>CBDFMH010000001.1:0-64225 GCA_965249545.1 Pirellulales bacterium
GAGAAACGGTATCGGGCTACGTGAAGGGGCAGTGTCAGTCAAGTCATACAGCCGACCCGTCATTGTTCCTGGGATTATTGTTGAGAAGCCTGGTCGATCTCAGTACACAGTGATTGCTCCAATTACCGGTTATGTCACTCAGGTCTATCAAACACCTGGAAGGTCAGTTTCACCAGGCGATCCACTTTTTGAACTACGGTTAACGCACGAAGAACTCGTACAGTTGCAGGTTGATTTGCTTGCTACGTCGGAAGCACTTGATGTTGTTCAACGAGAGCTTCGTCGGCTTGAGAGTATCAATACAGAGGGCCTGATTGCAAAAAAGAGGATTCTCGACCAGCAATATGAATTACAAAAACTAGAGGGTCGCCAACTCGCACAGAGGCAGGCCCTGCTGTTGCACGGACTTTCTGGATCTCAAGTAAAGACGATTCAAGAAAGCCGTACATTATTAGGCACCGTCATAGTCCGGGCACCGTATGAGGATGAGCTTGTTATCGATGATGCGCAGGGACAGCCCATGCTCCTGCTGCAGCAGCTCGATGTCGAGCGTGGCCAATATGTTGAAACCGGCGTGACGCTTGCAGTATTAGTCGATCATCAAACATTATTGATTGATGCGGAGGCTTTTGAAAAAGATGCGATTGAAATTAGTGAAGCTGCTTCAGAGGGCAGGCCCGTCGTTGCAATGCTTGAGACTGCGTCTGGGGAATCTAGGGACATTCCGGGACTTACAATAGACTACCTTGCTAGTGAAGTTGATGCAGAAGCGAGAACATTGCACTTTTTTGTGTCGCTTCCGAATGAAAAGCTATCTGGTCTGCCCGGTGAACTGAGTTCGGAAACACTGAATTGGCGATATCGCCCCGGTCAAAGAGTGCGACTGCGAGTTCCAATTGAGGAGTGGCCGGACCGGATGGTTGTGCCAGCCACTGCGGTGGCTGAAGATGGTGTCGAACACTACGTCTTTATTGCGGATGGAGATCACTTCCATCAACAAGCTGTTGAGGTTGAATTTCGTGATCCAAAATGTGTTGTTCTTGCGAATGACGGGTCAATCCATCCGGGCGACATTATTGCTCTCACCGCTGCACAGCAGCTTCAATTCGCATTGAAGAGTCAATCAGGAACGACTGTTGATCATCATTCAGGACATACCCACTAAACCTGCTACCTGTCTCTGCACAAGGGAATGTCATGCTTGATGTTGTTATACGAGCCGCACTTCGCTATCGGGTTTTAACATCTGTCTCTGCTTTAGCAATTCTTTTTTATGGTGGCTTGGCTTGGCGTAACCTTCCGATCAATATCTTCCCGGATCTTGATCGGCCACGAGTAACAATTCTGACAGAGGCAAGCGGGCTCGCTCCTGAGGAAGTAGAGATGCTTGTGACCGTGCCGCTTGAGGCAGTTTTAACCGGGGCGAGCGGTGTTCAGACAGTACGAAGTTCGTCAGGTATTGGTCTTTCTGTCATTTGGGTTGAATTCGAATGGGGCTCAGATGTTTATATCAATCGTCAGATTGTTGCCGAAAAGATTGGATCAGCGCAAGAGCGACTGCCGAAAGGCATGCGTCCTCATATTGCGCCAATCTCTTCGATCATGGGGCAGGTTATGCATATTGGCATCGAAAGCGTTCATGGTAAAACGGCTCCTATTGACCTACGAACGTTCGCAGATTGGGTTGTTCGTCAGCGTCTGTTGACCGTGCCAGGAGTTGCGCAAGTTATCACTATGGGTGGTGGTCGCAAACAGTTTCAGGTGTTGGTTAACCCTGATTTGATGTTGCAATACGGAGTCTCGCTTCATGATGTTGAGCAGGCCGTCCGAGCCAGCAATTCAAATGCTACTGGTGGCTATCTCGAGCGAGCCGGGAATGAGTTGCTGGTTCGCGCATTAGGCCGAATCAAAACAGTAAATGATTTGAAGGCTGTTGTGGTGAAGGCAAGGGAGGACCGCCCGGTAGTCTTGGGGCAGGTGGCTCGAGTTGCAGAGGGGGCGCAATTAAAAAGAGGCGATGCGGCTGTCAATGGAAAGCCGGCCGTTCTCGTAGTTGTTTCAAAGCAACCAGGTGCTGATACTCGTCGTTTGACCGAGGATGTCCTTAGTGCAATAGAAAGTATCAGGCAATCTCTCCCGGCTGATATTCGAATCATCCCAGATCTTTATCAGCAAAAAACATTTATTGATTTAAGTATTTCGAATGTAATCGAGGCATTACGAGATGGCGTCTTGCTTGTCATTGTTGTTTTGTTCTTGTTTCTTCTCAATGCTCGTGTGACATTCATCACGCTTACGGCAATACCTCTATCGATCATGATTACGGCCATCGTTTTTCAGGTTCTTGGTATGTCGATTAACACAATGACTCTAGGTGGATTGGCTGTTGCAGTAGGTGAACTTGTTGATGATGCGATTGTCGATGTTGAAAATATTTTCCGTCGTCTTCGTGAAAATAGTCAACGGACAGTACCCCATCCAATTCTTCGTGTTGTTTATGAAGCAAGTCGGGAAGTCCGAAGTTCTATTGTCTTTAGTACATCTCTTGTCGTTCTTGTTTTTGTTCCACTCTTTGCACTCGGGGGAATTGAAGGGAAGTTATTTATGCCCCTCGGCTTGGCTTATATTATTTCTATCCTTGCATCTCTTGTCGTCTCCTTAACGGTTACGCCTGTTCTGTCGTACTGGTTGTTGTCTGGTTCGACTGGTTCTCGGAAATATCGCAAAAGCTTTGTTCTTAAAGTTTCCCAATCTTTAGTAGGGTGGGCGAATCGTTTCAGCATTCGGTATCCAGCAATTGTCTTAGTGGTGGTAGCTGGATGTTGTGTAGCTAGTGTTGTGATCCTTACGCGGCTAGGGAGAGATTTCTTACCTCCATTCAACGAAGGCAGTGTTCAGGTCAATGTGTTTTTGCCCCCAGGAACATCGCTCGTCACATCAAATGCAATCAATGCGATGGTTGATGAACGTATTGGAACAGTTGAGGGCGTGTTGAACGTTAGTCGCCGGACAGGTAGGGCAGAAATGGATGAGCACGCGGAAGGAGTGAATACATCAGAGATTCTTGTATGTTTAGATCCGACTGCGAGCCGCAGTCGTGAGCAATCAATTCAGGATATCAGAGAACAGGTTGAGAATGTCCCAGGCGTTATCGCATCAGTTGAACAGCCTCTCTCGCATCTCATCAGCCACATGCTTTCAGGAGTAAAAGCACAGGTGGGCATTAAGCTTTATGGAGACGATCTTGTTTTATTACGGAAAAACGCCGAGCAGATAAAAGAGGCAATTGCTGATGTGTCCGGTGTTACTGATCTTTTAGTAGAGCAGCAAACGGAATTGCCTCAACTCAAGATTCAGATCAATCGAGAAAAACTAGTGCAGTATGGCCTTACAGTTGAAACAGTCAATGAGTTTATACAGACAGCAATGTACGGCCGAACCGTGTCGCAAATAGTTGATCGTCAGCGTGTGTTTGATCTTATTGTACGGATGGATGAACCGTATCGAGTCGATGTTGAAAAGCTGGGGGACTTGTCAATTAATCTGCCAACGGGTGGGCGAGTCCCGCTCGATGCTGTTGCTGCTATTAGGGAAGGTAGTGGGCCGAATACGATTAACCGAGAAAATGCGAGGCGGCGTATTGTTATTCAATGTAATACGGTCGGGCGTGACCTTGATGGGGTGGTTCGAGAGATACAGAAGCGGCTTAAACCAATTGAGTCTGGGTTGCCCCCGGGGTCTTTCCTTGAATACGGAGGCCAATTTGAGAGCCAGAGGCAAGCAACAAGGATGATTGCTTTGTTAAGTCTGGTATCGCTGGGTGGAATGTTTGTACTTCTCTATACGTTATTTCACTCTGTAAATCTTTCTCTGCAGGTACTTTCGGCATTGCCTATGGCAGCTATTGGAGCTATTGGTGCACTCGTACTCACAAACCAGTCATTGACTATTGCAAGTATGGTTGGATTCATATCACTCTGTGGGATTGCTTCGAGGAATGGAATTCTCCTGATAGCTCATTACCTTCATCTCGTTCGACATGAAGGAGAAGGGTTTACTCGAGATATGATAGAGCGAGCAGGGAAAGAGCGGGTCGCACCAATGCTGATGACGACGCTCACTGCGGGTATCGCGTTGGTGCCACTTGTTTTGGCTGCAGGTGAACCAGGGAAGGAAATTCTCTATCCAGTGGCAACAGTCATTCTTGGTGGCCTGATCAGTTCGACTATTCTTGATTTCTTTGTACACCCGGCCTTGTTCTGGTGCTTCGGTATGCGCGATGCAGAAAAAGCAATAGGAAAAGCTGGAACTGATGTCTTAGCAGCACCCTCACGATAGCTTTGTAAGTAGGCTTGTTTTTGTATAAGGCGCAGGTGCCTGGGAGACAATGAGGCTGAAAAACAGTCAAGGTTAGGCGGCGATTTTTTCTAGGAATCTTCACTGGTAAACTTGGAGCGGTATATTTTCATAATGCGACTCCTATCCGTCCCTCGACATAAACCGTATTGAGATGAAATATCATACAGGCTTTTTCCCCTCTTCGATTCTTTTGGTGCTCGTTTCCGTTCTGTTATTTTTGTGCGAAGGAAAAGCTACAGAAGGTAGTGAATCAGGCAACGAAATAGCAGTCACAGAAATCGTCCAGTTGCCTCCAGGTATGCATGTGGACGTCTTTGCAGATGAGTCACTGGTTGCGAACCCTGTTGCTTTCTCAATTGACGAAATGGGGCAAGTGTTTGTTTGTGAAACATTTCGCCAAGGCAAAGGTGTCGAAGATAATCGAAAACATCTTGTATGGCTTGAAGATGATCTTGCAGCGCAGAGTGTTGCCGATCGGCTGGCAATGTTTCGTAAGCATCTTGGTGAAAAAGTGCATGACTATTCTAAATTTGAAGATCGTGTGCGATTGCTTATTGATACGGATCAGGATACGGTCGCCGACAAGGTAGTTACTTTTGCCGACGGATTTAATGAGATTGAAGACGGGACAGGTGCAGGCGTCTTGGCAATTAATGGAGATGTCTACTACACATGCATTCCGAATTTGTGGTTGTTGAAAGACACTGATGGCAATGGAATTGCTGACGTCAAGAAAACATTGCACAGTGGATATGGTGTCCGGGTTGCATTTCGTGGTCACGACATGCACGGGCTCACGCTTGGCCCCGACGGACGTGTTTATTTCAGTATTGGAGACCGTGGTTACAACGTGATTACGCCGGAAGGGAATCGTTTACACCGTCCATACTGTGGTGCTGTGTTTCGATGCGAGCGAGATGGTTCAGGCCTCGAAGAGTTTGCTTATGGCCTTCGTAATCCACAGGAACTTGCTTTTGACGACTATGGGAATCTTTTTACGGGAGACAATAATTCTGATTCCGGTGATCTTGCAAGGCTTGTCTACGTACTTCCCGAATCAGATTCGGGCTGGCGAATGTATTATCAATACCTGGATGATCGGGGGCCATGGAATAGAGAGCGAATCTGGTTGCCCTACAGGTGTGATGAAAAGACTGCCGCTGTGCAGCCGGCTTCTATTCTTCCGCCTGTTGCAAATTTGGCTGATGGTCCGTCCGGGTTTGTCGCCTACCCGGGTACAGGACTGCCGGCCCAATACAATAATCATTTCTTTCTGGCCGATTTTTATGGAACACCAGCACTGAGCGGGATACGGTCTTTTGCAGTTGAGAAATACGGTGCAGGATTCGCGTTACAAGACAGCGAGTGGTTCATCAAGGGTGTTCTTGCAACAGATGTGGACTTTGGATTTGACGGGAGTATGTATATATCTGACTGGATAAGTGGCTGGAACGGTACAGGTAAAGGCAGAATTATTCGGGTTACGTCATCATCCCAAGAGGCAGCTACAGAGATTGCTGAACTGTTGCAGGTTGGCCTTGAGAAACTTTCGACCATCGAACTTATCAACCTCCTTGAACATGACGATCGACGTGTTCGGCAGCGAGCGCAGTTTACTCTTGCTGATCGTGGGGCGTTGAAATCACTGCTTGAGGTAAGCACTGATACCAGTCGTGACGTCCTGGCAAGAATTCATGCAATTTGGGGTTTGGGCCAATTGTCTCGAAAGAAAGCGGTCAATTACCAAGCACTCGTTTCATTACTAAAGGATTCTCATGCTGAGGTTCGACGGAATGCGATTGTCGTTCTGGGCGATGGGCATTTTCCACAAACTGTTTCTTATCTGATCGATACGTTAACTGAAAAAGATGAACGTAAAAGTTCTCCGGCTGAAAAGGCTGCAGCTGCGATTGCTTTGGGGAGAATCGCCCGCCACGAGAAAAAAACACTGGTACAAGCGGTTCCCGCACTGCTCGATACTCTTGCTAGCAATAATAATGTTGACCCTGTTCTTCGGTGTGCTGTTTGTTCATCTTTGTCTTTTTGCGCGACGGCAGATCAGTTAGTTCAATGCGTGTCCGATACGCGTCAGCCAGTACGGCTTGGGGCAGTTGTTGCCTTGGCGCGAATGCAATCTCCACAACTCGAAGCATTCCTTAGTGATATGGATACTCAAGTTGTGACAGAAGCCGCTCGTGGGCTATACGAGAATAGAGACAAAGAGTCGATACGCTGTCTTGCTGGATTAGGGAGTAGTCGGAACGTTCCAAATATCGCCCAACGATATGCTGTCGCAGCATCCTTCCGGATTGGTGGTCTGCCTGAGGCGGAGAAGGTACTTGCAGTCGCGGCTGACCAATCGGTAAGCGAGGAGATCCGTGTCGAGGCCATGGACGCGTTGATGGCATGGAAAAATCCATCGGATATTGATCGTCTTTCAGGTCAATATCGTCCGGTCGAAAAGAGGCCATCGCTCGATTTCACCGAACATCTTTCGCAGTGCCTTCAGGATCTTTTTTCTGGGACTGAAAAAGTAAAAATCAAGGCCGCTGGATTGGTGACATTTTTTGAGGTCGAAGCGGCGGTCGACTTGTTGTGGACAAGAGTGAACGATGTAGAAGAAGAGCCTGGTGCTCGAGCAGCCTCACTCAAAGCTTTGTTCGGTCTCCATGACCCAACACTGAAAGACTGCGTTGGTACGCTGCTTCGTGATGGCAATGCTGCAGTGCGTAAAGTCGCTAGGACCATACTTGCAACAATCGATCCAGCTGAAGCTGTTGCAGAGGCGGAGTATGTGCTTCAAGGTGACTCGACTGACGAACAGCAACAGGTCATTGAAATGCTTTGTCAGCTGAGTTCAACGAAGGCAGACAGCGTTCTCTTGAAGGCCCTTCGATTGCAACTGACAGCAGATGCACATTCTCCTATTACGCTGGATCTTCTTGAAGCAGCAAAAAGGAGAGGTGTGAAGTCTCTTGTAGATGCCGCTGGTGAAATAGAAAACAAAAGAAACCCGGAAGATCCTCTGGGGAACTACAGAGAGTGCCTCTCGGGTGGAAATGTAGAGTATGGAGAAAAAGTTTTTTTTAAAAATAAGAAAGTTACTTGTGTTCGTTGTCATATGGTCAACGAGCGGGGAGGGAGTGTCGGGCCCAACTTGTCAAAAGTTGGTCGAGAAAAAACAGCAGAGTATCTTCTCGAGTCCATTGTTTTGCCGAGTGCGAAGATCTCACCCGGATATTCGACAGTCCAATTCTTGATGGCAACGGGCCGGGTTCATTCTGGTGTTATAAAAAAAGAAGAAGCTGATCGTTTTGTTATTCAGAACGCAGACGGTGACTTGGTGACACTTCGTAAAGATGATGTCGATGAAATGCAGGCCGGTCTTTCTGGTATGCCTGCTGACCTAGTGAAGCAATTGTCAAAAAGAGAGGTGCGAGATCTTGTTGCTTATCTAAGTTCACTTGTAGAGGAAAAGAAACGTAGTGCTCATTTTGAATGAGAGGAGGGCATTGCTAAAAATTACGGGGTAGTCTGAATGAGACTGACCTGTATCGATGCATTCAATCTTTTGCGGGCTCTGAAATCCTTTGGATGCTGAAATGTCAGGGGTTTCATTCATTGTGGGTGACGTCGCTGCATGAAACGTTGTC
This sequence comes from Pirellulales bacterium, assembly GCA_965249545.1. Classification (GTDB taxonomy): domain Bacteria; phylum Planctomycetota; class Planctomycetia; order Pirellulales; family UBA1268; genus UBA1268. The sequence goes on from CBDFMH010000001.1 coordinate 8,013, forward strand.
GACAGCGACGGCACTGCCAGGGTCGCCTGTATTTTCAATTGACAGAACAATGTTTTGTCCAAGAAGGTCTGGGTGTTGCTCAGCTGAGACACTGACAGAGATCGGTGTCCAGATCGTTGGCCAGCCATGTTTCCAGTACACCTTTCGGATGCCAAATATGTCAGGAGATTCTTCAGTCCCATTAACTCTTTTTTTACTTTTCCTGTAGTCGTATCCAACAAATGTTTGTCCATCTTCTTCCCAGAAGTGTGGATGGCCTGGTACGAGTTGTGCCCCATCGTCACCGAGGAAGAAGCTATTTCCGAAACGTCGCTTTTGTTTGTTGAACTGAGTTAAAGGTATGCCGTCCTTGTCAACATACGGCCCCATTGGATCACGACTGCGACCCATTCGGATTGTGTAGCTTTCCATGAGGCTTCCGTAACTTGCAAATAAGTACCAGAAGTCATTTTTTCGGTAGATGGCGGCACCCTCGATCCATTCGTTATCGCCTGTCCACACGTCTTCTTGGTTCGTAGCCCGGTCGGCAACCCTTGCATGAATTTTTTCATGAGTCATTACTTCAGGATTTTCCTGCTCATGGAGTAGAAGGCCGGTTTCTGGATTTAGTTCAGTGACTGCTATAAAGTTCCCACCCCAAGCCATCCAGAGTCTTTGGTCGAGCTCATCGAAAAATACATACGGATCGAAGGCAATGATATCTTCATCGCCAGCATGCGATAAAACGAGGTTCTCGTATTTCTCAGGAGGTGCTGCTGGCCAATGATAGTTTGGTGCACCTTCTCCAGTCGGCTCGATGTATTGGATGGCGTGATATTCTTCTCGTTCACCTTCCGGATCCTCGAAGGTGCTAACATACAAGAGTTTTCTGTCTCTCACGATGACAGGGCAAACGGCACCACGGTCTTCCTGTGCCCGCTGGTAGTCTTCAAAGTCTGGAGCGATTTCCCAGGGGTCATGAATGGGGTCAAGTTCCAACCTCTGCACAAATCGGCTCTCACTAAAGGCATGTCTATACCCTCCGTCAATCCAGATATTGCCGCCGTCGTCGTTAGAAAACTCTCGTGGTGCACCAAGTATTTCGACAGGGTTTATTGCTACTTCATTTTCAGCGAGTGATTTATTACCAATTCGTAATTCCAGCCGAATATGTGAGGTTTCACTCGTGCCGTCTGGATAGTCTTGTGTTGGACTGGCAAGTTGTTGCGAATGGTTTTCGTCATAGATACTTCGTGCCCAGACCGTCAGGTTGAATGTTTTTCCCTGTGAGAGCCAGAGGCTTGTTTCCTGTTCAATTTTATCACCGCTTCCGTTGAGCACGGCATAACGAGTGCCGTGAACCGGGGCATAGTATTCATTTGATCCGGCTTGTAGATAATGCCACCCATCGTCTGACTCAAAACTCGGATTTCGGATAGATTCATCGTGAGTCTCTTGAGACCATCCGGTTGCAAGTAGATGACAAATGGAAAGAAGAAGGCCAAGCAGGCCCCTGAAGAGATGTTTACTCATAGAAAGTATCTCAGGAGTTGAAAAAATCTTCTGAAGGTTGTAAACGAATGTTCAAGAAAATTGTAAGTTTCATTGTGGTTTTTTTATTTCCTGTAGTTTCTTCTGGCCAAGAGGGTCACCTCCAGGAAGTAGCAAACCTTCGCAAGGACGTAGCTGTGGAGATGCAATATCTTATTGCCGTTCCACAGGAAGAGCCGGCCGCTGAGGGTTGGCCTCTGATGCTTTTTCTTCACGGTTTAGGCGAATGTGGCAATGATATCAATCGTGTGAAAAAGCATGGCCCACCAAAGCTTATCGAAAATGGAACAAGATTTCCTTTTGTTGTCGTGTCCCCGCAATGTCCGCGGGGAAGTCGTTGGGAGGCTTGGCGACTTTCGGTGTTGCTGGACGAAGTTATAAAAAGGAATGATATTGATGAGGAGCGTGTTTATATAACGGGCCTGAGTATGGGCGGGTTTGGTACATGGGATCTCGCGGCTTATTCCCCAGAGCGATTTGCTGCAATTGCACCAATATGTGGTGGCGGAAATACGCTCGATGGAAAACTCTTGATCAATCTTCCTGCGTGGGTATTTCACGGCGCAGAAGATAAGGTTGTCCCCGCTTCTTTTTCAGAATCCATGGTTACCGCAATACGGAGAGCAGGTGGAGGACCAAAGATCACAATCTACCCACATGCTGGCCACGATAGCTGGACTGAAACGTATGAGAACCCAAAACTCTATGCATGGTTGTTAAAAAAGCAACGCAGGAAAAACAAAAGCAGATCAGACTAGCGTGCAAGTCGCAGCAAGGACAGCAGTGAGGGATTCGTTCAAGTGTCCGCTGTGAACTGAGCGCAAAGCAAAAGTTGTACGACTCAGAAAAGAACGAATGAATGAATGTCGTTTTGCTAGGTGTCGAAAAGACCACAGTCAGCGAGACATAAATTCAACAACCTTGTTGATATTGACAGGTAGGCTGACATCTGACTTATCGGGTCGTCTGTCAACGGTGAATCTCAGGCGCTCGTTGTCCGAACTAATCCAGTCACATGGTTCACCAGTCTGGGTCGCAATTGCCTGTTGGTATAAATCGACAAGCTTCCCTTTTCTTCGGACATCAACGATGTCTCCTGGCTTAACTTGGAAGGAAGGTTTGTCAACAGGAACGCCATTCACAGTAAAATGACCGTGCACAATACCCTGTCTGGCCTGCGGCCTTGTCTTTGTAAAACCACTTCTTCTGACAACATTGTCGAGTCGTAGCTCACACTCAATGAGAAAGATGTCACCGGTGTTACCAGTTTTCCGTGCGGCTTTTGCAAAAAATCGTCGGAGTTGTTTCTCTCCAAAACCGTAGTAGTACTTGATCTTTTGCTTCTCAATCAGCCCTTCACCATATGTGGAAGGTTTATTGCGTCTCTTTTGGCGAACACCGGGTGGATCTGAGCGACGCTCGGATGCTCGTATTGCTCCAGCACTTTCAAAGATCATAGATCCAAGACGACGATTAATGCGAGCTTTAGCCCCGGTGTAATGACCCATCTGTTTTACTTACCCTTGAATACCTTGTATTGAATGTACCTTTCGCTGCACCCAAGGCCGTTGGGTGTAGCGATATTGAAATCTGTAGAGTCGCTCGCAAGACATTTGGGGCAACCACTTCTCGATTTCAGGTCTTTGAGTGTACAGCGGTTTCTGAAATATGCGAGTAGTGGGCCTGAAAATGGGCCAAAAGAGGCTGTCATTCCAAAGAAAGGGAGTCTCGGAGCTTTGGACAGTATTCTCGGCAGGGCTGGGATAAGAAGAGACCTTCTCATTTGGTTTGCCAGCTTTTTCTGGCTACAGTGTTCAGCGGCTTTCCCAGGAAAATACAATGCACCTGCTGTTTCGACACGGGCGTCGAGAAGAACTCTTCTACTGTGGGGAAAATGATGGGTGAGCAATGCGCCTCAAGTAGGCCATTGATCGATTGCAGGTGCACAATTTTATGAAACACGCTCAATTGAAAAGGTTGCGATTGAGAGTGTATTCAACACTTATGGGGACCCTTATCGCAATTGGAGTTGCGGTGAGGGCATTCGGTGGTGTGGATAATGCGCATCCGGTCATGCTCGGGCTGTTAACAGGTTTAGCAGCAATTTTTGTACTTCTTGTGGTGATTGATTCTGCCTACCACGCAATTACAAAAATAGATGCTCGGTGCATTCATTGTGGGGAGTCTCGAAAGATGCGATCGTTTTGGGTTGTCGGAGAGTGCCCGCATTGTGGGCAGTAAGACATATTAAATTGGTAGGGGACCAGGCAAGCATGTAGTCATTCTTGATCGCATTCATAACATGTAAAGAACAGAATGTCGGAGTAAACTGGCTGAACATGTTACGGCCTTGAGTGCCAGAGTGTTGAATAAGCCGATGAGAACTCTGGTGATGGGCTGCACAAAGGTCTCAAAGTAGTGAAAGGATTCAACGGAAATGCCCTCAAGAGAAACACATGCTCGCAAAAGCTACGAACGAGCTGCCCTTGATGAGCACGGAATTGATCGTGATCCATTCCAGCAATTCACAATATGGTACGACGACGCAGTAGCGGCTGGCTTACCAGAGCCCGAGGCAATGACACTTTCAACGGCGACTTCAGAGGGCCGGCCGTCTGCCCGGATTGTTTTGCTTCGTGGGTATGACGAACGAGGGTTTTGTTTCTTTAGCAATTACTCCAGTCAAAAAGGAAAGGAGTTGGCTGCCAATCCGTATGCCGCCGTGACGTTTCACTGGGTTGAGTTGGAGCGGCAGGTCAGAATTGCGGGTCGGGTAGAGAAAGTAACTGCAGCGGAGAGTGATGTTTATTTCCAAAGTCGTCCCAGTCAGTCGCGGATTGGTGCCTGGAGTTCGCCGCAGAGTAATGTCATTCCAAGTCGGGACGCGCTTGAGCAGTTCTTTGATGACTATCAGGAACGGTATTCCGACGTGACGGCGATCCCTCGGCCAGAGCACTGGGGGGGCTACCGGGTGATTCCGGAACGGATCGAGTTCTGGCAGGGTCGTCCGAACAGGTTACATGATCGGTTGTGTTTTACCCGTATTGATCAGGGTCAGTGGACATTGCAGCGTCTTGCTCCGTGAAGGAAGCGTGAGCAGGGTTTGAGTGTTCCCTCGTTTGTCGATCACGCATTCGCTATTGGAGGTGTCCCCGCCAGCCGACAGGTTGTGTCCAGGCTTGCTGCTGCTGGCTTTTGAATGAAGGGTCGGGGTGGTCCTGATCAGCTGTCACCACGGCTCGGATGTAAAGCTCGCTACCAGTCAGGCGGTACTGGGGGGTTTCTCCTGTGGCTGTAGCCAGCACTTTGCCGATCGCTGGCGAAGAGTATTTGTGTTCCGAGGACAGCTCGCCTTCCTCTTGGTTCTCAGGAATTACTGTCGTGCCATGGTCTTTGGCTGTACCAATAAATTGAGTGGTGTACTGCACGCCGGGTTTTGCATTGATTCGAAGAGCAAGCACGTTTTCGACGGCATCATATGACACCTCCTTCAGTTCGACACCACTTGAGGCGTAGAAGTCACCTGCTTTGATTCCACGGATTATGTGTTCAGGCGAGAGGTACCTTGATTGGACCTGAATCCAGCCTCTGCCAGTATGACTTCCAGGTTTCCCGTGGTAGTGATGGCTGTCATCAGTGGCGATGCCGAATAGTGGTGGAGCACCGAGTTCACTCAGACGTATTGTATTTGCAATATCCCAAAGGTGTTCCACTGCAGGGTGGGTGTCATCACCAAGATGATTGATGCTTGGATGGCCGTTGTAGACTTCGAAAAAACGTTCCCGGACAACAAATGCAAGATCTTCTGCCGTGATGCCATATCCAAAGTTTGGATGGTTGAGGTGCACAAGCACTTCACGTCCAGTGCGACGGGCCTGATCTTCAACAGCGCGAAGGTTCGCTTCCATTGCCTCTCGAATTGTCAATCCACCAGAGGGAGGAATGACTTCTTGAAGGTTGGTGGCATTCATGTGAAGAGGTTTTTTTTGAACCCGATCACTGATTTCCTCTCCCTGGATCATGATGAACGCACCACGTTCTTCGATCAGCGAACGAAATTCATCGAGCGGTTTGAGCCGTATAGCGTAGTTGTCTGTGTCAGCCTTGCCGCGCGTTTCCACCCATCCATTCCCGAAGCGTGCCTGATATTTTTTCAGAGTAAGGTTGCCCCCACGCTCAATGATCGTGCTGTGTTTCATCCATCGCGTACCTTCGCTGAGCACGTTGTGATCTGATAAAGCAAGAAAGTTGTAGCCGTGTGTCCGATACCACTCAGCAATCATTTCTGGGAAGTCGTTACCGTCACTCCATAAGCTATGCGTATGGATGTTGCCTTTGTAGTACTGCGGTGCAGGCTTGGCGGGAACGGCTTCGTCACAGAATCCGGTCAGTGCAAAGGAAACAGCAACGCAAACAACGCCTGGTATCACAAGGCAGTAGCGACCAAATCGGCCGCCGGTCACAATATGTCGAAAGCGTACGTAGCGCATTTGTGCTTTTCCCCCTGTTTCAATACCAACGACACCTTGCAATCGTACGAATCTATACCGTATGGATGATAAGACAATCCATACTTCTTTTTGTGCAGATCAAATGTATGTAAAACTATACGTGGCTCTTTTGTGTGGAACAAACGTGAATCGAAACAGAAATAGGAGCCCAAGCAACAAGATCGATCATCGAGAAAAATGTACTCAGCCAAACTGTTCTGGATAATTCAACTTAAAAGATGCCGAATGGGTTTCATGAGTTCTCACAATTCATCATGCTTTTTAAATTTCACATTCTGACTTTGCATATGACAGCAGTCTTCCTGCTGTTTGGGTTTGGTAATCATTTCGTTTTCGCAGTGGATGACGGTGCATCTGCGTTTCCTAAAGGTGATGCCACAACCCGTCCAACGAAACCTAATATTCTGATCATGATGGCAGATGACATGGGGGTCGGTGATACGAGTGCCTATTTGGATGTGCGGTTATCTCCTGCAAGTTCTCCTGTCAAAAAAACACTACGAACACCGCACCTCAAGCAATTTGCAAAATCAGCGATTGTGTTCACTGATGGCTATGCGCCAGCTTCTATGTGCAGTGCAACGCGTTATTCTCTACTCACTGGTCGTTTTGCCCACCGGTCGTACCTTAAGTATCAGGGGTGGCTCCCTCATGGACCCAACACGCCAATGATCCAAAAGGCCATGGTTACTTTGCCAGAGATGTTGCAGTCGAACGGGTACCGTACTGCTGGTATCGGGAAATACCACGTAGGCATGGCGTTCGATAACGGAGACGGTGAGCCCGCCGAAGATTTCTTTTTTGGTGATGTCGACTTTACGAAGCCAGTATTGGATGGCCCAACACATCACGGTTTCGATGAATACTACGGCGTTGCCGGAAACACCGAAGAGCCTCTCGATACAGAGCCACGTATTCTGATTCGGAACGACCGCTTCACCTTTACTGATCGCAGTCAGATGAAGCTGATCGGAATGAAGAATCACAAAGGACGCATTCTGTCGGCACCAGACTGGGATCTCAGTAAACTCGGTCCACTGTATCTGCAAGAAGCAGAAAGCTTCCTGACGCGGCAGTCAAGCAATGGCACACAGCCTTTTTTTCTTTACTACGTGCCCAATGCCAATCATTTTCAACGAAACCCCCATGGCGATTATGCGGTTCCGGAAAAAATAGCAGGGACAAAGATCAAAGGCGAAAGTCGTTACTCAGATGGGTCTGCTGCGGATGATCGCGAGGACATGGTGCTGGAGAATGACGTTGTCTTCGGCAAGCTGCTTGAAAAACTAAAAGCGACAAATGATCCGCGGTGGCCTGGGCATAAACTCATTGAGAACACGCTCATTATCTTCACCAGTGATAACGGTCCTAATGTTGGAGATAATCTGGGGCCCAATCAGGAAAGCGGGGAACTGCGAGGCAAGAAAGCCAAGTTGTGGGAAGGTGGCATCCGAGTACCGTTAATGGTTTCCTGGCCAGCTGTACTTGAGGGAGACACGATCAATCGCTCCATTGTGACCTTGACTGATCTCTATGCGACACTTGCTCACATCATTGGGCATTCATTAAGCCCTGAAGAAGGACAGGACAGCCACAATGTATTCGCGTATTGGCATGGCCACCCTGAAAAAACAGATACACGGCCACGCGTTTTCTTCTGTCATTTGGGGCCACCGTTTCTCAACGATGCGTTGGCTATTCGCCAAGGTCAGAACAAACTAATCGTCGAAGGAGGATTGGCAATGCCTTGGGCGTCGGGAGGCTCACGTGGTGCGGCAACGCCCATCGCTTTGTACGACTTGGAGAAGGATCTTTATGAGACTAAAACTTATACGGGTGCTTCATCCACTGTCATCATTGATGGATTGGCATCCACGCTATTAAGAATTCATAACAGTGGCCATGCCAGACACATGCGCGGTACGGGTGGTGGTCCAGTAATTCAAGATTCCGGGTGGCATAATCTAAGGAACGATGTCACTGGAGAAGTTGGATTTACCTTCCAGTTGCGACCTGGAGCAGGTGGGAAGGTGGTAACTCACCTCGGAATGTTTGATGATCACGATCGAGATAAACCAGTTCGTGCGGCTCGATCCGTGCCAATGGATAACGGCCGTGACCAGCCAACGAAGAGCCCGCTTCACGGCAAAAATCATTCGTTAAAGAGTTCACATGTGATTCGACTTCTGGTGCGTTCTGAAGGTATGCAGGACGATCTTGCTCGATGTCATCTGGAGCCAGGTGCCTCCGGCGAATTAGTAAACTCTTTTCGATACAAGCGTTTGCCGGAACCTGTTCAGCTCGAAGAAGGACTGACCTACGTGCTTCTCATGTCCACGCAGGTTGCCGACGGTGATCATTTTCGTGACCCAGTCAGCTTCGATGGTCTTTCGCCGTTGGTCGATCCTGATCTTGTTGTTCAGCGGAGCTTGTTGCTTCGTGAAGGTTCCCTATCTGGTCACACCGATCTGCCAGCGTGTGAGGATATGACCGATTCCTACTCTCGACATCGTTTGCCAGTCGGCCCCACTCTGCGATTTGCAGAGAATGGACTGATGGATGAGATCGATGAATCGAAGCCATGATTTGTGAAAAAATGGATGAAAACCAAATGGGTGTACTCCATCTCCTGACATCCACCAAGTCGCGGTTCACAGAGGCCTGCAAGTTATCAAACGTATTAGGATGAACTTCTGATTTCGTTGCCCGAAGTGTGGTCTGGTTGGAAGAGAGGTTGTGTGCTGCTTGCGCGAAGCTTCTTATCGTAGGTTATTCTGGAGTGCTGTGATTATTTTCTGTGAATCAGGACCCCCGGCAATATTTCGATACTCTCTAGGGTCATTTTTGACATCGTAAAGTTCTTCACTTCCATCACCGTAGCGAATATATCGATAATCTTTACTGCTCAGAACAAAGTCGTCTGAGTTGATGTAAGTTTTGACAACACGTTCTGTTGTGTGAATCGGGTCTCGTAATAAAGGAGCGAGTGAAACACCATCGAGGCCTGTTGTTGGAAAACCAGCCACTTCCGATAAGGTTGGAAACAAATCTAACAGGCTGACAGTTTCTTCGCATAATGCGCCGGCTTGTATCGTGGGTCCACAGAAGATGAGTGGAACCTGGGTTGAGTGAATCCAGCCTGTCTGTTTGCCCCACGCCTGCTTCTCTCCAAGGTGCCAGCCATGATCACTGAACAAAACGATAAATGTGTTATCTGCATGTGATGTGCGCTTCAGACAATCAATTAATCGTCCTACTTGATGGTCGACAAACGAGATGCTTGCCAAATAGGCCTGCACTGCCTTCGTCCACTGCCCGTTGTGCGTGACATGTGCATGCGTTCCAGCGGTAACGGCACTTAATGCCCGTTTTTTACCAGCGGTTGGAATATCCTCCAAGTCATTGATTGTTGTCGTGGGTAATTGGATCGACTCAAGAGGGTGTAACTCAAAGTACTTCACTGGTGCATACAGTGGGATATGCGGTCGGTAAAAACCAACCGCCATAAAAAATGGCTTCTGAGATCCATGGGTTTCTATTTGTTGAGTAGCCCAATCAACAATTTTGCTGTCGCCAAAAGCATCATCAGGTAGGTCGAAAGCAGACCAGTCAAACGACTCACCTTTTTTGTCATCAGGGCTTCGCTCGCTGGACATGCGGTTGAAGGGCATGACATACCTTTTTCCAGCAGGCCCACTCTGTATGACATGTCGAGGGTTTTTAGAGCCTTTGCTTGGAAGTTCTTTTTTTGTGTAGTCAGCGCTCTCACCGTCGAATGGGCTCCACCGTTGTTCTGTCATGTAGCTCTTCTGGAAAATTACCTCGGTAACGTTTTTTTTATGATGAATTTTTCCTGTTCCGTATGTTGCGTATCCGTGTTCCGCAAAAAACTGAGGCAGCATGGTGTAGGCCGTATGGTCGAACTTGCTTCCATTTTCATAAACTTTTGTTTTGACTGGAGAGAGTCCGGTAAGTACCGCGGTCCGAGAAGGCTGGCAAAGAGGAGTTGTGCAGTGGGCGTCTGTGAAGGCACAGCCAGCTTCAACAAGTCGATCCATATGAGGAGTCTTGGTCTGCGGATGTCCTTTTAGATAGCCGACCCAGTTGTTTAGATCGTCAACGCTAATAAATAAGATATTTGGAGACGCATTATTTTGTTTTTCAATCGCTCTATTCTCAGATGGCCGAGCCATTGAAGGAACTGTTAATGCAACCCCCAGCAGCATCCATGTTTGCCAGTTCATTTTTACTTCCGTTTGTTTCGCGATGTCTCATCAGGCGTCACGGCTGCCTAGGAACGCTTTTTTAAAACCAGCAAGCGTTGCTGAACACATTCAATGTGCTGGAGTGCGAAAAAAGTAGTGGGCGAAGAGGGATTCGAACCCCCGACCCCCTCGGTGTAAACGAGGTGCTCTAACCAGCTGAGCTATTCGCCCTGAATCTTTCCTAAGTGTAACGCACAGTTTCGTGTCCGGCAGTCCCTTCTTTAAAGATCATGATTTTGGCTCACTTCCCCGGCGTTGAGGTGTCAGTTGCAGGCTTGGGCGGAATTACTGTCCGAATGCCTAGTTCTGCAAGTTGTTTGGTGTCAACAAGACCAGGTGCTCCCGTCATTAAGTCACTTGCCCGCTGTGTTTTCGGGAAAGCAATTACATCACGAATTGAATTGAGATGCCCAAAGAGCATGACCCAGCGATCAATGCCAAGGGCAATTCCGCCATGCGGAGGAGCGCCACTTGCCAGTGCGTCAAGGAGGAAACCAAAGCGTTCCTGGGCAATCTCAGGAGAAATGCCGAGGAGTTCGAAAACTTTTTTTTGCGTTGCTTGGTCATGGATTCGAATCGTGCCACCTCCCGCTTCTGAACCATTAATCACGAGGTCATAAGCAATTGCACGGCACTCTGATGGGTTCGACGTAAGTTTTTCTAGGTCTTCAGGATGAGGTGCTGTGAAAGGGTGATGCATTGCAGCCCAGTTCCCAGTTTCTTCATCACGGGCGAACATCGGAAAATCAATAACCCATGACACGTGCATTGTATTTTCATCGTACAGTTCAAGTTCTTTACCAAGATGTTTTCGAAGTGCGTGTAGAGTCTTGCAAGTAGTTTCAAAACTATCCGCTGATATAAGCGCCAGGTCACCAGGTTTTGCTGACAGTGATTTACGAATGTTTTCCGCTACATCAGATCCTAAGTTTTTGGCAACCGGCCCGGTCCAAGATTCAGAAGAATCAAGTTTGAGCCAGACGAGGCCCTTCGCGCCTGCTTCGACTGCCATCGCGGTGAGCCCATCGAGATCTTTTCTCGAGAATTTTTCAGCAGCACCGGAGACAAGAATTCCCCGGACTCTTCCACCTGACTCAACAGCACTTTTGAAAACACGGAAGTCACTGTCCTTTGTGCCCTCAGTGAGATCAACGATCTCAAGGCCAAACCGCATGTCCGGAGCATCATGCCCATATCGTTCCATGCATTCAGTCCAAGTGAACTGTGGTAATGGGAGAGCAATGTCTAAATCAAGAATGTCTTTTGCTGTCTTAACCACAAGACTTTCAATAACACTCGTCACGTCATGTGCATTGACGAATGACATCTCAACGTCGAGTTGTGTGAACTCGGGCTGCCGGTCTGCTCGTAAATCTTCATCTCGAAAACATTTTGCAACTTGTACATAGCGATCAAGTCCAGCAATCATCAAAAGCTGTTTATAGAGCTGAGGTGATTGTGGTAACGCAAAGAAAGCACCATGTTCAAGGCGGCTTGGGACGAGGTAGTCACGCGCTCCTTCCGGGGTACTTCTGCCAAGCATCGGGGTTTCGACATCAATAAATCCGAGTTCATCAAAGTGATCTCGCATGAGTTTTACGATGCGGCTGCGTAAGAATAAATTATTTTGCATGTCGCTTCGACGCAGGTCGAGCCACCGATTTTTGAGTCGAACCTCTTCGCCAGGGAGTTCCATTGCTCCTGGCTGGAAAACCGGTGTTTCTGCTTCATTAAGAATTTCTAATTCGCTGCAGACAACTTCGATTTCACCAGTGACGAGCTTTGGGTTCGTTGTTCCTTCTGGGCGTCTTCCAACACGGCCACTTGCTGAAAGAACCCATTCCGACCGTGCTGCCCGAGCGCGCTCCATGACGTTCGTTGGTGCGTCAGGTCCAATCACTACTTGAGTCTTACCCCAACGGTCTCTTAAGTCGATGAAGATGACACCTTTGTGGTCGCGGACGCGGTCTACCCAACCACACAGTGTTACGGTTTCATCGAGATGGCTTGGACGTAGTTCACCACAGGTGTGAGTTCGTAGCACGGTGCATAAGGCCTTTCAGGAGGGGGCAATATGAATGAACACAAGAGGGAAGGGCTTGTGGATTCGGTAGTGAACGAATTGTCCGTGTTCGAGACCGTTTCTCAAGGTCATGCCCTCAAATCACATGCGTGGGCCTTGATTGCATCAAAAACGCTATTCGTCCGATGGCTTTTGGAAGAAGCCGGTGTGAATGAGAAGGCCGACAGACAGCACGATTGAAAGTCCAAGAAAGAGTGCTGCTACAAGCATGAGGACTTTGTTGTTCGTGAAAAGGGCGACAAAGCCGAGGATGACAAAAAGCAGCGAAATGCCAACAGCTGAGAGGCAGAGTCCTTGCTCTAGTTTGTCATTGAATTTAAATAGCGACATTTTCAGCAGCCAAGAATAAGGGTGTTTGTGAGTGGTGTATCAACCTCGAAAGAACAATGACGGAATCAGCAATACTGCGTTCAAGCATTCGTCGATCATCGGGGAGGCTGCACAGCATTTCGTCCAACAGAAAAAGCGAGCTCTAGTTGTTCGTCACTTGTGTCCCCGCCCAGTTCCCGAAACATCATGCTGGGTTGAATGTCCCGATTGTGTTGGTACTTGTCACTTGAATATTCGGTGATCGCACCAGTGATCTGATGAAAGAATATTTGGCAAATGGGTACACCCGGATAAATCTTCACTGGTTGGACAGCAAACATTTCCAGCGTCCAGTATCCAGCAAAGCCAACATCACCAAATCCAGCAGTGACATGTACGAATAAACCAAGCCTGCCAATCGAACTACGCCCCTCAATCATTGGGACGAGATTGTGAGTCTCTGTTCGTTCAACAGTTCGCCCCAGATAAAGTTGATTGGGAGTTAGGACCAGACCCTCTTCTGGGATTTGCACTCGAGCCACTCGATTACTCTTTCGCATGTCGAGAACAATTTCTTCGTAGACAAGAAGTTCATCGTGAAGTGAAAGGTTGTAGCTGTTCGGGTTGAGCCTTTTGTCGTCAAATGGGTCGATATGAATATTGTCGCCAAGTTGCTTCCGGATCTCGTGGCCTGAGAGAATCATTCGGGTTTTCCTTGCAAAGTGCGATGGCTTAATCCGCAGCCAAATGGGAGGAAAAATTTTTCCAAGAACCCAGACAACAAAGATTGTAAGGATTTGATGAGAAAATGTCTCAAAAAAATCATATCACCGAGAATTTTTCAGATGCCTTGGGAGTCCCGCTCGTGGGCAAAGGTCTTCAAGTCCACATCCGGCACAGCGAGGTTTGCGAGCAAGGCAGGTGCCTCTGCCATGCTGAATCAAACGATGGCTAATGGCGACCCAGTGGTTTCGTGGAATTTCCCGTACAAGGTCCCGCTCTGCCCGAACGGCATCTTTTGCTTTTGTCAGGGCAAGTCGACGAGAAATACGACCTACGTGTGTATCAACAACAACACCCTCAGCCAAACCAAAAGCGCTGCCGAGGACGACGTTCGCCGTTTTTCGGCCAACTCCCGGCAGGGATGTCAGTTCTTCAACCGTTTGAGGAACCTTTCCGTCGAATTGATCAACGAGTTTGCGACAGCAACCCTGGATGTTTTTGGCCTTCGCTCGAAAGAATCCCGTTGTTTTTACAGCATTTTCAAGTTCTGGAATGCTCGCTGCTGCCATTTTGTGAGGGTTTGGCCACCGTTTGAATAAATCTCGAGTCACTAGATTGACCCGTTTGTCTGTGCATTGGGCCGACAAAATTGTGGCAATGAGAAGTTCGAAGGGATTTCGAAACCTGAGTGAGCAGTCTGCGTCAGGATAGAGTTCTTCAAGGCGATCTACAATTTGGAGGGTGCGTTCCCTTCGTTGTAGCCGTGATTCCCTGCTTGGCACGATATGGGGGCGTGGGTTCTCCGAAGACGCTGGTGATGTCGATTTCGCTCTCATTTCAAGCTTCAGAGTACCATGAGGCTTCGCTCTCGCCATGTCGATGCTAGGATTTCAGTAGTTGCAAGGCGATCGGTGTTGTGGTTGCTTCCTTGGGAGGTCCAATGGACTGTGAATTGGTTGATCCTTCAGAATATGATCCGCTTTATTTGGCGGGTGTAGTTAAATTCAACGAGTGCGACTACTACGAATGCCATGAGGTCTGGGAAGAGCTGTGGACGGAGTACCGTGGTCCATCAAGAAAGTTCTACCAAGGTCTTATTCAAGCGGCTGTTGCCTTGTACCACTTTGGTAATGGCAATATTCGGGGTGCTCGAAAGCTACATGGCAGCGTGCACGGGTATCTTGATCCATACGGCTCTTATTATCTTGGACTGCACCTTGATACATTCTTTGAAGCTTTTGATGAGTGTTTAAAAGAAGTTGCCGCAAGCACCGAGAACTTTCCAAAGATCGACCTCGACCCTGAGACACTGCCAGAAATTCACCTTGATCCGCCACCCTTAGTTGACGGAGGCGATACAGATGAATGACGACTCTCTCGCATTCTCTCCGGACGATTTTTCGGGATTCGCACGTCTATTCCCACTTCCGAATCTTGTTATGTTTCCACACGTGATGCAAGCCATGCATATCTTTGAACCTCGATACCGATCGTTGTTCGAAGAGGCAATCTCCGATGATCAGCTCATTGCCTTAGGTGTCTTAGCGCAAGGCTGGGAGGTTGATTATGAGGGCCGTCCTGCTCTTGAACCGATGGCATGTCTTTGTCGGATAGCAACGTATCAGCGAACGCCGGAAGGAACCTACAATGTTTTGCTTCTGGGAGTTCGTCGAATTCAACTTCAGGAAGAGTTGCCACCAACCAAGCCTTTTCGAGTTGCAGAGGCTACGATCGTTGAAGACCACGTGCCTTCGCATTCCTCAGCAGAAGAAATTGTAGGTCTGCAACAGCAGCTGTTAATGGCATTCAAACGTTCCATGCCAAAAATTCCTACTTCGTATGAGCAGGTTGATGAACTTCTTGGCAGCCAAATTACACTCGGGATGCTGGCTGATATTGTCGCCTATACGGCTGAGTTGAATTCGAGCACAAAGCTTTCACTCCTGAAGACGAACAATGTGGTCGACCGCGTTCACGTTCTATTGAACGCACTGAGTAAAAGTAGTCAGTCGTCTAAAGCTCGGCGAACGTTCCCACCAGCTTTTAGCATGAACTGACTTTATGCGGTGTTCGTAACTCTATTCAAAGCTTAGGCAAAAAGTGGAGCTATGTTGCCCGCAATAGGAAAAGGAATGAAACGTTGGTTCCGTCGAGCTTTTGGAAGGAGAAAAGTTCCTCTGTTTTTACTTCAAATGAGGATGAGCTGCGTTTTGTCAAAAGAGTGACAGATTTTGAACAGTTAGGTGCTAAACTTAGGAAATGAGCAAGAGCCGCAAAGAATTGGATGAACTCGCGTCAAGCACCTGCCAGCAGGCAGGTGCCACTCAAGTAGTTGATCATCAAAGAATAGAGGCTGCTGTTCGGGAAATTCTTGCTGCAGTGGGTGAAGATCCAGAACGTGAAGGTTTGCTTGAAACACCGGCTCGTGTTGCTCGCATGTATGCGGAAATGTTCAGTGGATTACATGATGATCCTCGGCGCCATTTGGGAAAGGCATTCACTGAGAAATACGATGAACTTGTCTTAGTTCGTGATATTGCTTTCCACAGTATGTGTGAGCATCATTTATTGCCTTTTATGGGGCATGCACACATTGGATACATACCAGATGGTCGCGTGCTGGGGCTCAGTAAGCTGGCAAGGGTGGTTGAGGCAGTGTCCCATAAGCCGCAGGTTCAAGAGCGTATGACAGAACAAATTGCTGATTTGTTAGAGCATGATCTTGGGGCGAAAGGAGTTGCTGTTGTTCTAGAGGCTTCGCACACATGCATGACGATTCGGGGTGTACGGAAACCTGGGAGTCTTTGTGTGACTTCAGCCATAAAAGGAGTTTTCCGAGACAATGTCTCCAGCCGAGCTGAAGTTATGTCACTTATCAATGGGAAGAATTGAGTTGTGCTTTGGTTGGTGTGCGATGGGTTGTCGTTGCGTGGTGACTCCACGAGGTGTTCTTTTCGAGCAACTTTCGTAACACGGTGAATCAACAGATATGACCCTGCTTGTAGATTTTCTTTGTCGCTTTAGTTTCGGGCTCGCATTCGGGCTGTGCATGACTCCAGCGACGCTTGTTCCAGGTGGTTTTTTTCGAGTGAATACGCTTGTATTACTCGGTCTTACGACGTTTGCTGCACTGCTGTCATCAACACTTGGTTTGTTTGCAAACACATGGCTTTTGGCCGCCGCAGCGATTGTTTCATGGATCGGAAGTGTGTTGTGGTACGCAGATCGTCGCTGGCCAGGTCTTTTTTGCTGTGGTGTCGCCGCGACGCTCTGTGCTGCCGCCACGGCTCTTACTGGTGAATTAGCAGTTGCCCAAGTTGGGCTGCGAATGCTTTCAGGCTGTTTGATTGGCTTTACAGTCAACGCGATGCTTCTCGGGCACTGGTACCTTAATGCGCCTGGTATGCGGGTGGATGTGCTCCGTCGATCAATTGATCAGACACTTTTCGTATGGGGGCTCTTGTCGTTTCTTGTTGTGGCAATGGCCATCTGGCAGTTTGGGGCCATCGAAGACCGTAGCGATACGGTATCGACCAATATTTTTCGAGCGGTGACTGCGGCTACCTCTGGCGTTGATGGAGGTCTTGATTCAACAGGCGTGGCGTTGTTCTGGCTTCGCTGGCTAGCGGGACTCATTGGGCTTCCAATTCTTTTACTCATGAGTCGTATGACCTTAGATATACCGAACACACAAAGTGCAACAGGAATTCTTTACGTGGCATGCTTAGCGGTTATTTTGGGTGAATTGACTGCTCAGCTTCTTGGGATGACAGTGAGGGTTGAAAGTCCTGTTGCGCAACCGGCTCAACAGAAAATATGGAGTGAGAGTACAGCATGAATATTGTGTGTGCGTGTCCTGCCTGTCACACGGGTATGTATCAGACGGCTATTGAAGATGCTTCGTCGGTCACATGTCCAGCATGTGGCCAGAGTGTTGCTATTCCCCAAGGGGCGATTCAGGTTGCCGAACAAAATGCTCACCCGCGACTTATTCGATGTGTGGTCTGTCCTAGCACGGAGTTGTTTGTAAGAAAAAACTTTCCACAGCGACTTGGCATTGCGATTGTTGTTGTTGGGCTTGCCGCGAGCTGCATTGCTTGGGGCTACCGAGACTTATTTTGGACGTTTGGCATTCTCTTTAGTACAGCATTGCTCGATGTAATTCTGTTCTTTGTTGTCCCCGATTGCCTGACATGTTATCGCTGCGGCGCACGATATACTGGCACCGATGGAATGGGTGAGTTTGGGAATTTCAATCTTGAGACTCATGAGAAGTATCGGCAGCAAGCTGCGAGAAGTCGGCAATCTACTCTTCCATCCTGAGCAAGTTGGTAAATACGTAAGGATTAGAAATGCACTATGACTCAACTTGGGTTGAATGGGTGCAGCGGAAGACCTAAGGGGCGTCATTGAGAGCAATGTCGATTTGACGATGCGGGAAAAAACGAAAGCTAATAAATCATCCTGGTGCGTGTTCGGCTGTAGTGTCTGAATTTGTGCCATCAGCATCTACTGTCGTAAACTCTATGAAGAGAGTCTGATTCGAAGTGGTGCAAGAACGAGGCTTGCGGAAAAACATGGTAGAGAGCGATAGCCAACTGAAATCAGGAACTGCCGTGGGTGAAGTTTCTGTAAAACTTTTTGCTGGTGTTGCTGAGTTAGCCGGCGTGAAAGAGCTACGAGTACCTGTTAAGCATTTTACGGTAGCAGAGGTTCGTCGTGCCCTCGAGATCAAGTTTCCACAGCTAACCCCACTGTTGTCTCGAAGCGCTATTGCCGTTGATGGTCGCTATGCAACGGAAGACGAGTTGCTTTGTTCGGATTCAGAAATTGCTATCATTCCGCCAGTTAGTGGAGGTTAGGTGGATGCTGCAGGTTGATCTCACGGATGATCCGATTGATGTGTCACACATGCTCTCACGTGTTGCAAGCAAACGTGCAGGAGCGGCTGTGTTATTTACGGGCACGACACGGCAAGAGACGGATGGTCTTACGACAGACTGGCTTGAGTATGACGCATATAGACCATTGGCTAGAAGAGAACTAGCTCGGCTGTACGAACAAGCTGTTCGCAGATTTCAAATAGTGAAATGTTCGATCGTACACAGGCTCGGTAAGGTCTCCGTTGGTGAAGTAAGTGTTGCCATTGCTGTTTCCGCAGTCCACCGAGCCGAGGCGTTTGCTTCAGCATCATGGCTTATGGGCCGGATTAAGGCAGACGTGCCGATATGGAAGCGACAGGTCAATGATTCCGAAGCTTTTTGGGTTCACCCAGAAAATAGTGACATGCTAGCCAGAAATTCCGGTCGGTGTTCACAGGAGCCTTTTGATGAGTTGTCCTGATAGAGCCTTCGGTGTTCCCATCAAGAAAAGTCTTGTTGATCAATTTGGTCGGTCTCATACGGATCTACGAATTAGTGTGACAGACCGATGTAATCTTCGGTGCGGGTACTGCATGCCACTTGAAGTGTCTTTTATGAGTCAACAAAAACTGTTGACGTATGACGAAGTAGTACGATGTGCCAGTGTCGCGTCTAAAATGGGGGTTCAGACAATTCGTTTAACGGGCGGTGAGCCTTTGATGCGACCCAAGCTCTATCAGCTTGTTGAGCAGTTGACTCAGTTACCAAAAATTGAAGAAGTTGCGATTACTACCAATGGCTTGCTTCTGGCAGACCAGGCTGCTGGTCTAGCCAAGGCAGGGTTGTCTCGGCTGAATGTCAGTCTCGACAGTCTTGATGAAGCTCGTTTTGAAAAACTGGCACGTCGTTCTGGCCTTCAGCAAATTCTTGAGGGACTTGAAGAGGCGAGTCGGCAAGGGTTTCAGTCAATTCGCATCAATGCGGTGTCGATTCGTGGATTAACGGAGGAAGACATTATCCCGTTAGCCGAATTTTGTCGGAAGCATTGTTTTCACCTGCGGTTTATTGAATTTATGCCACTCGACGCAGAAGATGCATGGTCTCATGAGGACGTTCTGACGGGAAGAGAGGTTCGCCAAATACTCGAAATGCATTTAGGCAAACTGTCAAAGAACAATGAGGACGATCCAGGCCAGCCCTCGATTGACTATACTTATGCTGATGGCAGTGGTGTTGTTGGATTTATCGATCCGGTTTCTCAGCCGTTCTGCGATCGCTGTGACAGGTTGCGGCTTACCGCGGATGGTCAATTTCGTAACTGTCTTTTTTCAACTACTGACTGGGATGCTCGGGCTCTGCTCAGAGAGGGTGGAACAGACGACGAACTCCAGGGTCTTTTGGCAGCGTGCGTGGGTGCGAAACACTTTTCGCATGGTATTGGCACGGAATCTTTTCAGAGGCCAACGCGAGCTATGTACCAAATTGGAGGGTGACGGCCGGTGGAATGACACCGCGGCAACAAACGAGTGAATAACGAACATAACCATCCACAAAGGCGATATCTTGATAACGCGGCGACTACGTGGCCTAAGCCAGAGGTGGTTTGGAAGGCGTGGGAGCAGGCAGCTAGAGAAAATGGTGTAGCAGTTGGAAGAGGTGCATATCGAGAGGCATTAACGGCAGGAAATCTTATTCACCAGCTACGTCTGGAAGTCGCATCCTTGCTCGGTGTTTCACCAGAAAGAATCTGCCTGCCGGTATCAGCGACCTTTGGGTTGAATCAGGCAATTCATGGTGTTGTTACGTCTGGTACTCATGTCATTGCAACTGCGGCTGACCATAACGCAACTCTTCGACCACTTCATTATCTAAAGGAAAAAGGTCGCATCCATTTAACGGTTGTTTCGTGTGATGGACGAGGTTGGGTTGATCCGGACGACATTGTCCGGGCATGGCAGCCGAATACAAGCCTTGTAACCCTGTCACACTCATCAAATGTTACAGGTGTTACCCAAGATGTTGAATCAATCGTAAAAGTTGCACGAGAACGAGAAGCACTTTCACTGCTTGATGCTTCTCAATCGCTTGGTCATGTTGCATTCTCTCAATATGAGTCGATGGCCGACATTGTTGTCTCACCTGGCCACAAGTGGCTGATGGGAATGCACGGAATAGCTGTACTCTATGCAAGACAAGGAATTCAGTTTGATCCACTGATCCAAGGTGGTACAGGCTCAACGAGTGAATCTCTTGAAATGCCCGTCGAAATGCAGGATCAAGTTGAGGTGGGAACCTTAGACTTCCCCGCGGCCGCAGCACTACTCGCTGGGTGCAGGTGGCTCAAAGATGAGAGATTGGAATCAGTTGCAGCCGCTTGCAAGGGTTACGCTCAAGCGTGCTATGATGGGTTGTGCGATATTCCGGGAGTTCGTGTGATAACTCCTGATCCAACTTCAGGTGTTTTAGGTCCGCCGATTATCAGTATGGTCTGTGATGGGTATTCACCAGTTGAGGTCGCTGCCTTATTTGAACAGATTGCGGGTGTTCAGGTGCGTTCTGGATACCACTGTGCTGCTCGCATTCATGAATTTCTCGGGACCACCAAAGGCGGAACCGTTCGTATTTCGTTCGGTCCTTTTAGCGGTATCAGAGATGTTGAAGCTGTTGTCTCGGTAACAAAGAAGATAATGCTGTAGAGTGCAGGGTGGTAAAAGGAGGTGTTGTATGGCAGGGAAAAAAAATGACGTCTGGTATTCAAAGGGTCTTCGCTTTGAATGCTCGCAATGCGGGGACTGTTGTACCGGCGCGGAGGGGTATGTCTGGGTCAATCAGGCCGAGATCGATGCAATGTCAGCGCGTATGCAAATGACTCCTGAGGTTTTCGAGAAACAATTCGTTAGACGTGTAGGTGTTCGACGGTCGCTCACAGAAAGGCCCGGAGGGGATTGTGTGCTCCTTGATGCTGAAACACGTGGTTGTACGGTCTACGAAGATCGGCCTCGTCAGTGTCGCACCTGGCCGTTCTGGAATTCCAATCTCAAATCTGAGGCGGCGTGGGACGAGGCGGCTGAGAGTTGTCCAGGCTGCAATCAAGGTGATCTTGTGCCGCTTGAGCAAATACAAGAACAAGCTGCGCGGATTCGCATTTAATAAACCAAGGTGCCTTTTACAGGGCCCCACAGCAACTGGCTGATTCACTGCGGCTGATTGGTAGAGAGGGCCATCGGAGTCGTGCCCCGAGTTTTTTCAGCGTCTTCTACTAGAGAACGCCACCGTGTGTCCGGTATGGGGTCATGTGAGACGGTTGGTCAAGGAACCAGATGCGTTCCCATTCATCAGTAATCGCCCGAAGATCTTCCGAGGTGTAGATTAATTCCTGAGCTCTCCGAATAGGGTCACCGGAATACATAGGAATGAGACATCCCGTGTTTGTTGCTACGAGAATTCCTATGACCAATGCAATGATAAATTTCAGGCCGATATCCCACGTACCACTACGGGTATTGCTGGTATTCATCGCGCCGCGCTCCCTGTATCAGTTATGTCGTTTGTCTCAGTCGGATACGTAAGTTCTTCACACAAATAATTGTTTTTTGTTCTGAATAAAGCAGAAATATTCCGGTGGTTACCTATTGACCATCGACTGGATTCTTCAAGAGTCTTTCTCTGAGTACTATTTACCGAGCAAGACATTTCAGTGCGATGGTAAAATTTTTCAAACCGATATGTATGTTGAAATAGGCACGTATCTGCTCTGTAATCTGTCACTAAAACAGCTTCTCGGTAGAATATGGGCTCTAGGGAGATTGTGGCTCGTCGAGTTTTCTGACCCGTGCTTCCATCTCCTTGCCCGGCTTGAAACTCACAAAAGACCGTGGTGGGACGTTCACGGCATCGCCCGTTCGAGGGTTTCTGGCAACCCGACCACCTCTTCGCTTGATTTGAAATACCCCAAAATTCCGAAGCTCGATCCGGCCCTCTTTGACCAGTGCGTTTATGAGTGCGTCGAATGTGGTTTGAACCGCCTCCTGAGCTTTCGCTTTTGGGAGGTCTAACCGCTCGGAAATTGTTCGGACAATATCTTGTTTGGTCACGACTCTGACACTCCAGTCGTGGAGTTAGGGCCGAAAATGGCCGTTTAAACCCCATGTGGACGGGCCAGTCGGCATCTGTGTCGAGAATTCGTGTCCGTCCGGTAGGAACCATAATGGGGCTTTAGTCGTGATGTCAACGAGGATTGGGATTTTGTGAAAAATGTGGCACTCGCCTCTTTCATCTCTCATATCGGCCTAAAAATCGGTAGTCTTGAACTAGATCATATATCCGGAAGAAAAATTAAATCTTACCTGTTTTTCCTATTTGACGGAGCCGTTGGCAGTTTGCCCCTGCGGTACACTGATTGAGTGGCGTGGACTGATAGGTTTCAGTTTTTCAGCCATCATCGAGGTCCCCTTACCATTTAAAATAAGACGATGACTGCATCTGTTTCTCCGGTGCTCCCTGACTTAACTGTTCAGCTCGGGCGGCTTTCAATACCGAATCCGATCATGGTTGCGTCGGGAACCTTTGGCTACGCCAATGAAATGCAGGAATTTGTTCCACTGCATCGACTTGGTGGGATCGTTCCCAAAACAATTACAGTCGCGCCACGAGCGGGAAACCGTCCCTGGCGTACGATTGAGACTGCCTCCGGATTACTGAATTCAATTGGGCTTGATAACGACGGTATTGAACAGTTTGTTCTAGACAAGCTCCCTTTCCTTCGGTCATGCGGTGCACCTGTGGTTGTCTCAATTGCAGGAGGAACAGTCGCTGAGTTCGTGTTGCTTGCCGAGCAACTCGATAAGGAAAGTGGAATAGCTGCGCTCGAGTTAAATATCTCATGCCCTAATGTCAGTCACGGTGTTGATTTCGCAACGGATCCAGAGCTCTGTCGACAGGTAGTCGAGGGTGTACGCCACGCAACTCAGTTACCAGTCATAGCGAAGCTAACACCAAACGTGACGGATATTACATCGATTGCCCAGGCGGCAGCTGACGGCGGTGCGGACGCTGTGACGCTCATCAACACCTGCCAGGGGATGGCAGTCAATTGGCGCAGGCAGCGGACACTTTTAGGAAATGGTATCGGTGGTTTAAGCGGTCCTGCAATTAAACCAATCGCCTTGCGATGCGTCCACCAGGTGCATACCCGCGTTGGTATACCGATAATTGGTGTGGGCGGCATTATGACAACGGATGACTGTATGGAGTTCTTCGTTGCTGGAGCCTCAGCTGTACAGATTGGAACGGCAAGTTTCGCAGAGCCTGTTATTACAGGACGGATCCTAGACGAACTTCCTGCAGCTGTAAATTCACTCGGGGCATCGGAACTTCAACAGATCGTTGGTACTCTAGTAATTGGCGATCTTGCGAAAACGTCAGCCAAGACCGGCAAATAACTGAGAACTATCATTGGATGGGTTCAGGTTTCAATGAGGGCGGATGACAGACGTGTTGGAGATGAATCCCGGTATGCAATCTAAGTCAACTTCTACAGCGAGGATGCGAGTCCTTTCAGGCATTCAGCCAACAGGACGGTTTCATTGGGGCAATTACTTTGGCGCGATTCGGCAATACATCGAGTTGCAGGATGCCGGGGATGCTTACTATTTTATCGCGGACCTTCACGCGCTCACAACAGTTCGCGAACCTGAAAGACTTCGCGGATTTGTACGAGATGCAGCGATTGATCTGGTTGCCTTGGGGCTCGATCCTGAGCGAGCCACGTTATTTGTTCAGTCAGATGTTCCGGAGGTTGCTGAGCTTACCTGGTTATTGATGACGGTGGCACCGATGGGGCTTTTAGAACGGTGTCATGCGTATAAAGATAAAAAAGCCAGAGGACTAACCGCAGACGCTGGCCTGTTTACCTATCCCGTCCTCATGGCTGCAGATATTTTGGCATACGATGCTGATGTTGTACCAGTCGGTGAAGATCAGGTGCAACACATTGAAGTATGCCGAGATCTCGCTGGTACTTTTAATCATCTCTACGGTGATGATATTTTTCGTCTTCCGAAGCCACGGCTTGTTGACGGTGCGGCGAAGGTGCCAGGGACGGATGGGCAGAAGATGTCAAAAAGTTATGAGAACACGATCGAGGTATTCGAAGACCTGCCAGCACAGAAAAAGAAAATCATGCGAATTACGACGGACTCCCGATCGATGGAGGAGCCAAAGGACCCACAACAAGACCATCTGTACCAGTTGTTTTCCCTTGTAGGGTCCGAAAAAGAAGTTGTGGAAATGGCAGAACTCTATCGACGTGGTGGGTTCGGGTATGGTGAGGTGAAAAAAGCAGTTGTTGCGGCTGCCAAAGAGGCTTTCGTCGCCGCACGAGAACGACGGTGTGAACTAGAGTCGAATCCAAGCAGGATAGACGAAATTCTTGCTGTTGGCGCGGAACGAGCAAGAATAGTCGCTGGTAATGTTCTTGAGCGTGCACGTGAAGCATGTGGGCTGCGTGGTTCATCTACGCGGGGGCGGAAACAATGAATGTGCTTGGTGTTGGCACGGACATCACAGAGTGCCTGCGGATAGGCAAAATGATTGAGCGACACGGAGAGCTTTTTGTACAACGTGTCTATACGCCCAAAGAAATTGAATACTGCCGAGGCCGCCGGATGGCGATGCAGCATTTTGCTGGGCGATGGGCTGCGAAAGAGGCAATTCTTAAGGCACTTGGTACAGGGTGGCGGCAGGGCATCAGTTGGCGCGATATCGAGGTCGTCAATGGCGTAACTGGAAGGCCCGTTGTGACTCTGATGGGCGGCACGCAAGACATTGCTGAAAAAATGGGGATAGGTGGCGTGCTTGTAAGTATTTCTCATTGCCGCACTCATGCCACGGCTCACGCGATCGCGGTAAGCCAGATGCCACCAACGTTCGATCAGGATATGCCTTGGGAGTAGGCGGCCTACTTTTCAATAAACTTATCCAGTTCGGCAACCCCGCCTTCAATAGTCAAGTCGGATACTGGGGTTCCATCGTCTACCTGCGTTTGCCCATCGCGGCGTGTGAGCACAAGCGTCTGCTGACTTTTCATATGGTCGGTTAATTGCTTTCGAAGATCCTTCTGTTCTTTTTCTGGAAGTTTCGCAAATGCACCTCGTCCACGGCATTTTGGAAATTTACTACACCCGAGCCATGGACCTCGCTTGCCATCACGAAGGTTGAGGAATTCGCCACATTTAGAACACTCAATGTCTGTCAGAATGGGGGGAGGGGCAGGGAACTTGAGGTTTCCTTTTTTGTCAATGTTCATGATAAATGATGCGGGTGCATCCGGATCTGATTTCTTAGATGACTTTTTCGGTGGCGGTGGGCCATCTTCGACAAGAAAGTCTCCAAACCGACCCGTTCGTTTCACCATCGGCGTTCCATTTGGTGAGAGAAGGTCAATTTGCTCTGGGAGCAGGGGCCTGCCGTCGCGGTCAACAGGCATGGCGAAGGTGCAAGCCGGTATTTCTTTTGGCTTTCGCTTTCGAGGTTTTTTCCCTTTCGCTGTCTTCTTTGGAGGAGGCGGTTCCACAAGTATTTTTTCGTTATACCCACAGCATGACAGAAACCGGCCTGTTTTTCCGAGACGATACTCAAGACGACGGTCGCACGTTGGGCAAGCATATTCAGAAGGCGTCGATTCGGCTTTTTTGTGCTTGAGTTGATCAGCGAATTCAATTTTAGGAACAAGTTCTTCATAGAACTCATGGAGCATGTCGGTCCACTGTTTTTTTCCTTCAGCTACTTGATCGAGTTCCTGTTCGATCTCACGGGTATAGCCGACTTCGATAAACTGATCGTGGAAGCCTTCCTCAAGGAATTCTGTAACTGCTTCACCAAGTGCGGTCGCATAAAATCGCCTTTCGCGTTGTTCTACATAGCCACGATTTTCGATGACATTGATAATGCTTGCATAGGTCGACGGCCTCCCGATTCCTTCTTCCTCTAGTTTCTTTACAAGAGTCGCCTCACTGTACCGAGGTGGCGGCGCTTGGAATTTCTGCCTTGGCTCAATACTGAACGGTGCGAGTTGTGTTCCTTTATCAAAATCGGGCAGGACCTGATCGCCGTCTCCCTTCGGGATTCCGGTAACACGCAAACAGCCATCAAATCGCAAGACACGTCCATTTGTTTTAAAGACGGCTCCTGTATCTTTGTCTGAACGTCGCATACGCACAGCCGTGCTGTCCCATTCAGCATCGGTTGCTTGGCAACCAACAAATGATTGCCAGATGAGCCGGTAGAGTTTGAGTTGCTCGTCGCTTAAAGCCGAGGCGATAGTATCTGGATCACGAAATGGATCGGTTGGTCGAATCGCTTCGTGAGCTTCTTGTGCTGACTGATTACTGCTTGAGTAAAAGCGAGGTTTTTCAGGGAGGTATTCTTTCCCTAATTTTTCTTCAAGGTAGCTTCGCGCTAACTTTATGGCTTCACCGGATAAATTCGTTGAGTCAGTTCGCATGTACGTAATTAGTCCGACTCGCCCTTCGCCTGGCAGGTCGATGCCCTCGTAGAGTTGCTGAGCGACACGCATTGTTCGATCCGTTGACATGCTCAGTCGGCTACTTGCTGCCTGCTGCAAGGTGCTTGTGATAAATGGTGGATAGGGTCTCGACTTTGTGCGTTTCACATCAATTGAATCGATGCTATAGCGTGTGTTGGAGTCTGGCTTTCCCGTTATCCGTACAACATTTTTTGCTCTTCCCTTGCCGGTACTGCTTTCCTCTCGTTGGATATCAATGTCGACTAAGCCCGCTGCCTCAGCAGCCGATACTGCTTTATCAACAAGTTCTTCGGCCGATGTTTTGTCGGCCTCAATCTTCAAGGTCTTTCCACCAACCTCAACAAGTTCGGCGGAAAGGCTGCGGTGATCAGACAGCCAGGCGGTACGTTGCTTAATTGTTGGTGGTCGGTTGCGATCATCTCGCTGCGACATGAAGTCGTTCCAGACGGCATGCAGAGCGTCAGCGCCATCGGTATCAAACGAGAGATATCCTGAAAATTCCCAAGACTCATCTGGAGTAAAGTCACGAATCTGTTTCTCACGCTCTACAACAAGCCTTGTAGCCACGCTCTGTACGCGGCCCGCACTTAATCCCGAGGCGACCTTTTTCCATAAAATTGGAGAAACTCGGTACCCAACAATGCGATCAACAATTCGGCGAGCCTGCTGTGCTTCCACACGAGGCATATTAATACTGCGAGGATTTTCAAAAGCTCGTTGAACGTCAGACTTCGTGATCGCGTCAAAAGTGACTCGTTTCGCCTGTTTTGGGTCGACTTTCAGTTCTTCTGCAAGATGCCAGGCGATGGCTTCTCCTTCACGATCAAGGTCAGTTGCGAACCAAATATCACGAGCCCCTTTCGCGAGCTTGCGGAGTTCTGTGACCGTCTTTTTCTTTGCTGAATCGACTTCATAAGTTGGTGCAAAGTCATGCTCGAGGTCGACTCCGGGTACAAGTTGTTTGATTCCCTTGGGAGCTCGGCTCGGAAGATCACGAATGTGCCCCACTGACGCTTTTACGACAAATCCACGTCCAAGATACTTCTCGATGGTCTTCGCTTTTGCCGGACTTTCAACAATTACGAGCTCATAGTCGCCGGAAGGAGCGGCTCGGGGAGCTGATTTGCTGCTTGTGCGAGCCTTACGGGTGGTCTTTTTGGCCATGAATTTTGTATAAAAAGGGAGTGAAAGTGAATAATTTCTACTGATATCGGGATTGGCACCAAACTATCTGGCGATACAATTTCGACCTAGTTCTAGCTAAACAGCGTTACCTTCCCCGATCTCTACTTGTCAAGCCTCAGTGGTTTTCCAGCCCGCGGCACTTCAGAAAAAGGCGGTTTTATGGCCGGATCATTCAACTTCTTCCGGAAATATCAGCGATCGATGCTCGTAGCAGTAGCGGTCTTGGCGATGTTGGCCTTTTTTGTGTTGCCTCCATTTCTCCAGATGGGGGCAGGCTCGTCCTCTGCAGACCCTGTTGTTGTGTCATGGAAAGGCGGCGCTGTTCGAGAAGACCAGCTCGAACGAGCAGTGGCACTGAGAACCCTCGCGAACCGTTTTCTTATGCAGGCGGCTGCTACAGCCGGTCGAGACCCTTCTCGACTACCCGCATTCCCAGAGGGTGAGGAATTGATTGTTCGCGAAATGCTTCTTGCAAAAGAGGCCGAAAAAATTGGATTGACAGTTAGCAACACCGCAATCAATGAGTTCATTGCAGCTTGGACGAATAATATGGTTCGACAAGATCAGCTTGATGGAATCATTGCAGGCCTTCGCTATGGCCGTACACCGGTTTTGGCCGCCGACCTCTTTGAGTCCTTACGCACGGCGCTTGTTGCACGAAATACTCTGCTTTTATTTCAAACAGGTTTTTCAGGCGATCCGCCGGGTTGGCGGTGGGACTTCTACAAACGACTTGAACAGTCTGCAACGATTAAAGCTTTTCCAGTTGAGGTCGAAAACCTTGCGACTTCAATTGAGGCACCAAGTGAATCAGAACTAAGAGCTTATTTTGAAAAATTCAAAAACAACCTGCCATCAGCACGGAGCCCAAACCCCGGGTTTAAAGAGCCTCATCGGGTTCGATACACATCACTCATGGCAGATCAGAAGGAATTTGAGGATGAGGCAGAGAAAACAATAACGGAAAAGGACGTAAAAGAGTTTTACGAGACAAATAAGGAAAGTCGATTTCGTCAGTCACCGCCTGATGCTCCGCTCACACAAGAATCGGCTCCGAGTCCGACCGATGATAAAAGCGAAGTGAAAGCAGGAAAGGAAAGTGGAGAAGGAAAAACACTGAAGGACAGTCCTGAGGCTCCGAGCCAACCGGAACAAAGCGCGAAAGAGAATGCACCGAACGATTCCAGTGAAAAAAAATCAAAGGAGAGCCGGGGGCAGGAGAAGGATGCAAGTCAGCCGTTGGATTCCGAGAGTAGTTCAACGAATCACAGGACACGAGTGATTCCCGTTACTTTTCAGGTGAAAGAAGAGACGGATGAAACTGATTCATCTGCCAAGGACGCCAGTCAGCAGCCTGAGAAAGCACCCGTTACTGGAGCTGCAATACCGGATTCGGTTGAACCACCGCCGGCTGACAACCCAGCGGCCACTAAAGAAAACAAAGAGCCGGCAGATTCCTCTGAACCAGAAATGACATTTCAGCCGCTTGAAGAAGTAGCCGAACAAATACGTCAGGAGATTTCTCGGCAACGCGCTACTGAAACAATCGATGCAATTTTTTCAGCACTGGCTGCCGATGTAAATGCTTACGCTGAAGATCGTGCGCTCTGGATTGCCCGTGGAAAAGATGGTGACAAAGAGCCGACACCCCCTGATGCTATGAAGATAGCTGAAAAGCAATCGCTTGTTGCAGTAGAGTCTGATTGGTTGACTGTGAACGAAGCCGCTGACAGTGGCGGTATAGGAAGCAGTTTTGAATTTGTACCTGATCCGTCAAGTCGCTTTGGCATTCGCCAGCAGCGATGGCTTGAGGTGATGTTCGGTGATGGGACGATACCTCTTCGTCCGGTAACGTCACGAGATGCTGAAGGAAATCGCTATTTCTCCTGGAAGCAAGACGATCAAGAAGAACGGGTTCCGGCCTTTGAGGAGGCCCGTGATAATGTTGAAAAGGCATGGCGAATAGTCGAGGCCCGTCCCCTTGCCTTAGAGCAAGCTACTAGTTTAGTTGCGAAGATGAATGAAAAAGGTTTTGTGGAATCGCTTTCGAAGGCTGAACTCGAGAAAGTTCAGGACATTGGTCCATTCACCTGGCTTACGCAAGGTGCGGCGGGAGTGAATGCAGCACCAGTGTTATCATCGCCTCAGGGGCTTGCTATGCCAGGAAACGCGATGATGCAAAAGGTGTTTGCAACTACTGAAGGGAAAAGCGTTGCTGTATTTAATGAGCCAAAGACAATCTGTTATGTCATTGGTGTTCTTGCGTTTCAGCCTCCAGAGAACGAGTTGCAGAACAGGTTCGAAGGCATTCTTGGAGATCAGAGACGTTTGTCCATGGTCGCTCAGACCGCATTTGCTGAGGTCTTTATGGATTGGATCGCTGGCTTGGAGAAAGATTTAGAACTGACGTGGAATCGTGACCCAAGGCTGCCTCGGTAAATAGTGGAGGAAACTCACCGTAAGACGTCTTTGGTTTTAAGGCGTTTCTATTAAATCCGTGGTATCAAAGGGCTTTAATGCGACCGCTGCAAGCGGAGGGATGGTGATAGAGACTGAGTACTCTCGCCCATGTTGGGCAATCTGTTCACATGGAAGTCGGTCGTTATTGATGATATTGCTACCTCCAAGGTGAGCAGCATCACTATTAAAAATTTCTACAAAGTGATCAGCTGTAGGAACACCTACTCGATAGTTTTCACGAGGAACCGGTGTGAAATTGCACACGATAAGTAATACATCTTTTTGAGAAACACCTTTTCTCAAAAACGTAATAATACTTTCTTGCCAATTCTGGCAGTCGATCCATTCAAACCCTTGTCCATCAAAATCTATTTGGTGAAGAGACGTCTCCTCTCGTAGTAATCTGTTGAGCTCTGTAACAGTTTGCGAGAGTCCTCGGTGGCTGTCCTCTTGGAGTAGGTGCCACTGGAGGCTTTCATCAAAATTCCATTCTTCCGGCTGACCAAACTCATTACCCATAAACAAGAGCTTTTTGCCTGGATGGAACCACATTAATGAATACAGTAGTCGTAGGTTGGCGAATTGTTGCCACCTGTCACCAGGCATTTGGCTAAGCAAAGAGTCTTTTCCGTGGACCACTTCGTCATGCGAAAGTGGGAGGACAAAGTTTTCATGAAACGCATAGATTAAGCTGAATGTGAGTTCGTCATGGTGAAACTTTCTGTGAACTGGATCCTGCTTCATGAATCGCAGGGTGTCGTTCATCCAGCCCATATTCCATTTAAGGCTAAATCCAAGTCCACCAGTATGAGTTGGTCGCGAAACACCAGGCCAGGCCGTGGATTCCTCGGCGATGGTCAGCGTGCCAGGGAAGTGATGATGAACCTGGACATTTAATTCCTTAAGGAATTCAATTGCTTCGAGGTTTTCACGGCCACCAAAGCAGTTTGGTAACCACTCTCCTTCACGACGACTGTAATCGAGATAAAGCATTGAAGCGACCGCATCAACACGCAGTCCGTCAACATGGTAATGGTCCAGCCAGAATAGAGCTGAGGAGATGAGGTAATTCGCTACTTCGTTGCGACCATAGTTGAAAATAAGGGTTCCCCAGTCTGGGTGCTCGCCCCTACGCGGGTCTTCATGTTCGTAGAGAGCAGTCCCATCCAAACGGCGAAGCCCATGATCATCTTTTGGAAAGTGCGCAGGCACCCAATCGATAATGACTCCAATGCCGGCTTGATGACAACCGTCAATCAGTGACATGAAATCTTGAGGTGTACCAAAGCGACTTGTTGCAGCAAATAAGCCAATCGTTTGGTAGCCCCAACTTGCAGAGAGGGGATGTTCTGTCGGTGGAAGAAATTCCAAATGGGTAAATCCCATTTCGAGGCAGTAAGGAATAAGTTCTTGCTCAAGGTCACGGTATGTCAGCCAGCGATGCGGGTCATCCCCTGGACGCCTCCAGCTTCCAAGATGAACTTCATAAAAAGAGATTGGCTCACTGAACCAATCTCGCCGCAGCCTTTGCTCCATCCATTGTGAATCACTCCAGCTGTAATCACTTAAATCCGTGATAACAGAAGCGTTCTGCGGTGGCACCTCAGCTGAGTACCCGTAAGGATCGGCGCGATCAATAGTTCCTTCAGCTGTTTGAACACGGAACTTGTAGGCAGTATGAGGCCTAACACCAGGAACGAAGAGTTGCCAGAAGCCAGACGGTACCAACTTACTCATCTTGTGGTTGTGGCCAGCCCAGTCGTTGAAATCACCAACGACACTAACTACCTCAGCATTTGGCGCCCAG
This sequence comes from Pirellulales bacterium, assembly GCA_965249545.1. GTDB lineage: Bacteria > Planctomycetota > Planctomycetia > Pirellulales > UBA1268 > UBA1268. The sequence goes on from CBDFMH010000001.1 coordinate 40,293, forward strand.
AGAGCAAAATGGACTCCCTGTTGTCCATTACGGGTACACAGTTGCGCACCAAGCTTGTCATAGCTTTTCCAGTGTCTGCCTTCGCCTAGGAGGTGTAGGTCGTAATCAGTCAGCATTTGTTCAAGTAGAGAAGGGGATGTGAGTAAGAAGGTGCAGCGGTTCCCAAACGAGCCACAATGATGCCGACTGCTACATGATGTAGCGATCAATCAGGGGGCTCAATCAATCGTACCGCTGAATGACTAGCCGTGCTGTCCAATAGGAATGGTTTTGGGTCAGGTTGTTCCGCCTGAAGCGACAGTGCCACCTGAAAGGGGCACTGGGAGCATAAGGCAAGGGTGAATTGATCAATAGGAAAGGCCCGCCGACTAGAAGTCTGTCGGCGGGCCGCTCGAATTTATCTATGAAGTTGGTATTGGAAACGTCCGCTCGGATTATGCCACGAGCCGCATCGCCGGTACTTCTCCGGTAATTCCAACAACAAACTCTTCAAAAATCTTTGCATCAAGAGCAGATGCCGAGTCTGCCTCTGGGTGAAACTGGGTGCCAATCGCAAGCCATCCCTCAACTTCACTCTCAATAGCCTCGATGACTCCATCAGGAGATCTCGCCGTTATACGGAATCCTGACGCAAGATCATCAATAGCCATATGGTGCATGCTGTTAACGCGTATTTCACCATCTCCATACACACGCTCCATTGCAGAATCCGATTCTACGAGAAGTCCATGACGGTGAGCGGTGTCGAGTGGGTCTTTGTGAGGGATCGCTTGGGGCATGTCTTCAGGAAGATGCAGATACAGGGTGCCACCTTCGGTGACATTAAGAAGCTGCATGCCGCAGCCAATGGCAAGTACGGGTAAATGCCTGGCACAGACGTGCTTGGCCAACATGCGGTCAAAGTCTTCACGTCTTTGATCCATTGGACGAACTGCGGGATGTGGCATGTAGCCGTCTCGTTGTGGGTCAAGATCTGCACCACCAATAAGGACAACTCCGTCAAGCGTGTCGAGCAATCTTACGAGGTCGTCTTCTTCGTCAAGAGGAGGCAAAACAAGAGGTATGCCTCCGGATTGAATGATGTTCTCGTAATAGCCCGCCGCTATGAATGAAAGCGAAGCATGCTCCTTGCAACTGGAGCGAAAGTCCATATTAATTCCGATTACCGGTTTGGCTGCCATGAAAGTTCCTTCTTCGAGCAACACTGTTGCGTGTTTGCGCCACTCATCCTTGAGCGACAATTTCAAACATTGCGGGTGTGAAGATATCGCTCAAAAAAAACAAGACAAGCATCTTTTTGATTTTGTGGTCAGGAATAGATCCAACCACAAGATGCTGTGCTAGCACTTTATTTGCTAGCACACGGTGTCGTCTGGCACAGAATTTGCGCAACGAGAGCAAGGCTTGTCACTACCCGTTCTTATCAACCAGATAACCAGACCGCATCAGAAAAACTTCGAAACCAGGTTCGCTGGCGTTTGGCAAGTTGGCGAGTTCGTTGTTTCGTCTTCGTGATAGCCTGTTGTTTCGTAATTTCCCCACGGATAAATGCAAGAGATTCTTTGTATCCGGCAGCTTGTGCTGCTGTTTTACCAATTCCATATTGTTGTTCAGCAGCTTCAGTTTCTTCGAGAATGCCAGACTCAAACATCGTTTCAACTCGCTCGTTGATTTGGCTGTTGAGTACTTTTCGCGGATGATCGATGACGAGTATGGGGCATGGAAAAAGTCGCTTTTCAGGATTGCCTGCTGAGTTCCATGACCGCTTGTGATCTACACCAGATACCTGAATAATTTCGAGAGCTCGAATGATGCGTTTTGTGTCGTTGGGGTGAATGGTAGCGGCTACGTCTGGACGGAGCAGGCCAAGCTTCTTGTGAAAAGCCTCGGGTCCGCTCTGTTTTATCTGGTAAGTCAGGCTGTTTCGTAACTCGAGGTCTATTGCCGGAGAGTCGTCGAGCCCGTCCCGGAGACATCTCAGGTACAGTGGAGTGCCACCAACAAAGAGAATACGTCGACCACGGGCACGACAGTCCTTGATGGTGTGAGTTGCCGTACGAAGCCAATCTGAGGCTGTGAAGAGAGATGCCGGATCTACAAGATCAAGGAGATGGTGAGTCGCCTGGGCTTGCTCTTTCAGAGTTGGTTTGGCTGCACCAATATCGAGCCCTTTATAAACAGCGACTGAATCAGCACTGAGAATGTCAGCATTGAGTCGCTGAGCAATACGAATACCTAATGCAGTCTTACCCGATGCGGTTGGGCCTGTGAGGATTATGCAATCACTTGCTAATTCAGACTTTGAAGATGGCATTGGATCTTTGGTGTCGTAAGTCTTTGTCGCATGGTACAGTTAAGAACGTCAGTATGCGGTAAAAGTCTCTTTTGGAGAAGCAGGAGCGATGGAATCAGACAGCCTGAAGCAGACATCAGAACAATCTGTTGGAACAGTACTCGGGCACCTTGAGCACATTATCTCGAGTCGAAAAACGTCGGACGTCGACCGATCGTATACGAGTAAGCTTTTTGCTGGAGGCGTGGCAAAAATAGGTTCTAAGGTTACAGAAGAAGCCGAGGAGTTGGTCGAGGCAGCGGCGAATGAGTCTGACGAAAGAGTCGTTTCAGAGGCGGCTGATCTGCTTTATCACGTTATTGTGCTGCTGGCTCATCGTGATTTAACACTCGCTCAAGTGGAAACCACACTTGCTGGGCGTTTTGGCGTGTCGGGGTTGGAAGAGAAAGCATCAAGAAAATAGTCATTGGAAGGTTACGGATTTTTAATCGAGGTCAACGCAAGTAGAGAGACAATGAAGAAATCGAGATCAGGATCAGTGGAACGGATGCTGCGTATTGGCATTCCAAGTAAGGGGCGGTTGTCAGAAGTAGTCTCTGATTTGCTTCATGACGCAGGGCTTTCGTTTCGACGTATTTCTCGTTCATTGTTTGCACGATGCCGTGATGTACCAGTCGAGATCGTCTTCCTGCGAACCGATGATATTCCAATTCTGACAGCTGAGGGAGCGATTGATCTCGGCATCACTGGTGCCGATCTTGTTGCTGAGGGACGAGTCGATCTTATTGAAAGGCTTTCGCTTGGAGTAGGCGGCTGTAGGCTGGCCCTTTGTGTGCCGGATGATGCAGAGATCACGTCACCAGAAAATCTGCAAGGACGAAGAGTTGCTACGAGTTTCCCAAAGATAACTCAGGATTGGTTAGCGCAGCATGGTGTCGAGGTTCATTTAGTTGAGCTCTCAGGTAGTGTTGAAATTATGGTGTCTTTGGGAGTTGCTGATGCAGTTGTTGATCTTGTAGAGACGGGGAGTACCCTCGCAGCAAACCGCCTTCGAGTGCTTGAAGAAATTGGCTGTTACGAGACTGTACTTGTTCAAAATAAAAGTGTTGTTGATGCCGATATGGCTGATCGTATTGTCCGCCGTCTACAGGGAGTTGTGATAGCCCGAACATGGACGTTGCTCGAATATAACGTTCCACGTGATCGGCTGGCTGAGGCAGAAGACATTACTCCGGGGTTTAATTCACCAACCGTGAGTGCGCTGGAAGAGAATAGCTGGTGCTCCGTTCGGGCGATGGTGCGGCGAAATGAAACCCATAAAATTATGGAGCGTCTTGAATCAATCGGTGCTTCTGCCATTATCGAAACTGATATCTCAAATTGCAGGCTGTAGCTGTTATTCAGGCAAAGTTTCCGGCTAAGGGTCGACCGCCCCGGAACGTAGAGACCACTTCTGTTGTTGCGTCAAATATTGCGGCGGCTGCTCTGTCTGAATTTTTGGGTGGCATGGATGGTTTGAGAATCACGAAGTCAGCAGGGCGTCCAGTGGCAATGCTTCCTGTTCTGTGCTCGAAACCAAGGGCCCATGCTCCGTTGGAAGTAATCATGAGCAGAGCTTCCTGTGGTGTAACCAGACCAGCATCGATGAGGCAGGCAGCCTCTGCACGAATTGAAAGATCAGGATTGGAGCCTCGCCCATCGGTCCCAAGGCAAACTCGGACTCCAGACTTTTTGAATTCTGTAAGAGGTGGAAGATTACCAGATAAGGCTTGTGTGGTACGTGGGCAAACAACCAGAGCAAGAGTGTGGCGATGGCGCTTGAGTCGGGCCATTGCCTGTTGGTTGTCGACCAGATGCGTTCCATGAATGATCAGGCCACGACCACTCTTTGCTAATAAAGAAACCCAGTCAGCGGTTGTGGCCAACTTGGGGGCGTGTTCAGGCCAAATGCCGAGGTCGTTGAAAAGCTTTCGGAAAGGACCTGTTTGATTGTGGAGGAACTCTTCCTCAAACCTCGACTCGGCTAAATGCATAGCCAGAGGGGTTACGCAGGTGGTGCTACGGCTTCTTTGACAGGTGGCTCGATTGTTTTGTGCTGCGGCAACTGCTGCTTGACCAATATGCCACTGTGTAGAATAAGGAGCATGAGGCGAGAGCCCGACAGCAACACCACCACGAGATATTTTTTGAGAGTCACGGAAGCTAGAAACAACCCGTGATGGGAGTGATTTGATGGTCGACCGGTCCAGGCCGAGGACCTCATGGAAAATGCGAAGACGGAGCCGGCCGGATATTTCATTGTAAGCAATGTCGCTGGTCGCAATCTCACCAAGAGCAACCACTCCGCATGCAGCAGACTCGTGAGTACCAGACGCGATGGCAGCAGTAATTTTTTCATGAGCAGCCGTTGAGGGCCGGCTTTGCTTGCGTTTCCATGAAACGACTTCATGGATCCATTCGTGAAGCCCGCCTTTTGTATCAAACGGCTTTTGGCACGAAGAGAACTCAAGGTGCGTATGAGCATTAACAAAACCAGGTGCAATGATGGCATTGCCTTTATCGATTACGTGAATGCTTTTGGCAGTACGTGGCGGCCACACTCCGAAGCCTGTTACAACGCCTCTTTCAACACGAAGCCAGGCATTTTCAAGAGGTCGACGTGTAACTGGAAATAGCCATCTCGATCGAATTATAAACGACCGATGCTTTTGCCCCGGATTCAGCATACGAGTTGCTCTTGTGTTACGTTGCCGAGGTCAAGAGAGGCAGGTCAATGTTCACAGGTGATCTAGGGTGTGGTTTCAACACTAGGTCGGATTTCTCATCTACAAGCTCGTAGAACACGTTACGGCGTCTCGGCTCCCAGCCAAGTTCGGAGATTGCAGAACGCATCTGCTCGAGAGTGAGGTGGTGCACAGTTCCAGCGGCGCTCACTACGTTTTCTTCTAACATCAGGCTTCCCATGTCATTCGCACCAAACAGAAGTGCAAGCTGGCCAATGTCCCTGCCTTGGGTGACCCAACTCGATTGGATATTGGGAATGTTGTCCAAATAGAGCCGGGCAACAGCTTGGGTTTTCAAGTATTCAAAAGCACCGGAAGGGGGGATGTGGGACATCTCGGTATTGTCTGGTTGAAATGACCAGCAAATAAAAGCAGTAAACCCACCGGTCTCATCCTGTAGCTCTCGTAAACGGTCGAGATGCTCTATTCTCTCCGCAAGTGTTTCAATGTGCCCAAACATCATTGTAGCGGTACTTCGTCCACCAAGACTATGCCATTTTCGATGGACATCCAGCCAGTCGTCCGTCATCACTTTCCCGCGAGTCATGGCTGCTCGAACACGGTCCACGAGAATTTCGCCACCCCCACCGGGAAGTGATCCAAGTCCGGCAGCCGCTAGTCGTTCAAGGATTTCTAGCAGTGGAAGCTTGGTTACCTTTGTGAGATGGAAAATTTCGGGAGGAGAGAATCCATGGACATTTACTTCAGGGTACTGCAGCTTAATATCTCGAAGGAGATCTTCGTACCATTCGAGCGGCAGTGTGGGGTGCATTCCTCCTTGAAGAAGGATTTGATCTCCTCCAATCGCAACAGTCTCTTCAATTTTCTTGAGAAGGATTTTTCGGTCGAGTACATATCCTTCGGGGTCTTTAGGGCCGCGGTAGAAAGCACAGAAATCACAAACAGCCGAGCAGATGTTTGTGTAATTAATGTTTCGATCAATGTTGTACGTTCTGTACTGCTCCGGGTGAAGTTTTGTCGTCACAGCATTGGCTGCTTTGCCAATTGAAGCCAAAGAGTCTGACTCAAGTAGTTGAATTGCATCAGCGCGTTTTAAGCGGTGCCCTTCGGTAACAGAGTCGAGGATCTTCTGAATTTCTTTTTCAATCACTGGGCACCGGTTGGAAAGTGTTTTGAATATTGGAATGCAGCATCGAAATTACCGTTGGATGGAGCGAGACCAAGTTCCATGGCGTATTCGTGGAAGAGTTGCAAGCCCTGTCGTTCATCGTACCCGAGATTGTAGTGGAGATTATCGCTTAAGTAGTCCAGGCATTGTGGTACTGAAAGTCCGTGAGGAGCAGCTTCGATGGCTGCTATGGTTGCTAAATTAGCGAGCCCCGCGTCGCGGGCTGCATCAAGTCGTCTACCTAGACGCTCGAAGTCAACTGAGGGGCGTGCTGCCCAGACAGCAAAAACAAAAGGAAGCCCGGTCCACTGATGCCATTCGTCACCAAGATCCCAAACAGTCTGGAAACCTCCACTCGTCGGGCCAATCGCACGATCACCGATCAGAAGTACCGCGTCGGCACTCGTCGATTCGATGCTTTCCCCAATTGGCAGCATTTCAAGTTCTGGGAAGATACCAAATCGCTTAGCTAATAAAATTCGGCAGAGTGCCACGCTTGTTCTTGAGCCCTCATCGATAGCGATTCGAGAAGTTTTTTCTGGACGAGTGCGAAAGAAGAGTCGAACACTCATGACTGGTCCAAGGCAAGCTATGCACGCGTTTGAAACTACGTGGTATCGACCCTCACTCTGGGACGACCAGTTATTTTCATTTATGGATGCGTTCGATTGAGGTGTATCGAGGCGTTGGAACAGTTCAATCGAAGGAATGAGGGCAACATCCAGTTCATCAATTGCCAAGCGATCTGCCAGTCTGCTCGGCAGATCAAAGTCCAGCGAATCACCCAGCCCATAGATCAGCGGTCTGGTATTCAGGTATTGAACCGCACCAATGCGTTCACCATGTTGCTTAAGAAGGTTCCGGCTACTTTGCGGTGTCTTCAATGTTTGTCGTGGACGAATCATGTTTGCTAAGGATGGAAATGCAAGTTTTTAGCGGGTCTAAACAATATCTGACCAATAAACAATAGACGAATCAGCGAGTGAGGCCAGAAACGAGGGTGAATGAGCTTAGAAACGAAGATCTCAGGGAAAAGGACGGACCAGGATGTCCGCAATGCTTCTGGAGGGAATGCTTAGGGTTCCAGTTGCCTGAATGCACGGATTCCAAGTACTAACGGCAAGAAAGTGGCTAGCAGACCACCCGGAATAACAATGAGAATGCTGACAACTTGTCCACCAGAAATCCCGGGGAGCCAACTGGTTGTAGTACCAGAGAGTTGCCCAACAGTTTGCTGGAAGAGATTGAAATGGTTCGTAAAACCAACGGTAATCACGATAAGAATAATGAACATTGCACTGAGAACGAGGCTTAAAGTTCCCCCAAATCCAGCAGCAATTTTGGCAGGGGACGATTCACGGAAATTTGGCATGCTCGCCCCCATTCCAACAGCGATACCAGAGAGGCCGCCGCAGAGAGCAAGGCAGCAGGTCAGGTGGACAAATACTGTGCCCCAAGGCAACCCAAGCATGCAGTCACTCAAAAGAATTAATCCGAGGCATGGTACGAGACCGCCTACAAATGAGAAGAGGAACTTTGACCATACAATTTGATCCCTATGTATAGGAAGAAGACCGAGAATCCAAAAGCGACGACCTTCAAGGCTTATTGATGGAAAGACAAAGCGTGTAGTGAAAGTCGAAAGAATCAGACCGACGACAGCTAAGTTGAGGTGTCCGATGAGAGACGCGTAGACGTGCGTATAATTAAATGAGCGAAGGTTGTAAAAATAAAGACCTAAGAGACCAAAAAAGATAACGAATTGAGACCATTGAGTGATATCCCGGCGAAAAATTTGGAGATCTTTGACAAGAAGCAAACGGATAGGATTTCCAACCCGCGATCCTGCACGTGCGAGTAGTTCATCGAGCCAGAAGAGCCGTCTGTGCCTTCTGATTGGTACTTCTGCTTGGAGGTTGCTGTACCCCTTGCGGTAGGTCCACCGTGCAACCCAACTGGCTACAAGGCTTAGAAGAAGCGCATTGGCGAGAATTAACCCAAGGAACTTCAATGCCTCAAGAGTGCTTTGACGAGTCAGGTCACGTGATTCCCCGCGGAGTGCCGCATCGAGTAGGCCGGAAGAAAGCCACCAGCTTGGCAGGAAAACCTGCTCTGTCATGGCAAGACGAGACAGCGTTTCCTCAAACCATGCGGCTGTGAGCAATTGGCTCTGAACGGCCCCGAAAGTTGCCCATGAAACCCAAAGGATTCCTGTCGCGGCAATAGCAAGCGATATGGATAAGGCATGGAGTCGTAGTCGAGGTAGCCCAGCAACTACGAGCATGCACAGTATGCTGCCGATAGATGCTGGAATGATGACAAATGTAACGATGAACGGTATGAGCATAATGAAAAAGCTCCACGGGGCGTCCCGCACGATGCCATATGCAATGAGCATCGGACTCCCGAGAAGAATGAATCCCCAACTCGAGAACCAGAGTGCTTCTGTGAATTTGTGGGCATGGATCGCTTCAGCGCGCAGAGGGCATGTCAAGAGAAAGGACGACTCTCCGGAACGGTACAGACCACCGTACATTAAGATGCCAGTTGAAAAGGCCATCATTACCATCAAGGCAGAAAAAAACGTATTAAACAGCAACGATATGACTTCGGCATGCATAGAGTCAATGAAGTTGAATGCATCGTAGAACAGGCAGAACACGGCAGCCCAGAAAATTAGACTGAGTACGAGGACAAGCCCGAAACGGAAACGCGACTGGCGGACGATTGAAGTGACAACGTTCCACGCGATTGTCCTTCGAAGCTTCCTCGAGAGCTGATTTTCCTGAGGAATATCAAGCAATTGATTCTGCATCTTTACCGTTTATTTCTTTTTTTATGTGTCATCAGACGACGCCTCCTGACGGCCTGTTGAGCTTGATGTGATTTCAAGATACAGATCTTCAAGACTTCTTGTTTTCACGTCTACCTGTTCTCGGAGTTCTGGAACAGTCCCAAGAAATTTGAGATCTCCTTGCACCATGATGCCCATGCGATCAGCCATTTCCTCAGCCATCGCGAGTGTGTGAGTTGACATGAATACGGTCATGCCATCCGCAGTTTTCTTCTTCAGCAAGTCTTTGACAATACGAACGCTTCGTGGATCAAGACCAACCATCGGTTCATCAAGAACAAGTACGTCAGGGTCGTGTAGGAATGCAGCCGCAAATACAAGCCGCTGTCTCATGCCCAGAGAATAGTTTTCGGCAAGTTCGTTAGCAAATTCATGGAGCTCAAACCTATTGATTTCTCTCTTGATATATTCCTGTGAAAGCTCTCTTGGTATGCGATACATGTCAGCAATGAATCGTAGGAATTCATGACCCGTAAGCTTGTCGTACAGGTAAGGCTCGTCAGGTACGTAGCCCAAATGAAGATGAGCTGAGCGAGTTTCCGTTAGCAGGTCATGACCGCAAACGCGAATAACTCCACCAGAAGGACGAAGCAAGCCAACGAGCATTTTGATCGTTGTCGTCTTACCTGCGCCATTCGGACCAAGGAGAGCAAATAATTCACCGGAGGGTATTGTCAGACTGAGGTCTGATACAGCAACCTTGCTGCCATACGTTCGAGTAGCATGTTCAAATTGAATCATATTGATAGTACTAATAGTGCGTTGTGATGTGCAGAGAACGCATGGTCATCGGTTTGTCTGGTATGAGTTTACACCGCTATTTTCATGCTTCTCAAAGAGACTCTTTACATGATCCAGCCTGCTTGTAAGTGATGCAGAGACCGTGTCTGTACGTCGCTGGAAAAGTAGTTTTGAGCCAAGTATCGTCGACTCGTGTTGTAGCACCCTGCCACGAGGACCAATCCACATTCTGCTTCGTGGCGGTTGGTGGTCATTGGGTGTTGTTCTGTAGTTGACGATGTCGGTATTTACAAGTTGATTGTCAAAGTACAGGACTTCATGACCAGCAACGCTCGCATATAAGATTTCTATTGGCTTGTGGCTTGGTCGAAGCGGGCTGTAAATAGGAACAGTCCAGCGTTGCCCTTGGGAAACCCCTGCCATAGTCGCCTGAGGCGAAAGTTCGTCTCGGATCGATAAATTATTTGGCAATTGACGACTTGTTTCGTATTGCAATTGGCCGGAATGAAGCGACACCGTGACTTTGTTGCCAGGAGTGATGTTGCCATGCAAGTGAACAGTCTGCCCAACTCCTGGGACTTTGACGATTGATTGAAAATCTTGTAGTTCTCCACGGCTATTGATCGTCATGCAACCCAAAGCATCAAGTTCTATTGATGGATGTAGAGTCTCCACGTTCGCTCCGAGCAATGAATTTGCCCAAGGCGGTAACAAGTCGTTCAAGGGGAGTTTGTCAAGTTGAAGGTTCGACCAGACGGTTACGGTGCCGGAAGGGCTTGGCTCAACAATGCTCAATGCGGATCCGACCGGGCTGTTGTTAAGCATGATCGTCCAACCTACCGTTGAGGTGTCCTTGGTAGGAGTGTAAATCGACTGATAGCCCGGTGGGGTGTCAGACAGGATGGTCGGTAAAACTCTACTGATAAACAACCAGCTGTTTGCAATAGCTGCAAAGACCAAAATGAGTGCTGTGACGATTGGGCGATACATAAAAGTGAATTCTGGCTCTCTTTTTTTAAGTGAACAATAGAAATAGTCGTTGCATGATTACTCAGCTATGGTCACAAAGAACAAGCTGTGCCCGATGTCATTAACGTGAGAGACGCGTTCTCTGAACAATCTCTGTGATAATTTATGTTTGTTACCAGGAACGTGTTGGAGGAGATTTGAGGCAGTTTTTAGCGGAAAAAGTTAAATAATGCCCGAGGTAAGTATTGGAGTTGCTAAAATCTCGGCACAATTTTTATAATACGTCGAGTCAGGCGGGGTGGGTTTCCAAAAATTTTCGCGGCACATGGTTTTTGAGTGCTGGTCGAATGTTTTCCGTGAAGAATCATTCGGTCATCGGGCTGCGTTAAGAATCCCTCTCCCGATAAGGATAGCGATGTTCGGTCAACTGGAAAGAACCCAGGAGGTTGAGCGATGAGCGATTCTGTCTACTACCATCAAGGGTGTCCTGTATGTGGCAGGATGTTGAGAATAGGCGTCCGTTTACTTGGCCAGCGTGTTTACTGCCAGCATTGTGGCGGAGGGTTTCGAGCAACTGATGAGACTCTCGAGGACGATGAAGGGGCATTCCGGGCGGTATCGCAGATTCAGAAAGATCGGATTGAAATGCTGCTGGAACGGGCTTCAGAAGCGATTGTGAACTCAATGAATGATGAGCAGTCTCAGGAAGAAGATGTTGCCCAGGAAATAGTCTGACGAACCATGCTGATGGTGGGTTCTCAGGCATTTACTATCTACTTGCCTGGACCAAATCTTCTAATGTAACCCAGTAATTTGGAAAAGTTTTTTTAACACATGCGGGGTTGGTAATGCATACTCCCTTCGAGCGAAGGCCAACAAGTGACAGGCTCATGGCCATACGGTGATCATCATAAGTTTGTATCCTGGCCGGACGAAGGGGGGCCGGATGTATTGTCAGGCCATCAGGCTGTTCATCAACAGTGGCCCCAAGGCGCTGTAGTTCGCGTGTGAGGTCGCTAATACGATCAGTCTCTTTGTCTCGTATGTGAGCAACATTTCGAATAACGGTTGGTCCTTCGGCAAAAAGAGCGACGGCAGCGAGTGTCATGACAGTATCGCTGATTGCATTCATGTCGATATCAATGCCTTTCAAATCATTGCCTTGAATTGTAATGGATGGACATGATGAACTACTGCTTGACCACGTGACAGTGCAGCCCATTTGTTCGAGTGCAGTGCAAAATTCGATATCACCTTGCATGCTATCTCGACCAAGTCCCTCGAGAGTGACTGCCCCACGCGTAAGTGCAGCAGCGGCGGCAAAATAGCTGGCTGCAGATGCGTCGGGTTCAATTTCATAATTTTGTGACACGTAACCAGTAGGTGGAATATCCCACTGCCGCTCATTACGAAGATCACATTTTCCTCCAAAGGACTCAATGATTGTGCGAGTCATCTCAAGATACGGAGTGGAGACAAGTGTTCCCGTAAGCTCGAGGGAGAGGCCTTCTGGCATGCATGGTGCAACTAGCGCGAGGCCACTCGCGAATTGGCTGCTCGTTGTGCTCTGGATGCGTGCTTCAGCATTTGTCACTCCATCGCTACGAATCGTAACAGGAGGGCACTCTGCCGTACTTCCTGCCTCTGCCTCGACACCAAGCGTTCGGAGGGCATTCAAAAGATCACCGATTGGCCGCTGTCGCATACGAGCGGTTCCATCGAGAACATATTGCCCATGTCCAATGCTTACCAAAGCGGTAAGAAATCGCATTGTTGTTCCGCTTGCTTGACAATCGATGGAAGCCTGAGAATTCGGAATCAAGCCTCCTGATCCATGAATGGATAATGTCTGTTTGTTCCAATCTGCGTCGACATTGAAGCCAAGGCTTTTCAGGCCATCAATCATGATTCGGGTATCATCACTGTCGAGCGCACCGGTTATCTGACTTATTCCATGAGCTAAGGCAGCACAGATTACGGCTCGATTCGTGATACTCTTTGATCCAGGCGCGCGGACACGGCCTTGGATTGGTCTTTCCACGGGTATTATGGTGATTTCGTCAGGGAGTGAGTTGAGTGACATCAGGCTTTTAAAGAGCATCGCTGGGTAAGGATTTCAAGACTGCCGGGAGAAACATTTCTCAGTTAGAGTATGCCATGTCGGACGGTCAAGCACTATCAATTCTTAAACAACGCTACTATTCATGAAGGATTTTGTGATGGAATCACTGCGTCCGAGTTCTGAGAGTGGTCGTGGTTCATATGATCTCACTGTTCCGCCAGTTGTACGTTTTGGTCATGGCCGGATCGCGGAGGTAGGCCACGTCGCAACCGCTCTAGGTAAGCGGATCTGGCTTGTTGTTGGAAAGCGTAGTTTTTCTACATGTGGTGGCAGAGAGAGTTTGTTAGATGGGTTTCGGCAAAACGGATTGAGTTTTGATGAAATAGCTCATTCATGTGGTGAGCCAACAGTGCAGCAGGTTGCGAATGCAATATGCAATATGCCAGTTGACCAAAAGAATGTAGTTGTGGTCGCGGTCGGTGGTGGCGCGACTATTGATTTTGGTAAAGCATTATCAGTTCTAGCGACAAACATAAAACCAGACTCGGAAGAAATAGCCGAGGAGATGATTGTCGATCGGTTAGAGGGCGTAGGTCGCGGTGTTCCAATTGTCAATCCTCCACTGCCTTTTTTAGCGGTACCGACAACGGCAGGCACTGGTGCAGAGGCAACGCGCAACGCGGTTCTTTCTTGTCCAAAGCGGAGGTTTAAAAAAAGTCTACGGAGCCCACTGATGGTTCCGCGAGCGGTGATTCTTGATCCAAAACTGATTGGATCGTGTAGTCGTGACGTTATCGCTGCGTCAGGAATTGATTGCCTTACGCAGTTGATCGAATCATTCATTTGCCGTTTTCGTTGGGCTGTTCCAAGAGCATTGGTGCTCGATGCCTTTCCACAGGCAATGAGTGCTTTGCCTCGTCTCCTTGAAAATCCATTTGATGACACCGCACAATCTGCAATGTCACACGCAGCTTTTATTTCTGGGGTTTCGCTCGGAAATTCTGGCTTAGGTCTGGCTCATGGTGTAGCAGCCGCGCTCGGAGTCGAGTGTGGTGCTCCCCATGGCTTGGCATGTGCGGCATTGTTGCCAGTCGCGCTTCGTGTCAATCAAAAGAGTGCAGAGTGTGACCTTGCGAGGCTTGATCAAGAGCTGGATGGCAAGATGCTGCCTGCCCAAGAGAGCGCTCGACGATTCATTGAACGTATTAAGGATTTGTGCCGAATAGCGGGGACGCCAACTCGCCTCTCAGAATTTGGCCTAAAAAGGGAACGGATTTCCTGGCTTGCCGAACATTCAGGCGGCAACAGCATGAAAGGGAATCCAGTACAGCTTTCACCAAGCGAGTTACAGGATGTGCTCGAATCAGTTTTTTGAATACGCTTGATGTCATTCAGTATTTGCTCAAGACAGAAAGACAATTGATCCTAGTACACACGCAATAAGTGACAGTGCCAGAAGAATAAGTAAAAGAAGTTTTGAATCAGATTGTTTTTTAGTGGGTTTAATTGTTTTTATGACGATGTTCGGTTGGGCTGGCAGTGTTTGATTGTCTGTCTCAATTGAAAAGATTGCACCGACTGCCTGCTCTTGAAGTGATCGCGGGAGAGGTGGCATGGCAAAATTTTCTGACGCACTCTTTGGCACAGGTGGGATGGCCTGATCTGCAGTAGGGGGGCGTGAATCTTGCATGCTCTTGGTTGATGAAGGTGCTTGGTAGTTGTTAGGAAAGAATTTAGTGCAAAAGAATTCAGAGTCCACGTTGCTTTTTCGATGGAACTATTCGACGCGGCGCCAGGCTGTGAGTTCAGCTATCGTGTGTTGGTGTTTGCGGCCAGTTTCACGAATGACGAATGGAATGTTCTCACGGGACCCAAGTGTGAAGTGTGGATGCAATGCTCTTGATAATCCAGTGAATGTATCAATAGGGATTCCGGAATTATCGACGTAGCCGCCTAACCAATAACTCGGAGGGGTGTAATCTTCCAGCCAAGTGTAGGGTGAAGTAATGACTAGCCATCCACCAACACGAATGCGTTGCGTTATTGAATTGAGAAAGAGCTGGGGCTGATAGAGACGATCAATTAGGTTTCCCGCGAAAACAAGATCGTAGTTATGCATTTCATCAGCCAGATTGCATGCATCGCCGGTTTGGAATGTGACTCGGTTGGCAATGTCACTATCCAGCAGACTCTCAAGCGATATTTGACAATCATTCGACAATCGGCCCTCAGTTGGGATGCCGTACTGAATAATGCCGCTTTGCTGCAATCTCTTTGCTGCTTCGATGAAACCAGACGAGTAATCAAGGGCGTCAACATGCTGAAAATGCTTTGCCAGTTCAAATGAAGACCTCCCCACTGCACAGCCAATATCAAGGCAGCGATTACGGTGTTCAAGTTTCACAGAATTCATTAAAAAATCGATGCATGCAGCAGGGAAATTTGGGATTCCAAGTACGGGTGGGCCGTAATGAAAACCTAAGTACTGGGACACAAGTCCGGAGGTTTCGTAAAGTGCAGAGCCAGGTGTTTCTGGAGCAGTTTCTTTCATTTTTTCTTTTCAGTTCGTTGATATTTAGTTCTTGGAAATACGTGGGGTTGCGATAAGGCCATCAATGAGACTTTGGGGTAAAGGTGACGTCGCCGCCAGTAGCGAGCCAACAACACTACCACGATGACACGAGTCACCACCACATTGTGCATTTGAACAGATTCCATTTGCGGGCTTGCCGGCATGTCTGTATGCAAGAAAAAGTGCGGCAGGAAATGCATCAGGAATGTAGCAAGCTGATGAGAGCATCCCGCCGACAACCACTCGATCTGGATAATCTTCCCAACGGGCGATCTTTGCTTTCGAAACCCATTGAGAAGCCTCGTCAAGAATGACCTCTCGTAAGTCTGCTCCAAGGCTTACGCTGGCTAGAATTCGAACAAGAACATCTGCTGCAGTAAGAACGTCGTTGTCTTTGTGGGTAAGAGAGACATGATTCTGCACTATTTCACGAATGTCAGGATGTCGCGGACCAATCGCGGCGATCAGTGCTGGTACGGCGACAAGGCCACCAATGTGAATGTCACGGACTCCACAATTGATCGCCTTTCGACCAGAGGCATAATTTGTGAAAAAGTGTCTGTGGTACTCTTCAACATAGGTGTCATTGTGTTTCTGAGGAGTAAGCATGAAATTGACATAATGATCGAGCCAGCGAGTGGAATCGTAATGCCCCGAACGTTGAATCAGCTCAAAAAGTTCAATCGCCAGAAGGGAGTTGACGGTGTTTTCACCGGCTGTCAGAAATTGGTGGTAGTGAACGCCACGTTTTCCCCAGTACTGCGACTGCTCGCGTAGGATATCACCATTTGCATTGAGTGGCTTATATTCGGATCGCCAGAGAATGCTGTCCGGATGCGTTTTTTTCGGAGATTGATAGGAGTCAAGTATCCCAAAGTCTCTCTCAATTGCAGATTGGTTGTAGTACCAATGAACGGGCATCGCGATACTGTCGGCTACCAAGGCACCAAGTAAAATCTGCTTGCCAAAAGAAACGGTTGGAAGGGATTCAATGTCCACAAGGTGTTTTTTTTCTTCATTCGATTGCTGAGTGTTCATCGTAATACTTGCTCGAAAAAAGATGCGACTCGAGAGTTTTCGGAGTTTTTGAATACGGTTTCAGCAGGGCCGTGTGACAAGACTGTACCGTCGCCTATAAAGGCAATTTCGTCAGCCACTCGACGAGCAAAGTTCATCGCGTGAGTTACAAGGATGAAATCAGTTCCAGACTCCTTAAGACCCTCGATCATATCAAGTACTTCAGCAGTCATCTCAGGGTCGAGGGCGGAAGTCGGCTCGTCAAGGAAGAGCCGCTTTGGTCTAACAACCATCGCACGAAGTATTGCTATCCTTTGGTTTTGGCCACCAGAAAGCTCTGCTGGCCGTTTGTCAGCATGCTCATGAAGCTGGAATCGTCTCAAGGGCTCTTCTACTCTCGCTATGGCTTCATCACGACTTAATCCGTGGACGGACACGAGAGGGAGAATTAAATTCTCACGAGCAGATAGGTGAGGGAAGAGGTTGTAGGATTGGAAAACTGTACCAACAGTGCGCCGATAGAGGCGAAGACTGGCTTCGTCTCGTTGCAGGATAGTTTCATCGAATGCCACTGTCCCGCTGGTTGGTATGTCGAGGCCTGCGAGGATTCGAAGGAGCGTAGATTTACCACCACCCGACGGGCCGACAAGGACAAGTGAGTTCACCATCTCGGTCTCGATTGATAGTTTGTCGAGAACTCGCGTGGTACCAAACGTCTGAGTGAGATCTTTTACAATGAGCCGCATGGTGTTGCTTGGGGTGCTGGTTATCGTTCGTAACTAAATGATGCTTCGAGCCACCTGGAAGTAGCCGATAGTGGTAAGGTGAGCATTAGATAGCCAATCGCAAGAGGTACGTAACTCTCAAGTGTTGAGTACGTAAAAGAGTTCACTTCACGAGCATTAAGTGTGAACTCGGAGATAGCAATAACAGAGAGGAGTGAAGAATCTTTGATAAGAGACACGAGTTGACCTGCTATAGCTGGGAGGACAAGGCGTACGGCCTGAGGTAAAATAACAAGTCGAAAGGACTGCCACTGTGTCAGCCCAATCGCACGAGCTGAGTCCCGCTGTGTCTTAGGTATGGCATTGAGTCCACCTCGGAAAATCTCAGCCATGTACGCCCCGCTAAAAGCAGCAAGCACCAAGGTGCCTACCACGAAACGATTTTCGAGACCAACGGCATTCGCTATGACATAAAAACCGAGAAGTAACTGAACGAGAAGTGGTGTTCCGCGAATGATTTCAACATAGATTCTTCCAGTTGCCTCGATAAGAGGATTTCGAGCACCAAGGAATAGCGCGACGATAAGCCCAATGGCAACGCTGAGTACTAAGGCTGCAAGACTCAGCCCGAGAGTCACAAGCCAACCGGAAATAAATTTCTGTCGATATTCCCAGACGCCAGACCAGTTCCAATCACCAGGCACCTGAAAACAGGCAAGAACGAGCAGGCTGGTGACAGCCGCTGCAACAATGAGGTGAGCGAAAGATCGAGACATGTCTATAGCATAGAGCCTTCGGCTGGAAATTTAGAGTCGTAATTATGTGGTGGGCCTCTCTGCCGTCCCTGTGATGAAATAAAAGGCAGCAAGGAGTCCCTTTTTTCGAACTATTGGAATCCTTGTATTTACTTTTGTTACCCAATAGCGGACACAGAACCGACCACGAGCTTGCACTCAGAAATAAAAAGGAATGTTATTGGCTTTAAAATAAGCTTTTTCCTCAGGCAAAAACTGTTCTCCAAGTCTCTCGAAGCCACCTGTATCTTTAAATTCTTGTAGGAATTTGTTGATTGCCTGAAGGAGTGTGATGTCCTGTTTTCGTAGCCCAATGGCCCAGGTTTCCTGCCGGAATGGACTAAGAATGGCTCGTGTTGTCTTTGGATGGCGGCGGTGATGTCGGTAAACGGAGAGTGAATCGTAAATGAAAGCATCTACTTTCCCTTGCATGACTTCAAGTACAGCGGCCGACTCCATATCTAAGACAAATACGTCTGCTTTTTCGAGTTGTTGGGCCGCATATTTGTGAGCAGATGTTCCCAATTTGACAGCAATACGAACACCTGGTTTTGTGATGTCGTCAGGTGAAACGATCGGCGAATCTCTTCCAACGAGAAGAGTGAGTCCAGTTTTCAAGTATGGGTTCGAGAAGGCGATTGCCTTGGCCCGCTCTGGAGTGGATGTCATGGATGAAATAATGCAATCAATCGTACCAGTTCGAAGTGCTGGAATCAGGCCGTCGAACGCGATGTTTTCAATGAGAATCGGCCGCCCGAGTGATTCGCCAAGTGATTTGGCTAGTTCTACGCTTATGCCTTCAGGCTGGCCTGCGGTATCTGTCATTTCAAATGGTGGATACGAAAGCTCCATGCCAACCCGAAGGATAGGAGGGGCCGCTTTTGCTGTGGTCAGTAAAAGTTTTTCGGGCAATGCGATGAATGTGAGAAGGATTCCAATCGCGTAATATATAGATAGTCCTTGGATTCGCATGTGGTTGTCCAGGAGGCATTGTTCAATATTTTTTTCAGTATATGAAACCAGAGAGCACTGTAGGAATACACAGGGCGGTTCGGGTGATGATAGCATTTTTAATGCTGTGAATGCTCGATGTTTCAGTCAACTGTACGTTCAATGTACGCTTTGTTGTCGGCTCCACAGATTGCTGTGATAGGAAGATTTATTATGACGAAAATATATACAGCTTTGTTCTGTTGCACTCTTCTTTCAGTTACTTTTGCAGATAGCCTCGACCAGGATTCAACCACGGTGGAGTTCTTTGAGCGTATTTACAAAATGGATATTCAAGGAGTGAAGCCTTACGAGGAGTATCAAGATCCGGACTCCTTCTATTCTGAGATTGCAAGAAAAGTAGGCATTCCTCAAGTTGCACACGACGCCGTTGGGAAAAGATTTGGGTGGAAACAGGACGACAAGAGATTTTTTTATGCGACCATGATTAAGGGTGGTGGGGCGTCACCAGATTGGGGCGTGATGGTAACAAGAGTTCCCGTGGCTCTTCAAAAAGCTCAGTCGATAGAAGAAAGAAAAGCAATCCTTCAATTAATGGAAATGAAGTTTGTGGTCATTTCATACGACGGTAATATTTCTTTTCCGGAGGTTGAAACATCAGGTCGTAAAAAGACCAAGCCCATTCATCCAAATCTTTAAGACGAGATATTGTCGCTATGAAGGGTCATCAATAATTAGTGACGCTGTTTCGATTAGGTGCCATCTGCATCGCAATCTTATCTTCTGGTGGCTTGTGTGAATCCAGCCTCGATTAGATCAGGATAGCCGGGCTGCAAGGCACGTGCGTCATAGCCACGAGATGATAGTATACGCGCCGCCTCAAGGCAGCGGCCGCCGGACAGGCAGTGACAGTAGATGATCTTATTACTGGGAAGCCGGTCGTGTAAATTATTCTTGGCAGTGGTTCGAAGTTCGCTGAGGGGAAGAGACTTCGCAAGAGACAGATGGCCACGTGACCATTCCTTTGGCTCACGAACATCTATGAGAATAGCATTCTGAGTCATTATGTCGTGCTTGACCTTGGCAAGCGTGTCCTCCGTGTGGGTTTCGGCAAGGACATGCGTAACTGTTCCAATGATAATCGCCATCAGAAGCCCTATTGTTTTGCATGTGTTTCCAGAAGACGGTGGCTGATTCCATGGCATTTTTGCAATGACCATCCCCATTCCGCATGTGTCGGTGATGCCGGCAAAAACAAGACCTGCTCCAATAAAACCGGCAAGACATAAGCCGGCAAGTCGGATCTCGTAGATTCCGCTGAATGCTGCTAAGAGAACACCAGCGAAGACGAGTGATCCTGCTGAAATTCGGACCTGTCTTTCCAGAGATATTGCTTTTCGACCTCGAACAACAGGAAGGCCCGCAGTTTCACAGGCGACGGTTCCTCCTTCAATATTCACGACTTTGTTAAAACCAGCAGTAGACATGGCATCACAGGCTTTTTTACTACGACCACCGGACTGGCAAATGAAGTATAGGAATCCGTCTGTGCCAGGATTCAAAGCCAGCAATGCTGGGTCAAGGCGATCAAGTGGCATGTTCTCTGCGCTCTGAACATGAAGGGTGCCAAATTCTCCAGGTGTGCGAACGTCAATGATCCTGATGGACTTGTTATTTTGAAAACGATTTAGAAGTTCTTGAGGGGAGATGTTCTCAGTCATATGTTCTTCCTTCAGGTAACCCTTTTAGTTCGTGTAGCACTGAACTTGCGGCGGCTACGGAAGCCAATTGTATTTCAGGATAGGCTTCTTGTGCCTGTTTCGTACAGTGCTCTATGAAGTCAACGTTATTTAGTCAAAATTCTAGAGGAATGAGCTGATGGAAAAATACATTTTTCCATTGTGTGGTGTTTTATTGACTGTCGAGGGGTGGTAGTCCTTGGTTTATTCATTGAATTGAACCTGCCATCTCATATGTTGCAAAAAAGTTTCAATTCCGTTTTGAGCAATAGCAAGGAATCCCTGGATGAGTTCAGAAAAAAAGATGCACGATCGTCTGTTGACAGAGCGATCACAACTTGAAGCCGCTCAAGCTGCTGGTGTTGGGCGTACGCTTGCAACGTATACACGACTATCGGGGCCAGGTTGGTTGCAGTCAGCCATAACGCTCGGTGGTGGATCTCTGGCTGGATCGCTTTATTTGGGAGTCATTGGTGGGTATGAGTTTCTCTGGTTACAGCCCCTCATGATGATACTCGGGATCGTAATGCTTTCTGCGATTGCATACGTGACTCTCTCGACTGGAAAGCGACCGTTTCAGGCGATGAACGAGCATGTAAGTCCGGTACTCGGTTGGGGCTGGCTTCTGGCTGCAATGATGGCAAACCTGGTCTGGGCAATGCCGCAGTTTTCTCTGGGTACAGCAGCGCTCCAGCAGAATTTATTTCCACAATATCTTGCTGGTGATTCTGCGAAAAACATTTGCGTGCTTTGTTTGTTTTTACTCGCTGCTGCGGTGGTCTGGTTTTATGACTCACCAGGATGGGGAGTTAAAATCTTTGAGTTGTCTCTCAAAGCAATGGTCGGGCTTGTGGTGCTTAGTTTTTTTGGTGTTGTAGTGGCAATGTCCTGGAAAGGTGAATTGGATTGGGTAAGTATTGCCAAGGGTTTTGTGCCAGACTTCAGCCTTCTTTGGCGTCCAGTAACTGGGCTGCATGGCTTCATTGATGACTCAAGTGATCCTGGGTTTTGGACTGCAACAATTCTTCGCGCGCAACGTGAACGGATGATAGCCGCTGCCGCTACTGCAGTTGGAATTAATATGACGTTTCTCTTGCCGTACTCAATGCTCCGTAAAGGCTGGGATCGAGCTTTTAGGGGACTTGCTGCTTTCGATCTATCAACAGGCCTCTTTATCCCGTTTCTTGTCGCAACGAGCTGTGTTGTGATTGCTGCTGCGAGCCAGTTTCATGCTCGATTTGATGAAAAATTTATCAATCAACCTGCTGCTAATATCACTGGTTCGTACAGGGATAACCTTGAAAAAAGGATTCAATCAGATTCCCTTTATAAGACTCGTTCCACTCCTCTTAGTCATTCAGAGATGAATGCAAAGATTGATGCTCTGCCGTCAGCGGATCGGAAGCTCGCGTATATGCTTATCAAGAGAGATTCCCTCGATCTTGCAACTGCTTTAGAAAACCTGTTCGGGAAAGGTGGTCTTACACAAAAAGTTTTTGGTATTGGCGTTCTTGGGATGGCTATTTCAACGATAGTGATACTGATGGTTATTAATGGATTCTGTGTGACTGAGATGACAGGGCGTGATGGTGACCGAGTTGTTCAGCGACTTGGAGCACTATTGCCGGGTATTGTTGGTGGCCTTGGATTTCTTGCCTTGTGGGGAGATGATCAGGCAAGGTTCTGGCTTGCGGTGCCTACAAGTAATTTTGGCATGGTACTTTTGCCAATTGCATACATCGCATTCTTTTTCATGATGAATAGCCCATCTTTGCTTGGCGATGCCATGCCCAAAGGTAAGTTGCGGATTGTTGTGAACGCCGTAATGCTCGCGGCGATTATCGCTGCGAGTGTTGGTGCTGGCTTGAGCGTATGGGCGAATGTCGGCTGGATTGGTGTAGCTTTTGCAGTTGGATTTGTTGTGATTAGCGTGGTCAATGCGAGCTCGAAACAACCGGCATCGAAAAAACAGTAACAGGCCTGTGACTCCATGCCCTATGAGGACACTCTTCCACTGCTCGCATCACTCCTGTTGCTTGCATCTGTTTTTATCTGGATGTGGCGATCAAGTGGACAGTACCAATGGGTGATTGTGGCACTGCTGGTATGTGCAGCCGGTTGCGGAGTGGCCACAATCGATTTTTTTATTCAGACTGATCGTGAGCAGGTAGAGCTCTTGCTGCCCGAGCTTGCTAAGGCTGTTGAGAAGAAAGATCTTGAGACTCTCCTTGCTGCGATTGCTCCTGAAATACGACCGGTTCAGGAGCAGGCTAAGAAGGCAGTTTTAGAGATTAAGCCGAGGCGGGTTCTCATAACACGTCTCGAGGTAGATCTTCTGTACGGCCAAAAATTTCCTACGGCAGTCGCCAATTTGCTTGTTCGAGTCTCTGGTCGAATGGTAGGGAGAGAGGAGGGCGTCGCGATTGTCAGCGCCACTGTGACGCTGGAGAAACGCAATCAGTGGCTTGTGACAGAGTGCATTATCAAACCAGCGGATCTTCTGCACAAAAGAGAAACAACACGGGCCGGACAGGTCATACGTTGACCGCCGGCCCGTGCCGCTACCAGTTGTTTCTTGGTCTAAGAGTTTGATCGAAGCACATTCTCTAAACTGAATGTGGTATCAAATTCTTTTCCTTGTTCCTCAACAACTTTTTTATAATCACCAATCTGATTACTGATTTCTTCAATCACTCCAGGCTTTTTGCTGAGAGTAGGGTTTTCCATGATGCTTGCCTGCAACGCAGTGAGTCCTTCCTCGTACGCAGATTGTGCCGCCTCAAGATCACCAGCTTGCGCAGCTCGACCCGCTCGTTGCAGTGATTCACGTGCTTTCATACCATCTGGTGTGGATCCGATTGTTGAGACCGCCATCCAATAGTCGTAGTTAAGCACGTCACGACATGAGCTAATGCCTCGATAGTTCTCTTTGGCATCACGAAGAAGGGCGCACAAGTTTTCTGCTTTCTCACGTTGGGATTCAGCAAGAGTACTAGCCGCCGTTTCCCATGAAACTGAAGTAGCATTCTTCGCATGAGATGCCAGGTCAGCTTGCTCGTCAGTCCTGTTTTCAGGGGCTGTCTGCAAGGCATCCTGTTGCTCTGGCGAGAGTGATTGCACACGAAGTGAGTGAATCATATCGCGGTTTTCACCAAGCAAGTCTGTAAGCTTTTCTTCAAGGCGCACAATCCGAGCTTTTTCAGCATCATGAATCCAGAGGGGTAGTGCCCTGCCGCGAATCTGTACTAAGCGAGTGGCCAATTCTTTCCCTTCTTTTTGAACTGCTTCCCACGCGGCTTGTGTT
>CBDFMH010000002.1:0-29055 GCA_965249545.1 Pirellulales bacterium
TGCATTTTTCCTTTTTTACCCAAAACCAGTGAGTGCCATGGCTGATCCGGCTGCCTATCAGGTTGTTGCACGCCGGTACCGGCCACAGCGTTTTGCTGATTTAATCGGCCAAGAACATGTAGCTCGCGGACTTGCCGGAGCAATTGATTCCGGCCGCATTGGCCACGCCTATCTCTTCACCGGTGCCCGGGGCGTGGGGAAAACAAGTGCGGCCCGCATATACGCCAAGGCACTTGAGTGCACAAATCGGGAATCCGGCGAACCCTGCAATCTTTGTGAACGCTGCCAGACGATTGCCGCAGGCCAAGACGTCGATGTAATTGAGATTGATGCAGCAAGTAATCGCGGGATCGATGAAATCCGTCAACTGCGACAGAATGTTGCTGTGAGACCAGCGAACGGAATTTACAAGACCTACATTATTGATGAAGTTCACATGCTTACCAGAGAGGCGTTCAATGCTCTCTTGAAAACACTTGAGGAGCCGCCACCTCATGTCAAATTTGTACTCTGCACTACAGAGCCAGAGAAACTACCCATTACTATTTTGTCTCGATGCCAGCGATTTGATTTTCAGTCTGTTGATACACCCGCCATTGCGCAACGCCTTGGACAAATCGTTGAGAGCGAAGGCCTAACAGTCGCCCCAGCTGCACTTGAGCTCATTGCTCGTCGAGCAGCCGGCAGTATGCGAGACAGCCAGTCGCTACTTGAACAACTTTTTGGAATTGCAGCTGGTGACAAGAAGGACATAGAGGTTGAAGATGTTCATGCTGTCATTGGAACGGGGAAAGATGAACAAGTTGGTGAACTTGCTCAAGCACTTATCAACCGAGACTCTCCTCTAGCGATTTCTGCACTCCACGATTGCCTTGCACAGGGAGCCGATGCAGGGGGTGTACTTGAGCAACTGCTCATCGCACTCCGTAATTGCTTAGTTGCTAGCGTAGGATGTGGGCCAGAAACGTTTATTGGAAGCAATTCATTTGGCATCGACTTTGCAGAACTTGGCAAGCAAGCGGGAACAGAAACCATGCTCGCCATGCTTCAGATCATTGATCATTCGCTTGCAAGAATGCGGCTAAGCACGCACACAACCGTTCTTGCAGAAATGGCAATAATTCGTCTTGCTGCACTCGAAGACCTCGATAATCTCAGCGAAATAATTTCAGGCATAAAGCCGGCTGGTGAAAAACTTCCATCTCATCGTCACGAAAAAAAAAAGCTGACGCCAGCAGCTAACCAACAGACAGCCAAGACGAACCATTCCGCTCCAGCGACTTTTTCAAGCGTCAAAGCCAAAACACCCGCTCCTCAGACACAAGGTAAAAACAACACTCCAACCCCAGGCACTGAGCCACTCGTGATCTGGAAAAATGCCGGAGAAATAGTTGGGGGGCTTGCCAGTGACTTCGCCGCCATGGCTGTATCGGCTTCACAGGAAGCAAATCATTTCAAGATTGAGTTCCCGGCATCAGCAGGATCCGCAACTGCTTTTCTGAACCGCAACGAGATCACAAAACAGTTCCAAAACGCACTAGAAAACCTTACGGGGCAATCCTGTCGATATTTGGTAGTTCTTCAGGAACAAGAATCTGCGGCAACTCCGGCCGGGACTGCTCCATCTCAGGACGGGATACTCAACCACCCCTCAAAGAACCCGCACAAGAAAACGGTTATCTCTTCCGCCGGGCTTCTCAAAGAGGCGGTTCAGAACCCACTTGTGAGTCATGCTCTCGCAACCTTTGATGCAGCCATTCGAAAAGTTGATCCACCACGAAAGCCAGCAAACGCGGATCAAAGAATGGTCGAAGCAGAAGAAAACAATACGGAAGAAAACGGAGCAACATAATGGCTAAAACGAAGTCACCGATTAATCGATTGATTGATGCTTTTGCCAATCTCCCAAGTATTGGAAAAAAGAGCGCTGAGCGGCTTGCCTACCATGTCCTTAAAATGCCG
Source organism: Pirellulales bacterium (assembly GCA_965249545.1). Lineage (GTDB taxonomy): Bacteria > Planctomycetota > Planctomycetia > Pirellulales > UBA1268 > UBA1268. The sequence continues at coordinate 1,963 of CBDFMH010000002.1, forward strand.
AACGAAGAAGCAATTGAATTTGCAGAGAGCATTCGGGCTGTAAAAGAAAACCTGAGGCCGTGCAAAACGTGCTTCAACCTTTCAGAGAACGAGGAATGCGACATCTGCAAAGATCCACGCCGTGACCAAAACGTCTTGTGTGTCGTCGAACAGGTCCGAGACCTTCTTGCAATAGAGCAGGCGGGCAGCTTTCGCGGGCTGTACCACGTTTTACAAGGACGACTCTCACCACTCGATGGAGTTGGGCCAGAAAAATTATCTATCAATACACTTGTGACCAGACTCAAAGAGGGTGCGATTCGTGAAGTCATCATGGGTACCACCCCAAACGTTGAGGGAGATGGTACGGCACTCGCTATTGCGACTCGTCTCGCCGGACTACCGGTAACAATTACCCGCCTCGCCCGCGGACTGACGGTGGGAGCCTCTTTAGAGCAAGCAAATCGAGACATGTTGGCTGATGCAATCGCAAGTCGACAGCCGTTCTGACAATTTAGGTGTCAATTGCTTAGTTCTGAAATACACCAAGAATGGTATGATTGCAGAGTGTGAATCGTTGATGCGGTTGTTCACCTCAATGTCTCTAACAATCGGTAGTCTCAATGTCGATGCGGATGTCTTTTGGTCAGGAGATGCGGATGGCGCAAAAGCAGGTGCTTGCGCCCCGCATGATCCAGTCCATGGAAATCCTTCAGCTTCCCCTCTTGGCTCTGGAAGAGCGGATCGAACAGGAAATACAAAACAATGAGACTCTTGAATTAGTTGAGCCTGAGGTCGACAACAACTCCCCAGTTGAGCCTCAAGCAGAGTCACCACCAACAGCTGCTTCTGAACAACCCCTCCTCGTTGACCAGGAACATGCAAACAAGGACGACTTTGAACGCTCCTACGATTGGTCGAACGAATACCCGGATACTGACGAGGACAGACGAAGGCCTTCGGCAGGTCGAAGTGAGGAGACATCCGATCGCTATTTCGACACAATTGCGAACATGGAGGATCGCCCTGAGACCCTCTTCAACCACCTCCATGACCAATTAGCTAATTATGAAACCTCGCCTGAAATCCAGCGAGCTGCAGATAAAGTCATCTTCAATCTCGATGCGAATGGATACCTTCCAATGCCTCTTGATGAACTCGTAGACGCTCCACCAACAGACCCAACCGGCCAGCCTTTAATTAAAGACAAAGAAGATTTCCTGAAAGAACAGAACTCTTTTCTTGAATCGGGTCTTCGTATTGTTCAGAGCATGGATCCGCCAGGTGTTGGTGCCCGTGATCTCAAAGAGTGTCTGCTCCTGCAGGTTCCAGACGACGCAGTCTATGCTGGGCACATCCGACAGCTTATTCAGGATCACCTTGAAAATCTGGCCGCCAACCGACTTCCGCTGATTGAGCGGAAGACAGGATTTACGATCGAAGAAATTGAAAAACTTCGTGACCTTTTGCACAGTCTTGATCCAAAGCCTGGTGCAATCTTTACGATGCCTCTTGTTCCACCGGTGAGACCTGATGTTTTTGCAGAACAGCAAACCGATGGCACATGGAAAGTTCGGCTGGACGACGTTGACCTGCCAAGCCTTCGGATTAGCCCCACTTATAGACGAATTCTACAATCCTCTGACACTGATCCTCAGACCAGAGAATATATCAAGCGAAAAATCAATTCCGCGCAATGGCTCATCGAGGCAATTGAGCAAAGACGAGGCACACTTCTCAAAACGGCACAAGCTATTGTTGATCACCAAACTCGCTTCTTCAGTGAAGGTCCGGAGGCAATTGAACCATTGAAAATGCAGCAGATAGCTGATCGTATAGGCATGCATGTCACCACAGTCAGCCGTGCTGTCGACGACAAATGGCTCCAGACTCCACGAGGACTATTTCCACTTCGAAAATTCTTTGTTGGTGGCACGGTAAGCGCTGATGGTGACGAAGTTGCGTGGGATGCAGTTCGTAAAAAGCTTCAGGAGATCGTCCTCGAGGAATCCAAAGAGAAGCCATTTAGCGATGATGAACTGGTTGAAGAACTTGCGAAGCAAGGCATCACCGTTGCACGAAGAACAGTGACCAAATATCGAAAAGCAATGAATATCCCAAGCTCACGGCAACGACGTGACTGGAAACTTTCAAGGCAACCACGAGACCATTCGAGCCACAACCCCGTCACCGAATAAAACAGATCCGTTCCCCCTAATACATATAATTTTTGGCAGGCGTCGCCTACCGAAGGATTTACCATGCGTTGTCCATTCTGTCGTGCAGACAATGACCGAGTCATAGATTCGAGAGCTGGTGATGACGGGGCGAGCATTCGACGCCGTCGTGAATGCCTTAGTTGTAAAAAAAGATTCACAACATACGAACGGTTTGAACGACAATTTCTTGCTGTTATAAAAAAAGATGGTGAAAAAGAACCCTTTGACCGGGATAAGATCAAGAGAGGCCTTGCCAAGGCATGCTGGAAACGGCCCGTGACAGAAGAGGATATCGAGGGTGTGCTCACAACTCTTGAAACCGAACTCTATGGAGCGTACGAAAGTGAAGTTCCCAGTGGTATTCTCGGGGCACGGCTTATGGAACTTCTCCGCCTTCTCGACCAGGTGGCATATGTACGCTTCGCGAGCGTCTATCGTGAATTTAAGGACGTTCGAGATTTTGTAGAGGAACTCGAACCGATTCTCGCTGAGTCTCACCGATCTCAACAGACAGCGAAGTCTTCTCATTCCGGAAGCGTTGATACCTCATCGGACCTTACATAACAGCCTCGGCTTCCACCCGTTTTCTTATCTAATTTGATATCGCTGATCACCATATCCCGATCAATCGATTTTGCCATGTCATACAGGGACATAAGAGCAGCTGCGACTGCCGTCAACGCTTCCATTTCGACGCCTGTTTTTGCACTCGTAACAACCTTCACAGCAACTACTACAGCAGAGCGACGACCTTTACCACCTTTTTCAAAGTGAACGTCAACATCAACGGCATCGAGTGGCAACGGGTGGCAGAGTGGTACAAATTCGGCCGTGCGCTTCGCAGCCATAATCCCAGCAACTCGTGCCGTATTTATCGCATCTCCTTTAGCAAGCTCACCGGTACGAATGTGTTCAAGCGTCGGCGGCTGTAACAAGAGAGAACCCGAAGCTTCTGCTGTCCGCACCGTTACCGCTTTATGGCCAACATCAATCATTTTAACGGGTTGTATTTGCTTACTCATCAGCTTAAGCATACCCGCTAGAACCAATAAACACACGAGGGGTCGGCGGCCTCTTGAGACTGCCGACCCCCTGCATGGAGTCAATTTTTCGATTTACTTATACTAGTTCTTTACGTGAACCAATGAGTGTCCTGAGTCTCTCGGCAAGCAAAGCCACATCAAATGGCTTCTTAAAACTCTCATTCACGTGATTTCTATCAACTGTTATCTGCGATCCATCGTCGGGAAGCAAAGCGATAACAATTGTTTCGGAATACTCAGCATTCCGACGAAGATTCTGACAAATCTGCTGAGCGTCAATTCGGCCGATTGCGTAATCCACGACAATGCAGTCCGGGTGAAAACTCTCAGCCTGTATACCCGCTTCAAATCCACTGGCAGCAACTTGTATCTTGAATGAATTTTCTGCCGGCAGATGTCGCTTAAGGTTTTCAATGAGCAGTTGATCTTGTCCGACAAGCAGGACTTTGGCCATAGCCTCATCCTCTAAGTCGCCCAAGGGCATTCCGTGCTCTTTCAGAAATTTAATAAGATACTCGCGCGGAATGCGGCGATCTTGTGATCCTGGAATGCGATATCCCTTAAGCCTTCCCGAGTCGAACCATTTACTCACGGTTCGGGGAGCAACTTTACAGATCTTCGCGACCTGGCCTGTCGTAAACACCTTCATTACTAGACTCCATTTTGTCTTCGTGTCTGAACTCATTTTGGCCAGCTCGCTACTCGTAATGAGTATTGAGACACGGCCCCCCCGACGCGGCATATCTGTCGGTTTGGCCGCGTCGCCACTTTCCGACAGGGGCGGTGAAAGCAAAGAGAAGGCAAGCCAAAGCATTCCGCCTCACAAACCGAAGACCTTTATCTTCGGTTTGGTGAATACCATGACTTGCAGGCCCCCCTGCTTCATATTTGGAGAAACTGGTTCACAGTGAATCAGTTTCAGCAAACATGACCATCCAAGAGGTTAGATCGAAAGATCACGTCGTGAGACTTGAGCCGTTCTTTCGGAAGATTTTGGTAACGCCGCCGTTCAGGCTGCTTTCGGCTGTACCGAAGATGAATTTGACTCAAATTGAACAGCCACCCGCTTCGAAACACCCGACTCCTCCATGGTGACGCCGTATAAAGTAGTAGCGGTTGCCATTGTCTTTTTCGAATGCGTAACCACGATAAACTGGGTTGATGATAGGAAATCTCGTAGCACACCGACGAATCGGTCGACGTTGGCTTCATCAAGGGCAGCGTCCACCTCATCGAGCACGCAGAAGGGGCTGGGCCGAGAACGGAAAATCGCGAGCAGGAGTGCAACGCAGGTCATCGTCTTCTCCCCTCCAGATAATAATGAAATATTGCGAGGCTCTTTACCAGGCGGCCGAGCCATAATTTCAACTGTTGTTTCCAGAAGATCGATCTCCGGATCAAGAATAATATCCGCCTGCCCACCTCCAAACAGTCGCTCGAAAAGAACAGAGAATTCGGCTCTTACTTTTTCGATCGTTTCCCCGAGTAAACGACGGCTTTCCTCATCAATTCGCTCAATTAGTTTTTCAACAGAATGCTTTGCATCAGTGACATCGACAAGTTGAGTCTCAAGCCCAGCCAACCGTTCGGCAAGAGCTTCTGATTCGGCCAGTGCCTCGAGATTCACTGACCCTACAGTGCTAAGCTTTCTTCTCGTTTCTTCTATCGAGCCATCGAGTTCTTCACGGTTTTCAGGAATCTCAATCGCACTTCCCTCAGAGTCCGTGCTTGCCGGAGGCGGCAATTCAGCCGTAGGATCAACGCCATAGTCATCGTGCAAACGCTCCAAGACACGCGTGCGCTGATGCATAGCAGTTTCTTTTTTTAGGTCAGCAGCATGACTAATTGAGCTGCAGTCTTGAAGAGTTTCACGAGCACTATCGAGAATGTTCTTGGCTTTCTTTTCGGCAAGACGGATTGCCATTTGCTGACTGACTAGTGTTGAGACAAGTCGAGCTGATCGCTCCGCCAACAAACATGCTTCTGCATATTTATCGCCTGCGACAAGCAAGTCGAGTTCAATAATCGCTACTCTTTGTTTGACTGCCTTCTCTTTCGACAATGCTGCAGCCAACTCTGCTTCCTGACGATTTTTATCAGCCTGCTTTGCAACAACTGTTGCTTCTAGCCCTGCGACACGTTCTCTACAGATAGACAACTGATCACGAAAACCCTCGATTCGCTCAAGAACCTGCTCATGTGACTGGCCGAGTGACTCAAGATTGGATTCAACTTCCTCGAGTGTTTTGTCTGTCATGCTAATAGCAGCCGCAATTTTCCCGCTCTCACTCGTTGCGGAACGTACAGCGTCAGCTGCTTCAACAGCCTGTGACTCTGCTTCATGCAACGCCTGTTGCTGTTCATCAACTTGACTGCGAGTAACAAGCATTTCTCGCTGAAACCGTTGCTGTTCGCTCCTACTCGAGGCTATCGACTCTGCTAATTCATGCTGTTTTGCAACAAGATGCTTCTGCTCTTCCCGCAAATCTTCAATTTTCTTTTGGCAATTCTGCAATTCGTTCTTGGCGTCACGAACAGATACCAGAATTGCCTGCTGATCTATTTTCACAGTCCGTAGCTCACTGTGACGAGAAACAAACCCGTTATCAGCCCCGCTTGCCCCTGCTTCAAACCCTCCGTCACTAGATAGCCAGCTACCGTTTTGATCAAGCAAAACCAATCCGGGGGGCATACGACCGACTACTTTCCGTACTTGGCTGATGGATTCAACGATCCAGACTCGACCGAGCAACCGTCTTCTCAACACATCGCTTGCATCAGTGCCGTCGTGCTGCTGCACAGCCTGCTTATGAATTTGTTCTGGCACATATTCATGTACTGAATCAGGGTCCGAATGCTCCTCACTTGTGATCTCTTCATCGAGCTCATCTGAAACAAGCTGATCAAGCCTACCAATAACGCCAGCCTCACCTACCCCAAAAATTTCTTTACGATTCAACAGTGGCGGCTCAGGCAATCTATCGATCGCGAGAAAGCCAACCCGACCACTTGTTGAGGTCAGTCCCTGTGCAGACGAATTATTCTGCCAGCGTTCATACCAGTCAAGCATATCGGAGAGCCGTTCCACAACAATCCGCTGACCAAGTACTCCGACTGCTATGTCAACAAGACCAGCCCACTGACTATTGGCTACGATAAGATCAGCAGGTAGGCCACGCAAACCTGGTATGTCATTAGCAAAACGATCGAGAACTTGACGAGTAGCCTCAGAAACGCCTTCATGAGAGGAGATCAGATCTTCGAGCAGTTTCTGTCGATCACGAAGAGCCTCGAGTCGGCCCTGCCGCTCAGCGAGGTTCTGCCAAGCCTCTTCAACTTTCTGCGTAGCACTTTGCTGTTCGACATCGAGCTGGTCATGACGAGCCTGCAACTCAATGCGACGTCGGCCAAGAACATCTACCGTGCCTTCAAGTGAGGCAGAACTTTCTTCTAACCGGTGAACCAAGGCCCATGACTTATCTAATTCGTTTTGGCTTCGCTCCACAGCATCTAATGCCGCTTTTGCTTCCCCTCGTCGCTGAACTACGATGGCCTCAAATTTCTGATGATCAATCGCCTGCCGCTCTTTAGTATTCCGCAATTCTGACAAATGTCGTTGAGCTGACTGAGCGTCTTCACGCGAACCAACAATCGCTTTTTCTTGATGTCGCAAATCGCCTTCAATCCGACGTAAATCATCAGATGCAGAACTGCAATCAGCTTGAATGACACCAATCGCTTTGTATGTCGATTGCAACTCTGCCTCAGTGGCACGAACATGGCTGGCAGCCGACGCGAACTCTTCCTCTCCATCAGCACGGCGAACTCGTAAGGCCTCACACCTTGCTTCCACTGCAACAACATTTTCACGATCAGCAGCTAATTCCTCCTGAATTGCTGTGAGCTTTGGATCGATCTCTTTTTGCTGTTCTTCAAGGTTTTGAATCTCCGCTTCAGCGGCAGCCTTTTCAGACTGAGCTACTTCGGACCGTTTGTGTGCCTCGTTGATCGATACCGACACCTCTTCAAGCAAGGCATTCACGCCAACAAGGTCTGCAGATGCCGCAGCAAAACGTAGAGACTGCAGCCTCTCTGTCATCCGCTTCCATCGACGAGCTCGGCTCGCCTGTTTTTTGACCGTCTCTAAGCGAGACGCGACCTCGCCGACAATATCTGCTAACCGCTGACGATTCTGTTCTGTTCGATCCAGTCGCCGAATAGCCTCGGTCCGCCGTGAACGAAATTTCGTGATCCCGGCAGCTTCTTCAAAGACAGCTCGCCGCTCTTTACCGGACGCCACCAGCAAGGCATCGACTCGACCTTGCTCAATAACACTATATGAGTCTGTCGCCGTACCGGTCCCGCTGAGGATTTCACGAATATCTCGGAGCCGGCTGATACCATCATTGACAAGGTATTCACTCTCTCCGCTTCTATAAACCCGCCGCATGATTCGGACTTCATCCGATTCGACGGGAAGTTCGCGAGTTGAATTATCGAAGACAAGGGAAACTTCAGCTGCATTGAGTGCTTTTCTTGCTGCTGAACCGGCAAAGATGACATCAGTAGACGCCTTGCCTCTGAGATTACGTACAGATTGCTCACCAAGCACCCACTTGATTGCATCTACGACATTTGATTTTCCTGAGCCATTTGGACCAACAACAACGGTAATGCCTTCCGGAAACTCAAATCTCGTTCGGTCAGCAAAACTCTTGAATCCGAAAAGCTCCAGGGCTTTCAGTGTTATCATGTGCCGGATTCCAACAGGGCTGTGTCAAACAAAGAAGGCCAGTAACTTTCTGCCTCGTCTTTGCTATCGCCACCCTTACTTTGATCCTCTTCTTTCTCTGTATCCTGATTCCTATTTACAACCCCTCTTGGAACGCTAAGCCGTCCGTCAAACTCTGTAGGAATTGCATCAAACGCAAGACGACTTTCTATTTTTCGCTTTGCTGTCGCCTGCTGCAAAAACTGAATAACATCTGGATACCCTCCTCCACATTCAACAATCGCATGCAGGATATCTTCTACCTGAGAGTCAACTTTTTTTATGAGGTCCGGTTCGTCTGGCCTAAAGCAGTTCACGACCGCACCATTCCCTTCCACCACAACCACAATTGAAGGCCCTGCTTCAACTCGGAGCCCGTTACTCACAGGATGCGAGTCTCCAAAGAGCACCACCTCGGCCCGAGCCGCTCTGGTCGCATGAATAAGAGGTTCGCCGGAAACATCAATAACATGAAGCAGACATGCTTCGCCGAGCATGTCACCACGAATGTCAGGCAACCGGGCATCAATCATAGAAAGTCCACGGAATGCACCATACCGAGTTTCTGCACTACGACTACTCAGAAGAGAACGAAGTGCATCGATCCCATTTGCATCATCCAAGATTGCGAGTGCGGCTAATGCTTTCGGGCGAGCGCTTCTGAGATCACGGGCTGCCTCTGCGAGTCTTTCAGCAGCTAGTGACTCTCCGAGATATGCAAGCGCCTCAGCCGAGACAAAACGCACTTCCGCATCGGTTGATCCAAGCCCTTCACGAAGAGTACCTATTGCTTCTTTTCCAATAGCTTCGAGTCTTAACGCAGCTCGTGGTGCAGTGACGGGGTCTTCAAGCTGCCTCGAAAGTAGCTCCAGTCTTGCGTGGCGATTACCACTCGGCTCAGCGACCGCCAACGACCGAACAACACTTACGTAGCGGCCTAAATTATTCCTATATGTCTCAGGAACCTCGAGTTCGATAAAGCGATCTGTTTTCGGAGTTGCAACACCACGCTTCACGCCACGAATAATTGCATGAAATCTCTGATTGATACAGTCGCCAATCCGTTTCGACAAACCGACAGACCGGTGCTCCGGATGAATCGATAGACCAATAGACCGTGAAGTCAACGCAACACCACCACCAGGTACTCGACCACGAAGAGTTGCAACTGAATCGACTACACCGGTAGAAACCGGATCGACGAGCAATGGTCCCTCTGCAACCCCAAGTGTATGACCGTCACGGATACGATTCCCTAAAATTGCCATCTCAACCAGTCGGGCCTCCATAAGCCAACCACCAGAAAGACTCGTGGTGTCATGATTTCCTGGCACTTCGACAATGACGTCAAATCTGTCGCCCTTACGAATACCCGGATGGAGTGTTCCACTCACCCAAGCAAGTGCAGTTGAGCGTGACGCAAGCAAGCGATTTGGATCGACTACTCCTCTTGCTTGCATGTCCTCTAAGAGCATCTGCCGACGTGGATCAGGTGGTGGATCACTTCCCGTATCAGACAAACCAGTAATAAGTGCCGCCCGCTCAACTCGCTGGCTATTAAGCCCCCACGGCGAAGCATAGTCGCCTACAAGTTGTGTTGCAGACTCGACCGCCACCAAGGCCTCAAGCTCTGGGCTTTGGCTCCGAATGGCTGGACCAGCGCACCCAAGCACCATCACACCAAGAACGGTGTAACAAAGAAATCTGCAATATATGTGGCCTCGCATTCGTTGCGAAAGCATGTGCAACCATTTCATGCAACTATCCAACAACCGAGGTGAAGCCAGCACAGAACGGAGGCTGGCAGACTCGGGGAAAGTAGGCACTTCTTACGAGGCGGTCAAGGCAGTTTCGTTGGCAGGAAACATCTTGGTTGGCACGCTAAGACCTGCTAGCGTCTCACCAAAGCAAAACTGGCAAACAATCAACGCACCAGAGCAAATACACGTAATTACTGACTTATTTTCATATATCGGGCCAAAGAGATCTTCGGAGAAAATTCTGTGAAAACCACCTACGACCACCATCTTTCCTCAACCGACCAGGTGCAAATTCGCTGGATGATCCGTCGAGATATGGCTGAAATTCTTTGTATCGAGGAGGAATCTTTTGAGTTTCCCTGGGCTGACACGGATTTCACTCGATGCTTACGACAACGAAACTGCATTGGTATGGTTGCCGAAATAAGTGGTGGTGTTGTGGGCTACATGCTGTACGAACTCCATCGAACAAAAGTGCACATTTTAAACTTTGCCGTTGCCCGCACACACAGACGGCTGGGAATTGGTACTGCAATGCTAACTAAATTAATATCAAAACTCAGTCCTCAGCGTCGTAACAGAATCGTTTTAGAAGTGCGCGAAACGAACCTTCCTGCTCAAGTTTTCTTCCGTTCACTAGGATTTCTCGCTACAAGTGTCCTCCGCGACTTCTACCAAGACACCACAGAAGATGCGTACTTGATGCATTTTCTTGCTGAAGCCAATGAGGACACAACAACTCGCAGGCTTGCAGGCTAAGAAGGTCGACTTCCCTCACAGCCCTCGCACAATTCCACCAACATGTTCTCGCAATCTGCGCAGCACATGACGCGGTGATCGTGCTGATGCAAAAATGGTCAAAATTGGGTGGCCGGCTCGAATCACAGTCCCGGGACGCGGCCAATCTGCAACCACTGGCCATCCAAAACTTTGATGCTCCATGAATGAGGCACACCTTGCGAGATGGCGGGTGAAAACAGAAGAGACACAAAGCGGTTTATTGGCAAACACAATCGCCTTCCCCCAACAGAGATCTTGTTCATTTGTTGAGGCCATTGACTCTGTCGGCAGTGAAAACCCTTGTGACAAAAGATGCAAACCCGCGTAACTCCGACCGGTACGGCGTTCAGCCAACTCCATTGTTGCTGTAGGCCGTGGGTTAATCTCAAGAATTATTGGTTTTCGCAGAGGGTTTCCTGCTGTCTTTCGCGGCATTATAAAATCAACACCAATGAGTCCCGTAATCCCTGACCTCTCAACAAGTGCATTCGCAAACTGGAGCACTCTCGCAAACATGTCTTGATGCAAGCCGCTATTCAAAAGTTCAACGGCACCACAAAAACTGAAGTCCTTGGCCCCACACCACCCACGCCCAATGAGTTGGCGACACACACTGAGCACCTCAATCCCTTTCGGATTCACACAAAAACTGAGAGACATTGGAATGCCCGTAACAAACTCTTGCCATATCTCACCACTCACGCAAGGTTTCTTGCGCAAACCTTTCCAAGGTTCAATTCCCGCACCACCAACACTTAATACTGGTTTTTTCAAATATGTTCCGTCCCTTGGAAGACCGGTGGAACTGAAAAAAGTTGCCGGATAACTACAACCGTTCTCGCAAGCTACTTCTTGAACGAAAGCAGGGGCTCTCACCCGCTCAACCACTTTTGCATCATTCCCTAGAAGTCTTCTTGTGGACGACAACGCATCAAGAATCTTGAGATGGTTTTCTAAGCCACCCGTATAAACCACAGGGCTTTCCGGGAATGTAGCCGCGATTGCAGGCAAACCATCCGGGTAGTCGTCTGCATGAATCTGCACCACTCGGCCACAAACTTCTCGGAGATCCTGGTCCCCGAAAAGATCGATTCCGTTGACCTTTATCCCGAGCCGCGATGCAGACGCTGCAAACGCACGAGCACTAGCACCAATGACAAGCAAATTTGTACACACCCGGCATTGAACCTGAAGTACTGTGGCCCGAAAACGTTATCGTGAGGTTTACAAACTTAACCTCATTGCTGACAACGCCTCCATACGATACCTTTTCGCTTAGCAGGATACTTTATCTTGCTAAGCACCATCAGCACTTTCTGCACTCGTTTGGAGGAGATCTCGCACATGTCGATGTTTATAGGTGAATCGTTAGCCGGCGATGGCAATGAAGTTGCTCATATCGATTTATTAATTGGCACCAAAAACGGCCCTGTCGGAACAGCGTTTGCGAACGCACTTTCACGTCAGAGCGAGGGGCACTCAAACTTACTGGCAGTCCTGACACCAAATCTTGCAGTCAAGCCAGCCACTGTGATGATTACAAAGGTAACCATTAAGGGAGCAAAACAGGCCGTTCAGATGTTTGGCCCTGCTCAAGCAGCAGTCGCAAAAGCCGTTGCAGACAGTGTTGAAAGTGGAGTCATCCCAAAAGATCAAGCCGAAGATCTTGTGATCGTCTGTGGCGTCTTCATCCACTGGTTGGCAGAAGATGATAAAAAGATTTATGACAACAACTACAAGGCAACACTCGACTCTATCGCAAACGCCATGCACGGCAAACCTACAGCGGACGAGATGATTGCAGGAAAAGATGCTGCTCATCCATTCCGAGGCTTTTAGAGTAAAGCGATTTTCCTGCAGGCCGACATCTTCGTGACACGACTGACTACGCTAGCGTTCTTCCATGAAGAAAATACTCTTGCAACTTGATGTTGATCCGCAACCCTGCTCATTTGATGCAGTTGTTGCTGTTGATGCGGGTGCCGATGTTCTTCTCCGTCATGGCAACGTCTCACCAGACAATGTTGTTTCACTGATCCATGGAGCAATGTTTACTCGTGGAGCATCTGATCTTGCCTCAACGAGTATTTTCCTTGGCGGCAAAAACATTCCCCAGGTGGAAGCGATTGCGTCTCAGATTTCAAAAACTTTTTTCAAATCTGTTCGTGTCAGTGTCTTCATTGATCCAGCTGGCGCAAACACAACCGCAGCAGCCACGGTCATTGCTGCAAAGCGACACATTGCCTTCAAATCCTCGAGTAGGAAAAAAGCATATCATGCTCTTGTACTAGGTGGCACTGGGCCCGTGGGACAAAGGGTGAGCCGGCTTCTCGCAAACCAGGGGATCCATGTCCATCTTGCCTCGAGATCCTTTGAGCGTGCAACTCAATACTGCAACCTACTCAGTGAAAAATTTCCTCACGCTCACCTTGAGCCTACGTCAGCAGACAAGCTTGAGAAGGTGATTGGCTCCGTAAATCTGATTATTTCGGCAGGCGGACCGGGTATCGAGATGCTTACCAAAGCACAATGTTCACAAGCAACCTCCACCTCGGTCTACATTGACCTCAATGCGGTGCCACCTGCCGGGATCACTGGCATTCACACAAACGATACCGCAAGACGAGATGGCACTAAAATTCTTTACGGCGCCCTTGGCGTCGGAGAAATAAAAATGAAAATTCACAAAGCCGCAATCCAGAGGCTTTTTCAAACGAATGACCTATGGCTCGATGCAGAGGAATTACTCACGATTGGCGAGGACGTCGACGCTTCCAACGAACAAACAAATCAATAAGTGCTGGAAAAAATCGTGACAAGAAGACATATGCTTTTGCTCTCCAGCCAGGGGTTACAGCGTCCCCCCCTCGTTCCATCGTTGCAATAATCGCTGCGGCGGTAGTTTCTGCGGACAACGGACGACCCTGTGACCAGCTGGCCCTTTCGCCAGCTACAAGATTGTTCCAGAACTCTGATTCCGTTGGACCTAGTATTGCAACCTTTACATCAATACCGAGAGATGCCAACTCTGGCCGCACTGCGTTGGCAAACCCATGGAGCGCGGCTTTCGCTGCTGCATATCCACCATGCAAGGGAAGCGGATGAACTCCGAGTATAGAACCAATCAACACGACAGCTGGTGAATATCCATTTTCGAGATGTGGAAGTGATTTGTACACAAGATCGACTGGGGCAAAAAAATCAACTTCAAACACGCTTCTCATGGTTTCCAAAGACGACTCCGAGAAAGGCCCGACAGCTCCTACTCCGGCTGCGGCTATCACCAAATCAATGCCACCAAACGATTCCTTTGCCTTTTCCACAAGCTCCTCCTGAAATCTACTATTCGTGATATCCCCAGGAAGAGGAATGAGCACTCCGGGATATTCCGAGGCAAGATCGATTAACCTTGATTCACGCCGACCTGAAATGATGAGCCGTGCGCCTCGCTCCGCAAGCAATTTTGCAAGTGCTCTGCCTACACCGGAGGTTGCCCCGGTCAAAATACCGCACTGCTTGGAAAGATCACGCACTTTGCAATATGACACGTCACGTAACTTCCGTTACTGGAGACTGCGTTGTAGGGAGCAACGAAGACTGCGGCTGCACTCGCACCTCATTACCACAATCTCTTACCGTTGCTTCATCTGGATCGATACGCCCCAGAACAGCTGGCGGCACGCGGCAGTGAATTATCATTTGCTCATCACCAAAACGTTTCGACAGCACTTCACCATGCTTTGCAAGCCAGGCTAAAAGACGGCCGTTTCCACAATCTGTCTCCACTTCAACATTCCGAAAGCTTCGCCCTAAAGCATCACTCGTACGTATCGCAAGTTTTTCGAGGCCATAACCCGTTTGAGCAGAGACACCTACAGCATAAGGATACCTATCACATAGTCGATTTCGTGTAATACGATCGGTCACTGCATCGAGTTTATTCAAAACAAGTATCGTGTCCTTGACATCAACACACAACTCTTCGAGTACAGAATGCACGGCTTTAATCTGGTTCTCAACAAATGGACTCGAAGCGTCTGCCACATGCAACAACAAGTCGGCCTGCTGAGTCTCTTCAAGCGTTGCCTTAAAACTTGCTATCAAATGATGCGGCAAATCTCGAATGAAGCCAACCGTATCACTTAGTAACACCGGTCCCCAACTTGGCAACTTCCATCGCCTTGTACGAGTATCAAGCGTTGCAAAGAGCTTGTCTTCGGCAAGAACATCTGCATGCGTGAGCGTATTGAGTAGGGTGCTTTTCCCTGCGTTTGTGTACCCAACGAGAGACACCGTTCGCTGCTCATGCCTTGCCGCAACCTGTCGTTCACGGCGACGGTGGATAACTAACATCTCCTGCTTCAGGTCATGGATCCTCTTCTCGACAAGTCGCCGATCCACTTCGAGTTGCTTCTCACCTGGCCCTCGCATCCCAATACCCATCTTCAATCGGGAGAGGTGTGTCCACATTCGCTTGAGTCTGGGCAACGAATACTCCAGCTGAGCTAATTCTACAGCCAGCCTCGCCTCATACGTCCTTGCACGTGCAGCAAAAATATCCAGTATGACCTCCGAGCGATCCAGCACTTTACAATTCAACTCATGCTCGAGGTTTCGTATCTGTGCTGGTGAAAGATCATTGTCAAACATGACAACATCGGCATCGTAATGCTCAACAACAGAAAAGAGTTCTTTGAGTTTCCCTCGGCCAATATATGTCCGCTGATCTGGCTCGTGTCTTCGCTGGACTAATTCAGCCACAACGTGTGCACCGGCAGTTATTGCCAGACCTGACAACTCTGATAAAGGTTCTTTGGGGCTCACCGGCGTATTGATATACACACCAACAAGCACAGTTCGTTCTGAATCAACGCCAGTGGTACGTTCTGAGAGACTCACTCGCGACCTTCCTCCGCTCCTGCAGCAAGATGACAACAGCTTTCCCAACGTCGAGTATCGAGAAGACCATCAGCAACGGCGTCCTTCACAGCACATCCAGATTCATGGGAATGGCTACAGTCCGGATAACGACAATGATTTGCAAGTGGACGTAAGTCACGGAAGGCGGACGGAACCTCAGCCGGAACAGTTTCCCAAAGCTGAAACTGACGCACACCTGGAGTGTCAACAAAACTGCCGTTATACGAATGTGGAAGCAATCTTGCAGCGGTAGTTGTATGACGTCCCTTTTCGTTGTCACGACTTACGTCAGAGACAGGCAATTCGAGGGCTGGCTCGAGACGATTGAGTAGTGATGACTTACCAACGCCACTCTGACCAACCACGGCGGTGACTTGACCGTCTAATTCAATTTTCAGTCGAGAAAGACCATACCCAGTGACTGATGAGCAGAGAATAACAGGGTAGCCCATGCGAGCGTACACCCCAGCGAGCGGCAGAAGTTCAGCCGGATCAATCAGATCGATTTTATTAATGCAAATCACAGGACGAATGCCTGCGGAGTCTGCAGCTACAAGCATTCGGTCAATGAGGCCGGGCTTTAAGTCTGGCTGGGCAGCACTGCCAACGATAAATAACTGATCTACATTCGCGACAAGAGTGTGTCGGCGGCCGCGGCTCGATCGACTTAAAGCACTGCGACGAGGTTCGATAAAACAGATGGCAGCCTCTTCACCTCGCCCCTGCACCTGCACCCAGTCACCTGCGGATACCGGATGGCGCTGATCTGTCGCGACATCATGCAGGACCTGCCTGATCGCGCACCGTGTAATCTGTCCAAGCTCATCGCGCACAAAGCTATCCAAACCATGAGCGTGGAGCACTTGCCCTCGCCACACATCATTTACATTCCCAGAACTATCGACACCGCCTCCAATAGCAGGCAGTTTGACTGTCCGTTTTCGGGTAAGTTCTCCCTTGCCGGAAAGCCTCTCTGATGAAGCAAGATTCTCACTCACATCGCCGTCATTTGTGAATTGCCGGGTAACGTCAGTTTGCCGTCGACGTGCATGACGGTTTTTGCGAAAGGCGACTCGAGATGTTCGAGAATTTTTCATAACTCAAGCATACACAGCAGAACGCTTCCATTGATACTCCTCCTATTGAAGCCACGGCCTCCGGCACTCCCCTGCCGCAGAAAATTACCGCCGGCGGCGGGACTCCAATCCGGAGGCTTGGAGAAGGCTCCGGCTGAAAACATCCGTCTCAGCAAGTTTACTCTTGGCATCATCAGTTGCACCAAGCTCTGCCGGATCATAGAAAACTTCAAAAGCATATTTGGCGAATGATAGTGTATCGCCCGGCTTAACGTGCTGTTCGTTCACACGAACACCATTCACTTTTGTTCCATTGCTGCTGTTGAGATCCCGTACGACCCAAATTCCTTCCTCAACAACAAGTTCACAGTGACTTCCTGAAATAGTAGGAAATCTCAGTACAACATCAGCAGACTCTCGCCGACCAACCACGAGAGCCTTCTTAAGCAAAGGAATCGAGTCCCCCCCGCCAATGGGTTGTAATTCGCCGAACATCAGCTGGATTCTCCGGCGTTGTAACGCACAACAGAGTTATTCTTGACTCTTAACATACTAATCAAACTATACGACGGGAAAAACTGTCCTGCATATTACTTCTCCAAGTTTTGCACCATTTCCAGTGGTCGTGTCTCAATTAATCACTCGCACCCCAAAGTAGCGTGTACCGCTTGCTCTTCACCGTGTGCCGTGCGACGATTTTGAAGGAATCTGAGTGGGCCGGGCAGTCGCTGGTCAGATATAGTTTTGGATTACAAATTGTCATACTCATCTTTCGAGATGTTTCTGCAATTTTTGTACCAAAAATATTCTGACGAGAGGAAAGTCCGGGCTCCGGAGGATGCGATGGTGGGTAACGCCCACCAGCCGTAAGGCTAGGGAAAGTGCCACAGAAAATAGACCGCCAGCAGGCTCCTGCCTGCTGGTAAGGGTGAAACGGTGAGGTAAGAGCTCACCAGCAGGCCGGGTGACTGGTCTGGCTTGGTAAACCCCATCGGGAGCAAGGCCGAACAGAAGAGAGTTCGCTCTAAACAGCGGCCTGAGGCGATCCGCTTCGGTTTCTTTTCGGGTGGGCTGCTCGAGGTGGCAGGTAACTGTCATCGTAGAGAAATGATTGCCTCTTTTGGGAATTTGACCTGAAAGAACAAAACCCGGCTTACAGGCCCACTCAGATTCTTTTTTTCGGGTTTGTTTATTCGGTAACGAATCTCATTCGATGTGCTCTTCGGGCACGAGATCCCGGCATGCATTTTCATCCAATAATTTGAGCAATTTGGAGATACAGAGTTTATTGATACTCACATTCATCTCCTGAGCCTCCGCTTTGAGTGTTTCGTGAAGTGACATGGGCATTCTGACAGTGACAACTCGCTGAGCCTCCCGAACAGGTGATTTCTCCTGCTGTTTCTGCCGCAGAGCATCTAACATTTCCCGAATCCGTGCATATTCAGCGGAACACTCAAAACGCATGAGAGAGTCTGGTGTCTGGTAGGTCCGCCGAACGATGCCATCAAGACCCATTATTTCGCGAAAAAAAACAATCCAGTCTGGTTCAGCAGTAAAGAGCCGTTCTGCTACCTCAAGAATTGCCTGCGCATCATGTCCTACTGCCGTATCAGCAAAGTCCCCAGACTCTTTTTGGATAAACGCTGGCATTCATGACTCCTTCCATGTGTCGACTCAGACCGCAGAGAGCAGGTCTGCACATTTCACTCAGCACAAACAACTCTCTCTCAAACGAAACCGCTTAACTATGCACAAGAAGTCAAGCATTGACTGCAAGTTGTTTGCTATCAACGACTTAGCTGGCCACTCGCCGCCCTGCCCAAAGAATGGTCACTCGTGTTCGGATTGAAGGCACCGCCTTGCCTGCTCAAAAACTGCGCAGCCCGCGAGTTTCTCATCGCCCAGGTGTCTACTTTTTGCAGTGAACGCTTTTGACTGAAGCCAGGGGCATAATCCCCTACATTCCAACCAGAATTTGCCAATTCAGTCGCCTTAACAACATTTCCAGCCGTTCGGCCAACCTCTCTCTCGATCTATTTCTCCAAACCCGAAAAGCTTTACCAAGGCAAAGAGCCCGAGAGTGGCATGCTAAATCGACATGAAAAACTTCTTCTGGACCTGCTTCGCTCGAGCCCTGACAGCCCGCAACGAAAACGCAGCGACTGCCGATGGAGAAAAACACCTGAGATATTTTTAGCCGGCAAGCCATCTCGTCCGCCGCGAATGCAGGATTTCAACGCAGGTGTCCAAACTCGCCTCAAGGGCTCTGTTGTCCTCCCGGAACACTCTTGCTCAATGGGTTGCCTGCCGACGACCCCCTATTAGGTGACACCAATACAATCGTTTTTTATGGACGGCAGCCTGCGCCATCAACTTGTTCAAAATGGATGCAAGTGATCAGACCGAATCAATCAACCTGCCGGCCAAAGAGCGGTGATTGGCTTTCTTTTCACTGTAGAGTTTCTTGCTGACCAGGCTGTCGCAGATCTCTTATCTTGCACAGGCGGATCTTACATAACATGCTCTCCTGCAATCCGACGGAAGAACCACACTTCAAGAGCTTTCCTACATATCCAACGACTCGCATAATTGTGGTATTCACTTTTCAGGATGAGTAGTGCGTCAGCATGAAGTTCCTAGACGATCTTGATGACAACCAACTGACCATTTCTCATCGCTTCCATTCCATGCCGATATTAAGGACAACGCCAAGCGACACTACCTGGAATGATCCATACGATCCCTCCAAAAACTATCAACACATTGCAGGAAATTTTGGGAAGAGAAGAAGCGATGATAGACACTCTTGAACACCCTGGTAGCAGACAAGGCTTTGGATTCTTTTGAGATCATACCCATGACAATAGGGGAAACGATAACTTCAGGAGTTTTCCTTAACGAGTGTCCATGAGCCTCACGCGGTGAGATTCCATCAGGCAGAGCCGATTGAGTCCCCACTGAAGGTGACCTGAACGCAACTGTGGACGCCAAGCCTTCTTAAAAAAATCGAAAAACGAATGCGCTAGCATTGGTTCATTTTCTCACGTGGCGTACCTGCTCCGACCATGGAAATATTTTCAGGGCTGTCTTCAGACGGAGGCCGACTTTGATCGCTTCTGATAGTAACAGCCACTCTTTTATAAGATGGTGTCCGAGAAAGTGGGTCGACTCCCTTTGGAACAAGGATATTACTTTCTGGATAATACATCGCCACACACCCTTGGCGAATTTCTGGGTAGGCCGAGATGGTAACTCCACGCATTTCACCAGAAGCACTTTGCACACGACATCGCCCTCCTTCAGAGAGACCATGACTGCGAATATCATCGGGGTTCATTAAGACAATATCTCGCCGACTCTGATTTCGATACAAGTCTTCCTCTTCGTATACAACCGTATTGAATTGGCCTTCACTACGGATCGTCATTAACTGCAGACCCTCTGGTACATCTGGCAAGTCATGAACATGAAGCGTTGCCTTACCGTCAGCGGTAGGAAATACCGGCGTATCGAGAGTCCGGCCAGGAATGGAGAACTCCTCTTTGGTTTGATCCATCGTAGAAATCTGCTCAAGACCCGGAATCATCCGACCAATCGCTTTGCGAATCGTGCTCGTATGTGCCATTTCGAGCCAGTTTATTGGCCCGCTTGTCCCAAGAATTCGACAGCCTAGTTCCGAGATGATTTCGACTTCACTTCGTGGCCCGTAGTCAGCGCTTTGCTCATGTCTGGGTTTCCCTCCATCAGAGAGCCGCACATAACTAAACATGCTTTCTTGTGTAGAGGGCTCTGGCTCCTCGTCACGAGCGAGAACAGGAAGAACAATTGTTTCCTCTTGTGCAAGCCCACAGGCATGCCCAGTATTCAATGATGTATTCATATAGACAGTCATCTCAGTACGCCCAATTGCCCGTCTAGAAAAATTGGCATCCGGACTTGCGCCATACAGATTTCCACCCAAACAAAAAGCAAATTGCATGTCCCCCCGCTCAGCTGCTTCGAGGCACTCGAGCGTGTCAAATCCACGAAATGATGGCAACTTCACACCAAGTTCTGATTCAAGTCGTTCAAATATTTTTTCTTTCAGTTTTGGGGTAACACCAACAGTACCCATCCCCTGAATATTCGAGTGGCCACGGATTGGCTGGAGTCCAGCCCCTGGGCGACCGATCATGCGTCGCATTAGTGCAAGTTGTGCGATAGCCTGAACAGTGGCTGAACCATGGAGATGATGCGTGACCCCCATAGTCCAGGAAAAGACGGCCCGCTTCGACGTTGCATACTGTGCCGTGATATCGTTGATCTCCTCTTTCCCAACTCCTGACTTTTCAACAATCTCATCCCATGATAACGATTCGAGACGTTCCGCTAATGCATCCCAACCCTGCGTGTGGTCAGCAAGGAATTCTTCATCAATAATTGGTTCCGGCGTATCCCCACGGTCCAAAGCATGCATCTCTTTCAATCGCTTCATGATTCCGTAGATGAGCGCAAGATCACCGCCAAGAAGTGGCTGAACGTACGTGCTTGCTATGTTAGTCCCGAACAGCAGGCTCACAGGATCACTGGGAACCGAGAAATTCACGAGGCCTGTTTCGACCATAGGATTCACGACCACGACCTTTCCACCGCGTCGCCGAACCATCATCAATGACCTCATCATACGAGGGTGATTGCTTGCCGGATTGCCTCCTATCAGCATGACGAAGTCACTTTTCTCAAGGTCATCCAACTTAATTGTCCCGGCCCCTGTACCAATGACACTTGTAAGCCCGACGCCACTTGCCTGATGGCAGTAGTAACTACAGTTGTTGACGTGATTTGTTCCGTAGAGTCTTGCAAACAACTGCAAAAGGAACCCCGCCTCGTTACTTGAACGTCCTGAGAAATACCAGAAGCTTTTTTGCGCCTGTGTGTTACGAAGCTTCGTGACGATTCGTTCCATCGCCTCACTCCACGTTATTGGCTGATAATGTTGGCTCCCTTTTACCACCAGGAGGGGCTTTACAAGCCTTCCTGCATGCTCCATCTGATACGGTGTAAATCTACTGAGCTGAGCAATTGAGTATGTCCGAAAAAAATCATCCGGGATGCCACCTTGCATATCGCCAACCATGGCTTGAAATGATTTCTTGCACACTTCGGGAAAGTGGCCTGATTCGTTCACCATGCCACCTGCCTGCCCGCCCATGCCGAGAGCACATGTTTTACATGTGTTTTTACTCCGCATCGCTTTCCACAAAGACCAAAAACCACCAGCCTCATACGCCTTCTTCAAGGTGTAACGGATTGCTCTCCAACCACCACCAGTTCGCACTTTTGCCATGATTCCACACTCTTGGTTGTATTAGTTGTCGAATTACTCACTCACTCTAGGCTGACAGTGACCGTCTTATCCTCTAAGTAGGCATCGAGCCCACGCTGCCCAAGCTCTCGGCCAAAGCCGGACTGCTTAAACCCACCAAAAGGTGCGGCCGCATCAAAAACGTCATAGCAGTTGACCCACACGGTTCCAGCTCGTAATCGTTCGGCCAACATATGGGCTTTACTCACATCTCGTGTCCACACCGCAGCAGCAAGACCAAAGGTTGTTGCATTTGCACGACGTACTAATTCATCAATATCTGAAAACCGAAGAACCGATAACACGGGCCCAAATATCTCATCTCGAGCAATCGCCATCTCGTCGTGCACCTCCGTAAAAACTGTCGGTTCAACAAAAAACCCACGATCACCAACTCGTTGCCCCCCTGTTGCACAAACAGCTCCTTCTTCTTGCCCCTTCTCTATATAGCTCATGATCTTTTCAAATTGAGCACGATCAACCTGCGGCCCCTGTTCAGTAGCAGGATCAAAAGGATTTCCTACGCGCCGCTTCCTTGATAGCTCAACTACTTTTTCAACAAAAGAATCATGAATTGAGTCTTCAACAAACAGCCGAGAGCCAGCACAACAGCATTGGCCCTGATTCAAATGAATACCAACATGAGCACCTTCTGCAGCAGCTTCTAAGTTTGCATCAGCAAACACAATATTTGGGCTCTTACCACCAAGCTCAAGCGTCATCCTTTTCATGGTATCTGCTGACTGACGCATGATTGTCTTCGCTGTTTCACCAGATCCGGTAAAAGCAATCTTATCTACTCCGGGGTGCTTGACGATTGCAGCACCGGCTGTTGGACCAAAGCCTGGCACAACGTTAATGACTCCATCAGGAACCCCTGCTTTCTGCGCCAGACGAGCCAGCCTAAGACAAGTCAACGGCGTCTGTTCAGCTGGCTTCATGACAAGCGTACAACCTGCCGCAAGCGCCGGGCCCCACTTCCATGCCACCATCAGAATTGGAAAATTCCATGGGATAATTTGCCCTGCAACACCTACTGGTTCACGTCGTGTGTAGCACAGAAAATCGCCATTCACCGGGATTGTCGTGCCCTGAATTTTATCTGCCCAGCCGGCATAGTACCGAATGCACTCAACGGCTAACGGGATATCAACATGACGTGCATCTTTCAGCGGTTTTCCATTATCAAGAGACTCAATGGCCGCAAGTTCATCAATTTCTTTATCAATAAGGTCACAAAACCGGTGCATTATTTTGCCCCGTTCCCGAGCATTCAGACGAGGCCAAGGTCCTTCATCAAAAGCCCGACGGGCTGCTTCAACTGCACATTCGACATCAACCGCATCGCCTTCTGCCACCTGCGCAATCACCTCTTCATTTGCGGGGTTAATCGTGTCAAAGGTCTTTCCGGACTGCGATGGAATCCACTGACCATTAATAAACAGTTGTGTCTGCCGAATATTTGGGCTGGGTACTGAATGGGGCATCTTGAACCTCTTTTTCAGGGAACTACCACACATCATGACATTTCACATTGGAATGACACGGTTGCCGAAAGTATCCTAACCGCGCTATGATAGAATCATCAAAAGGATTACCTCTTGCCAGCGTGGCATGGTTTCCCAAAATTGTTTGGAAACACGATGAGCAAACGATCTCTCGCGAATCACTTGCCCATCAACGAACAAAACAGTACCTCACAAACACGTAGGAGTTTTCGATGGAGTTCCTGAAACCATTTCAACGACTCACAGCCGGGACAGCGGCCATTGCCTTACTATTTACTGCAAGTTACTGCATGGCAGATCTTGTAAGTGGCCCACAACCGGGAGACGGTGTTGGCGCCTTTACCGTAACGAAGGCTGCTGGCAATCCAAGTGATGGCGTAGAAGATGGCAAGCGACTTTGCTACCGATGCAGAATGGGTAGTCGGCCGGTTGTGATGATCTTTGCACGAACCGCCGATCAGCCATTGGCAAAACTCGTTAATGAACTTGAAGGTGAAATCAAAGAACACGCAGATGCAAAGCTTTGTAGCTTCGTCAACATGATTGGCGGAGATAGCGACAGTCTGAAAAACACGGCAACAAAGTTCGTGAAAGACAATGGTATTCAAAATGTAGCATTCGTTGTGCCCGAAGATTCTCAAAATGGACCAGATAATCTCAAAATTTCTCCAGAAGCTGACCTAACTGTTGTCTGTTACAAGAGCAGTAAAGTTGTCTCCAGCCATGCTTTGAAGAAGGGCGAATTGGATGACGGAAAAATCAATACAATTGTCGAAGCTGCATGCGGTTTAGTTGAATAATCAAATTGTTGATTTTCAGCACTGTTTCAACAGCAAACGCAAACAACTATTGGCTCGGGCTTGCGAAGGTAAGCCCGAGCCTGTTTTTTTAAGCCAGAATCCCGTCTACATCCATCTTTTTTGCTCACAGATGCACCTCTGAAAAGATGGGGTATAGTGGAGGACTTATTAGGAGGTCGCTACAGGCAGACCTCTCGAAAGGGCGGTGTAGCTCAGTTGGTTAGAGCACAGGCTTCATAAGCCTGGGGTCGCCGGTTCAAGTCCGGCCGCCGCTACTTCTTTTCAGCTGAAAAGACCTTACATATCCACTGAACACGCAACTCGTTCTACCGGAATCAGTGGCCAAAGACTTCGCATTGCTGGGACGCTCGAATTCCCCAACCGTTTCTTTGCCTTTCATGGTCGCTGGAATTAACCTAGAGGTCAGTTGGCTGTGGCACCATTGCCAGAGATGGGGAGACTCCTTCGAGGAACATGCATTGATGAGAACGTCTTTTTTCCCTACTCAATTTCGCCGTACTACCCGGCATTTCCCTAACCCGAAACAACAGAATTCCTGTAGCCTCGAACTGCTTGAACGTCGTCTCGCACTTACTGCAGATACAGGCACTCTTTCCCGCCCGCCGTTAGAACAAACAGATTCAGTCTATTTAGATAATTCACTAATCGGTCCGCCACCGATAATAATGAACAAGTCTGAGATTATCGGAGACGAAACTAATAGCTTTGTTATTACATCAGTCGCAAACGGTGTCGTAGAAAAATGGCTACCAGCTACAGGAAGTTGGGTGAACGTCTCAGCAGTTCCAACCACATCGAATCCGATGGAACTTCTTAAGTTACTTCGACTCCGTCTGATCCAGCAAGGCGATCGCATCCAGTGGACGCCTTCGCAGTCAACAAGCCCACTGGACTTCGACAAGGCGTTCGATGTTGTTGGATGGGATGATGGAAACCCAATAACTCCACCATCCAGCGAAGCACCCTCCGAGGTTCAAAATTTGAGATTTGGCCAATCAGAGGACGCGACCTCTTTGATGGTTAGCTGGGACCCACCAGCATCATTTGTTGGCTCATTGAATTACACAGTGACAATTGACAACGGATCAACGAACACGACATACATAACAACATCTACTAGTAAAAACTTTTCAGACCTGGAAACCGGTGTCTCATACACATTCTGGGTCTGGGCGACTAATACGGATCCACATGCACTAAAGCCGGCAACAGGACCAACATCAAGCATCTCAGCAGCTCCCTCGAAAGACCAGACACCTACTTTTAGTCAGGTAACAAATTGGTCTGGTGACTACGACCTGACTTTTGCTGAATATGACATGGGAACAGCATCGGTGCCAACGCTTCAATCGTTTGCCAGTGGCATTTATGACGACCAGTGGGTGCTCGTTGCCGGTCGAACCAATGGACTCCATGGTTTCTCTGACGACGGGCTGGCCAATTTTCCACCGAGGTATCAAAACACCGATGTGTGGGTTATTGACCCTAGATCAAAGGAGACATGGAGTCGCTCACTGAACGATACCAGCAGCGGTCTGAGTTCAAGTGAAATCGACAGTTTGTCATCAACCAACACCGAGTCTTACCAGGATGGAAACACGCTGTTTATCGTCGGCGGATACGTTTACTCGCGCGCGAAGAATAACTTCACGACCTACAATGCGCTTTCGGCTATAGATCTACCGACCCTTGTAAACTGGGTCAAAGGAACAGATGAAACGCTTCACACCAATGCCATTTTACAAGTTGCGGGAGAAGAGTCTTCTGACAACTCGTACGATGGCGGATTTTTTCAGGTGACTGGCGGAGGCTTGGAAAAAATAGAAGACCGCTATCAATTGGTTTTTGGCCAGAAGTTTGAAGGGCCGTACGCACACGGATCAACAACCTTCCAAGTCTACACCTCACAGGTTCGAAGTTTTGATATTGATTATGACTTTGCGAATGGAAGTCTCTCATATAGTACTGATTCAAATATGATTAATCCTTCTGGTGGAGACCCCAGCCGGTTTCGTCGCCGTGATTTGAATGTGTTCCCAATTCTTTCACCTGATGGTCAGGGTGGCACTACCAAGAGCACAGTTGCATTGGCTGGTGTCTTCTACAACGGCGTTGGGGTGTGGACTGTGCCGGTTGAAATTGGATATGACGGCATCCCAACAACTGAAAACCCAACGAACGATTCAGACGTTTTCAGGCAGGCTATGAACCAGTATGAATCTGGAAAAATTGGGCTTTACTCCCAGACCTCTGGAGAGATGACTCAAGTCCTTCTCGGAGGTATTTCAGCGAATACATTTGATCCGGCTACGGAGCAACTGACCTACGACGAGAACAATGGATTTCACAGGCAAATAACAGCGGTGTTGCGGGATGCATCTGGCACCTATCAGCAACAATATATAACTGATTTCCCAGACGTTTATGACGGTAATGGAAAACTTCTTTATTTTGGTGCGAATGCCCGATTCTTCCCAGCCAAAAATGTCCCGGTACTCACTGACGGCGTCATCAACCTCGACTCTTTAAGTACGGAAACTGTAATCGGATACATGTTTGGTGGCATTGCCGCAGACCAACCAAACTTTGGAACCACTGTAGCCTCATCAATTATTTTTGAGGTCACCTATGCTCCTCAGAGCGATTAAGTACGTCCCCCTGCTCCAACTGATACCATTCCAAATAGATTGGTGAATAGCTTGGTAGGATGCTTCCGACCAGCATCGAAGATTTTCTCAACTCACAGCAACAGAATTCACTAGGACACGATGAAGTTTTTTTTGCTTGCCGTAGCACTTACTATTCCCCTTCATATCACTTTTGCAGAAGAATTGAGCAGAGATCGTCAAGCCATTCTTGAATTAAGCCA
>CBDFMH010000003.1:0-181624 GCA_965249545.1 Pirellulales bacterium
AAGTAAGGTGAGACCAAAATTTGGCTGTTTGAACCCGGCTTCACGAGTGCTTGTAAAGAATCCAGCTGGACCATCAGCAAGACCAAAGGAAGCATTTATGCTGTCACCGGCTATCATGGGGAGTCCTTCAGGGCCTGCTATAAAATCATCAGATGTCACTGGTTCACCGTTTTTTATAACCGTCGCATTGCACCACTGAGGTGCACCACCAAAGTGCACCATAAGATCAAGAACATGAGGACCAAGCACCCAGAGATCTTCACCTCCACCGCGTAGGTCTTCTTTTCCACGTGCTCGTAATTCGAGTAACGTCCCAATTTTTCCGTCGGCAATTAATTCCCATACCGCGGTGATCGTCGGGCAGTACCGGTTGACAAGGGCGAGATTGAGCTTGGTGTTGGATTTCTCACATGCTGAAACAACGGCATCTGCTTCCGGGACAGATTTTACAAAGGGCTTTTCCATAAAAATGCCGCGAATGCCAGCCTCAGCTGAGGCTATTGCCATTTCGGCATGCTGCTGGATGTTGCGAGAGCAAATTGCGATAACATCTGGCTTGATATCAGCGAGCATTTTTCGCCAATTGAGGAATCCACTTGCTGTCTGAGTGAGTCGATGACGCGAAAGCGCATCACTAACACCATCGTCGGTGTCGTCGGCTACTGCGACGGTGCGAAGACCAGGTACGCCAATAAAAAGCTCGTCAATATTGTGTCCCCACCCACCGCTGGAACTACTGCCAATGACTGCTGCTCGTAGTACTTCGTTCATAAGAATCTTTCATTTGTGAAAATCACCAAAATAGTCGAACAACGCTGCAAATGAACAGGACAGCGATGCTGGAAATGGTTATCATTCTACCATGAGTCTCTCAGCAACCATGATCATTGGGATAATTCCACTCGGCATTGAATAGTATGTCTGGTCATCACTCACACAACCATTCTCACGCAATGACTCCGGATAGTCTTGATCGGGCTATGAAAATCGGTGTGAGTCTCAATCTGATTTTCGTCTTGGTGGAGTTTGGTTTCGGTTTTTTCAGTGGGTCATTAGCCCTTCTTGCTGACGCTGGTCATAATGCGAGTGATGTTGTGGGTCTTTTGCTTGCGTGGGGAGCGAGTTTTCTAGCTCGTCGACCACCTAGTCAGAAATTCACGTTTGGGCTCCGGCGAGCAACCATATACGCAGCCTTTTTGAATGCGGTACTGTTGTTGGCAGCCTGCGCTGTGATTCTATGGGAGGCCATTTATCGACTCAATGATCCTGCACCTGTTGCAGGGCTCACCATGATTGCGGTGGCTGCGATCGGTGTCGTCATAAACACTGTGACAGCAATTCTTTTTATGCAAGGTAGCAAGGAAGATGCCAATATCCGCGGAGCATTTTTGCACATGGCAGCTGATGCAGCGGTATCAGTTGGTGTGGTTCTTGCTGGAGTGGCCATCATGGCAACCGGCATTGGATGGATCGATCCAGTTGTCAGTATCATTATCGTCGTGGTGATTGTTTGGGGTACGTGGGATCTCTTCGCTGAAAGTGTAGGGCTCGCAATGGATGCAGTGCCCCGGCGTATAGATATCAACGAACTTACAAATGCACTGGCCGAAGTCCCTGGTGTACTCGAAATTCATGATCTACATGTGTGGGGCATGAGTACATCGGAGGTAATGCTGACAGCTCATCTTGTAATTGCTGAGTCAAGTCGGCAAGGTTCACTGAAGGAAGCCCAGTCTGTGCTGCGCGAGAGATTCGCTATTACTCACACAACATTGCAGTCCGAGGAACCGCCACTATCACAAGCCTGTGCGCAGCGACCGAGCAATAAGGTTTGAGTATATCGGGCTCAGTTTCCAAGGGATAATGCTTTGAATGCTTGTAAAAAAAGCAAATCGAAGCAGGTTTTGTGTGCGGATGCGGATGATCTCGATTGGTTTACTGAACTGAGTTGTGGTGCTATTTCTTACCCTTCAAGCGGTCGCCGCTAAAGAATTTTTGGGGAATCTGAAAACAATGGTACGGAGGTGACCGCTACTCAATGTCAGCTTCGACCTGTTGCATGTATTGAATGCTCTCGCGAGCGAGACGCTCTGCCCCCGGGGCATAATCAAATACTTCAACACTCACCCATCCGCTATACGATATTTCATGTAATGCCCGAAATATTGGAGCAAAGTCGATTGCCCCAAATCCTGGTCCCTGAAGATTGATGTCATTTGCGTGGAAATGCTCCAAATGTACAGCACTCGCGTGAATGATCTCTGGAATCGACTGATCTTCAGATGCCATCGCCTTGACGTCGAGGTGAAGACGGATGTGTGGTGAGCCAATTAAATCAATTAAGCGACGAGTTTCATCTGCAGTGGTAAGGACGTCAGTCTCAATTGGAGCAAGTGGTTCCAGAGCAAGGACAGTATCAGTTTCTTCAAGAACAGGGACCAAAGCACCAAAAACTTCTTGCAAAAATAAATGAGCATCCTCTTTGGTGACGTCGGCCATCAGGCTTCGTTGCTGTGGTGACCCGAATACAAGCGTCTTGCCTCCAAGGTCTCTGCACAATCGAGCTAGGTCTGTCAAGTAGGAAATAGTCCGACTTCGAGTCTCCGCATCAGGAGAAGTTACATGAAGCCCATCAGTCTTTGCGAGAAGCCAGTGCAGACCGATACATTCAAGCCCAGCTTGTGCAATGATGCGACGCAGATCTCCTCTTTGATTTGATGAAAGCTCATGAGGGTTCTCGCCTAACGTAAACGGCGCGATCTCGATTCCTGTGTATCCAGCATCAGCAGCAAATTCACAGACACGTTTTAACGGCCAGTTGCCAAACGTCTCATTACAGATTCCGTACTGCATGTGATAGTTTCCGAGAGTTATGCAGGCATAATGAGTTAGTCTGCAAGTTTAATGACCTTACCGGTTGACGCTGACTTATAACATGCTTCGATGATTGCAACAGCCTTTCGCCCTTCGTGGCCGTCTAGTTTTGGTTTTATTCCGGCTGATACAGCATTAAAAAATTCAGAAAAATTCCTCGTATGACAGGAATAATTTATTGCCATTGGATCAGCAGCACCTCCTGAAGTGTCACTTGCACCACCAAAACGCGAGCGAATAGTGTCATCATCAGAATGAGAATGCTGGAACTGCCAGTTCACAATTTGCTCTTCTTCAATTTCAGCTGTTCCTCCACGGCCGCCAAAGATGAAGCGACGCAACTGGCCTGGGAAAAGGCTTGTTGTTGCCAGCAATTGACCGAGACCGCCATTCTTGAGTTTCAGAACTGCAAGACATGTGTCCTCAACTTCCACACATTCTGGTGAGTGTGATTTTAAGGCAGTAAAAGCAGCGACACTTTCAATTGGATTGGCCGTAGGTGGAATCTCAGACATGGATGCACCAGCGATCCATTGGAGAGCATCAACCCCGTGTATTGACTGATTCATCAAGGCACCACCTCCATCCAGTGCGAGTGTCCCCTGCCAACGTCCGTCTCCGTAGTAAGCATCTTCTCGCCACCACGGAACTGCACTTGATGCGACAGCAAGATCCCCAAATCGGCCGGCTGCTGATGCAGTATAGACAGCCTGTAAAACGGGATTGAATCTTTGTGGAAAGATCGCCCCTAAACTCACGCCAGCTTTGTCGGCTGCTTTTATCATGCGATCGATTCGTCGAGTAGTGATCTCAAGAGGTTTTTCGCAAAGAACGTGAACTCCCTTTCGTATTGCTTTGAGTGCCACGTCAAGGTGCGCGCCGGAAGGAGTTGCGACCGTCACTACATCAGGCTTTTCACGACGAATCATTCGTGCTGGATCCGGGTACCAAGAACAGGCATGTTGTTCAGCAAAGCAGAGTCCTTTTTCCTCTGTACGACAGCAAGCCGAAACGAGCTCTACGGAAGGTATGTCAGCTAGGGCGCGGGCATGTATCTCCGCTATCGCGCCAATACCAATGATGGCAACGCGCACAATGAGCTCCTTTGGTATGATTGATGGAAGGCAATTTCAAAATTACTTCTTAACTGTTGTGAAACAGTGAGTACTTGTCAAATGTTTACTTTGGCCAGTAGTTTGGGGAATAGAAGTAATCGACAAAAGTGTCGTGGATACGTCTGGCTACTGGCCAGCGGCAGTCGTCACGACTGCCGGCCCGTGGGCAGCATGGGCCGTTGTAAAGAGGCCCACCTGTGGGAGTGCCGGTCGCACCAATAAGATCAAAATGAAACGGTGGTTTGGTTGGGTGGCACGGTGGCGGTGGAATAATTGGGCAAAGGATCCGAGGTTCTCCGCACTGATAAAGTCTGTCAGATTGTGGATGCCAATCTGACAGCGTATCACTACGACGTGGTACGAGCTCGTTGAGAAGTGATTCAGCAGTTGCGTCTGGCGGTACTTCAAAATCAGTTTGATTTGGATTCGCAGATTGCTGTATCAAAGAAGAAGTTGGTATTTGACGGAGGTTCTCGGGGTCTTGAGCCTTGCTGGCAACAGTTGAAGCAAGAAAGGCTATTGAAATAGTCGTGCAGTGTAAAAGTATTCGCACGTGAACGTTTTGGTTTCTCATATTTTTGCCGTGAGAGATCTGCCCTCATTCGTTTATCTTCATATTTTGGTATCGGCAAGTCCGTGCTTTCTCCGCCAAAAAACGAGTGAAAATGGTGGAGTTGTTTGCGGTTATGCTGTTTGAATAGCATTCAAACAGCGGCTCCTTTTTAAGGGCTGGCGAAGGGGGCAAACTAGGCTGTTAGTGCAGTCGTTTCCAAATCAGATTTTTCAGTAACGGTTTCAATGGTGTCCTATGGCGTCTTCTCTTCCTGCTTCTCCAATCGAATTATTAAACCATTTAGGCGCACAGGTTGTAGTGGTTGTTTCAGGAGGTGGTACCCAAGTTATTCCTCAATTGCTTGCTGAGGGTGGAGCTAGCAATGTCATGCTCGAAGTTCTTGTGCCTTACGCGAAGTCAGCTATCGCAGAATTCTTAGGTGGTAATCCCGAGTCCTACTGCAGTGATAGTACAACGAGGCAGTTGGCAGTTGCTGGCTGGCAGCGGAGTATCAAGCTTTCCAGCCAGGGTCGAAACAATGTTGGAATCGCTGCAACAGCAAGTTTGCGGTCAAGGAATCCAAAAATGGGTCATCACAGGGTGCATGTAGCAACGCACCGGGTTCAAGAAACGGTCACTGCCACATTGCAACTGACAAAGAATGCAAGGAGTAGATTAGAAGAAGAGCGTGTTGCTGCATTGCTTTGCCTCGACGTCTTGGTCAGTACCGTTATGGAAACGACAGATCATCCGTGGCGAAAGGAACTGGAGTCACTTCTTTTACCAGAGGAAAAAATTATTCGCGACGAATATAAAGCACCAGGTAGTTGGCAAAAATTATGTAGCTCAGAAGAAGTTGAGGCACCAATTGAAATAAACAACACAGCGCAGACGCGTCAGCGTTCAGGTCAAGTGAATAATCGACTTATTTTTAGTGGGTCATTTGCACCACTCCACGAGGGTCATCTTGCAATGGCCCGCATTGCCGAGGAAATAGCTGAACGACCCATCGAATGGGAATTATCTGTGACGAATGTGGACAAACCAATGTTGGACTATATCGAAGTCTCACGAAGAGTAGAGCAATTCAAAGGGAAGACTCTTTGGCTTTCACGAGCGGCAACTTTTATCGAGAAAGTTCATATTTTTCCACAGTCAACTTTTGTGATGGGAGCGGATACGTACCTGCGCCTCATAGATTCAAAATACTATCATGGTTCTCAAGAGCGACTGAATGATGCAATGCGAACCATTTGTCAGCAATCTCGAGGTTTAATTGTTTTTGGTCGGTTGCATGATCAGGAATTCCAGAACCCAACCACATGTGATGTGCCGCCAGCACTGAGAGAAATCACATATTTTGTCTCAGAGCGAGAGTTTCGAATGGATGTCTCCAGTAGTGGCATAAGGGCGAACGAAACGTAGATAAAAGCAGCGAACTGTTACCTACGAGTGAACAATCTTTGCTAGACCTGCACCGAGGCGATCAAGGGTGAGGCTGTGGTCTTCACGGCCGATGTGCACCCGTATCAGGCTTACTTCGGTATCGTTTAATAGAGATTCTGATAGCGCCTTATCAAACTCACCCTCGGTATGAACTTCATATCCTTTGCCACCACCCAGTACCTGCGGAAGCATCTGATATTGCCAGGTGTTGATGTCGTTGAACATTCCTTCATGAATAAGTCGTTCCGTTCCATAACCACCATTATCGAGAACAATTATTGTTGCTGCCAGTTGATGCTTGATAATGGTCGATAATTCCATGCCGGTCATTTGAAAAGCCCCATCACCGACGAGGACAATAGTCTTCAGATCAGGCCTCGCCATTTTGGCCCCAACCGCTGCGGGTACAGCAAAACCCATTGACGTGTAATACGCAGGTGAAAGGAATTCTGTCTGGCCGCGAATGACAAGTTCGCTTGACGCAAATAAAGCATCGCCAACATCAGCAATCACAATTGTTTTGTCGTCGAGTGACTCATCGAGCCTTCTCACAAGCCGAGTTGTGGTGATTGGTCTATCTTCTTCGATCATGAATGGCCCTCGCGCCACTGAAGGTCCAGGAGGGAGGGTTTGTTTTCGAGCCTTCGGGCATGATTCAGCGAGGCCATGAATAAAGTCTTCGAGGAGTACATTATGGAAATGATGGTGACTTATTCGTAATTCCTCACTCGTTGCCAAAATACTTTGTGCGAGATTGATCTTTGCTGTAAAGATACCGAGATTCACATCCGTGAGCATTGTCCCAAGCAGAATGATGCAGTCGCTCTGTTCGACGTAAGAAGAAATTTCCTCTCTTCCCATTGCGCCTTCATAGAGCCCTAGGTAGAGTGGATGCACTTCACTAATAACACTTTTTGCCAACATTGATGCCGTTATTGGAATTCCAGATGCATTCGCAAGGGCAAGTGTTTCTCCTTGTAGTCCATAACGGTGGAGTTCGACTCCAGCGACAATGACTGGCTGGTTTGCCTGTTCAATCCGTATCGTGGCTTCTCGAATTGCTTCGGAAAGAGCTGCAGGGTCACTCTCAACAGGAGACGGCTTGTAATTTCTCGGATGCTCAGGAACCACGTCAACCATGTCTCGAGGGACTTCGATGTAAACAGGACGTTTAAAGCGATGTGCCATATCCAACGCATAGTCAATATCTCGGAATGCGGTTGTTTGGTCATTCAGCTCGAGGCTAACAGCACAGAGTTTGTCAAAGACATCAAGCTGGGTACTCCAATCACGAACACGATGATGGAGCAGGGGGTTGTTAATCCTTTCCTTCAGACCGGTTGCTCCTGAAATGACAACAACAGGACTTTGTTCGGCATATGCACCAGCTATTGAATTTGCGAGGCTTAATCCCCCAACGCCATACGTTACACAAACGGCACCCATTCCATGAACCCGAGCATAGGCATCAGCTGCAAAGCCGGCGCAATCTTCTCTTGTGCAACTTACAAGTGTGATTTTGCTGTGCTCAAGCATGCTGTAGAGAGCGAGGACATAATCTCCGGGTAGGCCGAACACGTGCTGAATGCCGTAGTCAGCAAGCCGACTTATCAAATAATCGCCGATGGACAGGCCCTCAGAAGCAGAAATGCGTTCCATGACAGGTCGCCTGCCCGTACGAAGTTTGCAGAGTGCTGGAGGTGGTGCCGTTGATGTAGAGGAAGTGTTCAATTTATTCTCGTATGCAGGCATTGTGGCAAATCCTCCAAGCGAAAAATTAATCTCTTCAGAGAAAACAAGAGTGTTTTCGATGAAGGTATTCTACTCATCCGCACGTGAGGAATTCTTCGTATGCCGTTTTTGCCATGTGGCAAGAAGCACGAGCCAAAATCCAAGAAACGCCGCCATACAGCCGAGAACGATCAAAGGGCGCCTCGGGTCATGGTTAAAAGAATAGGCGCCTATGGCTTGTGCTATTCCCCAGACAGTAAGGCCACCAAAGATCCAACGTATGAGGATCTTTGATCCTGGAGGATTGGAGCGAGGGATTTCGCTGGTATTGGAATGATTTGGAGAGGTGTCAGCCATTATTTAAAAAAGTTGAGTTCTTAATGATGAAAGTATTCGGGACGAAGTGCACGCTAAAAAAAGTTTTTCTCGAGAAAATTTTCGTTCGAGAATAGTGTACCGGTCCGCCGGGAAGCGTTTATGGCAGACAATGGCACAATAACACCTCGTTACCAAAAAAAAGGCCCCCGGAAAGGCTTAGGTCCCAGGGGGGCGGAGAACCTGAGCCATTTCCGGGAGCGATTGGTCTTTTAGGAATGCGTAATCAAACGGCCTCGAGCACCGATCCGAATACATGGTTCAGACATAAATTGCGATTCCTTGGCAATTCTGTCTTCATTCCAGATGTCGGAACGGTAAATACACACCGTTTCGTGGGTCAAGAGTGATTTTTGTGAATACACGTATCAGCAGCGAGAAGCGAGAGAACGTAATTTACAAAACCATTCCGATCTGCTGTTATCCGTTTACAATGAGAGAAATCGAAAGAAATAAATTTGTTCAATCAAAGGATGTTCCCTATGTCACCTAGTCAGCCAATCATGTCTCCTCGATCCATTATCTCTGATTCGGGTAGCCCCCCTACGCAAAGTGCCTGGCAGTCTGCTTTCAACGTGGCTCTTCCTTACGAAGCGTTTCTTCAGAATCATGCAACTCCCGAGCAGCAAACAAAATGGGAAGCCTCTCGTTCACAAATCTCTCTTGTTGAAGAGCATAAAAGAGTACTCAAAGACTTTGTTCGGAAAATGCCAGTTATGGTTTTAGCCGGAGCATGGTGCGGTGATTGCGTAAGTCAATGTCCAATTTTTTTACACTTCGCAGAAATTGCTCCGTGTATTGACCTGCGGTTTCTAGATCGCGACGCACAGCCTGAAATAGCTGCCCACCTAACGGTCTGTGGTGGCCAGCGAGTGCCTGTTGCACTTTTTTTAAGTGAAGACTTCTTTCCGATAGTCACGCACGGTGACCGAACTCTTTCAGCATACCGACTTGCAATGTCCCAGCATGCAGGGTCGAGCTGCTCAACAGGAATTGTTCCCCCGAGTAACGAATTTCTCCAGGCCGTAGTGGGCGACTGGCTCGATGTCTTTGAGCGAGTACAACTCATTCTCAGGTTGTCTGGTCGACTACGAAAAATTCACGGTGACTGAGTCACTTGCCTTGAGAATCAGAGGAAAATATGACAAGCCGCGAGCGTTGGACGGTGTATCCACTTCTCTTTCTTGCAATCGGACTCGCGATGCGTCCAGGGGAAGAGTCAGGGCTGGAAATACAAACCGAGGTACTCTCGTCGTCAATAGTTCGGTGTCGTGAGATTCTTATTGAATCTGATGATGGAACTGTGTTGTTACATATGGGACGGGTTGTAGATGGTGGTGGCCGCATAGAAGTCAAGGATGCAGCGGGTGAAAACACTGTGGCTATAGGGACACGGCCAGACGAGGCCCTAGGCAGAATTGAGTTCTTTGACAATGAAGGCCGTCTTAGGACTGTTCTTGACGGACTCGATGAAGAATGAGTGCTTCCTGAAAGGAGTGTTTGAGTGAGTTTGAGAACCTGCATCAGAGCATACTCCGATGGACGTGCTCACTGCCTATGCACGGTATCCTTCGTTAGCAGGACAATATCACTTGAAAGCTATCAAAGATAGAAGCGTAAGTGACACTGGATATGACGATCTCGACTTACGCATCGGTTTTCAAATGAACCCCAAAAGTGGAGTTGATAGATATGAAACCATATCAAATGAACATTGCGATGATTGTCATGTTGCTAGCAGGATTGGACGGCGGACTAGCACTCGCGCAGGATGAAACACCTACGTTCCAAGAACGCCCAAATGTACTTTTTATTTTGACTGATGATCAACGGTACGATGCCTTGAGTTGTATGGGGCATCCATATTTAAAAACGCCTCATATTGATGGCTTGGCTAATGAAGGCCTGTTGTTCAAAAACCATTTTTGCACCACAAGCCTTTGCTCTCCGAGTCGTGCATCGATTCTGAGTGGGCTCTACGCTCATTCTCATGGTGTCTCAAACAACTTTACGGAGTACCCAAAGGGCATGGTCAGCTTTCCAATGCGATTGCAAGATTCAGGCTATAAAACGGCCTATGTCGGCAAGTGGCACATGGGTGAAGAAAATGATATGCCTCGCCCCGGTTTTGATTATTTTGTTACCCACAAAGGACAAGGAAAGTACTTTGATACCGAGTTTAATTTCAACGGAAACGATCGACGAGTCGTTAGGGGGTATTACACAACGGTTGTGACCGACATGGCGATGGATTGGATCAAAAGTCACAAATCCAACGACCCTTGGGCCATGATGATAGGGCACAAGGCTCCTCATAGTTTTTACTTGCCAGAGGAAAAATACCAACACGTTTTTGATTCTGCTGAGATCCAATATCCCAAGAGTGCCTTTGACCTCGACGACAAGCCAGCCTGGTTTAAAAAGCGACTGGATACCTGGCACGGAATCTATGGGCCACTCTTTAACTGGCGGAAAAAGTTTCCTGATGAAAGCCCGGAAGGTGTCAAAGATTTTGCCAGAATGGTTCGCGCTTATTGGGGCACGCTTCTATCCGTCGATGATAGCGTCGGTCGTCTCTGTAAGTTTCTGGAAGATCGCAGTGAGCTGGACAACACGCTCGTAATTTTCACTTCCGATAATGGCTTGCTCGAAGGCGAGCATGGAATGGTCGACAAACGGACTGGGCATGAACCATCGATTCGGAT
Organism: Pirellulales bacterium; assembly: GCA_965249545.1. GTDB lineage: Bacteria > Planctomycetota > Planctomycetia > Pirellulales > UBA1268 > UBA1268. The sequence goes on from CBDFMH010000003.1 coordinate 10,800, forward strand.
TCCGCTTGTTGTGCGATATCCCGCACTAACCAAGCAAGGCAAAGTGGTTCCACAGATGACAGCGACCATCGACTTTGCACCCACGATCCTTGATATCTGTGGGGCAAAGCCACTTGAGGAAGTTCACGGCCACAGTTGGAAGCGGCTTGCTCAAGGCGATACCTCTGATTGGCGAACCAGCCTCTACTACGAGTACAACTATGAACATCAATTTCCATACACGCCAAATGTGCGTGCTTTGAGAACTGATCGTTGGAAATACATTCGGTATCCGCACGGTGATGGTTTACCAGATCGGCATAAGGCGGAGCTTTACGATTTGAATGTTGACCCGGATGAAAACAGGAACTTGATCAACGATGGCGCTCGTGATGAGGTTGTGAAAGAGCTCCGGGCTGAACTCGATCGTTTAATCGCCGTGCATGGGGACGGTAAGCCGGATGAGATGCCGGTAGATCAGGGTATTCAATCTGGCTTGCCGGAACAATCAATTCGTTAAGATCGAATGAATAAAACACGCAGGCGCGAATTTCTCAAGCAGTATTGAGATGGAAATTGGTAATTGAGGTAGATGCCAGCGTATTTGTTATCGCAGCCTCTAAAAGAATATTTCGCTTTGTGTGCGATTAAAAACAAATTCTGACTCAATATATTTGAAAGTGCGTGGAATCGGAGTAATTATTTGTCTCTCACTACACACTGGCATTAAGGGATATTATCCATGCAACAATTCGTTGTTTTTGTAAGGCTCATCATTTGTTGCGTTGTACTGTTTGGTCCTAACTCGTTTTGTTACGCCACAGACAAAGTGGAAGAATCATCGAATACTCGAGAAAATAAGAAGTCAGTTAAACCAAAGTTAGCTATCGATCTTGCCAAATCAGCAACCGTCCCTAGTGCTGCTGACAAACCCGTGGTGACGACGCACTCGATTACCATCGGGGATTCAGAATTAGCGTATTCTGTCGAGACTGGCATGCTGCCGTTGCTTAAAGATGATGGCACCGCGAAGGCGTCGATGTTTTACGTCGCCTATACCGTCGACGGGGGTGATTCATCACGGCCAATCATTTACTGTTTTAACGGTGGGCCGGGAGCATCAGCTGTATGGTTGCATCTTGGTGGTCTTGGTCCTAAGCGGGCGCAAGTCAACGCGAATGCCACATTGCCTCCACCCCCATACAAACTCGTTACCAATCAACACACGGTTTTGCAGCATGCGGATCTCGTCTTCATTGACCCCGTTGCGACTGGATACAGCCGGCCAATGAAGGGTGAGAAAGCGGATCAGTTTTTTGGAAAACGGCAAGACATTGAAGCCATGTCTGAATTTATTGTGCTGTATACGACTCGGCATTGTCGTTGGGGTTCTCCAAAGTATTTGTGCGGAGAGAGTTATGGCGTATTCCGAGCAGCCGGAATCGCAGAATATTTACAGGATCGCCACGGAATGTTTCTCAATGGCCTCCTTTTGGTCTCCGGTCTCGTGGACTTTGGAACGATTCGAAGTGGTCCTACCAATGATTTGCCTTATTCAATTTTTCTACCAACGCTAACTGCTGTTGCTCATTTTCATAATCGGCTTCCCGAAGATCTACAACAAGACCTCAGGAATGCCATGAAAGAATCCAGAGAATTTGCCTCGAGTGAATATCTTGCTGCACTCTTTGCCGGTGAAAGCTTAGAAGAAAATAAGCGTCAGTTGATCGCAAGTAAGTTGTCACGACTGACTGGCATGTCAGAAGATTTTATTATGAAAAATCGACTGAGAATAAGCCCGTCAATGTTCCGTAAAAAGTTGCTCGGTGAGGAGGGCCTCATCTGCGGCCGATACGATGGTCGCATTACCGGTCGAGATGGAGACCAGTCAAGTCTGTACCCAAGTTTTGATCCTTCATACATGGCCGCCCTTGGCCCACTGGCCGCAACAATGAATGCATACGTTCGCGAGGAATTAGCATTTGAAAACGACCTGCCGTACAAAGCACTCGCGGGCCTGCACCCATGGAAATATGAAGAAAATACATATTCAAGCACAGCTGCTGATCTTGCCTCTGCTATGTCCAAGAATCCACACTTAAGAGTTCTGGTGATGACAGGTCAGTGTGATTTAGCGGTGCCGCCCGATGCAATGCGTCACAGCATCAATCATCTTGAAATCGACCCATTGATTAGAGCGAATGTCTCTTTTGCAGAATATGAATCTGGCCACATGATGTATCTAAATTCTCCTGATCTCAAAAAGCTTGGTCACGATGTAGCTGAATTCATAGACTCTGAGCCAGTAAAAAATTAAGGAAACAATGGTACATCAAGCAATTAGAGGACATTAGTTATGTGTCGCTTGACTGACCAAAAAGACAGACTTTAAAAAAATTTGCGTGATTAAATTCCTACACCTTGTGGCGTTTCCATTGTCGTGAGTATCTCGACAGTTTGCACCGATGAAGCAACGGGAGCATTTGGCTCAACGTGTTTTGCTGTCTTTTCCAATTTAGTCTCAGAAGAACTCTTTTTCTTTGGACTATCTTTAATCCTTGATTTATCAATTTTTTTTCTCATTTTCATTACTCCATAGAAGTAGATTGCCTGAATAATTCTTACGGAAATAGCAATAAACAGTTCACGTATAGGTCCGCTTATCCTATTTAGGCACTTCTTTTTCTTGCTGTTCGCTGCGGAAAATATGAAACCATTTGTCGCAGCTATCCAGAAAGCGGTGCGGAGAAAACGATGGGGAATCTATTTGGATGGTTTGCCCTTATCATTGGTGTAAACCGTATCCTTACGATCTGGTTTACTACAGATGGTGTAAGGTGTCTTCGCGGCAAGGAAAGAGAAGAGACAACTCCTTTTCAACATGAGTAAGCAATCCGTGCAGAGAGCATTACCACTGGTATTTCTGATCAGTGCCTTTTGTTTATCAGAACGAGCATTAAAGGCTGTTGAATTTTGGGAGCCAGCAGAAACTCATGCTGTCATCATTGGTGTTACGAGATGGGAGGCTGATTTAACCAAATATCCCAGAAGGCATCGCAAAGACGAAGAACTCCGTGATCTCCTTGTTCAGCTTGGTACGCCACCTAAACAGATTTCATTATTGATCGACAACGAGGCTACGCTTGCAAGCATTCGCCATGCAATTGATTCCACGCTTGCGGCTACAAATTCTAAGTCAACACTTCTTGTCTATTATGCGGGGCATGGCTGGAGGGCTGGTGATGACTTTTGTTTTGCTAATTACGATGCAGTTTTGGGTAAAAAAAATCTCAAAACGACTTGGAGAGTCAGTGAGCTGGCCGAAGTAGTTCACAATAAATTCAATGGCAAGCTAGCCGTCTTCCTTGGTGACTGCTGCCACTCTGGCGGCATGCGTTTAGCAGTTGAAAGATTAAGTGAGAGAAATGTTCCTAGCTTCAGTTTGACTTCTGCAACAAAGGCAACTACCTCCACGGGCAACTGGACATTTACGCAATGTGTTCTAGATGCATTCTCCGGCCTGCCGCTTATGGACATCAATCGTGATGGGGCTATAACACTTGGTGAATTAGGCACTGAAGTTAGCAATACAATGCTTCATATTGAGGGGCAACAAAGTGATTTTTATTCAAGCGGCACAGACAACGACTTGGTCATTTGTAAAACTGATAAAAGACTAAATAATTCCAAAGATCTTAAATTTCCATTAGGAAGTTACGTTAGAGTAAAGAATCGGTTCGGGCGAGTTGTTGCAGTGTCCGAAAAGGAACCAAAAGAATATGACGTAGTGTTTTTCACATACGCCCAAAAAAAAGTTAGAAGATACAACGAATCCGAGATGCGGCCCTCACAAAGAGGATTTAAGCAACGCACCTTGGAACAGCAATCAAACTGCAGCGTAAAGTGGCGTGGGCAATGGTACCCTGCAAGAGTCATTCGTGAAGCCAACGGCCGTTGGTTTATTCATTATGTCAATGACGATGACGCATGGGATGAGTGGGTTGGTGTGAACCGCATACGATTCCCCAACCAGTGAGAGCCAAAAACAAGGCGGCACGAAATGCGGCACGGTCAGCAGCCTTCACAGACAACGGGGGCTAAAGAAAACCCCATAAACACGAACACTACAAACAAACCAGTACGCCCGGAGGGATTCGAACCCCCAACCCTCGGTTCCGAAGACCGATGCTCTATCCAATTGAGCTACGGACGCGCGAAAGATAGTGTACCAACCGTTGTCTCGATCTGCGATGGGTTCGCCCAGAGTTTCAAGACTGACTCCGTTTGGCATCGTTTTGGGGGTTAAGTTGACCGAACTCGGTTTGTGGGACACGATAGTTATTCATTAATTCTCATCGGCTTTACTGGGTCGAGTACTCACTTTTCAATCGCACTTTTTTGCCATGTCCAACGTTACTCTTCGAGTGCTCCACGGTGCTGATCGAGGGAAGGTTTACGATGAAGTTTCTACGCCAGTAACAATAGGCCGGGAGGAAGGAAATACGATCCAGCTGAATGACGAGCGGATCAGTCGCTATCATTTGAAACTCCAAGCCGATCACTCAAAGATAGTTTTGACAGACCTGGACAGCACGAACGGAACGAAGGTCAATGGCGAAGAGATTCATGTTCGTATCGTGCGAGATGGTGACATGATAGCCCTCGGGCGCTCGGTCTTATTGATGGGGTCACACAGTGACATAGATCGTCGAATTGCTGATATTGCATCGAAAATGCCAGCGGATGAACAAGACCGTGCCCGCACCATGCAGGAGCGGCTTGAGCGTGCCTCAAAGCATCAATCGGATATTATTGAGGACCTTGGTGATGTTAAACTGCCACTCCTGCCTGGTGGCCCGCCACCGATGCCGGAACAATTAAGTCCTGCTCAGTCCGCTGAGTTGTGTGAACTCCTTGATTATGCCCAAGCCATATTACGGGAGACGATGGAAGGGGCTGTAATGCGTCCGGGGCATGAAAAGGTTGAAATAGATTTTGCACCCTGGCAGGGTCTCCTTGACTTGCAGGCAAGTCTTGCAGAGATGTTAAGGCAGATCGGTGAACCTTCGTCGGACTAAGTGATGCTTGAGGAATATGTAACGTAGATACCCCCCCTTTGCGACGCCCATGGAAGAGCACGCTGATGGAAGCAGATACATCCAAATCATTCACCCATCTCCACTGTCATAGCCATTACAGTTTGCTTGATGGTGCGAGTTCTATCGACCGGCTTGTTCATCGTGCGAGTGAACTGGGAATGAATTCTTTGGCGCTTACCGACCATGGAAACTTGCATGGAGCCCTTGAGTTTTATAGCAAAGCCAAGAATGTGGGCTTGAACCCAATCATTGGGTACGAGGCATACATAGCCCCTGGAAGCCGTTTTCAAAAAGATGCAGGCAGTCAGAAAGAGGCGAGTTATCACTTAACGCTCCTTGCCCAGAATCGAACTGGTTTTGCAAATCTTTTAAAACTTGCAACCAAGGCGTCTCTTGAAGGATTTTATTTTAAGCCCCGAATTGATCGTGAGATTCTTGCAGCTCATTCAGAGGGTTTGGTCTGTCTTTCCGGCTGTCTTTCGAGTGAGTTTAGTCGCGCGCTTATTGGATCTTCTCGTGAGCAGAACGAGTCACTTAATCAGGGGCGTCAGGTGGCAAGTTGGTTTCAGAAGATTTTTGGTGACCGTTATTTTATTGAGGTTCAAGATAATGGTTTGGACTTGCAGCGGCAGGTCACCGCAGCCGCAATCGATCTTTCGAATGAAATGGGTATTCCACCCGTTGCTACCTGCGACTGCCACTACGTGAATCGTGAAGATGCTGAAGCTCAAGATATTCTGCTTTGTGTTAACACAGGTCGATTTCGAAATGATGCTTCGCGTATGAGGATGGATACAACAGAGTTTTATCTGAAAAGTCCTGCCGAAATGTACGAAGCGTTCTCAGATCAGGACAGGCAGTGGGTAAACGGTGCCGTTGGGAGGAGTCAGGAAATTGCTGATTCCGTCTCTATAGAGCTTGATCTTGGGAAGCGTCATTTCCCTGGCTTCGACCTTCCATCAGGAAGAACGGCAGCCGATGAACTGAAGCACCTCTGTGTAAAGGGTTTGCGGTCGCGGTATCAAAAGATAGAAAAACGATGGGCCGACGCACCGGATGGTGATCTTCATTCCGATGTCTTGGCCCGCTTGAATCGAGAGCTTGACGTTATCAATACGCTTGGATTTGCAAGCTATTTTCTAATTTGTTGGGACTTTGTTCGTCATGCTCGCGAAAGAGGTATTCCCGCTTCGGCAAGGGGAAGTGGTGTCGGTTCACTTGTTGCTTACTCGCTTTACCTTTCTCATGTATGTCCGTTGGAGTATGGCCTGCTCTTTGAGCGTTTTCTCGACGTGAGTCGTCTTGAAGCTCCTGATATTGATATCGACTTCTGCAAGGAGAGACGCAGTGAAGTCATTGATTATGTGAAGCAGAAGTATGGCGAAGCAAACGTTGCTCAGATAGGAACGTTTGGCACTCTTGCTGCTCGAGCAGCTATTCGAGACGTTGGCCGAGCGTTAGGTATTTCTATACCTCAGGTAGACAAGATTATTTCACTTGTGCCAGATCAGCTTGGTATTTCACTTGCAGAGGCCACCGTTCCCGGCTCGCAATTGGCTGATGCATGTGAAGCCGATGCCCAAGTTCAGGAACTGGTGAATCTTGCTAGTCGAATTGAGGGGCTTGCCCGAAATGTTGGTACGCATGCTGCGGCAGTTGTCATTGCGGATCAGCCATTGTCGGAATACGTTCCCCTTCAAAGAGTTACTGGAAAAGAAGAAGTCATTACGCAGTGGTCAATGGGGGATGTTGAGCGGGCCGGTTTGATGAAGATGGACTTTCTCGGCCTTCGCTACCTCACGATTGTGACTAAGACTCTTGAAATTATTGAGCGAACGCGTGGAGAAAAGCTGGATCCATTAGCATTTCCTTTGGATGATGCTGATACCTTTGCTCTTCTTTGTCGCGGTGAGACCAAGGGCATCTTTCAGTTGGAGAGTGGTGGTATTCGAGATCTCCTTCAGCGAATGAAACCAGACCACTTTCTGGATATCGTTGCAGTGAATGCGCTCTATCGCCCGGGTCCTCTCGAAGGTGGGATGGTCGATGATTACGTCGCAGTCAAGCACGGGCGGCAGCAGGCAGAGTACCCACATCCGGTCATGAAAGAGGTTCTTGAAGAAACCCATGGGGTCATGGTCTACCAAGAGCAAGTGATGCGAATTCTTGAACGCCTTGGTGGCATTGAGTTGTCAAGCGCCTACACATGTATCAAGGCGATCAGTAAGAAGAAGCATGAAACTATTGCTGCATTCCGTGAGCAGTTTATCGGGGGGGCCGAGGAGAAAGGTTTTTCAAAAGCCGAAGCATCTACTCTTTTTGGTCTTATTGAAAAATTCGCCGGATATGGATTTAATAAAAGCCATTCCACGGCGTATGCATTGCTCGCTTGGCAAACAGCGTACCTCAAAACGCACTATCCAACCGAGTTTATGGCTGCCTTGCTCACAGGCGATATTCCAGGTCGAAATTTCAAAAAGAAGGATTCGGTCGTTGAGCACCTCGAGGATTGTCGACGAATGGAGATCACCGTTGAGGCGCCAGAAGTAAATGCCTCTGAAGCTGAGTTTGCAGCCCAAAATGGTGCTATTCTCTTTGGGCTTTGTGCCATCAAAGGGTGCGGAAAGCAGGCGGCAGAGGCGATTGTGCAGGAACGAGTAGCTCACGGTAAGTACCGTGATCTTTTTGACCTTTGTGGAAGAGTCGATGGTTCTGTAGTGAACAAGACGGCCCTCGAGAATTTGACGAAGGCGGGAGCACTGGACAGTTTGCTTGGTGAGCAAGAACATCGAGGGGCATTATTTGCTGGTATTGAACGTGCTGTCGCTGCTGGTGCTGCCAGGCTAGCCGACCGCCGCAGTGGCCAAAAGAACTTGTTTGCAGCGTTTGAAGACTCTGAGCCAGAGGAGGAACCTGTCGCTGTTCTTCCGGATGTCCCCCCGCTCACAGATCTTGAGATGCGATCCTTTGAGAAGGAAGTGTTGGGCTACTATGTGCACAGCCATCCATTAGCTGAATACAAGTCAATATTACAGACGGTCTGCACGCATGGTTCATTAGATGTAGGAAATGCTCAGCCACGGGCCGAGGTAGTAATGGGTGGTCTTATTGGCTCACTCAAGTTGTCGAACACGAAGCAGCCAAGACCAGGGTCAACGTTTACCCGTTACGGTATGTTTGATCTCGAAGATATGCAGGGGCTTGTTAGAAGTATCTGTTGGCCTGAAGAGTATGCACGGCTTGGTGATTTTCTTTCACAAGATGCAGTTGTTGTTGTTTCGGGAACAGTCGATCGACGGGCAGGTAGCGAGGAAACAAATCTTATCATCAACGATGTTATTCCAATTTCGAGTATTTGGAGTCGCCCGGTCAAATGTATGCATCTCAAAATATCTGAGGGAAAACACGACAATGTCGTTCTTGATCGTCTTAAAGAAATTCTTGCCCGGCATGTAGGTGAGACGCCAGTTCGAATGATCATTCAAATGCTCGATGGAAGTCGAGCATTACTTGACGTAGATGGACAGAAAGTCAAGTGGTCGGGAGAATTGCTTGATGAAATCGAAGATTTGCTTGGGGCCGGATCAGTCCGTGTACAGACTTCTCTTTCTGGTAGTCGCCAGGATAATCGCAATTCCAAAAAGCGACGAGCATTCCAACCCTCCTGAGTATGCGGAGTGATTTGTGTGGATGGATCAAAAACAGAGGATATCGTTCTGGGTTCGATTGCCGCTTCTATTTGTGCATATGAAGCCGATCTGTCGCAAAAATGCACTGTTTTCTAGCCAAAAGCTCGCATTGCTCTGAGCTTTGATGCCGACTACTCTTCGGTGTGAGAGAGAATGAGCTTCTTTCCAGCGACACATGCAAAAAAACCTACCCCCTTCTTTCCCCTAGAGGGATTCTTTACATGCGAAATCTAATCCGCTTCATGTCACAGGTTTCTCTTTCAACGAGTGGCTTTTGCCTGGCTTGTGTACTGATCTGTGCAGTCGCATTTTCATCATCAGCAATTGCTCAGGGGCAGGGTGGTGGTATGGGTGGCGGCATGGGTGGTGGCGGCATGGGTGGTGGCGGCATGGGTGGCGGACAGCAAGGTGGTGGCGGACAGCAAGGTGGTGGTGGACAGCAAGGTGGTGGCGGCGGTTCGGGCAGTCAGGCGGGTGGGTCAGGTGTTGTCGTTGACCCACAAGGAGTTTTGCGGGTTTTGACTATGTCAGACTCCAGCCTCAGCAAAATTCGCCAACGGTCCAGTATTGAACAACTCCCTAAAAATCTTCGGCGACCTTCCAAGTTACGTAAGGTCGCACTAGGACGACTCGAAACAGCTCTGGCCGCAACCCTTGAATCAGACGGTGTATTGTCAGATGAAATGGCCAACCTCGCTGGTCTCACCCAGATACGTTATGTCTTCGTCTATCCAGCAACCTCTGATAGCCCGGGTGAAGTAGTCCTTGCTGGCCCAGCAGAACCGTGGGCGGAAGACTCTTTCGGGCGACCAATCGGGGTTGAATCTGAAACCCCAATTGTGCAACTGGAAGACCTGGCTGCTGCCATGCGAGTTTTTCCACCAGGGCAGCCATTAGATCAACTCGTCGGCTGCTCGATCGATCCGACCCGAGAAGGATTGGCCCGCATGCAGAGTTATCTGAAGCGTCTTGGAACTGTAAACCCACAAGGTACTGATGGGGATATTGTTCGGGGTCTGCGCGAATCGCTTGGGCCACAGACAGTCACTGTACAAGGTGTATCACCTCATACCCATTTCGCTCAGGTTTTAGTTGAAGCAGACTATCGTATGAAACTCATCGGCATTGGTTTGGAAAAACCACCGGTAAGAATGAGTACCTGGATAGACCTTACATCTTCAGGCAGTGTTGCCAAAAACGCATTACAGCGATGGTTTTTCACCCCGAATTATGAGTGCCTCAGGGTCAGTGAAGATGACCTCGCCATTGAACTTGTTGGTGAAGGCGTGAAACTGATTGGGGCTGATGAGATGGTTCTGCCCGATGGTCGAAGGATGAGTGCCCAGCAGCCAAGTCGCGCGAGTAAACTGTTTACGCAAGCATTCACGCTAAAATATCCTCAGATCGCCAGGCAGCATCCGGTCTATGCCCAATTAAAGACCTTAATAGATCTGGCGATCGTGGCAGCCTTTATGCAGGAACACGGGTCATATGAAAGTGCCGGCTGGTCCGCGGATGTTCTCTTAGATGAGGCGGCCTATCCGATTGAGCGATTTGTGGCCCCACAGAAAATAGATTGTGCGGTGAATGCAGTACGACGTGGTAGCCGGCTATTAACTCCAATTGGTGGTGGAGTCGTTATCACTCCACGAGAATCTTTCGCACAGGGTACCTTGCAATTAGACGAGACCGGCAAGCTACACGAAGAGCGTGATAGCCTGTCAATTCCTTCGGACACTTGGTGGTGGGATTAGTCTACGTTCGTTCTATCTCGGCTAGAACTGCCAGATGATGTCGAGGCCTGCGTAGAATTGTGCAAGTTGATTTCCACCTGCCCCGATGCCTTGGCCTAAGGGCTTGCCGTAAGGGCGGGGTGTTGTAGAAGCATTTGGGGAAAACCAGTCGTATCGAATCTCAGGTCGAATCACCCAGTTATTATTTGGGTACCAATTGAGGCCGAGAGTCAGTTCCCAAAATGTACCAGCAAATCCGTCTGCCCAATAACCTGGATTGCTTAGTTGGCTCTCATTACGAAGTGGGGCAGAGATTATGTACCCGTTATTATCACGGAAGTATTCAAGGCGAACTCCGCCTTCCCATTGAGGACTGAATTCCCAGAACAAGTAGTTGGCAAATGAATACCATTGAGCTGTTCCAGCTTGTTGTCCAACATTTCCACGATTGACATTTGCATGAAACTGCCACGCATTATCGTTCTGAAAAACGTAGATAAGTCGATCAGTTAGCCGATTGGTATAAACCGTGCTCACCAATGTTCGATTGCCAACGAGCGAACCATTTGCAGGGTTTCTGTCAATCGTTGAAATCTCATTGCCACTCGTTGTCATAATTGAAAGCGTTTGTGCCTTGTCGCTACTTTCAACGTTAATCCCACCAAGAAAGCTTGAGGTATCGCTTGCACCTGGATAGCCAGGATTGAGAATCCGGAATGCTCCAGTTGTTGGTTGGCCGTCAAAAAAGTTATTCCAGCCTGTCGTAATACCTCCAAAAATAGTCGTTTGGTCATTCGGTTGCCAAGAGCCGAGAAAGCCCGTAAACGTAAAGGGTGAAAACTGCATTGAGAAAGAGTGTGAATAAAAAAAGTTGCCTATTGCAGGAACTTCTTCAAATCCCAAAATGCTGTAGAAATGTCCAAACCGAAGGTTGATGTCATGGTATGCAATGTCGGCATAGAATTGAGGTAGAGCAAAACCGTAGTCTTTTGAAAATCCCCAGGAGGCGATGTTTTCAATTCCAAGTGGTTGGAGTGGGTATGCGTCAAGACCCAGTGCTGTGGTGTAGAAAAAGTCTGTACCAAACAAAAGGTCTACCCGGCCCCCCAGATCCAAGCCCAATGACCCATCAGTTTCGTGTTCTCCAACAAAATACAACTGGTTGAGTTGGCCTTGCCAACTTCTATCTCCAAGTGTGACTGGACCATTGAATGGTGAGCCCCAGTTATTCGCGCCTATGCCATATTCGATCCATCCGTAGAGATAGATATTTTTCTCGGTTAGACGGGGCAAATCAAGGCGACGATCTGGACCACTTCCATAGTCAGTCCTCTCCCAAGCCTCTCGGGTATCTTCCGGCCGTACGTCAGATTGTGGTGGTGGTTGCGCATTAACAGCAGGAGAGAAAAGGTCAGTCATTATGAAGAGTATGAAAAAAAGTTTGGCTAATTTCCGTACTTTCCGTATCGTCATTGCAGCCACTCCACGTAGATGGTGCGGCCCGATAAACCGACACTCTTCCTGAAGATCGTTGTCTACATGAGCGTTGAAATAGAACTGCCGCAAAGTTCCCTACGAAAGCCGCAAATCCCCCAATCTTCCTTGCATTGATAAATCACTGCAGGAACTGATCTTTCAGTAACAAGACGCATTTTTTTTCGGCTTCACTATAGTTCTCGCTTGAGCAGTCTTTCAAGAGATCCTGAAGGATACGATATGTTTCTGGAGGAATCTGACCCGCTGCATTAGCTTTATTAATTCCTTGTTTGACAGCATCAACCCGTTGCTTATTTCGCGTATTCGCAGCCGTTCTAATGCCCTGAATAAATGTGAGCTGTTCATTTGGAAGCTGTGGGTACGGCTTTCTACAGCCGATCAAGAAAACGAGCATGAGGATTGTGGCCGTGAGCCATGAATGAGGTGCTGCCCTCGTCGTCATTACCACGCTCCTGATGCAATCACTTCACCACCGGCGATGCTGGAGACATAACGCCATACATCTTGATTGATGAATTCCGAAACAAAACGGACTGAGCCATCACCGTTTGCAACATTAGCTCCACCCGGATGGTCTGAGTACATCTGGCAAACATGACTTGCCGGACTGTTTGGGGGATGAATTACTTCGTATCCGTAGAGAGCAGTTTCAGCTGCAGCCGGTCCACTGTGTACAAGAACGAGTGTTGCTGCATAGTCGGCTGCTGTTCCAATGCGGGTTGCAAATTTTTCTGTAGGGTGACTTGCTCCGCCTGGTACGATACCTGCCCAGGCCTTTTCAGATAGACTCGCCGTATGCTCGCCTAGAAAAACGGTCGTTGACAGGCCATCGGTCACGCTCCTATGACGAGTGGTAGAATTCCTGTAAAGAGGTCCATTGGCAATTGCATCCCAAGATGAAGATGCAGGAAACATTCCCCATGGTTCCTCGTGTCCGGCATTTGCAACATAGTGTGAGCGTCCAAGTTCAATTCCAGCCACTAATGGGTTTCCATTAATATCTTTGACGACGAAAGGTTCTTGGTCCCCAGCAGAAGAAGGGCACAGAAAGAATTGGAATTTTTGAGACACGAGGCTGCGGTTGGCTGTGTGAAGAATTCCCAAGCTTGGATCGTTCACGCCTGCAAAATTATCTGCTATGGCCGCCTCTTCAAGATAAGAAGCTATTTGTAGTCCCCATCCTGTCCCAGGGGCTGCATCAAACGTTTCACTATTTCGATCGTTACGTGAAGTGTCCGAGAGATATCCTGCAGGAAACTGTTGACGAGCCGATTCATGGCTATGCATTGCAAGCATGAGTTGTCGCAAATTCGATCCACATTGCATTCGTCGAGCACTTTCTCGTGCCTGCTGGACCGCGGGGAGTAAAATCCCAACAAGGACACCAATGATTGCAATAACAACGAGAAGTTCGATAAGGGTGAAACCAGAACGTTTCGCAGAAATCGCGAGACGGTTACAGCCCCTGAGCACAAAGAGTCGAGAAGTAAGAGGTTTATTTTTCACAGAGTTAAACGATATGAGACTGATATTTTGAACACTCAAAAAAAACTTTTTGAGTGTTCAAAATATCATAATTTAAGAACTCCGCAAGTGTTCGCACGTGTTTTTAGAAAAGGGCCTTAGCGGTGGCCAAGAAGCCATGCCAACAGTCCTTTTTGGACATGCATTCTGTTTGCAGCCTGCGTAACCACAACGCTTTGCTTCCCGTCAATCACCTCATCAGTAACTTCTTCCCCTCGACGGGCTGGAAGGCAGTGCATGAAGAGGGCATTCGGGCAATGGGCCATTAGTTGGCTATTTATCTGGTACGGCTGGAAGGCGGTTTTCCTTGTTTCCCGTTCTTTTTCCTGTCCCATACTCGCCCATACGTCGGTATAGACAGCAACCGCGTCTTGAACTGCCGCAATTGGATCTTCAGTTTGTTCGATGAAAGCGTCGGGAGCCAACGATGCCACTCGTTTCATGAAAGATTCGTCGAATTGGTACTGGCTGGGAGCAGCGAGAATAAATTGCATACCGAGCAAGGCGCAGGCGATTGCAAGTGATCTGGCAACATTATTTCCATCACCTACAAAAGTGAATGTCAGTCCTTCCAGTCGACCAATATGCCTGCGGAGCGTGTAAAGATCTGCGAGTGCTTGGCACGGATGACTGAAATCACTGAGGGCGTTGATAACAGGAACACTTGATGACGCGGCTAGTTGCTTAATCGTGGCGTGTGATTTCGAGCGGCATGCAATGCAATCGACATATTCACTGAGCACGCGACCGAAGTCATCAATACTCTCTCGAGAACTTGCAAACCCGGTGTCCTCTCCGAGGAAGAGCCCTGATCCTCCCAGGTGTACCATCGCAGTCTGGAAACTGACGCGTGTACGCAGGCTTTGTTTTTCAAAAACGAGTGCAAGAACGCGACCTGGGAAAAGTGCGTCTCGAACACCCGCTGTGTATTTTGTTTCAAGATCTTGAGATATCGCAAAGACTCCCTCAATTTCTTGTGGAGTCAAATCTTCTACTACTAATAAATGACGCATTGAAATACCATTGATTCTGGTTGGATACTGTACAGGTAAGTAGGCGGCTTGTTAGGAGTGCTGGGTGCTATTTAGTTTCTGCTCGTAACTTCAAGAATAGCTTCTGAAAGTTTTTGGCAGCCTTCTTCAACCTCAGCCGCGGTTACCGTCATCGCTGGAAGCAGCCGTATGACATTGCCTTGCGTGCAATTCACGAGAAGTTGCCGATCAAGGCATGCTTGCACGACCGCTGCACCATCAACGGAAAGCTCAATACCGATCATCATCCCTTGAATTCGAATCTCGCTGATAGAATCACATGTACTTTTGAGTGTATTGAGTTGACTGCGGAAAAGTTCTGCAGCCTTAGCTACATTGCCGAGCAGGTCTTGGCTTTCAATCATTTCTATTGCGGCGATACCAGCAACAGCAGCAATTGGATTGCCGCCAAAAGTCGCGGCATGCATTCCGGGTCGGAGATGTTTTGCCAGTTCGGACGTCGTGAGCATAGCGCCACCAGCGATCCCAGCACACAGACTTTTAGCCAGCGTCATGACATCAGGAATAACGTCTGTATGTTGATAGCCAAACCACTTGCCGGTTCGCCCACAGCCGGATTGAACTTCATCGAAGACAAGTAATAAGTCATTGTCATCTGCAAGCTTACGCAGTCCTTTCAGAAATTCCTGAGATGCCGGAACAATACCACCTTCTCCAAGAATTGGTTCAATGAGGATGCCACCGGTGTGCTCATCAATTAAACGCGCAACAGCGTCAAGGTCTCCGTGCGGGGCAAACTGAAAACCTGCAACCATTGGCCCCAACCCTTCGTGGTATTTTGGCTGAGCCGTAGCAGAGACACTGCCCATTGTGCGGCCATGGAAACCACCTTGGAACGTAATGATTTTGTAACGTTTCCCCTCAGACCTTAATCGGACAAGCTTTATCGCCGATTCATTTGCTTCAGTGCCTGAATTGCAGAAAAAGGCCTGCCCGCCAAATGAACGCTCAGAAAGCAGTTTCGCCCATGTTCCTTGAGGTTCCATGTACCAAGTGTTTGGAACGTGAATGAGCTTTTCCACTTGTTTTTGGACGGCTTGCACGACAGGAGCTGGGCAATGGCCCAGTAAATTGCAGCCCCAGCCTGGGAATAAATCAAGATAACATTGTCCATCAGCATCCCAGACCCGCGAGCCTTCTCCACGTTCGAGACATACATTGAATCGGCGGTAGTTAGGCACGACATACTGGTCAAACGTCTTTATGACTGTTTGTGTTTCGGGGCCTGGTTTGTGGGCATCTGTCGATTGCATTGCGTCGATTGTTGCCATGGAAATCTCTTGGGAGTTGAGGGATCGAATGAAGCGTCTATCCAGCTGGAATAGCTTCCGGATGATGACGATTTGGGTCCGTGACCGAATCAGCTACAAGCTCGGTGCCGACCCCAATTGTTGTGTAAATTTCGAGTAGAAGTGAGTGGCGAAGACGACCGTCAATAATGTGGATTTTTTTGACACCCTGATCGAGAGTACTGAGGCAGCCCTCAATCTTTGGAATCATTCCCCCAGCAATTGTGCCGGAACGAATAAGTTCTCGGGCTTTGGAGGCTGTTAAAGAATGAATAAGACTTTCGGGAGATTCCATGTCTTTAAGAACTCCAGGAATATCACTGAGAATGACAAGTTTTTCCGCATGAACAGCAGCGGCTACCGCTGTGGCGGCGGTGTCAGCATTGATATTGAGTTTTTCACCATCATCGCCCATTGCCATCGAAGGAATGACGGGGACTTGTCCCGCATATGAAAGATTGTCGATCGTAAGCCGATCCACTTCAGTCACTTCACCAACTCGACCAAGGTCGATGGGTTTACCTTTGTCGTCATGAAGCGTGAGAGGTTTACCAAACAAAACATTCGTGGAAAGAAAATTGAGTGACATTGCACGGCCACCAAACTCTTCAATATTTGTAACTAATTCATGATTGAGTTCAGTTGCCAAAACTTTTTCCACAATTTCAAGTGTTGCAGCATCGGTATACCGTCTGCCTTGTACAAATTTGGGGGAGATGCCGGCGGCATCCATCGCTCGAGATATTGCTTTGCCACCACCATGCACAACTATGACCCGCATGCCCAACGTGGTCATGAAAACAATATCGAGCAGCAAATGTCGCAGGGCATCAGGATGCTCCAAGATACTGCCACCTAGTTTTATGACAGTGGTTGTATCACGGAATTTGCGAATCCAGCCAAGCGCTTCTATTAGCGTGTCAGCCTTTTCGATGGCTTGTTTGTGAGTCAGGCTAATAAACGGATCGGCCAAGGCTGTGCTCCTTTACCGACAATGTCGGCCTCATCGAAACGTGTCATTCTAGCCTTTGAAAGCCGGTACAGAAAGGCAGGTCGACGAGTACGAAGCTTTTTTTAAGTGAAAACTGGTAATTTATCGGCTTTTTGAGGCGTCTTTCTCGTCTTTTGATCCGTTGCTCTGTGCCTCAGGATCAAGAGTGATGGATGCCGAATTGATGCAATAACGTAATCCGGTAGGAGGGGGACCATCATTGAAAACGTGACCAAGATGGGCTCCACATCGACGGCAGGTTACTTCAGTACGTATGCCAAACCCTGGGATAGCAGCGAGTGAACGGTCTTCATGTTCGGCAACAACGTTTCCTTTGGTGTCCTCTTTTTTTGCATCAATTGGTGCGTAAAAACTCGGCCAGCCACATCCACTTTCAAATTTCTCACCAGAGCGAAACAAGGGTTCGCCACAGCAAATACAGCGATACGTACCTGGAGTTTTTGTGTTCCAGTATTTCCCAGAAAATGCGCGTTCAGTCCCCTTCCTACGGGCAATTTCAAATTGTTCTGCTGTCAGTCGTTTTCTCCACTCCACATTTGTTTTAGGAATCTCGGAGTCAGGTATGCGTCCCGTAACCGCTGGATTCTTGTTCGAATTTTGCTTCATACGGTCTTCTCGATTCTGATTGTTTTGCTCTGCAACTGTATGGCTGCCACAGTTCAATAGTAGGAGTACGACTGCCGATCGTACCAAGATACCTGTGAATAAACGCCGTGACTCTTGATCAATGGTGAATAAAAATCTCATTGATAATGCTCCTTTTGGCCAACTAAAGACGTCATCATTTTTACGAGGTTAAGCAGCAGTCTGTTCGAAAAGGCCAGTTACTGAAGAGAAACCTAGTATTAGCTTTTTTGCGATTTTTTTGGTTCATACGCATGGTCTCTTTTGCGAATGATCTCGGCAGAAATTATTTTGTCTTGAGTCGGACGAGCTTGCGGCCCTTCCGTGCGGGTGATCTTTGGGAGTACGTCGAACCCTTTAATCACTCGGCCAAACACGGTATGGCGCCCGTCTAGGTGCTCAGTTGGTCGGAATGTAAGGAAAAACTGTGAGCCTCCTGTATCTTTGCCGGCATGTGCCATCGATAGGCTTCCCAAGAAATGCTTGCGCGCATTTGGAAGTTCACATTCGCAATCGATCGTGTACCCAGGGCCACTTGTTCCCGTGCCAGTTGGGTCGCCTCCCTGCGCCATAAACTGAGGGATAACACGATGGAACGGTGTGCCATCATAAAAGTGGCTCTCAACAAGACTTATGAAATTCGCAACAGTATTTGGTGCTTGGTTTTCAAAAAGTTCAACAATGATTGTGCCTTTTGTGGTTTCGATTTTTACTCGGGGTAAGTCATCGGCTTTCTCTTCGGTCGCCCGGGTAGCCATTTCAGCATTGACTTTTGGACGCTCGTGATCAATTGCTTTTTGAAGAGAGGCAATTTTATCGTCACTCATGCCGGCTTCTTTGGCAGCCTTCAGGAATTTCTCTGCCATATCAAGTTCCGAAGTTATCATTGCTGCAGTTGCACCGGTAAGCAGCAATTCTTCATTTGTTTTGCCTGCATCGTCGAGTGTTTTTACGAGTGACAGCGCTTTTTTTGGGTCGTCTGCTTGCATTGCAGACTGCAGAACATCTTTTACAACAGCACACGCGTCGTCATTGTCTGGGTTTGCAAGAACAGCTGCTGAAGCACTTTGTTCAAGCGCAAGAGCCGCCTCGCGTGCCTTGTCTCGGGTGGCGTTAAATTTATTTTCTATTGAAGTTTTGTCTGCGTTAGGCTGCTGGTATTCAGCCTGAAGTGAGGTCAGTTCTCCAACGAGTTTTTTGAGGTCTTCTTGGGCTTGACTAAAATTAGAGTTAGTTTGTTCGGAAGAGAGGCTCGTTTCCTCTTTTTTAGTTTGAGCAGAAGGCTCTGCGGTAACTTGAGGCAGGTTGAATGCCAGTGACGAATAAAGAACCCCCGCTATCAGCAATGGTAATTGAAAACGTTTTTGCACGGTTTTTCTCCTTCGTGTCATTGCGATAGTCTTGTACCGAACTTTTGAATCAGTGACGATAGGTGACTCAGGACCTTTTTGACTACGATACCATGTCGTGACACATTGGATTGGTATGGAAATTCTGCGATTTTTTGCAGCCGAACTTTGGAAATATATGTATGACGCCTAAAACAAAGCTCACGCAACATAAATCCGGTGCATTTCGTACGAAGAATAGTCGCGGTAATAATCAGGTGAAAGCGGAGGCGACGAGTCCTCCTCGGATTATAGGAGGTGAACTGAAGGGGCGTCGATTGGCGTTTCGGCCAGGAGGGCCAACAAGGCCAATGAAAGACCGTGTCCGGGAGATGACATTCGACCTGCTGGGCACTGCGGTTCGTGGTGCAACAGTACTCGACCTTTTTGCAGGCACTGGAGCTCTAGGCTTTGAGGCACTGAGTCGTGGAGCCCAACGAGCAATCTTTGCCGAACGACATTTCCCAACAGCAGATTGTTTGCGTCGTAGTAGTCGAGAGCTTGGTCTTGTTGACCGTGTGGATGTCATGCCAGGAGATGTGTTGCTATGGTCGCGAAGGATGCCGCCGTTATCAGTAGACAGCCCTTGGATTATTTTTATTTCACCACCATGGAACTTTTTTCATGGACGATTGGAGGAAATAAATTCATTACTCAAAGCTCTGGCCGCTATCGCTCCTGACAATAGTCGACTGATTGTTGAATCAGATGACCAAATGCCGATAGATAGTCTCCCAGCCCGATTCGGATTCAGTGAAACAGAAGAGTCTTGGGACACGCGGGCGATGTTACCGGCCATTCTTCATCAGAAGCGTTTATGAGAGCAGAGGCCGATTTCAGGCAACGTTTTAGGGGCCAACATTTGTGGGGACATGAAAGTGGATCAAGCAGATAAGCTTTTTTGGATCAAATTCCTGTTCTTCAGACAAAGGCCAAGAAAAACGTGATATTCTTAAGGGTGGGTAATTGAAGTTTCCCTCCAGTCCAAACGGGCCTTCAGTGAGTTCCCGTCACGTCATATGGTTTTGCAAATAGCGGCAGGTAGATGGATTCATAAAGTCAATGTTTTTTGCAGGCCATTAGTAATACGTTCTCAGGGGTAAGGTTCCAATGCCATCCAGCTTTTCAGACATTCTACTCTCGAAGGGAGTAATCAGTGAGGATCAGTTGACTGAGGCAAATCGTATTGCCGCTGAGTCAGGCAAACTGCTTCACGAGGAGTTGTTGCGTCTCGGTTATGCACCCCCTAATAAGATAATGAAGGCATTAGCTAAGGCGAATGGAATGCCTTTCGTAGATCTCGACAGCACCGAAGTTGCGGAAACAGTTATTGATCTGGTTCCAGAAAGTGTTGCTCGAGAAAATGCAATCATGCCGTATGAAGAAGATGGTGCGCGGTTGCGAGTCGCAACGAGTGATCCTTCGGATATCGACACACAAGAGAAACTTCGGTTTATCCTCAATCGTGAAGTCGAGATGGCAATTGCGATGCGAGATCAGATTGTTGAAAACATTAACAAGTATTATGGCGCTGGTGATGGGGAAAGTGCTGACTCCATGTTGACGCAGGAATTTACTGATACTGAAATCGACTTCACTGAAACGACAGTCGAACAGGAGGCAGCCCTTCAGGAAGATGAGGACGAGTCATCAGCACCAGTTGTTAAACTCGTCAATCTCATCATCACAGAAGCCGTGAAACTTGGGGCAAGTGATATTCACATTGAGCCGTTTGAAGATGAAATTCGCGTCCGGTACAGGATTGATGGGAGGTTGGTTGTCCGGGATAGTGCCCCCCGACGTCTATTAGGAGCAATACTCTCCAGGATTAAAATACTTGCTCGGCTCGATATAGCGGAGCGGCGACGGCCGCAAGATGGACGAATTAAAGTCACATCGAACGATGGTAAAGACTATGACTTGCGAGTCAGTGTGCTACCGACAAATCATGGGCAGTCAGTGGTAATGCGACTGCTTGACAAAGACAATATTAAAGTTGGGATTCGGCAATTGGGTTTATGTGAGTCCGACTTCAGGATTTTCAAAAACCTTATTAGGCGACCCAATGGCATCATTCTCGTGACGGGGCCAACCGGTTCCGGAAAAACAACAACGCTCTATGCGTCACTGAATGAACTCAATCGGCCAGACACAAAAATCATAACTGCCGAAGACCCTGTTGAATACTATCTGAGTGGAATTAATCAGGTTGAGGTCAAACATAAGATAGGACTCGATTTTGCTCGTGTAATTCGAGCAATGTTGCGACAAGCCCCCAACGTTATTCTGGTTGGAGAGATGCGTGATACTGAGACAGCGCAAATGGGCATTCAGGCTTCGCTTACGGGTCACTTAGTGTTTAGCACGTTGCATACAAATGATGCACCGAGTGCCGTCACGCGTATGATTGATATGGGTGTCCCTGCTTATCTCGTTGCCTCAAGTGTCGTAGCTGTTTTAGCACAGCGGTTGGTGCGTCTTAATTGCAAGAATTGTAAGCAGCCGCATGAACCTCTCGAGAGTGAAATACAGGCCGCTGGTTTTACAGAGGAGCAGTTGGCAACTGCGACTTTTATGAAAGGCCGTGGTTGTGCTAAATGTCAAAAGCGCGGTTACAAGGGGCGGATGGGTATCTTTGAGCTGATGGTTCTCAATAACAAAATCCGTGAACTGGCATTCCAGGGTGCTGCGACACAAGACATTCGTCGAGCGGCAGTAGCAGGGGGAATGCGAATCATGTTCGATGATGGTCTTGATAAAGTCTTGAGTGGTCAAACAACACTCGATGAAGTCTTTCGGGTTGCCAAACAGGGCGAATAGCTTTGAGTTAATTGATAATGTCAATTTTCAGGGACCAAAACTGACGTCGACGCATAGCTCTGTTTCAGTCTATTTTCTTATTCATGAACCGAACGTTTTGAAAAGGACTGAATCAATGAACATTAGCGTTCTTCACCATCGAATTTTAAAAATAACAGCAGGTTGTGCTTTAGTTGCAATCGTAGCTGTACTAAGTAATGAGACTCTTCTCTATGCACAAGCACCAGTAGTTACCGGGCCTGAAGTGCAGACAGTCGTAGCGGCACGGCAAGCGCTCGACCAGTTCTTTAATCTTCAAATTGAAGCCATTCCACCGAGTATGCTGCAGTCGGCTTCAGGCGTCGCCATATTTCCAAATATGGTCAAAGGAGGTTTTATTTTAGGTGTCAATTACGGAAAAGGCGTTCTGCATGTGCGGAACCCGGATCAGTCATGGAGTCCTCCTGTAATGGTAACTATGGGTGGTGGGAGTATTGGTTTTCAGGCAGGTGTACAGGCCGCTGATATTGTGCTGGTCTTTAAAACGCCACAAAGTCTGACGAATATTCTTGGGGGCCAGAAGGTTACGTTGGGGGCAGACGCGTCGGTTGCTGTGGGGCCCGTTGGTCGTCAAGCAAATGCTGCAACTGATGCTCGTTTAGGTGCCGAAATTTATTCATACGCTAGAAGCCGAGGTCTTTTTCTCGGAGTTTCTCTTGGAGGAGCTGACTTGTCCGTTGATCACAATGCGGATGGTGCCCTCTACGGACGATACGGAGTGAGTCCTGCCGATGTTTTTAATAGTAATGGAATCACTATTCGTCCTGAGGTGCAGCAACTTGTTGATGATCTCAATGCAAAGTCGGGTGTTCAGCCAGCTGCTCAACCAAGTGTTCTGCCTGTTGGCTCTCCCGGTGTGATCCCTCCTTCGCCAAATCCAGTTCAGCCACCTTCCTTTCAGGCACCACCACCAATAGTACCAATACAGCCGCCTTCCTGAGTCGGTCAGTAGAAACAAGAAGAATTCACTTTACGTGGATCTCTGTCCAACGATCCCAAGCCGGGACAGTTGTGGCAGACTTGTTTTGATGAATTGGGCACAAGCCTGTTCAACCATTTCCTGACGAGTTGCTTTGTCTGTAACAGGCTTGCCATCTCTTTGAAGAGACCGTTTGGAGTCAGCTAGTCGTGTAATGACTCGTTCTGCTAAGCCTGCTTCACCTGCTTCGTTAAGTTCGTGCAGGATAGCCGCATCAAAGTCACCTAGTGAGTGCCCGGTGCCCGTCGCCACACTAGCTAGTGATACTGGTCGTCCGCTAAGCAGATCGTTTTTCAAGACAGACTGATTGAAAGGTAAGGGAACAAAGGGTGGGGATTGTACGGTGCCCTTTGTGCTCGGGACGGGGTTGGCAGAGACCTCGAAAAGTCCCATAGCTACGCCAGCATCGATAGCACGAATGACGTCCGCTGGTGCGTTTCCGGAGAGTTTGTGGTGGCTCAGGATTTGCGGTAACGCTAGTGTTTCCTGCGAGAGTATTGAGAATAAAGTTTCGTAAAGAGGCCCTTGGACTGTTGAGGTTACAACACCAAGATTCACCTGGTGCGGCAGTTTCAGATCATCACGGATGGCTCGAAAATAAAGCCCATCAATGTGGTCGACCCGGGCCTCGGTATTTTCAATAACCTGAGGTTGTTTCGAGTAGATGTCCCAACGAAAAGCTGTGTTTGCACAGAAATCTTTGTGTGATTCAGTAACGAGTCGATTACTGGTCGTCCGGAAAAGATCTTGAAATTCTGGTCGTACGCAAAGGTCCCAAAAATTGGTGTGGATTGGAAGGCTTCCAACAAATGACATCTCAGCTGTGCCAAACATGGAAGCCACCTCTGAAAAATAGAAGCTAGTCCAATGCTCGTTGAGATATTCATGAGCGAGGTATCGTAAGTCTTGCTTCAAAAGCCCATCAACGTACGCTGCTGCGCCGGGGTTATCCTCAAAGTATTTTGCCTTTTTATCGCGGATGAACACAAGGTAATTCAGGGCATCACGAATTCTTTGGGTTGTGTCACCCTGTCTCAGTGCAGCGTACTGGCGAAGAATTCCCCGGATTGGCTGGAGATGAGCCCAGCCCGGCATTGCGTTGTAACTGACAAGGAGAAGGCCCCCTGGCGCGAGATGCCTCTTTGCTAGAGCAAGTATTTGTTCTCTGACCTCCGGTGAAACCCAGCTAAAGACGCCATGAAGAGTCAGGAATTCAAATGTGCCAATGTCTTTACTCAGGCTTCCGAAATCAGAAGTGATGGCCCTTACATTTGTTAGACCGCCTGCCGATATGTCTTTTTCAATCGATTCAATATGGCTTGAATTGATGTCAACGCCTAAGAATTCACCCTGGGGATTTGCTGCAGCAAGTGTGGTGAGAGATCGTCCAAGTCCACATCCAAGTTCAAGATATCGAAAGCCATCAGCAGTTTTCGGAGGATTGACACGATTTAGTGATGCAGCGTATCGCATCGCTGTAGGTGACATGTGCGGGTAGAAGCCCGGGATATAATCAAGATCAGTGATGTAGCCAGCTGCTGTCATGTGTGAGCTTTTTCTATTCTGTAACCCATGGAATCAAGTTATTTGAGTACGAGAGTACTCTTGTTTTTAGTTGCCGCCAACCCGCTGGTCGTAGTCGTCTTTGTATTGGGCGTGGACGAGATCAGGGGATGGAAGGTACATTCCTGTTGAGTTTTTTAATCAGCAAGGTTATCTGAATGTCTTTTTAGGATTCTCGTTAGATGCTGAAACGTGGCTTTATTCCAGAAAATTTTCTGCCTGATCTTATGGCGGGCGTTGTTGTTTTTCTAGTCGCGTTACCACTCTGTCTTGGTGTACCCCTAGCTGCTCGGGCGCCGCTGTTTTCCGGCATTGTAGCTGGGATTGTGGGAGGCATAGTAGTTGGCGGTTTAAGCGGGTCTCGTACTAGCGTTTCCGGTGGATCACCAGCATTGATTGCCATAGTTTCTGCGCAGACAACAGCTCTGGGTGGATTTGATGCTTTTTTAACTGCCGTCTTGTTAGCAGGTGTGATTCAGTTGGCTTTAGGTTTCCTCAAAGCAGGATTTATTTCTTCATTCTTTCCAACGAGTGTTATTAAGGGACTGCTTGCGGCAATAGGCGTAATCATCATCCTGAAACAACTGCCGCATTTGATTGGGTATGACATTGACCCAATAGGTGAGATGTCGTTCAACCAACCCGACCGCGAGACCACATTTTCAGACCTGCCGAAGTCCATTCAGTATTTTTTGCCAGGGGCAGCAACAATAGGTATTGGGTCTCTTCTTGTCGTTATTGCTTGGGATCAAATCAAATGGTTGCGGAGAACACGTGTCCCTGGCCCCCTTATTGCAGTAATTGGGGGCACTGCCGTGAATGTCTTGCTCAAACGTATGGGTAGTCCATGGGCTATCGGCCCTACTCATCTTGTTTCTGTTCCACTACCTAATGGTCCAGAAGGATTAATGGGCCTTATAATATTCCCCGATTTTTCTTCCCTCGCTGATTCCAGGGTCTACATCTCGGCTGCCACCATTGGAATCATTGCAAGTCTCGAGTCACTTCTGGCGATTGAGGCAGTCGACAAAATTGATCCGCGGCAGCAGCGCACCCCTCGAAATCGAGAGCTTTTGGCACAAGGTGCGGGAAATGTAATTTGTGGTTTGCTAGGCGGTTTGCCTGTGAGTGCAGCAGTGATTCGCGGGACTGCGAATGTCAATGCTGGGGCGCGGACGCGATTCGCGACTGTTTCGCACGGTCTTTTGTTGTTGACGTGCGTCCTCCTTCTTCCTGCGTGGTTGAATGAAATACCTTTGGCAACACTCGCCGCTATTTTGATCAAGACAGGCTACCGATTGACAAACCCAAAGCGGTACTACCAGTTGTGGCAAGAAGGGTACTCTCAGTTCGTGCCATTCGTTGCAACAGTCCTTGCAATCGTTCTCACGGATCTTTTAGTAGGGATTGGTATTGGGCTTACCTGCAGTATTATTTTTATCTTGCACTCTAACTATCGGCGGCCACTCACTAAAAAACTTGAGCGGCATGCATCAGGAAATATTGTCCGCGTTGAATTGGCAAACCAGGTGACATTCTTCAATCGTGCCGCTTTGCAGTCGGTTTTGTATGATGTCCCACCGGGAGGAACACTGTTAATCGATGCTTCGAATGCAGACTACATCGATCCCGATGTGATTGATTTATTGTCTGACTTTCAGAAAACAGGGGCGCCTGCTCGATGGGTTCAGTTGAGTCTAGTTGGCTTTGGTGAACGGTACCCAAGCCTTCATGATGAAATACGATTCGTTGAGCATTCAAGCCATGAAGTGCAGCAGTCTACGAGTCCCGCAGAGGTGCTGGCAATGTTACTCGAGGGCAATGGTCGCTTTCGTGTAGGAGAGCCACTCAAGAGGAGTATGGAGAGGCAAAGAACTGCAACTGCGACGGGGCAGCACCCTCTTGCGGTGATTTTAAGTTGTATTGACTCACGTTCACCGGCTGAAGCAATTTTTGACCTCGGTCTTGGTGATGTTCTTAGTGTTCGTGTGGCAGGAAATATCATAACCGAGGAGGTAATCGGTAGTATTGAGTTTGCCGCGATCGTCGCTGGAGCAAAATTAGTGGTAGTTGTCGGGCATACGAGGTGTGGCGCGATTGAGTCATCCGTGACGAATTACTGTTGCCCCGATCAATCGTTCGTTCCAGAAATTTTGCATGCCAGAGGCATTCTTCGGGAGGTGGCAAAGGTTGTGGACGAGGACGACTGTCGTGGTGTTGCGGCTTCGACGATGGAAGCACAACAAGAGATTATTGATTCAGTTGCACGACGTAATGTTGTTCGGGTTGTTCGGAAGCTGCTCGAGGGGAGTAAGGCACTCACAGGAAAGGTGCAAGAGCAGCGGCTTGGTGTTGTTGGAATGATGTATGACGTGGTCAGCGGTGAGGTGCACGTTATTGATGAGACACGTCATGGCGTCTAGCTTACTGTTTCTTTTTTCGATAAACATTTGGGCGGACGTCTAGCTCAAGATCAGCAATATCATTGCGATCGATATGCTCCCAGGCAATTGCGCCCATCGCAGCGTTATCGGTGCAAAGGTCGGTTGGAGGAATAAGAATTGTCGCATGATATCGTTGCCCTAGTTCTTCAAGGGCAACCCGCAGTGCCTTGTTTGCCGTTACTCCACCTCCAACAGCGACAACACGGCAGCCGGTCTTTTGGATGGCTAAACCCACTTTGGCCACAACAGATTCGACAGCTGCTTGCTGAAAAGAAGCCGCAAGATCAGCGCGTTCCTCATCCATTAAAGTGCGCGCATGCTGATCACCTGGGGGCCAAATTTGATAGCGAACGGCCGTTTTGAGGCCACTGAAACTAAAATCCAGGCGAGAGGAGTCGTTCGCAAGTGGCCGCGGGAATCGGTGAGAACGCGGATTTCCATGTTCCGCCAGTTTTTCAATCTGTGGTCCGCCAGGATATCCAAGTCCAAGCAGGCTTGCGACTTTATCGAAAGCTTCACCAACGGCATCATCGATAGTGCCCCCGAGAGCCTGGAGGGTAATTGGACTATGCAATTGAAAGAGTGAGGTATGCCCTCCACTGGCTACAAGTCCGATCGCAGGGTATCTCAGTTCTTCGCCGAATGCTAAACGGCATGCGTAGAGGTGTGCAGCAAGATGATCATATCCAATGAGTGGTACGTGCAGCGACGAAGCTATCGCTTTCGCAGCTGAAAGACCAATAAGGAGGGAGCCGATTAGCCCTGGACGAATAGCCACAGCAACTGCTTTGATTTGCGATTGTTGAATGCCAGCCTCATTGGTTGCCTGATCAATGATCGGAATAATTCGGTCAACATGTGCCCGTGAAGCAATTTCCGGCACAACACCTCTCCAGCGAGCATGCAGCTCATCTTGGCTTGCTACAACGCTAGAAAGAATTTTTCTCTCTGGTGAGATGATTGCAGCAGCTGTTTCATCACAAGTTGTCTCGATAGCGAGAAGTGGCATGTCCCAAGTTTACCCCAGCAGTTCCCCTGTACCTACTGGCTTAGGTTGGTCATGGCGAATCACGATTAATAGTCATACCACATGCCAATGCCAGCACGATTCTGATTCAACGCGGTAATTTTCCCAGTCGTCGGATTGGTCTCTGTAAATTCATACTGTGGGTCAGAGCCGTAAAGATATTCAAAGCCAATCCGAAGCAGTTTTTCGCTTTGATAGCCTCGCCATGCCCATCCAATTTGCGCACAGACGTTCCCTCCCCAGTTCAGTTCCTGGCGAGTCATTCCATTCACTGCAAAAAATGGTGCCCCCCGAATTCCTGTCGGTCGGGCCTGAATCAATTCAGTACCAAATTGAAACTCCCACGGTTTCGATCCGCCAGCATTGAAGAATGACCAACCGGCTTCTCCGTAAATTCGGAGCCAGTCGTACATGTAGTATGAATTTCCCAGAACAATAACGTCACGGACATAGTTCACACGATCAAATCCCAGAGGGTGATACTTTTCGTAGAACTCATCGCCGATGTGCGCACTATTGTGATAGTACGCAATTTTCGTCTGCCAACGACCGATGCCGTAAACCAACGGGATACCAAAGCGGTAATCAGCGGACCGAAGGTCACGATCGTCTCCTGGGTCCAGCCTTACGAAGGCCGCTCCTTCCAACTGTACTTCGAAACCCTGTGGGTGCAATTCCGTATTGGAGCCATATCGAAGAACGGAAACTCTTCCACCGAGGGTTGAGTCCCAGAGCCAACCGTTTTGTTCTCCACGACGACCAGGGATAGGTGAGGGACCCGTGTCGTCGTACCAAACCGTTGCGAGCCGAGGTTCTTTGGGGCCTGCAAGGTAACTCGTGTAGATCAAATTATTTGGAAGTAACTGCCAACACCAGGGACGTGGCGCCCATAGATTATCAAAGCAATCACTGTAGTTATTTCCTGGGCTTGTGCAGCTTTCACAACCGGACATGCCGTTGTACGGCATGTCCAAAATAACTGGTCCATGAGGTTCAACTGGAGGTAGGCCATAAATGGGTTTCCCGTCTGCCGGTATTGTGGGCATGAACTCCTGTTCATAGGCTTCGTCGTAGAAATCATAGGCATGTTCAGGCTCTGATATTATTGAGCCTAATTGAATGAAATGTAGTTCCTGTTTCTGACCACTGCTGTTGTTTTCAGAGGAAGCGGTCGGCCATTGCTTTGAGTCCTGGCCATGTTGTTTGGCAAGTACAATATTGGCATGCCAGGATAACAGTAGCAGCGCTGTGAATGTGCCAATCAATTGGAAGTACGTGAGAGCATTTCGCACAATTGCTGAAGTGCTGTACTGAATGGTGACTGTGTTTTCTGGCGACATGTGATGATGTGATGACAAAATTTTGGTGTACGGTTTGTCGCGTCAAAAAGGTTTTATGGTGTCACACACTCGTGTGAAGTTATCACTCTAGAGTCTTTTTCGTCTGGAACCACCGTCGGTTTTATAGAGTTTTTGAGCGTCTAGTGATTTTTCCTAAATGCTCTTGGGTGGGCTGATTCCCTCGTCTATGTCATTTTCCTGGTTTCTGCAGAGATGGTGTGAGATTGCGCAACGTGAATAGCAGAGTGTTTCTCCCGTTCACCAAAACTACCCAAGTTTTAAAAGTTGGGGTATTTCCTGCTAATATTTCCACAACCGATTGTTCGTAAAAGTTGAAACAAGATTTAGGTGGAAGGAGCTGCTACGTGTCAGACAGTGATTCTTTGAAAGGTTCTACTGAGGCTATTGGTTCGATTCTTGGTCGAATTCCAGGTGGTCTTTTTGTCGTCACGTGGCAAGAAGAGGCAGTTGATAAAACCATGCTGACGAGTTGGCTCATGCAAGCAGGATTCAATCCGCCAGCGATATCTATTGCTGTGGGAACTGGTCGACGGTTTCTCTCATCGATTGGCGAGGAAGATTTTCGGTTTGTTGTAAATGTGCTTTCTGAAAATCAGCGAAGCCTCCTTGGTAAATTTGCTAAACCGCCAACAATAGAAGGCGAGCCATTTTCTGGCATCGACATTCGGAGATCTTCTTGCGGGGCCGGGATACTTCAGGATTCCGTAGGCTGGATGGAGTGTAAGGCAAGGCCTGTTTTTTTGTCGGCTGGCCCTGAACAAAGTAGTGGAGACCACGCTATCGTCGTGGCTGACGTCCTTGCTGCAGAAAAAGGTTCCGCAGATCAGCCGATAGTGCATCTTCGAAAAAGTGGCTTACACTATTAGCGCAAGCGAGTAGATCAGGGAGGGTGGGAAGCACTAGGTTGTGATGACGTTTCGTGACGCCCGTTCTCAAATGGCCCACATTATAATTAACACCAAGCAAAGAAATTAAGAAGCCATGTCATTTGTTTTCTCACGATCCATGCGTACCTATTGCCTTATTTTTCTTATCGGTTTTGGTGTCACTGGCTGTAACAAGTCGAACGTGAACCCACAAGATAAGACACAAAGAACGAGAAAAGTTTCCCAGCGTTTTATCTTTATCACGAATGGCGACGATCCGTATTTCGATGTGTTGAATGCCGGGTTGCAAGCTGGAGCAGAAAAGTTCGCTCTTGCTGATAAAGGACTTGAAGTTGTGATGGAAAAAAATAATGCAACCGCTCAGGGGCAGATTGATCGTCTTAGGCAACTCGTCACACAAGCAGATGTAGCAGGAGTTGCTATTTCGGTCATTCAGGCAGAAAACGTTGCCATCGTTGAAGAGATGAAGCGGTTAACAGAAAAAGGTGTTTCAGTAATCACCGTCGATGGAGATATCAACCAGAAACTTTTTTCAGATGGACGGCCTTACTATATAGGAACAGATAATTCGATCGCCGGGCGTCTGTTGGGGACAGCGGGGAGGAAAGTTTTGGAGTCCCGTGGCATTACTGAGGGTGGTTTTATCCAGTTCACGGGATTTACAGATAACGATAATGCCCGGGCTAGAATGAATGGCTGTCGTGAAGCAATTGGAGAAAACTACAGTGAAGTTGACCGGATGGCTGATTCATTTGACCATTCACGGGCCAGAGATAATGTACGCTCGGCTCTTGTGAATCATCCGGATGTGAAAGCTTTGGTCGGAATATGGGCTTACAATGCCCCAGCAATCGCTGAAGTCGTAGCAGAACGTGGGATTCGTGATCAGGTTTCAATCTTTACCTTTGATGCAGCTGCTCAAGCCATCGAACATATGGCAAACGGCAACATCGACTGTATGATTGTGCAAAACCCTTTTGAAATGGGTGTTCAAACTGTTCGT
The DNA here is from genome assembly GCA_965249545.1 of Pirellulales bacterium. Taxonomy (GTDB): domain Bacteria; phylum Planctomycetota; class Planctomycetia; order Pirellulales; family UBA1268; genus UBA1268. The sequence goes on from CBDFMH010000003.1 coordinate 41,809, forward strand.
CTCTTACTCGCAATGCAAGAAGGCCAGGATGCCGTCCTCACGAGCATGTTTCCCGATTATGATCAGCCTGGGGGAGATAAATTCACGACTGGCTTGCGTCTTATTATTCCTGACGCTTGGGAGAATGATGAAGATGCACCTATCTCAAAAAAGGATTTAGAGTCTGCAGTTTCAGCGGGAACTCTTGAGGTTTTGTCCCTATCGGTCTTTCGGGAATGGTTGAAGAAATACGGTTTGTCGAGTTCCTGATTCTGCGGCTACCCACAGATGAAAGCTTTCTGAAAGGTTGCTCTGATGAAATTATGGAGCTCATTTCCGCTTCATGCAGTGAGAAAATGGTGGCCATCAAATAATGAGTGGTCATTACTCGTGGCGATTGTGCTTGCGATTGTCTTCACAGCAATTGTTGATACGAATCACACCTATTTTTTCCGGCCCATGGAAAGCCTGCGTGACATAGCTCGTAATAGCGCAATGCTTGGAATTTTTTCATTGGGTGCCGCGGTTGTCATCATTGCCGGTGGGATCGATCTCTCGAGTGGTTCCATGATTGCATTATCCGGGACTGTTTGTTCTGTGACTATGCTGTCGCTGGCACCTACTGAAATGATGGCATTTAAGCCGGTCGGTTCGGCAGTGGTACTCATTGCAGTTCTGGCGAGTCTGTTGACAGGTTTTTTTGTTGGAACATTGCATACGTGGCTTATTACGGTTGTTCGTCTTCCCCCATTTATTGCGACACTTGCGACGCTTGTAGGTCTACGGAGTTTTGCGAGGGCAGTCTGCGAAAGTAGTACTGCGGTTCTTACACCTACTAAAAGTGCACTCATTAATGTTGCTGACCCGGCGTTCAAAGTAGTACGAGAGAATGTCTGGTTTTCAGTGGGCACGTTTCTTGTCTTGGCATTTCTCACATGGCTTATGCTTTCGCGAACGGTGCTGGGTCGTCATCTCAAGGCCCTTGGAGGGAACGAGCAAGCTGCCCGCCTTGCGGGTATACATACTGAAAATGTGAAATGGTTTGCGTATTGTTTCGGTGCAATGACAGCTGCCTTGGCAGGGCTTTTCTACATTGCTAATGAATCTGTCGCTGCTCCGGTCAATCAGGGAAGGGGGCATGAACTTAATGCTATTGCTGCCGCTGTTGTTGGTGGTTGTTCACTCTCTGGTGGTGTGGGTACAGTTCAGGGTACGGTTCTTGGAGCTTTTTTTCTGCGAGTAGTGATCGATGCAGTTTCAAAAATTATTAAGACAGGTGCCGATGTCTATGAGGGATTAATTGTTGGCGTAGTAGTGGTTCTTGCGGTCACATTTGCTCAGGGCGTAAACGGCCTGCGGCAGGATCGTCGTTTTCTACCTGGAGCTTTGGGCCTCTGTACGATCCCTGTTCTCGCCCTGCTTGCGGGAAGTCTTGCATCCATGACGACTGGTGCAGCCAGCGGTTTGGCGACTGGTTTTACTGCTTTCATTGCGTTAGTAGCCTTACGGATCTGGGAGAGTCGAAGTCATGGCAAAAGAGTGCAGGTTAGCATTTCAGGATGAACAAACTTGGAGAAATTGCTGTTGCGATGAAGGGGATTACGAAACAATTCCCAGGAGTCGTCGCACTTGATTGCGTGACTCTGCAGGTGCGGCGTGGTGAGGTTCATGCAATTTGTGGTGAAAACGGAGCCGGTAAAAGCACGTTGATGAAAATTTTGTCAGGGGTCCATCAGCCGGATGCTGGTGAGCTTGAGATAGCTGGCCAAAGCGTGCAGTTTCACAGCACTCGTGATGCTGAAAATGCTGGTGTTGCAATCATTCATCAGGAACTAGAACTGGTAGAAGAGCTGACGGTTGCCGCCAATGTTTTTCTTGGGCGTGAGCCAAGAACGCGGTTCGGCTTGTTAAACGATGCTATTGCAAGAAGGAAAACAGAAGAGCTATTAGGTTTGCTTGAGGCATCCATTTCTCCCGGTGAAATGACGGGTGGCTTGCGAGTTGGTGATCAGCAGCTTGTTGAAATTGCAAAAGCCCTTTCCCTTCACGCATCAATTATCGTCATGGATGAACCGACAAGTGCACTAACAGATGCAGAAGCGGAGCGTCTGGAACGAACCATTAGCACACTGCGTCAGCAGGGCTGCACAATTCTTTATATCTCACACAAAATGGACGAAGTGTTTCGGTTGGCTGATCGGATCACAATTCTACGAGATGGTTGTCATGTTTGTACGGTTGATAAAGAAGGAACAACAACCTCTGAAGTGACGGGTTGGATGGTTGGTCGCGAGATCACAGAACACAGGTTTCGTAGTCAGCAAGCAATTGGTACGTGTTTGCTCGAAGTTGAAAATCTGTGTGTAGCCTCACAGGATTCAAGGCAGAGTGGGCAATTGCATAATGTATCGTTTCGTGTTCACGCTGGTGAGGTTCTTGGTATAGCGGGCCTCATGGGGGCCGGTAGAACCGAAGTCCTGGAAACTATTTTTGGAGCATCCCCTAATCAGTGGCAGGGAAGAATTTCGCTTGGAGGAGAGCCGGTCAGTTTTACTCACCCGTCAGATGCTTGTAAGGCCGGTTTGGTAATGGTGCCAGAAGACCGAAAGCGGCTTGGGATTTTTGCAAATCTGAATGTGACAGAAAATATAAGCATCTGTAGCTTGTTTCATGCGATGCGGAATGGACTTTTGAGCAAGCAGATAGAAGAGGATATTGTTGCCGAGCCTATTCATCAGGTTGGTATCAAGGCACCCTCATTAACGGCGAACATATCTGAACTCTCGGGCGGAAATCAGCAGAAATGTATTATTAGCCGTTGGTTACTTACGAAGCCTCGAGTGCTCTTGCTAGATGACCCAACCCGTGGCATAGATGTCGGTGCAAAAGCTGAGTTGTACGAACTCATTGAGACTCTGTGCCAGAATGGTTTGGCAGTCATATTAACTTCAAGTGAATTACCAGAATTACTGACGCTTGCAGATCGCATCATTGTTATGGCTGAAGGGAGAGTCACTGCCGAATTTCCACGAGATGAGGCTGACGAAAAGAAAATAATGGCTGCAGCAACTTTGGCCTAGAGCACGGATTACATTCCAATGCATTTTGAAACGATGGCACGGGCCTGAGAAGGATCGCGTGTCCCAGTAACGATAAGTCGACCATCAGCAAAAACAGAGACAACGATTCCCGGTTCCACTTCAGTTCGTACGAGCCATTTGTTTTTTGTCACGTTTCCGAAGCAGCTGAGGTTGTTCGCAATATTGCAGAGGTCTGGTATTTTTCCCGGATGGTGGAATTGTACTGCATCTTGTCCGCAGAGAATCGCAGTCTGGTACCGAGACGCGTCAAGCCAGCTATGGTCATTCCCTCGGCAACTCGAGCAACCAGCTTCTGAAAGTGATCGAAGATCAATTGTCTTCCAAGTAGAATCCCAAAGATCGAATACAAATAATTGACTCTCGGAATCTCCTGCAGGATCAGTGATGACCTTGATCGTTTCTGCTGTTTGGATTCCGGCAACGACCATGACCGCTGCTCCAAGCACTCCAGCTGTGTCACATGTTGGCAGGCTACCAGGAGTTGGAAGGTCGGGCATGAGGCATCGCAAGCATGCAGTTTCGCCAGGGATAACGGTCATGACTCTCCCCTCTGCACCAATGACACCACCGTAGATCCAAGGAATATTCTCGTGGCAGGCAAAGTCATTCATAAGAAACCGAGTCTCGAAGTTATCTGTACCGTCAACAATAATATCAACTGCTGAAAGCAGATCAGAAATATTATGAGCAGTTAGATCAGCTACGTGAGATATCACGTGTAAGCTGCTGTCAATTTCCTTAAGTCTTCTTTCTGCAATAATTGCCTTCGGTAATCCATCGTGAACGTCTTTCTCCGTATAAAGAATTTGCCTCGGTAGATTACTCCACTCCGGTACGTCCCGATCAATGATTGTAAGGTTGCCGATACCAGCTCTTGTAAGTGCTACTGCCGTTGCGCTTCCGAGTGCACCACATCCAACAATTCCGACGTGCGCCTGTGACAGCTTCTGCTGTCCATTGGCTCCAAGTTTTTGGTATCGAATTTGACGAATAAAACGTAATTCATCAAAGTGATTTTCTCTTTGCATTTGATGCACTTTTTAAGCCTTGTGATGAATCGTTGCGTCGCCAACAAGATATCCAGCCCAATCCCAGGATGACGGCGGGCTTTTTGGAGCTGTTCTCCAGTTGGCGAGCAAAGCCTGAAGGCGATCGCATTCCTGCCGCTGTGAAGGCACTCCTGTCTGCCATGCTATGACGGGATAAGGTGGGGGAGTCTTCCACGAGGAATCGGGCACTGTTTGAGCGAGCCGAACAATGGCAAGGTCAATACCGTTCGGCAATTCCAGAGGTGCATTTTGAGCAGACATTTCTGTTGCAAAGAGCATCGTGCCTTTGTAGGCGGAAAAATTTGGTACTTCTGGCAGCAGAGTATCTGGAATGACCGTTAGAAACACTGAAGGATGGCTTGTGAGTCTGCAAATTATAGATGGAATGGCAGACGGCCGACTTTTAGGATGTAAGCGAATAATTAGTGGTCGCCCAATTTCATCAGCAGTTTTCAAGTTTTCATCCATCTCGAGTTCCAGCGAGTTGGTTTTAGAGAAAATCTCTGCAGGCAAGTCAAGAACGTCTGCAGTTCTATGACCTTCCGGGGCAGCAGACTGTTGTTCTGCTGGTGTGTTATTTCTGTTACCGCACGTTACGCCGCGTAGTACAAATCGATGACCATCAAGCCAAAGAGAATGTTTGCGAACACCGAGACGACGAAGGCCAGTAGTCTGGCTGAGTAAAGCTACTTCTTTGCCAGAAGAAGTAACCCTACATTTTATGAAGTAGAGCATTGGCACATTTGGTGTCCAGAATGCGGGCTCTGTCAGAATAGAATGTCCAAGAATTTCAGTGCCCTCATCAACAACCTGTTGCGAGTGAATTCGAATATTTTGGCGAACAGGTAGTGTGCTTGCACGTGTTGACCTTGGACCAGTTAAATACCCTTCAAGTTCTAGAGGAGGCTCTGCCTCTGCCGAAGTCGGCACACTTATCTGAAAGAGTACATCAGCTTTGAGGTCATCAGCTCTTCCAAGAATTACTCTGAATCGCATATGCTGGGGAAGGTTGTGGCAGCTTTCACTATTCGGTGTCTGAGTTGTCACAAAAATATCCTTTTGCAATGTCATTTATTTTTCGCAGGTCAAGTTTGCCTGAACCAAGAACAGGTACTTCTTCTATTTCGGCAAAGCTGTCCGATGATGGAATCCAGAGATTTGGAAGTCCTGACTGAGCAAGTTCACGACAGATATTCTGTGTGGCCGCTGAAGTTTTTGTAGTTAAGACAACAAGCCGCTCACCTTTTGTTGCATGCGGCACTGCAGTGACCACGGCCAGAAGTTCACCGTCGGTTGCTCCCAGGATTGTGTTTACAGCTTCCTCAATCAGCATATGAGGGACCATTTCACCACCGATCTTTGAAAATCGGCTTTGTCTGCCGGTTATTGTGATGAATCCATCAGTGTCCAGTTTTGCAATGTCACCGGTACGATACCAACCTTCACAAATGACCTGTTCGGTAAGGTCCTCACGATCAAGGTAGCCCTGCATGACATTAGGTCCACAGATCCACAAAAGCCCCTCTTCACCGATAGGTAGTTCATGAAGTCCCTCTCTGTCAGTAATCTTCGCCGTACAGCCTGGTATTGGTTTTCCGACCGTTCCTTCACGGGCGTCGATCGCTCTGCCAGGAACATGGCGAGATGGAGGGACGTTTACTGATACCAAGGGGGAAAGTTCCGTTGCACCATACGCTTCACGGGGCCGGACTCCAAATTTCTCTTCGAAAGCGTCTGTGACATCAGTTGTCAGTTTTTCTGCAGCACCGAAAACAACTTCAAGCGTCGAAAGGTCGTCCGATTCAGTTCGGCGAATATACGTTCTTAGAAAAGTAGGTGTCGCCATTAAAACTGTCGCGTTATAGTCCCGTGCAAGTGTGCCAACAACTTTCGCATCAAGGGGGTTTGTGTGATAGACAACCGCAGGCTCAAGTGTGAGAGGTACCCATAAGGCAGTCGTGTAGCCGTATGAATGAAAGAAAGGTAGTACACCTAGTGCGGTGTCAGCTGGGGAAAGGTGAAGTAAGTCAGAAATCGCTCGAACATTACTCCCAACATTTTCAATGCTGAGAACAACGCCTTTTGGGTCACCTGTTGAGCCCGAAGTGAAGATAATGGTCAGGACATCATCAGGCTGAATGTTTTTTAGACCAAGGTGACGCTCTAGCATTGAGAGCGGCATAAGGGTCGCTTCTGACCAGGCCTGAAGCTTCTGCAGGGTCGTAAGTTGTTTCCGTAGATCAGCAGCATCAAGAAGGAAATTCCCGACATCCAATTCGATCCGAGATAAAAATGTTGGACTGGATATCACGTGTCGGATCCCAGCGCGTTCAATACACGTTTCAAGTATTGATTGGGAAGATGTGTAGTTTAGATTCACGGCAACTCGGCCCATAAGCGCAAGTGCGGCGTTTACGATGGCAGCGCCAGCTGTTGGAGGAAGCAAAATGCCAACCCGCTTCTCGGCAGGATCGAGAGTTTTTTCAAGAACAAGTCTCGCGGCAAGAATTCGAGTAAGAAGTTGGCGGCCGTTGAGTCGTGTGCCAAGCGAGTCTGCCATTTTGAGCCGCCGGCCAGCGTCGCGCAGGCTTTTAAGAAGCTGATGGTGGAGCATTACAGGGATTTCACCGGTAGGAATATGGAAGTGTTTCCCAGGTTCATCAGCAGATGTCTCTCGATTCAAAAGTCTGGCCCCCTTGAGTGCACGAATTCTGGAAGATTGTAGGTTTTGTCGCCGTACCCGTGGCTCTTGCCGAAGCGTTGTCGGAACTTTTCGGTCTATTAGACTCATCAAATTGTAGCGTTCCATAATCATACATTCCTTAACCCGATAGCGTTGACTGACTCATGCCAAAATACGACCCGTCTGTCATAGAGCCGAAATGGCAAATCTGGTGGGCTGAGCAGAAAACATTTCGCTCACCCCGCCTTCCGACCGGCAAAAAGGCATATATTCTCGATATGTTTCCGTATCCGAGCGGTGATGGATTGCACGTTGGTCATCCGGAGGGTTACACCGCGACGGATATTGTCAGCCGTTTTGAGCGAATGCGGGGGTCGAGCGTTATTCATCCAATGGGTTTCGATGCCTTTGGGTTGCCGGCTGAAGAGCATGCGATACGTACGGGCACTCCGCCACGAGAGAGTACGGAGCGAAACATCGCTACGTTCAAGCGGCAGTTGCAAATGCTTGGGTTCAGCTATGACTGGGAGCGTGAGACCTCCACGACAGACCCCGAGTTTGTTCGTTGGACACAATGGATTTTTCTACTTCTATACGACACATGGTTTGATGCAGATCGACAACAGGGTCGACCAATATCAGAACTTCCGATTCCTAAGGATGTTCAGGAATCAGGTGATGGAGCAGTCAATGCGTACCGCGATGATCACCGTCTTGCGTACCAGTCGGAAGCGCCTGTTAACTGGTGTCCGGAACTTGGGACTGTACTTGCTAATGAAGAAGTTATAGGTGGACTCAGTGAGCGTGGCGGGCATCCAGTTGTTCGATTGCCACTGCGACAATGGATGTTGCGGATTACAGCATATGCTGATCGACTTGGAACAGAGTTAGATGGTCTTAATTGGCCAGAGAGCATTAAAAAACTTCAGAAAGACTGGATTGGCCGTAGCACGGGTGCAGAAGTAGATTTTTATCTCCCACCACAAGGCTTGTCAGCAAAAGATTCAAAAGAGGCTTTTCTTACCTGGAAGAGTTGTCGTAAAAATAACGGATATCCGTTGAAAGCGTCGACGGATTGTCTTCGAATTTACACAACAAGACCAGATACTTTGTTCGGAGTAAGTTGCATGGTAATTGCACCAGAGCATCCACTTCGAAATCAATTAACGATTCCTGCTGAAGCAGATGTCGTTCATGAGTATTGTGAGGCTGCATGTCGTAAGAGTGATCTCGACCGAACCGACTTAGCTCAAGAAAAAACTGGCGTTTTCACCGGCTCGTATTGCATTCACCCATTGACGGGTGAATCTGTACCAATCTGGGTGGCTGATTATGTACTCGCTTCGTACGGCACAGGCGCAATTATGTCAGTGCCTGCTCACGACAGCAGGGATTTTGAATTTGCTCAGATATTCAAGTTGAAAATCGTTTCAGTTGTTGAGCCAATAGGTGGCAATGCTGGGAGCGACGAACTATTTACTGGGTACGGAATATCAGTCGATTCGGGACTGTATACAGGTATGCAGAGCGAAGCTTTTATTGAAAAAGTTGCTGCAGATTTACTCGACGGAGGGCTTGGAAGGCCCGCCACAAACTACAAATTACGTGATTGGCTCTTTAGTCGTCAGCGGTTTTGGGGTGAGCCATTTCCTATCTTGCACGAGCTTGATGAGTCAGGTCAGCCAACAGGTGTCATTCGGCCGCTTGATTCACACGAGCTGCCTGTACCACTTCCGAAGCTCGCTGACTTCCGGCCAGGAAAGACACCCGATCCGCCACTATCTCGAGCCAATGATGCTTGGCTGTACGTTGAACGAGACGGTAAAAGATACCGTCGAGAGACAAATACAATGCCTCAATGGGCCGGCTCGTGCTGGTATTACCTGAGGTTTCTTGATCCGACGAATCATGAGCAGTTCATTGATCCGGAGATTGAGAAGGCCTGGATGCCCATTGATTTGTATGTAGGTGGAGCTGAGCACGCTGTCCTTCATCTGCTCTACAGCCGCTTCTGGCATAAAGTACTTTATGACCGTGGGTACGTGTCTACAGTTGAACCCTTTGCTCGACTGGTGAATCAAGGAATGATACTTGGGGAGGTGGAGTTTACTGGGTATCGAGGAAGTTCAGGTGGTTGGGTATCAGCCGGTCAGCAGAGTGGTTCAGACACCCCGATGAAGGTCTCAGCTGAAAATGTAGAAAAGCAAGGGGAGCACTTTGTGCTTCGGGATGCGCCGCACGTTCGTGTGGAGAGCCGGGCATATAAGATGTCGAAGAGTCGTGGGAACGTCGTTAACCCAGACAAAATTGTCTGTGAGTTTGGTGCTGATGCACTGCGACTGTACGAGATGTTTATGGGACCTCTTGAGGCGACGAAGCCATGGAGCACATCCGGTGTTGGAGGAGTTCGAGGATTTCTTGATCGGTGCTGGCGGCTCGTGGTGGACGAGGGGGCCGAAGACATAACGCTTGCGCCACAAGTAACGGAAAAAAAGCCTACGGATGAACAGATGAGAGCGATGCATCGCATGCTTGACAAAGTCACGTCGGATATTGATTCGCTCTCATTCAATACCGCGATAGCAAAGATGATGGAATTCGTAAACTTCGCCACACCACTTCAAGAGCGACCACGGGAGATGCTCTCTCTTTTCGTTTCTGTACTTTCACCTTTTGCACCTCATCTCGCAGAAGAACTCTGGACCGTATTGGGCAATACTAGCCCGGTCTCGCTGGCAGCCTGGCCTCTTGTAGAGACATGTTGGCTCCAGGATGCCACCTTAGAAATCCCAGTACAGGTTCAGGGAAAACTTCGTGCACGTATCACTGTGCCTGCAGGTACAGATGCCGTTGGATTAGAGGCTGCCGCAGTAGCAGAGCCAAAAATCGCAGCCTTGCTTGCTGGAAAAACAATAGTGAAAGTGGTTGCTGTACCAGGTCGGATGGTGAACTTCGTTATCAAAAATTGACCTGAACGACATGTGTATATCAAGAAGATAAATGATACAGGTGTGGTGTTCGGAAAAATTGGTACGGAATGGCCGGTTCCATGAGACTGTTTGTCAGTTTTCAATGAGGTTTACTTGGTCCTGAGGCCGGAGCAACGTAGCATGTACAAGAGGGGATTTGTGGTGCCACATATCCACTCTGTAATTTTGTTGATGCACCTTCAACGTGGAGAATCATTGGATGAGTGTGAGTAATGTATTGGCTTTGGTGCTTGGCGGAGGCCGTGGGACGCGGCTTTACCCTCTGACACGAGATCGTTCAAAGCCAGCGGTTCCACTTGCTGGAAAGTATCGCATCATCGATGTGCCACTATCGAACTGTATTAATAGTGGGGTGCAACGAATTTATGTGATGACTCAATTTAATTCAGTGAGTTTGCATAGGCATATTCGTCGTACATACAGATTCGACGCCTTCAGTGGTGGGTATGTCGAAATATTGGCCGCGCAGCAAACCAATGAAGCGATGGCGTGGTATCAAGGGACTGCGGACGCTGTTCGGCAGCACATCAAGTTGCTTCAGGATTCTGATATTAAACAGGTATTAGTACTTTCTGGTGACCAATTGTATCGGATGAATTATGCTGATCTTTTAGCAACACATGAGGCTAATAACGCGGACGTAACAATTGCTGGAATTCCTGTCGCCGATGACGTTTCGTCATCATTCGGAATTATGCGATTTGATTCAACAGGCCGAGTGGAAGGGTTTCTAGAAAAACCTAAAACCACGGCTGAGCTCGATTTGGTTCGGACTGATCCGGCATGGATCGAACAGTCAGGCATTCAAGCAGCGGGCCGTAGTCTCATGGCAAGCATGGGAATATATCTCTTTGACCGAGACTGTTTATTGGATCTATTGCTCAAAACCGATTACCAAGACTTCGGCAAGGAGGTTTTCCCGGCCGCGATTCGAGCAAAGCATGTTCAGCTCCACCCGTTTGACGGGTATTGGGAAGATATCGGAACGATCCGCTCGTACTATCAATGCAACATCGACCTCGCGTCATCAAAGCCACCATTTGAATTGGCTGCACCACATGCTCCTATCTATTCACGAGCTCGATTTTTGCCGCCTTCGCGAGTGGACGGCGCTCGGGTGCGAGGGAGCCTCATTTCAGATGGCTGTACGATTGGTGCGGGCACCGTAATTGAAAACAGTGTCATAGGCTTGCGGTGCCAGATCGGAAAAGACGTAGTTATCCGTAACTCGGTTGTTCTAGGAAATGACTACTACGAAACACCGGAGCATCTGGAAGTTGACTTGTCTAAAAATGTTCCGCCTCTGGGTATTGGTGACGGAACTGTTATTGAGAAGGCAATCATTGATAAAAACGTGCGAATCGGAAGTCGTGCCAAAGTCATCAATGATTGTGGACTGACAGAACTTCCAGAGAGTAAACAGTTTACCATTCGAGATGGTGTGATTGTCGTGCCAAAAAATGCAGTTCTACATGACGAATGGAAGCCTGCGTCAAGTTCTGGTTGACATGTAAACTAATCGAAGGCGTAGTTGGCGAATACTTTTCTCTATGGCTCTTTAGAAGAGGCTGTGTCAGCTCTTTCAGAAGAAATAGAGTTATTCCTCTCAGTCTGTTTCTCCCTGTTAGCAGGTACTGCCTTAGGTGAGTGATCAATAAGGACAGAACTGTTTTGTTGAAGGGTTGATAGCTCTTCATCGTGCGATGCCACTATTACGCGAGACACTGCTGAGGTGTCATCGATGGACTCACCTGTCGCTGAGCGAGGCTCTTCCGCCTCTAGTGACACAACAGGAGGCCACGGCTTTGGTCGTCTCCAAATTGGAAGGATACCATTTGCCCGTACCCGGAAATCATTCTGATTCGCAGAGCCGGGTACTGTGCCTGAATAATCGAAAGGTGATGGGCACATGGTGCACCCATTACTAATGAAGCTAATAGCGGATGAGAAAAGAAGGCACAGAGTGAGAGAGAGTTTTCGGCCTGGTCTCTTTTGAAGATACACCTTTCTGCCTCCACTGCTTATTTACACAAGGCGTAATTAAATACGGCGGCTGTTCCCCGCAATTCCCAACTAACCCGAATCTTTCTTCGGACCGTCAAAGGTAATACCTTCACAAAATTTTGGCCAAGACACCGAAAAAAATCACTATTCCCGAACGAGTAAGTGTGATCCTTGTCCAAGAATGCCGGCTAAATCATTGAAGTCAGCAGATGATACGAGAAGCACATTGTCTTCTGGTGTTTTCATGACAAAACTCGGGTCATTGGCAGGTCGAATACTTAAGCCGTTTTCAAGAATAATGGCGGCTCGACCTGCGGGACGAAAGCCCACTGGAACTGTCTGGGCGGTTTGAGTCTTCGTCTCGTTCTGAATATCAAGTAGTTTCACTGAGGATCCTGAGCGGCTTACGAAGCCCTTGCCAATAGCGGCAGGAAAAGTTCCTGCATACCGACCACCTACTTGAAGACTTATTCTGCGTCTTGAAACGCTTACAACACCATCGAACGGACCTCGCAGAACTTTGATACGTTGGCCAGTGGTAAGTTCGTCTGATGCGACACCGTTTATTTTTGAAAGTAATTCCCAAGGGATATTGAGTGGCTTGGCAATAGTTTCAAGCGTCTCTCCGCCAGCTACCGTATGCGGTGGTAGCAGCATGTCTTGCGTTGAATAGATAACAGTCCCAGCGAGTTGTCCAAGAAGTCTTTCAAGTTGATGGTTTTCTTCGACGCTGAGGGAAGGATTGTCATACCACACTGAAAGAACGGCAAGTGCTTCGGCATATCGACCAGCTTCAAGTTTATTATGGGCATCCGTCCACGCAGCAGTGAAAGCTGCGGATTCTTTTTGTTCCGGCATGTTTTCCCTAACGAGGCCAGCCGTGTCATTCGGTGATTGGGATTGAGGGGGAACAGCAGGAACAGCATCAATGTACGTTGGTGGCATCTGTTCGGTACCGGGAGACAAAGGTTGATCTGTGACCAACGCTTGCGCACCGAGGGGTGCTGAAGGAGGCCGTATTTGATTGGGAGGAAGACTCGTGATCGCACTGGGAGGAGTCTGTACTTCCACTGAAGGTGGTGTGGTTAGTGGCGGTGTAGTTATTGATGGTTCGAATGGCGGCGCATCAGAAGTCGCGGTGTGCGTTACTCCTGGAGGTTGCCATTCTTGATTTGTTTCTTTGGGTCCTTTCTGGATGATTGAATAGGCGCCATATAAGATCATGCCTAACAACCCCAGCACAATGAGTGGACGCAGGGCTTCGAGAGGATCATTTTGCTGTTCTCTGCGATGCTTTGACTTTGATCGACGTGCCATCGAACATGGCTCCTAACGCTGAGGGATTCGGACAACTGCGAAGACACTAAACAAGGGAGGAAATCTGTTCCAGATCGCTTCTGCCGAATGACTCATTCTCTACAGGATTTTCATGGTTTTCGAGAATTACTCATTCTTATGCTATGAAGACCCGAGATCGAGCCGTCCCTAATGGCTGTAAATTGCCCTGTTTGACTCAAATTTTGTTCTGGAGCAGATAGTTTTTTATTGTGTGGGAAGAGAGTCGTGTCGGGATTTCACCTTGTACCATCTTATTTTCGGGAGCGCGGTTGTCATGATGGCCCTTTTGCTGGTGAAATACAGTAATGCACCGAAGAAATCTTCTCATTGTTGCGATTGTTGTGCCTGGGTGCCTCCTCGCCTGCGCTGCTCAGGATCGAACTGGTCAAGGGAAGCGTTTTGCTGAAGTCATCCACCGTATTGATAAGGGGTATTTCCGAACAATTGATTCAGAGCAACTCTTCCAAGCGGCAATGGAGGGCGTCTTTCGTAAACTCGATGATCGTTCAGAATTCATTGAGCCATCAAAGTTAAGAAACTATGAGAGAGATTTTAAGAAAGAGTTTGCAGGTATTGGTGTAGAACTTGATGCCGAACTTTCTTCAGGAGATATTGTTGTTGTTGCGCCCGTGTATGGAGGGCCTGCTTGGCAGGCTGGTATTCGATCTGGGGATCGTATAGTGAGCGTTGAGGATATCGAGACAAGTGGACGTAATCTTTCCAAAATAGTTGCTCAGTTTCGTGGTGAAGTAGGCAGTCAGGTGGATCTTTGTATTAGAAAACAAGGTGTCGGCCTGAATGATCGCTCGGCGATTCAAGACATTACTATCAGTCGTCGAAATATCACTATTGAAAGCGTGCGAGGAGACCGCCGGTTGCCTGGTGGGAACTGGGATTGGTGGCTGCAAGGTGATCCGAACATTGCATATCTGAGAATCAGCCACTTTAGCAAACGAACAGATACTGAAGTTGCCGGGTTGATTGAAAAGCTTGCATTCAAGCAACCTCCTAAAGGGCTTGTCATCGACCTGCGTGGCAATTCTGGTGGCATATTGGAGGGCGGTATTGCATTGTGCAATCTTTTCCTGGAGGACGGATTAATCGTTGCAGTGACAAATGACAGGTTGAAGGATCGTTCTAATCGCAAGCAGCTTCAACAGAAGTGGACAGCAACCGCTGGCCAAGTGCTCAAAGGTGTACCGATAGCTGTTCTTGTTGACGAATTTACTGCGAGTGTGGCCGAAGTAGTTGCAGCCTGTCTTCAGGACCACAAGCGGGCAACGATTGTTGGCAGTCGCTCGTTTGGCAACGCCTCCGTACAAACAATAACCACACTTTCAAGTGGGCCTGGAGCAATACGGTTGACAACGAACGAATATCAGCGACCCAGTGGTACTTCCCTTAATCGTTTGAGTACCAGTACTGAGTCCGATGCATGGGGTGTTCGACCGGATTCAAACTTTGCGTTTTCACCGACACGAAAGCAACTCGAGGACTGGATTACTTGGAGACAGGATCGGGATCGGGTTCGGTCCGGCCAGTCCGGTACAGTACTTGACCCAGGCGGACTGTTGCCAAGGCATGCGGACCCTGTTCTAGGCCGAGCGCTCACGCTTTTCGACACTCAAAAGTAACGTTGATTGTTCAATGGTGAGAGTGATTTACCTGATTCTCATGAATCAATGAGTGCAGTCAAAACGGTGCGGACTTCAGCAGCAAGGAAAAAACTGCCTGCTATGCATAGCAGGCCTTTTTGTCCCGAAAGCCGTTTGCCAACTGTTACTGCTTCTGTAGGCGAGGCCGCTACGTGAGGATCTCGCCACCCTCCCTCTTCGGCTGCTTTGCGCAGTCTCGTTATAGTGGCGGCTCGAGGATTTGTTGCATATCGTGTAAGGACAATATCAGTGAAGTAGGTTTTGCTAGCCCGCAGCATTGCACTAAGTTTTTTGTCAGCACTCGCAGCAAAAATGAGGACTCTTTTCTTGGGCAAGTTGCTTTGATCAGACAATGTTTTCACTAGCGATTCCATCGAAGCAATGTTATGTGCTGCGTCAAGAATGATGGGAGGAGAATCTGACACCCACTCTATGCGAGCAGGAAGACGGGTTTTTCGGAGACCGGTGGCAATCGCCTGCTTGTCAATTGCAAAGCCTTTTTCGGAAAGTACTTTCGTGGCCATAACTGCTGATGCAGCATTTTCTGCTTGATGAATCCCCGCCATTGCAGTTTTATAGACCGTGCCTTGTGATCCGGGTGGGGCCTGAATCTCGAATGAATGCAAAGTCGCTTGATGGGAACTACACAGTTTTGTGTTCTTGACTTGGTTGATTGTGAAGTCGCGATTGAGGAGAAAGAGCTTTGTTCGTTGTGCTCGCGCCTTATCGACTACCACACGAGATGCATCCGGATGAATTGCCGTCGATATTACAGGGATGCCTCGCCGTATTATGCCAGCTTTTTCAGTAGCAATAGCACGGATCGTACTTCCCAAGACTTCGGTATGATCGAGGCTGATGTTGGTAATCAAAGACACGACAGGATTGCACAGGTTTGTTGCATCAAGTCGTCCACCAAGGCCGGTCTCAATCACAGCAAGATCAACCTGTGTCTGCTCAAAATGAGTAAATGCGACAGCCGTGAGAACTTCGAACCAAGTTGGACCAGGCATTTTCTTGCGAGATGCCTTTTGATCGAGTTTTTCAACAGCAGGAATCACTGTGCGGAATGCTGCGAGTAAGTCTGGTGAGGAGATCTGTTTGCCAGCTACGCAAATTCGCTCTTCAATCCTGTTGACATGAGGTGAAAGATAGCAGCCCACTTTGTAGCCAGCAGCCTGCATAATTGCTGCCAGCATGGCCGCGGTTGATCCCTTGCCCTTTGTGCCAGCGAGATGCGCGGAGGGAAACTGATGCTGTGGGTTACCGATCGCTCTCAGTAAAGCTCGCATACGGGTGAGCGTAAATGCTGTTTTATGATCTTGGTTAGCCGGTCGGTGCTCAAAATTTGATCTTTTTTCAAGCCACTGGAGAGCTCCTATCCGCGTCAGGCGTGAGTTTGTTTTTTCGGAGAAGACTCCCATGGAAGTATCTCGGCAATTCAGGGAAGGTGGTTGTTCTAGGTAGCGGATTGAGAGGGTATCTGATGAAACCGCGGTTGCATTTTACCGAGTATTTTTAAAGGCTCTGGGAATCAAGGGTACGGCTCAATCCCCGTCTTAGTTGTAATATCGCCCGTGCATGGTCACAAAGGTTTTAGGTTAAACCAATTGTATAACAGAAAACAGACGTATGGCATGTCGCTTTGGGGAGTTACCCAAACTTTAGCTTTACGCACCGCATATCGAGTAGCGATTGCATTCGTTCTGTTGAGTCTTGTTTGCAAATCAATTTTTCTAAATGCGGATGAGTATGTACTTGATGATTCAGGGCAACTAATTGAGATGCCTCTGTTAGTCTCAGGAGAACTGACAACCCCAACACTCTTTGTTGATGTCGACGGTGAAAACTGTGATTTCTATGAGGATGATTGGTGTCAGAGATATGGAGGCAATTCGTCCTGTATTGGGTTGCCAAGTAAGCAATGTTGGCCCCGATGGTTTGCCAGTGCAAGTGGCTTAGTTATGACTCGATCCCTGCCTGATGGTGTGACATCAACAGGGCCCGGCGCGCCGCCGCTTATAGTTTCAACGCGGTCAGCTTCGGCTAGTTGGCCAGGTGGTTTGGACTTGAGACTTGGTCGGTGGTTCGGAGATCGTCAAGAGCACGCTATCGAGTTTATCTATTGGGGTGTTTACAATATGGGGTCGTCTGCTCAGCAACAGGCGGGAGCAACCAACGGAGTGTTAACACGGTCTGACACAATAAATAACATTGAAATTAATTGGCTTTACTCACCACAAACCCGTCCAGAGTTCCATCAGGGAAATCAACGTATCAATTGGACATGGTTGGCGGGTTTCCGGTTTTTTCAACTCGAAGATCAATTGATTCTTGATGTACCATCTAGCCTCGAACTTCAGACAGCGACAAACAACAATTTATTTGGTGGGCAGTTCGGAGGGAGATTCGACTGGGAGATTGCACCCAAAATGCGGTTTGTTATCGTTCCTAAGTTTTTGCTTGCAGGGAATGCAAGCAGCAATAGGGCAACTGAAAGCGGTGCAACAACGGCTGATGTACGCTCTGCGATCGATGTTTTTTCCTGGCTGGGCTCAGTCGATACGTCTGTGGCGTGGGATATAAGCGAACGGTGGAGTCTCTGGCTGGGTTATCGAGTAGTTGGAGTAGGGAACATAGCTCAAGCTGACGGACAGTGGCCATCGACGTTGCCCGCTTCAGCAGCAAGTCTTGAAGGCATTGGGACTGGCTCTGAATCAATCATCCATGGAGCCTTCGCGGGTTTTGAAAGTCGGTATTAACCGCAGTAAAAACCGCGTGAGCATGTAGTTCTTTCAAGTTGGTGGCCAACTGATATCAAACGGGCCTCTTGAGAAATCATGAGACAGGAAGGGAGGCATTTTTCCGCTAACACGGAGACCTTGCTATGAATTTTCTACATTCTAAAGCGTTGCGCACAAAACAATGCGTGCCTTGTGAAGAAGGTGTTCCCAGGGTTGGGGGGCCTCAAGTAGCAGCTAAAAGAATTTCCTAATTGGCAACGAACGGAAGACGGCTAAACGTTATCGTCATTGGGTGTTTCACGATTTTTGTTATGCCTTCAGTTTCATCAACACGGTGGCCGAATTGGTAGAGAAAGAGCAGCATCACCCGATCTTTATCTTGTGCGATATTGCCATGTGCAAATTGATCTATACACGTGCGGTCGATGGATTGTCCGAGAACGATTTTATTCTCGCCGCAAAGATCGATGCCTCAGCGCCAAACGAATGAGTCGATTCAACCGCCACAGTAGTCAATGGCTCGTGCAATTTCACTTTTGAGATTCTGGCGACTAATGATTCGATCAATGAAGCCATGCTCCAGCAAGAATTCACTAGTTTGAAAACCTGCTGGAAGTTCAACTCGTATAGTCGCTTTAATCGTCCTTGGTCCGGCAAACCCGATGAGTGCTCTCGGCTCGGCAAATACGAGATCTCCAAGAGAGGCAAAACTGGCAGCTACACCACCCATTGTTGGATTTGTAAGTACTGAGATGAACAACCCACCAGACTCGGAATAACGAGCCAGTGCAGCGGACACTTTTGCCATTTGCATGAGAGATAGTATTCCTTCATGCATTCGGGCCCCTCCACCGGAAGCACTTATTATTATGAGAGGGAGAGATTCAGTAGTTGCGCGTTCAACGAGCCTCGCCAGTCTTTCGCCAACGACACTTCCCATGCTGCCCATGATAAAGGAGGAATCAGTGACACCGCAGGCTACACGCCGTGCACGAATCATTCCTGTTCCAGTCAGGGCAGCATCAGATAAGCCAGTCCGTTTTTGTTCAGATACGATTCGTTTCGCGTAAGGTTTTTTATCACTAAAAGTCAGTGGGTCAGTCGGCAGCAGTCCCCCATCCCACTCTTCAAATGTTCCCGGGTCGAAAAGCTGTTCAATTCTTTGCTTTGCCGAAACATACCAATGGAAGCCGCACTGGGGGCAGACGTTGAGCATCTGTTCCGCTTCTTTTCGATATATCGTTGAGCGACATCCATTGCATTTAAGCCATAATCCTTCAGGGACACCTCTTTTAGGACGAGGCCCTGGCATTCGTGGCCCCTCTGTCATGGATGGATGCCGAGAAGCGTCTTGCTGGTTATGGCAAGACTCTAACTCCGGATTGTGGTCCGTTCGCGTAGACTGCTTCTGCTTCATTCCTGTCTTCCGGGTTGGGTTATTTGGCCCAGTCGTATTCTCTTCTGGAGGATTGGGCTGAGGGAACCTACTCTGTATTAGACTACCAATCGTGGTGATTACATGGCTACCACGATTGTCAGGTTTCGGGCGTCACTTGGATTTTTGTGCCAAAGCCTCAAGTTCTCGTAACGCCTCGGCATAATCGGCCTGTCTCAGAATGGCGCTACCTGCCACGATAAGATCAGCTCCGGCCTGGGCTACAGATGCAATGGTTTTGGTCGAAATACCACCATCTACACCAATGCAAAAATCGTGGCCTGTCGAAGCACGAATTTCCTGGAGCTTTTGTATTTTATCAATCGCTGATGGTTGGAAAGCCTGTCCACCGAACCCTGGCTCAACACTCATCACAAGTACACCAGAGCAGCTACTGAGGAACGGCTCTACCTGCGACACTGGTGTGTCGGGGCTGATGGCGAGGTGGGCCTGAGAGCCTTGAGCCTCAATCGCGGACAATGTTTCTTTTGTTTTGGCAAGCCCTTCTATATGAACCGTAACAATATCAGCACCAGCTTTTGCGTATTGAATGGCTGTGTCATCTGGTCGCTCAACCATCATATGCACTTCAATGGGTACAGTGGCTGCACGCCGAACGGCCTCAACAATCACCAAGCCGTATGTGAGCTGTGGAACAAATAGGCCATCCATGACATCCAGATGCATTGCTTTGGCACCCGCTGCTTCAAGCCGTTTGACTTCGTCATCCAGATGCCCAAAGTCACATAATAGGAGTGCAGGAAGAACAACAGGTCTATCAGCAGAGTACCAGGACTCCATGGAGGGAGATGAAGAGTGAAGTGAATCGCTCATTGTACAGGTTTCCAGTGAAGTTGTTTTCTTGAGTCTACACCATAATGGTATTACATCTTGATATGTTTGCGACTCTTAGGTCCGCGCGTTGTATCCTGTTTCTTCCTACTCGAACTGTTGAATTGCAGGTGCTCTGTATCATGAACAAAGGGCATTAGTTCTGGCGTTTTTGACGTACCTGGTATTTCAGTTTTGCGAATCCAAGTGGTGGAAAGTAATCTTTGAATACTGGGAGAGTGAATTCCCGAGCACAGAGTCTGTCCATTAAAACAAGAGAGAAGCAAGCATGTCTTTGACTCGGCAGAAATTCATTGTATTCGCATGTATATTTTTGCTTTACACGGGAACGGTGTACTGTGACGACCCTGTGAGTGTTCTTCTCACTGGGCCGGAGAAAGCTGCGGTTGGTGAGAAAGTCTCATTTGAGGTCGAGCTTGTGAACCGCTCTGGCGTGCAGTTATCAGAGCTTCGTGTTATCGATTATTTCGACAAGGGGCTGAGTCATGCCGTTTCATCGAGTCCCATTGAGCAGGCCGGAACAATCGTGCTTGCAGCCGGCACCTCTCGCAGGCTGACGTTGGAATTCCAAGTGGTGGAGCTTGGAAGACAATGCCATCGAGTAGAGATAATGGATCAGACAAACAAGTCCGTGGGAAGTGGAACCGCATGCGTCGAAGCCGTGCCCCGTAATTCACCAGCAGCTGCTCAGGCAGGAGTAGGGGGAAGTCAATTGCCTCCGACGAAACCGCCAATGCAACAGGGGCTCGGATCTTTTCGTTCCGAAGAGAACAATAGCCAGTCAAGCCCAGTGCCTCAGTCACCAGGTCCTCCTGTTTTGCCGCGTCTTGGAGGTGCACAATCAAGCTCAACACCACTTCAGGCAGGAAATGTTTTGGAGCAGGCTGGGCCAAAAGCAGGAGCCGGACAAGTCGCGGGTTCTGCCTTACCCACTGGTCCAGATGGCAAGACTCAAAAGGAACCGGCACCAGTACCGATTACGGCTCCTTCTGGAGATGGCGAAACAACAGCGACGCCAAGTGCTACCATGCCGAATGTCGCGTCACTTTCAACATCACCGTCAGTGAGTCCAGCTTTTGAAGTGACACTTGCTGGACCATCCGAATTAAGTGCAGGAGGTGTAGGAGAGTTTGTTGTAACAATCAAGAATGTAGGAGCCGCTGCTTCAGGAGAGACATCACTTGAAGTAGTGTGGGATCCGTTTCTGACACCTCTAGAAGCTTCGGACGGCTATAAACTTGATCAGAACAAGGCGAACTGGTCCATTCCGCCGGTCGCAGTCAACGAGACAATAAGTCGGCAAATAAATGTTCGTGGTATTGCTGGGGCTGGTGATGTTGGGCCATCTTCAAGCACTCGTGCTTGTGTGCGAACGGTGCTGAGTGATTTGCCGGGAGGAGCTATGGTTGCTGATGAGAAATGTGTTGTTATCAAGTCCAGTGAACCCCGTGCCCGGTCACCCGAGGAAGCTGGTATCCGCTTAAGTTTGGCAGATCTTGATGATCCTGTTCGGGTTGGAAGTGGAACCACGCTCGTGTGTACGATATTAAATGATGGTGATTTGCCAACTGGTTCGCTCAAGTTGATTATTCGATTGCCCGATCATGCTCGCCTCGTTGGAAATCCAATGCCATCGCGTGTTCGTATTGATGGAAGTGAAATTACATTTGATGGAATTGAAACTCTGGCGGCAGGTGGACGATCTACATTTGAGCTTGTGTATAGAATGCCGGCTGGTGAGAGCGGTGAAGCTGCCGCTTCAGTTAGCGGTGACAAACTTGATGGAACGCTTGAGACAAGCTGTAAAACAACATTTCTTCCGCTGTAATCATTTGCGGCAGACGCTAAACACCGAGACTCGTCGGTTTTTGTATAAACGCTACAGTAAAGCATACAAATTATGTGGTCGAATCTAGTAAGAAAGCAGTCTTCCTGAATGAGTGGATTAAATCCAATTTCAATGCATACGGCAATTTGTGAAGAAGCTAGTACTACAGACGCCCCAGAGAAATTAGTGGCTCGACACAACATGACGGACTATCGTATTGAACTTGGTGATTCCCGAGAGAGGCTCGTCGGGCATCCTATCTATAATCTTGTTACCAGTCCCGAAAGAATGAAAGCATTCATGGAGGCTCATATTTGGGCGGTGTGGGACTTTCAAAGTTTATTGAAAGCAGTGCAGCAACAGCTGTCTTGCGTGACGGTTCCGTGGACGCCAACCTCGGATGCGGAGGCCCGCCGTTTGATAAATGAGATAGTTCTTGATGAAGAATCAGACGAATTACCAAACGGCAGCTTCGCTTCCCACTTTGAACTGTACTTACGAAGTATGGAAGTCGCAGGGGCAGCCACGGGTCCAATAGTAAGAGTGATCGAACAGATTAAGGCGGGAGTAGATCTTTCTGAGGCTCTCCTTGCCCCATCGATTCCCCCAGAGTCACGAGAATTTGTCAATCGATCTTTCTCAATCATCAATTCAGGCAGTTCGCATCGAATTGTTGCGGCCTTCACTTATGGACGGGAAGATGTCATTCCGGATATGTTCAGGCAGTTTGTTGGAAGACTTGCTTCGTATAGTCCTGAAATCTGGGGCCAGTTCCGGTTCTACCTTGAGCGTCACATTGAACATGATGATGAGCACCATGGTCCTGTTTGCCGAAGGATTGTGGCAACGATGTGCGGCAACGATCCAATCAAATGGGCCGAAGCATCAGAGTCAGCTAGACTTGCTCTTGAAGCACGAATTCATTTGTGGGACGCCCTAGCGGTTCGGTTGGCTGCCATCTAAGTTCTCACTTTGCTGCAGCCAATTCAGCTTGCCTTCTCTCTTCTACGACCTCTTTTTGCACATTTGCAGGCATTGGCCGATACTTAAAGAACTCCATAGAGAAAACGCCCTGCCCCTGAGTCGCACTTCGGAGGTCGGTCGAGTAGCCAAAAGTCTCGGCAAGAGGTACTTCAGCGATGATGGTAGAAGAATTACCGACTGTCTCTGTAGACACGATGAGTCCTCTGCGTTTATTCAGTTCGCCAGTCACTGCCCCCTGAAAGTCAGAAGGAACCTCAACCTCGAGTTTCATAATAGGTTCGAGCAAAACAGGCTTTGTTTTCAGGAACGCTTCTCGGAAACCGGTACGTGCGCACAGTTGAAATGCCATGTCAGAAGAGTCAACGTCATGATACGAACCGTCTGCAAGTGTTGCTTTCACGCCTACGATTGGAAAACCTGCAATGGGTCCTTTTTCCATTGACATACGGAAACCCTTCTCTACGGAAGGTATATATTCACGGGGAATTCGGCCCCCGACAACCTTGTTTTCAAATTCAAAATTTTCCTCAGATTCTTCGGGCATAGGTGCAAGATCACCCACAATATGAGCGTACTGACCTGAGCCACCAGTCTGTTTCTTATGCTTGTAGTCATATTCGGTCGGGCGAGTTGGAGCTTCTCTGTAGCTTACTTTCGGGGCACCGACTTCAACGTCTACCTTGTATTCCCGACGAATCCGTTCAACATAAATGTCGAGGTGTAATTCACCCATTCCGGCGATAAGAGTCTCCCCAGTCTCATCATCAGTCGCGACCTTGAAGGTAGGGTCTTCGCGGGTGAATCTCTGCAGAGCTTTACTCAGCCGATCAAGTCCATCGCGCTTCGTAGGGCTAATTGCCATTTTGATTACAGCTTCGGGAACGAACATGCTTTCGAGGGAGCAGTATTTGTTTTCAGCTGCGTACGTGTCACCACTTGCTGTATCCACACCCATGACCGCAACAATATCCCCGGCACCAGCAGTATCTATTTCTTCTCTTTTGTCGGAATGCATTCGCACAATACGACTAAATCGTTGTTTCTGCTGAGTCCGCTGGTTGTAGTATCCCTCACCTTTTGCGAGAGTCCCTTGATAGATTCTCATGAATGTGAGTTGGCCATATGCGTCGTCAACAATTTTGAACGCCATGGCAACTGCAGGCTTTGAATCATCCGCAGTGAGTTCAAACATCTCCTCAGGATTATCCCATTTCTTTGCGTAGACTGTGCGGTCCAATGGGCTAGGAAGGTACCTGTTCACTGCGTCGAGAAGAGGCTGGACGCCTTTGTTTTTATAGGCTGACCCACAGAAAACAGGGGTAATGCTCTGGCTTTGAACCGCGGTTTTCACAACAGCATGAATTTCATCATCGCTCACGGGTTCTTCTGACAGAAGTTTTTCCATCAAGCTATCAGAGTACATCGTAAGACTTTCCAGCATTGCGTGCCGTTGCTCTTGGGCTTTCTCTTTCAGGTCGGCCGGAATGTCTTCTGTTCGGACGTTCTCGCCGTTGTCTCCATCAAAGTAAATTGCTTTCATTGCCACGAGATCAACAACACCCTCAAGCTTGTCTTCTTTTCCGATTGGAATTTGCATCGGGATAGCATCAACTTCGAGTTTGTCACGAAGTTGCTGTACGACTCGGTCAAAGTTCGCACCTGTCCGATCCATCTTATTGATGAACGCTAATCTCGGAACCTTGTAGCGTTTCATCTGTCGGTCAACAGTCATTGACTGACTCTGAACACCACCAACAGAACATAGGACGAGAACAGCACCATCAAGAACTCTCAGGCTTCTTTCAACTTCGACGGTAAAGTCCACGTGGCCTGGAGTATCAATCAGATTGATAGGATGATCATCCCATTCAACACTCGTTGCAGCCGAGGTGATGGTAATGCCCCGTTCTCTTTCCAAATCCATGTGATCCATTGTGGCCCCATCACCGTCACCTTTTACTTCTTGAATACGGTGAATGCGGCCAGCGTAGAATAGGATTCGCTCTGAGAGTGTTGTTTTTCCAGAGTCGATGTGAGCAGAGATGCCGATGTTGCGGAGTTTGGAAAGATCCATTGCGGTTGGTTTTGCCTCAGAGGGCCTTTTGCGAGGGAAGGGTTGTGGAGTTCCTCATCGTCTATGCGTGTCATCGCCATAACGATTTGGTTAATGTGCCGGTATTTGTACGAAGAAACGGAAACCGGCACTCCGTTCAAGAAGGAATATACTCCGCAAAGATCAAACGTGACAGACCGCCCCCGCACAAACCGCTGATTATTGAAATTAGGTCACAATGTCGAGAGAATCCGAAGTATGAACCGCCGCGGCCGCCTTGCTCCGACCCCAACGGGATTTTTGCACGTTGGCCACGCGTACACATTCGGCATTGCAGCCAAGCGCGCTGCCGGCGAGCTCGTTTTTCGGGTAGACGACCTCGACTGCACCCGGTGTACAGACGAATATATTGCAGCGTCTATCGAAGATTTACAGTGGCTTGGGCTCTCCTGGGCTGAGGGTCCCGTTTGCGGTGGTGGAGCAGGCCCTTACTTCCAAAGTCAAAGAACAGGCTTGTATCTAGAAGCCTGGCAGCAATTGGCTGCAGCAAAAATAATTTATCCAAGTCCGCACTCTCGGCGGGATGTGGAAGACGCTGCGTTGGCCCCTCACGTATCTGTTGGGGCAGAACCGTTGTTTCCGCTGGAGTTACGGCCGGACGATTGGACGGTACCAGTGACCCCTGGGTGTGTTCCTTGGCGATTTCGCGTTCCCGATGGGCGGGCTATTGAATTCATTGATCAGAACGTTGGTCTTGTGAAACGAATTGCAGGAGTTGATTTTGGAGATTTTGTTGTCTGGAGGCGAGACAATCTTGCTGCATACGAACTTGCTGTTGTTGTAGATGATCACCACATGGGGATTGGTGAAGTGGTTCGGGGAAAAGATCTCCTCACGAGTACTGCGAGACAACTTCTCTTATACGAAGCACTCGGCTGGAAACATCCGCAGTTCTTTCACACGAATCTGATTGTTGGTCCTGATTCGAAGCGATTAGCCAAACGTACGAATGGGCTCATGATTCGAGAATTACGGAGATTGGGATTTTCTCCCGCGACCGTGTTGAGCGGGTCCGTAGAGGGAACGTTCTGGAAATGAAAAGTGGGCCCCCCGGGACTCGAACCCGGAACAAACGGTTTAAAAGACCGCTACTCTAACCAATTGAGTTAGAGGCCCTGTTTATTTGCGTATTTAAGCACTCTCTAAGGCAACGCATCACATTGCACGAGCGTAATAAGTAAAATACTTACAGTGAAATGGTATCACAGCAATGTATTCCTGATTAGTCGTGAACCAAATGATACGCCTTGTTGTAGGAAATGAAACTGCCACGCACTATCAAGGGGAATGCCCGAGAGAGGATTTGAACCTCCACCCAGTTGCCTGGACAAGAATCTGAATCTTGCGCGTCTGCCAATTCCGCCACTCGGGCGAGTGACTCGTTTCAGAACCAAATTCTGAGGCTAATGATGCTACCAGCCACCATTCAGGAGGCAAGAGACGGCATCCTTATCTGCATGCGATGAGGCCCCGCTTACTCCGGGAAAAGGCGTGTCGAGAGATATCGTTCACCGAGGTCAGGCAGGACAACCACAACCATTTTCCCAGCATTCTCAGGTCGTTTTGCGACCTCTAGAGCGCCCCATGCGGCAGCACCACAACTAATCCCACACATCAAACCCTCGCGTTTGGCAAGTTGTCGAGCAGTTTCCATGGCGTCTTCGTCATCGACTTTTACGACTTCGTCAATGATGTCGAGATTGAGAATGTCAGGTATGAAGCCGGCGCCAATGCCCTGAATCATATGTTTTCCTGGCTTAATCACCTCGCCAGCCAATTGCTGAGAGATGACGGGACTATTGAGTGGTTCAACAGCAACAACACGGATTTCTGGTTTTTTTGCCTTGAGCGCTTCGCCACAGCCAGTAATGGTGCCACCGGTACCGACCCCGCACACGATGATGTCAACCTGCCCATCTGTGTCAGCCCAAATTTCTTCCGCGGTTGTTTTTCTATGAACATCTGGATTGGCTGGATTTTTAAATTGTTGAGGCATGAAAAATTGACTGCTTGAACTTGTGATGTCTTCTGCCTGCCGAACAGCACCTGGCATACCTTCCGCAGCAGGCGTCAGGACCAGTTCTGCTCCAAGGGCCTTGAGCATCCGACGACGTTCAAGGCTCATGCTCTCTGGCATGGTGACGCGGAGTTTATAGCCACGAGCTGCACACACATAGGCAAGGCCAATGCCTGTGTTGCCACTTGTCGGTTCGATCACAACTGTGTCCGGATCAAGTTTCCCATCGTGTTCAGCAGCATCAATCATTGCACACGCGATTCGGTCTTTCACGCTCCAGAGTGGATTCATATTCTCAATTTTCGCAATGACAGAGGCCTTGCTGTTCTCAGTCACTCGTTGCAGTCGCACAAGAGGCGTACGGCCAATGCATTGCGTAATATCGTCCCGAATTCCCATGGGGGTGATTGCTGAACTCATCAAGGGTCCTCCTGCTTGCGAAATCGATTTAATCAGTATTATCGGCAACTTTGTCCGACAAGTGTGAAAAATTACTTTTCTTGTGGAATTGTGTGATTTTTCGCCGAAAAGTTGCATCAAAAGGTGGGGATTGTGCTTGATCTGGACAGGCCAGACACCCTACCTTCCCAATTCGTTGAAAGAACGGTGAGCGTCTCGCCGGGGTATCTGCAGATAGGAGGGCAACAAAATGCGACATTTATTGTGCTTAGCGTTACCGTCGGGGCCTCAGGAATCGATTCACCGAATCGTTCTCATGCCTCTGTTGTCGTTCTGCTGCCTGGTTCACGCATCTGCAAGAGAGCCGTCTGCTGATTTGCCCTTGGCGAAACCGGCAGCAATTGTGAATGGCACAACTATAAGCGATGTGGAGTTAGCCGATGCATGCCTGGCCAGATACGGATCGCTCGTTGTTGGCGCACTTATTAATAAAGTGATTATTGAGCAAGCATGTGAACGTAATGGTGTGGCGGTGACAACTGCTGATGTAGATAACGAGATCGATGAGATGTCTCGTCGGTTTAATGTGCCACGAGACAAATGGATTGCACTCATTCAACGAGAACGCGGTGTTACTGAAAAACAATATCGTGAAGACATTGTCTGGCCAATGATTGCACTGAGGCGTCTCGCTAAAGGAAGCCTGGAGCCAACCGACGAGCAGCTAAGAAAACAATTCCAGAACCAATACGGCCCCACAGTCAAGGCACGCATAATTGTGCTGGGCAGCCAGAAAGATGCCGAAGAAACACGAACTGAAGTTCTTGATGACCCCGATTCATTTGGGATTGTAGCGAGGGAAAAATCTGTCGATATTGGCAGTGCAAGTGTTGGTGGTTGGGTGCAGCCAATCCGACATTTTTCGGGTTCTCCTGAATTTGAATCTGCTGCCTTTGCGCTTTCTGATAGCGAAATCTCTAAGGTCGTTCAGGTTGCGGACCAATTTATTATCATTAAGTGTGAAGGGCATCTGCCGGCTTCGGATGTCAACTTTGCTGACGTTCGTCCTCGTCTTGCCGAGGTTTTCCGCGAAAAGCAGTCGCGTGTGCTTTCTGGCAAGATTTTTGGAAAACTTCAATCGGAAGCAGCTATTGAGAATGCTTTGAACAGTTCAGGGCAGGTCCTTCAATCGCCCAATCTGGCAGCACGGGTCAATGGCCGTCCAATTACGATCAGTGAAGTACGTGCTGTTAGTGTTGAACGGTATGGCGAAGATGTCCTACAAGCCCTGCTCACGGGAGTTCTTCTGAATCAGGCACTTGCTCGGCAGGAATTGGTAGTAAGTCAAGAAGATGTCGAAGGCGAGGTTGCACGAGCTGCTGAATCAATGGGCTTTCAAACACCAGAAGGAAAGCCTGATGTTCCTACTTGGCTGGAACAAATATCAAAAGAAAATAAACAGTCTATTGAGTTTTATCTCACGGATATCGTGCGGCCCACTGTCGCTTTGAAAAAGCTCGTAGGCCCTGTGCCTGTGACACAAGACGATCTTGATAAATCCTTTACGGCTACCTTTGGGCCTCGGGTCCGATGCAGAGCAGTCGTGCTCGACAACCAACGTCGGGCGCAGGAGGTATGGCAAATAGCGAGGCAGAATCCCACGCCAGAAATTATTGGGAATCTCGCCGAACAATACTCAGTCGATCCAACAAGCAAGGCTTTGCGAGGAGAGGTGCCGCCCATTCAAAAATACAGTGGACAGCCTGCTTTGGAGCGAGAAGCATTTGCGTTAAAGACCGGGGAGCTATCTGGCATAATTCAGATAGCCGATCGATTTATGATCCTCCTGTGCGAAGGGTATACAAAACCGGTGGAGGTGACGTTCGATGAGGTTCGTGAAGAGTTACATCGAGACATATTCGAGAAAAAACAACGGATTGAAATGGCGAGATATTTCACCCACCTCAGAGAATCCGCCTCGATTGATAATTTTCTTGCGGGCACAAGCCAGTCACCGAAATCAAACATTCCTGCAGCCAGCACGATGCCGCCCTCAACAATCACGCAGCGAGAAACCAACGAACTATCGAAGCCCCGTGCTGGGAGTCGGGCAGTAGAAGACTCGTCCCGCACGGTGTCGCCAGCGTCTTTTGACGAGCCGTTGGTGAAATGATTTCCCTGCCTTTATAAGGTTTCTTGGGCTGCTGACACCCACAAAAGCACCAGCAGCTGTGGTAATAGTTCAGGGCTTTAAAGCCTGATTTTTTGTAGGACCGTTGACCAAGACTCCCGCAGAGCAGTGTTCAGCGATAAACTATTGCAGTGGTTGTCGGTAGACTTCGAGGCGGTGTCGAGTCAAAGTTGACGGACGTCAAATAGGAAAAGGGTCGAGGAATAGCATTGCATATTCAGGCTGCATCACGCATTGAGCAACTTCCGCCGTACCTCTTTGCGCGGATTAATAAACTTACATATGAGAAACGTCGTAGCGGGTGCGATGTCATCGACATGAGCATGGGGAATCCGTCAGATCCTCCTGCCCAATTTATTATCGACAAGCTTGCTGAGGCAGCTAGTGATACACGGAACCATGGATATGCTCCAGCAACTGGAGTCGTGAGTTTACGGAGGGAAGTTGCTTCTCGATATCTACGCAAGTGGGGTGTTCGACTTGACCCAGAGACGGAGGTACTTGGCACGCTTGGTTCAAAGGAGGGATTTGGTCATCTTTGCTTGGCGATGATTGATCCTGGTGACGACGTTATCGTTCCAGCTCCATCCTATCCAGCCCATGTCTATGCCGTAGCGTTGGCCTCAGGTAATCCAATTGCCATCGACACAACGAAACCGGATAAGTTCTTGTCAGAAATCTCGGCACGCTGTGGAAGTGCGGCTGGGCCGCCGAAAGTACTCGTTATTAATTTCCCTCACAATCCGACAACAACAGTTGTAGAGAAGGAATTTTATGAAGATATCGTTTCAGTAGCGAAGCAATACGACTTTCCAATTATCTCTGATTTGGCATATTCAGATGTGGTCTTTGATGGATACGAAACACCAAGCATCTTGGGAGTAAAGGGTGCGAAGGAACTCGCAGTTGAGTTCACGACAATGAGCAAAGGGTACAGCATGGCCGGCTGGCGAGTTGGTTTTTGTGCGGGAAATGCTGACATCATCAAAGCGTTGGGAACTGTAAAGACATATTACGATTACGGAATGTTTCGTCCGATTCAGATTGCAGCCATCGTGGCTCTGCGTAATGGGGAAGTTGATGTCGCCAATCAATCGCAGGTCTATCAGCGGCGCCGTGATGTGCTCTGTGAGGGCTTGGGCCGAATTGGTTGGCAAGTGACTATTCCCAAGGCTAGTATGTTTGTATGGGCCAAGATTCCTGAGCCATTTGCGAGCCGGATGAACAGCATGGACTTCGCCGCGAAACTTCTGGAAGAGGCTGACGTGGCTGTGAGCCCGGGTGCCGGTTTTGGTCCTGCTGGTGAAGGGTTTCTGCGGATGGCATTAATTGAAAATGAGAATCGGATCAGGCAAGCTGTGAAGCAGATTAGTCGTGCAATCGGGGCAGAGTTGCGGTCACACAGGGATGAAGTGCCAACAGAATAAGCAGCCCGACGGTGAACCGTGGTTCACCGTCGGGCTGAGGTTTCATAGCGGTGGCAATTCCGAAGTTATTCCTCGAGTGATTAGCCTATTTCAGGCAGCATCGCCTCTGCTTCTGCGGCTTTCCGTAGCTTCTCCAGAGCTTTTGCTTCAATTTGCC
Source organism: Pirellulales bacterium (assembly GCA_965249545.1). Classification (GTDB taxonomy): domain Bacteria; phylum Planctomycetota; class Planctomycetia; order Pirellulales; family UBA1268; genus UBA1268. The sequence continues at coordinate 72,755 of CBDFMH010000003.1, forward strand.
GGACACGTTCCTTTGTCACTCCGAGAGCCGCCCCAACATCTTTGAGAGTCTGGGGATCATGTTCATGATTCAGCCCGTAGCGACGGACAATGATTGTTTGTTCTCTCGGGTCGAGCCGATCAAGAAATTTTTCTACTTGATGAAGTCTGTCTGACTCAGCCATTCTTCGATAGCTCTCGTCGGTGCTTTCGTCAGCTGTAGCATGCAGTAGCTCGATATCAGCTGCACGAAAACGATCTCGTACTTTGTGTTCATTCGGAATCGTTCGGGCATAATTTTTCATAATGGCCCATGAAGCGTAGGTGCTAAATTTATTTCCACGGGCATAGTCAAACTTTTCAACCGCTCGCATTAATGACATGTTGCCATCACTCACAAGATCAAAAAAGCTATCCGAAGCCGATACACGTCGCTTTGCGATTGAGACAACAAGCCGAAGGTTCGATCGTACGATCTTGTTTTTAAGCTCAACGATATCCTGGTAGAGAAGCTCGATCTGATCCATCAATCGTCCACTTGGGCGTTCTGGCTGCAACTGCTCACGCAGGAGTGCGGCCTTGTATTTCAGGTAATTAAACTTTCTAAATAACCAAACTTCTTGCTCCCGTGTGAGTAAAGGTACCTCATAAAGGCTTGCAAGATATGCAGGCAACCCTGTTGGTCGTCGGACTCGTTTGGGAGCATCGGCATTTTCTGGAAATGGCTGAAAGACAACTTTTTCAGCACTTTTTCTGGCAAAGAGGGCATTCGGCATGTAGTCAATTGGTAGTTGAGAGATTGCCGTAGCTCGTTGGGCGAGAACAATACGATAGATACTCGCTCGACTTCTATGGTATCGACGGGCAATTGACTCTACAGACTCTCCCTGTTGGTAATGACGGAAAATACGTGCACAGCTTTCGGGCCGTAGTTTGCCATCAGCATTTGGAAAGACCGCTGATTCGGGATGATCTTGATCGTATCGTTTAATCGTGTATCGAATTGTTTCGACACTTCTATTGAGACGATTTGCTATGCGTCGGTGCACATCAGCAGGGCAGGCGCCTGCAGATGCAAGACGACGAGCCCACCCGATGAGTTTGTCATGTTCGTCATCGCTTAACTGACTGAATCGACTTCCTCTTCGGATTCGTGCCGGGTTCTCATGGACAAACCGGTCAACAGCACTGGCAAGAAAACCAACACGTTTGCGGCCGTTAATGACAACACGTTGGGCTACAAGTCCGTGATCTCGCCAGCGAGAAATAGTCTTTGTTGAAACGTTGAATTGCCGGGCAAGATCTTCTATCGACAGAACTTCCTCATCTGAAGAAATGGTGCCGCATGGATGGGTGGGCTGGGACCCACCGGCGCATGTATTGTCGTCGTGAATACGAATAAACGAATATGTGTCGTCTTTAAAGATGTTGGAACGCATGAAACTCCTCCATGGCAGAAATGCGCAATGCTCTGAGTTTCTTTGGCAACGACGTGAATTCACCCCTACGCTCATTCACGTTATCGCCGAAGCACTCGAAGCAGTATCACATCCCCAAAACAGGCAATGAAACCAATCCTGCGTCCACGCTTGGAATCATCCTTGATCCCCACCACACCTTAGTTGCGGACGCTCTAGTTATACGCCGCAATGGGACAGATGGTTTGCTGAAACAGCAAATAATTTAGAAAATCAAGAAAAGTTCGGATTATGACACTTCGACATGAGCTCGGGTTTGCGCGCAAGTCGTTGCCCACAAATGGCTTACGGAATTCTTTCGCAAGACAGGACGTTTTCAGTCAGAGTATTCATTTTCCGTTGAATGGCTAAAATAAAGGGTTTTTTCCAAATGGACACTTGGTATTCGCCGTGCATTCTAATTGTCTTATTCGAATCTGTCCAGCGGGAATGTCTCGGGGTGTTGTTGAAAAGTTCGCCCGATCCTTGATTACGGGGCTATTTCTGTGTCTCAAATCAGCAGGTTTCCCCAATCTGCAGACTGGTTTGGGTTCGTTGTAGTGATCACCAGCCGGGAGCCGATTGCCTACAGAAGGCTCGATTTTTCGCAGGTGAGTAACAGGGGCATGTTTTTATGAATCAGTGTTTGGCGGCTCCAGCATATGGGCAACTTTCGTCGACAATTTTTCGACTGATACGCCGCATTGTGTTTCACACTTTCGTAGGGCTCTCTTGTTTTGTTGATTGTCGTCCAGTCCTCGTTTTGGCGGGTGAGCAGGGGGTGTCCCGCGATGCGTCCTCAATCTTTGAGATTGAGCTTTCAGTTACTGGAAAGCTGAAGTTTCCAGCGGGGAAGGATTTGCGATCGGGCTCGTTAGAAATTATCGAACAACCGGTTCACGCTCATTCGAATCTCATCTATCAAAATAAGGTGAATGCTGATGGATCAGAACAGAGTCCCGCAATAGTCAGGCACTACGAGCACGCTACTGCAAACGCTGCTATCGGTGAGGATTCTATCAACACACAACTTCCACAGGGCGTAACTGAGATCCATGTCTGTGCGCATGATAAGGGCCTCGACTTTTGGTTTGGCGAAGGATTTCTTACGCAGCCCGAAGTCGATTTGCTAACTGTAGCATTTGATCCCCTCTATCTTGGCGCGTTGGTGCCACCAAGCAATCAGGCTCGTGGAACGCAATGGGGTCTTAATCAGGCTGTGATCGCAGATTTACTCTGTATTGATACGGTTCGTTCTGGTGGCCTGGAGGCGACAATAACAGAGTGCTCTGCCGAGAGTACGGCGGTACGCATTTTTGGGAGCATCGAAGGGGCAATCAATGGGGCAGCGACGTCGATCACAGTCGAGGGTGATTATGACTGGATCACGGGAGGCAATGCAGCCGGCAAGGTGTCGATGCTTCACATTGTAATTAAGGAATCACGAGATGTATCCTATACGGCCCCTGGGATTGATGCGGAGGCAATCATAAAAATGTCCTGTCGTTCTCAGAAAAAACTACGGCCACGAGTTGTTACTGCCAGTTCGAATGGTGGTATGCCTGGATATGGCAGGTCTCGACGTGGTCCCGGGAAGCCAGGGTTTCGCTGGATCTGTGACGCTTATGATCGATACGACATTGTCTACGAAAAGAATTGGAAGATAATAGAAGCGGGCAGTGAATATCTCATGATGCGGTTCGTCGACCAAGGTGCATTAGTTGGCCAGGTAACCCTGACCCCACTTCCTCTGCAGTCAGAAGTTCTCACGCTTTCGGATTTCGAAAATGACATAGAGAAGACTCTCGGTGAGCAATTTGGACATCTGGTGTCCGCGTCAACGTACAGTCGCGACGATGGGACAACGATCATGCGGGTTGCTTCTGTTGGGGAGGCTGAAGATTTGCCGTTTCATTGGATTCACTACCATCTGAGGACTGTCGAGGGCCGACGGCTCAGCCTTGCGTTTGTAGTCGAATCACGTCATATGGCACGGTTTTCAGGGGCGGACCGGCAATATATTGAGGGGGTCGATCTCACGCTTGAATAGAATTTCCTGCAGGAAGACCTCCCAGGCCTCGAATCATAGGGGCACCGCTTGACTACCCCCTATCGATGCTGGAATACTAGGGCTCTTCGATTGGAACCCTTGGCCCGAATGATACGTGCCAGGCTCGAAGTCGCTGCTCTGCATCGCTGGTTCCTGAAAGTATGAGAAAAGGAGCTGTGCCGTGGTGTAAGGTGCGTGGAAATGTCCAGCCCGCCAGGCATCAGCCGTCATGGGTTTGGAGTTTTTGGCCATCGAGAAACAGCAACGCATCAATGAACAAATTCGGATTTCCCCGGTCCGTGTGATATCTGCAGACGGAGCTCAGCTGGGAATTATTCCAACCGATGATGCGTTGTCCGAAGCACGGACGGCGGGTCTCGATTTAGTTGAAGTAGCCCCAAATGAACGTCCGCCTGTATGCAGGATCATGGACTATGGAAAGTTTAAGTATCAACAAAAGAAAAAGCTGCATAAGACCCACGTTCATCAAACAAAACTCAAGGAAATTAGGCTTCGCCCAAAGACCGGCGAACACGATATTGAATTTAAAATTAATAAGGCCCGAACCTTCCTGGGTCACAAAGATAAGGTAACTGTTTCAGTAATTTTCCGTGGGCGAGAAATGGCTCATATTGACGAGGGCCAGAGAATCATGCGACATGTCATCGAACAACTTGAAGAGATTGGTAAAGTAGAATCACCACCCCAACAGACTGGACGCAGGCTTATCTGTACGATAGCCCCGAAGTAAGCATTCATGTTTTCCACTGATAGTAAGCAGTGAGCTTTTTCAGTGGACGGTACAATCAGAAAAAACAAGAAGTAGAAGTAAGAGAAATAGAAGCTATGCCAAAACAAAAAACACACAAAGGAACGAAGAAAAGATTTCGAGTGACGGCGAAAGGGAAAGTGAAGCACCGTCGTAGTGGGACGAGTCACCTTCAGGTTCGTGTGTCAGCGAAAAGAAAACGAAATCTTCGTGGTACCGGCGTTTTGGATAAGTCGGACACGCCAAATATTGTTGAGGCACTCGCTTCAAATAGCTACTAACAGTCATGTAAGGTCGTCTCGTCTAGGTTGTAGCTTTTACGAGATACTAATTCCCAAGATTAAGAGATTCTGAAAGTTGAGAAGGTTTTCCGATGCGAACTAAAAATGCTGTCCCACGGTTGCGGGCCAAGCGGCGATTGCTGAAGCGAGTGAAAGGATCAGTCGGCGGACGTCGACGTCTATTGCGTACTGCAAAAGAGTCCATAATTCGAGCAGGAGTGTTCGCTAAGCGAGACCGTCGTCGCCGGAAACGAGATTTTCGACGCCTCTGGATTATCAGAATCAATGCAGCGTGCCGTGAGCGTGGCTTGCGTTACAGCCAATTTATTGCGGGTCTGGAAAAGATTGGTTGTGAGCTCGACCGCCGAACATTAGCCGAAATGGCAGTTCTTGATCCAACCGGGTTTGATGTTGTTGTAAGTCAGGTCCGAGAGGGTCTTGGTTTACCGGAAGCGGTTGTTGCATAGTCCGCCTGTCTACTGTTTGAAGTTCCTCACTACGGTTTGCCGCTCGTGACAAATCTCAATCTTGATGTTTTTGTCGCAGACCTTGAGAGACTGCGTTCTGAGGCAGAAACAGCACTCGCAAACGCAGCTGATACGGAAGCTCTCGAGGCTGCGCGTGTCGTCTTCCTTGGTGCTAAGAACGGGCAGCTCAAGGCACTGCAGAAAGGCCTTGGCAAGCTCGGCGGTGAAGATAAGCCAACAGGTGGTCAGCAGTTCAATGCTGTGAAAAAATCGGTCGAAGAATTATTTCTGCAGGCTTCTCAGCGAGTCGAGGCACCATCAAAGAATACAAAGGGTGTTGAGCAGGCCGATGTGACGCTGCCGGGAAACCCTGTTCGGTTTGGTTGTGTGCACCCAATTACCCAGACCATCCGCCGGGTGTCCTCGATCATGGCCAACCTGGGATTTGAGGCTGTGGATGGGCCCGAAGTGGAAGACCAATGGCACAACTTTGAGGCACTGGCAATTCCCAATGAGCATCCTGCTCGTGATCCGCTTGATAATTTCTACATTGCCGTGGCAAACACTGATCGTCCGCTTCTTTTGCGTTCACAGACGAGTACCGTACAGATACGCGTGATGGAGCAAAGAAAACCACCGCTTCGAATTGTTTCACTGGGTCGCGTCTATCGTCCGGATACAGCTGACGCAACACACTATCCAATGTTCCATCAAGTTGAAGGTCTTCTTATTGAGCCCGGCGCAACGATGGCTCATCTGAAAAGTGTGCTTCGTTCCTTCGCCTCAAGCTTTCTTGGTGGTGACGTGCGTGTTCGGTTTCGTCCTTCTTTCTTCCCTTTCACTGAGCCAAGTGTTGAAGTTGATATGGAGTGGAATGGCCGATGGATCGAAATGGGTGGAGCAGGTATGGTCGATCCGTCCGTTCTTCAATCCGTTGGCTATGATCCAGACGAGGTTTGTGGATTTGCGTTTGGTTTAGGTGTAGAGCGAATTGCAGCACGTCGTTTTGGTGTTGCAGATATCCGGGATTTTTATCGAAACGATATTCGGTTTCTTGAGCAGTTTCATGATCGGGGGCAGGCATGATTGTGTCCTTAGATTGGCTTGCCGATTATGTTGATTTGCCAGAAGTCGATGCATTGACGGAGCGACTTCTGCTTTCAGGGCTGAATCATGAATCAACAAAGGTAATTCATGATGACACAGCCGTTGATCTCGAAGTGACAAGTAATCGACCAGATTGTCTTGGTCACATAGGGGTCGCACGAGAAGTTTCCGTTTTGTTCCAGCGTCCCTTGAAAATACCAACGGTGTCAATCACGGGCCCAGAGGCCCCCCATTCTTTTTCGGTGGCAATCGAATCAACAGATATTTGCCCCTTCTATTCTGCGCGCCTTATCCGAGGCGTTACCGTTGGCCCGAGCCCCGACTGGCTCGTCCGTCGCCTTGAGGCCGTTGGTGTTGCCAGTGTGAATAATGTTGTTGATGTTACAAATTACGTCATGCTTGAGTGTGGCCAGCCTTTGCACGCCTTCGATCTTAATAGCTTAAACGGTGAAAAAATCATTGTTCGACGGGCTAAAGAAGGAGAGTCCTTCGTTGCAATCAACCACAAGGAATACAAACTGACATCCGAGATGTGTGTCATCTCTGACTCGAAGCAGTCGCTGGCTATTGCAGGAGTGATGGGAGGTGCTGAGACTGAAATATCACTCGAAACAACAGATGTTTTAATTGAGTCAGCCCAGTTTGCTCCGTTGCCAGTACGGTCCGCTGCTCGTGCATTGGTTTTGGGAAGTCCATCATCATATCGATTTGAACGTGGCCCTGATCCTGCTGCTGTGGAATGGGCAAGTTGCAGGGCGGTAGAGCTCATTCGCGACCTTGCTGGTGGTACTTTTGCCGCTCCAGCGATTCAGGTAGGAAGTCTCAGTTCCAGCCAGTCCACTATAGATTTACGTACGCATCGTGTGGAACAGGTTCTGGGAGTTTCAGTTTCTCTTCAGAGACAACGGGAGATCCTTCAGTCTCTTGGTTTTGTTGAACAGGAGTCAGGGGATGATGTGACACGCTGGCTCGCTCCAACGTGGCGACGCGACTGCACTCGCGAAATTGACCTCGTTGAGGAAGTTGCTCGCATTGAAGGGTACGATTGTGTTCCCGAAAATATTCCGATATCGGCTGTTCCTGTTCAGCGTTCACCGCGTGAACGTATGGTGCGGGTAGTTAGTGAGTCTTGTGTAGCAGCTGGTTTTTGTGAAGCAATGACACGCAGTGTTGTTGGTGAAAGATTTGAGGAATTCAGCAGTCCTTGGGGAGATACCCCAGCACTGGTGTGCAGCCCCCCGCTGGTGCAGGGTGCAGATAGACTTCGCCGCACCTTACTTCCTAGTTTACTAGAGGCACGATCAAACAGCCTCAGTTCAGGATCTTCTCATGGTGATCTGTTTGAGATCGCTCACTGTTATCTTCGTCGTGAAGATGAGTCGTTAGAAGGCACGGTGCCCGTAGAAGAGCCTTTGTTGCTTGCGCTGGTAACAGGAGGTGACTTCTTTTACGGAAAAGGTTTCGCTGCCGCTATTCTCGAACGGCTGGGAGTGTGTGAGTGGTCATCTGCAGAGAGACCAATATCGCACGCAGGCGCCGAGTTTGGGGTTACGTACCACCCGTTTGAGTCAGCGGTCATGCAGGCAGGTCGTTCTGCTGAGATTCTGTTTCATAGTCCAGGTGAGAAGAGTCGCAGGATCGGCGTGGTCGGTGAGTTTTCAGAAGGTGTCATGAAGGTGTCTGGCTTTGATAAAAAATCAGTTGGAATAGAGCTTCGGCTCGATGGACTTGAGTTCACCACGAAGTATGAACCCACGCTTTTGTCGCTAAGTAGTTTTCCATCGATTGATCGTGACATGAATCTTGTAGTAGACGAAGGAATTTCATGGGCGTCAATTTGTGCGGCGATTGAATCAACGCAATGCGATGTCTTGGAAAGTGTCCACCTCGGTGAAATCTGGAGGGATGCCGAACGTCTTGGTGAGGGCAAAAAAAGTGTGGTTGTATCCATCCGACTTAGGAGTTTCAAAGAAACGCTGTCTGCTGAACGGGCCAACTCTTTTGTCGAAGCGATGGTACGTTCCTGCCAAGACCGTGTCGGTGCAGCTCTTCGAGGGTAAGAGACGAAGAGCAGTTAGCTGATGAGCCTGATGAAACACAGTTTCACACTGCTTTCTTTAGACTGACTTTGTAGCGTGATCGAAGTGCTACATCTGGCGTTGAGCGAGAAATGTGCGGAGAGTGCGATTGATCATTCCGACTTCATTTCCCGTGGTCGCGGCGGACACTATGTGTTCCACACCAATCAGCTCCTGCGTGTTCCACACCAATCAGCTCCTGCGGTCTTTTTGTTTTGTAAAACCCTTCTGGTAGCGTGAACCACGCTGTTTTATGTCAGGTTTGTGAGCGGGAAGTGCCGGTTGACGGAGCCATCACTGAGCTCAACGCCCTCGAGGGCATCAATTCATACGGCTCACGACGCCAGCAGGCCATTAAGATATGCCCGAGCTGCTCGGATCGCTGCGGTGATTTCAGCGATTGAGTTCAGAATGGGCACACCTCGTGGTACAGGGTGCATGAAGATCTCTACCGGCCCGGCAAAATGCATCTCGGCCAACTGGCGCATCAGGGGACCGAAATCGAGTGAGCCACGACCGGGCAGCTGCAAGAGTTCATCGGCCTTGGGCAGCTTCTCTTTTGAGCCCTTACCGTACTGTTGGGCATAGACGAACTTGACTGCTGATCCAGCGTCACCTGCCAGGTCGGCGAGCAGGTTGCCATCTTGAGGAAGATGGTGTGGTGCGAGTGCGATTCCTACGCGGTCACTCTCCACCAATGTGGTGAATCGGCGGATCGACTCGGGTGAGTTCAGTAGCGACTTGGAGTGGTTTTCAATTGCAATCACGCCCGCTCCTGCCTCAGCTTGTTTTATGGCCGGGCTTAGTTTGCTGAGAAACGCCCGAATTGCAGCGTCGAGAGGCTTTCCAGAGAGCGTGCCGTTGCCAGGAGCCATTGTGACCAGGACGGTCTCTGAATCACCGAGCTGTCGCGCCACGGCAAACTCAGAGTCAAGTTTGAAAGCTCCTGGGCGGTAGCAGGCGATGCCGCCGAGTCGTACGTCATGTTTTTCAAGTAGCTGCTGCACCTGCTCGACACCGCGGCTTTCAATTTCCTCTCGTTGTGTGCCGTGTGGTTGTGGCCACAAGTCAATTGATGTGGCGCCAGTCTTGGCAACCTCAGGCAAGATTTCGGGTAGTGTGGTAGTTCCGTAGAGTGCTGACGAGAGGATATAGTTTGGCCGCCAGCGACTGTTCAGTGATTCCTCGCCAGCGAAGGCGGCTGTTCCCAAGACCGCTGCGGCAGAACTCATCCAGGTGCGGCGGGTAAGCGTGGTTCTCATGCGGAAACCTCATATCCCTTGCGTTGTGGCCTACTGAGAAGGCCGTTTGCCTCTTCATCAGACTCAAATCGCTCAGCGTTGGCGTCCCAGCCCAGTGGTCGCCCAAGGCGACAGGCGATGTTGCCCAAGTGGCAGGTGGTAGCCGAGCGATGCTGACTCTCGGCATCAGAGATAGGCTGCCTGCGAGCCGCGATGCAGTCGAAGAAGTTGCCCATGTGATTCACAATCGCCTCGATCTTACCAGCTCGCTTTGGCCGGTGAAGATTATCGAAGTCGTAGAGTCTGAACGCGTCACGCGGCAGTGGTTTCTCAGCCAGCTCGTCGACGGGCACCCCAGTTAGCGAGCCGCGGTTAACAAAGATGCGGCCTTCGCTGCCCTCAAACAGGATGCCGTTGCGGCCGGTGTCGGTGACGAGCATCTCCACATCGTTGGGATACCGAAAGAGTACGCGAAATGCGGTGGGCACGTTGTAGCCGTTGTTGACCTGCGGCATGGTCGCTTCTGGAATCACCTCAATTGGATCGGTGCCAATTGCCCACTGGGCGATGTCGAGATGATGGGCACCATGATCGGTCATCTTTCCGCCGGCGTAGTCAAACCACCAGCGAAACGTATAGTGGCACCGTTCTTTGGTATACGGTACAAGCGGCGCCTGGCCAAGCCAGCGTTCCCAGTTGAGACTATCAGGAGTCGCTGCCGTGGCAAATGGACCACCCACTTCGTTGCTGCCGAGCGCTACTTCCAGTCGTTTGAGTTGACCGATCCGTCCAGCATGAACCATTTCCACGGCAGTACGGAAACGGTGGTCGCTACGCTGCCAACTTCCGACCTGCACGATCCCACCGGTGGTCTTCATCACCTTGCGAATCTGCTTTCCTTCATCGATTGTTAACGTGATCGGCTTCTCAACGTAGACATCTTTTCCAGCCTTCAACGCATCGATCAACATGCCGGCATGCCAGTGGTCCGGGGCCCCAATCAGGAGTACTCGGATTCGATGGTCGTCGAGGAGTCGTCGGTAGTCTTTATGTCGACCGACGCCCTCATAAATCGATTCTGGTGAAAGCCCCGTCTGCTTTTCGACGGAGGGATCAATCGCGGAGAGGTCGCGAACGGAGGCATCGACATCAGCCATGGCGAGAAGACGGCCGTGGGATTTGGCAAGTCCGGCAATCACCGAGCCTTGATAGCGGCAGCCGATCACACCAATGCCGAGGTCACCGCGCTTGTCAGCAACGGCCGCCCGAAACGTTCCCAATGGGCTGAGTCCTTGCATGAGTGCCGTAGTCGCCGTTGCCGCGGTTAATCTCAGCACACCTCGTCGTGAGGTACGGTGGTTTTGTGATGACGGCATGTCGTCTCTCCAAGCAAGTTCTTTTTCCTGAGAAGAGGTCTCCTGCAGGGCAGCCAATATTAAGTGTAGAAGCTAGAGGATATCCATCACCGGTCAGGGTTAGTCGTCAATCTCAACGCCTTGTGGTACTTGTGGCTGAGGAGGGTTTTGGCATGGGTGTGGCCAAAGATTTCCGACTTGCTTGCGGCAACCCAATCTAGAAATCCGAGAATTGTTCAAACTCATCATACGGACGGTGTTCGAGATTCACAAATCGTGTGTAATCGTGTTGCCAGAGAAGCTTGATGTCACCAATTGGGCCGTTTCGTTGTTTTGACACAATGATTTCAGCTTCCCCCTTCACTCGTTCACGGTCTTCATCTGTTGTCTGATAATACTCTTCCCGATGAACAAACATCACAACATCAGCGTCTTGCTCAATCGCGCCAGATTCACGTAGGTGGTTTAACCTTGGACGGTTATCTCGTGATGCTTCAGCTTGCCTATTTAATTGGGCGAGACAGAGAATTGGAATATCAAGTTCTCGGGACATCGTCTTTAATCGTCTTGCGATACGTGCCACTTGTTCTTGACGTGGGTCCCTCGGATTGTCGGGCTCGATTAACTGCAAATAATCAATGACAATTATCGAAAGTCCTTGCTTTCGTTTGAGTCGACGGGCTACAGCAGCAATTTCTGTCAGGGTTCGGCCAGGTGTGTCATCAATGTATAGCGGAGCAGAACTTATCTCTGAGGATTTTTGTACAAGGCGGCGCCTGTCTTCCTGCGAAATGGTTCCATTACGTAGTCGATGGCCATTTACCTGAGCGGCTGAGCAGAGCAAACGATCTGCCAGTTCGAGACTTGCCATCTCAAGACTCACGAATAAAACAGGCTGGTGACTATTAATTGAAATATGCTCCGCAATATTCATGGCAAGCGCAGTTTTTCCCATACTGGGTCGAGCGGCCAAAATAATTAATTCTGAGTTGTGTAGCCCGCCACAGAGTGTGTCGAGGTCAGTGAAGCCAGTTTCAACGCCACCAAGTGCATGCTCGTGTTTCATACGAGCATCCATGCGCACCATCACATCTTCAAGAACGGACTGGATCGGCTTTGCTTCAGCAGAACTGCGGTTTTCGAGTATTGAGAAAATCTTTTCTTCAGCCTGTGAAAGGAGTTCTCGTGGCTCATCATAGGCATCGTACGCATCCCGAAGAATGTCGGTGCTCGCGTCAATAAGAGAACGAAGCATTGCCTTGTCTCGAATGATATGTGCATAGTGCGAGGCATGGGCGGCATGGGGGACCGAGTTAATGAGTTCTGCAATCGCAGCGGCTCCTCCAACGGCATCAAGGTCGCCTTTCGTTCGTAATTTCTCCAGTAATATAGTCGCATCAATCCGCTTGCCGCCGTCATGGAGATCAAGAAGATGACGGAAAATTGTTTGATGCGCTTCGTCGGAAAAATCTTCTGGCCGTACAGACAACGCAACGTCATCACAGACATCAGGCTTGAGAAGTATGCTGCCGAGAACGTTCTTTTCAGCTTCAATGTTTCCCGGTCGACCAAGTCGGCCTATTTGGGCAACGTTTTGGTCATCTTGGCTATGCGATTGCTTTCTAGACCGCTGACCATTCCGGCTCATTTTTTTCGATCCGGCCATATTCTGAACGGACTGCGTCGCATTTCCACGAGAATCACCCATTCAGAAGTCCTCTATTCCGTTCGAGACTTTTTAGTGTGATAAGAACACTGCAGTTTTTGCTTTTTTAGTCAGGCTCGTATTCTCTGGATACATCAGTTGCAGGTACTTGCCGGCAGAGGAATCACAGGCCATTCATTGAGAGATGCGTTCGAATACGAAGTCTCTACCTGAATCGGTGCCGACTTACTTTTCCTCGCTGCTTGCTGGTACGACCCAGACCTTCAGTTCGCCCTCGACCTCACTCGCAAGACGCACTTTAACCGTGTACAGTCCAACTTCTTTGAGTGGCCCCTTCAAAATAATTTGATCTGGAGGAACAACAAGGTCTTGCTGTTTGAGGGATCGTGAAATCTCAGGTGCTCCGACTGATCCATACAGATGACCTTCGTCGTTCGCATTTGATTCAATCGTGACACTTGTTCGGACTAATTCTTCTAGTAGTCCGCGAAGTCCGGCGAGCCTTTCACGAGCTATGGTTGCAAGCTTTGCCTTGTGCTTTTCAACCATTCTCTTGTGGTGTTCGGTAGCGACTGTTGCAAGCCCCTGGGGAAGCAGGTAATTGTTCGCATACCCCGTACGCACTTCGACCACTTCACCCTGTTTCCCGAGGTGTTCGACATTCTGGATGAGTAGGAGTTCAATTCCTCCTCGTTCACCTTTGGGAAGACGTTTATGCCGTTGATGCTTGGGTTTTTTAATTGTTGTGGTGGACATTTGTAGATCCTTATAAAATGTAATTTGTTAAGTGAGTTGTTGGTTGCCCGAAAGGGTTAAAAAGGAATGTCGTCTTCGGTGCCGCCTGCGGTACTCGTGGCACCGAAACCACCGCCTGTATCATACCCTCCCGACTGATCCTTCTCGTTCTGACTGTTGCTGTTCTGGTTTCCCTGATTACGGCCACCTGCTTGACTTCCCTCGGAACGATTGCCTCCGCGTGATCCAATAAGGTGCATTCGATCGCCAACAACACGGAGTTTTGAGTTTTTCTTTCCCTCTTTTTCCCACATATCAAGTTTCAAACGTCCCTCGATTAAAAGTGGGGCTCCTTTTGTTACGTATTCACCCGCAATCTCAGCAGTACGACCCCATAGTGTAATATCAACAAATGTTGTTTCCTCAACCCACTCGCCTGTTGAGGATTTACGCCGATCATTGATCGCAAGACCGATTTCAGTGACAGCTGAACCATTTGAAATGTATCGAAGCTCTGGGTCACGGGTTACGTTTCCCATGAGAAATACCCGGTTCATGCTACTCGCCATGGCGATCTCCCTCTTTCTGTGTCCGCGAATTGATCAGTGCTTGCAACGACATATCAGACGTGATGCTGCAGATGACAATCAATAGTGAACATGCGTTCAGTTTTTGTCAAGCCCTGCAGCAGGCACTCCTTTACTTTGGTGTCATTTAACACCAGCTGTTTGTGCTGGTTTTGTGCTGCTGTTCCCGGCCTGAGCATGCTGGACAAGCGGTTCAGCCAAACGGGAGTCAATCTTCAAAATGAGTCTTCGCAACACATTGTCGTTCAATTCACATTGTCGTTCAAAAGCAACAAGGTTTGGCCCATCGATGCTGAAATAGATGAGCCAATACGAACCCTTTCGCTGACCATTTATCGGATACGCGAGTTTTCTTTCGTCCCAGAGTTGTGAGACAAGAACTGTCCCCCCATGCTCGGTCACTAAGTCATTGAGTTGCCCTGTTACAGCATCGGGGTCACGTGAATACTTCGTCGAATCCAGGATAAACATCCCTTCGTAAACAGTCATTTTGAATGGTCCTTCCGTTTTGTTCTTAAAAAAGTCTTTGTTGTATTGATGTTTGTCAGTTGTACCGATTCATTGAAGCTTCTATCCCGAGGCTTGCCCACGATTCGGCAGCATCGGCAGCCCGCTGAATTGTTTCGTCGAGGTCTACCTGTTCGTACTTGGAAAATTTCCCGAGCACAAAAGAAGGAGGATCCTGCTGTTTTGGAACTGGGCCGATGCCCACTCGGAGCCTCGGTATTGTTGTACTTGAAAGACGTGTGATGGTATCCGCTAAGCCCTTCTGTCCGCCCGCAGACCCGTTCGGTCGCATTCGAATGGTTTTCAGCGGCAGTTGGAAGTCATCACAAATCACAAGAATGTCAGTTAGGTCTAGTTTATAAAAATCACGAGCGGCGAGCACGCTGCCTCCGCTTAAATTCATCCATGTAAGTGGCCAGAGTAGTAATGCTGGAGTCCCGCGAATGCTAGTCTGAGAAGTCTCTCCCTGGAAGCGTTGCCTTCGCCTTGGGTTTCCCCCGCGATCTGCCAATACGTCCAATACGTCAAATCCGACATTGTGTCGAGTGCCTTCATATTTGCGTCCGGGATTACCTAAACCGACCAACAATTTCACAGAGCGTCACCGTTGGGAGTGTATGTCGTCTACGATGCAGTTGTTCACGCAACAACGAGTCGCTGTCATTCATCGTTTGACTCTGCTGCTTTGGTTCCGATGTCTGAGGCGTCTTCAAGCTTTTGATTGGATAGGAGGCATGAGGCGACAACGGCCTCGCCATCTGAAGTTGCACGGGCCCCTTGAGGAAGTTCAAGATGTTTTATCTTAAGAACATTGCCAGCCTCGAGATGAGCAAGATGAGCAACGGCAACCTCGGCCATGGTCTGAGCAGTACATTCAACCTCAATTTCTCGAAGAGCCTGCTTGAACTTCCCACCCGCTTTTGCTCCCGGACATTCCCCGCGAAACTCAACAGGAACCATCACATTGATTTTTTCCGACGGATCAATCCGTAGGAAATCAATATGCAGAGGAATCGTGCCGAATGCATTCCACTGAAGTTCACGAACAAGAGCCGGTGATTTCACTGCTCCGGTCAACTCGACGGTTTTACTGCCGTGACGAACCATTGCCTCAACGGCATCACGTTGGACTACTAAATCAACACATGATTCACCATGTCCGTATAAAACCGCAGGAACATGGCCCTCTTGGCGTAGTTTTTGGCAGGCTTTTGTACCCGTAACGTTACGGGCGGTGACTTCGAGTAGATCGCTCATCAGGAACTCCTTAATTGGGCTCCATATTGTGCCATTTCTCGATTTTTTCGCAACCGGGCCCGCTGAATTACGGCCCGAATACTCAATTATTGAAACATCATGCTGACTGACTCATTCCGATGAATTCGCTTTATCGCCTGTCCAAGTAAACTGGCAACAGAAAGAACTGTAATATTTGGCAGTGTTTTCTCTTGTGCAAGCGGAATTGAGTCAGTCACGATGATTCCAGAAAGAGGAGCCGCCTGTAACCTTTCGATAGCGGGTCCGACCAAAAGTCCGTGGGTTGCTGCCGCAAAGATTTGTTTGGCTCCATGATTATGAAGAACGTCGGCCGCTGAGCAGATAGAACCGGCTGTGCTGATCATGTCATCAAACATAAGGGCAACTTTTCCTTCGACACTTGCACCAATGATATTCGCACTTGTTGTCGTGTCTGCACTCACCCGCCTTTTGTCAACAATTGCGAGAGGCGCATTGAGCCTTTGACCATGCCCAACCGCCCGCTTGATACCGCCCACGTCAGGACTTACCACAATCAAATCATCAGTAGGCAAATCGATTGATTGTAAATGGTTGTTGAGGACAGGTGCTGCATACAGATGGTCCACTGGGACATCGAAAAAACCCTGAATCTGAGCGGCGTGAAGGTCCATCGCAAGCACACGATCTGCCCCTGCACGGGTGATTAAGTTGGCGACGAGTTTGGCTGTGATGGGAACTCTGCCCGCATCTTTTCGATCCTGCCTTGCATAGCCAAAATATGGGATCACTGCTGTAATTCGGTACGAACTGGCTCGCTTGAAACTGTCGATCATCACCAGCAGTTCCATGAGGTGTTCATCAACTGGTGGGCATGTTGGCTGAACGATAAAAATATCTCGCCCTCGAACGTCCTCATCAATTTTGCAGGAGATTTCTCTGTCTGGAAATCTTCCGATCGACATTTTTCCCATCGGAAGATTGAGATAACGGCAGATGTCCTGAGTTAAAGAAGGGTTCGCCAGCCCACTAAAAATCTTTAAATCATTCATGAGTGATCTCGGAGCTGCTAGGAGAGAAGGGGAGTGAGTTACTACTACACTCTTTTAAGGTATTAGGGAGGATGTTCAAGGATTGCCATTCTCAACCGGGCAAGACGGATTTCATGGACGCAAGAACGGTGATCAATTATCGCAGCATTGTTTGGAACGCCTTTGCCACCGCCTGTAGTTGCTCTGGCGTGTTGACTGAGAGTGATTCACTTGGGTCAAGACAGGCAACTGCGTCGACTGGTTCACCCGTGTCGAGAAGCACCTTTGGGCAATCGGTGAGGTAGTATTCTCCAGCTGCGTTATCAGTGGTAATTTGCTCTAAGGCCTTGAGCAACTGGTCGGCGGCAAAAATATAGGTGCTCATGTTAACTTCTTGAATGAGCCGCTCGCTTTCAGTTGCATCCTTTTCTTCGGTGATGCATACAAACCGATTGTTTGTGTCTCGCACTATGCGGCCCAATCCGGTTGGGTCTTCCGTGATTGCGGTTCCAAGAAGACACGCAGCACCCGTAGATTGAAAAGCTTCGAGTAAACGTCGGATGCTGGAAGGGCGTAACAAAGGGGAGTCACCACAGACGATGACAACAGGCCGAGAACGGGCACCTGTGGCGAGAGTGGATTCTATTAACGGAGCTGCGGCTCGGACGGCGTCACCGGTTCCAAGCTGCTTTTGCTGAACAGCGAATTGGACACCCGTCCTTGCTCCAATATGTTCGCGTACCTTCTCTCCGCCATACCCAACGACGACAATCTGTTCGTGACACCCAGCATCGTCCAGCGCATCAAGAACCCATGTAAGCAGAGTCTTGCCAGCAGCCTCGTGTAATACCTTGGGCAGGTCGCTGTTCATGCGAGTGCCCTTTCCTGCTGCAAGAACGATAGCTATCGGCGACGTGTCAGGCATCGAGTCGTGTCACTTTCTTTGGTCGTGTGTGGTACCAAACGGTTTTTTACTATCTTCAAATTCAAGTTGGAGAACGATTTCATCCATTACAATTATTTTCGTTTGTGTAGCACAAAAGAAGTATGTTCGTCACCTCGGTTTCCTCAACCGACTTTGAAGATCACAAGGGCAGATGCAATGTCTGCTATTTAGTCTTGTCCACATTTTGGTCAGAAGACACGGGGGTGGCGTGATTCTTGGGAAGGTTTGCCTACCAGCCTTCCGGGGCTTGACCACATCCCCCCAGGGTTGACAGATCTACCGGTTGAACTGCTCTATGACGCATCCTTAGCCATCAAAATAATGCGTGTCAGATCAATAAGCCCCTAGTTCAACAAAATATAGATATGCTTGCCATAAGCCAAAAGAAAAAGGCCACTCACGAAAATCGTAAGTGGCCTTAGCGAGTGGAGGCGGCGGGAATCGAACCCGCGTCCCGTGACGTTTCAGAACAAACTTCTACGTGTGTATTCGGTCAACTTAAATCTTATGAAGACACCCCCGGCCGACAGGGTGTTGCCTTCACCAGCCCGGAACAAATTTAGTCCTGCCCGTACTAGGCGATGAAACAGGACGAGTCGGATTTGGCGACCGATTGGTAGGCCCTTCCGACTGGGGCCATCGCTCGGAGCAACTTAACTAAGCTGCCAGAGAAAACTGAGCTTCGGCAATTGAAGCTGTGGTCGACTTTTAGCGTGGCCTGCCGACCAACCACGACACGCGATCTGAACCTCCTACAATCCGGTCGAAACCAGTACGCCCCCATATCAAAAGGGAAAGAAGGCACTTTCAGAGAAACAAAATAATTTTCATCTCCTTAGAGTTGGAGTCAAGTGTAGTGGAAAAGCCTTCTCGCCTAACCACCAAAATCGACCCTGCTTATCAGTATACGTCGTTCTCTGTTCTCGAGGTGGAAACTTACCCATTTGTGTCGGTTTTGCCGACGTAAATGGTTGAAAAAAGGGATTTTCTATCAGAAAACAGATGAGAAAGCTGGTGTTTTAATTCATAATCGGGTTCATCCTCGGATGCACTTCGACTACAGTTTCAGGTGCCAAAAACCCTTCTGATTTGACGGTGTGAATATGAACCCCGTACTCTTTCTTATGACGAGATGGCGTTTTGTGTTGGTAACTTTTTTTTCACGTGGTAGAGCGATGTTTCGACAGCCATTATTTATTGGATTACCACGACTTAAAGTGTGTCAACCTGGCGGAGTATCTTTCCTCGTGCCAATCGCACTGCTCGGAACTGCCTTGTTGGCTGTGCCAGCCTCAGCCCAGGAATGGGCCGAGAAGATGTTCTCGGTAACAAGTCATAATTTCGGAACAGTGGCAAAAGGGTCGAAAACAGAATTTCGATTTATTTATCGAAATTTATATGAGGAAGATGTTCACGTTAGTAGTGTCCGTACAAGTTGCGGTTGCACCCAACCGGCGATCACAAAAAAATTGATTGAAACCCATGAAACTGGGGAAATAGTGGCGGCATTCAACACAAGAACTTTTCTTGGTCAACATGGTGCAACTCTCACTGTTACGTTCGATCAACCGTTTTATGCAGAAGTGCAGTTGCGAGTAGCAGGAAATATCCGGGGAGATGTCACGTTTGAACCTGCATCAGTCAATCTAGGAAATGTTGACCTTGGACGAGGAGCAGAGCAAGTCGTCCGCGTGACACACATGGGTTCGACTCCGTGGGAGATAACTGACGTCAGGAGTGCGAATGTCAATTTTGAAGTACTGCTTTCCCAGCCTCAACATACAGGTTCCCAGTCTGCATACGACTTAACACTTCGACTCAAGCCAGATGCCCCTGCAGGCTACATCAATGACCAGTTGATTCTCGTCACAGACGATCCGAGAGCTTCACAGATCCCGATGGATGTCGAAGGACGCGTTGTAGCTGAGGTGACTGTAAGCCCCCAACTCCTTGCACTCGGGAATGTTTTACCTGGAGGAAGTGTCACAAAGAATATTGTCGTGCGGGCCAACAGACCGTTCTGCGTTACCGGGATTGTCTGCAATGATGGTTGTCTGAGTTGTCCGGCGAAAGAAACTCCTGCAAAAGTTCATATTCTACCAGTGACATTTCAGGCTGGGGATGTTGGTGGGCAAGTTGAACGGGAGCTGACAATAACAACCGACTTAGGTGATGGTGCCGTACCTGTGGTTACAGTGCAGGCCATGGTTGATGGGGTGCCAGCGGATGGAGCTTCAGCACGTCGCAGTCCTTCTCAGGATCAGTCAGTGAGCCTTCGGTAGCACTCACTGATTTCTAGCGATCTTCTATGGACACGTATGGTCGCGGCGCCTGGCCAACATATTTTGCCAAGGGTCGGATCAGGCGATTGTTGCCCATTTGCTCAATAATGTGTGATGTCCATCCACTCACGCGTGCAACAACAAAGAGCGGTGTAAAAAGATTTATAGGCAGCCCCAGGGCGTGATAGATGCGGGCAGCCGGCCAATCGAGGTTCGGCCTGAGTTCTTTTTTCTCGAGCATCAGTTGTTCCAGCTTGAATGCGAGCTTTTCAAGCTTCTGGTGCTTTTCGTACGTTGAATCGCTGTAGATAAGGCGATGGCATGCGTCGCCCAAAAGAGCCGCCCGGATATCACCCGTTTTGTAGACACGGTGTCCGAATCCCATGACGACCTCATGGTCGTTCAGTTTTCGGGCAAGCCATGGCTCGATGTTTTCAGGCACACCAATGTCCATAAGTTGATGGAGAACTTTTTCATTTGCCCCGCCATGAAGGGGGCCCTTGAGTGCTCCGATGGCTGCAGTTACCCCGGAGTGCATATCAGACCCAGTAGAGGTAACGGTACGAGCCACAAACGTCGATGCATTGAATTCATGCTCGGCGTACAAAATTAACGTTGTATTGAAAACGGTTGTTGCGATGTCGGAAGCCTTCGTGTGGCATAACTTCTCTAAGAGTGCAGGTGCTAGTGGTTTGTTGGGCCAGCGAGAGGGCGATTCACCACGGAGACAGTCAAGCCAAGTAGCCAATAGAGCGGGGACTTGGCCCAGTAGTTGTTCAGCCTTCATGCGCTCTTGGGAAAGTTCATGAGAACGAGGTGATTCCTTAGGGCCATTATCACATTCAAGTTGGCCTAAGAGGCTCACACCAGTTCGAAGCACATCCATAATTGAGGTTTGGGGTGAAGTCTCGGCGAGTCCTTGAAAGCAACAGACAACGGTTTGGGGTATTGACTGCGCAGCATGTTGGATCCGCCCAGTAAAAGCTTCGAGCTGAGTTGCTGTAGGAAGATCGCCCCACAACAAGAGGTGCGCAATTTCTTCGAAGCTACATTGCACAAGGTCTGAGACGGCGTACCCTCGGTATCGCAGGGTTTCGTCAAGCGAGCAGATGCTGGTATGGCCTGCCATGACGCCGGCGAGCCCACTCTCAGTGTCTTTTTGGTCAGATGATCGATGGGGCATGGGTGATGTTTGAGGTGCGAGAAAAAATAGTGTGGCTTCTTAGCTATATCGAATTGCAGGAGACGGTGAGGTGGTTGGAATTAGTGAGTCATGCCAGGGGGTCGGCTTTTGCTCGGTCGGGAAGGGTCGTAGTCGAGTAGGTCGTAGAGCTCGTCTCGAGTTTGCATTAATTCAAGAAGTGACTCTTGGCATTCTTCATCCGCAAGAACATTGAGGCCAACCTTAATTGCTTTCATCGCAAGCCGAAGAAGTGTGACCGGGTAGAGTACAGCTGCAAAGCCAAGATTTTTTAGTTCGTCACGGGATAAAAGAGGGCTCTGTCCAAACTCTGTCATGTTTGCGAGTCCTGGTATCTTGAGACTTTTGAGGAGTTGTCCTGCTTCAGAAAACTCTTCTTTGCTATGCAAGGCCTCAGGGAAAATCCAATCAGCCCCAGCGCCATGGTATGCCTCCATTCGGGAAAGGCAGTCCTCCATGGAAGTGACGCCACGAACGTCAGTGCGAGCAATGACGATTGTGTCTGCTGATTGCCTGCCTTCACAGGCAGCATGAATTTTTTCAGTCATTTCACTTTTTGGAATGACTTGCTTGTCATTAAGATGCCCACATCGTCTATTAGCTGCTTGATCCTCAATCTGGATGGCAGCTGCCCCTACAGCTTCGAGTCGAGAGATGTTTTTTTTAATCATATCGCCGTCACCGTAGCCTGTATCAGCATCAACTATGACAGGAATGGTGACAGTTTTTGCGAGCTGAAATGTTTGTTGCTCTAATATTTCGAAGGGGATAAGCCCAATATCGGGAATACCTAGCAGTCCGGCTGAGAGTGCGGCCCCGGAAAGATACACTGCTGGAAACCCCTGACGCTCAATTTCTCTAGCCGCCAATGGAAATGGTGCCCCCATAATCGTGATAGGACGGTCTTCAAGGAGAGTGCGGAGGTTCTTGCCACTCTGGCCGGTGGGACGGAGCGTCGTCTTTTCAGTCATCTGCTTGTACTCACGAGCGAGGAAGATACGAAACTATATGCTTGTAAGCGTAACGTACTCGCTGCCATATTGACTGTAGGACATTTTGTTAACACAACACCACAAGGTTGAAGGTGGCTTTCTATGAAAGGAAAAGAGACTCGCGACCAGAACACGAGGTCATTACTTTTTACTGCAGTTGAGGTGGGGGTTTTCACAGCAATATTTGCGGTGGCTGGAGCATGGCCAGCACCTGATGTAAATGAAGGATATTATCTGGCAAAAGCTCGCCACTCGTTCAATCCGGAATGGTGTGGAAATGATTTTTTTCTCAATTCAGGAGAGGCGCACGGACTCTTTTTTTATCTTCTTGGTCCTCTCGCGGCGTCTGTTTCGCTTTCTACAGCAGTTTGGGTGGGACGATGGGCTGGCTGGTTGGCATTAGCAGTAGGATTTCGGCATGCAGTGTGGCCTCTTCTACCCTCTCGTACGCATCGTCTGTTTGCGGCGGCCATCTTTTCGTTAGCGGCCCGCTACACCACGATGGCAGGAGAATGGCTGATTGGAGGGTGTGAGGCAAAAGTTTTTGCATGGGCTCTTGTTCTGGCTGCTTGGGGTGAGGCTGTTCGTGGTCGCTGGGCTTTTGCCTGGCTGTTGAGTGGAGTGGCGACGGCGTTTCATCCATTAGTGGGTGGATGGATGATGATTCTCATCGGCCTCATAGCTATCAGCCAAATCGTGAGAAAGCAGACACGAATCGGTTCCTTTCATCCGCTCGTTCTTGCGTGTGTCACTGGAGGCGTATGCCTGGCGTCTATTGGCTTATGGCCAGCTTTGCAAATCTCATCCGGGGTGCCTGCGGGTGTTCGTAATCAGGCGGCCGCGGTTTATGTAGTTGATCGATTGCCGCATCATCTTCTTCCTCGATCATTTCACGAGGTGCTCGTTGCCAGACACTTACTCGCGATCATGTTTTGTGGATGTCTTTATGCAGCCGTGCCTTATGAGTCAAAGCGGTCACGAGGTCTGATGATTGTTTTGGCGGCGGCACTGCTGTCTTCTGTCGGATTTGCAATGAGTTTGTTTGAATCGATCGCTCCGTCCTTCGTTTACGGAATGCTGCGTTTTTATTGGTTTCGCCTCGCTGATGGTCTTCTTCCTCTTGGACTTTGTGTCCTGCTCACTCAGTTTCTTCTATCAAGACAATTCCTTGAATCGAGCGATCGACAGACGTTGAGACAAACTTGTTTGGTTGCCGTAGTCCTTACTTTTTTCACTTATGATTCGTTTGTTCAATCAAAGCATTGGCCGTTGCTCACCGACGATTGTATTTCGCGAGGCGATAAACTCATTGATGCTAATTCATGGGCAGATGCGTGTCAGTGGATTCAAGAAGAGACCTCACCGACGGACTGTTTTCTGACGCCACGCGGTGCATCAAGTTTTCTCTGGCGGGCTCAACGGCCAGAGGTTGTTGCGTGGAAAAATGTCCCACAAGACCCTGTTTCAATCCTGGAATGGCGACAGCGAATAATTGATTGCTTCTCCTATGATGGGACAATCAAAAACATGGCCCGAAGCACATGTGTTTTAGGTGTGTCGCGGCTGAACCAGGTGGCAGAGGTCTATGGTGCTAGCTTTGTTGTTGCGCCACTAAAAAGTTTTGTTGCCATGCCTCGACCACCAAAGGCGTCATACAGAAATTCAAACTATGTTGTGATAAAGTTGCCCATTCAAGAGCAGCACGTCAATGATCAAACTCGTGGTGTACCTACCAACTAATGCCAAGCCTTTGGCATTGCAGCTCAAGAGCTTTTGCGAAAGCAGGGAGTGGGTAGTCCACCTTTTTTGCAGTGGCCCAAAAGTATGTTGAGTCGACAATTTTTGTCGGCAGTTTTCCTGTGCGGGTAGCATTCGCAACTCGTTCGCAATACTCGATGTCTTCGGGTCGTGTCGCACGTAAGCCGGTGACGAGTCGGTCTTTCAGTGAGACTTTATCATTTGCCGATTTGGGTACTTCGGCGTGAATGACATCCGTGAGAGGACCTGTCAAAAGTGTCGCCGTAATGAGTATGGCGAGCTTTTTTGATGACATCAGGAGATGCTCCTTGTATTCATGTGTGTCTCGTTCGTCTGTTAGAAATTAGTAGGTATCTGCCGGAACTGCTTTTCATTCGAATCGTGCGAGGGCATATGATTTCTTTCCAGATCGCAATACGAGGGCTGTTCTTCCAGCCAAATCGGTAGTGGTTATGTGATACGCCGAATCGGATACTCTGACGTTATTTATGTATGCTCCGCCTTGTTCGATCGTGCGACGAGCTGCTGACCGGCTTGCGGCAAGTTTTGTGGCTGTCATCACCTCTATAAGAAGAAGCCCTTCACCAGAGAGCGTCTCGGAGGAGAATTGATGGCTTGGAACGTCAGCAAAAATTTCAGTCAGTGCTTCGTCGGTGAGGTTGTCGATCGCTGCCCCAAAAAAAGCGGCAGTAGCCTGTCGCGCTGTATGGAGACCATCGGGGCCGTGGACAAGTTGAGTAAGTTCTTCCGCGAGCCGTCGCTGCATCGCTCTACCAGCAGGATTCGTTTCCTGTTCTTGTATGAGCG
Source organism: Pirellulales bacterium (assembly GCA_965249545.1). GTDB lineage: Bacteria > Planctomycetota > Planctomycetia > Pirellulales > UBA1268 > UBA1268. The sequence goes on from CBDFMH010000003.1 coordinate 97,286, forward strand.
ACTGACATTCCTCGAGTGACAGTTCAGTGAGCCTGAGTAAACATGTCTGTGCATCACTGTCGCTGAGGTTTATCCAGTACTGGTAGAAACGGTAAGGGCTTGTTCGCGAGGGGTCTAGCCACACTGCACCGCTTGCAGTTTTACCCATTTTCGAACCATCCGCCTTGGTCAAAAGTGGGCATGTAATTCCATGTAGATTGAGGCCTCGTAATCGCCGCCCAAGTTCAATACCTGCAGTGATATTGCCCCATTGGTCGCTACCCCCAATTTGGACGCAACAGTCGTATTCATTTGCCAGGTGTACGAAGTCCCAGGACTGAAGGAGCATGTAACTAAATTCGGTGTAGGAGAGGCCACCGTCACGATCGAGGCGACTTTTTACTGAATCCTTCGCAAGCATTTGGGAAAGTGGGACATGCTTGCCAACATCGCGAAGGAATTCCAGATATCCAACCCCCTGCATCCAATCAGCATTGTTGACAACATGAATCGTTTGATTGGTTGATTCGAGGAGGCCCCTTATCTGATTTCCAACCGCTGCAATATTTGCAGCGAGTGCTTCGTGTGAGAGAAGATTCCGCTCTTCACTTCGCCCACTTGGATCGCCAATCATACCCGTGGCTCCACCAATGAGCGCAATGGGTTCGTGACCAGCGCGAGCCACCCGTCGCAGTAAAATAATAGCGACAAGATGTCCTACATGAAGACTGTCTGCGGTCGGGTCAAATCCGGCGTAGATCCGTCTTCCAGGTGTTGCAAGCCAGTCGTGCAGACTGTCAGTGTCTGTGGTCTGATGTACTAATCCGCGTTCTGTAAAATCAGTAATGAGGTTTTTGGACATAGGCCTTGATTGGAGGGTTTTGAACTACCGCCAGATGTCACTCCCCGAAAAGGGATGAGCCTGGTTGTTCAAGCTCGGCTTTGGCAATACCTTTAAAATTTGTTCAGCGAGCCGGACATCCTCTTTTGAAGTGATTTTAAGATTCATTGGCGAGCCATTGACTACTGTTACGGTGTGTCCTGCTGCCTCAGCCATTTGTGCTTCGTCTGTAGCGGTTCGCTGTGTGTCTTTCCCAAAGGCGTCGGCAAGTAATGTACGGCTAAATACTTGAGGCGTCTGAGCTTCCCAAAGATTTGTCCTGTCGACCGTATCTTCGATGCAGTGCTGCTCGTCAGTTCGCTTGAGTGTGCTGACAACAGGTGTCGCCAAAATAGCAGCTCCTGTCGTAACGGCTGTCTTGAATACATCATCGATCCATCGGGCTGCAAGACAAGGCCGAGCGGCATCATGAATTGCAACAAACTCAATTTCTTTCTTCAATGCAGCGAAGCCGCTGAAGACAGAGTCCGATCGGTGCTTTCCACCTTCAGCGACTTTGATACCGAGGAATGCAATATCAGCACCAAATTTATCCATGAAGTACTCACGGTCTTCCGGCGCTATGACGATGACAACCTGTTTCACATCATCGTGGTCGAGGAATTTCTCTGCAGCATGCAACCAAACAGACCGTCCGGCTAGCGGAGCAAAGGGCTTTTTGTAATTGGCGTCACCAAATCGGCTGCTTTTTCCAGCTGCTACAAGAATTACTCCAAAGCTAGCCATTTGAATAGTCTCATTAATGATCAAGAGTGCTGTTGTACGTTTCGAGAACTTCTCGAGATGGCTGCCTCGGAAAAGGTGGTCCAGTGTGTGTTCAGCTTAGAAGCAATCAAACCAGCAGCACAGTTCAGCAAGTATTGAACATTCGAAGGAGCGACCAAGCGATGAGATCGTGGTGGCTATCCAAACTACATCATTCCGCCACCCATTCCGCCGCCACCCATGCCACCCATGCCACCACCCATGCCACCACCCATGCCACCACCCATACCGCCGCCCATACCGCCGCCCATTCCACCGCCGCCCATACCGCCGCCCATTCCACCGCCGCCCATGCCGCCGCCACCCATTCCGCCGCCACCCATTCCGCCGCCACCCATTCCGCCGCCACCCATTCCGCCGCCGCCAGCACCCCCTGTTCCGCCAGCACCGCTGGAATAATTGAAAGTAGTAACCTGCCCAACTCCAGAAAATAATGGCGTCGAGGTAATTCGGACGTACTTTCTGTTTGCCGAAATGACCGCCATCGCCTGGAGATTCGTTCCTTCAGGAAGTGTCGTAATGATGGGCTGATAGCCTACGGCATTGCCTGATGTAAACGGCCGTTGAATTCCGCCCCGGGTCTGTGTTTTGGGGCGGGTGTCTGAAAGTGAATCAACAGCATCGTCGCTGGACAAGGCAGCTAATTGTTGAGCGAGAATAGTCTTGCTCAATTCTTGCTGGACTGCGATGTCTTGTAGCACTTGGGCTTCTGCAACCCGTTGGCGTCGGCGGCCAGCAGGTAATTCAATCGTGAAAAGCATGTCATCACCAACAACGGGCAACTGTTTTTTCATGGTCTCTTCAAAAGGTGTGCCCTTATAAAGTGTTAATTCGGCAGTCACGATGCCGGCGGTAACGTCACCAGTAATGCGTCGTACGAGCGCCTTGTACGTGCCGGGAAATGCTGCAGTGGCAACATATCGTTCTCTTCTGAATCCATTCGTCTCGTTTGACAAACCGGCTTCGTTGTCTCCAAGCAGAATGCCGCCTGAGCTTGATCGCGGTGAAGCAAGTGAGCACACGGTTCCGGGCGGCTCCTCGACAATCAAATCAATGTCTGCGTCTCCGTTCCACGTTAATTTTAAGTCAATATCCCGAACAAGCGCTGCATCGATGACTTTTTGGAAATACTCGGCTTGGTCTTTTTTGCCATTAGACGCAAGTTTTTCGATGGTGGATTTCGCGAGTCGCGCGGCACGAGTTGCAAGGTCTTTCTGCGTTAGCGGCCACTCCTGCGCAAGGACGCCGGCGCACGTCCACCGTAAAGAGTCGGACTCATCAAGTTCGGCAGCAAGCTTGAATCCTAAAGCATACGCTTCTCTGCAATCAGGTTCCAAAATAGCAACCTGTTTGCAGATGCGAAGAGACTCTTTCTTTGATCCAAGGCGGGCCAGGTAACTTGCCAGCGACAGAAGATCGATTGGTGTCGAAGCTAAATCAGCAGCTGAGAGGAGAGCCCGTTCGACTTCTGCACGAGGTCGACCAGCACCTTCTAAAGCCAATGCAAGAGACTCATACATCCACGGTTCTGTGTGCCCGGTCAAGATGGTCGCACTCAGAAGATTTGCTGCGATATCAAAACGATTCGACCGCCCAAGCACCGCCGCTGTTGCTCGGATGCGGGCAAGTCGTACTGCAAGCTCTTCGACAGAAAGCCCAGTTGCATCGATGACGAGGCCCGGAGCTGGTCCGAGGTACTCAGAGAGTTCTTTTCGCAGATCATCAGATTCAAGCATAGATTCTGGCAATGCAAGTTCTTCGAGAGGAACCGACTGCTCTGGAAAATTCGTTTTTGAGGTATTGGTCGCTCGTGGTCGATCATTTGTCGATTCTCGGGCACCCGTTGCAACAGTCGAACCGCCAGATGAAACAGCTGCCTGAGCATCAACAACTTGAAACATTCCTCCGCCCATGCCGCCACCAGCACCGCCTGCTTGGATGCCACCGCCTTGGCCACTGTTGATGCCACCGGCACCTCCAAGCCCACCACCGCTCTGGAACGGATTCACCCCAGAGTTGGGGTTCACTGGAATCACAAGGTCCGCAACGGGGTACACTTTGATTGAAAGGTAATTGTCTGCGGCGTATTGTTTGTCTGTGATAAGTAATATCTCGTCTCGAATCACGTATGTGAGTGGTGTCTCAAAAACATTTGACAGCAGGCGACGAAGTGCGGATCGGGCAGAGACACCGCTGTACGTTCCCTGAATAGCACCAGGCTCGTTGACGTCGAGGCCAAGTTCTCCGGCAAGAACCCGGTCATCAAGCTTCACTGGAACGCCAAGAGTATCCTGCAGAGTGACTTCAAACTCTCGAAGGGATGCACCACCGCCGAAATCCAGACTCACATCTTCTTCGAGAGCCTTATAAATTTTGGCTTCTGTTTCCGAGGTGCCACCAAGGTCAACAGACTTGTACTTTTCCCGTAGCTCTGAAATTTTTTCCCACCTATCAGGAGCAGGATAAATGATCGGTGGCTCATCGGGATACGGAATTGCAGTAATATCAGCAAGTTGAAGCGAGTCCATGAATCCGCGCTGCATTTCTCTTCGGAATCGGGTGTTTTTGGTGTGATAATCAAGAATTCCCGCGACAAGCGGTGCCTGCTGAGCAAGTGTCCTTGCCGTTACCGGTATCCCTTGGTTTGCATAGAGAGCTGGTGCATCGAGCGCCATTTCGGTCGCTACGTCTCGCTCGGCTTCAGTAAAGTTGCGTGTTGGCTGTTGGTAGCCAACACGAATCCCTTCCTCCACAAGAGCACGATATCGCTTGCTGAGCTGACTAAATTTATCCTCACGACGTTGAAGCTCACCAGCCACACGAGCACGCTCTCGGCTAATTGCTTCGGCCCGTTCTTTCGAGATGTCTCTTTCGATTTTTTCACGCGAACGAATAATTGATTCCCGCAGGCTTATTTCAATTTGTCGATTGAGTCGGCCTCGTAAAGCGTCCTCGATATCAGCCGAATTTCGAACTCGGAGTTGTAGGTTCTTCAGTTCAATTCGAGCTGCATCCGGGTCGCTTCCCATTAAATGGCGGGCATCACGAAGCCCAACGGCAGTTTCACGCTCCAGTATCTGTCCGCGAATTTTCCGTCGCGACTGTATCTCCTGAAGTTCTTCCTGAGGTCCGTCAAGTCCTGTGAAACCATTGTCGATTGGTTGTGGAAGCGTTTTTGGTGCCTCTTGCTGCGGCGTGGCTGGCGTCTTGAATTCTATTGCCGGAGCATCCGCTTCTTCTGCAACAGTAATAACCTGAGCAGGTTCACCCGGTCCCTTGCTCTTCATTACTGCAGCTTGAACAATCGCCGCATCAGTATTATCCGGATCTCGGCTGAGCGAGGCAGCAGCTAATCGTGAAGCAGCGTCATGAGCACCGGTGGCCTCTGCTTGTCGAGAAAGTTGGGCTAACGAAGCAGCCTCACTACGGATTGCAGAGCGAGCAAGGTCGAGCCCATCGCGGCCGAGGAGCGGCAAGAAGATGCCACCGGTATCAAATGCATTTCGGGCGAGTTGTTCAAGGAAGGCATTGTCGCTGGACGGTTGTTGTTCAGGTACTTCAAGGCGGAGGGTGACATTACTCCAGGCGTCAGGGTGATCTGAAAGTGGTGTGATTTCAGTAGAAAACTCAAGAACACTACCGTCGAGGGGGCCTAAAAGCAGTACGAAAGATTCTCGGTCATGACGAAGGGGTGGCATTCGGAAGGGGAGCATCGCCACGGTTGCATCGTTTGCTGACGATGTTATCGAAAGTGTTTGGTCTTCAGGCCAGAGGATGGGGGCCACCATCCGAGGGGCTAATGACTCACCGGCCTGGCTGGCTGTAAGTGTGGCAGTGGGCTGGACAACGTTTCCACCGGTCTCTGCTGCGAGCGCAGCCAAGCAGGGCCAGTTAACCTTCGTTCCAATGGTGACCGCTGAGAAAGACACGCGACTATCCCGAAGGGCAGCGACTGTAAGTGCAAAATCTTCTGGGAGGATGCCAGTTAATCCAGGGCCGTCCCCGATGTAAAGAATTGCTGCTGGCCCCGATTCTGTTCCAAGAGGCTCAAGAGCCGAACGGAGCACTTCGAGCAGGTTTGTGTTGCCCAGTGGCGTTCGATCAGCAAGGGTGTTTTGTGCATCGACGACCGCACTGCTTTGGGCTTCTTCAAAATCAGTCATCATTGACGCAAAAGTTGTATCGGCAGCTGCAAGCAGAACGCGGTCATTTGGCCTGATGTTGCTCAGGAGACCACGAACAACTTCGAGCGACTGCTGTTGGAGTACTCCGCTTTGGCTAGCAGAAGTGTCGACCAAGATGCAAATCCGAGTAGCAGCAGTTTCGCCACTCGTGCCGGTTGCTTGCAGACCAACCGCAGTGACGGCGGGTATGGTTTTGTTCTGATGAGTCGCGCGTGTCAAAGTGACGGTGGCATCCGTTGCCGTCGATACAGTTGCGGTAAAGCAAATGGCCGCTGTTGCCAGCAGCCTGACCGCAGTGCGGGAGCAGATTGCAAGCAACCCGCGGTGATGAGACGATTGGCAGCGGTGCATGAATAGACCTCTAACGAGTATTTGGACTGTGCGATTCAACTCGGTCTCTCAATAATCAGACCACGAACCACACCTCTCTTCAAATTGGATGATATTTTCACAGCCCGCTGCCGCCAATGTCGATTCCTGCGAGAAAATCGGTTTATTTTCAAGTTTTTCGCCTTGAGGAAACTCCTCTGGCGGGTTTAGGGTCTCTTTTGAGGCAGCATTTTACAATCTCGAACTGGTTTTCCTCGCAGGAATGGCTCGGGTTCATAAAAATTAAATTGGTCAAAAATGAATAAAAATTCGATTTCTCGGTTCGGTTCCAATATGGTCGGACTCAGTACAGTGCTTCTCGGTCTCTGCTTTGGCGGGGCTTCATGCTCACGCTACGTGCTTGCAGCGCCGATCGGTTCTGATAACCAACCGCAGCGGCAGCTCACTGCGGAAGAAAAGACCAATATCAATGTGTATGAGTCCAGTAACCGTAGTGTGATAAACATCAATACGAAGGCGACGGTCGCCACCGGCTTCTTCCTAATGGAAAGTCCGTCAGAGGGTGCTGGGTCTGGCATCGTAATCGATAAGCAAGGTCATGTACTCACAAATTTTCATGTGGTTGAGGGTGCTCAGGAAATTCAAGCTGTGCTGTATGACGGGTCCTCCCATGATGCATCATTAGTTGGTGTAGACCCTGTGACGGATGTTGCTGTTCTGCGAGTTGAGGCACCTGCTGAACTATTGGCACCAGTACAGTTCGGCTCGTCGAACGACTTAAAGGTTGGGCAGAAAGTCTTTGCAATCGGGAATCCGTTTGGTCTCGAGCGAACCCTGACCACTGGAATCATTTCAAGCCTAAATCGATCACTGCCTACCCGTGCAGGAAGAACCATTAAATCAATAATACAGACAGACGCGGCAATCAATCCGGGGAACTCAGGTGGACCACTGCTTGATTCGGGTAGTTTGCTTATTGGCATGACAACTGCAATCGCAAGCCGAACGGGACAGAGTTCCGGAGTAGGCTTTGCAATTCCAGTCGGAACACTCGGGCGAATCGTTCCCCAACTCATCACGAGCGGCCGCGTCGTTCGCCCAGATGCGGGAATCACGCGTGTCTATCAAACAGAGAGAGGGCTTTTGGTTGCGACACTTTCACCTGACGGCGCCGCCGAACGTGCGGGTATTCGAGGTTTTCGCGTGGTCCGTGAGAGTCGTCGTCAGGGGCCTTTTGTGGCGGAGTTCGAGCGAGTCGATCGATCAAATGCAGATCTTATTGTCGGGGTCGATAATGCTGCGATCGATACAGTTGATGACTTCCTGACTGCCATCGAGTCGAAGAATCCAGGTGACCGGGTGCTCATTGGGGTTGAGAGGCAGGGGCACCACCTCGATGTTCCTCTCACCCTTGAGGCTGAACGAGACGATTGATTCAGTGTCGTTTCTTGCAATAAAACCGTAATATATCGATTCTGATACGTGGGTAGATCACGAAGCGTCTCCCGAATGAGCAGCCGCCACAAGCCAATTTTTTTAGAGCAGGTTGACGCTTGCGTATTGGCTGTTATCTTTCAATGTTTCCGGGATTGCTTTTGCAGTACCGGAAATGATCTTTGACAATTTGGTTGTTAATCTCTTTCGGTTTCGGCCGGCACGCGATCGTGACCGGCACCGCCTGTTTTGCCGAAGGGCGCCTTACATAAGCTTTTGCTTTTGTCGGGTAACAGGTGGGAATGAAACTATTTAAAGTACAGAATGAGCCTTCGATACCATTGCTTTGCGGCAATGGATATCCGGTTCGGCGATACAATCTGCTTCGGCAGAAATAAGCCAATCAATTGAAGGGTTTGATTCTGGCTCAGAATGAACGTTGGCGGCGTGGATTAGGCATGCAAGTCGAGCGAGAAGTTTACTTCGGTAAATGGACAGCGGCGAAAGGGACAGTAATGTGTAGGTACCTACCCCCCGATCTGGGATAGCTGCGGGAAACTGCAGGTAATACCGGATAATGTCTTCGGACCAAAGGTGTGATTCCGTCAGGGGAGGGGCCTGCATCCTATTAGCTTGTTGGTGAGGTAATGGCTCACCAAGGCAACGATGGGTAGCGGGTGTGAGAGCATGACCCGCGTCATTGGGACTGAGACACTGCCCAGACATCTACGGATGGCTGCAGTCGAGAATCTTCGGCAATGGGCGAAAGCCTGACCGAGCGACGCCGCGTGCGGGATGAAGGCCCTCGGGTTGTAAACCGCTGTCGTTGGGGAGGAAATGCAAAAGGGTTATCCCTTCTGTTTGACCGATCCAAGGAGGAAGTACGGGCTAAGTTCGTGCCAGCAGCCGCGGTAAGACGAACCGTACGAACGTTATTCGGAATTACTGGGCTTAAAGGGTGCGTAGGCTGCACGGAAAGTTGGGTGTGAAAGCCCTCAGCTCAACTGAGGAATTGCATCCAAAACTGCCGTGCTTGAGGGAGACAGAGGTGAGCGGAACTCAAGGTGGAGCGGTGAAATGCGTTGATATCTTGAGGAACACCGGTGGCGAAAGCGGCTCACTGGGTCTCTTCTGACGCTGAGGCACGAAAGCTAAGGTAGCAAACGGGATTAGATACCCCGGTAGTCTTAGCTGTAAACGATGAGCACTTGATTGGAGGGTCCTCCATAGCCTTCCAGTCGTAGCGAAAGTGTTAAGTGCTCCGCCTGGGGAGTATGGTCGCAAGGCTGAAACTCAAAGAAATTGACGGGGGCTCACACAAGCGGTGGAGGATGTGGCTTAATTCGAGGCTACGCGAAGAACCTTATCCTAGTCTTGACATGTATGGATTAACCCTGTGAAAGCAGGGCCACGCCTTCGGGTGGAACATACACAGGTGCTGCATGGCTGTCGTCAGCTCGTGTCGTGAGATGTCGCGTTAAGTCGCTTAACGAGCGAAACCCTTGTCTCTAGTTGCCAGCGCGTAATGGCGGGGACTCTAGAGAGACCGCCGGCGTTAAGCCGGAGGAAGGTGGGGATGACGTCAAGTCCTCATGGCCCTTATGACTAGGGCTGCACACGTCCTACAATGGAACGCACAAAGGGATGCGAAACCGCGAGGTCAAGCAAATCCCAAAAATCGTTCCCTAGTTCGGATTGCAGGCTGCAACTCGCCTGCATGAAGCTGGAATCGCTAGTAATCGCGGGTCAGCATACCGCGGTGAATGTGTTCCTGAGCCTTGTACACACCGCCCGTCAAGCCACGAAAGTGGGGGGCATCCGAAGTCGCTGAGGTAACCGCAAGGAGCCAGGCGCCGAAGATGAACTCTGCAATTGGGACTAAGTCGTAACAAGGTAGCCGTAGGGGAACCTGCGGCTGGATCACCTCCTTTCTAAAGGATTTTAGCATTCAGACCTCACGGTCTTAATGCGAACCTGTCTTGTCTTGTTGACATTTAAACATTGTTTGGATGTTTTCATGACCAGTCAGGTCCAAAAGAATTGTGGAGACGATCGTGGTCTATCTTCGGATAGGCCGAGCTATCGAAAGAGATGTTGGTGCTTTGCACTGATGCGTCGAAAGGCGCAACAACCGTTAAAGATAAACCCAGTGGGCTTGGCCGAGCTCACTGGGTTTTTTATTTTAATTGAATCAAAAGACGCTTCCGTTTCCAGTGTAAAAGGATACATTTGGTGGAGAAACCGGACGTCTCCTCTGTGGCGTTTGGTACCCTAATCAGCAGTGCATATCTCAAACTCGGTTTATTTTTTCATGAAAACACAAGAGCCAGAGCCTCAATCAATTGCAGGTGTTACGCCCCCTAGCACAGCAGAAGTCCCTGTGATGACTGCGTGGCCATCGGTTGGGGGTACTGGTTTGGGGCAATTTCTTGGCCGTATGTATAAAATCCAAACGGGCTTCGGAATAGTTCGGGTGGGGCGATTAGCACTTCTCATGACGATGCCAATCGGACTCATGCTGTATTTAAGCATGAGGCTTCCGTGGGCAATCTGCCGGTTTCAAGTTACAAACAGGCGGGTTACTGTAAATAAAGGTGTTCGCGCTGCTGTTGAAAGATTTGTAGAATTGGACCGATTTGATACTGTTGAGTTGGTCGTGCGGCCGGGCCAGGAGTGGTTTGACTGCGGAGATCTGGTCTTTCGGAATGGTGCCGTAGAAACACTTCGATTGCCTGGTGTGAGTCGCCCTGAGCCATTTCGGCGAGTATGCCTCGAAGTGAGACAGTCTTATGTGGGCGTGCAAGAAACTCTTGAGCAATCCTCTGGTGCCGCCTAAGTCCGAGCAGTATCTCAGACTTTTCTGCTTCCCAGAATTGAGCCTCGCTGTTGAATCGCCTCGTTGATAGCGACGATGATGTTGTCGTTAAGGTGACAAGCAAGAGCCTGTGCATTTGCTGCAACCTGTTTCGCACTTGTAGCCCCAAATAGAACCGTCGTGATCCCCTTTTGTGCCATTGTCCAAGCAAGGACTAAGGAAACAAGGCTCGTGTTCTGCTGGGTGGCAAGGGATTGAATAGTATCAACAAAGTCAAGATTTTTTTGGAATTCTTCCCCACGGAACATTAAATATTTATGTCGGCTATCAGTGTGTGAAAAAACCTGATCTCTTTTCATTCGGCCTGTCAGTAGACCCTTCATAAGCGGCCAATATGCCACAATGGCGATCTGCTTTGACTGGCAGTATGGCAATAACTCCGGGCGAATCTCTTGTTGGAGCATGTTGAAATGACGTTGGCAGGCTGTGAGAGGACATATTTCTGAAAATAAACGGCACTCTTCAACGTTTCCATTCGATAGCCCTACGGCTTGCACCGTGCCTTCATCGAGAAGCCGTCGTAATGCTCCCGCAGATTCCTGGATAGGTATGTTTGGATCAGGAGTGTGGAGATAGAGGAGATCAAGACTGTCTACCTGAAGGCGTACCAAACTTTCTTTAACTTCTCGGATAATTGTGTCTGGCCGTCCGTCTACTGCCTGCTTCTTGCCCGCTTGCCAATGTATGCCACACTTGCTTGCGATAGTCACTTCGTTTTGTCGGCCTTTGATAGCTTGAGCAATCGCTCTCTCACTTTCACCGTGTTCACCATAGCAATAGGCGGTGTCGAGATGTGTAATGCCATGATCAATGGCTGCAGCGACGGTTTCAATTGCTGCTTGACGTGTGACACCAGCCCGAGTCATTCCAGCCAGAGGCCAGCATCCAAGTGCTAGGCTAGGCAAAGTGATTTGTTTCTTCACGCGAGGCCTGTTGTTGACGAGATGAGTGATCTGGTTCTAGTGATGCTTGCGTGGTGGTTTTCGCATCCCGACAAGCGTGCTGGAAACGGCCAGTTTTCAGGAACGAATGGATGTGGTTTGCAGCGTCCTGTCGGAAGAGCACCGCTGAATGAAGACACGGCAGCGTGATATGCTCATGCGGTACGGCAAGGCGTGTGCTCTCAAGGCTTACCAGCGCATCCTGTTCTGCGGCAATAACACCAATCTCTACATTTGCGGGATCGGCAAGAGAATTAACAAGGCTATCCTGTTCAGTTGTAAGTTCGGCAACAGGACGAAAAAAATGTCCGAATAATTTTGCCGTCCGGGTCGCAACGAATGATCCTCGATTCGGCGGAGTTAGCATGACGAATCGGCTAATTTTTTTAGACTGAATTTCGTTGATCGCCATTCTCCCGATGATACAACCCATACTGTGGGTGACCAGGTGGATGTGATCGTAGCGTTCGTCATTGCACCGTTCAGTAAGAAAATCAGAGAAGCGTTGGGCGTGGGTTTTAACTGACGTAACGAAGCTTTCATAGCCCCAGATGTCGGTGTTCCAGCCCGCACGACGAAGTCTTCTAGCGAGCAGATTGAGCATGAGGCGATGTGCCATGAATCCGTGAGTAAGAACAACAAGTTCGCGGCGGTTGGTGTCACCCATTGTTCCAGTTGATCCTTTTCAGCGAGTGAGCCGACGTTGATTGTCTAGGATGGTCGGCTCGTTGCAGGACGAACGGGAGCAGGGCAGCAGTCAAGCGGGCAGACATCGTGGTTCGCAGGCATACACCCGATTGCTGCCTTCTCGGAAAGGCCAAAAGCTCTCTCTGCTATGAGGTCTCGGATCATTTGAACAAACTCGGGGTCGGTGCCTGCCGTATTTGCCCTCGCCATTTTCATGCCCAGTGTTTTACAGAGATCAGCGGCTTCCGTATCAAGGTCGAATAGAACTTCCATATGGTCAGATATAAACCCGATGGGAACAATGACGACATTCGACTCGCCCTGTTCATGAAGGTCTCGTATCGCATCGCAAACATCCGGCTCTAGCCACGGCTGAGTGGGTGGCCCGCTTCTGCTTTGATAGACAAGTTTCCAATTGGTGATATTTGCCTGCTCCGCAACCAATCGAGATGCCTCTTGCAACTGCTTGCAATAATCTGACGAGTCAGCCATAGAAAGTGGAATGCTGTGGGCTGTAAACAAGACTGGAGTGTGGGATTCATTACCGAGGGACTCTAGGGCGGAGCGGACATTTCGAGCCATGGGGTGAACAAACCCTGGGTGGTTGAAGAAGACTCGGATTTTGTCAATCTCTGGCGCTTCTGGACCCACAGCATCGCGGGCTTGTTGAATATTCTCACGATACTGGCGACAACCGGAATAACAACTGAATCCACTTGTAATGAAGGCAAGTGCGCGACGAACTCCTGCATCCTTCATTTCTTGTATGGTATCGGTGAGCAATGGATGCCAGTTGCGATTGCCCCAATAGACCGGCAACTCCAAGCCAGAGGCCGATAGCTCTTGGCGTATCGCTTTGATCAACGCGATATTCTGTTCATTGATCGGGCTTTTCCCACCGAAGTGATGGTAGTGCTCAGCAACTTCGAGCATGCGTTCTTTTGGTACATTCCTACCCCGAAGAACATTTTCTAGAAAAGGTAGAACATCATCTGCCTTGTCTGGACCACCGAAACTAACGAAAAGGATCGCATCGTACTGGCTTCGCTGTGCGTGATCCATTTGTGCTTCTATCGTGGTGCGCGAACAGCATCACTGCACAAGAATGACCCCACGGGGATTCGAACCCCGGTTGCCGCCGTGAAAGGGCGATGTCCTAGGCCTCTAGACGATGGGGCCGTTACTCCACAGTGTATGCGTGGATAGTTTCGGTACTCGGAAGATAGCCGGAAGGGCCCTGAAAGTCGAGTCCTCTCATGAAAATATGCTCAGTCCGGAACAAGGCCAGAAGAGTCAGCAGGCTTGCATGATTCTGGAATCGAAGGAACGTTATTCACGGATGAGTTGGAATTGTCTGATTCGTCGCCGTTGATTGCTTCATAAACCTCACTCCGGTGGACAGGCACCTCTTTCGGAGCCTCAACGCCAAGCCGGACCTTGTCCCCGCGAATCTCAACAACGACGATTCGAATATCGTTGTTGATAACAACGCTTTCGTCTTTCTTGCGAGATAATACGAGCATAAAAACTCCATGGGTGAACCAATGGCCACCCGCACCGGGATTTTCGAAACAGCGAATCCATCTAAAAATTTAGGTATTTTGTGCTCTCGGTCAAGAAAAATCGGCTGATTTCCAGGAATCTGTCGCTGGATGGCCTGTCTGAGGGCCCCATGAATCGCGGCAACCCACCCATTCCGGGGGAGAGCTGCATGGAATTGTCCCAAAACCTGCCAGATAGATATTCGGTGGCTCAACTCACCCAGCATGGAACAAAGGTGCAAAAAAATGGTTCAGAGATGGACAGTTGGTACGAATGGGTCGAGCGGCATTCGGAAAGGCCAACGCCGCTGTACGAAGCGGAGGAGAGCAAAACGGTTTCATTCGGACTCCAGGTATCACCTGCACGGACATCCGTTATGTGCCACGTTCGTCCCTTCGGCTTGTTGTCTTTTTTCACTACCCTATACTCTCAGAAGTTGTGGCGGCTTTGTTCACAGAACAGGTGCCTCGGTTAATTTCTCTTGAAGATCTACCCTTGGGTGGCATCGCAAGAATCGTCATGTGCCTACTTTCGTTTTCGTTTTAAGCTCTCTTGTTTTTACCAATGGATGCCCACCATGATCGGTTGGTTTCGCAACCTCTTTACGGCGATTGGAACTGTGTTGCATGGCATGGGAGTCACTCTCAATATTTTCAGCAGCACGTTTAATCCCAACAGACGAGCGTTTACAGAGCACTTTGAATATCCAGAACTTCCAGCACCGGTTGCTGCTCGATACCGTGGATTCCATCGTTTTGATCTCACGACGTGTATTGCATGCGATCAATGTGCCAAGGCATGCCCGGTAGACTGTATTTACATTGGCAAGGAAAAGCCCGCCGGAAGCAAAGGCTTTCAGGTGACTGGATTCACAATCGATTATTCGAAATGCATGTTCTGTGCACTTTGCGTGGAGCCTTGCCCGGTTGACTGTATTTTCATGGGATCAACTCTGGATTTGAGTTGCTACAGTCGGGACGGGACAATTGTCGATTTTGCGAGGCTGCCGGTAGACGTTGGGTGGGGACGTTCGACCATTAATCCAACTGCAGTCGCGGCTTCAAAAGTCATTGTTGAACCGGTTCACGGTGGTCCAAATTCCTAAACTTGTTGAGCATGCAGAAAGATAGAGTGTTGATAAGCCGAGAAAATGAACGTATCGGCTTGTGTCGTCGTTTCTGGATATTTGCACGTCAGTTTGATTCGCGAAAGGTAAAGGCCTGAGGCTTTAATGTTGGATCCTGTTTTAATCGCTGGTTTTATCGCATTGTTTGTCGCCGTGGGCGGTGTTTTTCTTGCAGTGAACCTTCTGGTAGGTCGGCTTGTTCGCCCGCGACTGCCTAATACCGAAAAACTTGAGGTGTATGAATGCGGTGAGCCAACGATCGGTTCAAGTTTCGTTCAATTTGATCTCCGCTTTTATGTTGTCGCACTTTTATTCATTATTTTTGATGTTGAAGTAGCACTTTTTTTCCCCTGGGCCACGGTTTTTGGCAAGGCGACCCAGCTAGCAGATCCAGCTGTTGTGAGCGTTTCAGCTGATGGCCAGTCACTCACACCAGCAGTTGCTGGTGTGTACAAGGAATTAGGTCTTACGAAACCTGTTGTTCCATCTTTTAAGCCCTCGCCATGGCAGTCTGCTGAAATCGATTCAAAGCGGGGTGAGAAGTCTGCACGGCAGGCCGAGTCTGAGTGGGCTGTTCAGAAAAGTGGGCGAATGCTTGCGAGAACAGCGTTTGTTGATATGTCAGCGTTCTATGTGATTTTACTCGTTGGATTTGCATATGTTTGGTATCGAGGGGACCTCGACTGGGTTCGAGCTGTTGCTGACCAAAGAGCTAAAGCCCCCGAAGGCGAGACATGAAAGGAAATTGAATGAGAGGCACTGACTTTGTTTCCGAGCTTGAGGCTGCTGTTGAGGGCGCTGTCATCGGACGTGAACTTGAAACGCTTGACCCATGGCTTGCAATCTCTCCGGAGAAATTATTGGAAACATGCCGCTGGTTGAAAGAATCATGTGAGGTTCGATTTGACGGGCTACAGTGCATTACAGCAATTGATTGGCTCGAAACGGATCCCAAAAAAGCATCCAAGGTAGAATGGGAGCCGCATACCGAACTCGTCTACCACCTGTGGAGCACGAAGGCACGGGCGAGTCTTGTTCTTAAAGTGAAACTGCCTCGCTGGAAGGATGATCAACCGGGCCAATTACCTGAAGTGTCAAGTGTAGAGAGCGTTTGGCGTGGTGCCGATTGGCACGAGCGGGAGGTGTTTGATCTCTCGGGTATTCGTTTCCTCGGTCACCCGGACTTGCGCAGAATTCTCTGCCCGGAGGATTGGGACGGGTATCCGCTGAGGAAAGACTATGAGATGCCGCTCGAATATCACGGCATGCGAGGCCGTTAGAAAAAACTTTTACGTGGGAAGTAATTAGGAACCATGTCTCAAATTTTGGATGAAGATCAGAGAATCATAGAGTTTGATGTCCGCACGGATGAGATGTTGGTCAATATGGGGCCTCAGCATCCCAGCACGCATGGTGTTTTACGCCTTGTATTACGCACAGATGGTGAGATTGTATCGGAGATGGAACCCCACATAGGGTACCTGCACCGGTGTGCTGAAAAGATTGGTGAGAACCTCACTGCTCGACAGTGGATTCCGTACACGGATCGTATGGATTACCTTGCTGCGATGAATATGAACCTGGGATGGGCACTCACCGTCGAAAAGTTGCTCCGGTATCAGGTCAGTGAGAAAGCGAGGCATCTACGAGTTCTCATTACAGAACTCAACCGGATTGCCAGCCATCTTGTCGGTATGGGTGCGTACGGGCTCGATCTCGGCACGTTCAGTCCATTCCTTTACGCTTTCCGTGAACGGGAAAAGCTCCTTGATCTTTTCGAGGAGGTGTGTGGCGCACGATTAACGTACAGCTACATAACTGTCGGTGGTATGACAGCAGATCTTCCCCCTGGTTGGCTGCAACGATGTGAAGCTTTTCTTGACCAGTTCGAACCAGTCATTCGCGAATACCACACGCTGCTGACGACAAATGCTATTTTTGTGAAGCGAACTGCCAACATAGGTGTGCTAAGCCCCGAGATGGCCATCGACTATGGCTGCACGGGTCCTGTATTGCGAGGCAGTGGAGTCGATATTGATTTACGTCGAGACGGTGAGAGCATTTATACCGCAATGTATGACGGATATGCATTTGAAGTCGCTGTTATGAAAGATGGTCACTACCCGCGAGATCATGAATACCCAGCCGTTCCACGAGATGCTGTTTTGGGTGACTGCTGGCATCGATTTTTTGTGCGGATGCTCGAAGTTGTGCAATCGATGGACTTGGTTCGACAGTCCATCGATCGTTATTCGCAATGCAAGGGCCCACTCGGAGAGCCACTCAAGTTGGCCGAAAAACTACCTGCGGGTGACGCGTATCTCGAGACAGAATGTCCGAAGGGGCAAATGGGTTTTTATCTTGTAAGTGACGGAACCTCGATACCGTGGCGGGTTCGAGCCCGTTCGAGTGCTTTCTCAAACTTGGCTGTCTCACCTGAACTTTGCCGTGGCTGCCTGATTGCTGACGTACCCGCTGTTGTCGGTAGTCTTGATGTCGTCATGGGAGAGATTGACAGGTAGGTAAGTAAGGCCCCGGATAGGGGTGTGCCCCTTGTGGGAATTCGCTGGTTTGTGCAGACTTCGTGCAAAATTTCACGATGTCCAGCACGTGTTGCCGTGTAGGAAAACTGTTGTAGTAACTGGTTTAATGTTCGCACTGTGGATTGCTCAAAATGGCTGAATTCTTAATCGAAACGATCGGCCTCCCATCTTGGCTTTCATGGACTGCGATCGCAGGGCTGTCGGCTTTTTTGATTCTCAATGTGATTGCCGGAGGTGCACTTGTTTTCATTTGGGCTGAAAGAAAAATTGCTGCACGTATTCAAGATCGCTTAGGACCAACGAGGACAGGTGGGCGTTTCGGTTGGTTACAGTCTTTAGCCGACGGCATTAAACTGCTCGCAAAAGAAGACTTGATGCCCGATGGCGCCGATGCCTTGCTATTTCGCATAGCTCCTTATGTGAGTTTTTGCGCGTCCTTCTGTGCATTTATTGCTTTGCCATTCGCCTTTGATGTTGTAGGCCAGCGTCTCAATGTTGGTGTGTTCTTTGTGGTGGCTGTTCTCGGTCTAGAAGTGTTTGGTGTTATTTTAGCTGGGTACGCTTCGGCCTCTAAGTGGTCCTTGTTTGGCGCGATGCGAGAGGCTGCTCAAGTGGTGAGTTACGAAGTTCCTCTTGGTATGTGTGTTGTGGTGCCAGTGATGCTGGCGGGAAGCATGGACCTTGTCACAATTGGTGAAAAGCAAGCGGGATGGGCTTCAAGTTGGTTTATTTTTCACGACCCATTTACGTTCATCATTTTTTGGGTGTATTACACATGCGCGCTCGCGAGTGTGAACAGAGCCCCATTTGATTTGGCCGAGGCAGAGAGCGAGCTTGTTGCTGGATTTCATACGGAATACTCGGGCTTGCGATGGAGCTTCTTCTTTATGGCGGAGTATGGATCAATGTTTCTGGTAAGTGCTCTTGCCGCGATCCTTTTTCTCGGAGCTTGGAATGGTCCAGTTCCTGTTTCACAACTCCTTGGACTAAGTGACGGCATGGCGGCAGATGCCCCCTACGCACTTCGCCTACTAGGCTGCATAAACCTTTTCTTAAAGGCTACAGCTGGCGTCTTGGTCATGATGTGGATTCGCTGGACGTTACCGCGATTACGAATTGACCAAGTCATGACGACATGTTTGAAATACTGCACTCCGATTGCAGCTGCTATGTTTGCCGGCGTCATGCTTTGGCAGTTGTTTCTTCCAGGAGGGCTTGTTGCAGGCAGCTTCCAGAATGCCGCCGGTGTGCGAGAAGGATGGCTTGAGCAAAGCAATAACCAAGAGTCTGTTAATGAAGACGCTTTAAGTGATATTGTCCCATCACGTCGTATTGTGGAGGTATCGCGATGAATCACGAGGCCTTCGGCTTGTCGGCAAATCTGTTTGCGTTTCTTGATTGGCATGAGTTTTTCTTTTTGTTGTTTGCTGGGGTTGCGTGTGTTGCGGCAGTGATGGTTGTGCTCTCGGACAATGTTGTTCGCATGGCACTGCACCTTGTTCTTTCGTTGGGTGCTACTGCCGGTCTTTTTTTTCTGGCAGGTGCAGAGTTTGTCGGTGCTATGCAATTGATGATCTATGTTGGTGGGACATTAGTCCTGCTTGTATTCGGTGTGATGCTTACGGCCCAGACTCAGTTGGTGGCTCTGCGGACACCGGCAGGTGATCGAGTCATTGCAGGCATTCTGGCAGCAGCACTTTTAGCCGTTTTGGTGCAGGCCGCATTTTCTATTGAGTCGTGGCAGAAGCCGGGGCAAGGCGTGGCTACGGCACCCACGGCAACACCTCTTGGTATGGCTCTTGTTGGGGTCCGTGTGGATCAGGTTGCGGAAGAAAACTTGGTGCGACCAAAGGGCGGATATCTTCTTCCCTTTGAAATAGTGTCAGTCCATCTCTTAGTTGTTCTAGTTGGGGCGGCATATCTAGCGAGAGCAAAGCGGCGTCGCGTTCCTCGCTCGGTTGATTTAGTTGCTTCTGCAGATTCCACGAAGCCGAGGTCGCCTGTTGCTGCTTCCTCTACTCTTGTCGCAGGAGGCCCGAAATGACATTTGTGTTGTGTGGGGTCGTGAGTGTTTCGCACTACCTTGTTGTCGGCGCGGTTCTCTTCACCTGCGGAGTCGTCTGCATGGCTCTAAAGCGCAATGCATTGGGCGTTCTCATGGGCATTGAGCTTGTTTTGAATGGCGCAAATATCAACTTTGTTGCTTTCGGTTCAGAGTACCTTGCAGGAGACGGCAAATCAGTGCTCGGGCTTGATGGGGAAGTGATGGCCCTGTTTGTTATTTTGTTGGCCGCTGCAGAAGCTGCTGTGGCACTTGCTATCACACTTAATTTTTACAACAACCACGCTACGGTCGATGTTGATCGAGCGGATGACTTGCATGGGTAACTGACATCACAGAATTCTTGAACCTCGGGGCATACATTTATGTGGTTTAGGAATATTACGAAATAAAAGAATGACTGCCGAACAACTCTTTCCAATTTTGCTCGGAATTGCATGGCTAATTCCACTCGCTTCATTTGTGGCGATTTTGTTTTTCGGGCCTCGTATGGGTGCTCACGGAAAAGGTGCCGCAACGGTTGCGACTTCAGCTATTGGTGCCTCTTTATTCCTGTCGCTTGTAGCTTTGGTCGCTTGGACGATGGCTGGCCATGCAGTGTCATCACCTCACCACGATGAGGGGCATGCTTCGGTCCATCACAATAACACGAACACTGATGCCGGGCAGTCAGCTCGTCCGGTGCAGGCTGTGGTATTTCGTTCCCAGGAGCACAGTGATGCTGGAGGCAGTCATGCGGGTGGTCACGGAGAGCATGTTGCCCCTGCCTCGTATTCAGGTGACTGGTACACGCTCTATGCAAGTAGGTCGCTTCGATTGTCTATCGGCTGGTATATCGATTCATTAACTGTTCTGATGTTTGTTGTGGTTACTTTCATTGCAACGTGCATCCACGTCTATGCAGCTGGCTACATGCATGATGAACTTCATGATGTGACCGACTCGGAAGTTCGGCTCGCAACAGGCGACCCACTTCATCGAGAGGGCCGTTTCCATCGTTTCTTTCAGGCGCTTTCGCTATTCTGTTTTTCAATGTTGGGGATAGTAATAGCCGGCAACCTTGCGATGGTCTTTATCTTCTGGGAATTGGTTGGTATCTGTTCCTGGTTTCTCATCGGCTTCTATTTTGAGCGCCAATCAGCATCAACGGCAGCAAATAAAGCATTTATCGTGAATCGGGTTGGCGATTTCGGCATGCTTATTGGTCTTATGGCACTTTGGGGTGGTCTCGGAACATTGCACTTTGGTGACAGCGTAAGTTCAGCCACCGGTCAGGTCGAACCGGGCTTGTTTGAGTTGGTGCGTCCTGCTGAAAACCATCATGAGCAGCAGGTGCCAGATGGTTTAGTGGCTTTTGCGGCGGCTGATCAGATCGAGAAGATGGCTGCTGCCAACCCAAGTAGAAGTGAGTTGCGTCGTGAAGTTGCCGCTGCTGTACCGGGCTGGCGTGAACAAGGGTACGGCAGATGGCTTCTGTTTGTCGCAGGCATTGGTATTTTTTGCGGCTGTGTGGGCAAGAGTGCACAGGTCCCACTTTTTGTCTGGTTGCCAGATGCAATGGAAGGACCAACACCAGTATCAGCCCTTGTGCACTCCGCCACTATGGTGGCTGCGGGCGTGTACCTAGTCGGACGTTTTTTTCCAGTGCTCACTCCAGATGTTTTGTTGGTAATAGCGTATATCGGGGGTGTAACGCTTTTTATCGCTGCTACTATCGCCGTAACGGCCACCGACATCAAACGTGTGCTTGCCTACTCAACAGTGAGTCAACTTGGTTATATGATGCTTGCACTTGGTGTAGGGGGATGGGTGGCGGGCCTGTTTCATCTGATAACCCACGCTTTTTTTAAGAGCCTTCTCTTTTTGTGTTCGGGATCAGTCATTCATGCTTGCCATACAAATGACATGCGGAAGATGGGCGGTCTTTTGAAAGTAATGCCTTATACAGCATGGACGATGCTCATTGGGTGCCTTGCGATTATTGGTGCGGGGGTTCCCTTTGTATTAGGCTTTAGTGGTTACTATTCAAAAGATGCAATTCTCGCCCAAGCACTCCTTTTTTCTAGGACGAATCCACAGCATTCAATTCTTTACCTAGCTGTTGCAGGCGGGGCATTTATAACCGCGTTTTATATGTTTCGTCTCTGGTTTATGACGTTTGCAGGATCACCTCGCGATCAGCATGTTTTTGAACACGCCCATGAATCACCTCGAGTTATGACGGCTCCACTCGTTGCTCTTGCTGTTTTTGCTGTTGTCGCAGGCTGGGCATTGCCCGGCGGCCTAGGCGTTGAAAGCCTGCTGGAGCAATCACGTCCGGCTGGCACTGCAGAAGCCGTTACAACAGCGGGAATCCTTGGTACCATCACTCTGCCCGCTGAGCACGAAAGCCATGTTGGTGCTATTCACGTCACGGCTACACTGACAGCATTCCTGACGGCACTTGCCGGGGTTCTCCTCGCTGCTGCTATGTATCTGAAACCTTTGGTTTCACCGGTAGCTGTCGCTCATGCGGCCCGACCAATTTATACTTTTTTGGTTCATAGATGGTACGTTGATGAACTCTATAACGTGCTTTTTGTACTACCGACGCTTGGTTTGGCACGTTTTATAAGTGCTATTGATACTCAGGTGATCGATCGATTTATAAATTCACTTGCATGGATAGCTCGACAGATTGCGAGCGTAGACGCTTGGTTTGACCGAGTGGTTGTTGATGGCATTGTGAATGTAGCTGGCAGTGTTACTTGGAAGGCTGGGCTTGAATTGAAGCGTGTCCAGACAGGTAACCTTCGTCAGTATGTAATGTTTATTGTTGTTGGTACTGTCGCAATATTTGTCCTTGCAACACTTTTGTTTCGGACTTCATTTGCTGGTTAGAATTTCCCCCGCTGTTCATGGAATAACACATGGCACCCGCTGAGAATCCCGCCTTTTGGCCGCTTACACTTATCGTCTTTTTGCCTGCTCTCGTGGCAGCAGGTCTATCGTTGCCGATTATTCCTAAGGCTCGTGAAGAGATCATTCGGTGGAGCACACTCGCGACAACCGCTGTCGTCTTCCTGTTGTCCCTGTGGGTGGCCGTGCCACAGTTTTTTGGTGCCGTGGGGCCTGGCCAATTTGTCGTTGGACAGGCAGAAATGCAGGGGGTCGTAAAACTACCTTGGATTGAGTCTTTCGGTATCGAATATCTGCTAGGTATTGATGGAATCAGTCTGCCTCTTGTCGTTTTGACTACGTTTATTTCCATGTTGGCCGCTGCAGCAAGTTGGTCCATTAAAAAGCACGTGAAGGCGTACCATATTCTGTTTCTTCTGCTCGAGACTGGCATGCTTGGTGTCTTTGTTTCGCTTGACTTCTTCCTGTTCTATGTTTTTTGGGAAGTCATGTTGTTACCGATGTATTTTCTCATTGGTGTTTGGGGTGGTCCACGGCGTGAGTATGCAGCTATCAAGTTTTTCCTTTACACATTGCTTGGTAGCGTACTGATGCTCATAGCAATTCTCATGCTGTATTTTACAAGCGACGTTCGGTTACTCTCTGATGAGCAACTTATTGCGACACATGTAGTGCAGCCTTCAACAGCGACTCAGGAGATAGCGTCATTACGTTCTGCGGAAAGTGCTGTCCATACGTTCAATCTGATGGCGTTGGCTGCTGTTGGTCAATTGCCAAACTCGCCGTTTGCAGCGACAACAGTCTGGCTGGGAATGAGTCTTGAGACCTGGGCTTTTCTGCTACTTCTCATCGGTTTTGTTATCAAAGTCCCGGTCTTCCCAGTGCACACATGGTTGCCTGATGCACATGTCGAAGCTCCAACCCCAATTTCAATGATCTTGGCCGGAGTCTTATTGAAACTTGGTGGGTACGGAATCCTACGTATTTGTTATCCGATCTGTCCCGGTGCAGGCCTGTCTTTGGCGTGGCTGGTTTGTGGCGTAGGTGTTGTGTCAATGGTCTACGGAGCCTTTGCTGCTCTCGCCCAAACAGACTTCAAACGCATGGTTGCATACAGTTCAGTTAGCCATATGGGTTACGTGATGCTTGGGCTTGGCGTCTGGAGTGCTGTAGCAGGCCAAGAGTATCGTTGGGAGTTCTGGGCTCAGGGCGTGAATGGGGCCATGTTCCAAATGCTTGCTCACGGAATCAGTTCCGCGGGCATGTTCTTCATGGTGGGAGTGCTTTATGACCGTGTCCACCATCGGAACTTGAATGAGTTTGGTGGGATTTTCAGCAAAATGCCCGTGTACAGTGGATTGGCAATAGTTGTCTTCTTCGCTGGCTTGGGCCTGCCCGGACTCTGTGGTTTTATCGGAGAAGTTTTAGTAACTCTTTCGAGTTGGAATTACAGTAGGCCGCTTGCAGTCATTTCAGCTTTTACGGTCATTCTTACAGCGGCATATATTTTGTGGGCAATACAAAGAGTTTATCTTGGTGCCGAGTATCGGGGGCCACATGAAGACGCGCTGAAGCCCATTACTCCGCGTGAATTATCGATTGCGACACCACTAGTTTTCTTGGCGATTCTTTTTGGCGTCGCGCCTCAAATGCTTTTCCAATACGTGACCCCTTCCGTAAATCAACAGGTGGAAACTCTGGCTGAGTGGACACGAGATGTACATGACGGAGCACGAAAAATGATTGTCGCTGAGGATGATCACGGCGTGTCAGATGGTGATAGTGTTATCACTCGTGCGGAAATCACGAGTAGAGAGATTGCCTCGCGTTGGGCTCAGGACTAATCCATACATCTGGGAACTGCGTTGAAGGAAAGGAACTTTTGGTGACTCCCGAGTTGAATGTCGGCACACTGCTGAACGAACTTTTTGTTGACACTGTTCGTGTCTCATTACCCCTTTTCCGCCCCGAACTTTGTTTGGTGGCAACAATTGTTTTGCTGTTACTGTGCAGAATGCTTCCTCTGTTGAGGTATCTTGATTCTGGTGGGATTGCTTTGGGAGGGGTGTGTTTTGCAGCCTGGTACGCGTATGTTGATTTTCTCAGCATAGGTAGCCAGATGGGCGATGCTCTGCTTCCAGCAGATGCAGTGAGAAACGAATTATTTGGTGGGCTGCTTGTATTTGATTCATTCACAGCATTTCTTCGACTCGTGCTGGCAGGTTTTTTAGTCCTCTATGTCGTGCTCACAAAATTATCGGGAATTCCTGACCGCGAGGATGGAGCTGACTTCTATTCACTTGTGCTGGGAAGTTCTCTCGGAATGTGCCTCATGGTGTCGGCCAATAATCTGTTAATGGTCTTCATGGCAATTGAAATGGCGAGTGTCCCGTCATACGTGCTCGCCGGCATGCTCAAAGGAAGGCCGGCAAGTTCTGAGGCTGCCCTCAAGTACGCCGTGTATGGTGCTGGGACAGCTGGGGTTATGCTCTACGGAATAAGTCTGATTTCTGGAGTGTTGGGAACACTTGCTTTGCCGGATGTGTCCTTCGAGATTTCCCGTGTTCTGGCAGCTGGTGGAACGAGCGGGAGCACGATGGTGCTTTGTTTGGGAGGACTTATGCTCTCTGTTGGTTTGGCGTTCAAGCTCTCTGCAGTCCCGTTTCATTTTTGGTGCCCAGATGTCTTTGAAGGTGCAGCGGCCGAAGTCGGTGCTTTTCTTTCTGTGGCAAGTAAGGCTGCTGCCGTAGCACTGCTAGTTCGGGTGGCTTTCGCTTTCTCTGCCCCGGTAAGTGATGCCGCTGTGGGCATGTCGGCAAACGCCATTGCAAGTAGCGATGCGAGGCACTTTGTTGTTTATGTGATTGGTCTCTTTGCTGCCGTTACTTGTACATTTGGTAATTTAGCGGCGTACGGGCAGACAAACATGAAGCGACTTTTGGCATATTCAACCATTGCTCACGCAGGTTATATCATGATGGCTGTTGCTGCTGCGGTTGCTATGGTGGCTATTTCTGTGGAGGGAGCACGCGATGCAGTGTCAGCCGTTGCTTTTTATCTCGCCACCTATCTTTTCATGAACCTCGGTGCATTTGGCATCGTTGCTCTTCTTCGGAATCGCTTGAAAAGCGAAGAGATTGCATCGTATGCCGGATTGATCCATGTGAGCCCTGGAATTGTGGTTGCCATGGCAGTGGTCCTTGTGAGCCTTATTGGCCTTCCGCCTCTAGCTGGATTTGTTGCAAAGTTTCTCGTGTTCTCTTCGCTTGTTGATGCAATCACAGCAGGCGCGGAAAGTCCTTTGATGTTGAGTCTGTTGGTTGTTGGTGGATTTAATACGGTGATAAGCCTCTTCTATTACCTACGAGTACTAAAAGTGATGACCTTTGACCCGGTTCCGGAAGATCGTGTGTCAGAACCGTTTCCGTTTGTTTCAATTTCGGGGGCAATGATTACTGGCCTCGTTCTGCCTGTTGTGGTGTTCGGTGTTTTTTGGTCCGGCCTCTATGCAGCTGCCCATTTAGCAGGCGTCATTGCTTCGTGAAAATATCCAGTTACGTGTCAGATTAAAACTGATGGTTTTAGGAATTCCAGCACTATGGCTTCAAAGCAAAATGAGGAAGTGGTTCTTAGTCGCCTCGTACGACTTTTTCGCCAGTCTCCCTTGATGTATCTTTCTGATTCAAATGTCTGGGCATACCGAGGTGATGAATCACTTAAACTCACATTAGTGGATGTGGTTTCAGACCATCAGAATTTCGTTGATCGAGCCGAGACAATTCTTGTGGCAGAACAACTCGAACTTCCTCAAAGCTTTTTTCCACTAGCTTTCACTGGTTGGCATGATGTTGATCTTGGCTTCCTGCTCCCAAGACTAATTGCTGATCTGGAGAAGCGGGAAAATACGCTCCAGAACCTGCGCGATCAGGCAGACGGGATTGTTGGTCAAAGAGGGAGTGGTGCTGATAAGACTGCTGAACTTGTCCGAGAGGCGATTTCAGCAGTCGAGGGACATCTCGATATGCTTCGTCAGCAAGAAAAAAGGATGAAGAATAACGTGACAACATCTGCTCCGTAGTTCAGGCAGTCGAATCATTCCTTGTTGTTCCTGCTGGTTCCTATTCATAATGACAAAAGGCTACTTTCTCTGTGGCACCTATAGAATATTTTGACAGCCATTGTCACCTCGACCCAATGCGTTACGGCGGAGATACAAAGGACGTTCTTCAGCGTGCTCGTGCAGCAGGCGTTTCGCGTATGACTGTTATTGGCACACGCGCGGCGGATAGCGAGGCAGCGGTTCAATTAAGTGAACATGAAGAAGGGGTTTTTTGTGCAGTAGGTATTCATCCGAACGATGTTGATGATGTTGATGAGAAAGAGTGGGGCCGCATTGAGAATCTTGTAGGCTCAGGAAAAGTTTCTGCAATTGGTGAAACAGGCTTGGATTGGTTTCGCACATTCGCCTCCAAAGAAAATCAGCAATTATTTTTTGATCGTCATATTGGTTTATCGCAAGCAACAGAGCTGCCGCTCGTTATTCATACTCGCAACAGTATTCGCGATGTGCTCGATGCGCTTGCAAAAGCAACTCAACACAAGCCAATGACTGGTGTGTTGCATGCCTTTTCGGGGACTGCCGAGGAAGCAACTGAGGCCCTTGAGCTTGGGTTCTACATAGGTTTTGCAGGAATGGTGACATTTCGGTCAGCTGAGTCGCTGCGGGAAGTAGCCAAAACAGTTCCGCTTGATCGTTTGCTTGTTGAGACAGATAGTCCGTTTTTGTCTCCTGAACCGTTACGAGGAAGACGAAATGAGCCGTCGCACGTGGTGCATACAGCTCGATGTTTAGCAAATATTCGCGGAGAGACAATTGAGTCTCTTGCTGCTGCAACCACGGCAAATGCCTGCCTGCTGTTTCGGGCAAATGGTTCATAGTAGATCGTTTATTGTTTTTCGAGACACGTTTTAAAGGAAAAGAAAATGGTTCGCACGCCGAGTACGATGCTTCCCCTTGGG
Organism: Pirellulales bacterium; assembly: GCA_965249545.1. Taxonomy (GTDB): domain Bacteria; phylum Planctomycetota; class Planctomycetia; order Pirellulales; family UBA1268; genus UBA1268. The sequence goes on from CBDFMH010000003.1 coordinate 124,572, forward strand.
ACAGAGGCCGAGGATTTCTCACTGACAAATGTAGACGGACAAACACTTTCTTTTGCAGACGTTGCCGGGGAGCGTGGGACGGTTTTGATGTTTATTTGCAACCATTGTCCATTTGTAAAACATGTGGCAAATGAGTTGGCTGCGATCGGCTATGAGTACATGCCGAAAGGTGTCGGCATGGTTGCTATAAATTCGAATGATGTCGCAGCACACCCCGCCGACTCTCCAGAACAAATGATTCATGAAAGTGAGCAGCGGGGCTATTCGTTTCCTTATTTGTTTGACGAAACACAAGAGGTTGCAAAGACCTATGGTGCAGCCTGTACACCGGACTTCTATCTTTTCGACGGGAACCACAAATTGGTGTACCGAGGCCAGCTTGATGGAAGTCGTCCTGATAGTGGAGTGCCCGTAACGGGTGAGGATCTTCGACAGGCTATAGATGCCTTGCTCGAATCTCGGCCACTTCCCCAGCCGCAACATCCGAGTATCGGCTGTAATATTAAATGGCGGCCGGGCAATGAGCCTCAGTATTTCTTGAACCCGTAGCCGTTTTGCCAGATGCAAATCGGTATGACAGTAAATGATGTCTGTAGACTCGCAGGCATGTATTCGGGGCGTCGCTGTGAGCGTAGGCGAACATTATTGGGAAACTCAGCCTATAGGCTTCTTGGAAACAGACGGCCGGGTGGGGGCATGGTGAGCGTTCACTTCGATGTGAGTCCGCCGATGTCTCGTGTTTCTTCAGGTTCAAGACTGGCAGCTCGAATGTTCTCACGCTGAATGGCTTCATAGACTTCCTGCCGATGCACAGGAATTTCAGAAGGTGCATTGATGCCTAGCCGTACTTTGTCTCCTCGAATATCTACGATCGTCACAACAATATTGTCGCCGATCATTATGCTTTCATCGCGTTGTCTAGAGAGTACGAGCATCGTTGGTTCCTTCCTGATGTATTTTTAAGCTGGTGTTCCAAGCTTCCAGCTAACATCGAATTATGCACTCTTTTTAAGCGTGGCTAGGGTGTGATCTAGTGGTTGATGCAAAGATAAGTCACCACTCGCAACAACTTGACGGCCTGTACGGTCTTCAAGGTTTATAACGATTGGAGCTTTCAAATTAAGTGTAAGTCCTTTGTTATTTTTACTGACAACTACCACAAGCTGCGCCTGCCGAATGTCGTGCAGCCGAAGGGGCGTAAGCTCACTTCTTGGTATGCGGACTTGGTACTGAGGTACAAATCGTCTCGGGCTGACAACCGCGATTGCGACGTCGTCTCGTGTTGTGCTTTGAAGCCAGCCGAGGGCGTCGTTTTCGGCGTCAGCAAGCAGAGCCCATTCTCGGCATTGCTCGAGACCGGGCAAGCCGCTTTGGAAGTTCAGCAGATCAGCTGAATCGACATCGATACGTCCAAAACGTGTGGTGTTAATCCACATTGTGAGGGCACTCCTTTGCCTAAATGGGTTCCAGCATTACGTTTCCCTTGATGCTGGAGAGGTGCATCCCGCGCCTCTTCTGATACTATCGGCAGAGAGGGTGGTTCGGGTCGAGAAAAAAGGTTTGGCTAAAAAAAGAGGTTCGGGAAAGATGTGCCACTTGTTGCGAGGCAGTGCTCAGAAATTCCCTGCCATACTTTTATTCCCACATGGGCTGTGCTCGCCATGCTGCAAGTGGAGCCATTACCATAAGCGGAGCCCAGGCAGCGAAAGATGGTCCAAGAATGTAACTAGTGGCTAGGGCGTGGAATCCGAGTATTGTCAGGAAAAACGCTACAGTCGTTAAAACACAGAGTCCAACTGCTACGAAGACACCTCGTCGACTCGGTCCAAGCACTAACGGTATGCCGAGCAAGACGAGGGAAATGTCGAGAAACGGAGCAACAAACCGAGCGTGGACACGTAGAGGAACCTCTGCACCAACGCCTAGGCTAGGATTTGAAATTGCATTGATCAGATTCATGGTTGATGAATAAAGGCTCCAATTACTCGAGCCAATCATCTGTTCAAAACTTACACCACTTGTCACAAAACATTCATTGGGTTTGAGCCACGGAGAGTTTTCACCTGTATAGATCACAGTTGAATCTCTAAGGTTGAGAGCGGGTAGCAAATCAATATCGGGCGGTCGAGAAACCCCACGAAGCAGATACCCTGCGGGGTGTTCTGTTGCTGCTGGTTCCCAGATGGCATTGGCTGCATCAATCTGTGGGCCGAGTTCAGCCAGCAAGGGAGGCATAAGAAGACTTGGTGACTCGATACGCTGTAGAGCTTCCTGATATGATTTTCCACGGAACAGTATTTCAGTTTCATGGTCATATCGGGCCTCAAAGTTTTTTTGGGTCTGACCATCGAGATCTTGTGCGTTACGTGCGATTACGAACCGTATCGAAGGGAGTACAAACTCTCGGTTACCAATGGCAAGAAGGCTCACAAAGATCGTAAAAAGAATTGCGGGTTTTGCGATTCTCCACCGAGTAATTCCGGCTGCTAGTAGCGCAGTGAGTTCGTTGTGTCGTTCAAGCCACGATAAAGCAAACATTCCGCTGGCTAGCGAGATAATGGGGCTTGTGGCATCAAAAAATGAGATGAGTCGATAGCCGTAGTACATGCCAAGAACCCGTAAAAGCCCACCTGTTTTTTCAGCATGAAGCATAAACTCTTCGAGGTTCGTGAATGCATCGATGACGAACGTCAGTCCAGCAAGGCTTATAAAGACAATACAAAACGATTGTAGCTGTGCGCGAATGAGGTAGCGATCAATCAGCATGAAATGAAGCTGCCAAGGGAATAGATGCCGAATTCCGGAAAGATAGGTAGGCTGTCTGTCAGCGTCAATTCTTTTGTCTGTTCTAAATCGGGAACAAATGAAATGGTGATAGATTACAGACAACTGCCGATTAGTTGGGTCAGTTGCAAAGGCTGGGCAAGGCAGCAGCTGATCGAATTGAGCACCATTTTTTTCCCGGCAAGTTGTGTGGCGTGTGGTCAAGATATTTTCAAAGACCAGGCGAAAGAAAATCGACAGGCTGGAAATGATATTCCTTTGTGTGAAACATGTCGGTTTGAAGTAACTGACTTGAGTCCACGCTGTGGCTGTTGTGGTCTTCCTAGGCCCAGCGACATTCCATGCTCTTTGTGTCGAAAGATTGCTCAGCAACTGGGTGAGGGAAAAATTTTGTGGCAACAGATCTTTGTGCTTGGTAGTTATCAAAACCGCCTACGTGAAAGTGTCTTGGCGGGTAAGAGGCCCGCAGGCGAAGGTCTTGTGGAAGCTCTTTCGGATCTTCTTATTGAACAGCACCCGTCCATACGTGATTTGAAATTAGATGCTGTTGTTCCAGTTCCCATGCATTGGCGGAAGCGTTGGGAGAGAGGAACAAATTCTGCAAATACTATGGCAAGGAAAATCGCGTCACGTCTCGGAGTTCCGTATCGCTGTGATATAAAACAAAAAATATTGGCGAGGCCTCAGAAGTCAGTATCAGCCAAAATGCGACCTGCAAATGCCTCCGCTAAATTTTCTGGTGTGGGTCGTCAACTTGCAGGTAAACGAGTGCTCGTTGTAGATGATGTCGCAACCACAGGAGCTACGCTGTCGGCTATAACACGCTGTCTGCTGGAGATTAATGCCACAGTTGTTTACGCTGCTGTTCTTGCAAGAACAGATGAGACTATAAGTTCTGAAGGCGATCGTTAGAGTAAGCGAAGCAATTCTTTTTGAGACAAACCATATATCAGAGGAAACGAAAAAACGTGGGAAAACTTGCTGGTGAGATGGTACGGGTTGGAACTCGTGGAAGCCAGCTCGCCCGAACTCAGACAGGTCATGTCATAGATCAACTGCGGAGTTTTGGCTTTGAAGTACAAGAAGTTATCATCTCGACTCGTGGGGATCAGCAGCAGACTGTCCCAATTGCACAGATTGGAAATGACGGTGTCTTTGTTCGTGAACTTGAAAAAGCACTCCTCGAAGAACGAATTGATTTAGCTGTTCATAGTCTGAAAGACCTGCCAACGGCAATGACGCCGGGTCTTGAATTTGCCTGTACTCCGCCAAGGGCGACACCATTTGATGTTTTGGTCAGTCGGGACGGGGTCGGGCTTCGTGATTTGCCAGCGGATGCCCGTGTTGGCACAGCAAGTATTCGGCGACGAATTCAGCTTCGGGCTGTCCGCCCGGACCTGCAGATTGTTGCTATCAGGGGCAACGTTGATTCACGTCTGAAGCGAGTTGACGAGAGGGAGCTTGATGCGGTCGTTCTCGCAGCGGCAGGCCTCGAACGACTTGGCCGCGCGGACTGCATAACTGAATCACTGCAGCCACCAGAGTTCTGGCCTGCGGTGGCTCAGGGAGCCTTGGTCATTCAGATCAAGGAAGCGAATCAACGTGTTCGAGAAATCCTTGAACCGATACATGATTCTGCAACGTACCTGGCAACCGTTGCTGAGCGTGTACTTCTGGCGACTCTTGCTGGGGGATGTCTCGCGCCAATTGGGAGTTGGGGAAGATTTGAAGCAGACGGCGAACTAAGCTTGGGAGGGTGTGTATTATCTGATGCTGGAGGAAACGTGGAAATACGAACAGCGTCTTGTTCATCGCACGTGCGAAACTCAGAAAGTGCCGCATCACTCGGGCGGGAGGTCGCGGAGAAGCTCTTAAGCGAGGGCGCGCAAGAGCTTCTTGATCTGATGAGAGATGGTGGGGAGCCACCTCACTGAGATAGTGAGAAGCAAATGAAGCCAATGAAACTTGTTATGAAGCGGCTAGGCTTGGTAGAACGTATTTCTGCGGTTTTTTTGAAAGTACTTGCAGTTTTGATACAAGTGCTCACCAGACGAACGTTGTTCATCAGTTACCCCCCCCCCCCCATGCGACCCCCTGCTTTTTGGGTAAGGCAAAGGTGCTGGGATTCCAAAGGTGCTACAATAAGATTCCTCCTGAGAGGCAACTTGCACTGCAAAACTTCAGCTGTGAACCTACCGCCTCGGTCAATAACACGATTCTGGTCAAGTGGATATTAAATTTTTGATCATCACGCTTTAAGCAAGCCTTAAAGTTCTCCAGGCAAAACGTAAAGTTCCCCAGGCAAAATAGATGATTTAAAGTATGTCCACTTTTTGAGTTCAGATGATGTAATCATTTGAATAAACCAAGTCGCATTCTGACTTATTTAAGCCATTCCAAGGCTTTTTAGGCTCCGAATAAATGTATAGATTTGCAGAACAACAGTTATGAATAGCCAATGTATACGGAGAGTTGAAACTGTACCGAAGTCTCGCGAAACGGTTTTCAACAGAACGCACAGAATTTTTTAATTTGTGAAAAGTTTTTTTAGTAAGAACGAGGGAGATTGATGGCTGCTGGTAGTGTCAGAGTTGTAGTCGCAGATGATCACGAAGTCGTGAGGTGCGGGCTCGTAAACCTTCTTGATGGTACAGACGTGGAGATAGTTGCGGAGGCCTCTTCGGGCGAAGAAGCGGTCAGTCTCGCGCGGAAGCATAAGCCTGATGTTGTTTTGCTCGACATTAGAATGGCTCCCGGGAATGACGGTCTCGCTGCGCTCGAAAAAATTACTGGAGACGTTCCGAGTGTGCGTTGCATTATGCTTACGTCGTTTGACAACCCAACGTACATCGCTCGAGCTGTTGCATCGGGAGCCCATGACTACATTCTCAAAGGCTGCAGTCGGGAAGAACTGCTGGAATCAATTACGGGAGCTGCTTCAGGTCAACTCCCAGTGCGAGCTGGAGAGTTGCGTAGAGTGGCGACGACCATGGCCAATCGTGTTGTGACGCCTGATCCTGATGTCCCGCTTACTCAGAGAGAGATGCAGGTTTTGCGGCACGTTGCACTGGGGCTCTCCAATAAAGAAATTGCCCAATCTCTGACAATAAGCGTGGAAACAGTGAAAGAGCATGTTCAAAATATTCTCAGAAAGCTCGCCGTAAGTGATCGGACTCAGGCGGCTGTTTGGGCAGTGAGGCGTGGGCTTGCTTAATGAAATGATCAGCTAGTGTGCACGTGGGTGTGCATTTTCAAACGCTTCAAGTAAGCGGCTTGTCGTAACGTGAGTATAAATCTGCGTCGTAACAAGACTTTTGTGTCCGAGAAGTTCTTGCACGCTTCTGATATCTGCGCCGGCATCAAGTAAGTGCGTGGCAAAGCTGTGACGAAGTGTATGAGGGCTTGCTCGGCCGGTTAGTTCAGCCGTTGCAAGATGTTTTTCTAATAAACGGCCAATACTTCTCACCGAAAGCCGGCCGCCAAATTTGTTAAGAAAGAGAGGGGATGTGCTACTGGCGGATTGTCGCTTTCCAAATCTTCTTCGAACGGATTGCCACCGTTTGATTGCTTGGCGTGCGTGTGAACCAACTATTCCCAGCCGCTCTCGACGTCCTTTGCCGCGCACTTTCACAGTGCCAGATTCGAGATCGAGGTCGGTGTCATTCACTGCAGCTAATTCTGCTACACGAACACCGGAAGAATAGAGAAGCTCGAGGATGGCCCGATCACGAAGTCCTGCATCAGTGGTAGCAGCCGGAGCCACCAGCAAACGTGCTATCTCATCTCCTGTTAAGAATTTCGGGAGCGAACGGCCTCGCTTTGGACTTCGGAGAGGCTGCGCGGGGTTTGATGAGACCCACCCTTCTCTGTGGCCGAATCGATAGAAACTGCGGATACTCGCTAGCTTGCGAGCTATTGTAGTTGGTGCGTAGCCCGTTGCGTGAAGGGCTGCCGCGTAACGGCGAAGCACAACTGTTGTGACGTCTGCAGGTCGGTTGCAGCCAGCTTCTTGAAGATAATCAATAAGTTGGAGCAAGTCCTCGCGGTAACTTTTTACCGTGTGGGTTGCACCACCTCTTTCAGCTGCCAAGAAACGAAGGTAGCGATTCAAAGCCTCTCTAAAAGCAGGGTTTGCCGCGTGATCGACCATAGCCTTTTAATACTATAATGAGAGAGTTTTGGATCCATTATCCGGAGGCGGTCGTTGCATCCTGAAGCTACGAGGTTCGACGGTCAACTCGTGGAGCGATGCCTTCTCTTCGTGAATGAGACTTGTTTTGACGTACTTTCTGACCAAGAACGGACGCGTCGTACCAAGAAAAGCTAAGTTTTGGATCTGACGCGTAGCGGTTAAGTGTTCTCAGTGTTTCTGTTCTGCTGTCGTCATCGTAGAGAAACACGTAACGCTCACTGCCCTTTACGAGTGCAACGACGTTTATATCTCGAGAGGCCATGAGTGCCTTTCCTTCCGGCGAAAGCGAGAGCGTACTGACGTTCAATGCAAGCGGCAGGTCTTGATACCTGCCTACTTGTTCTTCGGCTCTCATGCACGCTGCTCACCAGAGTTCTGAGTGCTAGCCTGCGAAGTCTCCCTTACCCAAGCAGGCTGTACTCAATCGGTCACTCAATTTGACACAATAAGCCTGCCTGAAGCGCCTAGACTTCACGGGTGTACGAAACGTCCTTTTTGAGAAGAACGGTCTCTTCGTGAAAGTCACCGTAAGTCACCAAATCCGGACAAAGCAATTGGTTCACGGCAGGCGAAGGGTTCACCGGCGGCCGTGCCGATCATCGTTCCCCACCAGGCATCTCCGGCTGCTACTCGCTCGGGAACAGATAGCCCCGACTCAGGGGTGGGGAATTGGCTTTTGTAGCAGAGAATAGCTTTTTGTTTCTTTTGGTGGGTCTTCGTTGTATCAATCACGAAAGACGGTTGAGGAGGAGTCTTTTGGTGGACACTCCAAAAGTGGAAAATACGCTCCGGATGATGGGGCTTGGATGGTAGGTCGCATTTTGAAAGTTTTGCCCAGAATCGTGCAGCTTCAGTCAGTTCACACGCAGCAACATGGTCAGGGTGGGCATCGACCCAATAATGAGTAAAAAGCCAGCGAGGCCGGGTTTGTCTCATGACACCGGCAAGAGCTGCTCGTGCAGCTAAGTCAGGCTGAAGTTTCCGATTATGAAGACCGAGGTTTTCTCTCCATGTGATACCCAATACGTCAGTCGCTGCTTGTGTTTCAGTCATCCGGATTTCGGGTGTTCCGAGCGGAGTGGGCTCGCCATTGGTGAGATCCAGAATGCCAACACGCAAGCCATCTTCAAGCATTCTTAGAATGGCTCCTCCCATCCCAAGTTCAGCGTCATCTGGGTGGGCTGCAATAATGAGTGCATCAAGCATCGTGAATGACTGTCCTTGTGTGTGGGGATTTCAGAATTGTGTACTGTAGTCAATTATCATGATAATCAGATTTAAGTAGTGCCGTCTTGTCATTGTCAAAAATGAACACGGTAAATAGAACATTTTGACCTTTGTGAGGTGGAGAAAGAGTGAATTATTCAGATGTAGTCAATGAGCAATCAGGTTACGAGGATTTTCTCGCTTCGTGTGAGCATGCAAAGTCAGTATCTCTTTTGGCAACTGTCGATGGTTTGCTGCAGTGGGACGAACAGACGATGCTACCAGCTGCGGCAGGTGGTTTCCGAGCGGACCAAGCAGCGACATTAGCAGCTCTTACTCATGCCCAGCGAACAAAGAAAGAGCAAGGAGAGAGGCTAGAAAAACTTGCGGACAGCTCGCTTGCGACCAATGGCCCTGAAGCTGTTCAGGCAACCATTCGTCTGCTTCATGAAGATTTCCAGAAACAGTCTCGTGTGCCAGGAAGGCTTGTTGAAGAGATTGCTCGGACATCGATTGAAGCCCAACAGGAATGGGTGCGTGCGGTTGAAGCATCGGAATGGAAAAAGATGGTCAGCCATCTGGAAAAAATGTTTTTACTGAAACGAGAACTGGCGACGTGCCAGAGTCCAGAGTTGGACCCCTACGATGCCCTGATGGATGACTACGAACCAGGTGCTCGATGGAGGTCTGTTGATGCGACGTTTTCTAGGTTGCGGAAAGCTTTGGCTCCTCTTGTTCACGGCTGCTTTGAGTCAAGGAACGGTCCGCAAGACGCGGTGCTTCGGGGTGCATTTCCACTTCTCTCACAACAGACATTTGTCCGCCAGATTATTGAAAAAATTGGTTTTCAATTTGAGAGAGGACGTCTTGATACAACAGCCCACCCCTTCTGCTCAACGCTTGGTCCTAACGATTGTCGGCTCACGACTCGTTGGGATGAAGCGTTTCTACCCACAGCTCTTTACAGTGTTCTTCATGAAGCTGGGCATGGTCTCTATGAACAGGGGTTGCCAGTTGATTGGTTTGGTTTGCCGCCCGGCGAGGCAACTTCTCTTGGCATTCACGAATCACAATCACGGCTCTGGGAAAATCTTGTCGGTCGTTCACCTGAATTCTGGGAATGGTGCTATCCACTTGCTCAAAAAGCTTTCCCAAAATCATTCGATGACGTTACATCAGTTAAATTGGCAGAAGCAGTGAGGAGTGTTGAGCCAAATTTTATTCGTGTTGAGGCGGATGAGGTAACGTATAACTTGCATGTAATGATGCGGTTTGATCTTGAACGAGAGATCATACATGGAAATCTTGCGGTTGTTGATCTTCCAGATGCTTGGAACGACCGCTTTGAAGCCGACTTTGGCAAGCGGCCGCCGACCGCCCGGGAGGGTGTGTTACAAGATATTCATTGGCCGGCCGGCTTAATCGGCTATTTCCCAACCTATACGCTAGGCAATATCTTTTCTGCACAGATAATGAATGCTGCTCATCAGGCGGGTGTTGGCCTTGCTGAACAAATTCGTGTAGGTGACTTTGCTCCACTTCTTCACTGGCTTCACCAACATATTCATGCTTTTGGTAGAACCCATAAGTCTGAAGCACTTGTAGAGAAGGTTTCGGGAGAGTCGGTGTCTGAGAAATATTTGGTGGAAAGTCTTTACCGACGTTATGGACCTATACACGGACTGTCAGCGGATCCGGTGGAGTCCGTGGTCTAACGAGAATTAAGTTTAGGAAGGGTTCTCAATGCCCCGAGGTTCAATTGGTGAAATAGTACGCGCTGTCCACGATCAAACGATCAGTCCACAGCAGGTGCTTTCGGACTCGTACCAGCAATTCAGAAAGACGCATGGGTGGCTTAATGCGCTTGCGCAACCTCAATACGAGGATGCACAAGAAGTATGTATTAACGTTGATCGAGAAAGTTCTCTCTCAGGTGTTCCGGTTAGTATTAAAGAATGCTTCTCAGTTCAGGGACTTCAGACAACGCTTGGCATCCCTTCTAGGTGCGGTTTTGTTGATACTGAAGATGCGTCCATTGTGCAAAAACTCAAAGCACGTGGCGTTGTGGTTGTGGGGAAGTCGAATATTCCGCAAGCCATGTATTTGCATGAAACAACTAATCCAGTTTGGGGACAAACCAATCATCCGGAAACGAAGACACGAGGTCCAGGTGGATCGAGCGGTGGCGATGCTGCGCTTGTTGCCGCTGGCGTAGTTTCGTTAGGCGTGGGTAACGATTTGGCTGGTAGCGTTCGTCAGCCTGCGCACGCGTGCGGTGTCCCCTCTCTTCTGCCTTCATCAGGTATATTGGGTAAAGGAGGAGCCTTCAATTCGATGCCAAACTTTGGCGTCATATCTTCTCGCACCGGATTCTTAGCCTCAAATGTTGCTGATCTCAAACTTGTTGCAGATTCTCTTGAACTGGTGACTAATCGAGAAGAACCATTTCGTGCGAAGAAAATTGCAGTCTGGGAAGATGCTGGAATTATCGAACCCTCTCCAGCAATAAAAAGGGCAGTTCGTGAAGCTTCTCAGGCTCTGGTTCAAGCCGGGCACCATGTTGAATGGGTTCAGGATGAGGTTGCGCAAGAGGCCGCCTGGGTGATGTTCGGACTTCTCTCCGCCGATGGTGGGCGTGATATTCAAAACCTCTTTAATGACGATAAACCTATTCCTGGTATTGCAAAACTTTTGCGGATAGGAAGTTTGCCACGATGGATCCGTCCGTTTCTTTCAGCCTTCATGAGGATCATTGGAAATCGAATTGATGCAGCTGCTTTGAAGGCAACTGGACCACGTAGCCCAAAAGGATTCAAAGAATTGCTTGCGCGCCGTGAGCAGATTGTCAAACATATGCAGAATACAGCCGAGGAATTTGATGCTATCATTTGTCCAGTATCGTCATTGCCCGCTTTGCAGCACGGGACCGCAGCGCGTCTTGTTGCAGCAGCATCACCGTGTCTACTTGCTAATCTTGTAGACTTGACGGCAGGTGTTGTTCCTGTCACTCGAGTTCGTGGGGACGAGCAATCTGGACGTGCATTCAGCTTTGATCGTGTTCTTCGAACTGCAATTCAAACGGACATTGACAGTATTGGGCTGCCAGTGGGCGTTCAGGTTATTGGATTGAACGGTGACCCTGCAGAGCGGACGGTCCTTGATTTAATGGCAGCAATTGAGTCACGAGTGAATTTCAGTCGGTGGGCTCACCAATAAGGTCAACGATTGTTTCAAGGAACGTGTCGTCTTGAAAACTACTTTTCGTAAGGTAGCGATTTGCCCCGGCATCAAGACCTCGCAGTCGATCCTCTTCACGGTCTTTGTAGGACACAATAACGACAGGGACATGGCTACGTTGTGCATCAGTTTTAATAAGGGTGACTAAACCAATCCCGTCCATGCGAGGCATGTCGACATCACTCACAACAAGATCGTATGGTGTACTACGAAAAGCATTCCATCCGTCCATTCCATCTACTGCAACATCCACCTCGTATCCTCGTGACTGAAGTAGTTGCCGCTCGAGTTCTCGTACAGTGATTGAGTCATCAACAACCAATATCCGCTTTGCTTGACTGGCTTCCAATTCTTCTCGGGCTGCATCAATTGGAGAAATGCCCCGGCCAGTAAGTAAACTATCGATCGACCGAACAAGGTCTTCAATGTCAACAATCAGAACGGGGTCTCCGTTTTCCAGGAGCGAGGCGCTGCTTATGTTTGGCACCTTCCCGAGTCGTGAATCAAGTGGACGAACTTCGAGATCACGCTCACCTAAAAACTCATTTATTACCAAACCGAAACGCTGGCCTCTATCACTCACAACAACAATCGACAGGGTGTCTTCGTCGCTGTTGGGCATTTCGATGTCAAAAACATTGCTGGCGTGTACAAGGCCGATTGCAACACCGTCGTGGTCGATATAGTTACGAGATTCGACCGACTCAATTTCTTCTCGTCTGCATGTAAGAATGTGATCAATTCGGGGTAGTGGAAAGGCATAAGGTTCGCCTCCTATATCAACAAGCAGGGCTCGAATAACGGACATCGTGATCGGTAGTTGCAAAGTAAAGCACGTTTGTGTGCCAGGTTGAGTGGTTATTCGGACAGATCCGCCAACAGCCTTTACCATGGTCTGAACAACATCAAGTCCCACGCCTCTTCCGGAAATTTCGGTAACTTTATTTCGGGTTGAGAATCCAGGTAAGAATAAAAATTCTAGAACTTCAGCTTCTGAAAGTCGCTCGGCTACCTGAGGGGTAACGAGTTCGCGTTCAATAATTTTTGTTTTTAGAGATTCAAGGCTAATCCCGCGCCCGTCGTCCGTGATGCTGATGGTAAGGCTTCCTGCTCGGTGCCCCGCATCAATTGTGATCGTTCCGCCGGCAGGCTTTCCCTCACGAAGGCGATCGTCCGGCAATTCCATGCCGTGGTCGAGGGCATTACGAACAAGATGGGAAAGTGGAGCCTCAAGTTTGTCGAGGATGTCCCGGTCAACACCGGTTTGTTCACCGTTCACCACAAGCCGAACCTGCTTGTTAAGTTGACGTGATACATCTCGCACAAGTCTCGGAAAGCCATGAATGCCGTCGGCAAGAGGTCTCATTCGGCTGAATATGACTTCTCGGTGTAGTCGCTCCGAAAGATCTTCATTGCGTCGAGCAAACCCTTCGAAAGCCTCTATGATTTTTGTAAGTTTGTCGAGGCTCTGAACTGATCGCTGTCGCAAACTCTCGATGAGCGTCATTTGTGAGGGAGGTAATTCAACACTACGAATTTTCTCTTCACATGCTGTAATCTGATCACATAAATCTGTTTGAAATTCACGGAGTGCAAGTAGCGAGTCTGCAAATGGCCTTAGCTGGCGTGCCTCAACGAGAGATTCTCCCGCGAGTCCTACAAGTCTTGTGAGACTTGCTGCAGAGACTCGAACAACTCGGTCCTCTTCATCTTTGGAGGGATCAGCAGGATCTACTTGTGGCTTGCCAGAATTATGTGGGCTTTGTTTTTTTTGTGGGGGCGACACATCGGCAGAGGTCGTCCCAGTGGGTTCAACCTCAGCAGTAGATTTTGATTCTGTTTCAGCTAGTTCTTGAGGGGAACCGTGCTGAGGCTCCTCCTTGTCAGCCGTCTCCGTTGCCAGATGGGTTGGTTCCATCTTACTGGAGCTCTCCGGTGTTGATGACTGCTCTTTATGTGTGCCTTTGGGAGTCGGTGGTTCGACAGTCTCTGGTGTTGGATCACTCGCTTGTTGGGGGGCATTGGAGGCAAGTGCTTGCAGATTCCTGACGCATGCGTTGGCTTGGTCTTGCCAAGTTGCGTCGTTACCATTGTCAGCGGCAGCGATAGAGGAAAGAAAGTCGACTCCCGCGAGTAGGATGTCTGCGTGAGTAGGCTGAACACTTATTTTGTTGTCACCAGCTGCTAGAAATACATCTTCAAGAGCGTGGGCAACTTGTACAGCCGCATCGAGACCTACAATTCGAGCAGCTCCCTTCAGGGAATGAGCTGCCCGCATAAGTGACTCAATTATTTCAGCAGACTGGCGTTGTTCTTCAATGGCAAGAACTCCTGAAGATAGGATTTCCGCCTGGCTTTCAGCTTCAAGCCGAAATAATTCAAGCATAGAAAAACCGCTTAAGTCGTCGTTCACGTGAACACCTTCTTTGGAAAAGTCCCTGCCTTAGGATGGAATTTGTTCGTGGATTCCCTCGAAAATCTGGTTTGTATCAAGGAGGCTCACGGTACGCGAATTCCACGAGAACAAGGCACTTGAAAATCTTTGGCCAGGCTTGCCAACCGTCGACGGAACCTCTCGTAGTTCTTCTTTACTAATACGGTGCACACCAGCAACTTCATTAACAGGAAAGGTCCATCTGCGTGTGACGCGGCCGGTAGTGAGCGAGGTGACCAAGAGTCTCTCAGGAGCAAGAATTGCAGCATCATCAGATAGCTGGATACTTCGATTGTCATCATTATTCTGACCGGAAGTTTTTTTTACCTTCAATACATGAGGGTCTAACTGTCGAAGTCCAAGGAGTCCGTGCAGAGAGCAGCAAAGAAGCAACTGTCCACGTACGTTCACCATGCCAGCGAATACCGAATTGCTTCGATGGGGAATGGTGTGGATCTTACGTAGTGGAGTGACTTCAGTCAGTGACTCAGCAGCAAGTGAAAACCATTCATCAGCCAGCCGAAAAATAAGGACACTCAGGCCGCTTGATTCTGTGTTTTCTGGGGTCGTCTCTAAAACTTGCCGCCATTCATCAAGGTATCCGTCCGGCGGTGCACGGTTGAAGAATGCTTCGGCGGCATCAGCCATTACAGGGCAGTTACGGCAATGGATATACGTTTCGAGTTCGGGGCAGCTTCGATCTCCACCGACACCAATCACTCTCCAGCAATCAAGTGGTCTGTTTTCAGAGGTGCTCCCATCTTTTGTCACCTGAAGCGTTGTATTTTGTACGGGCTCGTTTGTCTTTTTCATGAATGTAAACCTCCGAAAGAAGCACTCCGACGATACCTTCGCTCCGCCGTCGTGTCACCTCGCCGCTTGGCAATTAGCGCAAGAGAAAGGAGAGCCCCTTCGTGTCGCGGTTCAAGGTAAACCGCTTTTTCCAGTAGTTTTTCAGACGTCTCGAAGTCCCCTCCCGTTTGGTGGAGAATTGCCAGCATGTACAGTAAATCAGTCTGGGCACTGTCGCTTTGGAGTGATTTTTGACAGAGTTGAATAGCATCTTCTATCGCACCAGCATTCGCCAGAGCTTCGACGTCGCGGATGATCTCTGAAGAAGAAGCGGGAGTTACAGTGACTCTGTCTGAGGGAACTGTTGGATTGGCATGTTTAAATTGGATGATTTCTTCTGAATCGCGAGTGGGTGTTTTACGGCTGCTTTCCTGCCTTGCTTTCTGTTGCACTGGTGGTGCCTCGCCGGTTTTTTTCCGCATACGAAAAGTGAGTGGGCCAGTTGGCTCCCAATCACCGGTAGGAAGAATAACCGCCTCCGCTGCCCCAACAACGAGCTCCCCATTAGGCTTCAGTAAACGTGCAAGTGTCCGAATAAGTTTGTTCCGCTTAGGCTTTGTAAAGTAGACGAGTAAGTTCCGGCAGCAAATAAGATCAAACCGTCCTTGTGCTTTCTGTATCAATTCATTCTCCGTATGAGAATGGAGAAGATTTCGGTCCAAAAATTCAACGGTTTCTTGTATCTTGGGAGCTACCTGCCACCCTCTTGCCGTTAAGGTGAACCACTTGTTCTTTCGTGTTTCATCAATGGTGCGAAAAGCGTTCTCGGAAAAGATACCGCTTTGTGCTTGTTTGATTGCGTGACGACTGATATCGGTGGCAATGATACGGAATTGAGTTTGTGAGCGGCCCGACTCAAGCAGCGATAAGGCAATCGAACAGGCTTCTTCGCCATTCGCACAGGGAGCCGAGAGAATCTTTACCCCGGACTGGTGTTTGAGGCGTTGGCAAAGCAGGATGTTTATATGCTGGAAAACCTTTGGTTCGCGAAACAGCCAGCTTTCTGGGACAACGATGGATTCAATGAACAGTTGGCGACACACCGAATCGTGGGAGAGTTGATCTTCAAGGGTTTCTATTGTTGACGCCTTTGAATACGCCTGGACTTTATGAGCTGCTCGGATTATGGAATTCAACCCAATGCGTTCTAGGTCAAAGCCAATGGTGTTGCTTGCCATTTCTGCAAGACGCGAGGCCGTGTTTGCGTCTATAGCAAGAGGCTGTTTTGTAGTGTGCTGAGTAGATGTCCGGCGGTAGTTGGTTGTCATCGGCTCACCTTGTGGGATCCGGTTCACCTGCTTTGTGCTGACTTAACTCTGGCCGCGTGTAGCTCATTAGTGTTTGTAGATTTTTATTTTCCCCTAGTAATTCAACTACAATTATTTGGATAGAAATCGGGTCGGCTGCGTTACTCTCAGCGTCAATAATTGGTCCGACAAAAGATCCTGAAGGATCACAGGTCGTACTATCAAATGTCGTTGTGGAAATGCCGACCACGTCTTCGGCTGTGATAGCAAACAATAATGAGGTGTCCTCGTTCTTGTCGGGAATCGTTTTGACGACAATAGTCCGAGTTCCAAGCCGCAACTGGCATGGACGACCTAAAATAAGTTGGCACAGATCAATCACTGGCAACAATCTTCCGCGATAGCGGATAAGACCACGTATTTCTTTGGCCTGTTGTGGGAGCTCTTGGGCAGAAATAAACGGCAACACTTCAACAATATTGCGGGTGTCTATGCCGTATTGTTGTCCGCCTGTAGTAAAGGTGAGTAGTTGCATGGAGATTCTTCCTGAGCTGAGATGCTTCCGGGAGAAATAAGTAAACAAACTCCATAAAGATCTACCTAAAGTCTACAACGCATCACAGGGCCGTGATCGAGGCTTTTTTAGATAGGGCACCAGCAACTGATGGCTGCCTAAGAGACCGCTTAAGTGCCACTTTTAACCGGCTTTTGCCCTGATGTTGCGTTTCTCTTCGTCGGCAATTCGTAGCCGTACCGTCGCTGCAGAAGACGGTGGTGAACGTCGTTCCTGCACAAAACCGCGCCTTCCCTGAGCAAGGAAAGTATGAAGATGTGCTGCCAGACCTGTAGTAAATTCTGTTTTGAGTGTCTCCAAGACTTCTGTCCAGGGAAGGCCTCTACGGTAAATGACACGGTACGCCGCCTTGAGCGCAGTGAGTTCGTCTGCTGGAAAGCCAGCTCGCCGCAGTCCAATCGTATTCAGACCAACAATGCTTCCCGATTGGCCGTCGATCAGCATGAATGGTGGCACATCTTGAACGACTCTGGCATGCCCACCAATCATTGAGAATTGACCAACGCGACAGAATTGATGTATTGCAACGGCACCAGATACAAATGATCGATCTTCAATGACAACGTGTCCACCTGCGAGTGAATTGTTGGCAAAAATACAATTATTACCAAGGTGCGTGTCATGGCCCAGATGGGCACCTGTCATAAGGTAATTGTGATCACCAACTTTTGTTTTCCCGTCAGGTTTCAATGCTCGATGAATCGTGACACCTTCCCGAAAAACGTTGTGCTCACCGATGACAATTTTCCCGACTGTTTCTGGGCGGGCAGTATGCTGTGGTTGCCCGCCAATAACTGCGTGTTCACCGATCTCATTGTTGGAGCCAATTGATACCCCAGTTTTGATGACGGCACCACTTCCAATAGTGCAGTAGTCCCCAAGAGATACACCGGCTTCAATGGTTGCAAACGCAGCCACTGCAACGCCGGCTCCCAGTTCAGCTTCGGGACTCACAAGTGCCAGTGGATGAATGCTCACGAATTGCCTGTTGTGCGGGGTTGTCCAGCAAGATTGTCGTCTCAGCGGTTTATCGGTCTGTAGGCCGTTTGAATTCAATCCCATTTTGGCAGAATAAAAACTGAGGGAACGCCCGAGATCGCCTATCCTTCGTGTTTTCCAGAGAGCCACTAAATAAACAACTGTCAGGCGACAATGGATGAAATAACGCTAAAATTCATCATTCGGAAAAGTGAGCGGTGAAGATATACCGAACAAAGAAGACGAATGCTCTTGGAAAGGGTCAACAATGAATCAAGACGATGCGTATGAGGCGGCGGAAAAGTTGAAAAATGACGGGAAACTGGAAGAGGCAGTGGCTGCTCTCGAGGCAGTTGTTGCCGAAACCCCAGACTTTGCTCTGGCATATTCGGCTTTGGCGGCCTGGTGTACTCGATTAGAGCGACATGAAAAAGCTGTTGAGCACGCAAGGCGAGTATGTGAACTCGAGCCAAATGAGCCGTTCAGTTACACGGCACTGAGTGTTGCGTGTATGCGGGCGGGCAAAATAGAAGAGGCTGAGGAAGCACTCGGCCGTTCCCGTATGATGACCGGATGATGTTTGTTGTCCAACTCATTCCTGTAGGTGAGTACGAGAGGGGGGAGTCGAACCCCCACACCTTGCGGTACTGGAACCTAAATCCAGCGCGTCTGCCAATTCCGCCACTCTCGCATTGGGTAACTAAACTATACCGAAGATAAGTGTAACTTTTTTCAGGATACGATTCTCACAATTTTTCTACTAGTTGCTACGGTGTCGATTTGTGTTCGTCTAGGAACCGGTCAAGATTTCCTGAGCCGACTCCTCGAGGTGGCCAGGATGCTAAAAGCCATTGCCTTAAAGTCGTGTTTGGTGCAAATTCCTGAGCAATGCCCTCCTGGTTGAGTTGAGGGAATTCATGTGCTGTGCCTTTATTTTGGTGAATCACCTGGGTGAAATAAATTTCAAGTGTTTTGACTGCTTTTGATCGTGGATGGCGGCGGTTCCAGTCGGCAACAAGTCCTGCCGCAACGGACTCTCGTAACGGTGCCTGTCGTGTTTTTGGTAATTCCCAAAAAATCTTATGCCAGCGATGGTTTGGGAGTGACGAGAACCCGCCTGGCGGGCGAACTGCCCTGAAGGGGCTGCCTTGTCGTAGCAAGTCAATAACACTGGCATCTTTTAAGGAAGCCTTTCCTGTAACCCACTGCTCCTGCGAACCAACACGCCCAAAAACCCCCCACGGCTGTTCGAGTGTAAGTGCGTTAATGGCCGTCGTAATCCAGCGAGGGCGTTTTTCACCGAGTCCTGACACATTGTAGAAAAGAGCCAGTCCAGCAACGAAAAGAGATGCAATCACAACACAATGTAGTACTCCTTCGGGGCAATGAAAGAATGGCCTGTGATCTCTGTTGTTTTCTTGCCTTTCAATGTCTGGTTGTGCATGCTTCGTGTGCCATGGCATTAGTGCTAGCCACGCAGTAATACCAATGGGGGAAAACAGACCAACGCTTAGAGTTATCCAAATGCCAATATGGAAGAGGATGAAGGAGAGGGCGATCAAGCGTCGCGCGGAACGGTTTCCACAGAGAAGAAAAAGGAATGGCCCACCTATTTCAAGCAAGAGAGTTGATGTTGTCAGGAGGCTGGTAGTTGTTTTGGAAGTGTTAAGGAATTCACCCACCCACGTTCCGTGATCGTGAACAGATAGTATATATCCAACGGCAGAACCATTGAGCCAATCGCCCTGTAGTTTGCTGAAGCCTGCATACAAATACACAGCAAGCACTTGGACGAGGAACGCTGCTGATGCGAGGCTCATGGTCGCGTACTTTGTTTTCTTTCTGAGAAGACTATCAATGGACAACATGTCACCGAGTGGTAGAAACATGCCCCAGTACAAAAGGCAAGCCATCCAGTAGTCACCGGCATTTGCTGCTGGTTCTGTACGTCTGAGAATACTGATCCAGATGACCCATGCCACAAAACATGAGATAGATGAAAAGTAGCCTGCCATCAATGAGAGGCCAGCCACGGCTTCAGCTACAAGCATCGCACCTTGCCACCACAGAGCCTCATTCAGGAAATTCAGAGACCAACAGCCAGGCTCTAAATATTTTTGAAGAGTGTCGAGAGGGAAAATGCCTTCTCGTGAAAAGAAGAGCCAGAAGTCACGGCTGCGAAGTAGTGCATCAGCAACCAAGACGCAGCCAGCTGCAATTCGAAACGCAGCGATGCTTTCTCTGTCCAGTTGGGCCGCAGATCGGACATTTGCGAACAAACGTGCGATCCCGAAAGGTAGGGAGGAGGTGGCCATAACATCGGTTGTTTCGAGTGGTTTCTTGTATGAAATAGATATCGAAACTACAACAAGTTAGCTGTTCGAGGCGATTCCAGCTTCTGCAGACCCGTTTGAGAAAGAAAAAAGTACACGCTTTGTAGGAGAGTGATTCATGCATGCACCGCTTGTGGTGCTGGGCGGAGGCCCTGGTGGCTACGCTGCAGCCTTTATGGCCGCGGACCTTGGTATGGAAGTTACGCTTGTCGAAAAAGACACGCGGCTTGGCGGTACCTGTTTGCTGCGAGGGTGTATTCCATCAAAGGCATTGCTGCACGTCGGTCGTGTTGTTGCCGAAGCTCGTGAAATGCAGGACTGGGGCGTGCACTTTCCAGCACCAAAAATTGATATTGATGCTGTCAGGAGTCGTAAGGAGAAAGTGATTGGTGCCTTGACTGGAGGTCTGGCACAACTCGCCAAAAGACGAAATGTAGAAGTAGTGCAGGGGCAGGCAATCTTTACCGCTTCCAACACGATTGAGGTCGTACAGAAAGATGCAGGCAGTCAAACACTCACGTTTGATCACTGTATTTTAGCAAGTGGGTCTCGTCCTGCTCGAATTCCGGCTTTTGATATCGGTAGCCCTCGCGTCATGGATTCTACTGCAGCTCTTCAGCTAGAGGATGTACCGGATTCATTACTGGTGATCGGTGGTGGCTATATTGGTTTGGAAATGGGGACCGTGTACGCGGAACTCGGCTCACAAGTCTCAGTGGTCGAACTTACGGACGGTCTCCTGCCTGGAGCGGATCGCGACCTTGTCAAACCACTTCACAAAAGGGTCAAGGGGCTCTTCGAAGCCATTCGTTTGAATACAAAGGTTGTTGGGCTAAAGGATGTCGGTAACGGAGTTGAGGTTTCTTTCGAGGGGCCGGATGGCGAGACTACCGAGACGTTCTCCAGAGTCCTTGTGGCTGTTGGTCGACGGCCGAATTCGGACGGTATAGGTTTAGAAAACACCAATGTTGTTATTGACCCAAAGGGTTTTGTTGAGGTCGACAAGCAGCAACGCACGGGCGACGCTCACATCTTTGCAATTGGTGATGTGTGCGGGGAGCCAATGCTGGCGCACCGAGCAAGCCACCAGGGGAAGGTGGCCGTTGAGTCACTCCACGGCGAACCAGCGATGTTTGATCCACGGGCAATACCTGCAGTTGTCTTTACCGACCCTGAGATTGCATGGGCCGGTTTAACTGAGCAGGAAGCGGAATTATCTGGGCGTGAAGTAGAGGTCAGCCGGTATCCGTGGGCCGCGAGTGGACGTGCACACGCACTCGGGCGAATAGAGGGTATGACGAAAATACTCGTCGATCCTGAAACAGAGCAGGTGCTTGGTGTCGGTATTGTAGGCTCTGGTGCGGGTGAACTTATCGCTGAAGGCGCCCTTGCTATTGAGATGGGCTGCACTGCTCGAGACCTCTCAGAAACCATTCATCCACACCCCACGTTAGGGGAAACTGTGGCCTTTTCTGCCGAAAATTACTTCGGATTTGCGACCGAAATTTTCCGTCCGCGTACGGCTTCCACAGCACGCTAAAAGGATTCTGCGGTGTTTGGGTCTCTTGATCCCGATCCGGGTAGACCTTTACGCCGGCGGAAACCTTCGTGATAATGGAAAAAAATCATTCATGTTGGAGAAATCAATGGCCAGTTCCGAGTTGGATCAGTCCCGCGGTGAATCTAATGGTGTCGGGGCGGTTAACGCCGGAATAGCATCAGGAGGTGGAGCGTTACCTCGTGGAGGCCATACTCAGATGTCAATTGGGCAAGCCAGTGGTTCGGCGGGTGGCCAGCCAAAACATTCCGATGGTGTTTCAGTTGTAGATGCTGACCCAACGGAAACTCAGGAGTGGCTTGATTCTCTACGCTATGTGCTGGAGAGCAGGGGGGTCGATCGCGCCACCTATTTGTTGCATGCCATCGAGCAAGAGGCGTATCGCCTGGGTGTGCAGATTCCTTTTGTTGTGACCACTCCGTATATCAACACCATTCCAACTGATCGACAGCCAGCATTTCCCGGCAACCGTGAATTAGAGCGACGAATCAAAAGTATTATTCGCTGGAACGCTATGGCAATGGTGGTTCGGGCGAATCGTGAGGACAAGAGTATTGGAGGTCATATTTCAACGTATGCCTCAGCAGCAACGCTCTACGAAGTTGCCTTGAATCACTTCATTCGTGGTCGTGGCGATGACTATTCTGGTGACCAGGTGTATTTCCAGGGCCACGCCTCTCCGGGTATCTATTCTCGTGCTTTTCTTGAAGGTCGTCTTACTGAAAAACATCTCGAGAATTTCCGTCGTGAACTCGCAGAGGGAGGAGGGCTCTCGAGCTACCCTCACCCATGGTTGATGCCAAACTTCTGGGAATTCCCTACGGTTTCGATGGGCCTCGGCCCGATCATGGCGATCTATCAGGCTCGGTTCAATAAGTACCTTCAAGATCGTGGTATCAAAGATACGAGTCGCCAGCGGGTCTGGTGTTTTATTGGTGATGGTGAATGCGATGAACCGGAAACGCTTGGTGCGATTTCACTTGCCTCCCGTGAGGGCCTCGATAATCTTGTTTTTGTTATTAATTGTAATCTTCAGCGTCTGGATGGGCCTGTTCGCGGGAATGGGAAGATTATTCAAGAATTGGAAGGCGTTTTCCGTGGTGCCGGCTGGAACGTGATCAAAGTAATCTGGGGTGAGGAGTGGGATGCACTTCTGGCGAAAGATGAGCAGGGACTCCTTCTCAAACGCATGAATGAAGTTGTTGACGGTCAGTACCAGAAGTACGTTGTTATGCCCGGAAGTTATATCCGAGAGCACTTTTTTGGGGATGAGCCAGAACTTGCTGAGATGGTCTCTCATCTTTCTGATGAAAAGCTGAAAAAACTCCGCCGTGGAGGACACGACCCTGAGAAGGTCTATGCAGCGTTTCACAAAGCTGTTCATGAGCGGGATATGCCAAATCGACCTACGGTTGTGATTGCAAAAACAATTAAGGGGTACGGGCTTGGCGAGGTGGGTGAGGGACGAAATGTCACACATCAACAGAAAAAGTTGAACGAGGAAGAATTGCGAGCCTTCCGCTCACGGTTTGGCATACCGATTTCAGATGAAGAGGTTGCAAAAGCACCATTTTATAAGCCGGCAGAGGATTCGCCGGAAATGAAGTATCTCAGAGAACGCCGTGAGGCCCTCGGAGGGTATGTTCCAACTCGTCCTGAAAAGTCTCCACGTCTTAAAACTCCGAATCTTGAGGAGTATCGGCCATTCATTGAAAAGAGTTCTGGTCGAGAGGTGTCAACGACCACAGGGGCGGTGACGCTTATGGCCTCGCTACTCAAAGACAAAACGGTCGGCAAATATATCGTGCCGATTGTGCCTGATGAATCACGGACCTTTGGCATGGATCCCTTGTTTAAGCAGTGCGGCATTTATGCGCATACGGGGCAGCTTTACGAGCCGGTGGATTCGGATCAATTGCTGTACTACAGGGAGGCTAAAGACGGTCAGATTCTTGAAGAGGGAATCACTGAAGCGGGAAGCATGTCGAGTTTCGTTGCCGCCGGAACGAGCTATTCAAGTCATGGCGTCCCGATGATTCCTATGTTTATCTACTATTCAATGTTTGGTTTTCAGCGAATTGGTGACCTGATCTGGGCCGCATGCGACATGAGGGCGCGGGGTTTCATGTTCGGTGGAACAGCGGGTCGCACGACGCTAAACGGTGAGGGTCTTCAGCACCAGGATGGCCATAGTCATCTGTTCGCAATGGCATACCCAACAGTTCGGGCGTATGACCCTGCTTATGTGTACGAGGTCGCCGTGATCATGCTTGAGGGTATGGATCGCATGTTTGCGAAGGGTGAAGACTGGATCTACTACGTCACGGTATACAATGAAAATTACGAGATGCCGTCGATGCCAGAAGGGTGTGAGGAAGGCATTCTCAAAGGAATGTATAAACTCCGAGATGTTTCAGCGAAAAAGCCAGTGTCTCGAATGCCTCATGTAAATCTTTTTGGATCGGGAGCGATTTTACGGGAAGTTTTGCGGGCGGCTGACATGTTAGCTGAATCGTGGGGCGTTAATAGTACTGTTTGGAGTGTTACAAGCTGGAAGGAGTTGCGTCGCGATGCACAAGAGGCACGTCGCTGGAACATGCTGCACCCAGAGGAGTCTCCGCAAACAAGCTTTTTGGAAGATGTTCTCGCCGATGCGGAGGGCGTCTTTGTAGCAGCGAGCGACCATGTTCGGGCTGTTCCAGAGCAACTTGACCCTTGGATTCCAGGCGGACTCTTTGTGCTCGGGACAGACGGTTTTGGGCGGAGCGAGACGCGTGAGCCGTTGCGTCGGCATTTCGAAGTAGATGCCGAATGCATCGTGGTTGGAACGCTGTCCCAGTTGGCAAAGCAGGGGGCAATTGGCGCTGACCGCGTTGCGAAGGCGATCAAGAGTCTGGGGATCGATCCGGATAAAATTGATCCTGCCTCCGCCTAGTTCAGCAAAGAATCATTTTTCCAGCTATTCTCATCCATTTGAACCCAAAACATCTGCTAGAATTATAAAGACGGTTACGTTGTTGATTTCGGTATCAAATCGACTCGATTTGGTTGTACGGCTTACACAATTTTTGATTCACTGCGTGAGATAGAATGGCGACAGAATTTACCCTGCCCGACCTTGGTGAGAATATTACTTCAGGAGACGTTGTTTCAGTCCTGGTGAAGACTGGTGATGTCGTGGAGCCAGGTCAGTCGGTGCTTGAAGTTGAGACAGACAAAGCTGTAATAGAAGTCCCTTGCCCGCCGGGCGGCGTGATACAGGAAGTGCTCGTTAAAAAAGGTGAAACGGTAAATGTTGGGCAGGCATTGCTTTCCCTTGGGTCGCCAGCATCACCACCTGCTGCTGCTGTACCACCCGTCGAGAAACCAGTCGAGCCGGAAACGCCAGCACCTGCAGTGAAGCCTCGTGAGCCTGCAGTGGTAGAGCAGCCTGTGCCCGTTGCAAGCACGCCGGCCAGCGTCGCGGCTACAAATGGAGAAGCTACAAACAACGCTTCACCGAGCGAAACTATCAATCCAGCGGGTCCAGCAGTTCGAAGGTTAGCCCGCGAACTGGGTGTCGACCTTGCGCGAGTTTCAGGAAGTGGCCCATCGGGACGGATCATCCGTGAGGATGTTGTAGCGTCGGTGCGTCGATCTGGGGGGCAGTCCGGCTCGAGCGCTCAGGCAGTGCGCCCTGGTGGAGACCAGGACGATTGGGGGCCAATTCATCGTGAACAAATGTCACGAATGAGGAAAACAATTGCCACGAATATGGTTCGTAGCATGGCGACTATTCCTCATCTCACGAACTTTGACGATGCTGACGTCACGGAACTTGAGCGGCTCAGGAAAGACAGTGCTGCAGAATATGCAAAAACCAATGTGAAGTTGACGGCGCTTGCTTTTGTTGTGAAAGCCGTCAGCCTGTCACTGCGTCAGCATCCGGGAGTGAATTCGTCTGTTGACATGGAGAAGGGCGAACTAATTTACAAAGACTACGTCAACATCGGGTTAGCTGTAGATACGCCTCGTGGTCTGGTGGTTCCGGTGTTGCGGGGTTGTGATCATCAATCAATACCGCATATCGCGCAAGAGATTGCTCAGACTGCTGATAAAGCGAAAAATGCCCAGTACGGAGTTGAAGATTTGCGAGGTGGCACGTTTACGATCAGTAACCTCGGTGCGATTGGTGGGACGTATTCCACGCCCATTATCAATTATCCAGAAGTTGCTATCCTTCTGGTCGGTAGATCAAGGAAACTGCCTGTCGTATACGAAGATCGCGTCGAACCAAGGCTCATGATGCCACTTTCGTTATCCTACGATCATCGGGTGATCGATGGAGCGATGGCAGCTCGATTTTTGAAAGAAGTTATTGGTTATCTAGAGAGCCCTGGTCGGCTCCTGTTAGCCATGTGAACATCGGAACCCCAAAGTGACCACCACCGAAGGCATTGATTCAGCAGGAACTGCGAATCTTGCGTTTCTTGAGGAACTCTTCGCCCAGTATCAGCATGATCCTGAAAGTCTCTCTGCGGACTGGCGGCAGTATTTTGATTCCCTCGTAAAAGTATCCAGTGACACACTCGTCAATGGTCATTCCCCGGGCAAGCACCTAGCCAGTACCGACAGTCAACTGCAGAAGGTGTCGAAAGTTGAGGGGGGCAAGGGTATTCAGCCGGAAGGTTCATCGAAGCAGCCAATTGTCCAGACCGAAGAGCGAAATGGGCTGCTTGAAGACGATACGATGATCACGCCAGAGGGTATTGCGACAGGTCATGCACTTGCGATTGCTGAAGGTCTGGTTCAGTTGCCTGACGCTCCTGCAGGGGAAGTAAAGCCAGCCCCACTGCCTGATGAAGTGCGCCAAAGTCAAGGCAGTGACCGGTTTGCATTTTTACAAGACAGGGTAGACCAACTCGTACGTGCTTATCGTGTTCGCGGCCACTTAACTGCGGAAATCGATCCGCTTGGTCGACCTCGGCCGGGGTTGCCAGAGTTGGACCCTGCTTTTTATGACCTCACTGAAGAAGACATGGATCGAGTCTTCTCCACGGATACGATTGAGGGTCCGCAGTCGATGTCACTGCGACAAATCATTCGACGGTTGCACAATACATACTGTCGCTCAATTGGCGTGCAGTTCATGCATATGGATGATCTGCTCGTACGTCAGTGGCTGCAGGTGCGTATGGAAGGCTGCGAAAATCGTATCCAGCTTGATCGCAAACAGCAGTTACGGATTTATCGGCAGATGACTACCGCTGCCGTTTTTGAGGAGTTCATCCAAAAGCGATTCTTGGGTTCGAAAAGCTTTTCGCTAGAAGGTTCGGAGAGCCTGATTCCGCTCGTAGAAATGGCTATCGAGAGGGGTGCGTCGCAGGATATTCAAGATGTTGTGATGGCTATGGCTCACCGTGGCAGGCTCAATGTGTTGGCGAATATTATGAGGAAAAGTCCGCAAAGGATTTTCCGAGAGTTTGCTGATCTTGACCCAGAGCTACACGTTGGTCGTGGTGATGTGAAATATCATCTTGGTCATTCCACTGACTATGTTGCGGAAAACGGTCGGAAAGTGCATCTCACACTGTGCTTTAATCCAAGTCATCTTGAATACGTGAATCCAGTTGCAATTGGACGAATGCGTGCCCGTCAGGATCGATCAAGCGATCGTGCTCGTCAGCACGGAATGGTGATTCTCATCCATGGTGATGCTGCTTTTGCCGGAGAAGGAATTATTCAGGAAACATTGAACCTGAGTGAACTTGATCCATACTGCGTCGGTGGAACGCTTCATGTGGTCGTGAATAACCAGATTGGTTTCACGACAGGTCCGCAAGAATCACGTTCCTGCGTCTACGCTACAGATGTTGCAAAGATGCTTCAGATTCCAATATTCCACGTGAATGGTGAAGACCCTGAAGCGGTAGCGCAGGTTGTAAGTTTGGCCATGGACTTCCGTAGGGAATTTCAACGTGACGTCGTTATTGACATGTATTGTTTTCGGCGACGGGGTCATAACGAGGCAGACGAGCCTGCATTTACACAGCCTGCTCTCTACAGAGTTATTGAGCAGCAACCAAGTGTTCACGAAAGCTATCTAGAGAAACTGCTTACTCTTGGTGAGGTGTCACGGGACGAGGCGATGCGGATTGCTGAGGAACATCGGGCTCGCTTGGATGCTGAACTATCTGCTGCAAAACGAGATGACTATGTCCATCGTAGCGATGTTGCTGGCGTGTGGGCTTTCTATATCGGTGGACGGGAAAAAGAAGCGGCAGATGTGGATACAGGTGTACCGCTCGAAAAACTCCAAGCCCTTCTTCGTCGGCTAGTTGTTTTGCCAGATCGATTCCAGCCTCACACAAAGATTCGAAAACTGCTCGATGCTCGGTTGGCCATGGCAGATGGAACGCGACCAATTGATTGGTCTGCAGCGGAGGCATTGGCAATGGGAAGCCTTGCCGTTCAAGGGCTACGAATAAGGCTGTCAGGTCAGGATAGCGAGCGAGGCACATTTAGCCATAGACATGCAGTGATACATGACCACATTACAGATGACACCTACTGCCCTCTAGCTCACCTCGCTGAAGAACAGGCCCCAGTTGAGATCTATAACAGCCCGCTTTCAGAATCCGGTGTACTTGGGTTCGAGTATGGATATAGCCTGGACTGTCCTGATGGACTTGTTATGTGGGAGGCACAGTTCGGAGACTTTGTAAATGTTGCTCAGGTCGTTATTGATCAATTTATTGTCAGTGCTGAGGATAAGTGGAATCGGCTCTCGGGCATCGTGATGCTGTTACCCCACGGCTTTGAGGGTATGGGCCCCGAACATTCGAGTGCCAGGCTTGAAAGGTTTCTTCTTCTTGCTGCAAAAGATAATATTCAGGTTGTTCAGCCGACCACGCCGGCTCAATTGTTCCACTGTCTCAGGCGACAGGTGCTTCGTATCTGGAGAAAGCCGCTAGTTGTGATGACGCCGAAAAGTTTGTTGCGTCACCCCAAATGCGTCTCTGCTCTTAGTGATCTTGCAGAGGGAAACTTTCAAAGAGTAATTCCAGATCAGTCTGGTGCGCGTCCGGAGGATGTGCGAAGAGTTCTGCTGTGCAGTGGCAAAGTTTTCTACGAACTCGAAAAAAGAAGGTCCGAGTTAGAGCGGTCCGACGTTGCCATCGTGCGTGTGGAGCAACTCTATCCACTTCCTCGAAAATCGTTACAGAAGGCTTTGGCAGATTATGCCGATGGAACCCCCGTTCTCTGGGTTCAAGAAGAGCCTGAGAATATGGGTGCCTGGCGTTTCCTAAGAATTCATTTCGGTGAGACGTTATTTGATAGGCTGCCATTTTCTGGAGTTTGTCGGCAGAGTGCGGCGAGCCCGGCAACGGGTTCGAAGAAAAGCCATGATCTTGAGCAGAGCGAGTTGCTTACGGCCGCATTTCTGAGTTAGGTTTTATGGCCGGTTAGAGCCCGGAGGAAAAGGTTGCCTGTTCATGATGTGGCACAACGTTATCTATTATGCTGATACCACGAATTTAAAGCATGCAAACCAATGCTTGGAAAACACTAAAGCCCGGTCCCCTTTATAGTATGTAGGAATCTATGGCGATTGAATTGAAGGTTCCAGAAGTTGGTGAGTCCATCACTGAAGTGATGATTGGCGTCTGGAAAAAAAATGTTGGCGACTCAGTATCTGCGGATGAATCTGTCGTAGAAATCGAGAGTGATAAGGCAACTGTTGAACTACCAGCTCCCTCGAACGGAGTTGTCTCAGCGATTCTGAAACAGGCCGGAGAACAAGCGCTTGTAGGCGAGGTAATCGGCTATCTTGAAGCTGTCGCATCGAGTCAATCGACTCCAGCAGCAACACCCGAACCTTCGGCTTCCTCCCAAGTACAATCTGTTGATGTTCGTCATCGAGTCGGAAGCACGGTTATCGGATCGGTGCAACCAGCATCAGGGACCGGGCCTGTTATGCCAGCTGCAGCAAGAGTGTTAGGAGAGGCTGGCGTTCCTCCCCAGTCAGTTTCTGGAAGTGGTCCCGGCCAGCGTGTTACGAAAGCTGATGCCACATCTGCAGTCTCTGCACCCCCTTCGTCGGCGATTACAGGTGTGAGCAGTGAGCCACAACCCGTAATGACTGGGACGACCGCAATCTCTTCATCGGAGACAAGTCGAGGTGAGCGACCGGTTTTGATGAGCCCGATGCGGCGACGGATTGCAGAGCGGCTTGTCGAGGCTCAGCACCAAGCGGCCTTACTAACAACGTTTAATGAAGTTGATATGACCGCTGTTATGGAACTTCGAAAGAAGTTCAAGGACAACTTTGTTGATCGCCATGGTGTAAAGCTTGGTTTTATGTCCTTTTTTGTTAGGGCGGCAGTTGAAGCATTACACGCCGTTCCACAAGTCAATGCGGAATTCCGTGACCCTCACATTGTGTATCGAGATTTTTGTGATATCGGGATTGCAGTTGGTGGGGGGAAGGGCCTCGTTGTTCCAATTCTTCGCAATGCTGAGCGGATGAATTTTGCACAAATTGAACAGTCGATCGGAGATTTTGCTCATCGTGCGGCTGACAACAAAGTCAAACTTGAGGAGCTTCAAGGCGGGACCTTCACTATTTCGAATGGCGGGGTTTACGGATCGATGTTAAGCACGCCAATTATCAACCCACCGCAGAGTGGCATTCTTGGTTTGCACGCAATTCAAGAGAGGCCAGTTGCTGTGAATGGAGAGGTTGTGGTTCGGCCAATGATGTACGTCGCATTGTCATACGATCATCGAATAGTTGATGGCCGAGAAGCAGTTACTTTTTTAAAGCGCATAAAGGAAATGATCGAAGACCCTACGCGGCTTATGTTGGAGTGTTAGATTCGGTCCAGAACTATTTTTCTTCACATGGTTTTCATGCTTCTTTTGAGTTAACGCCTTGGTGATCTTTTGTTCCGTAGGTGGAAAAGCTTGAGTCACACCAGCAACTGATCGGACAAGAGTTCTTCTCTTATGTAATTTTTTGAGGATATAGATGACACATGATTTAGTCGTACTTGGGGGTGGTCCAGGTGGGTATGTGGCTGCAATACGGGCGGCCCAACTCGGAATGAATGTGGCAATTATTGAGAAGGAAGACCGTTTTGGCGGAACGTGCCTTCGCGTGGGTTGCATACCATCCAAGGCCCTTTTGGAGTCGAGTCACAAGTACGAGATTGCTACCGGTGAACTTGGCCAGCACGGCGTTGTTACACAGGGTGTATCACTCGATTTGGCAGTCATGATGAAGCGAAAAGCAGATGTTGTGCAGACATTATCGAAAGGTATTGAAGCTCTTCTAGCCAAAAATAAGGTTGCGAAAATTAAGGGGACCGGACGTCTTGCAGGCGCGGGTCGTGTCCATGTGACGAGTGCGGATGGATCTCTAATGGAGGTCTCTGCGCAGCGAATCATTCTCGCTGTTGGCAGCCACAGTGTGATTCTTCCCGGGATTGAATGTGATGGCAGTCGAGTCGGTACAAGCACTGAATCGCTGTCGTATGCAGAGGTGCCAAAGCACCTTGTAGTTATTGGCGGTGGCTACATAGGCCTTGAGCTGGGAAGTGTCTGGCGTCGTCTTGGTTCAAAAGTGACAGTTCTTGAATATTCTGATCGAATTCTGACTGGTATTGATAGTGAGATAGCATCAGATGCACTTGTGCTATTCAGGAAGCAGGGGCTTGATATCCAGCTGGGCGTCAAGGTTCTCTCAGCTAAAGCGGTGGATGAAGCTTGTGTTGTTCAGGCTGAGGGCCGTGAAGCAATGCACTGTGATCGTGTTTTGGCAGCCACAGGAAGAAAGCCAGCTACGTCCGATATAGGCCTTGAGACGGTCGGTCTGTCTACGGATGAGCGAGGGTGGATTCAGGTCGATGGGCAGTATCGGACCGCAGCTCCTGGTGTATATGCGATAGGGGACTGTATTCCTGGTCCCATGCTTGCGCATAAAGCCGAAGAAGATGGCGTTGCGTGTGTTGAGGCGATGCACTCTGGGTGGTGCCATATAAATTATGGTCTTGTTCCAGCTGTCGTTTTCACGCACCCCGAGATTGCCACTGTTGGGCGAACTGAAGAGCAACTGAAATCTGACGGGGTGATTTACAAGAAGGGCATTTTTCCATTTCGAGCGAATGGGAGAGCGCGGACCATCAACGATATCACAGGTAAGGTGAAGTTGTTGGCGGATGCCAAAACTGATGCAGTACTCGGTGTTCATATTATTGGCCCCGCTGCTGGTGATCTCATCGGTGAGGCTGCTGCGGCTATGAATTTCGGTGCCTCTTCAGAGGATATTGCCCGAGTTTGTCATGCTCATCCAACATTACCGGAGGCATTAAAAGAAGCCGCTTTAGCAGTGGATGGACGGGCAATTCATGCTTGAATGGTAAATGAAGATGTCGGGCCTGAGATGGTAGACTTTCGATCGGGTAACTTTGTGCGCCCGTAGCTCAGTTGGATAGAGCAGCGGACTTCTAATCCGCAGGTCACAGGTTCGAATCCTGTCGGGCGTACTTCAATTGATGAG
Source organism: Pirellulales bacterium (assembly GCA_965249545.1). Lineage (GTDB taxonomy): Bacteria > Planctomycetota > Planctomycetia > Pirellulales > UBA1268 > UBA1268. Next base: position 156,507 of record CBDFMH010000003.1, read on the forward strand.
GGTCGTCGGAGTCCGCTCCGGCGGCCTTCTTCTGTTTCAGGTCCGTCGTCCCAATCGCAATTAAATCAAAGAGCTGGCGAAGTTTGACCGCCAACGTGCCAACGCTCTAAGCAGAGTTCAATAGTGAGCAGTCGGCGTTTCTGGCAGGTAGGTTGCTTTTCGAAGGGTTCTGCCGCCTGCCCTCACGCAGTCGGAATCAACCGAGGTGTAGCTTGCTCTCTGATGCCGTTTGTGTTTGCCATTAATTTTTCACGGGCCGACTGCGTGTTCTGGTTCGCATAGAAAGCTGGGAGTTCAGTCGAATATTTATTTTGGCTGTTGTTCTGAGGATATGCCATCTAAGGACCGTCCTCATGGCTGCTTGGAAAACGCGAAAAAACCAGAGCAACTACTTGTTCCAGAGGTCAGAATAATCAGAGACAAAAATCTTTTTCAGATAATGCATGATGGTAGACAGAATGGGTTTCATAGACTCAAACCTTTCATAGTATGATTATCGAAAAGAGAAAAGTTTTTTTCTACCTCAGAGTTGATAGGATGCGAATTCGTTAACTTCCCTACAAAAAGAACGGATAAAATGAGGGCGATTATTCTCTGTTTTATTGAAGATGTTCCTGTCATGGGTGAAAGATCGCTGTGTTTGTTCGGCGAAGTAAGGGAGCAAATCAACGTGATAAGGCAGCGATTTCAGGGCAATCGGTATCAAGATTGGTGGCACAAAATTCATTCATAGTCATTCGTGTTGGTGGTATGATGTTAACTAGGGCACACTTGCCAAAAATAGTCCGTGAGTCGTAGCAAATAATTGCTGTGGCACGAGTGATTTCTGATTTAAGTAAAAGGAGTGCTAGAGTTATCGAATTTACAGACTCTGTAGAGGGTTCATTGAAGCAATTGCGAGTGGCTGTGCAGAAGGCACCAGTGTCTAGTCGGCTCTCTGACGAACGTTTTGACGTAACTCATGAGACCTTTGAGCGTTCAAGTAGCCAGCAGCAACTCGTGCTCAAGACGTTGAAGGAATTGATTGATACACACGAAGGCCCGTCAGGGACCTTGAGGATCCTGAGTGTGGGATGCGGCAGTGGGATACTCGACAATCAGTTGATATCGGCACTCGCGTCATCTACTGGAACTTTTGAATATACAGGGGTCGATCCAAACCCAGTTGCCTGTCATCGCTTCCGTGAAAATTTCAAAAAGCTTGCTCTGCCAAATGTCAAACTCGAGGTTAAGACAGAGGCAGTTGAGTCATTAAGTATCAACGAACCTTTTGATGTTATTCAGTTGACTCATGCTCTTTATTACTTCAAGGATCCGGCTGATACGCTTGAAAAGTTAAGAAGACTGCTGGCTCCGGGTGGCAAGTTGATAATTGTACATGCTCCCAACGAGTACCTTAATCAGCTTTCAGAGTGCTTCTGGTCGCACCATGCCGAACAAGACATCTGGTTTAGTAATCGCCTAGAGGAACATCTTGTGAAGCAAGGTATTGAGTTTACATCTCACAGGATACATGGAGAAGTTGATGTCACTCGTTGTTTTGAGAAGGGTTGTCCCCACGGTGAAAAGCTGCTTGACTTTATCACTCAAAGTGATTGCCGAGAGTCTGATGCAGAAGTGCGAGCGAGGTGCTTGCACTTTCTGAAAAAAATTAGTCGTGTTGATGGAGAGAGCCTCAAGGTGGGGCATCCTGCTGATGTCTTTGTTGTGATGTAAGTCTGTCAGTTGATATGTGTCCCTGAAAGATAACGTCATGTCAGTACGTTCGGTGGTGGAATAGAACCAATAAATCCTGTCTGTTTAAGTCCCGCCGTTGGTTGATTCAGTGCAGTATCTTGTTTTTTGGCCAAATGATTTTCACGATAGGTAGAAAAAGATGGCCAAAGAAAGTGCGTCCAGTTGCCCATCTTTATCAACTGGGACTTGTTCAAATAACCCTCACGTGACGATTACTTGTTTGTCACTACACGTCGCTGACAAAGAGTACGCCTATCTGGTGAATTTGCTTTCGGACGATGAGAAAGAGCGATCATTTCGGCGAGTGCCTGAGGTTAGACGAAGAGCTGTTGTAAGCAGAGGCCGTCTCAGGGTTTTGCTTGGTTGTTTGATTGGAGTTCCACCAGAGGAAGTCTCACTTACTACAGGGCACTTTGGGAAGCCGTATCTAAGTGGTCCTCATCAGAGCAGTATCCAATTCAATGTTGCCCATTCAATGGATGAAGCAGTTATCGCTCTTTCGCGTCAGTGCACGATTGGTGTTGATGTGGAAAAACGAAAGACGACACACGATGAAAGGTGGGCCCGCCTCATGGCCCCCACGATTCTCTCAGAAATTGAAATGAAGAAGCGATTCGGAGCGTCTCATGAGTTGAGGCCGGAGGAAGTGCTTGATTGCTGGGTTGCGAAGGAGGCAGTTCTCAAGGCGATTGGTACTGGCATAGGTGACAAACTTCGTGCGTGTCAACTGCCCTCTGATCTTCCAGAATTTAGAATGAGTGTTGATTCAGTTGTTTCTTCATGCCGGCTCGCCCCTGTTAAATTTAAGCACCAGAACTTTTTTTCAGGCGATGACATTGGTGTTACTCTTATCGATCTCAGTGAAGGAAGTCACCTCGCGGTAGCATGTCCGACACAGTTCTGCAAACTTGCAGTGCGGAGTTTCAAACGTGTTCTTCAAGACGGCTTAGCGGAAGACTGACCCTGTCGGTCACGAGGTACGTTCATAGTGTGGGTGATTATGGACCACGCGGCAGGAGCCCCCACGAATTATTTTGTGGGAAAATACGGAAATAATCGGCTGAATACCCAAGAGTACCATGTGGTAAGACAGGTGGTTGCCGGCAAATAGGAGAAGTGTTTATTAAAGAGAGGTGAAACTCGGCAATAGTTGACGATCACTTTGAAGAGCACGGGGTGTGTAAATGAAGTTTTCGGCTGACCATGATATCGGATAGCTTTTGGTGAGAGTACTTAGGGTTTCGTTCCACCTGTGTATCCTTTTGTTGACAATACTTTTCTTTCGTATTGGTGATGCTGCTTCCCTACAGCCTCGTGAACTGAATACTGATCGTGATGCCTTCACGCCTTCAACGTTCACGATTCGTCCGGGTCGTGCTCTGAATGAGATGTCCCATGTGTATATACAAAATCGTGATGGTAATCCAACGAATAACTACCCTGAGTATATTTGTCGTATTGGTGCCAACGATATTTTTGAGTGGCGGCTCGGTGTCAATTATTCTGTTGGCTCTCAGGGTAATGTCGTGACGAGTGTTGAGGCGGGAGAACTTCCAATAGGTGGAGGCGCGCTCTACGAATCTAATTTTCTTTATGGTTTCAAATTAGCGACTACGGACCAATACGGCCTGATTCCTCAGAGTTGTTTTATTATGGAGGCAACAACACCTATGTATGGTGAGGAATTTGGAACAGAACCTGTTGCCACTATTGTTTGTGGTTGGGAACTTCCTAAAAAATGGCGAATTGATACAGCTATGCGTTATGCATACGCTGAAGGAGAAGAGAACTGGTTCAGTCGTTGGGGGCCATCCGTTGTTGCTCGTATCCCAATAACCAATAGCTGGGAAGTCCACGCTGAGTATTTTGGAACGTTTACACAGGGTCTTGCGGAAGACGTGAATCGTCCTTTTTTTAGCCCAGGCACCCACTTTGTGATTAACGAAAATGTTGAAATTGGTCTTCGGGTAGGGTGGGGACTGACTGCGGCAGCTGCTAATTTTTTCTCAGATGCGGGCCTTGCGATACGGTATTGATTGCTTTCTTACAATATATTCTTTAGAGTTCGATTGTTCTTTTCTTGTTACCGTACGGGGAGATTCCGCAATGGCTATCTGCAAGTCTGTATCAGTCATCTGTTTTTGTTTCATCGGTGTTTTTGTTTCCTCTTTTGTCCGAGGAGATGATCTGTGGAATACCTATTCGGGGCGTGATGGTGCAGGGCATGGGAAAACTGTGGTGTTGATAAGTGGCGATGAAGAATACCGAAGTGAGGAAGCGCTTTCTCAATTAGGGAAAATTCTCTCAACACGACATGGTTTTGATTGCGTCGTCCTGTATGCAATCGATGAAGAGTCGGGTGAAATTGCTCCCAATGAACAGGGAATATTCCTGGGCTTAAGATTCTTGAGAATGCAGATTTAATGGTGATTGCAACACGCTTTCGAAATCTTCCCGACGGGCAGATGAAAGAAATTGATGACTATTTGCGAAGTGGTCGGCCAGTCATTGGTATGCGGACTGCAACCCATGCCTTTAAGGTGTCCAAGACAGCCCCTATGCTCATTACAGCTTTAATTATAACGGTGACAAGCAAGGCTGGACGCAAGGGTTTGGTCGGTCGGTCCTGGGGGAGACATGGATCAGCCATCATGGGCATCATAAGCATGAAAGTACGCGGGGTATCCTTGCTCCTGAAGCAAAGGGACACCCGATACTTCGGGGCATCGAGAGTGGTGACATTTGGGGACCAACGGATGTCTACGGTGTTCGTTTGCCACTGCCAGGAGACAGTATGCCGCTGGTGCTCGGTCAGGTACTTGAAAATATGGACCCCAATTCGGATCCAGTACAAGGCATGCAGAAAAATGGAAAGAAGAACATTGCCAAAAATGATCCAATGATGCCAGTAGCGTGGGTCAAGACGTACTCGATTGAGGGAGGAACTCACGGCAAAGTTTTCACAACGACAATGGGCGCTTCAACAGACCTGGTTTCAGAGGGTGTCCGTCGAATGATTGTTAATGCCTGCTACTGGGCAGTTGGCCTTGAAGACAAGATTTCTGGAGATCTAGATGTGGATATTGTTGGGAATTTCGAGCCAACAATGTATGGGTTTCGGAAAGGAAAAACTGCCGGAATAACTCCAGATGATCTACGGTAATCGTTATTTAATCGAGCCGCTTAATCCAGATGTTCCGAAACTTTACTGGGCTACCATGGTCCTGAAGAAACAGAGGCCCTTTGCCTGTTTCGTGTAAAGTCTTCTCAACTTCTTTTAAGTGAGTTGTGACTCCATGCTTGTAAGGAATATATGGAGAGCGTGGTTCGGTGAAGGTCACGCCATCTTGTACCAGCTTGCCATTAAGCCATGCTTTAAGAGTGCCTGGGGATTGGATCAGGCCGTTGGCATGTCTTCTTGGTGCGATGAAGCGTATGTCGTAAACCTGCCATTCGCCCGTGGGGCGGGATGCATTCACAAAAGGTTTTGTGAAGCGGTAGAGGCTGCCCTCGTCTTGCTGAGTAACTTTTTTCGTGCCAAATGAGTCATAAATTTGCATTTCGTAGTGCCCGTGAATGTAGAGCCCACTATTTCCGTGGGCAATTGATGATGTCATGAATTCAACATGGATATCTGCATCTTGAAATAGCTCGGTTGAAACAAGATGGTTCATGTGACGAGTGCTTCGTGCAGCGGTCAGAACACCATCTTCTACGGCCCAGTCAATTGGCTCACCGTTCATCGCTGTAAATTGCGGTTCGATGTTCCTTCCGAGAAGAACGATTGCGTCTTTAGGTGGATGGGCAGGTAAGGTACGCTGGTCAGGTTGAAAGTCAGCAAGGGTTTTGTTGTTTTTCAAAACCGGTTGCATGTGTTTTGTTGGTTGTGAAAACGCATTGTTTTGAAGTGTTCTGTCTGCAAAGTCTGCAAACTGATTCCAGTCAAACGGCAGGAGATCATGTTTTCCATCACGAATATGGTAGCCGATTGTTTTGCCGATCGAAGTGTTCACAGGCGGCATTACTCGAGTGCCAAGCCCCTGAAGGTTGTAGAGTTTGTAGGCAGGGTTTGCGGCAATAGCTGCAAGGAACTCACCCCTTGGGTCTGCCCAGCGATCATTTTGAGCGCTCGCCACATAAAGTGGTCGTGGAGCAATCATTGCAAGAAGTAAATGCTGGTCGCATGGGAGCTCATTTTCACGACCTGCAAATGTAGCCAGCTTGGACAGAACCAGTGCGGGAATCTATTTGTGATTGCTTCAATTGATTCACCATAATTCCGTCGGGAGAGTGCCGCTCCACCACAGCCGGACTCATTCGAAATGACCATCGCAAAGCGTTGGTCACAAGCTCCCGCCCAAAGTGCGGCCTTTCCGAGCCGAGAGTGCCCCAGAACGATAACCCGATCAGGATCAACCTCAGGCAGCGTCAGAAGCCAGTCAAGAACCCGTGAGAGCCCCCATGCCCATGCGCCAATAGCTCCTGGTTCATCATTCGGGATGTTTTTACCAATTGGCCTGCCAAGAGATCCCATAATGCTGGTGGCGCGACCATCTTTGTGATCAGGGAAGAAATCACCACAGTGGGCTGTGGCTAATCCATAGCCATGAGTCAGCATTGATTGGACTGGAAATCGATGACTTTTGGTCCCACGAGAAGCTTCTGTAGCACGATTGTTCCCGTCTTTTGAAATGACCCAGTTCTCCGTTATTTTGATATCTTCATCGGCGACCTCTGCTTGGTTGCCAAGAAAGTTAAGTTTTAGGAAAACAGGTACTTTTTTCTTTAAATTTGGTACGTATAAGAGCACGTCGGTTGTAGGTGCATTCTCTGCTGTGCCCATCTTCAGAGTTGCTTGAATTCGTACGCCTGTTGTATTACCGTATTTTTTTTCAATACGTTTTTCTTTGCCGAGAACTGAAACTTCAACAGCTGGTAACCGACACCCATAGGTGAATGTCTCGAGCAATTTGAATTGGAACGGACGAGTAGTTTCCTCCCAGTCTGAGCAGGAAAGAGCCAGTTCTTCATTGGGACCGAGAAGAAGATTGGGCAGGCTGTAACTTCTTACTGCTGTCTCATCATAATTAGGTGTGTGTTGTGCGAGTCCAAAGGCGGCTTCCGACATCAAAGCCAGCGTCAACGCATAGAAAAGAATACGCTGTGCAAAAAATCCATAAGCCTTGGTTTTCATGGGAAAATATTTCGGATAAGTGAAGACTTACCTGCTCGGCAGCAGCTCTTCGTGATCTGTTCTGCATGTACAGTTTGTTAGCGAAATTAACTATTTCCCCAAAGACTCAAACTATTGGACGGTATCGATTTTCCGAAGATGTAGGCCAGCTGCAATGAATGCCACAGCGCTTGAGAGGAAATTGATGCCAATGAAAATCCCAAGCAGCATTCCTGCTTCCAGAGGGCTACTCGTTAAAAGAATGACACTTAAAATGCCAGTAATGATTCCATCGAGCAGAAGCCATCCCCAGGGGAATCCTTCTCGAACCGTGAATGCGGCTGCTAGCTTTGCTACAGCTTCGAACGCTAGTAAGAAACCAAGAAACAGAACCAGTGCCTCGACGCCTGCCTCGGGTAGTACAAGCATTCCTATGCCAGCCATTGTTGAGAGACCACCGCATACGAGTGTTACCCAGAAACCTCTCCACGTGTAGGTACCAACTGCCATTCCTACTTGTGAAACTCCTGCTACGAGCAGACTGATGCCACAAAATACAGCAACCACTTTTGCTGCTACCCACGGTGTCATAAGGGCGAGGGTGCCAAGGGCTGCAAGAATCCCGCCGAGGATGAGACACCATGTTGCAATTCGGGAAACGCTAGGTGACTCGGTATCCATTAAACGACTCCTGTAACGGATTGGAATTCAAACGGTAGAAAAGAGAACTCGTTGACTAGATCATAATTGCTCGCTGCCGTCTTTGCTCCTGAAATCTCAACGAGTACTTTTTTAAGCTGAAAATCATCATTATCGACCGATTCAAAGACTTTTTTGCCATGGTGGGCCCGATTGCGTGGTAAGAAATATGTGAGGTCCGTTGCTGTTCAAGAAGTTCGTTGCTACCGTCAAAACATGGATAATGCCGAAGAAACGTCTGCTTCGAAGGGTCACGAGCTCGATCGTAATCCCATAGGAGCACGTCAGTTAGAAGAAGCCGAGGCAACAGTGCTTTCTGATAACGAAGCGCTCGTTCGCGCCCCGAAGTCAGTAAATGAGCTCGGAAAGCTTCTCGAGGGCAGGCAGCTTGGTGACTATCGTCTCGACAAATTTGTTGGTGGCGGCGGAATGGGTGCCGTCTTTAAAGCACTCGATACAACGCTTGATCGGATAGTCGCAGTTAAAGTCTTGGCGGGACATCAATCCGCTGATGAGGAAATGCTCAGGCGTTTCCGGAATGAAGCACAATCTGCAGCACGGCTTAATCATGAGAACATAGGTCTCGTTCATGCTGTTGGGTCAAGTAATGGATGGCATTTCATTGTCTTTGAGTATATCGAAGGTACGAATCTACGGGATCTAGTTCGACAAAGAGGTCCTTTAACAGTTGCTGCTGTTGTTGATATTTCAATGCAAATTGCAGCGGCGTTGGATCATGCCTGTCACCGTGATGTAACACATCGTGACATCAAGCCATCGAATATTCTCCTGACACCGGAAGGTCGCGCAAAATTGGTTGATATGGGGTTGGCTCGATTGCAGCACATTGCAGGGGAGCAGGATCTCACGGTAAGTGGAATAACGCTGGGTACTTTTGACTATATTTCCCCAGAACAGGCGCGTGATGCACGATCAGCTGATATTCGTAGCGATCTCTATTCGCTGGGATGCACAATGTTTTTCATGCTGGTCGGTAAAGCGCCATTTGCTGAGGGAACTATGGTGCAAAAATTGCTCCAGCATCAGCAGGAAATACCTCCTGAAATTTCGGACTTGAGGACTGAGGTGCCACGTCGGCTTGTCTCGGTTGTTCATAAATTAATGTCAAAGCGTCCAGAGGATCGCTTTCAGCATCCAGCGGCTCTCGAATTTGAATTGTTATCGATAGCCGAAGATGAGGGTTTCGATGTTACAGCGTCTCGTCCGGCGATTGACATCGACTCGACTGTTGCAGATAGCAACAAAATGCTTCTTTGGCCTTGGGTTACCGCGGCCCTTAGTCTCATTGGCTTTGTGTGCTGGACGGCGGTAATTGCTCCCAAGGAAGAGTCCAATCAGGAGTTTCCAAAGGTAGTCAATCCACAACGCCAAGTTCTCGATGATACGGTGTTGGTTCGTGTTGTTCCACAGCCTTTGCAACCCAATGAGTTTGGCACTATTTCCGATGCATTGACACACCTGTCCGGTGGCGGGGTTATTGAAATCACTGGAGATTCAGAATATGAGGTCTCCCCAATGCGTCTCGATAAAGACGTGAAAATAACTATACGAGGTGTAGCGGGCAAGCGACCGGTCTTGCGTATTACTGATACTCCCGACTCGTTATTTGACTCGGTGAATTCGGTTTTCTTTATCGATGGCGGACACCTGACGTTGAGTGACATTGATCTTCGTATTCGGTCCCGAAATGGCGTGCGGGGAGATGGTTATTTGTCAATTTTTGAACTGCCAAATGGAGGGAGGCTGACCTGTAGGAATACAGAGGTGGTAGCTACTGCGTTGCCTGCTGAGGAGAAGTCCAACGTTGTTGAGAGCAGGATCTTTCTTGCACGGGTAAGTCCGTTTCGAGAACCGAAAGATTCCTTGAATGATGATGTGGGTGAGGGGCGGCCAGTACCCTTGCAAAAACTATCAGAACAAAGAGTAGACGAGAAAAGTGAAGCTGCTGTTATTGAGATGGAGAATTGCGTGGTGGATGGAGATCTCACATGTTTTAACTGTGAGGCATCGACAGCACTATCACTCTCCTGGATTGGTGGTGCCGTGACAACCAGAAACAGATTTCTTACGGTAGACACGAGTTCAGTAAATTCTGTTGAGTCTGTTCAATTACAAATTCAACTCCTTGATGCATCATTTGTGTGCAAGAAAGGTTTTGCTCGTCTGGCAGATGCACCAGGTCAGGATGACGTCCCGCAGATGAGGGTGACAGCTGAACATTGTCGATTTGTAATTCCTGAGTCATCTGTTCTTCTGGAACAGGTTGGTGTGGCTGAGCCCGAAGCCTATCAAAGAGCGATTCATTGGAGAGACCACCGAGGCAGGTATGAGGGCGGAAGAATTTTCAGGAAAATTGATGGTGCCGGTGACCTGATTGAAATTGACTATTCGTCAGCGGGACAGCCAATGGAATACCAAGGATTTTCAGGAATTCAGGGGTTTTTGCCCGCGAATTAGGGAGATGTCCTTCAGTGGTGCAACTTGCCTAGACGACATAACAAGGAGAACGGCACTTTTTTCTTGTAATATCGTTGGTTCAAGGCCATTATTTAGAAGTTATGCAATGATTTGGGCGTGTGCAAAGGGCATAAACCCAAGCAATAAAAGCGGTAACAGGTGCTCGAGACTGTCGGTTGAGATGGACGAGAGCTGTTTATGTTCATCTCGTGGTTTTTTAGGAGAAAATAAAATATGAGAAAAGATCGATTGGTAGGTGGATTGATTGTGGTGACTCTTGTTGGAGCCTTTCTAGTCTCTGCCAGCCCAGCTTTTGCGGTTAAACAGTTCTACGATGAATTCAAAGAAGTATATGTAAACAAGGGAAGCCTTGATGGAGCTGCCGTTGCAAAGGCAAAATGCAACCTTTGCCATGAAGGAAAAAGTAAGAAGAATAAAAATGCCTACGGTAAACTCCTTGATGCATTACTTGACCGAAAAAAGGACGCAAAAAACCCAGAAAAGATTCGTCAAGCACTAGCAGCCGTTGAGTCTGAAAAAAGTCCTTCAGGCCAGACATACGGAGAGTTAATCAAAGAAGGCAAGCTTCCCTAAAGGTCTCTGCCTCTAGTTACAAGCGTCATTGCTGGCCTCGAGGAGGATATCTTCGAGGCCAGTTGTGTGTTGGATGGCCGAAACAGCGTCACCTGAACCGAATATTCGAACCTGCTTCACGAGGTGGTCGAACTGCAACTGCGCAAGAGACTGAGTGACGGGTGACATTTCTACCAGTGAGCGCCAGCGACACTCACTTTCATTTAGCTGGCCCCTGCAACATATTTGGAGATTGAATTCAATCTCTCTTTCTTTTGGTGGAGCATCGATAAGTATCTCATTTTGTTTAATGGTATTCCCAGTTTTTTTTTCTAAGCGTTTTACAAAACAATTGGATACGTGAACAAGATTTTTATATGAAAGACCAGCCAGTGTGTTATGCAGCACGGTGTGCGTTTTCGCATCAAAAGTCGCAATTCGTTTAAAAAGTTTTCGCTGAGAACCGAAGAGCCCTTCCAGAATGAATTGGGCATCAGAGTTTTTAGTAGCATCGCTGATTCGTTGTACGAATGTGTTCTCAGTTGATTGCACGAGCAAATTGGTGTCTAGATGGTCACGGCCTAGCCAAACTGTTCGTTGCAGCATGGCTGTTGCTGACCGAACGGCATGATGCCAATAAACCTCACTGAACATGACATAGCGAGCAAAAACCATAAGTTCTGCCGCAGTTCTTCCTTTTTCAGTGATAGCGAGTGATTCCCCGTTTGCATTGAGGCAGAGGCTGGCGAGGAGGCGATCTTGGTCAAAATGCCGGCCATATGGCACGCCGGCGTGCAGGCTGTCTCGCATCAGGTAATCCATCTTGTCGACATCTATTGGCCCAGAAAGGAGTGAGTGAATAATCTTTCCAGAAGTGTCGCCTGCTGTGCCGAGGATGAGTTGAGCGATTCGTTCTGGCCGTAGTCCCCAATCGGCAACGAGGAGCTCTGTAATTTCATCCGTCGAAATGAGTTGAGATGTCCGTTCCTCATGCCGTGGCATATCGGGAAGGTCCATGTCTTCGATAGGGTGGCAGTACGGCCAATGTCCGATATCGTGAAGTATCGCAGCTACTAAAAAGGCTGCTGCATCTTGCTCAGAAATCGCTTCACGAAAACGGTCGTCGCCATGCAGACTTGCTAGAAACGCCAAGGCAAGATGGTATACGCCAAGAGAATGCTCAAGTCTTGAATGTACGGCCCCTGGGTAGACCAGCGAAACGAGTCCTAGTTGACGCACCGATGCCAACCGTCGAAGTGGTGAACTGTCTAATAATCTACGAACCCGAGGAGTCAGAGGAACCGTTTTGTTCGGAGGGATTCGAACGCCGCCACCATTATAAATTGTTTTTAGTTCAGGTAATTCAGCAAAGGGCATGAGTCTTCAATCTAATTGGTTCTCCTCTCGCCGCACCGTGTTCAGCAGTTACAAGGGCGGCTGTAAACCCGCTATATATCGTACCAAAGCTATCAGGACTACATAGAGAGAATAGTGGCTCACCGCGACACCCCAGTCGAGGTCAAAGCTTACGACTGCAGTTAAGCCACCAGCAAATAAGAATACTGGTGCTAAGAAGAGCCATTGCCATATCTCGGGGTTCTCAATGCCAATCATTCCTCGCACGGCCCACAATGAGGCATAGGCAACGCTGCAAATCAGAACCCGTATAGTAAGCTGTCGGCCTCGATATGGTTCGAGTTCTTTGTCGCGCATCACGGTATATCCGATGTTTGCGCAAGGGATTGCAACAAGTACCGCGGTTATGGCTTGGAGAAGAATGGGGATGTCTATTCGGCCAGGCTCAACCTCAAAAATTCTTCCCGAAACATACGCAGAGAGAAATAATAATACGACTGCTGTAAAAACTAGAGTTAGAGTGATTTGCGAAAATGCCTCCTCTTTAAAAACAATCGGCGCTGTCGGCATGTGGCCTACGTCTGATGAGGCTGCGGCCTCTGTAGGATCATGAATGGTGACGTCACTCGAAGCCTTTGGGATTTTGATTGGGTTCTTACATTTCGGACACGGGCCGGTCTGGCCAGCGAACTTATCGCTCACGTTGAATCGTGCTTGGCATGTGGGACAAACAACTGAAATTGCCATAAAGAAACTCTGTGGGGGAAAGTTAGGAAGACAGTGTCGGGGGGAAGCGTGTGCTAGCGTCAGGGTCTATTTTTCATATTGTATTTGAAAACATCAATATTTTTATTTTTACGGTACAGAAAGAGGGGTAAAGTAAAGAGGGTGTACTCTGTCGCAGTGTGTACGTAATCCGTCAATTGTCGTTATGGTAATTTCAAATGGTTGAATCTTCCACTATTACATTCCAGTGTTCGAGCTGTAGCTCTCGCATCACGGTTCCGGGTAAGTTGGCAGGGAAAAGTGGTGTCTGTTCGAAATGTGGCGAGAAGGTTGTCGCTCCCAATTCCCAACCCCCGGGTCATGATAGTACTCCAGGTTCAGCAATTGTGAACGAAGTATCAGGCTCACACGGTTCTTCAGCAGATCTTCTGGGACCTCCCGTTGACGAACATTCGAATGGTCTTGGGAGCGTTGAGAGTCCAACTGCCCGGCTTATTGCGAGGCTTTGGCAGGAGCGTGAGCATGGTGGAGAGATTGAGTTGCACATTGCAGGAAGTTCTCGACCAATTCTTCCACAATTCTTTGAACGTGACTGGTCTCAAGGGACACACGCTTTATTTGCTCGTCAAGAACCAGATGGATCCATTACTCTTGAGGCAGTTGCCTGGGAATCAATTCAGCGAGTAGTCGTTCGGAAAGTTCAATATTTACCAGACGGAATGTTTCTCGATGAGGGGGAGAGTTAATTTCTCTTCCAACTGTGCTTGTAGTGACATATTCATGCCTCGTCGTCATCAAGATCACCTTCGGTAATCATTGAAAATCCTTTGGCTGCGAGTGTTTCCAAGCCCATCTCTGTGTTGTCTACCATGAGTGCAACAACAGGACGTCCCCGTGGCCTCATGAGAACTGGATATGCCTGAATGATATTAATTTCTGCTTGAAGTAGAGCAGTGCAGATCTGAACAAGTGGCTGAGAGTCCTCAGGCAACTCGACACCGATTAAATCGCTTTCTATTATGGCAAGCCCTGCTCGCTCAAGAATCTCTCGGCCCTGCTCAGGGTGACTTAAGAGGAATCGGACGAAAGCACATTCGCCAGCATCACTAATTGATAAGGCTACGATGCGTATTCTTGTTCCGGCGAACCGTCGCACCAGTTCGGCGAGTTGTCCAACCCGATTTTCTAAAAAGACAGTGAATTGCCTCAGCGTTGGCCAATTTCTTCCACGTGCAGTCGCAAAGCCGATTGTTGCACCTTCACCTGCGTCACTAAAACTTGTCATGCCATACTTCCGTGCGTTTTGCTGAGCCTAAGAGGATAGGCTTTTTGATTAGAGTAGGTCAACAAATGCCTGCATGCTCTTGTCAAGTTATACAGATTTAGCATGATTACTCTATGAATATTCTCACACTTCTCCCCCGAGGTTTATTTCTGTGATCCACTCTGCACCGAATTCTGGGCACTCACATGAAATTGAAATCCGTGTGCGTTACCAGGAAACGGATGGTCAAAGGCGAGTCCATCATGGGAATTATCTCACATATTTTGAGATGGGCCGCACTGAGATGCTGCGTGCACAAGGCTACACGTATAAAGCATTCGAAGACGCCGGCCTCTTTATGGTGGTTGCTGAGGCATCGTGTCGATACCAGGCGGCTGCTGAATACGATGATTTGCTCACCTTGCGGACGCACGTCGGGAAGATTTCTGCTGCCAGTATTCGTCACACATACGAACTAATACGAGGCAAAAGAATAATCACAACTGGAGAGACTTTAGTCGTTTGCGTCGATTCGGATGGAAGAATCAGGAAATTACCAGAATGGTTGCTTCCAAAGTCTTAGTTAAGCATTGAAATCAATGTCGTCGCCAGAAGAAAACAGTTGCATCGCGATAGGACCGCACTCCGGTCACAAAACTGATAGTCACGCGCTCATTGATCAGTCTTGAGTCTCTAGCGAGGTCTACGGCTAGCAATCGAATCATCTTTGCCTTCTGTAACAGTCCAGGAAACTGTGTTGCCTGGGTTTTCAAGACGACCTACGCCGTCGGAGCCATCGCAAAATCGATCTGCGTCAACCCAGTCTAGATCCTCATTTTTGTTTTGGCATACATAAGCCAGCAGAGATTGCATTTCCGCTGCAGAAATCTCTGCGTCACGAAAGCAGTGAATGATAGTCGTTGTTGGATCGGGAGAACAACGATCAGTACTACCGGCTTCTACGGCCTCTGTTTCTTCATGAACGTAGTGATCGCAAAAATTGAACAATTCATCGCGTGTCATAGTCGATTCCTCCGCAAGCGTCCGATTCTGGCATTGGTTTCAGCTGTTGTGCGTAAGCCAAACTGGCTGTTGCACCGCAAGCAATACTGTTCATACGAACCATACGCACAATTCGTTCAGTTGTGACATGGAATCTGTTCGTTTTCGATTAGGATTTGAATAGAGTGCTTGAGGTAAGGCAGCTAGAAACCAATAAATTGGTGCAAAAATCAGGTGATAGAGCGAATTTCCCGATTGGTGAACCCGGAGGTAATACGGTCCATGGCAGACCTGCTGGTGACGGACTTCAATCCTCGGACTTTTAGTATTTATAAGACGAAATCTTGTTGAGACCACATCTTTTCAAGTGAGTGGTTTTTTTACTGAGCTGTGAACGTAGAGTAGTCGCAGGTTGGCCAATCGTCGCGAGCATAGGCGTTGTATAGCTTTGTAATTTTAGTTCTACACACTTCAGATCAAGTCCAAGGATTCAGGAAGAGTAATCGAACGCAGACGCAGTATTGGTCGTATTTATTCAATCGATCGTCTACCACATGACTAGCATCTGGGTTTGTATGGCTGTACCGCTATAGCCTGCGCGATAAGGATAGAGGGCATTGTTTGCAGGGCTTCGGTTGTAGTAAAGAACTTCAAAGGTGAACTTTGACTGACGATTGTTCTTTGGGTAGAAGTTGAAGCCACCGCCATATTCTTGACCGCTTCCATTAGGACCAGTCACACCACCGGAGCGTCCGTACATACCTAATCTTTGTGGAATGAGACAGAAAGAGACACTTCCGGCCCCTCCCTGCTGGAAGATACTCGGAGCTTGGACCCGTACGGGTGTTGGGGTTATCGGGGGGACTTGTGGGGGGAAGGAATAGCTTTGTCCTGAGTAATCATTAAGCTGTCTAAAATAATATTCGAAATTAAGTGCGGTACCTTTGTATTTCCATCCAAGGTCAACGGTAGCAAGTTGAACACGAACTTTTGTGATCTTTGTGTTTGCTTGAATCGCACCGGGGGCAGAAATTGGTGTGCCATTGCTGAGACGTACGAGTGTGTCTTCTGGGTTTGAAAACGACTCGGTTTGGTTGCTTGTCGGTGTCAGCGCGTGCATTCCGCTGCAGCCTACGCGGACTACGGGTCTGTGGTGCACCTCCATGTCTGAGTAGTAGGGGCCATACGCCCCGAGAGGCTCCCATGCAATGATCCCTGCCCATGCCATTGCGGTTCCAGATCGATTCACCCCTGCGCGCGATCCGTCAATGCCGTTCCATACTCCTCCACGATAGTGGAATTCACCATCAAGAAGTTTTCCTTTAAATTCAAACCCGGGGGAGTAAGACGGTCGAAAGAATGTATTCGCCATGCTACGGTCGATACCCTGGACCCAGCGACTCGATGTTCCCCATTCTCTTGTTGCGGCTACAAAAGAGACTCCTCCACTCATCATAACTTGATCATTAAATTTCCAGCCAAGAAAACCGAGTGGTGCAATAGCGGAGTTGTTTCCGTTGTTCGTTGTTCCAAAGAGGGTAAGTGAGTAACGTAGGCGTTCATCTGTGACGTACCCCTCCGAGGTAAGGAAAAATCTATTAATTTCAAAGACATTTATATTATTAACTGGGTATTGCGTAGCTATGGGCGCCCCCCCCTTTCCGTCTATGGGGCCACTCGCTGTCCAACTTTCTACGGAGCGTGCGAATTCAAACCAACGGACCTGTACGAAACCATTGAGATAAAATGAAAATGGAAACGATTGACGATTTCTCGATGCGTAGACTTCAAGACCTTTCAAATCGACAAGGGAGGTTGCTGGAATGTATCGAGGCCGTGGGATGCCGCTAAGTTGAGCGGCAATCATCATTTCAGCTTCTTCACGGACGACCGCGGCTAATTCAGGGTCGGATCGAATTGCTGATCGCAGGCCCTCGTGGTCAGCATACGTATTTGGTTCAGGTGGGGGGATAGTTTCGTATTCGGCGTCGTCTTGATACGAGGCAATAGGTAATGCAGAGTCTGTAGGGTACGCCGACAATTCTCCTGAGTAAAGAATCGCAAGAATTACAGTGATTGCGCACAGGTATCCAGAACACGCGTGCGCATGGCAGACGCTTGTTCTCCGAACAGGTTTTCTGTTTCTGGAAGTATGCATGAAATAGGAATTGGGCAGCAGTTTTTAACGCCCCGGCTTTTAATTAGGAAATCGACATAGAATGTGTCGATTTTGAGGGTTTTTTGGATTGTTTAAGCAACGGGTGAAGCTGGGTGAAATAAGGCAGATACGGCCGCTTTTAAAGCCAGAAACGAAAGGAATTGGAACGACTCCCACGAACTGTTCGCATCGTTGGTCATCATTGTGAACCCGAACCTGCGTGTTGAATGCTGCGTAAAGAATACGGGGGATATGAGATGCTTTTGTTTTGTACACAGCAGAAAAGGAGGGCAGGGTTCTCGGTCATAGAGGTTCTTGTAGCCGCTGCCGTTGTCCTACTTCTTGTAGGACTCCTACTGCCTGTGGTGCAGCGAGTCCGTGAAGCCGGCAGACGTCTTTCATGTCAAAACAATCTTAAGCAAGTTGGCTTGGCCACTGCTCAGTTTGCTTCAGTGCATCGAGGTCGTATGCCGCCAGGGCGAATTCAAAAAGGAAACTTTAAAACTATTTCATGGAGTAGTTTTTTTCTTGAGTTCATGGATCATGTTGATCGTCAGGCGACGTGGGAACCGGTCGTAGATGCCGAACTTGTGACAGACGACACTCGTTTGTTCATGAATGCTGATTTTCGTTCACCTGTAAATCATAAAGCAACAACAACCAAGATACGGCAATATCTTTGCCCAAGTGTTTCTCGAGAAGAGTCGTCTCGTCACAACGACACAATCAGTGAGTCAGGTGATTTTTATGGAATGGCGTGCATAGACTACTCAGGAAATTCTGGTGTCAATCCAAACGAAGCACACTATTTCGATCACCATGGGCATCCCTATCCATCCAATACTGGGGTACTCTTGCTTCAACAGGTCAGCAGTTTGAGTCAGGGCATTCCTTGCCAGGCGATCACGGATGGACTTTCCAAGACAATCCTGATTTTTGAATATTCCGGTGTTGGTTTAGGTGGTGGGCAGGCCAGAGGCGTTTGGGCATCGGGGCTAAATTGTAATTATGTTGGGCATACCCAACGAAATGTCTCGCTTATCAATCCACTGCCGGTAAAAGCCTGGAAGGCTGGGCCTAACGTGCCGATGTTTTCCGACCATCCAGGAGGAGTAAATGTTTTGATGTGTGATGGGTCGGTACGGTATTTGGTTGACCGTACAGAAAACCATGTTGTCTTGGCATTACTGAAGCGTGCATCAGGAGAGGTAATGGACGGTAGGTACTGAGGAACGAGCGTGTGTATGGTACGATTTAAATCCGTAGTACTTCTACAAGGGTTTGTTTACAAATCCCATTTTCCTGCTGGACTCACTGGTTGCTTGTTCAGATAGGATGTGCTGTGCAGAATAAAAGAAATGTCGAGAATTGTGACGTGACAAGTCGTAGTTGAATCATGTTCATGTTTTTGGGCCTTTGAGGGATGGAAGGGCAGGTGCTTCAGTAATGCCAGATCGCAAGTGGCCGAGTGTTGTTGTTGGCATTTCTATTGGCCTGTTTCTTGGAGTGAGTCTGTTGGGCATCCCTCTTGTTTCTTCTTCCCGTGTTCGTACTTCAGCAGCGGCCTATTTGGCTGGATACGAATCAGACGGCAAAGAAGGTCATGCATTCGATGCTCAGCCAGCACGGCGGAAGCAAGAGCACCAAGGCCATCAGCATGCCGATCATGCCCATGGGGTTGAAGTAACTATCTCACCCCAAGCAAGAAAGAGTATCGGGCTGCGTGAAGGGCCGGTGTCGGTACAGTCGTATAGCCGTCCCATTATTGTGCCGGGTATTATCGTTGAGAAGCCTGGACGATCTCAGTACACAGTGATCGCTCCAATTACCGGTTATGTAACACAGGTATATCAAACACCGGGGGAGTCAGTTTCACCGGGCGATCCACTTTTCGAACTACGACTCACGCACGAAGAGCTCGTGCAGTTGCAGGTTGATTTGCTTGCTACGTCGGAAGCACTTGACGTCGTTCAACGGGAGCTTCGTCGACTTGAAAGTATCAATACGGAGGGTCTGATTGCAAAAAAGAGGATTCTTGACCAGCAATATGAATTGCAAAAGCTAGAGGGTCGTCAACGCGCACAAAGGCAGGCCCTGCTGTTGCATGGACTGTCTGAATCTCAAGTGAAGACGATTCAAGAAAGCCGCACGCTTTTGGGCACAGTCGTAGTCCGGGCACCTTATGAGGATGAACTTGTCATCAATGATGCGGAGGGACAGCCTTTGCTCCTGCTGCAGGAGCTCGATGTCGAGCGTGGCCAATATGTTGAAACAGGGGTGACGCTTGCAGTATTAGTCGATCATCGAACGTTATTAATTGATGCTGAGGCCTTTGAAAAGGATGCAGTTGAAATTAGTGAGGCTGCTTCAGAGGGCAGGCCCGTCGTTGCGATGCTTGAGACCGCATCTGGAGAATCAAGAGAAATTCCAGATCTCACGATAGCCTACCTTTCCGGCGAGGTTGATGCAGAAGCAAGAACATTACATTTTTTTGTTTCGCTCCCGAATGAAAAACTTTCTGGGACGAACGATGCTCTGGGTTCGGCAACCCTTAATTGGCGTTATCGTCCAGGGCAACGAGTGCAATTACGAGTCCCAATCGAGGAGTGGCCCGACCGAATGGTGGTGCCAACCACTGCAGTGGCTAAAGACGGAGTCGAGCACTATGTTTTTGTTGTTGATGAAAACCACTTTCACCAACAAACTGTTGAAGTCGAATTCCGTGATCCAAGATTTGTTGTTCTTGCAGATGATGGGTCAATTCATCCAGGTGATATCATTGCTTTAACTTCGGCACAGCAGTTGCAATTTGCCTTGAAAAACCAGTCAGGGGAAAATGCTGAACCTCACGCTGGTCATACTCATTAAAAATGCTGTTCTTCATTGCTTGAGGGAGTGTAATGCTTGACGCCGTCATACGAATGGCACTTCGCTACCGTGTTCTGACAGTTGTTATCGCGATAGCAATTCTTCTCTACGGCAGCTTGATCTGTCGGAATCTTCCGGTCGATGTTTTTCCTAATGTTGATCGTCCTCGAGTGACAATTCTGACAGAGGCAAGTGGGCTTGCGCCTGAAGAAGTCGAGACTCTTGTGACTATTCCGCTTGAGTCAGTTTTAATTGGAGCAAGTGGTGTTCAGACGGTAAGAAGTTCCTCAGGTGTTGGGCTTTCGGTGATATGGATTGAGTTCGAATGGGGTTCAGATATTTACGTTAATCGACAGATTGTCACAGAGAGGATTGCGATTGCGCGAGAGCGACTGCCGAAAGGTATGCGTCCCCAATTGGCCCCAATAGCTTCGATAATGGGGCAGGTCATGCACGTTGGGATTGAGAGTGTGCGAGGAGAGACATCTCCACTTGAGTTGCGGACGTTAGCTGATTGGGTAATTCGTCAACGCCTGTTGACAGTGCCGGGAGTCGCACAAGTTGTCGTCATGGGTGGCGGACGTAAACAGTTTCAGGTGTTAGTTGACCCAGACTTGATGCTGCAGTTTGGTGTGTCGCTGCACGAGGTTGAGCAAGCCGTACGAGCCAGTAATTCAAATGCAACAGGAGGGTATCTAGTAAACGGAGGGAGTGAACTGCTGGTGCGTTCATTGGGCCGACTAAAAACAGTGGATGATTTGAAGGCCGTTGTGGTAAAGGCAGTAGAAGACCGTCCTGTGGTGTTGGGTCAGGTGGCTCGAGTCTTAGTGGGATCGCAGCAAAAAAGAGGCGATGCCTCCATTAATGGGAAGCCAGCAGTGCTGCTTGTAATTTCTAAACAACCCGGCGAGGACACTCGTCGACTGACCAACGATGTGCTAGCCGTACTCGATAGCATTGAGTCGTCAATCTCAACGGATATTCAGATTACGCCAGATCTCTATCAGCAGAAAACATTTATTGACCTGAGTATTCGGAATGTTGCTGAGGCACTGCGCGATGGCGCTGTTCTTGTAGTTGTCGTTTTGTTTCTATTTTTGCTCAATGTTCGTACAACGTTTATCACACTAACAGCTATTCCGTTGTCGATCATGATTACAGCCATCATTTTCCACATGCTCGGCATGTCAATAAATACGATGACTCTTGGCGGGCTTGCTGTGGCCGTAGGTGAACTTGTTGATGATGCGATTGTCGATGTCGAAAATATTTTTCGCCGCCTTCGAGAGAATAGCCATAAAGCAATGCCTCAGCCAGCTCTTCGCGTTGTTTATGAGGCAAGTCGTGAGGTACGGAATTCCGTTGTATTCAGCACAGTCCTTGTTGTGCTTGTCTTCATACCGCTCTTTGCCCTTGGCGGGCTTGAAGGGAAGTTGTTTATGCCTCTCGGCTTGGCGTACATCATTTCTATCACAGCCTCGCTTCTTGTTTCTTTGACAGTGACACCAGTTCTTTCGTACTGGCTGCTGCCTGTTGCTCGTGGATCGCAGAAGGAACGCAAGAGCTTTCTGCTTCATTTTTCACAGGTTGCAGCAGGTCTGGCGAACCGGATTAGTCTTCGGCATCCAGTGCTTGTGTTAGTGGTGGTGGGTGGGTGTTGTGTATTCAGTATTGTCATACTATTTCGTTTAGGAAGAGACTTTCTGCCGCCGTTTAACGAGGGTAGCGTACAGGTAAATGTGTTACTGCCCCCAGGCACATCGCTCGCGACCTCCAATACGATAGGTGCTATGGTTGACGATCGGATCGGAACAGTAGACGGAGTCGAAAACTTTAGTCGCCGGACAGGTAGGGCAGAAATGGATGAGCACGCGGAAGGAGTGAATACATCAGAAATAATCATCAGTCTGGATTCGAAGTCGGCGCGTAGCC
Source organism: Pirellulales bacterium (assembly GCA_965249545.1). Taxonomy (GTDB): domain Bacteria; phylum Planctomycetota; class Planctomycetia; order Pirellulales; family UBA1268; genus UBA1268. The sequence goes on from CBDFMH010000003.1 coordinate 178,473, forward strand.
GGGAGCAAACACTCGAAGATATTCGGGGAACACTTCGTGATGTGCCTGGGATTGTTTCATCAGTCGAACAGCCTCTCGCTCATCTCATTAGCCACATGCTTTCAGGTGTGAAAGCGCAGTTGGGCATTAAGCTTTACGGCAATAATCTTATCGTGCTTCGGAAAACCGCCGAGCAAATCAAAGAGGTGATTTCTGATGTGCCCGGAGTGACAGACCTTGTAGTAGAGCAGCAGGCAGAAATTCCTCAACTCCAGATTCAGATCAAGAGGGAAAAACTCGTTCAGTATGGTCTGACAGTCGAGGCAGTCAATGAGTTCATACAAACGGCAATGCACGGCCGAACGGTATCGCAAGTGGTCGATCGTCAGCAGGTATTCGATCTCATTGTACGGATGGATGAGCCGTATCGAGTCGATGTTGAAAAGCTAGGTGACTTGTCTATTAATTTGCCTACGGGCGGGCGAGTTCCGCTTGACGCTGTTGCGGTCATTCGGGAAGGGAGTGGACCAAATACAATTAATCGAGAAAATGCAAGGCGGCGTATTGTCGTTCAATGTAATACGGTTGGGCGTGACCTTGACGGCGTGGTGAGGGAAGTGAAGGAGAGACTCTCACCAATAGAAGCAGAACTGCCGCCAGGTTCTTTTATTGAATACGGAGGGCAATTTGAAAGTCAGCGCCAAGCAACGAGAATGATTGGTTTGTTAAGCTTGGTGTCACTGGGTGGAATGTTTGTACTCCTCTATACATTATTTCACTCTGTAAACCTCTCACTACAGGTACTTGCTTCATTACCCATGGCAGCTATTGGGGCTGTTGGGGCGATTGTTCTGACGAATCAGTCATTGACTATTGCCAGTATGGTCGGTTTCGTATCACTCTGTGGAATTGCTTCAAGGAACGGAATCCTTCTGATAGCTCATTATCTCCATCTGGTTCGCCATGAAGGAGAAGAGTTTACTCCGGAAATGATAGAGCGAGCAGGGAAAGAACGGGTCGCACCAATGCTGATGACGACGCTCACTGCGGGTATCGCGTTGGTGCCACTTGTTTTGGCTGCAGGTGAACCAGGGAAGGAAATTCTCTATCCAGTGGCAACAGTCATTCTTGGTGGCCTGATCAGTTCGACTATTCTTGATTTCTTTGTACACCCGGCCTTGTTCTGGTGCTTCGGTATGCGCGATGCAGAAAAAGCAATAAAAGTGTCGGAACTAATGTCTTAGCGGAACGGGCACGCTTGCTTTGCGAAAGCGGGTGCTTATTGTTGGACCAAAGTACAGTTTTGTGGAAAGAAACTGGATGGAAAACAGTTAGTTTTAGGACATGGTATCTCTTTTATCAGAAGCTCTATTGGTAAACTTCTAACGTCGTGTTTTTATGGTCTAACTCTAATCTGTCACTCGACATAAGCAGTATTGAGATGAAATATCGTTCAAATTTTCAGTCCTCCTTGATTCCCTTGGTGCTCGTTTTCATTCTTTTACTCTGCTTCGAATCGCAAGCTATCGAATCCATTGAGTCAGGCAATGAGAAGGTAAACGCAGAACTCGTTCAGTTGCCTCCAGGTATGCATGTGGACGTCTTTGCGGATGAGTCACTGGTTGCGAACCCTGTTGCTTTCTCAATTGACGAAATGGGGCAAGTGTTTGTTTGTGAAACATTTCGCCAAGGCAAAGGTGTCGAAGATAATCGAAAACATCTTGTATGGCTTGAAGATGATCTTGCAGCGCAGAGTGTTGCCGATCGGCTGGCAATGTTTCGTAAGCATCTTGGTGAAAAAGTGCATGACTATTCTAAATTTGAAGATCGTGTGCGATTGCTTATTGATACGGATCAGGATACGGTCGCCGACAAGGTAGTTACTTTTGCCGACGGATTTAATGAGATTGAAGACGGGACAGGTGCAGGCGTCTTGGCAATTAATGGAGATGTCTACTACACATGCATTCCGAATTTGTGGTTGTTGAAAGACACTGATGGCAATGGAATTGCTGACGTCAAGAAAACATTGCACAGTGGATATGGTGTCCGGGTTGCATTTCGTGGTCACGACATGCACGGGCTCACGCTTGGCCCCGACGGACGTGTTTATTTCAGTATTGGAGACCGTGGTTACAACGTGATTACGCCGGAAGGGAATCGTTTACACCGTCCATACTGTGGTGCTGTGTTTCGATGCGAGCGAGATGGTTCAGGCCTCGAAGAGTTTGCTTATGGCCTTCGTAATCCACAGGAACTTGCTTTTGACGACTATGGGAATCTTTTTACGGGAGACAATAATTCTGATTCCGGTGATCTTGCAAGGCTTGTCTACGTACTTCCCGAATCAGATTCGGGCTGGCGAATGTATTATCAATACCTGGATGATCGGGGGCCATGGAATAGAGAGCGAATCTGGTTGCCCTACAGGTGTGATGAAAAGACTGCCGCTGTGCAGCCGGCTTCTATTCTTCCGCCTGTTGCAAATTTGGCTGATGGTCCGTCCGGGTTTGTCGCCTACCCGGGTACAGGACTGCCGGCCCAATACAATAATCATTTCTTTCTGGCCGATTTTTATGGAACACCAGCACTGAGCGGGATACGGTCTTTTGCAGTTGAGAAATACGGTGCAGGATTCGCGTTACAAGACAGCGAGTGGTTCATCAAGGGTGTTCTTGCAACAGATGTGGACTTTGGATTTGACGGGAGTATGTATATATCTGACTGGATAAGTGGCTGGAACGGTACAGGTAAAGGCAGAATTATTCGGGTTACGTCATCATCCCAAGAGGCAGCTACAGAGATTGCTGAACTGTTGCAGGTTGGCCTTGAGAAACTTTCGACCATCGAACTTATCAACCTCCTTGAACATGACGATCGACGTGTTCGGCAGCGAGCGCAGTTTACTCTTGCTGATCGTGGGGCGTTGAAATCACTGCTTGAGGTAAGCACTGATACCAGTCGTGACGTCCTGGCAAGAATTCATGCAATTTGGGGTTTGGGCCAATTGTCTCGAAAGAAAGCGGTCAATTACCAAGCACTCGTTTCATTACTAAAGGATTCTCATGCTGAGGTTCGACGGAATGCGATTGTCGTTCTGGGCGATGGGCATTTTCCACAAACTGTTTCTTATCTGATCGATACGTTAACTGAAAAAGATGAACGTAAAAGTT
>CBDFMH010000004.1:0-77275 GCA_965249545.1 Pirellulales bacterium
CAGAAGCATTTTCAATGATGTTGCGTGATCGCTACGACGTCGTCCGTCAGGCAGAAGTCAAGCACTCGACCATGAATACAGTCCGTCGAGTTGATAATCAGCTGAGTGTTGTGTTTGATCCAGAAGTTCGTCGCGTATTATGTGCGTGCCGATGTCCAGAAAACCAGCAGGTTGATTTTCAAGAAATTGACTGCCGAGAGTTCTTTAAGACACAGAGAAATGTCATAGAAGACAATGCTGGGACGTGTTCTCATGAGTCAGGAAATAGGGGGAACAGGAATGCCGTTGTCACCGCTGAGGATTACTCCAAGCGAGGGACGTCAATAAATGACCAGTCGCCTGTAGATACATCAGATCGAATTTGCACGCGATTCTCAGTTCATTTGGTTCCGTGGCCAAGAGAGCAAAAGAATCGGTCGCTTTATGGTGGGGCCATTGTTGTTGGGCAAAGTGAGGCTGCTGCCGCCGTCGCTCATCTTTTGCAGAAGCAAGGTCATCATGTCGTACGAGCGGCGGATTCTGCGTTGGACGAAGTGTCTGCTCTGTTGAGAGATGAGACCCTTGATGTATCGCATTTATTCATGCTTGATGCATTTGACGATGAGCGACTTACTGATGGAGAGCATCAGTGGAGCCAGAACAGAGATGTACTGGTTGCAAGATATGAACTCATTCAACAATGGTTTACCCGTCAGGAGAAATCTCAATCGCTCCCTGGCGCTACGCTTGTTGTTGCGACACAATTGGGTACCCCTGGTGGCCTTGAAGACGGTGTCAGTCACCCGGCGGTGGGTGGCTTAGCTGGGCTCGTAAAAGGAGTCCACACAGAGTCACGGGATCAGCGTCAAAATGGTTTTCATGCGGTTGTGGTTGATTTTGAGAAGATTGATGATTACGACGCGGTTGCTGAGGCTTTGGTCGACGAGGCCTGTAGTGCAACAGAAAACCCCGAGATTATTTATCGGAGTGGTCAGCGTTTTGCCGTGCGCCCTGTTAACAATCCGCTTGTTGAAGACTTGCCACCTGCTGAAGTAAGTGGGTGCTGGGTTATCACAGGAGGCGCGAGAGGGGTGACTGCTCAGGTTGCACGAGGCATTGGTCGATTTCCAAACACGGTGCTTCATCTTATTGGTTCAAGTCCGGTGCCCACTGTTCACGATGAGTGGAAAAATCTTGACGCTGCTGGTCTCAGGAAACTTCGTGAAGGTGTGATGCGGGAGGCGTTAGCCAAAAAGGAGTTGCCTGCCGATGCGTGGGGGCGTGTTGAGAAAGCAATTGAAATCAATGCGACGCTAGAATCTTTAAAATCAGAAGGCATCGAAGCGATATACCATGCATGTGACGTGGGAAATCGCGAGGCATTATCGGACCTCTTGGGGCAAATCCGGAAAAAGTCAGGGCCAATTGTCGGTGTGATTCATGGGGCCGGTTTTGAAAAGGCGTCACGTTTTTCCAAAAAGAAGCCGGAACTCGTGCACAGGACTGTCAGGGCAAAGCTTGATGGGGCCTTAAATCTTATGGATCTGACAAAGTCAGACGCCTTGCGTAACTTTGTTGTGTTCGGATCAATTAGTGGTCGCTTTGGTGCGGTTGGACAAACCGATTACTGCATGGCGAACGAGGGAGTTGCCAAACTTGTCCGCTGGTATCGGGAGCAACGTCCAGAAGTTGCATCTGTTGTTATTGCCTGGCACTCATGGGATGAAGTTGGCATGGCAGTGCGTCCCGAGTCAAAATTTTCTAAATCCCTTCTTAAACTTCGGTTTATGCCGCCCGCGGAAGGGGTAGAGCACCTGCTTCGAGAAATGCAGGCTGGCTGCCCTGAGCCAGAAGTAGTTATCACCGATTGGAGATACTTCAAATTACGACATCCAGATCCGTTATGGCTACCTGAGAGTCCTCCTGCAGCGAATCCGATTTCGACTCGTTCAAAGCCTATTGCGAAACCGGATTCACCGGCGTCTGAAGAAAGCGAGTCGCCTTCGGTCCGCAGGCATGTTCTGCGCATGAGCGACGCGACTCGGGTATCTGCGGGCACACATTCCTTGTCTGGCCCAGTCCTTGTTGTTGGAGAGTGTGAAGATGCTGACGCCGTTGTTCGTTCTCTCAAAGCGGCGGGTGTACAGGTTGATCAGTTGTCGACGCAATCCGATGAAGATCAGATTCTGTCTCGGCTCGATTCACTTCTGGAAGAAGGTCGAGCGAAAGATCTTCTCCTCCTCACAGGTCGTGAATATGCGGCTGGTGATATTCGTCGCCGAAGCGACTGGGTTGACAGGCGGCAACAGGGAGTGGTGAAGACATTCCTGCTTGCACAAAGATGGTTCACATGCCATGCAAAAAAACAGACATCCTGCTCGGCTGCAGCCTGGGTATCTCTTGGGGGTGACTTTGGTACAAGTGAGTGTCCAAGAATGCCCGAAGGATTTGCTGTTGCTGGGCTGTTGCGATCAATTCGTATTGAAGCGGCATCCAAGAATTGGGCAGGTTTGAGAGTTGCTGTCGTTGATACTGCCCCGGCAATGCCCCCAGCGGAAGCAGTTCGTGTCTTTCTGGAGGAAGCCGGTGATCCGCAGGTAGCTGATGTTGGTTTCGATGTATTTGGTAAACGCCGAGTGCTCACGATTGAAGCTGAAAAAGTTTCTGCCCGGCCAGCGATATCAGGTCCACAACGTGGGGCTGCATGGGTCGCCATTGGTGGGGGACGAGGAATTACGTCGAGGCAGGCGTTTCATATTGCGGAACGTTTTGGTGTTCGCATGCATCTTGTCGGAACAACACCTCTCCGTAAGGATCTTTTGCAAGAGAATGCATGGACACTGGACCAGAAAGAGTCGCTTAAAAAAACAATTACAAAGCAGGCGTTATCCAATAGACAGTCTCCAGCAAAATGTTGGGAGCCCATTGAACGAAGTATCGAAATTGAAGAAACGCTTCGTCGATTCAAGCAGGCCGGGCTTTCAGTGGCCTATCATTGCTGCAACGCATCTGATTCACACGGTATTCAAAAGGTTCTCGAAGAGATTCGTGCAACTGACGGTCCTATTGAAGGCATTATTCAGGGGGCTGGGACGTTCGACCGTTCACGTTTTGAGCAGAAATCGAGAACTGCACTGGAAAGAACTGTCGAAGCGAAGCTCGATGCAAGCTATGCCCTTCTGAAGGCAACACGTGTTGATCCTTTAAAGTTTTTCATCGCCTCCGGTTCAATTGCGGGCTGCTTTGGTACGAATGGAAACGCTGACTACGCCATGGCATCGAGTATGCAGTGTGGGTTGATGGCCTGGTGGCGGGCGATCCATCCGAAATTGCGAACCGTTGGTGTGCACTGGCATCCGTGGGATGAGGTGGGGATGATGATGCGAGCATCCAGTTTTGCTTCTCGCCAGATCATGAAATTGCCGCTGATGTCAGTCGATCAAGGCTTGCGTCATCTCGAGCAAGAATTAACGGCAGGGCTTCCTGATGCACAGGTTGTATTCACAGACGGTACCTACCAGCGATGGCTTGACTCGCTCTTTGCTGGAGCAGACGCCATCGAGTCTAAAGATCATTCTGTAATTGCTGGACAGCTGCAGAATGAGGCCGAAGTCTATCCGCTTATTGACTCTGTAGATCATCTCGTGACTGGGCAGGAAGCATCAGTCCATACTGTTTTCGATCCTACAAGAGAACCGTTTCTTGTTGGTCACCGTTTTCGTGATCGTCCGCTACTACCCTTTGTGATTTCACTCGAGATGCTCGCTGAGGCTGCCTGCCTCTGTGAAGGCGCTGGGCAGTTCTACGGGTTTGACAATGTTGAAATTGTTTCAGGCCTGAAGTTTGTTCATGACCAACCGCAGGCTGTTCGTACATCTGTAACAAAACGTGCCGGTGAACTAAGTGCGCAGGTGCTCAGTGATTTCCGAAACAGGAAGGGTGCCGTCCTGCAACGAGACCGGCTGCATGTCAGGGGACAGGTTGTTTGTAGTGATACTCAACAAATAGAGAACAGTGCGGTGAGTAACGAAAGGCCGCCAACAGATTGGAGTGACGTTGAATATCCAGCAGAGCGTGAAGAGGTGATCTATCACGGCCCATTGTTCCGTCGATTAACTGGAGCCAGAAGAATTGATGGCGTCGGCTGGATGCGTATTGTGGCTGGCCAGGTATCAGAAGTCGCTGGCGATCGGAATCACCGGGGTTGGATTCTTTCGCCTGCGGTACTAGATGCATGCTTCTTTGGGTGCGGACTGCTTGAATGGATTGACTCACCTAACGTTGTTGCAATCCCAAGCGGTATTCGACGGCTGCGATTTTTGAAACAGCCATCGCCCGGAGAGGTATGTCTGCAGCGGATTATCAAAACAGGTCGCGTTGAAGACAAAGCGACATTTGATTTTATCTTAATGAATTCTGAGGGAGAGACCATTCTTTCAGCAGAAGGTTTTGAAGCGCTTGTACTTGAAGGCACGGGGGTTGTTGCGTCATGACATTTGCATCAAAAACCCATTTGCCTCAGATGCTTCCGGCTGAAGCATATACGTCAGATGATTACTTTAGTCGGGAGAGTACATCTCTTTTTCAGGATGCCTGGCATTGCGTTGCCCAGACAAACGATGTGACCAAAGAAGGCTCATTCAAAACGCTTCAGCTTCTTGGGCACCCACTCATTTTGTGGCGAACTGAGGGTGAGATCAGGTGTTATCTCAATGTTTGTTCGCATCGACACTGCCTGCTCACAGGAAAATCAGATGGCACAATGCCACTCCTGAAGTGCCAGTATCATGGTTGGGAGTACGACAGAGAGGGTGATACGAAACGAATCCCCGATGCCAAGAGTTTTCGTCCGCTCGCACCGGGGGTACTCGGGCTCCGCCGATACCACGTTGAGTTGGTAGGGCAGTTAGTGTTTGTTTCCCTTGCGACGAAGCCCACTTCTTTAGATGAGCAGCTTGGCGGACAACGTTCTTATCTCGAAGATCTTTTTTCAGATCGTTGGGCTCCTTTATTAACTGTTGCGCAAGAAGTAGACGCCAACTGGAAAGTGCTTGCAGAGAATGTTCTTGAGGGCTATCACCTCGAAGAGGTACACAAGAATACGTTCAAGAAATTTGCCCCTGCCGAAGCCTGTCATCATGAGCTTTTTGATCGCGTTACAACGTATACCGAAAAGTCACTTGAGGAGAACAGCCGTGTTCAACTACAGGCTGATTTCTTTGCTCGCCTAATGGGCGTCAAGGCAGAGCCTGAGTATCACCACATATTCTGTTATCCGAATCTTGCTGCGTCCCGTATGACACTCTTTAATTGGGTGCAGACAATACTCCCAGTTGCTCCAGGGAAATCTGTTAACTACTGGCAGATATTCCAGTTGCGTGGACATTCTCGTACGCCATGGGCTCGTTCTGCTGCAGCGATTATTGGGAGGCACGGACGAAGGTTCTTTAAAGAGGCGATGCGTGAAGATGGCGTTGTGATGCCTGGAGTTCAGGCTGGGATGGCAGCAGAGGAGCGGCCAAGTGGCGGTCTGATTTCAGCTCGAGAGGAACGCATTTTTCATTTTCAGCAATTTGTTTCACAGCAAATGAGACAGCCGGGATCAGGTGTTCGAGAATATGACGAGACGCCGGTTCTTTTATCTTCCTGTGAAGGAGGGTGCCATGTTTCAGAGTGACACCCACCTACCACACATTTTGGCCCCGGTGCATTATTCTGATCCGGGCTTGCTGGAGCGCGAAGTACAAAAGCTCATGATGCCAGCGTGGCACTGTGTCGGAAATATAGATGATCTTTCGCAGGGGAAAGAGTGCTATCGATTTGATCTGTTTGGGAAAACGTATGAAATCGATGGAGCTCGTCGAAGTATCCGAATGGCAGCAACACCTTCTCAGAGTAGAAGTGACCGCCTGTATTTTTCCGGACGTGTGCAAGTTGTAGGCAAGCTTGTTTTTGTCTCACTATGTAATGCCGGCCAATCGCTACGTGAATTCCTAGGAACGCACTACGACTACATCAGGGATCTGTTTGGTGGTCAATGGCAGCGATTTCTTGTTGCTCCACAGATAGTAAAAGCGAATTGGAAGGGTCTCGTCGAAAATATTCTCGAGAGTTACCACCTCGAAGAAGTCCATAAAAATACATTCCGTACGTTTCCATCTGCTGATGTTTGTTTCCACGATCTGCATGACAGTTGGTCTGGATACACTGAACGCAACGAATCGGAGCATAGTCATCTTCGGGGAGGTGTTGCCACGATAAGCCGCCTTTTGAAGGTTAATCCACATCCCGAATATCGGCACATCATCATCTATCCAAATTGCGTCATTGCTCGAATGGGATTGTTTAATTGGATACAGACAATACTTCCGATCACCCCTGTTCAATCAATGAATTACTGGCAGTTCTTTTTCCTTCGTGGTGAGAAAAGAAATCCAGTGGCTTGGGCAACCTCTGAGCTACTTAAAAATTGGGGCCGACGTTTTTTTATGAAGGCGCTCGAAGAAGATAATCAAGTTCTTGAGGGTGTACAGGCTGGCTTGCAATCTGTGTCACATCCTAAAGGTGGATTGATTTCAGCGAGAGAAGAACGAATTTTTCACTTTCAGCGGCACGCGGCTGAGCAAACTGGGGTGGTCCCAGTGACATACGCGACAGGCCGCGACCCAGCCTTGAAATGGAGCGAAACATGTTAAATCTTGAAGGGCGTGTTGCCCTTGTTACTGGAAGTTCACGAGGCATTGGTCGCGCCTGTGCGATACGGCTTGCCGAGGCAGGTGCTGATGTCGTGACAAATTATGTCACGTCACGATCGGCTGCAGAGGATACCGCTTTGGAAATCTGTGCTCGTGGGAGAAGAGCGTGGATTGTGAAAGCCGATGTTTCAGAAGAAGAAGATATTCAGTCAATGGTGGACTTCATTCGTGAAGAAGTTGGTCGGCTTGATGTCATAGTAAGTAATGCAGCCAGTGGAGGTTTCAGGCCTCTTTTGGAATCAAACTCACGTCATTTTGAAGCAACGATGAATCTCAATGTCATGGCGATTGTACACCTCGTCAAAGCGGCAATGCCACTTCTTGAGCGATCAAAGGATCGGGCAAAAGTTATAGCACTTTCCAGCCATGGTTCGCAGATCGCACTCCCCAGCTATGGGCTTGTTGGCACAAGTAAAGCTGCAGTGGAAAGCATAGCCAGGCACCTTGCCTTGGAGATCGGTGATCGAGGCGTCAATGTAAACGTTGTGAAAAGCGGACTGGTTGAGACAGATTCTACGAAGCGTTTTCCTGACGCTGAACGAATGTTTGCTGAACGACAAGCAAAAACAATGACTGGAGGTCGTGATCTCACTGCTGATGATGTAGCCGACGCTGTGGCTTTTCTAGCAAGCCCAATGGCAGATATGGTGCAGGGTGAAGTTCTTACTGTTGATGGTGGCGCAGCCGTCCATGTCTGATTAGATCAGCAAAGGAAATGACAATATGGAAGTAGAAAGTCAGGGCCAGTTGAAGAAAAAACCAATGACAGTCAAGGAGTTTGCTTGGCGGGTAGCAGGACCGCGTGATTTTTGTATCAATCTCGTAGTGAATGCAACGATACCCTTCTGGGTGTTTAAGGGAATGGATCTCATTCCTTTGACAGGGGCCCATTCTGTGGCGTCTGTCGTCCTGCCGATGAGTTTTCTGCTTTGCACACTGACAACGTTCTTTGGATGGTTCAATGCAGTTAAAGAAAGACGTGCTGGAGTAGTCGAGCCCGCTCTTGTTGAAGGAACGGAATGGGCAGGTCAGGCGTGGATCAACGGGTTCACGGTGGGGCTCCCTGCTTTCTTGATTGCTCTAGGGATCACATTTGGCGTCAATCAGTTTATGCCAGACGCATCAGTAAGTTTTTGGACGGCAGTTTTGGGTATTGGCTTTGGTGCTGGAGTAATGGGTTACGTGCTTCACTCTTTAGCTATTGAAAGAGGCGGCGCCATCGGGCAAGCCGTAGTATGAAAATACACTGAAGGAATTGATGGAAGAAATGGTTGCAGCTACAGAACATACACTCGCAGACGGCGTCGTCGTCGACTGCATGAATCCTGGTGAAACAGACATCATCTACAAAGAAATATTTGATGACAAAGTCTATGCAAGGCATGGCATCAAAATCAGTGATGGGGATACGGTCATTGATATCGGGGCTAACATTGGCCTCTTTGCTTTATTTGCAAAGCAGAAGGGTGCCAGGGCAAAGGTCTATTGCTTTGAGCCGGCACCCGAGACATTCCGTATCCTTGAGAAAAACGTGAAACGTTTTGAACTTGATGAAGTCAAGCTATTTAATGCAGGGATTGCTGAGAAGCGTGGTGAAGCAACGCTTTACTTCATGCCGAAGTTCACTGTGAGCTCAACGTTTGAGCCAGACGATTCAATCGAGCAACTTCAACGCAATGAAGAGTTTACGGTCAATGCTCTCGCGACTTCGTCGAATTGGTTGATTGCGACAGCATTTCGTCTGCTCCCACAGTTTTTGCAGAAGAGAATTGCTCGCCGAGTTATGAATGCTTATGCGGAACGTGTTTCCGTTTCCTGTCCACTCTTGAGCGTCTCAGATGTCATTGAAGAGCAGGGGCTTGGTCAAGTCGACCTGTTGAAAGTTGATGCTGAGGGTATTGAGGATGGGATTCTTGCGGGTATTGCCGATGAGCACTGGCCACGGATTCAGCAGGTGACAGTTGAAGTGCATCGAGGCAAGGAGCAACTTGAAAAAGTAGAATCTCTTCTTCGAGGGCACGGCTTTGAAATTGTGACTGAAGCAAGTCCGGCGTCACCGGCTGAACCAATGGTCTATGCGAGACGAGCGTAGAAGGTGAAACATGGTTGATACTACTGCGGTAAACCAGATACAGCCAGATTTGGGAGATGTGCAAGAGACACTCCTCATTCCACTCTATTATCGTGCGTGCGAAACACATCGAGAAGATGCAATCATTCGTGATGAGGACGCGGTTCGTATTATCGGTGGAATTGACTATGACTTTTCGTGCTTTGACGAAGCCAAGTATGTCTATCTCGACTGTGTCATTCGCTCTGAAATTTTTGATGAACGCGTGAAGCAATTCATTCAAGATAATCCTCAGGCAACCATCTTCAACCTCGGAGCGGGACTGGATGCGCGTTTTCAGCGAGTAGATAACGGATTGATTCGCTGGGTCGATCTTGATTTTCCAGACGTCATTTCGATTCGTGATCTGGTTTTACCGTCAACTGATCGAGTGACGCACCTGGCTTGTTCAGCTTTCGACTTTGAGTGGCTGGACTCGATTGATGTTCCAGGAAACGCCCCAGTCATGGTCATAGCTGAAGGGCTGTTTTGTTACTGTGAGGAGGCTCAGGTGCGAGAGCTTTTTCTTCAGCTTTCACAGAGGTTTCAAAACGCTCATGTTCTTTTTCAATCAATATCACCGCGTTACGTGGGGCGTGAGTCACAGGTTGGTGCAGTAAACAAAACGCGTGCAAAGCTCCGGTGGGGAGTGCGAAGTGGGCGAGAGCTTCTGGCGTGGAAAAAAGGCTGGGAGTTTGTTGGTGAATGGGCATTTATTGATCGTCATCGATCACGATGGGGACGCCTTCGCTGGCTTTCACTACTTCCATGGATTGGCCGCGATCTTCGTGAAGTACTCAAGGTAAGTGAGTTGCGTCTTTCTGATTCCTGTGTTCGCAAAGTCTATGTTTCTCAAGGAAACGTCCGGGGGCCTTTGTAATGTGGTCTCTTACGCCATTTGAGCAGTACATGGTTGACGACGATTGCATTGGTTTTCCAATGGAATTCACCGCGATATGGTCATGTGAAGGAAGTGTAAATCAGGCACACTTACAACGTTCCCTCGACGAGGCACTGAAGCACCATCCTCTTCTGACATGTCGGCTTGAGGGGAAAAAGTGGGTGCCCTCGGGTCGTCGCGTCGTTGTCCAGCAGGTGGAATGTTGTCAGATCGATACAGAGAAAATGGGAGCGACGTCTGGTTGTGTCGAACCCCTGAAAGTTCAACTAATCACTCTGTCTGATGGTCATTACGAGATTCATATGACCTTCCATCATGCATCCTGTGATGGCATTGGCGCAATGGAATTCTGTGGTGATGTTTTTAAGGAATATGCCAAAGAATGTTCTGGTAGTAATGGCTATAAAAACGTTCCGAAGCGAAAACAAGTCGGTGCTGCAACACTATTGGATTCCAGGGGTGTGCTCGAGCGTCCTGTTGTTGAGGGTGTTAGTTGGCTAGATGCAATGCGATTTTTTCTTGGTGAAGCGAGATGGTTTTTTCTTGATCGGGCAATTGCAATACCCTGCGATGGTGTCGGTTTTGATGCCACAAGCAAAACTGAGTTGCCATCAATTCAATTGACAAGAGAAGAAACAATCCAGCTGCGTCGCTATGCAGAGAAGCAAGGAGCGAGTCTCAACGAATTATTGATGGCTTTACTCACGGGTGTCATTGGGAACTTTTGTCATGCTTCTGGCCAGTCAGGAAAGTCATGGGTCGGTATGGTGCAGCCAGTAAATATGCGACCTCGGCTGACTCATCGCATGCCGGCTTCGAATGGCATTGGGTATGCGTTTTACAGACGAAAGATATCGGAATGCCGATGTTGGAAAGATCTTCTACCGAAGATAGTTAATGACTCACGAGCGGTTGTGAAATATGGTTTGGCCGGCTGTTTCCATGACGCTCTTGCAATACTTCAAAGGGTTCCAAATCCTTTCCGGAGATGGTTTGTCCGAGCAATGAAGCCGGGAACATTTGTGTTTAGCTATCTGGGTGATCCGAGAAGAAGGTTTGCCCACTCTCTTGCTGGTGAACAAGAAAGCATTGATGTCGGCGATTTTAAGATTGTCAATTTTTCAGTCGCACCTCCACCACGAGACGGAACCGAACTCGCAATCCTTGCAAGTCTTTTTGGGCAGCGATTGACGTTATGGATGCGACCAAGCCAGAGATTGTCAGGAACCGTTTCCATGCAAGAATTGTGTTCGCTTGCTGAGCTCACTCTTCGAGGCTGCATCCGATTCAATGAAGAAGCAGGGGAAACATTGCAGGATACAAAAAACAACGTGCCAAAAGAGCTTGTTGGAAGTGGCTGACGCCTTTTTTATGTTTTGTAGGTTTATGCCAAAGAGCGACTGGGAAATAAGTGTTTTTCTCAAAAACGTATAAAAATTGTGACCGCCAGGTGCTCTCGCGGAATAAACAATACAGACAGAGGGGACGTCTCTCCAAGTAGGCTAAACGACAACAAAAAGTTCACTCCACTATTTGCGTTGCGAAAAAGCAGAGTATTCATGACGCCATCTCAGGACGACACCCGCTTTATTGAGGCTTTGACACGTCATCAGGCTGCTCTCGAGGCGTTTTGTCATGCAAACCTGGCCAATCGTGACGATGCCCGCGAGGTGCTGCAGGCAACGTGCGTAAAGTTGTGGCAAAAGGCAGCGGACTGGAATCCGGATACCGAATTTTTGCCGTGGGCATTCACTGTTGCAAGATTTACCATTCTGTCGCATTACCGGGACCAGAAACGTGATCGCCTGGTTTTCGATGAAGACGTGATCAAGGCAATGGCGGATGAAATTGAGGAGGCTGCAACCGCATTCGACAACCGGCGCGAGGCGCTGGCGAAGTGTATGAAAAAACTCGATCAAAGGCAGAGGGGTTTGCTCCACGACCACTACACCGTGAGCCAGAGTTTGCGAGAAATCGCCAGAGCATCGGGACGAAGCCTCAGCGCAGTAAAGATGTCATTGCTGCGGATTCGGCAACAACTCAGTGCATGCATTGAACGCGAGATAAGGACCAATCCATGATAGAAGAACACCTTCTCGCCTTGCTTCAGCAAGTCCGAGATGACAGCAATAAGGCCGCGCGAACCGAGCTGAACGAGTTGCTGCGGGAGCGTCCGGAAGCTCGAACGATCATGTCCAGAATGTTGGTTGATGAGCAGGCTTTGGTCAGTTACCTACGTGATGAGTCGATTGTTTCCATTCTCGACGCAGAAAGAGAAGTGGCGGCACGTGGGCCAACAACAAGGCCTGCAATGCGTCGAATGGCGTTCCAGCAAATCGCGGCTGCGATGGTGGTGGGTGTGATCGTTGGTCTGCTTGGTGCAGGAGTAGTCTGGGCCGTGAATTCTCCGCAATCTCAGGTGAGAACACTTCATATTGTGAATGGTGATTTTGAGACGATGTCAGGTCCGGTTGAAGGTGGCTTTCCGTCTCACTTTGGCACATGGGGTGGGAATCCTGCCGAGGTGATTGAAGGAAGTGAGGGAAGCCGAATGTTGCGTTTTCTAAAAACAGGAAATGTAAATGGTGATCCCGACGACCTTGCCTCGAACTGTTCTGTGTTTCAGTTAGTGGATCTGTCGATTCTTCGACAGCAGTGGAATACAGCAGATTCCAGTTCGCAGGTTACGCTCAACCTCACAGCCCGCTTCCACCGAGAGGCAGTTCCTACTGATGACGAATTACCGAAACTCGCAGGAAGTTGTCGTATCTACCTTTTCAATACAAAACCGGAGGCAATTGGTGAAGGATGGCCTCAGGTAATCAGAGAGGAAGGGGTCGGATTTAGCAAAAAGGAGATCAAGATCACGCCCGGAGATGAGCCGACAACGATTACGGCATCCTGCCTTCTAGAATCTGAAGCAACCGTTGCACTCATCGTTGTTGCTGCGAGCGCTAAGTATCGTGCGGTTCCCATCGAATTGGGTGGGTACTTCGTCGATGATGTTCATTTTACTGCGATCCGGCAACCGACTCTGCCAGTCCACTATGTGAAATAATTCAAGTTTCTTTCAGAATTTTTCTGCCTGCCGTGGGTTATGTTCCCTGAGAATTTGTATGAGAAATTAAGTAAATAGCATGAGAGAGTAGGGGAATATCCTTTTCAAAGTTTTTCATTCGTCATCTAAGAGGGTACTGTTCGTGGACATTCATACTCTGAGCGTCCTATATTTAATTTAGTGAGATGGATCAATTTTTAGGATAGAGAGTCTTCTATGTACTTGAGTCGACGTCAGGTGTTACACGGAGCGGGCTCGCTCATTGCACTCCCAGCTCTTGAATCATTCGGGTTCCGCCGTTTTGCACAGGCTGCCGCAACGAGCGCGGGTGGTCCGTCGAAACGCTGCGTTTTTCTGAGTATGGGCTTTGGTGTCACCAAGGAAACCTGGTTTCCGGACGTGGCCAAGACTGGTACAGACTATGAACTCTCTGAAGGTCTCTCCCCGCTTGCTCGTCATAAGTCTGACATCGCTGTTGTGCAAGGATGTTCGAATCAGTTTTCCAATGAAGCCCACTGGGGCAGCACCTTCTGGCTCACTGGTGCCAATCGCTACTCAGTCGCTGGCCAGAACATGGCCAACAGCATCTCTGCCGATCAGGTTGTCGCGCAGCATCTTGGGCAAGACACTCGATTCTCGTCAGTTCAATTAAATAGCTCCGCCCTCGAAGGTCACGGGCCCGGACTGTCATTGGCATGGGATGTCCGGGGAAAGCCCAAGGCTGGAAGTAACGATCCTGTTCAGGTTTTTCACAAGTTGTTTTCAGCTGATGACATGCCTCTTGAACAACGTCAGGCAGCTATCGCTGAGAAACGCAGTGTTCTTGATGCTGTGGTGAGTGAAGCGAAACGAGTGCAACACGGTCTCTCGCGCGAAGATTCAGAAAAGCTTGATGAATATTTTCAAGGCATCCGTGATATCGAGACGCGTCTGAGTAAAGACGAAGCCTGGCTCGATGTCCCGAAAGCGAAAGCCCCTCTTGGTGAGCCGGAACCCGGCCTGAAGGGGAAAGCTGAAATTGAGATTATGCAAGACCTCATTGTTGCAGCGCTGCAGACTGACACCACTCGATCACTGACCTACCGTATGCCTGGTCAGAGCCTGCTGCAGAGTCTCGACGTAAAACCCAGTTCGCATAATGTCAGTCATTACTCAATTGGCGAGCGAATGGACGCATCCAAGTTGCGAGACAAAACGCATAGCGAGCTTCTCGCGAGGCTGATTGATAAGTTGAAGGCGACGAAAGAAAATGACGGGTCGAGTCTCTTCGACCACACTGCCGTGGCTTTTGGTTCAAATATTAGTTCCATCCATTACCTTACTAACTGCCCAACAGTTCTCACTGGTGGTGGAGCCAATTTAAAACTTGGCCAGCATCTTGTTGTTGAGGAAGACACGCCGTTATGCAATGTGTGGCTGACGATGCTTCAAGGGATGGGCATCAATACCGATCAACATGGTGATAGCACCGGCGTTGTGAAAGAGCTTCAATCGTAAGTATCGCAACGCTTTGGCGTGGTGCGGCGTGTTGGCCTCGTAGAAACCCTTCCCAGCACTCGTACGAAGCGTCAGTACATACAACTTGAGAATCAATCATGAACCGTTTTTTATTCCCAGTCTGTCTGACCGTGTTGTGGCTCTGTGCTTCATCCCATGCGGCAACGGCCGAAGTCCACTTTCCGCAAGAACATCAATCGTTCTTCAAGAAGCACTGCCTTGACTGTCACGACTCTGCAACACAGGAGGGTGGCGTTGACTTGGAAGCACTTCCATTCACCATTGCCACCATTGAGCAGGCGGAACGCTGGCAAAAAGTCTTGAACGTGTTGAACTCGGGTGAAATGCCTCCGGAGGATTCCGGTCAACCAGGTGGGATTGAAAAGGCAGATTTTCTTGATGAACTCGCACAGACGATGGTCTCGGCTCGACGAAGTTTGGCTGACTCAGGTGGCAGAATCACCATGCGCCGACTTAATCGTCGAGAGTATCAGAATACGATCGAGCAACTTCTTGGTTTGAAGGTCGACGTGTCGTCTCTGCCTGCTGATGGAGGTTCAGGAACCTTTGATACCGTAGGTGTCTCTCAGTTCATCTCGAGTGATCAGATCGAGCAGTACCTGAAGCTTGGACGGAGTGCGATAGACGAAGTCTTTGAGCGACAGGCTACCCGGCAGCAGCCGGCAAAAATTTTTCGGGTTGAGCCAGAGAATACAGTCAACGTCCTGAGCCGTAAAAAAATTGCTGAGCAGGAAGAGACGTACCAGCGATACCTCCTCTGGAAAGCGGAGGTTGATAAGGCAGCTCTTTTGCCAGAGAACAAGAAGGTACTCGCCGAACTTCGTGAGAAATACAATCTCGAAGATGTTACGAACAGTGTTCGACTGTATCAAAACACGGGCCTGCTCAAAGGTGCTCCGGATGCAACCAAGTTTGGGTTTACAGATGGCAATAAAGCCTCCTTTTCATACCAAGGTGGCTACGACCGCACTCAAGCCTACATGAAGCAGTATCTCGATTTTCCAAACAGTGATCGGGGTACGTATCTGAAACTTGCCTGGGCTATTCAGCGTATCGATGTTGTGCCTGAACCCAAAGACGTTCCACCTGGAAAGTACAAGTTGAGAATCCGTGCAGGTGTCGTTGAGGGGTCTGATCCTTCTCGTCACTTTATCGAGATTGGTCATCCGCAGCGTGTAAACGGGGTCCTTGCTCGTTTCTCGGGCAAGCCACTCGTGGGTCTTCAGGTACTTGGCACGGAGGATAATCCTGAAATCATTGAAACAACTCTGGTGATCGGCTCGAACACACCACGTGAGTTTGGCATTCAGGAACGCCAGCCCGAGAGTAGTAAAAAGATGCTCTCAACGGAATTTTACAGTTACAAGCGGGAAAACGGGTACGGCACCCCGCCTGCTATTTGGGTTGATTGGATTGAACTCGAGGGTCCTATCACAGAATCAGCGGTGACGAAGTCAGCAATCACTCGTGTCGAGCCGGAGAACACCATCAATGGAAAAAACCGGGAAATTATCACGAGACTGGAAGACACCTACAATGAGAAATGGCTCCCCTGGAAAAAAGGGGTCGACAAGGCGGCTGAATCGCCAGAGAACGAAGACATTGTGGCCGCCCTTCGCAAACAGCACCCTGATTATGATTCCGATCCTGTCCTCAAGTATAAAAAGGCTGGTCTTCTGAAAGGAGCACCCGACCCTCGCGACTATGGAGGAAGCGATCCAATCAATGCTGTTGCCGCCTTATACAGCCCCTACCGGCGATATCACAGCTATATGAAGCACTACGCCGAGCTTCCTCACAACGATCGGGGTGCCTACCTGCAACTTTCACGGGGGATTCAACGCTTTGACATTCACCCCGATCCAAAAGACGTTCCCTCGGGTAACTACAAGCTTAGGGTTCGCCTCGGCGCGGTCGAAGGCTCCGATCCTTCCCGCCATTTCGTCGAGATCGGTCATCCCCAAAAACTCAATGGAACCTCACCCGGCTTCACCAAACTGCTCAGCACGCAACCGATATCCGGCACCATTGAGAACCCGGAGATCATTGAGGTCAATATCGAATTCGGGAAACGCACGCCGCGAGTAGTCGGCATCCAAGAACGCCAGCCCAAGTCGGAAAAACTTGTCAGAGAGGATTTCGACCGCCACAAGCAGAAGAACGGGTACGGTACTCCGCCCGCCATCTGGGTCGACTGGATGGAACGGAAGGACCGATCACTGAGGCCGCGGTGACAGAATCCAAAATCGTTCGTGTCGAGCCGGAGAAGACAATTAATCCAGCGAACGAAGACGTCATTACGCGGATCGAAGAACAGCAATCCCGGTTCGAGCAGTGGAAAAAAGGTGTTGATGAAGCAGCCAAGAGCCCTGAGAACCAGGCAATCATTGCCGAGATTCGCAAAACAGATCGGCTGATCGATCACCCCAATCGGTTTTACACGTTTGCAGACCGGTTTGAGGGCACTCCCAATCCAAGAGACTTCGGGTTTAGTGATGTGAAAAAAGCTGCGGCAGCCGATCCATCACGAAGCAGAGGTTTAGCTCTTCATAAACACTACGTCGGTCTGCCGCATCGTGATCGCGGCACATACTTAAAGTTGACGCACGGGACTGGACGGGTAATTGTGAAGCCCAAGGAAATGCCTCCTGGCAACTATGTCATGCGGGTTCGTGTTGGTGTGGTTGAAGGAACACCCGCATCTCGCCGGTTTATCCAAGTTGGTCATCCCCAGCGTGAAATTGAGAGTCGGGACTGGGGTTTGGAAGGTCGGGCTATCAGCAGCCATCAGGTTGCAGGAACAATCGATAATCCAGAAGTTATAGAAATCCCCCTCGAAGTTGGAACGAATACACCCAAAGAGTTCGCCGTTCAGGAGAAACAGACCAATAACGGAAGCCTCAAGGTGCAGTGGGATGAGCACAACAAGCTCAAGGCTCAAAACGGCTATGGCCACCCACCAGCCATCTGGATTGATTGGGTGGAACTGGAAGGCCCTCACAGCACTTCAAGGAAACAATGGAAGCAGCGTCGTGAAGTTGAATTCACGCAAATGCAAAGGTCGGTGGTACGTACAACGGCTACTTCAAAGGTGGGTACGACAAGGGCAAAGCATTTCTGGATACCGGTACGCCTCAGAAGGGTATCGTTGATGAATGCAGGAAGCTAATTTTCGCATCCGTCAGTTTGAAGAAAAAGGTCCGGCCTACCTGCGTTACCTTGATGATCCGCTGACTCAGGTGGGTTCATTTCTGACTATTTCCGAAGTCAATAAGGAAGAGTACATCGCACTGCCTCCAGAGCATCCATCTGGCTGGAAAAAAACTGACCATATTGTTGAGTCGTTGCCGCCTGGTACCTACAAACTCCGATGTCGAATTGGTGCAGTCGAAGGGACTCCGGCTGAACGACACTTTGTGGACCTAGGTGCCGTTCCTGATAAAGAACATTTTGATCGCCTTGCAACATTTCAGATTACTGGTTCAACGGACGAGCCAGAGATTATTGAACTGCTAGTCCAACTCACCAAGGATAGCCCTCGCAAATTTGCTCTCCGTGAAAAACGCGATGTGAAGGCAGATATCAGTCGAGACCGTGATGCGAAAAAGCAAAATGGTATTGGCCTCAAACCTGCTCTATGGATTGACTGGGTTGAGTGGGAAGGGCCGCTGGATGCGTCCAATGAATCTGGCAGGAAGAATTGGTTGATCACCGAAGCCGACGAGCCAGATGAATCTTCGCGGGCTCAGAAAATGATTAAGCTGTTCGCGTTGGAGGCCTTTCGGGGTGTCGAACCAGAAGCTGAATACATTGATCGGCTCACTGGTCTCTTTGCCCTTCGTCGCAAGGCTGGTGATTCGTTTGATACGGCCATCAGAAAGAAACGCTTCGCGATTGCCGCTGAGCATTATTCTAGCCTCACCAGGATTTCTTTACTTGAGTGAACCCAATGACGCGGATGACCGGCGACAACTCACCGATCGTGAGCTTGCCGTGCGATTGGCGTATTTCCTTTGGAGTGCTCCTCCTGATCGTGAATTACTCGAATTAGCGAAACAACAGAAGCTCAGTCAGCCTGAAACGCTCCGCCAGCAGGTCGATCGTATGATCGCTGATGAACGTTCCAACGAGTTTGTGGCAGGCTTTGTGCACCAATGGCTGGATATGGAACGCCTCGATTTTTTTCAGTTTGATACCAGACTCTATCGCGACTTCGATGAAAGTACTCGCTCTGCTGCTCGTGAAGAAGTTTATCAATCATTCGCTCACCTTTTTCGTAGTGGTGAGAATGGTCATATCAGTCAATTGCTGAAGAGCGACACCATCTTTATCAATGGCCTGCTCGCAACGTACTACGGTATAGAAGGTGTCACAGGGGACGAATTTCAAGAAGTCAGTCTTCCTGAAGGCTCTCCTCGGGGTGGCCTGCTTGGTATGGCTGCTATTCATGCGATGGGCAGTGATGGCGTGGTAAGTAGCCCGGTTGAGCGAGGCGCCTGGGTACTGCGTCATTTACTCCATGATCCACCACCGCCAGCACCACCAAACGTGCCGCAGATTTCTCGTCTGCAAGGAGAGATTCTCACAACCCGGGAACGACTGCGTATGCATCAGGAAGAAGCCCAGTGCGCAAGTTGCCACCGAAAAATCGATCCGATCGGGCTTGGCCTAGAAAACTTTAATGCTGCGGGCAAGTGGCGAACAACAGATAGCTTTCAGGCACGTGACAAGCGAGGTCGTGGCGTTGGCAAGAAAAAGACATGGGATATTGATCCGTCAGGTGCGATATACAAGGGCCCGTCATTCGCTGACTATTTTGAATTACGAGACATTGTCGTCAGTCGTCAGGATGATTTCGCTCGCGGTTTTACAGAGCATTTAATTGAGTATGCTCTTGGCCGACCATTCGGCTTTACTGATGAAGACTTTGCAGCGGAAGTGGTTCAGTCTGCAAAAATAAAAGATTACGCAGTGAGTGAGTTCGTGCATGCTGTTGTTCAAAGCAAGGCATTTCAGTCCAAATGATAAAAAGGGGTATGTCGTGATGGGGATCCAAAAGTTTTTGTTTGCAGTATTATCTTTCGTCGTGCTTGCCTCGAATCTTCATGCTGTTGATCCACCCCCGATTGATTCGCATCTGTTCCAGTCTGGTGAACTTGTCTATACAGATGGGTTTGACGGTCCCCTGAACAAAAAATGGTGGCAGACACGAACCAAGAACTGGGAAGTTGTCGACGGCCTATTGATTGGGGCTCCGGACTACAAGGATGCGGCGGAGGCTCAGAAGGCGCTGAAGCGTGATCACCATCTTGGGTTGTCACCTGTTATTCGGCTCGATAACCTGCCGCCAAAATTTGTCGTTCGTATGCGGGTGAAGTTTGAAGGAAAAGAATTTAAAACGGGCCGACCAAAGTTTGATATTGGCCACCACATTAATACGGTGACTTTTCGAGACAATGGTTATGCCGTAAAGCTGCATGGTGGAAAACAGTTTCTGGGAAAAGCACCGAACGTCAAATTGAACGAATGGCTTGACGTTTCACTCGAGTTTCAGGAGGGTGCACTCTGGATTGAAGTCAACGGAAAAGGCCAACTCATCAAGCACGAGCAGGTTTCTCTCGAAGGACGGAGCGAATTGACTTTCAAGACCTTCGAGGATGCACCAAACAGAATCATGTTTGATTCTGTAAGCCTGTGGAAAGCCAACTAGTCTTTGCAGTGAGGCTTAATTCTTCTTCACGTCGTAACAGAGCAGGATGTCCTGATCGCGGAGGTAGAGCTTTCCGTTGGCAATAACCGGATGGGGCCATGCTTTTTCTTCACTCCGGTCTGGCTGGTCAAACCGACCTGTTTCGACAAGGTCTGTTGGAGTTGCCTTAATAAGAGCAACTGGGCCAGCTTCACTTCGCAAATACAGATGACCATCGGCATACACGGTGGCACCTTTTCCAGCACTTCGTCCAGCGTAGGCAAGTTCTCCACTATTGAGATTAAGACAGCGGAATGTTCCGCCGCTTGATCCGTAGATATGGCCATCAAGAAACACGACTCCACCATGATGATTCATGATTTCTTTGTTAGCGTAAAGCTGCTCTGCCTGCCAGTTCGTTCCATCTTTTGTGACTCGGAAAGCATTGCACCCGATGCCATAGCCTGATGTGACGAACACGGTGTTCTCTTGAACGATCGGTGTTGAGATAACAGCTGTCTTGCCTTCTCGGTCTGCTTGCCAAAGAACGGTTCCAGAGTCGGGGTCGATGCCGGCGACACTCTTTCCGGTGAGTTGCACGTATTGTCGAGTGCCATCAATCGTTGCGATGATCACAGATGAATAGCCAGCGGGATCTGTCCAGGCCTTTGTCTGCCAGAGTTTCTCTCCAGTCTTTCTGCTTAAGGCGAGCAGTGTGCCGTCAGTACCTCCTGGAGTGCAGATCACCCGATCACCATCCACAAGCGGAGACTCACTGTACTTCCATCCGGACATCATCTTTCCACCATATTGGTCAACAAGATTGACCGACCATTTTGTGGTACCACTCTCTGCATCGAGGCAAACAACGTCTGCGAACTGGTTTAAAACAAAAACGTCACCCCTATCTATGGTTGGTGTGCCACGGGGGCCTGGGTACCGTTTGTGGCCACCGGCTTCACCAATGCGAGTTTTCCAGATAGGCGAACCGTCTGTTTCATTAAGAACAATCACATAACTTCCATCATCAAGATCGCCCATTGTGAAGATGTGACCGTTGGCTAGAGCAATACTCGAGTACCCTCCACCAAGACCTGTTGCTTCCCAGGCAAGTGGTGGGCCGTTCTCTGGCCACGTGTCAAGGAGTCCCGTCTCGTTTGATTTTGCATCACGGTTTGGACCTCGCCATTGGGCCCAGTCTTCACCGTAAGAAGTTGAACTCAAAGAGGAGATCAAAAGTGTTGAGATCGAAAGTAGCAGAACGAAACGCGGTAGCATGTTGTGTTTCCTGTAAGTTGGAACAGCATTGTGTTGGCACAGTAGCGATCCAGTTTCTTTAGTTTGGATTGGAGTAGTGGAAGAGTACAACCCCATCCCCAGTTTTACTCAATTTGACTTATTCTGTTTATTATTTTTTCTTCGAAACAAAATAGTCTACGAGCAGTTCAATACATCGGTATCGTTTTTCAAGTAGTTAGCAAGTAGTTGGGTGTCTGATGAAGAAGCAGTTTTTTTTTGTTGCGTTTCTTGCAGTGTCGTGTCTTTCTTGTGCCATGTATTTTGTTAGGGCAGAAACATTTGCTGAAAAGATACTTCGATCATTTCCTCAGGCTGATAGGAATAACGACGGGGTGCTTTCAGAGGAGGAAGAGGCTTTTGTGAGCCAGCGGGTGATGCAACGGTATCCGCAGGCTGATCAGGATGGTGACGGCGTGCTTTCAGAAACTGAAAAACAGGACCTGGTCCAAAAGGCTTCCCAAAGAGGTAGGAAGCAACGGCCGAGTTTAGCAAGCCGCTCAGGAACGAATAGCCAAAATACAGATGCACTTCTCCAAGAGCTCGGCCTCAAAGGTGAACTGGATGTTGAATATCGAAAAAACACGACACAACAGCGAAACCGGCTGGATTTCATTTACCCAAAAACCAAGGTGTACGAACGAGCCCCACTTTTCATCTATATCCACGGTGGCGGCAACACAGGTGGTACGAAAAACGCCCTCTACAATAAGAGTTCTTTGATATTAAAAGAACTGACGGAATCGGGGATTGCAGTGGCAACTATTGACTACCGAGTCTTTGGTGCAGGGGAAGAGTTGGGATTCCATCAACTATTCGAGGACTGCAAAGACGCATTGCGATTCCTGGCAAAAAATTCTGACCGATATGGGATCGACCCGCATAAGTTCATCACGTGGGGGACTTCTGCCGGGGGTTCCAAAGCACTGGTCGCGGCATTAACGGACAGCGACTTTCTGCCCGGTGAGAACGCTGGGCCTGCAACCGAACACACGGTGATCGGTGCAATCTCCTTCTATGGTGCGACCACCTATCTCGTTCCGGAACTTTGGAAAAAGCGGCTTGAGAGATTTCCGGGCCGGAGCGAATCAAAAGGTGCGATGCTGTTCAAACCATCCCATGGCATGAGTACCGAAGAAATAGCAAAACTGGTCAGCGCCGATCAATATTTGAAAGCTGATAGCCCACCTATCCTGTTGGTGCATGGTGATACCGACCCTGTCGTACCGATCGACTTGTCTACGCACTTGTACACGATGGCGAAGGAAAAGGGTCTCGATGTAGAATTAGTCGAAGTGGAAAATGCTGGCCATGGTTTTAAGCCGGTTCAGGGGAATGACGAGGCCCCATCCATGACATGGGACGAAACGCAACAACTTGTGGTAAGGCACGTACTGGAATGGATTCAATGACCAGCGTGTCTTCAAAACCAGTGAGTCAATGTGCTTCAATGATTGTTGGTCAGAGATTGACGATTTAGTTCTTCTTAGCTTTGTTTTTCTTTGCTCTTCCCGGTAGCTCTGCTGAAATTGATCCCTCAGGTCGGATCATAGTTGCAGTTGGGCGCTTATTCGCCTGGATGTTAGCAATATGTTTCTCATAGGCCGTTGCAAGCTGGGCTGCAATTTGGGGGTGCTCCTCAGCGAGATTCCTGGTTTCGCCAATGTCGGCGTCGGTATCGTAGAGCTGTGTTGGTAGCGGAGAGGGTTCGCGTCCTGCAGGAACTGGGTCACGGCGGCTGCCGCTCGTGCCTTCTTGCCACGGATAGAATTTCCATTTGCCAGAGCGGACTGTACCCGGACCATGCATGAGGACGTATTCTTTGTGGGGGCTTCTTGCGTCCTTCTTTCCACTCATGAGGGGCCAGATGTCATGGCCGTCAATTTTGTTTTGTGGAAGTTCACCGCCGCAGAGTCTGGCGAAGGTGGGAAGAAGGTCGATGGTGGCTGCGACCTCAGTGCATCTTTCCCCGGCAGGAATCTGATCGGGCCATCGCATGACGGTTGGTTCACGAATGCCGCCATCGTAGACGCTCCCTTTTCTAGAGCGAAAGGGCAGGGATGAGCCAACTGCTGCACCGTTGTCGCTTGTGAATACGACAAGAGTATTCTCATCAATGCCAGCTTTCTTGACGGCCTTGAGTACCTCGCCCACCGACCAATCGATTTCTTCGATGGCATCATGGATGAGGGCATCTCCAGTTCCCTCTGTCTTGGCAAAAGCGTCAGAGACATGGAGAGGTCGGTGGACCATGGTGTGCGGCAAATAAAGAAAAAATGGTTCGTCTTTGCATGTCTTGATGAATGCGATGGCTTCTTCGGTATATTTTTTTGTGATGGTGTTCTGATCAACAGGGTACTCGATGATTTCTTCATCTCGCATCAGTGGAACCTTGTTTTTTTCTCGATGCCCTGATGTAACCTCTTTGAGGGTGAGCCCTTCGCGAAGAACAATGTCTTTGGCGAGTGTGTTGGCAGGATCTCTCCACATGTCGTTGCTGTAGGGAATCCCGTAGTAGTGATCAAATCCTTGGTATGTTGGAAGGCAGGGTGGAAGATGCCCCAGATGCCATTTGCCAACACAGGCGGTGCGGTACCCGGCGTCTTTCAACATGTCCGCGATGGTGACTTCGTCAGGATGAAGGCCCTCATCACTTCGTGGGAAGAGAACAGGGCTCATGGAAACTCGCTGGTAGTGAGTTCCAGTCAAAAGCGCTGTACGTGATCCAGAGCAGACCGCACAGCCGACGTAGAAGTCATCGAAGACCATTCCCTCGGCAGCCATTGTGTCGAGGTTGGGAGTCTTGGGGATCGTCGCGCCGTTGAAGCCGACATCCCCGTAGCCCATGTCATCAATGAAGATGAGGATGACGTTGGGTTGTGGTGGAGCCGATTGAGACTCATGCAACGGTATAAGTGCAGAGGAAAGGGCGCAGAGGAAGGAAAGGCAGAGGCGGAATGTCATGGTGGGGCCCAGTCTAGTGTGTGCTTTCGAGTAGGGGAGATGAAGCAGTGATACGAGGATCATTTCAGTTTTTTCATAATTGCCAGTAAGTAAAACTTCAAATGGAGATTCAGAACATTTTCGATAATCGAAATCCTTGTAGCACATCTCGTACGATCTTATTCATTCACTTTTGATTTCTGAATCCGTGGGATCAATGTCTTGTTTTATATCCAACGCTTCGTCCGTTGCTTGCTGTGCTTGGGGTGAGTGTGTATCAATCGATGGTCTACGTTTTACCCAACAAAGCCTCGCAGCTGTGATGGTAGACCAGAGTAAAAATACGCCATAGCCTAGACGCCACCCCCAGTGAGCGCCCGGTTCGAAGCTTGCAAGAAATCCAAAAAGCAAAAAGGGGACGGGTGCGAGCACAAGAAAGACCAGAAGTGCTCGAGTGATCATCGATAACGGTTGTTTTCGTATTGTTACGAACAGCAGAATTGGTAATGAACCAAGTATCCCGAGAACTGCCGCAAGGAAGAGGTACTGCATAATGTGTTGTAATCCGCTAGGGAGTTGTTCTACGGAAATATGGTTGAGAATAACTGCAGGTGGTATTACTTTTCATTGTATTGCACTCTTGCCCATTTTTCGTTTTGAAATGCTGGGTAACCAGCAGCATGAGAGAGGTGCCGTGCAGGCCGCTTCCTGGAAGCTGACGTTTTTGAAAATTTCTTCTGACACAGCGAGTCCGTCTTGTTCTGAAGCGTTGTGCCGACATGTGAACGAACAAAAGCAGTCATACCTCAGCTTGACTCGATAGTACAAAAGGCTGAGTCGATAGTACTAATTTGTTCCGCGAGAGTACGGCGAGAGTACGGGTTGTGTCGCATTTCCTGCAGGGTTTTCACGATATCGCTTTATCACCAACTCGAGTGGTTGTGCTCAAGAAGTTGACTTCCATCTATTTGGCACAAATGATTCGAAACAAAGTGAGGGGAATGGGGTTAAATTGAAGAGCGTCCAAGAAGATTACTGACTCACGGAGACTGAGATTACCTCATGAAGAAGATTGCCTTGACCGTTTCGTTTGTCTTTTTTGTCTTCCTGATGCATGGGGCGACTTTCTCACAAGCGGACAATACATTTGCAGCGAAAATTCTTGAGTACTTTCCTCAGGCTGACACTAATAAAGACGGGGTCCTTTCGAAGGACGAAGAGGCTGCCGTAAGCCGGCGTGCGATTCAGCGGTACCCCAAAGCTGATGTTGATGGAGATGGCTCACTTTCAGATAAGGAAAAAGAGCAGTTGTTGAAGCGAGTCGTTGCGCTGCGAAAACGGATGAATGACACAAGCCCGCCGACTGGTGGATTTTTCGGTAGTGGAAAGTCAGAGGCTGGGCGAAAGCCAAGCTTTGACAATGTGAAATATGGAGAAAACGAGCGGAATGTGTTTGATATCTGGCTCGCCCATTCGGAGACACCAACACCGTTAGCCGTCTACATTCATGGTGGTGGCTTCAAGGGTGGTAGCAAGGAAAAGCTGAAGTCCGAAAAGTTGAATGCGTTACTCGACGCAGGAATTTCTGTCGCAGCTATCAACTATCGTTTTGTCACAACAGACCCTTTGCCAACCGCTCATCATGATGCAAGGCGAGCCATTCAATTTATGCGTTCAAAGGCAGATGAATGGAATATTGATACGAAGCGGGTTGCAGCATTTGGCGGTTCTGCCGGTGCCCAAATCTGTATGTGGCTTGCCTATAGCGATGATATGGCCGACGCCACCAGCGATGATCCCGTTGAACGAGAGTCAACGCGACTGCTGTGCGTAGCCACGGCAGGTGGCCAGACGTCAGCAGAGCGGGAATTTTACATCGAAAACATTCTGCCACTCTTGGGTGAAAATGTTCCTGTTGAGGTGCTTGTGAAGTCTTTCAATGGTGAGAATGATCCAGAGAAGATTCGCATGAAAATGTGGGGTGCAGATACCCTTGAAGAAGTAGATGAAACGACCAGGCAATGTTCGGCACTCCGCCTCATATCACCTGATGATCCACCGATTTTTATGAGCTACGGGATGGCACCAGATGCGAAGAAGCCCAGTGGTGATAAGGACCGTGTGAGAGGGTGGCTCATTCATCATGTGGTTTTTGGAACAAAGCTCAAGGAAAAGGCTGACGAACTTGGTGTTGAGGCGGACCTGTCCTACCCAGGTTCAGGTTCAAAGTACTCGTCGGACGTTGCCTTTTTTCGTGACAAGTTGCTTGAGGGAAACTGAGTCGTACGAGCGGCCTGACGCTGTGAATAAAAATTAGAAAAAGAGAGGGGTTGGTATGCCCAGTTCTGATAATCGCGGACGAAGAATACATCGACGAGATCTCAATAAAGGCGCAGCCACAGCAGGCCTTGCCTTGACTGCGGGAGCACTCGGAATTCCAAAGACCTTTGGCCAGTCAAGTTTCGGTAATGATTTGATTCAGGCTGAAAATGCAAAGCCGGGCACCCGCGATTGGTTGTTAACCAAAACGCATACTGTTCCCGGTAAGATCAATAAGATTCTTGACAATGGTCGGTGCAAAGTGATTGAAGGATACTGTTCTGCAAACAGTATTCGTGCCGGTGAAACACTTCGCGTGATGGTCAGCACGAATCCGGTGTCGTCGTTTAAGTTGGAGATTTTTCGGACGGGGTACTACGGTGGAGCTGGCGCTCGACTCGTAAAGAACTTTTGATTCTGATTAAAGGAAAGACCCAGCCAGATCCGCCTGTCGGTGAAAACTTTGTACGTGAATGCCAGTGGGAACCTAGCGTCGAGTTTCAAATTCCAAAAGATTGGCTGAGCGGTGTCTATCTTGGCAAGATGACAGCGAAAGAGAGCGGCATTCAAAGCTACGTGATTTTTATTGTTCGAGATGATCGTCCATGTGACCTGTTGTTTCAGTGCAGCGACCTGACATGGTCTGCCTACAACAGATGGCCTGCCGACTATTCAATCTACACAGAGCATAAAGACTGGAAGAGCATCGGTGCACCGAGTGGAATGGTCAGCTTTGATCGTCCCTACGGTTTGTTTACACATCCCGTAAACAAGATAAAGACGTCAGGTGGCAGTGGTGAGTATCTCCCATGGGAATTCCCAATGTCGTACTGGCTTGAGCAACACGGGTATGACGTGTCCTATATTTCGAACGTTGATACGCATGCAGACCCGGAAGGCTTGCTCCGTGCCAAAGGTTTTATTTCGGTAGGGCATGATGAGTATTGGAGTCAGCAGATGTATCAGAATGCCATCAAGGCTCGAGATGCTGGCGTAAGCCTCGCATTTTTTGGCGGCAACTCTGTTCTCTGTGTCGTGCCGATGGAGCCTTCCAGTTCTGGCGTCCCGAATCGCTGCATCAGGCGAGAGGGCTGGTTTTTGCCGATGCCGGAAAATATTTCGGAGGCTGCGAAGAGAATCCGGATTGAGCGCGTGCTGAATGAATCGGGTTTTGAGTTGAACATGGGACCTGATGGGGCACTACTCATGGGCGGAAGGCTCGACTCTGAAAATGGACGCGGCATGGGTGTTGGTGACTGGACCTGTGCAATTCCAGATCACTGGCTGTTCGCGGGAACCGGAATGAAGAAAGGCGACTCGATTAAAAATCTCTTAGGTTGGGAATGGCACGGTGCTCCTGCGATGAGTCTGCCAGGTATGCAGGTGGTTGCCGAAGGAGATGCAACGATCAATCGTAAAAAGGTTGGGCGTTACACGGCGACCGTTTACGATGGCCCAAGGGATAATGTTGTGTTCAATGCCGCAACCATCTGGTGGGCGAATGGACTCTCGAGTCCACCAGGGCACAAGAATCCGAGTCGGCATGGTGTCGTGCAAAAGGGGCCCGATGAGCGGGTTCAACAAATCACCCACAACCTGTTCAAACGCATGATTTCCTAAGACTGGATCGTCTCGGTGCCAAAGAAAAAAAGAAAACATCTCCTTAGGTCGTGGGTAAATCTTTCTCAATGGATGCGATTACGATCTGTCTTCTGTCTTGCTCGATTCGTGGGTGGGTTGCCGAAGGGTGCGATTGCTGTGTTCATCGCTCTTTGCGCGGCCTGTGTGCTCTCTAAAGTTAACGGGACAGAAACCATCTCGATCGATCCACACACGTTTACGATTCAAGATGGATATGAGATCGTTCAAGTTGCTTCGCCGCCATTGGTGAAACGACCAATGCACATGTGCTTTGACAACGAGGGTGTGCTGTACGTCACGGATAGTTCTGGCAACACCGACAAAGCCCCTGTTCAATTAAAAGATCCGCAGCACCGGGTATTACGATTAGTCGATCGCGATGGTGATGGATTCTTTGATGAGTCCACGGTGTTTGCCGATAGCCTGCCGCTTCCTGAAGGTGTGCTTGTGCATGATGGATCGGTGTACGTCGGTGCGCCGCCTCATATTTGGAAACTGCGTGATACCACTGGGGATCATGTCGCGGACGAACGGTCTGTATGGTTTGATGGCGGTTCGATTGAAAATTGCGGAAACGACATGCATGGGCCCTATTATGGGACCGATGGTTTTTTCTACTGGTGTAAAGGTGCTTTTGCTCCACAGCAGCATCAGCTTGCCAACGGCAGGACGCGGACCTCTCGTGCAGCCCATGTCTATCGTGCGCTTCCTGATGGGAGTCAGTTGGAGCGAGTGATCACAGGCGGGATGAATAACCCTGTTGGTCTTGCATTCAGTACTACTGGCGAACGGTTTTTGAGTGGAACGTTTTTCGATCTTTCAGCACCAGGTCGACGAGATGGTGTTTTGCATGCTGTTTATGGAGGGATATACGGTCGGAAGAATCCACGTGTACTCGCGCCACATCCTGCCACAGGTGACCTGCTTCCTGTCTCTGTCGCACCTCGGGCCAGCAGCTCCATCAGGGATTGTCATGCCACTGAGCTCTGCTACGGGGTTAGATGGCGACCTGATCTGCACAGAATTCAATACTCGACGTCTTTCTAGGCATCAACTTTCTCAAGTCGGGTCCTCGTTCGAATCGAAAGTAAGTACCTTTATTGAAAGTGATCAGGCAGACTTTCATCCAACAGATGTCATTGAAGATGCTGACGGCAGTTTGCTTGTGGCCGATACCGGCAGTTGGTACAAGATCTGTTGTCCGACGTCAAAGATAGCCAAGCCAGATATTCTTGGTGCAATCTATCGGTTGAAAAAGAAGGATGTGGCCCAGGTCGATGATCCTCGTGGTCTCGCGCTTGACTGGAAGAACCCACAGGTTGAGTGGCTATCCGACGAACGACCGGCCGTTGTCACACGTGCCGTCGAGTGCCTGGCGGCTGAAGAAAATATTGAGTCGTTGTGTTTGTCGCCTGCACGAGTTTCAGCCATTTGGACGTTACACAGAATTTCTGGTCAGTCTGCACGTGATTGTATTCGGCAATGTATCAAGTCGTCAGACCCAGAAGTGCGAGTGGCCGCGATCCAAAGCGTGGCGCTTTGGCGAGACAAAAATGCTGTGAACTCCCTGATTGATGTGCTCTCCAGAGTTGATAATCCACATGTTCTGCGCGTGTCGGCGATGGCACTTGGCAGAATCGGGCAGGCTCACGCAACAGTACCGCTGCTGGAGTGCTACTCAGAAGATATGGGCCCCTTTCTGAAGCATGCTCTCGCGTATGCGATTTACGAGATTGGTGAACTGAACGGTTTGCCAAAACAACATCCAGTGACCAAGCGTGTGCAACGCATGTTGAAGCTGGACAGGACGACTATCCGCTCTGCGAAGTATCCTGAAATCGAATTTATAAAAGCTGATAAGCCGGGCCCCGAGACGGCCGCAAGACAAAAAGAACAACTCGACACATTGGCAGCGTTTCTGCCTCAGGGAGATGCGCAGCGGGGTGAAAAACTTTTTCATAATCGTGAGCGGGCCAAATGTGTAACGTGCCACCTCAAGGGTACAGCAGGTGTCAGGCTTGGCCCTGACTTAACAAGAATCGGTGCGATTCGCAGTGAGCGTGATCTCTTGGAAGCGATTGTACTTCCAAGTGCATCCATCGCCCGGTATCACGAGACTGTGAATGTAGTGACGCACGACGGGAAGGTCGTTTCGGGGCTACTCGTGAAAGAGAATACAAATGCGATGTTTCTCGCATCAGCAGAGGGTGCCATGCAAGCAGTTGCGTACACAGATATAGACCGCGCGAGCTACTCGAATGTTTCATTGATGCCTGAGGGATATGAGAAAGTTCTGACACCTAATGAGATTGCAGACCTCGTGGCGTACTTGAAAGCAGATGTTTCAAGGCTTGCTGGTTCCAGTCAACCAACCGGCGAATGAAAGTGACTTTTTATGTTTTGGCACAGAATCATCAAGCTCCGGAATTTTTTAAAACAGATTGGTTTTCTGACATTGGTCATGTGTGTGGCAGATGTGTCTGTGTACGGAGATACTTCGCAGAAGGCAACAAAACCAAATGTGCTGTTTATCGCTATTGACGACTTGAACGACTGGACTGGCATGCTCGAGGGGAATGCTCAGGCTCGCACTCCTCATATGGACACGCTCGCCTCAAAAGGCATTGTTTTTACGAATGCCCACTGTGCAGCCCCATGTTGTGGTCCATCACGAGCTGCCATTATGAGCGGAATCAGACCATCGACTTCGGGGAACTACATTAATAAAAGTTCACTGACCCATAATCCAATTCTGAATAACGCAGTGCTTCTGCCTGAGTTCTTTCAGCAGCACGGATACTACGTGGGCGGTGCTGGAAAACTCTTTCATGGCTACCACTTCAATTATGAAGTGAGGGGCCGAGGCTTTGATGAGTACTATCCAAGTAAAACACAGGATCTTCCATCATTTGAAGGACTGAAGTTCTCCTCAAAGCTTCCCTTGGGTGGGTGGGCGAGGACAGCCGACTGGGGGCCTCTCCGTCCAGATGTCACTGTGGATGACCATCCTGATGGGAAGACAGCAAATTGGGTAGAAGGAAAATTACTCAAGGGTCAGTTGCAGGAACCGTTTTTTCTCGGTGCTGGCATCTTTGAGCCTCATCTGCCGAATTACGCACCGCAGAAGTACTTTGATCAATTCCCCTTGGAGGACATCAAGCTTCCTGATGGTTTCCTTGAGAATGATCTCGATGATGTGCCAGCTGCCCATGCCAGGATGGCCCACAATCCGTGGCTCAAAAGAATTCGCGAAATGGGGCAATGGAAGCCCGCAATTCAGGCGTACCTTGCATGTACAGCAATGGTTGATGACCTCGTTGGCCAGATTGTTGAGGCACTCGAAAAGTCCAAGTATGCCGACAACACCATTGTGGTTTTGTGGAGCGACCACGGGTTTCATCATGGTGAAAAAGGCCGCTGGGGAAAATATTCTCTGTGGGAAAGAGCGACCCGGGTTAATTGCATTTGGGTTGTTCCCGGCGTGACCAAGGCGGGTTCAGTTTGTAGTAAGCCGGTCAACCTACTTGATATCTATCCGACCCTGGCTTCGTTGACCGGCTGCAAACCACCTGCGAAACAACTTGAAGGAAATGACCTTTCAGTCTTGATGAAAGACCCCGAGGCTCCGTGGGATGAGGCAACAATTACCACGTTTGGATACAAGAATTATGGCGTTCGGTCAGGTCGGTATCGGTACATCGTCTACGAAGATGGTTCTGAAGAGTTGTATGATCACACCAACGACAAATGGGAGTGGGAGAACCTCGCAGGCAATCCGCAGTTTGCTGCTATCAAAAAGAATATGCAGAAATGGATTCCTGTTCACCATGAGCCACCAGGGCCCACCTACAAACCGCCGAAACGGCAGTGGTGATGGCAGGTGTAAAATTTTGAGGCGATGTGACATGGTCTACTAAGAAGCAAAAGATGTATCTGTCTGCCATGTAATCCTCAGGTCAGATATGCGGCCTTTAATGGGAGTGAAGAATGAAGAGTGTTGTAAGAACAAATCAAAAGTCGTTTTTGAGTGTGCTTATTCTGGTTGGAGCAACCCTTTTTGGTATGCAGTGCTCTGCTGCCGCACCGAATATTCTCTTCATCGTTTCGGACGATCATGGATGGGGAGACTTGCCGTCCAACTGGGACGATACTGAAGTACGTCTTCCAACGTTGGATGCTCTAGCACGTAGTGGCGTACGGTTTCCGAATTACCACACTGTTCCGCTTTGTGGTCCTTCTCGGGCATGCATGTTTACCGGTCAGTACTCAACTGAAAACGGCATGTGGCGTGGCCCCGGTAGTCAGCCGCTCGGGTCACCCGGATACCGGGGAATTAAACGTGATGTGAAGATGGTGTCTGAGTACCTTTCTGAGGCTGGGTATGCAACAGGGGCATTTGGGAAATGGCATCTTGGTTCTCTTGAGGGCGAAGTTCCAAATGATCGTGGGTTCGATGAGTTTCACGGTTTTCTTGGTGGGGCCCACCCATATTGGATTGCTGGATCTCGTTCTAAAATTATGCACAATCGTGAACACGATTCTCTCGCAAAGGGGCATGCTACCGAGTTGTTCACCCAATGGGCAGAAGACTTCATTCGAGAGAATGCCGGTAAAGAATCTCCTTTCTTCTGTTATCTGGCCTACAACGCGGTGCATGGCCCACTCCGCGTTGAGAAGTCAAAACCAGCCTCGGCACCAGAGGCCTGGGTGAAAAAAGCTCTTGATCGTGGGGTGAGTTTTCTTCGGAGTGACTATGTTGCGATTCTCGAACACATGGACCACAACATTGGTCAACTGGTCAGTGTGTTAGATGAGCTTGGTGTTGCCGAAAATACGCTCATCGTTTTCGTCAGTGATAACGGTGGCTGCACCATGGCGGAAGGTGCTGCTGGCGGAAGGTTTCCCGGGAACAATGGTCCACTACGGGGAGGGAAAGCCACAACCTATCAGGGTGGGCTCAATGTTCCTTTTCTCGTGAATTGGAAAGGCAAAATCCCTCAGGGTGGCCTCGTGTCTGATAGTCACGTAATGCACTGCGATATCTTTTCTTCATTATTGGATGCGGCTGGTCTCACTGTTCCTGAAAGTAACGGAAAGAATCCCCTTCGAGGGATGTCTCTTTTCCCTCACATGCTTTCAGATGGAAAAACGTCAGTTCCAGAGCGGACCATGATTTTTGAGCTATGGGGAAATATTGGTGTTCGAAGGGGCGACTATAAGTTGTGGGCCAGTGTAGGACGTGATTATTCTCCAGATTGGGATGCTCTGGCGGCTGAAATTTCTCAGAAAGATCTCGAGCTCTTTGATCTTCAGCGTGATGTTGCTGAAACGAATGACCTGCGGACAGAACACCCTGAGATGTATGCATCACTGAAGGCTGAGTTGCTCGATCATTTGTCCGGTATTAACGCAGACTATCCTTCAGTTGTTTTGTCAGATGTCAAAAGCAAGGCGATGCCAAGGCAACAAAATCGGTCAAAGGCTATCCCGCCGAAGGAAAGGTCGCCAGAAAAATTTTTTCAGGCCCGTGATCGCAATAGTGATGGTGAGATCACACTTGAGGAATTTATTGGCAACCCTGATGGCCGGAATGTTGCAGCCCTGACCAAACGTTTTCAGCAATTCGATGCGAATAGCGATGGTGCACTTGGTATTGATGAATTAAAGAGGAACTAGGACGACTTGGTTGGAGGAGGTAGGCAGCATGCGGGCGTGTCATTTTTTGGTCACAGTTACGATGGCTTGGAGTTGTGGTTTCTATTCCATTGGTCTTGGCCAGGAAGGTGCCTTGCCAGTAGCGACAGATCTACATGCTCATGGGTTGAATCAGCAGCAGCTTGATTCACTCGCTGATATCATGCAGCAATCTGTTGACCAGCAGGCTATCGCTGGGTGTTCGTTTTTGATCGCGCATCAGGGAGAGGTCGTTTTCCGAGAGGCATTTGGGTTTGCAGATATTGAATCGGAGCGAGCCTTCACTACGAATGAATTGGTTCCAATCGCTTCTGTCTCGAAGCCGTTTCTCGCCAGTGTTGTTATGGCTCTTGTTGATCAGGGGAAGCTCACACTTGATGATCCGGTTGAAAAGTATTTGCCTGAGTTTAAGGACATGAAAGTGAAGGGGGGGAAGAGTCCAATTCACCGGATGACCATTCGGCATCTTCTTTCACACACGGCAGGCTTCTGGGGGAACAAGGGGATCAGTGCTGAAAAGCTTGATCTGATACGCAACTTTCAGCGACCACTTGGTGAAGCTGTCAGTCGTATGGCGACGTATGAGCTTGAGTATCAGCCAGGAACAAAATTTGTTTATTCAGGTTCCGGGTTTTGTGTTGCAGGACGAATTGCAGAAGTTGTGCGTGGACAATCACTTGAAGAGATTGCTCAAGAGGTGTTATTTCATCCCCTGGGATTCAGTCGTACGACGTACTTGCCATCAAAAGAAATTCGAACGACTGTGCCGACTGCATACAGTAGGCAAAGCGGTGGTGTCCTGGAAAGACAACCATCTCGCACAGGCGGAGATCTTCGTTTTATTCTTCCTGGTGGATCACTCTTTACGACACTCGATGAACTGGCGGCATTCGGAGTTATGCATCTTGAAAATGGAATGTGTCATGACAAGCAAGTGCTATCAAGGGAATCGATTGATGAGATGCGGACGTTGCAGTCGCCCCATAGGGTGGCGCGAAGCTATGGGCTGGGCTGGTTTCGTGATGACATCACTGATCAGGGGTCCGCAGATCGTGTGTTTCACGGCGGTGCAATGGGAGCCTACCTTGTTGTAGATTGGAAACGAGATCTCGTTGCTGTATTTCTCATACACCAGCCGGGGGGAGAGGTTGCAGGATTGAAAAACAAGCTTTCGCAGCACGTTGGTAAACTCTTTGCACCATCTAAGTGATGTTTTAGCTAACCAATCTGAGAACATAGAGTTTTTCATTTACAACATGTGGGTTATATAGTGGAGTTTTTTATGAAGTTTTCTATTGGTTTGCTCTTCGGGCTTTGGATGTCACCGTTGATGGCAGGTGATCAACCAAACATTCTCTTTATTATCGCCGATGATGCCTCACGGGATAGTTTTGGTGCATATGGATGTCAGTATGTGAAAACGCCTGGTTTTGATCGTATTGCGAGAGAAGGCGTGCTCTTTACACAGGCATATAACTGCAATCCAAAGTGTGCGCCAGCACGTGCCTGCCTGCTGACGGGGCGTTACTCATGGCAGTTGGAAGAAGCTTGTAATCACAATCCCTTTCTTTCTGAAAAGTGGAAGTTTTACCCATATCTGCTTGAGGAACATGGCTATGCGATTGGGTTCACCGGCAAAGGGTGGGGGCCAGGCATCTGGAATGCCGAGGATGCTGGAAAAAGTCGGAAAGCGGATAATCCAGCTGGACATCCATGGAATCAACTCCAGAAGAAGCCACCGTATAAAGGGATTAATAGTATTGATTATGCAGCGAACTTTGAAGCATTTCTTAAGGCAACACCAGACGACAAGCCTTTTTGTTTTTGGCTTGGAACAAAGGAGCCGCATCGAGGGTATGGCTTAGATAATTGGAAACTAGACGGTCGAGATCTCGCTGACGTCGTTGTTCCTGATTATTATCCCGACAATGAAACCATTCGAGGTGATCTTGCCGACTATGCCATAGAAGTTGAGTGGTATGACAAGCACATCGCGCAAGCGCTCAAACATCTTGAAGCTCACGGCAAGCTTGAAAATACGCTTATTATTGCGACGTCAGACCATGGCATGCCGTTCCCTCGAGTGAAAGGCCAGATATACGACGATGGGTTTCATGTTCCGTTTGCTGTTCGTTGGGGTGATCGTATCAGGCCCGGTCGGACGGTAACTGATTTCGTTACCTTTCCAGATCTTGCACCAACGTTGTTGGAAGTCACCGGGGTGCCGCTGGATGATCAGATGACAGGGAGCAGTTTTTTGCCACAATTACTGGCCACTGATTCCGGCAGGATTGATGCAAAGCGCGACCACACACTTTTAGGGAAAGAGCGACACGATATTGGTCGGACCGATGGAGAGCTTCTCTCAGTCGCGTATCCATCACGTGCTCTACGCAATGATCAGTATCTATACATTCGTAACTTCGAGCCACATCGCTGGCCGGTAGGCGATCCCGAATACGGACTGCTTAACTGTGATGGCTCACCAACAAAACAATTTCTGACGAACCTGACTCACGGCACCGCAAAAAACAAATGGTACGACATGAGTTTCGGGAAGCGGCCTGCTGAACAATTGTTTGACATGCAGAAAGACCCTGACTGTGTTCGAGATTTAGCAAGTGATCCAGCCTACGCAGGCACTGTGAGCCGGCTATGGCTTCAGCTAAGGACCGAACTCGAGTCCCAAGGGGATCCCAGAGTTTTGGGGCAGGGCGAGATTTTTGATTACTACCCAAACTGTCGAATTGATCGGCAGCAGAAACTGTATGGCAAGCCAGACTATGACCCCGTAAAAATATTCAAGGAAAAATTTGAAAAGACTTCGCTTGATTAAATGTAAGAGAAGTGTCATCGGGAGTATCTGGTCTGTGATCAACTCAAAGAGCGGTTTGCCAGTTGGCATTGCGTAAGAAACAAGATGCTCAAAGGCGGGGTGGTCATAGAAGCAGCCTAGCGGCTGGGAGATTTCGTTCATCGCATCGGCAGCAAGCGGTCGGTATCGATTGGAGTACAAAGTAATCTCTTTCATTTGTTGTTGTGGCAAAAAAGACAGGGAAGAATTCTTTTGCGAAAGGTTATTAGTAAAGAGTTAGCAATGGTAAATTGGCACGTGACGGTACCGGTTCCCTTTGGTAAGTCGGTCAATGTGATATGTAATGAAAGACATTTGTGTGAATGGTTCTGGCAGTGTGATAATTTTTTTGAACCGTACAAGCGAAAGTGACTGAGTGATGGTGAACAGCTTCTTATTTCGTTTTTTGTGTTCGTTTGGAGTAGTCATCGCAGGTCAGGCAGTGGCTGCTGACAATCCAGTCAGAAATATTGTGCTGATATTGGCGGATGATTTGGGATGGGCCGATACGACGCTGTACGGAAAAACCTCACTCTATGAAACACCTAATATCGAACGCCTTGCTGCTC
The DNA here is from genome assembly GCA_965249545.1 of Pirellulales bacterium. Classification (GTDB taxonomy): domain Bacteria; phylum Planctomycetota; class Planctomycetia; order Pirellulales; family UBA1268; genus UBA1268. The sequence goes on from CBDFMH010000004.1 coordinate 37,327, forward strand.
GTGGCGTGACGTTCTCGAATGCCTACGCCAGTCCGATATGTTCCCCGACGCGTGCCAGCATCATGACCGGGCAGAACCCGGCTCGGCATGGGATGACTGCACCTGCAGCGCACCTTGCGAATGAACAATTTGAAGCAACAGCCGGTGAGAGAGCGCTGCCGAATCAAAAATGTACGAACGTTAAAAGTGCGACCCGTCTTGATCCAGATCTTCCCATGCTTGGAAAGGTTCTGCACAACGCAGGATATGCAACGGCACACTTTGGGAAATGGCATCTTGGCCGCGAGCCCCACTCCCCGCTTGAGTCTGGCTTTGATAGTGATCTTCCGCATTGGTGGGGCCCGGGACCAAAATCGAGCTACCTTGCGCCATGGGGGTATACAAACCCACAATTTAAAGAAGGTCAGCCGGGTGAACACATCGAAGATCGTATGGCGGCAGAAGCGGTTGCTTGGCTCAAACAAAGAGACCGTACAAAGCCATTCTTTTTGAATTATTGGCAGTTTTCAGTCCACGCTCCTTTCGGGGCAAAGCCCGAGCTCATTGAGCGCTACCGCAAAAAACTTGGTACCTCTGTAGATAGTCGTACACAGCCGGATGTTCGAGAGAAGTTGCTTGCCTCACACGAGCCATTGATGGGCCTTCCGCAACAGTCACCAACCTATGCTGCAATGGTTCACTCTCTTGATGATGCCGTTGGAAGCCTGCTTGATGCTCTCGATGCTGAAGGCATTGCTGATGAAACAGTCATTATTTTTTATTCAGATAATGGTGGGAATATTCATTGCGGCGTGGAGGAGACTGCTGCTTCAGGTGAGAAATACATCACGCCAATCACAAGCAATCACCCGCTTCGTGGTGGCAAAGGCGGGATTCATGAGGGCGGCGTTCGTGTTCCAGCAGTTGTGGTCTGGCCGGGTGTGACAAAGCCCGGTTCACGAAATGAGACGCGTATTCAAGCCATTGACCTCTATCCGACAGTGCTGCACATGCTTGGTGTGGAATCACCCAAGACAGCAGTGATTGATGGCGTTGATTTTACCGAAGCTCTCCGTGGTGCAGAAGTTGAGCGGTCGCCGATGTTTACGTATCTCCCAAGTCACGGGAATACGCCTCACTGGTTGCCACCATCCATGTCTGTCCATGTTGGTGTCTGGAAGCTTATTCGTACGTTTTACTACGGCGATGATAACGCACACGAGTATCGGCTTTATAATCTGCAGGACGATATTGGTGAGAGTCATAATCTCGCTGCGGCACACCCAGAAAAAGTTCGAGAGCTCGATGGCTTGATCGATACCTACATCAAGGAGGTTGATGTTGTTCTGCCGGCTGTGAATCCAAATTTTGATCCAGCTGCATTCCATCCAGAAAAAATTGGGATCGAGTCAGGTGGATTGAAAATGCCCCCAGCCTTTAAGGCATCTCTGAAAAAAAAGACTGGTGCTGCCAGCAAACAACAAGCACCGCTGAAGGAAATGCTTGGTTGGGTCGCGAAGAATGCGAAAGCATCAGTCAAGGACGGCACTTTGAAAGTTGTCGCAGCAGGGAAGAAGTCATTTATTGCCAGCGCGAAGATACCTGCTCGTGGCCCTGGCGTGCTTCGGTTTCGCATGCGGAGTCCAGAAAACGGTAAGGGGCAGATTCAGTGGCGGGCAAGGGGACAATCATCGTTCCCCGAGTCCGGTCAGGTGTATCCGTTTTCAGTAGACGGTGGTGCATGGCAGGAGCATGAAGTAGAAATCGATGAAAAGGAAGGCATCGTTCATCTCAGGCTCTTTGTGCCACAGCAGAAACAACCTGTTGAGATTGATTGGATTGAAAACAGCTGGCAGGGTGACGATGAGATAAAAAGTCAGCGGTGGGATTTTTAGGTGTGAATGGCGAGCACGAGAAGCCATTTTTGTGAAAGGGATTGGGGCACGAATGACACGACTTGTTGCTGGTGCACTGTGTATCGCATTTTTATTATTGCCAGCCGTTCAAGCTGAGGGTGATGCATCGCAACGTCCCGATATTGTGTTCATCATTGTGGATGATCTCAATGATTGGATTGGCTGTCTTGGTGGTCATCCTGATGCACAGAGTCCTAACATCGATGCGCTTGCCGAAAATGGGATGCTGTTTTCACAGGCCTATTGCAATGCCCCTCAGTGCCGGCCCTCTCGAACGAGCCTGCTGTATGGCACCTACCCTTTCAATACAGGAACTTATTTTAATGCCAAATTTGCCAAAGAAACTCGGTCACTAAACCCAACTCTTCAACAGTTTTTTATGCGTCATGGGTATCGTGTCGCCAGTGGAGGGAAAGTCTTTCATGGCAATCCGGGTAACGACGGTGACTCGCTTCTTAAAAAGCCTAAAGACCCAAAGCCGCCAACTGGGAAAGATAGATTTGGAGCTGGTAATCCACCATCTGATGGCTATGCACTTGATGTAACAGACGAGGAGATGGGGGACTATAAGGTTGCGCAGTGGGCATCTCAGCAGTGGAAGACGGTGACCGACAAGCCGCTTTTTATGTCTGTCGGTTTCTATCGGCCGCATCGACCGCTTCAGGTACCCAAGCCGTGGTTTGACCAGTTTCCGGTTGAAACAATCAGGCGGCCGGCAGAGCCAGAAGGAAAAGACGATTGGGATGATCTGTCAGAGTTTGCAAAAAACCTTGCGAGGAGTCATGCTCATAAGGCATTTCATAAAGGCCTCAGTGATCATGAGTCCATTGTGAAGAATGGACAGTGGGACGAAACGATTCAGGCGTATCACGCATCGATTGCATTTGTTGATAAACAGATTGGTCGATTTTTAGAGAGCCTGAAGAAAAATCCTCGGGGCCGGAACACGTATGTCATGCTTGTAAGCGATCATGGTTGGCACCTTGGTGAAAAAAAGCACTGGTGCAAAGGAGCAATCTGGGAACAGACGACGCATGTTCCATTTATTGTGAGTGGTCCAGGGATTGAAGCAGGGACGACATGTCTCCAGCCGGCCAGTTTAATTGATGTCTATCCATCGCTTGTGGATCTTGCAGGTATTGAAGTACCAGAGTGGCTTGATGGAAAATCAGTGAAGCCACAATTGGATAACCCTGATCAAGCACGAGGGCCCGCCATTACATCGTACGGGAGTGGAAATACATCAGTCCGAACAGAACGCTGGCGGTACATTCGGTATGAGGATGGTTCGGAAGAACTGTATGACCATCAGGTTGATCCAAATGAATGGACAAATCTGGCTGATCGAAAAGAATTTGCAGAAATCAAAACCAGCCTTGCCGAGGCGATTCCTGCAAAGCAGCACCCAGGCCTGATGGCTCAGGATTGGTTCGATCGGTTTCAGTCATCTTCTGCTGAGAGCGTGGGCCAGAAAAGACGGTCAAAAAGTAACAAGGCAGGGGCGTCCGCTTCAGGAAAGTAAGGTTCAGTGCGAAATAAGAATGTTCTTCCTGTAGCGAGTGTATTCATTTCAGTGCTTGCAGTGCCGTCTGTGTCGTGTGGGCAACAGAGTGACGTTCATGAGCACTTCAATACAGAAATTGTATCTTCTTTTTTTCTGACAGATATCCCGAATAAAAATACAGAAATTCGCGATGGTGTGCTGTGGACGCGAGGGGAAAGTGGTGGGAAATATCCACCGCTTGTTTCTCTAGGTGTCGACGGCAAGGACCTCACTGTTTCATTCCGCTACCGACATCTTGAGCAAGGTGGCATGGTCTGGTTTTTTGTGGATGGTGATGATGGGTACGGGAGTGTTGATCATATGTTACGAGTCAAGTTGATGCGGACAGGCATTCAGCTTCAGATCGATTCGCATTCACTTGACCCGAACCATCTGGATCGTCAGAACAATAGTCGTCCAGCAGATAAGGTAAGTGGGGCCTATCGTCTCAATACGAAGTACCCACGTGACAGTATGGATCTCACAAAGAATAGGTGGCACGACGTCAGGATTCAGTTTTATGGGGAAACCGTCACCATCACTTTAGATGAGAAGATATGGAAAAAAACACTCAAACATGCGTGTTTTGATCAGGAGAAACGGAAGATTTTATGGATGCAGAGCGGTGGGGAAAAAGGAATAGAGCTTGATGATATCCATGTGACTCAAACTATTGTGGAGGATGAACCGCTGGGATTATCACCACTCGACGCAGAATCATAAGTAGTAGTTGGTAGGCATAGGAATAATCTTTTTATAATTTCGGAACAGAGAACAACGCAGGTCATCATGAAGAAACTGATCAGTCTTGTAAGAAAATTGTCATTGGCACTCGTTACTCTTGCACTATGTGTTTCTGCGGCCGTTTCGGTTGCGAGTGAAAAACCAAACGTGTTGCTCATTCTTGCAGACGATCTTGGGTATGGAGATGTTGGGTGCTATGGATGTTCAGATACCAAGACCCCTCACATGGATAAGCTTGCACGTGACGGGGTTCGCTGCACTGACGGGTACGCAGCTTTTCCGGTCTGTTCGCCGTCGCGAGCGGCTCTTCTTACAGGCCGGTATCCAGCAAGATTTGGCCCAACATATGAGGACTATTTTGGTGGCGGTGTTCCGGAGCTCGATCCAGTCAAGCACCTGACAATTGGCCAGATGATGAAAGACGCAGGCTATGAAACGGCATGCTTTGGGAAGTGGAATGTGTCGAACCTGAACCGTCGTCGGGCGAATGACTTCGGCTTTGACCATTGGGTTGGTCTTCACCTCAATCACGACTATTACACGCATAAGTTAGTGCGCACAGGTGAACATGATCTCTACAAGGATGGTCAGCCTTTCGACCGTGAGGGTGTCTGGTCAGACACTATTTTTGCCGATGAAGCAATTCACTTTATCGAAACGAAAAATGAGAAACCATTTTTTATCTACCTCGCGTTTCAGGCACCGCACAGTCCGTATCAGGATCCTGACAAGGCCATGGATCCACCAGGGAGCAAGGAACGCAAGACACTTATTAAGATGGTTGAAAGGCTTGATCTTGAGATCGGGCGGGTGCTTGATGCACTTGATAAGGGAAACATGGCTAAGGATACGCTCGTTATTCTGACGAGTGATAATGGTGGTGCACAGGGTATTTCGCGAAACTTTCCATTGAGTGGTGGGAAGCAAATGTTGCTAGAAGGTGGTATTCGTGTGCCATTGATTCTTCGTTGGCCAAATGTGCTTTCAGCAGGTACGGAATCGGCAGTGCCGATTTCAGCAATGGACCTTACCGCGACGATTGCAGCAGCCGGCGGTGTGATTCCACCCGAGGACAAGGCATTTGATGGAATTGATATGGTGCCGTTGCTTCTCGGAGAGGCTCAGGTTTCTGAAACGAGACCCCTTTTCTTTCGGCGGCGAGATATTAATTTTCGCCAAAACCTGAATAGTATTCGACAGTCTGCTGTTCGGCAGGGAGCGTGGAAATATCTACGCAGCTATAAAAAAAATAATGAAAAGTACACGGCAACATTGTTTGATTTAGACAACGATATTGCTGAGCAGAATGATATTTCTCAAGCCAGCCCGGAGCGATTCCAGGAAATGAGCGATCTCTTAGAGAATTGGGAGGCCGAGCTTGCCAAGACGGCTCAACCGTTTCCAAGTGTTTCTAAAAAATCGAAATAGTTGAAAGAGAGAAAATTTGTATGCTGCGGTTTGGTGTTGTACTAGGCATGCTTGTTGCCTGTGGGTCTAATGTTCTTGCGGATCTTGAAGTAGTGCGTCCGTCTGAAAAACAAACGCTGTTGCTGCGAGGTTCAGCAGAGGTGAGCCGTGGTGTTCGTACAGTTACGGGTTCAGTTGATGCAACGGGTCATGGTCCTATTACCTATTACACCGTCCCGTTTCGGAAGGGGATGTTTTCTCTTTCGTGGAAGGCAAGTGATGAGGAGCGTTTGGTATTTGTTTTTGACAGCAAGCCGAATGGGAAGGCAACGCACGCACTCAAGGTATATGTAAATGGTGCTCCCGGGAAAAGAAAAGACGAGAGGGAGGTTCTCGCCCTTGTGACGTATGACGGAAGTGTGCATGCGGATAAAAAGGCTTCAATCGTGAAACACGACCATTACTCTTCCTGTAACCAGTGGCACGAAATACGTGTTACCTTCGGGGGTGATAAGGCTATAGTTTCCGTAGATGATGAATCGTATACCGTCTCTAGTGAGCGATTTCTAGAGCCAATTGAAAAGTGTGGTGTCGGTCACTTTTCGGGGTCTTTGCAAACTCGGGATGTAAAAATTCAAAAGCATGATGAGTTGTGAGAGTTCACAAAATCCTGTAGTTCTTTTGAGTCGGATTCTCCAGAGGTCGAGTTGAGTGTAATTTAGTTTGATGGTTCTATCGTGCCTGGGAACAGAGTTTTTGCAGAGTCGCATCTGATATATACAAAAACTTGCAGCAACTGTCCTATTCACCATTGGGTAGAGATTAGATGATGGTTAAGATGAGATGTTCATGGAGTGATACGGCATGTTGAACAACCTCATTCGGAAATGAAACAGTACGAAAGGGATTCGATTGATGATACGAATTTTAGCACTACCTCTTTTCTTTGTTATTGGTGTTGCGGCACACGCAGAGGATTTTCAATCGCTCTTCAACGGGAAGGATTTGTCTGGCTGGGCAGGGAAAGAAGGTCTTTGGTCAGTGCAAGATGGTGCCATTGTCGGGCAGACCACAAAAGAGCATCCGGTGGACGCGAACACGTTTCTTGTGTGGCAGGGTGGTGAAGTAGGAGACTTCATTCTTAAGCTGAAAGTTCGCTTTTCTGGGAATAACACAGGCGTGCAGTACCGCAGCGAATTGTTTGGTGAGCCGGAAGGCTTTGCAGTGAAAGGATATCAGGCGGATCTGCACCCAAAGCCTGAGTTCTACGGCATGCTTTACGCAGAGAAATGGCGAGGAATTATTGCGAAACGATTCCAGAAGGTCGTTGTCGGCGATGACGGCAAGCCAGAAGTTGTAGGCGAGGTGGGTGACAAGAATCAAAATCTTGTTGATAGCGAGTGGAATGAGTTGACCATCACTGCCATCGGTGACCGGCAGATTCATCAGGTGAATGGCATTACGACCATGGACCTCACTGATAATCATCCGGAAGCGAAAAGAGAAGGGATTATCGCCCTTCAGCTCCACAAGGGCCCACCGATGAAAGCTGAGTTTAAAGATATAAAGCTTAAGCGTTTAAATCGCAAGGAAGGGAAGGCTGCTCTCAAAGCATTAGTAGCTGGTCCTGAAGCCGGTCCTGAGAATAGAGCAACGCCAGTGTCACGCATCAAGGCGGCAAAAGGTTTTAAAGTAGAGCTTCTCTATTCTGTGCCTGCTGAGAAGCAGGGCTCATGGGTCAATCTTTGTACAGATAACAAAGGGCGTCTCTTGGTGAGTGATCAGTTTGGTGGGCTGTATCGGATCACACCTCCGAAACCCGGGAAGACACTGAGCGTTGACGATGTGCAGCCAGTGCCAGCCGATATTCGAGCTGTCAACGGAATGGTCTGGGCGCACGATGCGCTCTATGTCGGCGTCAACGATTACGAGAAAAAGATTTCATCAGGCCTCTATCGTCTTACAGACAGTGATGGTGACGACCAACTCGATAAAGTTGAGTGCCTGAGAGAAATGGACGCCCGTGGAGACCACGGCGTGCATGCTGTGGTGCCGAGTCCTGACGGGAATTCTTTTTTTCTGATTACCGGAAATAGCACGAAGCCAACAGAATATGTTGAGTCTTCACAGGTGCCAGAAGTCTGGGGAGAAGATCACCTCTTGCCAAGTTTTCCTGATGGCCGTGGTCATAATCGTGGTGTTCTTGCACCTGGTGGCATCATCTACAAAGTTGATCGAGATGGGAAAGATTTTGAAGTCTATGCAAATGGTTTTCGGAATATTTTTGATGCAGCGTTCAATCATGATGGTGAACTCTTCACCTATGACGCAGATATGGAGTACGACTTTAATGCTCCGTGGTATCGTCCGACACGAATTAACCATGTGACAAGTGGTGCTGAGGTTGGCTGGAGGAATGGTGCAGGAAAGCGACCACCGTTTTATGCAGACAGCCTGCCAGCAGCTCTTGATATTGGACCAGGTTCACCCACGGGAGTGACATTTGGGTATGGTGCAAAGTTTCCAGCGAAATATCAAAATGCACTCTATGCCCTCGATTGGAGTTGGGGCAAATTGTACGCAGTCCATTTAAAGCCGGAAGGGGCCTCGTATACAGCCACGAAAGAAGAGTTTGTTACTGGTGCGCCACTGCCAATCACCGACGCCATCATCCATCCAGATGATGGTGCCATGTATTTTACAATTGGTGGAAGGAAAGTTCAGTCTGGGCTTTATCGCGTGACGTATGTTGGTGATGAATCAACAGATCTGGTTGTTCCAGATTCCGTTCAAAATGTAGCAAGAACAACACGGCATCGGCTGGAAGCGTTTCATGGGAAAAAAGACGCAGACGCTGTACAAGTAGCATGGCCATATCTTTCAGACCCTGATCGTTTTATTCGCTTTGCAGCTCGAACTGCGATTGAGCATCAACCAGTCGAAGAGTGGGCAAGCAAGGCTCTTACTGAATCAGACCCAAAGAAACAGGTTGAGGCGATTCTGGCACTCACCCGCGTAACAGGTGTATGTCCACAGCATCGAGACGAATCGACACCACCAGTCGATACGGGCATGCGTGACAAGCTTCTTCAAGCAATGATCAAGATTGATCTCACTAACCTCGATCAAACAAGCCAGCTTACGTATCAACGAACACTTCAAATTATCTTGAGTCGGTTTGGTCGTCCCGATGAAACAGTCATGAACCAGCTCGTCGCAAAGATTGATCCACTCTTTCCTTCTGACTCGGCTGAAATGAATTGGTTGTTGTGCGAGACCCTTGCGTGGCTTGAGTCACCCACTATTGCACAGAAGGCGATTGCCATGATTCAATCTGTTCCGACTCAGGAGGAACAGATGCAGTACGCGAGGTCCATCCGTTTGCTCAAAGCTGGATGGTCTGACGAACTGAAGCAAGACTATTTCGAATGGTTTTTGAAGGCTGCGAATTATCGCGGTGGTGCGAGTTTTGCCAAGTTTGTTGAATTCATTCGAGATGATGCCGTGGCATCGCTTAGTGAATCACAGAAAGAATCACTTGCAGAAATTCTTGCCCAAAAACCAGAAAAGAAGTCTGCGCTCGAAAACCTTGGTGAAGTATTCAAGGGGCGTCCTTCCAAAGAATGGGAGCTCGATGTGCTCTCCAAGGCAGCTCAATCAGGTATGAAGGGCCGGGACTTTGTAAATGGACGAACGATGTTTGCAGCTGCCGGTTGTTATGCCTGTCACCGATTTCAGAATCAGGGCGGAATGACCGGGCCTGATCTGACAACTGCTGGCCGACGGTATTCAACACGTGATCTGCTTGATCAAGTTATTCATCCGAGCAAAGTGATTAATGATCAATTTTCTTCGGTAACCGTTTTGACAAACGACGGCATCGTACATAACGGTGTGATAGTGAATCTCGGCCAGAAAGGGGATGGGGGGAATATTGTTCTCAACACTGATCTCGCTGACCCCTGGGAACGTGTGTCAATAAATAGAGATGATATTGATGAGATGATGGTGTCGAAAACGTCACCAATGCCAGTAGGCCTGTTTAGTCGAATGACACAGGATGAGATTCTTGACCTGACGGCTTATCTCATCAGTGGTGGTGATGCTAAGCACGAATGTTTCCAGTGACACGAAATCTATGAGTATCGGGGGCTGACTACCTCAGGCGACAATTGAAGTGAATGGTGAAAATTGCGTGATTGTGCCTCGCGAGCTACCTCCGAAATCTTCGCCTATAAAAAGTTCACCACCAACATAGAGGATTGCCTCTTGTTCCGTTCCTGGTGCAACCCACTGAGTTCTGAGTTCTCCGTCCTTTTCAATCACTTTTATGCGATCGAGTGAGTCGTACAAGGCAAGTATTCGGTCGCTTGATGGATCGTACGAAAGGTCAGCAAGGTCGGTATGACTCCCCTCAATGACGAGTGTGTCGATGAAGGTCACACTACTTAGGGTTGAGCTGCTTTTTATGGACAGACCAAAGCGAAAAACTTCTCCAGTGCTTTGAAGTCCTGCATAAAAAACCCCACCCTCTTGGTGAGAATCGTCAGGTACAAAAGTAAGTGCTTCAAGCCCCAGGTTGCTTGGGCCAGTCATCCAGTTTGTTAGGCTGAATGTCCGAGTGATCTCGCCACTCGAGACATCAAACTCGTAAACGCTATCGGGGTTCTCAACACCTATGTAGACAAAATTACTTGTGTGGTCTGCAACCGTGATTGCTTCTAGGTCACCACCAATATTCCAGTGTACGAGTTCAGTGCCGTCCCGATTCATCATCGATACGAGACCTTCGTCACTTACGGAAAAGATTTTTTCCAAACCCTGATGCCATGCCAGACCACTTGTTTCGTATCCGACAGGGAGATCTACGATGGATGTTCCTGGAAGAATTTTTGTAGGAAAATTCTGAAGATTGGTGGTCACTGGCCTGCCAATAAATCCATCTTGATCGATATCAAGTTCAAAATTTACTTCAGCAATGTAGTGCTCAGCTGATCCGTCATAAAACTCTCCAACACTGGCCTCCCAGTTCCACGATTCATCTGTATGCCAGTAGTGAAGCCATCCAGTGGGAAGGTATTCCCAGAGGACAGTGTTGACTCCGTCGATGGTTTCGACGGCAAGAGTCTGCCATCCGGCATAGTGGCTCGTGGAGATGTGTGTCCCTGATGGATCGCGAATAGCAAGACCGTTTGCGTAGAGTCTTCCAGCATTGTCGCTTCCCATTACAACTGAACCGTTTGACTCAATGAAGTATTCCGGTTCAGGTGTGCCAATAAATCCATCTTGATCGATATCAAGTTCAAAATTTACTTCAGCAATGTAGTGCTCAGCTGATCCGTCATAAAACTCTCCAACACTGGCCTCCCAGTTCCACGATTCATCTGTATGCCAGTAGTGAAGCCATCCAGTGGGAAGGTATTCCCAGAGGACAGTGTTGACTCCGTCGATGGTTTCGACGGCAAGAGTCTGCCATCCGGCATAGTGGCTCGTGGAGATGTGTGTCCCTGATGGATCGCGAATAGCAAGACCGTTTGCGTAGAGTCTTCCAGCATTGTCGCTTCCCATTACAACTGAACCGTTTGACTCAATGAAGTATTCCGGTTCAGGTGTGCCAATAAATCCATCTTGATCGATATCAAGTTCAAAATTTACTTCAGCAATGTAGTGCTCAGCTGATCCGTCATAAAACTCTCCAACACTGGCCTCCCAGTTCCACGATTCATCTGTATGCCAGTAGTGAAGCCATCCAGTGGGAAGGTATTCCCAGAGGACAGTGTTGACTCCGTCGATGGTTTCGACGGCAAGAGTCTGCCATCCGGCATAGTGGCTCGTGGAGATGTGTGTCCCTGATGGATCGCGAATAGCAAGACCGTTTGCGTAGAGTCTTCCAGCATTGTCGCTTCCCATTACAACTGAACCGTTTGACTCAATGAAGTATTCCGGTTCAGGTGTGCCAATAAATCCAACTGATCGATATCAAGTTCAAAATTTACTTCAGCAATGTAGTGCTCAGCTGATCCGTCATAAAACTCTCCAACACTGGCCTCCCAGTTCCACGATTCATCTGTATGCCAGTAGTGAAGCCATCCAGTGGGAAGGTATTCCCAGAGGACAGTGTTGACTCCGTCGATGGTTTCGACGGCAAGAGTCTGCCATCCGGCATAGTGGCTCGTGGAGATGTGTGTCCCTGATGGATCGCGAATAGCAAGACCGTTTGCGTAGAGTCTTCCAGCATTGTCGCTTCCCATTACAACTGAACCGTTTGACTCAATGAAGTATTCCGGTTCAGGTGTGCCAATAAATCCATCTTGATCGATATCAAGTTCAAAATTTACTTCAGCAATGTAGTGCTCAGCTGATCCGTCATAAAACTCTCCAACACTGGCCTCCCAGTTCCACGATTCATCTGTATGCCAGTAGTGAAGCCATCCAGTGGGAAGGTATTCCCAGAGGACAGTGTTGACTCCGTCGATGGTTTCGACGGCAAGAGTCTGCCATCCGGCATAGTGGCTCGTGGAGATGTGTGTCCCTGATGGATCGCGAATAGCAAGACCGTTTGCGTAGAGTCTTCCAGCATTGTCGCTTCCCATTACAACTGAACCGTTTGACTCAATGAAGTATTCCGGTTCAGGTGTGCCAATAAATCCATCTTGATCGATATCAAGTTCAAAATTTACTTCAGCAATGTAGTGCTCAGCTGATCCGTCATAAAACTCTCCAACACTGGCCTCCCAGTTCCACGATTCATCTGTATGCCAGTAGTGAAGCCATCCAGTGGGAAGGTATTCCCAGAGGACAGTGTTGACTCCGTCGATGGTTTCGACGGCAAGAGTCTGCCATCCGGCATAGTGGCTCGTGGAGATGTGTGTCCCTGATGGATCGCGAATAGCAAGACCGTTTGCGTAGAGTCTTCCAGCATTGTCGCTTCCCATTACAACTGAACCGTTTGACTCAATAGCGTCTAGTATTTCGACGCGGAAAGATTCAGATGTTGTATTTAGATCGGTGTCGCGAGCAATTAATTCAATTGTAAAAGATCCACTTCTCTCGAATGATGTGATAGTAATTGTTGACCCGTTTAGTGTGACTGTTGCCGGGGCTGTTGAGCCAGAGAAACCAGATATGGCGAACTCAAGAGCAAGTTCGCCTTCGGCGTCATTTGCTAACACTGAAACAGTTTTTGTCTGAACACTGTCCATAATCAAGTCGTTAAGTGGATCAATGGTTGGAGATTCTCCAAGAATACTTGTAAGTGCAGCTGCCGCATTGACGCGTCCGCCGGATACCGTTTTGCCTTGCAGGCTTTGAACCGTATCGACTGTGCCAAGTATCGCATTAGTCACCTCGGTTATAGAGATTCCAGGGTTGGCAGCATTGAGAAGTCCGACGACTCCTGCAACATGAGGAGCTGCCATAGATGTGCCACTGAAAGAACCATATGAATTGCCTGGAAGTGTTGAATAAATTGAGACACCAGGTGCTCCTACATCGACTGTAGTGGCTCCATAATTTGAAAAACCAGCCAGGTTGTCATTTCGGTTCAGTGCGGCAACCGAGATGACATTGGGGGCGTCGTAGTTTGTTGGGTAGCTTGGATTCGTGTCGTTGTTGCTTCCTTGGTTTCCAGCTGCTGCAACAAACATAATGCCCTGGTCGTTCGCTGACTCAATAGCGCGATCGAGCGTTCGAGAATAACCGCCTCCACCCCAACTGTTATTTGTGGCTACAACATTAATGCCAAAATCACGTTTCAGCATGGTGGCATAATTAACTGCCGCGACCGCATCACTCGTCCACCCACTCCCGTCGTCACCAAGAAAACGAAGTGGTAAAAGTGAAACTTCCCAGTTGACACCAGCAATACCCGAGTTGTTATTGCCAACAGCCCCGATAGTCCCAGCAACATGAGTGCCGTGCCCATTTCCATCATTGGGCGTGTTGTCGTTGTCGTAGAAGTCCCAGCCATTCACGTCATCAATAAATCCATTCCCATCATCATCGATTCCATTGTTGGGTGTCTCCCCGGGGTTGACCCAAATATTTGCGGCAAGGTCAGGATGGTTGATGTCGACGCCAGAATCGATGACCCCAATCACAACATCCCGCGATCCTGTTGTGATTTCCCATGCCTCTGGTGCATCTAAATCCGCGTCTGTTGTACCCCCGGATTGCCCGTAGTTATTTAATCCATAAAGTCGCCAGAGCGATGGGTCGTTTGACGTTTTCTGTACCTGAATAGGAAGATCCGGTTCAATGAGGAACTGTTCGTGGTTGTTCCTGGCCCAATCGACAACGTGAGAGGAGTCGATTCCCGATGTTTGCAGTCTGAAGAAAGACGTGCCAATGGGATCAGCATGCCATCCGGCATTTCCGCCAAAGTTCGTCAGGCTTTGGCAACTTCCTTCACTTGAGAATTCATTATTACCGAGCTTGTGTACGATCCATCTTTCTGACGTGAGTTCACCACGAGCGACTGCTTCCATGGCAGCACTTGTGAATTGGTCGAGAAGTGGTGTCGCAGTAAAGGCATAGCGGCGTTCAAGTAACTCTGCTGCTATGAGGGAGTCAGAGCGATTTTTCTCTGATCGAGTGCGAGCTTTACGGAGCTTTCGCATGGCTACCTCCGAGTGATCGGTGATACGGCCGAGCGGTCGCGTCTGCCCCTAACGGCCGCAATAGTAGCCAGTGGCTCCTTGTCTTCAAGAAAAATGTTTTTTTAAAGACGGGAATCTACGTGCTGGACTTGTAAAGTGTTGTAGAGGTCGAGAGAAATTGTTTTTTTCGTACTGATAGAAAGACGGAATGCAGAATTCACAGTGTGCATCATTTGATGGAGGACATTTGGGAAATGTTGTTTGCGACTGTTTCTTTGATTTCGGTTTACGCCTTTATTGTTGAATGATTTGAATGCTTTTCTGTGTCTCACGCGAAAGTCAGATCTTTTTTTGGCTATCGCGTCGATATGCGTGAAAGAGCGTTCGCGTGTCAGCGTGCACACACCACGTTTCTCTTTTGGTGATACGTGCTCGTGAAACTCGCAGGCACACGATCGGACGGAATTGTCGTGCAGGGCGAGGAAGTTGAAGACTGTTTCTAGAGGGCAGCATGAATCCGGTGTTCTTGGAAATGGTTTCGTAACGACAGCTATGCGTTGATTGCTCTTTTTACGGCACTTCCGAGTGGCGGAGGTTGCGAAAGTGCCGTTGACCGTCGTGATCCCTCGCGTCTACCCTCTGGATTGAGAGAAGTAGGCTGATTGGAGACATCTGCTAGGAGGCTATGGGCGTCTTGGCCGACTGGCTCGCTATGGTCGAAAGAGCTAGTTACTGCCACGCAAAGTCAGGGTGAGGACGTGCCAACAATTTCTATCGATTCTCCACGATTTCTCATCTCGCGTATGAGTGCCATTGGTGACACGGTGCTCACGCTGCCGGTTGCCTGTGCGTTGCGGGAACGGTTTCCAAAAGCGTTTATTGGCTGGGCTGTTGAAGAAAAGTCATCAGCTATGGTGGTTGGTCATCCGTGTGTTGATGAAGTCTTTACGCTGCCAAGGGGCTGGTTCCTCTCTCTGAAGAAATGCAAGTCCCTTCGTGACGAGTTGCGAGCACAACGGTTTACGGTGAGTATCGATTGTCAGGGAAATACCAAGAGTTCGCTCGCCTGCTGGCTATCAGGTGCCAGGCACCGTATTGGGTGTCGTGGGCAATACGGTACCGAATTAAGCACGTACTTGAACAATATTCTTGTGACACCAGAGCGGCCACATCTCACTGATCGTTGTGTCGAGTTACTTGCTCCAATTGGTCTCACGAATCCTGAGATTGATTGGCAACTTCCTCGCCATGAGGGGGCAGAACATGCTGCAGCGAGGCTGTTGGCAGACCTTCCGCTACAGGGCCCGTTTGCGATTATTAACCCAGGTGCGACATGGGAATCCAAGTTATGGGAGATGGATCGCTTTGCTGCTGTTGCTCGATACCTCGGGGAGCAGCGTGGGCTCAAGTCACTGGTGGTCTGGGGTAGCAAGCAGGAGTTAGATTTTGCGAATCAGATTGTGTCCGCGGCTGATGGGCATGCGATACTGGCACCGCGAACAAGCTTGCAAGAACTTGTGGCATTTTTGCGCCAGGGTACGATCTTTGTCAGTTCTGATACTGGCCCGCTGCACATGTCTGTTGCCGTGGGTACACCGAGTATTGGTTTGTATGGTGCAACCCGGCCAGCCGATTGTGGGCCGTATGGATCGCCGCACGTTGGGATCCAAGAGCGATATGAAAGTGGGTCGCGAAATGAACGTCGCAAGGCGGATAACTCAGCCATGCGAGAAATATCGGTTGAACGTGTCTGTTCTGAATGTGATCACGTGCTTGATGCCTCTTTGCGTACGGTGGCATGAGAGTGCTTATCAGTCTTCGTAGGCTTTTCTTCGTAACGGCAATGGCGAAAAGAATAGTGCGTGCGAGTTCCTATTCCCGAAAATCGTTTCGTGTGGCTATCATCTCGTAGTGTTCAATCAGTCGATGAAAGGAATCTACAATGTCGATGCTTAATCTTGAGTCGTTTCATGACACGTCGCTGACGAGCGAACCATATGAGTATTTGGTGCTGCCCGGTTTTGTGCGGGCGGATTGTCTTAAACGAATCGAAGCAGATTTCCCAAAGATTGAGCAAGGAGGAAGTTTTCCACTCGCCTCATTAACTTTTGGTGACGCATTTGGCGAATTAGGTGACGAATTGCTTGGAGAGAGTGTCAGAGCGGCATTTTCTGACAAGTTCGAGTTAGACCTTGCTGGTCGGCCGGCGACGTTAACGGTTCGTGGGCGGTGCAGGTCAAAGGATGGAAAGGTTCACACGGATAGTCGATCGAAACTGATCACGGCACTGATTTATCTGAATGATGACTGGTCAGGGGATGGCGGTCAACTCAGGCTATTACGATCAAATAATATCGAGGATGTGATTGCTGAAGTGCCACCGCACGCCGGGACCTTAATCTGTTTTCGAAATCGTGAAAATGCGTGGCATGGCCATACGTCCTACGAAGGGCCTCGCCGCGCGTTGCAACTCAATTGGGTTGTTGATGACGCCGCTGCTCGAAAATCTGAAAGACGTCATGGTCTTTCAGCGCGTTTAAAGAGCTTGAGTCGGTCTCTCTTCTCTCGTACGTAAGCTAGGCGACGCATGGTCCGGAAAAAGGGAGCACAGTTCTCAACGTAAATCTCAACGATTTTACAAAAGACTTCGTTTGCTGTTTCGCTTCGCTCAAGTCTTGAGATTGTGAACAGGTTTGCTTCCCGGGTCGATGTTTGCCAGCTCAAGTATGAACGGTGTGAGCTGCGATCGACGCTATCTGCCGAAACGAAAACTCGCTGGTGCAGAATAATTTCTCTGAAGGAAATACTAAGTAAAGAATACCTGCGCCTTGTTCACTGATATTTAAAGTGGGTGCATGGAATCGCTGGTTACTTTTTCTTAGCTTCCCACAATGAAACATTGCGAAACTGGGCCCCTTCGCCCCCGGCGATAAAACCAATCCGTCCCTTGCGATCTGCGAAACGTAGGTGTGTCGCTTCCAATATGTGGTCATCAATACGAGCGAGGAACTGACCTCCCTGAACTTCGATCACAAACGTGTGCCAGGTGTTGGTGTCAACCGGGACGTCAATCTTGGTTAGGACTTCTGAGCGGGTTTCCTTGGAGATGCCAGTCATCTTCTGAATCCAGATCGATTTTTTTGTGATCAAGACTCGCCCCAGGTGAAGAGGAGGCTGGTTGGAATCACGCGCAATCACGCCGACCTGGTGAGCGTCGCCAAGTTTAAACTCACCGCTGATCACAAAATCATTTAAATCGACGAGCTGATCGCAACCGGCAGCATGACCTTTCGGTCGTTTCTTGCTGGGTGGCTCACTAATGCCATAGGCCGCACCATCTACGATCTTCCAGTCACCTAGGACAGTCGCCCAGCCTGTTGTGCCACGCTTCTTTTGAGTGCCAACGGAGTCTTCTCGATCGAACTTCTCAGTCGCAATCAACTTGCCGGGTTTCACCAACTTTGTGGCAGGCGGGGTCGGTTCGTCAGCGAACGTAGGGTGCGCGAAGACGAAAAACAGTAAGGACAGCGTGAGGCGTTTCATAGAGAAGGAGTGCTTTCGAAAGATCGGTACGGAGAAGGAACCAAAGATTTCCTAATCATACTCGAAGGGATCGCTTAAAGCCCTCAGAATTACCTCGCAGGATCAGACATTCACACGCCTCTAGGGTCTGATAGACTTTAAGAGAGTTCATTTCGGAGGGTATGCGAATTGGCCAGCGGTCTGACTCGAAATCAGAAGGCACGTTGCCAAACCCGTGTAAAAAGTGCACTCGCCAGATAACTTGGCAACTGATCAGACAAGAGAGTGTGTAGCTGTTGCGCAATTAGAGATTGAATTGCGAACGTTCTGGCAAGAGAAAAGACCCCTTACACGGCGTTAAAGGTAAAAGGGCCGGCGGCGGCACCCTTTTGATAAAACTCACGGTATCTTTTTATATTCGCCTCGGCGGCTCTATATGAGAAGCCCGTAGAGATTCGAGCCACCTCCCCTGTCGGCCTGAACGCCCATGGGGTTATTGCTTTTCCGGTAGACACTGGTTTGTTGCGTGAAAACGCATCTTGTTCCAGGAGTTGTCATCGCTTGATTTTTGTTTTTAGCCGTGTTTTGCAGGTATCTGCGTCACCTTCTGCAAAGTATGAGTCGCACGGCGTTGCTCCCAATAAGGGTGGGATGCTAACCTATCAGGGGGTGTCTATGAGGCCACACTCTCCTGCTATCTTTTTAGCCAAAATTAAGCGCAGATATGAAAATAGATTTTGTAATGTGGGGGCTTTCCTCACTGTACGTCGGAGTTGTAGTCACTTTTTTTGGATTTCTAGGCAGTGCATTTTGGTCTGCAAATAGTTCAAAGATAATGAACATCGACCTGAGCGCAGCTCTTGATATTAGTGGGGGTACGGGTATGTCGCCCGTGGCACGGTTCGTCAAATGCTTCCGCGCCTTAGATAATCAACTCGACTCTTTTGATAAGATGGACTATTCCCATAAGCGAAATGGCAAGCCACTTTTAAGTTGGCGGGTGGTTCTTTTACCATTTATGGGATATGAGGAGCTAGCCAAAAAGTTTAATTATGATGAACCATGGGACTCTGAGCACAACAAAAAGCTCTTAACGGAAGTACCAAAAGAATTTTTATATTTAGATATCAAGGAGCCCGGGCTTACACGCGTTTCGATTCCTTCAGGCAATGGAATGTTTTACAACCCGACTGGTAAGTTCACAGGTGATGGTTGCACGGATGGGTTCAAGCATACCGTATTATTTTACGAAACCGCTGACCCGGTTCCTTGGACAAAGCCAATGGAGCCGGAGATAGATGTGAATAGTCCTCACAAATCAATTTTCTGGCACAACTCTGAAGTTGGCTTTGTTCTTACCGGCGATGGTGGAAGAAAAAAAATTGCTAAAAGCATATCTTCAAAAGATTTAGATGCTGTTTTAACAGCTAATGGTGGTGAAGTAGTGTCTGATGATATGTGGCATACAAATTAATTTTATTTTGAAGTATTTCGACTACGTTTCAATTAATGAAACATGTCTTGATTATTATGATCCCGATTTCTGGGCTTTAAAGAAATGATGGAAATAGACGAAGTCGAATACAGGAAAAACCGGCGTTCAAGTGAAGAGGAAATTCACTATTCTTGCCCGCGGTGCAATGCAGAACTCGTAACTTTGTTTCAGGACATGCAGTCTGAAGATAAATGTCCCGAATGCTCAGTAAGGTTTATCTTTTCAGAAGAGTCGAAGTTATTGATTGAAAATGAACGGCGGGATGCCCTGCTCGCTGAAGAAAAAGAGCAGGTGAGAAGTGCTGAGAGGATGCAGCAGAGAAGCCAAAAAAATGAAGAGCTTCTAAGGCTTCTAAAGTCTTCTAGGAAAACATTTCTTATAGTCATTGCGTGCTTAGTCGGAATTCTTGTTTGGTGCGGGGCTATCTTTACTGCATTCACTTTTAGGAAAGAAATCTCTGAATTCATGTTTGCTGGAACACAGGCTGTAACAAATTCAGTTCCATCTTTACCGTCAATGCCATCGTTACCATCAAACCCAGTCAGGGATTGGGTTGCAAAAAAGACTGTCGAAATCGGATTAGGAACTGCCACGATTTATGATTACGGAGAAAGTGAACTTAACAGCCTGCGTTTAGACTGTAACAACGGTCTAGTCATCGAGATTAATTGGAAAAGAAACGTTTTTTCTGAGTTTGGCTATGACGTAGATGAGCCCGTTGTTAATAGAGATTACAATCGATTGGCTGTCATGATGGCAGCGAAGGGAGTGATCGCATCGTATCTAAGAGGAGAGTACGACTAATGTGCCTTCTCCCCTCGTGAGAGTTGTCGTCGAACAATTAGATTCAATATTGTCAAAGGAAACTTTTAGGGTATCTGACAAGATCGTGTGTCTGCTCAGGAAAATTCCGGAACGACATCCTCTTCGTTGACTCACTGAACGCCTGTCTATAACAATAATCGATTGATACCGCATAGCGCGAAACTACAATACGTTTGCCTGTGTATTTCTATAACGCCTCTGGAGTTGAACGATGGCATCTTGGATGGTCCGGCGGGGAGCAAAAACAATAGGCCCGTTCAGCACGAAAGTCATTCAAGACAAAGCCAGAGAAGGGCAATTACTACCAGCCGACCAAGTCAAGCAGGTAGGCCAACTTGATTGGCGAGCAGCAGCAAGTATCCGAGGACTGTTTTCTGCAGGAGCTATCCAACAGGCTGCGTCTGCCAGCCCGCAGGGGAATAATGTTCTAGGCGAAGATATTCCAGAGGCCTTGCCAATCAATAACCAAGGCATCGACGCAGTCATTCCAGAAGCTTTACCGGCTGATATGCCAGCCCCGCCACCGTTTCAGAAAAAAAGTGTCACTGGTCACACAAATACGAAAAGAAATTTGATTATTGTTTCATCGTCCGTGGGCGGCATCGTTCTGGTAACGGCGATTGCATTGATCATTATTTTTAATTTACCCAACAGCGAAACAGATGACATCATTCCCGTCGAGTCAGATGAAAAAACAACCGTTGTGGTTGAAGATCCTCTTAATCCGGAAGCGGACAATATACCAACTCAAGAATCGACTACGACAACACAACCGTCCAACGGTAGCCCAAAAGAATTTCCGGAAACAAAAAAACCACTGGCAGCAGATGAAATGGCACAAGAATTTGCTGGGACATGGCAGCGGCTTGGCGAAGAAGAAGAGAATTCCGATGGGACTAAAACACAACGAGAATTTGATTACAGTTTTACTTATGCACCAACAGCAACTGCGCATGGTCCGTTTTCCTTTGCAAGTAGAAAAGTCGGAACTGTCCGTAGTAATACGCAGTTCACTGGGACATGGGAAATAATTAAGCCTGACGGCAATTCCCAGGGTCTAGGTAAGTATGGTTTTGCTGTGATGCTTACTTACGAATCTGGCTCGGAGTATATTGTGGATTTGTATAAGAAAACTAATCCGCGAACTGTTACAGAATATGATGGAAAAACAATGAGGATGACGGATGGAGTTCCATCGAAGGAGTGGGTATTCACCAAAAAGTAGGTAGCTGGTTTCAACTGGCTAATCTTCACAAACAAAAATAGAATCTGCTCTTTTGGCTTGCAGAATAAGGTTCTAAATTTCCAACATGGCAAGTCCGTTTTTCAAGAGTGAAACAGGAATACCAGCTAAAGGGGTATGAATGTCACGAAACCAAACTAGACCGGTTGCTGCCGCACCCCCTCCGAAGTCAAGCGGCGACATAGGGCTTCCACCTAGATTAATCAATACGGCGACTGGAAGCTCAGGTCTTAGCAGTGCAGGCAAGCCCCCTCCAAAACCACCGTCATCCCATTCAAAATCTGATGATGACGATGATGACTTCCTAAAGACCATCGTAGCAGCGGCTGGGCCTTCAGTATCAACAGGTGCTACCCAAACGAAGCACAGGCAGGGCCTCGTACTTGCGAGAGATGCCGACGGTTTTGAACGACTCATGGATGCTCGTCACGTCGCGGAAGACGCCATTGTCGTACGCACCGGAGAGGAAGTGCAGTGTCCTGGATGCAAGGACTGGTTTCCAGAAGAAAAGCCGAGTTGCCCGACTTGCTTTCGGGAAAATTGGCAGGGTACTGGTGGAAGAAAAAAGCGAAACCGAAGAAACCTTGTGCAAAGTTGTATGGTATTCGGGGTTCTCGTTTGTGGTGGGCTGATCTACTTCCTCAGTTCATTGAACTTTGAACTGAACCTACCCCTGGAATTTAAAATTTTCTTGTGGGTGGCTTTACCTTTTGCAGTAGCGGGCTTGATAAAATTGCTCCAATATAGAGCCGCAATGTAATCGCACCAATGACTAATCTCAGTCGCCAGTGAGTTGTGATGCTGGTGCCAAAAGTCGCAAGACCTGTTAACCAAAACAGTTTTTTTCTGGCCGAGTGTAGGGTCCAGCTGGGAGGAAGAAAGAGGAATTCGAGTTCCCTCGTGCTCAAGACAGGCGTGTCACGAAAAGGTTTTCGGTGTACAAAAAGCAGTTCTTACCGAGTTCTAAACTGCGGAATTGAACGAAAGCTCCTTATAAGAGAAGATGATTAACCAATAGTGCGATTGGGGGGTGTTACGGCTCTCCAGCCTTGGTGGCTGGCTAATTGATAATTTCAGGATCTGTCACAGCAAAAAGATTAATCATGACATCAAATCGCTTTGCTCAAACTGGTAGTGGCGTCTTTCTGGTTTGCACTATATGCCTGACTATAGCGGCTGGCTGTAGTAATCCATCGCACAATCAATCTGCACAAAACAAACAGTCGTCTGAAACAAAATCACAGACACCAACTGCTTCAACAAAAAACAAATCTGATACTCCGTCGCCATTAAATAAAACTGAAAAGAGTGCGGACTCATCTAGCGCCCCAAGCAGAACACAGCCGGTTGGTCATGCAGTTGCTATGGCAGGCTTACATCTGAATAAAAAACAAAAAGACTCCGTCTTTTTAATCAACGACCCGGGGGACAACCCGAGTGTTACCATTAAGCCAGATGGTGTCGCCAACAAAGCAATTCCTCTCAGCCGTGGATCCCATAGCTGGCTCAGCCAACCTCGAGAATGCAAAATAAGTTTTGGTGATTCACGACCAGTTATCAATCTTGCTGATTCCAACCCGTATACAATTATCGGTGCAGTAATCGTCCGACCAAGTGATGCCATAGTCCAGCCGAAGATGGGTCCAGTTCAGGCTAACCGTATGCCAGATCTGTCACAAGATATTCGGGCTGATTGGCCAGGCCTCTGCGCAGCAACTTCTGCAGCAGACGTTTTGTATTATGCCGGCAGAAGAGATGCACGTCTTCTTGATGACAAAGTTATTGGGCCTGCCCCCAATGCAAACTTAGAAGCGGATTTGCTTATTGCAGGTCATGGTGTTGATCAAGGTGACAATCGTCCTAAAGGTTCTCGCCTAACTGAAGCGAACAGCCTGGCTTTTATGATGAACAACAAAGAAGGGAATGGATCAGCTGCCGTAGACATTGCCAAAGGACTCAGAGAATGGATCGAAGTGCATGCCACTGGAGATTGGCGAGTAGACATTGATTTCCTTGAAGGCAGCGGTGATACCAATACGATCAAGGCGCAATTAAACCATCTACAAGAATGGGCTGGAGCAATCGCAGATGGTGGAGGCTGCATTATCTTGCTCTGGCCTGGCGAGCAGTGGGCAAAAGCCATTGAATTTGATAGCAACGGTTCAGAGCACGACCCAGACCCCCAATTCCCAAAATTAGCTCACATTAACAATCCCATCGAGCGGGATTCTAACGATATGAATTTTCCGGAATCCACACCGTTACCGTCCTCGAAGCAGCCACTGCCATCCACCCAGGCACGAGCCCGTGACAAAGAACAGACCAGAAAGACACTTGATGAGTTAGAAGCTAAACTCAGGGACGCAAAGAATGCCCTTAGCGGACATCGATATACGAAGGCGTTAGCATTGAGCACTGAAATTGTCGAACAGTCGCTGCCGCTTCGCTTTTCCGATCCTCGCGCAGAGCAGTTACTTTCCGAGGCGACGCGGATTGCAGAGGATTCCTCTCAGCGAACAGAAAAAAATGAAAAACCTAATAAGATGGTCCCAACCCGGTTCAACGGCTAAGACATTGCAGTGAAAATATACAATGAGTGCGTCACCCAATAATCTTCTCAAGAAAATTCGCTGCCCAAACTGCTGGCATGAATTCCCGCCTGATCAACTTCACTTTTATAGTACAAGTTCGGAATTCGCTTTTGATCATGTACTCGGTGCTGGCCAACAGCGAGCTTTTCTTCCGTCGCAGTTCACGCCCCAAGGTGACGCCATCGACCCGGGTGGTGGTGTCTGCACTGAAACCGCATGTCCAAAATGTCATTTGCGGGTGCCACGCTTACTCGCTCAGTTTCCCACAATCGCAGTCTCTATCTTTGGATCACCGGGCTCAGGAAAGTCCTTTTTGATCGCAGCAATGACTCATACTGTTATGCAGCAGATTGTTCATTATGGAGTGACTGCTGAAGACGCGGATCCGCTTCTTAATGCAATCGTACGAGACTATGAGAAGACCCTTTTCCAACAAGCAAGCCCTGACGCGACTGTTCAGCTTAGGAAAACGGAAGATGTTGGAGATTGGTACAACCAAATTCAGAAGCGCGGCCGTACAAAAACGCTCCCAAAACCTTTCTTATATAGGATTGACCGTTTCTGGGGTAACAAGACCGCAACTCATGAAGGACGCTGTCTTTGTCTTTATGACAATGCAGGTGAAAGCTTTGAGCCCGGAGCGGAAAACGAAGATAATCCGGTAACTCGGCATATGGCAAAGGCCGACACGTTACTCTTTGTTTACGATCCTACGCAAGAAACTGCTTTTCGACGAGCCTGTGCAGAGAAAAGCTCTGACCCTCAGTGGCGAGGACAGGCTCGGGGAGATCAAACCGCTCTCTTTACTGAAGCATCGAAGCGGATAAGAGACTTTAGAAGCATGCGGCCTACCGATACGATTGATACGCCACTCATTGTGCTTTTGCCAAAATTCGATGCATGGAAATTTCTTCTCACTGAGGAAGATCTTCCAAAGCCATATAAGGAAGTGCCTGTCGAATCTGGTGCATCCTCTATTCGTTTTCTTGACACCGACGTTCTTCTCGGTGTCTCTCGAAAGTGTCGCCTGCTCATTAAAAAGTATCAGCCAGCTTTACTTGCAAAAATTGAAGCAACATTCAACGTCAAAAAAATTATCTTTCTTCCAGTGAGTGCTACGGGATGTAGCCCGGTGAAAGAACCACCACCAGAACCTGAGAAAGAAGCCGCCCCAAGTCTCGAAAATTTAGACCTGGGTGATCTAGATCTACTCGGCGATGACTCTCCTAGTAATCCGGATGGCTATGGGCACTTTCGTGCTGGAGATATTAATCCAATTTGGGCGGAAATGCCTTTGCTGACAGCGCTCAAACTTGTCGCACCTCAGTTTCTCCCACGGGCCAAAAAATAAAATAGTCTTCTTTTTCAATCAATCAAATTCATGATATTTGAAACACTCATCACTAGTGCACAGCGAGGCATTCGACCCGGTCGGACCGGCTTTC
This sequence comes from Pirellulales bacterium, assembly GCA_965249545.1. Lineage (GTDB taxonomy): Bacteria > Planctomycetota > Planctomycetia > Pirellulales > UBA1268 > UBA1268. The sequence continues at coordinate 62,634 of CBDFMH010000004.1, forward strand.
AGCCTGTCATGCAAACCACGGCACTCCGAGAAGACATTCTTCGGCAACTCGAACCATTTGCTGCATACCGACACGTCCACCAGCAGGGTTCAGGAAAGAATCCAGAGTGCTTCTCATTCCGGCGTTTACGTACCAATATAGGCGAATTGTTTGTTCTTATCCGCACAGTCGATGCTGGTAATGATTATTCGAACCGATCGAATAAATGCAGCCATATTCTTGCGGTCACAGCGGATGAAGTTGGACGCTTTTTTAACTCTACGCCTGCCAATATTCTTTCAGATAATCCATCACTTTTCTTATCCAACTGGATGGGCGGACCGGAATCACGAGCTGTCGCCCCACAGCTGATGTCACTCCCGCATCGACCAGCTCCATGTGTGCAGTGGCAGAGTTGTTTTGGTGATGCGGCGCTTGCGGGCGTTGTTGCCCAACGTATCCGTGAAAGAAAACCAACCCTTGTTGTGGCCAAGGATAGCACTCCCCAGTCATCACAGATGCTTCTTAAACTATTCGCCGAAGCTTCAGCACTTCTCAATCAGGCTGAAAGATGGGACGCGACGTTTGAGACGACTATCCTGGGAAAATCCCAGTCACTCTTGCAAGGCACATACAAGCAGTCGGCAGAATCGGAAATTCAGCAAACAGGAATGTTGCGGCTAGAGATTGGCGTGCCTCAACAAGTGCCAGCAGACTTGGTGAACACAGCCTTATGCATACTCGCGAGAGATGGTGAGACAACACAAAGTGTTCCGAGCCAACAAGCTACACCACACCCGCAACCAGGTTCTGACCAAACCCGACAAAAGAGTACATCACCAGCAGCTCCGCCCAAGCCACCACCACAACCCGGTGCTCCTGTCTCTCCAACGGGATTTCCCGGATTCGGTGCGACCCCAGAGATGCCAAAGGCTGGGCCACAAGTTCTTGCACAAACGACACCTCGGCAGCGCATGAGTGTGCCTGCTTCTCCAAACAACGAGAAGCCATCGAAGTGGAAAAACTGCGGCGATTATCATTGTCTCCACTATTAGGCGTTAGTATTACTTATTGGGGGACTATTCCTTGTGCAGGGTCCCGTGAAAAAATGGTGGAACGAGTTCCGAGAAAACCTCACCCTCTCTAGGGTTGCCGGAAACACCGGTACAGACACAACGGACAGACACAACGGACAGACACAACGAAAAGACAGAAACGAAAGACACACACGAAAGACAAAACGGGTACAGATACAACGGAACTTCACAACTACAGCCCCGGAAGAACCAATAGAAGCCCAGACAACTCAGGAAACTATTTCGGCAAGTCAGAAATTAAATCCCTAATTGAAAAACAAAAAAAGAATGCCGGTGAAAACAGCCAATTGGAAAGTCTAATAGTCAATCGCGTCAGAAATCCCCAAGGCTTAGTCCTCAGTTGGACAAGATCAACTTCAGTTCGAACTTCGCCAAAGGTAGACACTGTGAAAGGACTCTGGATTTGAAAGAACTGGTTCACGGTGGACCAGAAAAAATAATTGCTTTGTCACCATCAAAAACCAAAAAAAAGCGTAAATTGGTAATATTAGTGTAAGGAAGGGAAGTATCCTTCAGTTTGAGTCGCATGGTGGTGTCAAAGCGGTGAGCAATCTCCACTTGATAAGCTTCATTTTTTTATACCAATGAACGATCAAGGTTAAAAAGCGCAAAGAAAGAACGTTACTTTCTGTCTTATCGAACTTTTTGTCGGACCAGAGGAGAAAGGCTAACCTGCGGGTCAATGGCAAATGGGCAGCAGCTGAAAGGCAGAATCGTCTATACTTGAAGTCAACTTCTCGAGCCTGGAGAGATCAGCGCTTGCAACAAACCTGCAAGAATGCTCACGATAAGAAACAGTCCTTGAGCCTTACGTTTCTTCCACTGAAATTGACACTTTTCAGTAAAGCAGCCCGCTGTCCGCTGCACAAGAGGTTGTAACGGAGGGCACGGACATTAAAGCCTCGAACTTTTAATCAGGCAATAAGTCTGTTACAGTTCGATCCTCAAGTACACAAGGTAAAGGAACTCATCAAGCCCGTAAAAATCCAAGTTCAATCCAACGCTTGATCAAGGGGGGGTGAGGGCAAATTACCATCGCCCAGCACATTAGATCAAGGATGGTTCCAAAGAGGGAGGATCGTTTCCCTGAAGAGAACAAAGAGAAATATGTGGTAAAAACACTTTGCCAAGCTACGACCAGACTTACAATGGTTTTAAGGCAATCTATACTGACATTAAAAATGAAGAAGTAGAGCGACTTCAAAGCAATATAAAGCAGGAGAATCTTGATCGGCGATGATAAGCAACGCCTTAATAGCCTTTTGAAACTGATTTAGAAAGAAAAGCTTCAAGGAATTATTTGGGGCAGGCACAGACAGGAACAATCCATGGTGGAAAGACGTTTCTCTTTTATGATTTTTACAACCAGCATGAGTTTTGACTCAAAAATTTATGCGGCCAAGCGAATGCGCCAGGTAAATGGTTTGAGACTAGACCGGAAAATCTGAATTAACAGACTCTTTAGACTGCGATTGATTAAATCAGATAAAAGCGACGATTCGGTGAATTCTTACGTTCATTACTTTATCTAACGAGTTTCAAACCCCCAAAAATCCTAGAAATAAGCCGGCTGCTTAACGTCTTATCCCAGAATCAAGTTTGAAAATAGAACGTAAAGAAGTCTTTTGAAGACATTGTACGAACCAGGCTCTTTGTCCAATGATTTGGACGAGCGAAGAAGCTCTAGTTAACTGTGTTGACTTGCCTCTGATGAAGGCATGACCGACGGCTTGCTGTCGTGGCAAAAAGTTATGCAACAGCGATTGGTGAGAAGCCTATTGGTACTTTGATGTCGAAAAAAGAACTGTTTATGATGAAGCTTAGGCGAACCCCTCACAGAATACTGGGATGGCAACGACATACTACAGACCGCGCAAAATGGCAAGACGGCGACGTGTCAGGAGAGGATCAAAACTGTTACCACAAGAAAAAATGACCAGCGTAAAGAGCAGTTGCGTAATAGCAATGGGCACGATGAATCTAATGATCCCGCGAAGCCGTCGTCAAGTTTTATGAAGACTCTTCTTAAGAGATTTAACACAGCTCGGAACTGACAAGCCGTTTGCACATGACCCAAAAATCACTCTTTAACCTCTACTCCGTGTTGGAATAATAGCTGGTAAAGTTTCAGCAAGAATTGAACCCAAGCCTACATGTGCAGTCCCTAGCAAGAACAAGGTATTAGGCACCGACAGACCAGATTCACCATAGAAACACAGAAAATTCAATGACGTTCTCTCTGCTGAATATTCAAGATTCAAAGTTGGTGCAAAAGCTGACCCAATACTAGATAACTATTGGCTCTGCATTGGACCAAGATCCCCTACAGCTTAATGTTGCAAGCCAAGAGGATAAGTAATGAGTACAGCCGCACTTGCACCAGACACTGGAAATCCCCCAGCCATTCGTTGGGAGGATCTTCAGGATTGGAACACCCTCGCTGATAATATTGACGCAGCACTCAAGATGGGTGGGGAGCAAGGTATGGATCTCTTGCTCGGTATCATCACAGATTGGTGTCGTGTAGTAGATGAAATCAACAGCGCGTACCAGATTTGCTGTGATCTGGCTGCCCAAGGACTGCGTGACGAAGCAATAACATGGCATGCCGAAGGATTTTTCGATATTGCAGACCGACTCGACCCAGATCGACCAGGGTGGGAGGCATGGGAGCAAGCACTCACAGAGCAAGGAGTTATCCTTCCATCACTTGATGCTGACGCAAAAGCGCTCACCAATCAGATATTCGATGATATGAAGGCCATGCACATAAATGGCCAAGTGCTCGAACAAGAAGTCAAAGCCCTGCGTCGAAATATGTTGGCAAGAGGAGACCTTTCTGAACGGCTGAGTACATTAGACCGTCTGCAGGAACTCGACCCGACCGCCCCCAACTGGCGGGAGATGCTGAAACCCTATCGAAAAAAACGAGCAGGTGAGGTTAACTCTGAGGTTACTGCCTTCGTGGAAAACGAAGACGTTCGTGCACTGTGCCGCCTGAATGCAGAAATCGAGCGTCAAAACTGGGATGATGAGCTTGATGCTGAAACTCGAGCTTCTCTTACGGCCGCTATTGGGTGGGAAAAAGCAGAAAGCGCGCTGCAACGTTTTCGACACCAAGTCACCGAACTTGTCGTCCACTGCCGCGAAGGCGCCAATGCTGAATATGGGTCGATGCAATATCAGAATGCTATCCATGTCGCTCGTAAACATCGTGATCGTATTGTAATGATATGGAATGAAATGAATGCTGGGCTCGCCACCGCAGACGAATGTCGTCGAATTCAGCGAATCATCCGCAAAAGACAAATCACTGAAACAGCAAAATCAATAGAGCAAGGTGCAAAAAATGAGTCCGTCTGGCTCCAAGAACAGGATTCCTTTGAACAGGTCCAGAGAAAATTCAGTGATCTTGATGACATTCTTTTGAAAGTACTAAACAAGGTGCCGGCCTACACATTTCCAAATTTTGAAGACTATAAACGGCGATCGAAAAAGTGGCTGAGTAAAGCAGAAGAACTTTTAATTTATGCACGGCGGTTATGTAAGCATGCCCCGATGATCCCAAAAGAATCCGAGGAATTAATTGCCCGCTTCGTCCAAACTGAACAGTTTGTGCGAACGAAAAGGAAGTCTGTCAGTAAGCAAGAAAACATGCTGTTGCTAGGTATTTTTGCCACCATTGGCTTAGTTGTAATTATTGCAATTGTTGCAATAGTTGTTTCCCAATAACCCATTCATCCCCCCCCTCAACCTCAATGTGAGGAATATCATGTCAGACGCACAGTTTTACTACTACAAAAACAGAGGCCAAACACTTGGACCGTTCGATCTGGGCCAGATTCAACAGCGTGCGAAACGAGCCCAGATTAGTAACCGTAGTGAAATATCTACCGATGGTTTCTCATGGCAACCAGCGCAGAATTTTCCAGAAATTTTTGCAGGTAGTACTGCAGCACCACCAAGCTCGGCGATGCCCGCTGCTGCGCCGGCAGTGGCTGTCGTTGAAGAAGCAGCTGAGTGGCACTACATGCTCAACGGCGAGCAGCAGGGTCCTGTAACCGAGGGTCAACTTCAGCAAATGATTGGCCTTGGTAATTTGAAAGATACTGATCATGTTTGGAAAGATGGCATGATCGATTGGTTGGAAATTCGCAACGTCCCGGATCTTGCAGTCCAGCAAGCCAATGCACCCCAGCCGATGATGCAGCAGCAGCCGATGATGCAGCAGCAGCCGATGATGCAGCAGCAGCCGATGATGCAGCAGCCGATGCTCGGAGCAAGCGTTTTTTGTACATCCTGTGGCCAGTCAATACCAAAGGAAGCACGTGTATGCGTTCATTGTGGCGTTGAAAATAAAGGAAGCAACGCCATTGAAACAAAAAGTAAAACTACTGCGGCACTTCTTGCATTCTTTGTAGGAGGATTGGGCGCGCATAAGTTTTACACAGGCCATACTTTAGCCGGCATTCTCTACTTACTTTTTTGCCTAACGTTCATACCTGCCATTATCGCTTTCATCGAGGGGATTATTTATCTCACGTGCAAAAACGATGAGGTCTTTACCCAAAAATATTGTATTTAAATTCCATGAGTCGCTACTTCCAAGGATTAATACAATTTTTGACCGCGACCACATTAAACTTGAAAAAATAGCGTGACTAAAACACCTTTCAGTGAGCCTGATCTTTCTTTTTTTCTGCCGCCACCCACTGCAACATATAGCTGGGAACGTCAGGATATTGAGCAACGGCTTTTCTTTAGAGGCGGACGGTTTACCAAAGTAAATGGCTTTTTGGCGATGCTCATAGGACTGATCTTGAGCGCAGGCATGTATGGCGTTCTCTATTCAATGCCACAGATGCGACTTTCTTCAATGTGTCTTGAACGGGGTCCAACGCCGTTTGCCATTATCTTCCTGTTCTGGTGGTCTCTGGCGATTCTCTTTCTGAAATGGCGAAAGCTATGCCTTCAACGCAAAGTTCTAGATATCGATATTGTGCCGGCAGAGAAGCAATTTGTCCTTTGTACCGACACAGTCGACGAAGTAACGGACTATATTGCGAAAATCGTTGACGACCCAAGACGGTTTGTGCTGTTCAATCGCATTACAGTCGCCCTTGCTAATCTTCGAAACCTTGGGCGTGTTGCTGATCTTGATGATATTGTTCGCGCACAGGCTGAACAAGACACGTCCTCAATGGAAACCAGCTATGCAATGGTTCAGGGCTTCGTCTGGGCTATCCCTGTCCTTGGGTTCATCGGAACAGTCTTGGGGCTGTCCGAAGCTATAGGCACATTCGGCACAGTGTTGGATTCAAGTGAAGATCTTTCCATGATTACGGAATCATTGAAAGGTGTTACGGGAGGGCTCTCAACAGCATTCGAGACAACACTTCTTGCACTCATTGCTGCCCTCATTGTGCAACTCATAATGACCGCACTCAAGAAGTCTGAAGAGGAGTTTCTCGATGCAACAATGGAATACTGCATTCGTAATGTAATCGGCCGTCTTCGTCTCACATCATCTGATTCGTGAGTCTTATGAGAAAACGAAGCAACAAGCAAGCTTTCTCCCTGTTCGCCTTTCAAGATATAATCACTGGCGTTACAGCGATTATTCTTTTATTCACGCTCCTTTTAGTACTTGAACTAGTTACGCGGAAAGCGACTCAGGCAACTGCTGCTACCTCAGCTTCAGCGCAGCAACTTGCTGAACTGGCTCAAGATATGACCGACGTCCCATCGGTCGATCTTGAGACCCTGAAGCAGGCGCCCACGCAGGAGCAAGTGCTTGAGATCATAAGGGAACAAAAATCATTGGTATCCAATTCAATTGCCAAAATTGAAGAAGACCAAAAACAGGCCGATGAACAGAATCAGTCTCTTGACAAACAATTACGTGAAACAACGGCTGAATTACGTGAAGAAATTAATCAAAGTGCACATGTTCGTTCGATGGAAGCCGCCAATAGGAATCAGCAAACGGTTATTGATTCCCTTGAATTGCAAGTTGATCGACTCGAAGAAGAAATCGAATCGAATAAACAGCTAGCAGAGTTGCCGCAAGGGCCCCCAGTTTTAAAATTCCGTAATAGTGGTCAAGACCGTGCAAACAGCTGTCTCGTTGTGCTTGAACAAAACCGTATTATCGCACTGCCTATCAAAGAGGGATCTAAGCTTGTATGGGCTGGCAGTTCTGCTGTGAATAAATTCAAAAACTGGCTGCAGGCAAACACGTTGTCAGTCAATCACTGCGTTGTATTGATTAGGCCTTCTGGAATCCCACTGTTCGAGGCAGTTCAAAAACTCATTGAGGACAACGGAATCGCAATTGGCAAAGAGACGATTGGTGAGAATCAACAGGTCCAGGTAATAGTGCCGGGTGAAGGTTAAAATGAATCGTAAGCAGGTGCAATCAGAAGGTAGTCTCGATTTGTTGCTAGATACGATCTGCAACACATTCGGGGGGGTCGTTTTTATTGCTTTGCTCGTCGTGCTTCTTCTGAGGCTGAGTCCAATCAAACAACTGTCGGCCAGTGTTCAGTCATCGTCCAAAATACGGGCTGCACTGCAGTGGCAGGACGCACTTCAGAGTAATTATGAACTCCTCGCTGATCTTCAGTCACAAATCACTGAGGCTGCCCTTCGTTGGGATGACAGTGTTATGAAAGAACTAAAAGAACTTCAAGAAATGGAAAAAAAAGAGCTCCAGATAAAACAGGAACTGGGAGATTCCTTACTCACGTTAGTAGAAAAAGAAGACAAGATTTCCAGCGTTAAATCTTCCCTTGAAGTACTAGAAAATAAAAGAATTCGTGCAGAAAAGATACGTGCCGAAACAGCTGCAGTTGTTTCCACTTTGAAAAATACTTTAGAGACCCTGACTGATCAAAACAAACAAATAGAAAGCTCTATTCTTCCACCCTCAACTCTTGATCGTCCTGTCGAGCTACCGATTGAACAAAGTGACAGCAACGACCAAATTTCACTTTTTGTCAAATTCGGTCGACTGTATTTCCCTTTTGATTCTACTGACAATATCAACACCTCAGAGTTCCTGATTGAAAGAGGGTGGATTCATAATGTTGCCAATCCAAAGCTATTCGAAGGAATACCTATCAACGGTAATGGCGACCCAACACCTGAAATCACACGAAGACTCAGCCGTTTTTCCCCACGCAATTATTTTGTTCATATTGTCATTTGTAGGGATTCTTTCGACTACTTTCAGGGTCTCAAGGCCCAATTGAGCCAACTTGGCTACCGCTATTACCTCACGCCCTTGGGTGATGGAGATTTTGTAGAAACAGGCTCTGGGCCGACGTCGAGTCAATAATAACAGCAGGGTTCTAAATAAAGAAAAACGTCTTTTTAAGACGGACAAATTTTTATGATGGGTCGAAGGACTACTGTGGCTTATTTGCTTGTGTTGGATGTAAACAACCTATGTAAGGGCTTATCAGTGCGTGATAGACTTTGACGAATTTACCTTCGGAGGATATGCGAATCGGCCAGCGGTCTGACTCGAAATCAGAAGGTACTGGGCTAAAACCCATTAACAATGTGACTTCCTAAAATCCTTTGCAACTAATAGCAAAAAGGATTGTTCATCTACGGCTCAATCGAAGGCTGAATTGAGAGCGATAAGGCAAGAGAAAAGAATCCTTGCAGAGCGTAAAGGCAAGGAGGTCCTGTGGTAGTTCTATTTGCAAGTTTAGTACTGCCCAGTTTCAGATTGATAAAATACAAATGCAATCATTATTCAATCCTGAGTTGCAATATTTAAGTAAAGAAAATAATCTGATTTGTAAGGGTTTCAAAATATATCTAGTTTTTGGCAGTGTTGAGAAAATTTGGTTATGCGATATTTCATTTTTGTTGTCTTATTTTCTTGCTGTAATTTCTGCTGGGCTCGCGAGGATGTAGAGGGTGTAGCTGTAAAAGAAGTTACTCCAGAGGCTTCAGAGGGTGCGGGCGTAAAAGAAGTTATTGCAGAAGATTCAGAGGGCGCGAGTGTAAAAGAAGTTACTACGTTGACTCCGGAAAAAGCTGCAGAGCTTGTATCGGAATGTGATGGACCGACTCTCTACCTCGATGAGATAACTTCGATTGACGAGGTCGTAGCTAAAGAACTTATCAAGTTCACGGGGAACCTATCCCTTGATGGCTTGACTGTGATCACAAGAGATGTGGCTCATGAACTGAGAAAGACTCAAGGTAGTTGGTTAGCTCTTGGAGTGGAAACGATAGATAGAGAAGTTGCTCAAGAGTTGGCCCGCTTTGCCGGACAGTCGCTACTTCTCCGTCAGTTGAATTTTGATGAAAAAGATATCGCTCATGAATTAGGGAAATTTGACGGGGATTCTTTGTATCTCGACGGTATTACATCACTTAAGAAAGAAGTAGCTAAGGAGCTGGCATCGTTTCAAGGTAGTCTCTCTCTTTGTGGCTTGACAATGATTGACAAGGAGGTGGCTCACGAATTAGCAGAAGCAAAGAGTTTTCAGAGCGGCTGGCTTTCTCTTAACGGCTTGGTTTCAATCGATAAAGGTATTGCTCAAGAATTGGGGAAAATGAAAACTGGGCAGTTGTTTTTACGAGGACTTATTCAAATAGATGAAGGCGTGGCCCACGAACTAGCCAAGTCAGGTGGATCACTTTACCTTCGTGGTCTAACTTCTATTGACGACAAGAGTGCTAAAAAATTAGCAAAATCAAAATGCTTTGTGATGTCTCTTGGTCTGACGGCAGTTGACAAAGAAGTAGCAAAAATGTTGGCCCAATTTGAGGGCAAGTGTTTGTATCTTCGGAGCCTTAAATCAATCGACAAAGATGTAGCGAATGAGTTGGCGAAGTTCAAAGGAGAGAAGTTGTATCTAGATGAAGAGACATCCATTGATAAAAGCGTACTTAAAATCTTGAAATCAAATCCCGCAATTTTATTGTTCTGAAAAGCTTTTATCTTCTTCTGACGTCATAAAAACTTTCTGTTTTTCATTATCCGAGTGATGATATTGTCATGTTTAGTTTTGGCTCAAAACAGTTGGATAGTAATGGTTTTTTCGTAGGGGCATTTTCCAGATAGCCGTCATGATTGCTTCCGGGCACACCAAATATTGTTGCATTAATAAAGAAACGCTTAATAGAAGAAAGACTACGGTGTCTAAGCTCTCTACTTTGGGATTTAAAACTACGGATTTCGGACAAAAAGTTTTATTAATGAAAGAACGGCAACTACTCTTTTCGATGCCATGTTGCATTTTTCGTACAAATGTCTGCAGACGGGAACTGTCAAGTTTTTTGAGCATAAATGTTCTATCTCTAGGAATTAGTGGTTAGAAGACAGTCATTTCTTTTTACGGACGGAGGGATCATCATTTCGAGGCTCAACAGAAAACATTTGACCAGAAGTTTGACTGAAATTAGCCGGCAAGTATATTCAAGGGGCACCCCCTCCTTCAGGGCATGGCCGGTCTCTGTCCTCTTTTAAAAAATACGAGATGTTTAAGCTGTTTTTTACGATAACGAAATTTCCTTTACTGGTATTATTTTTGACCATTTTAGGGAATGCAAAGCTAGTCAATGGAGATGAGGTTTTGTATGTCGTTAGGGATTGCCGGCTAGCACCACTCCTTCATTTTCAAACTGATGGATCGAACAAAAAGTACCAGCACTTAGAGCAAGTCGTTCGTGGTAGTGTAGTTATTGCCACAGAGTTCAGACCACGAACTGCTGAGTGCCCCCCCTTGTGGAAGGTGATGCCACTTGATGGTGCAGCATCCGAAGAGGTGTTCATTCAGGCTAACCATGTGATTCTCTACCGCGACAATCTGGATTTACTCCAAAAATATGATGATCAAATCCATGGGAATTCACGGAATCAAGAACTAGTTCCCCCATTGCAAGTATTTTCGAATGGTAGTCTTTCCGTGATACGGGCGTGGAACGAAGCAAATAAAGCCGTTGTTAAAACAGAAGGTTTGCCAGAGTTAAAAAGGAGTCCCTCGCCATACTTTGCTCGAGCAGCCGTTCTAAATAGAGTCATGAGCTATGCTGAAGCTTTGGCGGATTGCCATATGGGCAATCAAATCCTTTCAAACAAGAATAGAGATCCGGTTGAGGTTCAAAGATATTCAGATATTTATCTCGAAGCCCTACATGGTCTGCAGGATAGTCCGGTTTCTCAAGTAGATTCAGAGAGCAATATTGAATTTATTGTCGCACCACTAATGAATGACGTTGTCAAATTAATCAGAAAAAATCAGGTGAGCCGCGCTGAGGTAATTTTAAATAGAGTTATCTCTCTTCAGCCGGCAAAGCCAAAGTATTGGTACCTTAGAGCAGTATGTCGCTTTCTGGGTGGAAACCTTCAGCTTGCGGGGTCGGATGCAATGATTGGACAATACTTCGAGCGGAGATTGCCGAAGAATCAGCGTCATGACGTTAGTCGCGGGCTTGAACATATCCAAGGGCCAGCAAGACTATGGCTCGAATCGTATCGAAATGGTTCGGCTGAACTTGTTCGAATGTCAGAGTCAGCTCTCAGGCAATAAATTTTCGTTATTACAGTAAATATTCTTGTTCTCAAAAGTTTCTCTTATCCACCCGCAAATTAGTACACTTAATTGAAATGTTTTCTCACTTAATCTTGTTTAAACCTCGGATCCAAAACTTCACGATTCTGTTGCTTGCAATAGTTTCGTGTGCATGTTGTGGTGCATCTCCTAGTGCCAAAGAACCGGAATCCGTAATCCAAATGCGACAGGCCTTAAAACATGGTTTAGCAGATAAATCTCGTGAGGCTTTATTGCAATGCCAGCTACAGATTGAGCAAGGCACTTTGAGCAATTGGAGCGAAGGAAGGTTGTGCTACTATGATTCCCTGGTCAAACTCCTGGAAGGCGAATTCGAAGCCTCAATTCATGCTGCCGGTGATTCCTTTCGGAAAGGTATCTTAGAGTTTGGTGAAGCAGAGGAACTCTTTCAAGATGAAGTAAATGATTGGTATCATTTGGTCAGCTACCAGTCCTCTGAAAAAAAGGTTCATTTAAGTGGTTCATTAGCCAAGCCACATGTTTATTTTGTAAAGAAGACTAGTGGCGATCCTGTCGGTGTAGTTAAGGGCATAGTTAAAAAGATTCGTGGCATCGAAAAAGACCAGAGTGAAAACCCCCCGGATATTTTAAATGATGTTCGGCTTGCTACTTGGGAATTACTGCTCGGCGAATATGCGGCGAGTCATCCTCAGATCTCATTGCCTACTACATCGATTGATTCATTAATTTCTGGCCAAAGACGGCTTGCCGCGATTGAACTGCAGATTGAAGAGGATCCGACATTAGAGGATAGAATTTCCTCTGAACCAGAACTTGCAATGCGTCTTGATACGGTTCGGGTACGAAAAATTGCATTCGATCGTCGGGAACATGCAGCAAGAATTGAGGAGGTGCGCAGACTGGGCCAGCTTAGGGAGCTCGTCAGAACGTATCGTGACCTCACGGCCTCTATGCTGAGGTGGCAGATGTTTTCTGAAATTGGTGATGTAAAGAGATCAAGAAATGAATCAGTGTCATCTTTGGAAAATCTTCAGTCGATATATGACGTAGTTAATAGCCGACGTGAGCTTCACCTATTTGATGATGAGCCAGTCGTCAACAATGACTCTGAATTTTCTGTCGTAGAAACAGAGCCACAACCATTTAGTGACAACACATTAGCCACTTTTAAGGCACTTCAGGGGCTGGCGTATTTTGACAATGTCGAGACTGATCCTGAATTTGATGATAGAGTTCTTGAGCAGGCAGAAGTCTGGGCAAGTGCTGCTCTGATCAATGCAGATGGGCCGCTTTCTTTGCCGGATGGCGCGGATCCAGATAATGTCGTTGCTAAGTGGGTATTAAGCCTTGCCAGTGAGTTCAAAGCAAGTCGGATTGCGATCAACAAAGATAAGGAGAAACGCCTCCAGGCAAAAAGTCTCTTTTCCAAATCGAAACAGTTATTAGCTGAATTGATTGAGATCTGTGAAAAGCGTGGTGTAGAAATTGATTCTAAAATGATTTTAGATGCAAAAGATCGCTATGCAGCACTAGATTCACCAGAGGAAGCAATAGGTAGGGCGCGGGAATTAGTCTCACTGGGGCAACCTAATGAGGCACGAAATACATTGCTTTCCGCTTTGTGTCGCCACCCAGTTCAGTCAATTGGGGTTGAGCGTTTACGAGTTGGCTTACGCGCAGGAATTGCTCCACCTTTGCTTCGAGCTGAATGGGATGAACTTCTAGCTGCAGAGATATTTGACCAAGAATCGTTTGATGCACAAATTGTGCTGGGTGAAATCCGAAACCGTTCCGCAGCTATATTTCTTACGTCTGATCTGGCTGATCATGAATTGAAATCTGAGGAGTTGCAAAATCTAGAAAACACATTGTCGACTCTTAATTCGTTTTGTGACGAGCCCAAGCTCTCTGGCTCAGAAAGAGCCGTCGCTAAGTCGGTGTTTTCATTGGCTTTCGCACAGAAAGAGTTATTATCTTCCGTGGTAGAAGATGAATTGAGTGTCGCTATCGCTTATCGGCATGCGAAAGATGCAGAATTCAGGCTGGTAAAAGACATCAACTCTATTAATGAGCAAGAGACTGACAGCGAGGGTGCTATCCTACTTCGTGACTCGTTGATCGCGGCACGATTGGCAGCAGGGCATTTGGCCGCCATCCACCTAGAAGATTGGCAAGTAGATAGTCAAATTTCTTTTCTAGCTGCTACGGATGCGGCGGCTAAGCTGCAGCCAACAGCACCATTGCTTTCACTCCTTGGTCGCCCGCTTCTTAATCGAGTTTTCAACAATACTGCCGACAAGTCGACAAAATTAGCAGCGGTTGAAAAGCAACGTCGCCAAATGATCACGCGATGCCTCGAGGCTATCTTCACAGCCGAATTTGGTTCAGTTCAGGCTGGTGCAGAAGCAATGCAGACAGCTACAGAACTCTCGATGCAAACTTTTTCTGAAGATGAACCATCGGTTAATTTAGACCCCGATCAATTTTCTGCACTTGCCGATGGATTTGACTCGAAGGTCACGCTGCCGCAAACAATACAAGCGTTTGGTGTTTTATCGGAAGTTCGTGCAGGTCTTTATTCAGAATCTCTGAGTCACGCTGTTCGCTTAGCGGTAAATGATCAGGAAAAAAAGTAATGAGTTCGATGCTGAAAATACGTCGTTGAAGCAACTTGCTGAAGTGATTGAAAAAATCCAGTCCCCTTTGGTTGCATTTGTCCTTGGGAAATCTCTTGAGTCATTTGCAGACTCTTTGCCAATCGCACAACGAACAGAGTATCGCCAAACATTTACCAAAGCAGCTGCTAACGCTTATTTAAGGGGAAAGGACCTGCTCCAGGCCGAGCGGCTAGTGGCTCGATATCCTCATTTTCTTGTGCTTATAACAAATTCTCTCAAGAAATTAGAGAATCCTGAGGGAGATTTAGAAGCCATTGGGGTGCTTATGGACCAACAGCGCTTCGCTGTTGCAGCGGAGTTGGCCAAAAAAGCGCTATCAAGACATCCTT
>CBDFMH010000005.1:0-3038858 GCA_965249545.1 Pirellulales bacterium
CGATCTATGTCACTGTGTGACCCCATCAATAAGACCGAGCGCCCGAGGGCTATCATGTCACCATCTCGCACGATACGAACATGAATCTCTTCGCCATTGACCTTCGTTCCGTTCGTGCTGTCCAGATCTGTCAAAACTATCTTTGAGTGATCGGCTTGGAGTTTCAAATGATAGCGACTGATCCGCTCGTCATTCAGCTGGATCGTATTTCCTTCCTCCCCGGCCTATTGTTACTGGCGTAGAAACTTCATCGTAAACCTTCCCTCGATCAGCACCGTGGAGCACTCGAAGAGTAACGTTGGACATGGCAAAAAAGTGCGATTGAAAAGTGAGTACTCGACCCAGTAAAGCCGATGAGAATTAATGAATAACTATCGTGTCCCACAAACCGAGTTCGGTCAACTTAACCCCCAAAACGATGCCAAACGGAGTCAGTCTTGAAACTCTGGGCGAACCCATCGCAGATCGAGACAACGGTTGGTACACTATCTTTCGCGCGTCCGTAGCTCAATTGGATAGAGCATCGGTCTTCGGAACCGAGGGTTGGGGTTCGAATCCCTCCGGGCGTACTGGTTTGTTTGTAGTGTTCGTGTTTACGGGGTTTTCTTTAGATCCCGTTGGCTGTGACGGCTGCTGACGTCTCCTGACCGACGCTGAGTGTGCCGCATTCTGTGCCGCTTTGCCTGAGGCTCTTTCAAAGTAATCCTCAGTGACTTTCAAATAATGTTTCTGTGCGACTGCCGCAGTGTGACCAATCCATTCCAGAACCACGTGAGCTGGATACTCCTGCATCAACTCGTTCTCTCTGCTGGCTCTCAGATTCTGAAAAACCTTTGCCCATAATTTTACGCCTGCATTTTTGATAATCCGCAACGCGGTAGTTCTCAAATTGCCTGTACGCCGCGCTAGTGGCACAACGTACTCTTCACCCTCCAGCGCCTCATCAAAAGCCTTCTCAAGGAGTGGGCGCAGTTCTGGGAATATCGGGATCACTCTTGTTTGTTCGCCATCGATATGGGCTTTCTTCGGGACCGTGATAGTGATTCGTTCTCTGGCCCAATTCACATCAGACCATCGAAGAAACTTTATTTCACTCGGTATACGCACTCCACCATAACGACCAAAAGCAAACACAAGTTGCCACTGGATGTCCGGGCAAGCTTCGAGTACCGCATCAATTGTCTCTCTATCAACGAAGCAGATCCTGTCTGCATTTGTCTGTTTTCCGGCCTTAATATCAGCAAATGGGTTTCGTGCTATGTAATGCTTTCGAAGTGCCGCTTTGAAAAATTGATTAGCTGCCTTGATTTGCATAGATATTGTTGCTGGGGCCAGATTTTGTTCTTTAAGCCACAGCTTGTAATCATCTGACTGTCCATAATTGAAAAGAATAGTGTGGCTAACAGCTGGAATTAACAAGCAACCCTTAACGCCAGTAATGGATCTGCTTCCTCTGGTGCAGGTGGTGCCTTGCTCGCATTAACCCTCTTCAGAGCCTCTCGCCTAGCAGCATCAAGAATCTGGTCAGGCAGGCGGACCTCACGACAGTAATAAGAGGTTGCATAAGGACTGCATGGGATGCGGTCACAAAACTGTTCTGCATCGTGGCTATTACGAAACCAGTGAGTCTTTGGTACGCCTAGTGCTGGATTCAATAAGTCAACTTTCCAATATGTCATTTTTGTGTCCCTGTTTCTTTGTGTGATAGTGCCAACAACTGTCGGCATAGGAACATCTACGAGCAGTTCAACAATGTGTTCGAGCCTGTGAATCTTGTTGAGTTCGCATTCTGGATAAATGGCATAAAAAGCACTTGCATAGACGCCAAAAACGCCACCTTCGTGTTCTGGATAAGTGCTTGAAGCCTCGAACAAGACACTTTTCTGGGCGTATCCCTAGTAACTTCCGCAACTAATGCCCCGTCAAGTTTTGCTCTGCCTTTCGCGTGCTTGACGGGGTGTTGCTAAACACACAGCAGTCTGTTTCAAACGAAAGATCGAGTAATGAACATTTCCAGAAGACTCTTTGGCCCTATATCAAAGAGAGTGAGGAAGTCAGCTGGCTCACCTGGCAATGACTTGTCATTTGAAACCCTAGATCGCCGTATCGTATTTGATGCAGCCGGCTTGGATATGCCAACACTGGGACCAGCACCTGATGCCGTGATTACTGAAGTGAACCAGCCGCAGGCAAGCATAAATTTCCCCTTCTCTACAAATAAAACCATATGCCCGATTACTTTCACGACGGATAACTCAGATGTTGGTGAGGCTAATTCGGCTCAAATCAACTCTGGGTCGCCTAGATCGGCTGATTCAACAGCTACCAATACCGATAAGGCTTTTGCAGATCTAAGTTGGCTGAGTTTGGCAAACACCGATACGACCAATCAAGACATGGCTAGATCCGATGGTGCTGCAAAAAATAAGTTCACAACGATACTTCCTGAATTTTCTGAAGAGAAACAAATGCAGACAACAGAACGCAAACAGACCGAACGTGTTCAGGCAATGACGGAAGAAGAGAAGGATCGATTTGTCAATATATTTTTCCATCATTCGAAAGATGCATCTAACCAGAATTTGTATGCCGCCAGAGGCCTTCATGACACCACAGAATGGAGCCCACAGGTTTTATATAAACGTCTGAAGTAGCGGCCCGTCCATAGGATTCTCGACCTGTTTCAATTCCCTCAAAAAAACCAGCAGCTAGACCTGATAGTATGACTGCCAACTAAAGGGGGCCTTGCTACCCCATCTTCTTCAGCAACTCAGCCAGCAATTCTCTTTCGCCATCAGTGAGAGATGTGAGTACTGAAAGTCCTTGAAGACAAGAGAAACCGTTGTCTGCGATTGAAAATGTTTCTGGAGCAGACGAGATTGTTCTCGTGCCTTATATTCAGGTGTTGTCGGAGGCAACAATCTTGCTTCTGTTGGGGGTTCAAATAAAAGCACTACAAGGAATGTCGTAATGAGTCATGCCAAGCTTAGCAGGCGGGCTGCTGTTGGTTCGCTCGCAACAGGAGCCGCAGGTCTGGCAACTGGATTTTTCACTGGGGTCGGTGCTCGACCGTCGATGGCCGCCAATGAGAAACTTCAGATCGCCTGTGTGGGTGTCGCCAATCGTGCCTCTGCGAATATCAATGGAATTTCCAGTGAAGCTATCGTTGCAGTGTGCGATATTGATGATGTCTACCTTGATCGCATCACAGGGGCTCAGAGCACCGGTAAAGAAAAATCGACTCTCATACTTGCTGAGGCTCGGCGATACCACGACTATCGAGAAATGATCGACAAAGAAGATGGAAAGGTTGATGCGGTCGTTGTAAGCACTGCGGATCACCATCACGTTCCTGCATCTATTCGTGCAATCCGAAAAGGGATGCATGTTTACTGTGAGAAGCCACTATCGCATACGGTTTCGGAAGCAAGACTGGTGACGGAAGAAGCAAAGCGAATGGGAGTTGCCACGCAGTTGGGCACGCAGATCCATGCAGGTAATAACTATCGAAGAGTCGTGGAAGTGATCCGTTCGGGAGCCATTGGTGACGTCGGAGAGGTGCATGTCTGGGTGGGGAAAGGCTGGGGAGGGGGAGATCGCCCAGTAAAAAGCGTGAAACCACCAGCGTCGCTCCATTGGGATCTTTGGCTTGGTCCAGCTGCGGTACGGCCGTTCGCTCCAAAGGTCTACCATCCGGCTCAATGGAGACGATGGTGGGATTTCGGAAATGGAACACTCGGCGACATGGGATGCCACTACATGGACTTGCCTTTCTGGGCCCTTAATCTCAATGCACCAGTGCAATGTAAAGCTGAAGGCCCGCCTGTTCACCCCGAGACGTGCCCCACAGGTCTCATTGTGCACTACGATTTTCCATCACGTGGCAACATGCCACCTGTCCATCTGACATGGTACGACGGCTCAATGACTCCTGAAGAAATTTCAGGCCAAAAGGTTCCGAAGAGTGGGGTAATGTTTGTTGGTACTGAGGGAATGATGTTTGCGAGTTACAGTTCATATCGACTCTATCCAGAAAATAAATTCGTAGGGTTCGAGCCCCCTCCTGAATCTATCCCAAACTCCATTGGGCATTACAACGAATGGCTCAAAGCATGCCGTGATGAATCAACCACGACCTGCAACTTCAATTACTCGGGGCCGTTGTCGGAGACAGTTTTACTTGGCATGGCAGCCTACCGAACTGGAAAGCAGCTTGAATGGGACACAAAGAATCTTGTGGCAACAAATGCCCCAGAAGCCAGTCAATTTATTTCAAAGCAATACCGTGCTGGCTGGGGCATTGAGGAATAATACAAAATTAAGATGAGGAGCCTCCTTCCCCATCTTCTTCAGTAACTCGACCAGTCATTTCCTTTTTCAATTTGTTAGTGATGAAAAGAAAGGGGTAAGGGAAAATCAAAAAGAGACTATTGGATGTGCTATTTCTTTTTCTTGCCAGCATTCATCTTTCCTTGAGTGGCTTTGCCGCTGATCCATTCGAAGGAGCAGACCCGGTTTGGAACCTACTCCATTCACCGACTGTTCAGAAAAGCCTTCGTATTACTTCATCAAATCAAAAGAAGATTCGCTCTTTGCTTGATCGATACGATATTGAATTTCTTCCATATCGAAATCAGTCACCCGAAAAAACACAAACCGAGGTACAAGCATTGTGGAATAAGATGTTGGCGGAGGTGAAGCAGATTTATTCATCAACGCAGTGGAATTCGCTGACTCAGATTGCACAGAAGATTCAGGCACAGCCTGCGGATCAGAAGCAATATTTCGGATTGCGAATCAAGGCACCGGAGTTGCTGGAATCAGGGCCTTGGGTCAACACAGAAAAATCGCTGCAACTCTCTGAATTACACGGCACCGTTGTGGTTCTTCATTTTTACGCATTTGGCTGTATCAACTGTAAAAATAATTACCCGGTATATCTTGATTGGCAGGAAAGGTTTAAAGATGAGAATGTTGCAATCATTGGAATTCAGACGCCTGAGACAAAAGCCGAACACGATATTGATCTGATTCGACAAAGAGCCGAGGAGGCTGGCTTTACGTTCCCAATCCTTGCTGACATTGAAAAAAACAATTGGCAGGCATGGGGCAACTCAATGTGGCCGAGCGTCTATGTTCTCGATAAACAAGGTTACATCCGTGAATTTTGGCCCGGCGAACTTCGCTGGGAAGGTGCAACTGGAGACAAGTATCTTCAGCAGCAGATTGAGAAGTTGATGAAAGAATAAGACCAGTTTCAAAACCCAGACAAAAAATCCCGCCCATGCAGGTGATAGTACTGCCGCCACTTAAAGGGGGACTTCGTACCCCATCTTCTTTAGCAATTCAGCCAGCAATTGTCTTTCATCATCAGTGAGAGAAGTGAGTGCCTGAAGCATCTGCACAAGCCTTGAATCTTCGACAACTGTGCCGGATTCTGTGCCGCCTTGTTCACACTTTTGCGTTAACCCCGTGTTTTGTGGCAGTGGTTCGAATCCCTCCGGGCGTACTGGTTTGTTTGTAGTGTTCGTGTTTACGGGATTTTCTTTTGATCCCGTTGGTCTGTGAAGGCCCCTGACGCTCCCGACCGACGCTGAGTGTGCCGCATTTCGTGCCGCCTTGTTCTTGACTCTCACTGGTTGGGAAATCGTATGCGTTTCGACCCAACCCACTCATCCCATGAGTCATCGTCATTGACATAATGAATAAACCAGCGGTCGTTGGCTTCGCGAATGACTACTGCAGGGTACCATTGCCCACGCCACTTTACCTTGCAGTTTGATTGCTGTTCCAAGGTACTTTTCTTTAATTCCCGTTGCGAGGGCTGTATCTCTGATTCGTCGTATCTTCTAACTTTTTTTTGGGCGTATGTGAAGAATGCTACGTCATATTCTTGTGATTCATTTTCGGACGCTGCAACAACTCGTCCAAACCGTTTCTTGACTTTAACGTAACTTCCTAATGGGAATTTTAGATCTTTGGAATCAACTAGTTTTTCATCAGTTTCACAAATGACTAAGTCGTTGCCTGTTCCATTTGAATAAAAATCACTTTGCTGCCTCTCTATGTGAAGCATTGCATTACTAACTTCGGTGTTTAATTCACCGAGTGTTATAGATCCATCACGATTGGTATCCATGAGCGGCAAGCCGGAGAAAGCATCTAGAACACATTGTGTAAACGTCCAGTTGCCCGTGGATGTTTTTGCCTCGGTTGCAGAAGTCAAACTGAAGCTAGGAACATTTCTCTCACCTAATTTTTCAACTGCTAAACGCATGCCGCCAGAGTGGCAACAGTCACCAAGGAACACGGCTAGCTTGCCATTGAATTTATTGTGAACCATTTCAGCCAGTTCACTTACTGTCCAATTTGTTTTTCGATTTTTTTTACCCAAAACCACATCGTAATTGGCAAAACAAAAGTCATCACCAACCCTCCAGCCATGTCCCGCATAATAGACAAGCAGGGTTGACTCAGAATTTGTAGCCGCAAGTGTGGATTCAATTGCTTGCCGAATGTTTGCAAGTGTAGCCTCGTTATCGAGCAATAATGCAATCTGTTCACTTGGTGTACCAAGCTTAACAAGGAGATCACGGAGTTCTTCGTCTTTGCGATGCCTTCTGGGATATTTGGTTAAATCAGCCTCCCATCTCGTAACCCCAATGATGACAGCATGAGTTTCTGCTGGCTCCCAAAATTCAACAGCCTTTAGCGTTTGTCCTGATAAACAAAAGGTACTGACAAGAAATGCTAGTGGTACTGCTTTACGCACGAATTACTTTCTTAGGTTGAAAAGTAGTGGTCTTTCCTCACCGCGAAGACACCTTACACCATTCTGTAGTAGAGCCAGATCGTAAGGATACGATTTACACCAATAATACGGGCACACCATCCAAATAAATTCCCCATCGTTTTTTTCGCACCGCTTTCTGGACAACTGCGACAAATGGTTTCAAATTTTCCACAGCGAACAGCAAGAAAAAGAAGTGCCTAAACAGGATAAGCGGACCTATGCGCGAACTGCCTATTTCTATTTCCGTAGAAATTATTCAGGCAAGCTTACTTCTATGGAGGAATGAAAATGGGGATTGAAAAAACAGATGAATCAAGCATTAAAGATAGTCGAAAGAAAAAGAGTTCTTCTGAAACTAATTTGGAACAGATGGCAGAACACGTTGAGCCAAATACTCCCGCTGCTTCACCGGCGTTGACTGGCAAGATACTCCCGACAATGGAAACACCACAAGGTGTAGGAATTTAATCATGCTATTCCTTTTTAAGTTTGCCTGTTTGGTCAGTCAATCGACACATAACTAATGTCCTCTAATTGCTTGATGTACCATTGTTTCATTAATCTTTTACTGACCCAGAGTCTATGAATTCAGCTACATCGTGACCAAGCTTTTTGAGATCAGGAGAATTAAGATACATCATGTGGCCAGATTCATATTCTGCAAAAGAGACATTCGCTCTAATCAATGGGTCGATTTCAAGATGATTGATGCTGTGACGCATTGCATCGGGCGGCACCGCTAAATCACACCGACCTGTCATCACCAGAACTCGTAAGTGTGGATTCTTGGACATAGCAGAGGCAAGATCAGCAGCTGTACTTGAATATGTATTTTCTTCATATTTCCATGGGTGCAGGCCCGCGAGTGCTTTGTATGGCAGGTCGTTTTCAAATGCTAATTCCTCGCGAACGTATGCATTCATTGTTGCGGCCAGTGGGCCAAGGGCGGCCATGTATGAAGGATCAAAAGCTTGGGTACAGACTTGACTGGTCTCCATCTCGACCAGTAATGCGACCATCGTATCGGCCGCAGATGAGGCCCTCCTCGCCGAGCAACTTTTTACGGAACATTGACGGGCTTATTCTCAGTCGATTTTTCATAATAAAATCTTCTGACATGCCAGTCAGTCGTGACAACTTACTTGCGATCAACTGACGCTTATTTTCTTCTAAGCTTTCACCGGCAAAGAGTGCAGCAAGATATTCACTCGAGGCAAATTCTCTGGATTCTTTCATGGCACTACTGAGGTCTTGTTGTAGATCTTCGGGAAGCCGATTATGAAAATGAGCAACGGCAGTTAGCGTTGGTAGAAAAATTAAATAAGGCAAATCATTGGTAGAGCCACTTCGAATCGTTCCAAAGTCCACGAGGCCGGAGACCAAAAGGAGGCCATTGAGAAACATTCCGTGGCGATCCTGCAAATATTCTGCGATTCCGGCTGCTCGGAATACGCCATAACTCTCTCCGCATAAATACTTTGGAGAACCCCAACGACGATGCCGAGTCGTATACAGCACAATAAATTCAGACATGGCTTCAATATCTTGCCGTTTTCCAAAAAACTGATCCGCTTTCTCATCCTTCATTGGCCGGCTGTATCCAGTCGCAACGGGGTCAATGAAGACGAGATCCGCATGCTGCAAAACCGTGTGTTGATTGGTAACGAGTTTGTATGGGGGTGGAGGCAATGTGGCATTCGCGTTGACTTGCGCCCGCTTAGGACCAAGACCACCAAGATGCAACCATACAGCTGATGCTCCCGGCCCACCGTTAAAACAGTAAATGATTGGCCGTGATGAATCACCCCCGTCGACGGTATAGGCGACGTAAAACATCGACGCCTTCGCGGTGCCATCATCTTTAAGCAACGGCAGCATGCCAGTCTCGACAGAATACGCTAATTCTGAATCCCCGATGGTAATCGAGTGCGTCGTCACCACGGGTTTGTCAGCAGCACTAGGGACGATTGCTGATTTGGCAAGATCGATAGCTAACTTTGGTTTAACTGACTTCTTATTTTCTCGAGTATTCGATGATTCTTCCACTTTGTCTGTGGCGTAACAAAACGAGTTAGGACCAAACAGTACAACGCAACAAATAATGAGCCTTACAAAAACAACGAATTGTTGCATGGATAATATCCCTTAATGCCAGTGTGTAGTGAGAGACAAATAATTACTCCGATTCCACGCACTTTCAAATATATTGAGTCAGAATTTGTTTTTAATCGCACACAAAGCGAAATATTCTTTTAGAGGCTGCGATAACAAATACGCTGGCATCTACCTCAACTACCAATTTCCATCTCAATACTGCTTGAGAAATTCGCGCCTGTGTGTTTTGTTCATTCGATCTTAACGAATTGATTGTTCCGGCAAGCCAGATTGAATACCCTGATCTACCGGCATCTCATCCGGCTTACCGTCCCCATGCACGGCGATTAAACGATCGAGTTCAGCCCGGAGCTCTTTCACAACCTCATCACGAGCGCCATCGTTGATCAAGTTCCTGTTTTCATCCGGGTCAACATTCAAATCGTAAAGCTCCGCCTTATGCCGATCTGGTAAACCATCACCGTGCGGATACCGAATGTATTTCCAACGATCAGTTCTCAAAGCACGCACATTTGGCGTGTATGGAAATTGATGTTCATAGTTGTACTCGTAGTAGAGGCTGGTTCGCCAATCAGAGGCATCGCCTTGAGCAAGCCGCTTCCAACTGTGGCCGTGAACTTCCTCAAGTGGCTTTGCCCCACAGATATCAAGGATCGTGGGTGCAAAGTCGATGGTCGCTGTCATCTGTGGAACCACTTTGCCTTGCTTGGTTAGTGCGGGATATCGCACAACAAGCGGAATCCGAATCGATGGTTCATGCCCAGTCCGTTTGTCGACCATTCCATGCTCGCCTTCGAGCAAGCCATTATCGGAAGTGAAAATTACGAGCGTGTTGTCCAGCTCACTGCGATCTTCCAGAAACTTACAGAGACGACCGACGCTATCATCGACGGATAGAAGCGTGCCCCAATAAGCGCGAACCATTCTGGCAAAATCTTTGACACCTTCCGGGCTTTCATCAGGAAACTTTTTCCGCCAGTTAAAGAGTGGCCCATAGATTCCATGCCAGGTATCCAGTCGCTTTTTAAACCAGGCTGGCTTGTCGTCGAGGTCAAACGCACTCTTGGGATATTGGATCTCAGCAGAATCAAAAACGTGTTGGTATTTTTCCTCTGGCAAGTAAAAACTATGAGGAGCCTTGTGCCCTATCATCATGGCCCAAGGGTCGTTGGATTTGTGACTTTTGATCCAATCCATCGCCATGTCGGTCACAACCGTTGTGTAATACCCCCTAACGACTCGTCGATCGTTTCCGTTGAAATTAAACTCGGTATCAAAGTACTTTCCTTGTCCTTTGTGGGTAACAAAATAATCAAAACCGGGGCGAGGCATATCATTTTCTTCACCCATGTGCCACTTGCCGACATAGGCCGTTTTATAGCCTGAATCTTGCAATCGCATTGGAAAGCTGACCATGCCCTTTGGGTACTCCGTAAAGTTGTTTGAGACACCATGAGAATGAGCGTAGAGCCCACTCAGAATCGATGCACGACTCGGAGAGCAAAGGCTTGTAGTGCAAAAATGGTTCTTGAACAACAGGCCTTCATTGGCCAACCTATCGATATGAGGCGTTTTTAAATATGGATGCCCCATACAACTCAGGGCATCGTACCGTTGATCATCAGTCAAAACAAAAAGCACATTTGGGCGTTCTTGGAAAGCAGGCGTTTCAACCTGCGCGAGTGCTAGTCCGCCGTCCAATCCTGCTAGCAACATGACAATCATCGCAATGTTCATTTGATATGGTTTCATATCTATCAACTCCACTTTTGGGGTTCATTCGAAAACCGATGCGTAAGTCGAGATCGTCATATCCAGTGTCACTTACGCTTCTATCTTTGATAGCTTTCAAGTGATATTGTCCTGCTAACGAAGGATACCGTGCATAGGCAGTGAGCACGTCCATCGGAGTATGCTCTGATGCAGGTTCTCAAACTCACTCAAACACTCCTTTCAGGAAGCACTCATTCTTCATCGAGTCCGTCAAGAACAGTCCTAAGACGGCCTTCATTGTCAAAGAACTCAATTCTGCCTAGGGCCTCGTCTGGCCGTGTCCCTATAGCCACAGTGTTTTCACCCGCTGCATCCTTGACTTCTATGCGGCCACCACCATCTACAACCCGTCCCATATGTAACAACACAGTTCCATCATCAGATTCAATAAGAATCTCACGACACCGAACTATTGAAGACGAGAGTACCTCGGTTTGTATTTCCAGCCCTGACTCTTCCCCTGGACGCATCGCGAGTCCGATTGCAAGAAAGAGAAGTGGATACACCGTCCAACGCTCGCGGCTTGTCATATTTTCCTCTGATTCTCAAGGCAAGTGACTCAGTCACCGTGAATTTTTCGTAGTCGACCAGACAACCTGAGAATGAGTTGTACTCGCTCAAAGACATCGAGCCAGTCGCCCACTACGGCCTGGAGAAATTCGTTACTCGGGGGAACAATTCCTGTTGAGCAGCTCGACCCTGCATGCTGGGACATTGCAAGTCGGTATGCTGAAAGAGTTCGGTCACCGTGCGTGACTATCGGAAAGAAGTCTTCACTTAAAAAAAGTGCAACAGGCACTCGCTGGCCACCACAGACCGTTAGGTGGGCAGCTATTTCAGGCTGTGCGTCGCGATCTAGAAACCGCAGGTCAATACACGGAGCAATTTCTGCGAAGTGTAAAAAAATTGGACATTGACTTACGCAATCACCGCACCATGCTCCGGCTAAAACCATAACTGGCATTTTCCGAACAAAGTCTTTGAGTACTCTTTTATGCTCTTCAACAAGAGAGATTTGTGAACGAGAGGCTTCCCATTTTGTTTGCTGCTCGGGAGTTGCATGATTCTGAAGAAACGCTTCGTAAGGAAGAGCCACGTTGAAAGCAGACTGCCAGGCACTTTGCGTAGGGGGGCTACCCGAATCAGAGATAATGGATCGAGGAGACATGATTGGCTGACTAGGTGACATAGGGAACATCCTTTGATTGAACAAATTTATTTCTTTCGATTTCTCTCATTGTAAACGGATAACAGCAGATCGGAATGGTTTTGTAAATTACGTTCTCTCGCTTCTCGCTGCTGATACGTGTATTCACAAAAATCACTCTTGACCCACGAAACGGTGTGTATTTACCGTTCCGACATCTGGAATGAAGACAGAATTGCCAAGGAATCGCAATTTATGTCTGAACCATGTATTCGGATCGGTGCTCGAGGCCGTTTGATTACGCATTCCTAAAAGACCAATCGCTCCCGGAAATGGCTCAGGTTCTCCGCCCCCCTGGGACCTAAGCCTTTCCGGGGGCCTTTTTTTTGGTAACGAGGTGTTATTGTGCCATTGTCTGCCATAAACGCTTCCCGGCGGACCGGTACACTATTCTCGAACGAAAATTTTCTCGAGAAAAACTTTTTTTCGCGTGCACTTCGTCCCGAATACTTTCATCATTAAGAACTCAACTTTTTTAAATAATGGCTGACACCTCTCCAAATCATTCCAATACCAGCGAAATCCCTCGCTCCAATCCTCCAGGATCAAAGATCCTCATACGTTGGATCTTTGGTGGCCTTACTGTCTGGGGAATAGCACAAGCCATAGGCGCCTATTCTTTTAACCATGACCCGAGGCGCCCTTTGATCGTTCTCGGCTGTATGGCGGCGTTTCTTGGATTTTGGCTCGTGCTTCTTGCCACATGGCAAAAACGGCATACGAAGAATTCCTCACGTGCGGATGAGTAGAATACCTTCATCGAAAACACTCTTGTTTTCTCTGAAGAGATTAATTTTTCGCTTGGAGGATTTGCCACAATGCCTGCATACGAGAATAAATTGAACACTTCCTCTACATCAAAGGCACCACCTCCAGCACTCTGCAAACTTCGTACGGGCAGGCGACCTGTCATGGAACGCATTTCTGCTTCTGAGGGCCTGTCCATCGGCGATTATTTGATAAGTCGGCTTGCTGACTACGGCATTCAGCACGTGTTCGGCCTACCCGGAGATTATGTTCTCGCTCTCTACAGCATGCTTGAGCACAGCAAAATCACACTTGTAAGTTGCACAAGAGAAGATTGCGCCGGCTTTGCAGCTGATGCCTATGCTCGGGTTCATGGAATGGGTGCCGTTTGTGTAACGTATGGCGTTGGGGGATTAAGCCTCGCAAATTCAATAGCTGGTGCATATGCCGAACAAAGTCCTGTTGTTGTCATTTCAGGAGCAACCGGTCTGAAGGAAAGGATTAACAACCCCCTGCTCCATCATCGTGTTCGTGATTGGAGTACCCAGCTTGATGTCTTTGACAAACTCTGTGCTGTTAGCCTCGAGCTGAATGACCAAACAACCGCATTCCGAGATATTGACTATGCGTTGGATATGGCACATCGCTTTAAACGTCCTGTTTACATCGAAGTCCCTCGAGACATGGTTGACGTGGTTCCTGAGCATCCGAGAAATTACAAGCCGTCTCCTGTTGAGAGTGACCCTGCAGCTCTTTCCGAAGCAATTCGAGAAGCCACGATACGGATTGAACAGGCAAACCAGCCAGTCATTGTCGCTGGAGTCGAACTCCACCGTTATGGACTACAAGGAGAAACACTTGCCCTTGCGAATGCATCTGGAATTCCAATAACGGCATCAATGTTGGCAAAAAGTGTTATTAGTGAAGTGCATCCACTCTACCTAGGGCTCTATGAAGGCGCAATGGGAAGAGAGGAAATTTCTTCTTACGTCGAACAGAGCGACTGCATCATTCTGCTTGGGACAATGCTTACGGATGTGAATCTCGGTATCTTTACAGCAAAGATCAATCTCGCACAAAGTATTTTGGCAACGAGTGAGGAATTACGAATAAGTCACCATCATTTCCATAATGTACTCCTCGAAGACTTTATTCATGGCCTCGCTGAATCATGCCCGAAGGCTCGAAAACAAACCCTCCCTCCTGGACCTTCAGTGGCGCGAGGGCCATTCATGATCGAAGAAGATAGACCAATCACCACAACTCGGCTTGTGAGAAGGCTCGATGAGTCACTCGACGACAAAACAATTGTGATTGCTGATGTTGGCGATGCTTTATTTGCGTCAAGCGAACTTGTCATTCGCGGCCAGACAGAATTCCTTTCACCTGCGTATTACACGTCAATGGGTTTTGCTGTACCCGCAGCGGTTGGGGCCAAAATGGCGAGGCCTGATCTGAAGACTATTGTCCTCGTCGGTGATGGGGCTTTTCAAATGACCGGCATGGAATTATCGACCATTATCAAGCATCAACTGGCAGCAACAATAATTGTTCTCGATAATGGTGGTTATGGAACGGAACGACTTATTCATGAAGGAATGTTCAACGACATCAACACCTGGCAATATCAGATGCTTCCGCAGGTACTGGGTGGTGGCAAAGGATATGAAGTTCATACCGAGGGTGAGTTTGATAAGGCGCTATCAGAATCTCTATTAAACGATACTGAAGTAAGCCTGATACGGGTGCACATCGGCCGTGAAGACCACAGCCTCACCCTTGATCGCCTCGGTGCAGGTCTAGCAAAGATTGTTCACTCGTAGGTAACAGTTCGCTGCTTTTATCTACGTTTCGTTCGCCCTTATGCCACTACTGGAGACATCCATTCGAAACTCTCGCTCTGAGACAAAATATGTGATTTCTCTGAGTGCTGGCGGCACATCACATGTGGTTGGGTTCTGGAATTCCTGATCATGCAACCGACCAAAAACAATTAAACCTCGAGATTGCTGACAAATGGTTCGCATTGCATCATTCAGTCGCTCTTGAGAACCATGATAGTATTTTGAATCTATGAGGCGCAGGTACGTATCCGCTCCCATCACAAAAGTTGACTGTGGAAAAATATGAACTTTCTCAATAAAAGTTGCCGCTCGTGAAAGCCAAAGAGTCTTCCCTTCGAATTGCTCTACTCTTCGTGAGACTTCGATATAGTCCAACATTGGTTTGTCCACATTCGTCACAGATAATTCCCATTCGATGGGTCGTTCAGCTATTTCCTCGGCAATGCGGGCCATTGCAAGATGACCCTCGTGGAGTGGTGAAAATGACCCACTAAAAATAAGTCGATTATTCACTTGACCTGAACGCTGACGCGTCTGCGCTGTGTTGTTTATTTCAATTGGTGCCTCAACTTCTTCTGAGCTACATAATTTTTGCCAACTACCTGGTGCTTTATATTCGTCGCGAATAATTTTTTCCTCTGGTAAAAGAAGTGACTCCAGTTCCTTTCGCCACGGATGATCTGTCGTTTCCATAACGGTACTGACCAAGACGTCGAGGCAAAGCAATGCAGCAACACGCTCTTCTTCTAATCTACTCCTTGCATTCTTTGTCAGTTGCAATGTGGCAGTGACCGTTTCTTGAACCCGGTGCGTTGCTACATGCACCCTGTGATGACCCATTTTTGGATTCCTTGATCGCAAACTTGCTGTTGCAGCGATTCCAACATTGTTTCGACCCTGGCTGGAAAGCTTGATACTCCGCTGCCAGCCAGCAACTGCCAACTGCCTCGTTGTACTATCACTGCAGTAGGACTCGGGATTACCACCTAAGAATTCTGCGATAGCTGACTTCGCGTAAGGCACAAGAACTTCGAGCATGACATTGCTAGCTCCACCCTCAGCAAGCAATTGAGGAATAACTTGGGTACCACCTCCTGAAACAACCACTACAACCTGTGCGCCTAAACGGTTTAATAATTCGATTGGAGAAGCAGGAAGAGAAGACGCCATAGGACACCATTGAAACCGTTACTGAAAAATCTGATTTGGAAACGACTGCACTTAACAGCCTAGTTTGCCCCCTTCGCCAGCCCTTAAAAAGGAGCCGCTGTTTGAATGCTATTCAAACAGCATAACCACAAACAACTCCACCATTTTCACTCGTTTTTTGGCGGAGAAAGCACGAACTTGCCGATACCAAAATATGAAGATAAACGAATGAGGGCAGATCTCTCACGGCAAAAATATGAGAAACCAAAACGTTCACGTGCGAATACTTTTACATTGCACGACTATTTCAATAGCCTTTCTTGCTTCAACTGTTGCCAGCAAGGCTCAAGACCCCGAGAACCTCCGTCAAATACCAACTTCTTCTTTGATACAGCAATCTGCGAATCCAAATCAAACTGATTTTGAAGTACCGCCAGACGCAACTGCTGAATCACTTCTCAACGAGCTCGTACCACGTCGTAGTGATACGCTGTCAGATTGGCATCCACAATCTGACAGACTTTATCAGTGCGGAGAACCTCGGATCCTTTGCCCAATTATTCCACCGCCACCGTGCCACCCAACCAAACCACCGTTTCATTTTGATCTTATTGGTGCGACCGGCACTCCCACAGGTGGGCCTCTTTACAACGGCCCATGCTGCCCACGGGCCGGCAGTCGTGACGACTGCCGCTGGCCAGTAGCCAGACGTATCCACGACACTTTTGTCGATTACTTCTATTCCCCAAACTACTGGCCAAAGTAAACATTTGACAAGTACTCACTGTTTCACAACAGTTAAGAAGTAATTTTGAAATTGCCTTCCATCAATCATACCAAAGGAGCTCATTGTGCGCGTTGCCATCATTGGTATTGGCGCGATAGCGGAGATACATGCCCGCGCCCTAGCTGACATACCTTCCGTAGAGCTCGTTTCGGCTTGCTGTCGTACAGAGGAAAAAGGACTCTGCTTTGCTGAACAACATGCCTGTTCTTGGTACCCGGATCCAGCACGAATGATTCGTCGTGAAAAGCCTGATGTAGTGACGGTCGCAACTCCTTCCGGCGCGCACCTTGACGTGGCACTCAAAGCAATACGGAAGGGAGTTCACGTTCTTTGCGAGAAACCTCTTGAAATCACTACTCGACGAATCGATCGCATGATAAAAGCAGCCGACAAAGCTGGCGTGAGTTTAGGGGCGATCTTTCCACAAAGATTCAATCCCGTTTTACAGGCTGTCTATACTGCATCAGCGGCCGGCCGATTTGGGGATCTTGCTGTCGCATCAAGTGCAGTTCCGTGGTGGCGAGATGATGCCTACTACGGAGACGGACGTTGGCAGGGGACACTCGCACTGGATGGAGGTGGTGCCTTGATGAATCAGTCAATACACGGGGTTGATGCTCTCCAATGGATCGCTGGTGCATCCATGCCTGAGATTCCACCTACGGCCAATCCAATTGAAAGTGTCGCTGCTTTTACTGCCTTAAAATCACACTCACCAGAATGTGTGGAAGTTGAGGACACATGTCTTGCAGTTCTGAAACTCAAGAATGGCGGTCTCGGTCAATTGCTGGCAACAACAAGCCTTTTCCCAGGCCAGTTGCGTCGCTTCATCTTTGGCGGCCGTGGAGGAACAGCTGAAATTGAAGAAGAGCAAATTGTGAACTGGCAGTTCCAGCATTCTCATTCTGATGATGACACTATTCGCTCGCGTTTTGGTGGTGCAAGTGGCACTTCAGGAGGTGCTGCTGATCCAATGGCAATAAATTATTCCTGTCATACGAGGAATTTTTCTGAATTTTTTAATGCTGTATCAGCCGGAATAAAACCAAAACTAGACGGCCACGAAGGGCGAAAGGCTGTTGCAATCATC
Source organism: Pirellulales bacterium (assembly GCA_965249545.1). Lineage (GTDB taxonomy): Bacteria > Planctomycetota > Planctomycetia > Pirellulales > UBA1268 > UBA1268. Next base: position 17,506 of record CBDFMH010000005.1, read on the forward strand.
GAAGCATGTTATAAGTCAGCGTCAACCGGTAAGGTCATTAAACTAGCAGACTAACTCATAATTCCTGCACAACTCTCGGAAACTATCACATGCAGTACGGAATCTGTAATGAGACGTTTGGCAACTGGCCGTTAAAACGTGTCTGTGAATTTGCTGCTGATGCTGGATACACAGGAATCGAGATCGCGCCGTTTACGTTAGGCGAGAACCCTCATGAGCTTTCATCAAATCAAAGAGGAGATCTGCGTCGCATCATTGCACAAGCTGGGCTTGAATGTATCGGTCTGCACTGGCTTCTCGCAAAAACTGATGGGCTTCATGTAACTTCTCCTGATGCGGAGACTCGAAGTCGGACTATTTCCTACTTGACAGACCTAGCTCGATTGTGCAGAGACCTTGGAGGCAAGACGCTTGTATTCGGGTCACCACAGCAACGAAGCCTGATGGCCGACGTCACCAAAGAGGATGCTCATTTATTTTTGCAAGAAGTTTTTGGTGCTTTGGTCCCTGTTCTTGAAGAAACTGATACTGTCCTTGCTCTGGAACCACTTGCTCCAATTGAGACTGACGTCCTTACCACTGCAGATGAAACTCGTCGCTTAATTGATTTAATTGGCTCACCACACATCCGCCTTCACCTCGACGTCAAGGCGATGGCATCTGAAGATCAGTCGATTCCAGAGATCATTCACGCGAGTGCTGTACATTTGGAGCATTTCCACGCAAACGACATCAATCTTCAGGGGCCAGGATTTGGGGCAATCGACTTTGCTCCAATATTTCGGGCATTACATGAAATATCGTATAGCGGATGGGTGAGTGTTGAAGTATTTGATTATGCCCCGGGGGCAGAGCGTCTCGCTCGCGAGAGCATTCAATACATGCAACAGGTCGAAGCTGACATTGAGTAGCGGTCACCTCCGTACCATTGTTTTCAGATTCCCCAAAACTTCTTTAGCGGCGACCGCTTGAAGCGGTAAGAAATAGCACAACAACTCAGTTCAGTAAACCAATCGAGATCATCCGCATCCGCACACAAAACCTGCTTCGATTTGCTTTTTTTACAAGCAGTCAAAGCATTATCCCTTGGAAACTGAGCCCGATATACTCAAACCTTATTGCTCGGTCGCTGCGCACAGGCTTGTGATAGTGGCGGTTCCTCGGACTGCAATGTTGTGTGAGTAATAGCGAATCTCTCGCGCAGCACAGACTGGACTTCCTTCAGTGAACCTTGCCGACTTGACTCAGCAATTACAAGATGAGCTGTTAGCATTACCTCCGATGTACTCATGCCCCACACATGTAGATCATGAATTTCGAGTACACCAGGGACTTCGGCCAGTGCATTTGTAAGTTCGTTGATATCTATACGCCGGGGCACTGCATCCATTGCGAGCCCTACACTTTCAGCGAAGAGATCCCACGTACCCCAAACAATCACCACGACGATAATGATGCTGATAACTGGATCGATCCATCCAATGCCGGTTGCCATGATGGCCACTCCAGCAAGAACCACACCAACTGATACCGCTGCATCAGCTGCCATGTGCAAAAATGCTCCGCGGATATTGGCATCTTCCTTGCTACCTTGCATAAAAAGAATTGCTGTCACAGTGTTTATGACGACACCAATCGCAGCCACCGCAATCATGGTGAACCCTGCAACAGGTGCAGGATCATTGAGTCGATAAATGGCCTCCCATAGAATCACAGCGCAGGCTGCCAACAACAGTACCGCATTCAAAAAGGCTGCGTATATGGTTGCTCGCCGGAGCCCAAACGTGAATTTCTGACAAGGTGGTCGACGAGCTAGAAAACTCGCTCCCCACGCAAGCAAAAGACCCACAACATCGCTCGCATTATGACCAGCGTCAGCAAGAAGGGCTAATGACCCACTGAAAAAACCGAAACCAAACTCCACCAAGACGAAAATCAGATTGAGACTCACACCGATTATCATAGCCCGATCAAGACTATCCGGAGTCATTGCGTGAGAATGGTTGTGTGAGTGATGACCAGACATACTATTCAATGCCGAGTGGAATTATCCCAATGATCATGGTTGCTGAGAAACTCATGGTAGAATGATAACCATTTCCAGCATCGCTGTCCTGTTCATTTGCAGCGTTGTTCGACTATTTTGGTGATTTTCACAAATGAAAGATTCTTATGAACGAAGTACTACGAGCAGCAGTCATTGGCAGTAGTTCCAGCGGTGGGTGGGGACACAATATTGACGAGCTTTTTATTGGCGTACCTGGTCTTCGCACCGTCGCAGTAGCCGACGACACCGACGATGGTGTTGGTGATGCGCTTTCGCGTCATCGACTCACTCAGACAGCAAGTGGATTCCTCAATTGGCGAAAAATGCTCGCTGATATCAAGCCAGATGTTATCGCAATTTGCTCTCGCAACATCCAGCAGCATGCCGAAATGGCAATAGCCTCAGCTGAGGCTGGCGTTCGCGGTATTTTTATGGAAAAGCCCTTTGTAAAATCTGTCCAGGAAGCAGATGCCGTTGTTTCAGCATGTGAGAAATCCAACACCAAGCTGAATCTCGCCCTTGTCAACCGGTACTGCCCGACGATCACCGCGGTATGGGAATTAATTGCCGACGGAAAAATTGGGACGTTACTCGAATTACGAGCACGTGGAAAAGAAGACCTACGCGGTGGAGGTGAAGATCTCTGGGTGCTTGGTCCTCATGTTCTTGATCTTATGGTGCACTTTGGTGGTGCACCTCAGTGGTGCAATGCGACGGTTATAAAGAACGGTGAACCAGTAACATCTGATGATTTTATAGCAGGCCCTGAAGGACTCCCCATGATTGCCGGTGACAGCATAAATGCTTCCTTTGGTCTTGCTGATGGTCCAGCTGGATTCTTTACAAGCACTCGTGAAGCCGGGTTCAAACAGCCAAATTTTGGTCTCACCTTACTTGGGACAAAGGGCGAAATACACATTCGCCCCGACTACATCCCACAAGCATACTTCCGTGCTGCTCCTGCCTGGCGTATGAACCGATCGTACCCATGGATACCAATTGGTGATGAAGGCCTCGCGAATGACTTAACAGATCAAGGAGTCGATCGATCAGCAGAAAGAGCGGCTTGGGGCCGCTTGGCCGTAACAGATCTTATTGATGCAATTCAGACAGACCGTGAACCAGAAACAGGCATGTTTACGGGCCTCACACTGACAGAAATGAATGAGGCGATCTACGCTTCATCACTTACCGGCCAACGACTGCACTGGCCACTTGACCGCTCACTATTAAAGAAAACTGTTCCTTCTGAACGCTCTTAGCGAGAGATTGAGACTAATTACTACTGAACACTGACTGACAGTGCCTTCACTCGAGACTTCGCAGGTGCAGATTTTCCAATATTTTGACTCGGGGGAGCTATTGGCTGAACAGCAATGCCATACATCGAAGGCTTCACGCCTTCGTATTCTGAAGTTGTGTTTAAATCTTTTTTTGAAAGCACAGGTGGGCCTAAAATCACGGACCCTGGATGAACAAGATCCCGGCACCATATATCGTGTGGGATTGCTATTTTACCCCACGCATCAGGGTCAATACCTTTAGTCATGATTGCTGTCGATGACCAGCCAACTGACCGAATCTGTATGCCTGTATTGACAAAATCCTGAGTAAGCCAATTCGGCGGACTGTAGCGAGCATCGTAGAAAATATAAACACGACTTGGCTGAGAGATTGAGAATTGTAATTGGAATTCACGTTGAAGTCGATGCGTTTGAAACGTCTGAATGAGTCTGCACCGAGTAGTCCTTCGGGAAAGTCTTCGCTCGGATCTGCTTCCCATCGAGGTGCTTTACGGTCACGATAAGCCCGCACGCCATCTCGCATGCCACACGGAACAAGACCATAAAATCTGCGATTTTTTGGAAGATCAACATTATCACTCACAGAATGAATGACCGAGTCTTTCCGAGCGTGATCAATTCCATGATTTCGAATCTCAACACTATGAAGTCGCCGAGGGCCCTGCGTCCCACTCAGCCGAACAGCCTCTCCATCAATCAAGTTCACCGTACCAACTTTTTGTGAACGTAGCTCAACTTGGCCAGACAGAACTGCTACTCGGACTTCTCCATCCACCGAAGCATTCACGGCAAACCTTGTACCGAGGTCAACAACTTCACCAACAGGTGTGACAACTGTAAAGCCAACGCCCTCTTCCCCCACATCTACATCCACTCGTCCTTGAGAAAGGTGGAGTCGCATTGGATGCTCAAAGCGAGCCATGAGAGGTGACTGGCATTCCAACAAAACACCTGATGGCAGTCGTAAATCAACGGCACCCTCCGGCAACACAAGCGCTCGGAGATTTACTTTATCACCAATCGCGAAAGCATTTGTTCCATCAACCCGGTCAACTTCTACAAGGACTGGCTCCCCAATGGCTGCAGCATTCCAGATACCACCGGCAATCAAACTTGCAAGAAGCAATGAGCAAGCCAGTGCCAAACTTATAGAATTACCAAGCCATTTTTTGGATTGTATGCCTGAATCACCAACATCACATTTCAAACCAGACCGGCCGAACGTGCTTCCAAAAATGGCCTCCTGAACACTTCTTACAAAAACAGATTTTGTTTCCTCTGCCTCGATCGCCACCCTTACAGACTCGACAAACGCGCGTGAATCGCATCTTGCTTCAGCAAAAAGCATGGCATCAATTGCGAGATGACATTCGACTTGTTGAACACATTGCGGATGGCTCATCAAATGCTGGATCACGATTTGCTCATCACCAGGAAGTGGCTCCCCATCAATGATCCTGCCCATTGACTGATCAAAAGAAACTGCTTCCTTTGCTTGAACCGAATCGGCCTTTTGCTTTAGATGATGAGGCAGAGAATCGTATTTCATTTTTGGCTTAGTCATTTTTTAATTAGTCCGTCCGCACGTGCCCGAAGTGCAAGAAATCATGTTCCTATATTTCCCAGTTGCTTCTGAATACAGTCTGACAAAGCTGCTCGTAAGCGAAACAAAATCTGACTTACGTTATTTGCGTTTGTCTCTTCATCAGCAGCAATAACACCTAATGAAAGTTGTTCAAAATACCGCTGCTGAACCAGTCTTCTGCTTCGCTCAGGGAGTTTCTGGAGACACTCACGAAGCGCAGAGACTTGCTGTTTGTGCTGCTCTGCCTGCTCCACCTCAACACTCGGATGTGTGGATTTCTCATCTGCTCGACTCAGTAAAAACTCAGCAACGTCATTTGCTAAAACACGTCGCCGCCCCTGTCGGCGGAGTTCATTCCGAACAAGATTTCTTGCAATCGTTCTTAGCCAGGCGCCAAAGTTGGTTCCCCGCTCAAACATTGTGATTTTCTTATACGCAATAACAAAGGTTTCCTGAGCAATATCATCGACCGACTCCGGCCTGACACCAAGCATTCGAATAAAACCCTTGAGGCCAGATTGCTCGTTTTCAACCTGCTCCATGAACCATTTCGTATTTGTTTTCTTTTTTGCCATACCGTGATTATATGTAGTAGATGGGATGATATTACAGAAACTTATTGTTCCGCATGCATGACAAGGAATATCGGCTTTCGAACACCTTGTACCGTTGAAAACTAGGAAAAAACCTTGATTGCGCGACTCTCTTGCCTGAATCCAACGATTCACTAGAGCCCAACAAAAAGGCACAAATCGAAAAAAAAAGGGTGATCAGAACAATTGTTCTGACCACCCAATGAGCTGGGATTCAAACTTCGTTTGAATCCCAGCTCTTCGAGGTTAAAAAGTGACCTAGAGTGGCAGAGGACCAATTACTCCATCACCACCCACTACGATTGGATCTGGCAGGGCTGAATCAGCCTCAATTTCGGCCAGATCTTCCTCAAGAACCATTGAACGGAATGCAGCTGAGATCAGGCTATCAGGAGAGTTCGTAGCATCGTTTGATAGATCCCAGAACATCATGCCTCCCAATCCCATTGCATCGGCCCACTCTGCTTTTAAGGCAATCGACGTAGTGGTCTCGAATGAACTGAAGATGTCCTGCTCAGCGTTGTACACATAACTTGCTTGAGCATTATCATCCCAGTAGAGTTCCCAACCAGCTCCGGCGTTAATCTGCGACAACAAATCTTTGTAGTCGTAGTTTCCTGCTTCATAGGTTCCCGGGGCTGCACCGCTTGAGGCTTCGTTATAACCACCGTCACCACCATCGGCGACCCCACTCCAGGCACGGGTATAAAGTGGAGCTCCTAGAACAATCTGCTCTGGAGCAACGCCTGCGTTTAGGTATGCATCCACTGAAGTCTCAATGTCATAGCCGACAGGATCACCCGTGAAGGCCGCTTGGTGACCTGTCGTATCTTCCCACGTGCCGTGGAAGTCATATGTCATGACATTGAAGAAATCGACTGACGGGGCCAACCCAGCAAGATTGAAATTAGCAATCTTGTCGAGTCCACCTGGAGAGGCGATAGAGATCTCATACGTCCTACCAAGTTCACTGCCTAAATCATCGAGTTTCGCTCGAACATCAGCCATGAGTAGAGCATAGTTTGCTCCATCATTAGGACTGGCGGAATTGCCAGCCTCTCCACCACCACCGGGGTACTCCCAGTCGAAGTCAATCCCATCAAAGACCTGGTATGTGGTCAGGAATTCAACAATCGAATCCGAGAACGTATCTCGACCAGCCTGAGTAGAGGTGACCGTACTGAAGTGATCAGAAAGCGTCCAACCACCAACAGCAATGCTGAGAGTCAGATGAGGATTTGCTTCTTTCAACAGAGCAAGCTGGTTGAAGTTCCCCCAGATTGTCTGCTCACTACGAGGATCTTCTGGTGGATAGTACCACTGGTCAGCTTCACCCGTCACACTTTCTTCAGCACTGAATCGCTTTTCAGTCGCAGCATAGGAATCGAACAGCGTCATCTCTCCAGCTGCATTGAGATCAGCAAATGCATAGATGAGATGCGTCAACTCATCAGCTGGCACATCTGCAAGCTGATAGTCCCTACCATAGATTCCCCACTCAGGGAAATACGCAGCCAGCACCTTATCGTAATTCGCAATCGGTGACGCCGATGGATCGGTCACAACAGGATCGGTCACAACAGGATCGGTCACAACAGGATCAGTCACAACAGGATCGGTCACAACAGGATCAGTCACAACAGGATCGGTCACAACAGGATCAGTCACAACAGGATCAGTCACAACAGGATCAGTCACAACAGGATCAGTCACAACAGGATCAGTCACAACAGGATCAGTCACAACAGGATCGGTTGGCATTGGCATTGTGCCATGATCGTGGTCATCCATCGGTGGTGTGACAGGATCTACTGGGACAACCGGTGGTGCGACTGGAGCTGAAACAGACTCCATGTTCAGACCGACTGGATCACCAAGTACGACCATACTCTGGTAGTACTCCATCACACCTGAGTCTGAGACATCAAGCGCTGGCCATTGTGGCCAGTCGAAGGTGTCGTTCATGAATGGCTGACTTTGATCCCAGCTCAGAACCGTCAGATGGTTGATGTCATGATTGATTGCAACTCCTTCAATAGACAAGAAGCCGTGCGTTCGACCGTGCATCACACCACCATAGTGTGGCTCCATCTTGAGCGTACTGATGAACGTGTCAGCAATACCGTATTGCTCAAGATAGTCAGCGTATCCAGAGATTCCGAACTCTCGAACCATCATCATGACGTCAGCTGGATCGCCAAGGCGAGCTGTTCGCTGGATGTCTGCCAGAATCTGCGGGTCATACTTATCCTGGGCAATCCAGCCAACTTTTGCGCCCTGCATGGCATACCAGAGACCAACACTCTTGATGTCGTCTCCATATGGCTGAGCATTGTTTGTGAGTTGCTCAGCGAATGCCCATTCACCAACGTCATCGATAGTCAAAGCTGAAAGACCTAGGAATGCACGCAGGTTGTTGTATGCGTCCATGGCCTCTGTTGTGATGGCTGTTCGGCCACCAACCAGCTCGTGATCATGAGAGTTGTTATTCGAATCATGGAACATGCCCCATGTTGTAATATCAATGAACTCACCAGACGAAGCGGGTGGAGCCATGTGATCATGACCGTCATGATCATCCATCGGCATGTCATCATGGCCATCGTGACCATCCATCGGTGGCATCACTGGAGTGACTGGATCCGTGACTGGATCACTCACAACTGGATCTGCCGGCATCGGCATCGTGCCATGATCGTGATCGATCATCCCATTGCCATCGATATCCAATTGGAAGAGTGATTCTTTCGCGGCGATCGATGTGTCACTCGGACTATCTTCACCAACGAATACTCCACTATCACTGAGAACCCAGGCATAGACATCAACACCGCCGCCATCGAGAACACGCAGACGGCCAAGGTCATCTCGAGCTGCCGCCATGATTGTTGCTCCATCTCGGGTGAGAGGAACGCTACCCTGCCAGTAATCATCCGATCGAGTGATTGCGACCGGATCGCTACCAGCTTCACTTACATAGGCCAGACCTGCAGCGTCGACCAAGACACTCACGCCTGTTGTTGAAGCAACCACTGTGTATGAACCGTCCACAGGATCAGTCACAACAGGATCGGTTGGCATTGGCATTGTGCCATGATCGTGGTCATCCATCGGTGGTGTGACAGGATCTACTGGGACAACCGGTGGTGCGACTGGAGCTGAAACAGACTCCATGTTCAGACCGACTGGATCACCAAGTACGACCATACTCTGGTAGTACTCCATCACACCTGAGTCTGAGACATCAAGCGCTGGCCATTGTGGCCAGTCGAAGGTGTCGTTCATGAATGGCTGACTTTGATCCCAGCTCAGAACCGTCAGATGGTTGATGTCATGATTGATTGCAACTCCTTCAATAGACAAGAAGCCGTGCGTTCGACCGTGCATCACACCACCATAGTGTGGCTCCATCTTGAGCGTACTGATGAACGTGTCAGCAATACCGTATTGCTCAAGATAGTCAGCGTATCCAGAGATTCCGAACTCTCGAACCATCATCATGACGTCAGCTGGATCGCCAAGGCGAGCTGTTCGCTGGATGTCTGCCAGAATCTGCGGGTCATACTTATCCTGGGCAATCCAGCCAACTTTTGCGCCCTGCATGGCATACCAGAGACCAACACTCTTGATGTCGTCTCCATATGGCTGAGCATTGTTTGTGAGTTGCTCAGCGAATGCCCATTCACCAACGTCATCGATAGTCAAAGCTGAAAGACCTAGGAATGCACGCAGGTTGTTGTATGCGTCCATGGCCTCTGTTGTGATGGCTGTTCGGCCACCAACCAGCTCGTGATCATGAGAGTTGTTATTCGAATCATGGAACATGCCCCATGTTGTAATATCAATGAACTCACCAGACGAAGCGGGTGGAGCCATGTGATCATGACCGTCATGATCATCCATCGGCATGTCATCATGGCCATCGTGACCATCCATCGGTGGCATCACTGGAGTGACTGGATCCGTGACTGGATCACTCACAACTGGATCTGCCGGCATCGGCATCGTGCCATGATCGTGATCACCGTGATCATGGCCATCATGTGGAGCAATACTACCCGGACTTGTCTGAAACCCATCTGTCAGCTCGCCAGCTGGTGCTTCTGGAGTGAGTAACGCTGAACGACTCACCATTGAGACCTGCTCAACTGAATACCCAAATGGCACTTCAAGCTGATCTTCAACGATCTGATCATGATGGAATTCGATGTTACCAGGAACCAGATCACTCTTTGCAACACCGACTAACAACACGCTTTGGCCTGTTGGCTCAACGGAGATGAGCAAACCTTCATCGGTATCGTCAACCGACAGTCTTTCTCTTGTACCGAAGTAAAGGAAACTCAACTTTGTTGTTGCAGGATCAAAGTTTTCGATGCGTTCCTGTACACCATATTCATGCGAACGAACGTACACGGTATTCGCATCCCGAGGACCAACACCTAATTCCCACGAAAGAACTCCGCCGATATCTTGACGAAGGTGCTCGTTGACAATCACGCCAAAATTTTCTGATGTCAGGTCGCTATAGGCTACCCCTGAAACGACTTGATATTCTGGCGACCAAGCCCATGGATTCACAATCGCCACTTCACCAGATTCGGTCTTTCCAATAATCAGGTTGTGAACAGACACGTCTCCGAATTCAAGCCTGTCTGTTGAAGGGTTAAAGCCCACAATATCTGGACTCGATGGAGAAATCGTAAATACGTTCCCTTGGCCATCAACGGGATCGGCCACTGGAGTCGGTGCCGGCATTGGAAGTGGAGTAGGCTGCGTTGGGCTTGGAGAGATTGGCTGCGGTGCGTCGTGAATTCCCATCACAGCAAAGTTCTCAAGAACAGCCTGCGAGCCTCCTGGTGTGCCATTAAAACCAAAGGTTACGGTGCCACCGGGAGAAACATCTGGATTCCATAATGCGCCTCGTACCGTGTATCGAGAACCTGACTGATTGACAATCTGGCCATTCCAGATGGAATCAATGTCACCAGCAAAATCGAATGAAGCTTCCCAGCCTTTGAGTGTTTCAGAACCAAGGTTCTGCACTGCCACTTCACCGGTGAACCCAGACCCCCAATCAGATATTACATTGAAGACCGTATTGTACTCACCTGGTAATGCCACTGGATCGGGTGCAGTTGGACCAGGATCTGCCGCAACAGGATCTGTTGGTGATGGTTCAACTGGGACAGGTGACGGAGTTCCGCCCACGTCATCAATAGGCTCACCATTGACCAAATAATTTTCAGGCGGAGCAACGTTTGTCCCCGAAACATCTGCAGAACCAATAAAGCCAAAAGCCACTGACCGTCCTGCCTCAAGATCTGCATTCCAGCCAGCGTTTGCAATCGTATATCGGTCACCCTCACGTGCAACGATTGTTGCATCCCAGATTGACGTTATGTCTGCCCCGTAATCAAACGAAATCGTCCAGTCATTGACGGCTTCGACATCTTGATTTTGAAGCTCAATTCCTGCCTGAAAACCACTACCCCAGTCTTGACAAACTTCATAAGCAGGAGCAACAACTGCCATCATTGCACGTTGCTCAAGTGATTCCGGATTGAATTGATCTCGAGCGCCCCTTCGCTTCCGCCACTGCTTATCGCGATGACGTCTCAGGCGGTTGATTTTTACTGTATTTCTCTCTCCACCCACTCCAAAAAGAGAACGCAACGTCCAAGTGGTCATGATGACCTGCCTTTCTGCTGCGGTGACATTTGTTAGAAAGTTGCAGTCACCAAACCTGCGTTTCCTGACACCTGTCACCGACCCTTCGCGCCCTGCCTACTTATAACTTCCGCAAACGAGGGCAACGATTTCAAGAATTAACCTGACACTGGTATGTCAGCACCTGATCAGTACGGCACCTGAAACACATTCGTTCGCTTGTTTAAGGGAAAAAAACACTACCAGCAAAAGTGGCCAAAAAGGGGACTGCAAACTCCACTGGGACATTTTGGATTTTTCATGAAATGCCCATGAATGATGAAAAATGGCTTTCACGAACATCGATATGAAATGGTGATAACAATTAGTCAGGATGTTGTCTTTTTTGCAGCGGAAACACCGCGAACGAACACGCAGGCAGGCCATTCCGTAAAAAGAAAGGATGGGAGTAGCTTATTCGTACGTTGCAACGGTGCGTGAACTGCAACACAGAGAATGAGATACAACGATCTCAAACCAAATGGACACCGGAAAACAACCATTCACATTGCTTTTGAAAAGGCCATGCCCGGAGGAGGTCCAGTGGCAGCATCCGTGCTGTAGTGGCCCGTTCCGTGGCTGTGTCATGTGCCTGTATGGAATCTTTCCAAAACAGGTCAACCCGCCCCTCTCGTCCGGGCATGGCCAGTATCAATTATCTTTTCCTTATGTCACACTGTGAGTTCATCAATTTGCCGACGAAAGTCCGGCATTTCAGTCGTAATAAAGTCGCTCCACGAGCTGGGATTCCAAAGCTCAATACACACCGCAGCTCCAACGACAAGCAGATCACCTCCTGGGTCAACACCGAGAAACTCTCTGAACCCATCGGGAACAACCAGGCGCCCCCGGCCAGCAAGTGAAATCGTCCGATGCCGTGTCGACAGCAAACGGCCAACGCCTTGGACCTGATCGACCCGCTGAGCCAATACACCCGCAGCTAACTTGCTCCGAAGGACATCGACTGCGGCGTCGATCCGCGGCTTCCAGATCACCGCATTCCATAGCGACAAGCAACCTGCCCTCTCCTTTGCAAGCACCATTTCCTGTCCTTGGGAGACCAATGGCTCGACCAATTCTGACGGCAACCCAATGCGATAACGCTCGTCGAGCGTTCGCGAAAATTCGCCTAGCAATAAATCGGATTCCGTCGTCATATCGCCATCGCATGGTTCGAATGAACTGGAGAGTTTCTGCCCTGGTGAGAAAATGAAACACCACAGCCCTCACGTATTTTGGTTATATACCCACAAAGTTAATCAAAACTTTGCTTAAATGGGCGTAATCCCCACAAAATAATACAAAAAGTTTCGAAACATGCAAGCAGTTGTTTTCAACCAGAGTCAAGGTTGTCCGAAAAACGTTGCAAACGCGGTGCAGTTCGGTTGGCAAACAGGTCTTGTAGAACGTTTCAACAATCTGATTCAGGGCTAGCCATGCCCCTCGCACCGGGAAAAAACCGATGCTCTAGAAACAGCCGAAAAAATAGAATCTTCTATCGGCAGGTGTCACAATTTGTCGGCGCATCTCCACCGTTTTGGTCTTTGTAAGCTTTGAGGGCCGCCGCCTCTTTTGACAACTTGAATTCTGGCCCAGCAGGGAAGTACTGGATGTCATCCTGCAAGTAATACGCACTTGGTAGAGTTTGGCCACTGACATCGACCTGGCACCCAACTAGAGACGCCCCACCAAGAATGACCGCAAAGAGTATAAAAAGGCGTTGCATGACGGCTCGTTCGACTAATTTCCGAGAGTAACGGTACATGGTCAGTGACCTCCGATCCTGATGAGTTCAGTATCGACCGCTGCAACCGGTAAACTTTTGGTAATTCCAATTTTCAGCAGAATCGTTCGATTCATGCTGCCAAATCTACCTATTTGCCCGAGTGTCACATGGCTCAGTCTCTCTTGAACACTCTGCTTCTTGTATTCGCAGCGGATCAGTTTTGCCACCCATCACACTCAACCATTATTTTGAATGGGAATGCTCTCACATCTTTTCCCAGTTGAGCGGCACCTTTCCATTCATAATCTTTTGCAGAAACGTAATCCGTGACCCGTTTTTTTCATGTCGTGTTCATAGCTCTGGTAGGGCTCGGTGTGTACGGATCTTTAGTAAGCACCTGCTTGAGCCAGAGCATTCCTCCCCTCGGGGCAGGAGGCCGAACCGTTCCAAGCCAGGCATATGACCTAGCACAGAAGGCCCTCGCATCTGGAAACTTTACTGATGCACTCGAATTTGCAGAGAGAGAATACAACGGATGCCTGAAATTCGGAGCAGACAGATGGATTGATTCGACTGCTGCTGCTGCGATTGTAGGTGAATGTTTATTTGAAACCGGTCGTTATCGTGAGGCTATTGGTTTTTATAACGAAGCAATTATCCGTGTGTCCTCTCATGGGAACTGGTTACAGGACATTCGCTTTCCAAGCCAACCACTTCACCTTCGAAACAGTCGTCCTCAGCAACTCTGGGGACAATCACCTCGTGCGATAAAACTTTCTGACCTTCCAGATCGCATGCCGATCCGGCTAGGCACATCTGATCCGCAAGGTGTTTTACAAAGTGGCGGCGTACTAGCAGCACCCATTGACTACCCTCTGCGTGCTCATGAAATCATGCGGTCACTTGCCATCAGTCTCTATCGTCGGGCTGATCTTCTTGGGCCAATGGCTCGGGATGGCCAAGCTTTAGAAGCTGTCTCTGCCTGGCTACAGCAGAGACCTGCTCCTCAAAATCACTTTTCTCAACAGTGGATTGATGTCTGCCTGGGTATTGTTTACTGGTCGCAAGCAAGAAACGAGCAGGCTTTACCCTTATTGAATCGTGGCTTGCTCCTCGAAGCTCAGTTTGATCACCCGCTGACACCATGGGCGCTTCTCGTTGGCGGGAGAATTGCTCTTGATGCCGGTCAGTATGACACTGCCAGAAAAACACTCGAACAGGCTACATTTGCGGCCGCTTCCCAAGGAGATGCTCGTGCATTAGAAGAAGCTTTTCGTTGGGCCGCACATGCTCATCTTGCATTTGACAACAGACTGCCCAAGTCAGTCATACCAGCCATTAGCTGGTCAGAAAAACAACTCCCGAGTCTCTCTCTCAGACTCCTTTCGACCACTGCGGCAGTACGTGCTGAGCAAGGCAATATCCAAGAAGCTGCTCGATCTGTGCTCAAACTGAATCAACGTATTTCAAACAGCGAACTTGCCTTGGGGCGATGCGGGGCGTATTCGAGATATACAGCCGCGTTAATTGCATACGCTGGGGGCAACAATGGTAGAGGAGATGCCGAATACGCGAAGGCGTTGACTCTTGCTCGGGGATGTTCGGCAAGGCTGTTTCAAACCCAGCTTTTTACTGATGCGCTCGTTCGTGGGGAATCAACGTACTCTGACCGAGAGGCGAGTAACCTTTTTGAAGTTTTGCTTGCTGACCCTCTGCCGCTTGCCATCCAGACAGATCCACTGGATGCCATTGCTGTAATTTCAACGGATCGAACTTCTGCTTTTGCGGCGTGGCTTGCGGTAGCACAAAAGATCTTTCTCACCAATAGTCGTGGTGATGAAGCCTGGCTCAATGCGATTGAACATCAACGACGAAACAGCTGGCTCACTAATCAGGCACTAGGTGGCCGTCGGGATAATCTCCTCAAAATACTTACTACTACAACTGGAAATAGTGATGAGCTAACGACATTTCGAAAAAACATATTGGCTCGCTACCCAGACGTGGCAACGAACCTGAGTGAAACCAATGCCGTGCGTTTGTTACTACGGAAGTCGTTGTGGGAGTCCAGACTCATGCCTCGTGACACCCCATTCCCTGCCACCCCAGAGGTCTGGAGAGATTTTGTCACAAGAAGCCAGACACTGGAGAATCAGATCAACTTCATTGCTGCGGGAAGAAATGTTGTCCCACTTCAATTTCCACCACTTTTAGAAACTACCGAAATCCGCAAACGACTCGTCGGCAAACAACGTCTACTCACATTTACGTGGACAAACATGGGGTTGTTTGCAAGCCTGGAGGCACCAAAACAAGCTGCCTCTTGGAGAGTAAAGCGGCCTGACGACGTTCGTAAAACAATTATTGCGATGGCGCGGTCACTTAGCCTCTACCACCCTCTTCGGCCTGTTGAAACTGCCAGGTTAGATAGCGAGGAGTGGCAAGCTCATGCTGAGTCGCTGACCACTTTACTATTTGAAGATTCAGCAGTTTCACTGCAACGCCATCAAGAATTTGATGAACTTATAATCGTGCCGGACGGATTGTTGTGGTACCTACCGTTTGAATTACTTCCCATAACAAACGAAGAAAAAAATCTCGGTGATGAAATGGCCCTGCGGCTGAAGGATGTTTGCCAGATCCGATACTCACCAACTCGCAGCCTTGCTGTTGGAACCCGGCATACGGCAACGACACCTCACCTTACAGCGGTACAGGCCAGCGTAACGTACCGAAACAACTCACCTGAACAAGCTATTGCATTACTTGACCGCGTTGATACCGCTATCGACGATGCTGTTTTCCTGACTTCACAGACAACCAAAATTCCTGTCAGCATCTCTGCTTCATTAGCAGACACGCTCGTTATTTTCGATGAACTCACAGCAGACGGGAAAATGGCTGACCGACCTCTTATTGCTGCTGATGCTGGACGGCAGGGTATGTCTTTTAAAGATTGGCTTGCTCCTCCATATAAGGCAGCACGGTGTGCTGTACTAACAGGCTTGCAGACGCAGGCTTCCGGAGGCCTCACTCAATCTACCGAACGACCAGGCAGTGATCTTTTCATGACTGCCATGGATCTTGTGGCAACTGGGACCGAAACTGCCGTCATAAGCCGTTGGAATGTCGGAGGACGTACGGCAATAGATCTTGGTATTGAATTTATAAAAGACCGTCAACGCGACACATTACGTGACACTCCGGTTCCTGCCGCAGTGAGTTGGCAACGAGCGGTCGACCTCGTCACTGCAGAACAGCCTGATTTCAATCGAGAACCGCGAATCAAAATAACGAGTTCTGTCATTCCTCAAAACGCAAAGCACCCATTCTTCTGGGCTGGCTACACCTTAATTGATTGCGGCGTCTTGAACGGAACCGCAGATTCCACAAAAAGCCAAGCGGAACCACCCAAATGATGTCGTGTGCTTATGGCTTTCTGGTTACTGAATCGTCTCCTTCTCTGACGTCATTCGCTTTCATTGCTGGAGTCACGGCAGTAGCTGCGGCGATTAATTCTGTAGCGGGTGGGGGGAGGATTCTCACTTTCTCGGCACTCGCTGCAATCCTGCCCGCAGACCCTTCTCGGCTTGTCATTGCTAATGCCACGAGCACCGTAGGGCTATGGCCTGGAACATTGTCGGCGGCCTGGGATTACCGTCACCAACGCACCGGCCAACCGAAATGGTCACTCTGGCTCTTGATTCCCAGTATTATGGGGAGCGTTCTCGGAACAATCCTCGTTCTTATCTTGCCAACAACGTACTTCGATTCGATTGTTCCCTTACTTATTTTTTCGGCAGCGACTCTCTTCGCCGTTCAGCCATACCTGTCAAAACAACTATCTCAAAGAATTGATGTTGAGAAACGGTGTTCCATCGACAGCCCCGAGACAAAAACATTGCTACGTGCGGCAACGCTTCAATTTTTCATTGGTATGTACGGCGGGTATTTTGGTGCCGGCAATGGAATACTCATGCTCGCTACACTCGGTGGCCTTGGGCTTGGAGACACCCATCGCCTCAATGGATTCAAAAACTTGCTTGCAATGGTTATTAACGCGTGTGCCGCACTTACTTTCACTTTGACCAGTTTTACAAGTAATCCGATTGTTGCATGGCCTGAGGCTGGAATTATGGCTATCGCCGCCATAATTGGTGGTCTCATTGGAGGACGACTCGCTCGCCAATATCATCCAAATACAATTCGGAAATGTATTGCAGTGATCGGTTATGGATTGGCCGGCTATTATTTTCTAACGTAACTCCAGCCGATTGTTCCGTCCAAATAACCAAACGCTAAAACAAATGATTGTTTCCTCTGAAAATCTTTCGAAGTCCTACGGCACGTTTCGTGCACTTACAGATTGCAACATACGTGTGAAGTCGGGTGAAGTGTTCGGACTTCTGGGCCCAAATGGTGCCGGAAAAACAACCTTTCTGCGAACACTCCTAGGTTTCATAAAACCGACCTCAGGACGGGCTTGTGTCGCAGGTTTTGACTGCGATTCACAGTCTGTTCGGGTTCGGCAGAAGACAGCCTACCTACCTGGTGAAGCAAGACTCTTTCGCCGCATGCGAGGGCACCATGTACTCGATTTCTTTTCTCGCCTACGAGTAGATTGCGATCGAAAAAAATGCTTCGCAATTGCTGAAAGACTGCAGCTCGACTACAGAAGACAGGTTTCACGAATGAGCACCGGCATGCGGCAGAAACTGGCTCTGTCTATGGTTCTAGCAATTGACTGCCCATTGGTCATTCTTGATGAACCAACAGCCAACCTCGATCCTTCTGCCAGAGCTGAAGTCCTTGAATTGGTTTTAGAGGCTCGTAACACGGGAAGGACGGTTATTTTTTCTTCACATGTCCTTTCGGAGATCGAGTCGACATGCGATCGGGTTGTCATAATGCGAGCTGGTCACATTGCACATGAACAATCAATTGCAACTCTTCGAAGAAGGCATCGTATCTATGCACAACTCACTGGTCCGCTTACTCGAATACCAGATAGTCTGACAGACAGCATCTCGATTGTTCAAGAATCTGCTAGCGAGGCTGTTCTAGAATCGACCGACTCTCTCACACGTGTATTGGATTGGTTGTCCGGCTTGCCACTGAGTGAACTCAAAATTGAACCCGTTGGGCTTTCCGCTGTATACGACCGCTATCATCGAGAAGATGCTCGGCATCGTGATACTGCCTTGCTTCCTCATCACATTTCGCCTTCCTCACAAGGAGCATAAATTTATCGTTATGTGGAATACTGCAATCTGGAGGAAAACATGGGGAGATCAATCGCTACTCGGCTTGGCATTTGCTGTACTGTGGGCCGCCTTCCCCTGGCTCTATATTGGTCTTTCTGCCCAGATCGAAATGAATGCTTTTCAGGATGTTCTTCTTCGGGCCATTCCTGAGGATTGGCAGAAAATGTCTGGGGTTCCTTTTTCGGAAGTGGCCACGCATGTCGGAAGAGTCGCGCTGGCTTTTGTCGACCCAGTTGTCGTGCTCACCGCAACGGTCTGGGGAGTGACACGTGGTAGTGATACTGTGTCTGGTCAACTCGAACGCGGGACCCTTGAAATGATTCTCGCCCAACCAGTTCGTCGAAGAGCTCTCTATACAACGCAAGCATTTGCAACTATCTGTGGCGGCTTCTGTCTCTGTATGATTTTGTACGCATCAGTTTTCACGGCTATACAATTCGGCCCTTGGTCGGGAAAGGTGAACCCGCTTCATTTCTTGCCTGCTGCTCTCAATGTCTTTGGGCTCATGGTGTGCATGAGTGGTTTGGCCACATGCGTCTCAGCATGTGATAGCTACCGATGGAGAACCATCGGGATTCTCTGCGCCTTCTACGTAACTTCTCTCTTAACAAAACTTGTTGGCCGCCTGAGTGAAACGCTGAGCTGGGTTGGGTATCTCTCAGTCTTCAATGCCTATGAACCACAGAGACTTGTTGGGGGAACCTGGTCTGACTGGCAACTTCTGCTCCAATACAATGGAATTCTTTTGGGAATTGGCATTACCGGCTACGTCATTGGGGGTTATATCTTTAGCCGTCGTGACCTTCCTGCCCCGCTTTAATCGACCAATAGTCCTGACACTAAAAATTAGCCTTCGGGTGAAACGAGAGAATCAGCTACATTTTTTAATTCCGTACCATTCATTTTCCACTGACCACAAGCTTCGTAACAAACACTTTGTTTCCAAGGAAAACCTGCATGCAAACGCCTCGTTTCCCATTGATCTGTCGGTCGACTTTTGCAAGTCGACAAAAGGCTCGTTTGATTTGGTTTACAACGGTCTTTTCCTGCTGCATAGCAGGCCTCGCTCTTGATATGTCTCCAGTTTGCATCGCAGGAGAAGCCAAGGCCGAAAATACTGAAAAGGAAAACTCGAATAGCAATGAGGGGCAACCTGATCTCGATGCAGCGATCGAACAGAAATTATCGGCCCAGAGCCTGGATGACTTTGAGAAGGTAATTGACCTCTGTCGCCGTGCGATACGTAAAGGTCTCCCGGAAGGTTCAAAAGACTTTGCCAACAACCTCATTATCGGCACGCTTATTGACCGCTCTGTGATGCTCGTCGATGCGATATTTGATGCTCCACGCCCAACTCCAGATTGGCCAAGAATGCGATCATTCGCAATGCGTGATCTCAACGAATTAATTAAGCGCGATCCTAAACTAGGCCTCGCACATCTTATGATTGCTCGACTCCAAGCCCTCCCCGGAGGAAATCCGGATAAGGCAAAAAAGTCTGCCGACAAAGCAATAAAATTTCTTTCTCCGGATCAAAATCCAGTTGAATTAGCAGAAGCACATATTGTTCAAGGCAACTTATTAGAAAATGGTCCGGAGCGTGCCGCTCACTATGACAAGGCTGTTGCACTCGCACCCACCGACACTCGATTCCGTCGTACGCGAGGGCTCTTCAGACTACTTCGAAATGAGTTTGGACCGGCGCGTGAAGATTTTATTGCTGCCTTGAAACAGGATCCAAATGAGTCCGGCGTGTACGAAGCTCTTGGCATGTCCTACATGATGGACAATAAGCTCGATGATAAGGAACGACTAGAGGAAGCCAAGAACGCGTTTGATAAAGCAATCGAGATTACTCCCGATTCGGCCGCCCCACGGCTTCAAAGGGCCCGTGTACTGGCGATGCTCGGAGAACAACCGGGGGCTCTTGCTGACCTCGATAAGGCTATTGAAATCTCGCCTCAAAAGGCTGTGCCACTTGTTCTGCGGGCTCGGATCCAGCAGCAATCCGGAAACCTTGAAGCGGCTGCAACTGACTTGGCAAAAGTGCTCAAAGATCAGCCCGGCAATCCGGCTGCACTAGAACTTCGAGGCCTCATGGCTGCTGATGCTGGAAAATACGCTGCAGCGATTCGTGACTTCACAACGATTGCGAAGCAAGACCCGCCCGATCCACTTGTTCTAGGGCAACTAGGAATGTTGCATCTTGCTGCAAAACAGCCCCGGGCTGCCATCGCCTGGTTTGGAAAGTCACTCACTATCGACAAAACGCTGTTCTTGAGTTTGCGAGGAAGAAGCGACGCCCTTATCTCTATCGGCGAACACGAAAAAGCTGCTCGAGATCTCAAGGCAGCATTAAAACTACACCCAGAAGACTCTGGTGTTCTCAATAATCTTGCATGGCTCTTCGCAACATCACCGGACAATGAACTCCGCGACGCAACACAAGCAATCGAACTTGCTACCAAAGCATGCGAAGAAACAGAGTGGAAAGCTGCACACATAATTAGCACGCTAGCAGCCGGATATGCCGAAAGCGGTGATTTCAAACAAGCTTGCGAATTTAGTAGAAAAGCACTTGCTGCCGATGCTGGAAATGGCGGCATTGATGAACAACTCAAAAAAGAATTAAGCAGTTACAAAGAAGAAAAGCCTTGGCGAGAAAAACAAAGCATGGCTGAAGCAGAACTGCCAGATGATGAAACAGCAACGGATGACTCAGAAGAGAATTCCACAAAAGAAAACATTGCAGACCGAAAGAAACAGCCAATGGGTCAAGAGAAACCGCGCAGGCCCTTTGACTAGTTTTTAGCTTTTGACGAATGGTTACAAAATCGCTTCACAAAGGCCGAATAATCTGCAGCAGTATCAATGCCTCTGGCTGCCTGATCAATGGCCACTGCAATCATTGAAGTACCCGCTTCAATGAGCCGTAATTGCTCAAGACTCTCAAGTTCAGCCAAGGGTGATTCTGGGAGGCTATTCCAATTGTCGAGCACTGACCTTCTGTATGCGTACACACCAACATGCTGCCAAAATAAGGGTGGTATTTTTGTAAGTAAACTATCATTCCATTCTCTCGCTGCCGGTACCGCTGCTCGACTAAAAGTAATTGCTCGCCAAGCCTTCGGGTGCGATCCACTCTCCTGCAGAGCGGATTCGCTTGCCCAAGGCGTCAGCTCCGCCTTGACGACAGACGGATCATGAAGAGCAGCCTTCTCGCAAATTGGCGTCACAAGTGTTGCCACATGCGCCTTGGGGTATTCTTCCAAGCACGTAAGGGCAGCGTCAATTGCTGAGGGAACCAACTCGGGTTCATCACCTTGCAGATTAACAACAATATCCGCATCTGGCAGGGACGGGAGTGCTTCAACTATTCTCGCTGTACCACTCGTTGCATCAGGAGATGTCATAATTGCCTTGCCACCAAACCTCTGCACCTCTTGCCGAATCATGTCGCTGTCGGTGATGACAAAGACGTCAATAGCTTTTGATACTTTCGATGCGTTTCTCCACGTATGCTCAATGAGCGTGCGACCCGTCTCGGCTAGAAGCATTTTATTCGGTAGTCGCTGACTCGCTAGCCGTGCTGGAATAGTGATGACTGCGGAACACTTCATTTTAAAAATCTTTCGCGACTAGGCGGTACAGGTTTTATTTCAGTTGCTAGGCAGGGCATCTTAGTGAAATTGCGCAGCTTTTTCGGAACTCATAGTGAATACCAATACGTATATTCTTCCGAGTTGAAAAGATGTATTTCATTGAACCCCGAATCAACTTTAAAGTCCGAAGGTAGTAATCAGCTCGGAGAAGGTAAATATGTGTGGAATTGTTGGCTACATTGGTTTTCGACGCGCTTGTGAACGTGTTCTCGAGGGCTTACAACGACTCGAATATCGTGGCTATGATTCCTCCGGAGTTGCCGTACTAGACCACGAGGGGCATCTCTCTGTTCGGAAATCTGCTGGCCGACTTGCCAATTTAGAAGCGCTCATTACAGAAGATCTACCAGATAGTTCTATCGGTATTGGCCATACTCGATGGGCAACGCATGGGCCTCCGACAGATGGCAATGCACATCCTCATCTTGGAGGTGGCTGCGCGAAGGGACAGGGACACTCGGTGGCAGTAGTTCACAACGGAGTCGTTGAAAACTACCACAGCATTAAAGCAAGACTCGAAGTAGAGGGTTATGTCTTTCAGTCTGAGACTGATTCAGAAGTAATAGCTCATTTGATCGACAGTTGTCTAAAGCAGATCTTCTCAGAGGGACCACGACTGACTGATGACGTCACAGACTCTCCTTATGTGGTGGCAGTTCGTGAAGCCATCGGTCATCTGCGTGGCACACATGGACTACTGGTACTTTTCCGGGACCAACCCGATCTCTTAGTTGCCGCAAGATTAGGGAGCCCACTCGTTATCGGAGTAGGTGATGACGAATTCTTTATTGCAAGCGACGCAAGCCCTCTCGCTGGTCATACCGATAGGATCGTCTATCTAGCTGACCATGAAATTGCTGTTATCAAACGTCAACAGCTTCGAGTTATTCACCGAGACGCTGGAAGAATTGAACCGACTGTACAGCCTCTTTCACTCGACGCAAATGATGTTGGCATGGGTGATTATGCCCACTTCATGCTTAAGGAAATCTACGAACAACCAGAGACTGTCACTGCAGCGATGAGAGGCCGAATTGATCGAGATGATGCAACCTCAATCTTCGGCGGCCTCAATCTCACCCCTTCTCAGCTACAGAACATAAATCGAATCGTCCTAACAGGATGTGGCACGAGCTGGCACTCGGCACTTGTCGGGGAATACATGATTGAAGAATTTGCACGCCTTCCTGTTGAAGTCGAATACGCGAGTGAACTTCGATATCGTAATCCGCCACTTGATAAGGGGACATTGCTTTTTGCTATTACGCAATCTGGTGAAACAGCCGACACACTGGCTGCACTGCGAGAAATGAAACGAAAGGGACATCCAACTCTTGCAATTTGCAACGCAATAGGGAGCACGATTGCTACAGAAGCTGACGGCGGAATCTATTTGCATGCAGGGCCAGAAATAGGGGTAGCCAGCACAAAAGCTTTTACAAGCCAGTGTGTTGTTCTCGCAATGCTAGCCTTGTACTTTGGGCGACTGCGTCACATGAGTTACGAACAAGGCATAGCGTTTATTAATGCACTCGAACAACTTCCAGAACTCATCAGAAAAGCATTAGCGGTCGAATCGACTGTTCGTGGTATCGCTGAGCGCTATCGAAATGCCAACACGTTTCTTTACCTGGGCCGCCAGTATAATTTTCCACTGGCTCTTGAAGGAGCACTAAAACTAAAGGAAATTAGTTATATACACGCCGAGGGTTACCCAGCAGCGGAGATGAAGCATGGCCCCATTGCACTTGTTGATCCGCTTACACCAAGCGTTTTCCTAATTCCTAAAGACGCTGTCTATGAAAAAGTTCTCCTTAACCTTGAAGAGACCAAGGCACGAAAAGGACCGATTATTGCTTTAGTCAGCGAGGGAGATGATCGTGTCCAACACCTTGCTGATGAAATAATTGAGTTACCTGAATGCCCAGACTTTCTCAATCCGATTGTTGCCTCGATCCCCCTTCAGCTCCTCGCCTATCACATTGCCGTATTTCGAGGATGCGATGTTGATAAACCCAGAAATCTTGCCAAAAGCGTCACCGTAGAATGAATCGTGATGCAAGCGTGTATCAACCTTCTCTAGAGAAGTGTTTTTCTGCCAATACTACAATTCGGCGTCCTGGCGAAGTCATTGGTAATTTTTGAATTTCCTGCGGTGACAGCCATCGTTGATGCCGGCGAGCCGCCGGGCGTTGTGATACAAATGTTGATAAAATCTGACAGGTCACCTTGTGGTTTGTAACGCTATAGTCAATGGTACCGAGATCTCGCTGACGACCACGTGCTGCCACTTGATTAGGGATACCACGGGGAAAATCCCAAAGCCCTTCCCACCATTCCCCTGGTTGCCGACGCACCACAAGGAGTTTGCCTTTGTGGATGAATACGTAGGCTTTCTCCTTGATTTTTTTAGACGATTTTCGAGCGGGCACATTCGGTATCCGATCAACGCTCCCAAGCTGATACGCCTCACAATGATCCGCCAAGGGACATTCCTCACAGCGAGGGCTCACCGGCGTACAAATGATTGAACCTAAGTCCATCAGTGCCTGATTAAATGCCCCTGCTCCCCCATCACGAGGCACAATAGCCGCTGCAACATCCCAGAGCGGCTGGTCATCTTTATTTCCTGATAATGGTGTGTCGTAATGAATGAACCGTGCCAAAACGCGACGGGAGTTTGCTTCGAGAATTGGCTCAGGCAAATCGAATGATATTGATGCAATGGCTCCGGCTGTGTACCGGCCGACACCAGGGAGCTGACGTAGAGCACATGCATCTTGAGGAAAAATGCCTTTGTAATCAGACACAATGAGCTTTGCAGCCGCATGTAATTGGCGAGCCCTTCTGTAATACCCAAGACCCTCCCAATATCTCAAAACAACTGCCTCATCTGCTCCAGCAAGATCAAACACAGTAGGGAATTTTGTGACAAACCGATGAAAATAATCCTTTACTCTCTCCACCTGTGTTTGTTGGAGCATAATTTCACTCACCCAGACACGGTATGGATCCGGAGAACGCCGCCAAGGAAGATCTCTTGCGGTACTGTGGTACCACTTAAGCAGCGAGCGGGAAATCGCCTTTCTACGCGATGCCCATTGATCCGAATCAAAGCATGCCGGGTGTTGCTTATATTTTTTGTTCATAGATCCCACCTGTACTTTTTTTACATGCTCAAATTACATTACAAAACAAGTACGAAGCAGAAAACATCCGCTACGAACAACACACGACTGATACGTATGAGTGTGAACAATCAGAATTTTTTCACAATGTCTTAACGATAGTGCCGACCCCGAAGCAATGCCCGATGTCAATACAATAGAATTCTCTCGCAAAAAAAGTCTAAGAGTTATTCAAAAACTTCTTTTAGAACGGGGCGTGGCCTTGGTGTGCTGTACTCCCTGTAGGAAAAAGTCGTTGCAAAAGCAGTATTTGGCTATCCTGAAAGAGCCGTTGATCTTGGCACGCACACATCAAAAACAGCTATTATCCCAATCGCGATCGAATGTGCACCCCTTGGGAAAAAAGTTTTTCATCGAACCACGGAATGGCTCGTACACTATGACATTCGTCCGAACTGCAACCGAATGGCTTTTTGTGTAATTCAAAAGAACTTTTTCATAATCCTAGTAATCTTTTGGGCTTTGCCCCGACGTGCTGGAGAAACTGCATGAAATCAGGAAAATTCGTCGTACTTGAGGGAGTTGATGGATCTGGAAAGTCCTCACAGGCAACGGCTCTTGCCGAGTGGTTGGAACACGCGGGGTGCCGGGTCGTCTGTTGCCATGACCCAGGTTCGACACCGTTGGGGGATGCCGTACGAGACGTTTTACTTCACCGAAAAGAACTTCGTCTGGATCCTGAAGCTGAGATGTTTCTCTACATGGCATCTCGGGCTCAATTAGTTCGAGAAGTGATCCAGCCTGCCTTGCGAAACGGCGACTGGGTCGTATCCGATCGTTTCCTCATGAGTAACATTGTCTACCAGGGACATGCTGGAGGCCTTGATATTGAAGCCATTCGAGAGGCTGGGGAAATCGCGACATGTGGCATTCAGCCAGATCTCACACTCGTTCTTGATATTGATCTCGATACGGCATCAATCAGGATGAATCGTCCTTTGGATCGTCTCGAAAGCCGAGGGGAGGAGTACCATAAAAAAGTACGAAGTGGGTACCACATTGAAGCCCAATCAGAGGACGCAGTTCTTATTGATGCAACAGCGGATACCGACAAAGTGCGAACAGAAATCATTGCTGTGACCCAATCTACATTTTCTGCCGTCCTCAACTGCTCATTGAATTCGTAACACCCGTACTGCACGACAGGAAACTAGGAAGAGAGACTCATTCAATGTCTTGGGAAGGAATTGAGGGGCACGATCAAATAGCCAATCGTTTTTCATCGGCGGAGGCAGCGGGGCGCATTGCAGGAAGCTATTTATTCATTGGGCAAGAGGGTATCGGTAAAGCTACGTTTGCAAAATCTCTCACCATGGCTCTAGCGTGTGAAGATTCAGAGAACAGTCTTACCGCTTGCCGTAAGTGCAACTCCTGTATTCAAGCACTTGCCGGAACGCATCCCGATATTGACATCGTACAAAAGCCTGCCGAACGAACCACGATTCCTCTCGAATCTTTGATTGGTTCTCCTGACCAACGACTGCGTGCGGGCCTGTGCTGGCGGCTTCTTTTACGGCCACAGCTTGCATCAAGAAAATTTGCGATTCTCCTCGACGCAGATCATCTTTCCGAAGAGGCCGCTAATTGCCTGCTGAAAACACTCGAGGAGCCGCCTCCAGGAGCCGTCATCATTCTGGTAGGTACAACTCTTGAGAGACAGCTACCAACTATTCGATCTCGATGCCAAGTTATACGTTTTTCACCTCTAGCCGATGATATTATCAAGCACGTTATTCAAAGAGAACAGCAGCAAAACGGTCAAGACTTGACGGACTCGACGCTGAATGAAATTGCTCGCATTGCTCAGGGGAGCCTCTCAAAAGCAAGACTCTTTCTTGACGAGGAACTCACATCATTCCGAACAAAACTTTTCAAAATGCTCTCGGAAAAGCCTCTTCGTGGAGTTGATCTCACACGTGAAACAATTGGCATCGTAGAAGCAGTGGGAAAGGAACCGTCTCTTCGACGAACACGACTACGCCTTGTTCTGGACTTATCAATTGGTTTTTTCAGGACAAAGCTGCATGTAATTCATGGTGTTTCTTGTCCTGCAGACGACATTCTTGAATCAACCATTCATGCATGGAGTGCGTCACCTGAGGAAATAACACAATGCCTCGAGCATTCGTTAGATGCACGGCAAGGTGTGGATCGAAATGCGAACTTAGGCATTCTGGTTGATGCCTGGACAGCAAAGCTTGAGCGCGCGTGACGCACGAAAAAAGCCCTCTCTCCTACCTGAGTTACCTTGTTTCACTCGAGATCGTCTTTGATAGCGAAAATTTATCGATTTTCTGAGTGATAATCATTTTTCCGATCATTTCTGTCGATCCAATCCTACAGGCGGTGGCCTAATCGCTGCTGATTATCAGGTTGTCACTCTGGCACCACACGTGGTGCCGGTGATTTGAGGATTGACGGGTATGTCACAGAAGCAAGCTTGTGCTATTTTCGCAACGTCGTTCTTG
Source organism: Pirellulales bacterium (assembly GCA_965249545.1). GTDB lineage: Bacteria > Planctomycetota > Planctomycetia > Pirellulales > UBA1268 > UBA1268. The sequence continues at coordinate 45,052 of CBDFMH010000005.1, forward strand.
GCCGGACTTCTTGTCACGGCTGTGGTTTTTCAACCGTTCAACATCGCACCAACCACAACTCCTTACTTTGGATTTCCTGGTGAGTCAGCAGATCTGAATGCTCAAAACAATCTGGTTGTTTTGGAGCCCGGTACGGCCTCCAAAGTCTCACCACCACAGGTTGCTGAGGTGGTCGATTTTTCTAGCTCACCAAATGAATTAGTAGAGTCTTTTAGTGAGACGATCCGAGATCATCTTCTGCTGCCAGGTGAAAAACCCACAACCACTATTAGCTTTCCTCAAGCAGTGATGCTTTCCACTGAAGAGATTCTCTCTCTGGAGAATCTTGCAAAGCGGGCTGATAACGGCTCGGTCTCTGTTACTGCGTTCAATGGAATTCCTGCGTCTGAAACAACAGAGCAAGCAACCGATTCACTTAAACCATTTGGAACTGATAAGCCGGCAGACGACTCCAGCGAACAACTCGTACGATCACCAGCAATCGAAGACTCGAGTGACAAAGAGGTTCCGCCCGTTCTGAAAGGTATGACAAGCAAATCTGAAGCGAAAGGGGCCGCCATTGACAGGTCAGTCGCTGCTGAAAAACTAAAATCATTGGCTTCAACTGATGGTTCAACACGTCTGGAAACAAAACATCGCAATCCCGCTCCGCAGCCTTCGGCCGGGCGTCCACCTCAGATGTCGCCGGAGACACAAGGCCATGTGAGCGCCACCACAAATGTCGACTCACCAGACTCGCTCCGGTCACTTGTTTCCCGCACTCAAACGATTCCGCAGAATCAACAAAAAACTGAAGACAAGAACACCGATCCGCCTTCAGAATCTTCTCGAGGACAATCTGACGCAGTCGTAAAGGGACTCCAAGCAGCCGCTGTTGCGCTCGACAAAGTAGAGAAGAAGGTTCCTGTGCAAAGTCTTTTGACACGGACTTTGGGGCAATCATCCACACAAATTCCCTCTGCTGAGACTTCCAGCAGCAAGGCGACTTACCCATCCAAGTCGGAGACGAATCTTCCACTTTCATCAGTAAATACGAAGCAAGGACTCCAACCGGTTTCAGCGGAATCAGCGAAGGCACTCACGTCTCTCCCCCATCCAAAGCGTTGGGAAAAAACTCCTGACGTGCGTCTTACGCCGCGTTACGCTCGACCCCATACAGAAAACGCTCCAGCGCCTCCGCTCCAACTTGAGCAGGCAGGAAACCCACTTGCGATTAATCCAAAGAAAGTGAATTCTGACCAGCACATATCATCTGATAAGTCTTGGGTCAATCTTGACGAGGGCACTTGGTCAGAGGCCACCACAAGCACAAAAATAAAGTCTCCGGAGCCATCGGATACACCACGGGAAAGAATTGTTAAACGGCTGTCTGCGGAACGCAAGGCAACTGCCTTACCACCACCACCTAATGCACCATTGCCCACTTCCAATCCTCTTATTAATACAAAGGGGACTTCGTCTACCGAACCTCCACCAGAGCCAACAATAAAACGGATTATTGAGAGATTACGGCCTGGAGAACGCTTACGCGACCGGATTGGTCAAAACATCAAGCGATTTGAGACCACCACGCTAGCAACTGCGACATCACCAATAACTGCATGGCCACCACCAGAAGAACTCGTGCAGAAACTTGATAAACTGGCCGCGGATGGCCCTCCGCGGCCATCGTCATATAAAGACATTCGTAAATGGGTGGACCAGACAACATCTTCTTTATCCTACATTATGACGACTCGTGGTCCACACGATCCTCAGGCGATACCTGCTATCATCACTCTAGACCAATGCTTCGATGATGCGATGGTCCTAGCTGATTCTCTTTCTGATATCAATCGTGCGGCCCAGATTCGCCGAGCGGCCTTTGCTGTTAAACGCCGCGCAAAAACATGGCATGCTTCTGCGATTCTTGCTGAAGGGATTACAGAGAAAACAGCTGATGAAAGAAACACACTGGATGACATCTCTTCCCTTCTTGCATCACTCGAAAACTTCGAAGTGAATTCAGATGCCGGACGTGCTACTGAAGTCCGCCAGGCTCTTGCAGTAGTAGAACGGTCAGAATTATTGCAAATTGAAACACTGAGGCAGGCTGTTATTCATCACTATGCTGCACCAAACTTTCGAGTTGCTCTAGATGAAGTGTTTCTCACAAGGCTGATGCCGGAATCACCAAGCCGAACCGAAACAGTACGGGAGGTCATTCTCGGAAAACCTGTTCGAGGTCGACGCGTGGTTGAGCAAATAACATCTATCGCCCTGACTCCAGATGCTGATGAAATCTGCTTTGACCTCACCGTCGACGGCCAAGTTTCGACCTATGCAATCACTGAAACTGGGCCAATAGCACTTACATCAAGAGGATCGGGCCAATTCACAGTGAAGAAACCGATGAAAATTTGCCGTGACGGGCTGATTGTAGGCCGATCGGTAGCTTCGGCATCGAACCGCGCTCGCCTTATGAATGTTTCTACAAGTTTTGACTCTGTTCCACTCATGGGCTCTTTGCTGCGAACACTTGCTCGCAATCAACACGCAGACAGTCTTCCAGAAGCAAATCGAGAAGTCGCTCAAAAAATTGTCTGGCAATCATGTCGTGAGACAGATCGGGAGTCAGAGAAAAAATTCGCAGTACTCTCAGACCAGATTGAAGACAGCTTCTGGCAGCCCTTAGTACGACTCGGCCTCAGCCCGACTCCATTCATGGAGACAACAGAAGATAGAGCTACACTTCGGCTACGACTCAATGCTGACACCCAGCTGGCAGCTCACACCCCTCGGCCTCGTGAGCCAGATGGAACACTGTTTGGCTATCAAGTTCATGAATCAACTATCAATAATGCTTGCGAGAGACTCGGGATTAAGGGCCAACGGCTTACGCTGGAAGAACTCTTTAGTCACGTACAACAACAGTTGGGTTTGGAACAAAAGATTCCAGAAGATCTACCGGAAGGTGTTTCCGTTGCATTTGAACAAGTTGAACCAATTCGTGTTGATTTTGACCAAGGACTTATCCAAGTAAAAATCTCTATTGATGCTCTCGAGAGTGGTCGGCGAAACTGGTATGACGTTATTGGCGGCGTTACGTACAAGCCTGTCGCCTCTGGAAACACTATTGTTCTCAAGCGAGAGGGACCAATTCGTATCAGCGGACCCGGGCACCGAGGACGGATTGAATTCACCTTAAGAACAATATTTGGGAAAATTTTCCCGAAAGAAAGACCCGTGCCGATAGTACCCAAAAAAATTACCGAACATCCTCGACTCCAAGATCTCACCACCCTGCAGGCGATGAGCTGGGACGGCTGGGTTGCAATCGCTCTCGGTGACACTCATCAACTCCAGACGGCAGAAACTCCGGAAGAACAGCCTCCCATCATCCGCTAGGAAGCAACTCGTGACCACTCCTCGTACATATGTAACGTGGACGGGTTGCAAACAAGGCCAGCACCTCTGACAATTTGGGGATTGTCTTCTGTTCCCAACTGCTTCTCCCGAAAGGACTTCACCGTGCCAAACCAGTCCGAGTCATTCCGAACAGAATCTGACAGCATGGGAGAAGTCCGAGTTCCCTCAGACTGTTACTGGGGTGCTCAAACTGAACGTTCGCGTGACAACTTCAAAATTGGTGTTGAACGCTTCCAATGGGGGCGTGCTGTGAAACGTGCCCTTGGCGTTCTGAAAAAATCAGCCGCTCTGGCAAATGGTGAACTTGGGCAGCTACCAGAAGAAAAAGTGGATCTCATCGTGCAGGCATCCAATGAAGTTATTAATGGCACGCTTGATAATCATTTCCCACTTGTTGTATTCCAAACTGGTAGCGGCACACAATCCAACATGAATGCAAATGAGGTTATCTCAAATCGAGCGATAGAGATCGCTGGTGGAGATATGGGGTCAAAAAAACCAATTCACCCCAATGATGATGTGAATCGTGGACAATCTTCAAATGACACGTTCCCAACGGCAATGCATATTGCGGCCGTAGACGTTATTCATAGCCGTCTGATCCCAGCTGTTCAGTTACTACGAGATGTATTCGCTGATCTTGAACAGCGTTACGGTGCGATTGTAAAGATTGGACGAACTCATCTACAGGACGCAACTCCAATCACACTGGGTCAGGAGATCTCGAGTTGGCGCACTCAACTGGATGAAAGAATTTTGGGACTAGAACGTGCTTTACCGGGCCTCTACGAACTGGCAATCGGTGGAACTGCCGTTGGAACAGGTCTCAACGCCCACCCCAATTTCGGTGAAAAGGCCGCGGCTTTTATCTCGAGGGAAACTGAGCACCCCTTCGTCTCAGCATCAAATAAATTTGCAGCTCTTGCTGCCCATGACGCACTTGTAGAAGTGAGTGCAGCTGAACGTGGGCTTGCAATGGCTCTTCTGAAAATTGCCAACGACATCCGGTGGTTAGCAAGCGGCCCACGCTGCGGCATTGGTGAAATTGCTATACCCGAGAATGAACCCGGAAGCTCAATTATGCCTGGAAAAGTCAATCCGACTCAATGCGAAGCATTGACTATGGTTTGTGCTCAAGTTTTTGGTAACGATGCAACCGTAGCCTTTGCTGGGAGCCAAGGAAACTTTCAACTGAATGTCTACAAGCCAGTGATGATTCATAATGTATTGGAAAGCGCGGATCTACTTGCAGATGGCTGCGACTCAATGCGTGTTCATTGCGCAACTGGAATAACACCGAATCTAGATCGCATAGAACAACACCTCAACGATTCGCTTATGCTTGTAACAGCACTCAATACACACATCGGGTATGAAAACTCTGCGAAGATTGCAAAAAAAGCTCACGCTGATGGGACAAGCCTGAAAGAAGCAGCGGTTGCACTTGGTCTTGTTACTCCGGAGCAATATGACGAGTGGGTTGTACCAGTTGAAATGACACGCCCACTTTCAGTTTGATCATTTAACGGTTTTGTTCTCATCCCGATCGAAAAGTCAAAACTGTGTACCCCAATCTCACTGCTGGGAAGGCAACCGCTCCACTGATTCATCGTGAACTATCTGAACACGTAACTCTCCTCGACACTCTCGAAGCCGGCCTGGTAAATTATTGATCTTTAGAAAGAGTGGGCCGCTGTGACCCGCCATAATATTTATTTCGGCACCTTCGCCAATTAATTCAAAGTGAGATTGAGGCCCTTTGTTGACCCATTGAGCTGCAAGAAGCCGCCCCAGCGGCTTGCCACGATACCAGTCAAACGAGATGCCATCGGCTGTACTTCCCAACTCCAACTGACCATCTCCACCTTGAATGGTGCCGACTGAGCAGAACCCTGTAGCCTGAAGTTGGTAACGTTGGCCGGCCTCTAGACGCCAACCCGGATTCTGCCAGCCACGATTAGCAGCCACAGAATGTGTGAGACACTTATCTGCAACGGGGCCTCCTTCAGACCAATCGATAACCATACAGTCCGTGTCATATCCGTAATCCAGTTCAGAAATAAAGGCATTAAAGTCACGGCTTCCCACACTTGGGTTCCAACCCGCATGCGTAGTTAAACGGTGTGTCATTCGCTCGTCGAATGGGCCTTGCTCCATGGCAACAAACGCCTTTTGGTACCGCGGATGCGTTGCCAGGAAAGCTACCGCCGACCACGCTAGTGCGTAGGAATTAATTGTGCCATGACGTGTCGGACGAAGCTTAAATACATCTTGGATTCCCACTGCTTGACCTGTATTGCAAAGGCGACGAATTGTCTCAATACGACCAAGCTGTTCGACTTCATTCGGTGAGGATGGTATCGGAGTGTGCTCAAATACCTTTTCTTCTTTCACCAGCCGATGTGTTGCCAACCACTCTGCTATGCCTTCGGTATACCATGTAGGTGCACTCATTTTTAGTAAGGTCGCCGTAAATGCATGAACACCTTCGTGCAACATAAGATGACGTCGATATGCTGGATTTGACTGATCAACAAACCAAAACCGGTAGTGATCACAATACCCATTTGTGAAATCAGGAATTGTATCGGGCAGCAAGCCGGCCTCTCGAAATCGCTCTCGATCAACAATCAAACAAGCACAGACCTTCCAGTCTGAAACAACTGATAATGGAACGCTGTAGTGGTCTGCCCAGACATTAACAGCCTCATCAAAGACTTCTGGCAATTCTTCCATATCATCACCAGCACGACGAGGACGATCTGTAATCAAAACCAGATGATCACTCTCAAAAACTTGTAAACCTGCAAGTCGCGATCGATAAATAAGATTCTTCCAGTCGAAATTTACAGGATGAGTATATAACTTCGCATGATCCGCTTTTTGTTCACCTGCCAGAACATGCACTGGGAGAAACAGAAGAGTAAGAAACACGAGGACGGCGGCTTGCTGCATCAGGCAGCATTTCATTGGAGAGCATGTCCGAGACGATTTTCGGCGACCTATAAGCGAAAGAGCTCCTTCCAACTGGAAATGCTCCCAGAATCTTCCAGCGTGCAAGAACCACCTCCAAGCGGGAGAAATAGGGGGACTGTTGAAGGGAAATAATACGTTAATTTTCATAAAGGGGGCAGAATTAAAAGGATTTTCCGGCTCGAGCAGCTGTGTTTTGCCGAAAAACAGAAGAAGCGGTGCGTGTCTCTGCGATTGTTCCCAATGCCTTTACCCAACAGCTGCAGTGGATCATGAAAAAAAACATTTCGAAAAACACATCTGCAATTTTAGTAGCCGGTCGTTGTCGCGACTGGTTTATTTATTTTTGTTGTTCACTGATTAGTACCACAGCTTGCGCCCAGCAGGTCATTCTCGTACCGGGAACAGCCCACGTACCAGTAAATCGCATCCAAGCGCCTGGATATATTCCACCACCACCAATGGTCCGTCGACCTTGGTGGTTTACCGTCCAGACAGTTTCTGGTCCTGGAGCTGTCATGCCGGTGCCGCGAGTAACACATTACCGCCCCCAAGTCTTCCGATTTCCAGCCCAAGCGTCGGTCCTTGCTGGTAAACCAATCACTCCACCAACGAGTACCTTTCCTTCACAATGGGCTTCAGCTCCGCCGATAACACCATCAGCCCCAGTGGCTCAAAAACCTGAATTGGCGCCGCCATCTTCCTGGGCTCCAAGCGTTGGTTTGCCACCTCCACAAACAAGGCAAGAACCACAACATTCGCTGCCGCCCCCAGTACCACCGAAACAAGTATCCCCTTCTTTGGCAACACAACCACCACCTTCAGGCAATTGGGCGACAATTGCGATTAATGCGAGCGAACCTCAGCCCAATGCTTTGGCAGTCACAATTCCAGCTGAACCGGGCAGTCTTCTGGCGGCACAGCCTCAACAAAATGTCCCTCAGAAGGTTACAGCATCCGCACAACCTGTGAGCATCCCTCAACCACCAGCAGCCACACCCACTGCCTCAGTTTCTTGGTGGCGATGCATTGGCGTCACAGATGGTGATACGTTCACCTGCCTTGATACGGCTGGGAAGCAACAAAAAGTCCGTGTTTCTGAAATTGATGCGCCTGAACTTGGTCAACCGTATGGACGTGACGCACGAGACACACTTGCAGAATTAGTATTTGGCAAATCACTTGCTGTTGTCCCGATTAGCAGTACTGCAGACGGACTCGTGATTTGTAAAGTCTCTGTGGACGGGAAAGATCTAGGACGTGAGATGGTGGTTGCGGGTGCAGCATGGACTGAACCGCAATCAGAGAGTTCACTTACCAAGGACCAGCAAGATGCCAAAAATGGCAAACGAGGCCTCTGGTCAGAGGCTTCGCCGACACCACCATGGGAATTCCGAAAAGCGACTGTGGCACCCTGGCAGCAAGCTGCATAGGTTCATTCGTGCTCACTTGTAATTAACGGCTGGCCATCTTCTGCGATATCAACGTGGAGCACCATGGGGTTACAGCAAATTGGGCAATCTTCAACATAGTCTTGGTGAAGCCCTTCAGTTACGTCGATTGGCACGACTATCTCTTCACCGCATGAATCACAGATATAGTGTGCCTCTACCTCTGCAGGTTGCATATCGTGCCTGTTCGCGTTCAAACGTAAACGACTCACTTGCAAATGCTCGTCTATCTTGTATTTCATGTCTCTACTCCTCAAGAAGACATTCTAAAAATACGGAAACAGTAAATCTCCGCTTCTAATAATACTCACTGCCATTTGAAAGCGTAGGCTATCCAACAAATAAAAATCAGACAGAGGCAGAAAACAGAAAACTCAATCAACCAACACAAATATTGGCTGCACGAGATCGACCCAAGAATCAAGGTGAATCCTTAGAAGGACATTGTCCGCTCTATTACCCAAAATGGCAGCGTGTCTGTCCAGTCGGAATTTGGATTGAGTGCACGAGTTCGGACACTCCGTCTAGAGACACTTATGCTAACACGAAAACAGTTTCAATAATCCGTTGCATGTCTAGGCTGCAGATATCGCTACCGTTTTTCTACACTCACTAAATGAGAGAAGACATATTAGAGTTGTTACAAAACAAACGCATTCTCTAGTTGCGACAACGATTTTGGCAAAGAAAGAGCGGGCGACCGGGTTCGAACCGGCGACAACCAGCTTGGGAAGCTAGTGCTCTACCAACTGAGCTACGCCCGCAAAAATCACCTAAAAACTTTCCAGCCTGTACCTTACATCAAAACAAGGAGTAATTTCATAGGTACAATATGAAATGGGTAACAGGCTCGCTTCTTTCTACAAGACTGCTTCGACCGTTCTCATCTACTTGTAATCCAAACAGGAATCAGCGATGGCAGATAAATCAGACCACGTAGAGAACAGGAACACTTCGCTACCACGAGATGAAAATCTGAAGGCAGGAGCACATCAGAGTGAATCGATCATGACCGATCTATCCCAGCAACCCAAGAAGCCGCACTTCCGCGTTCTAGGAATGGCGTTACTTGCAGGCATCATCATTGCGTGTGCAGGAGTTGCATTGCTACCTCAGTGGCTTGTCTCCGCAAGTGGCGTCCGTCAACTCATCGTCCGATCAGTACCGAATTTACGAGGCGATGTTTTTGTCGGCGCAGCATCAATCGGCTGGTATACACCACTGAGAATACAAGACATTGAATTTCGTTCTGCTCGTAGCGGACCGACACCGATACGGATTGGCAGCATCGAGGGCACACAAGGATTGCTGGAAATCATTAGAAACGGTGGTCGGCTTGGACTTATAACGGTTAACGACACCGAGCTCCATCTTGCTTATGACGAAAACCATATTTCAAATTTTCAAGAAACTATTGGTATAGAGCCCCAAACAAGCCAACTGAGCAACCAATCAGAGAACTCAACACCACCCCCACAGCAACCTTCGGGCCAGACAGACGAGCGTGTTCGTATTGCTGTCAGAGACGCACGTGTACGAATCGATGGCCCATGGACAAGCACGCCGTGGGAAAGTGAATCGATTGAGGTTGAAGCGGTTCTGAACCAGTACACCGACGGCACGAAGGAGTGGACCTTAACTCCCGTTACGCTCCTTAATCATGCTCAACTCAATCCTTCGGTTGCTGCAGGGGCTCTAGCCTACGCTGCACCTATTCTTGCAAACACCACTCGTGCAAGTGGTGAATTTTCCCTCGTCATTGACGAAGCTCGATGGATCGCTGGGGAAGAAAAAATGGCGACTATCGACGGAAATCTTACACTGCATGCGGTCGACATTGGCCCCGGGCCCATGGTTGCAAAAATCATTGCAGCATTGCCAGGACAACTCCCTGTACCACCCACCGTACGGATAGCAGAGTCATCGAAAGTACACTTCCGAAAATCAGACCGCCGCATCCTCCATGAGGGCTTGGCTTTTGGGATACCCCTCAAAACATCCGGTAATCGACTCGATATTACATCCGAAGGATCCGTTGGTATCGATGACCGCTCAATCGATCTTACGCTCTCCCTACCAATACCTGATTCTTTGCCAACAGACAGACCACTTTTTGCCGCCCTCGCAGGAAAAACGATAAAGGCCTCCGTCGAAGGAACTCTTGATGATCCCAAGCTTCAATTGGATGCCTCATTGAAACGGACCGCGGCAGATGTTGCTACTGATTTTATTCGAGAATTACGGAATAAAAAAAACCAGACCCCACCAGACGAAAGCTCTGAAAAAAATAGTGCTACTCCAGAACAGCGACCGTCATCATCAGCTAGCAATTCAAGCATGAAAAACCCCAAAAGCCAGAAGCCTTCAGAAGAAAAAGTGGGGAACGCGAAGAAACTGGATCAACTCAAAGGTCTGCTGCCTACCGACATTTCTGATGACCCGACCACCGATGCGGTTATCGACGCCGTGGGAGGAATTCTCGACGAGGTTGCAAAGAGGCGGGCAGAACGTGAGCAGATGAAGAGCAAAGAGGCTACAGACACGCCTGACCAAGATAGACCAGCACGACGTTTCCTAAAAAAACTTTTGGATGCTGGCAATAATGAGACGTCCGACGACGCGGCGGAAAAATCTCAATAGGCGTGACATATCGGTCTGCAATCAACGCAATAAAAAACCGGATCCTGCATAACACAGGATCCGGCAATTCAACGATGAATCTCAGGGCAGACTCATACATTTTGCGTAAAACCGAAATCAGGTTTTAGCTGGAGCTGCAGGAGCTTCCTTCTTCTTATTCTTCTTAGCTTTCTTAGGAGCTGCTTCTTTAGGAGCTGCTTCTTCAGTGATGACGGAGCCACCACCACAGTTACCGTCTGCACATCCGCTCGTGCAACTAGAGCATTCGTATGATTCACAAGAATCACAAGAAGCGGCTTGCTCACCGTGGCAACGATTACGACGACGGTGAAGAAGACCATGACTACGACCATGACAACGACGACCGTGGCAACCATGACGGAAACCGGCAACGGCACTGGTGTCGACGCTGATCAGAGCAAAGGCGATCAACGCGATGAACGCCGCAAATGAAATTCCCAGAAAACGCTTCATTTCTTTCTCCGAAACAAGTTAATTGGTGCGGGATTGCACCTTATTTTGCCGTCAACACACAAATCCGACCCGGGACGGCGACCGGAGCAGAGCAACCAAAAACAAAACCCGATTTTGGAAGCTCGTCGGAACAACCCGCGGCACTCCCCTGCAGGTGTTGCAGGTCGGCCGATACTTCCATCATTCAAGTTTGAGAAAAAGGCTAGCAGTCAAAATAAGACTGTCAAGCAACATAGGGGGTTTAGGGGGTTTTTGAGTCGTGACTGGAAGGCCTGGTATGCCTTCACGGCAATGCCAAAGCACACATCGACGTGTAAAAGCATTCAGATTTGCGGCGAAAAGTGAAGTTGTCACCACCCTGCAATCACAAACCCCTTACAATGAGGGGACGGGCGTCTTCAGCAAGAGCCGGTTTGAAAGAAACGTGTGAGGACACAGAGGCACTCGGGAAAGGTCCTGCGACAGTCTTCCACGCTATTCGACAACTGTCCCGGAATCACCAGACGCCGTGCGAGTTGCTGGTGCCTGCTCCTGCATCGCCAGTTTGGCCCTTCGTGTAATCTCCTCGGCTACTAGCCGCTGTTTTGCAAGCATATCTTCAGGGTCTTCGAAATCGAGTAGCAGAGGTGGCATGTCTGGGAAAATCCTCATGGCCATACCAACAACCCGCCAGCCCTCAGGATCAAGCCGGCACACCCAGATTACATTATCCGTGGTCGTAAAACCTTCTGCATCTGTATCTGTCCATGTCGTTGCCACGTGGACAACATCATCAGTCCCTCCAACGGTTTCACAATCGCCCACTCGGTAGGTAGCTGTATCCTTCACTGGAGGAGCAACTGAAAGGCCTAACTCCTGTGTTTTTGCCCGTGCAACCTCTGTCAGCATAGCCATTGCAGATTGTTCATCCCCACGTTTTATTGCCTCCAGAAATGTCGTAACTGCAACTTTTGCAGGTTCGATATTCGCGACTACTGAAGGCTCTGCACCTCCTGCGGAGCACCCTGACTGACTTGTCAAAGCAAGCATGCAGCACCCGGCAATAAACGAAAGCAGCCAAAGTGAAACAGCTTTTCTCAATCGCTGCTTACACACATCTCGCACGCCGCCGATTGGTGACGGATTAGGAGAAACCATTGAAACGCCTTTCTGGGACAAAGTATGTCGAAACTACTCTTTTCCTGATCCCGTTTCCGTGCGCGTATGTCGCACTACATTTTGGACGGTGGGCAATCTCGACCCCACTGATCATGATGCCCGGGATAGGATGCGGTCAAGGTGAAAATTGGCGTTCGACAAGTTGGAGCACAACCACACCAAATTGCCCTGTCCGCCCGCACGCCGCAAACCAACATTGAATCAAATCATAGGCTACGATAATCATAGTTCCTTCCTAGCAGGGGTTTTTGCTTTGAATTTCCGAACACTCCCGGCCTGGCTCATCAGGTGTTCCAAAATAAAACAACCTTTTTTATGGCTACTCGCGACACTCTTCGTAAGCTTCTGCCCACCGCTAGCAGATGCACGTGCGGGTCCAGCCAAACGTCAATCTGCACCACGCCCTGAGAATCTTCCTGAAAGCGAAGTTATTGCAAGAGATGCCTTTCAACTCCTTGTTGGGCCAAAGCCTGATTTCAAAGCGATACCCCAATCAACAAAATCTTCCGGAATAATTCAGCCCGAATCAGCGTTGGCTTGGTCGCAACTCATTTCAGGTTCGACACTTGATGATGAAATTAAAACAGCAATGCCTCGATTAAAGAAAATCATTGCAACCAAGACTTTTTTTGAAAGCCATATCGGTGACGCAATTGATGAATTTCAATTACTGGCTATCTGCTTTGGTATCATTTCTGCATACGACAAAGCCGAGGACGTGCGTTCAAGCTGGAAGAAAAATGCAATAGGCTATCGTGAACGATTTGAAAGGTCAGCATATCGCTGCGATCGGGAAGGTGGATCTTCATTTGCCACCGCAACTACCGCTGTCGGAGAACTTGAAAATTTGATCCGTGGTGAGGCTGGTAACTTCAAGAACGATGAAACAGAACAGTTCCAATGGAGCCAGCTATGCGAAAGATCATTACTGATGCGTCGTCTGAAACTTGCTGACGAAAGGCTTACTTCAGGAACGGCCTCAGAAGAAATTTTTTCTAACTCGACCGATCAGTTGGTTCATGCTGCCGAAATAGTTGCGTGCTTTGGAGAATTACTCGTGCAACCAGAATTTGTTGACTGGGATGACTCTGACTACAAAATCTATGCTGAGAAAATGAAACTGCATGCCTTGAAAGCAAGGACTGCTATCAACGAAGGGAATTACGATAACGCCAGAACTGCAGCAAAGGCAATAAACCAATCCTGTTCAACATGCCATGCCGACTATCGATAACGCCTGGTGTGGAGTAGTGCCGACCCCGTCCTCTCGCCCCTACGTACACAGCCATTTCAATGGGCTCAAGTCAATCAACTCGGCCAATCCAGCTTCAGCGAGTTCACTGCCCGTAACATACCGATGCTGGTCACACCATTGCTGAATCAAGTTAGCGGCATCAGAGCCTTCCACTACCCCAAACAAATGGATCAAAAGTTTGTCCATTTCAAGTTCAAGATTGGCAAAGTGACGCGACCATTCGGCCGCCTCACGAATACCAACCTGCTCCTCGCTTTGCCATTTCATGGGATGAAAAAGCAATACGCTCGACGCCGTCACGAGCCGGCGAGTGCATGCCGCAAACGGCCAAACTGCTGCCGAAGAGCATTCTCCTGTCACAATTCCCGTCGCCTGTAAACTACGTAGGCGGATCATGCTGACCAAAGAATTCGCAGTGTACGGGTTCCCGCCGGGTGAATCGAAATAAATAGTGCACCGACTACCAGGCTCAACTCCAAGCAATTTATCAACAAGATCCGTAGCGTTCTCTGTAAGGTCACCTACTATGGCAACTTCTACCGGGATATCCTCACCACCATTTTCTTCTGACGATGAATGGTCTGACTCAGTACTTTTTGAAAAATGGGCCATTCATTTTCTTTCTAGAGCAGATGTTTATACTGTCTACTTCTGTGCTATGCCGATATACTCATGCGTTAGTATATCGATGCTTTTCAAAAATAACGCTCTCAATTCCATTGCCAGATTTTTTCGAGACAACAACTCTTCAGCGTACTTTCATGGGTATCATTTGCCTTTGCCCAAATGGGCACCGCACGAAATTGAAAGATCGTTTTGCTGGCTTACGAGTGCGTTGCCCGCAGTGTGGTGAGAAGTTTAGAGTCGCCCCTCACGATCACCAGACGAGAGAACAGACAACGGCCATACCGCCATCTACCAGTCAAGCAGAGTTCGATTCACCATTTAGTGACGATGGATCAGACTCACGACACCTGCGTGCTCAACCCACCGCGACCGCGAAACAGAGTGCGGGTACTGTTCCGTCGATACTCGATGAAGACCCTAGTCAGTTATGGCGAATTGCACCTCCCGGTGGTGAGCCAAGTAGCGCAATGAAAGGCCCCGAACTACTCGCCTTGTTATCATCCTCAAAGATTAAAGCAAACGTGTACGTTTGGCGCACCGATTGGCTTGAGTGGAAACCAGTGAAAAGTATTTTTCCAGATTTTTTCTGAAGATCACAGCCTCGGTAAACAGGTTGAGGTGAGCCTTCTGCTCATGCAAAGCACTAAACACTTTCCTCTGCCTGCTCGCTATTTCCTTCCAGACTCAACTGATGTTGTAACGCACTATTCGGATCGCCTGGACACCCTTCACTGGTAACGAACTTCGCATGAATGCTGATTCTGTATTGTTAGTCAATGTTCTTTCTCACATCCAACTGACCGCCTTGAATTCCGAATTATTGGATTCCAATCAATCGCACCATGCGATCATCCTTGATGGCGCGAACCTTAAAGAATTTCAGGCTTCAGATTTTCTCGTTGAACAAGCATTCGTTGCAGGTACTGATTTTTCAAACAGCAAATGGACTGCACTCGAACTCATTGAGGTGCTATGCCGCAACTGTAATGCTGCAAACGTTGACTGGTCAGGCGCACGAATGACGGACACTGAGTTTCATCGTACTCGGCTTACCGGGTGTAACCTTTCTGGCACAAACCTTCGCAATGTACTGTTCTATCGCTGCAAACTTGATTTATCGTTATTTCATGACTCCCAACTCACTGGATGCCGATTCCAAGAATGCGACCTTCGGGAAGCTGATTTCCAGAACACAACACTCAAGCGGGTTATTTTCCGAGACTGTGACCTGCGTAACACACGCTACCCCAGTACGTCACTTTCAGGAATTGATTTGCGAGGTTCTCAGTTAGCAGGCATGGATGCGGATACCAATGAATTACAGGGGGCTTTAGTTGATCCGTTTCAGGTTGCAGACATTGCATCAATGCTTGGACTCGTCGTCGAAAGGTTGCCGACGAAGAGCCTAAACGAATACAATACTGAGATTCGCTATCCATCTGCGGGAAAACGCTCACTTATTGAACCAGATGGTGATGCGCAGTGACAATAAACGCGACTCCTAGCACACCTCCGTGCCACTTGCTCGTTATGCAACAATTGTAAATCAACACCACTTCCCAAGGTATTCTTATGAAATTACGATCCAACTGTACTATGCATTTGTCTCTATCCCGACTTTTTTTAGGGTTGAGCATGTTGTCTGTCGCAATGCTTTTCATTATGCCAGTTCGTGTTGTGTTAGCTGACGCTGCCGCTGAGTTCACAGTCGCGAATGGTGAATTATCACTCGCTGCTCCTGCTGGCTGGAAGCAAGTCCAGCCCCGATCTCGAATAGTCGAGACTGAATTTGCTATCGAGCCAGTGAAGCCTGATGACCAACCAGGACGTATGACTTCGATGGGCGCTGGTGGGAGCATTGAGGCCAATATTGCAAGGTGGTACGGCCAATTCAGCCAACCAGACGGCTCATCTACAAAGGATAAAGCGGGCCTGAAAACATTACGTATTGCAGGATGCAAAGTAACGTGTGTTGATGTCTCAGGAACCTTCAAAGATATGCCTGGTGGCCCGTTCGCGGGAGGACAATCAATAGACCGCCCAAATTACCGGATGATGGCGGCTATTATTGAAACACCTGACAAAGGCAATTACTTCATTAAATTTTATGGACCTGCAACAACTGTAGAGGCATCAGCGGACGGTTTTCAAAAAATGATCGAAGGCATGGTCTCCACAAACTGATATCTCTTTTTCTTGTTTCGCAAAGCTCACCTCCCTCAACAGATAAAAGGTAGTAATGAAAATCCAGGAGTTCTTAGAACACCACGGGATCGAGGGTAATCCCTTTGCTGAAGAAGATGCCCAAAATGACACCGTGTTTAAGCGAACATGCTTGGAATCCACATTCCACCCCGGTTGGGACAAGATTTATGGATCACCAGAAGACCCGAGCACATCAATTGTTTTTGGTGAGAAAGGTGCTGGAAAAACTGCACTCAAACTGCAAATGGTTCGTCAATTTGAACGTCATAACGACACAAGCAGGGGCCCCAATGGAAACAAAAAGCCTTCTTTCGTTGTTATCTATGATGACTTCAATCCATTCCTAGATCGATTTGTCAGCCGCAGCGGAAGAAACCGGCCCGTCGAGAAGGCGCTTGGGAATTGGAAACTGTGGGATCATATGGATGCAATCCTTTCCCTGGCAGTTACCCAACTTGTCTCCGCAATCATTCATCGCTCAAAAACAGAACCAGTAGGAGATGGCAGAAGTCATTCGTGGAGTGGCCCACATGCTCGTGACCTTACTTTGCTTGCCGCACTTTATGATCAATCAACAGCTGAGACCTTTCCTTCACGCTGGAGAAAACTTCGCTGGCGGGTTGGTTACGGATCTATCCTTGGCCGTTGGCCGGCCTTCTTAGGATTAGCGTCTACTGCACTTTTTGTGGCAGCTCTTGCCACCAGCATTTCGACAAAAAATTTAGATTGGCTGGCACTGTGGTGGCCGTGGTTTATTTTGGCTGCAACTTGGATGCCGTGGTTGTGGCGAAGGTGTCAGTGTTGGTGGAAAGCATTTCGTATCGTCCGAAATATGCGAACCGGAAACAGAACAATAGGGCAACTTGTGAAAGCACTTGCAAAGATGCCTGAGGCAGATCTTGCAGGGCAGCCTCTTCCAATTATGGCGAGAAGTGACGATCGTTACGAACTATTCGCTAAGCTTCAAGGAGTACTTCAAGCTGTCGGGTATGGTGGAATGATTGTGATCATCGACCGACTCGATGAACCGCACGTAATAAATGGCTCTGCAGAACGCATGAAGCAGATTATCTGGCCCATTTTTGATAACAAGTTCCTGAAATCACCAGGGCTTGGATTCAAGATGCTACTTCCTAATGAGTTGTATCGATTCATTGAGCGTGAGGATGAGTCGTTCAATCAGCGAGCAAGACTCGACAAGCAGAATCTCATACCATCATTGGAATGGTCTGGAGAAACTCTCTATGACATTGCCTCCATGAGGCTCAAAGCCGCAAGCATAAAAGAGCCTCCGACAACTCTCGCTGAACTTTTTGAGCCTGAAGTCAGCCAGTCTCGATTAATTGATGGCCTGCGAAGTGTTCGTGTGCCTCGCCAACTGTTTAAGTTCTTATATCGACTACTTGTGGCGCATTGTCACGCACATACTGCCGAAAACCCCTGTTATAAGATCCCTCTGGAACGGTTTGACACCGAATTAGCCGTGTTCAGGAGAGATCAGGATGCATTTGATCGTGGATTAGCACCACGATAACCAGTATTGCAGTGAGGAGCAAAGCGTGGAAACGGTCCACACCATTGTTGTTGGCCGTGAAGCGATGGGATGTCGCTTTGAGGTTATTTTCAACCTACTAGACAACAGTGTCGCAACATCAATCGGCACCGACGCGCTCAACATCATTGAGCACATTGAAGAGCAAATATCGGTTTATCGAGCGTCAAGCGAAATTTCAAGAATCAATGAATCATCGTTTACAAGTTGGCACG
Source organism: Pirellulales bacterium (assembly GCA_965249545.1). Classification (GTDB taxonomy): domain Bacteria; phylum Planctomycetota; class Planctomycetia; order Pirellulales; family UBA1268; genus UBA1268. The sequence goes on from CBDFMH010000005.1 coordinate 63,010, forward strand.
ATCTATCACCAGACGTATTCGACTTACTCTGGCTAGCAAAGCAACTCCACATCCAAACCAATGATGCCTTTGATGTAACCACAGGTCCACTTATAAAAGCCTGGGGGTTTCTTCAGAAACAAGGACGAACACCGTCGCCAGAAAAACTTGCTGAGGCAGTTGAATGTTCTGGAATGAAAAATATTGAATTCCATGAACATGAACACAAAATACGTTTTAAGCGGCCCGACGTTGAGATAAACCTGGGGGGCATCGGCAAAGGATGGGCAATTGACAAAGCGGTTGACCTCATCGAAATGGAGGGTGTTGAAAATTTCCTTATTCACGGTGGGCACAGCAGTGTTCGCAGCCGGGGCACGCGAGGTCTAGCAGGACAGAAAACTGAACGTAATGGATGGCCTGTTGGACTTCGGCACCCACTTCTCCGAGAGAAGCGGATTGGCACAATTACGCTTCAAAACAAAGCGCTGGGTACGAGCGGATCTGGTACGCAGTTTTTCATTGAAAGGGGACATAAAATAGGTCATATACTCGATCCGCGAACAGGCCAACCTGCCAGTGGGGTTCTCTCGGCAACGGTCCTTGCAGATACGGCTGCCGAGGCCGACGCCTTAGCAACAGCGGCATATATTCTAGGTCCCGGAGAAATAGATCACATTGCGTCTGAAGGGAGTGCTGTGGCTGCGATACTCGTAGTGAAAGATGAGCACACCAGCCGATTGACTGCGATTTTAGCTAATCTCGACACTGAACAATTTGTGCCAAATCGAACAACTCCGGGACTAACGGTTATTCAGGCCAAAGACTTCAACCAGAAGTAACAGAAGATTACCAATTTTTACACATTTCATAATTTTCAGACTACACTAGGAATGTTCCCTGCTTCCGAACGACCATGCTTTGATCAGGGATTTGTGAATGACGTCAACTACTTCGAATGACTTTTCTGAAAAGGTGATTTTATCGTTTCGGCAGAGCCACCCATTCGATTGACTGTCATGTCAATACTGAACCCCTTCCCCGTGCAATACCACTAGACATGATCGAATGGTTGGAGCAGGGTTCGTATTTGGGAATCGTGCTTTTTCTGACACTCACTGGCTTAGGGCTACCGGTCCCTGAAGAAGTTCCCATTGTGGCCGCTGGCGTAGCCAGTAGAGCTGGAGCTTTGGATTGGTGGTGGGCGCTGCCAGCATGCTTGGTCGGGGCGTTATTAGGCGACAGCTTGATGTATGCGATCGGACGTTTTTTTGGGGCACGATTTCTTAGAGAACACCGCCTATTAAGTGGATTCCTCACAGAGGAGCGAGAGAAGAAAATCGAACTACTCATCCAACAGCATGGAATTAAGGCCTTCTTTGCCGCCCGCTTTCTGGTTGGCCTGCGAAGCCCGTTTTACCTCACAGCAGGTATTCTTCGAGTGAAGTACCGTTGGTTTCTTTTCGCGGATTTCATCTGCGCGTCTATTGTTATTAGTGCTTTTTTTGGCCTGGCGTATGCCTTTGGGGACCGAATCACCGGGCTCATTCAGTCAGCAGAAAAAGGCCTCACGCTTGTGGTCCTTGGCGCCGGCATCGTCGCCTTTGCTGTCGCCGCATTCCTCTGGTTTCGCAAGCGTAGAATGCAGATTCTCGACAAAAATCCTGATAGCCTTCTTGAAAATCGCGAACTGATATTTGGTCCAGCGGCTGATCGTCTGGGTGACAGCAGTGGTTCAGGAACCCCGCTTCAGACAGATCACCTAACGGAGGCAGGGGGTTCATCTGAAACCGAACATGAATCCCATTCAAGAGAAGCCCGAACCACATCATCCACAACCGATGATTGATCACCTGTATCGTGCCATCAAGCATGGTCGTAACGATTACAACACATCGACGAGCACTTGCTTGAATTTATATTGGTTATATGGCTGAGAGAGACTTTTCTAGCGGCGTTCTATGGCCTAGGAATCTATGGAGTTTTACATTCCGTTACCGTTCTCATCGTGAAACGGGGAGTCCGTCCCCCCGGCACGTTGCTCAGTTCCTAGGAAATAGTGATGCCAGCATTCCAAAAACAGGCACCTCTGGAGGCCGTTGCGAAATTAAATAAGCATCTCAAGAACTCCTGGAACCGGATACTTGTCGTTGATGATGATCGCAGAATGGCCTCTCGCATAGCCCAATGGCTTTGTTCGCTTGGATGGCACGCCACCGCAGCAGGTGATGTCACAGATGCGATTAAAAAGCTCGGGCAGCATCGTTATGACTTCTGCATCCTTGATGGAGACCTCCCAGATAATGGGAGTATTCGTCTTGCGACTTTACTTCGGTCGGTCTGGGAAGAGGCTTACTTGATTGCTTTCGGAACATCAACTGCCCCGGAAAGTCTTCTTTCACTTCATGCAGATACTATTCTCAGTGCACCAATTAATGACTCAAGCCTACTGAACACCCTTGATACGGTTCGAGAACAAAAAACAGCGTCAGACGTGAACGCATCGACAACGCGTTGCAACACAGGCAAGAACCGAGAAGTGCTTGGGACCAGTCCAGCGATGCGCGACGTTTCACAAGTCATTCAGAAAATTGCTCCGACCACTGCAACTGTTTTGATAACAGGAGAGAGCGGCACAGGGAAGTCTTTACTCGCGCGAGAAATTCACCGCAGGAGTTCTCGTTCAAGGCACCCACTCGTTGAGGTTGCCTGTGGAAGCCTGACAGAATCACTGCTTGAAAGTGAATTATTTGGGCACAGTGCTGGAGCATTTACTGGTGCCACTACGTCACGAGATGGAATGTTTACACGTGCAGATAAAGGCACAATATTTCTTGATGAAATTGCTACTGCGACTCCGGCAATGCAGGTGAAATTACTACGGGTTTTACAGGATTTTGAATTTGAACCTGTTGGTGCTACTCAAACAAAGCAAGTCGATGCTCGAGTCATTCTTGCGACTCATGAAAATTTAGAAGAACTTGTTCGCTGCGGAAAATTCCGTGAAGACCTTTTTTGGCGAATAAATGTCATCAAAATCGAACTTCCACCTCTACGGGAAAGACGTGAAGATATTCGACCTCTCGCTGAGCAATTTCTCAGAAATGTCATGGTCCAAACTGGTAGAGAAATAGAGGGTTTTACAAATGCCGCTATCGCGTGCCTTGAGGCACACCACTGGCCCGGAAACGTGCGAGAACTTGTTCATGCCGTCGAACGGGCTGCTTTCCTTGGGTCAAGCAAGCAAGTAGACGTGACGGACCTCCCGCTTCGAGTCATAGAGGGGGCAAGCAGCAGACAAACAGTGAACTTAGAGATCATCCCTGAAAAGACCGTCGATGACTCGCTCAAGGCACAGATGGCTGCCCCCGAAAGGCGACTCATCCTAGACGCTCTGCGTCAAAATAATTGGAGAAGGGATGCCGCAGCTAAATCACTCGGCATCAATCGGACGACGCTCTATAAGAAAGCTAAGAGGCTTGGTGTTGATCTTGCCGGAATAGGCCGAAATCAATCCAAATCCCTGTAGCTTTCTGTATCGCAACTTTCTGAAAAAAGTTTCTAGACAAGTCCCGGGTCTACAAAAATACTATCACTGGAGTCATCACTGTCTTCAGCAAAGGAAAACGTACTGTTCTCATTTGCCGCTGCACTCGCAGCCCATCCTGCAGCAATATCAGCAAAGGCTTGCGCTCGAGAGGCAGCTGAGTCCCGAGACTCCGCAAGTACTTTTGTGTCATTGTCTGAAAGTACACTCGAAACGTCGATCACATCAGCTCTCCGGAAGCTTCCCTCGTGCCGCAACAGCATCTGCCTTGGTGCTGACGCAGAGCCACTAACAGGGCCTTGGCTTCCACCACTTACTCCTGCGATCAATGCAGCATCAAGCATTGAAACTGTTCCATTCCCGCTCACATCTGCCACGAGCGAAGGAATCACGACAGGATAATTAACAAGCCCACTATCCAGCCGCATCGCGAGTCTCGCTGCGAGGGCTGAATCTGCTGAACTATAAGCACCATCACCACTGGTATCACCGAGTGCTGCTACCAGTTGAACAGCATTACTCCCACCACCAGTAATGGTGCTGTTACTTACAACTGATTCCAAACTGAGAAGTGCTGATGATCCATTTTCAGCTGCCGTAGCAACCTGGGCCATTACATTCGCTATTGTCAATTGACCTGCAGGAGCCCCTCCGCCATCTGGGAAAGATTCCGTCGCATCAAACCTCAGGGCAATTCGCCCCGGCTCTAGAACTTCTGTTGAAAAAGTCACAAATTCCGGCAGGTTAACCGCGGGCACAATATCTGAAACAGCTAGCAACTCCGGATTGAAACTGAAAATAGCATCGAGTGAACGAACAGATCCATCAGAGTCCAAAACAATTGCGGAATCCCTGATTCACTCCCAACTGGAACATGTACGTCTTGCCCAGGCCCCCTCGCAAAACTCGGAATAGCTAACCGAACTGTTGGCACTTCTGAAATCGTGAACGTGCCGTTGTAGCTATCACCAGCTTCCTCATCGGCATTGCCATCCAGCAACTCTCCGTTCACTGTTTGAAATGCATCGGTCCCGCTGCGAACAACTACCGAATACGTGTCGATCGCAAGTGCACCATTCGCAACGAACTGCATACTACGACCATCAGCAGCGATGACTAAAGACCCGCTCACGTCCCCTGTTGTCGCTCCACGAAGAGTTAAATCAGCTTCACCATAGACTTCCATGGCGTCATAAAGATTGACAACACCCACATCGATTGGCTTGCTAAATGAAACCCGAAAACCATCAGTGGCACTTACTAATTCGGTGACATAAAGCGTCTCGACTTGGTTTTCAATCTGAATAGAGATGTTTTCCTCGAAGGACTCTCCCTCATTATCAGTCACTCGAATACGGATTCCTCGAGTTGCACCAGACTCAAAATCAAAGGATGTGGTTGTAATCAATTGCCTACCGTCAACTGAGAACGACGCGTTGTCACTATCGCCTTCTCCGGCTACAAGCTCAAAGGTGAATGAATCTCCATAGTCGGGATCAATGGCTTCCAGTAGTCCAATGACTGTGCCAGCCGGGCTGTTCTCGACAACAGTGGTCGAGGAGAGAGTAACCCCTGTTGGCGCTCTGTTACCAACCGCTACGACATGAATACCATCATCATCAAAAACAGGAATCATGCCCTCATTCAGACTAGCTCCTCTTACATCAAGCACATGTGTTTGGTCTTTTTCCGCATTCATTGGCACCGTGGCCAGAAGACGAGCTACCTCGTAGCTTCCAGCTGCAAGTGGTTGCGGCGAAAAGAATCCAACTACCGCATGGCCTGGCTCAAGCACATTAATTAATGACAAGGCACCAGCAGGCATACCCGCCGCTAATTCAACACCGGAAATATTTAGTAAATCAGGGTTGTAAAACAACTCCATATCAAGTGACATGACTCCTTCTAATGCGGTCACAACGATTGGAATGCCACCAGCAGAGGAGGCTGGAACATTTACTTCTTGGCCTGCCGTCTCAAAAAATCCTGGAACACCAACAATCGCAGTGCCGACCGAAAGCGGCTCAATCGTAAATGTTGACACATAGTTGTCACCCACCACTCCGTCACTATTTCCATCGAGGAGCCGACCATCAACTGCCACTACTCCACTCTCTCCACTCCGAATAGTAAGTGTGTGCTCACCGGCATCCAGAACGCCGTTGTTTACCACCAAACGAAAACCATTTTGGTCATTGTCGATCGCAATAGCTGAATCAATCAAATTTCCAGTTCCATCTCGCAATGTCACGTCCAGAAATTCAGGAGCAGCTACTCGATTGTGGAGATCAAGATTCGATACATCGAGTTGGCCAGTAAATCGAATATGAAAACCATCTCGATCTGGAACAAGCTCCTCAACAAGAAGTCCCTCTGGAACATCTGTGACAACGATTGTGAAGACTCGGTCCACCGACTCTCCCGTGGCATCAGTGGCACGCACCCTGATCGAGTGCGATTCACTCGTCTCAAAATCGAATTGTCCCGTTACTACAAGAGTACTGCCGTCAATTGCGAATAGTGAATTGCCGTCACTGCCTTCACCATTCACAAGCGAGAGAGAGTGAGTGTCGTCAACGTCCTCATCGAGCACCGTGAACTCTCCGATTGATGTGCCTACTTCTGCCGTCTCAGGCACCATTCCGTTTGATAAAAGTATGACTGCCGGAGCGTCATTCCGATCAGTAATTGAAATAACAAACGTCTTCTCAAAAGAATCATCACCAGAAACTGCTTTCACTCGAATTGTGTATGAGTTGTCGGCTTCGTAATCAAAAGAGCCAGATGTCTTTAAGATATTCCCACTTATTGAGAACCTGTTGTTGTCATCAGAACCATTTCCACGAGCCAAGGAATACCTGACGTTTTCGCCACCCGCTGCTTCAAGAACGCCTACGAGTGACCCCGCAGGCAAATTCTCGTCAACTTGGGAGTTACCAAGGGAAATATTGGTAATCGGATCAGGGGCAACGAGGGCGTCGAGAGTCAAAGCCAACGCGATTGACCCGGTAGCTCCGCTCCATCCATCGACTGCAATTTGGTACGCCTGCCCGGCTGTTGCTTCGAAGGTAACTCGACTTTGCAGCACAACTCCGTAATCAATATCGTCGTTGCTAGTAATTCGTGTTAGATCATCTACACGTGATCCCTCGTAAACAGCGAGCACGGTGTCAAAGCCACTTCCAACCGTATTTATCTCAACACTTCCAGAAGCTGGTGATGTCCACGTCCACCAAACGCTCTTGCCACCCCCAACGCCTGCATGTGTAGGCTCACCAGACTCTTCTGTAGCGTCGAGGTTTGTTCCTGAGGCAGCGAGCTGATTACCTTCTAGAATACTTGCATCCACAAAAGCATCGTTCGGCGATCGGCTTGGCGAATGGAACCCACTGTCAGAATCACTTAATGGACTTGTACCAAGCTCATTTGTTGCAGACACCCAGTAGTAATAGCTTTCATTCACATCTGTCGCCAGATCCTGATAGCTCGTGGTGGAGAGATTATCTTCAATAACCACCGCTGCTGAGACATCATCTGCCCCACTTCTCCACAGCGTGTAACTATCGGCAAACAATGACGATCCCCATGAAATCTGCACTGAACCAATTGTCGTACCGTCACTCGCATTCAGCCCGGAGGGAGGCAATGGGATCGTCGGATCACTTGAAAGACTTTCAACAAGCCGCCCTACATTCAGCCTGCCTCCTGTCACGGTCTTGCCAGACAAACTTCCAACTGCATCAACCGTTCCTAGAAGTCCTGTCCTAAGCTGGGAAACAGTCAGGGTGGGATCAACTGCCAAGGCAAGCGCGGCAGCTCCAGCAACATGAGGGGTTGCCATGCTGGTGCCACTAAACGATGAATAGCCACCAGCTGGCACAGTGCTCACGATACCAACACCGGGCGCTGCCAGGTCAACACTCGTCGCACCATAATTACTAAAGCCGGCAAGTGAGTCATTTCGATTGGTTGCAGCGACTGAAATAACGGCATTACTCGTATAAGAGGCTGGGTACTGAGGATTGCTGTCGTTGTTCATGCCGTCATTCCCAGCTGCTGCGACAAAGAGAATGTCAGCTTCAGAGCCGGCCTCGATTGCTTGCCGCATCGCATTGCTTGATCCGCCACCTCCCCAGCTGTTACTTGTCACTCTGACATTCTGGCCATATTGATTCCTCATCATGGTTGCGTAATTAATAGCCTGTACTGCATCGGATGTAGAACCCGATCCATTGGCATCAAGGAACTTGAGCCCCATGAGAGAAACTTCCCAATTGACGCCAGCGACTCCTAGGCCATTGTTGCCTACCCCACCAATAGTTCCCGCACAGTGTGTACCGTGTCCTTCGTCATCAAAGGGATCGCCGTCATCATTGGCGAAATCATACCCGTGCACATCGTCAACAAAGCCATTCCCATCGTCATCGATTCCGTTGCCAGCAATCTCCCCAGGATTCACCCACATATTGGCAGCAAGATCGGGATGGTTGTAATCAATTCCTGTATCAACAACCCCGACAATAATATCGCGAGAACCTGTACTCACTTGCCAGGCTTCAGGGGCATCTATGTCTGCATCAACCGTACCACCACTCTGCCCCGTATTATGAAGGCCGTAAAGATCACCGTAGCGAGGGTCATTCGGCGCTGATGTAGCTGAGAACGTCGAAACAGAGATTGGAAGATCAGGCTCAAACGAAGAAACAAATCCCTGGCCCTCCAGATACGATAATGTTTCAGATGAGCACGCAGAAGATTCCAACAGAAGCTGTCCGGGCAAACCAAGGCCACCAAGCACTCGAAGACCAGGCGCAGATGAGAACAGCCCAATTGCATCCGTAACTTGCGACATAGTCTGCAAAACAGATGGCGAAAGTCGTACGATCCAGCCATTTGGCTCGGAATTCATCGAGTCGTTGTCATCGCTCAAGCCACCGACCCAGTCGGTAGCAGACGACCCCGTAGCTGACTCTACGGAAAAGGTTGGCTCAGCGACTGTTTCAAACCAGTCAGCTGAAACGGTGTCATAGGCTGACGGAGCAGCCGTAAGAAGGTACCGGGGTTCAAGTTGCTCAACGCGATACTGGCCGCCCGAAAGGGCTGCTCGATTCTGCCGTGTTTGACCACGTCGCCGCCAGAAGCGGGTTCTCACCGAATTGCGATTCGGAAAAAGAGTATTCATTCTGAAGAACCTTTCTGCTCTACCGTGCGTAGGAAAGAAAATGTTGTTACTTGGTGGTATTGAGGGTTCGTCGAAACTGTTTTGAAGCAGTGCATTTCCCATGCCCTTTTGGGCAAGCCACCCAAAAGATTTAAATTCGCTGCGCTGCCGAAGCGCCTTTTCATTTAAAAAATGTCGGAATAACGTTGTAACTGAGTAGTGTTCGCGCCCAGACTGAGACGAACGGCTAAAAATTGACGCAAAATGCTTCGCTGCGTTGCAAAATGCTCATACTCGCGCGGCAGGTCGTATCAAAATGCGACCGCTTCTAAAATGACCCGTAATTGTGCATAATCCTAGCTGCTTGTATATCCAGTGAGTCATGAGTGTCCTCATTTTGACGAACATTCATTTCTCTACCCTTTTTTGATAGAGGAGCCCCCCCTCCGTGTTCAGGAACCTTAGTACCATTGGTCTTCCACTGTCAGGACGTCCAAGTGAACTTATTGAACTCGCTTTATCTTTCGGCTTTGACGGCATGGATATCGATATCCTTGACTTCTGCCAACAAGCCGAGATCTACGGTGTGGAACATGCTCGCCGACTCATGGTGAGTGCGCGACTCCAGGCCTCCTCAATTCATCTACCGGTTACGCTTGCTGCGGACGATGCAACATTCGCCTCAGAGTCCGAACAACTTCCCAAACTATTTGAGATGGCCCAAGCAACTGAATGTAGCCGTGCAACGGCAACGGTAGTTCCTGGGTCAGATGAGCATGCCTTCAAAGATCTTTTTGAGCTTCATCGAAGTCGTCTTGATCAGATTGGAAGCATGGCTGCGAAGCATGATGTCACAGTTGGACTTGCCATTTTTCCCGAGGCCGAGCAGAGAGCAGCTTTTTCACATGAATTTATCCACAATTATGAAGGACTACTCGGACTTATTTCGAGTTCTCATGATTCAATTGGTGTAGTTCTTGATAACTGGGCACTTCACGTCGGCGGTGAATCCGCGTCTGTAATTTCACAACTACCGGCAAATCGTATTGTCGAACTGCGCCTCTCTGATGCTCCAACAGACGTTGCAGCAAATGAACTTGTTGCGAGCCAGAGACTCATGCCAGGCGAAACCGGAGTGATTAATTGTGTAGAACTTCTCAATACTGCCGAGAAGGCAGGCTTCGAAGGGCCCGTTACACCGTGGGCCACCCGAGAAGCACTGAAGGGTATCGGCCGCGAACGAATTGTACGTTTGGCCGGTGATCGCCTTGAAACATTCTGGAAAGACGCTGGCCTTCCTATCGTGCCGCGGTGGTTTGCTCCAGCAGTTACTGATGAGCAGGAACCAAATAATGCAGAAGTTTTGGGCCTCAACGAAGAATCGGACAAACCGTCGGAATCAACTACGCCACAAACTACTGATGCCTGACCTGAGTGCTCTAACAGGAGTTAAGCTCCTTCGCGAACCCAGATAACGCGAGGAGAGCCCGCCCCTCCAATTGCGGAGCCCCGAATAAACTCTGAAACATATCGAAGACTTCGGCCTGGACGATCCGGGTCCCGAAAGTTGTCACCCTTCTGCAAAATCGGAAGGAGATCGGGCATGCTTCCGAAGGACCGAGCTCCAGCTGCCTGACACGGATACCAGTACCCATTGCCATCTGAGCAAACAAGGTAGAACTCTGGGTAACAGTGTCCCTCAACCCAAACTGTCCTTGCGGGAATACCAGCGGCTCTTGCCATCGCAATAAACAAACAGGTGAGTTCCTCGCAGTCCCCCCACCCATCTGCCAAAGCACGAGCAGCGCCCTTCAATTCACCATTACGATACTCGACACGCTGACGTACAGCATCATAAATAGCCTCTACCTTACTCCAGCCTTCTACGTCTTTTGTTGTCTCGCGCATGAGCCGCACAATCGAAGTATTACGGCTTTCAATGTAGGGACTTGGTCGGAGAAATATTCGAAGATCATGATCAGACTTCGATGGTAGTTGCAAGTCATCTGTTGTTTGCGGTGCCAAGATCGCAGAACGCTCGAGTTCGTATGTCACTATTGCTTTTGCTTCCCTCCCAGCGGCCAGATCGGGTATCTCAACAATCATTTGTCGAGCCGCACCATTTAGGTCTCGGAACCGTAATCGTCGAATATCGGTCGTTGTATCTTCATCGACTATTCGCACTCCCTGCTCTGGCCAATTCATAGGCACCGGCAACGTCGCGTAAATATCTCGACAACGTCCGCCTTCGGCTACAACACGAACACCCACCCGGTATCGCTGAATCCCTGAAATGCCAAACTGAGGAGCATGACTGTTCAAAGACGTCTCTTCAAACTGACTAAGAAGCTGCCTGCATGAAATCGCTCCTCCAGCTGTCGCTGCAAATACCCGTAGAAGATCTCGTCGGCAGAGATCCTCGAAACTGCGGCTTTGGAGGGAAAATTGAGTCATATTTGAGCAATCGGCAAGTCCTGACCTGTTCGACACCAAGATCCTGTATGGGTGCGATTGGGAAGTCTGGGGAATGAGTCTTTGTCTTTTCATCGCACGGAATACACATCAATTGTTCAGCATTGGTCCTCCTGCTAGACTTCGAGACTTGCATGAGAGAGGAATTCCAACGGCCACTGTCGTTGAGGAATACTTTCTGAGTGCATTCCAATCCAATTCATTCCTCTAACCCCGCGAACGTATGGTCAACCGAAATCTTATCCGTGAACTTGATTTAGGAGATGAACTCGAGCAAGAAATTGATCTGGCAATGGGCGGAAGTGATGCCGCCGATTTTGATGTTGGCCAGGCTCCCTCTCTTGCAATCAATAGTGTTGTTGAAGGAAAGATTTTACGAGTTGACGATGAATTCGTTCTTGTTGATGTTGGGTACAAGAGTGAAGGCCATATCCCACGAAACGAATGGGATGAAACAGAACCCGCCCCAGAAGCTGGGGATGTTATCAAGGTTCTTCTCGAGGACATTGAAGAGAATATTGTTGATGAGCACCGAGGCCTCATAACTCTCTCGAAACGCAAGGCCCGTCGAATCGAAGACTGGCTGCGTGTCATGTCAAGTGTTCGTGAAGATGACGTTGTAACGGGATTTGTCCTTAGAAAGATCAAAGGCGGCCTCCTCGTTGACATTGCTGGAGTGAATGTTTTCCTTCCAGCTAGCCAAGTTGATATCAGACGGCCTGCTGACATAGGCGACTATTGCAACAGAGCAATCCAGTGCCTTGTCCTGAAAATTGATGAAGCTCGTCGAAATATTGTTGTTTCCCGTAGAGCACTTATTGAACAAGAACGCTCTGAACGTAAGAAACAACTCATGGAAACACTTGAGGTCGGGCAGGTCCGCCGAGGCATTGTGAAGAACATTGCTGACTTCGGCGCTTTCGTCGATCTCGGAGGCATCGACGGCCTACTCCACATTACAGACATGAGTTGGGGAAGAATTGGTCACCCAAGCGAAATGGTTTCGATTGATCAGGAAATCGAAGTTCAGGTGCTACACATTGACCGTGATCGCGAGAAAATTGCACTGGGAATGAAGCAGCGAACACCGAGCCCATGGGCAAAGGTTGCCGAGAGATATCCTGTTGAAACCATTTGTAAGGGTGCTGTCGTAAACGTAATGAGCTACGGCGCATTTGTGAAACTTGAAGACGGCGTAGAGGGACTCGTTCACATTAGTGAAATGAGCTGGACGAAGCGAGTAAGCCATCCGAGTGAACTTGTTTCCCCTGGTGATGAAGTTGAAGTTGTTGTCCTTGCTATTAACGAGGACAAACAAGAGATTTCACTAGGCATGAAACAAACGCAGCAGAATCCTTGGGAAAAAGTAGCGGCAGATTACCCACCAGGCGCCATTGTTAAGGGTGTTGTGAGAAATCTGACAAATTATGGAGCCTTCATCGAAATTGATGAAGGGATCGATGGCCTCCTCCATGTCACAGATATGTCTTGGACACGCAAAGTCACCCATCCAAGTGAAATGGTTGATAAGGGTCAGGAGATTGAGTGCAAGGTGCTCTCTGTTGATCAACAGCGGCGGCGTATCGCGTTGGGCCTGAAGCAGATGCAGGACGATCCGTGGACTGCTGATATTCCTGACAGATACAAGGTTGATGATGTTGTTCATGGAACAATTACCAAGATTACCAATTTTGGTGTTTTCGTCGGCCTTGAAGACGGCCTTGAAGGACTTCTGCATATTTCGGAACTGTCCGATGATAAGATCGAAAATGCAGAGGAATTAGTCCAGGTCGGTGATCCAATTGATGTCAAGATTCTTCGTGTTGATATTGAAGAACGAAAAATTGGACTCTCCAAAAAACAGGTTTCCGATTCTGAAAATTCGGCACCGGCAGAAGCTGCACCGGCAGAAGCGGCACCGGCAGAAGCGGCACCGGCAGAAACATCACAGGCAGAAACATCAAGTGACAGCTAACTTTGCCTGCTGACTTAATCTTGTTCGGAACGACTATGCTCAATTCCGAGGACAGCTCCCAAAGGCTCATGCTGCGCCACGGTGGCAGAATTCCTGAAATGCGACTGCTGGTTGTGGCTATAACGCACCGAAACTTCATCACCCTCTCGAAGAGCATCCATGTCGATCCGGCCCCTTTTCGGTGAGCCGGAAGGGGTGTCCGTTGGCGTGAGTAAGACCTCCCCTGTCTGGGGATCAATGACATCGACCTGCGTTGCAGAGACCGTGTTCTTCCTGACGAGCCACAGAACCAAACGACTGCCAGCGACCAACTCTCTTTGATCAATTGACCGCATTGCCTCCGGTGGGAGCCCTTCCCATGAAGGTGTAACCGAGCCTCTGATTTCAGCAGGTACGTCTTTGTTGAGAACATGCTGCTGTTCTTGTTCGCCACGTCCCGAAGACATCTTCGACTCCGTTGGGGTGCACATGGACTGAGCGTGATTTTGAACAGCCACCACCCCCTGCTGGAAGCCCGTAATGACAGATGGAATATCTCCAGTAATGAAGAATCCAGCGACTACCAACACAGTTAATACAGCACGAACCATCAATTTTCCCCGGGAAGAAACACCTTTTTGCTGGAAAACTTGCGTCACTGAAGAATCGGAAGTATTCCCGAAGTAAGTATTGCACGCGTTTCACGTCATTCATGAATGGAAAACAGCCCAAATAAAAGAAATAAATGTTTTTTCGGCTAGCACCAGATGATCCGGATTGCAAGTATCTAGTCGCCTTACGTTTCAAAAAAGGGCAGAAAGCTTGATGGACATGCAAGAAGACACAAATCGCTTTGGTATCTCGGCTGTTTCTGTACACCGACCATCTTGGATATTGAATAACGCCTGGTTTGGCGAGACGATGCCAAGGAAATTCAGCCGTCATACCGGCATTGAGTCGAGGGCTATTTCCTTAGAAGATGAAGTAACAATGGGGGTACGAGTTGTTCGAAAATTGCAGGCAGAGACAGGCTGCAACCTGGCCGACTGCCGGGGCATCTTATTTGCCTCACCCTCTTTTTTACCGCCATCAATTGCTGATCGTTTTCTTGGAAAGTCACAAGCCAAGCATGAACGACCGCAACATGCAGCCCGCCAATTAACCAAGCGGCTGAATGTGCCACATATACGAACTCTTGGTATCAACTGGTTTTGTTGCGGGTACAGTCGATCCTTAAGCCTGATTCAAAAACGCTGGGCTCCTCACCTTAATTTACAAAATAATGAATTCATACTCGTTGTGGCAGCGAGTCGTATAAGTCGAATCACAGATTACAGCTGTAGCCAAACCGCTGGCCTCTTTGGCGATATGGCCTCGGCAACGCTCATTTCTCCACTCACAAGTCAACGGTACCCCACACACTTCGAACTCCTACACGCAGATGCTCGTCGTGAGCAGATTGAGCACCCTGCGTTTAACTTCGAGAGGCGAGAAAACGTCCCAATACCATTACCAAACGGTGGAGTTGCGCACGCGGACAAACGGATTGTTTACACGCTCGATGGCATGGCTATTGCCGACACTGCTCCTCGTCAAATGTCGGCCGCTGTTGCATCAGCACTCGAAGCCTCAAGTCTCTCCGGAGATGATGTTGACTATGTTGTTCCCCACCAAGCGGGCACTGGAATTGTCCGCTTCACAGGAATGAAGCTCGAGGAGTACGGGATCGGTGGGCAGCTTATAAACGGCCTGACTGAACGAGCTGGTAATGTTAGTGCCTGTTCAGTTCCCTTCGCCCTCCGAGAAACATGGGATCAACTTAGTGGTATTATCGCTTGCCCAACAGCTGCCGTTGGTAGCCCTGGAAAGCCTGAAGTGCTTCGAGGGTGTGTCCTTTTAAAGTCCACACCGTACCACGAGATACGTCGCACCAAGGCCGCGTAATATTTGCTGACTCTTAGCGGTGATTCATGTCACAGGACAAACCACCAGCTGCAGGAACATAACAGTTCTTGGCATAGTCCATCACCATTCGATGTGCACTAAACCTCCATGCTAATGATGAAATAGAGTGCATCATCATTTTGATCCAGTCACGAGGAAGTCCATCCACGTCTCGTTCATAGAATAGGGGGATAACTTCGTGCTGAAGCACATCAAACAAGGCCTCTCCGTCCCGCTGATCAGTGATGTCATCTTGGGCATGTGTCTCTCCACGGCCGATCGCAAACCCATTCCGACCATTAAACGCTTCAGCCCACCAGCCATCTAAAATCGAACAGTTGATACCACCATTGAGAACAACTTTTTGGCCACTTGTGCCAGAGGCCTCGAGAGGACGTCTTGGATTATTGAGCCATACATCAACACCCTGAATAAGATGCCGACACACATTGATATCATAATCTTCAACAAAGACGATTCTGCCCGCCATCTTTGAATCGTGTCGCAGATTTGCAATTTTTTGTATGAGGGCTTTCCCTGGTTCATCCGCAGGATGAGCCTTTCCCGCAAAAATGATCTGAATCGGCCTATTCTTATCGCAAACTAATTCATGAAGTCGATCAAGCTGAGTGAGAAACAGTGCTGCTCTTTTATAGGTTGCAAAACGTCTCGCAAAACCAATGGTGAGCACATTTGGGTCCAGGACCGTACGGGCAGATTCGATCGATTCATTGCTTTCTCCCCGGCGATTACATTGCCTTGTTACTCGCCGTCGAACAAATTGGAGCAAGAGGTTTTTCAATGCATAGTGGGTTTCCCATAGTTCCCCAGGATCAACATCATAGATTTTCTGCCAGACATCTGGCTCGCCCATTCGGCCAACCCATCCAGAGGGAAACAAGCGATCGTAAAGCTGAAGCATCTGCCACGAAAGCCAACTTTGCACATGTACACCGTTGGTTATATGACCAACAGGCACTTCCTCCTCAACTCGTGAAGGCCACAGACCTGACCACATTCGTCGACTTACATGACCATGCAAAGCACTCACAGCATTAGCACGACGTGACAACTTAAGCCCAAGCACAGTCATGCAGAATGGTTCCTCGTGATTATGGGACTCAACGCGTCCGAACGACATCAATTGATCATGCGAAATACCAAGTGCATCACGAGTTGGGCCAAGATGCTCCTCGATCAGCCCGCTATCAAATCGATCATGACCGGCTGGTACGGGCGTATGCGTTGTAAAAATAGTTTGGCGAGCCACCTGGCTGACTGAGTCATCAAACGAATATCCGTCTCGGTCCATGCGACCACGAACGGCTTCGAGCGTAGCGAATGCCGAGTGGCCCTCGTTGAGGTGATATACGCCTGGAACAATCCCAAGTGCCCGAATAGCCTTGACGCCTCCAACGCCCAAAACCATTTCCTGTCGAATCCGAGTCCTTGTGTCACCACCGTAGAGCCGACTGGTTAACTCACGATCTTCAGAGTCATTTCCCTCAATATCGCAATCCAAAAGAAAGAGCTTGGCACGACCAACGGCCATTTGCCAAACCTTCGCGTGAATCGGGCCTGACCGAGTTTCAACTGTGACTGTGATTGGGGTTCCGTGTTTGTCAGTGGCAGACTCGATTGGGAGGAGATCAACTCGAGAGTCCAAATACTCTTCATGCTGATACCCATCACCATCCAGCTGTTGCCTGAAGTAACCTTGGTTATAGAAAAGACCGACTGCAACGAGAGGAATTCCAAGGCCACTCGCACTCTTCACGTGGTCACCAGCCAAGACACCAAGGCCTCCGGAATAAATTGGCACTGACTCATGAATACCAAACTCCGCAGAAAAATAAACAACAGGATTTGAGCCGAGCACGCCTGCGTGCACATTACTCCATGTTGAATCAGCCGAAAGATACTCTTTGAGTCGTCTATGTGCCTGATTGATTCGACTGTACAAGACAAGTTCGGCTGCACGAGACTCGAGACGATCAGGAGTAAACTCTGCTAATAATGCAATTGGGTTATGGTCGAGTTGTCTCCAGCGAATTGGATCTAGATCCCGAAATAGATTTGTCACTTCTGGATGCCAACTCCACCAGAGATTCTGAGCCAACGTTGTGCACTTTGCATACAGGGACTGAGGGGAAAGTTCATCCAGAGCAAGGGTCTGCTGAGAGATGTTCGAACTGTTTGGTTCTACAGTGTGATCAACTATGTCGTCGATACGGCTCACGGTGTAACTCCAAGTGAGGGGAGGAGATGGTAGGGCACCAGCCAAGGTTTCATAGTATATCGTGGTACGCCGCAACCTGCTTGGGCCAGCAAGTGCCGGGGCAAACCTATAGAATCAATCGCTCGTACCTTCATAAAACAGGGTATAATGAGGAAATCCATGTCGATCATTTCCCCTCAATTTCCGACCGGTTCATCACTCGCAGAACTCTGCAAGGAGATCAAATCGGTTGATGTAAAAACGAGAGAATTAGGGCCTTGGGAAAGTGGTGCCTTCTCAAAACTTGCTTCTCACGGCTGCTTAGCAGGCTGGATTAAGAAAAATGATGGGGGAACAGAGGCTTCGGAACCAGAAATCATGCGACTTCTGGTTTCCATTGCATCTCATTGTCTCACTACGGCATTAGCCCTCACGCAATGGGCGAGCGCTGTCCGTATAGTCTCTCGAGGAAGCCAGGAAACTCGAGTGCGTTTTCTTCCTGACCTCGCGGCAGGCCGACAATTTACAACTGTCGGCATATCTCAACTATCAACCAGCCGACAGCATCTGGGACGACCCATCCTGACAGCAAGACGAACAGACATGGGCTGGTCCCTCGATGGCAAGTGTCCATGGGTTACTGGCGCCGATAGTGTGAATACTCTTGTCACAGGTGCGGTCCCCATGAATTCAAAAGATTCTCAAGCGACTCCGCATTTCTTCATCCTCAGAATGAATAACTCCGGAATACAAGTGGCTCCTCCAATGGACTTGCTTGCCTTAACAGGGAGCCGAACATCGAGCATCGACTTAAAAGATGTATCAACGGAAGCTGAGATCACACCACAAACTGAAACTGGTCCTCAGACAGGGGGACTGGGAACAACCGCCTTAGCCATAGGAAGCGCTCGAGCCTCACTCGCGATACTTGAGCAAGAATCATCCCGAAGAGATACCCTAAAACCAATTACGGCGGAACTTGAGAAAGAAGTTTCCACGATTGAAGCTACTCTCTTTGAAGCCACGACGTATGGCATTCGTACTCAGGAACGAAATCTACTTCGGCAGCGAGCAAACAGATTAGTCACCCGGACATCGCAGGCGGCACTCACCGCATCGAAGGGAGCCGGCTTTGTACAAGGACATCCAATCGAACGCCTCATACGTGAGTCCATGTTTTTTCTGGTATGGAGTTGCCCACAATCTGTCACCGAGTCACTTTTATGCGACTTTGCAGGCCTCGAAAGCCATGCTGATGGCCCTTCAATAAACACATCCTGAAACTGCTGGTGCCTAAAGCGCGATATGGGCTTTTCGAAACAACAGCAATTTTCGGGTATCAAGGCTACTGGCATTCCGCCTAAGGCGTAGAAAAATATGTCACTGAATATTCCGAAACCACATTTCCCTTCAATTCCCCACTGTCGCAATGAAAGCCCCAGACGCATCAATGATCAGACTTTTCAACTTTCCTTACTCTTACAAGGCTCTATTCGGGGGACATACCGTTGGTTCGAATCAACCGTGCCGCATGCCGGGTATTCTTGGCGGGTGAATCTTGGAGCGTACTTAACAAACGTTGTCTGATCGCTTTGCTTGAGCAGCTATACTAAAAGCATGAGTCGACACATAAAAAATCCGTTTTATATCGTGCTAGGGGTAATCGGATTTACCTTCACGATTACTGCCGCGAGTTACTGCCTATCAGTGCTACGTGGTATTCGCCCCCAAGCAACTCTCACAGAAAAGTCGCATCCTCTCGAAGAGATTATGGACCGTCACGGAACAAGCCTTCTCGCTGGGCAATTAGTTATTCTTGCCATTGCTACAGTTGGTGCGGTGGCCGTTGATCATGTGAATGGTCAAAACAAACCAAATTCCCGTCAGCCCCAACGACTGACGGATAACAGCAAGCCTGAAAGTGACTCACCCTTGGAAACGAAACGGTTGTGAACGAGGTTGCCAAGCACATTACGAATCTCTGTGAGAAAATCCGGCACCATGACCGGCTTTACTACAGTAAAACACAACCTGAAATATCTGATCTGGAATATGATCGCCTCATTGCGGAGCTTCAACGACTTGAGGCTGACAACCCGTCGCTCATTACCCCCGACAGCCCTACTCAGCGTGTAAGTGGTGAGGCGATTGGGTCTCTTGACTCTGTGCAGCATCACATGCCGATGCTTTCAATCGACAACACATACAGCACGCAAGATCTTAAGGCGTGGGGCACTCGGACAAAAAAGCATCTCCAAGAGGCAGGGAATAATGAGCCTATTCATTGGGTGCTAGAGCTAAAAATAGATGGCGTTGCAGCGTCCCTAACCTACGACTCAGGCCTCCTTGTTCTTGGTGCGACACGAGGAAATGGAATTGTTGGTGATGACATTACACATAATGTCAAAACAATTAAGTCGATACCTCTTCGCCTTGGACTACAAAACCCTCCCCCGCAAATTGAGGTGCGTGGAGAGGTATTCATGACAAATTCTGCATTAGTTGCACTCAATGAGTCACAATCAACTCTTGGGCTTTCTCCTTTTGCGAATACTCGCAATGTAGCTGCCGGCAGTATTCGATTACTTGATTCCAAAGAATGTGGCGCTCGTCCATTACGTTTTTTTTGCCACGGTGTTGGCAACATGGAATCCCTGAACATTGACTCTCAATTTGAGTTCTACACATGGGCAAAAAATGCTGGCTTACCTGTTGCACCCAAAACTGAACGTTTTGATTCACTCGAAGACCTCATCGATGCTGGAACAACTCTTATTGAAGGGCTACACCAACTCGACTTCGAGGTTGATGGATTCGTCATAAAGGTTGATCGATTCTCGCAGCAGAAGATACTTGGGAGCACGGCAAAAAGTCCTCGGTGGGCAATTGCCTGGAAATTCGAGAAGTTTGAGGCGACGACTCAATTACTCGACATCAGGGTTCAGGTGGGCCGGGGTGGGACCGTGACACCGGTAGCTGATCTTGCCTCTGTTCAATTAGCTGGCACCACGGTTCGCCGTGCAAGCCTCCATAATGCTGATGAAGTTGCACGAAAAGATATTCGGATAGGCGATGTGCTGGTGGTCGAAAAGGCCGGAAAAGTCATCCCACATGTTGTCCGTGTTGAAAAGCACCTTCGGAAAAAAAGGTTATTGAAATGGTGCTTTCCAGAGCATTGCCCTGAATGCAACACAGAACTCATTCGTGAGCAGAATGGCGTTTACATACGCTGCCCAAATAACCAGTGCCCCGCACAACAGCGAGAACGACTCAAGTTCTTTGCATCACGCAATGCCATGGATATTGGTGGTCTCGGAGACAAACTTGTTGAACAACTCGTTGCGACTGGCATGGTCCAGGATTATGCAGATCTCTACGCACTCAATGTCTCACAGTTGCAATCACTCGAGCGGATGGGAAAGAAGTCTGCTGAAAAAATAGTGGCCGAAATAGCGAATAGCCGTGATCGTGGCCTGGTCTGCGTACTCAATGCACTTGGGATTCGTCATGTGGGCCCTCGCGTCTCGACACTTCTTACCAAAACTTTTCCGTCGGCGGACATCTTACGAAAAGCGACCGTTGAAGAACTCGCTGCTGTGCATGAAATTGGGGACGTCATTGCGGAAAGTGTTCATGACTGGCTTACGAGCGATTACGGCACGCAGGTGATCGATAGGCTGATGTCTGCAGGAGTGAGTCTGGAAGTTTCACAAACTAGCGAGATACGAGATGGACAACTCTCAGGAAAAACCGTCGTTGTAACAGGGACGCTAGAAAGCTTTACACGACAAGAGGCAGAAGTAGCAATCCAAAAGGCAGGAGGCAAATCAACCTCAAGTGTCTCAAAAAATACTGACTATGTCGTTGCAGGCAATGAAGCCGGAAGCAAACTTGCCAAGGCCGAAAAACTTGGCATCACCGTTCTAAATAATGATCAATTCAAAGAGCTCTTAGAGCTGGAATAGTCGGTTTTCAGTAGAACACGCATTCATGACTCAGTTTCATCAACAAGTTGCGTGAGTGGGATAGTTAGCGTAGCCATCGCCAATCCCCACAGTGGACAACCGGTCAAGACACCAATGATTGGCCATACGATAAGGCCTGCTCTCGCAACGATTTTCTGAGAGAACGTAAACCAAATCCCGACTGCCACGAACGCTTCCCATGCTATCACTCCGTGCGTAAACATATTGCATAGATATTCCGACTGAGACAGAAGCCCGGTAATATCAACTACTTGCCCTGGTTTTCGTGTTGCAATCCACCACACGGCCGTGCCATTCCACCACACATCACCCTTGAGTTGGGCAAGAAGTGCAGCCAAAGAAATAACTGCGGCATGCACCTGTAATAGCCCTACAGCCATACGAGTACGAACTCGATGTCGACTTGCATGCCAACCGAGGCGCTTGTGCAATATCGCATCGACGGAAAAATGTTCTCCTGAAGAGCCAATGACAAGACACCAAAGAAGGATCGCCATACTGTCATCTGCAGGACCAGCCAGCATTGGACCACGATGAAGCAATGAGGCCCAACCAAGAGCAGCGAGAAGTGACGTGATTGGGGTAAGAAAACCAATAGCAAGAAGGACAAAAAGAGAGACCAGACTGTAAAAAGCGACTAAGAGATGAGTGTTCGTCTCGCACGCGTCAAAAATGGAATAGGCAAAAAACGATCGCCAGGCAGTCACCGAATCAATAGGCAGCCAGCCGCGAGGCCCAAACCATCCAGAAATATCCGTTCCGTAGGTTGCGCACAAAAGCAGGCCAAGGACGCCTGTCATAACACGTACAACAGCAAGTGAACGGCTGCCTGCAGGCAAGAACCAATAGGCTTCCCATGCCTGCTCGAGTGCACCCTCTGAACTTTTGTCAGCGGAAATACTATGTGAATTGCTCATCATGCACCACCACTTCCAGAAATAACCGGGGCCACCTCCCGGCGATGCTCACTCTTGATCAGTTGAATATCACCACCAACGAGCTTACGAAGCCGGGCCTCATAGAGAACAATTGGGGCAGGATTATCTATAGGCAATTGTCGCTCAGGTCGAGGCTGAACAAAAATCCGTAGAACAATATCATCACTGTCACATAGTGAGAATGCTGCTTCTGAAAAACCTGCTGGCAAGAGACCTTCTCTACCAGCCTCTTCTTCACTGGCAACAACCGAACGCAGCAATCGTTGCCAACGGATTGATTGTGAATAATTTCCATCGACATATGATGGTTTTATCCAGTTTTCCTTACCATATTCTCGAAGCTCAAGGTAATGAGCGGCATCCGCCTGCTGGCCGTATGCAAAAGAATAATCAAAGCCAAGATCAAGCCAGGGAGGTACGAGCCAAAAAGAAAATAGTTTTCCTTTAACAACACTCAATAGCAAAGAAGAACCACTACTGGTATTACACGCCACAGTAAGGCCTAGTCCAGTAAAATAGATTGCCAAAAAAACAGTGGCACATGCTCGTGGTATTTCTCCCCATGAGCCTCTTTCTGAATGTTTGTTCTGTCCTGAAAACATACGTCATTTCCAACTTTGCATCTATTTGTTTTGAACCGATTTATTAAGTCTGATTGCCAGTCTTGGCTTACACCAGAGCAACACAAATTTTTCTTAGAACACTTTCGAGCCGAACGCAAACTGTCACGTTGACACTGATAGAAGAGCACGATAGGTTTGGACGTTACAGAATGCTGAAAAGGCTCTTTTTGAGCATGGAACTATGTGAGCGAGTACCTTGCGAGGGGGATTAGCTCAGTTGGGAGAGCGTCTGGCTGGCAGCCAGAAGGTCAGGGGTTCGAGTCCCCTATCCTCCACTCCAACTTGCTCACATATGAAGCTTCCGTGAGTCAACGGAAACTTTACGACCGAAAGGCACTGCTGGCTGTTGAGTATTTCATGAATCGGCAGGTACATTCGTCAGAGATCGCATGGCAAGATGGAAAATTTTTGCCCCGCAACCAACTCTCTATTGCCCCAGATGACGCGGGTTTTGTGCTAGGAGCGACTGTAACCGAACAGTTACGCACTATCCGCGGTGAAATTTTCCTTCCTGATGATCATGCTGAAAGGCTCGCAAATTCACTTCACGAAATAGGCATTGATCCAGACGAAACCATGCAGTCGATTTTCTCTGCTGCCAATCAAGTCGCATCGCACAATCACAGGCTGCTTACGCAAAACAAGAATCCGACAGACTACGACCTCGGCGTTATTATTTTCATTACTCCTGGGCTATTGCCAGCACAGAATCATGGTTTGACTGGAAAATCTTCGGTATCCATTCACACATTTCCACTTGCTTATAGCCTGTGGGCCGACTCCTATGCATCTGGCATAAATCTTCAATGCGTTAGTATCCAACAAGTTCCAGAAGAATGCTGGCCGATCACTGCCAAAGTGCGTAGCCGACTTCATTATTTCCTCGCCGAGCAGGAGGCCTCGACATCCGAAAAAGGCGCCCGGCCCCTCTTGTCTCATGCAGATGGACGTATCAGTGAAACATCAACTGCAAATGTCGCCGCTTTGCACGGAAGGACTATCATCACGCCCCCTGACCGAGACGCCCTGCCTGGTGTAAGCATGCTTTACCTCAAGAATGTAGCGCAGAGTGCAGGCTTTCATTGGGAATCACGATCATTTAAAAGAGACGAACTTCTGAATGCCGATGAAGTCTTCCTTACAAGCACACCCTGGTGCGTACTCGCGGCGGTGCAAATTGATAGAAACCTAATTGGGAAAGGCGTCCCTGGTCCGGTCTTTCATGAGCTTCTCAACGCCTGGTCTGAAAACGTGAGCCTAGATCTCGTAGAGCAGGCCCGTATCGGAAAGATGCGGCAGCACGGACGCTAATTATGGCTGAAAACAAACTGTTGATCAGGGTGTCAAAAACATGTTTGGCGCTATTATCAATAGGAAGGTACAGTGTCTGCAATATTGGCACATACCAGTACACCTTAGGGGAACTTTTGCTAGTGTTCGGCACTGTTCCTGAACTGCATTTTTTAAGGAGTTTAAGATGATTGCCCTATTGGCTAATGCCGGCGGAACGTTGGCAGCACTTTCGTATGACTGGTCGCAAAACGCACCGTTACAGTCAGTCACCCTTTATCTATTCTTTGCGGGAACTGTAGCGATGGGTGCAGGAGCGGCTTACTTTCTGCTCATGCGAAACAACGTCGACATAGCCTACCGAAGCACAATGGTATGTGCTGGTCTCGTATGCGGCATTGCATGCTTCCATTATTTTAAAAT
Source organism: Pirellulales bacterium (assembly GCA_965249545.1). Taxonomy (GTDB): domain Bacteria; phylum Planctomycetota; class Planctomycetia; order Pirellulales; family UBA1268; genus UBA1268. The sequence continues at coordinate 87,545 of CBDFMH010000005.1, forward strand.
GACACATGTCTATCAAGAATCCGGTGGACAATTTCCAACAGCTTTGCGTTACATCGACTGGCTCTTTACAACGCCCTTGATGCTTATCAAGTTCCCTCTCTTGCTGCGGCTTGGTGACAAAGGTAAAAAGTTTTTCGTACAGCTTGTAACGCTTGACATAGGCATGATTGTTTGTGCGTTTATTGCAGAGACTTCACCAGTTGCCTCAAACGAGTGGTGGGGATTTTTCCTGGTCGCGTGCGTCCTCGAACTTTTAATTGTAGCAACTCTCTACACAGGTCTTGGCTCTGCCATAAAAGCAGCTCCAGCTCCTATTGCCAAGGCTCTTGATACGATGCGGTTGTTCATTCTTATAGGGTGGGCGATTTACCCAATCGGTTTCCTCATGGCGTACGGTGGCTATGGTGAAATTCGTGAAATCTTTTACAACGTTGCTGATGTAATCAACAAGGTCGGATTTGGCCTGGCAGCTTATTGGGGCATTGAAGCTTTGAGCCATTCATCAAGGCAGACAGCTTAGTCATTGTTTCAAGGAATGGCGGTGATCTCTAATCACCGCCATTCCGAATGACTGTGTCTCACGGGAACGTTGCCATGTTCGCGATAAGTCAGACAGCACAACGGAAACTTTTTTTTACAAATACGTTTCGTGCCAAAAATGTCTATCTCACACGTCAGACAGTGTGGTTCACTGTGCTGCCCTTGTTACTAATTGGGTCCACGATTGGGATTTCCTTGTTCTACAAACAGGGGACACCCAGAGAAATTGAAGTGCTTCCGTGGCTTGTTGCACTCTTCTTCGTCGGCATGCCCCATGGTGCAGCAGATCTGGCAGTGCTTCAATCCAAGAAGGACGGGCGGAAAGTATGGGAAGCTTTTTTATGGTATATCGTCTCAATGTTCGGCGTATTCGCAATCTTCATCCTTACACCTGAAACAGCCCTTGTCGGTTTCATCATTCTCAGCATCTGGCATTTTGGGAGTTCTGAAAACCCCAAACCCATCAAATCTGGGATTTCCTACGAGCATCTCCTCATGGGCTTTGCGAAAGGCGGCATTGTTATAGGCACTCCGCTTGCTGCTTGGCCTGCCTCTACATCTTCTGTTGCAACAGAACTCATAACCCTTGTTGAGCCAATTCGTGCTCTCATTAGCTTGCCTTTGCTCGCACATCCGATTTACCCACCATTGAACATCGCCGTTACAGGCTTCACACTTCTTACGATTGCAAGTTTTTGCTGGTGTTTAATTTTTATTCATTTAGTTCGACATTCAAAAAAACACGGCACGACGAAGCTCATTGAAACAGGAAGTGTCTTTTTTTCATATTGCCTTATTGGCATCCTCGAACTCATTGCATCTCCACTTTTTGGTATCGGGATATACTTCTTAGCTTTCCACAGTTGGAAGCAAATGCCCGAACTTGCAAGCCACTTCACCTCGCCTCGTACAGAAACACACCCTTTGCGACAGGTGCTCATCGTCCACAAGGCAGCGATGCCTCTACTCCTTCCTACATGGATTTTACTTGGAGCAGCGTGGTGGAGTCTTTCAAGCACTACTCATTTTCGTGACCTCGCCCTTCTTTCACTTCTTGGCTATCTCGTTGTAACTCCAGCTCACGAAGTTCTTTGCGAGTGGCTATCAACGCAGCCTGAAACGGCCTAACGTCACACACTGGCACATGCTATGATTTTCCCAATCTAAAGGAAAACCGCATGCCCTTCTCACCAACGTCTTCTGAAACTCCTGTTGTTGAGCAGGCACATACGGATGCCTCCACAGTGGAAACCCCGAAACCCCGAGGACTACTCCGACGACTTTATGGCTGGGTGCTTTCTTGGGCAGATTCTCCACACGGCATGATTGCCTTGGCTGGAATATCGTTTGCAGAGAGTTCCTTCTTTCCAATCCCGCCAGATGTTCTGCAAGTTGCACTCTCTGTCAGCAAGCCGAAAAAAAGCTATATTTTTGCAGCCGTATCAGTTGTCGCAAGTGTCCTTGGAGCTGTTGCAGGGTGGGCAATTGGCTGGGGACTATGGCAATTCGTTGATACTTTTTTTTACCGCGTCATTCCTGGTTTTACGTCAGAAAAATTCAACTATGTTGAATCTCTTTACCAAGACAACGCTTTTCTTTGGTTGATACTCTCAGCATTCACACCAATACCCTTTAAGATTTTTACAATCGCAGCTGGCGCCTGCTCTGTGCCACTCCCTACTCTGATAATTGCCTCTTCTATTGGACGAGGTGGTCGCTTCTTTCTAGTTGCTACCGTCATGAGAATATTTGGTAAACAGGCTCGAGATATTCTTGACAAGTACCTTGAACGAATAACCATACTTTTTGGTCTGCTTGTGCTTGTTGGTGTTTATGCAGTCAAGTTTCTTAGCGCCCACTAGGATCGACTTTTATTTTTCAGCAAGATCAGACTGCGTACTAGAAAATATTTCATCGAAGACATTACGAACCCACGTAGTTGTTTGAAACACTTCGTCAGCTAGTGCCTCTCCACTCTCACGATTCAACAAATTCGCTAGCTGGTTGCGTTCCCGATTTCCATTAGGGAGCACATGCCCCAAACGTACATCAAGAAGCCTCAGCCGGCCCTCAATTTTTCGTAACAGGTCGTAAGCATCACGTAGAGATTGAGCCATTTCATTTTTAATGATCCCCGCAAGAGCAAGAGATTCTAGACCGGCAAGCGTATTTGGTGTCTGAAGATTGACATTGTTTTTTCCGTGTATCAGTTGGAGTACCTGAACAAGAAACTCAATATCAACAACACCACCAGGCCCACGCTTGAGGTTGTCTTTGGCTGCAGTTTCCTCCATTCGTAGTCGCATTGAATAGATTTCTTTTACATCGGCCTCCTTCCAACGGTGACCGTAGACTGCTGCATGAACTACTGACTTGACTCGCTGAAAAGCAGCTTCTCCACCAAAGACAACACGAGCTTTGACAAGTGCTTGCCGCTCCCAGACAGCAGCTGGACCTTCAGACGCAAAGTATCGCTGAAAGGCCTCCAGTGAACTAACAATTGGCCCACTCCTTCCTCCTGGTCGAAGTCTTGAGTCAACTTCATAGAGCCGACCTTGGGGCGTAAACCGATTAAATACTTGTAAAACTTTATTTGCTATTTCACCAAACAAGAAACCAAAGTCGGAATCGGAACACTCACCTAAGTACTCTTCCGCCATTTTTTGATCGTAAAGAAAAACAACATCAACGTCACTGGCATAATTCATTTCACGGCCACCGAACTTGCCCATTGCCAGTACTACAAACCCCATAGATTCAATTGAATTGTCGGCCTTTTTCATGAACCGCATCTTCTGAGGTAGTATCGGCTTCTGGCTAGAAACAACGAACTGTAAAAGTGATTCTGCTAAATCAGATAGAGATGCGGCAATCACATGTGGTGACTGCTGTTCTAAAAGATCATTGATACCGATTCGCAGTTGTTTTGAAACCTTAAATGCGATGAGACTCGGCAAGACATCTACCGAATGCCTCCCACACAGTTCCCATAATTCATTCGTTAAGTCATCTCGGGTTGCCATACCACCACCAAGAAGACTGTCCTGGAGTTCATCAATCATTCCAGGATTTTTTACAAGAAGTTCTGCTAGGAAAGGTGCGGAAGAACAGAAACGTATAGTGAGATCAAGTGCCCCTGGCGATTCGCTCAAAAGCTCCCAGAGCATACCCTTTCCACCAAGCGATTCACTTACAGCAGTAAGCGTATTCAATGTTGCGTCTGGATCCGGTGTTGTGCTTATGCGATCGAGTAATCGTGACAAAATTGAGGCAAAAAAATGTCGACATCGCCGGCTTGAAAGAAAATGAGATGATTCTTCACTCAATGCAGTCACCATACGATACGCTCGCGTCACGTCACGAAATCTGCGAGGAACCAGTACGCTATCGATAAGTTCTTTCGGTGGTTTTGGATCAAGAATAAGATCAACGTCGGCTTCTGGTGTCACCTCACCCGGAAAAGCATCATGGAGAAGGTGGTCTAGAATTCTTCTATTCAGGCGAGTTGCTGCGTCAAGATCTCTACGAAGTTCCGTTGCTGCATTTACCTGTCTGCCATACCCAAGACGGCCTGCTAACCGAGTAAACTCATCCTCATTTTCTGGTAACCGATGTGTCTGTCTGTCGTAAAGAATTTGGAGACGGTGCTCTACTGTTCTGAGAAGCCGGTAGTTCCGTTCGAGGATTTCCCTTTCTTGATCATTCAGGCTTCCATTTGCTGCAAGGCGCCGAATTGCTTCAATTGTGTTTCCAACTCGGACTGCGGCCTCATCACCACCACTGAGTAACTGAAGAAATTGAATAGTAAACTCAATATCACGTATTCCACCGCGGCCTGTCTTCAAATCAGCAGAATCGAAGCCTTCACGAATGGACCGACGCTCAATTTGCCGTTTCAACGCGCGGATACCGCTGATTTCAGTCCGTGGCAACCAGCGGCTGTAGACCCAAGGACGAAGGTTGGCAAGCAAGCCTTCACCCAATTGCATGTCACCAGCAATACACCGAGCCTTTACCCACGCCTGCCTTTCCCATGTTCTACCCTGCCTGTCGTAGTATCTCTCAAGCGCGGCACGCGGTAGTACAAGTGAGCCGCGCCCTCCATACGGTCGCAACCGCAAGTCAACGCGATACGCAGCCCCTAACTCTGTTTGGTCGGCAATCAGATGGGTTACTTCCTGAACAATACGCTCAAAGAATTCACTGGTTGTATAGGTCTTTGATCCCGCGATATCACCGTCTTCGGAATAACAGAACACAAGGTCGATATCGCTCGAGTAGTTCAGTTCATTTCCACCCAGTTTCCCGAGAGCTATCGCTGTAATTGTTGCTGGCTGATTGTCTCTGTTGAGGGGAATGCCACGACGCTGTTGCTGCTGTAAAATCGACACCCGTAGAGCTTCATCAACAACACAGTCAGCAATCGCTGAAATTTGAGCAACAACTGTTTCCAGTCGTTGCTGTTTCACAATATCGCCGTAGGCGACGCGGAGAATCTCTCGTCGCTTAAACCGCCGAAGAGCCTGCATAACAAAAGCAGAGTCCAGCGAGTCACCTACCTCAGACCTCAAAATATCTCGAAGGGACTCTCGCTTTTCTGGTCTGCCACCACCTCGCCGAATACGCTCCCAAACGTCCGGCTCAGCAATTACAATCTCACCAAGAAATGGACTTGTAGCGAGAATCGCCAGGAGCGATTCCAGAGACTCCGGCTCTTGTTCAAATAATGCAATTGTTGCGTGTGGGCTTCGAACAGCTTGAAGGAATCGATTCAATGTAACAAGAAGTCGATCCGCCTCACCGTATAGTGGAAGTAACCGCTCAAGATCTTCGATGAGAAACCGGAGTAAATCGAAGTCTAATTCCTGGTCTACTAATTTCTTAAAAACCTGACTCGCATTTTCACCATCAGTGAGGCCAACACCACGTGCCCACCGGTCAAGAGCGGACCGGTCTCCCAGGAAGTGAGTGACTTTGCTGGAGTTCGTTCGATCTGGCATTGGCATGGTGGCCTGATCAGTTCAAGCAAATAATATTCGAGGGCTTTGTTGGCCTTGATAACCCTTTACGACCTTTGTGCAATCTGTGGCGGAGACTGCGCCGGAACCCGAATCTGGTGTACTGCTGGCCCCGATTGTTCTAAATGATCGAGAGGAACAGCATTCGCCAAGTCATCGGCTACATCTCCAGCAAGGCTCCAAGCACCGGCGGAAATGATATCCACATCGACCATTCTACCAATCAGGCGAAGAGGTGCATCGAAGACTACAATCCGATCGCACATCGTCCTGCCTGTAAGTTGCGCAAGACCATCGGGCCCGGGATCTACAGCATGCCTCTCATCTCGCGTTGAAAGACCTTCAACGAGAACCTGCTGTCGAGAGCCGACGAACCGTTTATTCCCTTCAAGGCTTGCAACTGCCTGAGCCTCTTGAAGAAGACGATTCCTTTCCTTCTTCACACTTTCTGGCACATCATCTGCTTGCCTATCGAATGCTTTCGTTCCCGGTCTCGGGCTATACTTGAAAATAAAACTATTTTTGAATTTTACTGTCTTCGTAAGCTCGAGGCTTAATGCGAATTCTTCATCTGTCTCCCCGCAGAAACCGACAATGAAATCACTCGACACAGCAGCATGAGGAATTGCTTCCCTCAGACGACCAAGCATTTCCATATACTGTCCTATGGTGTACCCACGCTTCATACGCTTAAGAACATCATCTGAACCGTGCTGAGCTGGCACATGAATAGAATGCGAGACCTTTGGAAGATCGCGGACTGCATCAATCAAATCCGTCGTCATGTCACGTGGGTAATTTGTGACGAACTTAATGCGATCCAGTCCATCGATTGCATTCAGTCCCAGCAACAAGTCCGATAGACGAGACGTTTTTCCACCATCAGACCACCGATAGCTGTTCACCGTCTGCCCAATGAGTGTTATTTCCCTACAACCCTCCTCGACCAGTTTCTCAGCTTCAGCAATAATGGCATGTGGTGGCCGGGCCTGCTCTGGCCCTCGTACTCTTGGCACAACACAGAAGGCACAAAATTTATCGCAGCCCGTCTGCGTCCGAACGAATGCCTGAAAAGGCGTCGGCCTCATCGTCGCATCTCGATCAGGATCATAACTCTCGAAGCTGTCTACGACCTCTAGCCGACTGCCTGATTTACGATCGAGACTCACTTCGAGCTGAGGCCCATTCCCTGCCTGTATCAAATCAACAAGAGAGGGCACTCTGTGGAGTTGCCCAGGGCCAACAACGAGATCAACCCACGGAGCTCGTGCGCGGATCATTTCCTGATCTTTTTGCGCCATGCATCCCAAAACACCTACGATTAGTTCTGGTTTTTTTTGCTTTTGTTTTCGTACTCGTCCAAGGGCTGAATAGATTTTGTCCTCAGCATGCTGACGAACACTACATGTATTAAAGAAGATTGCATCGGCGTCGGCCATCGTAGCCGTCATGCCCCACCCTTGACGACGTAACGCTGCTACGACGAGCTCGCTATCAAGAACATTCATCTGACAGCCAACGGTCTCAATAAATAATCGTTTCGTGGAAGACATACACACGATCTTATCCTAAGGATTGCGGAGTGTCTCCATGGGCAACCGAAACAGGCAATTGGGAGCCTACTCGCAGGGAACTTCCACGAATAAAATCAGCTGCTGGCATAGCTCGCTTTCCTTCTGGTATCACGCGCTTAATAGCCAGTCGACTTCCTTTACCACAAGTGACAACCAGACAATCTGCACGAATCTCAACAACTACTCCTGGCGGAATAGAAGAGTTGTCTGATTGACCTGCAACAACTTCTGTTTCCAAGCACACGAGCCTACGAAAAACGTTCATGTGCGGAACGAACGCTGTCAAGCGAGGCCATGGATCAAAGGCTCTTCGGCGGCGATCAATTTCGGTGGCGGTCATCTCCCAATTGATAACACCATCTTGCTTTGTAATTCTTGGTGCAAATGTCGCTTCTTTCTCATCTTGAACCTGTCCGATTTCCATGCCTGCCTCGTTGGCGGCGTCTTTCATTACTTCCAGACTATTGAGAGAGTCTAGAACTGCTTCGCCTCCGAGCTGAGCCAACCGAGCCTCCAACTCAGCAGATGATTCTTTTGATCCAATCAGTGTAGAGCGAGTTGCAATGACATGACCAGCATCAAGCCTTGGTGTCATGTGAATGACACTTACCCCCGTTTGCTTATCACCAGAAAGAATAGCCCATTGTACTGGCGCAGCCCCACGATGCCGTGGAAGGATCGAACCGTGCAGATTGATGCCACCTAGAGGCGTCGTACCAAGAGTATCTGCCGAGAGTATCTGGCCGTAATCACAAACCAACATAACGTCAGCGCCACGCGATCTAATTTCATCTTGCATGTCCACGGCGTTTACATCCGGTGGATCAAGTAATGGAAACCCAGCTTTTTCCGCAGCTTCACGCATAGGGTTTACTGGCGCTCGCCTTCCACGAGTTGGACGAGTAACAACTGCAACTATGCGATGCCTTGATGCCAAAAGTGACTCGAATGATGGAAGGATAAAGGGCCCCGTCCCCATAACCACAACAGATAATCCCTGATTGGTATCCGATGTACTCATGACTTACAACGCTGGTCTTCGAGCCGATCCAGTTCCGCCATGATTGTATTTTCTGGTGGCAACTCACCACGGGATTGCTTTCCATGATAAATATCTTCAAGCAATTCGAGGTCGCGCTTCACTTCGAGACCTGCTGCATCAGGAAGCCTATCCGTAAAAAGACGTCCTTCAAGATGATCAAATTCGTGCTGAACAACACGGGCCAAGAAACCATCCAGATCGATGCGTATTGGCTGACCATCTACACTCCAAGCCTCAACGACTACTCGCTGTGGCCGTCGAACGTCGGCTCGTAGCCCCGGAAGGCTGAGGCATCCCTCCTCTTGTATCGCTGTGCCACGTGGCCGAGTCAAAATTGGATTCAGAAAGGCCAGCTCCTCACCCGAGTCAGGATCACCGGTGGCATTAACTACAAACATTCTATACGGCAGGGCAACTTGATTTGCAGCCAACCCCACGCCATGAGATTCATACATGATATCGAACATCTGTTCGACGGCATCACGGACCCCTTCATCAATACGGAGAAGTGGCTTTGACTTCCGAAAGAGTGCTGGGTGTGGATACTCAACCAGGCGAAGCGTGCCGATGGAAGACTCGGCTGACGGTTGGGGTTCAGGATTTTGTGAAGAGGACACGGAAAAACCTATAAGCTTGAAACGAAAACATTCCTTCCGAAAGAACACTTCTTATATAATACTGTTTTCTTAGCCTGCCAACAGGAACCACCCCGTGAATATCGAACCGTCTGATGCAACTAAGTCTGCTGCCTGGGGGCATCCGGCTGTGGTTTTGGCAACATGTTTTTGGATTGGCAGAGTCCGTCCAGCACCCGGAACGTGGGGGTCTGCAGCAGTGTTACCAATTATCGTAGCACTTTCATTTGCTCAGATTCCTTTCTTTCTCGAATTGCTGTTATGGGTGACGGTGTGCTGCATTGCCATTCCTGTCTGCACGATTGCTTCACAGCAACTCGGAGGGAAAAAAGACCCATCATCCATCGTCCTTGATGAATTTGCCGCAATGCCATTTGTTCTTCTTGTTGTTCCCCCCCAAGAGCGAACATGGCTAATCATGCTTTTTGCTTTCCTGCTCTTTCGGCTGTTTGACATCACGAAACCACCTCCTTGTCGTCAGCTTGAAAATCTTCCTGCAGGTCTCGGCATCATGGCCGATGACTGGGCTGCTGCCGGGCTTGCGGCCTGTACACTTTTCGTGATCAGGGCACTCATGCATTCCTACGGATAACTCATGCCTTGATTCGGCCTGCTGGCTCTTGCCACAAACTAATCATGAGAAATTTGTTCGTGTCCTATCAATTTATCAATCTCACCAGACCGAAGCGATTCCACAAACGCTGATACGGTTCCGTAAACTACATTGCTCGTGATCTGGACCACCCAATTATGGATGAGCGGTGTAATTGTGATCACAAATCTTGCGTTCGTATGTGCCTCCCACATTTCGATTGCTGTTCCCATTGATGCCTCAGGAACGAACGCAATTAACACATCGAACTGTTGACACATTCGGATATGCTGGCAAAACACGTCCCGAGCACGACCGCTGCTATACCCTACTGATTCGGTGTGGTTTGCAAATGGATCATAGACTTCTGCCTTTGGCCAGTGTCCCTGTACAATACCGTGTAATGAATCACGATATGATTGATCATGCACACATGCCGTAACGTGCGAACCCTGCATAATCCCCGCAAGAAAAATTTTCATGGCACACTCCACATCAACAAAAAGAAAAACTTCCCGTCCATTGCCTCAAAAAAAACCTCGCGCAAAAGTAAAACGCACTGCACAACCTGCTGCACAAGACCAGTCAAACATACCCGAGATTGATTTGGGACGGGCACAAAAAACTGTTCTTGATCTTTTAAAGATTCCTGGTATTTCAGGGCAGGAAAAACAAGTCGCTGAAGCCATTCGAAAAAAATTAATCGACGCTGGCTGCTCAAAAAACATCATCTCATTTGATCAGGCACATAAAAAAACGCCCCTGAAAGGTAACTGTGGGAACTTAATCATAAAATTCCCTGGCACGCGAAAAGGACCACGCCGACTCCTTATGGCACACATGGATACTGTCCCTGTTTGTGAAGGAACAAAACCTGTCCTTCGTGGAGACATCGTAAAAAGCGGTAATCCAGCGACGGGTCTCGGCGCGGATGATCGTTCCGGGTGTGGCGTCGTGCTCTCAACGGCGATTGAAATCCTACGTCAAAAAATTGATCATCCACCACTTACATTCTTCTTTGCAATACAGGAGGAAGTGGGGCTGTGGGGCGCTCGTACAGTCAAGGCAACTGACCTTGGGAAACCAAAGCTGGCCTTTAATTTCGACGGTGGGGACGTGGACAAGTTGACGATTGGGGCAACCGGTGGTGAGCGTCTCGACATCACCATCGAAGGAATCCCAAGCCACGCCGGAGTTGCGCCTGAACACGGCGTTTCAGCAATTGCAATTGCTTCACTTGCCATCGCATCATTGCATAAAGATGGTTGGCATGGGTTGGTTGAGAAAGGGTCGAAAAGGGGAACGAGCAATATTGGAGTGATTCATGGCGGTGCTGCTACCAACGTTGTTGCAGAACGTGCAACGCTGCGGGCGGAGGCACGAGGACATGACACCGCGTTTCGAAACAGGATTGTTCAAGCGATCGAGAAGGCATTCAAAAAAGCCGCAAATCAAGTGAAATCGGCGAGCGGTCGTAAAGGGACCGTTTCAATATCAAAACGACTCGACTACGAAGCTTTTCGGCTCACAAAAAACGACCCCTCAATTACAACTGCACACAGGGCACTCCAAGCCCTCGGTCACACACCGTACTACGACATCTCCAATGGTGGCTTGGATGCGAATTGGATGGCAGCCAATGGCATACCGACAGTCACTCTTGGCTGCGGACAGCATGACATCCATACAACCAATGAATGGCTTGACCTGAAAACCTACAAGGCTGCATGCCAAACTGCAATTATGCTAGCCACGATGGATTAGAATCCGTTTCATTTCTTTCGGCAAAGCAATTCGTTTTCCAAACTGATTTATTACTCGTCTCAACACAACTTTTCCTGTGCCACGACGTTTCATACCATAATGAACATACCTCGGTGGAATATTGGGATTATTGGCGGAGGGCCGGGCGGCCTCTTTACTGCCTATCGTCTCGAGCAGCTCTGCTCCACACCTCTCAACATTTCTATTTTCGAGTCAAGCAATCGACTCGGAGGAAAATTATTAACTGAGCAGTTTACAGCCAAAGGCATACAGTACGAAGCCGGTGCCGCTGAGTTTTATGATTACTCCTTGATAGATGAAGATCCGCTTCGAGAGCTCATTGAGCACTTTGGTCTTCAAACACAGTCGATGGGCGGCACATCAATAGTCCAAGAAAACAAGGTCTTGGGAACAATTGAGGATGCACACGACAGCCTTGGCGAAGGTGCTCTTCATGAATTCCTGCGGTTCAACAACCGCGCGAAATCAGAAGTCTCACCGCGGCAATTTTATGATGGTACTTCGACTTCTCACATCAGTGCTTGGGGCACGAGTCTTCAAGAAGAGCGATTCAGCACATCGCTCGATCGCCTACCAAATAAAACAAAAAAGTATATTCAGCAGCACATCCATAGCGACCTTGCCGCCGAGCCTGCTCAGACAAGCCATCGATACGGGCTCGACAACTACCTCATGAACGACCCCGCTTATATGCAGCTGTACAGCATTACTGGGGGTAATGATCTTCTCGTCCAAGCTCTTGCCTGTCGCCTTTCTGCAGACGTTCGATTGAATACCAAAGTAACGACTGTCAAAAAGGGCAGCCAAAATACACTCGAACTCTCTTGGAACACAGACGATGGACATCAGAGTGAAGAATTCGACGCCGTTGTCGTCGCTCTTCCAATCGACCCACTGAAGAAACTGGTGTTTCTCGATAGCTCGCTTGCCTCTGCAGTACAAAACCACATTGCGCACCATGATCATCCTGCTGATTACCTTCGGATCACAATCCTCTTTGAGAAGCCATTCTGGAAATCATGGCTTCATGATTCGTACTGCATGCTTGATGCTTTTGACGGCTGTTGCCTCTATGACGAGTCGTCACGAATACCAGAAGCACAGCATGGAATCCTCGGCTGGCTGCTCGGAGGCACTGCAGCCCAAGAGATGGCCAAATGCAGTGATGAGGAACTTATATCGGCAGCAATCAACTCACTCCCATCTCACCGAGACGAAGCGAAGAAACTTTTCTGTGAGGCCAAAATACATCGCTGGCTCGGCGCAGTAAGTGCTCAGCCGGGTGGCTTCCAACAACGTGGGACTGATGCAAAACATTGCCCTGATGCTGGCACGTGCCCTCACCTTCTCGTAGTTGGGGATTACCTGTTTGACTCCACATTAAATGGCGTACTAGATTCTGCCGATTATGCTGCAGGCTGGATCACAACGATGGCAGCAGCCCAAGAGTAACACAAGCATGAACACAAATGCGTCCATGAATCCTCTCCATGGAAGACACGTAGAGGAAGTTCACTTCCCATCAATCTCAGAGCAAAATACAGTTGAATTTTTAAAAATTGCTACCGAAGATCCTATCGAAAGTCATTTCAATGATTGCATCGCCTGGGTCAATACCGGTCAATCATGTGACAAACCGATTGTTCTTGAACTGTATGGAACGCTTGTCGTCTGGACACAAATACGAATGGTCTTAGTCACGGCACCTCGGCACTTCAAGAAGGCCGAGCAGGCCATATTAGATTTCACAACGACGGCATTTGAAGTCGGTGCTATTGAACATGCACTCCCTTCAGCATGGGAACACTACGAAAAGGACTTACCAAACGGATTCTTATTTCATGATTCAGACAAAGAATCTGCCGCCGCTCTAGCTCATCGGTATAAGCAAGCGATGTCATTGGCAGGAAAACTTTCCAAGCTCTCGCCCCGCATTCATCTAGCACCTGAACACCCACCGACTCTCGCTGGCCAACTTGGTGAGCGACTCCGAGATCGCTCTCGACTGGTCGACCGTGAGGAATTTGCCAGCGAGCAGCTTGATACCATCATTCGTCTCTATGAAACCACAGGGCAACGCGTGAGCGAATATGTGTTGGCACAGCGAGAATATGTTCTGATCTGGGCGATCGTTTTCTTGCTCACAGCAGAAATTGTACTGCTACTTGTTGATTTGGTCTCAACCGCAGGAAATTGATCTCGTGCGACTCCTGTCTATTGATATTCTGCGAACTGTGGCTATTGGAATGATGGTGCTGGTGCACTTTGTAGAAAATCTTTCGTCTCAGTACAGCCCATCAACTGCTGGCCCGGCTTCTCGCGAACATCTCTGGTGGCTACCGGTTGGCTTGGCGGCGCCACTCTTCACGTTACTGGCAGGCGTGAGCTATCACTGTTGGGTGATCCTCCAAAGAGATAGGGGCATCGACGATTGTACAATCTCAAAACGAACTGTTCGTCGCGGCCTTTTCCTCATTGGAGTTGGCTTTGCATTCAACGTATTCGTGTGGTTACCAGAAGACACATTCAACTGGGACATCCTCACCTTTATTGGATCCGCACTCATACTCTTAAACATCATCCGCAAGATACCGACAGAAGTATTAATTTTCGGCATTATTCTTGTGGCTATTCTTAGCCCTGCTCTTCAGGAAATCAGCGACTACTACGCTTTCTGGATCAATGGATATTTCGAGTATGACTTGATTCTCTCCGATGTTGTCCTTGGATACCTTGCAACAGGATATTTCCCAATTTTTCCGTGGATCATTTTTCCGGCTATCGGGTTTGTTATTACACCCATACTCTTTCCATCGGCTACAACGCACTCCCGGGGACAGTGGCCTTCTAGAATGCTCTTGGCGACTTGCTTGAGCATTGGATGCATTGCAGCATCTCTCGTATTGCAACAAATAACTTTCCTGTCTCCTCTTATTTATCGGAGGACAATGTTTCCGGCCTCAAGCAGCTATCTCCTTGGAGCGATCGGCGTGTCTACTCTCAGCCTATTCGCACTCCATAGGATCGTTGACCAAAAAGAAGATGGGGGAAACCATTTTCAGGCTTTCGGAAATCTTGCCAATTGGTTTCGTGTTGTCAGCAAACACTCCTTGTCAATCTACCTTATACATCACATGATTCATCTTTGGCCGCTCTGGATTTATGGGCTTATGACAGTGGGAGAACCCACCACTCATTGGCAAAAGATCATGCCCGTCATCTTCTCGACAACACTTGCCCTTTTCTTCTGCGCTCTTGTTATCCCGGCATTTCTCATCATTGATAAATATCATGTACCGACTGTTGAACGCGTCATGCGATGGATAGGCGATTGAGCCAATACTTCAAAACCCCCCATTGGTTCTAAGACCGAAAACCCGGCAGCAGCACCGATTCAGATAGACGGCAAGCTATGTGGCACGTACATTCCCTAGACCATGACGATTAAGAAAAGGAAACCGGTACGTCGACAGTTATCTTCCAAACGGACACCAAGCCGAGTCCGGGAGGGCGACTGTCTTGATTTATTAAGTCGTGTTTCAACAGATAGTATTCCCCTCGCATTTGCTGACCCGCCATTTAATATTGGCTATTCATACGATACCTATCATGACCGCCGTTCGACTGATGACTATCTCGAATGGTCCACTCGTTGGATGAGTGAAATCCATCGCGTCCTACGACCAGACGGAACATTTTGGCTCGCCATAGGTGATGAATACGCCGCCGAACTCAAGGTTATTGCTACAAGAGAACTCGGATTTGTCTGCCGTAGTTGGGTCGTCTGGTACTACACTTTTGGCGTAAATTGTCAGCAGAAGTTCAATCGCTCACATGCCCACCTATTCCACTTTGTCTGTGACCCAAAGTCTTTCACCTTTAACGCCGATGCAATCAGAGTGCCATCAGCCCGTGAATTGGTCTACGGTGATCGCAGAGCAAATCCAAAAGGACGACTTCCGGATGACACCTGGATCTTACGACCTCAGGATCTAACAAGCGGTTTTAATACAGACGACGACACATGGTACTTTCCTCGAGTGTGTGGAACATTTAAGGAACGGTCGGGCTGGCATGGATGTCAGATGCCCGAACAACTTCTTGGACGGATCATTCGGTCATCAAGTCACCCAGGGGATCTCGTCATTGATCCATTTGCTGGAAGTGGCACAACGCTCGCTGCCGCAAAGAAACTTGACCGTTCGTACCTCGGATTCGAACTCTCCGCAGATTATGTTGCACATATTCGAAAACGGCTGGCGTCCATCAAGAACGGTCAGGCGCTTGACGGATCCCCTGAGCCACTCAAAAGTGTGCCCTCCACGCCACAAGGCAGACCCCTCAAAAAGCCTTCTCGCCGCCGTCGAACAAAGTCATAACAACACCTTTTCTTTCGCACTTGCCTTCTTGTACAGAACGGTGTTGAATAAATGATCGAATAGCTCGTGTCGGGCCCTGGAACACTCCTCCTTCAGCAAAGCACTTCATTATGAAATACGGAATTAATCTGCTTCTTTGGACTGATTCGATGCATGACGGTCTCATACCCACGGTTGAGACCATCAAAAAGATGGGATATGACGGTGTGGAAATGCCACTGTTCGACCCAAACAAACAGCTCTATGAAGAATGGGGAAAAAAACTGGATGACATTGGCTTGGAGCGAACCGCTGTCACCATTCGGGGGGCTGAAGACAATCCAATAAGTCCATCCGCGAGCGTACGATCTGCAGCAGTTGATGCGATGAAAAAAACCATCGACTGTTGCCATGCTTCCGGTGTGAAACTCCTGGCTGGGCCAACTCACTCTGCTCTTGGTGAGTTCTCAGGATGTGGACCCACAGACGACGAAATAAAGTGGGGAGCTGAAACAATGCGGCAGGTTGCCGAGTATGCCTCCACTGCCGATGTCACGATTGTTGTTGAATATCTCAATCGATTTGAAAACTATTTCCTTACGAGCGTCGCTCAAACCGTTTCTTTTGTTGGCGAAGTTGATCATCCAAATGTCAGAATGATGTACGACACGTTTCATGCGAATATTGAAGAAAAAAATCTGACAGATGCTATCGATGCTGCAATGCCTTGGACAAAAATCGTTCATATTTCAGAAAATGATCGAAGCACTCCAGGACAAGGACATGTTGCATGGGATGAAACGTTTGACGCCATCAAGAAAACGAACTGGGATGGCTGGATGGTCGTTGAGGCGTTTGGTCTGGCACTTCCAGCTATTGTTGCAGCTACAAAAATTTGGCGGAAGATGTACTCAACCGAGGAACAACTAGCCAGCGATGCGCTGAAATTCATGAAAACCAACGTCGACAGACGCTGGAAGTGATCAGACCTGACCCTGACGGGTTACGGACTCATTCGCTCACTCACTCAAAGAGTGCCGAAAAGAATAGGAATTTAACTCGTGACAGATGAGCCACGGAAGGCAAAAAAAACGCCGGGTGGATTTGACGGACCTCCAGCCGAAGGGGGCCTGTCGATAGATCGGCTGGCACAGGCTTTTGCCGCCATGATGGGCGAGCAGGACCCGTATGAGACGGCAACAAAAGGCAGTCAAGAAGTCGTCGAGGTCGACACGTCGCCAGATCTTGACGAATTGGGAAGCGATGTCGATGCACCGCACACACCACCATGCCGTGTGAACCCGCAATCGATTCTTGAAGCTCTTCTGTTTGTTGGTTTACCCGAGGGGCAACCACTCTCAAGTGAAAGAGTCGCGAGCCTTATGCGGGGAGTTCGTTCAACAGAAATTGATGAATTTGCTCGAGATCTTGCTCACCACTACGAAACGAATGGGTGCCCGTATGAGGTTGTGTCTGAGGGAACAGGCTGGCTGCTTCGACTCCGAAAAGAGTTTCGTCAATACGGTGCCGTCCTCGAGGCCAAAACCCGTCGCGTACGACTTGATGCAGGAGCACTTGATGCATTGGCTGTTGTTGCTTGGAACCAACCAGTGGCTCGAGACGATTTGACACGACTCGGATGTGATGCCACTCCAGCGGTTATGCGACAACTGGTGCGGCGTGGTTTGCTCGAACTAGTCAAACTTCCACGCGATCAAGACGATTGTGAAGAAGAGATACCGTGCTATCGTACAACGCCACGATTCCTAGAAGTTTTCCAACTCCGTTCCCTCTCTGATCTACCTGATCCGCATGAGCCACCGCGATGACTATTGAATTAGTATGCCACGGTGTTACTCATTGACGCACTGTTGCTCCACCCACTCAACAGCGGCCTCGCGTGACGTGATTTTTTCATCAAGTTGCAACGATCGCAATTGATGCAAAAGATGTCCAACAATTGGTCCTGATGGAACACCAATTTGCAGCAAATCATTACCGCGGAGCAGGTGGGAAGGATTGAGTTCGGCGTCAGTCCGCTGGACCTGATTACTAACCCATGACACATTTTCTGATGGAAAGTAATTACTAGTGGCAAGAGATACCATGAGATCAGCTAAATGAAATCGCCATTCGTGGGCAAGCCATGGCTGAAGCAGAGACCATGGGGCACGTGCGTAATCAGACACAACATCCTTTGAACGAAAAACAGAAAGTGCCTTGACTAACCAAACTGCGAGCCTTCGTTCATAATTTGACAGTCGGAGATGATTACATATCGCAACAACTGATTCAGGCTCCTCACGGCAAAGAATTGCCATGGCCAATGGCAGACTCGGTTCACAAAGGGCATCAAGGGCATCCGACGCACTCGACCAGAAAGACTCCGTTTTGTTCAATTGGCCACCGAATAATGGATTCACAAGGCTAGTGCCTACCAGAAGCCGTAACGCCTGCCCACGGCCCACCCGTGAAAACATCAACCGAAGCTCCGCAGCCAACCGTTCTGGGCTGACTAATGCAAGTTGATGTGCTAACCGGTCGATGGCATCCCGAGTCTGAGATTCCAATGGAAATTCAAAGTTTGCTGAAAAGCGTATAGCCCGTAACATTCGGAGATGATCCTCTCCAAATCTCATGCCTGGGTCACCGATAGCACGAATAATTCCTTCGTGCAAATCCTGCTGCCCTCCCACATAGTCGATAACAACTCCTTCGACCGGATCAAAGAAGAGGCCGTTGATTGTAAAATCGCGGCGGAGAGCATCTTCCTGCGCGTTGCAGAAAGTGACTCCTACCGGACGACGCCCATCGACGTACTCGGCATCGGAACGGTATGTCGCAACCTCTACATTCCCAGATGCTTTCGAGCCGATTACTGTGATCACTCCAAATGCAGCTCCGATAGCGATCGTGTGCCTACGACCAAAAAGTTCTCTGACGCTATCCGGGTGGGCAGACGTTGCAACGTCATAATCCATCGGGACTCGATCTAATAACTGATCACGAACACATCCCCCAGCCCACACTGCTTCATATCCTTGCTGTCGAAGTTTCTCTACAACCTCGACAGCAAACATACGGGCAGCAATAGGATCAATGTGACTGAGTGGCATCTTGTAGCTCGACCTTTCAGTTTATTCTCACCATTGTGGATACATTGAGCGTACAATCAACAGCACCTACTAGCCGTGACGATCCTTATTTCGATAAACTTTCAACCATGACATTACCAACAGAAATTATTCCAAGCGACGCCTCAACACTGCTTGATACTTCAAAACAGGCTGATTGCCTCTTGCTTGACTGCCGAACAGAAGAAGAATATTCGATAGCAAAAATTGCTCAATCCAAGCTCATCCCAATGCAGGAAATCTCAGGTAGATTGGATGAATTAGAGCCTTGGAAGCAGAAACGTCTCGTTGTGCACTGCCACCACGGAGTCCGGAGCCTCCGCGTCGCGAAATGGCTACGAGAACACGGCTTCGACAATGCCCAGAGTCTCAAGGGCGGCATTGAAGCGTGGAGGAATGAAATTGATTCTTCAATCCCTGCATACTAGGGATGTTTGGCTGCCACCTGTGCAAGTGGCTGGCAAGCCGGTATCTTTGTTACGAATCTTGCGGTCGGGGCTGTAAGCCTCGGCTGTTCATGACATTTTATTTTGAATTGCCTTAAAACGAATTTTCCCAAGTCAAATATCCTCGCAGGAGACGACCATGTCCAGCAGCGCACCAAACTCTGATAGTCCGCGTTTTTCCAGACGCAATGCCGTAAAGATTGCCACTGTTGCTGGCGGAGCGCTTGCTTCGATGCGAGGAGTACATGCCCAAACTCAGTCCACAGAAGTTATTCGAATAGGTCTCGTTGGTTGCGGCGGACGAGGCACTGGAGCCTTAACACAGGCTCTGAGCGTCGATGGTTCAAATATCAAAGTGACTGCTGTTGCGGATGCCTTCGAAAGCAATATTAGCCGGACGCTTCGAGCTGTGGAGAAAATGAAAGACAAAGTCGATCTCCCGAAAGAACGGCAGTTCCATGGCCTTGATGCGTACAAGAAGGTTCTTGATCATTGTGATCTTGTCATTCTTGCTACTCCTCCTGGCTTTCGTCCGTACCACTTCGAAGCCGCTATCAACGCAGGCAAACATGTGTTCATGGAAAAGCCCGTTTGTGTTGACAGTGCCGGAGCTCGTCTTGTGCTCGAGGTTGCAAAGAAGGCTGATGAAATGAACCGAAAGGTCGTTGTTGGACTGCAGCGTCACTATCAGGCCAGCTATCGGGAAACAATCAAACGCGTTCGTGATGGCATGGTCGGTGATATCATCGGTGGCCAAGTTTACTGGAACGGTAGCGGCATCTGGTACAGAAAACGAGAAGCCGACATGAATGAAATGCAATTTCAGGTTCATAACTGGTATCACTTCAATTGGCTCTGTGGTGACCACATTTGCGAACAGCATGTTCATAACATTGACGTTGCAAACTGGTTCCTCGACATGCTTCCTGAATCGGCCTATGGGGTTGGAGGAAAACAGAACAGAGTGGTTGGACAGCCAAGTGAGATTTACGATCACCATGCTGTGAATTTCAGCTATCCCAATGGCGTTCGCATTGCCAGCCAATGTCGACAATTCCCAGGAGGCCAGAACCGCGTGAATGAAGAATTCCAGGGAACAAAGGGATTTGTAAAAATTGGTGAAATAACAGATTATTCCGGGAAAGTTCTTTGGAAATACGAAGGACCGACCAAGTCAAAGAGTAAAGATGCCGGTGGCTCCACGAACCCGTATCAGGTTGAACACAACGAACTCCAAGCCGCCATTCGTAATGACACGCCACTCAACAACGCCTACTATGGGGCAACCTCAACCTTTTCCGCAGTTCTTGGTCGAACGGCAACGTACAGTGGCAAGCCACAGGAATATGAGAAGCTCTTGGCTGCTGATTACAATCTGATGCCTGATAACCTGACGTGGGAGTCAACTCCTCCTGTCGTTCCGGATAAAGATGGCAACTATTCGTTGCCCATGCCAGCGACCTATAAGCTTGCGAAGAAAATGACCTCCTAAGTTACGGAGGCACAACGCATGAAAATTGGTATCCCAAAGGAAACGAAGAAGGACGAATATCGCGTCGCGATTCTTCCTGTTGGGGTCGAAGAGTTGGTGCGGGCCGGCCACACTGTGACGCTACAAAAGACAGCTGGGAGTGGATCTGGACTGTCTGACAGTGCATACGAAGAGTGCGGTGCGACTATCGTTGACACCGCGGATGAAGTTTTCGGCTCATCTGATCTCATTGTCAAAGTCAAAGAACCCCAACCAAAAGAAATATCACTCATTCGGCCTCAGCAGATTGTATTCACGTACTTTCATTTCGCTGCGGACCAGGAATTAACAGAACGTTTCATCGAGACAGGAGCCACTGCCGTCGCATACGAAACACTTCGTGACGAACAGGGAGCGTTACCACTGCTAAAACCGATGAGCGAAGTGGCTGGAAGAATGAGTATTCAGGAAGGTGCAAAGTACCTTGAGAAACCCCAAATGGGACGGGGCATTCTGCTCGGTGGTGTTCCGGGAGTACCGCCTGCTAATGTTCTTGTCCTTGGAGCAGGTACCGTTGGGGCCAACGCGGCAAAAGTAGCAGCGGGTTTTGGCGCAAACATTGGTCTCCTAGATACAAACCTTGAACGGCTTCGCTATCTTGATGACGTCACACCGCCAAATATTGATTGCCTGTATTCTGATCGTCATACCATCCGAGAATGGCTTGGCCGTGCTGATCTCGTAATCGGTAGTGTGCTGATCCCTGGCGCCCGTGCACCGCACCTCATTGAACGCAATGATTTGCGTCTTATGAAACCTGGGTCTGTTATCATCGATGTTGCAATTGACCAAGGTGGCTGTATTGCCACGAGCCGGCCAACATCACATGCCGAGCCGACATTTGTTGTTGATAATGTAGTTCACTATTGTGTGACAAATATGCCTGGGGCTGTCGGACGGACAAGCACATATGCCTTGTGTAACGCTACGCTCCCCTACGTTCTCACACTTGCCAACCAAGGGCTCACGGCCGCAGCACATACGAGCAGGGCGATTCAAACGGCCGTCAATATCTTTGATGGCAAACTTATACAGCCGGCCGTAGCAAAATCATTCCATCTCCCCTGCAGCCCCAATCCATTCTCCGACAAATAAGTAACGCTGCTACTGTATCATTCTAGTACAGTATCTTTTCCAGCGAGAATCCATCCTCGGCACTTAGTAACAGATCAATTCAATCACAATGAATACAAGCCTTTCAAATGAAATTAATGCTGTCTGCTGGCAGGGTGACAGTAGCGGCCATCTTGAAATTCTCGACCAGACCAAACTTCCAACCCAGATCAAAAATATTGTCTGCAAAGACGTTCCGGCGGTAGTTGAGTCGATTAAAATGTTGAGGGTGCGAGGTGCACCTGCAATTGGTATTGCCGGTGCCTATGGAATGGTACTGGCAGTTCATCAAGCCGTACTCCTTGAGGAGTCAAGCAAGAAAAAGATCGCATACATTCAACAACGCGCAGAGGATCTTGCAACGTCGAGGCCGACCGCTGTAAACCTCCGCTGGGCGATCCAACGAATTGAACGTCTCATTCTAAATGCAGGTGAAAATCCCGATTTTTCAAAATTATCAAAGGATGTTCTTGCTGAAGCGAAGCGGATTCAGAAAGAAGACCAGCATCTCTGTGAAAAAATTGGTGACTATGGTGCTTCAATTCTTCCCGATGGCGACATTCTGACTCATTGCAACACAGGAGCTTTGGCAACAGGTGGCATTGGCACTGCACTTGGAGTGATTGTAACTGCTTGGGAACAAGGCCGTCGCTTTCACGTATTCGCCGACGAAACCAGGCCTTTGCTGCAAGGTGCTCGACTTACAGCCTGGGAACTCATTCAACGAAAAATACCCGTAACCGTGCTTGCAGATGCAGCTGCCGCGCACCTTTTGAAAACGAAGCACATAGGCTGCTGTATTGTTGGAGCTGATCGGATTACGGCAAATGGAGATACCGCAAATAAAATTGGGACATACGGCCTCGCTCTATTAGCCAAGGCTCACAATGTTCCATTCTTTGTTGCAGCCCCATCGAGTACATTTGATCTCGCCCTTCAAACCGGAGATAAAATACCGATCGAAGAACGCGATGAAGATGAAATCCTTCAGCCGTTTGGCTTTCAATCAACTCCAGCAGCAGCTCGTGGCTATAATCCGGCCTTCGACGTTACACCAGCTCAACTCATCACAGCGATAATCACCGAGCGTGGTATTATTAGAAACGTAAATACACAAACAGTCGCAGACGTACTTCGCGACTGTCCCTAGCCGTCCTTGAAAAATCAATCATCCCTGCGAATACTCACAGCATGTCCTCCTCTACTCAGCAGGTCGTTATCGTCGGTAGGCCAAACGTTGGAAAATCAAGCATTTTCAACTGGCTTTCTCAGCGGCGAATCGCAATTGAAGACCCTACTGCAGGTGTTACTCGAGACCGCCTCACGCAAAGGATTGAATGTGGCGAAAAGATAATTGATCTCATAGACACCGGTGGCATGGGCTTTGACGATCCAGATGGATTGACTGAGCAAATCGACATGCAGATAGAAGCTGGCTTAGCTACTGCTGGAGTAGTGGTTTTCGTAGTTGACATCCGAACTGGTCGTGTTCCAGCAGATGGAGAAGTGGCTTTACGCCTGCGACAGTCAGGCGCCAATGTTCTTCTGGTAGCAAATAAGTCTGATGATGAAAAATATGATGTCTTAGGTCATGACTTTGATGAACTCGGCTTTGGTTCACCAATTGTCACAAGTACAAAACAGAACCGTCACCGTGATGAATTAGTTGAAGCTATTACAACACTTCTGCCGGCGACCACAGAAGATAATGACCCGACCACAACAGCCCTACCAGAAATGAAGGTGGCAATTGTTGGCCGCAGAAATGTTGGAAAGAGTACGTTTGTCAATGCTCTTGCAAAAGAAGAACGAGTAATTGCCAGTCCTGTTGCAGGGACTACACGTGACAGTATCGATGTTCGTTTTGAAGTAGATGGACACTCTTTTCTTGCAATTGACACACCCGGACTTCGAAGAACAAAAAGTCGCAAAAGTGATATCGATTTTTACTCAACCCACCGCGCTGAAAGAAGTATTCGCCGCGCTGATGTAGTTCTCATGCTTTTCGATGCGACAGAGCCTGTGGGGAAAGTTGACAAACAACTCGTTGATCTCATTGTCGATCAGCAGAAACCGGTTCTTCTCGTCGTGAATAAGTGGGACCTATACGCTGGAGATGTAGAAAGAAGCGAGTGGGCGCAATACCTTCGTGACACTTTCCGTACGATGCCGTGGGCTCCTATTGCATTTGTGACCGCCACAACCGGACGTAATGTCAAAGCAGCAATCGATACGACGCAACGACTCTTTCGCCAAAGTCAGGCTCGAGTCCCAACAGCGGCGCTGAATACAATCATTCATGCCGCCACTCAAGCCACCCGACCACCTGCCGATCGCCGAGGCCGGCCTGTACGCATCTATTTCGCAACGCAGGTAGATACTGCTCCACCAACTATTGTCCTTTCGACAAGCTCCCCCGAAAGCCTCACTGCACCTTACAAAAGGTATCTTCTTTCCTCACTCAGAAAAAATGCCCCATTCACTGAGGTGCCGATAAAACTTTTGGTGCGTAATCACAAATCTCGTGAGTAACCCTCTACTTGTTGGTGAAGTTTCCTCACGACATCAACATCTTCTGGTGATACTGGAACACCTTCCAGAAAACAATCTGGCTGATCTCTTATTTCAGGGACAAGTGTTTCAAGTACGACTTGTCTAAGACGCTCTATTCCTTGGCCAGTACGAGCAGATGTTGGAACCAATGGCTTCGAGAGAGACTGGCCGTACAACTGCTTGTTGCCACATAGATCTGACTTTGTACCAACGCTGATATATGGCGGAAGATCATCGCCTAGCAGAAGATCATCGCTCAATTGTGCCGCTGTGAAACCGTCCACTACCGACTGGTCTAATGATTGAACATACACTATGAGATCCGCATTCGACGCTTCCACTGCAGCTCGACCTATCCCCTTTTTTTCAATTTCATCAATTTCTCGCTTTTGATTGTCGGCCAGGTGGAGACCTGCTGTGTCAATAAGATCAACTGACCACCCATCAATCACAACTCGTGTCTCCAGAACGTCACGTGTTGTGCCCGCATGGCGGGAAACAATGCTTCGATCATATCCAGCGAGCGCATTTACCAGACTGCTTTTCCCAGCATTAACAGGTCCCAACAAAATGACACGCCAGGGTTTGGTCAAGCGTAAACCAATTCGGGCAGCGTGTTCCAAACGGTTGATGACTGACTTTGCCAGGACGAGTTGGTTCGGGCATCTTGGAGTTGCCTCAAGTGCTTGCTGAACTCGCTTGATATCTTTTTCAAAGGCACCCGCAAGCTGCCTCGCAAGAATTTGAGCTTCATAAGATCCATCGACTTGAGCAAGCTGTTTCCGGACGGTGGTGTCCCGTGTGTCTTTTTGCATGCAAGCAAGCCATTTATCCCATGAGACTACACTAGCCCCTGCTGATGCAAAAATCTCAAGAAAAGACTGAACAACGGCCATGCCACCATGAGTATGGATTTCCCATCTTTGAATTCCTGTGCGAACCAAGACAACACATTCCTGACTCTCCTGAGTCCGACTGCACTCCCCCTCAGATGAATGAACACCTTCCCCATTGGTCACAAGTTCGTGATGCCAATGGCCAACTACAATACAACCAATGGCTAACGATTCGATCGAAGTGCTTTTAAATGCATGAAAATAAGCATTGAGAATCGGGCATGCTCTGTCTCCAGAAATGCCAACAATGCCAAGAGCTCCCGGTTGTAACGGCGTGAGCCGTGAAACAAAAAACTGGCCGGTTTTTACCGAAACAGCAGTATCTTCGGGGGGGCTATTTGACATTGAAAACTACTAAAAGTAGAAAACTAAGAACGGGGTGGGGGAAGTTAGGCTACTGGACTTATTTATCCTAACATCAGCCTAACGGAAGGCCATTAGTCTTCTGCGCAAAGGGAACTAACTTACTTGCTACTCATTTGAAGTTAACTCCTTCTTCTACACCGTTTCGCTTTCAAACTATCCTAACGCATCCTCAATTCTAAAAGGGCAGGCAAATGACTGATAGTCAACCTTCTGACACGCCAAAGAATCTTGAAGAGCTTTCCCAGGCAATCGATCACCTCGAAAAAAATCTGGACAGTATTAGTCGATCTCAAAGTTCTGGCCGAACAACAGTCTTGATTGGCTCCTTATTACTTCTGGCGATGATTGGTTTCTTTGGAATCAATCTCTTCCAAACATTAAAAACGCAAATCAATGAAGAGACACTCCAAGCCGCCTTGCAGGCAAAGGCTGATGAGCTACTCCCGACTCTCCAAGACAAGTTTACAAAAGCCGCTATGAAGGCTGTTCCAACATATCGTGAATTAGCACTGGAACGCCTCAAGACGCTTCGTCCTAAGCTTCAGGCCATGATTACAGAAGAGGCAAAATCACTGGCTGATCGCATGCCTGTAATGTTGCAGGAAAAGGCAAATGAAAGCCTGCAGAGAGTTACTGATAAAGTCGCCGCTGATGTCAAAGCTGAAATTCCTAGCCTCACGCCTGAAAACGTCAAAAGACTTTCTGATATCACCGTCGAAGGGATGGCGATTGAGAGCGAAAAACTTCAGAAACAAATACAGACTTTGACGAACGTCGAAGTCGAACGTATCAGTAAATTGCTTGACGCGCTTCCAGTGGATGCGGCAATGAATATGAACGAAGAACTGCTTCAGCAACGATTCATGCACAACATTTTACTTATTGTTGATCGCACTGTCGCGCCTACCATGTCGGTTCTTAAAACAGATTCACCCTTCAGTACAAGCGATGACCTATAGAACTGAGAGCGTTTAGCTTCACACATTCATCTATTAACCCAATTTATATCATGGAGATTTCGAGCAATGTCTAACCCAGATTTAGCTACTGTTGAGAACCGCTTACAGGCCCTAGAGAATCGTGTGGCCAAGAATGCCGCAAAGGCTAAAAGCCGTGCAACGCTTACTGTTGTTGTCATGGCATGTCTTCTTGTTGGAGTGTTCTTCTACCTTCGTTTTCTATCTACGACCATCGCAATTGCGGCTGAGGCACCTACCTTGGTTCAACTCATTGCCGATCAAGTCGAGCCTCGGCTCCAACAAGCACCTGCAAAACTTACTGAGTCACTCAAAGCTCAAGCACCAATGGTTGTCGACCGAAGTGAAAAAATGATTCTCGACGCTCTACCAGAAGCGCTTGATCAGGCTGACTCCTTCCTTGCTAGTTTCTTTGACAGAGAATTCCAAGAAATTGAAAAGAAGGCCTACGATGTCATCCATGAAGGGTTTAATGATGTCATCGCTCAAGCCAAGGAAAAAAAACTTGATCTATCAAAAGAAGGTGAACTCGAAGCAGCGGTAGGTAAAATTGCTCCGAATCTCCGAAAGATGATCGAGACCATCATTGAAGAAAACATGAAAGAGTTTGAATCTGGCACAAATGAGATTTCAGCGTATGTGGGTCGACTCTCGGCGAATGAGAACCTCACGGATCATGAAAAAGCTCATAGGGAAATTATGATTTCTGGCCTTGCACTTATTAAGAAAATGGAACAAGACCCATCAAGAGCTCCAATCAAAGGAGTGCTTCGTGGCGATGTTCCAGCGGAGCAAAAACCGGCACCGCAGACCAACTAAGCTACTTCGGTAGTACCGACACCTGCACGAATCAGCCTGGATTGCATGTCTGGGCTGGTTCGTTTTTTTAGGCATGGAATCAGCTTGAACGAGTGATGGCCTCTAGCAACAGATCGACTGACACTGAAAAGGGTGGCATGGTTTTCAGCACGTACGCACGTTTTTCAAGGAGAAATGGTAGGCATTTCGATAGCCTGTATGTGCAGGATATCTCATTAAAAACGCCTGCTGTTTGAAAACAGAACACTAGCTCGAATCCGAAATACTTCGGATCGGCTTTATTTCACTCGGATGCACGACCAGTGTTCTGTGAAAAAGCAAGTTCATCTTGCCACTTTTTCAGACTTTTCTCACACGCCTTATATTCCCCCGCAAGGCTGGCATGTTTTTCACTGAGCGTTTTTCGTTTGGATACTGCATTCTCCACCTGCTCATTGAGTTGTTTAACTTGTGAATTTACATCAGCACGTTTTTTCTCTGCAGCCTTCTGTTCTCTTAGAGCAGAAGCATTTATCTCTCGTGATTCCTGAAGCTCCTGTTCAGCACGTACAACGAATGCCTGAGTTTCCATTAATGTCTTCTTTGCGGCAGTCAGGATCTTTCCGGCAACCTCTTTTTCTGATGTTTCGTTCGTATCATCTACTGTCTTCTTAAGAGATGAGACGATCTCACTTGCCTTCCTAGCCTTTGTTTTTGCTACAAGAAGTTGAGACTCCGCTGTCTTCACTCCAGCAACAGCTGCCTCTGCCAGAGCCTTCTTATTTTTCTCTTCGCCACCTGTAATACCAAGACTTTTATTGGCTGCGGCGAGCTGGGAGACAAGACCCGCCTCGGTCGTTACTGCCTTTTCTTTTTCTAGAAGAGCCTCCTGCTCTTTCTTTTTTGAAGCAACAGTTGCTTTCTTAGCACGATCTACGCGTTGCAAAAGTGGCTCTGGATTGGAATCAAGTACGCCTAGCTGTGCTGGTTTAGCAACGTCATAAACTGTGATTTGACCCGACCAGTCTCCGGCAAGCACGAGAGGGCTCCCTGAGGTGACTGCTACTTTTGTGCCAATATCCGAAAGAGTTCCTAATTCCTTCTCGAGGCTACCATCAGCTTTCCATACTTTTACTTTCCGGTCGCGACCCGTTGATACAAGCCGCCCATCGTTGAGCCACCTTACATCGGTTGTTCCACCACCATGGGCAGACCAGGACTTCAACTTCTTAGCAGCATCGGCTTCCCAAAGATGAATCGTGCCGTCTTCGGACGCTGTTGCAAGTACAATCCCGTCTGCTCGCCAGTCAATCGCAGTGACACCAGCTTTTTGACCTTTGAGATCGCCCCAATGACGGGCACCAAAAGACTCCCATAAAAAAAGATTACCTGCCCGATCACCTGTCGCAAGTAGCACGCTGTCAGGAGAAAAAGCCACACTGGTTATCCAGTCCGTGTGTTTCGTTATTTCACTTTCGACAGCACCATTTGATGTCTGAAGAAGACGTACAACCTTCGCCGACCCTCCCAAAGCGACCAGACGTTGATCAGCAGACAGGTCCGCAGCCAATACCTCGTCAAACTCATCACCGAGTTCCATTACTCGTTGAGCACTGGCTACGTCCCAAATCACTACGCGACCACTTTTGGCCGCAATACCTCCTCCCGAAAGAAGAAGTTTTGCACTCCGAGAAAAACGAAGGTTCGTACACTCGCCCTCAGGAAAAGGCAGCACACCAATACATTCACGTGTTCGTGGCTGAAACAATAAAACTTGCTGGCTACTTCCAACTGCCACAAGATCACCATGAGGCGAGGCGTCGATCGACCGAATTGTTGTTGGCCGCAGTCCGTGGAAACATGGCTCGAGTGACAAGCGAGGTGGCATAATCGGTGGGCCGCTAGGCTTCACAATTGAGCCTGAATCAAGAGCGAGCGAAGAACTTGCCTTCTGAGCAACAGGCTTTGCCCCATCCCGCTCAATTATTCCCCCAGCTATCCATTCTTTTATCACCTTCAACATCGCATCAGGAATACGGTCGGCATCGGGTGGCATCGTTGGCTCTGATTCATGACTGACAACCTGCCATAGATAGGATCCATCAGCATCTCCACCAGCAACGACATCACCCGAATTACCGCCGGCCATCATTTGCTGGTAGCTCGTCAAATCTAGCCCACCGGCCTTCCGATCTGCATTGTGACAACTACAACACTTCTCACGAAAAACTGGCAAGACATGATCTTCGTACGTCGGAGGCTTGTCCTCCGCCATTGCTGTTGATATCAAAAAAAGAAATGCACAGAGCACAGCATTCAGAAACTGCCACGTACGTGAGTACGGCAATCCTCGCCGGTCATTTCTTTTCATCAGATTGAAAATTCTATTCATTGACTTACATTCTCAAAACGTGGCTCAGCGTGAAATGAGACCAGGGTTTGAGCAACTAATGGTTAAATATAAATTCAGGTGAATTTAAGAGTGCCCAGAAAACATCTTCGAGGGCCTGCTTACGTCCTGCACCGGCCTGAACGGCTACGAGTGTCTCGACACGCTCTCGCTCCTGAGGAAATCTTCCGTAGCATCGAATAAAGAGTTCATCAATGATTTCAGTGTCGGGTCGCCCTTCTTTAATCCAACGATCAATGACGCCACCCTGCTGAATTCTTTGATTCCCAACATCTCCATTAAGCAGATGGAGTGCCTGCGAAAGACTTGGATCCATACTCACTGCACAGGAACAGACCTCTTCCCGAGTCGCCCTTCCGAAAGTGGTTAGAAAATACGTTGATGTACGACCATCGGCTACCTGAACCGCTCGTGCTCCTTCAGGAAGACCCGGGAACTTGTTTTTTGTTTCGGTTACCTGAGCGAGAATATCGAGAAGCACCTCTGCCCGAATTCGTCGCACGGCCGAATGTGAAAAATTTGAGTTGTCGAGCACATTTGTATCGTTTGTGTCGCATGCTCGCTGATATGTCTTTGAATTTACAATCTCCCTGACAAGTTCTCTAAAGTCCCACTTCGACTTCACGAGATGACTTGCCAGAGCATCAAGCAACGGGCCATTCACCGGTGGATTGCTTACACGGAAGTCATCTGGCTCATGAACAATGCCTCTGCCAAGAAAATGAGTCCACACAAGGTTGGCAATACGCTTTGCAAAAAATGGATTTTCGGGTGATACCAGCCACTCTGCAACAGCTTCTCGCCTGTCTCGATTCGTGACCTCTGCTTCACCTCCTCCTAAATATTTTGGTGCCACCGTCTGGCCAGACACAGGATGCTTCATCCCACCGCCACCAGAGTTGTAGATAATGGTCTCCCGTGGATCATCTGCCCGCTTTCTTCCGATTTGGGCAAAGAAGGCTGCGAACCCGTAGTAGTCATCCATTGTCCATCGATCAAATGGATGATTATGACACTGCGCGCATTGAATCCGCATTCCCAAGAAGGCCTGTGCAACATTTTCGGTCAACTTCAGGGTATTTCTTTCAGCCTGATAATAATTTGTGGGAGGATTTTCAAAGGTACCACCAGAAGCCGTTACCAAGTCCCGCACCATTTGATCAACTGGCTGGTTTGAGGCGATGCGACGATCAAGCCATTGGTGATACAGCAAGGCACCCTTCTTATCCACAATGTTATTGATCGAGCGAATCTGCAGGATTTCTGCCCATTTCATCACCCAAAGATCAACAAACTCTTTTCGACCAAGCAAGTGTTCGATGTACTCTGATCTTTTTTGCGGGGATTTGTCCGCAAGAAAGGCGTCCCTTTCTTCTTGGGTAGGAAGAAGCCCAACAAGATCAATACTAACTCGACGCAAAAAAGTTTCATCGCTACAAACTTTGGAGGGTGCGATACGAAGGCTCTTGAGCTTTGTATCCACGAGGTCATCAACCCAGGTGTTTCCCTCTGATTCGGGATACTGGAAGATGAGATTCTTTGGAATAACCACAACTGGAACGCCGACCGTTATGGTGTCGTATCGGGCCATAACAAACGACTCTCCTCGCTGGCCACTAGCAGCATTCCCAGATGACGTGATGCCTACAGATGAATCATTATTTGATCCATACCAGACAAGATCTGTTACATCTCTATCAGTACCATCTGAGAATCGGGCAACAGCAACCAATTGCTGGGTAGCTTGCTCACCTTCAAGAAGAGTTGTGGGTGGGTACAGATCGACCGCCTGTAATTTTGGAATATCTTTACCAGCATTTGGATCGTCCTGTGCCCCTGCTGTAATCCAACGAATGAGACGATCTGCAAGTTCGCTATCTTTCTCGAAACGCTTGCCACCTGTATGAGCAACCGCGCCTACCGCTTTCTGAACGACCAGACTCCCCTCAGGATTCCCAAGATTAATTCGCCGCCCGGGCATTTCACGCGTCAATCGGTGGTAATCGCCAGCCGGGTCGAAACCGAATAAGGAAAGTCGAAATCCGTCCTTCCCGCGAGCTGCCCCATGGCAACTTCCCATATTGCACCCTGCACGGGCAAATACGGGCATGACGTCCAAACGAAAAGACAACGGAGGTTCCTTTGCTGCCGATTGAACGCTGACTGGAAGTTCAGCTTGATGCTCACCATATGTAATCACCAGCACAGTATCGCCATCCTGCTTCGGAGAAAGTCGAATGGAAATGCCGGCATCACCATCAATTCGTTCAAGCGTGGCACATTCCGGATTTTTAAAAGCCATCTTGGCGGAACTCGTGACGTCTTCCGTCACACTATCTTCACGCGTAGCCTGAACAATAATTGTCTGAAAATCTCGTGCTGAATCGAGCCGTACTGCGGGTGGGAAAACCTTTATTTCCTTGACTGCTTTTTCTTGAGCCGACAAAGAAGTTGTAGCAAGGCAGCAAAGTAATGATCCGATGCACTTCCAAAAAATACGGTGTCTCATCGAGTATGTAAATGCTCCAGCTTCATCGTTCACTGAGCGGCTCCTTTGGATTCTTTCGCTGGACCAGACTGTGAAACCGCCCGTGCCTGAATTCTTAATTGCTCACGACGTGAAATTTTCTTCTTCTGTTGTTGTGGCTTTGGTGGCTCCGGCTTTGGAGCAGCTGATACTTTCGCTGGTAGTGGCTTATCGATTCGAAATTCAGTCGCAGCCATGCGATGGACAATCTGATGCCCCTCTTGAGGAACATGCACTTCACAGACAATATTTGCATGCCTACCAGCTGGAGCATCGGCGGCGACGGTGACTGAAAACTCAACCTCTTTACTCTCTGCTGTAATCACAAGGGGTTCAGACGTTGTTTTAGCTGGAAGTCCCAGCAGGACAGCCTTCGCTTCACCTGCAAAGGCTGTTGGGACGGTTACTGTACCGGTGAAGGTCGTGTTCTGTCCCTGCTCTGCCATTCCCTTATCTAACGCCACTTGAACAAATGGCTCAGCCACGGTGAGCTTTATCGGCTTTGATGAGATTCGTATTGTCGGACGACCCTTCGCATCTTCTCCCTGAAATGTCACCGTCGCAGACACAACAACATCCCACTCCTGAATCGGAGCCTTATCGCTTGCGTTAATCGGATACACCACTTCAGTTTTGTCAGCGGGCACGTCGACGCCAGATGCAGCACCAATTCCAGGCGGCTTAAACGGAAAGAATAACCGAACCTTGCCTTTAAATCCTTCGTCTTTATGAACACGAACCACAAGATCTGCTTTGCCATTTTTTACAAGTGGAACAGCAGGCTGAATGAGTTCCAGTGAAACTGGAACTTTTTCAACCACGGCTACGGGCATTTTTGTACTTCGACTGTACCTCCACGGAGTACGATTTGGGTTGCCATGAATCATCTCGGTTGCTTGCTCAAGTCTCCCAAGATTTTTATTCTGATCAGCAGCATCCACCGCTTTGCAGGCGACCATTCCGGCTTGAATCGGTGCATCCTTTGTAGCCTCAAAGACGATGAAACTACTTGGAGTACCATTCTGAAATGGTGGGCTGGTCACAGACACACCTTCTGGAAGACCTTCAGCAAGCAACTTTATATCACCACTAAAATTACGTCGCGAGGCATTGAGAACAACCGTTGTTCGGCCTCCCCGCGGAACTTGTGGAAACAGGTCATCTTGTGATTTTGTCCGTGAGGGGGGGACTGAAAACGTAACAAGGGGCGTGATGGGCTCGACTTCGAGCCACCAGACAAACATTTCTCCTCCTCGCTTCTGGTGGTCACTCACCCGAATGAGAAATGAGCCTTCTTCTGGTGTTGTTACGTTCATCAGGCTGTCGGGCCCCGACGAATCATCGTTGCCTGTTATCCGAGCGTGCTTTTCATTATCTCGGTACGCATTCAGGGTCAAATCAATTGGTGATCCGACGCGTCTGCCCCATCCTTTGACAGACCATTTTGATCCTTTTGGTGCTTCGATGCGTATCCAGTCAGTATCGTTCTCCTTCTCAAGGAGACCCCAGATAGCAGCAGGGGCAGGAATCGATGGATTCCCATCGGGCGAATCATTGGAGTCGGTCTCCTTGCTCACCGGAAGATTTGTCACTCGAAGTGGAACGGCTTCAGCCGCAATCACTCCGTCACGCCGCGGATGCACCGAGAGCAAACGGCTTATTTCAGAGGACGCACGGGGAAACGTGTTGGGGATTTTTATCTTTGACTCAAATCCACCTGCTGGATCACCAAGCCATTTCACTACCAATTCAGTCCCCGGATTTGCTCCCGGAGGAAGTGCGACTGATGGCGTTGGAAATCGGCCAACGTGCAGAAGATAGCTGCACGCTGAACTGCCACCGTAGGCACTTTCGCGTACCCGAACAAAAAAGTTTCCATCTTCGGGGGCCGTGAAGGCCATAATCGCATCTTGTTCCATCAACGGATGGTCATCGCTCGCGGTGAGCACAAAACCATCACCATCAACAATGTCGATATAAGGGTCAAATGGCGTGTAATTGAGCCGAACGCCGTCGACTGCAACCGAGAGGCGATTACCTTTTTTGAGCTCTACCTGATAACAGTCGACATCTTCTTTTTCCACGACCCCAGCAATTGTCAGACCACCGACCTGCGGGACTTGAATCGCTTGCGCTTCCTCTACTGTGTTATTAGAGGGCTTTTTCTGAGACGAATCGGTCTCCGCTTCAATCACCTGCGGGAAAGGCCCCACTCGAAAAGTACGAAGCTGTGAAAGACCTTTTTTGGTGCGAACTCGAAAGCGGTGATTGCCAAAAGGGGCATCCTTCGGAACGTTCAGAACCACTTTCAACTGCTTATCGTTTACGGATTCGATCCTTGTCTGCTGAACAATTCCGTCTTCAAAAAAAAGAGCCTGTGGGTCGTGCAGATTTGTGCCGAACACAAGTACTTCAACTTCACTTCCTTGCGTTGCACCAGCAGGCACAATTTTCCCAATAGTTGGCGCGGCTCGGCATACATGAGGGAGAAGCACGAAACTACAAAGAGTGGCTGCAGCTATTCGCACAACTTGCTTACAACTTTTCCTATTTTCCATCACACGACTATTTTCTTAAGGAGGGGGGGGGTGGATCAGAAAATACACATCCATACAGCAGTGACGGGTCAGACGAGTAGCTCGTGCCGAACCTTCCCGCCATCAACAATCTCAACCGGACGCGCTCCAGGAGCCATCAGTTCCTTTTCTGCGACAATTCCGAGGCAATGGTAGACCGTTGTTGCAAGATCCTCGATTGTGACCGGGCTATCAAATGGCTCTGCTGCTATCGAATCAGAAGAACCATGAATCAGTCCTTTCTTTACCCCGCCACCAGCCAGAACAGTACTGAAAACTTTTGGCCAATGGTCACGTCCAGAATCCTTGTTAATTTTTGGCGTACGACCAAACTCGCTTGATACCATAACGAGTGTTGAATCGAGCAGCCCACGTTGTTCGAGATCATCAATCAAGGTGGCAAATGCTTGATCAAACGGTGGAAGTGTTCGATCGATTCCTTGCTTCACTTTCTGATGCATATCCCAACTGCCATATGACATGGTGACAAAGCGAACACCTGCTTCGACGAGTCTTCGAGCTAGAATCATTCGCTGCCCTGCTTGATTCCGACCGTATCGGTCTCGTAATTCTTTTGGTTCAACATTGATATCGAACGCTGCCTGCGCTTTAGACGAACTCACCAGGTCGTACGCTCGCTGATAGAAGCTGTCCATAGCTGTAATGTTGTCAGAACCTTCAAGGCGATTAAAGTGCCTACCAACAACGTTCCGCAGGTGACGGCGTGACTCAAACCGCTTTGCATCAACGCCGCCGGGCAGAGAAAGATCCCTGACTGTGAAGTTATTGCTCGCTGGATCTGAACCGAGGGTGAACGGACCGTACGCACTTCCCAGATATCCAGCCTCAGCATCAGGCGCTGGCAGATTCGGTAAGCAGACATATGGAGGTAGGTTTGCTCGTGGACCAAGTTCGTGAGACACAACGCTACCGAAGCTTGGATAGGTAACTGCAGGGCTAGGACGGTACCCCGTAAACATATTGTGAGTACCGCGAGGATGAGCCGCCTCACCGTGGGTCATCGAACGAATGACTGTAATTTTGTCGGCGATCTTTGCCGTCTTTTTGAGGTGCTGATTGAAGCGTACACCAGGCAACGCTGTCTCGACTGTTCCCATCTCCCCTCTGTACTCGAGAGGCGAGAGTGGCTTGGGGTCAAATGTTTCCTGCTGCGACCATCCACCAGGAAGCCAGATATGAATAACACTCTTGGCTGTGCCTTCAAAATGCTCGAACTGCTTTGCATCTGCTTGAGCAGACCGCATGCTCAGAAAGGACCCCAATGACAGACCAAAGCCGCCCAAGGAACCAACTTGTAGGAATTCTCTGCGGTTCCCAGACCTTAGTTGACGGAAAAAATTACAACGATTACCCACCGCATGCGAGAGGTCATGAGGATTCACGGTCTGTCTCCCTTACTAAGTAGTCCCAAAGCAATAGTTTACGTATACTCATCGAATGGTGCGGATACCTGCATTAATGTTAGCTATCCGTCACCTATTACGCACCAATCGGGGCGTCAAAAACGACTAGATTCCTAGTGCAAACAGCTGGTGCGGTATCGAAAAAACCAGCAGAACCACCATAAAGAGGGGTAATTGTATGGCTGTTCAGGTAACCAATCTACAAAACGACCGAACCATCGAAGTGGCTACGACCGGAAAACTAACCCGTGCCGACTATGACGAATTTGTTCCTGTGATCGAATCGGAAATGAAAAAGGGGAAAGTTAAGATTCTGTTTTCAATGCATGACTTTTCCGGCTGGGATGTCGGTGCACTGTGGGAAGATATCAAATTTGACATGAAACACTTCGGAGAAATTGAGCGGGTTGCCATGGTTGGTGAAAAGAAATGGGAGCAGGGTATGGCATGGTTTTGTAAGCCATTTACGACAGCAAAAATTGCTTACTTTGATCAAAGTGAAATTGACACAGCCCGCTCCTGGCTGCAGGGCGAATAATTCGGCTCTCGGTATACAACGACCAATCCGCATTATTCCCGCTGGCACCGATCAAATCCATCAGGTGTCATCGGCGAGTGTTCGTTTGCCTCGAAGGAGATGATGGTAGTGCTGGGCAAACCGATGGGCTTCATCACGCACATATTCCAACAAGCGTAATGAATACGCATCTCGTGACAGACGTAAAGGTTCTGATTTCCCAGGCAGGAAAATCTCTTCTTCCCTTTTGGCAATCGACAGAATGCATGGGGGCACGACTCCCAACGAATTTAACGCATCAAGAGCAGCAGACAGTTGACCTTTGCCACCGTCAATAAGAAATATATCCGGAAGTGATGCTCCTTCTCGAAGCAGTCGGGAGAACCTTCGCAAGACAACTTCGTGAATACTTTTGAAGTCATCGATGCCGTCAACCGTTTTAATTCGGTATCGCTTGTACCCTGGCTTAAAAGGAAGACCGTCAATAAACTGAACAAGGCTGGCAACTGTTTCATTGCCAGCCAGATGAGCGATATCAACACCCTCTATGACTCGTGGCGTCCCCGAAAGACCTAGAACTTTCTCAAGGCCCGCAAGCCCTTTTTTTGGATCAACAAGAAACACCTCGGGTTGGACATGCTCTTCGAGATCACCACGCTCATGAAGCCGTTCAAGGAGTCTGATTTCGTCACGAAGCCTTGCCGCCTTTTCATATTCAAGCCCTTGCGATGCCACTAACATTTCAGCGTGCATCTCTTTCAAGAGCCGTTTTTTTCCACCCTCCAAAAATGTCTTCAGTCGGTTGATATCTTTTCGATAATCCGCCTTTGTGATCCGTAGATTACATGGTGCCGTACATTGATCGATCGATGCTAGCAGGCACGGGCGAAACCACCGCCACTGGGGATCATCTGCATCGATATCGAGCGAGCACGTACGGAACTTGAAAATCCTCTGAAGCACAACGATTGCTCCACGAAGACTCCCTGCACTTGGAAATGGACCGTAGAGCTTCACGCCTTTGGAGGCGGGGGATCGCGTGAATTCGATCCGAGGGAAATCTTCGTGCGTGGTAATCTGTAGATAAGGAAACGTCTTATCGTCTTTGAGCAGCGAATTAAATCGTGGCTGCACATCTTTGATCAGCCGACTCTCAAGAAGAAGTGCATCCACTTCACTATCTGCCTCCAGATAGTCAATGTCTCGTATTTCACGAACAAGATCGGCCGTACGTCGATCAACTTCTGCCGCCTTGAGAAAGTAACTCCCCGCCCGGCTTCGTAAATTATTCGCCTTTCCAACATAGATTACTCGACCGGCACTGTCCTTCATCAAATAGACACCCGCCGACTGTGGAAAGTCTCGAACCTTCTTCGCCGCTGCAGCGAAGTTGGGAGTCGTGGACAATCCATCGGTATCTGCTGGAGATGTTTCGGAATGTAGATCAGAGGAATCGCTCATCCATGCATTCTATGAGGAAAATACCTTTTGCCATCCACCTTAGATGATGATTGGGCTCAAAATGCCTTCCCTTTCGACCTCATGGCAAGTGCATCTCTATTCTTACACTCCCACTCGACTCCGTAAATCTTCTTCCAGAAGATTTAGCCGGCGTTCCAACACAGCCTTTACAGCCGGCAGTTCTTCTGGGGACGTCGGTTGAGATGCGGCGAAAAGATAAAACTTGATTTTGGGCTCAGTGCCAGAAGGTCTGGCCGCGACTGCATTGCCGAGTGGAGGAAATAGAAGCTCTGAATCTTTTTTCCCTGTACTTTCAGCATCAATAAGATCAAAGATAACGAGGTTCCCCTGCTCGCCCTCAAATGACAACTCCCCTTGATCAGAATCATGGACTTTCAGTTGACCGTAGTCTCTTGTTCGTCTCACGGTCAGGCCTCCCAATTCTATTGGCGGATTGGCACGCAAGCCCGTCATGATCTCCTGCATTCGATCCATTCCTGCTGCTCCCGGCAATTTGATCGCCACCTGTCGTTCAAGATGACACCCATGTGTGCAGAAAAGATCATCAAGTTTTTGATGCAATGTCCTGCCTTGTGCTTTGAGCTCTGCTGCTAGCTCAGCAAGAAGTAACGCTGCAACACTTGCGTCTTTGTCACGGACATGTGTTCCTGCTAAATACCCGTGAGACTCTTCGCACCCAAAAACAAAGTGTTCTGGCCCAATGTCATCGATCGTTCGACCAATCCATTTAAAGCCAACCTGGAGCCCATCGATGACGTTCACCCCATGCGTTTCGCCAATGCGACGAATGAGGCCGCTCGTGACCAGAGTTGTAACAACCGTATCTGTTGACTGGAGAACATTTTGTCGGCTCTTCGTTTCAAGTACCCACTCAGTCAATAAGGCACCGAGCTGATTTCCTGTGAATGTTTTCCACTTACTATCTTTCTCCGGTCCCACTGCAGCGGCCGCACCAAGACGATCACAATCTGGATCGCTTGCCATAACGACGTCATCGGATCGACTGCGTGCTTCCTCAATTGCTCCAGTGAGTACGTCTGGATTTTCTGGATTCGCAACATGTCCAGGAACGTTAGGGAAGTCTCCGTTGGGCTCAGCTTGCGGAGCGTACAGCCTCACATCCTGAAAACCTGCTCCCTGCAGCACAGGCAGAACAGCGGTAGCACCGACGCCATGCAGCGGTGTGTACACAACTGAAAGTTCACGAGGACCAGTTGTTGCCTGTTCCAAAACAGCACTCACGAAAGCCGGATCAATCTCATCTTCCATGAAAACAACCCGTCCGTCTTGAACTCCATCATCAAATGGAAATCGGCTGATTACATCAACATGCATAACCCGTTCAATGATGCCTTTATCATGAGGTGGTAACACTTGGACGCCACCTGACCAGTACACCTTGACAGCATTGTCACTCGGGGGATTATGGCTCGCCGTAACCATAATGCCGCATGTGCTCTTGGTATATCGAACCGCATACGAAAGCTCTGGAGTACTGCGGTATCCTCGTAGAAAAAATATCTTGAAGCCTGCTGCTAAAAGAATTTCGCTACACAGTCTGGCAAAATGTTCTGAACGGTGTCGTGTGTCATATGCGATTGTACAACTAGGATCGCTCCCTTCCCCACTGGTTGCCATGACATACTCAGCAAGACCTTGGGCACTCTCTCCAATCGTGCGGTCGTTAATTGCATTTGATCCAACCGGAAACATTTTTCCGCGCCGCCCCCCAGTGCCAAAGGGAATAACTGTCCAGTAGGCATCGTCCAGTGACTTCCAGATTTCCTTATCTGCTTTTGCACGAACAATGAGATCAGCAAGCTGCTCCGCAAACTCTGCATACCGCGGTTCCCTCAACCAGGTTTGCATAGTCGCCAAAGAATGGTCAGTAATCCCACCATTTTGATGGGCTTCATCTAAACGTGCGAGACAATTAGTCACTAAATCAGCAGACATTGACGCCATCAATTACTCCATAGAAACACGGGTATTCGTTAGGTTTTGTTTAGATTTATACTCCCCAACTCGAAAACATGCAGCTATTTCCAATGGAAAACCTATGAAGAATGATTACGCAACGAATTCAAAGCATTCTGAACCACTTATTGTCAGCGTCTCAGGACTCCGAGGAATCGTCGGGAAATCGCTTACTGACGATGTTGCGGCCGCATATGCCTGCAGTTTCATCGAAACCCTTCCTCCCGGGCCGGTTGTAATCGGAAGAGATGGTCGGGAATCTGGACCAGCACTCAAAGAGTCCATCAACAAGGCAATTGTCGCCAGTGGTCGAGATGTGCTCGACTGCGATGTCGCTTCAACGCCAACAGTCGGAGTTGCCATTGTTGAAAATAATGCAGCCGGCGGCATACAAATATCAGCCAGCCATAATCCAGCGCCGTATAACGGACTCAAGCTTTTCTCATCAGACGGCCGTGTTCTCCCTGCTGTAGCTGGCGACGCGGTGCGTTTACGATTTGAGGCTCTTCGAAGGGCCCCACCAAAGACCCCAAAGAAGTCTACACACGGGAGTGTTTGTGCAATTGAAAGTACACTTCCACATCTCCACAAGGTTCTTTCCATTGTTAATGTCGATTCAATTCGTAAGGTGAAACCAAAGGTGTGGATAGACTGCGGCCACGGTGCGGGCAGTCGATTGGCACGACCACTCCTCGAGGCACTTGGCTGTGAAGTCACTGTTGTTGGAGAGCCTGCTGACGGCCAGTTTGAACATGAACCTGAACCAACCGCAGATAATCTCATTGACTGGTTGCCCCGGATACCAGCGGCCGGGGCTGACATTGGTTTCTTTCAAGATCCCGATGCGGACAGGCTCGCTGTAGCAAGTCATGACGGGGTTTATTTGGGTGAAGAATTAACGCTTGCCCTTGCAGCAGATGCCGTACTCATGAAATCACCTGGTCCGGTCGTCATTAACTGCTCGACAAGCCATCTCACTGCGCATCTTGCAAAACTTCATGGCTCACCATGCACGCTTTCAGCTGTTGGTGAAGCGAATGTTGTTGATGAGATGCTGAAGAGGAATGCTGTTTTAGGAGGTGAGGGGAACGGCGGCGTAATTGATCCTCGTGTTGGGCTGGTTCGAGACTCATTTGTCGCAATGGCTCTTATTCTCGAGCGCATGGCCGAAGGCGGAACACTCACACCTCTGACCAGCCTGATCAAAGACTTCCCTCCTCTTACGATCAAGAAAACAAAAATCGTGCTTCCTATTGGCTGGTCCAAACAAGATATTGAAGAATCCTTTCAACGTGTTGCGAACACCTTCCCTGAGGCAACCGTAAGCCGGCTCGACGGCGTCCGGATTGCATTCGCTGATGGTTGGTTGCTGGCACGTGCGAGTAACACTGAGCCTATTGTGCGGATCATTGCGGAGTCTGCTGATGAGCAACAGGCGATGTCTGTAATCGAGCAGGCTACCAAGGCATTGCTTGATCAATCGTGATGCCGCCATACGCCACTTGCTCAGCGTACCGGCAGTTGTATTTCCATTGCTTCCATCAGTCGTTTCATATCTTCCCAGACATCTCGTTTCGCTGATGGGTTCCGAAGGAGATAGGAAGGATGATAGGTACACATGACACGACTTCCTTGGTATTCAAACCACTTTTTCCGAAGCGACCCTATTGAATCTGTTGTTTCAAGCAAAGCATGAGCAGCACTTGCACCAAGACAGCAGATAAACTCTGGTCGCACTATCTCGAGCTGGTGCTCAAAAAAAGAACGACAATTCTCCACCTCTTCGGGCTGAGGACGGCGATTCTCAGGCGGCCGACATTTCAGTACATTGAGAATGTAGACCTCTTCACGAGAAAGAGTGCAGGCCTCAATGATCTTGGTCAGAAGCTGTCCAGCACGACCAACAAAGGGAATACCTGACGCATCTTCATCTGCTCCTGGCGCCTCACCAAAAAAGCAAAGTCGAGCGTGTGTTGAGCCTGTACCAAAAACTGTCTGGGTGCGAGAAGATGCAAGCTGCGGGCACTTCTGGCACGCAGCCACATCATCGCGAAGAACCTGAAGCAGCTGATCGGCATTATTTGCAGCGACCACGTGTTCTCGAACATTCGCAGAACTTTTTTGCTCCTCAGTACGCCTCTGAGTCTTTGGCAGGACGTTACTCCTGCTAATTCCAAACTCTGTAATCGCTGCCGTACTGCCCGTTCTGACATTCTGCCTATACCCGTACAGTTCCGAGATCTATAACGCCTTACGGAACCGCTTTGGACCACGCTTCCTTCCAAGAAGTGATGGGGCTGGTTTCGGAGCAGCCGGGGCTTCTCCTACCGAATCACCAAAACCCTGGCCATCTCCGGATTGTTGTTCGTGAGCGGGAAGCGAGGCAGTCGGTTTTGGATCGAGCGCAGAGAATCCAGCGATTTCACTTCTTTCCAAGAGTTTATCGATTCGCATTTCAATCCGAGTCAGTTGCGTACCTTCCTCCGGAGCAACAAACGTGTAGGCAATACCCTCTCGGCCCATTCTGCCAGTTCGACCAACCCGATGAACATAGTCATCGCAGAACTCTGGTATGTCGTAATTAATGATGTGCGAAACACCGGAAACATCAATGCCACGACCCACAACGTCTGTTGCCACCAGAACCTGTATTTGGGCTTCACGGAATTGTCGCATCACTCGATCTCGTACATTCTGTGCGAGGTCACCGTGAATGCACGCCACACTGGTCTTCTTGTCTTTCCTACGTCGCTGGAGACGCTCATGAATCTTGTCAGTTCCCCGTTTCGTGCGGCAGAAAACAATAGCCTGTCGCGGTTGCTCGCGTTCGAGTAATTGCTCAAGTAAGGCAAACTTACGCGTGGGATCAACTGTGAAATAAAACTGCTCAATTGTTTCGACAGAAATTTCATTGGTTGAAAAGTCAAGAATCTCCGGATCCCGCATATATCGAGTTGCTAATTTTGCCACGGGTGGCGGAACGGTAGCAGAGAGCAGCAGCGTTTGTCGGCTTTGAGGGCAGCGACGAAGGATCTTTTCGATATCTGGCCGAAAGCCAATATCTAACATGCGGTCAGCCTCATCGAGTGTTGCAAGCTCAAGAGTACCGAGCACAAGTGTGCCACGACTCATGTGATCAAGAATTCTCCCCGGAGTACCAACCACAACTTCCGGATTCTTTGCGAGCTTATCGATCTGAGCCTTGATGGGCTTTCCACCATAAACAGCAACACATCGAAGCTTGGATCCTGCTGCAAGTTTTTCAAATTCATCACGAACCTGAACAGCCAATTCACGCGTGGGCACCAAAACAAGTGCCCGTACACCGTGCCCTCGTCCTGGACTTCGTGTGAGTAGCTCAAGTATTGGAAGCACGAACGAAGCAGTCTTACCCGTACCAGTCTGAGCCTGTCCCAGTACATCAACTCCTGCAATTGCCCTTGGAATAACTCCTGCTTGAACCGGAGTCGGCTGAGTGTATCCGGCTCGATCCACTGCTTGCAGAGTCGTGGCAGAAAGTCCAAGGGCCGAGAACCCTCCATTGTCACTTTCTGCTTCAATTGGCGTTGCGGACGTGTTCACTTTTTCTTGCGCGTTCCCCCGGCCTTCCGTGCCTTGGGACGAACGTCGATTTGCCTCGGCAGGGCGACGCCGCCGGGGCTGTTCTTGACTCGTCACGCCGAACCTTCTCTCATGTGAGTTACTCTCATCATTCTTGTGCAAGCCACAAAAAATAGCCGGGAATGACTACACCAAACCTGAAAATCCGGATCCATCCGGGTCATTTTCAGCGGGAACAACCGGCTCACAGAGAGCAAAGTACTACAAAATCTCTTCTTTTCCGAGACGATACCATACAAACGAACAGTACGCAATTCGAGCTGGTTTCGGTTTTCGTTGCAGAATGCAGCGGGAAAAAGCCTGAGAAAGCGTGCGATTCTTGAACGCATTCCTGAGAGCCTGGAAGATTGGCGTGTAACATCCAGTTCTTCCGAACTTACTCAGCGATCAAAAAACTTCTTTATTGCCCAGACAGTCGCTGCCCTTCCGGCACGTGCAATAGACCTCGTGAGAGGAATACTTTTCGGACACACCGCAACACAGTTTTGGGCATTACCACACATTTGAATACCACCCTGGCCTGTGAGCGACTGCATTCGCTCATCTGCATTCATGCTGCCTGTTGGATGGCTATTAAAAAGTACCGCTTGGCTGATCGCATGTGGCCCAAGAAACTGTTTATCGAAAGCTGCCTGCTCCCGCGACT
Source organism: Pirellulales bacterium (assembly GCA_965249545.1). GTDB lineage: Bacteria > Planctomycetota > Planctomycetia > Pirellulales > UBA1268 > UBA1268. The sequence continues at coordinate 132,083 of CBDFMH010000005.1, forward strand.
CGAACTCTTCATCTGATTCCCCTTCTCGCTGCACAACTTCAATCTTATTAAATTGGGGGCAGGCTTCCATGCAGCAGCCACAACTGATGCACGTGGTCAGAGGGTATGCGTCTTCCTGCTCTTCTGGTGAAATTTTTGGCCCCGCACCATGATCATACGAATCATCAACCGGAACCCATGCCTTGACGCGCTCGAGTGAATGAAAAATCCTTGCTCGATCAACACTAAGATCCCGGACGACAGGGAATTTCGTGAGCGGCCTCAGTTCAATTTCACCTGGTGATTCCTTAAACAAATTATCGACGAGTGACGAACAAGCCATTCGAACGCGACCGTTAATCAGCATTGCACACGAACCGCAAATCTCTTCGAGGCAGGCGCAGTCCCATGCAACCGGCGGAACCTTTCGGCCATCCTGCGATTTTGAAATCGCAGCAATTCGCTGGAGCACGCTGATGACATTCATATTTGGCTCATATGGAATAGCGAACTGCTCCCAGTAACTCTCTTCCCCCGGCGCATCTTGACGCAAAACCCGAACCCGAATTTCCTGGGGAGCCTGTTTGTCTTCAGTGCTTGTTTCCGAATTCGGTAATGTCGATGCCGTAATCATGGTTACTCCCAATCATCTATGGATACAAAAAGTATCTCGAAGCCTGTTGTGCTATCACCCTACTGTTGCTGCTTCAGTCGCTTTTTCGGTCCGCTCTTTCCAAACCTGTTCAATAACTTCTCCGCCCACGAGGCCGTAGAGTCGCGGCCGCGGTGGAATGAGTGTTGTATCAACATCCTCATATGTGATCACAGGATGCCCATCATTCCCGTGGACACCGATCGTGGACTTGAGCCACTTTCGAGTATTCGCTTCAAACCGATCACACCAACGCTCTGCCTCTGCTCTTTGTTCGACCGGCTCAGTTGCTTCAATTCCTGGCATTGAGAAGTCTGGCTTGTAATGGGCTCCTCGGCACTCATCACGAAGTAGCGCACCCTTCAGCATGAGTTTTGCAATTGGAAACATATCTCCAACCGCTTTCGTAAACACAACGTTTTGATTTGTCCAGTTACCCGTATCCGACAGGCTGCATTGTTGCCAAACATTTTCTAATTGGCACACGTCATCATAAGCCTGAGTGAGCTGATCGTTTCGCCTCACAACGGTAGCCGTTCGGGTCATAATATCGCCGAGTTGTCGATGGATATCGTACGGGTTCGATTCCCCTGCGGGCCGAGACAGAATTGCCTGGTGAATTTCTTCCTGCTTCTTGACTGCCGCAATAAAATCTGGGCTTGTCTCATCACGAACATTTTTCTTTCCACCAGCGATTACGCCCGATGCACAGAAAAGACCACTGAAAATACATGATAGCAGTGAGTTTGCACCGAGCCGATTCGCACCATGATATTGGTAATCACATTCGCCAATCGCATAGAGACCCTGAATATTTGTTTGTTGATTACGTGGGGACCCTTCTACCAAACCACCAGTTTCACTTTTTTCGTAGTCGACCCAGAGCCCTCCCATCGAATAATGGACTGCTGGGAAAATCTTCATTGGGGCGTTGCGTGGATCAACACCCTGGAACTTCTCATAGATTTCTAGAATCCCGCCGAGTTTTCTATCGAGTGTCTCACGAGGGATATGCGTGAGGTCGAGGTACACGCACAGACGATCTTTCTCGACCGACAGACCATCGGTGGTACAGATATCAAAAATTTCACGAGTGGCAATATCACGCGGAACGAGATTCCCATATTCCGGATATCGTTCTTCAAGAAAGTAGTACCGCTCGTCTACCGGGATATCTTTCGGGTCACGGGCATCCTGTGGTTTCCGCGGGACCCAGACTCGCCCACCCTCACCACGGGCGCTCTCACTCATCAGTCGCAATTTGTCAGCACCTGGAACCGCAGTCGGGTGGACTTGGATGAACTCTGCGTTCCCATACTTCACTCCAGCCTTATAAGCACGACTGACCGCGCTTCCTGTACAAATCATTGACATGGTGGATCGACCATACAGAAGCCCACAGCCGCCTGATGCCAGAATCACGGCATCAGCAGGGAATGCCTTGAATTTCATTGTCACCATATCTTGGCACACAGCGCCAATGCATCGACCATCATCATCTACTACCGGCTCGAGAAAATCCCAGAACTCCCATTTCTTCACACGGCCTTCAACTTCCCAACGACGCACCTGTTCATCCAGTGCGTAAAGAAGTTGCTGGCCCGTTGTGGCACCTGCAAAAGACGTTCTTTTGTAGAGCGTGCCACCAAAACGACGCTGATCTCGAAATCCTTCTGGCGTTCTGTTGAAGGGAACACCAAGGCGATCCATCAAGTCGATGATACGTGGTGCCCATTCGGCCATCTCTTTTACAGGCGGCTGGTGTTGCAGGAAATCACCGCCGTATACGGTGTCGTCAAAGTGCTTCCATTCATTGTCACCTTGTTGCCTCGTGACAGCATTTACACTGTTGATACCACCCTGCGCGCACACACTGTGCGATCTCTTCACCGGAACAAGGCTCACGAGATCAACATGTACACCAAGTTCGGCTAAACGCATTGTGGCGGACAGGCCGGCTAATCCACCACCTATAACGAGGACTCGTGGTTGTGTCATAGGTTAATCCTTTTCTTGACTTCGCTGCTCTTCATTCCCGGACAACGTGCTCCCTGCGGGGGCCACACGTGGCGACTCCCGGATCAGACTTACTGGATGAGCAGAATGCTGTTCAGCCTCTGCCGAGATTCCGCCTTCTAACATTTGACGTGCCTTGTACATCCGCGTCTCGATCTCCTTTGCTTTTTCAACATCAATCGATCGCATCCCACCGAGTGCGCCAAGACCAGCAGCACCAAGACCAATGCCGACAAATAGGCTGAGCCAATTGGCTCTCTGCATCGCAGCCGGACTTGTCCAAAGGCCCCATGTAATACCCATGCTCCACAGCCCGTTCGCGAAGTGATACACAGTTGCAATAATTCCTGTTGCATAAAGCAACGTAATCGCAACCGGCTTCAAGGCGACAGCCGCTGAACTTGCTGCATGATGAGGATCGAACTGTCCACCACCGATGGGTGCGCCCATCCAATGAAGTTGGGTGATATGCCAGAGAATGAAGGCAAACGCAATCATTCCACTTGCGCGTTGTAAGGTATACCGAACATTTCCCTGGTATGAATACGAACCGACATTTGGAACACCGGTCGCAATAATGACAAATCCCATAACGGCATGAAACAACATTGGTATGAAAATGAATATCCATTCAACGGCTGGCAACAAAGGGCCTAGAGAGTGAATGAGATCAACCCGCGATTGGAATGCCGCGGCACCACCAAGAACTGACGCATTCGTCAAAAGGTGAACAATCAGGAAAGCACCTACCGGAATAAATCCCGCAAGCGAAAAAAGCCGATAGAGTAAAAATTGATGACGACCCAAAAATGAGTCTTCTGGAAGGGAACTTGTAGCCACGTCACTCCTCGTCACACATTTGGCATCACTGCTACGGCCGGTTGAGCAGAATGATGGAATCCACGACACCAGGCATCAAACGTCGGAAGGATGTCTACTTCTATGCCACGGAGGAAAAAAAGCACCTGAGCCAAGCCTGGGCCGAGCAGCAGAAAACTTGATTTCGCCCGCGTTTCCTATACTTGAGTATAGGTCTCGGGGCTCTCAGGGCAACGCCCGACCAGAGTTTGGCGAGACTCGACGCACGGATTTATACTTTCGAGATTAGAGAACTCGTATTTCATTGGAGATCACAGGGTGTCCAAGCCCAAAATAATCGTTGCAGGCATCCCCGGTGATACGCCATCCCCGTCCGCATTGAGCGAGACTGCCGGACTTTTCAATCCAGAAAAGTGTGATCTTATTCCAGTGAACTCACCCGCTGATCTCGTCGCAATGGTAGCGGGCCAGCCTGTTACTGCTGTCGTACTCACCGGGCACATCGCGACAGCCCCAGAATCTGTTGCAAGCTTCCTTATGGGCCCGACGATCCTCGATCATTTTCCGGATGGCGTTGCGCTTCTAGATTCTGGTGGTGGTGTTCTATGGGCAAATGACATTCTGCAATCGCTCTTTGATGGGCGAGGTGGTCCCTCGGCAAATTTCCTTACGGCACTCGGATCACCAGCCTGGGCTCACCCTACCGGTGATCGGCCCGTTCCAGTAGCGTGGCTTAATAATGAAGCGTCAGCTGCTGCCGGTGGTCTTATCCTCCGAATGGCTGATGATCGTTTTCTCCATCTTCAATCTTCCCCCCTCTTCTGTCTGCCTCCTCCTGCATCTGACAGTACTGGCAAGCAACCGCATTATCGCACTGAAGGCTCTGTGGTCGTTGTCAGAGATGTAAGCCAAACAATACTTGAACAGCAAAAGCGGGCGGCCATTCATCAGGCAGGACAGACACTAGCCGACCTCACACCAACTGAGTTGGCTGATATGACCGTTCAGGAACGTATTGAGCTTCTTAAAAGTAACATCATTTATTATTCAAAAGATTTGCTCAAATTTGATGTCCTGGAAATTCGTCTTTTCGACAAACAGACCAGCCGGCTCGAGCCACTCCTTGCCGAAGGCATGCAGCCTGAAGCAGAATCACGAGTCCTCTACGCTCGTGAAGAAAACAATGGCGTCACCGGGTATGTAGCCGCCACCGGAAAAAGCTACTTCTGCGACAACACGATAGAAGACGTCCGGTTTCTTGAAGGCTGCAAAGGGGCAAAAAGCTCAATCACTGTTCCACTCCTTATGCATACGGAAGTCATCGGGACATTCAATGTAGAAAGCCCAGAGCCCGGGAGCTTCACGAACACTGACCTACAGTTCCTTCAGATTTTTGCTCAGGATGTTGCTGCATCACTTAACACACTCGAGCTACTCGTAGCAGAAAAAGCGAGCACCGCTGCTGAGAGCGTAGAAGCTATTCATGGGGCAGTTGCCTTACCCGTTGACCAATTACTGAATGACACCGTCAATGTCATGGAGCGTTACATTGGCCACGAGCCTGATGTTGTCGAGCGACTCCAACGCATTCTGAAAAACGCCCGTGATATAAAACTTGTGATTCAAAAGGTCGGTGAAAAAATGACACCGAGTTACGCACAATCACAAGGCGGACTGACGGGACCGAAAGCAACATTAAAAGACCGATCCATTCTTGTCGTTGATGCTGATGATGAAGTTCGAGCAGCCGCACACAGTCTGCTTGAACGACAAGGCTGTATTGTGGAAACAGCACGCGATGGAAATGAAGCGATTTCAATGGTGAAGGCTGTGAAAGAAAAGTCGTACGATGCCATCATTGCTGACATTCGCTTGCCTGACATGAGTGGCTACGAACTCTTGGTGAAACTTCAGGATGTTATTGGATCAGTCCCACTCATTCTGATGACCGGCTTCGGGTATGACCCTGGTCATTCGATCGTCAAGGCACGACAGGCAGGTGTAGAGCTTGTGCTTTTCAAACCATTTCGCTTGGACCAACTCCTCGAGACAGTCGAACGCTGCATTCTCACAAGGCCGGCGGCGTGCTAATACGACTCAAACGTGATCCTCACACTGTTAATTAGAAAACCCTCTTCCTATTAGCACAAATAGCCGAATTTCTGTTGATCTCTGGCTGTCCTGTCAAAGCAGGGAAACCGGGCAAGGGCTTACCGACCCTCTCTTTTTCTTGGGGTTGACCCCAAAACACGGTCGCGGCTACTTCTCTGGCCTCAAACCGGTTTTACTTAACACAACAGGATTCATGGCATGGCCTTGGCACGCGGTTCCGAGCGAAGCAATGCTCTCGCTCTGATAACGCCGAAACGAAATGCTGCTGTAGTACTGACCATGGCATTCTTGCTCATGACTGGGTCACTGTGTGCAGCTGAGACAGAGGCTCCTGATACTGCTGAGCAGACCACGCCCACTGAATCTCTGCCTCCCGATGTCGTTGCAGCCAAACTTTCAGCACAAGTTGCTGCACAGCAGCTTGAAGCAAAGCGGTTGGCTGAAAAAAATCCTCTTGAAGCGATTGAGTTACTCGACAGCGCTGCTGAAACCGTTGCAGCAGAGACAGCACTACCCGAAGCCACCCGCCAACTTTTAGGCCGACGTGTGCAGCGGACTCGCACAGAGATAGAACAGCTTACTGGAAAACGAAGAAATGAACTCGAGCTCGATCGTCAGAATGCGATGATTGAAGCAAAGATCGATAAGGACCGTGGCCGTAAAATCGAAGTTGATCAACGACTTGCAACACTTGTTGAAGAGTACAACGTATTAATTGACGAGCAACGATTTGCTGAAGCAGAAGTCATTGCCAAAAAAGCAGCTCAACTTTCACCTGACAGTGTTGTTGCACGTCAGTTACTGAGTCAAAGCCGAGTCATTCGACGCCTCGATACTCAAAAAATGCTTGCGGGCAGTAAAAGCGATGGATTCCTTGATGTCATCGAAGATGCTGAAGCATCCAGCGCACCATTTGTTGGCCCAATTGAGTTTCCAGAAACGCATGACTGGAAAGACCTGACAAAGAGCCGAGCACGACTCGCTGCGGAGGGTCGCTCTGAAATGTCTCCTGTGGAAATGAAAATTAAGTCCAAGCTTACAAATCAGGTCGAAGCAAAGTACCGTGACCAGCCGCTGGCCGAGGTTCTTGACGATCTTGCACGACAGGCTGAAGTGCCCATTCACGTCGATCTTATTGGCTTAGAAAGCGAATCTGTTGGCACTGATACGCCGGTGACAATTTCACTCGATCAGTCAATCTCTCTGAAGAGTGCGCTCAAGCTTTTGCTTGAACCCCTTCATCTTGATTATGTCATTCGTGACGAGGTCTTGAAGATCACAAGTCCGCAGCTTGTGCAGGGTGAAGTCTATAGCGTGTCATATCCTGTTGCTGACCTGGTTATTCCGATTCCAAATTTCTCATCAGACAATCTTGGTATCACGGGTGCCCTTCAGGACGGGTACTCCAGAATGGCACCGACGCAGGCGAAGGTCGAAGTTGGTCCAACCCCAGCTGGCATTACCAATGGAATGGGCGGCGGCCCAACATCGAGCACAGGCAGTTCCAACCCGAATGTTCTGGCTCAGCTTCAAGGTGGCTCTGTTGGTGGTGGATCGTCCGCATCGCCCTCACTCGCCGGTTCTGGTGGTGGTCAAGCTGATTTCCAATCACTGATTGAACTCATCACACAAACTGTGGCTCCAACAAGCTGGAACACGGTTGGTGGCCCGGGTGCCATGATGCCGTTCCAAACAAACCTCAGCCTTGTGGTCAGTCAGACTCAAGAAGTCCATGAAGAGATTGCTGACCTCCTTGACCAACTCCGTCGCTTGCAGGATTTACAGGTGACCATTGAGGTTCGGTTCATCACGCTCGACGATGCATTTGCAGAACGTATCGGCGTGGACTTTGATTTCAATATCCAAACGGGTGTGAATCAACCGCTGAACATGACTGCGGTGCCAACAACGAGTGGATCAGCAAGTCCATTTTCACGAGGACTCACTGCAGCTCCTGGCGGACCATCACAACTCATCGGACTCGATGCATTCGGAAACCCAGGCGTCGCAACTGGTGGCGGCCAAACTGGTGGTCAACAAGGCGGTCAACAAGGCGGTCAACAAGGCGGTCAACAAGGCGGTCAACAAGGTGGTCAACAAGGTGGTCAGCAGGGATCGAGCTTTTTCTCTCTTCCGTTCCGACAGAACAGTTTTGGTGCTGGTACCTATCCAGCATTCCCAGGTCTGCCGGACGTAACATCATCGGCGGCAAACTTTGGCTTTGCGATTCTTTCAGACATCGAAGCGTATTTCTTGATTCAAGCAGCTCAGGGAAACACTCGCGGCAATATCATGCAGGCACCGAAGGTCACTCTGTTCAACGGACAGAACGCGTATGTGTCTGATACGACACAACGACCGTTTGTAACGAGTGTCGTTCCTGTTGTTGGTGACTTCGCCGCAGCTCAACAGCCAGTTATCACCGTGTTGTCTGAGGGAACGAGTGTAAATGTTCAGGCAGTTGTTTCGAGTGATCGCCGCTTTGTACGTTTGACACTCGTCCCGTTCTTCTCTGAAATTGGACAGGTTGATGAGTTCCAATTTGAAGGTGAACGATCAACAACTGCGAAGAGCAGTGACGAGAAACAGGGCACACAGGCTGATACTGGCGGAATGCTCCCGTTCCAGCCTGGTCTTTCATTCCAGACACAGGGCAGCTCTGAAACAGCCTTCAGTTCCAATGGCACAACAATCCAGCAACCTGAATTCCGATTCACAACGGTCACCACGACTGTGAGCGTGCCGGACGGTGGCACTGTGCTGATGGGTGGTATTAAACGGATGCGAGAAGGCCGAAATGAATATGGTGTTCCAGTGCTCTCGAAAATCCCATACGTGAACCGACTCTTTAAAAATGTCGGTATTGCCCGTACCACACAGAGCCTGATGCTGATGGTGACCCCACGAATCATCATCCAGGAAGAGGAAGAGGATAAACTGCTTGGTGTCGAGCGGCCGTAGTGGTTGCTTGTCAATTCACCCTTTCTTATGGCAGTTGTTCTCATGCTTAAATTGTTTTGTGTTTTCGGTGCCGTACTTGGTTTCCTTGGTGTCGCTGCTGGTTCTTTTGGTGCGCATGGACTCAAAGATCTCCTTGAAGCCAATGGTCATGCAGCCAACTGGGAGACAGCGGTTCGCTACTGTCTGTTCCATGCAGTTGTTTTGATTGCCATTGGCAGCCTTGCAAGTGGTTCTGAAAACGCAGGGCTGACAACACTCTTCACTGGTGCTGCCGGATGTTTCGTTGTCGGTGTCTTGATATTCAGTGGATGCCTCGGCGTTCTGGCATTAACCGACATTCGTATCCTCGGGGCAATCGTCCCGATTGGTGGTGTCCTGCTTCTCGTTGGGTGGGCAACGCTTGCTGTGGCGATCTATCGACTTCGCTTCTGAAACGATTACCAGCCGCACGTCTCGGGTGGAAGCAGGCTGGCCCCATCACCCGCCTGACCTCGTGCCGCTGCATGGGCACGGAAGACTTCTACTGTCACAAAGACAGCGGGCCGTGTGAGTTGCACGACGCACGCTTTTTCGTCTGGAAGAAAACATGCCAACAGCTGATCAAATTCTGATGCTGGGCAAGAACCTTTTATTTCAACAAACAGCACGCGGTCGTTTCTCTCATAGAGATTTCCATTGACCTGCCAGCGAGCATGGTCATGAGGACTCGTCCAGACAAATGAGCCATCTGGTTCAGCGTAGAGTCTGGGAAGACTACCGAGCTCGTTCAGGACATCATCAAACCCGATTGGTAGCGGTGTGCTGAGTTGATCTTGGGCAATGAGAAGTGTTGGCCATTGCCCGCAGGAATCGGTCAGTGGTTCTCCAGATGCAGGGGCATCGCTATCTGGAGGAGCATGCAGCGAACACTCAAATGCGTACATGCCTGTATCGTTCACAACTATTTTCTTCCTGTAGTCTGTTCAGTTACCCAAGAAGCATAGGCTGCACTTGCGTGTGCGTGAAGCACTACGATTTCTGGAAGTTCATAGGGGTGGTGCTGTTTGAGAGCGGTGACACATCCATCAAGTGATTCTGGAGATGTTTTGACGAGCAGGCGAAATTCTTCGTCAGTTTCTATAGTACCCTTCCATTGATAGACGCTGCGTATTGGACCATCAATCTGCACACACGCGGCGTTACTGTCTTTAACAAGGTGTCTGGCACAGGTTTCTGCGGTTGCCAGATCACTAAATGTTGACAGCACAAGAACGACCTCAGAATTGACATTCACGTGTGAAGAGTCTGCCATGGTCTGCCTGTTGCACTTAGGCTGCTTCGTTTGATCGTGGACGCATGCGTGTTGGGTGACCAACGACAGGGCCTTCTGGCTGCCACGTGACGCCGGGGCTCATGGCGGTAAAGTCGAGTGGTTCAACACGTTCATCAATGCCGTTATCAACCACATGCAGGCACCGTGGTATGGCTGTCTGTCGCGGAATGCCGAGTGGCTGAACGAGTGACACGCCAACTGTTTCTCCTGTAACGACACCGCCTTGCACAGGAGTGACTGCTGGCTGACCGAGGCAATGACACGAGATTGCGGGGCCCCAGGCACGTGTGGCGACAGGTTCATCAAGGTGTCCGAGTACAAGACCTGACATGGCCGGCTTGCCTGATCGCTTTGCGGCAGGGCCGCAAAGATCGGCAAGGAGTGCGGCAGCCTGATCTGGCTGAGGGGTAGATAGCAGTGATGCAGCGAATCGGCCCAGAAAATCGAAGTGTGCAGGAACATCGACCTGATCTCGGCGGGCTTCCCGCTGCCAGGCGTCGACACACCGCCGCCAGCAGGTGGCCAGCTTCTCTGCTTGTGTTTGATCACCAGCGGTCATGCGGGGCAGTAATCGATGCCAGAAGGCTGCTGAGACATCGAGTGGGTGACAGTCAGCGAGAAGACGAAGGGAACGGCCAAGCCTGCCCGTTGCTGCCGGCATGAAGTCAGCCACCTGTGATGCAAATGGTGCAATCAGCCGAGCGTGCATCGACTGAATGAGAGTGGGGCCATCGTGGCGGCCACTCGACTGGTTTTGGAGAGGGTCAAACCGCTGGCCGTGTTCGACCTGCCATTTCCCAGCGGCCCAGCTGTGAGCCCAGTGGACTCCCTGAGGCCAGTTGTGTGGCGGCTCGAGGTATCCATCTCGATCACCGGAAAGCAGCGTCACGCTGACTGGCACGACGGTGGGATGTCGCAGGTGCGGCCGACCCTGCCGGGTGGCGCTTGGGACGACAAGGCCTTCATTGAGGAGCCGCCGAGCAAAACGGTTTAGTACAGCTGCCCGTCGCAAGGCAGAAGCAGCTACCTCACGACGAGCAGTTTCGCCAGAAGTTGAACGGTGCCAGGGGCGGACGTCACCGGTAGCCCAATGCCGACTGGCGTAAAGATCGAATGTGTCACCAGCAAAGACAATATCGAGTCGTTCAAGTGGCCGGTATTGACCATCATGTCTGAAGCCAGCACGAAGTGCTGATCGTTGGATCACACCCCATGCTCGAGAGACCAAGCCTCGCAGTGGCCGTCGCCACAGCGTGCCGTCACCAATCGCCCAGTTGGCCGTCACAACAAGCATGTCAAAAACTCCAGTGCGTCTGCCCAATAACGCTCTGGGTAATTTCGACAGAATCTACAGTACTCAGTGACTGTGACTCGAAGTCATCGGTTCATACGACCTATGCCGGTCGTACCGGACTTTGCAAACCGTGAATCAGATCGAAAGCATCTCCATTCAATAGTACATACGAAGTTGTGTATCGATATCTGGACACCATTTACTGTCATGGACCAGTGGGTCGGTAGGATCAACAGCCTGTGGTGTTGTGGCTTCGACCCGGCCATCAACATAAAGGACATTGAGCATGCCATCGTGCCGCGGGGCGACATTGTCGTAAAAACCAATCGCACCAACAGAATTCGGCCCAACGACATTGGCCACTGGCTTCATGTATTCCAGCAACAGCACCTTGTTGGCATCTGTTTGAAATCGGCCCATTCGGCTATTACCACCATAGCTGCTATCAACGCCGTGAACCGTCCACGAAAACCCCTTATCAAAGGGATCTGCAAGTAGGTCGCCTGTTGGGCCTTTTAATTGGTGGCGATAGGCGTGTGGATGCCCACCAACATGCGTCAACTTTGCACCACCCTCTGCCAACGGTTCAACCAGAACGATGCCATCAAAAGGGGTGTTGTAGCGAAGATCTTCAAAGCCAATGAAGTAGGCATCTGGGTTCGTCACGTTGACATCTGCAAATTGCTGACAAAAGTCAGAATCACCGATCCAGCACCAAGGCCCTGGTTCAAGCGGAATCGATCGGCGATTGTTGACGATATATACCGTGAAATCATCGACATCGTACATCGTCTGCCGGGGGTCATCTGGGCACAGCAGGAAGTCCTCTTTGTTTTCTAATTCCGGGAGAATGGACTGCCGCCAGTCAAACGCTGACATACCGCGACCAATCTTGCCAATGTGATTTTGATAGGCAACACCGAGATTATGAAGGTTATTCGCACACAGTGTCCGGCGGGCACTGCCCCGAGTTTGCATGACTGCCGGAAGCAGAAGAGCAACAAGAACACCGATAATGGCAATTACAACTAACAGTTCGATAAGTGTGAAACCGTTGTTTCTTATTTTGTTTGAACGCTGTGTACTGAGCATGAATACTCCTCCCGTTCGCTATGGCGATTGTTTACATGAACCTATGTTTTCTTTGAACTTTGGATATTTCTGCAGATGCTGCCAGTCTTGCATCACCATGTCAGCGATTTCTTTTCGAAACTCAGGGTCTTGCAATTGATTGATAGAGATTTCGTATCGAACACCCAAAAGATGCTGAGCAGTTGCTACTGCTCGACCGGACAGAATGACACTGTCACTCGTAATCGCCTGAACGATAAGGGGCATGGCGTCGTAGTCACGTCGACGTGCAAACCCGGGCAGCAGTGCTGCTTTTACGTCAGCAGTCTTTGCTTGCTTATATGCCTGCAGTGATTCTTGGCTTCGTGCTTGTGACTGCATTGAAGTGGCAGATGGCCTTGAGCCTTGGGTGAGACCCGCACGAACAATCTCAATTTGCTTCGGCGTTGGTGCAGCGAGAGCGGCGGCTGCAGCTGTCTTCTGACTTCGATCGGCGGTTGTTTCGCCAGAAGTTATTGCAATGCGTTCCTGATCAGAAAGGTTGGTCGCTGTCTGGCCGCCTGAGAAAATCCATAGCACGCAGCAGAGCAGAAAAAGGCCAGACACACCTGCGGCACTCAGCACAATAATGCGCTGTTTGCCATCAAGACCAAGATAGAAATCCTGGATAAACATGATGAGCACCTATTTCGAGAATAAATTTTTCGAAATGGACCCCTGAATCCACACGGAATCATATACATACAGCCGTACAGATATCCAGAAATTTCAAGACATCGTTTCCACCCATTGCCATTTGATAATGACCGTTACGATGCCCGAGGCCGATTAGCCGACGCTGCGACCAACTGAGACAGTTTGTTTTGGATAAAAATTAGGCTACTCGTATACACGATTCGTATCGGTCGTCAGTAGCTGCTGTCACTGAGAAGTGGCAAAGTACCCAACACACTGTTGTAAAGGCCGGCAGAAAGTGGAGGCGAACTTTTAGCCGTCGAATTCGAGGTAATCAATTGACAATAGACAGCTGGTAGAAGTGTTTCCTGAAGGTACGCGGTATGGCCATCTGCAAACACGACGTTCGCGCCACCAGGATGTCCCGATGAAGGGAACCGATAATTTGGATCATTGCCTTGGGTATCAGCTGCAAGATTAATAACCGTCTTCGGCATGACCCAAGGCAACAGCACAACCTTTGGTGAGAGTTTGGTTAATGGTGACCACTGGGCATTGTTCGTTACTGCATTTACTCCTCCAAATAAATCCATCTGTGGCACAACGGCTGTACCACATTTCTCAGTGACCATTAATGTGTTTGTTGTACCGTCACCTGCAGTAATTTGATCCAAACTGTAACGCGAAGCCGTAACGCCAAAAGTACCAGTACGATCAACAAAAACTCCATCGCCCTTAGCCTGTGATGAACTACTTGTAAGCCGTTCAAGGCCAGAACCAGCGTTGGCAGCGTACACCAAAGTTCCCGTAGCCAACGTTTCTGGTGGAGATGTTGGACACATGAAAGCATTAATCACGGGTTTGAATGAATCATCAGGACCTTGTTGATTGATTCGATTATCAAATGTATTCCACGCGTCAAAGACATCTTTGCGTTCAAGGTTCGGAAGAATCACCGTAGGCCAACTCACAATTAAACCCGTATTTATATTTCCGGGGTTAACTATTCCGACACCTGTCAGCCGATTTGCCCAGCCTGGCAATTCACTCTTTTTTCCTTCGTAGGAGTGAATGGCCAAACCAATCTGACGCATATTATTTACACACGCGGCGCGTCGACCAGCTTCACGTGCGTTTTGAACTGCAGGCAACAGCAAGCCCATCAGAATGCCAATGATGGCAATGACAACCAAAAGTTCGATGAGGGTAAAACCGCGTCTTCTATTGAGCGTTTTCATAACTGGTGTCCCTTGTTCTGCGATACCTGCCGGGCTTTCATTCGATTTATCTAAATGACAAGAATTGAAAATTCATATCACCACATATCTTCTACGCAGTCTACACAAGATCGTGCAGTACGAAGTGCCCCTCACATCAGTAGATTGTCGGTGAAAACAGCCGGCTTGTCCAGCAATTCCAGACATAAAACGGCACATCTGAGCTTTCCCTATGGACACTTGGGCGATTTCCGCACTGAGTTTTATAGGATTAAATATCAGGCTACGACGAACCTACTTTTTCACACACAATTCTCATCAACGTTCTCAGTGCGGAACAAATGTGTGCCGCACAGTCACCTGCCGTACCTGCCGAGTCGAGGTGTCGTAAATGCGAATCCGCACCTCAAGTCCGCGCAAAGGAACCGGGTAGGGAGGTGACGTTTCAAGTTCGTTCGCATCATCAATAATGCCATTTGAGTCATCATCGATCATATTATTTTTCTGGTCGACACCATACCTACTATCTTCATCGATTCCATTGAACTCATAATGATCGCTCCATGTGTCGTACGTTCGAGTGAGTCTCTGGGAGTTGTCCGACTTGTAACCAACTTTAGGTATTAAACGGCCGCTGTGAAGAAAACACCTGGCGACGCCCCATGCCCCAGATCAACGTACGCTCCCTCAACAGGCGGGCTGAACGACACACAGCCACTGTACCCTGGATCACTTGGCACAACCGCCACACCTGCTGTGGCATTATTGCGAACCTCTGCAGCTGGATCAAAAACCCGGACATCAAACGCAAGCACGTTGCTTAGGACTATGTCTTCACCAAGACGATTGCCACTAAGCGACCCATTCGAAGGTAGATTTGTCATTACGTTGTTGTACGGAAAGGCACCTGCAGAAACGACACCAGTAAAATTATGTAGGAATCGATTTTCACGCTTCGTCAAATCAGAAAGACCATTAGGCAACAGGCTGCTCGTTCCAGGAATTGGTTTCTCCGAAGTGACAAATCGTTATCAGCATAGGCGGTAGGCAAGGGAGTAGGCATCGAACCATTAAGCGAGTTTGTTCCATGAAAAGAGCCTGCCCCTACATAATCCATGACAAGCAGTTGCCGCCGATGCAGGTTGTACAGTAGTGAACTATTTTTCGTTCCATCACCGTTTGAGTCTATTGCAATAGGTTGATTCGTTGCTGGTTCACAATACCAGGCAACTTCGGCATACGGCGACTCAATCAGGTCTCCGGCAGTACCAAGTTTGCCAACAAAGGGCTTCCCCATACTCTTGGTCGTAAACATCAGGACATCGTCAATGTCACCAGTTAGCTGAGTAAAGCCTAACGAGCTATCGGTTCCGCTGCCCTCAATTATTTCAAGGTATCCCGAGTCAGAATCAACTTTTACTGGTGGCACTGTTTCAACAGTAATGCCGTTTAAGTCTGTTCTCAATGTATGAGCCACTGACCTGAGTTCACTCGACATTCTCAGTGAAGCACGACTCGCTGACACGCCATTACCGACCATACCAAAGAGTTGCACGACAACGCCCATAATGACAAGCGTCATCGTTGTGGCAACAAGCATTTCAGTCAGCGTCATACCACAGCGTGCACTGCTCCCTGACGCTTTATGATTTGATGTGATCATTGAATGATCCTCCGCAGGAGGATCGCATCCTGCACGTTATGATCTTCACCGCGTTCGTAAGCAACTGGAATCGAGCGATCAAAGATATAAAATCCACGATTTCGATTGCGGGGAGTTACCTCAATCAATACTTCTGCACCATTTTGATTGACTTGTCGTTCAAAATATCCAACCGTGACCCAGATCGCATATACGTTCGATCGAACAGTCACCGAATTATTTAATCTACTGATCGTTTGCATACGAAACGCGGCATCCTTGTCAGCGTCCCGATAGTCTTCGGTGAAATTGTCGATACCAACAGATGATGAAAGGACCGAGAATGCATCTTCAAAAGGCTGAATACCATCAGTTGCTGAATCTGCATCTGGCCAATCACGAGCCTGGTCTGCCGGGCTCACCAGAGATTCATCAGGATCTGCAGCGATCTTTCCATCAGCAGATGCTCCGAGAATGACGTCGCCCTGAATGGCTCGCCAAATATCTGCCGCTGGCATTGTGTTGACATTCACCCGGCCCGGTTCACGAAATTCTGAGAGTTGTTGAATTGGAAAAAAGTCCCACCCAATTGACTGAAGAGCTGTTCGCTCATTCGTTCCAGGCGTTGGCACAGACCGACGCATACCAACAAATGGTGACGGAGTATGCACGAAACGAAAAAGATCTTGATCACCAACAAGACTTGCCCACGTTGAATCAGTTCGTGGCGTCTCGAAGAACCTCGGCAGATGATAGAAGGTTGGCGTTGTATTGTCGCTGGCTGAATCTCTCAGTGGTGTGCCGTGCACCCAACTCCATCGCAGACGTTGTAGGCACAAGCGACAATTCTGCTGCACTCCCAAATGGTCGATTGTTAAATGCCAACCATGGGAAGCGGACGTTTGTGCCAGCTCCAAATTTTGCGGGCCGGGATGAATGATCCGGAGAACCAACACTCGTACGGAATGTTGAATTCAGCGACGCTATTCCAGCCACTGGTGTTAATGGAGCAGCAGATGGCCGTTGTTGTGGATTCGTATGCTCGGCAGAACGGTATGCGTCTTGTGAAGACCACGTCGTGTTATCTGATTGATCAAATTCAAGGTTATTCACATCACTTCGAACGCGGCGATTCCAAATATCGGTAACCGTTGAGGGCCCATCCGAGGCTTTTCCACCTCGTTCGACAGTTTCATAACGGAACGGCTTTTGATCCTGCTGCAACCAGGTTAACTTTTCCTGTGGGTCGCCAGCCGTGTCAGACCCAGTTTGACCAGTTTCGTCTAAAACATTTGAACGATTACCGACCTCTGTGTTGACAACTGTTAAATCTACAGTCATCGAGTCAACTGTTAGGTAGGGATTGCTATCAAGCACCCCGTTATTGTTGGTGTCCTCACCAGAATCAAGGATGCCATTACCGTTGTTGTCCTCATCAAAAAATGGCATCAAAGGATTAGCAAGCCGCTGAAGATGAACAACGGCAAAATTAGGATGAGTTCCATTCAACATCAGCAACGGGCGATTCTGGCCGTCAATCGAATCCTTTGTGAGAAATGGATCGGAAATACCGGAAGGTGCACTGATGAATGAGTCGAATGGTGAATCGTATGCACTATCTAGTTTGTACGTGTTGTCATAACGCCCTGGATCTCCAGTTGTGAAGCTATAACTCCTTGCTGAGTTAAGGGCTTGGCCGATCGTATGGTACGGATCAGCTGTTGAAGAACCTGTGTGCACAGGCTCTGAAAGCGTTGCCGGTGTAATCTCTTCCGGCTGATTCGGATCCTTTGGATAGTCGAACCGCAGATGCACTTGTTCGTTATATGCGAGAGAAGTACCGTCCGGGGCAGAATACTCCGGATCATCTGCATCAAGCAGTGGATCTTTAAAGTCAAACTGCGGTCCATCCGTACCAACAACAACGTACTTCGATCGGGTTGGCTGTTGAGATGGTGCTTGTGACGACCAGAAAATTCCACCTTGCTTCCCATTCTTCGAATCAGGAGGGTTCCTCAAACTGTTAGGTGGCACTGCAAAATAGAACACCCGGTCAACAACTGCTGCCGCTGTTTCCGCAGCTGGATCACGTATCTTCATCGTCGCCGCACCCGACGTATCATCAAAGGCAGTGCCACCATACACATCACCCCGAACTGAGGAAATTCGCCATACTGGGCATTGTGTACCAGCACTTGCAGGCGTGCGTTTGCCAATGTCGATTGTGCCGGTTGTCTCAAAGCGATCATTACCAGCAGAATCAACAAACTCTTCAGGAATCGGTTCCGCTCGCGCATTCTCAGAAGTGTTTACTGGGCCCTTTACATCAGCCACACCTCCATCGTATTCCTTCGCTTGAGATGCCTGCGGTGCCATGAGCTCAACAAAAAACGCACCAACGGGTCGCCGACTTTGGTCCAAATCGTTGTCAGGTGGATCTGAAGCCTCAACGACCTTATTTTCTTCATCTAGATCATCCGTTCTTCGATCGTGCCACGCATGAGTTTCTGTAATTAACAACTCTGGCCGCTCACAGCCCCAGACACGTGCATTTGGATTCCACGCCGTATTATCAGGCTTGAAACCCTCATCCAAAACGCCGTCACCGTCCAAGTCTTCGGTGTCGAGCACACCGTTATTGTTGGTGTCCTCGCCCGAGTCAAGTCGACCATTATTGTTTGAGTCTTCAGTATCAAGACTGCCATTCCCCGAGCCATTCTGATCAGCCAAATCTTCAGGGCACATGAAATCGAAGGGGGTCATGACGGAGTCTGCGTCGCGAAAATCAACAACATTAACCGCGAATTGTGCTAACTCGCGGGTTGTTTCTGCGTCAAGATCATCACTCTGCAGATCAAATGGTGGAGAAACATTATTTTGAATATCAGCATCGTATTTCTGATATCGAACAACTGCTACAAGAAGGCAAAATAATTGCCGAGCGTATTCTTGTCGACGTTCAACGCCTCTATCGAGATTGTTTGTATCGTTTGGCTCGCAATACGCGTCACTTACTCCAGTGTTTGCATCATGAAACGGACGATTGATATCGAACTGAAGACCTTGAATTGTCTCTGGTGAAAAAACACGAAACGGGCGATTTGAAGGATTGCTTAAGTACGCACCGAATGGACCACCGATTACGTTCTGCCATGCCGTTCCTGTGATGGCTGGTGTATCCCAACTTTCAGTTGTCACTAGTAGCCTATTCCGTGAAGCGTTATTACCACACAATGCCACCAACCGACGACTCAGCTTCAGCGAGTCTGAATCGTAATAACGCAAAAGCCCTTCGAGCTCGGCCGCACTAAACAAGTTATCGACAGCATTTCCGTCAGCAGGCACGCCACGAGGGCCCGTTGGTGTCAGATTTACTTCGTACGGGTCGTCAATTAAGGGATTGAGTGTTCGAGTTTTCTTCTTGGCAGCGGTATTTCCAGGTTCATAACCATCCCATTTGGGTTTATAAAACACTGGTTCTCCGGTACTTGGATCAACCCAAGTCCTCAGGCTACCTTTCCAGTCCGAGGGCGACGCATACCGCCCTGGATTCGTAAAGTAATCAAGTGCTGGGTACGGCGACTGTGTACCGATCTGCCCCCGCCAATAATCTGACGGACGTGCAATCGCATCGTTTTCATTCTTGATACCCGGCTTAGCAAGCGCGCTTGCGGCATTGGCATTACTTATATCAGTGTCCCACGTTCCACCATACCGACCGAAAACTGAACCAATCTGTGGAATTTCTCGGGTGGCTGTGTTCGTAGTCCCTGCAGTACTCAAGGCTCGAAGCGTGCTGCGACCACCCTTCAACTGAGCTGAATCTTTTAGCAATTGCTCTCTTACACTCCCAGAATCTGGCTCATGAAAAACTTGGCTTCGTGCAAGTGAAACCTCCGCTGGACCAATGCCAGAGCCCCGTGGGATTTTTCCGAATGGAACACTTTGGCCGCCTGACGTCGCTGTAAGAAACGAGGTAGTGTCCTCTTGCTGAACAGCTTCCATACCGGCGTCTGTACCGTGAACATTTGCGTTGAGTCTTCCGTCCATATCAACGACGAGCACCGCTGCTCTCGGGTATATCTGTTTGCCACTGCTACTGACAATCGGAGGAAGACCAACGTCTATGAAATTTGAGTCCTTGACTCCATCACCATCGTTATCGACCTCAGGTAGCACATCATCACCATTTGCATCAGCAATGGCGTAAATAGTCGCCTTTGACTGCCCAGGACTAAGTTGGCCGTCATCGTCTATATCCTCACCAGGATCTAACGTTCCATCGTCATTACGATCTTCATAAAGAGTCTTGGCTAATAGTGGATTGTTTTGATCGGCCGCGTCATAACTTTCATTACTGTCGTTGCGATCTGGTCCAACATCACCAGCAAACTCACGCCCGTTCACAATGAAATTCGTGTGATTCTTTACATTGGTTGACCGCGACCGATCGGCAGCTAGGGCAGTGTTAATTTTTGCCTCAGTCAATTCTCTACCAGAAAGCGTCGGACCAGCTGCAATAATGATTGTCGCCGTGCCCGGTGTTGTGCCCCAGGCCTGAATGATTCGCGTACTAACATTCACACCTGGCATTAAAAACGTAAGCACTCGTCCATTCAATTCAGCCGCGTTCTGTGGTGATGGATCAACCCCATTTGCTGTAAGGCCCGACACAGTGAGACTGATCAAAGCTTCACTCTGCGAGACAAGAGAAAGATCAACGACTTTCCCCTTTATCGAAACATTTTCAGACTGAGTCGCACCGTTTTGATCTGCCCTCGACGTTTGATATCCATATTTGTCACCTAAGAGGTCATCACCAGTTCTAAGCGGTACCGCTGCGGATGTTGATGTTGTTCCTCGAACAACTGCAAGAAATGCATCATCCACTACCTTTCGTTCCGCCACACCGGCTGCTGCTGTTGCTGTAATGTTATTGGCGAACGCTCGGCTCGTCATTCGAGCCCGCCTGGCAACGGCAATGTAGGCCGCACCGAGTAGCAAAAAGAGCGTCAGCATGCTGAGCACGACAAGCAAAAGCACGCCACGGCGGTTCCCACCACACATGTGCTGCGAGTAATTGCGATCTTTTGAATTGTCGTGTCTTCTTATTGCGTCCATGGTGAGGTTCCTTCTAGCCGAACGAGCCGTTCAGCAACACCTACTGCCCCCTTGAATGCGTAGATATATCGTGTTGTGACCGTGGTGGACACGTCAGAGTCGAACATGAGCTGTGCTGAATTATTCGCATCGTTCAACGCAGGGAAAATTACTCTTCGCCATTCCCATGAATGATGGACGTCATCACCCGGAACACCTGGAGTTCCGTTGTCATCAACATCATGCAAAAGCACGACACTGCCACGTGGGAATGTTTCGCGGAACAGCCCACTGGAACCGGTCCATGAAAACATGACCGTATTCGTGCCAGTCAGATCAAGATCAAGCTCACCGTCTTGATCAAGATCTTCGCCCATATCGAGACTACTGTTTCCGTTCGCATCTTCACCAACTAAATAGGCCACGGGAGCTGTTGCCTCACGTCTGTGAAACGAAACCACCGACAACAAATAATTCTCACCACCCTGTGGCACGAGTGTGGCGAGCCACGAGTACACTCCTTCGCTCAATCGCTTTGCATTACCCGTATAGAAGAGTGGCTGTGGTGGGTCTTCTTGGCCTGAATTATCAAGCGTATAAACAACATCATCCTGCGATCGAAAGACTTCGTCAGCAGCTATCCCTGGGTTAAGACCGCTAAGGGATTCCAGTGCAAGACCTGCAAAAGGAGCATTTCCTGCCGGGTCAACGACAAATGGCGGAGCACCTGGTGGTGAAAGAATACCACGCGTAATCGCATCGTCTATTGCGGCAAGGCCAACATTTGCCTTATTTGATTCAGTCAGTGCTTTCTGCGCTTGCGAGCCTGCTGCAGGGATGATGGTAATAACCGCAGTGAGACCAACAGCCAAGATCCCTATGGAGATAAGCACCTCCATCAAGGTAATACCCGCTCGTGTTGAATAGGTTTTAAAATTCATGACTTGGTCTTTACGAATTATTGCGCCAACAGATCATTTCTAATGAAGGTTTGTGCTTCTTGAAGACTCGTGGGCTCAAAATAGTTTTGAACGATGATATTTCGTCCTGTCTTTGGATCGATCACAACCCAAAAGGCATCAGGGTTTTGCCACCCGGCACCAGGACTTTCTTCCGTCGTCGGATACGCGACCTGGGACGCACCAGACTGATACGCGAGCGTACACAGCAGCGCGATTGGCTTCCCTGGTGTTAAGGTAATCCGGCTTGCTGTCGCACTGTTACGAGCCAAGACTTCAACTGCCTTGCCGTAGACATCGAAACAAATGATAACTTTTTCAACAGCTGCCGGACTAAGAATTTCACTAAGAACCAGTGGTGGACTTCCGCCTAAAGCATCGCCAAATGCATATACTCCAATCGTTGATGCAGCTAGATCGACGCAGACTCTATCAGGCAGGACAGTTGGACGCTTTGTTAGTTCTGCACCAGAAGGTTGATCTAACACCGTAAAACCGAATTGACCAAACTTGTTTGGGAAAGTTGTGTTGTACTCGTTTGATCCATCAGCAAAAACAATTTTTGCTCGCGAAATGACGGCACTAGGAAATGTGATTTCGTCGATCACGTATTCATTAGCACTATTTTCAATTTGAATAAGCGCACCCTCGTCATCAAGACTAAAACCTTGGTTATAATTTTCGCCATCGAGACCTTTAGTGTTTTTGTTGACATCTATGTATTTCGTACTGGTGTCCGAATCACCCGGATAAGGCGGTACTCTGTACTGTCCTAAGTCATTCACCCGGCTTCCTGTTGGAATACGTGCGAACTCCAAATCAAGAACTGCAGTGCCGACATCTGGTTGAAGAAGTACTGCCGCTCCGCGCGGCTTGCCTGTTGCTCGTGCGGCAGCATGCTTGAGATGGGTGTCGAGCCTGTCAGCTGCGCCACGAAGAAGTCGCTTATCACCGCCGGCGGTAAACGCTGGCAAGACCACAATGGCAAGCAACCCCAGAATCGTCACTACGACAAGTAGTTCGATTAAGGTGAAACCGCTTTTTATGCCACGCTTGTAAATCATTGGATAAATATCTCATTCACGAGATCAATACTCACAATGTCATCGTCAGTACCAAACTCAAGATCAACACCAGCCGAACGAATGACTGGTAGATTTTGAAACGTAAATGAATTGTTGGGTGTGGCCGGAGAAAACTCGAAACGAATCGCAGTACCCCACGTGTCAACAAACTCATTGAGTCCGTTGCCATCTGTATCAGCAACCTGTGTTTCGTGTAGGGTTTCTAAGAAATCGGCAAAGTAGCCTGTCTGCGTCATGATCATGTACAGACATTCGGCACTTTCATTTGCAGTTCCAATATTCTGACCATACGAATTGTATGTGGAACCAAATGGCGGCAGGGAATCACCACATTGTTGAATTGACTTGGAGGCAAGATTACCGAGGCGACGCTGGAACGCATCAAGACGGCTTACAGGCAACTGCCAACGAATATCATAAGAGACCGCACCATCATGAGTATTTGCTGCACTTACCGTTGTGCGACTTGTCATCCCTTGATCATCAAGTTCTTCGAATAGCTCAAGCAGGGAATCACTGATGTGCACAATAAAACTTCGGGCCGAGTCTTCTTTCGCGCGAATACCACCAGACCGCAATGCCCCGAGTGTCAGCGCACTAAGCAGCGAAACAATAACAATGACAACCAGCAATTCAACAAGCGTAAAGCCTGATCTGCTTTTGTGTTTGTTTACCATGGTGCACCCGCTTCACGCGACTATTGATCTCCACGCGTGCCTTTCCAAAAGTTTGAAAGGTCGTCGTCAGTGCCCCAGATTTCATCCTGCCCAGCACACAAAATCTGAAACGTATCTGGATTAGCATTCGGGTCTCAGTGTAAGTATTCCCACGAACCGTAAACGGTTGCAAGATTTCGTGGTGTCGCGGGATTACCATCGTCGTCAGTAGCGATAATTTGCAAAATCAATGTAGATGTAAGGGATCCTGTTGGGCTTGCCGCTCGGATGTACATGCCCGCGAAGTCAGCATCGCGATTCTGATCGAATCAAAGTCAAGCAAAGACTTGCGGCACCAAAAGGACGCAGCGGCCTGACTGGATCTTTCCTGTAACCTGATAACACAAACGGTATAGCCTCGAAGAAATTAATCGACACATAATCTGCTTCTGTCAGCCATCAGTCTCGTCCACCAGCATCATTGTCATTATCAATGTCCGTCTTCCCAACCCATTCACAAAAAATTGATCCAAGGTTCGCCTTATTCAAAACCGACGGTCTATATGGATTACTTGGATGCTCCCACGCATATGGCTTGAGATCTGCACGTGGCATTACTTTTTGCACATGGGAACGTAGCCGGGGGTCACCCGTCTGAGGATCAGTATTACTTTGACCGGGTGGAAAACTCCCAAACTCATTCTTGTAGTTCATAATCGCCATGTGCAGCATGTCGATCTCGGCCTTGATCGCTGCATTTTTTGCTGATATGCGTGCTTGAAAAACGGCTGGGACAATCAAGGCTGCCAGAACACCAATAATTGCAATCACAACAAGAAGTTCAACGAGCGTAAAACCACTGCGTTGACGCAACATGCAACTGCATGAGTTGCCCTTCACATGCAGCCTCTGCTCATGCCTACCCGCACTCCATATTGTCTGTCGTGTTGATCTCGTCATGACAGTTCCTGAATAAGTTTGATAAGCGGCAGGAAGAGGGCCACAACAATGAAGCCAACTGCACCACCAAGGAAAATAATCAAAATCGGTTCCATCAAGCTCGTCAAGCTTTCTGTCAGGACCGCAACCTCTTCGTCATACGTATCGGCAACCTTGTAGAGCATGGTATCGAGTTCACCAGACTCTTCACCAACGTCCACCATGTTGACCACAAGGTCATCAAGAATCGGTTTCTTGGCTTTCGTCATATACAACAGCGCACCAAGACCCGGCACAAAGATCGTCCAGAACATGCCCGCCACCATGTTGTAGCCCGGCACAGCCGAGTCTTTCATTGGCTGGGCAATTGCTTCACCATCGCGAATACGATCAGAGACATGCGAGAACATCTTCTCGAACATCTTGTTGCCTGTTGTCTCTTTGGTAATGTTCAGCCCTTCAAGAATTGGCACACCAGCACCAAGCAAGGTGCCAAGCGTTCGACAACACCGTGCAACAAGATTTTTTTCAACGAGTTGTCCAAAAATTGGCATCTTCAGCGTAAAGAGGTCCCACCCCATCGCACCGTAATTACTCATCCGGACGATTTTGATAAACCACATAAACAAAAATGGAACCAGCGGAATAAAGCACCAGCCAGGCAGCGGCAGCACCTGCGTTCCAGGATCATCACCACTGCCACCAACGTACCCGGTGGAAAGAATTGACGAGATATCGATAAGTACCTGCGTCATGGGTGGTAGCGTTGTGCCGAAGTCATCAAAAATGGTTTTAAACTGCGGCACAATCGTAATCATGATGAACGACAAGATGCCGACAGCCACAGAAATAACCACAATCGGATAGACAAGTGCGCCTTTGACCTTCCTCCGCAAAGCACTCGCACGCTCCATAAACTCACTGAGCCGTCTGAGAATGACTTCAAGTGCACCGCCCGCTTCACCAGCACGAATCATGTTGCAGTACAGCCGGTCAAAACACTTTGGACTTTTCGACATTGCTTCAGAAAGCGTCGCACCACCCTCGATCTCATCACACGTATCAAGCAATGCATTCTTCAGGCCGCCTGGCTTTTGCATTTCACCTAGAACTTTGAGACTTCGCAGAATTGGAAGGCCTGCATCCTGAAGAATTGAAAGCTGTCGGGTGAAAAGCGTGAGCTCCTTCTGCTTGACTTTCCCCAACGAAAACGTCCGGCCCGGCTTTTTACCCCCGGCAGCGGAGGCACTCGCTTTTTGAGCCTTGATCTTCGTAACCATGTACCCCATCGACCGTATGGTGGCCTGGGCTTCGTCCGCATTGGTTGCATCGACGGTATCTCGGATTTCTTTTCCGGTGGCCGCATCGATGGCTTCAAACATGAACGTTGGCATGGTGTATCTCGATCAATAGGAAAGTGAACGGACTGAAACTGTCTGCTTACGCCTCAAGGATTGTCTCACGGATAACTTCATCTGGTGTCGTATGCCCTTCAAACATATTAACCATTCCCGAATCACGCAGCGTGACCATGCCGGCTTTTCGAGCAAGATCACGAATCTCTTCTGTTGATGCATTCCGAACAACCAGATCACGAAGCTCATCCGTCATGACCAAAAGCTCATACAGCCCCAGTCGGCCCTTGTAGCCACTGCCACTGCACTTGTCACAACCACGGCCGCGGAAAAAAGTCTTGCCAACAACCTGGTCACTCGTTAATTCCAGATCAGCCAGCGTGTCTGCATCAGGCACATACTCTTCCTTACAGTCCTTACAAATTCTACGCACAAGCCTTTGGGCAAGTATCGCTTCGACCGTAGCAGTGATAAGAAAGGGCTGTACGCCCATATCTCGCAGCCTGGTCACTGTGGCTGGTGAATCGTTGGTATGAAGCGTTGAGAAAACCATGTGTCCAGTGAGCGCCGCCTGAATTGCAATTTCGGCAGTTTCAACATCTCGAATTTCACCGACAAGAATTCGGTCAGGGTCCTGCCGCAGGATCGCCCGCAGTGCCGCTGCAAACGTCACACCAATATCAGAGTCGATCGGCACCTGCACAATACCCTCGATGTCATACTCAATCGGGTCTTCTGTCGTAATGATCTTGTCATCAGGTTCATTTAATTCTGACAAAGCTGAATAGAGCGTTGTCGTCTTCCCTGAACCAGTTGGACCGGTCACAAGAATAATTCCATTGGGCCGCGTAATGATTTCACGGAAGGGACGCAGAATGTCGTCATCCATACCCAGTTTATCGAGATCAAGCGAAACAACCCCGCGGTCAAGCACTCGCATGACGACGCTTTCACCAAACAACGTTGGCAGAACACTGACACGAAGGTCAACAGGGTGACCACTCACTGACAGTTCAATTCGTCCGTCTTGCGGCATCCGCCGCTCGGCAATATCAAGGTTAGCCATAACCTTGATACGCGTCGTGATTGCAAATGAAAGATGCTTTGGTGGCGGCACCATTTCCTGCAGCACACCGTCTGCTTTCATACGAATTTTGAATTCAGACTCAAATGGCTCGAGATGAATATCACTCGCGTTCTCTTTGATCGCCATTAACAGGACAAGATTGAGCAACTTCCGAACCGGAGCAGAGTCTGCCATGGCCTCAGCACTCGTCAGATCGATTGGCCCGTCTTGCAGCAAACCTTTTGATGCTTCGGCCAGATCTTTGTCCTCCTCCATCTCCTCAACAATGGATTCCACGGTGTCGACTTCACCGGAATAAAACTGTTCGATCGCCTTGTCAATCTCAGCATCTGTCGCAACGACAACATGAATTTCGTACCCCAGAAACACCCGAAGTTCATCTGCAATCTGGATTTTCTGTGGGTCAGCAGTCGCAATGGTCAACTGGTTGCCTTCAAGCGTAAGCGGCACAACCCGATACATTTCTGCCATCGTCTTACTGAGGATCTCTACAAGGCTGTGTGTGATCTGTTTGTCATACAGCGTGACAAACACCGTGTTCCACTGCTCTGCAAGCGCCTCACCAAGCTGCTCGTCAGAGAAGAAACCAAGCGACACTCCCACACGACCAAGCAGTTCTCCACCGCGGGCCTCTTGCTCGGCGAGCATTTCTTCCAGCTGATCTTCGTCAATCAGACCAAGGTCTGTCAAAATTAGTCCAAGTCGCTTCAGTGCCATTCCCGCTACCTCGAATTCATTTCTCGTTGAGCCCGTCTTGCAATTTCTTCTTCGTTCTCAAAGATACCTTTTTTCGCATCGTTAATCCGTTTAATGAGATCATCCGGCTGCTGGGCCTTATATAAAACCTCTTCCTCCGCAACCTTCTTTTCTTTCCAAAGGCGAAAGAGATGGTCATCAAGCAACTGCATCCCAAGTTTTGTACCAGTCTGAATCGCTGAATTAATTCGGAATGTCTTGTTCTCTCGAATAAGGTTGCCAATAGCAGGTGTCACAACAAGAATCTCATACGCCGCAACACGACCGCCGCCAATCTTTTTCAGAAGAGCCTGCGAAACAACACCGATAATAGTTGTGGAAAGTTGTGTTCGAATCTGTTCCTGCTGATTCGTGGGGAATGCATCAATGATTCGATTGACCGTGCCCTGTGCTGAGGATGTATGCAACGTGCCAAACACGACATGGCCGGTTTCAGCAGCAGAAATAGCAGCTTCAATCGTTTCAAGGTCACGAAGTTCACCAACCAGAATTACGTCAGGGTCCTGACGAAGGGCTCGCTTCAGCGCCTCTGCAAAACTCGTGACATCTGTACCGACCTCTCGCTGGTTCACCGTGCTCATTTTTGAGTAGTGATAAAACTCGATTGGGTCTTCAATAGTGATTATGTGATGGTCAAACTTTTCGTTCAGCATGTTAATCAGGCTGGCAAGTGTCGTGGACTTTCCAGAGCCGGTAGGACCTGTCACAAGAAAGAGGCCACGAGGTCGCGTCACCAGACGCTGACATACGTCCGGCACGCCTAACTGCTCTGGCGTGAGCATCTGGTTTGGAATCTGCCGCAAGACCATGGCGATCGACCCACGCTGTTTGAACACACTCACACGGAAACGAGCCATGTCGCCAAACGCAAAACCAAAGTCAGTACCACCCATTTCTGCCAGTTCAGCCTGACATCGTTCCGGGGTAATCGACTTCATCAAACTGTTCGTATCATCTGCGGTCAGCACCTTCGTTTTTTGTGGTTTCATGCCACCGTCTTGACGAAAGACTGGCGGCAGCCCTTTCGTGATGTGAATATCACTGACGCCACCCTTTACAGCTGCCGTCAGGAGTTTGTCGATCATGATCGTGCCACCTGCCTCTTCGGGCATGGCAAACTCTTCATCGGCTGATCGGGACTTCACACCTGCCGCAGAATCGTCACCATCGTCTTGTAGATCAAGTTCGAGGGCGTCGTCGTTGTCTTCGGGTGCAGCAGAGGATGTCCCTCTCTTCAGCACCAACACCTCAGTTCCTGACACATCAACAACGGACGCATCGATAGAACCATGAGAGCAAGTGAATGAAAAGTTTTTTGAATCGGCACCATCGGGCATGACCGCTCGTATAAGACCAGCAACGACTTCGGTAGAGACCGGTTGTATCTTCAGTTGCCTGAGTTGCTCACCAATGCGTAGCATCGGAGGCACGCCGCCGGATAGCCGCAATTCGGTGGCATGGTTGTCGAAAGCTACCTTCAACAACTTCTCAATCTGTGTAATTTCAGGAGACGACGTCTTGCTCATAGTGTTATCCGTTCCCGGTGGTTCCGCCGAGGAGACTGATTGATGACCAGATCACAAACAGGGAGACTCTTCTCCACATTTTCGTGAACTGCAGATCGAGGGACAGACCCCCGACACAATCATACCCTGACAAAAATTCAGCTTTTCCTGAGGGGAGTGTATCCCGCATGACCGGTATCTGCACACCAGCTAAAAGCCAAAAACATTCAGAATTTCGCCTGCGCAGCAGACCTTTTCGGTCAGACACGACGAATGGACTCATGAACATGGAACGCCTCGAAAACATCGGGCCAGCCCCTGACAGCAGCCCGATGAGGCACGTTGGACGTATAGGCCCTCGGTGCACATCCCTATTATGGTTCATCGACACAAAAAAGTCACGAATTTAAGCTGAAAACAATCGGAAAACACGTTGGCATGCCGGCTCGCATCCGATTTTTTCCAAAAATGCACTCAAAACCCGTCATTTAGGCAACGGCATCGACTTTCTCACGAGTCTGTTACGATTTCTCGATGCCTCATCGTAACCACCACCGACGCAACTATCGCCGTACCAACTACCGAGGGAGAAACTCTCGACGCGGCAACTATAGACGCGACGACTCCAGCCGCATCGACCATTCCGTCGAAGTTGAATCGTGGTTACCAGAGCAACGACTCGGAAATCGGAAAATCGTCTGGCTGGTTGACCCGCTCTCTGCAATTCCGGGTGAAGGCCTCCTCCCATCCCGTACATGGGCACTAGCCAGAGCATTCGTTGCCGCCGGTCACGAGGTTATCTGGTGGACAAGTGGCTTTAGTCACGCACGACGAATTACGAGAACACCACCCCTCAAAATTGTTGAGGAGGAAGGGTTTAGTGTCCGCCTCATTGCGTCACGTGGATACAACTCCTATTTTTCTCTTGGACGGTTTGCAAGCCATCGTAAATTTGCTCGCGGATTCGAGAAACAAGCTATCGAAGGCCTCGCCAGCGGAAATCTGGCACGTCCGGATCTTCTCATTGCAACGCTCCCTCCCTCCAGCACCGTTGACGCAGCAGTTCGTCTCGCGAATAAATTAGACGCTGAACTTCTGCTCGATGTGGATGAATGGTGGCCGGAACCATTACGGCCAATGATTCCCGGACCACAATGGTTCGCCCATCTGTTGGCATCTATAACATTTCCAATTATTGCTCGGAAACAAAAAGATTCGCTGCAGTCGGTGGACGCCATTCTCGCTGGATCACAAACCACCAAGAATGCTGTCCTCAAGGCTACAACGTCTCCGCCACCTATTGAAGTTATTCCAACCGGTGCCTACCTTCAGGATTACCCTCGCCCTCCCCACTTCATTGATCATGTCCCACACGCAGGTCACGAGCAGACTCAACCACGCGACAACGAACAGAATCAACTCGCAATCGCCGTGGCCGGTGATATCGATCAGAAGTCAGACATCTTTTTACTGACTGACCTCGCTCGCGCACTAAGTGACAAGAATATCAATGCCGTTTTTCACGTCATCGGTGGTGGCCGATGGATGCCCCGCCTTGAAACAGCTGCTCCTCTTTTGACAGGCTCCTGCTCCATTCAATGCCACGGCCGGGTCGATCGTAGTCGGTATGTCGGCATTCTTTCCGAATGCCACGCTGCTCTCGTGCTCCCTGGCCGACTCAACCACTTCCCACTTCCTGTGGAAACCAGTGATTACGCGGCCGCTGGTCTTGTGTTGCTCCTCACTCACAATGGTGAGCTTGCAGATCTGGTGCTCGGAGCACATGCGGGGGTTCTCACGAACTCTCAGCCAGAGGCACTTGCTGCTGCTATTGCCCCACTGGCAACTGATCCGCAACAGATAGCCCGGTTTCGGCAAGCATCTCGAAAACTTGCTGAGACATTTCTTGACCGAGAAAAACTTGCCGCAAAGGCTGTTGTCTGGCTTGAGTCACTTGCAGAACTCGACCCAGTAAACCCTCTGTGACCATCAATCCGAGACTCTGATTTCCGTACACGAATCTCACAGAGTTCGCGAAGACAGGAACCATGGAATCAGCATCGAGCCCAACGGATGATTCAGAACAAACGGCACTCGAACTCCTTGAGCAGCTTCGTTGCCACCCGCAATTACTGGAAGCCGTTTATAACTCCTCGCCCGAGGAGAGGGTCAATCAAAAGAAACTTCGCAAGAAATTCCCTGCTGAACTTGTACGAGAAGCTGTCGCCCTCCACGAGACTCGCCAACGTGGACACGAACGATTGCCACATGCCGATGAACTATGGCTCACTCGCACAGGGCTGGAGCAGGCCACAACCTGGGACGTCGCAGTCCACAAGGCAAAACGATTCAAAGATCAAAGCACCATGGCTGACCTCTGCTGCGGTATTGGCATCGACACTGCCGCGCTTTCAAAAAGCACGTCCGTGCTCGCAATCGACTCAAACTCTTTGATGGTTCGCCGTGCGACGTGGAACAGCGAGATACTGGGAAATCCGTCGCAGGTAACAGGTGAAGTCGATGATGTTACCTGTCGGGAATGGACAGGTTGGTTTGTTCACGCTGACCCTGACCGTCGTGGTGAACGACCTCGACCAACCCGCCATCTTGAAGCCTATTTGCCAGACCTCCAATGGATGCAACGTATTGTTGAAACCGCCCGGGGTGGAGCCATTAAGGTTGGCCCGGCAAGCAACTGGCCACAGCACTTTGTCAACAATTCTTGTGAAATTGAATTGGTCAGCCTCGCAGGGGAGTGTCGCGAGGCAACAATCTGGTTCGGTGAATTAGCGGGCCAACTCGCTCGACGAGCAACAAACCTCACGACGGGAGAATCACTCACCGGCAATCCATCTGTTGAATCAAGGACCATAACACCTCTTGATGCATTCCTGTGTGAGCCTGATCCAGCAGTGATTCGATCAGGGCTTATTGAAATATTGGCAGAAAATCACAGTTTGTCCCGGATCGACTACGACGAAGAATACCTGACAGCTTCTCAGAAACCTGAAACAAGCCTTGTGACTCCATTTGCCGTTGAAGCCATTCTTCCGGCAGGACTGAAACATATTCGCAGATATTTCATGACGCAGCCTCGGCACCACTATGAAATAAAATGCCGACGTCTCTCTGTTGATGTTGAGTCCGTTCGACGTCGCCTTCCTCTCGGTGATGGCCAACCATCGACGATCATCTTCTCCCATATTGCCGGACAGTCACGGGCCGTTGTTGCTCGGCGGCTTTAGTGCGTTCGTCGTCAGGCCATTACCGATCAGCGTAGACGTGTGTCATTTCTTCAGAAGTAAGCGGTGCCTGAAGATCATCACTCTGGAGCTGGAACTGAACACGCTGATTGCCAGGACGACGACCACGAACCTGAACATGAAACACAGCCTCATCCGCTGGCGCAAGTGATGCAAGTGGCTCGAATGTTATCATCAGATTCTGAACCTCGTAGGGAACAGGACCACGTGCCTCCACTGGCTGAAGGTCACCAAGCAGTTTTGCCGAAAGGGCGACATTGGTGGCTGCTTTCGTCCCCTGATTTGCGACCCTGACAACATATTCCGTAAGGCCATTCACTTCGATCGGGTCTTCACTGTCAGCAACTTCCAGTGCCAGTGACGCAAGACCTTCGACCTCGATAGTGTGTGACAGCTGATCTGCCAGGCCGGCAGGGTTTCGGACAGCTGCAACGATGGTTTGTGGGCCAAGCACAGTCGGCATGGCAACAAACTCCACCGTGCCCAATTCTCCTGCTGGCAATTCCTCAAGACTCCAGAGCACACGGTGTGTGTTTTCGTCGTAGTACCCTGCGTTATTTGCACGCACAAATTTCATGCCCGCAGGAAGCTGTGCAGCTAACTCCACGGCTAAGGCTGGGGCTGTGCCAGTGTTACGCATATTGAGGGTACAGGTTGCTGGCCGTTGCAGGTATCGGCGCTTGGGAATATCTGCATGGAGTTCCAACGTAGGTGCGGTAATTTCAGCTCGCAGTGGACGACTGACCTCAATACCACCGTCTGCTCGTGCACCTATTCGTATCTCATGGACGCCTGGAGTAACGGTTGCCAGTTTCAAGGAAATCGATCGTGATGAACCGGGCTCTAATTGCCCGACATCAAACTCAACCTCCCTGCCAGCAGGGTGTGATACTGAATCTGGAAGAATTCCTTCTAAAATCACACCGGTTGCCGTGCCAGTGCCTGGATTTGAAAGTGAAATGTCTACAGCCATCATTTCACCAATTAATGTTGGCTGAGGTGGTTCAGCGATTATCTCAAGGGCGGGCTTTGTAACCCGTGATCGCACGGTCGCATCAGCACGAAAAGTAACGCTTGCAACACTTCCAATATCACCCTCAAGCTGAGGCATAACTTCCATAGCCACACGTGCTTCTTGTCCCGCCTTCAATTCACCAATAGCCCAGAGCAGTTCCCCCGACGGTGTATTTGTGTCCACAGGACTCGCCGGGGGCATGGTCGTAATCAGTGATGTTCCATAAGGCACCGCATCTCGCAGGACTGTGTCGTGTGCAGTGGCGGCCCCAACGTTTCGGATAATGACTTCAAATCGGGCTGGCTTACCAACCTGTAAATCTCGCGGGCCGCTTTTTTCAAGAGTAAGCTGCGGCGTCTGAAGGCCCTCTATCTGTGGCAGGCCCGGTCGACCTTGGCCAGAGGCACCTGACTGAGCAGGCGTCGTTTTTGAAAGGGCCTCAGCTTTCTTATCAGCATCAATTGTGTTCAAAGGATTTTGCTGCTGTTTCTGAAGTGGTGGAGCCGCAGCAAAGGGCATTGTGACACCAGTATTTTGAAGCGGTTGCTTCTTCAAATCGTTGGCTGATGTCTCACTCGTTTGTTTAGGAGCAGCGAACGGATTCGACTGTGCCGAAAGTGGTGCCTCTGTGTTTGTCGATACAAGTGGTTGAGGTGGGCTGGTGTCTTCCGCATCATCGAGTGCCGGCAATGATGGCATAGGAGCCTTTTGCTCGGGCGTTGATGGGGCTGTTTGAGTCAGTTCTGCTTCAGCAAGGTCCTCACCTTTATTCGCTGATGTTTTCGAACGAGCCGTCTCCGGTGCTGGCTTTGCAAATAACGTTGTTTCATCTGCCTTTTTTGTGGCCACTGCTATATCATCTGCAGCCTTTGTTTTGCTGGGTACTTCCGTTTCTGTACTCTCTACTGCCAGAACTTCTGGTTGATCCGGAATCGGCATATCTTTTGTAAAGAACGCAGGAGTTGCTGACTCTTTCTCCTGGTCGACACCTGGCTCATTTCCGGGCACCGAAAGAGACGGACTGGGAGCCGATGGCTCCTTCATTCCAACCAGGTCCTCATTGATTTGCTTTGTACCCAATTCATTATCTTCCAACGGCTGCCGAAGAACTGATGGGGTGTTTTCTTCATTTATTTTTTCAATATGACCGGTTAATGCTGGCGTACGTGCCGGTTCATTACTCTCCTCAGGAGGTGGAGTGTTCTTGTCAGCATCCAGCTTTTTTTCCTGTTTGAGAGCCGTTGGTTCTTCCTTGGCTACTTCTCTTTCGGGTGGAGATATCTGCTTTGCCGAAAACCGAGACAGATGATTCGGTTCGGCATCAACTGCATCATCTTTCCCTTGCTCTTCTTCAATCACTTTCTTTGCAGATACCTTGCCTTCAATCGGTTTTTCAAAAGAGGCCGGTTGTGCCGGGTAGTCACCACCACGAACTGGATTCAAGTATGTTTCTTGGCCAGTTGACGAAAATCGACTCTGCTCCACGTTTGATGCTGGCTGTATACGAACAGCAGGCAATGATTCTTCTGCCTGAGATGGCACTGCAGTGTTTGCTGACGCCGTGGGAATTGGAGACTGTGTGACAGGCACCGTACGGCCAAGCCCAGCAAGCCATACAACGGCAAAGCCAGCCAGCCCGCACAACACGGCACCAATAATCATTGACGTAGCTGAGACGCCTTTGGGAGGCACAACAATATTTTGACGCGACGGGCGCTTTTCCATGACTCCACTCCTGATTGGGACGGTCACTAGACGGACCGGAACATAGGGGGAAGTACCAAAGATGGGTGAGCAGTAGAAGGCCGTTTCACAAAAATTGACCGGCTGGAAACAAACTACGCAAAACCAGCGTCCGTAAGAATCTGATGCAGATGAAAGTGAAACTTACCCAGTTTGCCACCATAGTTTCCAGCAGATATAGCCGGTATATCCTCGCCTGCCGCCACCTTGATAGCAGCTGCCATGGCTTCACAAATCACCTGTTCGTTCTCTCCATCAATGACTATTTCGAGGCACGCAACAACTCCGGGATGAAGCTGGGTCGACACCCTTCCTAATAAGCCCGGGCAGAAAGCATCATTGGTAGAAGCCTTTAACGCCGCGTACCGTGATCCAACTTTACTGCCGGATCGCACTACGCCACCAGGAAATGGCGCGATGACACCCGGCACGGCTGCAATTGCACTCACTGCTCGTTTGGCCGATGCCAATGTTGCCTCAAGAGAGGCCCCTTGAATCACCAAATTTCCTCCGCCAATACCCTTCGCAACGCCACAGGTTTCTTCAACCAGAAATTCTCCATCCATTACGGGCACCCGCCAGTACCGCCGTCCATCAAATACTTTCGTCTTCTCAAAACCATCACCGAAAAAACGAATGCGCTGCCCCAGTGGCATTCGTTCTTCTGATTGTGATAACCCATCAAATACAGCTGTTGTTGGACAAGTCAGCAGGCATTGGCCGGTTCTATTAGCCACTGCTTCCGCAAGAGAATCAGTAGTAAATCCAAACGCAAGAATTGAGGCACCTGGTCGGCCATCTGGACTCTCATCAGAGGATATGAATCGCTCCACGCCAACTTCGGCATCGCAACCGATGACACTTGTCGCGTACCCACAAAACGACTGGATTCCGGCCTCAAGCCAGGACGTGTCGTGTGCCGTAACCACGAGTCGTGCAAATCTCAGCCGAAACGCTTCGGCAAAGGTATCGATAATTTCAGTCGAACCAAGGTGAATCACTGCCTTTGCCACGAGGAACATCCTTTAAACGGCTCAGTTATAAAATCTGCAAAACTTCTGTAACTATCAGATACACATAACCTTATTCAACATCGCCGGGTTTTTCACAGTTCGAATACACAATTTGTAAATACTGTATTCTCAGAAACACCGTGTTTCAGTAGTCTATTATGTATGGCTCGTTCATGTTCGTTGAAAAAAATGATGTACTGAACCGAGGCATTCTGTTCCGATACGCCACTCCGTTGTATTACCCCCAAGGGTTTTTTTGGACATGCTTAAGCAAACCAGTCGTATAGACCGTACAAAAAAATGTCTCGTTTCCTTTTCACTCTCGCCGAGGAAGACGATGATTACAAAACTCACCCTCGCATGCTCACTCTTTACTGCACTGTTTGTGAATGCTCACACAGCACAGGCTGCAGACCTTGGTATCGGCCTCATTCCGGATGACGCTGCGTTTCTGGCGAGCACACTACGTGGCCGAGAACAATATGATCGCATTGCTACAAGTAACGCATTTGCCAGCCTCAAGGAACTGAAGTCTGTTGCAAAAGCACTCGACGAACTTGCCAAGCAGCAGACACAACCTGGCAACCCAATGGCGCTCGCAATGATGATGATGCAGATGCCCGACAACCAGGAAGCAATCGCCCTGCTCCAAGACATGGTGGCTACGGACACCTTTGTCTTTGGCACATCTTCTTGGGTCACGGTTTCAAAATTATTTAAGAAACTTCAGTCCGCCCAACAGGCTGCGAACATCGCCACTATTACGAAGGGCACTGATCTTGAAATTGATACTGACACAACACTGAACCGGTTAATCGCAGAGACACTCGCTGCAAACACGGACCAGATTGTTATCCCTGACCTCGTTTGGGGGTTTCACACAACACAGGTAGATGCTGCAAAAAAACAGCTTGAACGAATTGACGGATTCGCAACAAGCATGGCTCAGTCACAACCAATGCTTGCTGATGCAGTGGCTCGCAAAAAAATCGGTAACGGTGATTTCATCACAGTGACCATCAAGCCAGATCCAAATCTCATCAAAATGGCAATGTCGAACGTTGTGAAATTCGATGACATGGAAGAAGAGCTTGAGAAAATCCTGAAACGTGTCGGTGAACTCGAGATTGTTGTTGCTCTGGGCATTGTCAAAGAACATGTCGTCCTCTCAATTGGCGGCGGGACTGAACATCTTCAAGCAATGGGCTCAACGGGTGGAAGCCTGCTTGATACAAAACCTTTCAAGGTTGTGCGAGATGCCACAGAGAAGCCTCTGACCAGCATCTGGTACCGAAGTCAGAAACTTGCCAAAGCCTGGGAGACATCTCCTGAAGACATCGAGCAAGCCAAGAAACTTGCCGCTGCGGTTGCCGAGGCTAATGAACTGACCCCAGAGGCAACTACCGAAGCCGAGGAACTCGTAGGAGAACTGCTGGAGGGATATGCAAGCCGAATGCCAGAAGCTGGTCCTTGGCTGGCGTACTCATACCTGACAGATACCGGATATGCCGGTGAAGAATGGAACTGGGCTAAAAATATTCCCTGGAATGGAAGCATGCCGCTTTCATTGGATCACTTCGGTGGAGATCCGTTTGCAGTGATTGCCCTTCGAACGAAAACAGATCCCGAGCAGTTTGAAGCGTTCGTGAACTGGGCGGATTCACTTCGTCAATTTGTTTCAAATGCAATCGCCGCAACAGGCGACGACGATGTGCAGGAAGGATTCAAAACATTTGATGAAAAAATTGTTCCTCTCGGTAAAGAACTGACGAACACCGTACGAGAAAAATTTGTACCCGCACTGAAGAACGGGCAGTTCGGCCTTGTTCTTGATGGCAAGGCATCAACAACAAAACTGCAGGCATCTTTGCCGGCATCGACGGAGCCACTCCCACTCATCGAGCCTGCGATTGTGCTTTCTCTCGATGACGAAACACTTTTTCGTGAGGGCCTCAGTGACATTTTTGCTCTAAGCGAC
Organism: Pirellulales bacterium; assembly: GCA_965249545.1. Classification (GTDB taxonomy): domain Bacteria; phylum Planctomycetota; class Planctomycetia; order Pirellulales; family UBA1268; genus UBA1268. The sequence continues at coordinate 170,287 of CBDFMH010000005.1, forward strand.
AAATTACTTGCCGTTATTCGAGAAATTGATGAGGACATCATTCCAAGTGAATACCGCATCCCGGACCCAGAAGAAAAAGATACCGGGAGTGGAAGCCTCTGGACATTTGCACTTCCTGAAAGTGGACTCGATGAACAGATACAACTAAGTATCGGCGTTGGGAAAAATGCTGCAGTATTCTCATTCACTCCGACGCAAGCCGCGCGAGTATTGGCTGGCTCGCCACTTCAAATTGAGGGTGCTCACTATCACGAGTCCTCCGAGAATTTAGCTGCAGCTGCCATTCTTGACTGGGTTGCATTTGCCAACGTAATTGAGCCTTGGGCTACATATGTCATACGGTGTGGTGGCGTCCAGCAAGAGCAGGGCAGACTTGACCCAGATTCAACCATCGGACCGGACTCAGAAACCGGTGAGGTCACAGATGCACTCGAGCAACTCGCCACAATTTTTGACGTTTTCCGATGTCTTAAATCAGCAACTGCCAAAACCAGCATTGAAGAAGATGCCACGGTGACCCGATGGCAGAATCGCATCGAAGACTTACCGGCCAAGTGAGTCACGCCGGCGGAGACCTCGGACAAAGAGGTCTCCACCGGTTTGATCAATTGCCTCTACGAAAGTCTTGGAAAGAATCTCTCGAAGACAAATGGACGGTTCGTTTGCATCAAGAATTTTAGGGGCAAGGAATGCCCAGACTTCATCAATGATGTCGGCCTGAAAGCACGATTCAAGGACCTGTGCACCCCCTTCCACCAAGACATTCGTCATCTGTCGGACACCGAACTCCTGGACTAACTCAAGGAGCATCTGGCTCGATTGGGCTGTTGAACTGTGCCATATTTCACAGCCCATGTCTTGCAATTGCTTTATCTGATCTTTGGCAGCGTGGGGACCTACTGCAACAAGCACCGGATGCTCCTGAGCAGTTTGAACAAGACGTGAGCTCACCGGCAGACGTGCCTGACGGTCTAACACAACTCGCACAAGAGACCGCGTTCCAGATGGTCGCGCCGTCAGTAATGGATCATCCACAAGAGCGGTCTGTACACCAATGACAATGGCGTCAACGCGTCGACGTAAGTCATGAACAATACCACGAGAGACTTCTGAAGAAATCCATTGATGCGGCTCGGACTCTCCTGAACTATCCGTACTGGGTTGTGGGAGAGCGAGATATCCGTCGAGGGTCATTGCCCATTTAGCAATCATCCATGGCCTCTTGGCCATCGTCAACATTCGAAACGGAGCCGTAAGACGTTTTGCTTCGTGCTCTAACAAACCAACGTCAACCTGCAGGCCGGCCTTCTGAAGTATCACAATGCTTTTCCCTGCAACTGCCGGGAAAGGATCTGTCGCGGCGACCACCACACGGCGAATACCCGCACGTACAATGGCATCCGTACATGGAGGTGTTTTTCCAGTGTGACAACATGGCTCAAGTGTGACAAAAAGTGTGGCGTCTCTGGCTGCCTCGCCCGCCATTTCCAACGCATGAACCTCAGCATGGGCGCTTCCAAAGCGTTTGTGCCAGCCCTCCCCTAGCACCGTGCCGTCAGATTTTGCAACAACGGCCCCCACCATAGGGTTTGGCTCAACGAACCCTTCCCCACGACGAGCGAGTTTGCATGCTCGATGCATCAACAGAGTGTCAGTAGAGGAGAACATAGCCGGACCGTATTATCAGGGAGTCCAGATCGCAGGTTTTTCATCTCCACCACCCGAAGGCTCACTGCCAGGTGTCCAGAGTTTCCCAGATTCTGCAGCTGGAGCAGCAGCCGGACCAGCTGGCGATGGAGCACCAGCAGGAGCGCCTCCCCCACCTGCCGCCATTGCACCAAGATCGATGCCAGCTTCAGCGAATACTTGCATCACTGCATTTGAAACCCGTGGGTTTTGACTGTGATCACGACGTATTCGATCAAGCACCTTAAGGAGTGCCGGCTGATCTCCTCGCTGCAGATGAATCCGTAATTCGCCTACATCGAGCATACCTTCATCGGCTTTCAGCGCGGCAGCAAGTGGCCTGATTTTTTCAAGAATTTCCAGACGCCGGATCGTCGTCCGTGCACGCGCCTCAAGCACTCCGTATGCCTGCCATCGGTCAGCATCAGTGATATCTTGACGACTCAATAGTGCATCTGCTGCCAGCTCTGCCACCCTGCTGTAACCAATTTCAGCAGCTGTTAAAAGCAAACCACGTAAATGGTCGTTTGTTATCTTTTGAAAATCCAAACGCATCCAACGCTGGGGTGGCACGCCCCCTAATGGTTCAGTTGATTCAATTATTGCAGGTACCGGGAGCCCACTGGCTTTTCTCAGCTCAGGCCAGATATCTCTGCCTGATGCGATTATGTCGGTAGACTCAGCGTCGTTCACCAAAGCTTCGACGCGACGGCAGGACTCATTACCATCAGCAACTGCTTGCTTTGGTGTTTTACCCATCAGCTCTGGCAGCGGTGTCTCTGCCCAAAGAGCAGTGAATCGATCTGCGACTCGTGCCTGCTGTTCTGCTAGCAATGTATCAATCGGAGCATCTTCACCAGTTGCAGGTGGAGCGCCCGGTTCTGCCGGAGGATTCATCCGGAACTGACAACTTGCAAGATAATTCATTGGGGTGGCTGATGGCATCCCAGCCGGCTGCTCTGCTTCAACAAGCGTTGTCTTGAGAGCTGCCTCCACCAAGGGCTTCGCTTCCTTGACATCAGGTCCAAATCCCTGGAGCGTTACCTCTGCCTCACGATCGGTTTGCTTTCCGTGGAGGAGCATACTGCCAAGCAAACGCGGCGCTTGATCATCGCCAGAGAAGGACTCATAGACACGCCAGGTCGAACGTGGAGGGACAGCACCTCGCGACACCCACCGAGAACGATCAACGGGTATCGATTCGAATTGATCTTCTTTCCGAAGCGCATCCTCAAGCAGATCAGCGTCGCCCTCAAGTGGGCCACGAAGTAATTCATAGCGAATGACCGGTGATCGCTCGGGATTGGCCTGCGTTTCCAGAACAATTGCCCGCCCCGTTGCTTCAACGGCTTCATCGTGGCTTGCCGGATCTTGCATCGCTGATCGCAATTCTGCAACCTTCAGCCACGCCTCTGCCGCTTCCAGAGGGCGTGCAACTCGCTCGCATAACAACGCGATATTTGTGAACAATTCCGGGCTGTCTCCGGCAACCCCTTTGAGACTATTGAATGTTTTAATTGCTTTCGAGAGACGCCACGCCTGTGCATGCTTGAGTGCCGCATCAAACTCAAATCGCCACGGCGAATCCTCATTGGTCACCGCGAACTGTACCTTTATACGTAAAGCCGGTGGCAAGCCAGAGGAGAGAAGCGCCTCCATAAGAAGATTCCGCTCTTCTTCTGAACCAAGTGACTTTTCTACGAGCCATTCAATGGTTGATTCTGCCAGACCAAACTGGCCCACCTGTGCCGCGACCTGCACCAATGTCATTGCAATACGGACAAGATCATCGGGCACCTCATCGCCTGTTACTTCTCGAGAACGATCAAAAAGGTTTGCCGCTTCTTGCATGTTGTCGATGAGGGCTGCTGCAACCGCTGCATGACCAAGTGCAAGAGGATTATCCGGATACGCTTCAAGAAAAGCCCGACTCGTTACAGCCGCGTCATTAAATTTCTTTGCCGCCAACTCAAGTTTTGTTTGCGTTGCCAGAAGGCATGCTTTCCCTGGATGTTTTTCCGAGAGACGCGTCACTTGCTCAAGCGCTGCTTCAATCTGCTCACCCTCAACCAAGCGATCCAACTGTTCAAGATCACCAAGCAGTTCGTGGCAACAAAACTTGATTTTCTTGCCGGTTCCGCCGGGACACAGGGAATACGGATCGAGCGGCATGAAAAGTCTCCTTATGAGTCTGTAAAGGCATCGAGCTCATTCAAATAAAAGTGGCTCGAAACCACTTTACCAGACGATCCACCATGCAGGAATTGGTCCCTCACAAGCTCCGCTCAGGGCCGCCGAAGCGACCCAGAGCGACCTCGGTTGAACACTTTATCCTTCGATGTGATACTTTTAGAAGAAGGACAGGCCAGTCGGCGGTCATGGCATGTCCTCAATTACTTACCCATTTTTTTCCTCCAAGAAACGGCACGCCGTGCGTCAGCCACGCATTGTGATCGTCGATCCAGCCGGCCCGAACGGCCTTGCCTACAGCAAGCTTGTCGCCCGGCTGCAACCTCTTGAAGTTCGGCACACGACCAGTGTCGCCGACGATATGGATATTGCCCAAGACGATGGGTTTGATCTTGCCATCCTTGTGATCCGAAGTGGCAGCACCACTATCACAACATTAGATCAGCTCGTTGAAGCCGATCCGGACCTTCCGATCGTTGTCATTGGCAATGAAGACAGTGAAGAAGCTGTTGGTGATTACCTACGACATGGTGCAGCAACCTATCTGCCTGTTGAGAACGCTGATCGCGACCTTGAAAACGCTCTCGTTGAAACTCTCACCACGTCGCGACAGCGTGCCGCTGAAAAAACATTGAGACGGGCTATCGAACGGCCCTACTCATTCGAGGACTTCCTTGGTGAAAGTCCGCCTATGAAGGCGGTCTATACACTCATTGAACGCGTTGCGACCAATTTTGTTGACATTCTTATTACCGGGGAAACAGGTACGGGAAAAGAACTTGTTGCTCAAGCGATTCATCGACGAAGTCGCAGGAAAGACGCTCCTTTTGTTCCTATCGACTGCGGGGCGATTCCAGATACATTATTGGAAAGTGAACTTTTTGGACATGAACGCGGTGCTTTCACCGGTGCTGATGCCCGACGTATTGGGCTCATAGAAGTTGCAGACGGTGGCACCCTTTTCCTCGACGAAGTCGCTGAACTCCCACCTGCTCTTCAGGCAAAACTTCTTCGCGTCTTACAAGAGCGTCGTCTTCGTCGGGTTGGCGCCCGTAAAGAAACACCTGTAGATGTTCGCATTGTTGCAGCAACATCTCGTGATATCGATGCAATGGTAGGAAACGGCACATTTCGGAGAGACCTTTTCTATCGCATCAATGTTGTTCGGATCAGCCTTCCACCTCTTCGTCAGCGTGGCGATGACATCGGCCTCCTTGCTGAGTTTTTTGCAAGCAGAACTGGGCGCGAAATGGGACGGACTGCGGGCCGGTTCTCGACTGATGCCTATCAGGTATTACGTCACTACTCTTGGCCAGGGAATGTCCGTGAACTTCACAATGTGGTTCGCCGGGCTATGGCACTTGCGCCCGAAGATGTCATTGACGTGGACGATCTTCCAGATGAGATTGTGGCTGCGGCCGGTAAAAATGTCAGGAGCGTTTTTGCCGACTCAGAAAAAGCCTCCGCGGAATCAAGTGGGTTCTTTGCCCAAAGAGCCGCTCATGTCGCCGAATTTGAGCAGGAGTATCTTCAGGAACTCATCAAACAGGTTCGAGGAGATGTCTCCGCTGCCGCAAGAAAAGCTCAGGTCCCTCGCGGCACCCTCTACCGACTGCTGAAATCGCACGCCATAGATCCATCACGCTTTCGAGGTGATGTGAACCAGAGTCAACCTGAATGAGCGTGGCTCCCAGGCGCATCAGTATGATGAATAGGCGCCTCGTTTGCGCGAATCCGGTGTTTCCTGCGGAGAAAGCTATTTTTGCTCAGAAGTATCAGGCTAAAAGAACGCATCGGCTTCAACAATATGTCACATATGCGCGACAGTTCATTCCTATCATTCCAAAGAATAAGCGAAAAAAGGCCCTTTCTTTTTTTTACGAAATGGCACGCTGCTTGCACCTCTATGAGGTCGTAAGCCAGACTATGGCACACGCAAACTTACGGCGGCGGAACCTGACAGAATGCGACACTAAAGTAATTTGAAAAACGTGTAGAGAAAGGGATGATCATGAAAAAAATCGAAGCAATCCTGCGACATTTCAAACTTGAAGAAGTCAAAGATGCACTGAATGAAATTGGGATCAAGGGAATGACTGTCACCGAAGTCCGAGGATTCGGCCGTCAGCGTGGTCATACCGAGACGTATCGGGGTGCCGAGTATTCCGTAGACTTCCTTCCAAAGGTCAAGCTTGAAGTCGTTGTCAGCGATGGCGAAGCACAGACTGTTATCGACAAGATTATGACCGTTGCCAGAACTGGTCAGGTCGGCGATGGCAAGATTTTCGTCTCTGAGCTCGCCGAAGTAGTCCGAATTCGAACGGGCGAAACTGCTGCTGACGCCATCTAATTTGAAGACCAACTTCCGTCGCCACAAAGCCGGTCATCTCTGCTCACTCTATCAACTGCAGGGATGACCGGTTTTTATTTTCATGGAAGAGCCGCTATGAGGCAACGCCTACTGCTTCTTTATCTTTCACACTTGGAAGGCTCGTTGTTCCCATAAGATACCGGTCACACTCTCGGGCAGCTTCACGTCCTTCATTAATTGCCCAGACGACAAGGCTCTGTCCGCGGCGACAGTCACCAGCTGCAAAAACTCCGTCTATGTTTGTCGTATATCGACCATATTCCGCTGCGAAATTCGTTCGTGTATCGCAATCAAGATTCAACTGTTCGGCAATAATCTTTTCAGGACCGCCGAATCCAAGTGCCAGAAGTATCATTTGGCATGGCCACTCCTGCTCGCTTCCTTCAACAACACTAAATGGTGGCCCGTTCTTTTGGGGCTTCGTCCAGTCAAGTCGAATTGTTTTCACCCCCCGAAGCCTGCCGGATTCATCACCAAGGAATTCTACAGTTTGCACAGAAAACTCTCGTGGATCACCAGCCAACGTTTTTCCAGGAACATCCGAATAGTCAAAACGAGCCGCAGCCTCAGTATGACCATAATCTGTTCGTAAAATCTTAGGCCACTGAGGCCATGGGTTATTGGCAGCACGCTCTTCTGGTGGCTGCGGCACAATCTCAAAAGTGACAAGTGACCGACAGCCATGACGTAATGATGTACCAATGCAGTCTGTGCCCGTATCACCCCCACCAATCACAATAACGTCTTTATCTTTTGCACTTATGTACTTTTTATCCTGATGCTTTGAGTCAAGCAGACTGCGAGTGTTTGCGGTAAGGAAATCCATCGCAAAATGAATACCCTCCAAATCGCGACCCGGTGTTTTAGCAAAAAAGTCATTTGGACGCGTCGATCCCACACACAGCACGACAGCATCAAAGTCTGACATGAGCGAAGCTGCTGGAATATTTTTCCCGATCTCAACACCTGTTTTAAAAGTGATTCCCTCTTCTGCAAGCAGGTCGACTCTTCGTTGAACAACTGCTTCTTTATCCAACTTCATATTAGGGATGCCATACATAAGCAGCCCTCCAATACGATCCGCTCTTTCAAAAACCGTGACGAGATGACCGGCCTTATTTAGTTGAGCTGCGCAGGAAAGCCCGGCAGGCCCCGACCCAACCACGGCTACCTTTTTCCCTGTTCGTTCCAACGGTGGAGATGCAGTAATCCACCCCTCTTCCCATCCACGATCCACGATTGAACATTCGATCTGCTTAATTGTGACGGGTGGTTCGTGAATACCCAGCACACACGAACCCTCACACGGTGCAGGACACACTCGTCCCGTGAATTCAGGGAAGTTATTTGTCTCGTGTAAACGCTCGAGCGCTTCATGCCAATGCCCTCGATACACCAGATCATTCCACTCCGGAATCAGATTCCGCACAGGGCAGCCTGCAGCCATGTTGGCCATAAGATCAGCGGTATGACAAAAGGGCACGCCACAGTCCATACAACGTGATCCTTGATCTTGTAGTTGGACAACAGGTAAATCCAGATGGAATTCGTTCCAATCTCCGATACGCTCAACCGGGTCGCGCTCGGAATAGGTCCGTCGGTCTACTGTCATAAATCCCCGTGGGTTTCCCATCGGTTGATTTCCTTTCGTCTTCTGCCAGCTTCCAATGAATCCGGCCATGTCAAATGGTAGTTTATTTTATTTTGATTTATCTTCAGTCCGTTGCCGCAGCAACTTCCGACTCGGCTGCCAACTCGGTGAGTGCTCGCTTGTAGTCTCGAGGCATAACTTTCACGAACTGACTGAGTGACTGCTCCCATGATTCCAATATGCCTGTCGCCACCGTCGAACCGGTGTAGTCGGCATGCAGTTGTATAAGTCCCTTTAATTCTGCGATATCTTCAGCAGACTCTACTGACTCAAGTTCAACGAGTTCTAGATTACAATTGAGACGCAGGACATCACGATCAGGAGCGTAGACAAACGCGACTCCGCCCGACATTCCCGCAGCAAGATTACGACCTGTCGGCCCAAGAATGACAACTCGTCCACCCGTCATATATTCCAAACCGTGATCTCCGACCCCTTCCACGACTGTGCGAGCTCCACTATTTCGTACACAGAATCGCTCAGCGGCCATGCCTCGGAAATACGCCTCTCCGGCTGTTGCTCCATACAGGGCCACGTTTCCAATAATAATGTTTTCTTCAGGAACAAATGTCGATCCCTTCGGCGGTGCAATAATAATTCGACCACCTGACAGACCTTTCCCCACATAGTCATTCGCATCACCAGACAGTTCGATTGTGACTCCTGGTGCTAACCATGCACCCAAACTCTGGCCAGCCGAACCACTCACGTCGATGTGAATGGTGTCATCAGGAAGCCCGTTCTCACCGTTGGCCTTTGAAACCTCATGGCTGAGCATCGTTCCAAATGCTCGATCAATATTCTCGATTTCCATCGGGAACCGTACGGGGGTTTGTTCGTGAATAGCCGCAAGAGCCTTCTTGATCAGTTCGTTATCGAGGACCTCTTCAAGACCATGGTTTTGTGAAATGGTGCAATGCGTCACAGTATCTGGATGGGGGCCAGCTGCCGGAGTAAGGATCGGGGTGAGATCGAGCCCCTTTGCCTTCCAATGCCGAACCGCTTCATCAATTTCAAGAACTTCAACGTGACCAACCATCTCATTGATTGACCGGAAACCGAGGCTGGCCATAATTTCTCGAGCTTCTTCGGCAACGAGAAAGAGATAATTCACAACATGCTCTGGCTTTCCGGAAAACTTCTTTCGAAGCTCCGGATCCTGCGTAGCAATGCCAACCGGACAGGTGTTGAGATGACACTTCCTCATCATGATACAACCCATCGTGATGAGTGGTGCTGTTGCAAACCCATATTCTTCAGCACCAAGAAGTGCTGCGATGACTACATCTCTACCGGTTTTCAGCTGACCATCGGTCTCAAGCCTGACGCGACTACGAAGATCATTCATGACCAATGTCTGATGCGTCTCGGCAATACCAAGTTCCCACGGAAGACCGGCAAACTTGATACTCGTCAGTGGTGAAGCACCAGTACCACCATCAGTTCCAGAAATCAGGATTTTGTCGGCATGTCCCTTGGCTACACCAGCCGCGATTGTGCCCACGCCAACTTCTGACACTAGCTTCACACTCACTGCCGCTGAAGGGTTCGAGTTTTTCAGGTCAAAAATCAGTTGAGACAGGTCTTCAATTGAGTAGATGTCGTGATGCGGTGGCGGACTGATCAGACCCACGCCAGGAGTTGAGTGACGCGTGGCAGCGATAATCTTATTCACCTTATGGCCTGGGAGTTCACCTCCTTCGCCTGGCTTTGCCCCTTGGGCAATCTTAATCTGTAATTCATCTGCATTCGTGAGATACCAGCTCGTGACACCAAAACGGCCTGAGGCAACCTGCTTGATATACGACCTCTTCGAATACTGATTCGTCTGTGCCTTGGCTTTTTCTGGGTCAAGGTTTTCAAGCGTTCCAAGCATTTCTTTGTGCTCGTCTTCAGTGCGGTCGTACCACTTGAATCGCTCTGGGTCCTCACCTCCCTCCCCTGTATTACTTTTTGCTTCCAACACGTTCATCGCAACGGCGAGTGTCTCGTGAGCCTCTGCAGAAATTGATCCGTAGCTCATTGCTCCCGTACAAAATCGCTTCACAATGTCCCGAGCTGGCTCCACTTCTTCGATAGACACTGGAGTTCGACCAGTTTTAAATTGAAGAAGTCCTCTTAAGAAGCACCGTCGGTGGGCATCTGTATTCACCGTCTCTGCAAATTGCCGGTAGGCATCCCTCGACCCTGTCCGAGCAGCAATCTGCACCTGCGCGATGGTGTGCGGATTCCAGGCATGGGCTTCCCCTTCTTTTCGCCAATGAAATTGGCCATCATTGGGCAATGTCGACAACGCGTTATCACTACGAGTTGGGTAACCGATTTCGTGACGACGAATTCCTTCTTCAGCAATGACATCGAAACCGACACCTGAAATTCGGCTTGCCGTTCCAACAAAGCACTTCTCAATTATTTCTGGGGCTAAACCAACTGCCTCAAAAATTTGCGCTCCCTTGTAAGAGGCAAGTGTAGAAATACCCATCTTGCCCATCACTTTTTTGATACCCTTGGCAACCGCTTTCCGGAAGGCAGGTACAATTTTCTCGTCGCTGAATTCCTCTTCAAGCAGGCCATCAACACGGGCCTGACGAAGTGCTTCAAATGCCAGATACGGATTGACTGCGTCTGCACCATAACCCGTCAGCAGACAAAAATTATGGACTTCTCGCGCTTCCCCTGACTCAAGAACGATACCTATTCGTGTCCGCAACTCTTGTTTCACAAGTGCGTGGTGAACCGCCCCAGTCACGAGGAGCGAACTAACCGGGACACGTTCATGGCTGACGGCTCTATCTGACAGGACAACAAGCGAATATCCGTCATGAATTGCCTGAGTCGCTTCGGCACAGATTCGGTCAATCGCTGGCCTAAGACCTGCATCGCCCTCAGATCGTGGATACGTAATATCAATGGTCTTTGACTTCCATCCACGATGATCGATTGCCTTAATAGCGGCAACTTCTTCATTCGTCAGGATTGGATGAGGAATACAAAGCCGGTGGCACTGCTCCTCGGTTGCTTCCAAAAGATTTCCTTCTGGGCCGATAAAGCATTCCAGCGACATGATGACCTCTTCCCGTATCGAATCAACGGGAGGGTTTGTCACTTGGGCAAAAAGTTGCTTGAAGTAGTCGTACGGCAGTCTGGGTTTATCGGAAAGGCAGGCAAGAGCAGCATCGTTGCCCATTGATCCAATTGGATCTCGTTTTTCTCGAAGCATCGGCATGAGCATGAACTGAAGCGTCTCGGTTGTGTACCCAAAGGCTTGCATCCGCTTGAGAAGTTCGTTGCTGTCATAGTGCGCGGGCGACTCTTTTTCAGGCAGATCATTAAGATGAATTGCCTGGTTTTGAATCCATGTCTTATAAGGACGCTTTGTTGCAACAGACGTTTTCAGTTCATCGTCTGCAATGATGCGACCTTGTTCGAAGTCAACAAGGAACATCTTTCCTGGCTGAAGACGTCCTTTGGACTTCACCTGCTCAGGATCGACCTGCACAACCCCTACTTCACTCGCCATGATGACACGATCGTCGTGAGTCACGTAATAGCGACTTGGACGTAAGCCGTTCCGGTCGAGGACTGCGCCAATGTAGTGGCCATCTGTAAAGGAGACCGAAGCCGGCCCATCCCATGGTTCCTGAAGAGCCGAATGGTACTCATAAAACGCACGCTTGTCTTCGGGCATGCTGTGATGATTCTGCCAAGCTTCTGGGATCATCATCATAACGGCTTCTTGAAGCGTGCGACCCGAGTGATAAAGCATCTCAAGCGCGTTATCAAAGTTTCCGGAGTCAGAACAATCCGGCTCGATGACTGGGCAGAGTTTCCGTATATCGTCGCCCCAGAGGTCACTTTTCATGACACCCTGCCGTGCGAACATCCAGTTCGCATTTCCTCTGAGCGTATTGATCTCGCCATTGTGCGCCATGAAACGGCATGGCTGAGCTCGGTCCCAACTGGGAAATGTATTCGTTGAAAAACGCGAGTGCACCATCGCAAGATGCGTCTTATAGTCAGGATCCTGGAGATCTTTAAACAGAGGAATGACCTGCATGGAACGCAGCATCCCCTTCCAGATGATGACTTTTGTTGACAACGAACAGATATAAAACATTAACTTTTGCGACAAGCTGCTCTCAACTCGAATCTGGTGGCTGGCCCATTTCCGAATAACGAACAGGTGACGCTCGAATGCTTCCTGATCAAGTCCTGCTCCAGCGGCAATCACTACCTGATCAAAGTGCGGCATCGCACGACGCGCCGTTGGCCCAACATCCGCTGCATCCGGATCAACTGGCAACTCCCGCCAACCGACGAGTTTTTGCCCCTGTTCATTAATAATTCGGTCAACGATTTCACGGCAGTGCGCTCGCTCTGTCGGATCTGTTGGCATGAAAAAGACGCCGCTGCCGTATAAGCCACGTTCTGGCAGTTCCTGCCCAAGTTCTTCCTTCGCTATTTTCTCAATTAACTCATACGGCAATGCTGTAAGCATGCCAGCACCATCACCCGTGTTGTCCTCACAGCCACAACCGCCACGATGCTCCATGTGCTGAAGCATACGATCGGCATCGTCAACAATTTGGCGAGACCTCTTCCCTTTAATATGTGCAATAAAACCCACGCCACATGAATCATGCTCGTTTGCTGGGTCGTAGAGGCCACGGCTTTCAGGAAGTCGTATTGGGGGTTTCATTACTTGTTTTCTCATCGTGAGGGTTTCAAATTTTTAGTTTTGTAATTTTTTCAGTGGAAGTCGGCCTTTCGAGACCGGCACCACAGAATCATGGCTGCAAGTACCAAGTCATTGGCAGTGTCAGGCTGTTCCGACCACCGCCAAGTCACTTGGAACTTCGGGCGGACGTTTTAGTTCCCGGATACCTTCGTCAGTGTCATGTGCATGGCCGCGTAAAAGATCAAGAAATCTTCTCGCCGTTGGGGAAAGAGGCTTTCCTCGGCCACGAATAATGCCAAGCGGTCGAATGAGCGGATTTTCTTCAAGCGGCAAACTGACCAGAGTGCCCACACTAGTTTCTCGGACAACAGTGGGTTCAGGCAACAAGGCCATACCAGCATCAATTTCAACTGCCCGTTTGATTGTTTCGATGTTGTCAAATTCCATAACAACACTCGGCTCTGCTCCTACCGATTCAATGGCCTTGTCGATTTCTTGACGAATGACGAGATCATGATCAAACCCCACTAATCGTTGTCCGTGCAGATCTGCAAGAGACGCACTTTCTCGGGCAGCAAATGGATGATTTGGACCGCAGACCAGAACAATGGGCTCTTCACGCCACGCCTCGGCTTCTATAACCCTGGAACCCCGTGGGTAGCTCACAATGCCGACATCCGCCTGATCATTTTCAATGGCTTCACAGACTCTCTGCGGATGCAGATACTCAAGTCGTACGTTCGCCTTTGGGTATCGTGCCATAAACTCCTGCACATATGCGCTCATGTGATGCAGGCCAACTGAATAGATAGCTGCGACACGAACCCGGCCGGCAACATCTTCTCGAAGTGAGTGAACTTCATCCTCGAGCGCGTCATACCGCGCGACAATATCTCGACAGCCTTCGAAGAAGACACGGCCTTCATGCGTGGGCATAAGTGGCCGCTTGGATCGCTCAATTAACTGAACACCGAGGCGACTTTCCAATTGGCTCACAACCTGACTCGCACCAGATTGAGAAAGGCCATTATCTTCCGCCGCCCTTGAAAAGCTCTTTCGGGTAACGATGTCACAGAAGATTTTGAGTGATTTAAGGTTCATATCCGCCACGTTCCAACTGATGACCACCATTCCCTTTACAAACAAGCGGCACCGACAACCGAAAAAGGCCGAAACTGCAAAAAGCCGATCCAAGCCGTTCTCTAACCAGCCACCGGTTGACGATGACACTATTTAAAAATCAAATAGTGTCGTTCGCAAGTATTTGAGAATCCAATACAGCCTATGCTGTTGGCTGAATTCGTCAAGATATCGCCTTATCTGCGGGTATCCGCATTCGTTCGGACTCAACATGACACGCCTTCACACAAGAACACGTTGCATCACGTATCTGATTGGGCCGGCCCTGTTGACCGTCACGCATGCTTCCCCTCCTGATTTTGAGACGCAACTAGGAGTCGCCCATATCGGTGGGCTGTATTCGTTTTCGGACACCGATTATCTCAATGAAGGTGCTGCCGCCGCACGAAACATTGGTGCGCGTTGCATCAAAGTGGGTCTTAGTCTCGACACAGATAATCCTTCACCAAAGCTTTATCCGTTTCACTCAACGTGGCCCTCCACTGAAACCCTCGAAAATCTCGCAGACACACCCTATTTTCGATCACTTTTTTCAAGACGTTTCGACACTTTTATTTTGAACGCCTTCCGTCCCGGACGCTCTGCGAGTTACTGGAGGGAGAAATTTACGTCCGAGGATGAGCGCGCTGAGGAGGAATGCTTTGCGTCGCTGACTCACTATTTACTTTCCAACTACAAAGACAGCAATAAGACATTCATCATTCAGAACTGGGAAGGAGATTGGGCATTGCGGGGAAACTTCGATCCAAATACTAAACCAGAGCCGACCGCAACTGCGGCGATGATTCGATGGGTGGCGGCAAGACAAAGGGGCATTGAGCGCGCCCGAACCACGTTTAAGGGTGGCAGTGCTAAGGTTTTCCACGGCCTCGAGGTAAATCTCGTAAAGCAGGCGATGACGCATGGCAAGCCAAGTGTGACGACAGATGTGCTGCCTCATGTCTCGGTAGATTTGGTGTCTTATTCCGCTTGGGATACCAAGGATTCGCCAGAGGATTTTGAACAATCGCTGGCCTACATATCGAAGCATAAGCGTCCGACCAGCCCATTCGATAGCAATGGCGTTTATGTCGGAGAGTTTGGACTCCCTGAATCAGAGGCAACACCAGCAGTTGCTTTGGAGCGAACCACTGAGTTACTGAACGTTGCTCGCAAGTTCGGCTGTCCGTACGCGGTCTACTGGCAAATCTACTGTAATGAAAGGACCACAGCGTCTCCGAAATCAGAAAACAGGTATAAAGGTTTTTGGCTTGTGCGTCCTGATGGAACACGGAGCCCGATTTGCAAACTGTTCAAGTAGACCGCAATGAAACCATGAAAAGCGTGAAGCAGAGTGGCGATTCACATTGAATTTTTAAATTAACGACAACCGCCGCCACCCGGTGACGTGAGACAACTTCAACTGACATGCTGACACCTTCTTTTTGCCTTCCTTCCGCGATCGCTGACCTGCTTGACCCAGACCTGCCGCCACTTGGGCCAGGAACACCGAAGGCCGGATTCGACCAACGGATAGACGAAACCTCATCAGAAACTTTATTCGGAGCCTCCGTTGCTTCGCCAGCAGAAGCCGATTGTTGCCTTGCTGGCATATGGCTATGGAATGGATTCCTTGAACGGTCTCATGATCTCAGCCAAAGCATTGATACGCCTGAGGGCAGCTGGTGGCACGGCATCATGCACCGTCGGGAACCTGATGCAGGCAATGCGGCATACTGGTTTCGCCGCGTCGGAGAACATTCGTTGTTTTCTGCACTTGGAGACAAAGTGCAAAAACATGCTGCACAAACTGAACTACCAGATGAAGCTCAGTGGCTATCACAATGTACGCACTGGAAACCACAACAATTTATTGAGGCCTGTGAATCGGCACGCCGTGATTCCAACGAAGCTGTGTGCCATGTACTCCGGGAGGTGGCAGCGATTGAATGGTACACACTCTTTAACCACTGCCGCAATCTGGCATGCGACACCCATCGGTAGCCGAATACTGATTGCGTCTGTCTCAAGATAGAATAGATATCTATTCTATTCTTTAACTCGTTCTGTGTATTCAGCATTTCGAGTATCTACCTTCACGAATTGACCCTGCTCGATAAATGCAGGCACCATGATTTCCGCTCCGGTCTCTAGTTTCACTGGCTTCGTCAGATTTGTTGCTGTATTTCCGCGAACAGCAGGTTCGGCATACTCAACCTGCAACACCATGTGCTGTGGTGGCTCCATGGTGATCGGGTTTTCGTTGTAAAGCATCATGGAACAGATTGTTCCTTCCTTCAGCCACCTCCATGCGTCATCAACTTGTTCAGATGACAACTCGTACTGTTCGTAATTATCGTTATCCATAAAGACAAACAAATCTCCCTGCTTGTACAGGAATTGAGCATCAATTGTCGTAATGTCAGCAGCCTCGAGCGAATCGCCACTCTTGTACGTCCGATCAAGCACGGTACTTCTAAGCAGATTGCGAAGCTTGCATTTGTAAAGGGCCTGACCCTTCCCTGGCTTTACAAAATTGCATTCGATCATGATGTACGGATCGCCATCAATCTGGACTTTGAGCCCCTTTCGGAACTCACTTGTGTTAAATGAAGCCATCGAAATCGCACTTTCAATTCAGGACAATACAGGAGTCTAGTGAGTATGCCGCGACACTCAAGCACAAGCCTCGCCATCATCATACAGCCTGTCAACGGTGATTCCACAGCTGCCCGTTCCAGCGAACTATTTTTGAACTGGCCCCATCCTCAAGAACGACCATTGTAGACTGCACACGGAGCCTCCCCACAATCTCGACAACCGCCCCGACATTTTTTCCATGGAAACATCAACAGTCCGAACGATCGGCAGTACAACTCTTCAGCCACCAATGGCTCGAGAAGTCTGGAAACAGGAATTAGCGGATGCTGTTCGTGACCCAGCAGAGCTTTGCGATCTATTGCATCTTGATCCAGCAGTTGCTCAGAAATCAAAAAAGGCGAACGGGGACTTTCCGTTTCTTGTGCCGCGAGGTTTTATTTCACGAATGCAACCAGGCGATCCGAATGATCCTCTGCTCCTTCAGGTATTACCGCGGCTTGAAGAATTGGATGACATACCAGGATTTGTATCAGACCCAGTTGGTGAACAGCCGGCTCGACGAGGAACAGGACTTATTCAAAAATATCATGGACGCTGTTTGCTTCTCGTCACTGGTGGGTGCGCCGTACACTGTCGGTACTGTTTTCGTCGAGAATTCCCGTATGCCGAAAGCGGAGCATCGCCTGCAAGTTTTGCAGCTGCAGTGAATGAGATACGCGAGGATGAATCGATCCATGAAGTAATTCTTTCCGGCGGAGATCCTCTTCTCATCGATGATACGCTGCTTGAAGCACTCATACACGATATAGCCTCAGTCTCGCATGTCCGGAGGCTTCGCATTCACAGCAGGCTGCCTGTTGTCCTGCCGTCTCGCATCACGGAGAATTTCCTTCGTATCATGAATGAAATACGGCTGACGGTGTGCCTTGTTATCCATGCGAATCATGCTGCTGAGCTCGATTCAACGGTTGCAGAGTCACTCCGAAAAATTAGTCCTGTTGTTGCTTTACGATTCAATCAGGCTGTTTTACTACGTGGAGTCAATGACACCGCTGAGAGCCTCATTCGGCTCTCTGAACGGCTGCTCGATCTTGGTGTGACTCCGTACTACCTCCATCTTCTTGATCCCGTCCGTGGGGCAAGCCATTTTGATGTGCCTGAAGAAACCGGAATACACCTCGTCCGGGAATTACGGAATCGTTTGCCCGGCTATGCAGTGCCACGTCTTGCCCGCGAACACCCCGGAAGTCCTAGCAAGACATGGTTGGCCTAAAGAATGGCCGAAAACATGTCATACTGTAAGGAACAGGCCTCGGCCAAAGGTTTTTTCAAGAGAGAGAAAAAATTGAATAGGAAAATTTTTAAGAGCAAGCAGGACATTTCATGAAGGTTTTAATCGGCGTTGATGGATCACCTCTATCATTGGACGCGGTGCGAGTAGTCGGACACATCATTGACCCCACCGAGGATCAAGTAGCAATCTACTTTTCACCGACAGAACTCCAACAGCGGCTTCCTGAGTCATCGTCGTCACTCGTGAGTCGGAGTGCGGCTGATCTGTTTGCAGAAGCTCGTGCACTGCTTCCAACAGAGTTTGCAAAACCAGTTGAAATGATTAGCAGCTCGGCTTCAGCAGCTGTTGGAATTCTGGAGTCAGCGAATGGCTGGCATGCCGACCTTGTCGCCGTTGGTGCTCGTAGCCATGGATCAATAGAAAGATTTCTTCTTGGCAGTGTTTCTCGAGCAGTCCTTCACGGAGCGCACCTGCCCGTGCTTATCGTGCGTAGCCACCCGCCAGACGACGGGAGCTTTCGTACCCTGGCCTGCCATCATCCGGCGAGCGCAGCTGCTGTAAGCAAAACGCTCCAGGAACTGCATTGGTCGAAAAAGACAGACGGGTGCGTCATCGGCGTAGCAGAATCAATGCTCGCTGGCCCACTCCCAAAGTGGCTTGAAAAACGTGTCCGGGACCCCGACACAGCAGCTATTGCACAAGCCTGGCAGCAGGAACACGATGACGAAGTCCATGCTTTGAGCAGTACGCTTGAGGCCTTTCAGAAAAATTTACCGCCATGCTTTCACAGCGCGAGCCCGATAATCGTAGAAGGAAATCCTGGACACCGAATACTTGAACAGGCAAAAAAAGATCACACGGATCTGATTACCATTGGCCGAACACCAAATGATAAACTCAGTAGATGGTTACTCGGAAGCACTTCTGAGGCCGTTCTCTCTCATGCATCTGCCAGCGTGCTTGTTGTTCCTGTTGAGAAATAGGTGATAAAAAAAACCTGCCCCAAACAGAACGCGAGGGACAGGTCTTTTTGAATTTGAATATGGAGTTACGTCAGTCTTATTCACTTGAAAGCTGAATGCTCACGTCACCACCAGACGGTGGCACGGTCACTGTCACATCGGAATCATCTGGAAAATTGTATTTCTCTGGGATGAGGCTCTTGGCTGGAGTCACTGTTCCTCGCGTCTCATCTTCTACTTCAAAGCCATCTGTTGCCCGGACTGTCGCCATGTAGTCACCTGGCTCAACAACCATTTCAAATGTGCCTGTTGCTCGGTCAAAACGAGCAGCACCACCCTTGCCACCATTTTCGGCTGACAAATTGACGAACGACTCACCTGGACCTTCACACACAAGCGGTGATCCATCGAGCATCACAGTTCCTGCGATCTTGACCTTGCCACCGGGAAGTTTTGGGCCACAACCAACAGTTACCAATAGGCTCACGCCAAGGCCAAGAACAACAAACGGAAAAAACATCAGAAAAGGCCGTCTGGCCAGACAAGGCGAAAACATACGGAACATGTGAAACCCTTTGTAGAGAGAAAACCAAAGAAAGATTGATTAGCGAAAGATTGATTAGCGAGATCACCCCCGCTCAACGATAATGGTAATAAAAAAGCCCGTCCTTGAATACTTACATATTCAAGGACGGGCAATGTCTATCTAACGATTAAGGAAGCTTGCCTAGGGCATTGCCGTCCATTCGTCCACCAAGATAGTTGTACACTTCGAAATCAACCGTATCTGACAAGAAATGAACCGCAGCATCTGCTGTCGATGTGGCAAAGACACCCGGGTGATAGCTACTCGCACCACTGTTTGTCGTCCGCACAGAATTATTTTTGATCATCGTCGGATCTTCATTAATTAATGAAGAGTTAGGACGAATACCCGTTGTCACACCTAACTGCTCCTGTCGATACATTCCGGCCCAGACAGCAATTTCTGGCCGACGCTCAAGCAGTAAAAACGTATTGGATAATCCATCTGTGATGAACTTGAACTCACACGGAAAATCAAATGCCCAATTAAAAACACCGGGTGTCGACTTCATTTGCGAGATCGGCCTAGTATTCGGCTGCCACCAGTTTGGGTGAGCATTACAGTACGAATTATTTGCTGCACAGTCTGGTGGTCTTGAAGGAAAACCAGATGGACCAAGGCAAACATCGTAGTGCCGTCCGCCATGCCGCTTGTTGTTATTGTTGTACGATCCATCCAACATCTGCCCAGAAAATGCGAATGGATTCGATGGGCAGAATTGCGCAGTATAAATTGGATCAGCCTTATTCACAGGAGCCAGTGCAGTCCAATTTGAAACACTCTGACCAGGCTGTTTTGTGCCACTCGTCTGAGCTACAGTACCAAGATCAAGCTTGTCAAACGTGGTGCTCATTTCAATAAATGGCATGAGGTGAACGACAAACGTACTCCAACCAGCGTTCGCTCCGGCTGCTCCAGGGACTAGTGGTTTCTTCCGATTCGACGCAGTTGGAAGTGATTTATGAGCATCAGCATAGGTGTGCATTGCCAACGCGTTCTGTTTCATTTTATTGCCACACGCCGACCGACGAGCAGCTTCACGAGCCTGCTGCACTGCAGGCAAAAGAAGACCAACAAGAACGCCAATAATGGCGATCACAACCAGCAACTCGATCAGCGTAAAGCCAGACCGCTGCCGCGAGAGATTCAAGGTTTTCATAGTAATTCCCCAAGTAATAAGAAATAAAACAACCGCGTTATACTATCGGCACGCAAATCGAAAAGCCACTAGGCATCCCGTAAACACATGATGCGTAGATCTGGGGAAACTTGCTCTGGTGAGTTGTGAAAGGCCTTTCGTGGGCTATTCACTTGATAGCTGAATGCTGACCTCACCACCGGTCGGCGACACCGTGATTGTCACGTCCGTGTCATCTGAAGATGAATACTTTTCAGGGATCAGGCTTTTTGCAGGGGTGATCCGTCCCCGCTTTTCATCCTCAACCATGAATCCATCTGTCGCACGGATGACTGCTTTGTAGTTACCTGGCAAAATAGTCATTTCGAACGCACCAGTCGATCGGTCGAATGATCCAGAACCTCCACCATTCTCACCCGTTTCTGAAACGAGATTCACGTACGACTCACCGTCACCTTCACAAATGAGTGGGGAACCATCCAGCATGACCGTACCGTTGATTCTTACTTTGCCGTCAGTGTTCTTTTGGCCACACCCAGTGGTACATACCAAACCAGTCAAGAGAACGAGTGGAAACAGAAGGCTATAACGGCCCAGATTTTTCAACACTGAATGAAAGATAGAATATGACGTGAACAATGCAGGACTCCTCGAATGAAATACGTCTCTCAAAAAAAAGCCCATCCCCAGTTCGGCTCAGCTAACTGAGGATGGGCATGAATCACCATTACCTACTAAGGCAACTTCCCGCGTGCATCACCGTCGCCACGATTTCCAAGAAAGTTGTAAACCTGGAAGTCAATCGTATCGCTCAGCCAGTGACCAGCCCCATCAGCAGTAGCCACGCCGAACACACCACCAGTGTGCATGCTGCTGGCACCACAATTCTTTGCTCGTTGTGGGTTGTTACCCGCAGAAGTTGTGTCATCGATATGCGATGAATTTGGACGAATTGATGTCGGTACACCCACATCTGCGGCGTACATTGCAGACCGCTGATGTAACCCAGGCCGCCGCTCGATTAGCAACAAGGTACTGGAAGTACCATCTGTAATGTCCTTGAATTCACACTTGAACTCAAAACTCCAGTTAAACACTCCAGGAGTTGATGAAATCTCACGAACTGGATTTCCTCCCGAAGCCCACCAATTCGAATTCGCACGACACCAGGATGCAGTAGATCCATTTGGACAATCGGGAGTAGCAGCAGGAAAACCAATAGGACCCAGAGACACATCATAGCACCTGCCACCCGAGCGTCGGTTGTTGTTGATGCCGTACCCACCAAAGTATTTTCCGTCTACCGTTCTCCCAGCAAATGAGTCCGGATCAGAAGGGCAAAACTGTGCAGTATAAATTGGATTGCCCTGAGTAACTGGTGCGAGCTTCCACCAGTTCGAATTCCCGCCACCTGTGCCATCCAGTTGACCTTTGCTGAGATCCAACTGGTCATAGACTGTACTCATTTCAATAAAGGGCATCAGCTCAACCGTAAATGATTTCCATACTGAATTTTGAGCAGTGCCTCCTTCTGATCGACGACTTGATCCAGAAGGCAGCGATCTATTTGCATCAGCATAAGTGTGCATTGCCAACGCGTTTTGTTTCATTTTGTTACCACACGCCGATCGGCGAGCAGCTTCACGAGCCTGCTGCACTGCAGGCAGAAGAAGACCAACAAGGACGCCAATAATGGCGATAACAACCAGCAATTCGATCAGCGTAAAGCCAGACCGGTGCCGCATAATATTTGAATGTTTCATAGCACGTCTCCAAATAACCCCAAAAAGTAAAAGAAGAACTATTTTTGGATGAAGGAGACACCTATATCAATCGTGTAATCACATGACTATGAAAGAAAAACAGAGCAAAAATGTCACTTGCCAAGGCTGCTGTAGGCCTCACGAAGTAGCGTTTCTGTTTCATCCCAACCAATGCAGGCGTCGGTTATGGAAACACCGTATTCAAGGGCTGACCGATCATGATTTGGCGGCTGTTTCCCGGGGTTGATATTACTTTCCAGCATAACGCCAACGATTGAATGATCGCCTGCAACACGCTGCTTGAGGACGTCTCGCCAGACGATTGACTGCCGACGGTGATCCTTCCCAGAGTTTGCATGGCTGCAATCGACTATGACACGCGGCTTTAATCCAGCCTGCTCAAGTCTATTTCTTGCATCAAGCAACATGTCTGGCGAATAGTTCGAACCAGCCCGTCCACCACGAAGCATTAAGACACCCCACGGATTTCCAGCCGTTGACACGACGCAGATACCACCGCCATTATCGATGCCTAAAAATGAATGTGGCGTCTTGGCTGCCTGCATGGCATCAATTGCAGCTTGCAATGAACCGTCTGTTGAGTTCTTGAAGCCAACCGGCATAGAGAGACCACTGGCCATTTGGCGATGCGTTGGTGATTCTGTTGTACGAGCCCCAATTGCACCAAGCACAATTGTGTCAGCAATAAACTGAGGCGTGATGGGCTCCAGAAATTCTGTTGCTGTCGATAAACCCATGTCTGCGATTTCAATCAGCAACTCGCGGGCTAAACGCAGCCCAGTTCCAACATCAAACGAATCATCAAGGTGGGGATCATTGATGAGACCCTTCCACCCAACGGTTGTTCGTGGCTTTTCAAAATAAACCCGCATGACAACCAGAAGTCGGTCTGAAAGTTCCCGTGAGAGTGTGGCCAATTTTGAAGCGTACTCGCGGGCACCATCGAGATCATGAATCGAGCATGGACCAACAACGACCAAAAGCCGGTCATCTTCACCAGCAAGTACCTTTTCAACCTGTTCTCTGCCCGATACAACCGTTGCGGCGGCAGCATCCGTCAACGGATATGTCGACACCAGTCGGGCCGGTGGCACAAGGGGGTCAAGGCTCCTGATGCGGACATCAGCAGTCGAAGGACGGCTCTCGGATATATTTGCGTTTGATTCCATCTCATTCACTCTACACCACGTCTGGAAACACTAAACCCCGGGGTGGATTTGGCCGAGTAGCGATCGACTTGGGTCATTCGGTATGTTCATGGGGTCGTTCGTATCTGCATTTTTGCTCACTTCGTCTTTTTAGGAATTTTGCCGCGTGACTAAGCATATCTTTGTGACCGGTGGGGTCGTCAGTTCACTTGGCAAAGGACTCACCAGTGCCTCAATCGCGATGCTTCTCGAATCGCGTGGACTGCGCGTAAAAATGCAGAAACTCGACCCGTATATCAATGTCGACCCAGGGACAATGAGCCCATACCAGCACGGTGAGGTCTATGTGCTTGATGACGGTAGCGAAACCGACCTCGACCTTGGTCACTACGAACGGTTCACCACAACACATCTTACGAGACAGAGCAATTACACCACGGGCCAAATCTACCAGTCTGTAATCAACAAGGAACGACGAGGTGAGTTTCTAGGGAAAACTGTTCAAGTCATCCCGCACATAACAAATGAAATAAAAGAAGTTGTTTTGCAGCTTGATGATGCCGACACCGATGTTGTGATTACGGAAATCGGCGGCACAGTCGGAGATATTGAAAGCCTGCCTTTCCTTGAGGCGATCCGACAGATTCCCCTCGAACGTGGTCGTGAAAACTGCATGTTTATTCACCTCACTCTGGTTCCATTTTTAAAAGCAGCCGGTGAACTAAAGACCAAGCCAACACAGCACTCTGTCGGAATCCTACGACAAATCGGTATCCAGCCAGATATTCTCGTATGCCGCACAGAGCGAAGCCTCGACACCTCCGACCGTGAAAAGATTGCGCTCTTTTGCAACGTTCCGTTGCACTCCGTCATTGAAGAGCGAGACAAAGATTTCTCAATTTATGAAGTCCCGTTGTCACTTCAGGCAAACAAAATTGACGACCTCATCCTGAAACAACTTGGCTTGCCTGCAGCTTCGGCAAATCTTGAAGGATGGCATGACATTCTGCATCGGCTCCGCAACCCTGAGCACGAGATTTCAATTGCTCTCGTTGGCAAATACGCCGAGCACCGCGATGCCTACAAAAGCATCTATGAGGCTCTCGATCACGGAGGCATTGCGAACTACACACAAGTTCGAGTTCAGGCAATCAAAAGCGAAGAAATTGAGCAGAACGGTGCCGAAAAGACACTTGCCGGATTTGATGCACTGATCGTTCCGGGAGGCTTCGGTGAACGTGGTGTTGAAGGGAAAGTCGAAGCGATTCGGTACGCTCGAGAACGGAGTCTCCCGTTCCTGGGAATATGTCTGGGCATGCAATGTGCCGTCATCGACTTTGCCCGCAATGTTGCTGGTCTCACTGACGCACACTCAACTGAGTTTTTTCGGGACACCCCGCATCCCGTCATCTGCTTGATGCACGAACAAGAGGGCGTGACCGAAAAAGGTGGCACGATGCGACTCGGGAGACAGCCTGCCCTGCTCAGCGACGGCAGCAGATCAGCGTTGGCGTATGGTGTCTCTGAAATTTCAGAACGTCACCGCCACCGCTACGAATTTAATGGTGGCTATAGACAGCAACTTGAAGAAGCTGGTCTCGTGATTGCTGGCACAAATCCTGATGAAAGTCTTGTCGAAATTGTTGAAGTAGCTGATCACCCCTGGTTTGTTGCTGTGCAGTTTCATCCAGAATTTAAAAGCAAACCAACAGCTGCCCATCCTCTCTTTGCCGGTCTTGTTGCTGCAGCTGTGGATCATCACGCTGGTGTCAAAACCTGATCACCACCGCACATATTCTCTCGCGATAAATCCTTTTACTCGAACCTTCCGGATGCCCTCATGACTGAAGCACCAGTTCCATCAAATGATAATGGCCCTATGAAAGCTCCCCCTGCTACTTTTGAGTTTCTTGTTCAAACAATGTTCACGCAGGCATTGATGGCCTTTGGGAAAATCCCAAATCCTATCACGAAAGAATCCCTCAAGAACCTTGACACTGCGAGACACTTTATCGACATGCTTGAAATGCTTGAGAAGAAAACAGCTGGGAACCTTGCCAACGACGAGAAGAAACTCCTTGAGGAAATTCTTCATCAACTTCGTATGACATTTATGGACGAGCAGCCCAGTTAACCACTAGAACCTCTGCGTCGAACACGTTTTATGTACTCAGAGACTGCCGTGAGGTCTTTGATTATTCCATTCCCGGAGAGATAGAGATGACGGCTCAGCGGCTCGATGGCCGAAAACTTGCAAAAAAAATTGAGCATGACCTTGCGCCGAAAGTAGCGGCACTGGCTCGTGAAATTGGCCGCCCCCCCCGGCTTGTGGTTGTTCTTGTGGGAGATGTTGCCGCAAGTGCCTCCTATGTAAAAAGCAAAGCATCTGCAGCAAAACGGGTAGGGATTACAGCCGATGTCTTTTCGATCCCTGAATCAACTACAACGGCAGAACTTGTATCCACCGTGGAAGCAATCGGACGAGACGAACATGGGCCAACTGATGGCATTCTTGTTCAGTTGCCACTCCCGGATCATGTCGATGCCCGGGCCGTACTCGATGCAGTGCCTCCTGACCGTGATGTTGATGGCTTTCATGCTGTCAACGCTGGGCTCCTTTCTCAAGGACGACCTCACTTTATTCCCTGCACTGCTGCAGGCGTACAAAGAATGCTTCTGGATGCTGGCGTTGAGACTCGGGGCAAGCATGCTGTTATCGTTGGCCGTAGTGACATTGTGGGGAAGCCGCTGGCACTCCTGCTCGCCAGCCGTGGAGCAGGCGGAGATGCAACTGTATCCGTCTGCCATAGCCATACGTCAAATTTAAAGGAAGTCACCCAGCAAGCTGATATTCTTATAGCCGCTGTCGGCATTCCTCAACTGATCACGGCCGATATGGTGAAGCCTGGGGCTGTCGTAGTTGACGTCGGTATAAATCGCGTTGAAGATGGGGACACAAGCCGTCTTGTCGGTGACGTTGACTACGACTCCGTCGCTACTATTGCAGAAGCAATATCACCAGTACCGGGAGGGGTGGGGCCTCTCACTGTTGCAATGCTTCTGGAAAACACATTTTCTGCGGCTAAAGAGCGACAAAATCTTTCGCAAACAGCTGAATAATCACTGTTTTCGGCTTGTTTTCAACCAGTCTCTCAGACTACCCTTCCTCCTTCGCTTAGCGAAGTCTGCGCAAGAATAACGTTTTGCGTAGATGGAAAACCTTCCAAGATCATCATGCATAAATTCAGCTGGAATCAAGGAGCCATTCCGACGAATAGATATTCAAAGGTGAAATGGCGCAACCTGCCCTTTCCCAAAATCATTGACGTGACAGCCTACGTTTTTCATCCAATTTAATCCCTGATATATCGAACCGATTTCATGAAGTTTTTTCTTCGCGCCCTTCGTGATGCTTCGAAAAGCTGGCCACTGCTTCTTGCGGCATTTCTTTGTTCTGCTGGTGTAGCAGGACTGTGGGGTGCAAACATTGCAGCACTCTTTCCAATCATCGAAGTCACCCTAAACGGAGAATCTCTTCAAGATTGGAATCAAGAAAGAATAGAAACAGCTGAATCAAAACTGGCAAACCATGAACAGGAAATTGATCAACTACGTGAGCGATTAGATGGTGGTGGTAGAACAGAAGCAGAACAGCAAACGATTCAGAAAGAGATAGACACACTCACGCTCGAGGATAAAGGTCAGGGAGCAATTCTCTCCTCGGCTCAAGCAATCCAGCCATGGCTCGAAAGCTATATTCCGCGAGACCCTTTTCAGACCGTACTTCTTGTAGTTGTCCTGATCGTTATTAGTACCTTCGTGAAACACTGCCTGCTCCTCACCGGCACAATGCTTGTCAGTTTCGTTGCAATGGGGATATCGAGAGACCTCAGGGTTAAAATTTTTAACAAAGCTCTTGAGTTGGACCGCACACAATTCATGAAGAATGGTTCCGCTGGCTTTATGGCTCAAGTCACCCACACAGCCGATATGCTATCGGGTGGTATTACGACTACGTTTGGTGGCGCGATTACCGAACCCCTGAAAATCATTGCGTGCCTGGGCGGGGCTTTCTGTATTTCATGGCAGCTAACGCTCGCGTGCCTCACGATGGCGCCAGTCGTCGGTTTTCTAATGGTCTGGCTCAACCGAAAAATGCGCAGTGCTTCGAAGAACATTCTTGCTCAAGCACTTGGTTTTCATCACGTGATGCTTGAGGCACTGAATAACGTGCTCACTGTTCAGGCCTACACGATGGAATCTTTCGAGCGAGATCGGTTTCGGGACAGCACAAATCATATGATGAAAATTGGGCTGCGTCACAACTTTTATCGAGCGCTTGCGAATCCAATTACTGAGGTTCTTGGCATTGGTATGGTAGCGACCTCGATTGCCGTGGGGGCGTGGTTGGTTATTAATCAGGAAACCCAGATTTTCGGGATTACCATGACAGAACAACCAATGACTGTTCCTGGAATCATGGTCTTTTTCGGGATGCTTATTGGTGCTTCAGATCCAGTCAGAAAACTCTCTGGAGTCATAACGGGGATAAACGTGGGGATTGTTGGAGCACAATCACTGTATCCACTTCTTGATACACCATCAAAACTAAAAGAAAAATCAAACCCGTACTATCTTCCATCACCGCATCGAGAGATTGCGTTACGGAATGTATCGTTTTCATACGATGGAATCGATACGGTGCTAAAAAATGTTGATGTCGCCATTGAGTTTGGTGAACGTGTGGCAATAGTCGGGCCTAACGGGGGCGGGAAAAGTACGCTAATTAATCTCATATGTCGATTTTACGATCCCACAGAAGGCACTGTTGAACTCGACAATGTTCCGCTCACAGAACTAGCAGTGAAAGATTTGCGTAGACGAATCGCAATCGTTACCCAACAAACAGAACTCTTCAACGAAACGATTCTGTACAACATTCGATATGGCCGGTGGGATGCCACCGCAGAAGAAATCGAAGAAGCCGCCCGAAAAGCTCGTGCTCATGACTTCATTGCCGAATTTCCAGACGGATATAAGACAAAAGTTGGCCCTAATGGCTTTCGTCTCTCTGGAGGTCAAAGGCAGCGAATCGCTCTTGCTCGAGCTTTCTTAAGGAATGCTGAGATACTCGTTCTCGATGAAGCTACCAGTCAGATAGATGTAGCGAGCGAAGAACTGATCCATGAAGCTCTCTCTCATTATGTCAAGAACCGAACGGTAATCATGATCACGCATCGGCCAAGTACTCTTGCGCTCGCCGATTCAATTCTTGAAGTTGAGCACGGACAGGTAACCAAAAGACCTGCCGCAAACTATCGAGCAGCATGACGGCACCTGTCACACACTATCGCATACCTTGCCCTTCTGATCACATTGTTATGGTGCCAGTAAGGCTCCTTGGCGAAGAACTGATTTGCCCTCAATGCAACTCTCGCTTTGTTGCTGATTTTGTAGCCAGTGTTGAATACTCTGACGAGCAGACTGAACGGGCTGCGTACCAATGGCTTGTCATAGCGATTGGTACGGTTGCGGTGCTGATAACCGCTGGCATCATTGCCTTGGCATCCCAACTTCTTCAGTAGGAACTGGATCGCACGAAAGTGGATGTTCCGAAGACAACTATCGGCCGGCACACTGACTGAGTCGTTCTTTCCACGCTGCAACGTTTTGAGGCTCATACGTTATTGGATCGAAACTATCTCGCACCACAGAACGTACACTTCGTAGATCTAATTTCCCATTTTCAGCAAGAATCTGAACAAGGAGATTTCCTATGGCGGTTGCCTCGACAGGACCTGCCACCACCGGACGATTTGACGCATCAGCTATCATTTGACAGAGCAACTTGTTCTGAACGCCACCTCCAACAATATGTACTCTGCTGATATGACGTCCAACGAGTTCATCTAATTCTTGTAAGGTTCGAGATACATCCGCGGCAACGCTTTCCAGGGCTGTTCGCACCACGGCACCGGTTGATTCCGGGACTGGCTGATTACTCTGTTGTGCGAGTTCTCGTATCGCTTGAGGCATATCATTTGGGGCGACAAGTGAGGGATGACCAGAATCGATTATTGTTTGCAGTGGCGCAGATTCAGCAGCCAAAGCAGTCAATTGATCCCAGTTCCAGTTATTTCCGGATCTTTGCCAACTCGCTCGGCATTGCTGCACGAGCCATAGTCCACAAAGATTTTTCAGCAACCTCGTCGTCCCCCCTACACCACCCTCGTTTGTAAAATTATGAGCAAGACACTCAGGGGTCACCAAAGGCCGGTC
This sequence comes from Pirellulales bacterium, assembly GCA_965249545.1. GTDB lineage: Bacteria > Planctomycetota > Planctomycetia > Pirellulales > UBA1268 > UBA1268. The sequence continues at coordinate 199,774 of CBDFMH010000005.1, forward strand.
CAATTCAGCACCAACCAGCGCCCATGTCCCAAGGCTGATGTAGCACCAGTCTGGTCGTGATGAAGGTGGTTCGAGTGCTGGGACTGCAGCAACTGCGCTCGCAGTGTCATGGGAACCAGGTAGCACCACTCGGACATCTCCCAGCCCGGTATCAGATGCAATATCTGACCGAATACTGCCAATGTCATGCCCCGGTTCAGAAACAGGCCGAAATAACTCTGTAGGAATTCCAAACCGAGCCAAAAGGTCGTTGGCCCACTGGCCACTTTGAGGATTAAAGCACTGAGTCGTCGAGGCAATTGTTCGCTCATTGGAACGCTGTCCTGAAAGTAACCAGTGCACAAGATCTGGGATCATCAGCAACTGATCAGCCGCTTCGAGAAGTTCAGGGTGATCTCTCTTTACAGCAAGAAGCTGATAGAGCGTATTGATTTCTATGAACTGCAAGCCTGTCGCTTTAAATGTTTCTTCTTTGGAAAGTATTGCTTGTGCGGCTTCAATAAGACCTCTTGTGCGAGAATCTCGATAACACACAGGCTCTGATAAGAGTGCGTCATTCTTTGTAACGAATGAAAAATCGACCCCCCAGGTATCAACCCCAATACTTTGAATTGTGCTGCTATGCTGATCAGCAGCAATTCGTAAACCATCTAAAACCCCACTCCAAAGACCAACAAAGTCCCAAACAAGCTGACCGCCAAAGGAGACCGGTCCATTTTCGAATCGATGGAGTTCTTTTAACTCGAGAAGCCGTCCATCAAACGCACCTGAGACAATACGACCACCAGACGCTCCAAGATCGACCGCTAACGCAACTGTCCGTGACATTCCCAAACCCTTCCATCACCCTTATCGTGCATTGATACTCCGCTCAGCAGACCGTTGTACCACCCAAATGGCTCTATGCCACGCCTCAGTCACGCAAATTGTGACAAGTCACGCCATGACAGACCCTGTTATTTCTCTGAAAGGCTAATTCCTCGCTAGAAGAGGACGATTCCCCGATTTGTCGAAAGAAGACAAACTCAGGTTTACGCTCCTCCAACATCATGGCACGATACTCGGTAGAAGTACTGATTATTCGTGCCGCATATTGTTTTCCTGATTACCGATTTACAAATAGTGCCCCCTCTGACGTTTTCCAAAAGAGTCACCGTCAAAAACTCCATCCTCCTGCGACAATGCCTTCCTCTGATTCCGAAAATCCATCACGTCCCCGATTAGAAGCCTCCCCTGAATTCATGGCGGAGTTAGTAGCAGCGAGCGAACTTCTTGAAAAAGCAGACCCTATTGAGGTTATCCGTTGGGCGTCAGGCCGTTTTGGAAAACGGCTTACGATGGCTACGGCTTTTGGTCCGGAAGGATGCTTGATTCTTCACTGGCTCTCTTCTGTTGCTCCAGACACATTTGTTTTTAATCTGGAAACAGGCTACCAGTTCAAAGAAACTCTTGAACTGCGAGATCGTATTAGGGATCGATATGGGATCACTGTTTCATACGAAAGTCCGGAGACAACAGTTGAAGAATATGAACGAAAGCACGGAGGACCACTGTATCGAACTGATCCGGCAACATGCTGCGGTGATCGAAAAATTGTAGTCATCGAACGCGTGCTATCTAACTTCGATGCTTGGATGAGTGGTATTCGACGCGATCAAAGTCCTGATAGAGCAAATGCTCCAATCATTGGTTGGGATAAAAAATTTGGTGTCGTTAAAATCTCACCACTTGCCAACTGGACAAAGTCCCAAGTCTGGGACAAAATCCTTCAAGAAGATGTTCCCTACAATCCACTTCATGACAAGGGCTATGTGAGCATTGGATGCTGGCCGTGCACTCGAGCTATCACTGATGGAGAGGATGAACGAGCTGGTCGTTGGAGTGGTAGTGAAAAAACAGAATGTGGCCTTCACATACGAGATTAGCACTAAATCTTCAACGTATTTGCTATGCTTCGTTGCCTGTCAACGTCTTCACTCTTTGAAGAAGATCACTGGCCTCAAAGGGCATTGTAATAACCTGCCGCAGGTCATCCTCAACAGCCTCGGCCACTATTTCTGACTGACGAGCACTTGTGATAAGCAGTGCGGGAATCTTCTTTAAATACGGATCTGGGGCCAATGAATTGAATACCGATACTGCATCATGGCCAAGCACCTGGCTACTCAACAGAAGTAGATCCGCCGGGGCTGGTACCGATTCAAACCGGGTGAGGGCTCGCTTCGGATTTTCAGTCACAAGTACACGAAAGCCCTGTGTAGAGAAAAACTGTCGCAGAGAGTCTTGTGACTTTCCTGAGACCTCGACCACCATAATCCTTGGCTTATCGGAGGTTTTTAGTCTGGCGTCTTTCGTGCTCGAGACCTTCCTCACTTTCTCTGGCACATCAGGCGTGATAGTTGATTCGTCTTCTGCACATCGCAGCTGTATTGGCTTGAGTGCTTCATGCACTTCTTGCACCGTCTGAAAACGATGTTTGGGTTTAATGCTAAGCATTTTGTTCACGACGTCGACCAAATCGCGCGGCAAATGAGGAGCGGCCCTCCCGAGTGGTTCAATCTCGGCATATCGTTTTGGATCAGCTCGTACAGCCCGATCCCGTGACTCTTTAAAAGGAGATCGGCCCGATAGTATGAGATAAATAAGTGTGCCAAGAAAAAAGACGTCACTCCGTACATCATCGCCACGAACGCCACCCGCGGCCTCTAACGCCGCGTATTCAACGGTACGTAGCTTTCCCATCTCATCATCTTTTTTTCCTTTGGATTCTGCGAAGCTCGCAAGGCCAAAGTCGACGAGCTTTGCTTGCCCCTTCGAAGATATGAGGACATTGGATGCCTTTATGTCTCGGTGAGTAACACCTTCACCATGAGCGTAGACCAGAGCATCGATGAGTTGCGCTGCCATGTCGAGACCGCGCACAAGGTCGAGGCCTCTCCGAATCTTCACTAACTCTCGAAGAGTCTGCCCCTCAACAAACTCCATTGTGATAAAGCTACTGACACCCTCTTTTCCTACTTCTTCAATGCGGACAATACCTGGATGCCTTAGCATCAATCCCATACGACCCTCTCGCAAGAAAAGCTCACCTTTGATTTCATCAGAGGAAAAACGTTTCCGAAGAACTTTCACCGCAAGAATTTCTTCGTTGTCCTGTGCAATCGCACGGTACACTCGCGCAAATGAGCCGGCACCTGCCTGATAAAGGACTTTCGTTCGACCATAAAAGAAGCCATTTCGGTAGCCGTTCCGTACACGCTCCCATTGATATCCCGTCAGTAATTCTCTTCGGACACAGACTGAACCAAATTGCTCGAGCGGCGCATCATGAGAGCCTATTTCCCGCCATACGGCCGGCATCTTGGCCGGATCTATCAGGCCAAGTTCAATGACGGCCGAGGCAACTTCTTCGGTTGTGAGGTCCTGCATGAAAAAATCCTTAACCAATAATACCTTGGTTATGGGATCAAAGCCGGAAAATACTTTCCTAAGTTACCTGACTGTCCTGTTTTTCAGCCAAAAGCCGAACTGTCGAGCCAGCCTCTCTAGAGCACACCATCGGCACCCTGCTACAAGCCCTATTCACGCTTTGTCACACCAGCATATCGGGATATCGAGGAACCCACTTGTGGTTTTACACCAACCCAGAAATTCTGGTCAGAACAGTCAGTTGCTGGGGTTCACCCGTGATGTTTTGAAGTTGATTCTACCGCTTACAACGATTCCTCTTATTCAACTATTCATTACCAAAATACGACTACTCTTCGTGCCATTCCATGCAGGCTGCATACGGAAGTCAATCTGCAGCACGCTCGTTAGAACACCTTCTCGTGTCATCGGCATTCGGGCTTCATTCCGTCAGGTAGATACTCTTTTATACCTATTTTTTTATATTTTAATGACCCTCGCACTCCAACGCGTTTCGATTGGATCTGAGCTCACAGAAAACTTTGACGGCCCTGAGACCGTAACTTCAGTAGCACCCTCCCCAGGCCTTCGAGTCCTACAACAACGTATTGAAGATGTTGATACCACTGGTCGTAGATGCGAAACCATTGTTCTAGAGACTGATCGAACCACCCTGAGTCGTATCCTGTTCTCTTTCCCTGAATCTGCGATCATTGATGAATTTTTAGCACACGTTCGGCTTCGGTGTGACCATCCTTCTGCTCGGCTTGCCTGTCAAATAGTGTTGCCTTCTGCTCAATCTCAAAACGGGCAACCCGTCCGTATTTTTGTTTCTGGATCACCCTCGGCGACCACATCACGCTGGCAGTCTCTTACTATCGGAAATATTCCTTCTGTTCTTCGCTCACAACTACCTGCACTACGGGCACAATACGGGCCTCAAATCAGCCTCGACGGTGCAACGATTTCTGGACTGGCTGTGGAAATACCACTTGGGGCAGGTCGCTGCAACGTATCGATCGACGACATAACGCTGACTGGACTAATCACGGCATCACATCCAAAAGAAGTACCACCGTCGCCATCAATGCAGCTTCAACCTGATATTCAAAACATTGCCAAAGCAACCGCGACCGAAAACGCTGGCCTTGTACGTGGTGTACTCGAAGTCGACGGAAAGCCATTCTTTCCCCGAGCAATTGAACATCGAGGTGAGCCACTGACAACACTGGCTCAATTAGGTTTCAATTGCATCCAGCTCTTTGAACCTGCCTCGACCACTCTTTTGATTGAGGCTGAACAAGCTGGAATCTGGATAATTTGCCCGCCACCAACCCTGCCAGATGTTGATCTCACAGAGCCAGAAAAACTGCCTACTTTTTCTGAGAAATGGAACCGTGTGCTCCTCTGGGATATGGGCCGTTCTCTTTCATCCGAGGATATTCCTCGTCTCGCTGAACAGGTGAGACGCTTGCGGATTTGTGATCGACGCCAAGGAAGGCCGATTATTGCATCAGCTGATTCTGGACTACGTGAAATCTCTCGACATCTTGACATGCTTGTTGCACATCGTGCCGTACTCGGGACCAGCCTTGAGCTAGAGAACTACCTCACATGGCTTCAACAACGACCACGGCTTGCCCGACCAGGAACCCCTCTGCTGGCTACGCTTGCCACGGAGATAGACTCTCGCACAGCTAGCCAAGCAGCGTTGCTTTCAGGGACGGGTAACAATGGACTGCCTGTTGACGAGGAAAGTCTCCTCGGTGCAGCCTTCACGGTGATTGCAGCCGGAAGTCGCGGCATTTTGTTCAGTTCAAACCGACCACTCAACGGAACTGACCCCGAGACTGTCGCACGAGCCACTATGGTACAAGCGGTCAACCTTGAACTGGAAACCATCTCTGCATGGGGAGCCAGCGGTCGATTTACAGCCGATGCAGAAACGAGTGATCCCGAGGTGCGCGCAATGGTGATTGAAGCATCCCGCTCTCGGGTTGTGCTCATCTGGCGTTCCGTACAGGGCGGTCAAATTATGGCTCGACATTACCGCGGTGACATTCCACGACAAGAACAGCCTCTCAATATTTTAATTCCCGGCATGCCAGAAGCGCACCGGCCTTGGGAAATTACTCACAGCACCTTACGGCCATTACAACACCGCAGGGTGACCGGTGGTGTTGCGATGACACTCGATAACTTCCACGCAGCTGCTGTTATTTTGATAAGCAACGATCCAGCTGCTACGGCTCATGTACAGGAAATTGTCCGTCGCAATGCACCACCTGCAGCCCTGCTCGCCCGTGCTCAAGCGGCAAATGCCATTGCCCGTACGAGTCGACTGGCTGCAGAGCTTCCACCGAAGGCACTTGGTCATTTTCCGGTAACTGAAATGATTATCGAGGCTCAACAAGAAGCACAATACGCCGAAGCAATGATTACTCAGGATCCAACCACTGCTGTAAAAAAACTTGAACGATCACGTGCTATTGCCGGTCAATTAGAGCGTCTGTTTTGGGAGCGAGGAGTAACTGCAACCGGCTCCATGGTTGCGAGTCCTCTTACGACCTCTCCGGCAACACTCTCAGACCACTGGAGAATGATCGATGCATTGCAGTCAACAAATGCCGGTGCGAATTTGCTGGAAGGTGGCCGCATGGAAGAGATCAATACGTTGTCCAGCACCGGGTGGCGACACTTCGTGCGACCAACAGATCAAGTCAAAGGATCCGTAGAGCTTTCAACACAATCGCCTGCTGACGGGCAGAGAAGCTTACGAATCTGCGCAACCGCGATCGATCCTGAAGAGGCACCCGTTGTTATCGAGACTCCTCCAATTTGGATCACGACACCCCCTATCAATGCAGCTGCTGGCACGCTTTTAGAAATTGTTGCAAAGGTTCGAGTGCCAAATCCTATCGAAGGATCCGTTGACGGCCTCCTTGTTTTTGATTCGTATGGTGGTCCAGCTCTAGCAGAGCGAGTGAATAAAACAGAAAGCTGGCGCAGACTCGTGCTTTACCGAATTGTGCCCCCTGCCCAACGAAGTAATGATGGTTTATCTGTTGAACCACACCCGCCACTCACCGTCACCTTTGCACTAACTGGCCTGGGAGAGGCTCAGATTGACTCTGTATCAATCAAACCTCTCACGCGAGGCCTCGGTGGACCATCGGTCACCCAGATTACTTCTGGAAATCCAAACTTCCCAAAGCCTGATGAGATTCTCCAAGGAAATCAAGTTCAGGCAGTCCCAGCGATGACGACACAACCCAAGCCAACAGAGCCCACATCGGCTTGGCCGGGCATGAGTCTCGAATGGCCCAAGATGCTACCGTTCACAGCACCAGAAACAACTCCGCCGCAGGGACCATCTGGTAGTACTATTGACCCATTCAAGCGGGCTCGGGGCACTCCTACGAAACAACCGTAAATACAAGCTACTTATTTGATCTTTTTATTCCTCTGAATAAGAAGATCAAGAAATCAATCGACTCTTCGGACTGCTGATATGCACAAACCATCCTCGTGCTGCCAGAACAAACCGTCTGCTGAAACAGCGCCTTCGTTGCCAGACGCGGACAACGTCTTCTTTTGTCCAATGTGTCCCGAAGTCTTCTCTGCATCACCAGGCTCTTGCCCTCACTGTGGAATGCCGCTTGAGACAACAAGCCCGCCGGATGCTTTGTTAGCTGATAGCGATGTGCTGGAAAGCTTCCGCGAATTTTTATTTGGAATTATGCTTTCCGCCCCCATCTTGCTCTTAGCAATGGGGCCGATGTTTGGACTTTCAATCGATTCTTGGATAGATCCACACATAAATCAGCTACTACAACTCGTACTCACCAGTCTCGTCATCGCAACATTCGGCCGTTCTATTTTTTCCCGCGGCATTCGTAGTATTGCCACGGGCCACCTCAACATGTTTACGCTGATTACTCTCGGTGTCAGCGCCGCCTATGGATTCAGTGTTGTAGCTACGCTCTTTCCGAATCTTTTTCCAGACTCGTTCCTGAACCCTCAAACTAACCTCGTACACACCTTTTTCGATGCAGCTGCAATGATTATTGCACTTGTCCTCCTTGGACAAGCACTTGAGAACCAAGCCCGGTCGAAAACCGGAACTGAACTGCGTTCACTCGTATCGCTTGCTCCAATGACTGCTCGAGTCATAGTCGAAAATAATGAACAAGACGTACCACTAAGTCAGATCCATCCAGGAGACCATTTACGAGTCCGACCAGGTGAGACTATTCCTGTTGACGGCACGCTCTTGGACGGAACAAGTCATATTGATGAATCGTTATTAACGGGTGAGCCTTCACCGGTAGAAAAGAACCGGGGCGACGAGGTCATTGCAGGAACAAAAAATGGCAGGGGAAGTTTCATTCTTTTGGCAAAAAAAACAGGGTCTGAAACTCTCTTGTCACGCATCATCATGCTTGTAGGTGCGGCCCAGAGGAGCAAAGCACCTATCCAAAGAATGGCTGATACCGTGGCCGGTATTTTCACTCCAATAGTTCTGGCCATAGCACTCGCAACTTTTATTGGATGGTTTTTCCTCGGCCCTCAACCTCGACTAGCACATGCGATCATCTCAAGTGTTTCAGTCTTGGTGATTGCGTGCCCATGCGCTATTGGCCTTGCGACTCCAATGTCTATTGTCGTTGGTGTTGGTCGTGCTGCCCGGGAAGGAATCCTATTCAAAGATGCCAAATCACTTGAGACACTTGGACAAAGCAAGAGCCTCATGATTGATAAAACAGGAACATTGACAGAGGGCCAACCGACTGTTACTGACATCGTACTACTCAGCAATCAATCCGAAGAAGAGGTCCTGTTGTTGGCCACTGCCATTGAATTGAGCAGCGAACATCCACTCGCCACCGCAATCTGCCAAGCAGCTCGTGACCGCAACCTCGTGGTACGCCACAATGCTGAAAATTTTCTATCAACGCCCGGCTCTGGCGTACAGGGAACTGTAGCGGACAAGTCTATCGCCCTTGGCAACGAGGCCTTTCTAGAGAAGCAAAATGTGCCCGCTCACGAACTAAACAAATTTCGAAAAGCAGCCGATCCATTTCGGGCGAACGGAAAAACAATTACTGGCATTGTGATCAATTCACATATCGTTGGTCTACTAGCTGTCACGGACCCCGTAAAAAATTCTGCCCGAACAGCGATCCGGCAGTTACAACAATTAGGACTTCAAATCACAATGTTGACCGGGGATCATTCTGATAACGCTGGCGTTCTTGCACGATCAGTTGGCATCGAGCACTACGAGGCAGGACTTACACCGCAGGAAAAATATCAGTTTATTACTACAAGTCATTCCAAGGGTGAGCGACCCATAATGGTCGGTGACGGAGTAAATGACGCCCCAGCCCTTGCGGCTGCCACCATCGGCGTCGCTATGGGCACAGGGAGCGATGTAGCTATAGAGACTGCTGATGTCACTCTCATCCGGGGAGACTTGCAGGCTCTTCCATATTCAATTCAACTGAGTCGATATGTCTTGTTGAACATTCGGCAGAATCTATTTTTGGCATTTTTTTACAACGTCATAAGTATCCCATTAGCAGCTGGTATCCTCGTACCTTTATTCGGCTCAGGCTGGCAGGTAAGTCCAATCTTTGCAGCTGCTGCAATGAGCTTGAGCAGTGTATCTGTTGTTATAAATGCCCTCAGACTTCGAACAGAGCTTATCTCATTACCGCCTGCATAGGATTCTAAGAACATCCCTAACGAGATCTACTCTGATACGTGCGGTATGCCGAACGCTTCTGTTGTCGCCGAAGTTCGTATGCTTCACGTTTCTGAACTAACTGCATGACTCGTGTCGAGTTCACAACATAGACAGACGGATCATCGATAACGAATGGTGTTGACCATGTTGTACCATCATTCAGATTGCACGAGTTGAAGAAGAATGAGTTCAGTCGTTCTGCACGAAAGCTATACGGAAATTGGCTTGTTAAATGATCTTGAGAAGTCAGATCATCAACGCCTTGGCGAGCAAAATAATGAATTTGGCCGTCGGGTGAGAGTGACATTCCTAATGTCCACCAACCGAACTGATCAGCCGAAATATTTTTTACTGGAAAATCAATTCCACGATGATCTCCGCGTACCTTAATCAGAGCTGAGTCACTTTTGACACCTCGTGATGTTTCGCTACGGAAGTGAATCCACATTCCCGGCCAATAAGGCTCAACGACTGACGAACTACCGGAGGCAAAAAATCCTCTATTTGGCTCAAGCTTTGTTGTACGAACACCCACTCGAATACCAAAGTGAGGTCCGCTACGATTCTCCCACTTTTCCGCGGGGGGCAACCAAATACGAACAACACAACTAGGAATTTCACGTACGGGGATTTGGGACCCAAGCCTCGTGGTAATACCGCAGATCAGATCATCCTGCTGCACCGTTCTGGAATATGTCCCTGGAACACCCGAGTGTAACGTTCGAATAAGAAGCGCGTGGTTACTTTCAGGCAACCCGTTTGGAGGTGTTTTAATTACTTCTAGAAGATCAGGCTGGCCTCGTTCTGGGCCTTCCTGCATTCTTTTATTTCCCGAAAAAGCCAACGGACCACGTGCTCTCCCATCTTCTTCTCGAGAACTCTTGGGGTGGTTGTGATAGAATTTCCAACCTTCTTCTTCAAATGTATCCCCAAGAAAATCAATCTTGGCCCCACTACCCGGCACCGGAACTGCTGCAACTGATAACGAGTAGTCAAGAGCAAGCACATCTGTAGCAAAAAAAGCAGTGATGCCCAGTGCAACATATCGAGATAAAGCGTATTTCATAATTCTTTTGAGTGGTAGTTTGAAAAAATCAAAAACGGTGTGGCTGACGAGCAGACCCGATAGATGATTTCGACGAAAATCACAATTCAGAATAGTGATGAAACGACTGGCGTTTCTGTCCGTACAATTCGTGCAAGCCAACCAGATCTTGATGAAATCAAAGAAAATTTCTCAAATCAGTGACGCACGTGCCCGCGTTGTGTGCTGCGCGCAGTTTTGTCGAGTACATGAAGCGAACTGATGCATCGCTCAGCCAACTGGCTTTCGGATAGGCTGTCTACTTCTTCAGCGGTGATGACCGCACCGAATTCCAGCCGGATTCGTCCAGGACGAGGCACCTGTCGGGACCGTGGCCAGCATTCATAGGCTCCAACAATAGCTACCGGAACAATTGGGACACCTGCACGCTTTGCCAATAACGCAAAGCCATTTTTCATTTCACCTAGTTGGCCAGATGCTGTCCTTGTGCCTTCCGGAAAAACGATTACAGCAGCCCCCTTCCGTAGTCTTTGTATGACGGTCCTCATTGCGGTAACTGTCGAAGCATTTCGATCAATTGGAACGGCACCAAGCGCAGCAATTGCACGAGCAAAGGGACCAAAAGTGAAAAGACTGCTCCGAGCAAGACTCGAGAGTCGTCGTTCTGTGGCCAGACCAAGCAAAAGTGGATCAAGATGACTCTGGTGGCTTGAGAGAACCACAAGGCCACCAACCTTTGGTAGACGCTCCACTCTTCCAAGACGAAAACCGAATAGTGATACAGCAAACGTACGGGAAAGAAACCACAACGTGTCGTAGAGTAATCGACCCCACCATTCCTGGTGACTCTCTGACTTTTTTATAATTGTAGAGACTAAAGAATTCTTATCGACCATTGCCTCATTTTGTTTAAAAGCATTCATCCGCACTCTCTGAAATTCCAAACTGACTGGGTTTCTAATCTGAAATGAGCCCGCGATCGCAGGCACATTTTAAAATCTGTTTCACGACATTATCGAGCGACAGCCCATCCGTGTTGATAATAATTGCATCTATTGCAACTGCCATCGCCCCCACTGGACGATTTCTATCTCCCTGATCTCGCTGTAATTGACTGTGCAAAATCTCATCCATCGTTCGGCTTTGATCTCCAAGATCAACTCTTTCACGGTATCGTCGTGCTGCCCGTGCTGCCGGGGATGCATCAAGATAAATTTTCAATTCTGCATCAGGGAATACAATCGTACCTTGATCACGGCCTTCCGTAACAAGATTAAACTCTTCGGATAAACTCCGCTGCATCTTTTTCATTTCTTCACGCACAGAAGGCGCATCTGCAACAAATCGCGTAGCCGTGGTCACGCGATCAATGCGTATTTCTGCTGTAACATTCCTACCGTTTAAAAACGCATCACCATGAGCAGACTGAATATCAAGGCTTGCTGCCAACTCCGCCAGATCTTTTTCATTCTCAAGGGATATATTTTGCTCGAGTGCTGCCAAAGCAACTGACCTGTACATTGCGCCAGTATCCATGTGGTACCAGCCCAACTCGTGGGCAAGTGCTTTCGCTGTCGAGCTTTTCCCTGCTCCAGCAGGCCCATCAAGCGTGATGATTTTCACTGAAAATAATCTCCAGATCGACTAATTCATAACGATGCAGCAGGCACTCAATAGCGTTCCCGTCAATCACGAGACCAGCTTCGTTGGTTCCTTGTGATTCATGTACTTCACCATTCCAACAAACGTGAGTTACCTTTCGGCTGAAGTTGAGTCTCATCCTGCACTCTTGTCCACATGATTCAAGCAAGCGGAGACGGAGACCTTCTTCCACCGAATCATTACTGAAGGTGGCAGCCGATACGAGACGAACGTTTGGGGGTAGCCTGAGCGGCATCTGGGGTGGCTGAAGCGAACCTGTTGCAGCCCATTCAAACCCTGAGTTGACTGCGTGAGGCAAGTCGATCCCGAGGGCAAGTTGAAACGTCTGAGCATGAGTGCCACAGTCCGTCGTTAATACTGTATCGAGCGTGTGCGAACTACTCCGCAGATGCCACGGATGACAACCAGTAAAAATTTGTAACCCGCTGGACGCAGCAAGCGACTGCTGTTTTTCATCCTGACGAGTTAACGCACTGCCGCTACGAACGATAGAAAGAAGCCAAGGGGAAAAAATACGCTGACGCTCAGTTTCTACACATTGTGTTTGTACAGTCCGGAGAAGATCACAGAAATCATTTTCATTCCATGCGAATCGACATGCAAAAAATCGACTCAAGGCGTCGCTCGTAGAAGGCACAAGCGAATGGAGTTCTTGCGACGGCTCAACTACTATTGATACCGACACTGCGGACCCGTCCAATATAAAATGTATTTTTTGAGAGAATCGAGCGAGCACAGAACCATTGTCATGAATCAAGGTACCGTGGCTTTCAATACCATCTTCACAGCGATCAACTCGATCGGCCACCATCTCTGAATACTGGAAGTCTGAGGAATGAGATCCGGGCTCATCCCAACAAAGAGCGAGCTGTTGTGACAATCGATTCCGGCCATCCTTTTGATCACGAATTGATACGATCCCACCGGTTTGCTGATGCACCCTGACGACCAGTTGCTTGCTACTTAACGTCAGATCATCTTGAGCTTTTTGCCGTTTCGGCAGCCACTTTCTGAGAAAATCTTTCCCCCACCGTTGAGTAACGCTCTCAGAGGACTTTATGTCGCCTCGTTCTTGAGGCACCTCTTCGTTACTACAATATGGTTGTAAAATATTCTGATATCTGCCCTGATTGTCTACTAGCTGGCACGACTCGACAGAAATAATGTCCGACTGCGACATGGAACTTGTTTCAAATTTATCGTGATCAGCAACACCGGCGACTTTCGTGCCCGGTGAAAGACCAACACGAAATCCGTCTTGTTCGAATGAAACTGGGAAAGAGAGGTCGGTAGTTTCGGCAAGCAGTGTTTCTGCGGTACAGAATCGACCAAAAACATTTGTCCATGATGCGGCTCGACGAAGTAATTCGAACCACGGACTCGCGGTACCTGCATGATGACAGAACATAATCAGAACCATATGGTCGTGATCCATGGCATCGCTTAATGTCGAACTCAGAGAGAGCACAGCTGCAGAACTGCGAGCGTCGAGTATTTTTGGCTCAAGCGCGTCAAGCTGATCTTTACTTTCATTTTTCCACTGGAATCGTGCGGCTCCGGCAGACGGCATAGGGAATCCATCAAAGCTTGACCACAACACTCCTTGATACCCAAGCCGCTGCAAAACTGGCAAAAAGATAGACGCACGTGGCCCAGCATGGCAGCCAAATATCTGCGGAAGAACACCGACAGCCTTTTGCCATGCGGCCCTTCCCTCAGCTACTTCACGATCCAGTTGTTCGGGTGACATCAGAGCAACTGAAAGATTTCCGGACACGCTACCGAGCAAAGACAGAGAGCCGTCAGCAACCCTGTTTTGTAGTAATTCGGAAATGCCGGATAACGATTGATCAAAACAACTCACCGTCTTTGTATCGGCCAATAATGTTGTCGGGACTGGGGATTGCAATTCACTCTGAAGCGTTGCTACGGAGCTTTCTGAAAAAAGGACCAGATCGAGGCACCAGCATTCCACCGGGTAAAAGTGATCTCGTGCAGCCTCAAGGCACTGGAACGCCTGTGTCAATTTTTCTTGTGCGAGTGCCGACTCATCGTCCCTCCAAGCTTTCGCTGCTTCAATAACAACTTCTGGAAAGCCGGTCTGATCCAAATTCGTATCAGACCGCATACGACTGGCTAACCGTTCAAATAGTAAAACGGTCAGACCGAGTGAACGAAAATCCTCAACAAAAGAGACCTGCCATTCAGATAATGTTTCAAGCTGCCTGCCGATTGGAGAATCGGTCGTCATCTCGGCACAACATGCTTCAAGCAATTCTAAAAGGAATGATTCAGAAGCATCTTGATGAAGAAAACTTTGTCCTGCAATAAATGGCGGGGAAGCTCCGGTTGTAAATCGTTCGGAAAGTCCTTCCGGGACAATCCCTACAATTTCCCCTTCACGAGTCCAAGGCAAGTCAACACTCGCCCAGCCAGGAAGTCCGTCTGATACACAAATAACAAAAGGGTGCCACGCAACTGTCCATGCATTAAGAATCGCTGATGCATCATCGTTTTCAATCCATTCAGACAAATCTTCAAGCGAGTGACACGGAAGAAAGACCGCCACTTCTGGTCGAGAATATTGCTCAGAATCATTCATATCAAACTGCCAGTTCTCGAAAGACCGCTTTTCAGTCGGCAAAAAGTGCACACGAAGCACTGCTTTATCTTGTACCAACGGAAAAGTGCGAAATAGAATGTAGCCTATTCCGAACAATACACTCTGTCCTGCTGGCCGTTTTGACACAATGTAACGGGTTTGTTTATCCACCGTTTGACACTAGAAAACACGAACTCATACAGTTCCTGTATGGTATCCTTCCTGAGTGTAAACTTTAGGTAGAAGTTGATTTGATTCCCATTCGATGGTGGGATAGTTTCCTTTCAAGTTATTTCTGAACAAACGGGTGCGGCATGGCACGCTCGCGAAACGTCTGGGGTATTGATATCGGCAAGTGTGGGCTGAAGGCCTTGCGCTGTAGCCATTCCTCAGATGGGGAAAACCTTGTAGCTGAGTCTTTCGATTACGTCGAATACCCCATGTTACTTACTCAGCCTGAAGCTGACCCTGGGGAACTTGTCCGAGATGCCGTAGAGGAATTTCTCAGTCGTAATGATATCTCCGGAGACACGATCGCCGTTTCAGTTCCGGGGCAGGCAGGGCTCAGCAAGTTCATTAAATTGCCTCCTGTTGAAGCAAGCAAGATTCCGGACATTGTCACCTATGAAGCCCGGCAACAAATACCATTTCCGCTTGAACAGGTCATATGGAGTTGGCAAAGACTCGAAGGCGGAATCGAGGAGAGTGGCTTTGTGATTGATGCTGAAATTGCACTTTTTGCAATGAAGCGAGATCAGGTTGCAAAGGCTCTCGAGCCGTTCAAGGAAGCCGATATTGAAATCGACATCCTGCAACTGAGCCCAGTCTCTCTAGCGAACGTCGTCATGTTTGATCAACTTCCCAAAGCGAGTGAAGTTGATCCGGAAGCCCCCCCTCCATCGATTGTTTTGGCTTCAATGGGCGTGGATTCAACAGATCTTATTGTTACAAATGGGCTGAAAATTTGGCAGCGAACGATGCCTATTGGTGGCAGCAATTTCACTCGGGCACTCGTTCAGGGAATGCGGATGACATTCCCGAAAGCAGAGAACTTAAAGCGCAATGCCGCGCGGGCTGACGATCCGAAAAAAGTTTTCCAGACCTTGAGGCCTGTGTTCAACGAATTTGCCAGCGAACTACAGCGATCTCTGAATTACTTTACTGGACAAGATCGTACTGCGAAAATTGGTCAGGTCTTGCTTGTTGGCAACGCTGCAAAACTTCGTGGACTAAGTGACTTTCTTGCAAAACAGCTCCAGCTTGAAGTGCATCGTTTGCGAGAATTCAAGCGGCTTGAGGGAGATCTCATTTTGAAGACTCCTGCCTACCGTGAAAACCAACTGGCCTTTGCGACGGTGTATGGATTAGCGATGCAAGGATTGGGTGTCGCGAGCATACGAACCAACCTCTTGCCAAGCGATGTCACTCGGGACCGATTAATACAGGCCAAGAAGCCTTGGGCTGTTGCTGCCATGTTAGGCCTTTTGGTTGCTGCACTCATTAATTTTCTAGGTATATATGTTGCCTGGAGCAGCTACTCTGAGAGTCTTTTCGCAGATGCATTTACACAAATTGACTCCGTGGTTGCAAAGTCATCACAAATCCAAAGCAGTCTTCAGCAGGCCCAATCTGAACAGCTCGAAATTTTGAATACACAGCAGCGATTAATTCAAATCGGCGATCGTCGTTTTCAAACTCTTGAATTAATTCGCACGATAGAGTCCATGATTCCGCGCGATGAACCGGACAAGACAGATGAAGTGCTTCGAGATGAAATCAAGGAAGCCGAGGCCGCACGTGCTGAAGAAGAAGCTCGTGCAAATCAAACGATCTCTGCAGTAACACCGACTATTCCAATTTCAATTAATTACGACGAGCTCCATGTCGACTCTTTGGACTGCCAGTATTTCGAAGATCTCTCTACTTGGTTTGAGCCAATTGAAGAAGATTGGAGAAGCACAATAGCTGCAGCAGAGCTTGGAAGTTTTGATAAAGAAGATCCTTCTGAAGCTGAACCATCTGAGGCCGATTCTGCTGATGAATCGAACTCTGAAACGAGTGTTGACGGCAATGAGAGCACAGATGCCATTGCAGATGAATTCGAGGAAAATGAGCCAGAAAGTCCTTCGGGCGCTGGTTGGGTCATCCAAATTGTGGGACATCATTTCCACAACGAGGATTATCACGCACCATTTGAGGGCCGGACCTACCTTCGGACGACATTGATCGAATCGCTTTTGGGTGAAAGAGGAGAGATTGTAACGGTATCTGCTGGCCCAATGGCTGGAGAAAAAGTTTTGCCGAAGGAAATTGGTATCGGCTTTCCGGCCATCATCGAATCCAACCCAATCGAGGACTACTGGGTATCAACGGCTGTTGACAGTATTGGTGATGATGGGATGGGAATGGGTCCAAGCCGAATCCCATCCAGAGGAGCCGGTGGAGAGTTGATGGAAGATGGGATTGAGTTAAAAAAATATCAATTTGTAATTCAATTCGTCTGGAAACCGAAAACACCGGGAGCTGTTGAATTAGTTGCTGAGAGTCGTAGTAACGATTTTTAACAATAAATTCGCGCGGTAATAAAAAGGCACACGAATCAAGCCCCCCATTAAATTGGAAAGACTATGGTCGAAATTCCAGATGATATCAAAGGCTATCTAAAGCAAGTACAGAAGTATCACTTTTGGCTGCTGGCGCTTCTTATGCCACTTGTACTTGTCCCTCTTGCATTTACTGCCGATGCAAAGCTCCTTAATGAGATAAATACTCGCTCATCTGCTGTAAAGTCAAAAGTTGATTCAATTGACTCTGTTGCGCGTAAGAACGCTGAGGGTCTTGAGGAGTTTGGACATCCACAATCAGATTGGGCAGAGGTGATCACACGTTCAAATGATACTCTTCGCGAACAAATCCTCGCTGAGTGGACATATCTTTGGGATCAACAAAAAGCTATTAGAACCTGGCCTACCCCAGCTGACATTGGGGCTGATTTCTTGAGAGCAATTAGTAGTTTGAGACCTGATCAAGACTTACCTACTCGTTTTCGGGACCGGTATCTCCAGAGAATTCGTCGTGTTGTCCAAAAGCTACCCGGTCGAATTGATGCAAAAGAATCAATGGAAGCATTAGGAGGAGAGAGCGGATTCGGAAGGGGTGAATTTGGAATGCCTCCAGACATGGCTATCACCGATGAGGACGCAGACAACAAGGTTATTTGGGATGCGATGGACCAAAATGAGCTATTTCAGACTTTTTACTGGACATCGACACCGTCTACAAAGCAAATTCTTCTCGCGCAAGAAGAGCTCTGGGCGTATGAAATTCTTTGCGATGCAATCGCAAAAGCAAACAATGAGTCGACTGGGGCCCACAATGCAACAATTCCTTACATCAGCCAACTGGCAGTCGGATATCGCGCTGCAGAAGAAGATCCCGGCGGACGCAAAGGAGGGCGTTTAAAAACAAAATCGGCGGGCTTTGACGAATACATGGAAATGGATATGGGAATGGACATGGGAATGGATGGCGAGATGATGGGCAAGCCGGCGAACCCCCGATTTGCTAACGTCGGCGGGTACGGCATGGAGGAGGAGATGTATGATGAATTTACAGGAATGCCAATTGATTCAGCTTCAGAGGATAACGACGACGCTCTGCTGAACTGGATTTATGTAGATTCCGAGGGAACGCCTTTAGAGAGTGAACTCGTTGCAGAATCACCCGACACAAAATTTGTTCATTACATTCCATTTTGCTTAAAGGGTCGGGTGGACCAGCGAAAACTGGACCTTCTTCTTCGAGCATTCGCAACCATGTCGGTGCCAATTGATGTCCGACAAGTCAGGGTGAATCCTGGTAGTGCCGATTCCTCGTATGGTGAGGAAGGCATGTATGGCGGTGGTGAGATGATGAGTGGAATGGGCTCAGATGCGATGTCTACAGATGGTGTTCGACGCTATGATTTTAATGTTGAACTGAGGGGAGCGATTGCACTTGCCCAGAAACCTGACGCGTCAGTCTTGGGGCTAGATACTGAATCACAAGAATAAGTACGGAGGATTTATTTTATGGGACTTCCAAAAATAAAATTTACACCTGAAGCAATCTTTGGCTTCGTTGCAAACCATGGTGAAAAAATACTTGTTGCAATTGTGGTGTTATGCAGTTTGCCGCTTGCTTGGGGTGGCCTCAATGCTTTGAGGTCAAAAACTCGGTCGTCAAAAGAAGACCCTGCTCAGATTATGCGTTTAGTCGAGAATGCAAATAGCTTATTGAATCGACCACTTCCGGCTGATCAACAAACAGAACTCAATAAAAGCCTTGGTTCTGCAAGTATTGAGCCAAGTGCTTCGCTCGAAGTATGGAATCCTACTGAGATAAGTAGGCTATCCGTTGATGCGGGATTGAATCGTCCATTACTTGGTGACATACAGCGCCGACAACTTCCAGTCATTTTCCCGCTTGAGCAGTTAATCGCGACTGCTGGTATCGTTGCTATTGCCGATCAAGATGATTCGCTCATGGACGGGGACCCCTCTTTTGCAGGAGGTTTTTCTGAAATGGAAATGATGGAAGACCCAATGGGCATGCAGCCCACCGTCATGTCGCCACCAGCAAAAAAAATGCCATACGTTCTTTTGACCGGCCTTGTCCCCTTTCGTAAACAACTCGACGAATACATTGCTCTTTATTCGCGAGCTAGTTACCAAAGCGCTGAGCGGGATTTGCCTATCTGGCATGACTATGCCGTTGAGCGTTTGGAGGTTCGGCCCGACGGCGGGGGTGAGTGGAAGGTGATTGACATCACTCGTCTGTACGAAGACTGGAAAGACAACTGGGCCGGCACTGCAACTGACTCAGTTCCTCAGCAATTTATGCTACCTACAACACAAAATCTCTTTGATCCTGCTGAAGTGCCATTCGGCTACTGGAGCCCTCTCCCAACGCTTGCAGCCAAACCCACGCTCAATGGCGTAGATACCATGTCAGGTGGGGACCCAGGCATGGGTGGTCTTGGCTACGGCTCATCATGGGGCCTACAGTCGATCCACCCCTGGGCAAAAGATGAGATGAAAGAGTTGCTTGCAGAACAAAAAAAACTAGCACTCGAGCAACAAGAAGGTATGGGGCTTGGTGGTGAAATGGGATACGGCATGGACTTTGGTGGTGAATTTGGCGGTGGAATGACGGGGACAACCACAGGCACCTTCAGCCCATTTCGCGACACCGAGATGGGTATGGACGAAGGAGGCATGGAGGAACAGTATGACGAAAGCATGATGGGCTATGGTCCCGATGGCGAAGGAATGATGATGCTCGACCAGGACTATTGCCTCTTCAGATTCATTGACACAAGTGTTGAACCTGGTCGGCTCTATCGATACCGAGTGACTCTTCGCGCATGGAATCCAAACTGGAATCTCCCGAAAAAATTTCTTGAAAGCCCTGATTTGGCTGACGATCAATTTGTGCAATCAGCCACCTCAGACCCGTTCCCCGGTTTGGACGCCATGCCTGTTCACGTACCGGCAGATAATCTGCTCATTGCACGACTTTTATTACGAGATGAAAAGAAAACATATGGTCTAGGCGTCAGTGATCAGGAAATCCTTGTTCTTGATAGCAATGAAGATTCGGGGAACTTTGAACTGCATTCGATCGAAAGTAAGCCCGGGGACATCGTAGGGAGCAGGAAAGGCGCACGAAAAATTAAGCAGTTTAATAATCGAAGAATCTCTGTTCCGCCGCATGCGATTGATACTGACCAAACGCTCCTGGCGGTAGCTGGCCAACAGACAATCGATGGCAAAAAACGTCCGGGACGAGGATTCGTACCACCGGAACCCTTGGAAATTCTTATCGCTGATTCGGCCGGTACTCTTGACGTTATTGCGGCAGACGCGTGTGAAGAAACTGTTCGAGAATATTTACCAACTCTTCCCGGATTCCAACCACCACAGGCGGTTGACCCAAACATGATGATGGAAGAAATGGAAATGATGGGCTTCTAGCGCACGTCGCCTTAGTTCAAACTGTCTCCAAATTTTCAAACTGAGATCGGTTCAAATGTTTATGAAACACGTTTTATGCAAAAAAAACAGTTTGTTTTCTATTGAGCTCGTTGGGGGGCTCTTACTCGCGTTAGCTTTCAATTCCAATTCTGTCTACGCGCAAAACGAACCTCGGTACAATCGTATTGCTTCACTCGAAGCCTCGAATGAAATGAAGTCGTACCAGAAAGACCTTCGGTCCGGCGCATCATTTGCTGAAAAACATCAGCGACTGCTATTAGACGAAGGTCTTCCGCAACTGGTCATTGATGGCAACCGGCTCGAACGGGTAATGGTGCGTCAACGAATTGAAAAAATATTTTTCGATTCGATCGCTGATTCCACTGCATACAAAAAGGCAACGGACTCAGCCGTGACGCAGCTGAGTGCTTTGGCTCGGAGTGAACAAATTTCAATAAACGGGAGTATTAATGCCGTCTTATTTCTTGGAGAACTCAAGGACAAGCAAGGCCAGCTACTCACAACGGCAACCCAACCACTCTCTGAGATTACATCTGATGATTCTGTTACACCTGCTGTCCGAATAGCCGCCTTGGCCGGGCTTGGCAAAAGAATACAGGAGTTGAGAACATCGAGTGGCGAAAACAATCAGGTGGAGGCCGCCAGTATTGCGCCTACCTTGAATAAAATTTTGTCACTTCCTGTCAAATCCCTGCCACCAATTGGCCGAGACTGGATGCAAGGGCGTGCACTCGAGTATTCCAGTAACCTGCTCTCGATTTTAGGGGATAAATCTCAGGAACTCGACGGCGCGGTGAAAGGTGCCATAACAATTTTAAAAGACTCGAATCGCGCTATTGATCTCCGAATTCGAACTGTCGTCTTTCTGTCCTATTCAGCTAATGCTGGCATCACTTTGCCAGCCGATGAAATCCTGATTGCAGCAGATGAACTCGTAAAAAATTCACTTCGTGATGTGTATGGAATCATTCAAGACAAGAAATTTGAGGAAGAAATAACTGGGTTGAGTGATATGGGCATGGGTGGTGGAGGGCCGGAGATGATGGGCTATGACGCCATGGGCATGCCTGTCGAGAACGAAAGAAATTACCTACCAATTACCTACTTTGTTCGAGCGAGTTGGCGACTTGTGACCCTTGCTGATTCAATGACTCGTCTCGCGCAGCAACTTGATAGCGATAAAGAACAATACGAAGATCGTGCGAAACTCATTCGTTCCTATGGAGTCAAATTCTACGAAGAACCAAAAGATGCATCGCTTACAAGTGCCGTAGAAACGTTTGATCCACAATCCATTGTGTCTGAAGCAGATGAGCCCGAACCTGAGGACCCTGGCAAGGAAACGGCTCCCAAGAAATTCTCCCCCTTTAAACTAAAGTGAGAAATCCCTCGCCTACTTCTTAATCAATTCACGAACAGACATGCCCGATGGAATCATTGGCAAAACCTGTTCCTGATATGGCACTTGCACATCCAGAAGTGCAGGCCCGTCAGAATCCAGCAGTCGCGTTAAGGCAGATTCCAAATCTTTCTTCTCAGAGATGGTTTCGGCCTGCCATCCAAATCCCTGTGCGATAGCTACAAAATCGGGATATCGAGCGTCAGGGGAAATTCCATCACCCTGCCCGGAAGCTTCGGGATTTCCAACTGGCCCAAGGTAGGTGTGCGCCCGGTTCCCCTTAAAGAAGCGGTCTTCCCACTGCACGACCATACCTAAATGTTGGTTATTCAACAGCAGAACCTTGACAGGAATATTTTCGCACGTGCAGGTTGCAAATTCTTGAATGTTCATCAGGATGCTACCGTCTCCATCAATATCAATAACGATATCATCTGGGCAGCCCACTTTTGCACCCATGGCAGCAGGCAATCCAAAGCCCATCGTCCCAAGACCACTTGACGAAAGCCACGTTCTCGGTCGCCTGAACTTGTAGAATTGTGCTGCCCACATCTGATGCTGGCCAACCCCAACAGCCACAACTGTATTTCGCTCTGCCGTCAAACGGGATAATTCGGCAATGGCTTCTTGAGCAAGAATACCTGGGTATGACTCGTCGAATGCGAAAGGGTCTTCTTCCTTCCAGCTTTCTATTTTTGCATGCCAATCATCCAAGCCCTCTTCTGGCGGCTCTACAACCTCATTCAGTTGAGATAAGGCTTCGTTGACGTCAGCCACGATTGGTATGTGGACCAACTTATTCTTATTTATTTCAGATGGATCGATATCGATATGCACAATGAATCCGTGCTGAGCAAATTCTGCTACTTTGCCTGTGACACGATCATCAAATCGAACACCAACTGCGATGAGCAAATCTGCCTCGTCAACCGCATAATTTGCGTAGACACTGCCATGCATTCCTAGCATGTCAAGCGACCTCTGGTTATCACCAGGAAACGCACCAAGCCCCATCAGTGTCATTGTGACTGGTATTCCCGTCTTCTCAACGAGTGTTCGCAGGTTTTCAGAAGCATCCCCCGCAATGACTCCACCACCTGCATAAATCACTGGTCTTTTTGACCGTCGGATCGCAGCTGCAACCTGAGCAATCTGCTCGGAGTGGGCACGACGAACTTCAGGGTGATAGCCAGGCAAATTCATTTCGACTTCATAATCCGGATGTATATGAGTCAATTGAATATCCTTCGGCAGATCAACGAGGACAGGCCCCGGCCTTCCGGTCGTTGCTATGAAGAATGCTTCCTTCATCACACGCGGAATGTCCTCTGCATTGGTCACAAGATAATGATGTTTGGTGATACCTCGACACACTTCAACTATTGGTGTTTCCTGAAATGCATCCGTACCGATAACACTCGTACCAACCTGACCAGTGATGGCCACTAATGGAATGCTATCGAGTTTTGCATCAGCAATCGCCGTCACAAGATTAAGCGCACCTGGACCACTCGTTGCCATACAGACTCCGGGCTTTCCAGTTGTGCGGGCGTATCCCTGTGCTGCAAAACCACCACCTTGCTCATGACGCGGTAGAATAGTTCGAAGTTTATCACCAAACCGAGTAAGTGATTGATGCAGGGGCATACTCGCACCACCCGGATATGCAAACACTACCTCGACACCATTGCGGACAAGTGATTCAATGACTGCATCGGCTCCGCTGATAAGAGATTCGTTTCGTGTCTGATCAGGTGCCGTTGCCATCGCCATCGTCCTCTCTTGTTGTCTTTGAAGCAGATATACGTATTTTGCTCGAGTTTACCCCACGGCCCCTCCGCGAATACTCGCCCATATTGAGAGAACACCAGACTCGGTAAACTTCGTACACTTCAACGATACACGAAAAGAAGCCTCAGGTCAGCTATTAAGGCGCTATAATAGGCACTATTTCTTGAGAACATCCCCTACAATACGACTGTGTTAGCTGCTCAGAATGACCGTGAAAACGCATTGTCACCCGTAACTTCGGGGCAACTGCATCAACTTGCCAACGGACTGCGCGAGCATAGTGGTTTTGTCGAAGTTCTTTCCAGTCTTCAGCAGGGTCATGGTGGGACAATTGGGGGAACCTGGGGGGCGGCAAGCAGTCTGGCTGTCGCTGGCATTGCATCAGCGAGAGCCAAAGAGCGGCAAGGCCTCGTTGTTGTTGTTGTTCCGCATGCAGTGGATGCGGACATGTTTGCTGATGACCTCACACTTTTTACCTCCTTGGCCATTGACGTTCTACCGCCCATCGAATCGCTCGGTGACCCATCCACTGGCCACGAAACTCAGGTTAATGATCCAGCAGAAGCGAAACGATTGGCTACCGTCAAACGTCTAGTGGACTATTCGAATGAAAGCCCGAGGATTTTAGTCACGTCTATGCAGGCTGTATTAACTCCACTTGCCGACCCACGGCAGATTGAGGAGAGCACACGACACCTCACTCTTGGAGCCAAAGTTGATCCTCAAGAATTAGCTGAATGGCTTTCTGCCCGAGGGTGGCAACAAGTCGACACACTCGATTCTCCAGGCAGCTTCGCTCGTCGGGGTGGCATTATCGATCTTTTTGCCTCTGACTGGGAGCGTCCTGTTCGACTTGAACTCAATGATGATGAAATTGATTCACTTCGGACATTCGATACTGTGAGTCAACGAAGTGTTCGAACGCTAGAGTCCGTCGACCTGACTGCTCTGCAATCATTAAACAAAAGTAATCGACGAGCCTGGCTGACGGATGTTGTACCTCCTGGCACCTGGTGGAGTCTTGTCGAACCACAGGAACTGTCAGATGAAGGGAAACGACTAGCTACCATCCTTCCGATGGAACTTGTGCTTCAGTCAGAAGAATTCTTCACTCGTGTATATCGATTTCCATCTGTGATTTTATCTGCGATCGCTCCTGCAAGTCTTGAGGCGACTGCCCATTTAGCCGTTGAAAGCGTCGAACGCTTCACTGGCCAACTTGATCGAGTCTGTCATGAACTCGATACGGTAGGAAAAGACCAAGATGTTTGGATCGCCGCGCCCACAGAAGCTGAAGAACAACGGCTGAACGAGCTTTTATCTCCATCGGCTCCAGCTCGGGCTGGACGCCTCCACTTTTTACAAGGGAGACTCTCTGCCGGATTTCGTCTCGTTCCAGACAAACTAGTACTGATTTCTGCAGCTGAACTCTTCCGCCGACAAGATTCCCCGCGAAATAGATTGCCGAAGCATCGGCTCACCCGAACCATCGACACGTTCCTCGACCTCAATGAAGGGGATTTTGTTGTTCATGTCGCGCATGGAATAGCTCGCTATAAAGGCTTGAGGCTCCTTGAAAAACATGGGCGGACGGAAGAATTCCTTGAGCTTGAGTTTGCAGAATCAACTCGAGTGTATGTGCCAGCCTCATCCATTGAATTGGTACAGAAATATGTCGGTGGTGGCAAAACTGGCCCTAAACTTGCAAAGATCGGCGGGACTCTCTGGACACGCCAAAAGCTAGCGGTTGAAAAAGCAGTTGCCGACATGGCGGCTGACATGCTCGAGATTCAAGCAGTACGGGCAAAGCAGCCTGGTCGAGCATTTCCACCTGACACGCCTTGGCAAAAGGCGTTTGAACAATCGTTTCAGTTCGATCCCACTCCAGATCAAGCAACAGCTATTGAAACAATCCGAGGCGATCTGGAGCAGTTCAAGCCGATGGATAGACTCCTCTGCGGTGATGTTGGATTTGGCAAAACTGAGCTTGCTATGCGGGCAGCATTCAAGGTTGCCGAAGCTGGCAACCAGGTGGCTGTCTTGGTACCGACTACGATTTTAGCTGAACAACACCGTCGCACCTTCACTGAGCGATTTGCAGAATATCCGTTTACCATTCGGGGTCTTTCACGACTCACAGCATCTCGTGAAGAACGTGAGACACTTGAAGGAATCGCGCGAGGAACTGTTGACATAGTCGTTGGAACACACAGGCTTGCGCAGGCCGATATTCATTTCGACAACCTAGGGCTTCTGGTTGTTGACGAAGAACAACGATTTGGTGTCGACGTGAAAGAGAGACTCAAGGCAATGCGTGCCAGTGTTGATGTTCTTACCATGACAGCCACACCTATTCCCCGAACACTTCACATGGCCATGTTAGGTATTCGGGACATTTCAAATCTGACAACACCACCGGCTAATAGGCTTGCAGTCGAAACGCGAGCGTGCCGATTTGATGAAACGCTTTTACGCCATGCCATTGATAGAGAGCTTGCTCGAGATGGACAGATTTTTTTCGTTCACAACCGAATAAATGACATTCAAAAAGTTGCAGATAAAATTCGTAAGATTGCCCCCCACATTTCCATTGGGATAGCGCACGGCAGACTACGTGAAGGTGAATTAGAGCAAGTCATGGTTGACTTTGTTGCAGGTCGAACGCAACTCCTGTTAGCGACAACTATTATCGAAAGTGGGCTTGATATACCGAGAGCAAATACAATTTTCATTGATGAAGCCGACCACTATGGGCTTGCTGACTTACATCAACTACGGGGCCGAGTTGGGCGATCACATCACCGAGCCTATTGCTATCTTATCGTTAAAGAATCAACACGACTGACATCAACAGCGGCGAGAAGGCTTCGAGCAATTCAGGAGTTTTCCAGTACCGGAGCCGGTTTCTCTTTAGCCATGAGAGACCTCGAAATTCGAGGCGCTGGCAATCTGCTAGGCACTCAGCAGAGTGGCCACATAGCATCTGTGGGTTATGAACTCTACTGTCGACTCCTTGAAAACGCTGTCTGTGGACTGAAGAATCTCCCTCCAAAGGACCCTCCGCCGGTACGAATCGATCTACCAGGTGATGCGTGGATTCCTAGAGACTACATAGCCGACCTGCGATCAAAAATTGACTTCTATCGTCGAATTTCTCGAGCCGCAGCCCAGTCACATGTTGATGACCTCGAAACAGAAATAGAGGATCGCTTCGGACCATTACCGATGGCTTTCCATCGCCTGCTTGATCTTGCACGGCTACGAATAATCGCGTCTTCGCTGAGCATTGATTCTATCTCCAAGCAACCGGGACTTCTTGTCATTGGTCATCATGACATTCATCGCATTGAGAAATGGAGACAGCATTGCCTATTATCTGGACAAGAGGTTCGTGTCGTTGGAAACAAAACTGTTGTCTTACCTCTCCATGAGCGTGTTGCTTCTGATGAAGAGATACTCTTTCAGACTGTCAAAAAACTTTTCCAGATTGAATAGTTTTATGAGGCAGCCTTCACCGATCAAATCTGATTAGGCTCGCCATCAAGAGAAGCCGCTGCTCTCCACAGATTACCTGCCTTACCATAAAGGCATGCATTTATCTGCTCACACCCGAATTGGAAATCAGAAAAACCCACCACGCGTGCAGCAATCTGTTTAGAAGGAACTGTTTTTTGTGGTTCAAATAGCTTTTCTACAAACAATGGCGTCCTTGTCTTCTCTATTTTAACGGCTCAGAATGTAGCCTTTTTTGAAAGTACCACGGTGTGTAGAGTTCCTATCGCCTTTACAACGAACTGTGGCGGCTGGTATGCCACCATTTAACTTTCTCCTACATCGGTCGTGTATCACTTGAACTACTTGTGTCCTCGCTCCATCACTTATGCACTCGCTATCTTCGTGTGCATAACTTGCGCAACAGTAGCCGATGAGCCTCAGGCCTCTGGTGAGACACCAGAGCTTTTCAAGCCTGTTATGCCGACTATTCCTGAGTCGATCTCAAGGCCATCCGACTGGCCAACCAGCATTCCGTCGACTCTCAGCAAAAATGTACTTTCGAGTATTTTAGAGCGACCGGGAGCGCCACTAGAGCCTGTTGATGAAGACGGAAACCCTCTCGTTCGTGATACCAAACATAAAGAGAACGATCATGGCTCGAGTGATGTTGTCCTCGCAGATTACGAGGAAACTCAAGTCACTGCTGAACCAACTGGCTCGGTAGAAGCTGAGATGCCAGGCATGAAGTCTCTTGATATGGCACACGTTGTCGCTCGTGTCGGGCCTGAGGTGGTGCTCGCAGGAGACTTAATGACTCCGGCGGCGTCAGAATGGATTAAAAAAGTCTCCCCTGGACTTCGTCCTGAGCAAATTGCTGAACTCCGCTTTAAAATTTACCAGCAGGTAATTGATCAACACCTCGAAACACTTCTTGTTTATGTTGATGCTTGTCGAGTGATACCCGAAGAAAATTTCCCCGAGATTCGTGAAAAGGTAGATGAGGCATTCGACCAAGAACAACTACCACAAATGGTACAGGCTGCAGGCGTGGGGTCCGTCCGTGAGTACGAACAACTGTTGCGGACGCAAGGTCAGTCACTTGGGCGCATGCGAAAAATGTTTTTCGAGAGAGCCCTCGCGCAGGAATGGATACAACAAAACGCAAATACAACCGGAGAAATTCCTCATGCCGAAATGATTGCTTGGTATCAGAATCATCTCGATCAATATGAGTTTCCGGCGAGAGCCCGATTCGAACAGTTAACTGTAAGAATCAGTCAAAAACAGCCCCGAGATCAATCGTGGAATCGACTTGCTGCAATGGGGAATGATGTCCTAACTGGTCGCCCATTTGAGGAAGTCGCAAAAGAATTATCTGAAGGCCCTACAGCTTCTAATGGCGGGCTCTACGAATGGACCACTCAGGGCAGTTTAGTTTCAGAGGTCATCGACAAGGCAATCTTTTCTCTGCCAATTGGTGAACTCAGTGCAATTCTAGATGATCAGAATTCACTTCACATTATCCGAGTCATTGAGCGATCCGATGCTGGGAGAACACCTTTTATTGACGCGCAGGTTGCCATTCGAATGGGACTTCGCAGAGAGAAGCAAGAAAATGCGAGA
Source organism: Pirellulales bacterium (assembly GCA_965249545.1). Taxonomy (GTDB): domain Bacteria; phylum Planctomycetota; class Planctomycetia; order Pirellulales; family UBA1268; genus UBA1268. The sequence continues at coordinate 228,583 of CBDFMH010000005.1, forward strand.
AAAGAATATCTGGATAGGCTGAGAGACCGGACACCAATATGGACGGTGTTTGATGAAGAACAGAAAAATACCAAAATAGCTGGAAGACCGTCGGTCACCCGATAACGTGCACTTCAGCGGCACGATTAGTCCATAACTAAAGCAAACCCTTATCGCTATTGAGGTCGATTGCTGACAGGTCGCTTGAGGACTAAACTACTTCAGTGAGTTCACTCAGACCGAAAACTGTGGTCTGATAATCGCTCAACACGACCTTGGAGCCCCGCCACATGAGCGCCCCGACAGCAAATTCAATTCGGTCAACGCCCTGGCCGGGAACACGATCCGAGGAGCCAGCAAGCCTTTCCCTCGAAGGGCAGCCTGTCGAATTGCCAGTCATCGTCGGAAGTGAGGGCGAGAAGGCAATTGATATCTCTCGTTTACGATCGGGAACTGGCTACATCACACTTGATGAGGGATATGTAAATACCGGATCAACGACAAGTGGCATCACATTTCTCAATGGTGAAAAAGGAATCCTCCGTTACAGGGGATATCCAATTGAAGACCTTGCCGCACGTTGTGATTTTATTGAGGTAGCCTATCTCCTTATCTACGGAGAACTTCCAACAAGGGACGAGTTAGCTACTTTCCGCCATTCTTTGTCAAATCACTCAATGATTCACGAGGACATGCGAAGCTTCTATAGTGGCTTTCCTCGTGATGCTCATCCCATGGCTATTGTCGGTAGTGTTGTTGGCGCGCTCTCAACATTTTACCAAGACTCGTTGGATGTTAGAGATCCGAAGCAAGTTGAAGTAAGTGTGCATCGCCTGCTTGCAAAACTTCCAACAATTGCAGCATACAGTTATAAGAAGTCGATCGGACAACCTCTCATATACCCTCGGAATGATCGCTCATATTGTGAAAACTTCCTGCAGATGATGTTTGCTGTGCCGTGCGAGGAATATGAAATAGACCCGGACTTTGCCGAGGCGCTTGACATGCTTCTCATTGTGCATGCCGATCACGAACAGAACTGCTCAACTTCAACGGTTCGTATGGTTGGATCAAGCGATGCAAATCTTTTCGCAAGTATTTCTGCAGGTGTCTCTGCCCTGTGGGGTCCGCTCCATGGTGGCGCTAATCAAGCATGCGTCGAGATGTTAGAACAAATTGTGGCGGATGGTGGCAACGTAAAAAAATACGTAGAACTTGCCAAAAAGAAGGACTCTGGGTTTCGTCTGATGGGGTTTGGACACCGTGTCTACAAAAACTATGACCCACGAGCAACACTCATAAAAGCGTCGTGCGACAAACTGCTCGCCAAAATCGATCGCTGTGATCCTTTATTTGATATTGCTCAGCAACTGGAAGAAGTTGCTCGTGGAGACGACTACTTCATCGAGCGTAAACTGTACCCGAATGTCGATTTCTACTCCGGTGTCATCTATCGTGCGATGGGCATACCGGAACAGATGTTTACGGTTCTTTTTGCAATGGGACGCCTTCCCGGATGGATTGCCCACTGGATGGAAATGCACCGAAGCCCAACAAAAAAAATCTGCCGGCCACGGCAAGTCTATTCAGGCGAGACACTCCGTGAATTTGTCCCGCTCGATCAGAGATAGTTTTAAACCTTGCTTGCAGTTGCTGGACTCACCTTTATTTTGACCGACGTTTCTCACGCTTCTGTTGAAAAAAAGTTGAAAGCAGTTCACTGGATTCTTGCTCCAGAACATGCCCCACGTGCTCGACCTGATGATTGAGTCTGGGGTCTTCGAAAAGATGATAGAGAGATTCGACTGCACCAGCCTTCGGATCGCCTGCACCCCACACAACAACTGGTACTCTTGCCTGGACGATCGCACCAGCGCACATGAGGCAGGGCTCAAGTGTGACATACAAGACACAGTCGAGAAGCCTCCAAGAACCCAATGACGACGCTGCTTGCGTCAAAGCAATCATCTCTGCATGAGCCGTCGGATCCGCTAACTGCTCCCTCTGGTTGTGAGCGCTACCAACAATTCGGCCGGCAGCAACAACAACCGCTCCGACAGGCACCTCATCTTCCTCAACTGCTTGCCTTGCTTCACTAAGAGCAACCCTCATCCATTTTTCATGTGCTGGCTGTCCACTAAAATGATCAGGAGAAAACATGCCTATTCCTCTTGTTTTCGCTTGTTAATGAAACCACAGTCAAATCAAACAGCCGACGACGCCCTCGCGTAGTATTACCTAAAAAATATTCCAGGCAGCAAATCACCCCTGCAGAACGCTCTTTGCCTTCTTCGTTGGACACCTGGCTCTTGCGATAACTAAGATAGTAATGCATCATTCGTGAAAACGTGTTGATGCTTATTTTAGACACATCACACTACCTCCCCTTGGAAATCTCGATGGATGCCCTCTTACTTCTGCTGCGATGGATGCATATTTTTGGCGTAGTACTTCTTGTTGGAGGATTATGCTTTACACGCTTTGCTCTTTTGCCTGCCTTGGCTGATACCGAAGAAGACAGTCGTGAAAAATTACAGGAAAGTATCCGACGGAAATGGCTACCGTGGGTCATTATCGGCATTACGCTTCTACTTGTGAGCGGACTGGCAAACTTCCTTCTCTTTAACAGTACTGTTAAATCTCAAGGATGGGGAGATGGTGAGTGGATGAAGCAAACAAGCTACCACGCTATTTTTGGCGTTAAGTTTCTTCTCGCTTTGGTCGTTTTCTATTTTGCAAGCGGGCTTGTTGGCCGAGGTTCTGGTACGGCTTGGATACGAAGTGATCGTGCTCGCTGGCTTGGGGTGACCCTTGGTCTTGCCGTTGCCATCATCATATTATCTGGCTGGCTTCGCAACCTGCACACAGGCCCCAATCAATCCTCTGGGCCAGAACTCGGCGTTGCACTTGGTGTTGATTCTGCTCCAAATGATACTGCTGAGGAAAATCGTTACAAAAGCACAGAGGCAGGATCTGCCTTCCGTGAGCAGGCCACCACAAACGTTCCTGATGAATCAACCGATCGCAACGGGGTTGAATAAATAATTTGTTGACTTTCCCAATCAGGCTAATTTCATGGATAAGAAAACAAAAAAACGAATTGATGTTCTTCAGCAGAAAATCACCAAACTCCAACGACTTTTAACTGCCGAAAAGGAACAGCCTGACGATCCTGCGGAAATTCCACGAATCGAAGCGGAGCTAGCCAAGGCACATGCGGAAATGTCGTCACTAAAAAGTGACTGACTGTATATTTTATTTTTTGCCAGCTTCATCGCTTATGAACATCCGCAGACTACTAGGCCCATTATTTAATTTTGGAGGGACTTCCAAAGTTCATGTATGGCAGCGTTTTGAACCTATTGGTGAAGGCATTGCAGGGACTATGTCCCGATTCTACAAGGCGCGTGACAAAGAGTCTGGCAACACCGTGGGCCTGAAGCTTCCAAACATGGACAAGGTTGCTCCAATAGAGAGTCGATTTAAAGGGTTAAACAAACCGACTGAAGGTGAAATTGGTCAACTGATAGTCGGTGACCATGTCGTCAAAACCCGTGAGCATGGAAAAACACACGACGGCGGACAGTTCATCGTTCAGGACTTTCTGGATGGTATGCTCGTTCACTTTCGCTTAAAGCGAGGCGATCCACTCTCACTAGACAATCGAATTGATTTAATTCGGCAAACAGCTCAAGGCGTCGCTGTGGTTCATGAGGCTGGGTTTGTTCATCGTGACATCTGTCCAAGAAATCTGATGATGAGTCCTGAAGGCAAGACGACGTTATTTGATTTTGGTCTTTCTGTTCCAAATAAGCCAGCGTTCCTCCGGCCCGGAAACCGGACCGGGACACCAAACTACATGGCTCCAGAGGTCATTCGACGGCGACAATCTGACCACCGACTCGACATCTTTTCCTTTGGTGTCACTGCTTATGAAATTTGCAGTGGCACGTTACCGTGGCCTGGTGGAGACGCTCGTGCAGCTTTGGCCCATGACACACCGGCTCGAGATATTCGAGAACTGGACAATGACATCCCTGACCGCCTAGCCGAGGCCATAATGGACTGTCTCAAGCCTGATCCTGAAAACCGGCATGACACAATGGAAGATTTTTTACGGAAAATTGCACGTTTGAAATAGAGAATGGGGCTTGAAGGACCCAAGACGTGATTTACACTTAGATTTTGGTCTATGTACGATTTCAATTCATTCGAACACTTCTACCAAAAATATAATCTCAAACGCTGAGGATTCCCGCCATGACAATGAACAAAAGCCTCCGAGTCCGAAAAGGTGGTGGTGGTAACCGAGGAGTATTGAGCCGAGCAGAACGGATCACGAAGCTCAAAGAACTGGAGAAGTGGGAAGAGGGACAGAGTCCACTTGGTCTCGCAAAAGTCCGCGTCCAAAAAATCTCAATGAAGAAGAAAAAAGCCAAGGATGAACCAGACGCAGCTGAAGGCACGTAACCTTCAGGCTTAATCCAAACTTGCTTATCTTGTGACAGCCCCGTTTTTTATTGCGTGGGCTGCAGCGGTTTGTCCCGATAGGATTACCTGCGGAATCCCTACGCCCTCATACGCACTGCCGGCTAATCCAAAAGACGGAAGTTTTGCTTCAGCTTGTCGGATTTTCTTTATTCTCTCGACATGGCCTAGGTTGTACTGTGGCATGGATCTGTGCCATCGATCTACCTGAACAATTGATGGGCTACCGTGCAGACCAATTGTCGTTCGAAGATCAACAAGAACTTTTTCAATGACTTCTTCATCAGTGAGCCTCGTAATACTTATATCAAGTGCTCCTCCTATGAATGTTCGAATAAGCGCAGCACCAGATGGTGCTCTGCCAGGAAATTTACTACTTGAGAAACTAGCGGCCAGAATTCGCTTGCCTGCAACCTTTGGAATAATCATGCCTGCGGCTTGCAAGGCATGAGATACATCTCGTCGGTCAAATCCAAGTGAAACAACGGCAGCGCCCGAATATTCAATCATCTCTAATTCAGCTGATAGATTTGGTGACACTGTCGAAACCATTGTCGCAGCTGTTGAGGCTGGTACTCCCAGCACAACTCCATCGGCTCGAATTGACTGATTCCCAAGGACAACTTGCCATTCACTACTATCTCGCTGCACGGATCTCACATGATCCTGAACCACCAGCACACCAGCGTTCCGAAGCCGAGACTCGAGTGCATCAATCAGTGTCTGCATACCTCTTTTAAAAGATACAAATTGCCCGTAACGGGCGCCACTTGAATCACATGTACCATTCGCCTGCGCAGCTCTCTTCTTTTCACCTTTCGTAAGACTTCCCCAGTCCTGTTCCATTTTCAAGAATTCTGGGCACGCCGCAGCCATGCTGAGTCTTCTTGGATCAGCTGTCCAAATACCCGAAACCAACGGCTGGACTAATTTATCAAATGCTTCTTGACCAAGCCTTCGAACGACAAAAGACTCAAGACTTTCATCAAGATCCTTATGTGATCGCCGAGGAATAAAACGTTCTCCAGCAACCCGCAAACGACCAAAACAAGAAAGAATATTGGATCGTAAAAACGGAATGATTCGCCCGGGAGCGAGCAATCTGAATCCTCGTGGCACGGGAAGAAGGGCGCCGCTATCACCACCTTTTTGTGAACTCCATATAAGTGCTCTCCTTGCTTCGGGATTGATACTGATGAGTTCCTTGGTAATTCCAAGACGCTCAACTAACTCAATTCCTTCAGGACGTACAGAAAGAAAACTATCTGCCGAACGTTCTATGAGCCATTCCCCTTGACTCACTGTTTCAATCACACCACCAAGTCGATCTGACGATTCAACAATAGTTACTTTTGGAGGCGATTCCTGCCTGAGAAGCCATTCCGCTGCAGAGAGACCCGCAAGTCCACCACCAATAATGACAATGTGCTGTTTGTTTTTTGATCGATTAACCATTCATTCAACATCGGCAAGACAATGTGATCCCTTAGAACATGCTTTGTACTGTAGTCTCTTCTTATCGACTTGGGGAATAACCATAATGCCCCATCTTTCCCAATCTATTGAATGAAGCTACGAATGAGGTACTTCACACGTTTCGACTTGTTTTTGGTCTAGACTCAGTTTCCTGCGACTTCTAGTGTCCGAAAATCTTTTGTGACAGTGGCATTCTTGTAGTGTTTGCCGACGTGACTTCGGAGGCTTCAAATCGTGATTGTGATGCAACGCTTCAGCCAACACCTTATTTCAACGGCTTTTTTCATCACTTGTGTAACTGGGGCTTTTTATTCTGAAGCCGCGGAACAAAAATCTAGTTCGTCGATGCAACTACCGTCATGGGTAGAATCAATCGGCCAACCATCAGAAAAACAAGAAACAGAGGCAGTACCTGAGGAGGCCATTGTCCCTGTTGTTCAGCCATCAGTCAGAAGTAAAGCCTCCGCTGGTACAAACCGAAAGTCAACAGAAACGGCTCCAGCGACGCTTACCAAACCAACAGATACAACACAGAGCAAGCCAACTCTATCCGAACGTGCTGCTCGACTCTTTGATCCGGATGTTATAAAAACTGCTTGGAATGATCTTCTACCGAAACCAAGTGAAGCAAAAAAATCACCTAGTCCAGAAAAGATCACTCAGACCGACAAGGACTCTTCTCTTGGGCCAGAAACAAGTGTGCTCAAAAAAGGTGATTCTGTAGATGCACCAACATGGCAACGACCGCTAGCAGCTGCAAGAAGTCTCTTGCAGACATCGCCAAATGTAAATGAAACATCCGCGATCGAGACCACAGGTAATTCAGCAAATAAATCAAAACAGATTGCATCAACACCCGAGGAACCTACTCCAACCGCACCATTGAGCGCACCCATTGCAGAGGCTCCTGATGAAACCCCCACTCTTGCAATAGACCCAGCCAGCTTCCGTGGAGCCTATCCTGGTAAGACGACTCGCGCTGATATTGATAGCGAATGGGGCCCCGGACAGGTAATCCCTCGTGATGATGGAACCGAGTGTTTCTTTTGGGAAATTGAGCCTTTCGAACGAGTTGCTGTCACGTTTCGAGATGGAATTGTAACGGCAATCCAGATCAAGTTAGCAAAACCTGTACCTTCGTCTGAACTCGCAAAACAACTTGAAATAGCCGATCTCAGGACCGTCGCAATTCTTGATGATGACGGTTCAGCCATAGGCCAAGTTTTCCCAGAACGAGGCGTCATGTTCAGCCTTGAAACAGGAACGACATCAGCAACTGCGGTATTGCTTGAGTCACTTGATCCTGATTCGTTTGTTTTGCGTGCGGAAGGTGAGATGAAATCATCTGCAGCCTTCGCTGTTGCTGACTTGGAATATGCCATTGATATTGATCCGACTCATTTACGTGCCCACCGTCTGCTACTCGCACTCATGTGTGATGAAGGCCGCTGGGAGACGGCTCTTCAACTAGCCCAAAAGGCGGAGGAATTGGGACCTGGAGATGCGTGGACCGGACTCAAAAGAGCTGAAGTTCTACTCAGACTTGATCGTCCAGACGACGCTCAAGTTGCCATCGATGAACTCATCGAGAGGCCAAATGTTTCATCTCTTCTGGCATCGCAGGCTGGACGACTACGGGGACGAATTGAACTTGATAAAGCTACACCCGATTATGAACAAACTGTTGATTTATTCACTGAAGCTATTCGAAAAGCGACTCCTCTCGCAGCGAGTCGTTCTGAGAATGTTCGTTCTGTCGCACGGCAGGTACTTCTTGATGCACACCTTGGCACGGCTCAAGCAATTGCCCAAGGCACATGGCAGCAGAAGAATCGCGTAATCCCAAAATGGATAAGCAGAGCAAATAATATTGTTGAAAAAATTGATGCAAAAGACCCTAGCAGAGACAGGCTCGAACTTGATTTGACCTGCGGCGTTCTTGCTGTAGCTGCTGGCTCAGCAAACGCTATTGAAGCTGTGCCATGGGTAAAACGACTACTTGCAGTCAGGGAGCAGATGAATGACTCGGTGACCGATCCTTGGAGAAGAAGGCAGATAGATTGGCAGGTTGGGTGTGGACTGAATGATGCTCTTGAGGCAGCTCGAAAACGAGGTGACGCTGAGGACATGCTCGACAATGCCACGCTGACTGTCGCGTATCTTGAGCGAGGAGCTGAACACCGTGAATTAACAGCTGCAGAACGACGAGACCTTGGTGACCTGATGTTCCAGGTCGGTATCATGCATAGTCTCCGCAATAGTGATCATGCTACTGCCGTAACGTGGTTTGACAAAACCATTCCATTATGGAATCAAAATGAACAGGTTGTCCAAGACAATGAATTGGGACGCGTTGGCGAGTCCTTTATTAGTATGGCAATTTCTTACTGGCAAGTTGAACGACGTGACGACGCCATTGACTTAAGTCGCACGGGAGTGGACTTCATGGTTGAGGCGGTCGATCGAGAAAAGCTTGAAGAACAATCACTGTCTGTTGCCTACGGCAATCTGGCAACGATGTATGCAGAGCAAGGCGATACGGAAAAGTCACAGGCGTACGCAGAAATGGCAACTCGCGTTGAATCAACAGGCAGTCTCCTGCGTTAGGCCTCGCATTCAAACCAGCTCTACATTGTGCAATTCAGCATACGCTCAATCTAGGTGGAATATTTAGACGAGCGTTTCCAGTAGGAGCCTCATTTTTCGAAGTTCACCTACTTGATCCACGCCCTCAAGTGGAGGCAGATGAATACCTAATGCACGGTCGTATCCGACACGACTGAGCTGAGTGGCAATTCTTCCATACTCAATTGTGCCCTTGCCAATCTGTACTTGAAATTTATCTGCACGTGAATCTCGCAGATGAACATGGCAAACATTTGGTAGTATCGAGTCCCACGACGTTGGCTTTTTGTGACCAAACACCGAGTGGCTGGGATCAAGCGTCACGCCCAATCCAGGAACGTTCCGGCAAAGCGAGGCTGTCGTTTCAGCATCCTGCGTCATTCGATCAGAGGCTGTCTTGACGCCTACAACCATTCCGTACGAAGCGGCTATTGCAACAAACTTTCTCAAACGCTCAATCTCACCGTTGAATGGAGTGCCCAACTCGGACGCTTCAGCAACAAGTGTGACAATATCGAGAGTCTTTGCCAGTCGGCAACAAGCATCAAATTTATCGTATAATTTTGCGTCTTCTGGTGCTGCAAAGGACAGTGCAACAGGGCGAAGCCGCTGTAGGTCACTGCACGCTGCAATCGCGGCATCTCCGTTCTCAAGAACATCGTCAGGTTGAAGATGCGTGCCACCTTCGTGGATGTCAATTTCGACCGCCGTAAATTCGAGTTCTGCTAGACGTTCCATCGCCTGATCAAGCGGCAAGTTGGGAAAACATTCGGTACTGACACAAACAAACAAGATGAATTACTCCTGAAGGAGGCAAAAAATATATCCGAACACAGTTTTCTTGAGAATGTTAAGGTAGCGATTACTACTAAAAACTGGCAACGTCGAACTGTAACAAGAAAGGTTCGATTTGTGTGGCACTTTGGTACAAAAAAGGCAAAACCGACCATTTGCCGGCTGCTTTCTGAACTAGAAAGATAAAATCCTTGCCCCTCGGGAGATAATTATGTCCGACCACGCTACTACGGAATCCTCGAACACTGTCCTTGCACGGCCACGTAGCTGGGACCGATGGAGGGGACGATTGGCATGGATTATCACTGGAATTTCTGTTGTCGTCGCGGTAGTCGCCCTAGGAGCAAACGCTGAATATTTTCAAACAAACCCAAAGGTTATTGAGCAGTACCATTCATTGTCTGAGTTGGCTTCGAATAAAATCGCCATTATTGAGATTCGCGGTGCCATTATGGGAGGCGATGGATTTGCCAGGCATCAATTAGATCAGGTGAAAGCAGATGAGAGCGTCCGTGCAATTGTGTTGCGTATTGATTCACCGGGCGGAACAGTAAGCGGCAGCGATGAACTTCACTACCGACTGAAGAAGCTAGCCTCCGAACGAAATCTGCCTGTTGTTGTCAGCATGGGTAGTATTGCGGCGAGTGGTGGGTACTACGTCGCAATGGCCAATGGCGGCCAAGATGACACAATTTTTGCTGAACCCTCAACAATCACTGGATCAATTGGCGTCATAATTCCACATTTTGACTTTTCACAACTACTCAAGCGATTTGATGTCACAGATGACTCAATTACCAGTGGTCCTCTCAAAGAAATGCTTAGTGTTACCAAAAACCGTTCACCAGAACTGGCTAAAAAAGAACGAGGGATCGTTCAGAATCTTGTTGATGAAATGTTTACTCGTTTTAAAGATATTGTTCGCAAGGGTCGCCCGAAACTCGATGATAAAACTATTGAGGCTGTTACTACCGGGCAGGTATTTACGGCGAATCAGGCAATCACATTTGGTCTGATTGACAAGATTGGATTTCTTGAAGATGCGATTGCCAGAGCAGTAGTTCTGGCTGATCTTCAAGAAGATTCAGTACGAGTCATTCAGTATAAGAAACCGCAAGGAATCTTCGATGAGCTTCTTGGCGGCGCGTCTCAAGCTCGCTCATTCAACAGCTTAGAAATGCTCGTCGAATGGACCACACCCAGAGCCTGGTATCTCTGCTCGTGGTGGCCAGTGATTACAACAAGTTCCCCCTAGTCAGAATGACTACCTAAAGAACAGCGACCAAGTTCTGCGAGTCGCTTGTAATCACAAGAAACGAGTGGTTTCCCAAGAAATTTCATGATTACAGGACGACACCAGCATATCGCAGCATGCCGTGAAGCATTATCAGCTCTCCTATCTGCAAGATGGATGACGGCAAGGCACGAAATCAAACCTTGAATCTGATCTGAAAGATTTGCAAGAATCAGTTGTTGTTCAACCAGTTTTTTGCCATGCCTTCTCAAAAGTCGATCGGCCTCAACGCTTGTGGCAACAAGACCACGACGAGCTTGAATTGCTAAATCACGAAGTTCACCATCGAGAAGAGTAGCGTCTTCCTTGGATGAGAAATACTTCAGGCTTTGAGAACATCTCCATCGCATCCATTCCAGAGGAGTTTTCTTCGATGCAAGCGGATGATGCTTCGCAACACCCTTAAACAGCGCCAATCCAAGTAGGTCACTTTCGCCTTCATAAATCCCAGCAGCGAAATGATCATGAAATGAATCTCCAAGTGGATGGCCGACGAGAAATGCACGGCCTCCATGAATCCCTAGGGCATCAACAGCAACCTGACGCAGGCAACGACTGGCAACGACCTTTGCGAGAATGGCTTCCAGTTCTCCTGATCCACCACCATCAATTACCGATGCTGACCACCCAGACAAAGCCTCGCAGACGAGTTTCGCAGATGCCATTCTCCCTAGACGACCCAGCACAAGCTCCCTCTTCTGAATTGGCTGCCCCCAGGTATGTCGTTTGCCAGAAAACACAGCCGCCTGATTCAACAACAGGCTGATTGTTCCAGCAGCTTGTGCGGCAAGCGCCACACGCCCACGATTGAGGCCATGCCACACAATTGACATGCCATCGCTTTCTTGACCATCGAAAGTTTTTTCTGGACGCAACACACAAGAAGAATCTACTGGAAACCGTTCAAATTTCAGAGCATTATTGTGAGCGTGCTTGAGTGGATGAAGACCATAGCTCTGCAATGTAAAATGTGGCGTATCCGAATCAGGAAGCTTGACGAGAACAATAACAGGCTTGCCTTCAGAAATTGCCAGGAGTTTGACCAAACGGCCATACGTTGCCCCGGTAATAAACATCTTCGTCCCAGTTAGTCGAAACTGTTTCCCGTCATAATCAAGTTGTGATGCGACCCGATGAAGGTCACAACCCGCATCGGGCTCTGTTGCAGCAAAAACAGACATTGGTTTTCCTTCGGCCAATCTCGGTAACCAGTGTTGGCGTTGGTCGTTGGAGCCGAATGTAGTCAGTGCTGAAACAGCACCAATTGTTGAGTGGACTGACAGCAATCCAGAGACCGTAGGATTGACGCAAGCGAGATGTGTAATCGCTTGCATGAGCTCTATGTGACTACAACCTGACCCGCCGTATACCTGTGGTACAAACAAACCCCACAAACCTGTTTTACTAATCGCTCGCTCTGCACATACTGAAAGCTTGCCCGTTGGCGGCATTGGTGCATCAGCTAACGGAGCTGCTGGTAATATTGCACCTTCTACCTTTTCATAGAGTTCGTCATTAGAACGAAGGTTCTCGATAGCGTTTTTGGCGTTATCTACAATGGTAAAATTTTTGTCGGACATTCCTGCCACCACCTGCTCCGCAGCATGGGCAAACCCGCTTCCATCTACAGAAGAATCTGTTCCTCCCCAGAATGCTGAAGCGAGATAATTGGTTTGAGAGGAACTTTGGGGCAACGAAACTGAATCGGTTTTTTCAGCAGACGGATGGTTTGTGTCGTTAATTGTGCCGACTCCAGGTAGAAGGCTTGCTGTCGTACCGCCTGCGTGTGGCTCAAAAGAGCGGATATATGATGAAAAATGCTTTGCAATACTGCGCCGTTTTATCTTAAAAGACTCTGTTGCTTCGCCATGTGCCATGTCGAATGGATGATCAACAAGTAGGAACCGTCTGACACATATTCGACGAGGTAAACCTTTTTGCTGCTCAGCCAGTCTATGAGAAAACCAACGAAGTATTTTCGGGTGAGAAAGAGCCTGTTTGCGACTCCATACTCTGCAACGAAATCGTTTAAGCAAAGCCCTTACGATCACTGGTTCAGGTACTATGAACGCCACTGGCCACGAAAGCCCTTCGCCCGTCACGCAAACTTGAGCAACAGCTGGTTCTTCTAGTAGCACCAACTCCACATCAGCTGGCAGCAACTTCGTACCGTTGGCTAGTGTCAGCACATCGTCAATTCGTCCAGCAATCCTTAACTGGCCGTCATTATCAATGACACCCCGGTCACCTGTTCTCAGCCAAGCTGTTCGATTGATTGGAGACTCCTCCCGGCCTTTCAATGGATCTATTACGGCCATCGCTCGGCACGGAGTTCGCACAAGAACCTCACCCGCACGTGCACCTTCTTCAGAGATCCTGATTTCTATACCTTGTAATGGACGTCCAACGGCACCGGTTTGCTGGCATCGTGGATTTGACACAGCGACAACAGGACCTGCTTCGGCTAGACCATACCCTTCAACAAGCGGTACACCGTGTTGTTGAAAAATACGGGTAGTCCATCGTCGGAGTGAAGCACCGCCTGAAACACAAACGCGTATTCGTCCTCCTAATGCATCAACAAGGCTTCTGATTCTTCCTTGCTGAGCGGCTCGTGCCAGTCTGTCGTAGAAAATTGGTACTCCAAGAATTGCCGCTGGGGGTATTTGTTTACATGCCTCAAGAATCTTGCGGCGATCACGAACAATATTCAGGGCACCTCCCCGAACAAGTGTCGTATAAAGATCCCCAACTCGTGCCAGCGCATGACTTTGAGGCAACCATGAAAGCCGAACGTCATCGGGTTCTTCTAAAAACTCCGCTGCAGATGCCACTGCATTCATCACCAACGATCGCTGACTATGCACAAAGCCTTTGGGGCGACCGGTTGTGCCTGAAGAAATAAGTACCGAGGCTGGCCCATCAGGGTCACATTGTCTGGCTCGTTCGGCAATGTAATCACGGACAGTTGCATACGCCACGTGATTTGCGCGCCAGTCTGCTTGTACCTCAAGGAGCGGCAATCGACTATGACTGAGGTGTCGCCGAGAAATTCCGCCTGAAAAAATCAAACCGCACGGCTGAAATAGTTGCAAATGACGAATTTGTTCCGACTGACTTTCCTCTGCATGAAGGGCTATATGAACAACACCACTGAGTAAGCATGCGAAATCTACTATCGGCCATGCAGCGGTATGCGAACCAATATGAACCACCCGATCACCTGGCATCAGACCAGCAGCCCCAATCCGTTCAGCAACTCTGACTGATTGTTGCAGCAGTTGTCCCCAACGAAGCTGCTCGCCTGTAAGAGAATCAATTATTGCTGGACGATCAAAACTGGTATTACAACGTTCAAGCAAAAGTTGAACTAATGATAACGGCATGCATTCATTAGCCAGACTGTCTGGTGTAGCTTCGGCTGGATGATGCAAAGTTTTTTCCATATAGAAATCTTATTGAAAACCTTACGCAGAATTTGTGCCACCATAACCCTCGGGGAGAAGTCGCAGAGTTCCACTTCCTCTACCGACACACCGTAATCCAAGAAAATCAGTCTATCAATTCAAAAATAACTGCGACTCCCTGCCCAAGCCCAACACACATCGTAGCCAAGCCAAGACGACTCTGACGATCTCGCATTGCGTGAATAAGTGTTGTTGAAATGCGGGCACCGCTTGCTCCGAGAGGATGTCCAATAGCCAAACTACCACCACAGACATTCACCCTGTCGTAATCAAGTTTTAATTCTTCGATACACGCAATAGCCTGAACCGCAAAAGCTTCGTTTAATTCTACGATTTCAATATCCTGCAAGCGAAGTCCCGAGCGATGAAGTACTTTATGAGTCGCGTGCACCGGCCCCATACCCATCAAAGCTGGCGACACACCAACAACCGCTGTGCTTAGCACGCGAACCAGAGGTGTGAGCTGATGACGACGTGCTGTTGCTTCAGACATGACAACCATTGCAGCAGCTCCGTCACTCAATGGAGCACTTGTAGCAGCAGTGACACTCCCTAGTTTTGGCAAAAATACCGGATTAAGTTTTCCCATCGCTACAAGGTTTGCGTCAGAACGAATCGACTGGTCCCGCTCTACAAAAACGAGCACGCCGTTGTCATCCAAACCCTGGCACTGAATGATCTCATTCCTAAAAAATCCTGTGTCTGCTGCTTGTGTTGCTCGACGATGACTTTCAAGTGCATATTCCTCTTGTGACTTGCGACTAATACCACGACTCGAGGCGAGAAACTCGGCCGTTAAGCCCATTGAAAGGACTGCACGACTCGATCTTGAAAAAGCTTGGGGATGAAAGCTGATTTGAGAATTCATAGGGAGGCGTTGCATATGCTCAACGCCTGCAACAACATGAACATCTTCTGCACCGGCTACGATTGAGTGGCATGCCTGCGATAAACCTTGTAGCGATGAACCACACAAACGATTCGTTGTGGATGCCGCTGCGGTGAAAGGCAGCCCCGCCAACATGGCTATCGTACGCGCTACATTACCGCCAAGCTCTGCTCGTTGCTGAGTCACGCCTACAAGAACATCCTCGATGCATTCTGGTGGCACTCTTCCTCTTGCGACCGCTTCGGCTACGACCAATGCAGCTAGCTCATCACCACGAACTTCTCGGAAAACACCATGACCTGCATCAGACCGACCGATTGCAGTTCGACAGCAGGACACAACAACTGGGAGTATTTTCCGGGGAGCGAGACGATCGTGTCATTTTTCACCCTCAAGTAGCTTTCCTTGAATGACTTCCGCTTTCTTCCACCGATGTAAAAGGGCGACCTGATTCAGCATGAGCAAGAAGCCTTGCCGGTGGTTTCATTCGTGGCCCCAGGTCGTTGAATTGATCAAGCCGACGAACAACCTCAGCTGCACCAAGGAAATCACCCCATGCAAGCACTCCACCACGGAATGCCGGAAATCCAAGTGCATGAATAACAGCGAGATCGATATCACATCCATCCCGCACAATACCTTCATCCAGAACAAGGAGTGATTCGAGTAACATCGGCAAGAACAATCGGTCACGAATTTGCTCATCGGTCGTCTGCTGCTCTGCCAAACGATATGGATCGATTAGATCATTTAGTTTCTCATTGACACTTTCGATTTTTGCATCATGACCAGCACCCTTGTATGTATAAAATCCTGTTCCTGCTTTGCGCCCTAACCAACCGGCTTTAACGAGAGCAGGTATGACGGGCGAGGCGTCAATACGATCGCCGATAGCATTTGCCATGACAAGACCTGCGTAGAAGGCGGTATCAAGGCCAACCATGTCATAGAGTTCAAGTGGCCCAAGAGGCATACCAAATCGTCGAGAGACTTTGTCAATTCGTGATGGATCGACTCCTTCCCGCAACAATTCAACTGATTCATGAAGGTATGGTGTCAGAACCCGATTAACAAGAAATCCTGGACTGTCTTGAACGACAACTGGAACCTTCTTCAGTCGTTTTGCGTGCAAAACGACTGAAGCAACTGTGGAGTCACTGGTATCTGGACCACGAATGACTTCGACCAAAGACATTTTCCTGACGGGATTGAAGAAATGCATCCCACAAAACCGTGTCGGATCAGAGAATACATCGGCGAGTGTCGCTATCGGATTTGTTGATGTATTCGTGCAAATAATAGTACTCGGGGAAACTGTGGATTCAATTTCTGCAAGTACCTGTCGTTTTAAGTCAGTCCGTTCAATCACACTTTCTATAACAATGTCCGTGCCTGCGATTGATGAAAGCTGTGTTGAAGACATGAGACGACCTGTCAACTCGCCCACTCTCTCCTGATTTGTCTTCTGATAGTAACGATCCCAAGCAGCCTCCTGGAGAATAGCAGGAATGCTTTGCCCAAGTGCCTCAGCATTGATGTCCACAAGCTTTGTAACAAACCCTGATCGCACGTGACGTGCTGTAATACCAGCACCCATAATCCCTGCGCCAACAATTGATGGCTTTTGTAACTCGTTTACACGCAGCGACTTATTTGGAGTCAATTGTGCCGACTTGCCAAGACCACAGTCACTGCGGTTTCGTTCACCAAGCCGGTACACACGAAGGAGTTGTTTTGCGACTGACGTTTTTGCCAGTTTAGAAAAGGCTTTGCTTTCAAGAGCGGCTGCTTCACTTATTGACTGTGTAGCACCCTGCATGATTGTGTTAAAAGCAACCATCGGTGCTGGATAATTTCCTTTTGTACGACCCACAATGACAGCACCTGTGGTCGCCAATAAAAAATCACTCTCTGGCTTATCCAGGACGTGCGGCAACTGCAACTCAGATCGACGATTTAAATAGTCTCCAGAAGCAATGGCTTGCTCGATTAAGACACATGCTGACTCTCGTGCTGAATGAACAGGCACGCAGGCATCAACTAAACCAAGAGTCTTAGCTTGAGAACCGATGATTTCATCACCCGAAGCTATTAGTTCGATCGCAGGACCGGTTCCGATTAGTCGGGGCAAACGAACAGTGCCACCCCACCCGGGCAACAGCCCAAGCTTCACTTCCGGCATGCCGAGAATTGTCTTGTGATTTTCAGTCGCTATGCGTAAATCACATGCAATCGCAAGTTCAAGACCTCCCCCAAGACAAACGCCGTCTATTACTGCAACACTTGGCCATGGCAACGAAGCAAACATACCAAGAAGGTTCCTGCCGTTGTCACATAACTCCTTCAGGCGAGTGGGTGGCAAGGACCAAACGGTATCAATCTGACCAATGTCAGCACCAGCAAGAAATGAGTCATCTCGAAGGGACTCTACAAGAAGGCCGCGGGGTGGGTTTTGCTGAAGAAAGGCAAAAACTTGTTCAAGTTCTTGCATAAAAACCTGATTCATCACATTCTGTGAGTGGCCCGGCACATTGATGCCAATAGCAGTTATCCCCCCTGATAATTTCTCAATGACGAGGGTGCTGAGGGTTGCTATTGGTTCCGGCATAGTCGGTGATCCTGTCGTGGTACTTCCTGAAGCAGAGTTCCGGGCTTACCGCATTCACTTGCTTGATTGGCAAAAACCGCTAGTGTACCGAGAGTTTTAGAGACCGCTGGGCCTTTAAAAAGACCCGTATTATGATATTCATAGGAACTATTGGTTTCTTATTTCTATCTCTTCTATACCGAGCAGTCTGATGGCTTCAAAACTAGGTGATTCACTAAAATTCAGTTCGCGTGCAAAAATTGCATTATGGTTTGCCCTCGTTGCAGTTGGAATTTGCGGCAGGCTGTGGCAGCCCGCTTATAACGTTACTCCATTCGCAGCGATTGGGCTTGCGGCAGGCTCTCTTTTTGGAATTTCGCTCGCTGCTGCAACAGTTCCAATTGTAGCACTTGTTATTAGCAACATGGCCCTGCCCGGCTATGGTTCTACTGTTATGGCGATTGTTGTATATGTTTCACTTGCCTGTCCGGTATTATTTGGCAGCCTCGTCCAACGACAAGGGTGGGTTGCAGTCTTAGGAGGAAGCCTTGCTTCCTCTCTCATCTTTTTTACAACAACGAACTTTGCTACGTGGGCTCTGTCTGAGCTCTACCCACATACTTTATCTGGCCTCACAACGTGTTACATAGCTGCTCTTCCATTCTATCGATGGATGCCCGTGGGTGATGCCGTGTGGAGTATTTCATTATTCTCTACGCTTGTTGCAGTCGGCCGGATTCAGCAGCTCGTGCAGCCGGTACAAGCCATCCCAGTAACAACTGGCCACCAACAAACCGTGGATCGCTTGACTGACGAGCAAAGGGGCCGACAATAGAAGTTTGTGGCAGATCTGGTAAAGGTCTCAGGTCAACAGCCACACTGACTCACTCTCCGCGGGAATGGCGGAATTGGCAGACGCGCTAGGTTGAGGGCCTAGTGGTAGTAATACCGTGCAGGTTCAAGTCCTGTTTCCCGCATTATTCATTAAGGTTCTTTCGATGGACGACACAGCCGGCAGCAGAACTGAGTCCGCAGAGTCTCATCCTCGTGATAGCGATTCACCATCTAAGGCTGTTGATAGAGAATCAATACCTATTCAGGAAGATGATAATTCTCAACAATCAACTCCTGATGGTGATCGCCCCAAACGACGAATTGCAATAGGTACACAGCGAACCGATTCCGGACAAACAGAGACCACGGCACGCTACACGTACATCACGTCCAAGACTCCTTCGACTTCCAGTGACGCGCCATCAGAAACAAGTGACGCATTTTCCTCCACAACGGAAGACGAGAAGAACACTCGGCCGAAAAAAACAAAAGAGCATCGCCGTGGCAAACCAGACCGTGGTAGTAAGGCGTCCGCTTTCACCGACTCTATACCTCATCAGAAGCGGGTAAATGTCCCAAACCTAAGACAAGATCTCGATGAAGATCTTGAGCAGGATTTCGAAGCAGCTCTAGCCGGGCTTGAAGTCGAGTCATTGCTTGAACAAACGTCTCTCGTTGATCAACCAATTCAGCCAGGTGCAAAAGTTGAGGGAACCATTCTCTCAATTGGCCCTGAGACAGCCTTTATCGACTTGGGAAACCAACGACAAGGCGCTCTTCAACTCGCAGGTTTATTTGAAGAAAGTGATGAGCTACCTGAAGTAGGGCAGACGCTAGAACTATCGGTAGGAGGACGCAACGAAGAAGACGGCCTTTATGAGGTTGCTCCCGCGAACCGAGCGGTTGCGGTAGAGGACTGGTCCCAATTGGAAGTTGGCATGATCGTTGAAGCACGATGCACTGCTGTCAACAAAGGCGGACTTGAGTGTGACGTCGCCGGAATCCGAGGGTTCATGCCTACCAGCCTTATTAGCCCGTGGCGAATTGAAAGCCCTGAAGAGATGATCGGGCAAACACTCGAAAGCCTTGTCACTGAAGTTGTTCCCCACGCTCGTCGCCTTGTTTTGTCTCGTCGAGCAGTAATTGAAAAACAGGCAGCAGACGCAAAATCAAAAATGCTTGAGACGCTGGAACCTGGTGACCAGGTTGAGGGCATCGTGCGTTCGATTCGTGACTTTGGTGCTTTTGTTGATATTGGCCATGGCGTCGAAGGTCTTGTTCACGTGAGCCAACTCGCATGGGAAAGGGTGAGCGACCCGAAGGAAATCCTTGAGATTGGTCAGCACGTCCACGCCATGATCAAGAAAGTAGACAGCGACACCGGGAAGATCGGCCTTTCAATTCGTGACCTTGTCGAGAGCCCATGGACCAGAGCAGATGCCAAATATTCTGTCGGATCAACCGTTCGAGGCACGGTGAGTCGAATCGCTGACTTTGGTGCCTTTGTGAAACTGGAGCCTGGTGTTGAAGGCTTGATTCACGTCTCCGAGCTAGCCACTCGACGTATCCGCAGTGTAAGTGACGTTGTACAGGAAGGCGACAAGATAGAATGCCGGGTCCTATCTGTTGATCCTGCCGAACAAAGGCTTTCGCTCTCTCTTAAGGCTCTCAACAAGACTGACTCCGCTCCCGAAGAGGATTTTTCGAGCGACGAGGATGACATACCAGCTTCTTCCGAAAAACAACAAAAGAAGAGCAACACTGCTTTAAAAGGTGGTATTAGCGGACAGTCAGATGGAGCCCGCTTTGGACTTAAATGGTAAGTACTTTTCTTGACGTGTGTTAGACCGTTAGAACTGTTTTTCCCATCCATGAAACTAACGCATCAGGAACCTTTACAGATCCATCAGCCTGTTGATAGTTCTCTAAAATAGCAACAATTGCCCGACTGATTGCAACTGCCGTCCCATTTAAAGTATGGACAAATTGTGTTCCCTTTTCGCCTGGGTTACGGAAGCGAATACCTAATCTTCGAGCTTGATAATCGGTGCAATTCGACGTGCTTGTTACTTCACCCCACTCGCCAGTGTTACCGCGGCCAGGCATCCAAGCCTCCAAGTCATATTTCCTGTACGCGGGGCCACCCAGGTCTCCTGTTGCTGTATCAACAACTCGATATGGTATGCCTAAACCATCAAAAATTTTGCACTCAAGATCGAGCAGTTGTTGATGCATCGCATCACTCTGATCGGGTGCCGTAAAAGCAAACATTTCTACCTTTGTAAATTGGTGAACCCGGTAGAGACCTCGAGTCGCCCTGCCATGGGCACCCGCTTCTGTTCGGAAACAATGACTGATCCCACAAAGTTTGAGTGGTAGTTCATCGATATTAAATATTTTTTCGTGCATTGCGCCGCCAAGGGTGATCTCGGCGGTTGCAACGAGTGACAAATCACTATTACTAATTGAGTAAATCTGTGTCTCAGGGCCCCTGGGCATAAACCCGGTTCCCTCCAGTATTGAATCACGAGCAACATCTGGTGTTGTCATGACCGTAAAGCCTTCTTGCATTAATAAGTCGACCGCATACTTCTGTAACGCAAGCTCAAGAAGAACTCCGTCATTGGTAAGAAAATAAAAACCATGTCCAGCAACCCGACTGCCCGCTTCAAAGTCAAAAAGCTTTAAGTTTTCACCTAATTCAACATGGTCTTTAGGTGTAAATGAAAAAGCTGGGACACTCGAAACGCCACGACGAACTTCTGTTGCATCTGCTTCACCACCGTGAGGTGCATCTGAATGCGTGAGATTCGGTATGGACCGTAGAATCTTATCCGATTCTTCAAGTACTTCCGCCTGACGCGACTGAAGTGCAGATACCTCTTCACGGAGTCGACGCCCCTCCGCCTTCAGTGGTTCACGTTCATCAGGAGACACTTTCCCGATCGATTTACTAACTTGGCCAGCCTCCTGATTGAGACGATCAATATCCAACTGCAACTGCCGCCGCAGAATGTCTAACTCCGCAAACTTTGCCACATCAACGGAA
Organism: Pirellulales bacterium; assembly: GCA_965249545.1. Classification (GTDB taxonomy): domain Bacteria; phylum Planctomycetota; class Planctomycetia; order Pirellulales; family UBA1268; genus UBA1268. The sequence continues at coordinate 250,066 of CBDFMH010000005.1, forward strand.
GCCCCCCGAAGACGACAGTTTGCTGTAATAAGATCAATATTGTCAGCAACAAAACGACGATCGAGCACAAATTTCTCCTCTCAAAAGGTTCAGACAGTTGTCTGATTCATGAAGACTCTATACTCAAATACAAAGATTTTGAACCTCGACACTGTTTGTATGGCCCATACGCATAATGACTCAAACAGCTACCACCACAGTCCCAGACGTCCAGCCAAACCCATCTTTGCGTAAAAAGAGGGCCAATCGACGGCAACCTCGGTACCATGTCGTCCTTTGGAATGACAATGACCACACCTATCAATATGTTGTCTCAATGCTCCAAAAGCTCTTTGGTCACCCCTCGCCAACAGGAATCAAAATGGCAACAGAGGTAGATCAAAAAGGGAAAGTTATCGTTCTTACCACAACACGGGAACACGCCGAATTCAAACGAGACCAAATCCACGCTTTTGGTGCTGATAAGCTTATAAAAAGGTCAAAGGGAGCTATGTCAGCGTCCATTGAACCCGAATCATAACGTGAACACATAACTCGGGGTAGGTCCAGAAAAGCTGTGGCCCAGATCAATTGATCTGGGCCACAGCTTTTTTGATAACTTTCCAGAAGATAGTCTGTAAAAAAATGGCTGGGGACGCTTAGTCCTCATATCCACATGATGGTTCACATGGGACTTCACGCCACACTGTCTTTGGAACACATTTCGTCACCGTGTAGGCAACCTTCTTTGGAACCATGCGACAAACATCAATGGTTTTTGTGTAGTGCACAGGTCGCGTCACACAATATGGCACTTTCTTTGTATGTGTCTCTTTAACCGTCTTGCACACTTTGTAGCACTCTTCACGACAACGCTGCTCCCGAACCATTTTGCACACTCGATAAGAACATGTCTTCGTCCGCTGCTCCGGCACCATCTTGCAAACCTTATACGTCCGCACACGCTGCTCCGGTACCATCTTGCATACCTTGTAGCAGCAGGTTCGTACACGCTGCTCCGGCACCATCTTGCATACCTGGTATGTCCGCACACGCTGCTCCGGTACCATCTTGCATACCTTGTAGCAGCAGGTCCGCACACGCTGCTCCGGCACCATCTTGCATACCTGGTATGTCCGTACACGTTGCTCTGGAACCATCTTGCATACCTTGTAGCAGCAGGTCCGCACACGCTGCTCTGGAACCATCTTGCAAACCTGATATGTCCGTACACGTTGCTCTGGAACCATCTTACAAACCTTGTAGCAGCAGGTCCGCACACGCTGCTCTGGCACCATCTTGCAAACCTGATATGTCCGTACACGTTGCTCTGGAACCATCTTGCAAACCTTGTAACAACAGGTCTTAACCCGACGCTCTGGCACCATCTTGCAAACCTTGTATGTTCGCACACGTTGCTCTGGCACCATCTTGCAGACCTTGTAGCAGCAGGTCCGCACACGCTGCTCTGGCACCATCTTGCAAACTTTATAGGTGCGTACGCGTTGCTCTGGCACCATCTTGCAGACCTTGTAACAGCATGTTTTGATTCTTTGCTCCTGAACCATTTTGCAGACTTTGTAGCATTGCTTTTTGACAATGGTCTCTCGCTCATAGCGGACACAGTCAATCTGCTTCTCACAAATTTCAGGAACCCATACTTTTTTGCAGATTGTCCTGGATGGGCACTGAACCTGAATCTTCTTCACTGGCCCCGGACGGTAACACCGTTTCCCTGAACAATCCGTCTCCCAACAACCTGGCTGTCGGACACACTTTGTGACCAATGGCCCTGGAATTTCACACCTTTCAGTTTCCCAGTGACCCTTGCAGACCTTTACGGTCTTGGTGTAGTGCACTGGCTTACAGACGGTATGACAAACATCTCGCTCTCGTGTTTCCCATACAGGTTTGCACACTGTGTATGGAATCTCTTTTGTCCTCGTCTCGTACACAGGCTTGCATACCGTGTAGCACTGCTCGCGTGTCTCATACACAGGCTTGCACACTGTATATGGAATCTCTTTTGTCCTCGTCTCGTACACAGGCTTGCATACCGTGTAGCACTGCTCGCGTGTCTCATACACAGGTTTGCACACTGTGTATGGAATCTCTTTTGTCCTCGTCTCGTACACAGGCTTGCATACCGTGTAGCACTGCTCGCGTGTCTCATACACAGGTTTGCACACTGTGTATGGAATCTCTTTTGTCCTCGTCTCGTACACAGGCTTGCTTACCGTGTAGCACTGCTCGCGTGTCTCATACACAGGCTTGCACACTGTATATGGAATCTCTTTTGTCCTCGTCTCGTACACAGGCTTGCATACCGTGTAGCACTGCTCGCGTGTCTCATACACAGGCTTGCACACTGTATATGGAATCTCTTTTGTCCTCGTCTCGTACACAGGCTTGCATACCGTGTAGCACTGCTCGCGTGTCTCATACACAGGTTTGCACACTGTATATGGAATCTCTTTTGTCCTCGTCTCGTACACAGGCTTGCATACCGTGTAGCACTGCTCGCGTGTCTCATACACAGGTTTGCACACTGTGTATGGAATCTCTTTTGTCCTCGTCTCGTACACAGGCTTGCATACCGTATACGGAATTGTTCTTGTACGAGTCTCCCAGACCGGCTTGCAGACTGTGTACTCAACGTCCCGGTAGCATTGCTCCTTCTCATAGCGAGTGCAGTTGATTTCCTTTTGCTCAACAACCTTTTCACATATGGTTTTGTAACAGGTGTACTGTTTCTTTTCGTAAACAACATCCTTGACGAGCCGAGGACCACAGCATGAGGGAGCTGCGCACGATGGCTCACAACCTTCACTGTGGCTACAACTCTTACGAGCTTTCGAAAAACTTACGGAGACAACTTTAGAGTCTCCGTGCTGGTAGTTAGCTAAACCACAGTAAGCAGCATCGACTTTGCTTGCACTGAGGAACACCGTTGCCACCGACATCATGGCACAGACAAAAATCTTGTTCATAACGCTCTCTCTTGCTCTTCGATCCCGATAGAAATCAATCCTTCGATTCTTAAATATTCAGAGGACGCAGACTGGTTAGGCCAGTGAAACGTCAATGAGTACTCTTTAAAGATCGCCCATAAACTCTGCGCAGGATGATTTCTTTTCGAAATCGGTGCATTTTTTCCATTGTCACTATGGCATTACAACCGTTACATCCGGATGTTGGAATCGAGGGATTTGCGATAGTTCATTCCCTCGGGTTAAAGTCATCTAATATTCCACTGGGGTCTGGCAGAAATTTCATGGTGACTGAAGACACAAATGAACGCCCGAACGAGATGCCTTCGGACGCTACTGTTCCAAAGGTTGTTGTCAGCAGAATCAGTCTCTATCTACGAGAACTACAACGGCTTCAATCTGCGGGCAAAGAAACCATCTCTTCTAGTCAGCTCGGGACTCTTCTTGGCTTCAGTGACGCTCAGGTAAGAAAAGACCTGGGATTTTTTGGGCAATTCGGCTACCCGGGAGTTGGCTATCGTTGCGACGAACTCATCAACGCCATGCGTGACATCTTGGGCACAAACCAATCCTGGCCTGTCGTAATGATCGGAGCAGGCAATCTTGGTCTTGCACTTCTTGGATATAAAGGTTTTGGTCAACAGAATTTCTCTATCGAAGCGGCTTTTGACGCCGATTCAAAAAAAATAGGGAAAGTCATTCAAGGGATACAGATTCAGCCCCTTAACGAATTATCCGAAACCGTCAAAACAAAGGGAATTCGTCTTGGCATGGTTGTTGTCCCAGCACATCGTGCACAAGAAGCAGCCAATGATCTTGTGAAGGCTGGCATCGAAGGTATCGTCAATTTTGCTCCTGTGACACTCACCCTTCCAGCCAACGTACAAGAAGTAGCCGTAGATCTTGCAATAGAGCTCGAACAACTTTCTTTTGCTGTGACGAGCATTCTGAATCGCCCAACAAATCAGCCCTCTGAACCCCATGACGTGTTGACGAACCCTTCTACCGTAACGCCGCACCATCGTGACTAGCTTTGATCATTGCAGGGGATCAGACCATTGGAAAAACATTGCTGCTGCTTCCGTTTTGGGACAAATAAATACACCAGTTTTTAAGAATCTCCCTATGCGTTCAAAGCACTTTATGAACCCTTCAAGCTGACGCTGAATTGGGCTTCAACAGAATGGAGAGAAACACGCTATACTAGGGAGACTTCACTACCCGGTGGTGTAATGGTAGCACAAGGGTTTTTGGTACCCTTAGTCTAGGTTCAAATCCTAGCCGGGTAGCTGTGTTGAATGACCGTCAGATTGGGGTGTCGTGCCCCGCGGATTATGAAGTGGTTTGGAAGAACCTGCATCCGAATGATGATTCTTTTTTTCGTCCGTCCCTTGGCTCCTAAGCGTGTTGTCACCACGCATGCTCTTGGACTTCTTTCTTTGATCAAGACTTCCTGGGCCCGCTCCGTTGGCAATGATAAATAGCATCGTGCCACTCAGTGCCAGGTTTTTGAGAAACTGAATCATTTCGGTCGGCTTTTGATCAGCCTCTGCGTTCCAGAAGTCATGAAAATAATACGTTGCTCCAGCAAGAAAGAGAAGGAGCATGCACGCACCAAGGCGAGCTTTAAACCCCGCAGCAACAGAAAGTCCTCCGAGAATCAAAAATACTATCGCACCGCATAGTAAATACTTATGAGCAGGTATTCCCAGAATGTCATCCTGAGGCATACCTTGTGCCGCCATCACGTCAGCAACGCTACTGAAATTCAAAATTTTGTTTCCAAATGCACTCAGCAGAAAGATAATGGAAATCATCAGCCTGCCAACACAGGCAAGAATCCCTTGAATAATTCTCACGCTACGCCTCCAAAAGCATTGTTACTGGACCCTATTATTCCCACCCTAACCCAAAATCAGCAAACTGGTGGTTCGTGGGGAGGCTCTATGATTTCTTGACCATGAATTTTTGCCAATCTTTTCAGGACTTCCTGTAGATCTTTGGGAAGCCGGGAGTGAAAGAGCATCTCGTCACCGGTGACTGGATGTATGAATCCTAATTCAGCAGCATGTAAAGCCACCCGCGGTGCGAGCGATTGGTCTTTCAGTTCAGAGCCCAATGGGGCCGAATAGACCCTTTCACCACAGATGGGGTGCCCACTTTCAGCGAGATGAATTCGGATTTGATGCGTCCTTCCAGTCTCCAGGCGACACTCGACCAACGTATATGCATCACCAAAATGTTCACTCGGCTGAACATGAGTGACCGCATGCTTTCCTTTCCCATCAACTGCTGAACCCCGGCGGCCATCACCCCGATCCCGTACAAGACTCGACATGATAGTGCCTTTACCAACCCGACCAACGGCAACGGCGAGGTATTTACGCCGAGTCGTATGCTGTCGAAACTGCTCGGCCAAAATTCTTCCAGCTGGCACCGTTCGGGCAAACACAAGGAGCCCACTTGTTTCACGATCAATTCGATGGACCGCTCGAACTTGACCCGAGCGATGCAGTCTTTCTTTTTTTAAACCACTCTTCCATTTACCTTGTCGTGCTGCTTTTAAGAATCTTCCTATTACTGTTGGAAGAAGTTCATCAAGAGTTGGCTGCAATTGGCGGCGGCGGGTCGGCCATCCTGCCTCTTCATGATGCCGAGTGGTCGTAAGACCCGCGGGCTTATCGACAACGACAACGTGATCATCGAGGTGAACTATTTTCACATCTTGCGGCCCGGGCGGTGCGGCGGCAGGCACGTCAAGAAATTTCACGACCTCGCCTGTCTTCAGGCGTCTTGCTGCATCCACGCAGATATTGCCATGAATTGTGATGCGACGATTCCGAATCCACCGTTCAGCAACTGCCCAACTCGTCCCACCTATTTGCTCTTTTAGATAAGCCGCAAGTGTCCGCCCACTCTCATCATCGGTCACATGAAAAACCTGACCAGTTCCGTGCTTTACCATGGATAATCAAAAACTAACGAATACGTTCTTGTTCGAAAGTCCTTGAATGACTCTCTGTAAGAACAGGAAATAATTTCACGTTCACATACTCCAAATCTTACATTCCGTAGCTGCTTGCTCTAAGGGGCTACCCCTCGAATGATGGCAAAACCATAAGACTAAAGCGGTCTAATCGCCAACCGCTTGACCACAAAAAACCTAGTTTTAGACTCATTTTCTTATGAATGTGGCGTTCCGTTCGCCGCTTAAAAATAATTCTCGAAGTGAGGGGAATCCAGCGTGCCCGGAACCTGCGTCATCGGTTTGCAATGGGGCGATGAAGCCAAAGGCAAACTTGTCGACATTCTGACAGAAAAACACGATGTCGTTGTTCGGTACCAAGGGGGCGCAAATGCTGGTCACACTGTGGTCTCAGATGGAGAAACGTGGAAGCTCTCTTTGATTCCGAGTGGCATCCTTCGAGATAATGTTACCTGTGTTGTAACTGGTGGTGTTGTTCTTGACCCTGCGAGTGCAATACGTGAAATTGACATGCTTGAGTCACGAGGCATCAAAGTAGCTGACAAACTACGGCTCAGTGATCGGGCCCATGTTGTTTTCCCATGGCATGTCATTGAAGATGGGATTCTTAATGGCAGTCTTTCCGGTGGCGAATCAATTGGAACAACGGGAAGGGGTATTGGCCCATGTTACAGGGATAAAGTCGGTCGGTCACTTGCTATTCGACTCGGAGATCTCTATCGCCAAGAATTCCGATCTACTTTTGATCATATTCTCAAGGTAAAGCAGCGGTTCCTTGAAGCAAGCCAGCCAACTGGCAGTGATGCCATTGAACTTGATAGCAACACGATTTTCGACCAATACCAGGAATATGCAGAACGACTCCGTGACTACGTCGGCGAGACGACAAACTATCTTTTAGATTCTGTTGAAACCGGTAAACCTGTTCTCTTCGAAGGTGCACAAGGTGCACTGCTTGATATCGACCATGGCACGTTCCCGTTTGTGACGAGTAGCAACTCGTCCGGGGTTGGTGTGTCAAGTGGATCAGGTGTTCCGGGTCGGTGGATCACCCGAACTATTGGTGTCTTGAAGGCCTACTCCACACGGGTTGGGGGTGGACCTCTTCCAACCGAACAAGACAACAATATTGGCAAACACCTTCAGGAACGCGGCAAAGAATTTGGCACTGTCACTCAGCGACCACGACGCTGTGGTTGGTTTGATGCAGTCGCAACGCGGTATTCAGCTCGCCTTTCAGGTGCTGATGAACTTGCGGTGATGCTGCTCGATGTTCTCTCGGAACTCGATGAACTCCGAATATGTACTGGCTATCGCATAAACGGAAAAGTTGTGAATGAGTTTCCTGGACAGATTGATGATCTAAAAGCTGCGGAGCCAATCTACGAGACACTACCCGGATGGAACAACGATTTAACGACTGTTCGTAACGAAGCAGATCTACCGCCGAATGCTATACAGTACATAGATCGTATTGGAGAACTTCTTGGTCGGCCGGTGACAATCGTTTCAGTTGGACCAGACCGAGAGCAAACCATTTTTCGCAGTGGAAACAACCAACCTGCACAATGCCCTCCAAATACCCAACAGGAACGAGCAACAGTGTGAATAACCCTGTTGCCATCCCGTCTACAAAGCACTCCACTCGGACGGCAGAGCAGCCAAAAGCCGAACCGACAGATAGACCCCTACCACAGCACGTTGCAATCATCATGGATGGCAACGGCCGCTGGGCCGAAAAACGAAGCCTGCCACGAATCGAAGGCCATAGACAGGGCGTTACAAGCGTTCGAAAGGCCACCGAACATGCAGCGAGACGAAACATCAAGCAGCTCACACTGTACTGTCTCTCAAGCGAAAATTGGCGTAGACCAAAAGCCGAACTCGATTTCCTCATGCTCCTTCTCGAGCAGTACATGATTGAAGAACGATCGCTCCTGATGCGGGAACGTATACGACCAGTCATGATAGGAAACCGAACTGGCTTACCAAACAGTACGCTCGCAGCTATCGATGAAACGGTTGATATGTGTCGCAATAATACCGGCATGCGACTTTGTCTTGCGGTCAACTACGGAGGTCGGGCTGAAATTGTTGAAGCCACCAAAACACTTGCACGTCGAGTGGCCGAAGGAATCCTACAGCCAGATGAAATTAATGAGAAAAGTATTGAAGATCACCTTGAAACAAACGGAATGCCTGATCCGGACCTTCTTATACGAACGGCTGGCGAGATGCGACTCAGTAATTTTTTATTGTGGCAGATGAGCTATGCAGAATTCTGGGTCACTTCAGACCTCTGGCCCGATTTCACTGAGAATCATCTCGATCAGGCGCTAACCGCTTTTCAGTCGCGCGAACGTCGATTCGGAGGCCTTTCGTCAACATGAAGAGAAATCCAACTTCCTTTGCAACGCTTGGTTCACGGTTTATCGTCTCGAGCACTTTGATCACGTGCTTGACTGCACTCACCTGGGCTGACTCCACTGGATTCCTTGGTGGTTTACCCGGCTGGTGGCTCCTTCCAATTTTAATTCTCCTTGCGATTGGGGGTGTGAACGAGTTCATTGCTCTCTACATGGAGCGGGGAATCAGGCTCAAAGGTGGAATTCTTCGTGTCGGGGTCATTGCAATATTTCTAGCCGTTGCCGTAGGCACTCAAGCAATGGTTTCTGACACGGGAGATGCTGCACCCGTAGCTGCTCTCAGTTGGGCCGCACTGGCAACAGCAGCTGCGGTTGGATCACTTTTTGTCCAAGAAGTTTTACTCGCTCGTAAGGATGATCAGGATCTTGATCGATTAGCAGTGAGCATTTTTGTACTGACGTATCTAGGTCTCCCGATGGCATTCATGGTTGGATTAAGGCTTGTCACTATTGCCAACTTGGGTCCTGAGCAAACAGGCCCTCAATATCTTGGGATCATTCCATTACTCAGCCTTATTACTGTCGTCAAAGCTGGTGATATTTTTGCATATCTCGTTGGCTCTGCTTTAGGCCGGATTCCGCTGATGCCAAAAATTAGTCCAGGGAAAACGTGGGAGGGTGCAGTTGCGTCACTCACCGGCTCGCTTTTCACTGCGTGGTTGATAATGCAGTCTTCGCTTATTTTCAAAAATGGGTTGCCGGTGCAACCCCTTGGTGGATGGATTACCTTCGGATTATGTGTTGGATTGTCTGGCATGGCAGGCGACCTTGCAGAATCATTGATCAAACGAGAACTCAAAGCAAAAGATTCAGGGAAGTCTTTAGGTGGCCTGGGAGGAGCACTCGACCTCATTGACTCGCTCCTGTTCGCTGCACCAGTTGCCTGGTTTCTGTGGGTGAATGCATCTGGCTAAGAGCACTTCTTCATAGCTAAATGTGGGGTTTTCTAACAAATTCAGCCATGAAAACAGGTCCTGTTGGGAACGCCTCTCCTGCCGGAGTAAGATATAATCAGAACCTGACACAAATCAGTTTCCTGCCAGTCCGCCACGTGGCGGACGCACCTATTCCTCGAGGCCATCAACCTCCACTCGGTTGATGGACTTTGATGTCTCGCTCAACGATTGCAGTAGTCGACTCAAAGCGGCTTTTAGAACTTTTCGGACCTCGTGATCAGCACCTCCGAAAGATACGTACCGCTCTCGATGTTGGAATTTCAGCTCGAGATGGAGAAATACACATTGAGGGTGAGGATGCTGCTGTTCATAGGGCCGCAGAAATTTTTGAGTCGCTAGATCAGTCACTCCAGGATCATGGCACTATCACAGGACAAATTGTTGACCGTTTACTCAACGGAAGTAGCATCTCTGAACAACTCATACATCAGGAATCGATTGAAGTGCATCGACCTGGGGGACACATTGTTCCTCGATCATCAGGTCAGGCTGATTATGTACGTGCTATTCGACAGTCTGATATCGTGTTTTGTGAGGGGCCGGCAGGTTGCGGAAAAACCTTTCTTGCTGTCGCCATGGCCGTTTCTGCTCTACGCCAAGAACAGGTCACAAAAATTGTACTTGTGCGTCCAGCTGTTGAGGCTGGAGAAAGTCTTGGCTTTCTTCCGGGTGACCTTCAGGCAAAAATAAACCCTTACCTGCGACCACTCCTTGATGCACTTCGTGAGATGATGGACTTTGACTTACTGAAAAAGCTGACAGAGCAGGATGTCATCGAAATGATTCCTCTCGCCTATATGCGAGGTAGAACACTCAACGATGCCTTTATCATTCTGGACGAAGCGCAGAACACAACTGCAGCCCAGATGAAAATGTTTTTGACTCGCCTGGGAGTTGGCTCGAAAATGGTGATTTCGGGGGATACCACGCAAATCGACCTCCCTCCAAACCGCAAAAGTGGTCTTATTGATGCAATGGAACGGCTTGGCAAGGTTGCAGGCTGCAGCAAAATTAGCCTTGGAGGCAGTGATATCGTCCGGCATCCCCTTGTTCAGCGCATTGTCGATGCTTACGAGGAATAATTACATACTTCAATTCTCTTTCCGAAAACGAGAAACTAACAGTAGTTTACGATGAGTATCGCCCCGTCGTCATTTCGCCGCCGCATTCGCCGAGCCTCCTCAATGGAAGGTCCGCAGAGTTTCTGGGGCAGGCTCCTCGAAACTATTTCACGGTCAGAAGTCCTCGTGCGCCTCGGCCTTTGCCTTCTGGCAGCTTTTTTCCTTCTTGTTCTTCTACAAGGATGGTCACAACCGTTCGCATTTAGACTCGGCTCTGTTGCTCCTCGAGGTGTTGTTGCCCGAGTTGCATTTGAGAAGCCTGACCTTGCACGAACTCGTGCGGCACAGCAACGGGCAACATCACAGGTCCGAGTCGTTTATATTCAGGACCGATCGCCGTTAGTTCGTATTCGTGATGGACTCAAAAATCGGGTTGCTGAAATTGCAGCAGCAGAAACTTTGGCCGGTGTGTCACGTGCTGCATGGCTTGAGTTTGCTCCAGAAACAGCAACTGTTCTAGAACGGCTTCCGATACCGGCTCCAGGGACTGTAGTAAAACCCACCGAACTTCCAATTGCTCCTGAGCCACCCGATTTCTCAACACAAGAAGAACCACAGAACAAGGACACACTCCCCTCTTTAGGGCCGAATATATTGGGCTCATCAAAAACACAGGTGGAGCAAAAAGCGAGTGGCAGCAAAGAAGGCGATCCATCGAACGGAGATATCGGATTAGCTGATGATGTGATTCGAGCACAAGCACAGCCGAACGTAGCTTTAGAAACAGCTGCAGAGGATCAAGCTGTGCAAGCAAACCCATCGGTCACAGAATTCTCTCGAGAGAAACTGCAGGCAGAACAGGCATTCACAGCCTTCCGGAATCCGGTCGGAACCAAGGAAAAGTTACTTGAGTTCAATAAAGCCATTGATCGTGCGTTCGCCCCGCTGGAATCACAAGGTGTTCTCGAAAAGATTCAGCACGATATCGACGAGGGAAGCCAAACGGAAATTGATGTCCACCCACTTGGCAACGTCACCGAGATGATACGTGTTCAGGTTGCTGAAGTACTCCTTGGGGAGGCCAAGATTCGCTTCAAGGCAAGGCTGACTGATGAATTGGGGCCCGGCCCTCTAACAGATCGTGTATTCATGTGGATCGATCCACGGCTAACAGGATCACTGGAAGTTGACAACGAAGCGACAGCAAAAGCCAAGAATGAAGCAGTTGAAGAAACGCCTGAACAATTCATTCGTTATTCAGCAGGTGACCTGCTCTCTCCTGCTGGTGTTGAGATTACGAATGAGCAACTTACGCTTTTAAAACTCGAACACGAAGAATCTTTGAGGCAGCAACCCGTTGGTGAAAGTTTTGGCCGAGCAGCTTCACTGTTTGGTCTATTCGTGGCAATGTTCACACTTGCCGGATTTTACCTCCACCTTCATCACCGTGATGTCATGGTTGATCTCGGTCATATAGCAACCTTGCTTGTTCTAGTTGTGGCAACAATGGCTGCTTGTGTATTTGCCTCTGGTGATTCATGGCACGCCGAAATCTTACCCCTACTCGTCTTTGCAATGACAGTCGCAATCGCTTACGACGAAGATCTTGCACTCCTTCTTGTTGCTGAGGTAGCTCTTGTTCTTGTTGTGGGATTAGGTCAGGGCCTTGCTGATTACATCACGCTCACTGCAGCAGCTGCGGCAACTATTTTCTGGATGGGTCGAATAAGGAGTCGTAGCAAGTTGATCTACGTCGGCTTATGGGCGGGCGCTGTTGCCATGACGACCCAGATTGGTGCCAACCTCCTTGAAGAACATCCGCTCGACTTCTACCTTCTTTTCGAAGCAGCTCGGACTGGTGTATGGACGCTTCTGGCAGGCTTTCTGATGACAGGTTTACTACCATTTGTAGAAAAAACATTTGGTGTACTCACTGATCTAAGCCTGCTTGAGATCGGTGATGTTGCGCATCCCCTGCTTCAAGAACTTGTTCGAAGAGCTCCTGGCACATACAACCATTCGATTAATGTCGCCAGCATCGGAGAGGCTGCGGCTGATGCAATCGGGGCACGCGGTCTCCTTGTTCGAGTCGGAGCGTATTTTCATGATGTCGGAAAGATGCTTAAGCCGGCTTATTATGTCGAAAATCAGAACAGACAGGAAAACAGACACGAGGCACTTGTGCCTGCAATGAGCAGTCTCATTATCATTGCACACGTCAAAGAGGGAGCCGAGTTGGCACGGCAGTACAACCTCCCCCAACCTATTGTTGACCTTCTCCTCGAACATCACGGGACAACGCTCGTTGAGTACTTCTACCGACGTGCCGCTGAGAAATCACAAACTGACCCAAATGGGGGTGGTGTTGATGAACAAACCTTCCGTTACCCAGGACCTCGTCCAGGAACGCGGGAGTCTGCCGTCTTGATGCTTTCTGATGCCGTCGAGAGTGCCAGCCGTTCACTCACAGAACCGACCCCGGCAAGAATTTCCAGCCTCGTGCATGACCTTGCAATGAAACGACTTCTTGATGGCCAATTTGAGGATTGTGGACTAACGCTTGAAGAACTACGGCTCATTGAGCAAAGCCTCGTAAAAAGTCTTACAGCTGTTTATCACGGACGAGTGAAGTATCCGGACCAGAGGACAGCCTAGTGGCCGCCTCACACCACTGCTCCACACCGCGCCTACTTCACCCACAAGCCACTTCGGGCAGCAACAAGGTTGTTCTATGCAATCGTCAACGGACGACGGCAGTTTGTTCGAAGACACTCAAACGTTTTTTCCTTGTTGCCATCGATGCCCTTGGAATGACTGATTCTGATATCAGCCTGGCAATCGTAAATGACAAAGCAATTGCTGAGCTCCATGAAACATGGCTAGGGATTTCCGGCCCAACAGATGTTCTTTCCTTTGATCTTTCAAGTCATGAACATACCCAACTCTCCCAGCACGGAAAACGGCATGGAATTCATGGCGAAATTATTGCAAGTGCTGAGACAGCTTCGCGAGAGGCTCGTGTCTACGGCTGGAGTTCAGAACACGAATTAATCTACTACCTGATCCATGGCTTACTTCATCTCGTCGGCTATGACGACCAGACACCCTCAGAAAGGATCTCTATGCGACGGAAGGAGCGAGCGATAATGAAAGCGATTGGGCTCCCATCGCCACCAAGAAGACGTCCCAAAACCACTTGCCACCGACGCTAACCTTTCTTATTGTCCTGAAATACGCTCATGCAAACTGCAATCCTCTTATTAGTTATCGCAAGCCTCGCTGCCCTGCAGTCCCGTGCCATCCGGGGAGCAAAGCGGCATCAACTTCAAGACATCTGCCGTCAGAAAGGTGTTCCTGATGTTTACGATGAACTTGTACGAGCAAGTGAAGGAATAGCATTTTTTGCGGCCACTGTTGTGGTGCTCGCAGGAGTTGCATCAACTTTTTTTATCTCAAAAATACTCACGACCAGTCTTTCTGCCGGACTCTGGGCAGGGCTTTGCTGGATCATGCTCGTCATTGTACCCATGACACTCACACGGTTTGCTGGAGTTTGGATTGTTGTGACAACATGGTGGTTGTGGCGACCACTCATCCGGCTTATCGCACCTGTTTCCAAAGGGATCACCAAATGTATCGAGGCCATTCAATGGGTACTCTACAGGAGCAAACATCAGGCTACCGCTGATGAGTCACAAGATGAAATTCGACTCGCCATGGATGAGGCTCATCGTGAAGGGCATCTTGATGAAGAAGCACGCGAAATGATCGAAGGAGTCATGGAACTTGAAGACGTTCAAGTGTCTGAAATCATGACTCCTCGGACTCAGGTTATCGGCATCTCTTTAAACTCAACGTGGAAAGATTCTGTTGAAGCTGCGGTAGAGAGCGGATATTCAAGACTCCCAGTCTGGAAGTCTTCTCCAGATGACATCGTTGGTGTCATTCATTTGCGCGAAATTTTGGCTGAACTGGCTCAGTACCAAGATTCTACGAATGAGGCTGAACGAACCGAACCAAATCTTCGTGATCTTCTTAGGCCTCCCTACTTCATTCCTGAGACCATGAGTGTTCAGTCATTGCTCCGCGACCTGCAGCGAGGCAAATCACACATGGCCATTGTTACGGATGAATTTGGTGGTGTCTGCGGCATTGTGACAATAGAGGATGCTCTTGAAGAAATTGTTGGAGAGATCACAGATGAGCATGACGAAACACTGACTGATGGTATTCTTGTGCAGTCAAAGGATACGTGTGAAACAGTGGCTAATGTTCCTATTGATGACTTGAATCAGCGAATGCATTTCTCCTTACCGGAAGAAGCTGATTACGATACTGTCGGAGGCTTCGCCTTTCATGTTTTTGGACGGATACCTTCTGAGGGAGAAACCATCGTTTCTGATGGCGTATCGCTTGAGGTATTAGCAAGTTCAAGGCGTCGAATTGATCGACTCCGTGTATCAAGATTACCCCAAACACCTGATTCACCATGAGTGCCGAAAAGGCTCAGGCTCTCGTCCTGCGGGCCCGACCATTTGGTGAAACAAGTGCAATCATCACCTTGCTGACTCGTGAAGTCGGCAAGGTACGGGGACTGGCAAAGGGAGCGTGGCGACCAAAGAGTAAATTTGACGCCGCCCTTGACCTCCTTTCCATCTGTCAGGTACTCGTCATTCATCGTTCGTCGGGCAATCTTGATCTTTTCACAGAGGCATTCCTCGAGCATCGATTTCGAATTGGTCGTTATGAATCATCATTTGCTGCCGGACTCTACATCGCCGACCTTCTGGATTCAGTTACCGTTGATGCAGACCCACAACCTGAACTCTTTGATCTCGCCACACGAGCGATCCGATTCCTCTCTGCACCAAGACCTGGACAGAGAAACGAACAGCGGTTTGCGCCTGACTCCAGAACTGTTTCGGCCCTTATTATTCACACAGAACTGGGTATCCTCCATCAACTTGGACAACTCCCATCACTCCATTGCTGTGCCGAATGTCAGCGACCATTGGAAGGCCGACGAATATCGTTCAGCATGCTTGGAGGGGGAGGGCTCTGCCAACGATGCAGACGAGGAAAAAGATCTGTTGTTTCAGTCTCAAGTGAAGCAATTGCTTCTTTGCGCCAACTTGCAGACTCCTTCGACCAAAGTGAATCTACATCACAGCCAGAACCTCCGTTTGGAGAGATTCGTGCAATCATGAATACATTATTTGCCAATCTTCTCGGATATCGTCTGAAAACCAGTCATTGGCTGGCGAAAACCTTTCCCTCGTCACGCGAGAAACACCGATGAACCGTTCAACCATCCAAAGGACCTGTCCAAGGGCTTTCCCATTGGTCATTGGGTTCTTTATCACGCTCCTTGCAAGTGGATGCGCCACACTCACTAAGCCAACATGGCCATGGAGTGATTCGAGCGTAGGACAGGATGAATCAGTTATTGATGATGAGTCCTCTTCTGTCATCTCATCAGAATTCACACCGACTGATGAAGATTTTGGTTGGAATGCGTTGAAGGGCGAAACAATAAATCGGCGCTTCAAGAAACTGGTTGGTCGTGGCCCGAATGAGTCAGTAGCGAAAGATGCTCTCGCCGAGGGTGATGATCTGTTTGTTCAGAAAGAATACAAAGCTGCTCTGAAACAGTATTATCGCGTTGTCGACCGATGGCCGGATTCTGCTATCGAAGAAGATGCCATGTGGCAGGTTGGCGAATGTCTTTTTTTTACTGACCAGTATCCAAAGGCTGAGGACCAGTATGATTCCCTTGTGAAAAAGTACCCAAATACTCGGTACCTCGATCGTATAGCAAAACGACAGTTTGTGATCGCGCAGTACTGGCTGGCACTTGATGAAAAGCAGCACGTTCCACTCTTGATACCGAATTTGATTAATCGAAGTCGTCCTCTCTTTGACACACGAGGACGAGCTCTCAAAGCATATGAACATGTTCAACTGAATGATCCCCGTGGATCACTTGCTGACGATAGCCTGATGGCACAAGCAAATGCCCATTTTCTTGAGGAAGAATGGCTTGACGCCGATTACTTTTATTCAGTTCTGCGGACAGAGTACCCAGACAGCGAATTTCTGATGCCGGCCCATTTATTTGCACTCCAGGCAAAACTCCGGGCGTATCAGGGCCCCGCATACGAGGGAGGCATGCTCGATGAGGCGGAGATCTTGGCGGACCAGATTCTTGTTCAATTCCCAAATCAATTGGGTACCGACGAAGAGGAACGCGTCGTTCGAACACGTGCTGAAATTGCAGCCCAGCAGGCCCTTCGCCACTGGAAGAGAGCTGAGTTTTATGCAAAAGGAAAACACTATTCTTCTGCTCGAATCTATTACGCACTGATTGCTCAAGACTACCCAAAGACCATGCTCGCTCAACGTGCACGAAAGCAACTCGAAGGCATCGCAGGACTCGATGATTTCAACGACAATCCTTGGCCAACTCTTACAGCTTTTTTGAATCCAGATTCTCTGAAAGAGGCTGAGCTTGATGCCATGGCTGAAGCTGACACCGTTATTGCCAGCCAGGATAGTACTGGTGAAAAACAGCCACTGAGGTGAAGTTCACAATGGTCCCATCAATCAACCGCCGGAAGGTTTTGTACGGGCTTACCTGCTTTCTGCCGGGAGTCGTGGGGTGTGCTGCATATCAGTTTGGGAACAGTACTCTGTATGCGACAAATGTTCGCACAATCTATGTACCACTCTTTCAATGTGACAGCTTTCGTATGACGCCTGCTCTCGATATTGGTGAACGTCTGACTGAGGCCGTCTGTAAAGAAATTGAGAAGAGGACCCCGTTCAAGGTTGTTGATAGTGCTGGGGCTGACAGCATTTTAACCGGTCGCATTGTTGCAGACACCAAGCGCATGATGGTCGAGAGCCCAACAGATCAATCGAGAATGGTTGAGATGAATCTACAAGTTCTTGTCACCTGGGCCGACCGAGGTGGAGCCGTTCTAGCTTCGGGATCCATCCCAGTGCCTGCAGCAAGTGTTGATGTTGGTCAGGCAGCTGCACTCGTTCCAGAATATGGTCGATCCGTAGTCAGCACCCAGCAAGAGGGCATTGTTAAGATGTCACAGCAAATTGTTGGACTCATGGAAGAACCGTGGTAATGAAACCACATGTTGCTGATCCTGCTGAGTGGCAACTCCGTACACGGAGTGTGCGTCTACCCAGACCTGACGAATTGCCACTTTTAATGGGGATCGTAAATACTACGCCGGACAGCTTCTCTGACGGCGGTCTGTGGACACAGACCAAAACTGCGGTAGCACATGGACTGTCACTCATTGAAGCTGGTGCTGACATTCTAGATATCGGTGGAGAGAGTACTCGGCCTTTCTCAGATTCAGTCGATCCAGAGGAGGAATGGCGCCGAGTCGGAGAAGTGGTCCGGATTCTTTCATATGAATCGGACTGCCCTATATCTATCGATACATCTAAGGCTTCTGTGGCAAAAAACGCGTTAGAGAATGGCGCCGAAATAATTAACGACGTCACAGGCCTTGAGGGCGACCCCGCAATGATTCGAATTGCAAGTGAGGCTGGTGCCGGAATTTGTGCCATGCACATGCAAGGTACCCCAAAGACAATGCAGCTCAACCCAAACTATGAAAGCGTCGTCACAGAAGTTTATGCCTATTTAGAGAATCGAAAGAATACGCTCGTTGCAGCTGGCATTGCCCCTGATTCAGTCTGTCTTGATCCGGGTATCGGCTTTGGAAAAACACACAGGCATAATATTGAACTAATGAAACATGCATCGAAATTCCTTGACCTTGGATGCCCAATTCTAATTGGCCATTCCCGCAAAGGGTTTCTTGGTAAATTAGTGAAACAGACGCTCCACAGAGAAGCATCTCTACAAGAACGTGATATCGCAACGGCTGCAACAGCCTGCAGTCTAGCTGACCAAGGCATTCACATCTTGCGAGTGCATGACGTAGCAACCGTGCGACTTGCTCTCGCTGCCTACGCATCAAGCAGAACAACCGAGTCGCACTTATGAAGACATGGCTTTGCGGGCAATAGCAACACACTGCCGAATGTCATTCAAAGGATTTTCTGGATTTTTCTCATATTCCAGAGAAAGTGCACCATCTTCTGGAAACCCAACCTGATCGAGCGCAACGAATACAGCCAGAACATCAAGATGGCCTTGTCCGAGGATAACTCCCTCTGTTTTTTTCTGCATTTCAGCAAAGTCTTTGAGGTGGATGCCGTACAACCTGCCTTTTAAAAGCCGTATCACTTCGACCGGCCGTTCACCTGAACGAATATAGTGCCCAAGATCAGCACACGCTCCAATGCGTTGATCCCGGTTTTCAATAGCTCGTAAAACGTCAAGGACTTTGCTGTAACGATGACCTGGTCCGTGATTATGAATAGCAATACGAATATCGAATTCCTGAACGAGTTCTTCGAGATTATCAAAGGAATCTGCTGATGGATCCGCTGTCAGAGTTTTTATTCCAGCCTGTTTTGCAAATGAAAAAACTTTTCGATTAGCTGCCCTGTCTGCGGTGAATTTATTGACACCATGGGCAGAAATCTTCAGCCCCTGATCTTTTACCTTCTGCAACACTGTTTTGATTTGTGACTGGCTATCCGTCACTGGAAACATTTTTGGATAGAATTCAATCGCGTCAAAACCTAAATCTTTTGTATGACGTAAAGCGTCATCAAGCGAATATTTCCTCAACGAGAATGCTTGAATTCCAAGGCTGAATTTAGGGGGAACTGGTGCAACTGCATGGGTGACAGAAATTCCTGCAACACCTACAGCAGCCGATGCAATAAAAGATCGACGACTATGAGCAATCATAAACAAACTCCTCCATGCCGGTGTAATTCGACGTACACTGGTCTTTGGTCCTGTGTGCTGACCAAGACCTATGGTATTTGGTAGCGTACCATTACAGAAGAAATATCCACACCTGCGCATAAACTTTCTTTTTCTTTATAAAGAGCCGCCTCATGCCAGACAGTTCGCCAGATTCAAATAACGAGCTTCAAGATCATTGCCGTCATACTGCTGAAAAGAGTCGTGCGGCCGCGATACAGTTAGCAACAATCTCGGGCCAGCAGCGAGCGGCGTGCCTTCGGGCTGCTGCGAATACAATCCGGAAGGATGAGGCCGACATCTTGGAGGCCAACCTTCGGGATCTCGCCGCAGCACCCGGCTTTGGCCTCACAGAAGCTGCCACAGACAGGCTTCGTCTCAATAGCCAGCGAATTGAAAGCATTGCCACTGGTGTCGAAGCAGTAGCCGATCTACCAGACCCAGTCGGTGAACTGATTGAGACGTCAACACAACCAAATGGGCTTGAGGTTCGTAAGGTGCGTGTTCCCCTTGGTGTCATATTTTTTGTTTATGAATCGCGCCCAAACGTCACTGCGGATGCCGCTGCAGTCGCACTGGCATCGGGAAACGCTGTCATTTTACGAGGAGGAAAGGAAGCGGCTCACTCAAGCAAAAGAATTATTGAAAGTATTCGTCAGGCGATCACTGCAAATGGCCTCCCAACTGATTGCGTTCAACTCGTTGACATTGCAGATCGTGAGGCTGTTGGTGCCTTCCTCCAGTTCGACAACCTGATTGATCTTGCAATTCCTCGTGGTGGTGAAAGTTTGATACGACGAGTCTGTGCTGAAGCGCGCATGCCTGTTCTCAAACATTTCAGTGGAAATTGCCATGTGTATGTCGACAAATCTGCTGAGCTTGATATGGCTGAAAGAATTTTGATTGATGCCAAGTGCCAACGCATGGGAGTCTGCAATGCAGCAGAATCGCTTCTTGTTCACAGAGATATCGCACAAGAATATCTTCCTCAAATAGCTAAACAACTTCGATTACGTGACATTGAATTGCTCGGGGACGAAGCTACCTGCCAAATTCTTCCTGGAATAGGGCAGGCGACCGATTCAGATTTCGCAACAGAATTTCTGGGCCCGAAACTTTCCATAGGTGTTGTCCGTTCAATTGATGAGGCTATCGAGCATATCAACCGATTTGGATCTCGACACACTGATGCAATCGTAACTTCAGAGAAAACTGCTGTTGAGAGATTCGCTGCACGGGTTGATACCGCAGTGGTACTCGTCAATGCCAGCACTCGCTTCAATGATGGCAGTGAGCTTGGGCTCGGTGCAGAGATTGGAATTTCAACAGACAAACTCCACGCACGTGGCCCGTGTGGCCCAAGGGAATTGACCACATATAAATATGTCGTTATGGGAAACGGACAAACCAAAGGGTCGTAATCAAAAATCAACCGGAGAATTCGATGGATCAAGAAACCAGAGAAGCACCGAGGTATTGGCTTCGTGCCGTCGCTTTTGTTCTTGTCGCGACAACTTTTTCAATAGTGCTCTTTGCTCAAGGTCCTCCGCGGATGAGGAAACATAGAGTTTCTGAGGCAAAAACCTTGGAACTCGTTCCAGCAAACGAAAAACCTTCCGCATCAAACCGTGTTCGAGTAACTGAAAAAGATGGCTTTCGAGTCATTGAGTCGAATGACATTCCAAAGCATACAGTTGGAAAATTTCCAAACAGAGGTAATCCAAATACCATTGCTGCCCAGAATTGGACGATCAAAATTCCGCTTCGACCAGCCCGAAGCGAAACGATAACCCCTCTCCATCAGAGCACCAGTCGCGGCCCACCGAATATGCCCTTCGGCATTGCCATCAACGGTGTTCTTTTTGAACCTGGCACGGCAGAGTTCTGGATGGGTGATCGAGACGCTGACTGGAACTACGAGGCACTTGGAGGGGCAGTTGGTCTGGGGCTTGATTCCAATCATGCTCATGTTCAGCCCGGTGGCATCTATCACTACCACGGACTTCCTACTGGCTTGCTCGAAGAACTTGATTTCATTGCAGGCAAAGACGAACAGGACAGGCATTCCCCACTTATTGGCTGGGCCGCAGACGGATTTCCTGTGTACTACGCCTTTGGTTACCAACAAGCAGACAACCCAAAAAGTGACATTGTAAAACTCACAACAAGTTTCCAATTAAAAAAAGGGGAACGACCAAGCGGCCGTGCCGGGCCAGGTGGTCAATATGATGGAGCCTTTATTCAAGATTACGAATTTGTCGTAGGTACTGGTGATCTCGATGAGTGCAATGGGAGGTTCTGCATCACACCTGATTTCCCTGAGGGGACATATGCCTACTTCCTCACGGACTCCTGGCCGGTTATTCCCCGTGGTTTTCGGGGAACTCCTGTCGTGCTTAAAGAGAGAAGGCACGGTGCACATCCAAGGCGTCCCCGTTGACACACCTGTATCAGCCTGAGACTTTGTCTGCAAAAAATTTATAAACCAAATCGATTCCGCACAATTTGTGGCACTCCAATATCGATAATCTGAATCCTGCCCGTATAACGCTTTGCATCGATAGTCATAAAACCTTGTTTCGATGCAACAAAGGTCAGCGTCTCATTGGCACAAACACAGGGGCCACATGGCACTCCACGATCACAATCAAAACCTGACGGCACATCAATAGAGATGACACGAGGCCGGGGATCGATTTTCATTCGCCCTAAAAGTGATTTGATTGCAACTTTTGAATCACCTCTTGCGGCACCCGTCGTACCCGTTCCAAGAATTGCATCGATTACGCATGTTGCTGACAACAATGCATTCTGCCACCGTTCTGCAACAGCTCCGGCGAGGCATACCAGGTCTATGCCTGATCGATTGATAATTTCAAGATTCGTCAACGAATCTCCTCTGAATCGTTGTGGTGGTGCTGCAAGTACAACCCGAACCTTGGCTCCAGCAAGTTCCAGATATCGTGCAATGACTAACCCATCTCCACCATTATTTCCGGAGCCTACCACTACGACCACGTCTTGTCCTGAAATTGAATCAAATAGACGTACGATGGCTTCACTCGCATTACGGCCAGCATTTTCCATGAGAACAATACCCGGGAGGGAATATTCGTCCATTGCTACCGCGTCAACCTCACGCACTTTGGCTCGACTCAATGCCAGCATACGAATGTCTCCAAAAAGCCATTTCTTCTTCCGCACACCGTTCTTGTACCTTGGAAAGCATAACCGGAGCCGAGAAATTGTGTGTTTTGCGGCAGACGGACCATACTGGTTTTCGAGGCAGTTTGTGCTGCTATGATCAAGAGCGGTGTAACCGGCTTCAAGGTTTTCACCGTTCGACAATCCAAATCGAAAAGGAGTTTTGGTGTGGCACAAGCAGCCCTTGCACTCGAAGACGGAACATTTTTTTTGGGTGAGGCATTTGGTCACCGGGGAACGGTGACTGGAGAAGTCTGTTTCAATACCTCAATGACCGGGTATCAGGAAATTCTTACTGACCCTAGCTATCGCGGACAGATCCTTACCATGACTGCCCCGCAGATCGGCAACTATGGGATCAACCCTCAAGACGTAGAGAGCAGTCATCTTCAAATGGCTGGCTTCGTCGTCAGGGAAGCCAGTCGAATGGCAAGTAACTTTACCGCAACCGGCACGCTGAATGATTACTTGAAGACAGCCGGTGTTGTGGGCATAAGCGGCATCGACACACGAGCTCTTGTTCGTCAAATCCGAATGCAAGGCGCAATGACTGGTGTTGTTTCAAGTGAAATTCTTCAGGAAGAGAAACTCGTACAAATGGCTCGAGAAGCACCAAAACTCGTTGGTCGAGATCTTGTTCAAGAAGTCATGCCTTCTGAAATGAGTCAATGGGATGAACCGCTCGCTTCTGATGGAACACCACTTCGCCAACCAACGGAGGGTGGAGAATTCCCACCCAATCCTCAGCATGCTGGGGGAAAACATGTTGTTGCACTTGATTACGGGATGAAATGGAACATCGCAAGGCACCTTGTTACACAGGGCTGTAAGGTTACTGTCCTGCCGGGCAACACCACTGCGAATGAGGTGCTTCAGTTCAAGCCGGATGGAGTTTTCTTGAGCAATGGTCCGGGGGATCCTGAGGTGGTTGATTACGGAGTATCTACAGTCCGAGATTTAGTTGGAAAAGTACCAATCTTTGGCATATGCCTAGGACACCAATTGTTGGCCCAGGCATGTGGTGCAAAGACATTTAAACTTAAGTTTGGTCATCGTGGAGCCAACCAACCTGTTCTTGATCTTGACACTGGTCGAGTTGAAATCACATCACAGAATCATGGATTTGCCGTCGAGGAAGAATCTCTTCCACCAACACTTGAAGTCACACATAGGAACCTCAATGATGGCACGATAGAAGGTATTCGCCATAAGACCGAGGCTGCGGCAAGCGTTCAGTACCATCCAGAGGCAGCAGCAGGCCCTCACGATTCATCACCTCTTTTCGTCCGCTTTCGTGAAATGCTGAACTAGCAATCAAAAAGTCAGCACGACGCATTTCTAGGACGTTACAGGGGGCCGGCTGCACCCTGTTTTCGTGTCAAAAGCTTTCTAAGAACTCGACACAACTGAAACAAAATACTGGTGTGAGGCCGTTTTTTCAGCCTTATAAAAGCCCAAAAAGCACCTACCAGATTTATTTTTAAAAAAACCCCCCGGAAAAGTTTGACATCGGGTTTCTGTGTGCAATTTTTGAGGGAAGCTACGGGCGCCTCCGTCGCTTCACTGTCGATCAAAGGATTCGGCGGTTTTTCTCCCTATTCAAGTGTCAAGGAGGCTCACCCATGAGTCGTGCGTTTTACTTAGGCGGTCTGACGGCCGCACTTTTATTGTGTCTAGGTTCTTTTGCCGAAGCTGGTCTTTTCGGTCATCACCATCGAGCCAATGCTGGCTGCTGCGAACCAGCTTGCGGTTGCGAGCCAACTTGTGGTGTCGAGCCTACTTGTGGGTGCGAGCCTACTTGTGGATGCGAAACTGCCTGTGAGCCAGCTTGCGGCTGCGAGCCAAGCTGTGGTTGTGAGCCTGCTTGCTGCGATTCCGGTTGCTGCACCAAGAAGCGTTGCTGCAAGCTCGGTACATGGCTTCGAAGCCTTCACGAAGCAAAGATGGCCCGACGAGCACAACGTCGCTGCTGTGAGCCAGCTTGTGGATGCGAGCCAGCTTGCGGTTGTGAGCCAACTTGCGGATGTGAGCCAGCTTGTGAGCCAGCTTGTGGATGCGAGCCAACCTGCGGATGCGAGCCAACCTGTGGTTGCGAGCCATCTTGCGGAATCTAAATCAGCGTGACTTCTGAACTATTCCCCGATAGTTTAGAGACTATGCCACATCGACCCGGCCGGATACCATCCGGCCGGGTTTTTCTTTTTTGTGAGCATATTTTTTCTGAGTCGATCACTTTAAGAATTACCGAGATATCCAGGCCCTTGCAGCGCGACGTCGTGGCTCCTGCAAGTCAGGGAGTCTACTCGTGTTCGGCCAACCATCGTTCTGCATCAAGAGCCGCCATGCACCCCGTACCGGCTGCAGAAATAGCCTGACGATAATAGTCATCAGCTACATCGCCAGCTGCAAAGACGCCCTCAATGTTCGTTGATGTACGGAAATGGTTTTGCCAAACAACATATTTCTTGGAGGTTAGTTCCAACTGCCCGTTCAGAAATGCTGTGTTCGGCGTATGGCCAATTGCAAGAAATACACCAGCTGCGCTTAATGTGGTTTCTTCGCCCGATTCTGTTGTAGTTTGCAACCGAACACCGGTAACACCATCAGTATCATCACCAAGGACCTCAACCAGTTTCGAATGGTAGTGGATCTCTATTTTTTCACTATCATACGCTCGTTTTGCCATGATTTTACTCGCTCGCAATTCATCTCTACGGTGAATAAGATGAACCCGACTTGCAAATTTTGTGAGATATGTGGCCTCTTCTACGGCTGAATCTCCACCACCAACCACAACCAGTTCTTTATCGCGAAATCTCGGGAGCGCTCCATCGCAGACAGCACAGGCACTGACTCCACGATTCTTAAAACGTTCTTCACTCTCCAAGCCCAGCCAATTTGCGCTCGCTCCTGTTGCCACGATTACACTCCGGGCGCGGATCTCACCACCTCCTGCACGAGTCAGAGTGAATGGATTTTTAGAAAAATCCACCTCTTGTATGTCATCCGTAATAACCCGGGTGCCAAAGTTCACTGCCTGCTGCCGCATCAGTTCCATCAATTCTGGACCTGTTACACCTTCTCCAGCGTGGGGCGCCATCATCATTCGACGGTCTTGAGGCAACGCTGAATCAAGGAATGCAGCCAGATCACCCGCCGGGAAGCCAGCATAGTTCTCTACTTCGCTTGTCAGCGCCAACTGGCCAAGCGGCAAGGTTCCTGCCATGCGATTCTCTTCAGTAATAGCCCCCTCAAAAACCAGTGGCTTCAACTGCGCTCTGGCGGCATATGTTGCGGCGCACCAACCTGCCGGGCCGCTCCCAATGATGACAACATTCTCGAGTGAATCTTCTGACATTCCTTACTCCCTTGGGATTACTCACGCGGCATGCCCTCACTATTGTGCCCACACCGACGTTCTCAAAAAAATTTTTGCTGCTCGCATGATCATGATAGCGTGAAACGCATATTCCTGCGTGTACGCGTCATCTCAACAAATTCTTATCCCTTTTGTCACTCGTTTCAGCCCAACACACCCGCACCGGCACTTTTGCTTCCCTCCCTCCAATTTCCACCCCTTTTCTGGACAGCTACCCAACTCAGCGAACAACGGATTAGTAAAAAAAAAGCAACCGCCCCCTAGCAGACCAGCGATTATTTTTGTAATTTTGACGCACAGTGGTATCATAAATCACTGTTCTGGCCATAAATGGCGTCTAAAAATGACACGAAAACTACAAGATTCTATTAGTGTTGATCAGGTTTCTGGACTTTTTGATGCACTCCCTGATGTGTCTTTCTTTGTAAAAGATCGGCAAAGCCAGTTTGTCCATGTCAATGACTGCTTTGTGCGCCTTCATGGATGTTCAGATGCGTCTGACATGATTGGAAAGCAGGATTTTGATTTTCATCCACCCGCTCTCGCTGCCGAATATTTTGCAGAAGATAATCGAGTCATGGAATCCGGAAAACCAGTCTACGATCAGACTGAATTGGTCACGCATCACTCTGGTATGCCTCGGTGGTACCTTATCACTAAATTGCCTCTTTCAGACTCTCAGAGCAACATTATTGGCTTAGCTGGCGTCATGAGGCAAATTGATCAGCCAGGCGACAACGCTCCTAACGATTATCAGCGTTTGACTCCGTCTCTTGAGTACGCTTTCAACAATTGCTGCCACAATGTAAGTATACCTGAAATGGCAGAGAGGTCTGATATCTCTACGAGTCAACTTCAACGAGACTTTCGTAGATTATTTCGGATGAGTCCGGGGGAATACGTTATGCGTCTTCGTCTTCAACTTGCTCAGCGACAACTTATTAATTCAAACAACGCAGTTGGAAAAATTGCTTCGGACTGTGGTTTTTTTGATCAAAGTCACTTCACTCGTGCATTCCGAAAACACACTGGCCTTGCCCCTTCACAATATCGTAGTAAAGCATGGAAGCGAAATACTTCTAGAGAATAGCGAGCGGGTTTCGTCGCTCTTCTAGTGTTCCGCGAGTAACCCCGATACGATTTGCTGCTCGAAGTTTCGCCCACACTTCCCGCCCAGTAACTTCACCAGCCAGAAGCTTTCTGTATGCTTCAAGAATGCCTGCCATTTCTTCTTGACTTTGATTCAGCATTTCAATTCGCAGGTGCTTCACTCCTTTATTAATGAGTTGTGTCACCACTTCTGCCCCACTTTGTGGCACAGCATTGAAAAGCGTATTCCGACAACCAACATCAGCAGTCAGCAGATGATCTACAGCGATTCTATCCCGCAACTGCACGACGTGATCATCACACGGCCTACCACAATTTGTCTTATCTGTACCAGGAGAAAGAACCGAGCAGAACACACAATGCTCCATATGGAACATTGGCATATGCTGATGAATGACGACCTCGAGAAGATTCCCCGCCACCGCCGAGGTCAAATTCACCAGCTGTTCACGATTGCAATCATAGGAAACTGCAATTCGTTCAACACCCTGTTGCTTAAAGAATTCAACAGTGAGCGGATTTGTTGCATTAAACGAAAAGTCAGCGGTGACCGGGATACCCTTGTCTCTAAAATATTCGAGGCCACTGAAATTACGTACGAGAACACCGGCCGGGTCACACTTGGCTAACGATGTAAATATTCCCATCTCAGATGGTTTTTGTATGCGTGGCGTGGCAATAAATAACTGAGCATTATCTTGCTTTGCCATTCCTACAGCTTCCCGGTACTGCCGAATGTCAGAGAAATCTGCCACAAGATTTTTTTCGCCCAAATGGAGGACAGCTTCCAACTGCTTTAACGTTCGGACCATGACATGCAACGTGGGATCGATACTGCTGGGTTGCTCACTAGTATTTTTTGAGGAAACGATCGACATAATTTCCTGAACGGCACTGGTGACATCTTTTAAGCGTTGGCGACTCGGCTGAGACATAACCACGTCTTCGAGTGCTGCAATCAACTTTTTGCGAAGGCTTCCCAAGACACTAAACGGTGCCATCGGATTGCCTGTGATCGTGGCTTCAATGCCACTCAGCATAAATGGTGTTCCACCAAGACGGCCGAACTGTTCTTCAAGTACGTTGCGTGTTAATGGATGCCGCTTGGCCTCTGCCAGTTCTATCTCGGTAGTGACATGACAGCTCAGGCCGTTTGGGAGTGTCGCCGTGACGTGCAAAGGCTCACCAGCGGCGGCTACAACTTCAAGCCAAATAGGCTGTTGCCTTTGCAGATTGTTTGTCTGAAAAGACTTTCTTAGACGCTGCGTCACTTGTGGATCATCTGTCTTCCATACCTGTGAACCCATTTCAATTGCATCGAAGTCGATAGCGTCTCGCCCAAATGTAAGTTCAACAACACCATGACTCACAGCTTCTGTGAGTGATCGTCTCTGACAAAAGACCTCATAGACTCTGGCTCCCTGGGACGCTGCGTCAACCGAAGTATCAAAGGCGACTCCATCTCCTCGCTTCACGGATGCACTGAGTTCAACCGCAATACGTTCTTGTGAAATCCCACATATCTGGCCCAGTAATACGCCACGTTTTGCACTGCTCGTCGCCGGAACAAGCATCTTGTGATCACAGCCGTTGAGCCAGCCCGGAGAGAATCCACGCGAAAATGTGAGCTCCATTTCCTCAATTTGTTTAGGCTCGAAATTGACCGGATTTCCAGAAACAGCTAGATCAATCGCTTGCCGGTAGTTCCGAGTGATTGAGGCGACATACTCAGGCGCTTTCAGCCGCCCTTCTATCTTCAGTGAAGTCACTCCAGCGGCTACAAGTTCAGGCACAAGGGCAAAGCCTGCTAAATCCTGTGGAGACAACAGATACTTTTGATTTCCTAAGTCCACGTGTTCTCCATCGCAAATAACCTCATATGGGAGTCTGCACGCCTGAGCACATTGACCACGATTTGCACTTCGACCACCTAATGATTCACTTGTCAGGCATTGTCCAGAATAGGCCACACACAGTGCACCATGGACGAACACCTCAAGAGGCATGTTGGTGTTTGCCGCAATATCTCTTATTTCAGAAATTGATAACTCTCGTGCGAGGACAACCCGTTGTGCGCCAATCTCCTCAGCAAGCCGGATTGTTTCCGCACTGGTTAAGGTCATCTGAGTCGATGCATGAACCGGCAATTCCGGACAGATCTCTCGAGCAAGACAAGCTGCTCCAACATCCTGCAGAAGCACAGCATCGGTGCCAGCATCTGAAAGAGCAGCAAGTGTCTCAGCAAATTGCTGCAACTCTTCCGTAAAGATCAGAGTATTCAGGGTGACATAGCCTCGAACACCGTACCGATGCAGAAACTGGATACACGCTAGGCAATTCCTCAAGTGAAAAATTCTCTGCTCGAGCCCGTGCATTGAAACCAGAGTTCAGACCGAAATAAACAGCATCAGCCCCATTCGCAACTGCTGCACGAAGGCACTCATGATTTCCGGCCGGCGCAAGGAGTTCGATTTCTGGTGCCATTCAAGACAGTATAGTTCGCAAAAAATCTTCGTGTCATAGGAGAAAGCATATTTGTTACATGGATGAGCCACGTTACGCATACGTATGGCTGAAGAAGACTTTTCTTGCTTCTGCAAAGCGGCATGGTGGGGCTGGATCATCCCACAATAAAAAACGGTTGCTGAAACATGAAATGCTCCAGCAACCGTTTAACTATTACTACAGAAAGAAATGGGCCAAAGTCATCACTTCATATAACGACAACCATTCCTCTCAAAACAAACTTTATTTCTTGTTGTTTCGTACAAAAGGTGGCTGAAATTTTACCACCGCAGCCGTTTAGAAGATTTCTTTACAGTCCTGCACTTTACCACGGCCAAAGAACATAATCGAAGTAGATTCTGTACTCTATCTGTTTAGGATTTACTTTTTTTGAGAAACGACGTCTGCCACATTTCTGGAATCTCCAAGAACTTTGCCATTTTTAAACAAAGCTCTTTTACCTCTTCTTCGCTCTTTGATTTCTTCAACTTTTCGAGCAATTCTTTAAAAGAGGTAACGTCAGCAGCTTTTGAAGAAATTTTTTCTACATCCATTTCGATGTATTTACATTTTTCTTTGACCGATTTTAGACTGAATCCCTCCTCAGCCCCTGTGTCATACATTTCCTCTAAGTAAGAGGCTACATCTCGCTTAGCCTGCAGGTTGTCATCCATAGGAGTGCCTTGCGATCCTCCAGTACAGCCAACCAAAACCACAAGCATCGACAGACCTAAAAAACAATTTAATGCAGTACGCATTTTATTTCCCCTTTAAAAACGTAAATTAATAAAATACCCTGCACACCTCACCGAGAAGAACTCAGCGTGATGTGCAGGGAAAATCATCTAAACCAACGCACTATGTTGTGAATACGAATCAAATTCTTATGCATTAAGCACTACGGAAGCGTGCTAACTTGTCCAGACATCCGACAAACTGCATCCCGATAGGTGACGTCATCAATCTCTGTTGAGAGAAACTTCACAGCACCAGAGGCGGTCACAACACCAAACAACCCGCCAACATGGGCGGAACTGCCGCCGTTGTAATTCCTTTTCCATGTCTTATCGCTGGCTTTTTGATGTTCAATGTCAAGACTATTATTGTGAGTAATCCATGTGACGTGACCATGCTCACCGCGAGCCCACTCTGACCACGTTGCATTTTCAACAAGTAATATCGTTTCACTCATGCCATCAGTAAATTCCGCAAATGGCACCTCCCCATCATTGTTATTGTAACCAGCCGTAGCGCCACCGTTGGCAGCACCAACCCGTACAATGTTCCAGGGATTTTTTTTGTGTTCTGGATCCCCTACCATAACATTCTTCCAATATCTTCGACCAAGATTGTAACGATAATTATTACTACCTTTTGCTTCGGTCCGACCGTTATTGAGTGCAAAAAGATTACCGTCTTTGTCTTTCAGGTCTCCTGTCATAGAAGGACAGTTAAACATGGAAACTGTTGAGTCACGAGCCGTTGTAACAACCTGCCAATCGTGAGGGGCTGTCCAAGCCTGTTGCGCGCCATTATTCGTTGACTCTGTTTCCAACGCACTATAAAGAGGCATCTGCTCAGAAAACGGGAGGATCCATATATTCCATGTGTAACCTCGCGTTTGAACATTCGTCATTGTCGAGACGCCATTGGCATCACCAATCTTGGCTGCTGCAGGAAAATGGGAATCTCCTTTTCGCTGATTTGCATCTGCAAAATTATGAAAAGCTTGACCGAGTTGCTTGAGATTATTCCCACAAGCGTTTCTTCGTGCTGCTTCTCGTGCCTGCTGGACAGCTGGAAGAAGAAGACCAACCAGTACGCCAATTATTGCAATAACGACGAGAAGTTCGATGAGGGTAAAACCCTTCTGTCTTTGATGTAGTTTCATAGCAATTCCTAACATTTAGAGACATAAAAATATAAACTTGGGGAATCATGCGAACACACTAGAGCCCCCTTCAACTAATACCTTATTTGTAGTTTCGTTGAGCGAGTTTGTAAAGGTAATTGGAGGCAATCAGTCGAATTAGTCGATTGAATTCAAGCAAACTAGTACCTTTGGGGAATTTATCGATCGTTTTGAAATAGCGACAAGCCACCATCGCCACTCACAGTACGAATTGATAACTAGCTAGAAAACCAAAACGTGCATCTTGATTGGCGGGGCACAAAAGCAGGCAGCTGCAAAATCAGCATCTACTGGTGCAGACTTACCAAACCTCCAAGCAACAGCGCGGCGACCGACCCAGAGCCGCAACGCAACAGACGAACGAGTGATTAATTAACGGCGACCTCTCCCGCCAGAGGCGTAGTACCGACCAAAGCGGCCCATATCAATGTTTCTTTCTTCCGCCCGCTTGAAAAGAGCTTCAAAATACACCTTCTCTGGTGTAACAGTCGGCTTCTTTTTCTCTTTATCGTCTGGCTTTGGCTTCTTTTTCACACCATCTCCTGGCTTTGGCTTCTTCTCTTTGCTTTGGGATGGGTTTTTCTTTGCAGCTTCTCTTTCCTCACGGTATCGCTTGTATCTTTCTGCATCAGCCTGAGTTCGGGTTGGCATGCCACCCTGGTTTGTCGCATCAAAGAGTGCTCTAGCCAACTGCATTTTCTCAAGCCCTTCATCGAGAAACGCTGCCTGCTCCGCTGTATTCAATTGGACATATTTTTCTGCAGACTGCTTTGACAGCTGACCAACAGAACGCCCCAAATCTCTCCTCACCTTATAGATTTCTTTTGGTGGCATGAGATCTATATTCTGCATGATTTCTCGTATCTTTTCTTTACTCGACGCAAAGTCTTTTCCTTCCATAAGAACCTTTTGCTGCATCGCCATCGTTTCCGCCGCAAGATTTGGTCCAGCGAAGGAGTAAATGAGAATGCCTCCAATGACGAAAGCACCGGTGCCATACAAAACCAGTTTCCGAAAAACACTTGGTTGTTTTTTCTGTTTTTTCTGTTTTTTTACCATGAGAGACTTTGTTTCAAAATAATGTGGATCAGAGTTCTACATCACGTTCCATCGCCTTCATCAATATCAGATGGATCATCACCATCTCCGATAGCAGCGTACTTAAGAAGTACATCGATATCCAAGTTGATATTGAGTGCTTCGACATGCCCATCACACATGACAAACTGAGTCACACCGGGGTGAAGGCTACCGAATTTTCGATTGTTTGTATCAAGGGGACTTGAAGCCAAGCCACGAGCGGTGTCCCGGAACAATGTGTGGGGAGTGTCTGAAACAAAAATCGCTGTATCACCCTGATTGTAGTGTTCCATAACGCCCGCCCCCGCAATAGCTGGGGGAATGTGGCGATCTCCAATGACCATTGTTGTTGACAGTCCGTCAGTAATTTGAGCGGGACGAACCTCTGAGAACGTATGGATTACACCGGCACGTTTTGGGTCAGGCCCACCTGTTGATGGTGTTGCATAGTTAAAATATGTGCCACCGCAGGCGGAATAATCACCACCTGCTGCAACGCCAATTCCACTGGCAACTGGCGGTTGGTTGTTGTTATCGAAGTTCCTGTCAGCTGCCGGACTCCGTCGACTTGGGCAATAAAACGCACCAACGGGTGAACGAAAAGCAGTTGCGTTTGAAGGATCCCAACACGGGACTGTTGCATCCGGATTCCTGGCATTGAATATTTGCGATTGCTCAAGAAACGGGAGTAATCGAAATGCCCACGACACATCGTACGGATCACGCGTTTTCCGCCCACTTGGAAAATGCTTCTGCGCATCTGCGTGAAGGGCAACCGCAAGCCCCATCTGCTTTAGATTATTTGCACATGACAGACGGCGACCCGCTTCTCGAGCCTGCTGGACTGCCGGTAATAATAGACCAACGAGGACTCCGATGATCGCAATAACGACAAGCAGTTCGATCAACGTAAAACCATTTTTATTCTGAAAAGACTTCTTCGACATTTGACATGTGGATCGTGTGAACACTGTTTTTACTCCCAGTACAAAAGTTTAAATATCAAACTATGTTCTCGTTGGCTCCAGGCCAGGCATTATTCCAGTTGACGTGGCAAATTGTTCTGTCGAAAGACCAGTCTGCTGTAAGACCGAAAGATACAGATTCGGAAGAGGGTGGTTCTTGTTTTGATCAAACGCAAGATGTTGCCCATGTCGAAAACCACCACCTGCAAAAAGCACCGGCATGTTCCTGTTCGAATGACTTGAGGCATTTCCCAGATTACTTGTCAAAAGCACACTCGTGGTATCAAGAATACTGTCACCTCGCTCATCAACATCTTTCAGTGACCGGAGGAAATCTCCCCATGAATCAACAATTGCTTTTTCAACGATTGTCAGTTGAGAAAGTTTCTCTTCGTCAAGTCCATGATGACTGAGTGTGTGATACCCCTCTTCGACGCCGTCAAGTGGGACAACACCTGATCCACTACCAAAGTGGCACACAACATATCGTGACGAATCTGTTGCGAGTGCTAAACGAATCATGTCACTCATGAGCCGCTGGCGAGCAACAAAGTCACTAGGGTTTGCGATATCCAAAGGTTTCGAGACCTTCACATTTGGCTTTGGTTTATTCACCCATGCCTCACTTGAGGCTAATCTTTTTTCAAGATCTCGAACACTTGTGAAATACGCATCAAGTCGATCTCGGTCGCCAACACCCACGCGCCTCTTTAGAGAACGTGTGTCATCTGCGACAACGTCCATGACGCTGCGACCTTCACGAGCTCGATACATTTGGTGACGCCTGTCGGCTGGTGAATCTGCGATGAAAAGTTTTGTAAAAAGTCTAGAAGGAGATGACTCTGCCGGAATCATTGCTCCGTTCTCGGTATATGACGGGCTATTACTGCCGGACAACGCCAAAACGAGTGAAGGAAATCGTGTTTCATGGCCAAGATGTTTCGCCAATAGCTGATCGACTGATATCGTGTTACCAGAAGGTATTCCTGCTGACATCGGTGCAGCAGACAGAAGGCTCGATTCTGCACGATGCCCTCCTCCAACACCGGGATGGGAAGTCCCTGAAATGACTGTGAAATCATTTCTCAAATCGTGAAAATCTTTGAGATATGCAGACGGCTGGTACTCGCGACCGGTTTGGGTTGGATTCAAATTATCTGCGAGCAAGCCTAGCCCAAGAGTCATTGCAACGAAGCGTTTCGGCACTTGTTTTGTTGATGCCCCAAAAGATGGGTCCATCGCCGAGAGCCACGGCATTGCCATCGAGACGCCTGCCCCCTTAAGAAGAGTGCGTCGATGAAGTTTTTGCTGAAAATCAAAATGGGCCCGCAGCGTCACCTTCATTCTCCTACTGAATACTGTTCTAACTATTGATTTGGGGACACACGATTTTTCCGCCTGAACACTAGGTATTTCACCATGTCGTCTTCTTATGACATGTTATGCCCTTCACTACTCAAAACGACCTATACCCCTATTTTTCAACAAAAAGTGGGCTCGTGACGACAGATTTCAGGAGTGATCGGAATCCGTACTCGGTTTCCTGAGCGGTTGTAACAATCTGGTCGATTGCCTGGCGGTCTGAAAAAGACAGTTCGCCACCTGTTCCGTACACAATGAGATGCGACGCCAGCCCTCGAGCGATCTTTTCAGGCTGTGAGGCGAGAACTCGTTTGAGTTCATCGATGTCTGAAAAATATTGTCCGTCTGGTAGCTGACCACTGGCCTCAACCTCTGCACCAAGTTTCGTTCTCCCTTTGGTTACGGCTAAATAATGGCTTCTCCATTGACCAGCTGGGTCGAATGACTCCATTGCAAAGCCAAAAGGATCCATCTGGCGATGACAGCTTGCGCATGATTCATCATTACTATGCTTTGCAAGTTTCTCCCTGATAGTCACTGCTCCGCGAATATCGGGTTCGATAGCAGGCACACCTTCAGGCGGAGGTGGAATCTTCATGCCTAAGATCCGCTCGGCTACCCACGCACCTCGGACAACTGGTGACGTTGTACTGCCGTTGGCTGTTACCTTCAGGATTGCCCCCTGTGTCAGCAAACCACCCCTATGAGAAACTTCTGAGACATCGACTTTTTGCATTCCTTGGCCGACGTCTTGTTCAAGCTTGTAGTATCGGCAGAGTCGGCTATTCAAATAGGTGTAGTCGGCTGCTACAAGATTTTTGACTGGAAGATCTTTCAATACCATGTCAACAAGAAACTCATGTGTTTCATCAAGCATTGCCATTCGAACAATGGGATCGTAGTTCCAAAATAGTTTTCGGTCCGGCTGAGTGAAATCCATCTGATCAAGGTCGAGCCATTCCGCTGAAAAGTCTTTGACGAACTGTCTCGCGAGGCTATCTCTTCCCACGTAAGACATTTTTTTCTTATCATCTACTCCAAGCAATCGGTCCACTTGATGTCGACGTACACTTGCATCACTTAAATTGTTTGTTGCAGCAAGTGCTTGAAGTGTGTCATCAGGCGGACATCCAGTCAGGAAGTAGCTCAGACGACTGGCGATCGCATAGTCATTAAGTCGCCCAGGGTTCTCTTTGAGATAGAGAAATTCCGGACTACAAAGAATTGTGCGATACCCCGCTCGTAGCGACTCAACGAAGGATCGACCTTCAGAAAGCATGTTCGACGCAAGGCTCACTGCATTTACAATATTTTTGTGCTCTACGTTTCGTCGAAAGGCTCGCTTCGAAAACGAATGGATCAACTCGGCAAGTACTTGTCGTGGTTTCTTCGGCAGAGGCTCAAACCGATTGTGCGACGTTTCTTCAAGCTCTACCGAGCCAAACAGTCTCTGCTGCACGTCTTTCACCGTATACCGATGGACCTGCCTCATCCTTATTTCATCGATACCAATACCAGGAACTTTTTGTGGTTCTCCTTCACCAACGCCAACCTGACCGCCACGAAAACGAGCGCGTTTAACCGTACTATCTTGAGGCCGGATTTCGAGCATATGCCCTTTCGGCAACCATGTTTCTAATTTCACTACTGTTGGAGTTTCGCTGACCTCAAAGGCTTTTACTGCCGTGAGAATAGGAGCAGTAGAAATACATGGTCCGGAGTGGATCGCCGTCCAGATGCCATCTGTTTGAGGGACATTTATTCCAGAGCAGGAAATGCGGAATTGATACCAGCCATCAGTTGGTGCAGCCGTAGCTGGAATACGACCGTAATAAGCCATTGTTGAAGACCAGACAACAGCCTGCCCCTTCAGTATCTCAGGCTCACGACAACGTCTTCTTGGATTTGAGCGTGCGATAGCTTGCGGCTCGAGGTCTCTATGACATATGTCGACTGGATTTAGTGCACAACGAAAGGCTTCATCAAGAGCCTCATCCACCACTGCAAGGTGTCGGGCAAGATGGTGATGAGACATAGTCTGATATTCAGCAACCGTTGTAAAACCACGAGGGCGACCCTCTTCAGGCAATTTTTCAGCCAGCGGGATATCAATCCCTAAAATTTCATGCAACGAACGCTCGACCTGCATTCGCGTCAATCGACGAGCACGTACACGACCATAGGTACGATCCCGCTGCTTCTGATGTTTTTGCAACCACTGACTTGTTTGTGACACAAACTCGTTGCGATCTTTTACGTTCGGTTGGTCTGCTTCACGTGGTGGCATTTCACCTGACATGACTCGGTCAATGATTCTTACCCACGGTGGATCATATTTTGTTTCTTGAAGATCGATTCCGTTTGACAGAACTTTCCTTATGTCAAAGCCAGCCTCTCCCTCAGGCCCGTCATGGCAATCAATGCAACTGGTTTGTAGAAAACTCTGAATATGTACGGGAACATTTTTTGGTTTTGGACTGATTTTTGGTTCCGCCTGAACAGAAAGACACCCGCCAACAACACCAAGGATGGCAATCAGTGGAATCCACAGGGGGAAAGGCAGGGGGACGCTTATCCTGTTTTTCATACTTTTAATTCAAATGGGCAGCCGATGTTCTCTACACAACCTTTGTATTCACTCAAAGAATATGTCCGTTGCACGAAACGTCTTACGACCTTCAACTATAGGACGTTTTCGCCGCACGTCCCTCACTTTAAATGAATGAAAAACACGGGGGGACACCCCCATGATCAAGAACAAAGAAGACGTGAAAAGCTTTTACTCATCACTGCTACGGAGATTCGCTAAGACTGAATAGTCTTCGAGTGTTGTCGTATCACCGACTGTTTCACGACCAGCAGCTATATCCCGAAGAAGACGCCGCATGATTTTGCCACTACGTGTCTTTGGAAGAGTTGCCGTAAAATGAACATCGTCAGGTGAGGCGATTGCACCTATTTGCTGACGTACATGCTGCCGCAATTCTTTTTTCAATCCTTCACTTGGCTCGCCAGATTTCAGCGTGACAAAGACCGATATAGCCTCGCCCTTGACGTCGTGCGGACGGCCAACTGCAGCTGCCTCTGCAACAGATGGATGACTTACCAACGCACTTTCAATCTCAATCGTTGAGAGCCGATGACCGGCAACATTAAGCACATCGTCAATCCGACCCATAATCCAGTAGTAGCCGTCTTCATCCTGCCGCGCGTTATCACCGGCAAGATACTTTCCTGGAACCCGCTCCCAATAGGTTTCAACAAAACGTTCTTCATCTCCCCAGATACCACGAAGCATGCCTGGCCAGGGCTTTGTCATAACAAGCCAACCACCTTCACCCGGTTCAACTGGCTCACCAGAGGCATCAACAATCTCTGGACAAACTCCTGGCAACGGCAACGTGCAGCTACCCGGCTTCGTGGGAATACAACCAGGAAGCGGGCTCATCATGATCCCGCCAGTCTCTGTCTGCCACCATGTATCGACAATGGGGCAGCGTTCACCCCCTATTGTCTCGTGGTACCACATCCATGCTTCAGGATTAATACCTTCTCCAACTGTGCCAAGTAACCGAAGGCTCGAGAGATCTTTGCCGTCAATATGTTCGGGGCCCCATTTCATAAATGCCCGAATAGCAGTTGGGGCTGTGTAAAAAATAGTTGGCTTTTCCTCTTCGATAATCTCCCAGAAGCGGCCTTGGTGGGGAGCGTCTGGTGCCCCTTCATAAATAAGGATTCCGACGCCAGCCGCTAACGGGCCATACGTGACATAACTGTGCCCCGTAATCCAGCCACAATCAGCCGTACACCAGAACAAATCATCGTCGCGCAAATCAAAAACCCACTCCGCCGTTGTTTTCGCCCACAGCAGATAACCGGCCGTTGTGTGCTTAATCCCTTTTGGCTTTCCGGTTGATCCGCTCGTATACAGAATAAAAAGTGGAGACTCTGAATCCATTGGGACTGGTGCAAAGTCTCCCGATTCACCTGCAACCATGTCGTGCCACCACACGTCCCGCCCATCGATCATCGTGACTTCTTGGCCAGTACGTTTAAGAACAACAACGTGCTTCACTGTAGGCGACTTCTTAACAGCTTCGTCAACGTTTGCTTTGAGTGGTAAAGCACTACCTCGACG
Source organism: Pirellulales bacterium (assembly GCA_965249545.1). Classification (GTDB taxonomy): domain Bacteria; phylum Planctomycetota; class Planctomycetia; order Pirellulales; family UBA1268; genus UBA1268. The sequence continues at coordinate 288,988 of CBDFMH010000005.1, forward strand.
CCATCCACCATCAGAAGTTATGACAGCAACAGCCTGCGCATCGTTGTTTCGGTCTGCAATCGCTTCACTTGAAAAGCCGCCAAAAATGACAGAGTGCACTGCACCGATTCTCGCACATGCCAACATTGCAACGACAAGCTCTGGTGTCATTGGCATGTAAATAGAAACAACATCACCTTGTTTCACACCTAAGCGTGATAATCCTGCTGCAGCTTTACTCACTTCTTCCTTAAGTTCACGAAACGTGAGTGTTCGTCGTTCACCAGTGGGTTCGCCGACCCATACAATCGCAGTCTTGTCACCGAGCCCAGCTTCAACATGCTGATCGATACATGCTGCTGAAGCATTTGTCTGCCCGCCCACAAACCACTCTGCGTGTGGAGCATTCCATCTCAACACTTCGTCATATGATTTCATCCACGGTAATGATTGAGCCCGCTCTGCCCAGAAACCATTTGGATCGTTTTCAGCCTGATCATAGAGGGCTTGGTACGCTTCCATCGAACCGATACGAGATCGGCTGGAGAAGTCTTTCGATGGCGGAAATGAGCGATGCTCCTGCATCACACTTGCAACTCGTCCTGCCGCCTTATCATTCGCTGACATATTCTGCTCCTCACCCAAATTTTTCAGTGGAACTCGCGCTGTACGTCAGCATGTGTCCCCAAAACTTATTCCCAACCCACGACCAGTTCGCACGGCCGAACCATCTGGGTCGACTCGGGAGAGTCGTTTGATCGCCGAAGCAATGGGCACACTCTCAATTTCTGGTGGCCGGTAGCATACCATCTCGCCGAAACGCCCTTCATGAATCATTTGCACGGCCAAAACACCGAACTCTGTCGCAAGAACTCTGTCGAACGTAGTCGGGCTTCCACCACGCTGAAGATGCCCGAGAACAACGGTGCGTGTCTGCCTATCTAATCGTTGTGCAATCTCTTCTGCAACAACCTGACCGATTCCACCAAGTTTTACCTGCTCGTTCACGTTTATTGATTTCCTACAAACCATATCACCCGTCGGCAACGTCGCCCCTTCAGCAACAACGAGCAACGAGTCCCGCCGACCTACTGATTCACGATCCATGATTTTCCGACAGACGCTCTCGAAGGTCCATGAAATTTCGGGGACTAAAATCACATCGGCTCCCCCGGCAAGCCCAGCATGCAGTGCGATCCACCCGGCATGACGACCCATCACCTCGAGCACCATAATTCGTTCGTGACTCGCTGCAGTTGTTCGTAACCTGTCTAAGGCGTCAGTCGCCGCTGATACAGCAGAATCAAAACCAAACGTAAATGCAGTTGCACCAAGGTCGTTATCGATTGTTTTTGGGACTCCAACTACCGGTATTCCGAACTGATGAAACTGATCTGCAATTGCAAGTGAGCCATCTCCTCCGATACAGATCAAGCCACAAACATCGAGTTGACGAACAGTCTGAGCAACACCGGCCAACAAATCTGGGTCAATGGACAAACGATTATCTTCACCAGTAGTTGCTGCAAATCGACCTCGATTTGTTGAGCCAAGAATCGTCCCACCCTGAGTGAGGATGCCACTTGTATTCGCCGGTGTTAGTGGCATGTATTCAACTGGATCAACAAGTCCTTCGTACCCACGCAGAAAACCAATACATGAAAAGCCAAGACGTTCGGAAGACAGGACAGTTGCTCGGATAACCGCATTGAGCCCCGGACAATCACCTCCGCTGGTGAGGATACCAATGCATGGTTTATGATTTTTCACGAACGCCTCCTTCATGAACACACAAGCATCACCACAGGCAAAAAAGGTCGCGTCGGAGCCTCACTCATCAAAGAGCAGGAGTAGCGACCCGGCAAAATGATCACTGCCGTTGTATTCAAGATGGTACGTCAAGTGCCAGCAAGTTGGATGGCTCACGAGAAACAATGGCCCTGTGGACGAAAACAGGCCATGTTCCGCCAAGCAACTGACACAAAAAAGACGGATTCATTTAAGCGTTCCCGGTCACCGTCTATCAGTCGCTGTAATGAATCCTACTAACTTGACGACTCCATCTGTCCGCCTCGGCGAAGGCGTGCAAAAAGCCGTGAGTAGTCTCCGAGTCGTACAGCAGCAACGTTTGAATTCGTACTATTTGGATCAGGATACCGATCCTCCTCAATGACGACCATATCTGAATCATCTAATCCGTCTTGGGCATGCTGTTCCTCACTATGCTTAGTCGTTTCAAGAGAAGCTGATGGGGGTGCTGCGTTCTCTTTTGCTGCAACGTTATTTTGCTTCTTTTCAAGTGGATCGCTTACGGACAAATTTGAAATCCGTCGATTAATTGACTGGCCCTCTCGACTGGCAACATGCAAATGACGGTGAAAATCATCTGGGCCTTCCATAACGAAACGCTCAACAACCTCTTCTTCTTCTGCGAAACATTCTGCAAACGGGTCTGGACGTTTTGCTTCAGCATCTGAATCGAACGGTGGATCGAACACGAGCTCTACATCGGACCCAAGGCACAAATCATCTTCCGGGAAAGGTGATGTTTGCTTTCTTTCCTCATCTACACAGGAATACTTTTCAAGCCCCTGCTGTGCCTCTTTGATCAAAGCTTCGACGGCAAACTCCGTAGCTCGCTGAGATTCTTCAAAGCCAACAGAAGACGGTTCGGCCTCGTCCCACTGCTGTTCTTCAATTTTTTCCTGAGGTGTATGGCTCTCAGCAGAAAATCCTTCTGCAAAAGATAGAGTCGTACTGTCAGCTGATACATCTCTTTCCATTTGCCGGTCATCTGAGTGGCAATCTTCCTCAAGAGTTCCGAACTCAATGACCGCTGACTCCGCGTCATTCCCGAAGCAGCTTTCCTCAACTACCTCTTCATCAGCATAATCTGCTTCGGCAGAACATGGTGCACCGGATTGCTCCAACTCATCGGTATCAGAGCGTATGCTCGTGCCTGATATTTCACTTTGCAATGACGCTGGTGCGGGAAGGCATTGAATTTCTTCCCACGCAGATGCGAGGTCATGTTTGCCGGCTTGGTCTGCATTCCTCTGCTCGGCCAACCGCATGGCCTGATCACAGAGTTGATTGATGAGTCGTGGAACACCCTCTGTAAGTGAAAACACTACCGCGTCACACTCCGGCTCAAACTTTGTATCCCAATCGAGCCCAGCACAGTACATCTGCGTGCGAACATATCGACATGTTTCTTCATAGTCGAGTGCCTCCAAGTACCCACGCACCGCTATTCGCTGCGCAATTCCCTCTAAATCAGGCTCTCCCAACATTTCCTCGAGGCGGATTGTACCTGCAAGCACGAGGTGGACTGCAGGGTACGCAGTCACAACCCCAGTGAGCAATCGCAACTCTTCTAAAAGTCGACGTGGAAGAGTGTGTGATTCGTCTACAAGGACAACCAGACCCGAACCTGTCGCAGCAAGCCCACGAATGCGGTCAACGAGTCCAATCCGCAACTCTTCTTCATCGAGGCCACGATAGGCTTCATCAAGATCTGACAAAATCGACTGCCATAATCCGCGTCGAGTACAAATACGTGCTCCAGAAAGAATCGCCACAGCATAGTCGCTCTCAAGGCGTTCACGAAGACACGACAAAAGAAGAGATTTTCCGCATCCTGTTGGGCCAACAAGCAGGCCAATGCCTTCAGCCCGTTTCACAACACGAAGTAATCCATCAATTGCCTTGGTGGCATCCGGAGAAGGATGAAAGGAGCCCACGCGAGGAACAGTCATAAAAGGACGACTCGCTAGGTGATAAAAACTTTTCGGTGATGACATATATATAGTTGCGAGGATGGGCTCGACACGTTCGAATAAGGTGACGAGCTACTGAGAGCACGAAGGGCCTGATTGCACTGAAGTATTGTCGGCTGAATCTGGTGTCTTCCTGTACCGTTGGCTCAACGCATAGACTTTTCCGGTTGGGTGAATCGACTCGGCTGGGGAGACCCACGCGGAATCTGCGGATCATTGCAGTTCAACAGCACTGCAATGCTGTTGATGAATACGAGGAATTTTATGTTTCAGGTCAAAATATGCGGGGTTACCTCAGTAGAGGACGCCATGATGATCTCTGCTTCAGGAGCTGATGCTATTGGCTTGAATTTTATTACGGGCTCTCCGCGCTGCCTCGATGTTAAGCGAGCGACTGAAATTTCCCAAAACCTACCCGATGAGATTCTTCGAATTGGTGTTTTTGTGGGACGGCCTTCAAGTGAAATGCTTTCGTTCGCAAAACAGATTGGTCTTGATGCGATCCAACTTCATGGTCTCTTTGATGGACCACCAGAGAAAAGCGACCCTCCCTGGCGTTGTGATGAATTGAGACCATACCCGGTCATACGGGTGGTACGACTTGAGAAGCCATCTATAGACCCAGACCGATTAGCAACCGCTCGTCAATGGATTGATGCAGCCGCCGCGTGTGGTTGCCGTCCGGCGATGGCATTACTTGATGCTGGTGTTTCACGTGGTGCCAATCCCGGTGCACTTGGTGGGACCGGGCAGACCGTCGATTGGGAGGCCGTTGCAGATGTACCGAACCTTCCAGTTCCGATCACGCTTGCTGGCGGACTCACACCTGACAATGTCACGGCTGCGATACAGACAACACAGGCTATCGCCGTTGATACCGCAAGCGGTGTCGAGTCATCACCAGGCCACAAGAATCCCAATTTGGTCAGACGATTCGTTGAAGCGGCCAAACGAGCATTTTCTGAGCAGACCAAGACCTAAGCACTGGCCTCCCTATAGTCCCGTTAATCGTTGCTTTTCCTAAACCTACCTATTCGCCGGTTCGTGCGATCTCATCGACCATAGAGAGATTCGGCCTGTGCGCACTGCGTTAAAGCGTTACAATTTGGGCGGTTACATGAGTTGAATATAGAGCAGAATTGTTACCTGCCATTCCGTCTAACAATGCCTGAGGAGGTTCCTGTGGCTCAAGTTGATACCCGCCTGCCATACAAAGTTGCTGACATGTCTCTGGCCGAATGGGGCCGTAAAGAGATCACACTCGCTGAAAATGAAATGCCTGGGCTCATGGCCCTCCGCGAAAAGTACGGTAAATCGAAACCACTCGCTGGCGCTCGAATTGCTGGATGTCTCCACATGACAATTCAGACCGCTGTGCTCATTGAGACTCTCATTGAATTAGGCGCTGAGGTCACATGGAGCAGTTGCAATATCTTCAGCACCCAAGATCATGCTGCTGCCGCAATCGCCGCTGCAGGAATACCCGTCTACGCCTGGAAGGGCGAGTCTGATGAAGAATTTGAGTGGTGTATCGAGCAGACCCTTATGTTTCCTTCAGGGAAGCCACTGAACATGATTCTCGATGATGGTGGGGACCTTACTGCCATGGTTCACGAGCAATTTCCTGAACTTCTTACAAACATCTACGGTGTCAGTGAGGAAACAACAGCTGGAATCCATCGCCTCGAGGTGCTGAACAAAACTGGTGCCCTTCAAGTCCCAGCAATTAACGTCAATGACAGCGCTACAAAAAGTAAGTTCGACAACCTCTATGGCTGCCGTGAGTCCCTCGCGGACGGAGTCAAACGGGCAACGGACATTATGCTTGCTGGCAAAGTCGCTGTTGTCTGTGGATATGGTGATGTTGGCAAAGGATGTGCTGCCAGCCTGAAGAGCTACGGATGCCGTGTCATCGTGACTGAGATCGATCCGATCAATGCCCTCCAAGCTGCTATGGAAGGCTTTGAAGTTGTCACCATGGAAGATGCCTGCAAAGAAGGGAACCTATTTGTCACCACCACTGGTAACAAGGATATCATTCTTGGCGAGCACATCGAGCACATGCCGAATGATGCAATTCTTTGCAATATTGGGCATTTCGACACAGAAATAGATGTCGCTTGGCTCGAACAGCAAGTTGCTGATGGCAAGGTTTCAAAGGACGAAATCAAAGCTGCCGACATTGGTGCGGTTGATCGGTATACGTTCAGTGGGAATGGTCGAAGTGTCATTATTCTTGCAAAGGGTCGCCTCGTGAATCTAGGCTGCGCGACTGGACACCCAAGTTTTGTGATGAGCACATCCTTTACGAATCAGGTGCTTGCACAGATGGAACTTTGGTCAAACCGTGAGACAGACCACTACTCTGTTGACGTGCATATGATCCCCAAGAAGTTGGATGAGGAAGTGGCCCGTCTTCACCTAGAAAAGCTCGGCGTCAAATTGACCCGGCTTACCAGTGAACAAGCTGACTATATCAACGTGTCAGTTGATGGCCCATTTAAGCCGGACTATTACCGATACTAAAAACCTCAAGAATACTTTCCGAAAAGGCTGCAGGGTGTTCCATCATTCTGCAGCCTTTTTCTTTTTATGGACAGCGATTCCAATGGTGTTTCATGTGAAACACCATTGGACTGAATCGATATACGGAATTGAATTTCCCTCCAACAACGCGATGTCCAGTGTCTGGTTGCATAATACACAACCCCTTCTTGACGTTTGACCAAAAGGACCACGCCCTGCCGGGGCACTGCACGCCAACCCATTTGAAATCAAACCTGGTAACGTCACCGAAAAGCAGTATCGCATCACACCAAAGGAATATGGCAATACTCCAAGCCCCTCTGGTGACCAACCAGACTACTCTTCATTCCTTCCTTGTCAGGCTGTCAGAGAAGGTGAAATCACTCAAGCCATTCCCAAAGAAGCACTATTCGGTGAACCAGATCACGACGGCACAAGAGAGTTCACACACCTCTGGCAATTAATCCACGGAGAGAATCATCCTGAGGTATTCGCCTCTACGACTTATGAACAAGTCTTACGAGGCTGAATCGCTCCTAAAAAGAACAGGGACTGTGGACAGGCAATTGGTTCTTACCAGAGCTTTCGCTGCCAAAGCCTCAATGCCCGATACGCTTCAGCGCTGATGTCACTACAGCCATGACAAAAGACCGTGGGCAGTTCGCTTACATTCCTTCCAAGGAGGCCGGTACCGGACCATCACTCATCCCACGATTGAGAAATGCTGCCGCCCGGCTATCGAATCTTTTAGCTTCTCCTACTCAGTGGGTTTGGTATTGTTTCACTCCTTTTTTTGATACTCGATTCAACCAGTACACAGCGACGAGTTTCGTAAAGACAGGTCGTTTCACGTGAAACAGGTAAGGCTCGTAGTCTGCGCAAAGTTCGTCGGTTTCACGTGAAACACCGCCCACGGAAGTCCGATGATGACGAACCCACCGGTTCGTGCCGATACACCGAAAGCACGTGTTGTGCGTTGCGAAATCATTTGTAGGAATACGCGGATGGGCCGGATTGTGTGTGTAGCAAATCAAAAGGGTGGCGTCGGGAAGACAACGACTGCTTCGAACGTAGCAGCCGGACTTGCCAAGGCGGGTATGCAGACACTGCTGGTCGATCTCGATCCCCAGTGCAATGCAACGACTGGACTCGGTGGTGTTCCAGCGAAGACACACCCGCTGGTATCGGAGGCAGCTCTGGGCGAAAACGTTGTGAGTACAGCAGTCACAAACCTGTCGCTCCTTCCAGGCAGTCGGAGTGTTCGTGATGTGGAGCGGATTGCGGAGCAGGCACGCGCTGGATCAATGGTTCTCTCAAATCATCTTTCATGCGGGCTGAATGCCTGGGACTACTGTCTCATTGACTGCCCCCCTTCATTGGGGGAACTCACTCGTACAGCACTTGCCGGTTCAACTGAAGTACTCATGCCTATCCAATGTGAGTATTTCGCACTTGAGGGACTGACACAGATGATTGAGGTAATTCGAGATGTTATGGCCGATCAGCCTGGCCGGCTTTCCTTTAGTGGCATTGTGCTGACGATGCATGACGCCAACCTGGAACTGACCACTGAGGTTGAACGAGAAGTTCGAGAATTTTTTGGTGAGATTGTTTTTGACACAGTCATCCCACGGGATGTCACTGTATCAGAAGCACCGAGTCACGCGTTGAGCGTACTCGACTACGCACCACGCTCTCTGGGAGCACGGGCGTATACAGAATTGTGCATGGAGGTACGCGACTGTGAGTAGAGAACGACGGCTAGGGCGGGGTCTGGAAGCACTTCTGGGCAGAGCTGGGATGGATCAGTCGGCACCACCAACTGACGGTACAGGAGCGTTGGCTAGCCAGCCAGAAACCCCTGATCGTTCGCGATCAGCAGCTGCACAACTCATCCTACATAAGGCTGAAGACCTCGAACAAGCTGCCGCTGAACTTCCTGCGAGTGAAATTTCAACTGCTTCCATTGATCCGAATCCTTGGCAACCTCGCAGTGAAATGTCAGCAGATGACCTCATTGATCTGGCAAGTAGCCTTGAAGAGCATGGACTTGTTCAGCCAATTGTTGTGCGATCGAAAGATGATCGATATCAATTGATCGCTGGCCAGCGTCGTTTGGCAGCAGCACGTCGCTTGGGCTGGGGAAAAGTTCCGGTGCGTTTGCTCGAAGTTGACGACCGGCAGATGTCCGAGATTGCAATCGTAGAAAACCTCCAGCGTCGTGATCTTGACCCTCTTGAAAAGGCAACTAGCTTTAAGCAATACCTCTCTACATGGGGTGGCACCCAAGAGGAACTCGCGAAAAGGCTGTCGGTCGATCGTTCGACGGTCGCCAACTTAATTCGTTTGCTGGAATTACCAGAAGTTGTTCAACAGAAACTTCGTGCCGGTAAAATTTCAATGGGCCATGCCAGAGCCCTTTTGCCTTTGGGTGATGAACACGAACAGGTGACGCTTGCTGAAAAAGTTGTAACACAAGGGCTCTCTGTTCGTGCTGTTGAAAGCGAAATTCAGGAAATACTCCGGGCTGATGAGGTTGAAGAGATCACGGGTTCTTCAACCGCTGCTGTGCATGATCCACAAGCCTCTGGAACAACAGCATCGAAAAGGAAGCCAGGGCGTCCAGCTTCACGCCGTTCGAGCCAAATTGTCTCACTCGAAAATGAACTTCGAAGGGCTGTTGGCACTAAAGTCGTGATTCACGCAAACAGTAAAGGAGCAGGAAGAATTGTTATCCCATTTGGCAGTCCAGAGGAATTCGAACGCCTGCTGGAGTTCCTCAAAGACTAAAAACGTGCCTTGTTCCCGGGATTTCTTCTTACTACTCTGGCATTTATGAGTCTTGGCTATACTCTGAGACTCTTCGGCGGTTTCTGAATAGGAGCCACATTCGGGGCGTAGCTCAGCCTGGTAGAGCGCTTGGTTTGGGACCAAGAGGTCGCATGTTCGAATCATGTCGCCCCGACTGTTTGCCGCGGTTGCTATAAACCGATCGAACAAGGCACGAACCGCACCACCTGCATTCTGTGGGTGTGCCATCCGGGATCTGATTTGGTTTATGGAAATCGGAATGTTCCCGCTTCTGTTCCCGATGACCAAAGATACTCGAGGGTAAAAATGGGTTCCCGTTAACATGTCACGCTGCCAAAGCCACAATTGCACAAACGTGGGCACCTGCGATCAAAAGTTGTGAATTTGTTCTCGGCAAACCAGGGAGCAAACAAGGCGACAAAAACAACAAGATAATTCTCATCGCATGTTCGACAACAACCACAAACTTCCAGGAGATTCCTCACGCAAAAAAAAGTATTTAGTCAGCATCAAATTTTTCCGGCACGACCTTGGTCTATGTGGCAGATTTACTTTGTTCGGCAATACAAGAGGCAGAGGATCTTATGGCGTTAATATTTATTGCGGCGTGTTGTGGTTTACTTGGGACTTTACGCAAGAATTACCGTGATTAAATTCGATCCGCGACTGCTGTGAGAAGCAAGAAGGACAATGGCGACCACGCCAATGCAGTCGATGCACGGCAGCAAGAAAGTGGCAGCTACCAAAAAGTACGTGCAGCACATCATAGTTGATATCAATCGCCTTTTCTCCGATACAGCAGCACGCGAGGGACTGTTACCCGAAAGGCTTGTGGCACTTAATCCTTCTCAAGAATCTAACGAATAAGTGTGGAATTGAGCCTGCCGAGACAACCTGGCATTCATGTCGAGCCTCGCGGATTATTCACGCTGAGAAGATCAGAGGAAAATGAGGCCATAAAATTGGCACAACCTTTGTCCAGACATGACATAAATACAGGTGATTCTGTTTGAATAAAATAAACGGCTTCAGAACACTAGATTTTGGTCACCCAATCATTGAGTTCTCTGAGGCATTATTTTAAAATTTCTTCCGTTATCACATCATTTGAGGTGAGTCATGATTTGGACAAATAAAAAACAATTGCTACGGGTAGTTGCCGTGGGCATGGCGTGCTTGTGGGTGCCAGCATGCTGGCTCGTTATGAGCAGTCATGACAATCAAGAAGTGAATGTCGACTCAGAAAACTCTCGACCTTTTTATTACTCAACTCTTAATGCGATCACTGGTGAGGAAACTGAATGTGTAGCCTGGGAGGTTCCTGGAACTATCGGAACGGCTTACATTTGTGTTTCTAAAGTTGTGGTTGATGACAAGCAATACCCGGTTTTTGGTTTTCAAACAGGTGAATTCAGTGGCACGACTGAGGATTCCGAAAGAGGATCAATTGAGCCAGATCAGTGCGCAGTATTCTTACGGACTGAATCCATGCCGGTTGGCAAATTCTTTGAGGCCGTCGGTAAAGCAAAAGGCTGGCAAGGCGATTGGATCACAAACAACTTGGCGGCAACGCAAATAGTTGAACTATTACAGTCGGAGAAGCTCATAGTAAAACATCCAAAGCAGGCGAATAGAACTTTTATATTCGACTTGTCAGTGCCGAGTGCGAAAGGCTTCGCTGATGTTGTTTCTGATTTTCTTGTGGCTCGATGAGCGGCAACGGCGGGTAGCTATTGAGTGGTAATGCGGTCAACTCAACAGAGTGGTAACGAGTTATCTTCCCCTGAAATGATTTCTGGCACGTGACCGAGACGATGAATTTACACCGCCCAACCGTTGGTGTATTCTTTGTAGCCAGCACGTAACAAACGTCTTTTTTGGTATCAGGATTCGATCTTGATGCAGGATCAAGATATCACCCCAGTCTTTGGAAAACCTTGTACTGAAGTAGTTCCAGCTGTCTTTAGAAAAGTTGCTGCGGTACTTTCAATTGCATTACACCTCTACACGAACTGTCTCATAATCTTCCGGGATGACAGACTACCCTCAGCATGAACTCAAACCAGACCGGTACTTCTTTCAGACCACCATGGTGGATGAAAAACCCTCACTTGCAAACTATTCTGCCAACCGTGGTGCCCCAGAAACTTGCCGACCACAAAGCCAAGCTACATAGAGTCAGATTATCTGACGGTGATGCAATTGCCGTTCATGAAGATTGCCCGAAAGAATGGGTTACTGGTGGAAAAGTAGCCATTCTTTCCCATGGCCTTACCGATCATCACCGTACACCACTTCTCGTCCGCCTGACGGAAAAGCTAACGGCTCGGGGAGTTCGTGTATTTCGCTGGGATATGCGTAGCTGTGGTGCGGGCATTGAGTGGGCTCGCCACCCCTATCACGCAGGTTGCTCCGAAGACCTCGGTGCTGTGGTTCATGCCGTCATTGAACAATGCTGCAAAAACACAAGTGAACTCTCTCCCGATATCACATTGTTTGGAGTATCTCTTTCTGGAAATGTCTTACTGAAATACCTAGGAGAGTCCCCAGATAACATTCCCAAAATGGTACAACGCGCCGTTGCCGTCAATCCTCCCATCGATCTAATCGCTGGCATTGAATCCATCAGCAACCGACGCAATCGTGTCTATGATCGCCATTTCACGAGGATGCTTTTAAAACACCACGAACAATGGTTACGTGTCCGTCCAGACGCCTACCGTCCTCCACATGGCCCACGACCACGAACACTCGAAGGCTTCGACAACTGGTTTACTGCACCGGCAATCGGCTACCGTGATGCTCGTGAATACTATGTGGCAGCAAGCTCTGCGAAAGTTATTCCCGCCATTCGTATACCCACCACCATCATCACCGCACAAGATGATCCCTTCGTGCCTTTTGAGATGTTCTCGAGTGATCAAATAACCTATCCAGAAAACGTCCAGTTGGTGACCACCAATTATGGAGGCCATGTCGGCTTTGTTAGTAAAAAAGGGGATGATCCAGACATGCGATGGCTTGATTGGAGAATCGTTGAAATTGTTACTGGTGAAGCGATTTCGTAGTCTGCCAACATCGATCTCAGACGTAGAAATTTCAAAATCTAAATTAATCTTCTCGCTTAACTCTCAGTAGCACATGAAGTATCAGGTGCGAGCACCTGGTCTAACAATGAAAGATTGATAGCAACACCCTTCTTGATTCATATCACCACAGCTGTTCCCATGTCTCCTATACGTATTTCCAGATGGCTCGCCCGTGAAGTTGATTCGCTTCAATTTTCAGCTCCAATCGACTGTGTTTACAATCCACTTATTTATGCGCGTAAACCACACGAGGTGTATCTCAAGCGACATGCAAAGCAAGGGCTTGATGCATTATTCCTTGGCATGAATCCTGGTCCATGGGGTATGGCACAAACAGGTGTGCCATTTGGAGAAGTTTCTTTGGTGCGTGACTTTCTCGGAATTGATGAAGCCGTTAACCAGCCCCCCATTGTTCATCCAAAACGACCGATCAATGGCTTTGCGTGTAAACGAAGTGAGGTGAGTGGTCGACGACTTTGGAGCTGGGTTCAAAATCGTTTTAGAAAGGCATCAACATTCAACAAGCGATTTTTCATTGCAAACTACTGCCCGCTTGTCTTTATGGAAGAATCTGGTCGCAACCGCACACCAGACAAACTTTCTCCCCAAGAGCGTGAACCACTCTTTCTGGCATGTGATGAAGCACTGCGACGGCTCGTGACATGGTGTCAGCCAAAATGTATCATTGGCATAGGAAAATTTGCTGAAGGCAGAGCTTTGGCTGCACTAGGTAAAACCGACAGAGCCATCGGTACGATTCTACACCCCAGCCCCGCAAGCCCCGCCGCAAATCGAGGATGGCAGGAACAGGCAGAAAAGCAGTTGCACCAACAGGGCATAAAACTTCCATCGTATGCGGCGAACACGAAATGAGGCCGTCAATGTCCTGACATACCGAATGAATCCTTAACTTACAGAAAACATTACCTACTTGAGCCACCATTGGTTAAAACACCTCCGGCTGTACTTGCCCAGAAAGATTCTTGAAAAACTCGCTGATGAGCACAAATTTCGAAAAAATTGGTTTTTGGAAGCCGCTCACGGCCTTCGATACGGTGTTACATCCCCGCCGTTGGCGATACGTATTTCGCTATCCGATAAGTATTCGGTTTGAAGAATCCGAATGGGCTCAGCACCCTTCAGTCATTCGGTGGACCTATTCACAACTTTCGCATGAAAAACGTCTCCTACTCACTTTTACAAGTGAGAACACTTACAACGACCTTTCTTATCGATGGCGGAATATAGCAAATGCATTAGGGCGATTAATCAGGCACTCTCCAAAAATAGAATTCAGCGATATACCTGTTGACGTAAGTGACTGTACAGATGCTTCGGTGCCAGAAAATACATTTCGGTTTGCAAAATTATTCAGTGACCCTCACGACCTGATACCAAATCCATTTTTGCTTAAAAGAACTCGCCGTGCATGGCGTTCCATCGAGTGGGAACGTAAACAAGACTCGCTGTACTTTCGGGGCGCTCTTACTGGGACCTTGCAATCCTTTGACAACTCACGCGTTGCAGCATGTATTGCCGCAAAGAAAATCATAAACTCTGACTGCGGTTTAACGGACTTCCCACAAACACCACCTACTTTTCTCACCACACTCAAGTCACAAGGTTTGTGTGCAGAGAAAGATCCAACGAAGACACTGAACAAGCATCGCTACCTGTTAGATATTGATGGAAACACCTCTTCATGGCACAGGTTTTGGCTAATCGGAGCGTTCGGGTGTGTACCAATTCGATTTGAGACAAAGTGGGTTGAGTATTGGCATAAAAATATTGAAGAAGGAAAACACTTTTTATATGCCAACCGTGAAACGCTCTCCGAGATTGTAGATTTCTTACGAAAGCACCCTGAAAAAGCGATGTCCGTTGCCAACAACGCCTCAGAATTTATTCGAAATGAATTATCACCTGTTTGCGCACAAAAATCCTTCGAAGAGGCGTGGCTGGGTAGAATCCATTCATGCTACTGATTTTTACAAGATTACACTCAGTTTTGATTGCACGAATCCTAGTGGTGACTCAATATCCGTCAGCCCGCAATCATAAAGTAACAGCTGACTTAATAAATCTGCTTGGCTACTACTCATTTTTTTACGCATACCGTACTCAAATTTCTGGCTTCGGCATTGGAAACACTGAGTTCGCTGAGGTCTGTTGAAGTAAGACCTCAACGGCTGCAGCAACAACATCTGGTCGCTTTTCAGCGAGATCAGTGGTCTCACCAGGATCAGTTGCCAAGTCATAGACTTCCCAAGGAGTGGACTCTGACTTTTTTTTCTTCAGGTTCCTGCGCACTGCCTTCATGTCACCAAGCCGAACCGCCATCTGTCCTCCATATTCCGGAAAGATCCAGAGGAGCGGTGAAGGACGAGGACCGAGAGATGTCTTGTTCTTTAAAAGATGCCACAAGGAAACACCATCAAGGCGGTCGGGTTTCTGAATTCCAACGATATCGCACACTGTCGGAAAAATATCTGGGAACCAGGCCGGGGCATCAATAATTCGACCGGCCCCAGCGTCTCCTGGAAGCCTTACGATGCACGGCACTCGTAAACCTCCCTCGTAGACACTTCCTTTGTAACCACGCAAGTTCAACGTACTGTCAAAGAAGGAGGCATCGACACCACCTATATGCAAGCTCGGCTCACCGCGACCCTCGTGTGTGGTGCCGTTGTCACTTGTGAAAATTATGACGGTTCGGTCCATGAGTCCCGCTTTGTTCACTGCTGTGACTACCCGCCCAACATGGTCATCGAGCTCAGCAATCATTGCTGCGTACCCAGCTCGCGGCCGCGGGTGTGGGAGATATGCATTCCCGCCACGATATGGTGTGTCGTCCCAAGACTCCGGAAACCGATTCACCGTTTCGACGGGTGGATGCATCGCTACATGTGGCTCCGTAAATGGACAGTAAAGAAAAAACGGTTTTTCAGCATGGTCGTGTATGAATTGTTCTGCCTCGGCAACAATTGGCCGGGATGCATAAGTCTCAGCAATCCAGTCTTCCATTCGAACTTCACCTTCGGGCTGTTTTTTATGGCCCGGAATCGGATGATCGTTCAGGTGTACTTTGTCAGCATTCCGCCAGAGACTCTCGGGATAGAAACTATGTGCAACTGCTTGGCAGTTGTATCCAAAAAAAAGATCAAATCCTTGGTTATTCGGGTCACCGGTACTACCAACAGGTCCAAGTCCCCACTTCCCCATTGCGCCGGTTGCATACCCAGCATTTTGCAATAATTCAGGAAACGTAATCGTTTCAGAC
The DNA here is from genome assembly GCA_965249545.1 of Pirellulales bacterium. Taxonomy (GTDB): domain Bacteria; phylum Planctomycetota; class Planctomycetia; order Pirellulales; family UBA1268; genus UBA1268. Next base: position 304,452 of record CBDFMH010000005.1, read on the forward strand.
CGAATGGGATATTGGCCCTCATCAAATTCAGGAAAGGCTGTTTTCGCCTGCCGATTGCCACGAATTTCAGTATGGCCCAAATGGAGGCCAGTCATAAGAACACATCTTGATGGCGCACACACTGGCGCACCAGAATAAAACTGGGTAAATCGTTGACCAGAAACAGCAAGGCGATCAATGTTTGGAGTCGGAATCTTTTGCTGACCGTAACAACCAAGCTCTCCCCACCCCAAGTCATCAGCAACAATAAGCACGACATTCAGTCTGGCAGCTGCGCTTTGAGAGGCTGAAAAACTGGTTCCAGCACACAGTAACGTACAGAGCAACACACGACAGAAAAGTTTCATTCGAGACTCCCTACCACAACACGGTTCATGAGTAATCAAAAAAAAATACAACAACGGAACTCATTTTTGGGCTCTTCCCTTTCAAGACCTGACAGAAAAACATCTGAGCAAATACAGGCCGATTAGGAAAGTGCATGGACTAATGAATGAGTTCTAGAGGTTTTCTTGAGTCAAAGAACTTGACACTGGAACAAAACCAAGCCTTGCTGATGCTGGCAGGCGATTATTGAGGCGTTCTTTGTTGCCACGAAGCCAACCAAGCGGATGGCCTCGCCATGTTGCAACAACCCAACCAAGTGGGCCGGCTGGAAGAGACAAGCCTTGGAAGAAGTTTTGCGCTTCACGATCACTTAGTTCATGCGTTGCGCAGGGCCTCCAATACTTATCCCTCCGCAAAGCAATCGCATGTGACGGAAGCCACTGTTTAGCGGGTCGATAGGCGATTTCACTATGTTTTCCGCATGGCACCTCAAGACGTCGCTCGATGTCCTTTGGCAATTCTGTCACATGGTTCGCCTGTTGAATCCTATATCCACCACGCGTGCTACCAACAGTGTCTTCACCTACTACCAAAAGATCTTCTTTCATCTCCTTCATACTTGAATGTATCTGATTCACGATCGGTTCCCCCATCAAACGCAAGCGAACGGCGTAAGCCCCTGCACATCGATCACGATGCGGATACAAGCGATATCCGCCTGGTGAACGTGGAGTCTGCCATGGTTGCAAATCAGAAACTGTTTCCACACACCAGCCATCATGTGTAGCAAGAAAAGTCTCGATGACATCTTCATTTTCGTCTGGTGCAAACGTGCATGTGGAGTAAACGAGTCGGCCACCGGGTCGTACAAGTTGCGCCGCTGCTGAAACTATCCGCTGTTGTCTCGCTGCAGAATGGGTCACTTGAGACTCTGTAAAAGCTGCAAAAGACTGCTTCCCCTTCCCAACGAGCATTTGGCCGGTACAGGGAGCGTCAACAAGCACAGCGTCAAACTGTTTTGTCCACTGGGGATCCAACCGTTCAGGATCTTTTGATGTGATGCAGTAACGAGGAAAACCAACTCGTGCAAGATTGAAGTCAAGAGCTGGGAGTCGACCTCGAATTGGTTCATTCGCCAACAGAAATCCACTGCCTGGCCCTACCTGTTCGAGAATTGCTGAAGCCTTCCCACCTGGGGCCGCACACACATCTGCAATCCACTCATGCGGCTGGACATCGAGAAGACGGAGGGCCAACATGGATCCTGCATCCTGAATAAAATATGCACCAGCAGCATGTTCAAGGAAGCGCCCTGGCTGATGTGTTTCACTACAAAAAAAACCTGCCGGATACCATGGTACTGATTCTGAAGAAAACGGAAGAAGCCCTTCTTCCGCTGGCCCATGTGCTTGCGGCAACCGTATCCGAATGGCTTTTGGTGGTCGTGCTCGAAGTGCCTCTGTCAACACGACTTGTTCACTCGAAGAAAGCACACCATCCAGATTCCCCAACGAGGGAACGACGCTGGCTTTCTGCTTGTGACGATGTTGCTTTTTTTGTTTTGACATCATACAGATCTCACAGAGGCAAACATCTTTACGATCACATCGTCTAATCTTGAGTTACAGGAATAAAGTCGATGAGCGTGAATTGTCGAACCCCAACAACAGTCGCCGTGAGAACGCCATTTTCAATGATTTTCGGCTCTGAATTGATTGCCTTTCGATGGACATCAGATCCGTCTTCGGTACTCATGTTTTTTGTAACAATCTTTATCTGATAAGCCTGACCAGGATGAAATCCCTCGCCCCGAAAGTCCTGTAGGCCTTTGCCCGTATTAGAATGTCGACCCGTTTGAATTGTGCTTGGAATTGAGACTTTCGTGAATGTCTTGCCATTTGCTCCCGATGCATAGATCAGCACTCGGAAGGACTTTTCTGTGCGATTGTACGAGGCAATACGGTATCGCTCATTCCCAGTAAATCCACTACCAGTTACAGCTATATCATTACCAACTTCTCCCGCAACAGCATGACGAATGACCTCATCGGGCCCTGCAGCAATCTGAGAAAACCATCGCCAGATGTAATAGTGAAGATGATTTGGATCAGGTGGGTTAATGTAATCATCGACCGTAAAAACATTGCCCTCCAGTGGTCGAATCTGAAAACCCTCGTCGTTTCCGGCAAGCCCGATTTTCTGAGTCACGATACCTGGACCACCATTACTTGCTGGAATCACGAGTTCTGGCGCAATCTTTGCGATACGGCCGTTGTAATCTCGCCTCTTTGTTAATCCCATTGCCCAGCCACTCGAATTATCTGACCAAGGAAGCTGCATCGTGTTAAGGCCTCGCTCCATACACTTACCAATGATTGTGAGTGTGCGAGCAAAAGCATCCTTCTCGTTTTTGATACCGTCTCCATTGACGTCGACTGCACTTCCACCATCATCCCATGAAACCCAAGACTCAGCTGCAAGAACACTTTTGTGGTGATAGCCAGCTTTATCCAATTTGTTTCGAACGAGTTCGTAGTTCCCCCAAACAGAAGATACAAAACTGCCATCCATGCCGCCGTATCCATCATTCTGGTCCGATACGTTTAAATTCAATGCATCAACAGCCTTCATCAGATCATCGCTCGCAACATAGCGGTCATAGAGTTCATTAACTCCACGGCCACCTTTCACCGCAAGGCCTTTTATCTGCCCACAGTTTTCACATGGACTCATTCCCGATGTGGAAATAAGCACCGGTAATTTTGGATCTTGTTCATAAACCTGCCTCACAGCGCGAGCACCACGAATAAAGATTTCATTGATCAGGAAATCAACGTCGGCACCCTCCATCATGCCTTGATTGTTCACTTCATGAGACAGTTGATAGGAATCAACACGTCCCTTGAAATGTTTTGCAATACGACCAACGAATGCTGGAAAAGCACCTTGCCGAGGGCGTTGACCGCCAGCCACACCGGACTCAGAAGCCCACGCTGGGCAATGAAAGAACACAAATTCTACTTTGATCCCTCGTTTTTTACACGCGTCTACGGCTTGCTCCATTGATTGCAAATACCCAGACGGATGGCTGAGATAATCCGTGTTTGCCTCAGTTGGCTCGATTGCTGGCCACGCCATCCAGAACTGCACATAACTGCTGTCTTGGGCAATGACCGGGCGTTGTGCGTCATAGCTGTTGTTTTCCGGCCGACCAGAGAACGGCTGCCAACGCACACCAACCTGCATGTGGTCAGTTGTCCATACATACTCGTTGTTCTTGTTTTTTTCTTCCTTTGCATGAAGGTACTTCGTTACTCCAGTCATGCCGACAAACACACATAATAAAACAGGAAGCCGTCGTAAAGAATCCATACACCATCCTTAATAACTTGTTCGATATTGCCTCACATGGGACACGCACAACCTGCCGAAATAACGTACTCTCTGTCTAAAAATGTTATTTATCCGGCAAAGAATCGACCTGCAAAAACCCCTACCCAGACAGCTGCCAAACCAGAGATCGTTGTTCCGACCATATAAGCCCCGGCAAGGGCCGGCCTCCCCTCTTGAAACAACTCGTATGACTGAAATGCAAAACTCGAATACGTTGTAAATCCTCCGAGAAATCCTACCAACAATATTGTTTCAAGACCTGCAGGCACGTTCATCCGACCACGGCCGAAGGCTACAATCAATCCAAACAGAAAACTACCACACAGGTTGACCACAAAAGTTCCCCAAGGAAAATCACGGCCACACAAACGAACGGCTAGCATAATCACCAGAACACGCGAGAGTGTGCCAAGGCCTCCACCGACTGCCAGCCAGATTGCGTGCGAAAATGTCATGACTATTTCTAGTACAGCTTGGGAGGGTTTGTGATTGGAAACAATGATCTTATTCAGGCAATGTGGGAGAAAATAACGAATGCACTGGTGTCATATCCAGACGGCATCATAAAGAAGTATTCATAAACCTAAAACGTTTGTTTATTCAGTTTTCGATACATCTTTTTACAAGCAAATCTACCAACACCGCTGATCGACGGAATCACCGTTATACTTTGTGTTCATTTCTAAACCAATGGTTTCATGAACGTTACACTTTTGCGCGTATTGCATTGCCTCAGGAGTTGGTTTCTCGCATGGTCACATTTGACAACAAAATTTTATTCGTTGGCTTTGGGTTTGTTGCTCGTTGCACACTACCAATTCTGCTTAAACACATAAAAATTGATCCTTCGAATATAACCATTATTGATTTTGAACCGGATGAGGAAGCACTGCGCCCGTGGATCGAACGAGGTGTCACCTTCGTTCAAGACAAGGTCTGCCCGGATAATTTAGGCAACGTGCTCCAACGCTATGTCGGTGAGGGCGATCTGCTCATTGATCTCGCATGGAACATTGACTGCTGTGAGATTGTTAGCTGGTGCCATGACCACGGCGTGCTCTACCTGAATACATCCGTTGAGCTCTGGGATCCATATGAACATGCAAAAAATGCTCATCCTACACAACTCACTCTTTACTGGCGTCACATGAACCTTCGTCGCATGATCTCACAGTGGACTGAACAAGGACCAACGGCTGTCCTTGAGCACGGCGCGAACCCTGGGCTGATCAGTCATTTTACGAAGCAGGCCCTGCTTGATATCGCCGACGCGTGCCTTGAAGAAGAAAAGTTTTCCGGCCAACAGGCCGAACGGATTGCACAGTATCGAAAAACACACACCTTCAATTACCTTGCGAAGGAACTGGGAGTAAAAGTAATCCACTGCAGTGAACGTGATACTCAGATTTCTACTTCACCGAAAGAAGTTGACGAATTCGTCAACACCTGGAGCGTCGAGGGCTTCCGTGAGGAAGGAACAACCACCGCCGAGATGGGATGGGGCACTCATGAAAACGAACTTCCTCCGTTTGCATACGAACACGAGGATGGCCCAAAGAGCCAAATCTGTTTAGCCCGCATGGGAATGAACACATACGTGTCCAGTTGGGTTCCGGATTACACCATCACAGGCATGGTGGTTCGACACGGTGAAGCTTTCAGTATTACTGAAAAACTCTCTGTTCGAGACAATGCTGGTGAAACAATGTATCGCCCCACGGTGCACTACGCCTATTGCCCGTGCGATGCAGCTATTGCCAGTCTTTGGGAGCTTCGTGGCTACAACTATGAACTCCAACCTCGCACCCGCATCATGACTGATGAAATCACACACGGAGCAGATATCCTTGGTGCTCTGGTTATGGGACACCCGCTAACATCTTGGTGGTGCGGGAGTGACCTGTCGATTGAAGAATCGCGGCAACTTGTACCTCATCAAAATGCAACCACGATGCAGGTTGCCATTTCCGTAGTTGCCGCATGCATGTGGATGATTGAAAATCCACAAGAAGGCGTACGTCTTCCCGATGATTTACCGCACGACTATGTTCTCGATATTGCGAAACCATACCTCGGAAAATTTATTTCAGTGCGTTCAGATTGGACACCACTAAAGAAAACTTCTGTCACATTCCATGGGCACAACAATCCGGACATTGATCCCGACGACCCCTGGCAATTTAAGAACTTCCTGCAAACCGAGGATAAAGACTGATTACCCATTTATTCAAAAACTTTTTCTGTTTGCACATGGTTGAACTGCTCGCTCTGCATGAGGCATCATCCGGATGAATAAAAAGACCTTACTTCAGCTAGCCAAGACTCACGGCACACCTTTGTTTGTTATTGATCATGCGGAACTACGGAAAAACTACGCGTTATTCCGAAAGCACTTTCCACGAGTTCAGGCGTACTATGCCGTTAAAGTGAACAGTGATCCCGTTGTTGTAGAAACGTTTTACAAACTTGGTGGCAGTTTCGATGTTGCCAGCATGCAGGAATTCCACACTGTCTATCGTTTCATCGAAGACTTGCCGCCACAAGAACGCCAGGATTTTATCTGGGACAAAATCATTTATGCCAATCCAATTAAGCCCATTGAAACGCTGCAGGAACTTGACCGCTACAAACCACTCGTAACATTTGATAACGAGGAAGAAGTTAAGAAAATTGCAAAGCACGCGCCAAACGCAGGACTCGCTCTTCGGCTTCGGGTGCCAAACACAGGGTCGATGGTCGAATTGTCAAGTAAATTCGGGGCGCTTCCAGGCGAAGCCGTCCAGTTAATTGCTTGCGCACACGATCATGGCCTCACAGTTGAAGGCGTCTCATTTCATGTAGGAAGCCAGTGTACAAATCCTGAGAATTATATTCAGGCAATTCATCTTTCAGCAGGCATTTTTGCAGAAGCAAAATCTCGTGGTTTCGATTTACAATTGCTTGACATTGGTGGTGGTTTCCCTGCCGCGTACGACGCGAGTGTGCCCAGGTTTGCAACGCTTGCAAAAAAACTTAATTACGAACTCGACCGTTTGTTTCCAAAGTCGATCGAAATTCTTGCTGAGCCAGGAAGATTTCTTGTTGCCTCTGCAGGATCTGCTGTTTCAAAAATTATTGGGAAAGCAGTTCGCAATGACAAGCTCTGCTACTACGTAGACGATGGCGTTTACCACACCTATTCGGGCATCATTTTCGACCACTGTACCTACCGTATGAAGAGTTTTAAAGCTGGCCCAACTCAACTGTGCGCTGTCTTCGGACCTACGTGTGACGCGCTTGATACAATTAGCCTTGCCGAGCAACTGCCTGACCTGAAGATTGGAGATTATCTTTACAGCAACACGATTGGTGCCTATTCTGCGGCGAGTTCAACTCATTTCAATGGCTTCCCGCCTGCAAAAGTGGTCCACGTGAATCGCTGACTCCATTCTTAAAAGCAGCTACGGTCTTCTGACTGCCTCAATGATGTGGTACCCCTTCACAAGTTCCTGTGCTACGTCATTCCAACCCTGAGGCAACTGTTCTAAATACCAGGAAGGTTGCTTTGTGATCAGAAGGAGGGTGCCCCCAGGTGCAAGCGCAGCTTTGGCTGAGTTCACAAACATCTCGGCTATGCGAAAATCTGAGTAGTAGGGCGGATTTGCAATAGCCAGATCATAGCACCCGGGATCAGGAACTATCCCCGCAGCCTCGAGGGCAACCGTGATGTTCGGTAGATTATTTTCTGCTGCCGACTGTCGCAAACAGGAAACGGCACGAGCTGAAGAGTCGATCGCATAAATTCCTATTGATGGATGTCTCGCTGCGAGACCCAAACTGACGCAACCTGATCCACAGCCTAGTTCGAGAACACGAGCACCTTCAGCCAGGTCGATAGCATTCAGTAGATGCCGTGCCGCTGGATCAATCCGACGATGTGCAAAAACACCCGGGCGGCTCAACGCGGTAAGCAAACGTTCCTGGTCACGGAACACTATCTTGCACTCGAAGTCTCTGACTTTTTTTAACGGTTGTGTTTTTCGTACGATATAACAGACAGTTAACGGCTTTTCTGAGATATCCGGACGAACTCGCACAGTCTCACCGGTAGCAGCCAAATGCGATCGCAACCACTTGTCTTGAGGATTGTCAATCGCGGCAACCAATTGGCCGCCGACACCTAATGCTTGAAAAGCCGCCTGCAACACGTCTCGCGTAAACTCCGCCTCGCCAGATTTGAAAACAGGGATAACAGCGAGATCGTATTGTCCTTCGTGAGTGCTCGCTGGAGCATCGGCCTCGCAATACAGGCCGAGTTGTGCGGGGAAATCCTGCACCGCACTGACCAACAGCTGCTGCTGGTATTGGTCATGAAACCAGAGGTTGACCTCTGCATCTGGTCGAGTCTCGGCAAGTGTAATCGCAGCCTGGCCGCGACCAACTGTAGTGGCCAGAATGTAATTTCCGGACAACTCTTGTGCAATCGTCGCAGCATGAAGTTCTGCTGGCCGAGCCGGCGGTAGTTTCTCAAGGAGCGTAGGCATAGCACCAGCCTCTGTTCTGGCAAAACCATCTTCCAACACAAGCACCACTACGTTCAATCAAGCGGAAGGGGCTCAAGCGTCAGTGGATCTCGAAGGGGGAGGTGCTTTACCTCGCCACTGAAAAATTCTTTCATCGTCGCCCTTCCCTCAAGGTCTCCGGGTGCAATCGCTTCCCAATCACCGACAACAAGAATTGCCATCTGTGACGGATCAAGGTGTTTTTTTGCAACTCTGAGCAAATCGTCTTTTGTTACCGTTCTGACTTTTTCACGAAAGGTACGCCAGTAGTCTTTGGGCCGATTCGTCCACTCATCATTTACAAATACCTGAAGTGTTGTTGGCTTGCTCTCAAACTGCCGGGGAAACGTCTCAATTAAACCCTGCTTTGCAACCTCGATTTCCTCATCAGTTACGGGCTGCTGACGAATCAGCGCAATCTCACCGAGAACAATTTTTGTAGCTAGTGCTACCGTTGGGTTTTTGCTTTCGAATGTAGCCTGAAATGCGCCCGGATAATTGACTCGCTGAGACAAGATAGAACGAACTGAATACGCCAGACCTTCATTGCTCCGAACCTTCTGCATAAGCCGACTGGTGAAGCCACCGGCACCAAGAATCTCATTCAGTAAAAGCAATGGAATGGCATCTGGGTCATCGCGAACTATTCCTCGCTTCCCAAGCACCACTTTTCCCTGCGGAATCTCCTTCTGAACGTGATAAAGGCCCGGAACAAGGACTACTTCTGGCATTTGCGGGTCGGGAGCCACAGCCCCCCGTTCCCAGCCATCAAACGCTTGTGTGAGTTTTTCCAGCATTTCCTCAACAGCAAAGTCACCAGATACAGCAACAATCATATTTCCCGGATGGATAATCCGCTCATGAATTGCCTGAAGCTGCTCTCGACTGATTGCCTCAACACTCAACGCTGTTGGCTGACTCGCTTCAAAATGGTTTCGGCCGTAGAGCATAGCTTTCCACTCACGAGCCAGTATTGATGAAGCATTGTCATTCCGTTGTTTCAATGACTCAAGCAACCGTGCCTTCACAACCTCGAGTCGCTGTTCTTCAAAAGCTGGCTTTCGCAACATTGTGACAAAGAGCTCCAGGCTCTCATCAAGATTGCCACTTAATGAGTTCATCCGTGCTGTTGTGAATGTGTTGCCAGCAGAGACCGACATTTCGGTTGCAAGAAAATCCAGAGTCTCATCAAACATCGCTGGACTCATATCACCTGCCCCACCCTCACGAACCATTCGCGTCATTACAGAAGCAAGCCCGGGGGTCGCTGCTGGATCAAGTGAACCTCCACCTTTGAAAGTGATTGAAACATTGACGAGTGGGAATTCATGAGATTCTGCAACGTACACAATCGTTCCATCGGAAAGCATTCTGCGAAAATCAGCCGCACGTGGCGGTGTGTACTCGAGCGGCTGAAATTCAATCGCTTCAGGGCGTGGCGGAATAGCAAAGACTTGTGAGAAGCAGAGCAGGATCACGGTAATAACACCTGCCAGGGAACGCATACACATTATATTTTTCAACGCCTGATGATTCACTTTCCAGCCTCCTTCGCTGCGACCTGTTCCGAGTTTCTTCGGTAAATTGCAACACTACGATTCGTCTCATCGAAATAGCTCTTTGCAACTCTTTTGATGTCATCTGCCGTAACTGCTTCATATTTCGCAGGACCTTCATTGATCTCTTCCCAATCGAGCAACGCTTCACTGAAAGCCAGCTGGATGAGGAGCGACATATTGTTCTCAAGTCGACGATAATTTGATGCTGCAACACGATTCTTTACTTTGCGCAGCTCGCGATCTGACAACTCTTCCGTCTGCAGCTTTGCCAACTCTTCATACCAAGCTTGTTCGAGTTGCTCTGGGACCGCATCCCCGCGGGTCATTGCGTCAAAAGAAAATAGGCCAGCGTACTTTCGCGTGTCTGAACTTGCCGATGCTGTAGCAGCAATTCCACGCCCCTCCACCATCGTAGAATAGAGACGACCTGTTCGCTCATTGAGCACCTCTGCAAGCATGTCGAGAGGGTAGCTATCGACATGACCAGCTGGCACAGTGTGGTAACGAATTTCTATCGTTGGCGGAAAATCACCAATCGCATTCATTCGCTGTTCGGCTAATTGTTCAACCTCAAGCGTAACAACGGGTGGCAATTTGTTGCTCCCGGGATCAAGTCGTGAAAAATACTGTTTGATGTACTTCTTTGCTTGCTTTGGATCAAAGTCACCGACTACAACACCAAAAAGATTACCGGGGCGATAATACGTATTCCAATACACCTGGGCCTGCTCAAAGGTGTAGCTGTTGAGATCGCTTGGCCAGCCAATAACGGGCCAGGAATATCCGCACGAAGCCCAAAACATTGAATTAAATTGCTCTTGAAATCGACCCGTTGGCGTGCTGTCTGTACGCAGCCGTCGTTCCTCATGAACAACATCTCGTTCCGAATAGAACTCTCGAAACACACTGTCATTCAACCGATCACTCTCCATCCACGCCCATAATTCCATTTTATTTGATGGCACGGTGATGAAGTAGCAGGTCAGGTCATAGCTCGTAAAGGCATTCATGCCACTACCACCAGCCTTTGTGTAAACCTGATCAAATTCGTCTTTGACGATAGTTGCAGTGGCCGGCCCGGCTTTTCCTCGGCCCTGCTGGGCACGAATAAGCGTGTCCAGCTTCGTCCGCAAACTCTTTAGCCGAGGTGTATCGTTTATCGAATCCCAAGGGTCATCTATTTCTCCGTTTCGATACCTTTCATACTGTTCACTCAGTACCAACTGGTTCATCTGGTCTCGCACCTTTTTTTGCTCTACTCGAAACGTTCGATCCTTATCTGGGTTTCGTGTTCCAATCGTATTAGTTCCCTTGAACATCATGTGCTCAAAAAAATGGCTGATCCCAGTTATCCCTGGACGTTCATTCACGCTTCCAACACGAGCTACCCAGCCCGCACTTACAACATTTGGTTGATCTGTTCTGGGTACGAGCAGAAACTGCATTCCATTCGGCAAGGTAAATTCTTCAACAGATACTTTTTGGGCTGAAACTATATCTGAAAAGCCGAAGATCATTGAAAGAAGAACCAACCAGAAAAATACTTGCGAACGCATACTCGAACCCACTTCCCAAAGTGTTTGACTCTTGAATTCAAAATCGAAACTGAACAAACGAATCTCTCGTAGTTATAACCCTTCAACCGACAACCATGTACCAAAAGTCTGATGCAATGGCGGCGTCTTTTTTTTCAAGCCGATCACTGAACCAACCTTAGTAAGGTACAACCCACGTGTATTTGTTCAGAAACAAGCTATGAGGCTGGAAAAATAGCCTGTTACTCACGCTTCTTCAGGAGAATACTACGGTTCGACCATTGTGCATAAAAACGCGGTCCTCAAGCACGAGTCGCACTGCTTTTGCGAGCACAATTTTTTCTACGTCACGCCCTGCCTGAGCCATCTGTTTTGCTGAAAAGGTATGATCCACAGGGATAACATCTTGGGCAATGATTGGGCCGGCGTCGAGCTCTGCCGTTACGTAATGAGCTGTTGCCCCGATCACTTTGACGCCTCGTTCAAACGCCTGGTGGTAGGGTGCCGCTCCCACAAAGGCTGGTAAGAACGAGTGGTGAATATTGATGAGTTTTTTTGAATACCGATCAACAAAACGATCGGAGAGGACTCGCATATATCGTGCGAGGACAATGGCCTCGGGGGCATAGGTGTCAATTAACTCGACTAACTGCTGTTCGTGGGCTTCCCGACTTTTTTCGTGGTGAGGCAAAAAATGAAAAGGCACCTCAAATCTCTCAACAAGCTGACGCAAGGTGTCGTGATTGCTTATTATTGCAACGATTTTGCCGGGTAGTTCACCAACAGCATCAAGCAAAAGTAACTCGCCTAAACAGTGTGGCTCACGAGTCGCACAAATGACAATGGGCCTTGGCTCTCGCGACACAATACGGACACTTGCTTTGGCGGGCAACACATCAGCAAGTGCAGTTTGAAGGTCATTCATGCCTTTCGTCGAGCAACACGCCTTGGACGACACCTCTGCACGGAAAAAAAAGTGAGAAGCCTCACCATCAACAAATTCTTGATTCCTTTCAATATTCCATTGGTGAGTGGCTAGGACGCCGGTGATCCTGTGAATAAGGCCGACCTCATCGGGACAGTCAACAAGAACAACCTCCTGGACAGATAACGATGTCTCACGAGTTGTTTGCGTTGATCCAATTTTTGAATGCATTCCACCCTCGAATCTGGTTGGCACCCCAATTCCGAACTATATGATGTCGCCCTATCACTGCGCAAACGGTGCCGAAATAAGAAAGAATATAAAGAAGGCATATGATGACAGACTGAGTATCGCCGCCTCAACGCCCAACGCTAATTGGTTCTATTGCCTAAACGTTCGTCTTGGGAAACAGTCGCTAGAGCCTACAAAGCGTAGGGAAAACTCAATTTCGAGAACCACATTTGTGCTCTACCAGTCTTTTTACTTCTGAAATGCATGTGGGAAATACCCCGATAAACACAATTTCATCTTGTAAACCAACCGTTGGAATTCATTCTTTGGATTACGACTCCTGTGGTTGCCGTGCCATCATCCATCTTGCACGTCGCCAGTGAATCCGTAGACTTGTTCGGTTCGCGGTCCAAAAGGCCCGCTAGCGTAGCTCAATTGGCAGAGCGGCTGATTTGTAATCAGCAGGTTGCGGGTTCAAGTCCCGCCGCTAGCTCACGACGCAGCCGGATGGAAACTGTTCGACGTACGTCCGTTTGTGGACTAGTTCGTCGTTCGGATGCCGACACTGGACGGAGGCTTTGCCTGCCGACCGAACCGGCCACACATTGGGCGAGGTCGATACAACATTGCGGTAAGAATAAAATGGTGCTTTAAAGGAGAAAAACAGGTAGGCCAGCCACTTAAGGAACCTCCTGGAATCGGCAAAAAGAAGTATTTACAACCACATTTTGCGAAGGGGAGTTTCCCGAGCGGTCAAAGGGGTCAGACTGTAAATCTGATGGCAGTGCCTTCACAGGTTCGAATCCTGTACTCCCCACTACATAAAATGGGTGCCCACTCAACAGAAATTCAATGAAACACCAGTGAAATGAATTGCTGTAGTGAAACATCCGATATAGACATGAAAAACAGCGGGTGTAGCTCAATGGTAGAGCAATAGCCTTCCAAGCTAAAGACGAGGGTTCGACTCCCTTCACCCGCTCTTTTTGCTGATCCGATTCGAGAAATACGATAATTCCATGAAATATTAGGTTTTACTTCTATCCAGATGCGACAAAACGTTTAAAACTAAGGAGATATCTCGGTACATAATCAATGCCCAGACAGCAAATTAGGCTGCTGTAGCTCAGTTGGTAGAGCGCGTCCTTGGTAAGGACGAGGTCATGGGTTCAAATCCCATCAGCAGCTCTGCCGAAATGGGCTCTTAAAATTTGTAAAGAGAATGTCCCGTTTTTGAGAATTTAACGATACAATCTGTTGCGGTTCGTAGTCGTAACAGAATAATTTTGAAGTTTTTTACAACAAGCAGGTCAAGAAAACCTGCTCCCCCTTCAATGAGGAAAGGCCGAGGAAAAGAGCATGGCTAAGGATACTTTTGAGCGAACAAAACCCCACGTGAACGTCGGCACGATCGGGCACATTGACCATGGGAAAACGACGCTCACCGGTGCCCTTGTCGCCGTGCAGGCGGCGAAGGATCTGGCTGAGGCCAAGAGCTACGCAGACATTGCAAAGGGCGGAACCGTTCGAGATGAAACCAAAACGGTGACCATTGCTGTGAGTCACGTCGAATACCAAACCGAGAAGCGTCACTATGCTCATATTGACTGCCCAGGGCATGCTGACTTTGTCAAGAACATGATTACTGGCGCTGCCCAGATGGACGGTGCCATTCTTGTTGTGAGTGCTGCTGACGGCCCTATGCCTCAGACGCGTGAACATATTCTGTTGGCACGTCAGGTAGGTGTTCCGGCATTGGTTGTCTTTCTTAATAAGATTGACTTGGTCGATGACCCGGAATTACTCGATCTCGTCGAAATGGAAATCCGGGAACTGCTTACTAAATACGGGTTCCCTGGCGACGATATCCCGATTATCCGAGGCGCCAGCAAGCCTGCCTATGACAGTCCTGCTGATCCTGAGGCAAACAAGTGCATCGCAGACCTTCTTGATGCTGTTGACTCCTATATTCCAGAGCCAGAACGAGAACTCGACAAGCCCTTTCTTATGGCAATCGAGGATGTCTTTTCAATTGAAGGTCGAGGCACCGTCGCGACCGGTAGAATTGAACGGGGCGTGGTAAACGTCGGTGATGAAGTTGAAATCGTTGGTTTAAAGGAAAAGGCTGACAAGACAACTGTCACCGGTGTCGAAATGTTCAAAAAAGTTCTCGACAGTGGACAAGCTGGTGACAACGTTGGTTGCCTTCTCCGGGGAATTAATCGTGAAGCAATTGAACGAGGTCAGGTGCTCGCCAAACCAGGAACAATTAAGCCGCATAAAAAGTTTGAGTGCGAAGTCTACGTTCTTTCAAAAGAAGAAGGTGGTCGTCACACCCCATTTTTTGCAGGTTACCGTCCGCAGTTCTATTTCAGAACAACTGACGTGACTGGTGCAGCACAACTGATGGGTGGAGTCGAAATGGTTTCCCCTGGCGACAACGTCAAAATGGAAGTTGAGTTGATGGTACCAATTGCAATGGATGATGGCGTTCGCTTCGCGATTCGTGAAGGCGGCAAAACCGTTGGATCGGGGGTTGTCACGAAGATTCTTGAATGATTTTCTTGACTCTTGATTTGTTCGGTGGCCAGACCTGTTGGCATCGTCAGAAAAGTTACTTGTGCGGGGTTCGGGTGACCGGGCCCCGTACTTACACAGGGGCGTAGCTCAATTGGCAGAGCGCTGGTCTCCAAAACCAGAGGTTGCGAGTTCGATTCCCGCCGCCCCTGCTTATTGTCTGGAGTATTCACATGAGATCGCCTTGGGGCTTGGAAAAGCCAAAACTCAGGGGACTTATGCGAACCGGCTGTATTCGGACGGGCAGTATTGGTAGAAGTTTTAGGATCATTTGAAACCATAAACCTTTGTCTAAAGGCAGATTGAACTGACATGGCAGGAACACAACAATCAGCCGCAACCTTCTTGGGCAGCCTCCTTAGTTTTTCGCTCTATAAGCGTCAGCAAGGTCGAGTCGCTCGCCAAGTCACGTTTGCTGCAGTCGCAATCGCCATAGCCATTGGTGTCTGGAGGCTTGCCCAACTGCTACCTCTTTGGCTGGGCGGTGATGCCACAAGCTCACTGAGTAGCGATGAGCTGGGAATCATGCGGTTTCTCGTCCCTGGCATTTTACTCGCCGTTGGCATTTGGGTGAGTTTTCGAATGGTCAATACACCGAGCATTGCAGATTTCCTTATCGCTGTTGAAACAGAAATGACAAAGGTTTCTTGGCCAACGCGGGATGAGGTCATCCGCAGCTCGATCGTGATTATTTTCCTGATTTTTACACTCGCTGGAATTCTAGCCGTGTACGATCTTTTCTGGTGGTTCGTCCTTCGTGCCCTCCAAGGCTAGGAATCGACTGAACAAGATTCAAACATCCTCAAGACCACTTCATGGATAGCAATGCAAGAAAACGAGAACTTTTCAGAAACTGAGCCCACTGCAACCGATGAAACGGCTGGTGGTGATCCCGAATCAACTGCTTCAGAACAGCATGAAACTGCTGATCTACACCGCAGCAAAGAAGACGCTTCCCACGACGAAACGGCTTCGATCGAATCAACCGAGCTTGTAGAAGAAGATGAAGACGATGGTCCTGTCGAACTGGATGATCCGTTTTCTGGTAGTGAAAATGCAAAACCTGTCATGCTCGATGGTGAAGAAGATGAGGCTGAAGAAACAGCACCCGCAGAAGGAGATATGGACTGGTACATCCTCAAGGTTCAGAGTAACCGAGAAGACTCAATCCGAGAAACACTTCAGCGACGCATTGCAATGCAGGGTATGGATTCGTGGTTCGGTGAAGTCGTGGTCCCGAAGGAACAAGTCACTGAATTCAAGAGTGGGAAAAAACGAGTTGTCTGGCGAAAACTCTATCCTGGCTACATTCTTGTAAATATGATTTTGAATGATGAGACCTGGTTTCTCGTACGTGAAACAGGCGGTATTGGTGATTTCACGGGCTCTGGCGGAAAGCCAAGCCCAATGTTGCCTCAAGACGTCAAAAAACTGCTGAACAAGGGTGAGGAAAAGGCCGAAGAGACACCAAAACTGAAGATCAACTTTAAGAAAGGTGATCGCGTCAAAATCAACGAAGGTACCTTCGAAAACTTTGAGGGCGAAGTTGAGCAGATTGACGAGGCAAATGGTCGTGTCACCGTTATGTTAAGCATTTTTGGTCGCTCGACACCGGTTGATATTGAGTACTGGCAGATTGAAACGGTATAGCCTCGGAACAAGTCTTGTCTCCCCCATGGTTAACCTCTTCATGCGGCGAGTGGGGAGGAAGGGTTCGTCCCGGCAGGGACAATCCGCTGTTGAACAAGACCAGTAAAACACTTCTGTAGCCACTTTTGAGCGAAAACCGCTATAGGGGCTTTGACAGGAAGAAATTTACCGGCATGATGGACGATTCGCGTTGTGACGGAAACTTATAAGGATTTGGGCTGATGGCAAAACAGGTAACGGGTCAAGCGAAATTTCAAGTACCAGGTGGTCAGGCAACCCCTGCACCTCCGGTAGGTACTTCACTCGGTCGATTTGGAATTAATTTGGGCCAGTTTGTCCAACAATTCAACGACAAGACCAAAGAAGCTGGTGGCATGCCTATCCCTGTGGTCGTTACTGTCTACAACGATCGATCATTTGATTTTGTCACGAAAAGCCCGCCAGCAGCCGCTTTGTTGAAAAAGGCTGCTGGTCTTGCCAAGGGATCTGGCGTTCCAAACAAGGACAAAGTTGGGAAAGTATCAGTAAATCAATTAGACGAGATTGTCAAAATGAAGTCTGCTGACCTGAATGCACGGGACGAGGAACATGCCCGCCGGATGATTGCCGGAACAGCCCGTAGCATGGGGATTACCGTCGAAGGTTGAATACCAGAAAAAACCTGTAATAATCTGTTGTTTTGAAGGTGAAAAGTTCCGCTGTCATGGCACCGTGCCATTTCTGTTCCTTTGGATTAGAAATGCAGCACCATACACGAGAGACCAACAACTCCGGCTTGGAACTTCTTCAGAAGCAAAATTTACACTCAAAACGTATCCAGTACAGAGGAATCTAAAAGTGCGACTCACAAAACGCATGAAATCTGCTCTTGCCGCTAAGCCGGCTGATGAAGCACCACTTCCACTCGCAGAAGCTGTTGAAACGCTCAAGAATTTTCCACCGACAAAATTCGATCAAACAGTTGAGATCCACATTCGTCTGGGTATCGATCCCAAGCAAGCTGATCAGATCGTACGAGGATCGATTGTCCTCCCGCATGGCATTGGCAAATCAAAACGCGTTGTCGTTTTTGCCAAGGGAAATCTTGCTGACGATGCAACTGCCGCTGGTGCGGAGGAAGTTGGTGGCGATGACCTCGCAAAAAAAATCAAAGGTGGCTGGACAGATTTTGATGTGTGCATTGCAGCACCGGATATGATGGGCCTTGTTGGGCCTCTCGGAAAGGTCTTAGGCCCACGAGGATTGATGCCAAGCCCGCGTGCTGGAACTGTCACGGCTGATATTTCCAAAACTGTCAAAGAGTACAAGGCTGGCAAAGTAGAGTTTCGCAATGATCCCACTGGCATCATTCACGCAGCAGTTGGAAAGGCGAGTTTTGAAAATGATAAACTTGTTGACAATATTCATGCGTTTCTTGAGCAGATTCGAAGCATGCAGCCAAGTGCAATCCGAGGCCAGTACATAAAAACAGTTGCTATCTCTGCCACCATGTCGCCTGGAGTGATGGTAGCCGCTTAGCCCGTCAACCCAAAAGCTGTAAACCTTTTTTTCAGACAAACAAACAACACAAACACTAAAAGAAAACCATGAGCAAACTTGTCAAACAACTCATGATGGATGATCTTCAATCTCGTCTTCAGGGCGTTGGGGATGTTTTCGTTGTGTCTCTTGGTCAGCTGGACGCTCAGAAAACGACCAACCTGAGACTCACACTGCGGAAAAAAAATATAAGTCTTCAGCTCATCAAGAATGCACTTGCTAAGCGTGTTCTTGCCGAAACGCCACTAGCACCTGCTCTTGAAAACCTCAGCGGCATGTTAGCTCTTTGCTGGGGTGGCGAAGACGTTGTGGACTTGGCGAAGGAACTCAACCGCCTCGCTGAACTCGATGGTTTTGAGCAGATCGAATGTCGTGGTGGTTCGATGGACGGCTCGAAACTTGAGCCTGACGATCTGAAAAAGGTCGCAAAATGGCCGACGCGAACAGAGCAACTCTCTATTTTGTCGGGCCAAATGCTGTCGGCGGGTGCGACATTATCAGGACAACTCTTGGGCGGCGGAAGCTCACTGGCAAGCCAAATCAAGAGCAGAATGGAAGAGTTGGAAAAGTCTGGTGACGAGGTCACTGCGGCGTAGAGTAGAAAAAAAGGAGTGGGTATCTAGAAATTTCCAAGAAAAATAGTCAAGTCCAAAATTTTGGGACTAGTCACAGGGAAATTTCGTGGTAAGAAAAAAGTCTTGAGATTCGGTTGAAAGAGGTTGTTCCTACGTTCCAACGAATCGAGAGTACGGAATCAGGCATGAAAACGATTCCCGGCGATAACGTGACGGGAAAAACGAGTTAGAACTACACATTTGATAGCCTTTAAGGCTAATTTCTTGAGTGAAAGGATCGCGATCAATGGCAACGGCTGAAGCAACAGAGTCAACCCGGGAATTTTCGACAGATACGCAGGAACTCGGTGATCGCATCGTTGGCCTCACGTTGAAGGCAGCGAAAGAACTCTCTGATTACCTTGATGAAGTGCATGGCATTAAGCCTGCTTCAGGTGGAGCTGTCATGGTAGCTGGTGGTGCTGCTGCCGGTGGAGAAGGTGGTGGCGAAGCTGCCGCTGAAAAGACTGAGTTCGACGTTGTTCTAGAATCATTTGGTGACAATAAAATTAGTGTGATCAAAGTGGTTCGCTCGGCAACCGCACTCGGCCTGAAAGAAGCAAAAGATCTTGTAGAAGGTGCTCCTGGCAAGGTCAAAGAAGGAATTTCGAAAGAAGACGCTGAAAAACTCCAAAAAGAGCTTGAAGAAGCTGGAGCCAAGGTATCTATTAAGTAATTTCTTGGCTATTTTTCCGTTTCCTGGTCAGGCCATTGGCGGCTTGGCTAGTAAACGGTATAGTATTTGCGTGCATTCCTTCTGTTCCGAACCCGCTCACTGCGGCTTTCCTGTGTCCAATATTTCGATCACACCTGATCATTGGTCGGTGTTTGTTCAGCATCGTTCGTTTTCTTTCGATTCACCTACTCAGTGTATGTGCTGAGTAATAATCGAAACTCATAGTGCCCCCACAATATCCGTAGCTCAATTCGTCTAATATTTTCCCTCTGCAAGGAGTGTTTTGTCAATGGCAACTCGTGCTGTTCGCCGACTCCAGCCCACAGAAATTCGTCACTTTGGTAGCAATCGAAGCAGTCACGAGATGCCCAATTTGACGGAAATTCAGACTCGATTCTTTGAGTCCTTCCTTCAATACGATGTTCCTCCAAGTAAAAGAAAAGATCAGGGCATTGAAGGCGTCCTTCGAGAAATATTTCCGATCGAGAGCTACGACAAAACCGTTCGCTTGGAATACGTTCGATACGATCTTGGAAAACCTCGATACGATCCGGATGAATGCCGCCAGCTTCGTCTGACATACGGTCGCCCGCTCCGTGTCTGGCTTCGCCTGACACGGGAGCAGCCAATCGAAGAGGAGGTCTACCTCGGTGATGTCCCGATCATGATGGGTGGTGGAGAATTTATTATCAATGGTGCTGAACGAGTTGTTGTCAGCCAACTTCATCGTTCTCCGGGAATCGACTTTGTCGCTGACACGGAATCAACAGATCGTAAAACATACAACTGCCGAATCATCCCTGAACGTGGCAGCTGGATCGAACTCAACGTGTCAAAGAAAGACACTCTCCAGGTTCGAATTGATCAAAGTGGAAAATTTTCGGCGTTGACTTTGCTTCGAGCAATGGACCCTAAGCTAAGCAGCGATACCGACATTTTAAAGCTATTCAACAAGACGAAGGTCGAAAAAGTTGCAGGGAGTCGCAGTGTTTCGAAGCTTGAAGGCAAGACTGCTGCGGACGACATTGTGTATCCGAAGAGTAGCGACCGAGCTGGTGAGATTATCGTGGAAGCTGGCTGCACGATCACTCGGGACCAGTCTGAACTGATCTGCTCATCTGGCCTCAAGGCCGTTGAGCTAATGCCTTCCAACAAAATGCCCCTCATTGAAAATAGTCTTCGAGAGGATGCTGATGAAGCCAAAAAAAGGACGTCGGTTGCTCCAAGCCATCAAGACGCACTTATTCGCATTTACCAACGACTGCGACCAGGTAATCCTGCAGCATTAGAGAAGGCCACTACGCTTTTTGACGAAAAGTTCCGTGATACAAATCGCTACCGTTTGGGCCGAGTCGGTAGATTTCGAATTAATAGAAAGCTTGGGCTTTCTGTTCCCGAAACTGAGATGACCCTTCGTGCTGATGACTTGATTGCTGCAATTCGCTACATGCTGGAATTGATGAATAGCGAGAACGAAGCAGTCGAGGTTGATGACATTGATCACTTGGGAAATCGACGGCTGCGAACGATTGATGAACTAGCGAGTGATGAACTCCGCAAGGGCTTCTTGAAGCTCCGAAGAACCGTTCAGGAGCGAATGAGCCTCAAAGACATCTCTGAGATGACTCCACGTTCACTTATTAATCCAAAAAGCATCTCCGCAGCCATCGAGTACTTTTTTGGTCGAGGGGAGCTCTCGCAGGTTGTTGACCAGACGAACCCCCTTTCAATGCTTACGCATGAACGACGGCTTTCGGCTCTTGGCCCTGGTGGCCTCAATAGAAAGCGAGCTGGCTTTGAAGTTCGTGACGTTCACATTTCCCACTACGGACGTATCTGTCCGATTGAAACTCCCGAAGGCACCAATATTGGGCTTATTTCAAGTTTAGCCATTTACTCTGGTGTTGACTCGTATGGTTTTCTTGTCACACCGTACCGCAAGGTTTCAAAGAGTAAGCTGCTCGATGATGTTGTGTGGTTACGGGCTGATGAAGAACATGAAGCCTATCTGGCGCCTGCCGATGCACCTGTTGTTGATGGCAAAGTCCACGGAGAGACTATCGTTGCACGATACCGAGGGGACTTCGTACTCGTTCCAGCTGAAAAAGTTCAGTATATTGATGTCGCGCCGAGCCAAATGGTTGGCGTGTCAGCCGGGCTCATTCCGTTCCTAGAGCATGATGATGCGAATCGTGCGTTAATGGGTTCAAATATGCAACGACAGGCAGTCCCACTGCTTGTGACCGAGCCGCCGATCGTGGCAACAGGTATGGAGAGAGATGTTGCAGCCAACTCTGGCCTACTTATTCGGGCCGACCGTAAGGGAACGATCACCTATGTTGATGCAGATTCGATTGAAATAAACGAAACCGACGTTTACAAATTACGAAAATATGTCGGACTGAATGAAAGAACCTGCCAAAATCAAAAGCCTATCGTTCAGCTTGGCCAAAAGGTTGAGAAGAATGAAGTCATTGCTGATGGTGCTGCCACGTTTAAAGGCGAACTGGCCCTGGGTCGCAATGTCCTCGTTGGCTTCATGTCGTGGGATGGTTTCAACTTCGAAGATGCCATCATTATCAGTGAGGAGCTTGTTGAAGACGATGTGTATACATCGATTCATATCGAAGAATACGACATTGAAATTCGTGACACAAAACTCGGCCGAGAAGAGTTTACTCGTGACATCCCCAATGTTGGTGAGCGAGCACTGCATAATTTGGATGATGGCGGCATTGTACGTATAGGCACCTACGTTCGTCCGGGAGATATCCTTGTTGGAAAAGTTTCTCCGAAGAGCAAGACAGAACTCACTCCGGAAGAAAAACTTCTTCACGCAATTTTCGGGCGAGCTGGCGAAGATGTAAAAAATGACTCGCTTGAGGTTCCGTCTGGGGTAGAGGGCATCGTTATCGCCACGGAAAAATTTGCTCGACAGATGAGTCTGTCAGAAGAAGAGCGTCGTGATTTTCAGAAGCAGATCAAAGAGGCTGAAAGCGAAGGTAATCTTATGGTTGCTGAAGCATTCGGCTCACTTGTTGCTGAAATTGAGAAGGTTTTGCAGAAGCCCCTTGCTGCTGCCGATGGCAGCCCTTTAGTTCGAAATCAAGATCATAAGATTGTTGCGGAACGGGCGGCTGAGTTCTCTCTGGAAGCTCTTGATATTCGCTCTCCACAAAGAAAAGCTGATATAGAAAGACTCTATAAAACCTTGTGGCCTTCTGTAGAGGAAGCACTCGATACAAAAGAACGTCGCCTGAACAGCATGAAACGCGGCGATGAACTACGGCCTGGTGTCCTTCAGATGGTCAAAGTTTATGTCGCTGCGAAGCGAGTTATCTCTGTTGGTGACAAGATGGCTGGAAGACATGGAAACAAGGGTGTCATTGCCAAGATCTTACCGAAGGAAGACATGCCGTTTCTTGCCGATGGCACGCCTGTCCAGATCATGCTGAACCCTCTTGGGGTTCCGAGTCGAATGAATGTTGGCCAAATCCTTGAAACGCACCTTGGTTGGGCGGGGAAATTGCTTGGATTCCAAGCCATCACTCCTGTCTTTGATGGTGCGAGTGAAGAGGAGATTAACGACGTTCTGAATGATGCTGGCCTTCCGAAGCATGGAAAAGCCAAGTTGTTTGATGGACGCACAGGTGAACCACTCGAGCAGGAAACAACCGTGGGTTACATCTACATGCTGAAGTTACACCATCTTGTAGATGATAAAGTTCACGCTCGATCAACAGGTCCATACTCACTCATTACTCAGCAACCACTTGGCGGCAAAGCACGGTTTGGTGGACAGAGGTTTGGTGAGATGGAGGTCTGGGCTCTAGAAGCGTATGGTGCCGCCTACATCTTGCAAGAACTCCTCACTGTCAAAAGTGATGATGTTGAGGGAAGAACCAAAATCTATGAAAGTATGGTCAAAGGTGAAAACACCCTTGA
The DNA here is from genome assembly GCA_965249545.1 of Pirellulales bacterium. Lineage (GTDB taxonomy): Bacteria > Planctomycetota > Planctomycetia > Pirellulales > UBA1268 > UBA1268. Next base: position 327,964 of record CBDFMH010000005.1, read on the forward strand.
AGCCGGAACCCCGGCCAGCTTCGACGTTCTCACGAATGAGATTCGTGGGCTCGCCCTGAATATGCAATTAGAGAAACGTCGTATCTGATATCAAAAAGTGAATAGCAGGCATTGGAAAATGCTTTTTATTCAAACATTACTGTCCCACAATAAGTTTTGAACACCACTAGTTGACTATCCCTTGGAGAAATCTCCGTGAGCATCGGCGAAGCAACCTACGATCGCGTCAATGACTACTCAGCCGTAAAAATCAGTCTGGCCAGACCGCACGACATCCGTAGCTGGTCGTTCGGTGAGGTGAAAAAACCTGAGACGATTAATTATCGTACGTACCGTCCCGAAAAGGATGGACTCATGTGCGAAAAGATATTTGGCCCTGAAAAAGACTGGGAATGCTCCTGTGGCAAATACCGGGGCATGAAATACAAGGGCATGATCTGTGACAGGTGTGGAGTAAAAGTGACCCATAGTCGCGTTCGTCGCAAGCGAATGGGCCATATCGAACTCGCTGCTCCAATTGTTCATATCTGGTTTTTTAAGGCCATGCCAAGCCGCCTGGGCGCCTTGCTTGACATGAAGACCACCAGTCTTGAAAAGGTAATCTACTTCCAAGACTACGTTGTCCTTGATCCCAAGGATACGCCCTTCAAGAAACAACAGTTACTCTCTGAAGAAGAGTGTCGAGCTGCTCGTGATGAGTATGGCGAGACAGCTTTTGAGGCAGAAATGGGCGCTGAAGCAGTTCGGAAACTGCTTCTTGGTCTTGACCTTGTTGAACTTTCAAAAGAGCTCCGCATAGAACTCGAACAAACAGGTTCAAAGCAGAAAGCCAAAGACCTCGTCAATCGATTAAAAATTGTTGAAGCGATTCGTGATAGTGAAAACAAACCCGAATGGCTGGTTCTTGATGTCATCCCTGTTATTCCCCCAGATCTTCGTCCGCTTGTCATGCTTGATAGCGGGAACTTTGCCACGAGTGATCTCAACGACCTCTATCGCCGAATAATCAACCGAAATAATCGTTTGAAAAAACTTGTTGACCTCAATGCCCCTGAGGTCATTATCCGCAATGAAAAACGAATGCTTCAGCAGTCTGTTGATGCATTGTTTGACAACAACCGTTGCAAGCGACCTGTTCTTGCTTCGAGTAATCGCCCTCTGAAAAGTCTTACAGACATGATCAAAGGAAAGCAGGGGCGTTTTCGTGAAAATCTACTCGGCAAGCGAGTAGATTACTCCGCTCGAAGTGTGATTGTCGTTGGCCCACGGCTCCGTCTGCATCAGTGCGGGCTCCCTAAGAAGATTGCTCTCGAGTTGTATCAGCCATTTATAATAAGGCGCCTCAAAGATCTCGGGCATGCTGACACAATTAAAAGTGCCAAGAAAATGCTCGAACGCAAGGACGCCGAAGTTTGGGATATCCTCGAAGAGGTCATTCATAACCATCCTGTTCTTCTCAATCGTGCTCCGACTCTTCATAGAATGGGAATTCAGGCTTTTGAGCCTGTTCTTGTCGAGGGAAACGCCATCAAACTACATCCGCTTGTCTGCAAGGGATTCAATGCTGACTTTGATGGTGACCAGATGGCAGTCCATCTTCCACTCTCTATAGAAGCTCAGGTGGAAGCACATACTCTGATGCTGGCAACAAACAATATCTTTAGTCCTTCCAATGGTGCACCAATTATCTCGCCGTCACAGGACGTGGTGATGGGATGTTACTACCTGACAATGTCGATGGCCGGCCGTCGCGGCGAGGGTATGGTCTTCCGAAGCTTTGCGGAAGTTGAGATGGCTCACTCTCTGGGCAAGGTCGACACCCATGCAATTATCAAAGTGAAGTTGTCAGAAGGCCGCTGTGAAATTGATGAGAAGGGTGCTGTTGGTGAACCTGGAGCGATTACGGAGACGACCGCAGGCCGTGTCCTTTTCAACTCGATACTGCCAGAAAGCATGCTCTTCTACAACCTACCAATGCGTTCAAGTGAATTAGCAAAGGTTATCTCCGACTGCTATCAGTTACTCGGCAGACGTCAAACGATTGATCTTTTAGACAATATGAATCGTGTTGGCTTTAGCTGGAGCACGAATAGTGGCCTTTCCTTCGCAACAGATGATCTCATCACGCCTGAAAACAAACCTGAAATTCTTAATAAGGCTGATAAAGAAGTAAGCAAAATTCGTAAGCTCTATTCACGTGGTGTTATCACTGATGGTGAGCGTTACAACCAGGTTCTTGATACCTGGACTCACGTCCGTGAGCAGATTACGAAAGAAATGATGGATGATCTCAAGCAGGATACCGGCTCTAGTAATAGATATGCTGGCTATGTTAATCCGATCTATCTCATGGCGCATTCTGGGGCTCGAGGTGGCGTCGAACAGATTCGTCAACTTGCTGGCATGCGAGGACTTATGGCGAAACCTTCAGGTAAAATCATCGAGACGCCTATTAAAGCGAACTTCCGAGAAGGTCTAACTGTTCTCGAATACTTCAGTTCCACTCACGGGGCTCGTAAAGGACTCGCTGATACCGCTTTAAAAACTGCTGATTCAGGGTATCTCACGCGAAAACTAGCCGATGTTGCGCAGAACGTTGTCGTCACGATGCACGATTGCGGCACAACTCAGGGAATTGAAAAGACTGTAATTTATCGTGGCGAAAAAGTGGAAGTTAACCTTGCCGATAGTATTCGCGGTCGAGTCAGTCGAACAAATATTACAAATCCCATTACCGATGAAGTTGTTGTGGAAGAAGATCAACTCATCACGCCCAAATTAGCACGTGAAATCGAAGCCCTTGGACTTGAAAAGATTCAGGTTCGTAGCCCACTTACCTGCGAAGCTCCTTTAGGTGTTTGCCGTCTATGCTATGGAATGGACTTATCGACTGGGTCGATGGTTGAAGAAGGCATGGCTGTTGGCATCATAGGCGCACAGAGTATCGGTGAGCCAGGTACACAACTGACGATGAGAACATTCCACATTGGTGGAGTTGGTCAGCGTGATATTGAAGAAAATGAATATAAATCAAAGCATGTAGGAACAGCAAAATTCACTCGTCTGCGAACAGTTAAAAATGAGGAGGGTGAGCAAGTTGTACTCGCCCGAAATGGTGAGATTGCCATACTGAACGAAAAAGGTCGGGAGATCGATAAATTTGATATTCCAGCCGGTGCAATTCTTAAGGTTACCGAAAACGACAAGGTCAAGCAGGGCACTGTGCTTGTTCAGTGGGATCCCCACTCGATTCCTATTCTCTCTGAAGTCGCTGGTAAGGTTCGATATGAAGATGTTGTTGACGGTGAAACTCTAAGAGTTGAAAAAGATCCTAGTGGACACATCCGTCGAATGATTATGGAACACAAAGGTGTGTATCATCCCCAGGTTGTTCTCGAAGATGAATCAGGAAAAATCCTCGACTTCTACTATCTTCCTGAAAAAGCCTACATCGAGGTGTCGCCTGGTGAGAGTGTCAAAGCCGGGCATATCTTGGCTAAAACGCCTCGCGAAGCCAGTAAAACTCAAGACATCACCGGTGGACTTCCTCGAGTCACAGAGATTTTTGAAGCCAGAAAACCAAAAGACCCAGCCATCATGGCTGAAATCGACGGCAAAGTCGAAGTAAGTGGTGAAAAACGACGTGGTAAAAGAACGATCATTGTTCGGAATGAATCTGGCGTAGAGCGAGAGCATTTAATTACCCATGGAAAGCATATGCGGGTCCATGCTGGAGATATCGTTCGAGCAGGTGAGGCGCTTGTTGATGGGCCTTTAGTGCCTCATGACATCCTTCGAATTTCTGGTGAAGAAGAAGTCCAGAGATACCTTGTTCGTGAAATTCAAAATGTCTACCGCAGCCAACGAGTAGAAATTGATGATAAACACATTGAAATAATTGTTTCACAAATGCTTCGTAAAGTGAAAATCGACACCGTCGGAGATACGAAATTACTTCCGGGTAGCATGCTTGACAAGCATGAATTTAGGCAAGCAAATGAACGTATTTCCGAATGCGTTCGAATCACAGATAAGGGTGATAGTGAGTTTGAGGTTGATGCCATCGTTCCGAAAGATGCTTTGTCACAAAACAATGAATCTATTGAGGCTCTTGGCGGCACTCCAGCGAAGGGAACAAAGCCCAAGCCTGCTACAGCCAGCACCCAGTTACTTGGTATTACCAAAGCAAGTGTTCAAAGTACTAGCTTTATCTCAGCTGCTAGTTTTCAAGAAACAACTAAGGTTCTGACCGAAGCTGCGCTCGCTGGACGGGTCGATAATTTAGTCGGTCTTAAGGAAAATGTCATCTTAGGTCACTTAATTCCCGCAGGGACGGGCTTCAATACGTTCCAAACTTCAGAAGTACGGGTTCGCCCCGAGGCTCTTGAGGCCTTGAGAATCGATCGTGAAGATCTTTTAGCGCGTGACTTCCCACTTTTAGAAGCAGCCGAGCAAACTGAAGAGGAACTTGCCGCAGGTTCTGAAAGTCTTGCAAGTAATGGAAGCACGACTATCGGGGGTCTTCCGGAAAGTCCTAGTAAGACCGATAGCCCAGGTGAAGGTCTCTAAATAGTTCCAGAGAACGTCACTTTTTTTCCAATGTAAATGATTTAATCATTGAAGTGAGGGAGTCACGAGGGCCCTGCAGTGATTAATGAACAGACCGAAGAGCACCTTGCAGGTTCCCCAATCAAAAGTGCTGAAGACGAATTGTCTCCTCGGGACGGAACTCGTTACGATCAGGAAGGGGATTTCCCTTCTCGTAATCAACCTCCTTCCTACACGGATCATCTCGCATCTGATGTTGTAAAAACAACATTACACACCCTCCTCAACACTGTGTGGAAAGCATGTACGGAAGCGAGTGAAACCACGGCCGATCCCGAAACAGTTCGTCGCCTCCGAGTCACATCACGACGAACACTTGTTGCTCTATCCGTCTTTTCGCCCCTACTGCCGAAAGCAATTGTTTCTTCTTTCAAACAACACCTTCGTGATTTGAGGCAGACGGCAGGAGCGACACGCGACTATGATGTGCTGTCTGATAGATTACAGCAACACGTTCCCCCGACGAGTGACCTACACATTGCACATGATTTATTCCTAGACCAAATTTTGTACTTAGTGGCAAAGCAACAGAATGAAAATCGCAAATCTATTCATGCCATGCACTCAGAACTCTCGTCGTGGAACTGGCCATTACATGTCGCCACAATCGGGAGCCACGTGCAACCAAAAAGAATGGCCTATCTAAAATTTTTACGCAATCAAATGAAGAAATCGCGTACAAAGTTCTCAAAAGTTGCTAACTCGACTAAAAAAAACCCGGCACAACTTCATCGGCTGCGAATTGCAGGGAAAAAACTTCGTTATGCCCTTGAGCTCATACCGGAGGAACACATGAACCCTTCACTTCAGAAGTGCCAAGCAAGTCTCCAGAAAATACAAAAAAAACTTGGTAACTTTACCGACCATACGGCTGCTTCAGAGATTTTGAAGCAATTTTCTAAAGAACCCCTAGCTGACGACATGTTATTTGTGATTCACAAGATGCAGCAGGAGGAGCACGAACTCGCGACTCTTTCATGCAGGCAGTTCTTTGGATGGTGGACTGGAAAACGTCGACGATCAATGTACAAAAGATTAGAAAAGGGACTTGATAATGACTAATCGAGACACTCAAAAACAAGGTGGACCAAGTCCAAAGCTTCTGCACCGGCTCATAAACTCAACTGGTGTTCAAATTGGCATTGGTATTTGTGCAGCACTCCTTCTCTGGACCTGTTGCCGACTCGCAATACCCATGAAAAACACATCACCACCAGCACCAAGCCCCACTCCCATTGCTTCAGAACAAAAGACACCCCAGGCAAAGATTACTCCAGTCGGCTTTGAGACAACAAAACTGGCGAGTAACGCATCTCCAGGCAACACCCCAGAAGGAATGGCTTGGATTCCTGGCGGAACTTTTTCAATGGGATGTCTAGATCCTCGAGGAATACCATACGGGGGAGACAAACCGATGACAGATGCTCGGCCTATTCATTCAGTAACCGTAGGTGGATTCTGGATCGATACTGCAGAGGTAACCAATGAGCAGTTCAACGACTTTGTCGAGGCTACCGAGTACGTGACTATTGCAGAGATACCACCTCGACCTGAAGATTTCCCAGGAGCACCGCCAGAAAATCTTGTTGCTGGTTCGATTGTATTCACACCACCCGACCGCCCTGTTCCGTTATCGAATCACCTTCAGTGGTGGGCATACGTGCCAGGAGCAAACTGGCGTCATCCTCTTGGTCCCGAATCAACAATAGAGGGCAAAGAAAATTTCCCTGTTGTTCATGTCGCGTTTGAAGATGCTGTTGCCTATGCCAAATGGGCCGGAAAGCGGCTACCAACTGAGGCTGAGTGGGAATTTGCATCACGAGGAGGCATGACAGGAAACGTTTATCCATGGGGCAATGAATTCCGTCCAAATGGAAAATGGATGGCAAACACATGGCAGGGTCAGTTTCCTATTCAAAACACTGCCGAGGATGGCTTTGCTGGCATCGCACCGGTTCGTCAGTATCCTCCAAACGAATATGGTTTGCATGACGTATCCGGTAATGTTTGGGAGTGGTGTGCTGACTGGTATCGTCCAGATACCTATCAGAAACAGAAAACTGGTGAGTCCTCTGTAATCAATCCGACTGGACCAGATACCAGCTTTGACCCTCAGGAACCTGGGGTGGAAAAACGCATTCAGCGAGGTGGCTCCTTCCTTTGCACCGATCAATACTGCTCACGTTATATTCTCGGAACTCGAGGAAAAGGTGAAGTATCGAGTGGATGTAATCACATTGGCTTTCGCTGTGTTCAGGACGCACAATAATCCACTCATTTTCATTCGATTTTCAGAGCCATCTTTATGGCGTCTTGTTACGTTTTTTTAATGTTTCTTTGAGTAATGGAAGCGACAGGGTGTTGACTACATCTCCCGCTTCTAGGCCAGCCCTTCTTGCCTGAAGAATTCCACATCGCATCACATCGAGTCCCGTAGTTGTATGGGCATCTGTTGATATAGCGAGCTTTACTCCTGCCTCTTTTGCTGCAGCAGAAAGACGGTCATCGAGGTCTAGACGCCATGGGTTCGCATTGATCTCGAGGCATGTTGTATGTTCTGCCGCTGCGTCGATAACACGTTGCAAATTGACTTTGTAAGCCGGACGTCGATTAATTAGACGACCAGTTGGGTGGCCAATGCAGTTGACATATGGATGACAAATTGCATCCAGAATACGACCAGTAATTTGTTCCTCTGACTGCTGCTGACCATAGTGCAGGCTCGCAACAACCCAATCAGCATGTGCAAGTACATCTTCTGGCAAATCAAGCCCTCCTTTCTCCAGAATATCAACTTCAATCCCTTTCAGAACAACGAGGGATGGTGATCCATCTCTTGCTAGGGATTCATTTAAGCAATCGATTTCTTCCCACTGCTTATGGAGTCTTTTTGCATCAAGTCCTCGAGCCATCGTCACTCTTTTACTATGGTCCGTGATAGCGATATACATCAATCCTCGATCAACAGCTGCGGCTGCCATTTCAGCCAAAGTCGCCTCACCATCTGTTGCAGTGGTATGCATATGAAGATCACCACAGATATCTGTCAACGTAATCAGTTTTGGAAGATCACCGTTTTCAGATAATTCCAATTCACCACGATCTTCACGCATTTCGGGAGGAATCCATTCGAGACCTACGGATTCATAGACATCTTTCTCACTTTTTCCTGCAAGAATTTTTCCATCAATCTTGTTTAGTTCGGTTACACCATACTCATTAATAGAAAGTCCTAATTTTTTAGCTCGACTCCGTAACCGGACATTGTGTTCCTTTGATCCTGTGAAATACTGCCATGCAGCACCAAATGATTTCTTTTGTACGACACGCATATCGACCTGAATTCCATGCGGTCCCCGGATACTTGTTTTGCTGTCTCCTCGTACAATTGCATGATCTGTATGTTCCCACGCAAGAAAGTGATCCATTACCTCTTTTGCTTGGCGACTCTCAACAAGAAGGTCTATATCTCCGACAGTCTCTTTGCCCCGCCGCCAACTTCCTGCTGCCTCAATTCGTTGAACTGATGCACACTCTTTCATCCATTGAATCAAAAGAGAAACAATCTGATCTGCTTCATCCCAAAGTAGTCTTGAGTTGTCTGGATTCTGAGCAAAGGCAATATTGGAGAGGATTGATTGCTCAGTCTTTTTACCAAACCCTTTAAGAAGACTGACTCTACCCTCTTGGCAGGCTATTTCTAAATCTTTCAGTGACTCGAGCTCGAGTGCTGCCATTAACAGCTTTACCTTTTTGGGGCCAAGGCCTGGTACACGCATAAGATCAAAAACGACCTTGGGCACCTCTTCTTCCAACTGTTTAAGCATTGGCAAGTGGCCACTGTCTAACAACGTTTCCAGTTTTTGCGCAAGATCTTTACCGATACCATCAAGCTCTAGAAAAGAGCGATTACTTGCATCTCGGATTGATGTAAGCGGCTCAACTATTCCCTGGACTAATCGGGCTGCATTTCTATAGGCCCGGACGCGGAAGACGTTACTTCCCTGATACTCCAGAAGATCGGCCACATGGTCAAAGATTGACGCAATCTCGGCATTTGTCACGATTGAGGCTACTGAGCGGTTTTGGGAAGGGCTGCAGTCGGATACGTCGACTGCCACCCCTGAGCATACGCGCCAGAAGGTACTTTCGTGAATGCTGGTTGCCAAGAATTTTGATTTTGCACATTGCTCGGCTGGAATTGCATTTTTTGGCTTGCTGGCTTCCATGACGTCGTATGACCAGTCGGCTCTAGAAGTTTTGGAAATGCTCTGGTAGATGTTGTTGGCCCATTACCCGGGAGTACCGGCATATCACTATTACCCCTCAATGGAGTGCCGTATGAATTTCGAATGTTACTCGTCGAACTGTTTGTCGCTGGCGGAATTGGCCGCAATGAGGGAGAAGGAACAATTGTCTGAGGATTATTTGGTTGCCTCTGATTTAGCTGGCTAGAGCCATTGCTAGAAGGACCATAATTCCCTGATGTATTTGGATGAGCGGGAACAGTTGCACCAAAATTGGGTGACTGAGAAGCAGTAGCGTCTCGAGATAACTCTGGAATTGGCTTCAATGACGGTGCCGGTGTTAATGCCGGTGGACTCGTTGGTTGCGGCTGAACAGGATTTTGTTGCGTGGGTGCATAGTTTCCACTTTGTGGAACTATTTGTTGCTGGTATGTACTACTCGGAGCCGCTGGTGGCAAAACTGGTTGCTGTGTTGGCACTGATGGCGACGCTGCCGATCCGGCAGCACCCCAAGCTTGTGGAGTTGTTTGAGACGGAGTTGCGAAGGGACTTGCAGCTACACCCGTAGGGCCTGGAACAGTTCCCACAGCAGTTGTGGCACCTGCGCCCGGCTGTACTTGAACATATTTCGTAGTGTAAACAGCCCGATATTGAGTGACTGGAACACTTACGGCCTTTTGAACATAGTTTGTCACTTGCTCCATGCATTCAACTGGACAACCTGTGCACGGATCAATTTCACATGAAGGTCGGTAACAGGTTACAGGTACGCATTGATACTGAGTCTGGTACGTCGTTTCTGGAACGTAACTAACTTGTTGCGTAGGAACCATAACCGGCTGAGGGGGGGGTGCAGGTGCAGCCACGACAGCTGGCGCTACGACAGGCACTACTGGTGGAGGTGCTGGAACTGGTGCAACAGCATAAGCCGGAACGGCCGTCTTGAAGCAACCACAACCTGAAAAAAGTCCGGAAAGGCAACATTGTGCCCGAACGGAAGTTTGATCACCAATCAAGATTCCGGTAAAGAAAAACACTACTATCAAAACACGCGGCAAACGCATCACACTCTCCTTAGGACTGGTGTGACAGGCTGGACAAATAACCTTTTAATCCTGTCAACACTCTTACCCTAGGTTGCGATCATGAACTACCGCTCCATAAAAATATCGTTTTGTTTGCTAAATTTTCTCATCTGCCATGGCATATTTGATACGGCCGTTTTTATCGATACAAACAGACAGCTTTGCCTCTCTTTAACTTCAATCACGAAATCTTGCAGGCTCTATTTCCTGGAGAATGGTATCCGGGACTGTCTTTCATAATGGTCATAAAGTTCAAAAAAACCTTCCCTTAAATTACCGGAATGCCGCTGAAAAACATCTCTGAGCATTGCACCACTAAATTCGATGGTCTTAGATCCAGCGTACTTGGCCATGAGTTCATGAACTAGCAGGCGAAATGTTTTGTCATCTGCTTTCGTATGAAGAAGCACAGGCCAATTATTCCACCACGGTCTCTCGTGGACTGTCACAACCACACAAAGACCACGAAAGTCTGCAAACTGGCACAGAAACCACCCCAAAAAACCGAGTAGCTCCCAACTATCTACAGAAACAAGGCTTTGTTTCGGATTAATTGTGGCAAATACTCTCATAACGCGTATCGCATCAATCCAGGAACGAATCCGAAGACAATGAACTTTGAGTCCTTCTCTTTGAGCGACAGAGGCAAGATGACTGAGTATTGTTGATTTACCGCTGCCATGTGGTCCACAAATAATGGCACGATTGTCCACGTCATACAGCCTAAAAAGTACAGCTCTAAGGGATATGTCTGTCGCTAACCAAGGTATTGCACCAGGCTGCACAAAACGTGTGGAAAATGGATTCTGGAATACTAACGTGCTCATTTATGTCTCAATTTTGGCTGGAAGTCGAACTACCGGAACACTTCCTAGAAAAAAAATATGCTCAGAGACAAAGTCTCGACCACTCCGAAAAAAAACACGAACACGAACACACCATCTAATTTTCACAATGATTCCCTCATATGATAAGGGGCTTTGAGGGAGGTCTGTTGCAAGAGCTCCTGTCAAATGATCTGTGCTCAATGACGTTGACGATGTTTGAGTACTGTCTTTTCGCCGCTCCAGTTGTATTCGTTCAAAGAAAACAACGCCCAGATCTTCTTCACCTTTTCCTTCTGTGTACCAGACAACTGACCGCTCAACAGCAGAAATACTCTGCGACTCTATACCTTCTACAATGTAGTGCGCTCGAAGCTCGTCTCCACCACCGTACTGAATATTTTCACGATTGAACGTCACACTAATCCGAGGATTCGGCTGAATGCGATACGACCCTAACGTGTTCTGGTCCACTCGTTTTGATTCTGTCATCATTACGTTTTTCCTTTGTCCGTGTCAGGACAATGGTTTCTCATTGTGGGTCGAGACAATCTCAGCTGGGAATACGACTACTGGAAAAACTCTTACGAGTGCTGGCCATCGCTCCGGTACGCCACGCAAGACCAGTCGCCAGCTCACTGTATTATGAGTTGTAGAAAAAGAATGCATGGCCTTACTTGGTAACTGCAACTGTACTTCTGCCTCAAATGGCGTGCCTGGAAGCGGCTCAACATTGTTCCAGCGACGGATGAGTGACTGCCATACAACCTGCCGTTCTGTTCTGACGTCGGTGCCCTGACGAAACGTCGCCTGCTCTTCCAATTCAAGAAAAAGTTCCAACTTACGAAATGAGACTGAGCCTGCCTGTGACAAGAGAACCTGGTATTGATTTCCAGGGCGTAAGGGATGGCCGGAAATTTCGACGTGGGTTGGGCCAATCGCGGTAATGAGAAAAAGCTGCCTGAAAAAAAGTGCTACTGAAGCCAAACCAACAATCGTAAAAGGGGCAAGGAGCCCCAGAAGCCATAAGTTGGCCCGACCCCCCGCTATATCAAATCCGACATTCACTGCTAGCAGAATAACAACCACATTCCAGAGTCCCGAGAAAAGTCCAGCTCCAATTAAAGACCATGCCTCGGGGCTCTCTGTTGGCAAACGAAACCGAAGCATAGTACCTGGAGAATTGACCAGATTGTCACAGGCAGGAATTGTCGGGAAACCCACCGTTTCTGGAGGTGGGCTGGTAAACGTTTCGAAAATTCGGCCAAACTGAACAGCCTGACGCTCCTCCGAGCGACCCCAAGACTGTAAGGATTGAAGCAATCCCGTTACACCAAAAGCAACAAGGGCTCCTGGCAGCAAAAGCGCTAAGAGCCAAAGCCACCAACTATAACCTTGCTTGAGCACAACTGTTTTGATGTCATCCGGGTCGTACCAGCAACGCAGTTGACCACCAAGCTCCCAGTCGTCTAACTCGTGAAGTGCAAATGCTCGGGTTTCACTTGTTTCGGAAGAATGAACTGTATTCCATGACTCGACATCCTCTCCTTCAACTTCGTACTGAACTAATAACGCCGGTCGCCATGAATACTTTGCGCCTCCGAATACATCTCGAAGCGTATGGCGTGCCAAGCCCTTTCCGATAAGCCGACCGTTGACTTCTATGAACTGGTTATTAATTCTCCATTCAGGGACAGCGACTCCAGCAAGCATTAACACGCCAATTGTAAGTCCAGCCATCAACAAAACTGTGTGATAAATTCCTTCACCCAGTGACCCCCAGGCAGGGAGACCCGTACGACGATTTCCACGTTTCTTACTAAAGAATGTAGGCAGCCTCACAAATAATTCTCCGGGCAGCCTAGAGGCCGACTCGAACAAGCGAGGACTCTCCGCTTCCACTGACTACGTAGGACGATCATCACAATCCTCCATACGTGGTAGGAGTCAGACAGGGTTTCATAAACCGCCCCAACATTTCTGCTGAGAAATAACTCTTCAAAGCGTGTTCGACACTGCCCTACTTCGAGTCACAACGATATCATCGCCTGCCTGTTGTTTTCGGAAAAAACCAATTTTCTCAAGAGCCTTATAGACTTCTTCAAGAGTCTTTTCACCAAAATTGGAAATACTCAACAAATCCGACCGAGTACAGTTAAGAAGATCGTGCACTGTAAAAATGCCTTTCTCCTCAAGACAATTTGTCGTTCGAACAGATAGTCCAATTTCAGCAGTACTCATCTCTAACTTTTCAGAGAGTTCGTCTGATTGGGTCAAACTTTTATATGGAATGCGTGGCATGGGGTCCCTCCCGTGCAATTAAGTTTTTTGACTCGGGCCTGACAAAATTTACGCCCGAAAGTCGATTTTAAGTTTACAACGTTAGCCTACATTCTAACGCACCGACGTGTTGTAGAAAGTTTTTATCTTTCCAACAATCTGCCAGTCTACTGAATATACTAAAAATAATTCTGTTTCGACTACTGCCCCAGTGTTGTGAAGTCTGTTTCTTCATGCCAGCGGGCTTGAAATTCCTACCAAAGCCTTTTTTCTACGGGTAGCGATGCCAAGCAAACCGCAATTTTCGCTTGATTCTCTCAATCCGAGCCAACAAGAAGCCGCTATGCATGTGCACGGGCCACTTCTTGTCCTAGCGGGCCCAGGTAGTGGGAAGACCCGTGTCGTTACTCATCGGGTAGCCCATCTCATTACACAAGGCATTCCTGCGCACCAGATTGTTGCTTTGACATTCACCAATAAAGCAGCTGATGAAATGCGAAAAAGGGTTACCGACTTGGTTGGTCCACAACCGATTGAAATGGGAACATTTCATCGCTTTGCAGCCCGTCTATTGAGAAAGCATGCCCGTCTCTGTGGCCTCACGAGTGACTACTCCATTCTCGATCCAGATGATTCACAAGCCGTACTTAAGCGAGCAGCGAAAAAACTAGGACTCTCACTTAAGCATACGCCAATAGGCAAATTATCCGGTACTATTAGCCGAGCAAAAAACGATCTTGTTACGCCAGAAGAATTTCAACCTCGCTGGGGTCGTCCAGCTGATGATATCGTCGTCAAGGTCTGGCCGGTCTACCAAGAAATGCTGCTTGATTCAAATTCAGTGGACTTTGATGATTTGTTAGTGCACACCGCAAGGTTATTACTAGACAATCCAGATTTACGGCGCCAACTCGATGCCCACCATCGTTGGATCTTGGTAGACGAGTACCAGGACACGAATGCCGTCCAGTATTGCATTCTTCGGGGCCTTTCACTCGATCACCAACACCTCGCCGTCACTGGCGATCCTGATCAAGCCATTTATGGATGGCGCGGTGCAAGTATTCGAAATATACTTGAATTCGAGCGGGACTACACAGACGCTCGTGTCGTCACACTGGAGCAGAACTATCGAAGCACTGCCAATATTCTTGGTACTGCTGATCGAGTAATTGCAAACAATAGCCGCCGAAAACAAAAGCAACTCAAAACAGATGCTACTGAAGGAGAACCCATTCGGATTTTCCTTGATAGTACAAGCCATGATGAAGCCGAGCGCATCGCAACCGAGATTGCTGACGCTATCAACACCAAAAAGCGTCAACCGAATGATTTCTGTATTCTTTTTCGAACAAATGCACTTTCACGTTCACTCGAAGTTGCGTTACGAAATCGTAATGTTCCGTATCAACTCGTGCGCGGTCTAGAGTTCTTCAAAAGACGGGAAGTACGAGATGTCGTAGCCTGGCTCAGACTTCTCAAAAACCCGCGTGATGATGAGGCTTTCCTGAGAATTGTAAATGTGCCACCGCGAGGTATTGGGAAACAGTCTTTGGATCGTCTTGCCGCGTGGGCTGAACAGCAACACATGTCTCGTCTGGACGCTGCAGGTTATGCCGCAAAGGTACCCGCACTCACTCGTCGAGCTATTCAAGCGTATGAAAAATTTGGGGTGCTTTTCCGAGGAATTCAGCAGGTACAACAGCAGTCAAATGGTGCCGTAGCGCCGCTTGTGGAGGCAATTCTAGAAAAAACCGGGTACCGTGATTTACTAGCTGCTGAAAAAGATGAAGAAGGAGATGAGCGACTTGCTAACGTGGAAGAACTTGTCACAGCTGCAAGGCAGGTTGACGAATCATTTGTAACTGCGTTGCCCGATGACGATCCACTCGGCCAGTTTCTCGAACAGACCGCCCTTGTAGCGGACACCGACATCTGGGATCCAGCTGGGAATCAGGTTGCGCTCATGACTTTTCATGCATGTAAAGGCCTTGAGTTTCCGGTCGTTTACATGATAGCTCTTGAGGACGGTATTCTTCCTCATGAAAGAAGTCTTGATGACAACGATCAACTTGAGGAAGAACGGCGGCTTGTATTCGTTGGGATCACTCGTGGACAACACGAAGTTCACGTGAGTGCATCGAGAATCCGAGACTACCGTGGTAATAGAAGAATATCAGCACCGAGTGTTTTCCTCACCGAGATGATGGGAAAAGAATCGTATCTGTCTGGGCCAGAAGCGCCAGCACTGAGCGAGACACCCTCTTACGAACACAACCAGGACGAGGGATTTTCGACTGAAACATTCGCTGACTATTTTTCTAAAGAAGAAGTGATTGCGTCCGAAAGCCAATTGGACGAGCCTTACTGCCCAGACGCAACGCACAAGAAAACACGACCCGATGGTCTCGTTCTCGAAATTGAATCTGACTTTATTCAGGAAGTAGCTTCCGACAAAAAAATCACAAAAAAATCAGTGGAACAGAACTCACCTGCCTTCCATCAATCTCCTGCAATTCAAACGGCGAACAAACTAAACCAAAGAAAAAAAATAGATGTCACTTTTGATGTTGGAGAAAAAGTATTCCATGAGGAGTACGGCGAGGGTGTCCTTGAAAAAATTGGTGGCACAGGACACAGGGCTATTGGTACCGTACGGTTCGAGGGTGCAAATAGAACACGAAGTTTTGTTCTCATACATGGTGCGCTTAAGAAAATATAGCAACCCCGAACTATTGCATTCCCTGCCGCAGAACAAATCTCATCATACCTCCAAAGTAACGATCAATCCATTTCCAGCGGACTGCAAGTATCGCTGCTGCTATCACCGAGAGAACGATTCGTTCTGCCCGAAAGTAAATCAAATACTGTACTGAACCCAGCACGATTGCTGTAAATCCTTCTACCTCGGAGTACCGAATGAGCATCGGTGCGAAACAATCACGACATCAGCCCTGTAAATGAAACCGTCTCAAAACAGTCTCGTTGTCAGGATACCGAAGAATCTGTTTACAACGCGGACAGCATATATTACTACTTGCAACAGATTTCCCGAGTGGAATACGGCAGACAAGAACGTGCACAAAACTGCCTAGACGGGCAGTAAAAATGAGAAGAAAAAAGTGAATATCAAATTATCTAGAGTGCTACCAGAACAACCTAAAAAAGAATTCCCGTACCATGGACTTTGTTCCCAAAACAACAACTAGCTGACAGCAACTTTTCGAATCGACACGGCATCAGCACTCATATAAAGTACTACAAGTCTATGCGAAAGCTTCACGTTGAGCTTACTCCACTTTAAAACAGCGATTCTTGCTTAAAACCTTCAATTTCTGGTTCTGATGTCGACGACTGTAAATCATAGCTCCTCGTTGACCCATAAAGCGAATGATCCTCTCAATCATTCGGACAATAAAGGCAGTCGAAAGACGTGGCTGAGCCTGACTTTTCGTATCCTTGCGACACTTGCTCTGATGGGATTCGTTCTACAACGTGTTGAATGGGAAACACTCGTCCGTCTCTTAGGATCTCTTCAATGGCAATGGTTTGCCGCTGGCCAAGCAGTCGCTATTGCAATTCAAGTCGTTGCTGGTGTCCGCTGGTCAGCACTTGCACGGCCTATTGGCTTTGTTCATTCCACAATTTTTTTTATATGGCGTTTTTTTGAAGGTGTGTTTTTTAATCTTTGTCTCCCATCTTCAATTGGTGGTGACGTTGTAAAGGCGTACAGGCTCTCAGATACAAACCCAGGGCGTCTTCTTGCAGGGTGCACAATACTTGCCGATCGTCTCGCAGGAGTCTCCGCACTCGGGATATTGGCCGGATCTGCACTACTGTCACTTCGGCTCAACCTTTCGTTACCATCTACAATTGCTGTAGCCTCGCTCCTGCTCGTCTGCGTACTCCTTGGTTTCCGATTGACTATTGGCAATCTAGATCGCTTTCTTGATCTGCTACCAACAACTCATCGCCTTCGTCAATTTCTTGCACAACTTCTTCCGTATCAGGTGCGTCCAAGCCTTATGGGAAAGGCTGTGGCTTGGAGTCTTATTGTACAGGTAGGTGCGTCGGTTTCGGTTGCATTGATGGCTCGCGGTATTGGCGTAACGCTCGAATGGATTACCTGGTTTTCTGTCGTTCCGTTAATTGCCTTGGCAATCGTCCTGCCGATTAGTATTAACGGTGTTGGCATTCGTGAGGGAGGGATGGTTTTCCTGCTCGGTCGTTGGGGAGTTGCTGAAGAAAAAGCTGTCGCCATAGGCCTACTTTGGTTTTTTGCAACAATCGTGACCGGCCTTCTTGGTGGAGTTCTTTTTTTACTCGACCGACGGTCACCAAAAGGAGTACTAACAAACGAGACCTCAGGATCGTAGCCAACTATCAGCAAGAAATATCGCTGCTATCGTCTTTGCATCCTCAATCAAGCCGTTGTGACACATCGCCACTGCTTCACTCCATCGCACGACTCGTGGCTCAATACACTCATTGGGCTCAAGCGATTGACGTCCGCTTTGCAACCCCTTTGCCACAAAGAGGTGCATTTTTTCATGTAAAATACCCGGTGACATCCAGAGTTCTCCAAGGCTTTCTAGAACGGCAGCCTGATAGCCTGTCTCCTCGCGAAGCTCCCGATGTGCTGCAGCTGGTAATGATTCAACACGATCAAGGGTACCGGCGGGGATTTCAATTAAAGTCCGTCCAACGGCTGGGCGAAATACGTTTATAAGACAAACCCAATCGTCATCGACAAATGGCACAATGGCCACACTCCCGGGGTGTTCAATGACATCTTTTGATCGTGTCCTCCCATCACGGCATTTCTCTAAGAGTCTCACAACACGGAAACGCTCGGACTCGAGAAGCTGATCTCCTTGGATTTTTCTCATTCTATCTTTATTCATGTGACCTTATGTCATCAGTGTTTCGAGAAGGACCGTAGAGACTACGTTTGCGGCTTTACCACCCACAGTAAGATTCGCCTCTTGCTGCATTGACTTGAGTGGGATAATTGCCATCGCCAGTGTTGCTTCTTGTTTCCCCAAGCAACCTACTGATGTAACCTGAGAGACCACCTCATTGTTGCTTGCCACGTTATCACCAACTACCGCCGACTCACCCCGTTCAACTGCGAGTACTACAAGTCTTCTATTCACGTGCCCAAGTGCATCAAGTCGGGCAACCGTTTCCTGACCCAGATAGCATCCTTTCGTGAGGCTGATTGTCCGATCATTGAGACCTACTTCTTGGGGCAATGTTTTCTCTGGTATGTCATTCACCGAAGGCCACCCCTGCTGAAGTCGCAAGTAGGTAATCATTTCATCAGCACTATTTTGAAGTCCAGCAGCTAAAAGGGAAGCTTGTAAAATATCTTTTCGCTCACCCGGCACTATCATTAAAAAGCCATCAGAAGAAAGCCAATCAACCGGCATCAATTTTACCGAAGTCAATTGTGTTGAAAAAGGATTATTATCATCTCGTGCTTGCAGTTGCTGGTACCGCTTTGCAGGAACGGATATATCAAAATACTCTTCTAGCCAGATTTTTATTTGACTGCCAGACATCAGCACTGAATGAAGTTCTTCCTGAGCTTCGGAAATAGAGAGCTCTTCTCGAATATGGTAGCGATCAAGATGAGCAGCTAGCTCATGACCGCGGCCCCTTGCAACACGAATCAGTAGACCGTCATCACTTCGAAACAGAACAGCCACCTCAAGAACCCAACCTCGAGCATCACAAAAGAAACCATCGCACCCCTCATGTTCTTGCAAGCCGTAAATATCTGCAGTTGTAAAATTACTGATGAACTGAACAGCATCAGGCCCTCTGACTACGACCTCATCGAACTGGAATAGTGTCGATACGTAGGACTGTGCAAGCGAGTCTCTCTGCTTCCGAATTACGGACATACCCGACTCCATGATGGTTTTGAATCAAAATGTAAAAAATATACGATCGTATGACCACATTGTCTTTCATGATCTAAAAATCGAGGGGAAAAGCCGCACTATGAAAATGTTTATTTTTGACCGAACGTTTCTCATAACTTCCACGTAATACAGGAAACAACGGTGATGATCGATTAAGTTTCGCCAAAACTAATTATTTGGGGCAATATTTTGCCTTCAGGTATTTCCTTTCAGCGAAACGGGCGGTATTATCTTACCAGCCGGACGTGCGGGCAAGGCACAGTCCGATCTGGTGAGCAAAAACGGCAATATCTTTCTTCTCGCTCACGGCTTCCTTAGATGTTCCCATCTATGGTTTTTCATCTTCTTCGTGAGTGGGCTGGAAGAGATGGGTCGTCGTTCCACCTGGAATATTCTCGTTGTAAAGATTCCCGGATTTGCTTACGAGAAGGAGAATGCGATGGCTACTGTTCCATACCGGCTCGAAAGTCAGGAAGACTTCGACGAACAAGACTCCAGCTACCCCGATCCATTAGCCGTAGTGGACGCACCATATTCAGACGTTGCTCGAGCAGAAGCTGATTCTGAGCAGGCAACTATTGACGACTCGTCCAAGCTAAGGAATCGTAATCGTCGTAGACTAGCCACAAACAAGAAGCAGTCTTCTCGAAGGCCATTCCACAAAATCTCTGAAGTGCGCCAGCGTCAGGGGGTCACTTTGCGAAATGTAGCTCGCCGCCTCGGCATAGAAATGGCTGTTATTCGTAAACAAGAGAAGCCCGACAGTGATCTGCGAATTTCAGATCTATTACAATGGCAACACGTTCTCGATGTACCTGTTGCTGAGCTCTTAGAAGATGGCGTAGACCAGCTGTCTGGCCCCGTTTTAGTACGTTCGAGAATGGTAAAATTAATGAAAACAGCGGCTGCTATTCGTGAGCAAGTGGGAGACAATGCGGGCAGCCAACTCGTGTCTCAATTAATTGGTCAAATTCTTGAAATGATGCCTGAACTGGCAGACATTACTCCCTGGCATACAGTCGGTCAGCGTCGAACGCTTGATGATGTTGGTCGAACCGCTCGGGATACCGTGCCGGACGACTTGTTCGGCCGCTAGGATCAACTAATGTGCAGAACACGTAATAAATCTCAGATAAAAGGAACACAGTAGCAGAAGATGATTGTTCCAGTGACAAGCCAACTGTACGAGAACCATAGACATGCCGGGAATGCTTTCTCGTAGCATGCGGTCAATAGTTTTAGCACCAACGGAACATGCATGAACCCGAAAAGAGCATGTTCGTTCCAGACTGAACTTTTTTTAATCGGATTGTTCTAAACAAGCAGTTCTTCGGTGTAGGGACTGATCATTGCTCGAACAACACCCACTCCATAACCCATATCTATGGCTGTCACATTTTGTTCATTCCATGGTGCATAACTTATTTATCAACATGGCCTATCACTGCTCACTTTATTCTCGGATAGAGGGGATTGCAGACGGCAATACTGCTGCTCTTGTGACGCCAACTACAGCGAGACTGAAAAAGCCGTAAAGCGCTGAACCAAGAATCCCCCACGCGGCAACTGCTAACCAGAAATAATCACGGAGCCATACTCGTAAAGGCGGCTCCGAACTCTTTGGGATTTTATGTTGCACAGGCCCACTTCGGTCTGACTGTTTTTTCATGTCATCACGAAACTCATTCCATTCAGCCTGAACAGTTGGGCTGTCGAGATCATCCAACCATGAACTGCGAAGCATCCATAAAGCAAAAGGTGGTAGTACCATGAGCAATACCCATCCCACAAACAAACACACCGGTAAGGACTGCAGCATGAGTGACCGGGGCTTTGAATTCTTTTTTTTACGCATGGAATTACCGCTCACTTTTGTTTCAACCTACTTTCTGGGTGCATAAAACACGTATTTCACCATCAGTCTACCTAAGTTGTCTATTTGAACTCATTTACCCGTTCTTCAGAGATAAAACTCCTCTCGTCACCGTTTTTGTTCGTTGCTAAATTTCCTTTCTAAACCAGTACATCCAGCCCTGCTTTCATCATTATCGTGTTGTATTCCAATTTTTTTCGTGTTGCTCTATCGCAAGTGAGTTTTCTTGCGATGGCTTTGCTTATCTGTCCCACCTTTGCATCTGCACAAAGTGGGTGGCTGCCGACAAGCTGGTTTCCGCACGCAAAGACCGACCCTCGAGCAATGTACCCTCTGTCTGATCGCAGTGGTCCTTGGCTTGTTCTAGCAACAACCTTCCGTGGTGACGGAGCACGAGATGATGCACGTCGTCTGGTGCAAGAACTTCGATCTGATTACAGCCTTATAGCATACACGCACGAAAAAGCATTTGACTTTACCGGTGAACAGCGGGGACTTGGCCTTAACCCTGACGGGTCACCAAAGAAAATGAGGTATGCAAACTCCACACAAATCCTTGAAGTGGCTGTGATGGTGGGAGACTTTGCATCCTGTGATGACTCAAGGGCACAAAAAACTCTTTCCAAAATCAAAGGCTTTCGTCCTCAGTCGCTCACGGGCGACAAAGGGAAAAGCCGTGCATTCTCAGACTTTCGTCGTATGCTCGGCCTCGACAAAGCATCGACAGCTCCCATGAGAATGGCATTCATGATTCCAAATCCTCTTTTGCCATCTGAATACTTCAATCGACCTCAACTTGATTCTTTTGTAATCGAAATGAATTCTGATGTTAACCATAGCTTGCTCAACTGCCAGGGCCGCTACAGCATTCGTGTGGCTACATTCACCGGAGCCGGGGGGTTCGATCAAGGCGCAATGGATGCTTCACAAGATGATGGTGCAGAAAGTCGATTGATTCAGGCTGCTGAAAATGCGCATCGATTGACAGAAGCATTAAGGAGACAAGGCTGGCAGGCTTGGGAGTTTCATGATCGCGAATCAAGTGTCGTCTGTGTAGGAAGTCTCTCCCAACTTACGATTGAACAGCAAGACGGTTCCCAGCAACCGCACCCAGAGATTATTCGAATAAAGAATGGCCTTGGTCCTGATCCCGCTAAACTTGCAAGCGGAACTATTCTTCCCAAGCGAATCAATGGTATTCTCCTTGATGTCGACCCTCGGCCAATTGATGTACCCCGCAACCCCTTAGGGCGACATTAAAACTTTCACGGGGGAAAGTCTTTTCTTCCCTCCTGCTGCATGAAGCCCAATGAATCGCCTCTCCTCAATGATGCTTGTTCTTGGAACAACGAATGCGAGCAAACAGCAGGAACTTGCCGCCCTGCTCGAGCCATTTCACATCGAATGCCGTTCATTAAAAGATTTTACATCTGCTGTACATGTCGCAGAGACGGGAAACACCTTCGCGGATAACGCTGCCTTGAAAGCCGTTCAACAAGCTCAGGCTCTCAATCACTGGGTCTTAGCAGAGGATAGTGGATTAGTTGTTGAAGCCCTTGATGGATCGCCTGGAGTTTATTCAGCCCGTTTCGCAGGACCAGAGGCAAGTGACGAGGATAATAATGCCTTGCTTATTGAACAACTTACTGATGTACCGTCTTCTCGCCGTGTTGCATATTATGCATGTCATGCGACATTAGCTGCACCAGACGGAACAATAAAAGCAATAGCTGAGGGTCGTTGCTACGGCCGAATTGCTAAGTCTGCCCATGGTACGGAAGGGTTCGGATATGATCCTTACTTTATTATTCCGGAATACCATCAGACATTTGGAGAGCTGTCCCCGGCTGTGAAAGGTTTAATAAGTCACCGCGGCCGAGCTATCCGAGCAATCATCCCAATGATTGTGCGCAGTTTCAACGTGCATTCAGCTTAATTTTTAATGCCTGTGACTTCTGTCGAATGACTACCTTCTTGCCTATTCATCAATCGGTGAATAATCTCGAGCACCGTCTCCGTGCCGTCCATCTGGCCCACCACTTTTCCCAACGGAACACGGTACTGATCTAGATTATCAAGAAAATTCTTCACTTGCTCTAAGGTAATATTCTCGAGATATTCAAAGTCACCACAATCCATTTCTCGAAGAAAAAAACTATTCATTGACTGCTCTCCGTGAGCTCTCTCCGGAAGAACAAATATTGGCTTTCCAAGATGCAAGGCTTCTCCTATGAGTTGATTGCCTGCTGCCGAAATAACCGCCCGACAATTCGCGAGATCTTCGACAAACTGATGCTCATCAATCGGCTGAAAAGAGAGTTGCCCAAACGATTCTCGTTCACCAAGACCGTACACTTTCACCGGAAGGCCACAATCAGCCAAAATCTCAATCATTGAAAAGGGGGTATGTTTACGCAGATAACTAAGAACGTACCCACCATCGCGAGGCTCTTTTGAAGTGATCTCGTGACGAAGAAGTGGTCCAACTTGCACTACGTGCTCCCACCCTGAACGAAGTTTTGGCTTAAAAAAAGCAGAGACAATTGTTTCTGAAGCTTCGCTAACATACATCCACACGGCATTCCCAATGAACCACGCATGCCACTGAAGTATTTGTGGTAGCGCATCAAGTTCATAGGCAAGCAAAAAGTGTTGATGATCAACACTGATTAGAGGAATCCCACAACGCGCGGCAGCTCTTGGCAAGCCCGGTTCGAAATCTGTAATCGCTAACGACACGTTGTGCGTCTCAAGTTCATTAATCAACTGATCGACTAAATTACCCACTTCACTGGCTTGATACTCCAAACCAGTCTTTATTGTCCGAATGACATCGAGTCGACCACCACTGTACTGAAATGTTATGCCAGGGATCCTGGACACCGTTACCGTTGGATGGCCATCAGAAAACCTGTCTTTAAGGAATTTGTAACCATCATCGTATGAGTAAACACGAATTTCATGAATCCGCTCAAGTCGTTCTATAAGAGAACAGATTCTTGTGGCATGCCCTCGACCTTCGCCGCATAGACTAATTGCTATTGTTGCCATGACTGGTTGATTAAAAAAGAATTTCGGCCCTTATTGACAAATTACATTACTCACTAATTCGACTACAAATTATTGTGGATTCATTTGTATCTAGCGACTAGCCTAAAACTGTATCGTAATTCCACGTCTTTCACGCTGAAAGCTGTTGCAGAGCCCCGACAACCATGCCGCCTTGGTTAAGAACTTCACTATATAGCAGTGAATGCTCGTTCATGTATGTCTGCTTCATCAAGTCAAACATCACTGCAAAAAAAGCACGCAACGTGCCTACTAATTGCACTATGGCTCATTTCTGATTCGAATCGATGCTCTTACAAGGCACAGAGCCCTGACCCGACTCAATCCTAGCCAAGAACGTGCAAAAGCCTTTTGAGGAAACCCTCTAACCTTCTCTGACCCTCCAGTTTCCCGTTGTTCTTGCGAGTTTCTCTAGGTATCGTCCGACTCCGAATGTCATGCTCCTCTTTCTACCAATTATTCGATACTTCTCTCCCGAGCAAACCTATGAAATTTCGTACGTTTTTAATGTTCGCATGCATGATTAGTGTGCCAATGATTGCAATGTTTTCACATAAAATACCAACTGAAATGCGAACAGCTTGCGGAGAACTGCTCATAGCACCAATCACCTATTTCTCTGAAATAATATTTCAACCATCAGTGGCATCGCCCACCAGCCAAGAGACAGCTGCATTTGAAATAGCTCCAAATGTTCCACTTTTGGCCCATCAAGATTCACATCACGATCGAGCAGATGTCCCAAACACCTTGACTGAATCATCTTCATCGCAACATCCACAGCACCTCCCTGCGGCGGAGCCGCCTATCTCTTCCTTTCGAGATCAATTAATCGCTACTGGAGTACGTCGTCTCATTGTCGAGCCAGCAACTGATAGACGAGATTGGTACCACGGAAGCTGCCGGATTGCTGTTGATACTCAAGGCGAACTACAGCGGCTTTTTCATGCCCATGCTTCAACTGAATCTGCAACATTCGAGAAGTTGCTCAAGCAGGTACATCACTGGCAACAACAAGTTCCTGCTCGTGTCACGGCTAAGTCACCAGAAACCCTATTGTACAAATAACAGTACCTTCTACATGCTCGAAGTCTTTCCCCTATCCGATACACGTAATATTTTCACGTCTTAAAGAAGTACGTCTGATGACACGATTCATTTCTTCTCTGATGCGTAAAAAAGCAGGGCAGGGATTATCGCAGCCGCAACAGCGATCGATCACACGACTTATTAAACAACTGCAACCAGCTGTTGGCTGTACCAAACCCCGTCGTCGGGGTATTACTTTCATTCGAACACAGCACAGCCGTGAAAAGCCACCGGTCATTGCTTCGTATCTCCGTAATCACGAACTAGCACAGCTTGAAGCAGCTCTTTTTGTTGCCCGTGAACCACTGCCGATACGACGTCTGGCAAAACTAGCACGGCTTTCTGATGCGACCCGCGCTCGCTCTCTCCTTAAAACACTCAACATTCTATTTGACAAGTCCGGAACAGCCTTTCGTATTGAGCATCTCGCTGGAGGATTTCAACTGATTACCCGGACGCAGTTTGGGCCATGGGTACGGAGAACACTCGATTATTCAGCGGAGAATAGGCTCTCAAACGCTGCAATGGAGACGCTGTCAATAATCGCATATCGCCAACCTGTTACTCGCGCAGAGGTTGAGGCGATTCGGGGTGTTGGCTCGGAAGAAATGCTTCGGCAGCTTCTGGATCGAGACCTTATCGCCATTGGCGGCAGAAGTGACGATTTAGGCCGACCGAATTTTTACATCACGAGCCGTTATTTTCTACGCATATTCGGTCTCGGCAGAATTGAAGAACTTCCCGCCATGGACCCAGAATCTCTACCCGACGAGACCCTAGATTCTGAAAATCAACCAAGACTTAGGCAATAATCAGCCTAGTCCTTGCACAGCAACCCTCCCGTTGGCATATTGCCGACCCGTCCTGACACCATTCCCTTTTTGGTGAAATCCTGCCTAAGGGCTACCAAATGGCGTCCGAACCCTTGCTCTTATGTAGAGTACGTACGCAAGTTATATTTCAAAAAAGCCGACAACGACTTATCGGAGTACAATTTCCTGTTCGATTTAGTCAACGTCGACCTTTTTAATTTGTAATCGTTAAAAAGGTCTTGGTGAAAGGCCTGACTTTTGTTCAAAATTCAGTGTGGTGTATTCTTCCTCAAATAATATTGTGAATCGACTCTAGGAGACGAAGCTGTGGCAATAGTTCTGAATCCAGGTAAGCAACAAGATAAATTTCGTGGAGAGATGTTCTGTTGGAACGATCTCCCTGAATTATTGTTGGTGGATGATTTGTTTGATTCACAAAAAGATCACCTGCGACCTATCCCAACCATCATCTCCGAAGACGAAGAAGACGAAGATGAAGATTGGGATGATGACGAGGAGTATGAAGACGAAGAATACGAAGAGGAAGAAGAAGGAGAAGAGTTCGAAGAAGGTGATGACGAATCGGATGAAGAGTCCGACGAAGAAGATGAATATGAAGACGAATATGAAGACGAAGACGAAGAGGGAGAGGAAGAGGAAGAGGGAGAAGAGTGGGAAGAAGTCGACGAGTCGACGATGAATCAGACGATGAATCAGACGATGAATCAGACGATGAATCAGACGATGAATCAGACGATGAATCAGACGATGAATACGAGTACGAAGAAGAGGGAGAAGAAGGAGAAGAGTTCGAAGATGAAGATGAAGAGGAGTGGGAAGAGGAAGACTAACGATTTATCCATCCCTGTCATCTCTCTGTAAATCCTGCACAAATACCTCCTCAAGCTCTTCAAGGAAAAACGTTACTCTGTCCAAGTTAATTCGAGGAACTGTCCTCGTCGTGACACAAGTATATTGATGCCGTCATTACGAGAAACTTCTGAAAGCCGCCTCATAAAGTCTTTCTGATCAATAATCGGCGTGCCGTCCATTGCATAAATCCGATCCTTGATTTGCAGGCCACCCCTTTCCGCAGGTGATTCCTTACGAATCGCAACGACTACCGGAGCAGCCGGATTCGCTGGATCATCTCGAATCCCAATACCCCAGCGACCACGACTTCCTATTGGCAAGAATGCTTTTTCTTCGAGTTTTTTCCGAGACTTGTTGGACTCATGAAATGCTGTCTCCCTAAATGCAAACGTATCATCTGCATTGTTTGCAACTTGGAGGAGAGTTTGAAGGGTAACCTCCAAGACAGGTTCGATGCCCTCGATATTAATCAGGTGAGCATCATCAGACGGACGGTGATAGTCTGCATGCAGTCCCGTGTGGAACATGAGTGTTGGTACTTCTGCCTTCAAAAATGGATAATGATCAGAATCTGGAGTAATGTCCCAGTTGAAGATCAGTTCTAGTGACTCTTTTTCGGGACAATTGTTGGCATGAGTAACAAGTGTCTCGAGACCAGTCGCTGAACGCGCACCAAAAACGTTGAGTTGCTTACGACGAAGCCGACCAATCATATCGAGATTGATTGAGAAAATGATTTTCTTGTCTTGAATACAATCTGGGCGATTCTTTATGAAGTATTTAGAACCCAGAAGCCCTTGCTCTTCACCATCCCAGAATGCGAGTAAAATTGTACGCCGGCACGGATCAGATAATTCGGTGAGTGTCTCCGCTATTTTGATCAGACCAGCCACACCCGATGCATTGTCATCTGCACCATTATGAACATATCCGAATGGACCAAAGCTATTCCGTTTGTTTCCATATCCCACATGATCGTAGTGTGCTCCGACAACGATCATTTCACTTTGTAATACTGGGTCACTACCAGGGATCATTACCAGAATATTCCGAAGTGTTCCAAATCGTGTTGGAAACGACTGGAAACAACTCTTTTCAGCACCAGCCGGGACGAGTCCAAGCGGCATAATCTCCTGCTCAATGTAACTACTAGCGGCTCGCCCACCCCGACGGCCACCCTCGCGACCTTCGAATGCATCATCCGCAAGCACTTGGATATGGTCTGCCACGTCACTCGTATCAACAATGATTTCTGGTTCATTACCTGAAACAGTTTTTTCGAATACTACTTGACTGCCAAACAGTGAAATCACACAAACCAAAAGATGGTTCATATAGTGTCGGCAAATTGTAAAACCAGGCATTTCCATGCGGCCTCTCCAGTACCTCCTTGCAAGTAATCTGCTAGTGCCTCAGAATGACTCGCTCGAACATTCTCGTCTAGAGGAACTCGATAGTACCGAGTTTCCCATAAGGAGAGGTGGCAGAGTGGTCGAATGCGCGTCTTTGCTAAAGACGTGACCGGTCAAAAGCTGGTCCACGGGTTCGAATCCCGTCCTCTCCGTTTTTTAACCTGCACCACATTACGTATATCTCACAACAACTCTGATATTTTCTATTAAAAAATTGAAAACGGCTGGGCACAATTTGTTCTTCAGTTTTGTTCACGTGATGTCTTTGGAGTGCATCGTGACAGTTTCCCAAAGGGTGAAGCCAAACACTCGACCCCAAGGCAAAACATCGATTACGTAGAATAATCTTTCATCATATGCATTGTGTGAGTTAGCTTCCGAAGACCATTCTTACTCGTCAACTTCTCACTGAAAATACGTTCTTGAAATTTTTGCATGCCGCGCATACGACGAATGTTATTCATCCTGATCATAATTTGCACCTCCGTCTACATGGGTATCTGTGCCTTCTTTTTCTTTACGCAACGCTCTTTCATTTACTTTCCTCGTCAGCAACAAAATCACACTGTCGATCAAATACAGGTGAACACTGATCAGTCTGTCGTCAGGCTTTCAGTAAGCAACCCGAAGAGCACACGAGCCATCCTCTACTTTGGTGGTAATGCGGAAGATGTATCATTGTCTCTGCCTGAATATGCACGAAGGATTTCAGGTGTTGCAATCTACATGGTGCATTACCGAGGGTACGGTGGCAGCACAGGTAGTCCCTCAGAAGCTGGCCTACGGCACGACGCATTAGCCATTTACAGGCACCTCAAAGACAAACATTCCGACGTTCTGGTTATGGGTCGCAGTCTGGGGACGAGCCTCGCAATCGGAGTGGCTGCGCAGTTTGAGCCGAAGGGACTTCTTCTCATTACACCGTTTGACAGCATTCAGGCAATTGCTCAACGCGTTGCACCATTCCTACCAATACGACTCCTACTCAGTGATCCGTACCGCTCAATTGATCTGGTCTCAGACATTCAATGTCCAACGCTTGTTCTGGCCGCTTCTGATGATGAAATAATTCCGAAAGAAAACACGTTGCGTTTAGTAAAAAAGTTTCAGTCAGAAACCGCAACGCTCCAAGTTATTCCAGAAACTGACCACAACTCAATCTCTAACTGTGCCCTTTACTGGTCAAGTGTCTGTCACTTTATAGAGAACAGTTTCGCTACGCCCTAAGAACTATTTCTCAGTTTTCAGGGCACTCGCACCAAAAATGCATGGAGAAAAGTTTTCATATCGTACATCAACGAATCTGACTATTCTTCCTCTGGATCTGTCTTGCTTCTTCTTTGAGGAGTTGATGACTCCTCACGACGGAACACCGCCACGACATCTTCAATAGGAACGACATAAAGCAGATTATCTTGTTCAAAATCTACTGGTATCGAATTCCGTGGATGGAATAAAACTTTGTCATATTTTTCTATCGGAAAGTCTGCATCCCGTTCGATTTGAAGGCTAACCTCGACAACCCTGCCCGTGATCGTTGGGATTTCCGCCTGATCTGGCAGGACAATACCTCCGCGAGTCTGATTTCTGCTCTCGTCTTTTCGAATCAGAACGCGCATGCCTAATGGTTCTACAAAATCATTGCCCCGCATCGATCTACACACCTCTCTTTACGAACACCTCACCTGACCAACATCAACAATTTCAACACCGAATCACTGGTAGTTTGACCTGCTAGAAGGCATTCGGCTAGGGACGGCTTCAAAGAACGCCAACCAGAATGAAAACTTGTGTATACTGTTACCTAATCTTCGTGATTATAGAGAGGTTTGTGCCCCCACCAATCAACAGCAATGTCATTCCAGCTGCCATCGAAACCCCTTCCTGGTTCTTTCGATGGCTTCCTGACAGTAAGGATTGTCCTTGGGTTCTCCTGATACTTCCAGAATGCGTATAAATCACAGGCGTGGTGACCTGGTTGTCATTGCGAACAGACTGCCTGTACATCGCACATCTCCCGAGAGTCCATGGGAAACAAGCCCCGGCGGCCTCGTCTCGGCACTGATGCCCATTTTACGAGAAAATAAGGGAGTATGGATTGGTTGGGCAGGCAGTTCTGAAACGGGCTGCAGTCCTTTCGAGCATGATGGACTTTACAACGTTCCCCTCCATCTTTCGAGCAAGGAAGTCAGTGATTACTACGAAGGTTTTTCAAATAGCACCCTCTGGCCGCTTTATCACGATGCATGCCAAACCCCTCAATACGATCGCCAATGGTGGGCTCCCTACGTAGCAATCAACCAACGCTTTGCTGAATATGCTGCCCGAGAAACGGCGCCCAATGGTCATGTACTGGTTCAGGACTACCATCTTCAGCTAGTGCCAGGAATGCTTCGTGAACTCCGTCCTGATGTTCGCATTGGTTTTTTTCTTCATATTCCCTTCCCACCAGTTGAGCTTTTTGCTCAGTTACCTTGGAGAAAACGGATTCTGGAAGGCATGCTGGGTGCGGATGTTATTGGTTTCCAAACACGGCATGGAGCACAGAATTTTGTTCGACTTGTAAATCGCTACACGTCACACCGTGGAAGTGGCCAAGCAGTCAACGTTGATGGAAGAAGAGTACTTGCGAAGGAATACCCGATATCAATTGACTACGACAGGATCGAAGCACTCGCCAACGATCCCAAGATTATTGAGCATGCAAAAGCTATCAGGTCAGATCTTGGGGAAAATCGGACCATCATGCTCGGCGTTGACCGCCTTGACTACACAAAGGGAATTGATCAGCGATTACGTGCGGTATATGAGATTTTCGATAAAGGAAACCATACCGTAGACGACCTTGTGTTGGTTCAAGTGAGTGTTCCGTCTCGTGAAAGTGTTGATGAGTACATTGAAGTACGGGACAGGATTGAAAAACTTGTTGGCCATATTAATGGTGAATTTGGAACCGTAGGGGCAGTGCCCGTACATTACCTTCGAAGAAGTCTTCCGATAGAAGAATTAGTTGCGTATTACTTAGCTGCTGATGTCATGCTTGTAACGCCTTTTCGTGACGGAATGAATCTTGTCGCAAAAGAATACGTAGCGAGTAGAAAAAATGAGAATGGCGTCTTGGTTCTGTCTGAATTCACTGGATCAGCAGTTGAACTTGATCGGGCAGTTTTGGTTAATCCACATGACATCGATGGCATGGCTGCCACTATCGAACAGGCGATCACAATGCCTCGTCAGGAACAGACTCGACGCATGCGAAGCCTGCGACAACGAGTTCGCAAGCGAACTGTCTACACCTGGGCATCAGACTTTACGCAAGCCCTTGAGGCAGAACAGCCACGCCCTTCGTCGACTAATATGCAATTACCTATTGATACCCCCTCTCCCTGATTACCATCTTGGAATTTACCCCATTGGAGATGACTCTTGACCGGGAACGAACTAGGCACAACACACATCATGGAAGATGATCTTGACCAGGCCCTTGAGGCGATCGCACGAGTACCGATATTACTCGTAGCTACTGATTATGACGGTACGTTATCGCCTATTGTTGATAATCCAGAAGACGCGAAGCCCGTGCGAGAATCGATTATCGCACTGCGAGCGCTTGCCACATTATCAGGGACACACTGCGCTGTTATATCCGGCCGATCACTTTCGGACCTTGCTAGCCTGAGTTCTCTTGATGGACAGATCATGCTGGTTGGCTCTCATGGCAGTGAGTTCGATCAGGATTTTGTACGTACGCTTACGGATGAACAGGTTTTACTACGACAGCGGGTGCTTGATGAGATGCATCGTATCGCTGCTCAGGATGAGCGATTTCATATCGAAACGAAGCCCGCATCGATTGCTTTTCATTACCGTAATGTTGCAAATGAAAAAGCTGAAAAGGCTGTGAATGAACTTCTTGCAGGGGCCGCAACGTGGGATGACGTACGCGTTAAATCAGGCAAGAAAGTTATTGAATTAGCTGTTGTGCATACATCAAAAGGAGACTGCATTGATGCTCTACGACATCGTGTAGGGGCAACTGCGGTGGTCTACTTTGGTGATGACATAACTGACGAGGATGCGTTTGTCAGGCTGCATGGTCCAGATGTATCTGTAAAAGTTGGTACTGGAGAAAGTGCTGCAACATTTCGAATTCATGACCCGACTGAAGTTGCAAGAAGACTGGCTCGGTTAGCTAGCGCACGAGAGGCATTTCTAGCTGGTGCTGATGCCATACCAATAGAACGGCACGCTTTGCTCTCTGATGGACGAGTCATGGCGCTTGTCTCTCCTGGTGCAAAAATTAGTTGGATGTGTGCTCCTCGTGTCGACGGGCCAGCATTATTCTCTGAGTTACTCGGTGGTCCGGCGGCGGGGCACTTTACAATCGAGCCTTCTCAGCCAGATAACAATCCTCAGCAACAATACGATGGAACTTCTCTTGTATTGAAAACAACTTGGCCCCGCTTAACGGTAACCGACTTCTTGGATTGCTCTGCTGGAAAACCCACACAACGTGCTGGCCGAACTGACTTAATTCGGCAAATTGAGGGGCGTGGTGAAGTCCGTATTACATTTGCACCGAGACTCGATTTCGGAAGGCTTCCCACTCGACTGGTCATTCGTGATGGTGGGCTTGAAATTGACGATACAATCGATCCGATTGTTCTACGGGCACCAGGCGTTGAATGGGAACTTCTGGACGAGGGCTCCCACCAAACTGCTGTTGGTAAAGTCACCCTGCGAGGAGAACCACTGCGGCTTGAGCTACGCTACGGCACAGGCTCACTACGTGAACAACAGACTCTGCCACCTCAAGAACGTTACCGACGCACCAAGTTATATTGGGAATCATGGGCAGATCGATTGGTCTTACCAAAGCGCGAAGGTCCACTCGTTCGCCGCAGTGCACTGGTCCTGAAGGGACTGTGCTATGGGCCGACCGGTGGGATCGTAGCCGCGGCAACAACAAGCCTTCCCGAACACCTCGGAGGGATTCGTAACTGGGATTACCGCTACTGCTGGCTTCGAGATGCCGCCATGTCGGCATCGGCGTTGGTAAAGCTTGGTTCTTTTTCTGAAGCGATGGCATTCCTTGATTGGATGCTCGCCGTTGTCGATCGAGCAGCAGCACCTGAACGCTTAATGCCTCTTTACACAGTCACTGGGCACGAAGTTGGTGCTGAAGCAGAAATTACTGAACTTGCTGGCTATGCTGGCTCTCGACCGGTGCGAGTAGGGAATGCCGCCCGCGGACAGGTCCAATTAGATGTTTTTGGCCCAATTGCTGAACTCGTCTGGCAACTTCTTCTGGCCGAGGCACCTGTTTCAAGTGAACACTGGCGGCTTGTTGAGGCGATGGTTGGGGCTGTTGAAGCTCGTTGGCATGAGCCAGATCATGGAATCTGGGAAATCCGAAAACCTCGACGACATCACGTTCATTCCAAAGTAATGTGCTGGCTTGCAGTTGATCGTGGAATTCAAATTTCTGAACGTTTTCTTGACCGAAAAAAACCAGCATGGGAACAACTCCGTCAGACTATTGCTGAAGACATTCTCGAAAAGGCTTGGCACGAGGACTCAAACGCATACACCGCGGCATACGGTGCCGATGACCTTGATGCTGCATCTCTCATGATTGGACTCATGGGATTGGTCGATTGTACGGATTCAAGATTTATGGCAACTATAGATGCCATTGATAAACGTCTACGAATGGGGCCAACCGTTTTTCGATATCTTGCTGATGATGGTCTACCTGGCAGGGAGGGCGGTTTCTTCATCTGTGCAAGTTGGTTAGTTGATTCATTTTATAAAGCAGGACGCCGCGATGAAGCGGAGTCTTTATTTGAATCAATGATTGAACTTGCCGGGCCAGAAGGATTATTACCGGAACAGTATGATCCACTATTACGAAGAACTCTTGGCAATCATCCACAGGCCTATTCTCATATTGGACTCATTGAGAACGCTTTAACGCTTTCGTCAAATTAGCCTCCCTGTAAGTTCTGTGCGCTCGGTTGCACGGTAGGGACAGAACTCCCTTCCGCAGCACTTCGATCACGTTCCACAACTGCATCAGGAAGGTGATAGAAGCCAATGGCAAGAATCAAATACGTTGCCAAAAGCATGAGCCCCTCAATCCATGTTGCCTTCCCGGCATTGATAATTTCTCGAGCGATAATAATTGCTAATACGATTGAGACAACTTCGAACATCGAAAAGGACAGATTCATTGACTCACCAACAAACAGTCCTGTGAACACGAGTAGCGGCGCAACAAAAAGCACCATCTGTATTGTTGACCCAACTGTTGCCGCCATGACAAGTTCTTGCTTCCCCTGACGTGCAAACCGAATTGCAGTCAGCACTTCTCCAATTCCTCCCACACCACCTAAAAGAACAATCCCACTGAATGTGTCAGAAAAGCCGAATGTCCGTGTCGCTGGAATCAGCGACACGGTAACTGCTTCACTTACACCCGCCAGAGCTATTCCGCTGAGCCCAAGCACCGCAAGACTTCTTCCCACTGTGTATGATTCTTTTGTACCCCCTGCTTGTATTGAGTCATCTTGCGTAGTGTGGTGACCATCAAAAATATTTATCGTGACGTTTCCGACATAAATCGCCAGAAGAATAAATGACAGCTCAAGAGAGAGATCCCTGGTCCCCTGAGGCGTTCCTATACGAAAAACTGCGGGGACAATAAAACAGAACCCACACATGACAAGCATTAAGCCAGACGATCGCAACTGCCGTCTATCGAATGAATGAACTCTGTATTTCAGTCCTCCGACGACAAGAGCGCATCCTAACCCGACGAGCAAATTAACCATTATTGAACCAGTCAGAGATGCTTTTACCACTCGACCGAGTCCGTTCCGTAATGCAACGATACCAATAATTAATTCAGGAGCATTGCTCAGGGTTGAGTTGAGAAGACCACCAACAACTGAGCCAAGGCGAGCCGAGAGCCGTTCGGTTGCAATCCCCATGACTTCAACCAAAGGTACAATCGCAAAAAGTGATACCAAGAAAACAACTCGTGGATCTGCCTCAATTGCATGAAGTACGAAAGATAACGGAATTAAGATGAGCAATAGTCGCTGGTTCATGACACTGAGTATATCCCGCAAAAACATTCTGAATATCGTTGTTTTATCAACACAATTCTCGTTTCTGACGTTATCTTGTAGCAACTTAAACATCCTCAACTATCTGGCATGCACTTAACCCTTCACGTGATGTGTCTCAATGACAACGTATCACCCACCGGCTGATAATGACGTCCCGCCATTACGAGAACAGGTAGGTACTGTTGTAATAGGTGCCGTTGCAGGACTCGCTGCAGTGGCTTTTCATGCCGTAATGAATCTTGCCGAATCGGTGCGAACCGAACTTGCAGTTTTTGCAACGGCTCATGGACTCGCAGCTCAATTTGGAGTGATACTGACATGTGGGATTCTGGCAGCAACGGCGGTCTTTCTTGTTCACCGTTTTGCAATAGAGGCAGAGGGGAGTGGTATTGCCGCAGTTCTTCATGCTCATCGCACAGTCGGAGGACGCCGAGCTCTTAGAATTCTCTGGGTTAAATTCCTCGCCGGATTCTGTGCTCTCTCCTCTGGCATGCCACTGGGAAGAGAGGGCCCGAGTGTCCAAATTGGTGCGATGTCTGCAATCGTCCTCAGGCAGTTTGGAATTGGCCTCGTATATTTTCGCAGACGGACAGTTGAGCTCGGTGCTGCAGCCGGATTGGCTGCGGCCTTCAATGCACCTCTATCGGGAGTAGTCTTTTCATTTGAGCTCCTCAAGCAACCCTTCCATGCTCATAATTGTTTTGAAACAATTCTTGCTTGTGCAATCGCCGACTGGGTGTGTCGACTTTTTCACGGCACGGTTCTCGAACTGCCGATCTCACTCGAAGGCTTTCGTGACTGGCATGAATTGCCAACCTTTGCTCTCGTTGGTCTTTGTACTGGAATCGTCTGTCTTTTTTTTCAAACTTTCCTTCTCTTTATTGCAAAACGTTTTCAGAAATTCCATCACCATCCAAATAAACTCATTTTGCTAACAGGCGTGTGGGGGTGCCTCCTAGGAGTCATTCTCCTCGTGAAACCTGAGGTACTCGGAATTGGCCACACTATTTTTGAAGATGCTATTGAGAATTCTCTGCCGTTTATTCCAGCAATTCTTATTTTGGCTACTCGCATTCCATTGAGCGCTATCAGTTACGCAACCGGTGCCCCGGGCGGCCTGATCGTCCCTGCCCTATTATTTGGTGTTCTTTCTGGGCAGGCTTTCTCAACGAGTTATGCATTCATGGTTGGCGGTGTTGATGCTGATTTTCACTCTGTCTGCCTTGTTGCTGGTATGGCGGCTAGCATCGGGGCTCTTTTTCGTACTCCACTGACGGCAACAATTATGGCGGTTGAAATTACCGGTGCCTATGACTGTGTCCTTGAAATATCAATTGCGTACCTCGCAGCACATTCCTTGCTTGGCCTTGCTCGACAACCAGATCTCTACACGGCTTTGGGGCGTATTCACGAGGGTGACACCGGAAAACAAGCAGCAAGGATCGACGCGGCGCGGTCTTCTATTCATTAGCCTGTCAAGCAGCTCGACATTGATCTTCAACAACTTGTTTGTTTGCTGAAGCGGGACCGGCTGAAGAAGACCTTGGCAATCCATTCTCTTCTATCAGTTGTCTAAGACATGCCACTTGGGCAGTAAGGTCTCTTAATTCATCCTGATGGTCGTCCTCATGTTGCAAGAAGTGTCCCGCAATTAATCCAGATAAAGCGCCAAATGAACTGGCACCTGTTACCATCAAAATAAAAGCAACTATTCTTCCTTCCCAACTTGTTGGATAGAGATCTCCATAGCCAACCGTTGTGACCGTACAGATTGACCACCAGACAGCATCTTCAGCTGTTGTGATGTTCCCCCCATGAGCTCCCTCAAACTGCAAAATTGCAAAGCTACATGAAAAAATTACGACCACTGCAACAAAGCTTCCAGCCAATAACGCATTTCTTGTACGGTTCTGAAAAATCAGTGATGCCAAAAACCGTGTAGCCTTAATTCCTCGAATAACTCGGACCACTCGAACTATACGGGCCGCTCGACCCAACCGCATTGAATCAAATATAGGAATTGACGAAAGAAGATCTATCCATCCCCACGTAAAAAAATAATTCCAGCGGTTTGGGGCTTGGATCAGACTTACAATAAAGTCAACGAGAAACACGCCACAGACGAAAAGATCGGCATACGCGAGTAAGGATCTCGCTGAGGGCGTCAGTTCCACAACGACACCAATTGCGAGCATGCCAATAGCGATGA
The DNA here is from genome assembly GCA_965249545.1 of Pirellulales bacterium. Lineage (GTDB taxonomy): Bacteria > Planctomycetota > Planctomycetia > Pirellulales > UBA1268 > UBA1268. Next base: position 365,408 of record CBDFMH010000005.1, read on the forward strand.
GGCTCACCAGTAAAATCAGAGCATTATAGCCAGCCCATTTCCCATCGTTTGATTGAGAACTTGCCTCTCGAAGGATTGGAGAAATACCAAGCTGAATATCAGCTGAGGCGTCAGATGGACTCATTGACTGAGAAGAAGAAACCATACGTTTTCTATTTAATGTCTTTGCACGTCTTCATGAATATTGGACAGGAGGGATCATAAAGCTCAATCTATTGCGAATGGGACACCAATTCTCAATAAATAAGCAGATTATTCTCGCCCCTGACACAAATATTGAACTTGGACTGCACCATCTGTGCGTGGTATTTCTATCCCTGATATGCTTCATCCAAAGGGTCAAGGGAGCCTTATGATTACCGCTCATACCTTAGAAATGCCCCACACCACCATGTCAGCCCATTCTGCCGTACGTGCTGAGTTCCTCGACTTTCGTGACAAGTCACACGGTGCTATCACAATTGACGAAGTCTCTTCATCAATTGCGGCTGGCCGCTTTGTCTGGATAGACACAAACCTTCGAGACCAAACATATCCTGACCTCAAAAAAGAGTTGCCGGAACATCTAGCCAACCAAACGCCAGTTCTGAAAATCCTGAGCTCTGAGTATCAACAAAACACAGACGAGCAGGTCTCATCACTGCATAGAACTGATGATGCCTTACATATTCGCCTTGTAGGAGCAAGAGACACCTCAAAGACAATCAGAAGCGAAGTACTTGATATTGTTATTACTGAAGGTCTTCTTGCGACATTCTCCGAAGGCTCCTGTGCTGTCCTGCATGCCGTTCGTCGTGACTACATTCGAGACTTTGAACAACATGCTGCGACACCAAGTTTTCTGCTCTATGAGTTTTGGGATAAACAAATTGAACAGTTTCTGGAGGTACAGGGACACCTCGATGAGGAAGTTGAGCAAACACGCCTTGCTCTTCGCATATCTGCTGATGAAGCAACGCTTACAAAATTAGCAAGTGTCTCCGGAAGACTACTGGCATTAAGAAAACGAGTCCTACCTGCTCGTAGAGTATTGGAAGAGTTAGTCTCTCGAAAAACCACACTCGTTAGTGAAGCTACACTGCAATTTATGGGAAACATGATTGGGACACTAGAGCGACTTCTTGCCGACATTACAGCAAACCGAGAAATCCTAGAAAGTGCAATGAACTTTTCCCTCACTGTCATGACACATCGCACAAACATGACAATGAATCGTCTGGCTGTTGTCAGCACTATCTTCCTGCCGCTTACTTTTCTATGTGGCGTCTATGGAATGAATTTTGAAATCATGCCAGAAACCGAATGGGTGCACGGATACAAGATGTTTTGGATTGTTTCAGCTATCATCACAACCACATTGACATTCGTGCTTCGAAAAGCTCGCTTGTTATGAAACAACTTTTTGTTGCCACTAAATTTCAAAAGAGAGTCTCGTAGACTACTTTTTTTGAATATTCTTTTACGGGATAAATCCCCACATCTACCACTTGTTCTGGTAGTAGGGATTATGTTGTTTTCCATCAGTTACAAAAACTTTGCTGCATACGTCAACTTTCCACTTTAGCAATGTATCGTTGAGATGAAGCAGTGTGAGACACGACTCATGCTGCAATGCGTCCAGAAGATTTGTAGCGTTTCTTTATGGCTGACAACGAAGAGTTCATCTCAGAATTTCTAATCGAGGCGTCAGAAAATCTAGACCAGCTCGATCAGGACCTCGTTGCGCTTGAAAAGAACCCTCATGACCCCGACCGTTTGGCGAGTATTTTTCGGACAATTCACACGATAAAAGGCACGTGTGGTTTCTTCGGGTTTACAAAACTAAGTAACTTGTCGCATCACGGAGAACATCTTCTTGGCCTCCTTCGTGATGGAAAACTTCACTTCGATGAACAAATGGCATCCCTGCTTCTTGAACTCGTTGATGCCATTCGAACATTCTTAACAGCTATTGAGTCAACTGGCAAAGAAGGTGATGCCGCGTTTCCAGATCTCTGTCAGAAAATGGATGCCACCTGTCTATTAGCTGCTGCTCCTCAGAATAATCAAACAGAAGAATGTCTTGCATCACCATCTTCTAGTACAAATCAGTCCAATCAACCAGATGATCGCACGACATCAACTCCTGAAGAACAGCCCGTCGTTTCGACCACCTCAAATCACCCAGCTGAGGCTGACAAATTAGCACCTGTAGCAAGCCCTGATATTCTGTCACGCTCAGAAAGCACTCGTTCCAATAACACTTTCGATGCAACTATACGAGTCGATGTACAACTACTTGACACCATCGTTGATCTCGTCGGCGAACTCGTTCTAGCCCGTAACCAACTCCGAACAACGGCTACCAATGAACCTGCATTATTAGACGCAGTCAATCGCATTCACACAGTGACCGGTGAGCTACAAGAAGTGGCCATGAAGACACGAATGGCCCCAATCGACCAACTGTTCAATAAGTTCCCCCGCATTGTTCGTGACGTAGCAGCAGCATGTGACAAAAAAGTTAATCTTCATATCGATGGCTCTGACACTGAGCTTGATCGGACTCTTATTGAAAAAATACGCGATCCGCTTACCCATCTCATTCGAAATGCGATAGATCATGGCATTGAATCAAAAGACATGAGGTCTGTCGCTGGCAAGTCCACTTCAGGAGAAATTTCTTTACGTGCTTTTCAGGAGAGTGGCCAAGTCACTATTGAAGTGTCGGATGATGGAGCAGGTATTTCAGTCGATGCTGTGTGTAAAAAGGCAGTTGAAAAAGGTCTCGTCACAGAGGATGCCGCTTCCGCTATGTCTGATGAGAGAATTTTTCAGTTTATTTTCGAACCTGGCTTTTCAACGGCCAACGCCGTGACTGACATATCTGGTCGCGGTGTCGGCATGGACGTTGTCCGTACAAACATCGAATCTATTGGTGGAACTATTGATATCAGTAGCCAACGTGGTGTTGGCACTATCGTTCGTGTGCGAATTCCACTTACTCTTGCGATTATACCTGCTCTGATTATTTCAAGTGGTGGTGAACGTCTTGCGATACCGCAGCCGTACATTCAAGAACTCGTAGCTCTTCGAAAAAATAGTACGAGTCATATGATTGATGGACTTGAAGGTGCTCCCGTCTTGCGACTACGCGATCGACTCATTCCAGTTGTGTACCTTGACCGGTGGCTCGGACTTCGCGACTGGGAAAAAACGGCCAATCTCTGGCACTGTTGTTGTTGTCAAAGTAGATAACCATGAATTTGGTCTAGTGGTAGATGCTGTCACGACATCTGAAAATCAACACAATCATGCTACAGAAACAACTGGCCTCTGGTTTATTGTTGTCAAATCAATAAGTAGTCTTTTATCGCCGATGGGTATTTATTCTGGCGCAACCGTTATGGGTGATGGGAGCGTGGTCCTCATCCTTGATCTCCGTGGAATCACGATGGCTGCTGATATTCCAGCCCTTACTCGTCGTGCAGGTGATCTCCAAAGTACATCCGAAGAACCTAGAGAGGTTGTTCAGGAATCTTCCCGATACCTTGTGTGTGAAACTCATAATGGCCACCGTGTTGCTGTTCCTTTGAACCAGGTGCAACGCCTCGAGAATTTCCTTGAGTCAGAAATTGATCCCGCCGCAGACTCCCGTTTTGTAAAACGGAATGGTGAATTGACACAACTCATTGATCCCGATCAGGTCTTACATACGTCGAAGGAACTCGGAAAAGAACCTACCGGATCCCTAGTCGGTATTATCCTTCCCAATGAACTAGGAAATAAGGCGATTGCCGTTCGCAGGATTATTGACATTGAAACAGGTCATGGCCCGCTTGAGAAGACAGCAACGAAAAGAGGTCTCTTGGGGACTCTTCTGGTTGGAGACAGCGCAACTGAAGTGATGGATATTGTTTCTGCAAGTCAGTGGTCAGAGGAGAATCCTCTCTCATGAATTCCATAGTTATGAATATGCCTGAAGAAAGAATGGATCAAAAACGATGTTGCACATTTCTCATTGAAAATACGTGTTTTGCCGTTGAAGCAGATAACGTGACTGAAGTTCTTCAAAGAGGTGTTATCAACAACGTCCCTTTGGCATCACCCGCTGTCTCTGGACTACTCAACCTTAGAGGACGAATCGTCCCAGCTATTGATCTTCGGATTTTCTTAGAGTTTCCTGCTGCACCACCCTCCATTAAGCAAATCAGCCTCATAGTTGATATCAACAACGAATGGTACTGCTTTTTAGTAGATAAACTCCTCGATGTGAAGGCTTATGACCCTCATCAAGTTACCCCGCCCACCAATGACTCTTCGAGTGTTCTCACAGGCGTGCTCCCTGATACTGACCAATTAATACACTTTTTGTCACCAGAGAAAATATTAAAAAGTCTCTTGAACATTCGAACCGAATCACTGTCTGTCGGCTGAACACAAACAACTAACTTCCTTACCTATTGAACGGTACTACAATGACGAATTCCGATTTACACGCCACCCGTGACAGCACTCGCACTGACACAGCCACTTTGAGTTCAAGGCTTTTTGGATTTTCCAAAGATCGTCTACTTTGGTCGCTGCTTGCTGTTTCTATGTTGCCCTTAGCCTTCATGGGGTATGCAACCTATTCGTCAGCAGCAAAAGCAATTGAAGCCCAATCGCTACGGAAATTACAAACAGTCAATAAAATCACTGCAAAAGCTGTTGATAGTTATTTCTCTTCCATGGAAGAACAGCTCAAGATTACTGCTGAAAACAGAATGACTCTCGAAGCACTTGAAGCCTTTGCAACTGGATTTCAGAAAATTGAGAGTGATGACAATCTTACGGAATCATCGATCCTAGATGCTCGGAAAAGCCTCTCGACGTACTACACGGGTGAATTCTCAAACGAATACATGAGACAAACCGAGAACGAGCCACCTACTACGAGTTTCCTTGAGAACCTATCTGATTCATCAGCGTACCTCCAGTATCTTTATATCCGGAAGAATGAAAATCCTCTCGGTTCAAAAGAATTACTAAATGCTGCAGATGATGGGTCTGCATATACAGCAGCTCATTCCTTATATCATCCTATCTTCCGAAATTTCTTGAAAAGACTTGGAATTTATGACTTTTTCCTTGTCGATGCTGATGGAATAATTGTCTATTCAGTCTTTAAGGAATTAGATTTTGCCACATCTCTGAAGATTGGTTCTTTCGCAGGCACAAATTTTGCAAGATCTTTTCAGGAATCTGTAAGTGGTGGCCGTCGTGACACTGTCTCCTTCGCAGACTTTGAAAACTATTTACCGTCATACCAAGCACCAGCAAGCTTTATTGCTGCACCAATTTATAACGGTAGAGAACTGAAGGGGGCCGTCATTTTCCAACTCCCCGTTGACAAAATCACGTCAATCATCAGTGAGACAACAGGAATGGGAGAAACTGGTGAGACATATGCGATTGCTGGTGATGGACTTTTCAGAAGCCAATCACGCTTCCCAGAAGATCTTGGTGTTGAATCCACTATTGTGAATCCAAAGGTGCGAGTAGACACTGATGCTGTTCGCTCTGCTTTAGATGACGGTGAATCTGGTACCGCTGAAATAAAGGATTACCGTGGCACCGACGTCTTCTCGTCTTGGCAGCCTGTAACTGTCCACCAGGATTCTCGAGGCGGAGATAAAAACGTTACCTGGGCTCTTATCTCGGAAATTGATAAGGCTGAGATTCTGCAACCAGTCCGCGGCTTATTTAATTTTGCCATATCCATCTTCATTCTCAGCACAATTGGCGTTCTGCTTGTTTCGGTGAGCATTTCACGCCGGTTCTCCAGGGAAGCCCGTCGTCAAGCATCCTTGGTGAGTGGCATCATAGATAATACGAATGCACTAGCGGGCTCTTCTGAAGAGTTGACGAGCGTAAGCCAGCAGATGAGTGCAACTGCTGAAGAAACAACTGCCCAGGCAAACCTAGTTTCTTCAGCCGCTGAGCAAGTCAGTGGTAATACAAAACTTGTCTCATCATCTGTTGAAAATCTAGTTTCGAACATTGATGAAATTGCTCGCAGTGCGCAGGATGCTGCCGCAGTTGCTCGACAGTCTGTCGACATGGCTCAGAAAACATCCTCAACAATGGATGAGCTAGGACAGTCAAGTAGCGAAATCGGTCAAGTTATAAAAGTCATTACGACCATTGCCGAACAGACGAATCTGCTCGCGCTTAATGCAACAATTGAGGCTGCTCGTGCAGGTGATATGGGAAAAGGATTTGCTGTTGTTGCTAATGAGGTCAAGGAACTCGCTCGAGAAACAGCTAAGGCAACAGAAGATATCGGAACAAAAATTGAAGCTATGCAATCTGATACTGAAAAAGCTGTGACAGCTATTAGTGAAATCGCATCAGTCATTGAAAAGATTGATCTCCTGCAAACGAAAATTGCAACTGCTGTCGAGGAGCAGTCCGCAACAACGAGTGAAATTAGCCGGAATATTACAGAGGCAACAACCGGCTCCACTGAGATCGCACAGAATATTGTTCAGGTGGCCCATGCTGCACAAAATACTGCTGAGGGGGCGAACAATACCCAGCACTCTGCACAGGAACTTTCACACATGGCTCAAGGACTACAACGATTAGTTGATGAATATAGGCGCTAGGATAATCTAGAGGACGGCTGCTAGACTGTTCGAGATAAAGCGATGCGAACTACGCCAAAACACTGAACTCTACATCGGCTTAAAAGCCTATTTTTTGCTCTAGCAGCCACGCTAGGATTGAAACCGTGCACGCACTTGTTATCGACGATTCAAAACCTGTACGTAGTATCCTTACAAAAGTACTGAATGGCTTACAATTTCAATGCATTGAAGCCCAGAATGGTGTCGAGGCGCTCGACAGACTTTCCCACATGCCGCGTCCAACACTCATAACGCTCAACCGTCACATGCCTGAAATGGACGGATTTGAGTTGCTTGGTCGAATTCGTCGGAGCCAACAGTACAAAAATCTTCCCGTAGTGATGATTTCTACTGATTCGACAAAAGCAAGTATCGAAGCAGCGATGCGACTCGGGGCGACGGACTTTATCGCAAAGCCGTTTACGCCAACCGAACTTATAGCACGACTGAATACCCTTGGCCTGACTCAAGAGACAAACAAAAAGAGTCAACAGCAGCCTGAGTCTCGGTCTTCTTCATCACTTGATTCACACACGAATGAACATGCTCAAATCGCCTTAGAAAAAAAACCCATTCGGCTTCTCTTAGTTGATGACTCCGCAGCAATACGAGGAATACTTTCCAAGACACTGCGTGAGATACCTGGCATCAAAGTCATTGGGACTGCTGCAGATGGTGAAAAAGCACTGACGTTTTTAGAGAGAGAGCAAGTTGATATTGTTCTTCTTGATATTGAAATGCCTGTTATGGATGGTATTGAGACCCTTCGTCACATTCGAAAAAAATATCTACGACTGCCTGTTGTAATGTTTTCAAGCCTTACCGAGCGAGGAGCGAAGGCAACCTTGGAAGCACTGGTTGCTGGTGCGAACGATTACGTCGCAAAGCCAACTGCTACAGACAAAGATAGTATTGTGGCAAAAATTGAATCTGAGTTAGTCCCAAAGCTCAGGGCAGTCTACAGGCCACCCGACAAAACCAAGGATGCTGGCAACAGCACAGCCTCCAAAAAATTGACGACCCCATCGTCTCGTAACAAGAACTCACAGAATATCTCGGTAATTGTTATCGGCGTATCGACTGGCGGTCCGAGTGCTCTTGCAGATATTCTTCCACATCTAACTGTCGAAAATGCTCCACCTATTGTAGTTGTGCAGCATATGCCAAAGGAATTCACCGGGCATCTTGCCGACCGACTATCCAAAATGTGTAAGCATCGGGTCTGTGAAGCGCATCATGGGCAAGCCCTTAAACCAGAACACATTTACCTAGCTCCTGGGGGCTCACACCTCGAAATTCAAAAACATGGCAAAGAGGCGAGACTTGTTCTCCATGATGGGCCGCCTGAGAATTCGTGCCGACCATCAGTTGATGTACTTTTTCGTTCCGCTGCCAAAATATTTCATTCCGACACGTTGGGTCTTGTACTTACTGGCATGGGGAATGATGGCCTTCGGGGATGTAAAATGATTTCATCGGAGGGTGGTGTCGTCATTGCTCAGGACGAACCAAGTAGTGTTGTATGGGGCATGCCTGGTCATGTTGTTCGAGCAGGCCTTGCAGACATAGTGCTTTCTCTCGATCGCATTGGGCCAGATATTGCCATGCGAATTTGCCGACAACAGAAATAATCTTTCCCAGTTTCTTCATTTCTTGAATTATGAGACGAGTTTTTTCCATATGCAGGTAAGCCCTCCGCAGTTCTCTTACCTCCGTGGGCTGCTCAAGAAAAAAACTGGGGTGATCATTGATGACAGCAAGCAGTACCTCGTTGTCGCCCGCCTCTTACCGATTGTCAGACAACGAAAACTTCCAAGCCTCGACACTCTCATTGACCGCATTCAGACAGCCAATGGTAGTCCGCTAGAGAATGATGTCTTGAACGCCATGATGACACATGAAACAAGTTTTTTTAGAGACAAAACACCTTTTGAAACCTTAAAAAGTATCCTCCCTGATTTTGTGAAGAAACGAGCTGCTACGAAACAACTCACAATCTGGTCCGCAGCATGCTCAACAGGCCAGGAACCGTATAGCATTGCAATACTATTGAATGAGCATTTTCCTGATCTCCTAGCATCATGGAAGGTCCGTATTGTTTCCACTGATATCTCAAATGTAGTTTTGGATAGGGGCCGAGAAGGCGTATACAGTGAACTTGAAATTGTTCGTGGCCTCCCACAGCCACTTCTCACTAAATATTTCCATCCGTTTCAAAGCAATTGGAGTATTACGCAGTCATGCCGGCAGTTTGTGGAATTTCGCCAACTGAACCTCACTGATGCATGGCCAATCATGATGCCGTATGACATTGTTTTCCTGCGCAATGTCCTGCTGTATTTTGATACCAAAACCCGAGGCGAGGTTCTCGAAAAAATGGCTCGTGCGATCCGCCCAGATGGCGCACTGTTTCTTGGTGGTGCAGAGACCATGCTTGGTTTGAATACCGGCTACGAACGACTCACAGGCAATGGGTGTAGCTACTACAGGCCCGAGCAGTCATGAAGATGGCCCTCGCCATTCAAAGCCAAGAATTGATACATCATCTAATGGACCGTTTGGTTCACACCAGGCTTGAATACTCTCAAGAAGTTCTCCCACGCCAGCATTGAGATCGCGAGAACGATTCAGGGTAATAACTTCCTTTAATGACTCATCTCCAAACTGCTCGAGATCTTTATCCATTGCCTCGGTAACTCCGTCAGAGTACAGGTAAACCCGCTCTCCTTTTTGCAACTGAATCGTCTTTTCTTCATATTCCGCCTCAGGGAAAAAACCAACAGGAAGACTATGCAGTGTTTCAAATGTAGCCTCACCTGCAGTTGAGACATGAAGTAACGGTGGATGTCCACTCGCGGTGTACCGCATCTCTCCTGTTTTAGAATTCACGACGCAGTAGATAAAGGTAAAATAGAGTTCAGAAAAGTCTTGTGACTGAAATTGCTGGTTGAGTTCAGTGGCTACTTCTACCGGCGAAACGACCTCCGTTGAACCATCTTTCCGAAGACGCACCAAGACAGAACTGTCTGATGCCTTTGGTGTCAGAAATCTCCCAACTGTTACTGAAAGTAGTGACGAAGGCACTCCATGACCACTCACATCAACAACAAATAAGCCGATGTGGTCTTCATCAAGTTGAAAAACATTGAGGAAGTCACCTGCTAAACCATGACAAGGGACATATCGCCAGGCAACATCGCCACAATCAAACTGAAGTGTTTCTTCTGCTGGCAAAAGCGCTCGTTGCACGCGTGCTGCTGCCTCAAGGTCTCGTGTCATCTGATCATTTGCACTCGCTATTTTCTGATTAAGATCTCTTAGTTCTTGATTGTTCTGTTCTAACTGATCTTTCGCTGTTGCCAGATCCTGATTGGCCTGGATCAATTCTTGGTTCTTGGCTACTGCGTTTTCAAAAGTTGATACAAGAAGATTCAAAACCTGCTGACGCCCAGCATTCACTTTGAATGTCTGCCCAGCGATAGCCACATCAATTGTCTGGTCAACACCCTCATCAATCGCTAGTGGTGTCTCTAGTAACGAGCGTATACGCCCAATCAAATAATTGGGATCATAAGGTTTGGTAACATAGTTGTCGGCTCCCGCATCAAGGCCTTTGATAATGTCGAGAGGATCAGAGAGCGTCGACAGAAGTACAAAAGGAATTTTCTTTAATTCAGCATCTTGCTTTACGGCCTTGCAGAACTCATATCCCGTCATCGTTGGCATTTCGATATCCGAGACAATAATTTCCGGGGCCTGCTCACGAACAAGATCAAGTGCAGCTTGGCCATCTGCGCCCCACCGCACACGGTGACCTGCTTCCGTAAGCCGCCGCTCAAGAATTTTTGCTTGAATGCGGCTATCCTCAGCAATGACGATATCAACACCTTGAGTTGATGACATAAAAAGTCTTTCTTATCACTCTCCGCAGTAATGCATGCGTGAGTGAGTGGAGTTCATAAAATTTGTTAGTTGCACCCTGATTCGGCCCAGGTCGATCACAATACGTCTAAGAACATGCGCTTCAGGATACATTTATTTATTGAGGCGACTGATGCCATGAGTAACATCTTTCTCGAGACGAAATAATTGATCGAGCCTTGTTATCTCAAACACTTTCTGAACAGGTGGTCGCACACCGCACAGAGCAAAACGTCCGCTTCGTTCCGCAAGTTCACGATAGAGCCTCACGAGCACGCTCAGCATGCCACTCGACATCAGTTCTACTTGATGCAAATCAAGTAGAACTTTTTTACACTTGCTATCTTGAAGGATGACTTCTAATTCGCTTGAGAGTGCTTCCATCACAAGGCCTTCAGAAATTCTTGGTTCCTGAATCTCAAGAATAAGGATGTCTCCTTCATTCTGCACTGTAATACGTGATTCATTTGACATGAGAGCCTCATTGTAAGGTGATCGGCTAGTCAGATTTCAGTTCACTGCTCTACTGGCTACACAGTGCATTCCCGGTTCCAAGCCCACCACGCACCGTTAGAAAGCTATCAAAATTGCTGCCGATTTTCATGATTTTAGGGAAAAAAACGATTTTTCCGAAGATACTGATTCATTCAGCCGATACCGACAATAAAGGGTTTTTTCTTAGGGGGATTTGATGTGGGTACACCGTGGCCGAGAGTGTTCTGTATCGGTTTGTGCGTAGTGGCCTTTTGTTACCCTACATTTTCAGCTCAACCTGATGACAAAAATAAGCCAACTCCGGCTAAAGAGACAGGCAGTGATGATCCTTCACAGGAAGAAAGTCGTGAGGCTGGCCCGACGCTGCCAAACCCAGTGAAGTCCAAGGCTCCCAAGCAGAAAACAGCGTCATATGGGGAAGCATCTCCTGATGACGCACAAGAATCGCCTTCTGATCAGACTGATTCCCCGCCATCTGATCAACCCATCATTGATGATGAGACGCCTTTTTTTAAAGATGAAACCCCCCTTGTCACTGACAATATTTTGCTTGCACCAGAGCCGTACATGCCAACATGTAAAAGTGGGGGGCGATGTAACAAGCAATGCAGGCAATGCTGCCAATGCGACTGTTCTCGTTGTGGCTGCGATTACGACACGTATCTTCTGGTCGATTTTCTTTTCTTCAAGCGAAATAATGCAACCAGTGGAGCTGTGGTTACCGAGACCACCAGCCGTGATCCAAAACTCACAACCCGTTCCACAAATCCTGGCACAGCACCAGGTATTCGTCTTTTCGGAGGACGACTTCGCAAGAATGGCATCGGCTGGGAGTTCGGATACACCGGTGTATTTGGAATGTTCGGTGAACGGACAGCCCGCGGTTCCGGCGACCTTCAAGTACCACCGCCCCTTGGCTCTCTTGTCAATGGCTGGACAAATTTAGATGCGGTCCGATCAACCTACACATCAAGCTTAAATATGTGTGAGGTCAATATCTTTACATCTGAAACAACAGTGAAGGGTGGACCTCGCTCTCCTTTCCCTTGGCATCGCGTTCACGGCACATTCGAACATGAATTCCAATGGCTCGGTGGCTTCCGATGGGCTGGTTTCAATGATGTTGCAAATCTGCACGTCGATGTTAACGCGGGTGCGAGCAACAATGACGGAACGTACTCAATTACAACAAATTCTCAAATGCTTGGGCCTCAAATTGGATTTAAAACAAAACGTAGATGGAACAATTGGTCTACCGAAGGGTGGGCAAAAACGATGCTCGCAGGAACTTTTTTAAACGCTGATAGTGCTCCCATTAATACATTAGCAAGTGGCGGAGATCCGTACCGTCCTCAAGCCAGTGCTCGAGACGTTGGTGTCGGATTTATTGGAGACATGAATTATTCAATTGTTCGACGACTCAATCGAAAATGGTCACTTCGAGCTGGCTACAATCTGATTTGGATTTCTGGAGTAGCCCTGGCACCAAATCAATTTGATTTCTCAAGCACCAACACGATAACTCTTGCAGGTGCTAGCAACGTCTTCCTGCATGGTGCGAACCTAGGCCTTGAGGCCTGCTGGTAAGTCAGAGTAGTGCAATACGTACAGTGAACTTTAAACGTAGGCCGTCTATCGTTGTTCAGAACCGTCTAATTCGGTATCAAAGGATCCCGGACTACTGGCGGTCTCTCTCCTAAGCCAGGATTTGATGCACTCAGCAATTGCACATCAAACACCAACGTTCCACCTGGTCGCCCTCTGCCTGGATTCTCCCCATAGGCCATATCAGCAGGGATGATCAGCCTCCGGCGGCCACCTTCCCGCATGCCGGCGACCCCCTCATCCCAGCCCTGAATAACGTCCCCTTGGCCGAGAGTAAACTCGAATGGAGTACCTCTTGTTAAAGAAGTATCAAACACGTCACCATTTTGACGACTGCCAACGTAGTGAACGGAGACCGTTTGACCAGCTGTCACCGGCACCCCTAGGCCTACAACGAGATCAACATATTGCAGTCCACTTGATGTCCGAATCACAGCTGGATCAATCGACGCTGAAGATGCTGAGGCTGCTGTCAGTGGACCGCGTACAACTGAAACGGTGTTCGTTACATTACCTTCAGCATCCAGTACTTGGGCCCCACCAGCTCCGACAGCAAAAAATGAGTTCACTTGTCCATCGCCGTTGCTATCAAGTGGTGAAACACGAAATCTTGAATTTGCCGTATTTCCACTTGTCAGATTTTTCTTCGTCGTCAGAGTCGATCCAGAATCTCGAGTTATTTGAAACATATCAACTCGTGCAGCGTCGCCCTGACCACCGGATACCATAATGTCGTCCACGCTTCGATCGTTATAAAGCCCTGAAGCGATTGTTACGCCGGAATAACCAATTGTTGGATCAATTGAAAGTTCTGTGACAACTTTCGGCGCACCAGCTACATCAACTATTTGGACTGACTTGATCGCACCAGGGCCAGTTCCAAGAACCAATTCAGCACGACCATCTTTTGAATCTGTCTGACTAATTGAACCATTTGTAATCGTGCCAATATCTGCTGCCGCGACACTCACACCAGCAAGATGCATTGTTCCATATGGGGTGTACCGTCGAAAAGGAGTTGACTCCCATCCGGAAACAACTCCAAGGTGAATACTGACGGTGCTGCCAGCGGCTTGTCCAGCAATCAAATCCTTCATCCCATCGCCGTCAACATCACCAAGGGCGATATTGACTCCAGACAAAAAGCTTGAGCCAAATGGAGTGATTCGATACTCCGGCATTTCCTCACCATCAAGGTCGAAAACGCGTATCTCGCCAACTCGACCGCGTCCTGGCGCCACAACAATCTCGTCACGTCCATCATTATCAACGTCATGTATTGCCGTTTGTACACCCCCCATGAATCCCTGCTCGTAGACATCAAACTGTCTGACAACTGTGCCCGACGCAGGATCAATAATGCTGACTGTTGGCGTACCCAAATACGCAAGGCCGCTTCCGACTGCGAGGAATGGTCGGGAAGCAATTTCGAATGCCGAATTGTTTTCAGGATTACTGTCGGGAATAACAAAGGGTGTCACAGCCGTGACATCAGTTTTGATTTGTCCAATGGCGTCAGCCGCAATTTGATTTGTCACGGTAAAGATTGCTGTACCACCAGCCGGCAAACTCACAAACGTGTTCATTGCGTCATCGCTATCGCTGCTACCACTTACCGGTACAGTTGCCCCTAGAGAACCTTGCCCAGTCCACGAGGCTGACAACACGCCCTTTGGCAATGGCACGACAACCCGTGCATTCGCAACGGCTTCAGACCCAAGATTCTGAACAATAATCGTGTCTACTTTGTCAGAACCAGGAACATAGGTGTTTTGTCCACTGTGAATTGCAACTGACAAATCAACGTCAAACGCCAACCGTGGCTCAAGATTTTCAAATGACCGATTGAAAGGCCCAAGGGAACGACGAGCCCGTACTGATCGTTTCTGAAAGAATTGCTTAAATAGTTGCATTTGTAATCCTGATCCGGCAAACCTCTACACGTTCCCTGTTTCGTGCGGAAAATGGACTCTTTTCTCTACGTTAAGATGTACCCCTTGGTTTGGTTCGGGTCAATTTTTTACAAAAAAAGTGGGCCGGCCGCCTTAAAGACAGCCGACCCACCTTATTTTGTAAAAACAACTAAATAGCTGTTTTACGCCACTTTAGCGGCAGCGACGACGAAGGCAGCCCTTTCGACGGCAACCTTTGTCGCAACTATCGTTGCATCCACTGTCGCAGCTATCGCAGCTGTTGCAGCTATCGCCACAGCAACCGTCATTGCAGCTGTCACAAGGTACTTCGACCTGTACAGTGACACATTTCCTGACTGGTACTTCCTTTGTGACCTGAACAGGAACGCAAACCTCGTAAGTACGGGTCTTTTCTTCCGGAACACAATCATAAAGAGTTACCGAGTACTTTACTTCTTTTTCCTGTGGAACCATGACTGTGTAGGAAACTTCCTTAGTCATAGTCTCAGGTACACATTTGCTAACCTGATACTCACGAGTGCGAGTCTCAGATCGACACTTTTGTACTTTCACAGTACGAGTTCGCTCTTCTGGAACACACTTGGTGACGCAGTAGGTGCGAGTTCGCTCTTCTGGACGGCACTTTTGCACCTTCACAGTACGAGTTCGCTCTTCTGGAACACACTTGGTGACACAGTAGGTGCGAGTTCGTTCTTCTGAACGACACTTTTGTACTTTCACAGTACGAGTTCGCTCCTCTGGTACGTGCTTGGTGACGCAGTAGGTACGAGTTCGCTCTTCTGGAACACACTTGGTGACACAGTAGGTGCGAGTTCGTTCTTCTTCACGACACTTTGGAACGCACACAGTGCGAGTTCGTTCTTCCGTTCGGCACTTGCGCACACAAACGGTATAAGGAACTTCTTCAGTCACGCAATCATAAGTCGTGCACTGAACTTCCTTTGACTCACAGGTTGGCACCCAAACACGTTTGCAACACATTTTTGGTGGGCAAGGATTGCCACACGCATCTGTACCACAGGAAGGTAGTTCAGTCATCTGGTTTTCCCAGTGACCACCACGAACCTGAACAGTTTTGGTTGAGCAAACTGGTACTCGCTTCTGCACAGTTCGGGTCTTTTCAACCTTCTCTGTGTAAGGAACTTGAACCGTATACTTCTGCTCAACTTCTTCTGTATAAGGAACCTTCACTGTATATGTGCAGGTTTTTTCTTCCTTAACAGGCACCATCACAGTGTAGTTGCAAGTCTTTTCTTCTTGCACTGGCACCATGACGGTGTACTTCTGCTCAACTTCTTCGCAGTAAGGAACTTGAACTGTATACGTTGCAGTCTTTTCTTCCTTTACGGGAACCATGACTGTGTACTTCTGTTCAACTTCTTCACAGTAAGGAACTTGAACTGTATACGTTGCAGTCTTTTCTTCCTTTACAGGAACCATGACTGTGTACTTCTGTTCAACTTCTTCACAGTAAGGAACTTGGACTTCGTAGTCACAAGTCTTTGTTTCCATAACCTTACGATTTACTGTGTAATTAACAGTCTTCGTACGAGTTTCTGGAACACACTCAGTTACAGTCCGAGTTCGCTCTTCGGTGCGAGGAACTCTTTTCATAACCGTGTACTTCTTTTCACGAGTCTCTTTCTGATACTCGGTGCATGTCACAGTTTTCATTTCTGTCACATACTGCCGTTGGCACACAGTTTTGGTGCCACAGCTATCACTCTTGTTGCAGTCTTCACAATCAGCGGACGCAATAGAACACGTCGCGAGGATTGCAATAGCTGGCAACATGCATGTCACAACTTTGCGGAACACGAAGGCCTCCATAATTCAGGGGAAAATCAAACGTCTGGAACTTAAAAAAACGGACCGCCTGCCAAACGAAGAAAATCCCGGTGACAGACTTCGACAAAAGAGACCGAATACGCACGATCACCTGTCAAGATAGCTAGATTAAGTAGACTTTCCGGCCATGCAAGCGTGAGATAGCGTTTTTTTCAATTTCTGTCACTTTTTTTTGCTTCTGAATACTGTGAAAGTTCGGTTTTGCGGAATGTGACGATGTCGATTGCAACAACCTATGGAAACAAGATGTCCTCTAAAATTTCACAATAAAGTGGACCACAAAAGCAGGAAAACCCGTGTTTTTAACGTTTTTAGACAGGGAACTCTGGTGCTCGTCCAACCCAGAAGTACACTTCGTGACTGAAATTTTCGTATAGTTAAAAGATTACGGGGACAAGGCCGGGGAACGATCGGGGATATTTTTCTGACACGTTCCCATCATTGATTCATACGGGGAGGACCGATGGCTACCGTTTCACACCTTTTAGCTTCCAAAAGTGGCTGCCGTGTTTTGAGTGTTTCACCGGACACGACTGTTTTCAACGCAACTCGCCTGATGAATGCTGAGCATATTGGTGCCTTGTTGGTTGTTCAAACATCACATACAGGCGATGAACTTGTTGGTATTTTTACTGAGAGAGATGTCCTCCGCCGAATCGTGGCAGCAGGAAGACAGCCAGAGCTTACCAGTGTTGGTACCGTAATGACCCAAGACATTATCACGTGTACGATTGACACCCAGCTTGATGAGATCGCTGAATTGATGAGGGTTGAACGAATTCGCCACCTCCCAGTTCTTGAAAGTAATCAACACATTGCAGGGCTTATCTCAATAGGAGACCTCAATGCCTACAAAGCTGGATATTGTCAATTAGCTCTTCAAGAAGCTGAGAACTACATTCAGGGACGCGTGTAGTTGCCTCGCAAAGATCGTATTCTACGTGAGGCAATAAACTCGCACCGTCTGGTGTATATTCTGCAGTTCGTTACTATTCAATCTGATTCGGACAAGCCGTTTTATTGTCCATACTCAGTTCGTAACATTTCTGAAATATCAACATTTATTCGTATTCCTTCCCCGGTGATCAACACCTCTACTCACTCCAGAAGTAATTACTATGAATCTGCGTTGCATTGCTAGTTTCTCACTCTTGTTCCTTCTTACACCAACAACCCTCCTCGCGAATGTGTCACTGAACAATTTGTTTGGCGATCACATGGTTTTGCAACAAGGCGTTCAAAATAAGATTTGGGGCAAGGCCGATCCTGGTGAAAAGATCTCTGTTTCCATAGCTGACCAGAGCCACGCAACAGTTGCTGAGAAAGATGGGTCCTGGTCAGTACAACTTAACGCCATAATGGAATACGGAGGCCCTCACACCCTGACTGTCGAGGGAAACAATACCCAGACATTTGAAGATGTCCTTATTGGAGAGGTCTGGATCTGCTCTGGGCAATCAAATATGCAGTGGCCTGTTCAACAGGCCAACGACGCTGACCTCGCGATAGCTACCGCAGACTTAGGACAAATTCGACTTATTTCTATTCCTCAGGTAGGCACTCAAGAACCGCAATGGAACTTCAAAGGTGAATGGGCCGTTTGCTCGCCTAAAAATGTTGGTGATTTTTCTGCCGTTGGATTCTTCTTCGGACGTCAACTCCACCAGACACTTCATGTTCCGGTTGGGCTTATCGATAACGCGTGGGGTGGGAGTGCTTGTGAGGCCTGGATTGATAGGGACCTATTGTCGTCTGACGACAGGTTCAAGCCATTACTTGACCGATGGACCAAGACCGAGTCCGAGATGCCTGAGGCTCTGAAAGTTTATGAAAAGAGAATGAGCCTTTGGAAACAAGCTTCTGAAAAAGCAAAGGCTGAAAAAAAATCGCCTCCAAGACGTCCTCGACATCCAGATCTGTTGCTTACCGGGAACTCTCGACCAGGAAACATCTACTGTGGGGTGCTTGCGCCGACTATTGGCTACGGCATGAGAGGTGCCATCTGGTATCAGGGTGAGTCCAATGCAAGCCGGGCTGTTCAGTATCGTGAACTTTTCCCATTCATGATTGACTCATGGCGGAACGAGTGGGGGCTTGACGACTTTCCCTTTTATTGGGTCCAACTTGCAGATTTTAGAGACGAGAATCCTGAGCCTGCTGAAAGTGAGTGGGCCGAACTTCGCGAAGCCCAAACAATGACACTTAAAAAACTGAACAATACGGGTGAAGCCGTAATTATCGATCTTGGTGAAGGAAAAGACATTCATCCAAGAAATAAAATCGATGTTGCAAAACGATTAGCACGATTGGCACTTGCTGAAACATACAGCATACCTGGGATTCCGTGCCGAAGCCCCCAGTTTCAATCGATGCAACAAAACGGCGGCCGATTAACCCTTACCTTCGCACATGTGGAACCAAAGGCGAATGGGTGGAGGCCTTTTGACGTTCGTGAACCCGTCGGTTTTACGATTGCTGATTCCAGCAAGACATTCGTAGACGCACAGGCTCGAATACTCGCTGATGGACGAATAGAGGTCTGGAGTGAAACGGTTTCTAATCCAGTGGCTGTTCGTTATGCATGGGCTGATAACCCGGTCTGCAATATGTATTCTGCTCCCGGATTGCCGCTCACACCCTTCCGGACAGATGACTTTCCGAGCATAACAGCCGGCCGTAACTAAATCACTCTGCTCTTTATCATTGGCAAAAATATGACCGCAAGGGATACACTAGAGGCACGGTGTTACCGTCTGAGAATTACAGGTGTTGTATCTTCGTGAATAAATGAGTGACTCTAAGTACAAGGAGGGTTTTATGCACCGCGCTTTCAGTGAACTAGAAGGTTTTTGGAGACAAGGGACACTCACCTATCTGCTTACCGCGTCCAGCATACTGCTCGGTTGTAGTCCTTCTGCGAATCAGCCGGTTAGTCAGTCACTCCCTTATGCTGACTCGACAACACCAGACAAGACCCACACAACATATCGAGCCACTCGACCAATTCCAGTTGTGATAAAGCCTGCCCTGCCTTTTCGTGTGGCTAATCTTAATATTGATAAGCTCACAAAAGTGGTTGAAAAAAACGGCATCCTTCCAGTCTCTGCCGAAATACCAGCATTGCTCCAACAGAAACATTCCTTCCGAAACCTGAAAAAAATTAAGGGTGCGGTGGCTGCAAACGTCTCTACCGATATACAGAACACCTTTGCCAATTACCTCGACGCCTTCAATCGTCATGATGCTATCGCACTGGCAGCTCACTGGGTGAAGGATGGTGAAAACCTTGATCTTGATACCGGCAATCGTATTGTCGGACAACCAGCTGTCGAACACGTGTTTGATCAACTCTTCGAACGCGATGAAACCGCTCGAATTGGTTTCCAACTCGATTCAATTCGACCAATTCGTGACGACGTTGTTGTCGTTGACGGCTTGTCCCAGATGTCTCTCACCGATCAAGAACCTCGCCAAAGTCGTTTTTCTGCAGTGCTTGTTCGGCACGAAGACCGCTGGCTCATGGAATCTGTTCGTGAATCTGCAGCATCGGCCGAACCAACAATCCATGACCGACTCCAACAACTCGATTGGTTGCGAGGTTTCTGGGAAGACATTAGTGATGGCCTCACAGCAAGCCTTCAGTGCGAGTGGAATGAAGAGGGCACTTTTTTAATTCGCAGGCATCTCATCACAAAGGAGCTTGAGCCGCGTGGTGCTGAAGAGCGACTCGCGTTAGGAATTCCAGCCCTTCTACCCAATGAGGAAGCCTCCAAAAAAGTAGCCGATCGTTTGACTACAAAGGAATATATTGGGTGGGACCCTCAGCAAGGAAAAATTTGCTCTTGGCTCTTTCGCTCAGATGGGCGTACCGCTCACTTTGCTTGGCAACGTAATGGAAATGCCTGGTTACTTCAGTCGCTCTTTGATGGTAATGACAGTCCTACTCAATATTTGCTCCAGCGTGCCGGGGAAGATGAATTGACTCTCGAACACATATCTGGAAACAAGTGTGCATTAATTCCTGAAGCTGATTTTCTCCGCACTGCCCGTCCGATCGAGAGTGCATTATCCCAGGATTCACTAATAAAGTAGCGAATCCCTGGCTGCATTGGAAAAACTTAGGGAAACGTGCCTTCATTTCCTCACCTGCCGTGGAATAGACACCATACGTTCTCATGCCATGCTTTGACTCAAACGCACTAGCTGAACAATGCACAGCACTGCACATTCGTGGGCCATTGCTTATTGTCGCATCAAGCAGAACCGTGAGCGAACTTGCTCCTTCTTGGGAGACCACATTGCGGACTTTGAATATCTCTTATCGAGTGTTTGTCTTTTCTGAAAACTCACGTCACGAACTTGATGAAATTCTTAAGGAGGTGCACGATTTTCTTGCAACGGCTCTCGCCGTGATCGGCACACAAGATATTCTCAAGGTCGCAAGGCTGGCTGCTTCTCAATCAGATCTACAGTTGGTAAGCGTGCTGTACGAGCCTCAGTAAAATCTGATCTTTTCGTATTTTTATCAATCACTTCGGTATGTGATTCAAGAACGTAGAGCATTGTATTGACTCGATCTCGAATACTCTCTGGTACAGCTTGGAGAGCCTCTTGAGAAATGAGCAACTCGTCAAAAATACATTTTTCATCCAACGAATGCACTTGCAATCGAGTCTCCTTACCATGTGTCAAACGAATTATACAATCGGCATCCTCTCTCAAAAGCACAACAGGCTCCGAAATTGCATTCCAATTCGTCATGTCTGTTAAAGGGTCTGCACTCCTGCTTACTTGAGGTGATTGGATGTCACTTGTGTCATTCATGCGTTGGGAGCGACTGCCTGCATTCATCATCGCCGATTCATTGAGTTGCGATTCCGGCAGTTGCTTTTGATAATTTTGTGAAAGCAGTATCGCTCTACGCTCTCCAGAACGAATAAATATGACTTTTGGAACCTTATTATTCGCACCTTGTCTTTGCAGCGCGTATGATTCCAAGAGCAAAGAAAACTGTTCTGGAAGAAGGAGGTATTGTTCGTCGAATTGGACAAGTATGTCATGTGGTCTTAGGCCGATACGGTCTGCTGCAGAGTCTTTCTGGACACTATTAACCACAAGACCTTCATTGTGGCTTAATATCAGTTGATGACGAACAACTTCTGGGACACGGGACAGTTCAGCTCCAAACTGTTTCAGTGATGTCTTTGAACCATTTGACCCTGCCAACTCACCAGAACGTTGGTGATGTGAGCGAGACCCTTGAACAAATGCTTGTTCTTCTCCAAAAACTGGCTGACTTCCAAGGACTCCAGATGCTAGGAAAGCTACTTCTGTGCCTGCAAACAGCGCATAGAAAACAATTGCATGCATTTGCTCTACCGGTTTTTGACACGAACTAAATATCACACCTTACCCCACGACTTAAAAAGTTTATGAGCCGTCCGATTCTTGGCTTTATACAAAATCGCTTGTGACGTTTTTTTCTGCGTGGCACCAGACCTGTCGCCTCCAATAATCATGAAATATCCATATCTTTTAGTCTGGGCAATCTAAAGAAAACACGTCCACAGCGCAGAATCCGGTGGAGGCATTGCACAGGCAAATGTGGATAAGCGTGACGCCTGCTGAAGGTTTACGACATATATCGAGTGACACCAGACGATTCTTTTTTTCGTCACAGTCAATTTTTCCGCACTCGAAGTCGCCGTTTAAAGGAATATCTGCATGACACACTTATTTCAACGTGTCTTTCTTATCCTGGTCGTTGCTGGATACTCACTTGCTTTATCTTCAGAACCACAAGCCTCTGAAGAGACCGCTCAGCCTGCGGCGGAAGAACAGTCAAAAATAGCATTCAGTGCTCCAGCAAAGCCTGTTGTGACCAAGAAGCCGGTGCTCCTTCCTGGAACCGGTGTGCTTATAAAGAATGGTGCTGATACTTTTGAAGATGAAAACTGGAAATGGTATCACCGCCATCCAAAAAGCTCGCTTGAACAAGACAAGCGGATGCGAAGTCCACTCGGTAAGAGTAACAACGGACTGTGGTTCGAAGGACCGAAGCGAGGCACACCAGACGTTGTTAAGCGGGTTGAACTCCCTGCGCCAGGATTGGAAGGTAGTGAGCATGGCCTACTTATTGCAACGTTACGAGCGGGGATTCCTGGACGACTCACCTATCGAATGATGCAGGATGACCTCATTTTCAATATGTCGAAAGCTGCTGGACGAGGCCTTTCTGTTGCGGACAATCCTAGCGTAGTGACTCGTGTCTATTTGCCACCCTTCGCACAATGGGAACGACGCAATGGAGCGTCATTTGGTTTTCGCTGTGGCTGTACAACACACGCTATCATCACCGGAAAAGAACACCCAGATCGTGGTGATTTTGGAGTTGAAGAATACTGGCCCGGCATGTTTATTTGTTTTGAGCCGGGTGATGGCAAAGAGAAAAGTAATTCAGCATATCTACGCGTACGAGGTGATCGTCGCGGCCGTGGTATGCGTGGACCAACGATTTCAGAAACGGAACTAGGCTGGTGGACACTTGGAATGAGTTTTTCACGCGATGGAAAAGTTCATTACTTTGCTAGTCAAGGCGTTGATGATCTGACTATGAATGACCATCTCACAACTCAAAATCCATACGGTTATCGTACGGAGTGGGTGAAAACATTTTTCTACAACGTTTGTAGTCAAGATGATGGCAAGACATGGAGCACACCTTGGGTCATTGATGATCCAAAGACCTTTTTTGTTAGACGGCAGAATATGGCTCGGTCGAGTCGGAAGTCGCAGCGGTAATCGCGGCCTGCATTTTTAAAGAGGTTTTTGCTGCATCACCACCGCAGCGTTCCAGTTCCCGGCTGGCAACATGGCAGTGGAAGCGGTGGCCTGCGAGGTCGACCTGGGGGGGCTCGACCTCGCGGCAGACCGTTTCTGCCAGAGGGCATCGGGGATGAAAACGGCAGCCTGCTGGGGGCCGCGAAGGACTTGGCACATCACCGGTAAGTACAATTCTCTGCCGACGGTTCTTCACTTCAACGCTGGGAACTGCTGAAAAGAGTGCGAGTGTATATGGATGAAGTGGTTGCTGACAGAGCTGCCCCACCTCTGCAGACTCGACAATCTGACCGAGGTACATGACCGCAACATTATCAGCCAGATACTCCACCACAGAAAGATCATGCGAGATAAAAAGATAGGTCAAACCAAGTTCCTGCTTGAGCTCCTTCAGCAGGTTTATAACCTGCGCCTGAATTGAAACATCCAGAGCTGAGACAGGTTCATCAAGAACAAGAAATTCGGGTTTCAGCACAAGCGCACGAGCTATAGCAATTCGTTGCCGCTGACCGCCTGAAAACTCATGCGGGTATCGCTCAAGAACAGCAGGAGATAACCCTGTGCGCTCAAGAGCTTGTTTCATTTGCTCTAATCGAGAACTTTCCTCACCCATTTGATGAAGAACAAGCCCCTCTTCAAGAATTGAACGTATCTTCATCCGTGGGTTAAGCGACCCGTACGGATCTTGGAAGACAATCTGCATGCGGCGACGCAGGGATCGTAAACCACGTGCATTTTCTTTCCGAACTGAATGATTATCAAACAGAACTTCACCACCGGTTGGCTCTACAAGCCGAAGAAGACTTCGGCCAACGGTGGTCTTTCCACAGCCACTTTCACCAACAAGGCCGAGTGTTTTACCTCTGGAAATATCAAATGTCACCCCATCTACTGCCTTTACTGACCCCACCTGACGACGCAACAATCCCTTCTTAATTGGAAAGTGTGTTTCTAAACCCTTCACCTGAAGTAATGCCGAATCTGTCTCAGGTTGTTGTTCACTCACGAATTGATCTCCTCAGCAAAGTGACAGCGAACAAAATGTCCCGGACTTACTTCCCGAAGTGCTGGCGAATCTACATTACATTGGGGTTCCCGAGCATGGCTGCAACGCGGATGAAATCGACAACCTGAAGGAAAGTCTTGGGGCGGCGGAACCATTCCAGGAATTGTTGCCAATGGTGATCGGTCTCGGGCATCAACGTTTGGCCGAGCCTGAAGGAGGCCTATCGTGTAGGGATGAAGCGGGTGACTAAAAAGTTCAACGGCTGATGCCTGCTCAACTATCCGGCCAGCGTACATTACTGCAACGTCATCACATGTTTCGGCAACAACACCAAGATCATGGGTTATCAATAAAATCGCTGTACCGAGCCGTGACCGCAAGTCATCAAGAAGCTCAAGAATCTGTGCTTGAATTGTTACATCCAGTGCAGTTGTTGGCTCATCAGCAATGATCAGATCCGGTTCACACGCCAAAGCAATTGCAATCATTACTCGTTGTCGCATGCCTCCAGACAACTGGTGAGGATATTCATCGAGCCGTTGCTCAGGGTCAGCAACACGAACGAGGTGCAGCATCTCAAGGGCCCGTGAACGTGCCTCGGAACGACTCGCTTTGCGATGCAACTGGACTACTTCAGCAATCTGGTTTCCGATTGTAAAAACTGGATTGAGGCTGGTCATAGGCTCCTGAAAAATCATGCCGATGCGCCCACCTCGCACTTTTCTCAATTGTTTTTCAGGCGCGGTTACCAAATCAATGCTCTCGCCCTCTGTGGTGAACGTAATTGATCCTGACTCAATTCGACCAGGAGAGGAGACAAGCCGTAACGTTGACATGGCTGTCACGCTTTTACCACAACCACTTTCACCCACTAAGCCAAGCGTCCGTCCTCGCTCTATTGATAAAGAGACCCCGTCAACAGCAGGAAGCCTGCCCTCTGATGTATGAAAGACCGTGACTAAATCTTTAATTTCAAGTAGCGGGGCTGCCATTATTTTTTCGCCTCACGCAACCTTGGATCTGTTGCTTCCTGAAGACCTTCACCAACAAGGTTGTAGGCCAGCACCGTCAGAAATATTCCCGCACCGGGAAAAACAACAAGCCACCAGAGCTGAAGATTGCTGCGAGCACTGTTCAAAACTGAACCCCAACTCGCTGTCGGTGGTGGTGGCCCAAATCCTAAAAATGATAATGAACCCTCTACTAAAATAGCTGAGGCAATTCCAAATGTTATTGGCACTAAAACAGGTGCTAAGGCATTAGGCAGGATATGTCGAAACATAATTCGCAGTGAGCCTGCTCCTGTTGCGCGTGCTGCCATTACGAATTCTGTTTGCCGAAGCCTCAGAAATTCTGCACGTGTCAGCCGAGCAATTCCTGTCCAACCGGTTGCGCCAATAATTGCCATGGTCTTCCAGATAGTCGGCTTTTCAACAACAGCAATGAGAGCCAGTATTAATACCAATGTCGGAATACACATTACTATCTCGGTAAGGCGACTGGTTATCATGTCGACCCAACCACCGAAATAGCCACCCAATGCTCCGACCAGGACGCCAATGGAACCAGCCAGACCCATAGAGACAAATCCGACTAGCAACGCAATCGTGGTGCCATGAACCATTTTTGCAAAAATATCGACACCGTATTGATCTGTACCAAATAGATTCAGTCGATTTGGATGTCCTTCATCTCGAGAGGGATTCTCGCGACGACCCGGCCATTCATTCTCTCGAACGCGGCGGTATGGATCCTGAAATACAAGTGGCCAAACCGCCCAACTCTCAGGATCTTTCTGCTTCAGGTTCTCTGGATATGTTCCACGAAATTTGTCTTTCGTAAATATTGGAGATTCCCAACTGCGATTGAAGTATCCAAGACATGGAAAATAGAGGTCGCCCTTATATTTACAAATCACTGGTTTTGTTCCAGCGATTGCGGGCGCGAAGAGAGCTACAATGGACAGAAATAAAACAAAACCAAGAGCCAGCATTCCTATTGGTCTACGACGGTATCGTTGCCACGCATCAGACCAAAAACCTCGTGATGGCTTTTCGGCATCTATCTCTTCAGTCACTCTCATTTTTTCTTGACTCATTTACTCGACATTCACTCGGGGATCGACAATGCTGTAGAGAAGATCTGCAAGTAACTGGCCTGCAAGCGTGAGTACACTGAACATCAATGTAAGACCCATGATGGTTGGATAATCACGTTCCCGAATACTTTCAAAGAAAAGTCGCCCCATGCCTGGCCATGTGAAAATCTGCTCAATGATGACAGATCCACCTACGAGCGCTGGAAGGGATAGCCCAAGAAGGGTGACGAGCGGTATAAGCGTGTTCCGAAAGGCATGATGTACCAGAACTCTCCAAGGCCCGGCGCCTTTTGCGCGAGCCGTACGAATAAAGTCTTGTCGAACTACTTCTTCAAGATTTGCTTTGATAAACCGGCTATTGTACGCAAGCACAACATACGTCTGACAGGTTATTGGAAGAATTGCATGCCATGCAACATCTACACAACGAGCAAAAAAAGGAGCATCACTCGACAAGTCACTCATGCCAAAAAGAGGCAACTCCCAACGAGTATCCCGCAACCAGACTGCAAAGATGATCTGAAGAAAAAGTGCAGCGACAAATGTTGGGAAAGAATACAGAGCGTAGAGAACCAGCCCTGTAAAACGCTCATCAATTCGACCACCTCTGGCTGATGCATAAAGACCCAACGGTATCGCCAGAAACCATGTTAAAAAAAGTGCCGTTCCTGAAATCAGAACTGTTGGTCCGATCCGTTCACCAATGAGCTGTGTCACCGGTTGCTTACGCGTTATTGATCTACCCAAATCTCCTTGAATGACTTTGCTTATCCATTGCACGTATCCGACTGGCCAAGGCTTATCAAGCCCATAAATCTCGAGCATCCTCTGTTGATCTTCAGGGTTAAGCTTCCTGCTTGGATCACTTTCACCAAGCTGCACAGTCAATGGATTGCCTGGCATTGACCTCGCCAAGCCATAAACCATGAGAGTAATAACGACGAGCGTCACAAGACCGAGTAACACTCTTCGAAGTAAGTAAGCAACCATCACTTACTCCTGCTGTGGCTTCCACAGGCTGCCAAACCCTGGTGAGTAGTGGTACGGCCCACGTGGTGAAAAAACATACCCGCGGACGTCTTTCGAGAAGCCATAGAAGCTATTTCGCCAGTACAACCATGTGTACGGTTGATCGTCATAAAGAATTTCCTGAATCCGTCCGTACTTTTCTGCTCGCTTGCTACGATCAAACTCTTGTCTCCCTTCGGCGTAGAGACGATCGACTTCTGGATTTGAATAGTTACAAAAATTTCTCATTGCTCCAGTCTTCCAAAGATTTTCAGAAGTATCCGGATCTGTTCCCGACCCCCAACCACCAAGGTATGCCTGAAATTTACGATTCAGAGTGAGATCTTGTAATACGGTCGACTCCACCGGCCGGACATTCAGTCGGATACCAATCTGATCGAGGTTCTCTTTCAACAAAGTGCATATTGCAATTCGTAATGGCTGTTGATTCACAATGATTGAAAATTCAAATGGGACTATTCTTCCATCAATCTCTTTGTCACGAACACCATCATTGTCTCTATCAATCCAGCCAGCCTCATCCAGCAAGGCTTCTGCTTTATCAAGGTCTTGCTTATAGGGATCGAGTTTCTTCGTCGATGCCATCCATGCACCTGGATAGAAAATTCCTGCGCAAGGATCATAGAGACTGTAGCAAAGCTCCTCGAGCATCTCGTCATGATCAAAGGCGTAACTCATTGCTCTGCGCACACGTCGATCACGGAAAAATATTGTTTCTATATTCCAACCGAAATGAAAGCTCACCCACTCTGGAGCTGTTGCTTTTGTATTACGTTCATAAAAATCTCTTCCGACAGTCTGCGTCGTCCACTGTTCAGGCTGTAAGATCATCTCATGAATCTCGCCTTTTTTGAGTGCCAAAAGTGTTGTGTTGGGGTCTTCGATAATCCGAAAACGTACCTCCTCGAAATATGGTCGCTCGCGAACCTGCTTGCCCTGAATAGACGACCAGTTCGCCCGACGCCGCAAGACGATCTGCTGCCCTCGTTTCCTCTCAACAATTTCATAAGGCCCACCACAAACTGGCGATTGCTCTAATTGAACATGCTCAGCAGAGTCTTTTAAGGTCGGATCGGCCTCCCACGTCTTTTCATAAATATGTTTTGGAAGCACTGGAAAATTAATGTTCCATACATTTGTTGCAAGTGCTTCTTTGTGGAAGAAAACAAGGGTTTGGTCATCGTATGCCTCAACCCAGCGAAGCTGGTCGGTACCACTGCGGACAGCAGGGACCGGCACTCGTGGATCCATGATGACCTTGAAAGTGAAAGCAATGTCGTGAGCTGTGATTGGCTGACCGTCACTCCAGACAAGATCATCACGAAGAACAACCTTATCAAGCATTCTGTCTGTACTTGTCTGCCATGTCCGAACCGTTTCACTAGTAGCGAATGGCTCAAGATCGCGACCAAATGAAAACAAACCAAATCCTGTAAGCCCAAGAATATCAAACTCAGCAGACGTACTAATCATAATTGGGTTTGTGCTACCAAGGTCACCACCAACATGACGATCTATACGAGCTGAATAGTCTGCCTCACTATCTACTGGAAGCCTACCAAGTGCAGAAAGAATTAAATCATTTGACTCCGGTGAGTTGTTAGAAATTGCGAGTGCACTTTCTACTGAACCAAGCACTTTTTCTTTCGACTGGGATTCACGCAAAAGGATAAGGCCGTCACGAACCGTCCTATCAATCCAGTTGGCCTCTTTATCAAGATCAGAGAGTTTCGGCACATCAAAAGGATCTAACGGCTGAGACTCAGTCACTGGAAGCGGTTCTTTTCTTGCTTCCGGTGAGGCTGTTAATTCTGAGGGCGGCGTCTGTTGAGCTGACTTAGAACCACCGCAACCAACACAAACAAAACACAGCAGAAGGCAACAATATATAACCAGGAATATATTGCCTCGTGACACGGAGGATTCACAGCCAACTACTTCTCGCATACGATGTCTCCTTGCAGAACCTTCGCCTAAGATTCGTCTTGCCTGAAACAACGATGCTACGTGGGGAAGTGCGGGTGGGTCAACGTCCACTCAAGTGGATCAACGCTCGGGCAAGTTATGACCCATTTTCTCACGTTTTGTGGCGAGGTATCGCTCATTGTATTGATTTGGCGTGGGCTGGATCGGCACTTGGTCAACCACTTCGAGATCGAACCCGCCATAAATAAAAGCGTCCGTCTTTTTTGGGTTGTTCGTCAAAAGCCGAACTTTAGAGAGCCCAATATCTTTGAGCAATTGAATACCAATTCCATAGTCACGTGAGTCTGCTGGAAACCCTAAAGCCAGATTGGCTTCAACTGTATCAAGACCTGTATCTTGCAAAGCATAAGCACGAATTTTTTGAACGAGGCCTATCCCACGACCTTCTTGCGGAAGATACACAACCGCACCAACTCCTTCTTCACTAATCATGCCTAATGCCATATGAAGTTGATCCCCACAGTCACATCGCAAACTATCAATTAGGTCACCCGTAAAGCAGGATGAATGGAGCCGAACGAGAGGTGCTTCCACCGTCTCAAGATCACCCATGGTAAACACAATCGGCTGCTGAGACTCATACCGAACATTGTATCCAAGAACCCGAAATTTACCCCACTTCGTAGGAAGATCTGCCTCAGCAACTCGCTCCACCAACTTTTCTTTTGTCCGTCGATAGCGAATCAACTCTTCAATTGAAATAATTTCCAGGCCATGTTTCTTAGCCAGTGCTCGCAGCGCATTGCGATCTGCTCTATTTCCGTCCGTATCAAGAATTTCGCACAGGACACCAGATGGCTCTTTCCCTGCAAGACGTGCGAGGTCAATCGTTGCCTCGGTGTGTCCTGCACGCCTAAGAATCCCACCCTCTTTCGCAATTAATGGAAACAGATGTCCGGGACGAACAAAGTCTAGGGGACTGCTCTCAGGATTCAGGATCGCAGCAACAGCTACGGCCCGCTCCGCTGCTGTGATACCTGTACGTGCCGACACATGATCAACAGGAATAGTGAATGCTGTACCGAGTGGAGTGGAGTTCGATTCTACCATCCTAGGTAATTCAAGTCGCCGTGCAACATCTGGTAAAACCGACATACATACCTGACCCCGCCCATGGGTAATCATGAAGTTAATAACCTCGGGTGTCGCGTCTTCCGCAGCACAGATAAAATCACCCTCATTTTCACGATCTTCAGCGTCCACCACAATCACGATCTTTCCTTCACGAAAAGCTCTGATGGCAGCATCTATTGAACTAAACTGATCAGACATGCGTTTTTTGAGTGGATGAATCACCCACACTCCTTTTTTACATAGCTATAAGTATCTCATTATAGGCCGATTGAAAACCTAGTCTGCCCTAAATCACTTACAAAAAAAATGGACCACACCATGCTTGCACGGGAAGAGTATATCGAGCAGTCCTACCTATTCCGAACGCTTGGCGAACGGATGCTCGACGGTGTTGCAACGCAAGAAGCCCTTAAGAATTTAGGTCACGAAATACTGGCTACCACAAAGCTGCCTCTCGCTATTGATTATCTAGTGAGTGATTTAAAACTTACTGGAACAATTGCACCTGCAATGCGGCAACTCAACCATTATTTCACAGCATTTCAAACCTTTGTCATAACCGAGGCTGAAGACGAGGAAGGACGATTTGATCTTCGTACTGCGCTGGTAATACTGGAACGCGAAG
The DNA here is from genome assembly GCA_965249545.1 of Pirellulales bacterium. Taxonomy (GTDB): domain Bacteria; phylum Planctomycetota; class Planctomycetia; order Pirellulales; family UBA1268; genus UBA1268. Next base: position 396,519 of record CBDFMH010000005.1, read on the forward strand.
CACGCTATCTCGCAGAAGGAGGGACTCCTGAAGGACTGTTTCTCTATCGGTTCGAATGTCTTTCACGAAATCGGCTTGATTACATGCGAGGACTCCTCGCTACGGCCAATGATGACATCTTCAATACCGATTGGACCGCTTGGATCACAATGGTATCCCGCCAAGTCGGTTTAGTGGACCTAGCAGATCTCATTTACATTCGAAGCGACGAGCTTCTACGACGCCAGAAGGGTCGCGCTTCGTTTCACACGCACGATGCCACACAGAACGAGGAGTATTCGGATACCAAAAACAATGCGGTTCTATTTGGTGAAAAAGAAGGACGCATTGCCTGGGCCAATCGTGGCAAAGATCCACTTTATCTTTTTGCTGCTTTGCAACGGCAACTGGGCTATCCAGTTGTTCCAAAACCAAAACGCCCACAACCACAAGCTGAGTCACCAGCTCTCATGGCGCGGCGTATTGATCGACTTGAACTACGAGTCAAACTACTTGAGGAAGAAACAAAGGATGGGATTGACTTGTCACAGTTTGATCCAAAAAACCAGTCTTTCAAACAACCTCCCGATGAGTAGCGGGGTGAAGTGACCACTTATTTTTTGGGCAGAGCGTTCGTTTATGTTCTTATTGACCTAATCAATCGTACAAGATATTCCGCATCACTCCATTGATGCCATTGCATGCATTCACTAGGAATACTTTGTCCACTGAATTGAGATTTGTGGTCACCTAATCGATTAGTTGCGTCAATTCTTAGCTTTTTATAATGACATTACATTTTGAGAAAAACTAACGCATATTGATCCGCCAATGAATACAACTCGAATGCCACAGCAGGAAGAAGAACCCTTCCCCCAAACACTCTTACGGCCGCGTCGCGCAATCACCGGCATCTCCGCAATTCTTCTTCCTTATAACAATGATACTTCGATTGATTGGGCTGGTTTCGAGCAAAATCTTGAGCACACGGTAGCTGCTGGCCTGATCCCTGCGGTAAATATGGATACCGGATATGCCAGCCTGATAGACGAAGCGACACGACTGGAAGTTCTACAACGAACTAATGCTTTGACATCTGGGCTTGAATTCGTAGCTGGTGTCTTTGTTAATGATTCACCCGGGCAGACGTTCGACGCCGATGCGTATCGGCATGGTATCGAAGCGGTCGAATCCGCTTCAGGAACACCAATTCTCTTTCAGTCTTTTGGCTTGAGCGAACTGCAGGAAGATGAAGTGGCCCCAGCATATGAATCGGCCACTCTTTCTTGTGGTCAATTTCTGTTTTTCGAACTAGGTGAAGCTTTTGCGCCTTTTGGGAGAATCTACTCACTCGACACCTATGAACAACTAATACAAATCCCAAATGCAATCGGTGCCAAACATTCGTCACTTCGTCGTCAACCTGAGTGGCGTCGACTCGAGTTACGAAACCGTGTTCGCCCTGATTTCAAAGTATTTACGGGAAATGATTTGGCAATCGACATGGTCATGTATGGAAGCGACTATTTACTTGGCCTAAGTGCTTTTGCCCCGGATGCGTTCGCTCGACGCGACGCCATGTGGGCTGCAGGTGACCCGCGTTTCTTTAGGTTGAATGACATACTTCAATACCTTGGGGCATTTGCATTTCGTCATCCTGTCCCAGCCTACAAGCACTCGGCGGCAATGTTTCTAAAGATCCGAGACAGAATCGCTTGCAGTGCAACTCATCCTGATTCGCCTCAGCGTCCGGAAACTGATCTCGAAGTACTATCTGCCATTGCTAGCGAACTACGGCAGCTTCTCGAGGAATCTAACGAATGACTTTTCCACGCATTGCCAGTTTCAAGACCCATGCAGAATTCACGCGTCATTTAAGCAATTTACAACTTATGCTTCCTTGCGCTGAGTTGGTTGAGAGTGGTCCTGAATCACCACTCGCTCAATCCGTTCAAGTCCATAATTTTATAATCGGAAATAGATTCTGTATTCTTCCAATGGAAGGATGGGACGGAACCACCGATGGAAAACCATCAGAACTTACACGGCGTCGGTGGCGCAATTTTGGTCGCAGTGGTGCCAAACTGATCTGGGGTGGAGAAGCGGTAGCCGTTCGTCATGATGGCCGGGCAAATCCAAACCAAATGGTTATCAACAGTGAGAATCTGTCAGAACTTGAGTCACTACGGGCAGAACTCATCACTACACATAAGACTGAATTCGGTACCACTGCAGATCTGGTCATCGGATTACAGCTAACGCATGCGGGCCGCTTTGCAAAGCCAGACTTCCATGATCGCATGCAACCACGAACTGCGCAGCGAAATATATTGCTCGATTCCCGATGTGGTATTACTGACGATTCCACACTATTTAGCGATGACGAAATAACTGCCCTTATTGATGATTTCGTAAGTGCGGCATCTCTTGCTGAGCAAGCAGGCTTTCAATTTGTTGACATTAAGCACTGCCACGGGTATCTCGGCCACGAACTACTCAGTGGTTTCGACCGCCCAGGGAAATATGGAGGCTCTTTTGAAAATCGCACGCGGTTCCTCAGAGAAATCGTGGAGGGTATCCGCAGTCGTACATCCTCTCTCGAGATTGGTGTTCGAATCAGCGTATTTGACTTTTTTCCGTTCACTCCGGGCCCGGATAGAGTCGGCATTCCGCAGAAAAACGGTGATCCCAGACTACTATTTGGTGGTGATTCTTCCGGTGTAGGAATTAATCTCTGTGAACCGATGAAATTCCTTTCCCTTCTGCAATCACTAGGCATCGAATTGGTCTGCACCACTGCCGGAAGCCCGTATTACAACCCACATATTCAACGTCCGGCTTTGTTTCCTCCGAGTGATGGCTACGAGCCTCCTGAAGACCCCTTGTTGGGAGTGTCCCGTCAGATTCAAGCCACAGCAGAATTGAAACGACACTATCCGAATCTTGTTCTAGTTGGTTCCGGTTACAGCTATCTCCAAGAATGGTTACCGCACGTGTCGCAGGAGGTCGTCCAGAGTAAATGGGTCGATTCTATTGGGCTTGGACGCATGGTCTTATCTTATCCTGAGTTACCAGCGGATGTCCTCGCTGGGCGAACCATGTCTCGAAAGAAGGTGTGTCGCACGTTCAGCGACTGCACAACATCAGCTCGCAAAGGAATGGTGAGTGGCTGCTATCCTCTCGATCCATTTTACAAAGAACGTAAGAAAAGTTTAGATAGTGATACATGAACTAAGCCATACATCATGTTCAATTACCTGACGTTCTCACCCCTGTTCTGGTTTCTCGTTTCCTCCGCCAACTGACATCAGATACGGCTGTCCTGAACAGAAGAAACAAGATGCATTGCATAGATAGGATCTCCCACTGTGAATAAATTTCATCACCAGCGAGAACATCTAGCATCAATTATTTCAGCCATCACTTCTGCCACAGACCCATATCGCCTTCTTACAGAGCGTCTTGCTCTCGAATCGCCAAAAGATGTACTTACGTTTGATGGCAGTCCTGTCCCTGCGGGCCTCAATCAAACAATAGAACTCAAGGGAACTGGAAAAATCTGTGTTGTCGGTGGTGGGAAAGCTGCTGCAGGATTTGCTGCTGGCTTGGAGCACTTGTTAGGTAGAGAACGTCTTCACAAGCATAAGGTGCACGGCCTGGTGAGTGTGCCTGAAGGATGTGGGATTCAACTCGATCATATTGAACTTCGGGAAACACGGGATCGTGCACACAATCTGCCAACTGATGCTGTTGTTCACGCGACTCATGAGATGCTTCATCAACTAAGCACACTCAAGCAGGAAGATCTTGCATTTGTTCTGATCACTGGTGGAGCTTCAGCACTGCTTGAATCACCACGAGCACATATTTCTCTTCAGTCGTTAGTGCATCTCACGAAAAATCTTTCACATTCCGGTGTCGACATTCAAACTTTGAACGCGATACGTGGCATGACAAGTAACGTAAAAGCAGGGGGGCTCGCAAAGTCCTGCACCGCGGGCAGACTTATTGTGCTTGTTCTTTCAGATGTACTTGATAACTCATTGGAAGTAATCGGATCCGGTCCATGCATGCCACGCATTGTAGAACCATCAGCCATTGAAAAGATTCTTCTTGATTCAAACATCTCTCAATATGATCGCGCACTTCTTTCAGAAGCTGCGCATGAGTATGTGAAGGAATACGATGCTATCTCGTATCCTCAAACACATTCTAGCGACTGGGTCACTCCCAAAGGCTGTCGAGTTACTCACCTCACTCTTGGAACAAATGCACTTGCGGTCAAGGCTGCATCAGCTGCTTCATCTGCACTCGGCTATGAAATTTTTTCTGCCACTACAAACACGCGGTCGCAGACAGCAAATACGGTGGGGAGTCGTCTCGCGACTTCACTCCGCACAATGGTATCTCTAGACACTACCAAGAACTGCCCCCAGGCTTTACTGGAGGGTGGCGAGGCGACTGTGCATGTGCCTCTCAATCATGGAGTTGGCGGGCGTAATCAACATACCGTTGTAGCTGCAGCTAACAATATTCTGGTTGATCAAAAACACGAGTGGCCAACTGATACGCTCATTGCCAGTTTTGGCACTGATGGTGAAGACGGGCCAACATCTGCTGCGGGTGGATTCATCGATGCCGACGTTGCTAAATCACTCGTTTGCCAACCCAATGGTATTGCAAACGCAATATCCCGATGTGATTCGCACGAACTTCTCAAGTCGGCTGGCGGTCTTATTGAAACTGGACCAACAGGAACAAATGTAGCTGACATTCGAATCGTACTCACTCATCCTAAATGAACCTGACAATTTCTATTGACTGGCTGCTTCTTTGACTTCAGTAAGGTGTGCATCTCCGCTGAGTCGAAAGTAATGACCCTGTGGACTTCGATCAATTAGAAATGGACCAACGACTTGATCACAGTCAAGAAAAATCACAGTATCTTGATCGGAGGTTAGTCGTCGCTTTGGTTCAAAAGGCTTGCTATATCGTGCACCCCTTGAAATTCGTATTTCATCAATTTTACCGTTGAAAAATGAATTCGCTCGACCACGAGCATCTGGATCAGCACCCACGATGAATGGTAGCCAGTTCACTTTTCTCTTCATCGACGACTTTGTCGAAAGATGGCCTTCGGGCTTTCCGTCAACATATAAAGTCAATGAGTCACCCTCGTAGACCATAGCGACGTGATACCACCGATCTGTCTTAAGTTTCAGATCAGGACGAACATTTTTGTATGAACCTCCTAGAAAAACACTCGCATCGAGTTGACCACGAGAAGCAAATATGCCGTATTCGCTCTGCTCTGTTTTGGCAAGAAGACCAACCCGATTTGCAAACTCTCGAGCGTTAAACCAGCATTCAACCGTAAAAGGTCCTTGTGGAAGAGCCACTTTATTCGATTCAAGCAATACACAGTCACCGTTACCATCAAGTGTGAGTGCATAATTCACAGCACCCCGAGAAGATATCTCATCACCGAAAATCAACGGAACGTTCCTTTTCACTTCTGGAATGCTATAGCGAGTTGCGGGCGCGAGGTAGTCTTGAGAAAGCGTCACCTGCACCATCTCTGACGATCTTTCAAACTGCTTTGCTTGGTACACTGCTTGGAAATCCGCTTCACAACGTTCACCCGCATTCAAGGTGCCGTGAGCATGATCTGGTGCAAACCGCCAACGATTGTCGACACTCTCAAGGGAAATGGTGTACTCAACGGGACGACTTGTTGGATTTGAAAACGAAACAGAAAACTGATTCATGCTCGGCTTTTCACGCGTGGCTGACGAAACCTGTATGCCTCCTTCAAAAGTTACTGGGAGCCGTGCTAACTGAATCGTCTCTTCCTGAAGACTTGAGGTAATTTCCCGCACGTCCATTGCCTGCCCTACTGGAAATGCAGCCATAGCGACCTGGTCTTTCCGCACAGTAACGAGGTGATACTGATGCAGATAACCTGCGTCTGGAACAACTCCTTTTTGACCACCACCAACGGTAGCGAGGGCGATGTATTCAATTCCATCACTTGGATCACTGCGCATGTGATGGATATGACCTGCAAACACTGCTGTAACATTGCCTGCCTCGACGAGCAAAGGATGGACACGTTTTTTCCAATCATCACCATAATTGCCACCGATCCATCGAGGATGGTGAAGAAAGATAAATTGGTGATTACAATCCTTCCCGCGCGCAAGAGCCTGTTTTAAAAAAGAAAGCTGTTCGTCACTAATTTTTTGAAGATGTGGTTTTGAAAAACTTTTTTCACCAGTTTCTTCATCTCCTTCATCTGAATAAATCACCGTGAATGCACATTGCTTGTGCTTGAATGAATACCACAGGGGTCCGAAATGCATCTCGTAGTGTTCTTGGTGCTGAAACTTTGGCATCTCCGGATCATTGAGTGGCCGCCAATACACATCATGATTTCCTGCAACTGGAAACCAGGGGCATAGCAAACGGTTCATAATTGCCTTGAACTCACGCATCTGAATAAGCCATTCGGCCGTCTGGTTATACCCATTGATAAGATCACCGACTGTCATAACGAGGTCAGGCTCAATGAGATTGACATCCCGAACAGCGTCCGCAAGCACATCAACACCTTCTGGTTGCCCCCCGGTCCGATCTCCGAACACCGCAAACGTAAACGCGTCTTCTTCAGAAGGAAGTGGCAGAACGATCTCACTTGAACGAGTGGTGAAAAACCGTTGTGCACTTGGTTGCATTGTCGTATGAGGGTTTCCATGCCGATGAAGATGGCGGTCATGGGACAAATGAGGAGTTTCGTCCTTGGATTCAGTCTTTTCTTTCTCGGTGGATGGACTAACGGCCATCATTTGTTCGACACCCAAAAAAGAAAACACTCCGACGCAAACAATAAAAGACAGTTGTCGCAATACAGTCTGCTGTAGGCAGCATCGCCAGAATCGGACCGTCATGAAAACCTCTCCTTCAAAACATGAACGCTGAGCTACCTAAACAGAAACATCGCACAACATAACGGCCTCCCGAAGGCCAACAAATGGATCCCGCGTTGGTATAAACTCCTGCCCCACATATCCCTTATAGCCAATGGCCAGTAATTTCTGCATGATCGCCGGGTAGTTAATTTCCTGCGATTCGTCGAGTTCTCCTCGCCCTGGATTTCCGGCAGTGTGCACATGGCCAATAATATCTTTGCACTCTTCGATTCGACGGATAACATCGCCGTTCATAATCTGGACGTGATAGATGTCAAAAAGTAATCTCACGTTATCAGAGCCTACACGCCGTAGCATATCGGCAACAGCATCAACATTGTCACCTTGATAACCAGGGTGGCCCTTCATGGGATGGCTATCGTCACGAGTGTTCAGGTGTTCGAGACAAATTGTTACATTTTGTTTCTCTGCGTGGCCAGCTATTTTCTTGAGCCCGGTAACACAATTATCGAAAGCTTCTTCATCAGTCATGGCACCACTTGCTGGATCTTCAGCATCACGCCACTTAAACCCCGTAAAGGCAATGACTGCTGGAATGCCGGCTGCCGCACAACTGTCAATCATTTGCCTTGTGCGTGCAATTACTTCATCCTGATATTTTGGATTATTAAATCCCTTAACATACGGCGCACCGGGCATGCCGTTGGGCGCTATCGCGCATGTGAGGCCATGCTCCTTCAGCATTGGCCAATGATCTGGCTTGGTAAGTTCGATAGACACGCAGCCGAGTTCATTCGCAACCTGACACTGCTTCTCCATACTCCACTTCTCACCCATGGAGCCAAAACACCAGGAAACAATTGATTGCTTGATGTGGCCTTGAGAAGCCGCCACTGAACCCCGTACCTCCGCCGACGTAGCTGCAATTGCTGCTCCAGCAACTGTTGCTAAAACACTGCGGCGATTCATCGCTGATGGTAACTGATTCATAGAAAATTCCCTTCCAGCATTCGATTAGACCAGAATTCTGACTTCTTCAGCCAAAAACATTCTTCATACGGTTGGCATTGTGTTTGGTGCGTGTTTCAAAAACAATCAACATGTGACATGACTATCCATGCCACAGAACGTTCTTACTTATAATTCTCTGATTTTTTGGTTTTTCATGCCTCATCTCAAACGCATACTTGTTACTGGTGGTGCTGGTTTCCTTGGCAGTCATCTTTGCGAATGTCTTGTTGAGACTGGCCACGATGTTATTTGTGTTGATAACTTCTTCACCAGTCAGAAAAGGAATATTGCTCATCTACTCGATTGCTCAAATTTTGAACTTGTAAGACATGATATTGTTCATCCACTTTGGCTTGAAGTTGATGAAATTTATAACCTTGCCTGCCCTGCAGCCCCTGGCCACTATCAGTACAATCCCATCAAAACCATGAAGACCTCTGTGTCTGGCGCAATAAATGTTCTTGGTATGGCAAAAAGGTGTCGATCGAAGGTGCTCCAAGCCTCGACAAGTGAAGTGTACGGAGATCCAGAAGTTCATCCACAGCCCGAAAGCTATCGAGGTTCAGTCAATCCAATTGGTATCAGAGCATGTTATGACGAAGGGAAACGTGCTGCTGAGACTCTGTTTATGGATTACCACCGTGCTCATGACGTGAATATTCGTCTCGTACGAATTTTCAATACGTATGGCCCACGAATGCATCCATATGATGGACGCGTTGTCTCAAACTTTATTCGGCAAGCGATTACCAATGACGCTATCACTATCTTTGGTGATGGAACACAAACACGCAGTTTTTGCTACCGAGATGATCTCGTTGATGGCATCATAGAAATGATGAATGGGCCTGATGACTTTACCGGACCTGTTAATCTTGGTAATCCGCATGAATTCACAATACTTCAACTTGCTGAGTTAATCATCAAACTTACAGATTCAAAATCAAAGATCATCAAAAAGTCTCTTCCGAAAGATGATCCTGTACGACGGCGGCCGGATATCACACTTGCAAAACAAAAGCTGTCTTGGGAGCCAACCGTGCTTTTAGAGGAGGGACTCATGAAGACAATTGAGTGGTTCCGTTCGATTAATCTTGATGATTTTCGGGCACCAACACCGAACTACGGATAACCGTGGGCCGCGTTTGCTTCGCCGATTTTGAGTGACGGTGATTTCTCCTCAAAAAAGTGGAAATAAAGGTTTCTGCTCCAACGAGCCTTCGTAGAGATACGAGAAAGATTGAGACCTTGTTTTTTTCGGTGCAATGGCCTCTTTCTTCAGTCAATTGCCCCTATTTTGCCCTTCGCTCCGTCTGAGATATTCGCTACCTTCTGGCATTCCGTGAGAGGCGGTGCCTGCGCACCAACCCTCGATTACTGAGTCTCTGTACCCTAAGGATCTGCTTGATCATGGAACGCACGCAGTTGTCGGCAATTGTTCTCGATCTTCTCGAAAAAGAAACCGGCGAAACTTATGACGCTCTTGAAGATTCAACGACCCTGAATGAAGGTCTTGGCCTCGACTCACTCGATATGGCAGGCCTCATTCTACATATCGAGAGTCACTTTGGTATTCAGATTGAGACTGAACTGTTGGACAAAATCAAGAATGTTGGACAAATACTCGACACGCTGGAAGATAAAATTGCTGTCAAGGAAGGGAAAAGCGCCGCTTAGAAGTTCTGGCAATGGCAGACACCGGATATGTGTTGAACTGTCGATCTTGAATCCTTTTCATTTGTATGTATTGGCATGAATCATTCACTGTCTTCATCCGCTGATCTCTCTCCTCTTTGTCTTGTTGAGTCGTACGCATCGGCATCTGCTCATGCTTCTGAGATAGACACACTCGCTCGTGAGAAACATACCCACGGCTGCCACTCCCTCCCTCCGCGATTCCTTCGGCATGCAGATGAGCAAACCGTCATCGGCATGCATTCGATCATTCAAGCCATGGCGGCTGATACACAGGATAGCCGTGACATTCGCAACGACGCCGTCGTCGCAGCTACCTGCTTAGGGGGTCAGCCATCTGCAGCACGAACTATGATTGGTCTTCGAGATAAGGGACCAGTCGCAGTGACCCCACATATTGTTCCGCAGTGTTCTCTCCACTCAGTTGCATCTGCTGCAAGCGTTGGCTTCGGCATGCATGGCCCTAACTTTGGTGTTGGTGGTGGACCACATGCACCGGCTGAAGGATTTCTGCTGGCCCTGACCCTTGCGCCCATGCTTGCAAGAACTTCACCATCATCTCGCATATGGCTTGTTTGCACAGGCTGGGATCAGCAACCCTGTCTCGACGCGGCAGGCATTCTCACGAATGATCCCATCTGTCGAGGAATGACTTTTGTACTCAAGCCTGAAAAAGCACAACCCGTCGACAACACCTACCCACATATTCAAATTTCTTGCCTAAAAAACGCCCCCTCTCCTCGTATTCTCCCAGCACACGGCCGCCTGAAAGAACTCTGTGAACAGTTCGAAACGGGGACCTGCACAACGATTGCCATGACAGACACGTGCACAATCGAAATTTCACCACTTTCACCAAACCAACTTTCATCGAGATCAAATGAACTCGCCCTCCAAAAGGAGGCTGCCTAATGAGTTCCGAACAATCTTCTCGTATTGTCATTACCGGAGTCGGTGCTTCGACCCCACTAGGGCATTCATTCAGTGAAATTGGTGATGCGTTACAGGCTGGTCGGTCAGGTATTGATTGGTACGATGCTGGCACGTTTAACCGTCTCCAGAAACATGCTGCTGCCAACGTACAAGAAATCCTGCTACCAACAAAAACCGAAAGTTTCATACACACTGAGGAATTCAATAAATCTTCGCGGATCGAGCAGTTCATGATAGGACCTGCCGCACATGCTCTTGCAGATGCCGGCATCAATCCAAAAGTCGATAGCCTCAAGCAAAAGAAACGCGTCGGAATCATTGCCGGCATTGGAGCGGAACAGCTCAAAAATTGGGAACGTGACTTTCTTGACAATGGCCACGATGTTTTTGAGGCAAGCAGTCAGCCATCACTTGTCCACCGAGTTGCTCACATGCTCGGCGTGAATGGCCCCGCAACAACTGTTGCCGCAGCCTGTGCATCGAGTGGATATGCTCTTGCGCTTGGGAAAACCTGGCTCGCAACCGGATTGGTAGATTCCTGTGTTGTTGGTGGATGCGATGTTCTTAGCCCAACGGCACTTGCTGCATTTCATAATCTTCGAGCGTTATCACGAAGAGATGACAATCCCCAAAAAGCTTCACGTCCTTTTGACAAGAATCGTGATGGTTTTGTCATGGGCGAAGGTGGTGTCTTTTTCGTACTCGAAAGACAACGTGAGGCAGAGGATCGACAATGCAAAATATATGGTGAACTAGCCGGAATCGGCATGTCGAGTGACGCGTCTCATATGGTCACACCGTGCAGTGATCCAGTCCAAGCATCTCGTGCAATCACTGAAGCACTTGCCGATGCAAATCTTTCACCAGCACAGGTTGATTACATAAATGCGCACGCTGCTGGCACTCCGGTCGGTGATGCCGCTGAGGCAGGAGCCATTCGCAATGCCTTTGGGCCTGCAGCAGCAGAAATATTTGTCAGTTCAACGAAAAGCATGTCCGGACATCTCATTAGTGCAGCCGCCGCTTTTGAAGCACTTGCATGCCTCGTTGCAATTGAACGAAACATGGTCCCACCAACTATCAACCTCGATGAGCCTGATGAAAACTGTTGTCTCAGGCATGTCCCACATCAGTCAATTTCCTCACCAGTTCATGTAACTGCAAGCAATTCATTCGGCTTTGGTGGCTCAAACCTTTGCCTCGTTCTAAAAAGTGCCGCTTAGAAACTATTTCTTATCACCCTCCGGAGTCTTATTGTGCCTGATTCATCACCAGCCCTTCCATCACTTACACTTCCTGAAATTGGTTCTGCTACTGATACCGTGCTTGAGACACTCGTGGCTCATTGGCACGAAGTTGAGCCACAGCATTCAGAAGATGGTCTTGCTGGCAAAGTCTGTGACCTCCATCAGTTTAATTTTCTCCTGTGGCACGAAGAAGATATTGCGAGATCTCCCGACGTCACTGATGCAAAAATAGCTGCTGTCAAGCGTGCGATTGATAAGTACAACCAGGCTCGCAATGATGCGATCGAAAAAGTTGATGACTGGCTCATCCAGGAACTTGCAAATCGCGACATTGCGGCTGAAGAAGATGCACCAGCCGCTACAGAAACACCAGGTGCTGCAATTGACCGGCTTTCAATTCTTGAGCTTCGACGCTACCACATGCGCGAACAACTCGAACGAGATGATGCCTCACAAGAGCACCGTGAGAAAGTAGCTCAGAAAATGGTCATACTTGATCAGCAGAGAGATCATCTCACCACTGCCCTTGACCGACTGCTTCAAGAAATATTTTCTGGGAAACGTCCTTTGCGAGTATTCCGGCAAATGAAGATGTATAACGATCCGGCAATGAATCCATATCTGTACAAATCCACCTCAAAGCTGGTTTCTTGATACAACAATAAAGCTGTCTGCATAAAGAAATGCGTGTCATACATGCCACCGTATAAATGATCTACCGAGATCATAGAAGAATGTCATGTACGACATCACCATGGACGTCAGTGAGACGGTAGTCTCTGCTCGCGGATTGTGATCCCGACCATTTTTCCCTGGGCAAATGGAGTTCGACCGAATTCGACACCCCACCGTACCAAAGTATCTTCAAGCAACCCACGCCGCTCTAAATCAGGCAACAGACCCGCTACCGGTTTATCAGTGGACAAGATGCAATCCACGCGCGCAGACTTCAAAGAACTCTGTAAGGCGATGGAGGGACGTTGGATCGGAGAGGTGGTTTGGGTGGCCGACTGGCCGGGTTTCGGAAAGAAGGATGACAAGTTCACCGGCTATTTCGATTTCAGAATCAGTCACGGCGACACTCGACTGCAGGCAATGATCGCGTTTTGGAATGGTGATAAGAACGCGGTCGTCCGAATGATCGCCCCATTGCTGAGGTGAGGTTTTCGGTTCTCTGATTTTGAGCATGCTCATTACTTGCTCAGTTCAACCATTGCTTCTCCCATGGCGAGACCGACATCCATATAGGTTTGTGAGTTGCCGTTGTAGTGACTGTTCGAAGCTCCGCCCTGACTCAGTGGGTGAGTGTAAACGGTGGTGACGTTCCCCTTGAACTCCGGATACTTCCCGGAATTTCCGTCGACAGCGAGTTGAGCCTCCAGGATGAGCTTCTCATTACCCTGGGCAGTATCCTTTGCGGTTTGTCCGAGCGTTGCAACAACAAACTTCGCATTCGGTGCCTTGAATTCTTGACGCAGTGTCTTGATGAGATGGACCAGGTTTTTCTCGTATTGAAGTGCGTGTCCTTCGTTGTAGCGATCCTTGTCGCCTTGCCACCAGCCGAAGCCCTCGATCTGATATCCACGTCCTTTCCAATGGGGGAACTGTTTGTCGAAGTTGTTGAGCACCTCGTGCGCGGCATTGAAACAGTCGTCGTATTGTTTACCGGCGTACCATTCGATGGGTTTTGGCTCCGTTCCTTTTTCCCATGACAGTGGAGACTCTTTGTAGGCGGCATAGATCATTCCGCCGTGTTCGAATCGCTCGCTGCCCGGCGGGAGGAAATCCCAGGAAAGCGAACGATTACCTTGCGAAGTTTTGAGGATGAGCACCGGTTCGTCGTAGTGATTGCCGACTGCATGTCCGAAGCCAATTTCTGGCCCAATACGGCCACCACTGACTCCCAGCCATCGGCTTCCAGCAGCTGCAATAACGCCTTTGTACCAGACTTCATTACGGGCTACCCACTGTCCCTTGTCATTCATCAGATAGGGATAGAGTCCTTTTTGTTTGACCAGGGTTGAGAGCGTCCCAGGCCGATCCATCCTGACGATCCAACCTAAGCCGTTGGCATCGTTCGTGAAGTACGTGATTTTGAAGGGGACCTTTTTACCGCCCTCAAGTGCAATCTCTTGACGCACCGCTTCCTCGCCAATCTCTTGGCGATGAACCTCCGTCCCATTCACTTCCATGACATTCTGAGTCGATCCGCCATGGCCGGGACGAAACTCATAGACACCCGTGTCCTTGACTTGAACATGGCCGCGCGTGACATGCACTCCGCCACCCGGATAAGGCGTTGGTTTGACTCCGCCGAAACTGGTGAGTTTCAAAGTTTTGATCGGCTTCAATGAATCGTAGTCGACTTGCGGATTGTAGTCGCCTTCATAGACCGACACGACGGGATCAAGAAACTGCTTGCCCCAGCGAGAACTGCCACCATCAACTTTCCCGGCGCCTACCATGTTGGACTGGCCGGAAAGAATAAAGACTTTCACTGGCTTGCGTGCCGTCTCAGGTGCCTCACCGAGACTCGTGGACGCTGCGGTGGCGATGAAGCACAGCATGATCGAAAGATGACGCCATCCAAATAGTGGTTGTTCCTGCATCGTTTTTTTGTTCCTCAGATTCTCTGCCCAAGATGTTCGTAGTTTCATGATCGTTGAGGGTCTTTTTGATGACGCGTTTCAGAGTCACAGTTTTATTGACCAAAACGGAACTGGATGCCAAACCTTCGGGTGAAATCGCTCCGCCGTGGTCAACGACGCTTGAGGTCTTCATGGGCAAGCACCTGCACCTCGGAAAGGAATTAAGAATAAGACGCTCAACGGCACTTTCGCAAGCGTCTCGCCCGTCGGTTAAGCAATGATTTCTTTTACCACATTTCCAGCGACGTCGGTGAGTCGGTAGTCCCTACCTTGATGACGGAACGTAAGTTTTGTGTGGTCGAATCCAAGAAGTTGGAGTATTGTGGCGTTGAGGTCATGCACGTGAACAGGATTATTTGTAATGGAAAAGCCTAATTCATCCGTTGCACCATAGATCGTTCCGGGCTTTGTACCACCGCCAGCAAGCCACATCGTGAAAGCATTCTTATGATGATCACGACCCGGTTCCCGTTTTTTTGTAGTGGGTGTATCTGCATTTCCTTGGGCCAGTGGCGTGCGGCCAAACTCACCTCCCCAGACCACAAGGGTTTCATCAAGTAAACCTCGTCTTCTCAAATCGGCTACAAGCGCAGCCATACCCTGATCAACATCACGGCATTTAGTAGGCAATCTAATTTTGAGATTCCCATGATGATCCCAGTCGGAATCAAAAAGCTGCACAAAGCGAACTCCACGTTCGATGAGCCGGCGGGCAAGGAGACAGTTGGCTGCAAATGACGGCTTCCCTGGTTCCACGCCATAAAGTTCCAACGTCTCAACAGTCTCAGTCGACAAATCAGTAAGATCTGGAACGCTTGCCTGCATTCGAAACGCCATTTCATACTGGCTGATTCGTGTCGCAATTTCTGGGTCTTCAGTTTCGGCAAGACGTAGAGAATTGAGACCGTTGACGGTATCAAGCAATCGCCGCCCATCTTCGCGAGATCGACCGGCTGGATTGCTGAGGTAAAGCACCGGGTCACCACTGGAACGAAAACGAACACCCTGATGAATGCTTGGCAAAAAACCGTTTGACCACAGCTGTGAACCAGCACCACCGGCAGGACCAGAGAGCAATACAACATATGCTGGAAGATTCTCGTTTTCACTTCCTAAACCATACGTCGTCCAAGCACCAAGGGAAGGCCGTCCACCGCGCCCGAAGCCACTATGCATGAACATCTGGGCCGGAGCATGGTTGATTTCATCGGTGTGCAGACTGCGTACGACACACAATTCATCTGCCACACCCCCGAGGTAGGGAAGGTGTTCAACGACATCAAGCCCAACATTACCTTGCCTGGAGAATTGAAATGGTGAACCTGCAAGAACTTTTTTATCACCGATAAATGCCAACTTTAAACCATCAAGAAATGCTTCCGGACAGTTTTCACCATGTCGCTTTGAAAGGACGGGCTTTGGATCAAGCATGTCGATCTGGGATGGTGCCCCCACCATATGGAGATGGATCACCGACTTCGCGCGAGGGCTGAAGTGAGAAGCATTGCCAAGAGACCGATTTCTTACACCGGGTTCTTGAGCCACCGGAGAATCGCTTGCCAACAATGTCGATAGCCCAACTGCTGAGAGCCCTAAACCCTGCCGAAAAAAATGACGCCGAGAAACATCAAGAAAATTCATTTTTTGCTCAGGCTTTGGCTGTCTCATACGACCTACCGTGCTCTCAGTTTTTGGTGATTGTTTCGTCAAGATTTAAAATCGTTGCGGCTATCACATACCATGCTGCAAGCTCATTCGAATCCATGCTTTCCGGTATATCGATTCCAGAATGATCTTTCATTATCACTTCAACTTTTTTTGGATTCGCTACCAATGCTTGTCGTTCTGAATTCAATAATTTTTGCAACAGATTCACTTCACGTGCTGTTGGCTGCCGGCTGACTGCAATACAGAATCCATAATCAATACGTGATGTATCAGTATCCTCCGGTGACTCAGAGAGCATCCGTTTCCCAAAAGCAAAGGCAGCCTCGGTGTACACTGGGTCGTTCAATAGAACCAGCGACTGCAGTGGTGTATTAGACCGAGAACGCCTTGTTACACACGTCATACGTTCAGTTGCGTCAAAGGTCATAAAACTTGGATATGGGCTACCTCGCTTGAGAACAACATAAATGCCACGTCGGTATTGTTGCTCACCCGGACTCACTTCATATATATATTTCTGACCACCAAGCTTCGTCCACAAACCATTTGGCTGTGGTGGACGAATCGATGGCCCACCTTTTTCAGTACTAAGTAACCCTGCGATAGTGAGTGCGTTATCCCGAATGCCTTCTGCATCCAGACGAAATCGCGGGCCTCTTGCAAGCCATTTATTTTGAATGTCTTGCAACCGTTTTTTTGAAGTCACGGTTGAGGACTGCCGATACGTTCTGCTGGTTACGATGCGACGAACCAGTTTTTTGAGGCTCCATCCATCTTCCATGAATTCGACTGCAAGACTGTCGAGCAATTCTGGATGGGTTGGTCGTTCACCTTTAACGCCGAAATCCTCGAGTGTGGTGACGATCCCTTGGCCAAAAATCTCAAACCAGACTCGATTCACAAACACTCTGGCTGTTAAAGGATTGTCTTGTGACACGAGCCACTTGGCAAGCATGAGTCGGTTCGCGAGACCTTCGGTCGTTCCACCGAGCACACCCGGTGTACCCGCATCAACCTGCCGTAAGGGGTCAGTAAAGTCACCACGGTTCAAGACAAATGTTTCACGTGGCTTCGCCCTTTCTTGCATCACGAGTGTCTTCGCCTCTGGAATCGAAGCCAGCTTATTTTGTAATTGTCTGACTTTCTTTTCCATTGTCTTCAAACGCACATCGGCATCGTCCTGCTGATCCTGTTGATCGACGAACGTCTCTCCACCACAGGTAGTAGGCTGTTTGCTTTCATCTTGAATGACATCCTTCTCTGTTTTGCCCCCCTTAAATTTTTTCACATCTTTCCGAGCATCACTGAGACTTTGGTCGATGCCTTTTCGTTCTGTTTCCCATGGATCATGGCTTAAGTTCATTGATGGGCCAATGAACTTGATTGAAGATGGCACCTTTGGATTGGCTCGTTCTGCTTCTGCTTCTGTTGAATTAAAATACGCTGCGAAGCGATAGTACTCTTCTTGCGAAAACGGGTCATACTTGTGGTCGTGACATTGCGCACATTCAAGTGTGACTCCCAACCAGATAGCAGCCGTTGTGTTCACTCGGTCAAAAACTTGATTAATGCGACTCTCTTCTGGATCCGTTCCTGCTTCTACGTTGGTTGGTGCGCAGCGATGAAAGCCCGTAGCAATTCGTGTTGCTTCATTTGCGTCAGGCAGGAGATCACCAGCAATTTGTGTGATTGTGAACTGATCGAAAGGCATGTCGTCGTTCAACGCATCCACCACCCAATCCCGATACGCCCACATATTCCGCAGGTCATCTCGCTGGAATCCATGGGAATCCGCATACCGTGCCAGATCGAGCCACATCCGTGCCCATCGAACGCCAAATTCTTCACTTTGGAGGAGCTCATCAACAAGATTTTTATATGCGTCATCACGGTCGTCTGCCTCAAATGCCGCAACTACCTCTGGGCTTGGTGGCAAGCCAGTCACGTCAAATGCAAGACGTCGGATCAACTGACTTTTTTTCGCTACAGGAGCAAACTGGAGACCTTCATCTTTATGCGCCGCAACGATCCAACCATCGATAGTCGGATCAATAATCGATAAGTCTTGTGAGCCAGCACTTGGAGAAGAATGCCGAACTGGAGGAACATATGCCCAGTGCTTTTGCCGTGGAATCGTATCTGGCAGTTCACCACCCTGTTGTATCCATTGACGAAGTATGGTTTCTTCGCGGTCTGAAAGCCCCGGCCCCACGGGGGGCATTGCATCGTCATGCAAACGATCGAGTGACACTCTGCGAAGCAGCTCACTCTCACGGGGCTTATTAGAGATTATTGCTGGTCCTGAATAACCACCAGACAGGAATTCATCTCGATCATCAAAACGCAGACCACCCTCTTGTACGCCAGGACCATGGCATTCAAAACAATGTCGTTGAAGGATTGGTAAAATATCCTTTGTAAAGTCAACATGCTCAGCCCCCTGGGAAACTGAAAATGCAAACAAGAACGGAATAGACAATTGAGTGGCTTTATGCATGCTTCCACTTAAGATTGATTGACTCTAATTGATTTTCCCTACTAGATCGGCTTGAAACGATGGCAATTACTGCCTGTTCGCCCTAAAACAATACCTGTCAACGTTGCCATACCTTTGATTGTTACGCGTTCTACACCCCTCATCAACGCAAGCCACCTCGATTAGTATAAAAAGAGAGCCTTTTTGTACATTTGCAATCATACTTCTTTGTATAAGAAATCGTACAGTTGTGCGTTAAGATAAATTGCTGGTGGGCACGCACGTTTTATTTTTTCTCCGGAACGCATGGCATGGTCTCTCCAAAAAGAACCTCCCTTGATGCTCTCAAATCACTTCAAAGTATTCTCATACTTTTTATTCTGACACATGTCTGCCATGAGAATGCTGGGTGGGCTGTTGAGAAGAACACTGAAGAACGACCAAACATTTTATTTTTGTTCGCTGATGACTGGGGACGACATGCCTCGATTCTTTCAAAAATTGATGGAGCCGGTGGTATCAACGACGTCGTCCAAACACCAAATTTCGACAAGGTTGCTAGTCGCGGTGTGATTTTTCGCAATGCACACGTGAGTGCACCATCGTGCACACCTTGTCGTAGCGCGTTACTTACAGGTAGACATTTTTGGCAAACGGGAACTGGTTCAATATTACGAGGTGCTGTTTATGACAGTTCGATCCCGAGTTTTCCGCCGCTCCTTCGAGAGCAAGGCTACTGCGTCGGCTACTCCCATAAGGTCTGGAGTCCCGGTACTCCGGCAAATTCACCATTCACAAAAGATGAAAGCTTTGGCAAAAACGGCGGTCGGATCAATCAATTCTCTCAAACCGTAACAAAGCTCATCAGTAAGGGAACACCTCGCGAGACGGCGAAGCGCACAATTCTCGACGAAGTCAGAGGCAACTTCCGTGACATGCTCAATAGCTGTAAGGACAACGCTCCTTTTTGCTACTGGTTCGGGCCCACGAATGTTCATCGAAAATGGATTAAGGGAAGTGGCAAAGATCTTTGGGGAATCGATCCCGATTCTCTTCAAGGGAAGATGCCTGCTTTTTTGCCTGATGTTCCGGAAGTACGACAAGATCTTGCAGATTATTTCGGTGAAATAGCTGCCTGGGATGCGGCTGTTGGTGTTTTGCTAAATGAACTCGAGAAAGCCAAACTCACTGACAACACACTTGTGGTTATTAGTGGAGATCATGGAGCACCTGGTTTTCCGCATGGAAAATGCAACCTGTATAGTTTTGGTACCGGCGTATGTCTTTCTGTAACCGGGCCGGGTGTTGTCGGTGGGCGTGTTGTTGATGACATGGTGAGCCTGATTGATCTTGCCCCCACATTTCTTGAGGCGGCACGTATCAAGCCACCAGAATCAATGACTGGCAGGTCACTATGGCCACTTCTTCACTCGAAAAAATCAGGTTTTATTGACCCGACACGAGACTGCGTATTTACAGGCCGTGAACGACACGTCGAAAGTGCACGATCTGACTTTTCACCATATCCTCAGCGAGCAATCCGTACTCACGATCATGTTTTAATTATGAACTTTCGTCCAGATCGGTGGCCACTTGGAGACCCGTATCACCTTGATGAGGGACCAGAGCCCACACAACAGGAACTTGAGACCAATACACGATTGACACTGCCTGATGAAGACGCTGGCCCAACTAAAGCATGGCTTATTCAATCTCGTAAGGAAGACTCGTGGAAACAACTATTTAACAAAGTATATGGAAAGCGAATGCCGATCGAGCTCTTCGATCTGACGCAGGATCCACATGAAATGCATAACCTTGCTGGTGAGCGAGCACATGCTGAACTTGTTAAAAAGCTTATGAGTAGGCTTCTGAATAAATTATACAAGACAAAAGATCCGAGGCTCAAGAATGACGGTGAGTTCTATGAGACACCTCCTATGGCAGGCCCTCTACAAGAAAAATCTCCTGGTTGGAAAAATCAAAAAAGAAAGCCATAAAATGATGAAAAATGTTTTTACTTGGTGTGTCCTGGCGGTAGCTACTTCATCTGTGTATGCAGCTGATAAGCCAAACATTCTATTCATAGCCATTGATGATCAAAATGATTGGATTGGACATCTCGGTGGCCATCCACTGGCAAAAACACCACATCTCGATGCTCTTGCCACACGGGGGACAACGTTCACAAATGCACACTGTCAGGCACCGCTGTGCAATCCTTCCCGAACGAGTCTTTTGCTTGGCTTGCGACCAACAACCACAGGAATATACGGACTGAAACCATGGTTTCGAACAGTCCCCGAATGGTCCGACCGTGTCACGCTTCCACAACACTTTGCGAACGATGGTTATTACACCGCGGCGACTGGAAAGATCTATCATGGCTTTCGAAAGAATCCAAAAAAGAAAAATCCAGGAACCAGCAAGCCCGATCCTGTCGAGTTCGAAGTGACTGGGCCATTTGGTGGTGTCGGAACCAAACCACCAAAAAAACTGATTCCCGAGACACCAATGGGAAATCACCCACTGATGGACTGGGGTGTATGGCCGCTGGATAATGACGACACGCAGAAAGGTGATTATCAAGTCGCTTCTTGGACCGTGGAACAAATTCAGAATGCACCCAAAGACCGACCATTCTTTTTAGCCGCAGGATTTTTCCTCCCGCACGTACCGTGTTATGCCACCCAGAAATGGTTTGATCTCTACCCGAACGATGATTCAGTCTTGCCACCAATTCTTAAAGATGATCGTGCCGACACTCCACGATTTTCATGGTACATCCACTGGTCTCTACCAGAGCCTCGTTTAAAGTGGGTCCGTGAAAACAATGAGTGGCGGAATCTTGTACGGTCATATCTTGCGTGCACCAGCTTTGTTGATGCACAAATTGGTCGTATTGTGTCTGCGGTGGAACAGAGCGACTACGCGGACAACACCATCATCGTTGTCTGGGGAGATCACGGATGGCATCTTGGTGAAAAAGATATAACCGGCAAAAACACCCTATGGGATCGTGGCACAAAAGTGCCTTTGATTTTTGCTGGGCCGGGCATCACACCACAGCAAACATGTGGCCAGCCAGTCGAATTGTTGGACATTTACCCAACCCTGATTGATTTGACAGGCGCTCCAACCCGTTCTGATCTAGAAGGAATTAGCCTTGTGCCCCAATTAAAGGATGCCGCAACCACGCGCACTCGTCCTGCAATCACCAGCCATAATCAGGGCAACCATGGCATTCGGAGTGAACGCTGGAGATACATCCACTATGCCGATGGCAGTGAAGAACTCTATGACATGCATGCGGATCCAAATGAATGGACAAATCTTGCCCATCTCCCAAAACATGCATCGGTCATTGAACAGCATCGCCGATGGCTGCCAACCATTGACCGAGAGCTCGTTCCTGACAGTGCCGCACGAATCCTTACATACGATAAGAAAACAGATACCGCTGTCTGGGAAGACACCACGATCAAGCGAACAGACCCGATCCCAGATTAATCCCAGCGGACGTCGAGTTCGTCACAAGATAACTATTCTGAATCTGCTTCGAGTGCTTGCAGCAGCCGCTTGACCATTGCCAAATCAATACCAGATGGTTGTTGGATCAAGAGCCACCGAGCATCTCGTTTCGCAATTTCACTCTCATTCAGTTGGCGAGCCGTAAGCATTCGCAAAAAATGACTTCGAGCTGACTCTGGACGAATAGCCAGCATGGCATCGAGGTATCGAAGCATCGATTGTGCATCTTTTTCCTGTATCGCAATTGACAACAGGTTGTTGAGCATCCGTGACAATATCTCGCGTGACGTAGAGGTCTCAAGGCTACTGTCGTTGAGTGGTTCACCTGTTTGTTCAAGATGTCGCTGAGCAAGATTCTCACGAGTCAGTCTCTTCCCTCGATCGAAAACATCAATCCACTCTGAGTCATCATGAGTTGCATCGAAGCGAACCAAGAAGTGACCCGGAAAACCGACGCCGTGTATTTCGACACCGAGACGTCTGGCAAGCTCCATATAAACGACTGCTAAGGTAATAGGGATTCCTTCTCTATCATCAAGCACCTCATTTACATAACTATTCGACCGATTGTAGTAGTCTCCGTGGCTTCCATGAAAACCCAGTTCTGCAAAGAGAACCTGATCTAACATTCCAAGACAATCGGCATCACTTGCATCAACTGGCAACCTTGTTTTGATTGAAGCTGACAACCTTCGAAGGTCTGCAAGAGAGGATTCACAATCAAGTTCTTGATTATCGAGGCTGGCAATCTGTAATGCTGCTCGGAACATGTCAATCTTTTCATCATCAACGGCTACTTCGTCAGAAAGCCTCCCTATCGTTTGATGATGATGAACCTCAGCGGCCAACACCCGCAACTGATCAGACTGCCGCAACAATGAATCAGACTTTAATTCAAGAGCAGCTACTGCAGTCGATCCGACCCCTGCTAACAACTCAACGAGTGTTGCGTCACTTGGATCGATCTCCTGGAATCCTGCCGTTGCTTCCTCAATCTGTGTCCACACTGCGTCCGCTGGCTGAAAGAGTGGCACCTGATCGCCAAAAGAAAACCTACGAAATGCCGCTTCGGTGCCACGAAATGAAACAAACCCCGGTCTGCCACCGCGCAAGTTCTGATCGGATGACACAACAACTTCATGATCATTGACATAGCAGCGAATACCGTCTTTTTCAACACGGACACGGAGATGATTCCAATCACCCTTACGGTATTCGGGTACATCAATATCTTCAATCACATTCCAAGTGAATACTGTCGGCCCATCAAATCGAGTGAATCGTAACTGACCATTGCTGGGGTAGAAGCCGTAATGCTTGTCTTCTCCATCTGCTTCAAATACAAGGCCGGCGGCGCCCGACTCATTGTCTAATTTGACTTGTACACCAACCTCATACGGCACGCTCGGCAATGAGCCTTTTGCTAAACAGAGGCTTCGGCCACCAAAACCTTTTCCTTTTCCTGTTACGGTTATTCGACCAGCTCGTTGACGCCAAAGCCCACCACCAACAGTCAGCCATTCAGTCAAGTCGAGTTGACCAATAGTGAGCCAGCGATCGAGCAATACCGGGTTTGGGTTTTCCAACAATCCATTGACACGGTCAGCCACAACAGCAAACCCGAGATTGCGAGTTACCTGTGACTTTAATGTCAGAATACCGTGGACGTCTCCATTTCGATCAAGCAATGGTCCTCCACTGTTCCCTGACTCAATCGGAATCGCTAATTGGATCATTTCTATGCCATCAATAGTACGTCTCCCCGACACACGACCAACCACAACACTACGCTCGAGCCCATGAGGATTTCCGATCGCAACAACCTCTTGTCCGTCGCGAAGCGAACTGGAAGCAGCTAGACCCAACGGCTGCAAGCCTTCTGCGTCTATTCGTATGACCGCTACGTCTGCGTTTCTGTCAGTCGCATGTATTTCAGTCACATCAAAGATGCGGCCATCCGTAAGCTCAACTGAAATCGGTCTGGCTTCTCCAATCACATGCAAATTGGTCGCAATAAGACCATCAGAGGAAATCACAAAACCTGTCCCCAGGCCGGCATCGTTTCCTCCTCTACCGACGTGGCGAATGGTAACAACAGACGGACGAACAGTCGCAACCAGTTCTTCAACTGAAGGAATATCCTTCTTGGGCTGATCTGCAGCATGCGCAGCACCCACCACTCCGACAAAAGAGAACACCACGAAAAAAACAGTGATCTGTCGAAGCATCTTGCAGTTCAAAGAAAGGACCGTCGCTGCTATAGCACTCATGCTTTCTGCAGGTACCTCGCATGCTAAGAGGCGACTCGACATACCAAGAACACGGCATTGCTTGCTCATACATACACCCGCTTCTGGAAAAGAAACATTTGAATTGGCTTCGAGGGCCAATCCATCTTCATCATCACACCAAATTTTATTAGTAAAAGCCTGAATCGATATTTCTGCCGAGTTATCCAATTTTTAGAGAAATCTCTCGATTGAGTGAAATCGGCATTTCGCGGCAGCTAAAGTCTGCGGTTTCCGTACGAATGGTTGTGGTTTCAGGTATTTACATGATGTCCGGCAGGGAAGGCTGTGTAATATTACGTATCCCGTCAACATGGATAGATAGTACCTTTACAACCATGCACATCATTTCATAACCCCTTCGAATTATTCAACATGCTTGCAACAAACAGACGATTTCCCGCTCACTTGTTTTCAAAGTTCATCATTTGGACCATTGGATTCTTTCTTTTTGCAACGGCGACGCTTCATGTAACCAAAGCCGCTACTACAGAAGCATTTCATTTCCAGAAAGGTGACATCGTTGCCATTTACGGGAATGGACTTGCTGACCGAATGCAACACGCTCCGTGGGTAGAGACACTTCTACAAAATCACCTGCAAGGTATGGATGTTCGCTTCCGCAACATGAGTTTTTCAGGCGATACGGTTGACCGAAAACCACGAAGCAAAGGTTTCACTGATGACGAAGCGTATCTTCAGCACGTTGGCCCATCAGTCATCTTTATTATGTACGGGTATAACGAATCATTTGAGGGAGAGCAGGGAGAATCTCAATACACGCAGCAGCTTGTTGAACTCGTTGAAAAATATCGGCAACTACGCAAACAAAAAGGCTGTGACGTTCGGTTTGTCCTCTTCAGTCCTATTGCCTACGAACAAACGGATAGCCCAAATCTTCCCGATGGCACCCAACTCAACACAAACCTAGCCATCTATACCGAAGCCACTCGGCAGGCTGCTACGGAAGCGAAAGCTACTTTTGTTGATCTCTATGGCCCAACTTCTCAGCGTTTTGCAGAAGGCAAGAAGCAACTGACTCACAATGGCATTCATTTGAATGATGCTGGCTACCGGGAACTTGCTGACATCATAAGTACATCACTCCTGAACAAACCGACACTGCCTCAATCGAATTTAGAAACTACTTACGACGCTGTAACCAAAAAAAACTGGACATGGCACAACCGTTATCACGCGACCGACGGCAATGACGTTTGGGGATCTCGTTCGACGCTTACATTCGTTGATGGGCAAAGCAATGCTGATGTCTTGCGGAACGAATTAGTAATGCTTGATGTGATGACAGCCAACCGCGATGGCGTTATTTGGGCTGCTGCAAAGGGACAAGCAACTTCTATCGACGATAGCAACGTACCACCCCCAGTAAAGGTGATTTCCAATGTGGGGGGCGGCAGTAAAAGCTCAAGTGCTGACAAAGAAGGAAGCATTACCTACCTCAGTCCTGAGGAAAGTGTTGCCCAAATTTCTGTACCCGAAGGCTTTGAACTGAATGTTTTTGCGTCTGAGGAAATGTTCGAAGACTTTGCAAATCCAGTGCAACTACAAGTCGATGGAAAAGGGCGGCTCTGGGCAGCATGCTGGAACACATATCCCAAGTGGGAGCCGCTTAAGAAAATGAATGATGCCCTCGTGATTCTTGAGGACACCGATCACGATGGTGTAGCAGACGCACGAAAAATATTTGCCCATGTCCATAACCCGCTTGGTTTTGAATTCTGGGGAGGAGGCGTCGTTGTTACATCTGGTCCAGACTTAATTTTTCTGAAAGATACCGATGGTGATGATGTCGCAGACGTCCGTTACCCACTACTTCAAGGCTTGGGAACTTCTGACACCCATCACGCTGCCAACAACCTGATATATGGACCGGATGGCGGAATCTATTGGCAGAGTGGCATCTTTCTTATCAACAACCACGAAACACCTTGGAAGCAAAACCTTGCCATCGGTGAGTCCGGGATGTATCGATTTGACCCTCGAACATTTGCGATTACTCCGCATGCAGCAAACAAGCCAAATCCACATGGAACGAGTTTTGATTATTGGGGCTATTGCTATGCAAATGATGGCACCGGTGGCCGTTCATATCAGGTGCGACGAGAAGGCAACGGCTTCAAGATGCACAAACTTTTAGAAAAAGAGTTTCGGCCCGTTGCAGCGAACGAAATACTATCTTCAGACCATTTCCCTGAAGACATGCAACAGGATTTCCTTATTTGTAACACGATCGGCTTTCTTGGACTCCGCCAATATGACCTCGATCGTGGTGAAGAACTCTCAGCTCAGGTAACCGAGGACCCTAAGAAAAACATTGGCTACGCTGAAGTAACAAAGGATGGACAACTCATAATCGTCAATCATCCAGCACTCAAAAACAAAAAGATCACTTCATTTAAATTAAGTGTTCCCGGAAATCAGCAGATGAATCTCTGCGAAATTGAAGTGATTTCAGAAGCTGCAGCGCTTGTTCACGGAACAAGACATGTCACAAAAAATGTAAAGCTAAGCCAGTCGAGTGAATACAACAAAGGTATGTTCCCGGCCACATTGCTTGCCGACGGAAACAAGCAGACTTTTGCCCATACATCGATACAGATGAATCCTTGGATGAAAGGTGAATTTGACGAACCTGTTGAAATCTCCGAACTCCGAATCTGGAATCGCAAAGGATTCGAAGACCGTTTCAATAATGGAAAAATTGAATTTTTTGACCACGATGCCTTGATTGCAACCGTGAGCGTTGAAATTGGGGCTCACAACGGGACTACGGGTCACGAACGTAGTTTCGGCGAGGTTTGGGGAACTCCCGTTCAAGACATCGTCAACAGTAACGACCGAAACTTCCGGCCGACTGACGCGATTGTCGGTGAAGACGGCGCACTGTACGTAGCTGACTGGCAAAACGTCATTATCGGCCACATGCAGCACAACATTCGTGACCCAAATCGTGACCATTCACACGGCAGGATTATCCGGGTCACGGTAAAAAATCGACCATTACAGAAACCGGTAGCTATTTCAGGTGAACCCATTGAGAAGCTGCTAGAAAATCTTAAACACCCAGTGAATGGTGTTCGTCATCGCACACGCGTCGAACTAAGTGGTCGTGACTCTGATGCCGTAATAGAGGCAACACAGAAATGGATGGGTAGTTTCGACCCAAACAATGAAACAGAAGCCCATCATCTCGTTGAAGCATTATGGCTACACCAACAACATAATATTAAAAACCAGTCACTTCTTGACACCTTACTGAACTCAACAGTCCAACATGCTGTTGAGGCTGCGAAAACAGTCGAACACTTTTGGACAAAAGTCGATGTGGAAGTTGGTAGTGGATTTGCTGCACCAGCAGAAAGTGATTTCGTCAAATTTGAGATACCAAAACATCTCGATCGCAAAGACCGTAAGACATATAAAATTGGGGCCGAAATTTATCAGCGTGAAGCCCACTGCAGCACGTGTCATCTGACACACGGAAAGGGGAATGGCATTATCTATCCATCCCTGGTTAATAGTCCGTGGGTCAATGGCAGTGAAGAAAGGCTGATTAAGGCAACACTTCACGGCATGTGGGGGCCCATGGAAGTACATGGAAAAAAATATGATCCGGCCCGGGGTGTCCCTCCCATGACAGCCTTCCGGAATCTTCTCAATGATGAAGAGCTGGCTGCTGTTTTGACATTTGTACGCAACACATGGGGCAATGAGGCAGCTACAGTTTCACCAGAAACCGTCAAGCAGATTCGATCGGCGACATCTGATCAAACAACGTTCTGGAAGCCTGCTGATCTTTTGGCTGATCACCCACTCGAACCAGAGCTAGTCGCTGCTGCTCGATCAGCGCAACAGGTTTTTTCAAATATCGCACTTGAAAAAACATTACTTGCGACACCTGCTGATGAGCTTGCACGCACGGCAATGAAGCAAGGCAACACCAAACGAGGGAAAAACCTTTTTTATAAGTCGGCTGCAGCATGCGCAACCTGTCATCATCCACCAAAGGGCGGGATCCGCCTTGGGCCTGACCTGCAGGAACTCAAAACAAAACGGACTCCAGAGCAACTTGTTGAGTCACTTCTCTACCCTTCCAAATTGATCGACAAGGAGTACGTGCAAGTAACCGTTATTACAAACGACGGGAAACAGCAGACCGGAATCAGAACGTCTGAGAATGACAAAGAAATTCTCCTACGAAATCTTGCTCAGCCAAAACCAGTGTCTATCAAAAAGGACGACATTGACGAAGTCTTTGAATCGCCTATTTCACTGATGCCGGAGAACCTTGTTCGGCAACTCAAAAACAGGCAAGAATTCAATGATCTGATGCGATATGTTCTCGAGGTTCGTAAGCGATAGCCTACTCTACCCAACCAAACACCACGAAAGCTGGGTTTGTATCGTCTACTATTTTCGCTGGGATTCTAAGATGCCTTTACTGATTTTCTCGAAAAATCATTTCACTTCATAAAGGTTATCGATTGGAAACCGGAAGACCACAAGACGATTGAAGAGGAGGCAGAACGATCCAGATAGTGAATGTGCTCAGCTGTTTTAAAAGACAAACTCTTCAGCTTGCTTTTACGCAAACTGCCGGCTCTTTTGTTTTTGAAAACCGGTCAACTGGATGCTTCCTTGCTTGTCGATATTCAGAATTGAAAATCCATTATTAGCTAATCCCCTCCCTTCGACCATTGCAACTAGTGTGCAGTAGTGGATTCCGCCGATGGTGTTGAGGTCATTCTGATGACTGTGCCCCTGAAAAACAGCAATCACATTTCCTGACGATTCGAGTAGGGCTCGAACCTCTCTATTATTATTCACTCCGTGATTATTGCTGACATCAAGACGTTGGTGGACCAAGACAATGACAGGTTTCTCATTAGCCTGGAGATCTTCTTCGAGCCATTTTAATTCTGTTGGTGGGATATTGGTGTCAGTCCATTGGAAGTTTCTTCGCTCGTAGGCGACGCCATCACTTCGGAAGCAAGCATCAAGAACGATGAAATGAAATCCTTCCTGGTCGAAAGAATAGTAAGATTCTTTTTGCCTTACCCCTTTAAGAAATTCAGATTTTTTCAAGGTGTCAACACAGTGGTTGCCAAGGACATAATGACGGTTGGAGCAAATTTTTGAAAATTTTTGGTTGATGGCATGTAAATAGGCTTGTTCCGTCTCAATAGTATCGGCTGCGTCTATTAAGTCACCCAGTTCGACGAGAACCGAAATTGGATACTTCTGGAACTGAGTTGCTGCTGCATCAAGTTTCGCTAGCGATTCACGGTAATGACGTGAACCAGCAGGTGGTTTGTCGGCGTAGTGCAAGTCAGTGATCAGACCGATGCTAAGTTTTGAATTGAATTGTTGACCTACCAAGGCTCGTGGGCAAACAGAGGCTGCAGCGAGTGTGAGCGTGCCGTTGGTTAAAAAAGCCCTGCGCCCAAAACTGGTCTCAGGAAGCGTCATTAGCATGCTCATCCCAAAGGGTACAATGGGATTGAAAATAGGAAAGGGAAAGTTCGCGCGAATTTTGCAACATCTTTCCCATCTTAATTATCATCTTCGAGCGGAGCCACTTCAATCTACTCCACAAGTACTTGTTTCCCTTTGACTGCTTTGTTCCAAATGCCGGAGGTGGGACTTGAACCCACACGCCCTTGCGGGCAACGGATTTTGAATCCGTCGCGTCTGCCATTCCGCCACTCCGGCTGGTAAACCGAAGATTACGTCAGGACAGCATGTTTTGCCAGCAGTGGTCTCGCGGCGGCCGCTGGACGTCTGCTACGGTTCTTCCATGAAAGTTTACGTGTTTGAAGATTCCACCGTTCCAGTCCTCGGCCCTCTTGTCATGGCCAGGCCAGCGTGTGACATCACAGTTGGGACAGAAACACTTTATGAGATGCTTACTCGGTTTGGCCAGGTGCATCGAATCGTGCGGCCACACCTGAAGCAATACCTTCTTGACCTCGGCAATGCACGGACACCTTTTTGGGGATCGAGTAAGCAGCATGGTCAGTCCTGCGCAACAAACGATGAACAAGTGCTTTTTGTCAATGCCCGTCTCATTCCAAGTCGACCTCATCTTGTCACTATTCAAAAACTTCTTGATGCCGGTCGTTGTTGTAAAATATATGCCGGAAATGCAATCGGTGCTGCTGTGGTTAATCAAAAAGATTACAAAGCTTTTATCAAAACCGTCTCTTCAGAAGACGGCTTACTCATTCAATTTCTCAGTGATATCAGTGCACCTATTATTGACGGTGAGCTGGACCTAATTGAGTCTCCAGAAGATTTTCTCACAGCTCACGAACAAGTAATCGAGGGAATGGCTGCTCTCGCCATAGACTCCGGACACTATATTGAGTTGCGGCCTGGTTTGTATCAGGAAAAAAACACTGGATTAAAACGCTCTTCAACCATTGATGACTTTATTACGATTCGCTCCGGACCAGTCCTCCTTGAAGACGGCGTGAATGTTGGACCTTTCTGTTGCTTCGACGGGCCCATCAAAGTCGGTTCCCAATCAAAGATCCATCCTCACTCGTGGCTAGGACCAGCGACTATTATTGGGAGAGACTGCCGCGTTGCAGGTGAAGTTACCGCTACTGTCATGGAATCTTTTTCAAACAAGTCACATGATGGATTTCTTGGTCACAGTCACCTCGGCAGCTGGGTCAACCTGGGTGCCGGCACAGTCACCGCGAACCTCAAGGTGAGTTATGGAATGATCAATCTCTACCCCTCAGAAAAAAATGTCATCAAAACAAAGCGACAATTCTTTGGAATGCTTTGTGGTGATTTCACAAAGACAGCTGTTCGCACTGCCTTACCGTGTGGTGCGATTATCGGCCCAGCGGCGACGCTGGCTGGCAACCCACCGGCTGCAGTTCGACCGTTCACCACAGACCTCGGCGGCAAACATCCGATTACAACCGCAACGGTTGATCAACTCGCGGTGGCTCTTGAACGAATGATGCATCGCCGTGGAATACATTTTCACCAAGCAGATCAAAACCTGCTGACATCGATGTTAGCTGCAGAAAATAAAAATATAAAAATTTATAATTGTGCCTGAAAACCATAGTGCATTCTATTTTTTGATGTAACGTGTGCTTCTGGATTTTCTTTGTTAGGGTAGGAGATCAGCAGATGGTTTCTATTATAAGACATTATCCATTTCCTGCCTTTTATTTCCTTCCGTTGTAGAAAGGAATTGTTGTGACGCAGCAAGTTAGTTATGCGAGAGAATCGTTTGATCTCTCTTTTGAGCTATTTCCTCCAAAGACAGCTGAGTCCGAGGCCATGCTCTGGCAAACTGTAGATGAGTTGATGGGGTTTGAACCTACCCTTATTACTTGTACCTACGGAGCTGGTGGTTCGACCCAGACAAAGACTCTTGAGGTATTAGATGGTGTTCTTGCACGACATCCAACTGTTGCTGTTGCGAGCCATCTCACTTGTGTTGGCCGAACAACAGATCAATTGAGAGAATATCTCCGAGAAGCTCAACAACGGGGAGTGTCTTCAATTGTCGCGTTACGCGGTGATCCGCCACAGGGAGAGACTGCTTTCACTCCAATCGCCAACGGGCTTCATTATGCTGTCGAGTTGGTAGCTCTCATCAAACAAGAGTTTCCTGGATTTAGGATCCTGGTTGCTGGCTACCCAGAGACCCACCAGGAAGCAGTCAGCCCTGAAGCTGATCTTGAACACCTAAAAGAAAAATGCAACGCGGGTGGCGATACCATTGTCACGCAATTGTTCTATGACAATACCGACTTTTTTCGCTTCCGAGACCACTGTTCTTCGATTGGGATCACAAAACCAATTATCCCAGGACTTATGCCAGTTACGAATTTCAAACAGATTCAACGAATTGCCACTCTGTGTAAAGCACGACTACCAAACAGTTTTACACAAGCACTCGAAAAGGCCGGTGATGATGTCGATGCACAATTTGAAGCCGGTGTAGACTATGCCTCAAAACAGGCCGAAGAATTACTCTCTGATGGTGTGCCTGGCATGCACTTGTATGTTCTCAATAAGTCTCCGGCCGCCGTACGTGTTCTCGAACAAATTGGTATGACAAGGCCCTAGGAAATTTCTACGACTGAACCTGCCTTGGTGGAAGATCATTGTCCATACTGCTGATATAACTTCGCAGACGCTGGAGTTCATCACTCACATGGCGTAACTTCAACATGTTTTCCACTCGTTTCACCAACTCAATTTTATTCACCGGCTTTGAAAGAAAATCGTCGGTGCCTGCCTCTACAGCGCGTTCGATATCACCAAGCTCCCCAAGTGCTGTCACCATCAAGACCATAATCTGTCGAGTCACCGGATCCGCTTTAAGTTGTTGACACACTTCAAAGCCAGATAATTTTGGCATCATAATGTCGAGAAGAATAATATCGGGCTTAAACGAAGCTACTTTTTCTAAGGTATCAGAGCCATCAACTGCTGTCGCAATTTCGCAGTCAACATCAGCCAGATACACCTCAAGAAGTTCACGATTGGGTTCGTTGTCGTCCGCAATAAGAATCCGGCTCGTTCCGGTAGACGATGAATTACTATTGTTTTTTTGCATGAGAATAAACGTGTGAGAAAAAGCTTTATTGGACTGCAAATACAGTATCAAGGAAGCTGGAAAATTGATTGGCTTTTTACGATTGCAAACTCTTGTGGGAACGTATGGAACGCTTGTATCAAAAGGCTACTCGTACGGGTTTCTACATTCACCCAACTAATAGCCCCAACGCCAAGACGCCCACCAGATGCGAACCGATGAAATAAGCCTTGTGAAATGCCATCAGCTGATAGTTCCTGCTGGAATGTCCAAAATACATCGGGCCGCACTCGCTCGAGTTGGAAACTCGTTTCATAACAGACGCCGTTTGCACACTCCAGAGAGTCCGTACGTTCTCCCTGAATAGGATGAGAGAGCAGTCGCCTCTTTTTAGGAAGAGGCTGCTGATCCGACGTGGCAACCTCCACCAAGGTCAAGCTACCACTGTTCCATGCAACAGTATGGCCACTCCCGGTTATTGCAATCTCTGCTTTAAAATTCCCTCGTTCAACATAACGCACTGCATAACGCTGAAAGAGTTCCGGATGCAAGGAGCGACCATAAAGTCGAAAAACCAAGTCGGTGACACTGGGACGGGCTGAAATCAACGTTACATACCTCCACAGAGCATTTCACCAGCTAATCCATTGACGACCTCGTGCCCTGTCGCCAGCAGTATATCGGCTTCCGGCGGCGGCTCCTACCGATTGGCAGAAAGCGGTTCCACAGATTTCTCAATAAGCCTTACAACGGGGGTTGTTTGTCCCAGAACAACACTCAATTGTCTATAAAAACATGGCAATTTCACTCCTTGCCCTAGGACACATTCAAGCGGGAGAACCTGCTCCATTGAAAGTCAAGCCCGCATATATCACGGCTCAAACAGAAACCCAAGAATTAACTATCGCTTGTTTTTTGAGACGCTTCGGAGATCGTGTCAGCACCTCAGGAAAATTATTTCCATGGTGGTAAAAAAAATTTTATGAAGAGTATTTCTGAACCATGCGACCCTCATCAGCGATAACTTACGGACAAGCGAGCCAGTGCTTGACAGGATCAATCAACCACACAGAATGCACATGTGGTGGAACTGATTCATCACAAAGTAGCGATAAATGAATCTCATTGATTTCAAGGAACTTTTGGTCTCAGACAATCTCAAAAGTTTTCATTTAAAGTAGTTTTTTTGGCTACGAATGCATTCAAAAATCAGGGGGGAAGATTTTAACGAGCTGGTCGCATTATTTATTCATTGACTGAACTCGTTCATGATGTACAACTTCGAGGAATCCAAGGGGGGCGGCGACGTGAGGGATCGACAGTCGACGGGTTCACCTGTGGCTTGGATGTCCCCCCCGTCTTCGAGGTAAATATAATTTCCTGTTCGTTTCATGCTTGGCTGCTTGGTAGTGGCTGCTCAGAGATTGTTTTGCAATCCTGCCTGCAGCAGACACATTGAAACTGTTTCCCAAAAACCTGAATAGCGGGAAGATTCCTGAAGGACTCCGTACTCAACTGGCCTGTTTTTGGTCACCTTTTGCGACGCATGCAATGATATGAGGATACGTCATGGTCCTTGAATCCAATCGTCAAAAGATAGCGCAGTGCCTCATTGGTTGCGGTGCAAACGTAGGTGCCCGACGAGAGCAGCTTGACCAGGCAATCGACATGCTTCGATTTATGCCAGGTGTTCAGCTCATACACGTCAGTGAGTTTTTAGAAACACGGCCTGTGGGTGGTCCACCTGGTCAACCTCCCTATTTAAATGCTGCTTGTCTCATTGAAACAACCTTTGAGCCCGCGGAAGTACTCGACATGCTTTTGGCTGTCGAAAACACGCTTCAACGGTCTCGGGAAATACGATGGGGTCCACGAACTATTGATCTGGATTTGCTAATCTACGATGACCGTGTCCTGAAGACCGAACGTCTTCAGGTTCCACATCCACGAATGACAACGCGACGGTTTGTTCTTGAGCCAGCAGCTGAAATTGCCGCCGACCTCGAACATCCAGTGTCCGGCTGCACGATTCGTGAACTTCTTGAGAACATCTCACAACGGCACCTCCACGTCGCTGTAGTGGGCATTCCGGGGAGTGGTGCGCCGGAAATTGCTGATGCGGTAGCTGATGTAACACTTTCGAGGTTGATTCATGCACCTGCTCCTCTTCCGATAAATGCTGTGGGCGCTTTATCGGAGCAGCACTTATCGACAAAAAACGAGCCTACAGGGCAATTACTCCTGTTATCTCAGAAATATGCAGATCCTCTTTTGAAGGCCAATTGGCCTGATGGTCCACATGGCACTGTCACCGATTACTGGATTGAGTCCATTCGACTAGCCGCAGAAAACAACCCCACAATTGATACGAACAAGCAATTCGAGGACGCCTTTGCATCAATCAGTAAAGAAACAGTCGCCCCACATGTGATCCTGCTTCTCAATGTGAATCGCCAAACGCTATCAGAGAGAATTGCCTATCGGGCTCACGCGGCACAACAGAGTGATATTTTCTCCGATTTAGTTGCGGTGCAAGCAATGACAACAACCGATCAAGGCATTGCAACATTACTCACTTTGCAAGAGCGATTCATAGATTGCTTGCTACGCACTCAGGACACACAATGCCGCGCGAAAGCAGTTATACAACTTGACTCCGATGATCTTGGAAAGGCTGCTCTTGATGCCGTTGCCGCCATTGAGGGCATCTCGTAAACATGGCGACACCACTCGTTATTCATGATCGTAATGTCATGCGAGAACTGATTCTCTCAAGTCGAACGATGGGACGGCGCATCGGTTTTATTCCCACGATGGGAAGCCTTCATGCGGGACACACATCATTGGTTGATCAAGCAGTTGCTGAATGTAACGACGTTGTGACCTCAATTTTTGTGAATCCAAGGCAATTTGGACCACAGGAAGATTTTGAGCAATACCCGAGAGATTTTGACGCTGACTTCAATCTGTTAGCTCGGCATGGCGTTCGCTGGATTTTCGCGCCTGATGTTCATGAAATGTATCCACCTGGTGATTCAACCCGTATTGAGATCGGTGGACCAGCTGAGCCTTACGAGGGAACGTTACGGCCGGGCCATTTCTCTGGCGTCGCAACGATAGTTTTCCGCCTTCTTCAGGCTGCACCATCGCATGCTGTCTATTTTGGTGCCAAAGATTGGCAGCAGGTTCTTGTTGTACGCAAAATGGTGCATGACCTCAAACTCGACGTGGAGGTTATGACATGTCCAATAGTCCGAGACACAGACGGCCTGGCGCTGAGTTCTCGAAATACCTACCTGAGTGAGTCTGAAAGAAATCGAGCCCAAACCATTTACGCTGCTCTCGAACAAGCGGCACAAAACTGGTGTCGTGGGTTGGCAATCGATACGATAGAGCAGAAGGTAAGAGATATGCTTTCTGCAAAAGAGATCCAGATTGACTACGCTGATATTGTTCATACTGAATCTTTGAAAAAGATTTCTGAAGTGAGTCAAAATACACCTGCAATTTTTCTCATTGCTTGCCGCGTCGGCTCAACACGATTGATTGATAACATTCTCCTGCCATCACAGGCTTTATCTTCGTGCTAACAACGCTTTTCTATATACCAACAAAAATCTCACTTGGTTCAGCATCTCTGCCGCTCTTTGGATGGGGTGCATTCTTTTTCATCTGGCTGTTTCTCGGCGCCACGGCATTTGTGTTCACGAGTCGACAAAAAGGTTATCCGGAGGCCATCAGTTCTCTTCTCTTTCCACTGGTAATAAGCGGTGCCGTGATTGTCTGGGGGCTGCCTGCGCTAGACGATGGCCGTGGGATTCCTGTGCGCGGATATGGGACGATGCTTATCGCAGCGGCAGTTGCTGGCACATGGCTGTCAATTATCCGCGGACGAAGGGTGGGCATTGATGCTGATTCAATCATTGCCCTCGGGCTTGAGGTTTTCCTCGCTGGAATTGTCGGTGCGCGAATCTTTTTTGTCATTGAATATCATGAACAATTTTTTTCACCTGACAAAAACCTGATCCAATCATTTCTTGCGATCATCAATATTCCTGCAGGTGGTCTTGTTGTTTTTGGAGCTTTGCCTACGGCATCGTTGGCGGCATGGCTATTTTCCAGAAGAAGAAATATTTCCATTACTCAGCTTGCCGACTGCATTGCTCCAGGCCTTCTCATCGGTCTTTCACTTGGGCGACTCGGTTGTTTTTTAAATGGGTGCTGTTACGGTGGCCCCTGTGAACTGCCATGGGCCATGCAGTTCCCCGCTGGGAGTCCACCATGGTTTGATCAGGTCAGTCGAGGATTAATTCCTACCCCTGGCATTGATGGAAGCACTGTACCGACACTTCCAATTCACCCAACGCAACTCTACGCTGCACTCGATGCAGCTATCTTGGCCATGCTGGCTATTACTTTTACACCTTTCGCTCGCCGAAATGGTGAGGTCTTTGCGCTGGTTATCACTCTTCATCCAATCTCACGAATTCTGCTTGAAGAAATTCGAATCGATGAACCACCCGCCCTCGGCACACCACTCTCAATATCTCAATTGATGTCAGTCGCGATTCTCATCTGTGCGGTAGTGTTCTGGTGGTGGCTTTCAACGCAACCGCAGCAGGCATTAGAGACAACGCGTAAGGAACATTGAACGTGACCCTTCAGAAACCCAAGAAGTCTGTCATCGAGCCGCCTATTGTGAGGCTCCGCTGTCGAGAAGATGGGCCACTTGTTGTCGAATTACCAGAAGCTATCGATGGAACTCCCTCAGTCACCGTGCAAGTCACTGATCACCACCGAGTGGCGTTTACCCTACCAACAGACAAATCAGTTCTTGCACTGTGTCGTTGTGGAAAGTCCGCAAACCGCCCATTTTGTGATGGGAGTCACAAAACCTGTGAATTTCGCGCAGGGGAGATCGCTCGCTGACAAAAATACTGGAAGAACGAAAAAACAGCCTAATACGCCTCCTCACCTCCGCAGAAGGGGGGCGTTGTAACGGCTCTTCCGAGTACCAAAGCTCTTCCGAACAGGAAAACCTTGCCTAGAAGACGACTCAGACCGAATCCCTCGGGAAAAAAACAAGCCATTTATGGTGGAAAGATATAGACTCTGAAGAAGAACATGGTTAATTTTTCATCGTGTCCGTCAGTTCGTTCAGTACTCATACGGTTCAATTGACTGACGCATTGCTGCATCAGCCGCTAATTAGGTTTTTCGGCTCGTGATGGCAACTGATGGATACCGATCGTCGTCATTCCCAGTATTGTCTCCTCAACAGGTTCACTTGAGCCCATATGTCTCAAAGACCCGGATTTTACGAGCGATATAGCGTTTGGATTCTCGCTATCCTTGTCTTTTTGCTTCCCATGGTGGTTGTGGGCGCAATCAAGGCCAAAGGCAATAATCGTAATGATGTAAAGGGATGGCTGCCTCTGGAGTACCCAGAGACCAAGACGTATCGCTTCTTTCGTGAGAATTTCCAGGGTGAAGAATTCATTCTCGTGAGCTGGGATGGCTGCACGATGGATGATCCACGGCTTGAACTACTTGCCAGAAAGTTGCTGCCGCCTCCCGAAGAGGCCTCCCGAATTAGTCGCACCATATTTTTCAAAACAGCTCAGACTGGCCCCCGCGCTGTTGAGCAGATGACTGAAGAGCCGCTCAACCTTGATCCTGAAGAGGCGGTGGACAGGCTGACTGGTGCACTTATCGGTAATATTGATTCACCAGATAACCCGACCGTCGAAGATGACAGCACTGACACTTTGACAGAGGCCGAGCTAGATGACCTTCAAACGTGTCTTGTCCTGACACTGTCCGATGCAGCTCGAGCAAACCTTCATGGCGCAATCGACACAATAAAAAATGTTGCAGTCGAAGAGTGTGGTATTCCGGAAGAAACGATCCACATGGGTGGGCCACCCGTTGACAATGTATCAATTGATCGCGCGGGACAGACCAGTGTCACGCTACTCTTTGGCCTTTCACTTGTTGTCGGATTCTTTGTGAGTTGGTGGAGCCTCAAAAGCAAAATGCTTGTTGGGCTTGTGCTCGCATCGGGCGTTTACAGCATGTTCGCGAGTCTTGCGATCGTGTGGTATTCAGGATACCCCGTTGATGCCATCCTGCTCACGATGCCCTCTCTTGTCTACGTTGCAACAACGAGTGGTGCAATCCACCTTGCAAACTATTATCGCGACCAGTTGGCTGAAACAGGAGTGCTTAAGGGTGCTGCCGGTGCTTCGGTACGTCATGCTCTCCTACCACTTTCTTTAGCTACAGGCACAACTGCCGTAGGACTCGCAACGCTTGCTGTGAGTGTCCTTGTACCGATCAAAATGTTTGGCATCTTTTCAGCAATCGGTGTTGTCGTAAGTTTCGTCATTTTGATTACGCTTATGCCTGCATGCCTCGAACTTTTTCCGCCAAAGCTGCGTCTTGGTGCAGCAGGCAGTGAAGAAGACGGTGACTCATGGCGTCCAATTGAAGAGAGTCCATGGTGGGGTGTTGGTCAGTGGATCACAGAACACAACATTGCAATAGCCACAATTTGTCTCCTCGTCATGGCAGGCATTGGCTATGGCATGACCCGTGTCGAAAGTAGCGTTCAGCTTATGAGGCTATTTTCTCCTCAGGCTCGAATTCGACAAGATTATCGTTGGCTTGAGAAAAAACTTGGGCCACTCGTTCCGATGGAAATACTTATTCGCTGTGACCAAGAGCAATGTGATCTCAATTTCCTTGAACGAATGGAACTCGTAGATGAAATACAGCGTGAGATTGGTGAACTCGGTGAGGTAGGCAGCTCTCTATCAACCGTCACCTTCGGCCGGAGTCTTGACGTCGGCGGTGGCGGCATTGGCGGCGCGGCAGGCCGGGTATTTGGACTGAATGCACGAACACGACGCAGCGTGCTCAACAGAAGACTTGTCGCCCATCGTGATGAATTTCTTGATGGTGACTACCTGCGCGAAGCAAAGGTAGTCAGTGACGAAGGAACTCGGGAACAGGAACTGTGGAGAATTAGTGCTCGTGTGAGTGCGACTAAAGAAGTTGACTACGCAGACTTTAAGCGTGACCTCCAATCAAAGATCGATCCTATTCTGGCCAGCCACCAATCTGACGGCACGCAGGGAATTTCTGTCGACTACACTGGCCTTGTACCACTGGTCTACAAAGCACAACATTCTTTGCTTGATGGGCTTATCGCGGGCTTCATTAGTGACTTTGCAATTATTGTTCTAGTCATGGTGCTTCTTTGCCGGGCTGCCTCCGCGGGGCTTGTGCTATTACTTCCTGCCGCCTTTCCAGCTGTTGTTGTTTTCGGAGGAATGGGTTGGGGGAATGAGCTCCTAAAGAGTTTTGGGACAGGGAATCTTCTTATCGATATCGGCACCGTAATGGCTCCTTGCGTTGCACTCGGTGTTACTGTCGATGATGTTGTTCATTTCATGCTTTGGTTCAGACGGGGTATTTCTGATGGCATGGACCGTAAGCAAGCAACCATGCTGGCATACAAAGGCTGTGCTCGAGCGATGTATCAGAGTTGGGGAGTCATTGGTATTGGTCTGTCAGTTTTTTCACTTTCACCGTTTGGTCCAACACAACGTTTCGGTCATATGATGCTCGCCATGCTAACTGTTGCATTGGTTGGAAACCTTGTCTTGCTTCCAGCACTTTTGGCTGGACCGCTGGGTGACATTTTCGGATGGAGCGTTCTCCGCCTGAATAAAAAGAAGGCTGAGAAAAACAGCCAACGTAAGGTTAAAGCTGAGGCAGGAACAGATGCTCTTCCGCAGCCTCACGTGTTGCCAGAGCCGGCAACGAAGCAGGTTGTTCATGCCTGAGAACGATGTGGCCCCTGCGGCACTTTCCGGGGCCACTGTCTTCATAAAGCCTAAGCGTGCTCGCCCATTTTTTGGCAGACATCCATGGGTTCTTGATTCAGCAATATTGCGTGTCGATGGCAATCCCGACAGTGGCGATGTGGTTGATGTTGTAACCCACGATGGCAACTTCATTGCCCGAGGCCTGTGGAATGCATCGAGCCGAATTCGAGTCCGATTGTACTCCTTTATGCAGGATCAAGCTCTTGATCAAATATTCTGGAATGCTCGCATTGAAAATGCAGTTGCCTTACGACAACAACTCCACCTTTTTTCCAAGAAAACTGGCTGCCGGCTCATAAACAGTGAGGGTGACAATCTCTCTGGCGTCATCGTGGATCAATATGGACCCTACCTCGCGGTACAGGTGACGGCACTCGCCATGGCTGAACGACTCGACATGATCTGCGACAGCCTTGAGCGCATTGTGCAACCCAAAGGCATCCTGCTTCGTGGTGCCGAACGAGGGCTAGGGAAACTTGAAGGCCTTCATTTGCCTGATCGATTGCTCCGTGGTGAACCACCTGATGGACCAATCTTTGTTGAGGAACATGGCCTTCGCTTTGGTGTCGATCTTACCGAAGGACAAAAGACTGGCTATTACTTGGACCAAAGAGAAAATCGACAAGCTGCAGCACGCTATGCAGCCGGGCGACGGGTGCTCGACATGTTCTGCTACTCCGGAGGTTTTGGAGTAGCAAGCGCCGTTTCTGGAAATGCCAGTTCGGTTTTATCTGTCGATTCAAGTATCAAAGCAATTTCACTGGCACGAGCAAATGCAGAACTTAATAATGCGACAACAATGACAGTTGAGCAAGCCGATGCCTTCGAAAAGCTCGCGTCTCTTGAGGAAGAGAATGCAAAGTTTGGCATGGTCGTACTTGACCCACCAAAGTTTGCCCGCAGTCGAGCATCTGCCTCTGACGCGCTTCGAGCATATCACCGAATTAATCGTCTTGGCGTTGATCTGCTTGAACCTGGTGGGGTTCTGGTGACGTGCAGTTGTTCTGGAGCGATCACCCGTGATGACTTTCTCATGACGCTTTCGGCGGTTGCCCAACGAAGCGGTCGGACTCTACAACTTCTCGAGTACCGTGGCGCTGCGCCTGACCATCCGGTCAACCTCCACTGTTTGGAGGGAGAATACCTGAAGTGTGTTATCGCTCGAGTGCACTAAGACAGAGCCGTAACGCTCTACGCGACTTCACACCTTCTTGATCCGGGTAAACTCGTCAATCGTAACGGTTGTTAATTCTCCGTCATCTCTGGCAAGGATGAGTACGTCACTATAAACCTTGTCGTCAGCATTTCGTCGAAAATGAAGTCCGTGGCGACGCCGCTCGCGACGCAATACTTTTCCAACTGTTGTTGTACTCCAGGTAGCACTCGAGCCAACCGTCACACCATGAATCACCTCGACCCGATCTCCGGGCTTCAGACCGTCATAAAATTCACGCAATTCCTGCTCTGCTGTATTCATACTTGCAACCCTAGCTGGTAGTACCACAGACCTTACTATTCCATGTCGGCCTTATTCATCAGAACCTACCGCATGAAATCAAACTTCTTTTGAATCAATCCATTTCATCATCTTCCTCAAATGGCGACCCGTCTCAGTCAATGTATGCTCCCGTTCACGACGACGAGTAGCCTTGAACATGGCGGCTCCGGCTCGATTTTCAAGAATCCAGTCTCGCGCGAATTCGCCACTTTGAATTTCTTCAAGAATCTTCTTCATTTCGGCTCGGGTCTCATCCGTAATCACGCGATTCCCTCGGGTGTAGTCACCGTACTCGGCTGTATTGGAAACACTGTATCGCATGTATTCCAAACCACCTTGGTAGAGAAGATCAACGATTAATTTCATCTCGTGAAGGCACTCGAAATACGCCATCTCAGGCTGATACCCTGCGTCGACCAATGTATCAAAGCCGGCTTTGATCAGTTCTGATACACCGCCACAGAGGACCGCCTGTTCACCAAATAGGTCAGTTTCAGTTTCTTCCGCAATGGTCGTCTCGATAACACCACCACGGGTGCCGCCGACGCCTTTCGCGTAAGCCAACCCGATCTGTTTTGTCTCCTCCGAGGCCCCTTCACCAAGTGCAATGAGACAGGGAACACCGCCCCCTTTTTCGTACTCACTTCGAACCAGATGACCAGGACCTTTGGGTGCTACAAGAAGAATGTCATGGCCGGGAGGAGGCTCGACCTGATTGAAGTGAAAATTGAATCCGTGACTCGCCATAAGAACCGCACCGGCCTTAAGATTTGGCTTGATTGACGTCTTGTAGACATCGCCCTGTAGCTCATCTGGCAAAAGAATATTCACAACATCTGCCTGCTTCACTGCCTCTTCCACAGAGAGTGGGTCAAAGCCATGACTTTTGGCTAGATCGAAATTTGGTCCACCGGGCCGTTGTGCAACGACAACATGCAGGCCACTGTCACGTAGATTCTGTGCCTGAGCATGACCCTGACTTCCATAACCAATAACAGCTATTGTTTTGCCTGAGAGAACGGCCAAATCGGCATCAGAATCGTAGTAAATTGTGGCTGGCACGGGGGGCTCCTTTTGAACCAAAGTGAAATCGAAAGTTTAGTTTTACGGTATTTGTCACATACAAGAACCCCTCATACTTCAATGAAAAGCAGAGGTTCTTAAGATAAGTTAACTGGCGTTCGCTGACTCCGTATCGGAGTTATCACAACTTGGGCTACAACCTCGAACCATTGCAATCCTACCTGTTCGAACCAACTCAATAATGCCCAATGGACGAATCATATCGATAAACGCCTCAATTTTATTTTCAGTTCCAGAAATCTCAACAATCACACTGTCGGCGGCAACATCAACAACTCGTCCACGAAATATTTCTGCCAATCCCCTGACATTTGAGCGATCCTCTCCAGCCGAGGCTGATACTTTTACAAGCATGAGATCTCGTTCGACATAATTTCGTGAACTGATGTCATCGACGCTCACCACTGTGACAATTTTTTCGAGTTGCCGGCGCACCTGTTCTTGAACTCGATTGTCACCTCGCAGCACAAAAGTCATTCGTGAAAAACCAGGATTCTCAGTCTCCCCAACTGCGAGGCTATCAATGTTATATCCACGGGAAGCAAGCATTCCCGATATGTGGGCAAGTACACCAGGAACATTCTGGACGGTTGCAGAAAGAACGTGTCGCATCAGCATGGCCTCAGCCTGGGAGTGCCATGCCGGCCTGCTGGCGTCTACCCTACGGGTGAAATTGAGTATTTGACCGAATTGATCAGTCTAATTTCGATCCTAGGCTGAATTCAAGCCACTTCCTTCATGAAAGGGAACCCCGTTCACCTCAGACCACAATCCAATGGATTGACAAATGACAGAAAACACCGATATTTGCAGTACTCGCCGGAGTTCATTCTTGGATTCCGGGCAGTCGTGTCGCCCAATGCTGGTGCACGGATTTTTCAGATACCAACAGAAAGTGAACCTCTTACCGTGTCGAATGTCCTCGCTCAAGAATTAATCGAAGCTGGTGTCCACTTTGGCCATCGCTCGAGCCGCTGGAACCCAAAAATGCGGCCCTACATATTTGGCCGCAAAAATCTTATTCACATCATTGATGTCCGCGAAACGATTCGTGGTCTTCTCCGTGGAAAGAAGTACCTGAAGCAAGTGGCTGCAACAGGCAGCCTCATTTTGTTCGTTGGAACAAAACGACAAGGACAAGAAGCCATTGCGCGTGAAGCCGAACGCTGTGGAATGCCCTACGTAAGTGAACGCTGGCTTGGTGGCACGCTGACTAACTTCCGCACAATTCGTAATCGATTGGCTCGACTTGAGGAACTAGAGGAATTACTTCCTTCTGATGCCTTCCATAACTATTCGAAGAAAATGCAGTCTTCGTTGCGACGAGAGCACAGAAAAATGCTCCGTAATCTTGGTGGCATCCGCACACTTTCCCGTCTACCAGAATGTCTGATTGTCTTTGATCCAAAGAAAGAAAAAAACGC
Organism: Pirellulales bacterium; assembly: GCA_965249545.1. Classification (GTDB taxonomy): domain Bacteria; phylum Planctomycetota; class Planctomycetia; order Pirellulales; family UBA1268; genus UBA1268. The sequence continues at coordinate 441,414 of CBDFMH010000005.1, forward strand.
GATCAATGAAGCTCGCAAGATGGGAATTACAACCGTTGCTCTCATTGATACCGATTGCGACCCGGACGTCGTCGATCTTCCGATTCCTGGAAATGACGATTCCATTCGCTCGATAGAACTCGTCGCTTCTCGACTGGCCGATGCTATTCTTGAAGGCAAGGCGGATGTCGCGGAGAAGAAACAATCAAAGGATGAGGGCGCCACTTCGGAGACAAAACCTGCGAAGCCTGCACCAAAGGCACGCGGGAATGTCACACCACCTTCTCCAAAACCTGCAAAGACCTGATTCACAAGACCGCATAGCCGGTCTTGTACTTTGGTAGTTACAAGAAGACGTGTGTAGTTTGGCTTCGAACGTCACACCACACCCCCTTTAACGAGTTGACTTATTTTGCTTTTCAACACAATCTCCCACTCAATATGAGGACTTAAGAACAATGGCAGCAGTCACAGCCGCCGCAGTGATGGCACTGCGAGAAAAAACCGGTTTACCAATGATGGAGTGCAAAAAAGCTCTTACTGAATGTGGTGGCGACACAGAACAAGCCGTCGAGTGGCTGAGAAAGCAAGGTGTCAAAACGCAAGCAATGCGAGCTGATCGTGAAACTTCGATGGGCCGGCTTGCTGTCTATGCTGATCTTGAGAAGGGTGTTGGCTCTCTTGTCGAGTTGAAATGCGAGAGTGCACCAGTAGCGGGCAGTCCTGATTTCAAGGATTTCGTGAATGATATAGCGAAAACACTTGCTCTTGGATCTGGTGCCACTTCGCCAGAAGAACTCCTGAGTCAGAAAAGCCAAGCGCATCCTGATAAAACTCTTGGAGAGATTAAGGACGATCTGTTCAATCGTATGCGAGAAGTTTTTGAACTTTCTCGAATCTGCCGAATTGATGCACCTTGCGGCGGTTACGCTCACCATGATGGCTCGAAGGCAGCCCTTGTTGAGGTCACTGGTGAAACGGCTGGCCCACAAGCAGCAGAAGTCGCAAAAGATGTGGCGATGCATATTGTGGCATTGTCACCCAAGGCAATTGTTAAAGAAGATCTGGATCAATCAATTGTTGATAAAGAACGTGAGATTCTGACAGAGGCTGCGAAGCAGGAAGGCAAGCCCGAAAATATTATTCAAAAAATGATTGAAGGCCGGCTTCGCAATTTCTTCAGCCAGTGTGTTCTTCTCGAGCAGCCATTCGTAAAAGATGACAAGCAAAGCGTTGGTAAACTCTTGAAGAGTGTTGGCCTGAGTGTCAAACGAATGGAGCACTGGAAAATCGGTAGTGCAGATTAATGTATCGAGCGAATAGAAATGCAGCTCAGCGTTTGACCCACCTCAACTTCTCTTTTTTTTGGCTATACATTCAAAGTAGATTTCATGCCATCTGATCCTTACCGACGAGTACTCTTGAAGCTTTCAGGAGAAAGCTTCTCTCATGCTGGTGAACGTGGCATTGCGATGGAAGAGGTTCTTCACATCGCAAATCAGACTGTGCAGGCGGCTGCTCGCGGAACACAGTTAGCCGTCGTCATAGGTGGTGGCAATATCCTTCGGGGCGCCTCCTTCACGGCAGGGAACAGCGGTGTTCAGGAAGCAACCGCTCACTATATGGGCATGCTGGCAACCGTGATTAATGGTTTGGCACTGCAAGATGCAATCGAAACACTTGGTGTTGAAACTCGCTTAATGACTGCCATCCGAATGGACGGTGTTGCCGAACCATACATTCGCCGCAGAGCACGACATCATCTCGACAAAGGTATCATTGTCATTCTGGCCGCAGGCACTGGGAGTCCATTTGTGACAACAGACACAGCCGCGGCCCAGCGTGCACTTGAACTAGAGGCGGATATCTTGATGAAGGCGACTCGTGTCGATGGGGTGTATTCAGATGATCCTGAGAAAAACCCTCATGCAGTCCTCTATCGTGATCTTACGTTCCAGCAGGTGCGCGAACAAAACCTGAGGGTGATGGACGCGACCGCAATTTCACAATGCATGGAACACAACATGCCTATTCTCGTGTTTAATTATCGCAAAGACGGCAATATCGAGCGAGCAGTTGCTGGTGAAAAGTGTGGGACGCTTGTGAGTAGTCGTGAGGAGACTACTTAGAGAGAGCAAAAACTTGCTCTCTGATGGCAGGTGGGTGACAATCCATGTCAACAAAAGTCTGTTCGTAGAACCAATTCCTTTTGTTTTTGGGTAAGGAGAAAAGAAAATGGCAGCCGATGAAATTCTTCTTGGTGCAGAAGAACGAATGGAAAAAGCAGTTGATGTCTTTCGGAACTCACTAACTGGAATTCGTACCGGTCGCGCAAATCCAGGGCTGGTCGATTCATTACGTGCTGAAGTCTATGGATCACCTACACCAATCAAATCCTTGGCAAACGTTGGGGCACCTGAACCAAATCAGATCGTTATTCGACCCTTTGATCCAGGAACAATGAAAGACATCGAAAAAGCAATTCAGTCAAGCGACCTGGGGCTTAACCCTCAAAGTGATGGAAGAGTTATACGTATTATCATTCCATCGCTTTCAACTGATGTTCGTAAGAAAATGACTGCACGTATTAAAGAACTTGCAGAAGAATCTCGCGTCTCAATCCGAAACGTACGACGCGACGCAAACAAGGCTGCTGATGGTGAGAAAAGCAGTGGCGATATGACTGAGGATGAGTGCAACGGGACAAAAGAAGATGTTCAGGACCTCACGAAAAAGTACGAGGGTCAGGTAAGCGATCTTGCAAAAGCAAAAGAAACTGAAGTAATGGACAATTAAACGGCTTCTATTCGGAGAGATTTGAGTCAGACAAACACACCATATGACAACTTCCGACGATACCATTCCCGTTCGGCTGACCAATATTGTCAAGCGATATGGACGACGAACTGTACTTGATGGTGTTTCTCTCGACGTTACTCCTGGTGTGACTGGTCTTGTTGGACCGAATGGCGCGGGTAAGAGCACCCTTGTCAGATCAATTCTTGGACTCGTCCGACTTGCAAGTGGCCAGGCACGTGTTTTTGGGCATGATCCATACCGGAGACCTCGTCGTGTTCGTCAGATTGTTGGCGTTGTTCCCGAAGATGAATGCACTATTCCAGGCTTATCCGGCGTTGAAATGGTTCGATATGCCGCCCGTCTGTCCGGCCTGCCGGCAACGGAAGCGCTTCGTCGATCCCACGAAGTGTTGGATTGGTGCGATGCTGGCCAAGAGCGTTATCGGCCAGTCGAAACACTTTCGGTTGGCACGCGACAAAAAGTTTCTTTTGCAGCAGCTATCGTTCATGATCCTGACATGGTGATTCTGGATGAACCGACAAACGGCCTCGACCCAATTGAGCGGCGGGCAATGCTTGGGCGTCTCACCACACTTGCCAAAGACCACGGGAAAACAATATTTGTCTCAACCCATGTTCTTCCCGATGTGCAGGCCATCTGCGACCGGGTTGTTGTGCTTGCTCGGGGTCGTGTTCAACTTACTGGCACCATTGAAGCTCTTACTAAGCCTCCACAGCCTGAGCACCACCTTGCTGGCTCTGGGCCACTCGAAAAACTCGCCATAAAACTTTCTGAGCGTGGTCTGCCTGCTCGTGTAGAAGCAAATGAGACCGAGTCAATCATTTCCCTTGTGTCGCCAAAATCAGAAAAAATCCGTGATGTCTGGTCTGCAGCAGCTGAAGTTGGAGTGCGTATTCGTTCCCTCGCGCCAGCAACTCGACCACTTGAAAATATTTTTATCGATACACTGCGACAATCGGACCAAGACCAACACAAGACCACGCAGGGAGACCGTTAATGCCATTGCAGGATGTCGGTTACCGTGCTTGGAACAATGAACGGTGTGGCCCTTCGTCAACAGTCTGGGTTATTGCTTTCACTGGAATTCGGCTGGCCTGGGAAAGCCGCTGGCTTCGTCGGATGGTCTTTTTTGCATGGAGCCCGGCACTCCTTTTTGCGGCTAGTTTTTTCGCATTTGAACAAGCTGTTGACGAGGGACGGCTGACCTCACTTGGCACAGCCGCACAACGCGGTCGAAATCTTGATGGTATTGGAATGCTGGGGACTGTTCTTGCTGATGCTCTAGGTGGTAATACTGATGAAGTGGATGTTGAGCCGACCCGCCACCTTGTCTGGAGTCGCCTCTTATTAGCCTTCATGCGAGCGCCGCAGGCAATGCTCCTTGCGGCTGTAGTTGGCTTAGTTGCTCCAACACTGATTTCACGTGACTTAAGAGCAAAAGCATGGCTGATCTATTTCACGAGGCCTGTAGGCCGCACAGAGTACATACTCGGCAAGTTTCTTATTCTCCTTTTGTTGGTTCTTGTGATCACCATGCTGCCCGCACTCGCGCTATGGCTTACTGGTGTTCTGGTAAGTCCAAGCGTTTCAGTTGCGTTTGAGACATGGGATTTACCAATTCGAATTATCACCGCAAGCTTCATTCTGGCCGTTCCGACAGTCTTGCTGGCACTTGCTTATTCATCACTCACAACTGAGAGTCGAATTGCAAGTTTTGCATGGTTCGCCACGTGGGTTGCATGCTGGATTGCACATGGTGCTCTCACAACCGCAGATCTTGTTGCCAATTCGCAGGATGGTGGCGTTTATTCCATGGAATCGACGACAGAGGAGGAGGCGAACCGTAATTCAAAAGCACGAGGCTCTCCAATCCGGCGTAACTTTCGTTGGTTTGCCCGTGCTGCGGGCATCGATGCCACGCTCGATCGATGGGCTTGGGTCTCTCCGTATCATGCACTTGGGGCCGTCCAGGCAGCAATATTCGGAATTGATACACGGCTGCTTTCCTGGTGGCCATCGTCAATAACATTACTTGTAATGAGTGCTGGCAGTTTATTTATTCTTGCCTGGAGGATAACCGCTCCTGCGTCGAGTTAATCCAGATATTTCACCCATTCAACTACTATGCTTTCTCTCCAGAACGTAACGAAGCTCTACGGCACTGTCATTGGCGTCAACGATGTCTCGGCAGAACTTGGGCAGGGAGCTCACGGACTTCTCGGTCCAAATGGTGCTGGAAAAACAACGCTGCTTGGACTCATTACTGGTCAGCTCCGCCCAACTATTGGATCTGTAAATGTTTTTGGTAAGGCTCCTTTTGGAAACAGGCAAATTCTTTCCCGAATTGGATACTGTCCAGCGGCCGACCTCACAGAACGTAATGCGACACCACGAGAATGGGTCACATACCTGATGCGATTAAGTGGTTTTGACATAGCTGAGGCTCCCCGAAGAGCTGCACGTGCGCTCGACGAAGTTGGCCTTGGGGAAGCATGCACCCGTCCACTGTCAACACTTTCAAAAGGCATGCGACAACGTGCAAAACTAGCTGGTGCATTTGCCCATGACCCAGACCTACTGGTTCTCGACGAGCCATTTGATGGTCTCGATCCTGTTGCCCGGCACGACCTCGTTAATCTCGTGCGAACGTGGGCTCAGACCAGAAGTCTCATCGTAGCAAGCCATCTACTCCACGAAGTAGAGGCCTTACGGGCTGATCTCGCTGTCATCCTTGGAGGACGGCTCGTTGCCAATGGTTCCGCATCAGAAATCCGTGAGCTTGTCGACGCATTGCCTACAGAGGTCAAATTCAAAACATCATCTGTCGAAAAGCTTGCTCAGATAGCGTGTGCGGCTGGTGTCGTTGAAACACTCCATATACCGGATGAAGACACACTCGTGATTGGTACAAGGAAAGCTGGTCTTCTTGCAGATATGGTTGCCAAAGCCGTTGATGATGGTCTTGTTGTCCGTGAAGTCATTGCTGAAGACAGAACACTCGAAGGCATCTTCAGTCGGCTTATGAAACTGCACCGGGGAGTTGAACAGTGAAAGATTCTCCGCAAATAGCTGACGCTCATGATCTTCCCCAGAGCCGTCCTCCTCAGGGAAATTGGTTTGCCGCCATTCGGGCAGTCACCGGCTTCCAGCTCAATCGGTTAATGACGCGACCTCGTCTTGCTATGGGACTGGTTGGCGCTCTTTTTCCAGCGGCAGTAATGTTCGCCGTCATTCGCACGGCGCCAATCAACCGAGACATGACTGTTGCAATGATATACGTACTCATTCCTGAAGCTCTTTGTGTCCTTGGGCTTCTTGTAACAATGTGTCCGGTTGTTGCTGATGAGCTTGAGCGGGGAACATGGATTCATGTGACCGTACGACCGGGCGGTCGACAAAGTCTCCTTTTAGGCACATTCGCAGCCGCAGTCATTTGGACAGGGGGTGTTTCTCTCGTAGCGCTTATGCTGACGCTCCTTATTTCCCAACCAACCCAGCCAATTGGACTCGTTGTGATGTTCACCGTTCTCATTGGAATATCCTGCGTTGGGCGGGCAGCCTTATTTGCTCTTCCAGCCGTTATTCTTCCAAAACGGGCCCTTATTGCCAGCGTTGGAGTCGCCTTGGTCGTTGAGTATTTTGCCGGTTTACTACCGGCTGTTGTAAATCAAGTTACGGTCAGTTTACGTCTACGAAGTCTGCTTGTTGAATGGATGGAATGGCGTAACGATCTACCGATTGAAATGACTCTTTTCGTTGATGATTACTCGGCACCCGTCCAGATACTAGCTGTTTGCATTCTTGTATTTATACTCCTTACAACGGCAGGGTTTATTCTCAATCGCCGACAGTTTCCACCAAGCGTAGAGAACTAATCAATGAAAAAAACTGCTGAGATTTTGGATGATCCAGTCATCCAAATCGAAAATCTCGTAAAGGAATATAAGAGCAGTGACGGAACGATTATTCGGGCTGTGAACAACGTCTCAATGTCTGTTGCACCTGGTGAAATTGTTGGGTTACTCGGCGCAAATGGAGCTGGGAAAACAACAACACTTCGTATTATTGCAACTCTCCTGCAGCCAACATCTGGTCATGCACAGGTCTGCAACCACGACAGTATCACCGACCCCGTTGGAGTGCGGCAGTCGCTGGGATATGTATCAGCCACAACTGGTGTACCTGATCGTCTGACGGCACGTGAACTACTCACCTCTTTTGGACGGCTTCATGGTCTTGAAGAAGATGCGATCAAAGACCGTCTTGACTGGCTGATTACGACACTCTCCCTACGCGATTACATAGATCGTCCTGCGGGAAGGCTTTCTTCTGGACAGCGCCAACGAATTTCACTCGGCAGAGCACTTGTTCATAATCCACCAGCCCTTGTTTTAGACGAACCAACAAATGCTCTTGATGTTGTCGGTTCACGTGACCTGCTTGACACACTTGATCGTCTTCGAGAAAGCGGACATGCGATCTTGTTATCAACACATCGCCTGCATGAAATTGAACATCGATGCGATCGATTTGTCATCATTGACAAAGGACATATTGTCGCTGCAGGCACACGCCATGCACTCGTTGGCGATTCTGGAGAGCTTGAAGATGCCTTTTTTCATGCCATTGAGCAGGGGGCACCTACATGAATCGTAATGCCAATCCTCTTTGGGCTGCCTTAGCACTCGCTCGTCGTGATTTACTTGAATTTTTGCGAGATCGAAGAACGGTTGCTGTCACACTCCTTCTACCAATGATCACATATCCGCTGGTCGCCCTATCAAGTTCTCTTGGTGTTCGGACTGGCTTAAAAACAACTGAAGAACGACAGTCAGCAACGCCACTGTCACTTGTTCTCAGTGGACCAGAAGCTCCTCGTTTGGCAACTCGTCTCGGGATGGTTCTTCTCGCTGCAGAAGACAATGAGCCATCCGGATGGCCGAGTGATGTCTTCGCTGAAATTGAACCACCACGACAAGCAAAGGAACTCCTCGAATCTGGGAAAGTTGATTTGTGGATTAATGTTCCGAATGGATTTACAAAAGAGCTGGCGGAATTCAATACGGTCAATCTAACTGCACATGTTTCTGACAAGTATCCTGCAAGTGAAAAAACACGCTCACAGTTTGAATCCCTCATTGAAAGCTTCGCAACACAGGTGCGTGAAGAACGAATGGGGGTTGCCGGAGTTCCCTTAAGCCTTTTTGATCCCATTCAGTTGATGTTCGAGGGAAAAGACCCAGAGACCGTAGTTGCCGACCGAAGAATTATGGCTCCCGTTGCAGGAGCGATCCTCGTACTGCTTTCCGTACTGACAATGACTGGATCTTTTTACCCTGCAATCGATGCCATTGCTGGTGAAAAAGAACGGGGCACCATCGAAACACTTCTCATCGTGCCCTGTCGGACACAAGACATTGTCTTCGGCAAATACCTTGCCATTTTTGGTGTCACCCTTGCTACTCTTGCCGCAAATGTCATTTCGATTTTTCTTACAATTCTTGTCTCTCTGAAATATTTTCCAGATGGTTCTGCCGATTATTATCTGCAAAATATTGGACTCGGGTCTCTAATAACCCTGCTTTCATTCATTGGTCTTTCATCGGTAGCATCAGCGATGAGTCTGGCTGTAACAACTGCTTCAAAAAGCATGAAAGAGGCACAAAACACTCTGACTCCTGTCATTCTCCTTATCAGTGCACTTGCAGGAGTGTCGCTCATACCGGGGATCAGCCAGAATCAATTTGTGCCCATGGTGCCCTACACGGGCCAGATTGTTGTTTCACAGAACGCCCTAACACCTCCACCGACGAAACAGGAAGTTGTTTCTAAATCGAACCAAACTGACGGAGAGTCTTCTTCCGTCATGATGAGTCCAATCGCCAGTATTTCGCCACTCCTGCTGACACTCTTTTCGAGCGTTGCCGTGACTTGGGTACTCCTTCGTGGAACAACAGCAATGCTGACCGACGAAGACCTCCTGTTTCGTGGACCAGATGCCGCAAGTGGTTTTAGCCGTCCTGCACCTCGACTGATACCTGGCATTATCCATGGTGGCATTGCCCTTGTACTTGGCCTTGCTGGTCTCTGGTATGTCCAAGGACTCAGCCCAGAAAGCATTATCTTTGCGATACCCGTTCAACAACTCGCCGTTGTCGCCCCTCTAGCCATTCTTCTCTTATGGCAACGGGTAAATATCAAAAGAACTTTTTCTCTTTACTGGCCAGGGTGTGGGTCAAGTTGGCAATCTTTTCTCGGTGGCCTTAGTGCACTGATTGGTGGCCTCCTGACTGGTGGTGGACTTTTCATTCTTGGTGCTGCCGTCCTCTTGGAACTGACAACTATTGAGATGTCACCGGCAATGAAACAACTCTCCGAGAAGATACTGTCTCTCATGCTTGACCAACCCTGGTGGCTCGCCTGGGCTCTCATCGCAATACTTCCGGCATGTCTTGAAGAACTACTCTTTCGTGGATGGGTCCTCTCTGCATTTTGTGGTGAACAACCCAGCAAACAACGAATGGCTATTGCTGTTTTTGCGCAGGCTATCTGCTTTGCAATTTTCCATCTTCTCCCTGAACGAATGCCTCAAACGTTTCTTCTTGGCATCGCACTTGGCACCATCGTACTGCTAACGAAAAGCATCTACCCTGCAATACTGTGTCATATTGCAAATAACTCGATGCCACTTCTTTTGCTGTATATGACTGGCATTCAAGACAAGGACTCTCTCCCCGAATCCGTGGCAACCGATGTAACCACTCTGTCGCTGCCGCCAGAGGCCATTGCCACAGCAGGTGCCACTGTTGTACTCGGTGGAATCCTTCTCGTTGTTTCCAACAAACTTCGAATGCGCTGTTCATTGGCCAGAATCGCCGCATTGATCCTGCTAACGATCTCTTGTTTTTCCCACAGTCAGTCGAACCACCTACTGGCTCAAGAACCAACAACACAAAAAACGGCTCAGCCGCTGCAAGTTGGAGTTTTTCCGATGAAGGGGCTTGCCGAATATGTCGGAGAAAAACCTCGTGGATACTCCATTGATCTTTGGAATGAATTATCGAAACGTATCAACGAATCGTCAGATTTGATTGCAATTTCGTCAATTGAAAAACTTTTTGATGCTACACAACATGGTGACATTGATGTGCTTCTAGGGCCGCTTGCAATGACAGAGCAACGAGAGAAGCTGGTTGACTTTACGCATCCTGTCGTGCATTCAGGACTACAAATAGCAGTTTCCCGTGAGCGTGATGGCCGTCTGCTTACAGCTCTCAATAACTTGATCTCATGGGAATTAGTATCCATTCTTGCTGGAGTGATTGGAACAATAGTCTTGACTGGACACCTTCTCTGGATTTTTGAACGACGCCATAATGCAGAATCATTCCCCACTCCTTACCCGCGAGGCGCCTGGGAAGCTATCTGGTGGAGCGTGAGTACAATCATTACTGGTGGCTGTGAAAATAAAGTAATTTCGACTGTTACCGGAAGATTTATAGCAACCGCATCGATGATTGGTGGCATTGTGCTTGTTGCACTTCTTACGAGTACACTCACCACCACCATGACGGTTGATCAGGTAACCGGTACCGTGCAGAGCCCTCGTGACCTCTTCGGCAAGACCGTTGCCTGTCAAGAAGGTGGTGTTGTTGTTGATGCAGTGAAAGAGTTCGGTGGTAGCCCCGTACTCTATCCGGATCTTGAAGCGATGATGGCTGCCGTGTCGCGTGAGGAATGTGACGCACTTGTCTCTGAATCGCACACACTCATGCTTGCTCTGCATACTTCCGGAGCGAATGACCTTCGCCTGATTCCTGGCATTTTTGATTCTTTTGACTTTGCATTAGCACTTCCTCAAGGCAGCACACTTCGTGAGCCACTGAATAATGCAATCCTACAGATGCGCGAAGCAGGCCAACTCGATGAGATCAAAGAGCGTTGGTTTGGTGAACATAACTAGACGAGTACCTCAGTAGCCATGCAAGGCGTTGTGCAAAGAAACGATGTCTTTTATGGTGATTACATCGAGTTAATTCCAGCCCCTTCGCTTATGCGATCGCACGGTAACGTGATCTTTTCAGAGCACTATCTTTCAGGAAATCACACCATGAAGAATTTGATGTACTTCCTTATTGCCTTGGTGTGTCACACCACGTCAATTCAAATAGTTGCAGATGCTGCTCATCCGAATGTCATTCTTATTATGACTGATGATCAGGGGTACGGCGACATAGCCTGTCATGGCAATCCGGTCATAAAAACTCCTTACATTGATCAGTTGCATGCGGAATCACTACGACTCACAAACTTTCATGTGAGTCCTTACTGCACGCCAACTCGTGCCGCACTAATGACAGGTCGCTATCCTGCTCGCACCGGGGCATACCGTACGAGTAGTGGCCGTACGATGCTCCATCGTGATGAGCAAACAATTGCGAATATTTTTTCAGATGCTGGGTACGCCACTGGCATGATTGGGAAATGGCATCTTGGAGATAACGCACCGCACCGCCCACAAGACCGCGGATTTCAAGAAGTTCTCTGGCACCGCTGTGGTGGGGTTGGCCAAGCCTCGGACTACTACGGAAACGATTACTTTGACGACACGTATGAACGAAATGGTGTATTTGAGAAATTTACCGGGTATTGCACAGATATCTGGTTCAATGAAGCTAAAAGCTTTGTTGAGCGTCATCGAAAAGAACCTTTCTTTTTATATCTCGCAACCAATGCCCCGCACGGCCCCTATCGGGTCGATCCAGAGTGGAGCGAACCATACCGAGATTCGGTTCTCTGGGGGAACGGTGCCAATTTCTATGGCATGATCACAAATATTGACCATAACCTAGGACGATTACGAGAGCACCTCAAAGAGCTGGGCCTTGCTGAGAATACCATTCTCATTTTCATGACAGACAATGGTACCTCCAACGGTATTCCCAAGAGTGAACTACCTGCAGGAAGTTTTCACGGGTTCAATGCGAACATGAGGGGGAAAAAGTCGACTGTGTACGAGGGCGGCCATAGAGTCCCCTGCTTTCTTCATTGGCCTGTCGGTGGACTGAAAGGAGGAAAAGACTTCGATGGATTGACGGCTCATCTTGATCTCCTTCCAACTCTTCTCGATCTGTGTGAGATACAACTCCCTCAGGATCATGACCCCGACGGATTTTCATTCGCAGCAAACATCCGTGATGAAAAAATACTGGCACATCGGCACCACTATATTGCACAACTCCATGGTGGTGCCGGGTTTCACCATCCGGAAGAACCGTGGGACACATCATGTGTATGTAAAGGACCATGGCGGCTTATAAACGGCACTGAGCTTTATGATCTCCGTACTGACCACTCCCAACAAAATAATATTGCTGAAGATCATCCAAACGTTATTACTGAACTTCGTGATCTTTATGAAGCGTTCTGGAAATCTGTATCACCCCGCATGGAACCGGTCGCTATCGATGTCGGCAACCCTCTGGAAAACCCAACTACTTTGTGCTCACAGGACTGGTATTTGCCATTTGGAAACCCACCATGGAATTTCAATTCGATCAATCGTAGACCATCTATCACAGGACCATGGCACGTCATGGTTCAACAAGATGGAACATACCGAATCACCTTGCGGCAGCTTCCCAAAGAAGCAAATAAGCCTCTGGTTGCAGAGCGTGCCTCTCTCACAGTTGCTGGTGAAACACACGAGGTGAATGTACGCGACGGGTCATCACACGTTCATTTCACTGTAAATTTGCCGGCTGGAAAAACTGAACTCATCACACAGTTCTGGAATTCAAATGAACCAGATGGTGGGGCGTACTTTACTGATGTTGAGTTCTTAGAGGCAAAACATGCACCATGACTTTATTACTTTCTGGGCAGTGACTGTAGGTTTTACTCATACGATGCTCGCAATTGGAGAGAATCAATGGTTCTCATGAAGGCCTCTCCTCCACTTGATTTTCTGTCTGCAAATCAAAATCGACCACCCTGCCAATTATATTTTCACTTTCATTCGCTTTAAATTGTGTACCTGGTGACTGCCGTGAGTGAAGACACTGCCAATCAATCTATTGCACGCTCTTCTGCATATTCACTCGATGCAAGCCTTGGTTGCATTGGTATCGGAATCGCAACAGCCAGCTTTATTCACATGCTCTCCTTTCCATGGTGGATGAGCATGATCACCGGACAGCTCCTTCTGGCCGCAACCTTACTTCTTCTTTTTTTTCCACGATCTATTCTTGCCCTCTGTCTTTTTCTTCTCTCCAGTCTCATGTTCTGGTTCCAAAGACTTCCCTTTGTGCCAAATCACATCTTTTTTGAAATGCTCATACATGCCTCCATGATAGGTACGGTTCTTGCCGTCACTGCATGCAATTGGAAAAAACACCTACCGTCTGTCGAACTTCGTGCAGCCATTTATGAACAGATGCGCCCTGTCATAATGAGTTCCTTGATCATCATGTATCTCTTTACTGTGCTGCATAAGCTGAATTGGGACTTTCTCAACCCTGCGGTCAGTTGTGCTGTATCCATGCACAAAGAGCTTGCTGCATCAGTGCCCATCATTCCATCAAGCGAATGGACACAGTGGCCGACCATCATCGGGACGCTTCTCATTGAGCTTGCCATTCCAATTGGCCTCTGGTGGCGCACGACACGGGTTGCCACTGTCATTCTCGGGCTTCTCTTCCACTGGTTTCTTGCACTTCACCCACATGGAGGCATCTATAGCTTTTCCCACCTGCTCTACGCGCTGTATGCCGTTTTTCTTTTTTCATCTCACGACAATCCATTTCAGATCTGGCAACGAATACCGAGGTTCGGTGTTCTTGCCGCAAAGTTAACTGCCGTATTCATCTTTGGACTTGCCTGCTTTTTGCAGATTCGTGCATATCGAACTGGTGGCAGTTTTTTTACTGCCAATGCAATTGGGTTTTATGCATGGCTTCTATTCGCTTTATGGGTGACAGCCACATACGCACCGATGCTCCGTAAGGCTGGCTGGCGGAGTGCACCGGAACCTATGGTTCGCCCATTGCGAATCCTCTGGATATTCCCAGCTCTCGTTTTCTTCAATGGATTCTGTCCGTACCTCAGTCTTAAGACCACAACAGCTTTTTCAATGTTCGCAAACATACGAACCGAAGGAACTGGAAACAATCATCTCTTCATGCCTCGACTGAAACTTTTTGGATACCAAGATGATCTTGTTGAAATTCTTGGATCGAATGACCGGCAACTGCAACAATACGTGAAGACGAAGGACCTTCTCACCTGGTTCGAACTTCGAAGGATCACCTCTTCCCGGAAGCGGGAAAACCTTTTTGTAAAATACAAGCGGTCGAAAGATCCTGAGGATATTCTTTTCAAAAAGAAAGGTGCGCCGAAAGACGCTGAACTCTTAAAGCCACATCCTTGGTACCTCTCACGATTTCTTGTTTTTCGTCCGATCGGTAGACTCGACAAACCAATGCCGTGCAGACACTAGCACGTTACCTTTAAAAAGAATCATGCCTGAACCTACTTCATCGAAAACAATTGCTCGCAGACATGATCTTGATGCCCTTCGGGCCGTCGCAATGCTTCTTGGCATCGTGCTTCATGGATTAATGCCATTTATGCCAGGGTTATCTGTGATTCGTGATACACAAACAGCGGGATGGGTATGGATTCTCTTTCTTGGTATTCATGGTTTTCGGATGCCGTTGTTCTTTCTTGTCAGTGGTTTTTTTACTGCCATGCTTTGGCACAAACGTGGCGTACAAAGCATGCTCCGGCAACGAAGCGTGCGAATTCTTTTGCCATGTCTTCTTGGCACTGTCACTATTGTTCCGCTCGATACTTATGTCGGCCGGTGGGCTAGCAATTACGGCAAGAGAATTGCAGAGAAGAAGCAGACGGCTGAAAGCAAGGAAAAGCCAGACAACCTCTACGACGCCATTCGCCGCAGTGACTTTTTGACGGTGAAGTCGTTTCTTGACAAAAAGAAAAAGAAGGTTGATATCAATACTCCTGATCCAGAGTTCAAAATGCCACCGCTCCACATTGCTGCACTCTACGGTAAAACCAAAGTGGCTGAACTTCTTTTGAATCGCGGCGCGAACGTTCAACAACGAGACGATGGGAATCGTACAGCACTACATGGTGCCGCCTTCCTTGGTCGCGTGGGTGTTGTCAGGCTCTTACTGGATCGCGGCATCGATGTCAGTGTTCGGGGAGATGATGATGATACAGCGATGGATTCAACAAATGCGGACTGGGAGATGACTCAGGGTATCGCTTCTTGGCTGAGAGTACCGGAGCTCGACCAGAAACGGGTTGAATCAGGCCGAGAACGTGTACGAAATCTTCTTCGTGAGGCTGGAACACCTGCTCAGCAGGACTCATCAAATTCAGAAAATAGTGTTGATACTTCTCAGGAAAAAGACGCTGGCACTCTTCAACAATCTCGTTTCAAGCAGACTCTTGAGGCCATTCGTTCCCGATACGCCGGCTGGCTCAAATCGGACCGGTTTCAAACAGCTTTCAAAAAGAGCGAGAAAAAAGAATCACGTGATCAAGGTATCTTTGGAAATCTCAAACCTCGTCATCTGATCTTTTCACGTGTGTTTGATCACCTTTGGTTCCTATGGTTTTTATGTTGGCTTATTCCCTTATTTGTCTGTGCCGAGTCACTCCTTCGCTGCTTTGGAATTTCCGTTGAAAAAATTTGGATATTTCGGCTCAATGCATCCATCTGGTGGATGGTTCCAGTCACACTTCTTCCACAACTACTCATGGGTACGATGACACCCAGAATGCACTTTGGACCGGATACAAGTCTTGGGATTCTTCCACAGCCTCATCTTCTTGTGTACTACGCCATCTTCTTTGGGTTCGGCATGTCGGTATTCACCTCGGGTGAAAAAGCTGAAAGGCTTGGTCGTTGGTGGCCCTGGCATCTTCTTGGAGCCTGTCTTTGTTTTCCTGCCGCCCTCGCCACCATGGCCAATCCAGTCGTCACTGCAGTTCCACAGATACTTTTTGCATGGTTGATGTGTTTTGGATTCATTGGAATGTTCCGAAGATGGTTCTCAGCGGAAAGTAGAGTCATGCGCTATGTTTCTGACTCGTCCTACTGGCTCTACCTGATGCACATCCCCCTTGTGATCACACTCGCATGCTTGATGCAAACATGGAAGCTTCCAATCTTTCTAAAGCTCAGCATGATCTGTGCAAGTGCCACCTTGATTTTGCTTGTGACCTATCAACTGTTTGTTCGATATACATGGATTGGGCGTATGCTCCACGGGCCGCGAGACAGGGGAGATCTTTTTCATAGACATCGAGAATCAATACCTGGCACGTCTTCCTGAGTCTCTTTTTGCTTCGCTTCGTAAGGTAAACGAAGGCAAGAAAAAACCCGCCCCAACAGATAGGGCGGGCTTGATCGAGTGAATATTCTGCGCATCGCACTACGCTTTGTCAGTTCCAAATGCACTCCAAACAGGAATTGGTGGCGTATATCCGGCTCTTTCACTGACGGCAGATCCTGCACCAAATGTATTCCAGGTACCATCTGTTGGAATGGGTGGTGTAAATCCTGCTTGTTCGCTTATCTGGTGACTCACGTTGGATGCGGCACCTACTTCATCAGGAACAGGATTTATCACAGCATCGATACTAAAGGCTCGCTCCCGTGGTTTTAAGCGACTCAACATTTCAGCTTTTGTAAGGTCGTAGACACCTTCACGTGGTTTTCTGAATTCAAGTTTGCCATCACCCATAACCACATCAGGAACACCTCCCCATCCATTTTCTTCATTCGGTTGGCCATCGTCTCCACCTGTACCACTTGGTTCTTCAGGAAAAGCAAAAGTCATGTGCACCACGTTTCCATTTTCATCCAGTTCTTCCGAGACTAGTACAGGCTGAGAGGACTCTGTTGATTCTGGTGCAGGATCGGATGAAGAACTTTCCCTTGAGTTAGATGACGTCTCTGTTGACGCGGGTGTTGAATCATCTGTTGAATCTGATTGATCTTGATCATCAAATACATCGAATACATCATCACAACCAACCACTCCTATGGCGCCACCAACAGCCATCAAACCAAAGCCAGCACCTTTAACGACTGGGTGTGGGGCCGATGACATTCTAGCACCGACACCAAAGACAAAGCCTGCCGTTGCACAAAAATCGGACGCCTGGCTCTGCAACTTTCTTGCGGCGGTAGATGCACCCGGGATCATTGAGCCGGC
The DNA here is from genome assembly GCA_965249545.1 of Pirellulales bacterium. Classification (GTDB taxonomy): domain Bacteria; phylum Planctomycetota; class Planctomycetia; order Pirellulales; family UBA1268; genus UBA1268. Next base: position 458,462 of record CBDFMH010000005.1, read on the forward strand.
AGCGGACCAATCCCTCTGGGAGTCTCCCTGATACGTGCGTTCACCTGGACGGAAGAGACCATTACTGCCGCGACTATCCAACAGATCTCTAATTTTATCCCTATTGCCTCCAAAAATATCATTTGGGTCAAGCTCACCAGTCTGACCAATGCCTGGAAATCCTGCTCGTGCACCGGGTCGACCAAGAAGGTTTTGCACACCTTTTACGAGTTCTGAAAAATCTGGGCGTATTCCCCTATCTCCAAGATGATCCATCATCTCATCAAGTGGTATTTTTCCGATGTTCACTCCAGGCTTCGCTGACTGCTCCTTTCCGCCGAGTCCACTGGCTCCTGAGTCACCGAACACTCTGGAGGTCATCTCCGTAAAAGATTGAACAGACATATCACTGGTGTGCTCGCTCTGGCACTCAGTATGACCATCGGCAACCGCTGCCATGAGCTGGCGCGGTTCCAGTTGTTCGTTGTGAAGTGTGGTTGGTTGAGTTGATAGACGGCGTCTGTATTGTCTGGTAGCGGAAGTCATGAGAACACCTTATGGGTAGAAGTCTTGGGCAATACTCCTTCCCCAACGCAGACGGCATGCCAAAGAATGAATTTAGAAAAAACATCATTATTTGCAGATGTTTTCTTACTCTTGCGCAGACTGTGTGAAAATCGCGCGTAGCAAAATGCAACAAGTCTTCGTTGCATTTTGCTACATATAAGTGTCCGTACCTAGGTAAGAAGAGCCTGAATCGGTGTCGCTGGTTCAACACCTGTCAGTTTTGTATCCAGCCCCTGATACTCAACTGAGAAACGGTTGTGGTCGATTCCCAAGGAATGGAGCATCGTCGCGTGGAGATCACGCACATGCACCACGTTTTCAATAGCGTTGTAGCCAAAGTCATCAGTGGCTCCATACGTCACCCCACCACGGATACCACCTCCTGCCAGTACGGTACTAAAACCTTTGATGTGATGGTCTCGTCCAATACTTGTATCCTTCCCTTGGCCCATTGGTGTGCGGCCAAATTCACCACCAATGACAACCAGCGTTTCATCCAACAGGCCTCGACGATCAAGGTCAGTGAGTAACGCAGCAGCTGCTCGATCGGTTGGCGGACAGATCTCATTCATAAAGCGATCAATACCACCATGATGATCCCAATCACTGTGGTAGAGGTGCACAAACCGCACGCCTCGCTCGATGAGTCTGCGGGCCATCAGGCAATTGGTTCCTACTGTCGCCTGACCAGGTTCTGCACCATACAACTCAAGTGTTTCCGCGGTTTCTCCTGAAAGATCTGCGAGCTGTGGCACACTTGTCTGCATTCGAAACGCAAGCTCATATTGTCGAATTCGAGTCGCAACATCTGGATCATTTATTTTCTGTAAGCGATGTTCTTCAAGAGCAGATACTGTTTTGATCACATCTCGTTGTTGTTGTACTGAAACACCAGGAGGATTTTCTACGTAGTGAACAGGTGAACCACTCGTTGAAAATTCCACACCCTGAAACTGCCCTGGAAGAAATCCTGAATGCCACTGACGAGCAGCGATCGGCTGAGGGTTCCGTCCCATTTTACTCGTCATCACAACAAAACCGGGAAGGTCATCTGCTTCACTCCCCAGCCCGTATGTCACCCACGCACCCATACTTGGTCGACCTGATAACGCCGTGCCACAATTCATAAAGGTGTGAGCTGGATCGTGGTTGATCTGCTCAGTGACCATGCTCCGAATAATCGTAAACCGATCGGCAAGACTCCCCAACTGGGCAAAGTGCTCGCTGATCTCTGCACCGCACTCACCAAACCGTCGAAAGGGTTTTCGTGGACCGAGGCATAAGAGTTTCTTGCCTTGCAACTGCGCGATCGGCTGTCCTGCCGTAATACTTTCTGGCATTGGTTGACCATCTTGTTCAGATAGGACTGGTTTGTGGTCAAACGTTTCAAGATGACTTGGGCCTCCAGCCAGGCAAAGGAAAATAACTGCTTTCGCACGAGGTGGATGATGCAGTGTTTGAATTGCCCCAAGGCTTGCCTGCTGGTGCAACCCACTTGGTGCCGCGAGGGCATCACGTGCAAGCAGGCCTGACAATGCTGCTGCACCGAGATTGAGTCCGCTTCGGGCAAGAAACGTACGACGGTGAATATGTGATTCGAACTGCATGAAATGCATCCTGTTTTCAAAACTCGTTGCTTGTTGGGGAACTCACTGCATCCGTTTTCAGTTGCCTTCTCTATAGCTGTCTTCTCTATTTAGTTAGTACCGGCCAATTGTTTCACGAAGGTTGAGTACTGCTCGTGCAGTTGCTGTCCATGCTGCATGTTCAATGGCATCAAGCGTGGCATCACTCGATGAAATTCCCACAGCAAGAAGTTCTTCTGCCGATTCCGGGCTTTCCTGATATTCCTGTCTACTGTTCTGCAAAAGATTTTTCAGCAGCCTTCTCTCGGAAGCATCTGGTCTTCGTGAAACGGCATGCCGCCATAGTGTGGTCAGTCGGTCGTTGTCACTTTCACTCTCTTTCAAAACTCGTTCTGCAAGATTCCTCGCTGCCTCAATGAATGTTGGGTCATTCAGGAGGACAAGCGCTGCCTTTGGTGTGTTGGATCGCGCGCGTTGAGCCGTACATTCTTCTCGTGTCGGCGCATCGAATGCCAGCAGTTGCGGATGGAGGAACATCCGCTGCCAATGCACATACAGACCTCGCCGCCATTGCCGGTCATCAGTGTCTTGGTTGTATGTCCGTTGGGGAAAATTAAGATGGCGGTAATACCCTGCTGGCTGATACGGATGCACACTCGGTCCACCAAGCCTTTCAACAAGTAAGCCACTCGCAAGCAACACGGCATCTCGTACACCTTCAGCGTGATATCGCCAGCGACCCTGTCGTGCGAGGAATCTATTTTCAGGATCATGCTTAAGTACATCTTCAGTGGCATCTGATGACATCCGATAGGCCCGACTGGTCACAATGCACCGAATGAGATGCCGCACATCCCAGTCGCTCTCAAAGAACTCCAGGGCGAGTCTGTCTAGAAGCTTTGGGTAGTCGGGTGGTTCACCCTGCCCGCCAAAATCATTTACCGAACGACACAGGCCAGCACCGAAGAAGATTGACCAGATTCTGTTGGCGATGACGCGAGCTGTGAATTCTCCAATTCCACCGTCATCGCCTGGTGTCACCAGCCAACGCGCGAGATCCGCTCGTGTTGCACGACCATCAGTTTCAAGTGAACCAAGAAAGGCCGGTATAGCAGGCTCTACAACCTCGCCAGATTCATCCATCCAGTTTCCACGGTGCTGTACTCGAACAACCCGTGGTGTCTCAAGTGGTTTTGTGATCATGAGCTTCCGCTCAAGATTTTTCCGTTTCAATTCAAGTGCTTTGAGATGCTTTCGGGCCTGAAGGATTTCTGGTGGTTCTGTATTATTGGAGACTGTTTTCTCTTCTGCATCCTGAGTTATTTCTTTTTTCTTGTTCTTTGCAACTTTTGCTTTTGACTTCTCTACTTTTTTTTCTGACTCTTGCTGCTTTGGCTCTGGCTTTGGTAGTGGTGGAAGGCTTTTTCGCAGCCGCCGAATCTTTGTATCAAGCACAGCAGCTTGTGCACGATCAAAGGGACCAACCACAGCCTGTTCTGGGTCACGGGCAGTAGGGAGCGTGTTTGTTCCACCCCCACGACCCGCAACACCCATATGCGTCTCGTCATCGATATCAGCAAAGAACGCACCAAGTGCATAGAAATCTCGACTGGTGTATGGATCGTATTTATGGTCATGGCACTGTGCACAGCCAACCGTTGCTCCTAGCCAGACCCCAGACAGGTTGCGAATCCTATCAGCCTGATAGATCGTTCGATATTCCTTGACCTGCAGCCCACCTTCATGAGATGTCTGCAACAGTCGGTTATAGGCACTAGCGAGAAGGCGGTCTTCAAAATGCTCGTCAGAGTTTTTCTCTGAAAAGTCACCTGCGATTTGCATTTCAGAAAAGCGATCAAAATGTAGATTCTTTTGGAACGCTGCTATCACCCAATCACGATAGGGTGATGCACTGTGTGTCTGATCACCGTGATACCCAACCGTGTCTGCGTACCGAACAAGGTCAAGCCACCAGCTTGCAAGTCGTTCGGCGTGCCGAGGAGAGGCTAGCAGCCGATCGACAAGTTGTTCATATCGATCAGCTGATTTATTCGAAAGGTAGTCATCAATATCTGATGGCGTTGGAGGAAGGCCAGTGAGATCGAATGTGACTCGACGTACCAGCGTGATTGGATCAGCATCAGTTGCTGGTGAAATACCTTTCTCGTTCAACCGCTGGAAAATAAAGTGATCGATCCAATTGAAACACCATTGATCGTCAATGGTGTTTGGAACCTTGTGCTTCTCTGGAGAAACATACGCCCAGTGCGGCTGGTATTCCGCACCACTAGCTACCCAGTCGCTGAGAATCTCTTTTTGATCTTGTGTCAGTACATGATTGCTCTCTGGTGGAGGCATGATGACATCTGGGTCTGAATCAAAAATGCGTGCGACCAGTTCGCTCTTTTCTGGTTTGCCAGGAACAATGGCACGCATGCCACTTTCAAGTTCTTGAATTGCATTCGTACGGATATCCAGTCGCAAACCAGCCTGCCGATCATGGCTGTCCGGGCCATGACATGCAAAGCAATGACGGCTGAGAATTGGACGAATATCATGATTAAATGACAGTGTTTCAGGCTGCACCGCAAGGCAGGTCCCGTGAGAAACACAACCAAGGAAAAGCAGAAGTCCTAGGCAGCAAACCCTTACTGTGTTTTCTTTCCCTCGTTTTTGATGCAGAAATCCAAAATCGCCTGCACTGTAAGCAGGGATGAACGAGCGTCGTGCAATGAGCCATGTGGGCGAGGGTTCCATTGATGTAACTTCAAAGAGTTCTTTGGGAACACCCACGTCGCCGCTTGCCAGGGAAAGCCTTCAAACGCGGATCCTAGAGGGGATCGATCAGCGGGGTCTATCAATCCTATTTTAGTAACACTTTTTGGAAAAAGGCAAGGAATTCTCAGCATACGTCAGCCAGGAACAAACCAAGAAAATTTTCTCAGCTGGGCCAATTAGGGCTCTTAACAAAGTCAATCCGGCCTATTTTGCTCTGGGTCCCTTCAGTCTCTTCGGCATCTGGTTCCGTCGCTTAAAAACTGCTAAAAACATAGGCTTGATGCACATACCTGTCGCTAGAGAGTAGCTCGTTGACGCTCCTGACTTCTGACCGTAGATTTTCTGTCGTTTGATTGAAAACATGCGTTCTGAGTTGGGGCTTTCAGCTCACTCGATCCCTCACCATGAAAGGTTCCATACCCTGATGGCCAAGAAGCTTGCTAAGAAAAAAACTGCGAAGAAAAAAATCGTCCGTAAAGCTGTGAAAGCGAAGAAAGCTGGTCGGATGATTTATTACTTCGGCCAAACAAGGTGTGACGGTGATGGAACCATGCGGGATCTCCTTGGTGGCAAAGGTGCAAACCTGGCCCAGATGGTGAAGATCGGCCTGCCAGTACCTTCAGGGTTCACTATCACGACGCAGACATGCATCGACTACTACGCAAATCGCCAGAAGTTTCCGGCCGGTCTTGAGGATCAGATTCTTCGGAACCTAAAAACGATTGAAAAAGAAACAAAGAAAAAGTTTGGTGACCCAACCAATGCATTGCTTTTAAGTGTTCGTTCCGGTGCTCGTGACAGCATGCCTGGCATGATGGACACCATTTTAAACCTTGGCCTGAATGACGAAACCGTAGTTGGGCTCGCCAAAGCAACTGGCAATCCACGTTTCGCTTATGACTCATATCGCCGGTTTATCCAGATGTACGGTGATGTTGTAATGGGTGTTCAGAAGCGGCATGAAAATGAAGACGAGCCTTTTGATGAAGTCATGGACGGACTGAAGCATCAGCTCGGTATCGAAGATGATACTGAGCTTACAGAGGAAGCACTCCGCGAACTCATCAAACGATACTTCCGTCTTATCAAGGACCGTACCGGGAAAAATTTCCCTCAAGATCCGTTCAAACAATTAATCGGTGCGGTCGGATCCGTATTCGGAAGCTGGATGAACGAACGAGCCATTCTCTACCGTCGGAAGTACAAAATTCCAGATGAGTGGGGAACCGCAGTCAATGTCCAAACGATGGTGTTTGGCAATATGGGTGATGACTGTGCAACGGGCGTTGCCTTTACCCGGGATCCCGCAACTGGTGAAAACATCTTCTATGGTGAATACCTGGTGAATGCTCAAGGTGAAGATGTTGTTGCTGGTGTTCGTACGCCACTTCCCATGACAGCCATGGCGAAAGATCCTGTCTTCAAAGACACCTACAAGCAGCTCGTTAAAGTTCGTGAACGGCTCGAGAAGAAATTTGGCGATGTACAGGACTTCGAATTCACCATTGAAAAGAAAAAGCTGTACATGCTTCAGACTCGTAACGGAAAGCGAACAGCGATTGCCTATGTGAAGATTGCACACGATATGGTGAAGCAAAAACTGATGAAGCCAACGCATGCCCTGAAGTCGGCCGATCCGGATGCATTATCACAACTTCTTGCGCCAATCTTTGACCTCAAGGCTTACGCCGCCGCGAAGAAAGAAGGGCGTCTCCTGACTACCGGACTCCCTGCAGGCCCCGGTGCTGCGGCTGGCCAACTTGTCTTTACTGCAGCCAAGGCAGAAGAACTTGCCGAAGCTGGCGAACGTGTTGTCCTCGCCCGTGTTGAAACAAGCCCTGAAGACCTTCGCGGAATGATTGCCGCGGAGGGAATTCTGACAAGCCGAGGTGGTGTCTCAAGTCACGCCGCTTTGGTAGCGCGTCAGATGGGCAAGGTATGTGTTGCAGGTGCTGGTGAAATCTCTATCGATTACAGCAAAGGCACACTAACTTGTGCCGGGCACACGCTCAAAGAAGGTGATGCAGTTTCAATTAATGGCAGCAACGGTGAAGTCTTTGCTGGCAACATTGAAACAGCAGACAGCGAACTCAAGCAGGTGCTGGTCAGCAAGACCATGAAGCCAAAGCAGTCAAAAGTCTTCCAGTACTACGACTTTATTATGAAGCTGGCCGACAAGCACCGAACACTTGGCTTGCGAACCAACGCTGACACACCAGAACAGGTGCGTCAGGCTATTGCCTTTGGTGCGGAAGGAATCGGTCTTACCCGAACCGAGCATATGTTCTTTGAGGGCGACCGTATTGACGCGATGCGGGAAATGATTCTTGCTGAAAGTGAAGATGTTCGCCGTGCAGCCTTGAAAAAGCTTCTGCCATATCAGCGGGAAGACTTTGAGGGGATCTTTAAGGCACTTGAAGGGCGTCCGGCAACTATTCGGCTTTTGGACCCACCACTTCATGAGTTTGTTCCCCATGATAAAAAATCTCAGGCTGATCTTGCGAAGAAGCTGAAGATAAGTCCTGACGTGGTTGCTAAGCGAGTTGCATCGCTCCACGAGTTCAACCCAATGCTTGGTCATCGTGGCTGTCGTCTTGGTATCAGTTACCCAGAAATATCAGCCATGCAGGCCCGTGCGATTTTTGAGGCTGCTTCCAAGGTGCAGAAATCTGGTATTCAGGTACGGCCCGAAATTATGGTGCCACTCGTTGGCTTCAAGAAAGAACTGGACAATCAGGTAGCTGTCATACACGAAGCTGCAGCAGAAGTTCAGAAAGAAACTGGGCAAAAGATCAAGTATCTTGTTGGTACCATGATTGAAATCCCACGTGGAGCTCTCACTGCTGATGCAATAGCTGAGACGGCTGAATTCTTTTCATTCGGAACGAATGACCTCACGCAAACGACTCTTGGTATGAGCCGGGATGACATGGGTTCATTTCTTAACAAGTACACCGAAGAAGGAATCTTCAAGGCAAATCCATTTGCATCGATTGATATCGCTGGTGTTGGACAGTTGATGAAAATCGCAGTTGAAAAGGGTCGTGAAAGTCGTCCAAAGATCAAACTTGGTATCTGTGGTGAGCATGGTGGTGATCCACACTCTGTCCACTTTTGCCATGAGCTTGGTCTTGATTACGTGAGCTGTTCACCGTTCCGGGTACCAGTTGCTCGATTAGCTGCAGCACAAGCTGCTGTTCAATAACCTCGAGTGATTCGGACAGTATCACTCCAATAAGTAACGTATTGGTATGGATCTTTCCTACGAAGCCACCGCGCTTGCCTTTATTCTGGTAGGCGTGGTGACTTTGTGGGTCACTGAGGCGCTGCCGCTTCCTGTATCTGCACTTCTTGCTGCGGCTGCCTGTGTCGTAGCAGGCGTTGCACCGGCGAGTGAAGTATTTCGGCCATTCTCTCAGCCACTTGTTTTTCTTTTTATTGGGTCCTTCATTTTGGCGGAAGCTATTCGCATTCACCGACTCGATCGTCGGCTTGCGTTCGCGGTGCTTGCGCTGCCAATGGTTGGCGAACGTCCAATTCGAATAATGCTTGCAGTTGCAATTGTTTCTGGTGTCGTAAGTGGTTTTATTTCGAACACAGCAACGACTGCAATGATGGTAGCGATCGTTGCGGGCATGCTTTCTGCCGTTGAAGAAGCCGGACGAAAAGCCAATTGCTGCCCCAAACCAGAATTTGCAACTGGCTTATTTCTTTGTGTTGCATTTGCTGCATCAATCGGCGGCTTAGCAACTCCGATTGGCACTCCTCCGAATGTTATTGGACTCGCTTTCATACGTGAACAGCTTGGCGTTCATATTAGTTTTTTTGAGTGGTGTCTTGTCGGAGCACCTGTCTCTATCTTTCTCATCATTATGTCGACACTCTTACTCGCTGTGAGCTTTCCATCTGGGGTACGTCATATTGAGGGCATGAGTCAACTGGTTACAAATGAGAGGCAGCAGCTTGGTTCATGGACAACTGCGCAGCGATCTACGGCCTTAGCCTTTGGTGTGACGGTCGGTCTTTGGGTAACACCTGGGTTTCTTACGCTCACGCTCGGCAGTGAACATCCGTTGTGCCTATGGTTCCGCGAACATATTCCGGAAGGTGTTGCTGCAATTCTTGGAGCAATGCTTCTTTTCATTCTTCCTGGTGATGGTCAAACGAAGCAATCATCACGTGTTCTGCAGTGGCAACAGGCTGCAGGAATCGATTGGGGGATTATACTTCTCTACGGCGGCGGCATGGCACTTGGATCGCTGGCGTTTCAGACTGGGCTTGCGGAGGCCATTGGGAAAGGCCTCACGGCATGGCTTCCGAGTGACACAAGCGGATGGGTTCTTATCGGAGCTGCTGCAGTTGTAGCTGTTTTCACCAGTGAGTTTACGAGCAACACCGCGAGTGCCAACATGGTTGTACCCGTTGCGATTGCCTTGGCATCTGCTTCCGGGGGTGACCCATTATCAACCGCAATAGCTGCCACACTTGCTGCTAGTCTCGGCTTTATGATGCCGGTCAGTACCCCATGCAATGCAATTGTCTACGGCACCGGACGTGTCCCACTTCGATCGATGATGAGGGCTGGCATAGGACTCGATATCGCAGGTGCTATCACGGTGACTCTTGTAGTGACGATTCTTGTACCTCTGATTTTTCAACGATAACGGGATGATGCTGTTTTCGATGAATGCGGCCTTCGCAATAACAGACACAAGCATCTCTCTATTATGGCACCGAGGTATGGTGATTGGGGTTGGGAAGGCAGTCTTCGGGCATTACGCCATCTATAGAATATTGAAAATAGCAATGGCACATCTGTACAGTGATCGCCCCTCACCTTTCTCTCCCAGCTGATCACATGTATCGGCATGAGACTCTGTTTCGTGTTCGTTTTTTTGAGGTCAGTGAAGTTTGACTTCCTTCCGAACCGTTGTGATTACCGAACCTCATCTTCGCAAGCAAACGTGTTGGTAGTATCCTGCAAAAGTTTTTATGCAGGGAGATGATGCACTACCAGTGGGTGAGGGTAACGAATGTCATTCCTTACTTTTTTTGTTGACCGTAAATCGGGGGAGTCCATCCTTTAGGCAGTTTGCCTTGCGGACGCACTCCAATCGCATTATCCGGAATGGGATGTGCCGCTGCTGTTTGTAACGGAAGCTCATCAGGCAGATGCTTGATCTCAAAATCTTTGTACTGGATCGTCATTGCGGGACCTACATGCACCTGAACCGCTAGTACGCCTTCTAATTTCCGCCCAACCTTATCCAGGTCAATAACATCCACCGTTTTGTTTCCGTCGATCCAATGACGGTGATGATTGCCCTCGACCAGCACGCGGTACTCATGCCACTCATCGGGAGCAGCTGTTGGTACTTGCCATGTGTCAATAATCCAGCTTTGTCCTTGCGGGTCGATGATCACCTGGTTACCCGTGGGAGCAAGAATACGTCGTTCTTTCTCTTCATAAAGCATTCCGTTGTACTTCGCATTGTTCGCTACAACATCACATTGATACCCCGTCACAACATCTAGACCGAGATCGGGCCGGGAAGTACCGCGATATTGAATGCCACTGTTTCCACCATGTGTGACTTTTACTTTGACTCGAAGGTCAAAATTGCGAATGGTTGATCCTTTCCAAGTCAAAAAGCGATTCATTTTCAGTGTTCCATCTGTTGTTCCCGTGATGGCTCCGTCCTTGACTGCCCAGTACTTCGTATCGCCCGACCATTGCCGAAGGTTTTTACCATCGAAAACTTTCATGAATCCTTCGTCGTTGACGTTTCCCACGTTATTAGCAGAAGCCATTGGTGTAGGATCCGTTGATCGACTGAGGCTTGTGATGGGATCCAGCGGACCACCATACTCATTCACTTGCTCAGTTGTGCGTTGTCGCATAGCCGCAAGTACACCTTCGTAATCAGGGTCGCTGGCCAGGTTAATTAATTCGTCCGGGTCATTCTTCAGGTCGTGAAGGAATTCATGATTCTCATGATCAAAATAGCGAACGTACTTGTAGTTCTCATTTCGTAGGCCTTCAAAAGCAGGGATGCGATTACGAACAGCAAAATGCTCATGAAACGTTTCCTCTCTCCAGTTCTCATGGTTTTTACCGCTCACAATTCGCTGCAAACTATGACCTTGATAGCGTTCTGGAATTTCAATTCCTGCCCAGTCCAGAAACGTGGCTGGCAAATCAAGGTTCAGGGCTGTTGCCTTTGTCACCTGTCCACGCTGGGACGGTTTCACTCGCGGATCGTAAATGATTAGGGGAACACGAAGAGATTCCTCAAAATGTGACCACTTTCCAGCCAAGCCGCGGTTTCCCATGTAATAACCATTGTCTGCTGAATACACGATGATCGTGTTGTCGGCCAATCCCTCTGCTTCGAGAGTTTGCATGAAGCGACCAATCGCACCATCTATTCCGCTTACCATACGGTAGTAGGCTCGAACGTTGGTCTGGTATTTGTCATCAGTATTCCACCGCCAGAAGAAACGTTCTCGATTGATTGTGGTCTTCAGGAAATCTGGGAGGCCATCAAAAATTTCTGGGGCATTCAACCGTGGTGCAGCAATCATAATGTCGTCGTACATTCCATCGACAGCCCGTGGCCACGGAAAATGACCGATTCCAGGTCTGCGATCACCATCTTCTGCATGGCATGCATTGAACCACATGTTCAAAGCAAATGGCTTGTTTTTGGGTTGAGACTGAATGAACTCGATTCCACGATCAACAATCACTTCCGTCTCGTGACGCAAACTCCCGTCGGGCTGCTTTTTGTAGAAAGGTTTGCGTCCAATTGCCTCAAATTCATCGAAGTGATCTTCTCGTTTGTATTGGCGCGGCATCTTGGCGTGCCACTTGCCGAAGTATCCGGTGCGATAACCACTCTCACGTAACAAATCGCTATACAATATTGCAACAGCTGCAGGAGTTGCAGTGTCCGGATTACTTGAGGTTCCAAAACTGCGGCCAGACAATCCACTGAGGATACTGGTACGACTGACCCAGCAAATCGAATGACTCACACAGGCGTTATCAAACCTCGTGCCTTCTCGTGCCAACGCATCGATATTGGGTGTCTGAATAACGGGATTTCCGTAACAGCCCAGCGTACTTGTGGTTTGGTCATCCGCGAAGAAAAACACAATGTTTGGTTGTTCCGTCGTTTGTGTTTCTACGGCAAGCGTATCACCTGAACACAGTAGAGTACTAAAGAACAGAAGCGTCAAAAAGGAAATTTGAGGGTTCAAATGCATGGTATTTTATGCTTGGGGTGAGGGACTTTAAAGCAGGTGCGGTAACGCAATTGAGCCCTGAAACGTCACAGGAGTCAGAAAACTCATTCTACTGCATCTCAATAACGAAAGCCCAATGACACCTGAATCCATTGTCAGTTTTTCAGAGGGGTTCACACCGACTGCGATCTATCGCCCAATATGGCCGTTGGGGGCTTCGTATAAAGCGGCTGGTTAGCCTTGCTTCAAGTCGCGAAAGAATCAGCTTTTACTTCTGCAGTGGTGGCAGGCCGCAGAAGTCGTTGGGGAATTGCCTTGGCATCTGCGTAAGGGTGGCACCCATTATCAACCGCAATCGCTACCAGTCTTGGCTTTATGATGCCAGTGATAATAGGACGTACTATCGTGTGAGCCGTCACTGCAACTCTTCCCGCGACGATTCCTGTGACTCCGACATTTCAGCCATAGTGGGGCGGAGGTCTTTATAGCGACCCGACCCTACCTACACACCGGAATCGACGTCTCTCAATGATAGTACGGAGGCATGACAAGTGGCGTGGGAGATGGCAATCTGCCGGTATGCCGCCAGTTCTCAAATTTAGGAAATGCCGGTGGCAGTTTTACACATTGAGATCTTGCCTCGTCTTTTGCTCTCAATTGCCCACTTGCATCAGCATGGAAATGTGTCGGCGGTGGACAGCAGGGACGATTGCAGCAACGATTTCCAACACTCCCATGCCAAGGTGGCTGGCGATTTCCTTCGCAATTGCATGATGCACTTGGCATGCTCGGTTGGGCAAAGGTGATCGTATCAGTATGCATCACAACTTCACCGGCGTGAACAGGTATGCCAAAAACTGTCACAACAATGAAGAGAAAACCTGCTGGCAAGAGGTAGAGTTGTGCTTTCTTAGATGGTACATGGTGCAAACTGATCATCGGTCCAACTCCATATCTAACGAAATAGCTTACAAAAATAATTCCAGACAAAGTTTGTGGGTCTCAGTACTTTGCTCACAGAAATCAGCAATGCTGCCATATGAGAATTCTCTGAACTCCGCCTTTAATAATCGACGGTAGAACAGGGAAAGATGAGCGATGCGGCAAGTAAGTCCGGCAGTACCACTTACAACGAATGCAACAGCAGTCAAACCAATACCAGTCAAACAGGTCATATTCAACAACAAATGGATTATTCCATGAGGAGCTGTTTTTGCTGATTGATGGACCTGTCCACTGTCCTTTGGTCCTGAAACTGTCCAAGAGCGTTCCCTCGGCAACCGCTTTTGTTCCCACAAAAGGCCAATGATCTAGAATTTAATGCCGAATCGGCTTACGTTTTGCCATACATATCCACTGAATCGACTCTGAAATTCGAGAATACTTTGAAAGTTCAACTGAACTACGGTCGAGACAACCCGCTTGTCATTGATTGCCAACCATCCACTCAGCTCGTAGAAATGCGAGGCCCGGAAGGCGTCGACGTTGATGCATCCGCTGCTCTTGTACGAGATGCTTTGTTGCAGCCTGTTGCTGGCCCACCCTTACCTGATCATGTCGTTCCGGGTGATAAAGTCGTCATTGCTCAAGCCGGAAATCTACCTGGTGGTCAACTTCTTTCAGATGCTATCTATCTTGCCATTCTTGAAAGCCTTCAAGCTGGTGGGGTGAGCGTTGATGATATTCAACTTGTCACCGCACCACCGACTATTCAATTGGGTGATCAATACCCCACTGTTGATTCCTCTTCCATACCAAACCAGCCTTTTCCTACAACTATCTTTAACCCTCTCAACGATAGTGAAACAGCCTATCTACTTGCTGATGAAAGCGGTGAACCGCTCCACCTCGCCCGTAGTCTTGTTGATGCTGATGTTGTGCTTACCGTTGGATGCTTCGGCTATGATGCGAGCCTGAGTGGCCGTTCTCCTGAGGGTGAACTTTGGCCTGATTTCGCACGGCAGAATCGTCGTGATTCGTTTGTCACCTCACTTCTAAAGAATCGACAAAAGGCTCTCCGTCAATGGCGGGATGAAGCAGAACAAGTCACAGCACAACTTGGTGTCCTTGCATCATTGCATCTTGTGGCTGGAAACAATCAAACATTAGCAGGTGCAGCGTTTGGTTTTCCTGCTGCTTCAGTCACGCAGTCCCGATTACTTGCAAAACAGTGGCGGCCGTCCCCTTGTTCCCGTTCAACACTTACAATTGCAGGCATAGCAAATCAACTGTGTGGCTTTGCTGATCTTACTCGGGCACTTGCCGCCGCTGCTCGTGTAACCAGCCATGATGGAACCGTCTGTGTGGCATGTAATATGGATCAAGAGCCAGGGCTTATTTTTACTCGCTGGCGACAAGGAATCGATTTACGGATGCTCCTCCATGAGGCCGCTGATTCCGATGACATCCGATTACACATGGATGCTCTCCAGACGTCTCTTTTTGCTCGGGCTCTTGGTGATCGACGTCTCGTGCTCTTGTCTCAGCTCAACCAGGAATTGGTCGAAGACCTTGATATCGGGCATGCTGAAACTCCCGAGGCCGTCAATCGTCTTATTCGACAAGCTGAGTCTGTAAGCATACTCCACGAAGCCAACCAGCTATGCCCTCAGAAAAGCTGACAGCTTTCTGCATGAGCCCACGTTTCCCTTGCTCAGAACTACTTTAGTTTTGATGCAACCAGAACGGAAATGGTTCACGGGATGATGGCTGGACAACCTTTCCTTGAATTGAATCAATTGGAAGTGAGCCCCAGTGCCTGCTATCTCTACTTGCCGCTGGGCAGTCACCTAATACAAAAACATGTCCCGCTGGAACGGACCACTCACTCTTGTTTGGCGTTGCTAGCCACCGTATGTCTCGCCAGACAAGTAATTCCTCCGCTTTTACCGAACATATTTCTTCCGAAGCCACCTCGTCTCTCTTTGCAAGAAGTTTGATACCAAGAAGAAGTGAAGACTTCGTTTGGGGCTTAATTTTCTCATGTGGCACTTCTACTTCAGCAGACCACTCTTCCGGTATCTCGCGGACCAAAGGTGTTCTGATACCATCGGAGCCTTCATGAAATTCTCTATGTCGTCGAGAGATTGGCCAGGCCATTACAACGTATTGGCCATCGAGCCTTCCTGCAATGACTGCAAGTCGTCCTTGTCTCCTGACAACAAGTCGTGCCATGTGTTGGTTTATCCCAACCAGTATTTCAAGACCGCACCCTTCCTGAAGAGCAATATCGAGTACGGCTGAAATTCCCACATCTTTAACAACCTCCAGCCGCCGTGTTTCTTCTGGCAACCACGACACATCATCGTAGACAAGCACGCCACCGACATCTGGAATCAGACCAAATGATGTTTTCGGATGAAAGTGTAACCACGAAACATGTTTTGGACTCACATGCTCACACATCCAGATATTGCTTGACTGTCTCCATGACTGTGCTGTATCTCGCCATGAATCAGACTGACCATCAACGATCAGGCCAAAGTGCTGCAAAAGACGTGGACTCTTTCGAAGTATCTCACCATTGATAATAAACTCTCCATCCGCAATCCGAATGGACTCTCCTGGAAGCCCCATGATTCGTTTGGTAATCAATTCATCTTTATATTGACAAACGACTCGTCCATATCGTTGATATTCATCCGTCTGAGCAGGCAGCCATGAGACAACCTCACCGTCTCCTAACCCTGGAGCCATTGACATGCCTTTGACGTGTCCTGAAAAAGGACTGACACCTGATTTGTCACAACCAACGAGAGACACACAGAGCAAGATCATGATGGCGAGCCGACCATTCACAACGAGGCAGTCCTCCAAGTTACTCTCAGACCCACTTACCGGCTGGAAAATTTCGCTCGACCTCAGTCAAGTACACCTTTAACAGGCCCAGGCTTTCCTGGGTCTCGCGGGGGACGAGGAGGAGGTTTTACTCCGATACGGTAGCCACTAAATTGTTGATGCAAATAGCTACCTGGGTCAATTATGGTCCAACCCGCGTAAAAACCACTGCTATCTGTCACCTTTCGCATTGCCATGTATGTTTCAAAGGAATCTGGCTCAACAAGATACCTGAGATACCATTTCCCCTGCATGTTCCGCAGAACGGTTCCAAAAATTCCCCGAACGGCTTTTTCGGGCTCTTCACCACAATCCTCTGTCGGAATAATCTCAAGGTCTATCCTACTACCATTGCGAACCAGCTTGAGATCGAAGTATTTATTTTTTGCAGGATCTTTATTGAACTCTGCAACTAATGCATCAGCCTGCTTTGCGTCGGGAATATAGTTACCCTCACCGACATTGATTTTATTTTTTTCAATAATTATCTTCAGTCGATTCTTGATTGCTGTCTCCATTTGCTTTCCTGGGTCAACAAACGGAATTACTTTCCCATTAGTAACGAGAACTTTGCGCTCTTGAAGCAGTTGATTTCCATCCTTATTCCGCGGAATATCTTTCGGTGTCGGCGGACGCACCTCTTTCGGTGGTGGTGCATTCAAAGTCGGCATATTGTCCAACTTGGCCAACAAGTCTGTCTTTGCAACAGTAAATTCTTTCTCTTTATCTTCAAGCGCAGCAAGTTGAGCCATCAGACTTCTACGAAGCTTTTCTGCTGCCAGTTTTTTCTCTTCTACTGACTTCTCTGCTGCTTCGGCGGCTAGCAAGTCTTTCTTGGCTTTCAGTTCTGCTGCAGCAATGTCTTCTTGGAGCATGGCTAGCAATTTTTCTGGATCAATTTTGTCTTTTTCAGACTCAGATTTCAGTGCCAGCTTCATTTCCTCAATCTTCGCCTCAGAGTCTACGGCCGCTTGCTTTATCCGCTCCTGCTCCGCAGGATCGATCTGCGCAATCATCTCTTCCATTCGTCGTGCTGCTTCTTGACTTGAAAGCTGGACCGCGACAAGAACAATGACAAGAATGCCGACAACATTTGTGAGAGCATCAAGCAAAGAGTCCATATTCGCACCCGTTGCTGACGTTTGACTTTTACGCCGGGCCATTATTTCTTCCCTTTCTTAACAATGCTATTGATACAGTGAAAGTATACGCGGTCAGTCAAGAAGTATCTTGCCATCACCTGGCAGTGGCGCTTTCCCACTCAATGCGTCGAGGACGGGGGCTCCGTTCGGTAAAACACCAACAATAAGACGCTTTTCATTTGTCTTTTCGTATTGATCCACGACTTTCTTGGCCTCTCGATATGAATTCACACCCTCCGGCCGAACGAGAAACGTAATAATCGTATCACGCCTTCTTCGAAGCAGCCCCGTCTTACCTAAATGAGTCAGCACGTAGTCCAAGAGCTTCTTAAATGACTTATCGCTACCGATACTTGCTACAGGAATTTTGACCGGCTTTTCCGTTTCAAAGAGGTTCTTATAATCGAGTTTATTTGGAAGTAACACCACATCATTTTTAGTTACTTCGACAAAAAATGGACGACGAACACCGCCTCGGCCCTTATTCTCATAAAGCACTGAAATAGTTTGATCAGGCTTCTTTTTTTTATCCGCAATCTTTGCTTCAATCCTCTTCATTTCAGCAATAATTTCTTGAATCTCAAGATTTCGCTTCTTGAGTTCTGCAGTATCTTCCTCATCCGGCGGTGGTGGCGGTGGTGGCACATTCAACAACCGCCCTTTCGCCTCACGCTGTGCGCGTTCGGCCTCTACTAATTGCTGCTGAGCTTTTTGCACACGACTATCGCTTGAGATGCTCTCTTGCTTGAGCTTTTCAAGACTCTCTTCAAGCTTCCTAATAGTCTCGAGATTTTCTTCAGTTTGTTTTTGAATCGCTTCATTTTGAAATAAATCAGAGAGCTTGTCCGTGTCAACAGATTCAAGCACAACAGCCGTAATTATCAGAATCAGGTTCCCAATAACGCATGCCAGAATATCGAGAAACGGAAAAAGCGAAATTTCCTGTTTCTTTTTTTGCCTACGGGCCATGACATTGATTCCATGTGATTACACAGCCTGCCACCTTGCACGAACACATGAACAGACACAATCGACCAGCACTTCAGTTTCGATACTTTATTTTACTATTCTCTTCTGGCTTTTTTTTCTTCTCACCACTGAACCCGAACCAACTGCGTTGTTTCATTTCAACGTTAATGGTCTGCCCATTCAGTCGTTCCATCGTTTCTGCAAGTTCTGACAAACTTTTTTGTAACGACTGAGTGTACTCTTGCACACTACTAGCGGCCTCTGACATGAGGTCTGCGGATCGTCCCTTCGCGTCCTGCGCAGTGGATGCCATGGCTGCAATTTCATCACGTGTTGATTCAACCATTTTTCCTAACTGCTCAACCTGTCCCGCATTTTTTTCATACAGGCGATCGTGGGCGTTACTCCAACCTTCTTCTACTTTTGCCGCAAGCTTCTCACCCATTCCATCAAGTCTTCCAACAAAATTTGTTAATGACTGTTCCGTCTGCGTTATTCGCTCAGTCTGCTTATCATCGATTTTTTTCCATGAATCAAAGAGATCGGCAGCGACACCCTTGCCAAGGGTCTTGAGCTGTCCGATCCATCCCTCAAGCTCAGCCCGATGCACCTTCAAAGCTGCCTGAACGACGTCCTGCATGTCATTGCGATTTGCAGCTGGCATGCGATGGTCTTCAGCATTCCTGCCATCTTCAAGTCGACGTAAAAGATATTCATTGGTGTATTCATCGACTTCACCAATAACATCGCCTTCACGCTTCTGAAGCGCGCTCACCGGAAATGTAAGAATCATCGCCATCGCAAGAGCAACGAGAGTGGTATCAAATGATGTACCAAGACCACCTGTAATACTTTTGAGCCCAACCTTCAGTGACTCCATATCGCTCGAACTACTCAGCGTATCGGTAAATCCACCAACAGCGGAACTCACACCGATAACAGTTCCAAGAAAACCTAGAATCGGAATTGCCCAGATGAACACATGAAACATCGTGTAACTCGAGTCGACACTACCGGCATCAAGATCTGACTGACTCGAAAGCATTGTAGCCGTATCAGCTGCACTCTTTCTGACGCGAAAGTGCTCAAGACCTCGCACGCAACGGGTCACGAGAAAACTACCAACTGCATTTTTGGGAAGTTCACTAATGTATTCAAGAAACTTGTCGAGGTTGTTTTCTGTGATCTTCTCTCCAATATCACTTGGTAGCACATCAAACAGCAGGGCTCGCTGCTGGCGACGAATCTTGCGAAGTTTGCCAACAAGCATGGTGGCTGCCCAGAAAAATAGAAACACTTCTGTATATGGAACCCACTGACCGGTCGCCATGGTCGAACCTTCTCCCCCCATAAAGAGACGCCCAAGGTATGAGCGATCATCTTTAGGTCCAGCAAAAGGTAAAAGTACAAGATAAAAGACAACCGTGGCTGCGAGACCAAAGAGGGCATAGAGTCCTACGTTTACATTTGTATTCGCAGTGACAGACAGCACTTGAGCACGCGCTACTGACTCCGCCGATTGCTCGGCTCCACTTCCTTTTGTTTTCTGACCTGTTTTAGTAGGTGACGGCGATGCAACGGGCCGTTTGACGGTTATCGAACTGCGACAATGCGGACAACGTGCGGTCTTACCAACAAGTTCGTCACGAACTTTAAGGCTTTTATCACAGTCTGGGCAGGACATTGTGAAGTACATTGAAATATTCTCACAAAATTACGGCGTACTGCAGAAATTGTGCACATAAACAGTACGACTCGGAAACAAAATCACACGAGCAACGGCACCCCAACAAGTCGTTCCAAATCTTCCTAATCAGCCTATCGCGACCCGTAAAGCAAAGCAACTCATATGAAAACGACTGCTAGCCATTCACTTTTGACCATGTGTGACTTTTCGCACTCGCAAGCACAGCATCACACACTCGTTGTGTTTCAAGTGCATCACGAAAGGTTGGGTGACAAGGTTCACCCTTTGCGTAGCAGGTCAAAAAATCAGCTACCTGATGGACAAATGAATGCTCATAGCCAATCGCCAACCCTGGCACCCACCAGTTGCTCATGTACGGGTGCTCCCCGTCTGTAACATGGACACTCTTCCAGCCACGTTCTGGACCTTCGTCACTATAGTCAAAGACTTCTAAACGATGGAGGTCATGAAGATCCCACTTCAGACTCATGTTTTCACCGTTGACTTCAAAGGTATACAGCGCCTTGTGACCACGGGCATATCGCGTGCTCTCAAAAAGACCAAGTGAACCGTTTTCAAAATGACAAAGAAACGAGCAGGCGTCATCAATTTCAACTGGCTCTTTCTTACCAGTCAGTTGATGCGTTCGTTCCTTGACAAATGTTTCGGTCATGGCAGTTACATCAGAAACTGATCCATTCAGCCAGAGAGCAGTATCGATACAATGGGCAAGTAGATCACCCGTTACACCACTGCCTGCGGCTTTTGCATCAAGTCGCCACAGTGCTTCACCTCCTTGGGGCAGGTCAGCACTAATTGTCCAATCCTGGAGAAAATTAGCTCGGTAGTGAAAGACTCGACCCAGCCGGCCATCATCAATCAATTGTTTTGCAAATGTCACCGCTGGCATTCTTCGATAGTTGTACCAAACTGTATTTGGCACACCTGCCTGCTCAACAGCCGCGCACATTGTCTCGCCTTCAGCGGTATCCATTGACAGAGGCTTTTCACATAAAATCGCTTTTCCGTGTTTGGCTGCTTCGATCGCAATATCGGCATGAAGATTGTTCGGCGTACAAATATCAATTGCATCAATATCATCGGAGGCGACGAGTTTGCGCCAATCATTTTCAACACGCTGATACCCCCACTTTGTGGCAAAGGCTTGAGCTTTCTCGGTGTCTCGTGCAGCAACAGCCTGAAGAACTGGTTCATACTCAAGGTCGAAGAAATTCTTCACTCGGTTATAGCCATTGGAGTGTGCACGACCCATAAAGCCGTAGCCAATCATGCCAATACGAAGTGGTTTTGCCATCAATATCGTCCTTTCAAAATCTATTTTAATTCCAACCATGTGCATCACGCACGGCAATCATTGTCTTCAAAATTGTGTTCCATGTTGCCGGATTTTCGAGCGTTTCATTCGGAAACATACAGCCGTCCCAGCAGATGTGTTCAATGCACCGAGAAGAAGCATCTTCAAGCCAGTACCCAGAACATTTCACAATGTCGAGTTTTCCGTTGGGGTCGTCTGCTGGGCAGTGTTTCCCAGTTTTATCGTGTGAACCTGCCCCATGAATTTCACCATCATTCTGTGCAACATGAAAATCAATAGTCCACGGCCGCAATTTGTCAGTCATCTGCTTATATGCAGCGTAGAACTCTTCAGTCCCACAATCTGAGTTGACCAAGGCATGCTCGGGAGCGTTACAGCCGAGCATATAAAGATATGTATGCGCCAAGTCAGCTTGGAACCCAAGTGTTTCCGGCATGCCAACTCCCTCAAGAATATCCAGCATGTCGCGCCAAGAATGCATGCCGGCCCAACAGATCTCTCCCTCTGCGGCAAGCCTCTGCCCATTATCGGCAGCAATGCGAGCAGCCTCTTTGAATGTCTCAACTATTCTTGCGGTACCAGCCTTGGCATCTTCTCGCCACTTGGCAACACCAAACTCGGCTGAGTCTATACGGATGACGCCATATTTTCTGACTCCGTGCTGCTCAAATACTCTGGCGATACGACACGCCATTTTTACTGCTGACAAGAACTTTTCTCGTGACTCGGCATCGCCCATTGCGGAATCGCCAACTGTACCTGGCCAAACTGGTGCAACGAGTGAACCGACTGCAAAACCATGACTCGCAATTTTATCAGCGATCTTGAAGAGTTCATCATCGGTCGCTTCAGGATTGGTATGCGGTAAGAAAAGAAAATAGTCGATACCGTCAAATTTCTGGCCATCGACTTCTGCCGCTGCTGTCAGTTCTAACATTCGGTCCAACGATATCGGTGGCTCCTGACCTTCATCAGTGCCCTTCCCAACAAGGCCTGGCCACATCGCATTATGAAGTTTTGGACTCGCGTGAGACATCTAGGTGTTCCTTCCATTCATGGGCAAATCTTCGTGGCCGGCTGAACCCAAATAGCAAAGTGCTGCCAGCGATTCAGGGCCGGTATTTTCAACTGGATAGCCATCTGCTGTGGCTTTTGTAGAGATACACGATTCATCAGAGGTCATCTGTCCAAAGCGAATACGTGTCGGTGTCGCCGCATCATGAGTTCCAACTCGACCCTCACCTTGCACTGGTATCCACCCGCTTCCACCCGTTTCTGTCATTCTGACATTCGCTCCCTGCGGCGACGGGCCACTATCTGCTGTAGTCATAAATCTGGATACCCCTACGTCAACGTAAATCTAAAGTACGCTACAAACGTACGTTGTACGACCCGACGTCGAGTGCTGCAAGGAGTAGAAGGCCTTGTTTCTTGCGGTTTTAATACCAAATAGCGTGCCATTGTCACCAGTACCGATAAAAACGTGGGACTTGAAGACATTCAGACCAGTTTGTTGGCTGGACGAATGGCTTGGTACCTCATGATGTAAGACTAAAAAAATCCATCAACTCAAGGAAATAAAATGGCCAAAGACGCTCAGCGATCACCGTTTGACATCCGCGCCGCTGTTTTTGACTTGGATGGCCTACTCGTGAATACAGAAGAACTCTATCAGGATGTTGGAACGGATTTATTAAGTCGTCGGGGAAAAACCTTTGATGCTGATCTTCTCGATGCAATGATGGGACGTCCTCAGCACAAGGCATTGTCTATTATGATTGACTGGCATGGGCTGGATGATACTGTTGAGACTCTTGCCGATGAAACAAAAACAATCTTCCAAACACTTCTTTCCACACGACTCGCACTCATGCCGGGTGCGAAAGAACTGGTAGAGTACATTCAGCTACTCGATATCCGACTCGGTGTTGCAACAAGTAGCGGACCGGAATTTGCCCACGACGTACTCTCTCGTGTTGGTCTAATCCAACACTTTCACTTTATCCTGACGTCTGCTGATGTCACTGCAGGAAAGCCTGATCCGGAAATCTATCACTTAGCTGCCAAAAAAGCTGGCACACAAACTGGAAACATGCTTGTCTGTGAAGATTCCGAAAATGGATGCAAGGCTGCTGTTGCTTCTGGTGCGATTACCGTAGCCGTGCCATGCGGCCACAGCCTCCGGCATACTTTTCCTGGTGCGCAAATTGTTGCCACATCCCTTGCTGATCCTCATATTTATGAGTTGCTTAATTCTCACGCTGATAGAAAAAGTCCTGATGAAGTTTGACCTACTTTTTCTTTTCTTTACCGGTCGGCTCGGGATTCATCACATCGAACAGGTTCCTACGTTTGGGCCACGATCGCTTGACCTGTGATCGAATCTTCCAGATAGACACATTATCCAGCTCGACCGTTCCATCCTTTGGTCCTGCAAGGCCGAGCCCATTGCCACCACTGGAGTTCGCCTTCGCCAGACATTCATGCTTGACGTACCAGACTGGCCCATCAACAAACTGAATCACAAACTCATCACCCTTGAGTTCTGCCAATGCGTGATACCATTTTCCGGGCACGTATTTAAAATCGTCTGACTCGGCTACTTTGAGCGTCTCGTGGTCAACGATTATAAAAGAACCTTTGCTACTAAACTTGACTCGACAGACATGATGACCAAATTCAACAAAGGGAACGATGTCAGATTCCTCACCACCGACGAAGCGAAAAGAAAAACCTGCAACAAACTCTGGTGGAGTTAGCGGCACACTCACACGGGGCTCGTATCCATAGTGATGTGTTCGACTTGCCTGATATTCCTCCGAAGAGGGTCGGCCTCGCAAGACTCCGTCTTCTACAGACCAACGCGTACCCTGTCGGTTCTGCCAGTTCGTTTTCTTGACTGGTCCACTTTTCGAAAACGTTTCCTGCAACACACTCTTGTCGGGAATTACCATAAGTGGCTGCAGTGTGTCCCACTCCGCTGCCAAACAGGCCGGCATCACAGAAATCACCCCTAGGCTTACAAGCAGCATTCTGATTGAGGGCATTTTCATTACTATTCTTCCCCTTTGATGAAATTTTTCTTTACTCGAGATGTTCAGAAACACATCTCTTTCAGACAACAATACAGGAATCGGTCCGTATTGCAGATAGTTTCCTTACCATCTCAAACTATCAAATGACTTCATGTCACTGAGAACTCAGCCCGAGACTCTGTGATCTCGCAGAAAATTCTGGGGCATACCGGCTGCGAATGGTCGCAAAACCACTTGATGCCTGCCCTCGGTGTGCAACACGCAATGAATACTCAAGGACATGCGTCCCTTGAGGTAATCGTTCAAAGAAAAACTGGGTGCTTGCATCTCTGGTTACCTGATACCAACCGACACCATCTGCCCAACGCCAGCCCGAAAGGACATCGATTGGCTCTGTCACACTCGGCCGGTGGTCTGTGAGCTCAAGAAACTCATATGTTCGATCACTTGTGATTTTTAACCGGACGACAAGTTCTTCGCCCACGCTCACTTTTTCGATTGCGACTACCGGCTCGAGCACGGGGCCTGACTTTGTCATTGTTTTGGTAAAAAGTTCTTTTGTGACTGCAAGTTCGTCTCGTCCAGAAGCTTCAACATTCTCAATGTGATCGAGATACTGCCAATGAACGCCGCCGAACGCCAATCCACCACCTTCGGCTTTCTGAAAAACTATTTCTGCCATCGATGGCGTAATTTCTCTGCGCACAAATCTGTTCTCAAAAAAGCCGGTGCCGGCTTCTTCCTTGCTTGCTCCATTCTCACCGGGCTTTATCGACTCTCCACCAACTGTTACCTCAACGAGTGAAGAATCACCAAGAAGATCGTCCCCTCGACCAAGGAGCACACCGACAGCATTTGCAGTTGCCGGACTTCCTGGCCAACGGCTCGTTCTCTTCTGCTGAACAAGCCATGCTTTCATTGCTTCAACTGATTCAGTATCACCAACGATTTCATCAAATGCCTCAATCATGAGCGACTGTGTTTCGATCGGTGCCTGAGCCCAACTCCACCACACCGGATGTCGGCTGCGCCACCACATACCTTGCCAATTGTTTTCTTGACGATCAGCGGCCTGCTCACCGCGCGGACCGCCAACCGCTCGTTGCTTGAGGCTTTCAATAATCGACTCCGCTGTTGTGCGATCTCCACCGCGAAAAAGTGCAATCGCCAACTGCCCCTGACTACGATTATGTGAGAGTTCCATCCAACTCTTTTGTCCTACCCGCATGCACCATGCGTGGGCTTCAGCCGCCTCGCCGGCAGGCGGAGCATCTGCCAGGAAAAAGCTTCTTGCATAGAGAGCGAATACACCCAGCTGAGTGAGCACTGGCTCCGATGCTAATGCAAGATTGCCGGCTTTACGAGCACGCTCCTGACGTTGCTCAGCTAAACGCTTCTCTTCAATGAGACGAGCATCAATCCACGGCAAAGTAGATTGAGCCGTCGCCATATCAATCGTGACACCATTGGCACGAAGTCGACCAAAGCCCGAAACAATAGATAGCGTAATCGTGTCGCTGGAACGCCCCCCTGGAAACCACGGCCACCCTCCATCAGGATTCCGCAGGCTATTGAGGCGTTCAATTGCTAAAGAAAGCTCAGACCGGACACGGTTGGTATTAAAAAGATTTGCAACACGAGCCCTCGCCTCAGTTTCACTCGTGGCATCACGGACCCACGGTGTCTCTGCAAGAAGAGTCTTCACAAGAACTTCATTTTTTTCAAGCGGACTTTTCAGTGTGTTTGTACCGCGCCATTGCTCAAAGATCTTTTCAATTCGCGGATCACTTGTAACAAGATGCTTTGCATACGCATTTGCATACAGTCGATAGAAGAGTGCATCAACACTTTCATCATTTCGTTCCATCAGGTAGGGAAGAGCCATCACGGCATACCATGCTGGGTTTGATACAGCCTGAATAGCCAGTGACTCATTCTGAATCGCAGACGAACCCTTTCGCTTACTCTCTAACAGTTTTTCTAAAACAACTGTACGTTGCTCACCACCACGCACCGTAACCGGAATCGTCTCCGTAACGAGCACTTTTCGAGGGAGCACGGGTAGTATCGCTTCCTCTCCATCGGAAAGACGACGAGCTGATCCAACCGTTGTTCCTGTCGCACGATACCGAAGTACATCTGTTCCGTCCGTGATAGACACCGTAAAAAAGACTGCCTCGGATGCCCCAGCTGGCAAATCAAAAGACTGTTCCTTCGTATCTTGTATCAATGCATCGCGGTTGTCATTTGTGCGTGCATCAAACAGAGCGAACCGCACTGTTCCCGACAGTCGTCCGCTCGATGTATTGCTCACTTTGACTGGAATCTGAACGGTATCGCCTTCGCGTAAAAACCGAGGAGGCATTGGCTCGACCATCAAGTCTTTCGATGTCACACAGGTATCAAAAAGTGTTCCGCTTCGAATCTGTTTGTCATGTGCAAAGGCTTTGAATTGCCAGGTGGTTAGTGTGTCGGGCAAAACAAACTCAAGCGTGACAATTCCGGCCTCATTCGAAATAATTGTCGGCATAAAAAAAGCAGTTTCCGCCATGTTGGTGCGCGGTGGGGGTGAAGCTGCAACACTCCCTCCCTGAGAATTCTCATTTGTGCTGTCTGTTTGTTTTTTTTGGGTAGCGGAATTGAGCGACGCTTCTATATCTGCACTCTGGGCATCCATCATCATGTCCTCAGAGGCAGCGTATGCTACCGCCCCTTTGGCCTTAGCCCCTTCAGGTACCGCCATTGCTGCCGTTGGCATCCTTTGCATTCTCGCCATGCCACCACCACGAAGCATACCTCCGAAGCCACCATTGACTGGTGATCCAAAGGGGCGACGAAATCGATGATACGAGATACGAACACTTTGATGGTCTCGTGCCCATGATCCATGAATCTGCCGCATTGACCTCGCAGCGTTTGTGAACTTCAGCTGCCAACGACTCGAATCTCGCGCGAAGAGAGCAAGGGTTGGCCATTGGTGTGATGCGAGTGCATCAAGTGATTGGTCGTAAAGCGTTGCGGTCATCTCTGCAAGGGCTGCTCGTGCTGGACCAGCAAGTGGATCAGCCTCTGTTCGAATGGTCGCCTGCCAGACTTGCTCCGTTGCAGGTTCCAATCGTCTCGTGAACTGTTCCCATTGGACAGATAACTTTTTATCCGTCCATGGCACATCAATCCTCTGCGATTCTTGATAAAGGCGACCCTCACGAACCATCCATGCGCGAAGCGTAACACCACCTCGATGAGAATCTTCTATCTTGAATGAAACTGGTACCTGTGTCCGTTCATTATTTGTCCAACCACGCTTCAGCACGCGACCGGATTGAACAATCTCAACTAAAAAACTGCCTTGGCCATATCCTGTTCCCACAATCGCGTGCAACTCATCTGCAACGTCAACTGTCGACTTTTCAACTCGTAATACAAATGGCTTCTTAATTTCATACTTTTTTGCCTTGGGGTTTATCACCTCGACAACTCGTGTTGCAATCACTTCCGGACGATCTGCAGCAGCCGGGATCGTAAATGTCGCTCGGTAGATACCGGGCTGAAGCAGCACTGTAGCTTTGCCTTTACCACTGGAGACATCCGTCACAATTTCACTGGTTATCACCTGTTTCCCTTCCGCCCATGTATTTGGATCATCATCCTTTGGCTCTGGAAGAAGGGACGACCCTCTGTTTTTTTGTCTTCGCAACACGTCATATGGAACCGTACGAGCTGTGAGATCAGTCCGGGCAACTCGCTTCGGCTGAATCAACTGATTGAGTCGGAGTGTTCCAGCTATCCCTCGAGGCGCGGCGTCAAGCGAGAGGGTGGAGACATGAATTGTGACTGAAGCAACATTCTTATCATTCGTGACCTGCCAATCATCAACATCCAAAGTTGCTTCCACATCAACATATCCAGCCGAAACTCGTGTATCGGCAGACCGTGTTTCGCCACCTGTATCAGTCACATCTGCAGTAATGTGATACGTGAATGTTGGAAGCGACTCTGGTGGTGACACTCGATCAGGTACAGCTGGAAATGCAATGCTGAACGTTCCATCAGCATCTGTCATTGAATGCCCACGGGCTATTCGTTTCGCTCCACTATCAAATGGTAGCCACGGGAAACACCACCGACACCATATCGGAAACCGAACCTCTCGCTTCACATTCCAGACAACCTTTGCACCTCCAACGGCTAAGCCGGTATATGTCGAAGCGGTTCCCGAAAGTGTTACAATTTTTTCAAGTTGGACAGACTCTGTTGGCGAGGCCAACTCAACCTGAAATTTGGGTCGCTTATATTCTTCAACTCGAACACCCGTCACACCTGTTGCACCACTTCCTTGAGCACGCACAGACCATCTACCAGGAAGTGATCCTGTCGGAATTGGAAAGGTGCCCTGAAAAGATCCGAAGCCATTTGTTTTCAAGGAGACTTTTGAAACTTGCCTTCCATTCGCATCCTGAAGTGTCGCCTCAACCGCGGCTTTTGAAACAGCAGTTGCACTACGACGATCAGCTGCTTGTTCAATCAGAACACCTTTGAAATGGAGCTGTTGGCTTGGTCGATAGATTCCTCGATCTGTCATCAGCACGATCGACCGTTTGGAACGTGGTGTATTTTCGCGGTGCCACAATCGTTCTGGCTCAGTCAATACGTGGTGAATCTGCCCATCGATTGTAGAAGACACAACAAAGACAGTTTCCTGTCCTGAATATGCCTTCAATGTGTATTGGCCATCCTGATTCGTCTCTGTTGTTTCTTGCTTGACCATCTTGCGTGGGCGTGATCTCTGATCACGTTGCCATGCTGTCACTTCGGCTCCGTGAATCGGCTTCCCACTTTCCACATCAACAACATATCCGGTGTGTTGTGGAAGTTGTGACTGATAGTCCGTTGTATTCACAGCAGATATTCGACTGACCCAGACAAGTGTTGTCGAAACAATATTATCACGATCACTAAAATCCCCACGATGACTGCATACGACCCAGTACGCACCAGGACTAATCGTTTCTGTTCCAAATACTGACTCAACAGGAACTTCTTTCACGGCAGACCGATAATCATCGGTTGGTGGCAGAACAACAGTACCCTTTTGAATGCTTGGAAGCGAAAGGATTCGCTCACGATCTTTCTGATCAATCCCGTAACCATATGGCTTTCCTTCAAGCAGTCGCTCTTCCCAATCTGCCTTCACAAGTCGCAGATGGAAGCGATCGATATTGCGATAGGTGACGTGGAGCGCCGGCCAGGGCTTGGCCCAGGTACTTTCTGTCGCAACAGCCAGTTCCTTGGCTTCAATCTGGGCAATCAGGTTGTGGCATTGTTTTCCACCAATGGTTGTCGGGTAGCGATCAACTGCTTTGAGTGCAATCATTCGAGCTTCGGCTGGGCTTTCAGAACGAATGATCTCTGCGAGCTGAAATCGCGCCATCGCACTGATCTCATGATCCCCACACTGCTCAATAAAAGTTCGTAATGCCTTACAAAACTCCTCGTCTGGTTCAGCCTCTGCTTCAGCAACTGCCACACCACGCGCCCAGATAAGACGGTCAAGGTCTGCCGAGAGAAAGGCCGTCTGGTCGTTATCATCTGCATGGAAGTCCAAGATCTGCTGATAAAGACTGATGACCCGCAGTACCGGTGAATCTTTATCTGTTACCGAGTCATCGTTTGCCTCAGCTTGGGCTGGCTTCCATGCCCGGAAGGCATTGACGTTCTGAAGAGCCGGACTCGATGCCTCAAGCTCAAATGCATCTTCGGGAGCAACCAGACCCCGTTCTCCTGTCTGATGAAATGCGATTGCATCGCGTACCACAACATCCCAGAGAGTCGGCCGGTAGGCATCGCCCATTGAACCCGCTTCGATCAGCATGGCCCAGTCTTCAACAGGCAAATCTTTCAGCCCTCCATCATCAGAAAGTGCCTTCTCGAATTGATTGTGAATTTCAAAAACAATCCGACGAAGATCCCATGAGTTGATTTCCGACAAGTCACGATTTGTGTCACTCTGCGCTTGTGTTGTTCGTTGAGCAAATCGCCAACGATTCATCTGGAAAAACGTCCATGTCCAGTTGGCCTGAATAGCTTGGAGGGCACCACGAGTTTGTACTGGTGCACCTTGTATTGCAGCATCCAAATCAATCAATCGCTGTGGATCATCACCAGGGCGATCCGAATTTTCAAGGAACACGCGGGTCGCAATCGCACGAGCAACCTCATCCCACTGTTTGTCTTCGATGGCTGCCTGCTCTATTCCTACAAGTACATCCCGACCAGTTTTTGGCTTTCCTTCACCAATAGCTTTGGTAACACGCTGCCACTCTTTTTGACGAGGCACGGGCGGATCTGCTGCATGAAGTGTGGTAACGCAGCAACTGACAAAACAGAGCACGTACAGAATGTGTCGAGTCATTTTTTGGTTTCCCACAGATTCAGAAAGAAAAGACTATTGGAAGAAGAAGTACATACCAGAACCTAAAAAACGTTTGTGTCGATGGAACCTGGTGCTTTTTGGTTACAAAACAGTTGTTTTCTGTACTTTTCATCCCTCTTCTACGTTGAGACTTTCTTGCCGTTACGGAAAAAAAGTGCTATTACTAAGTATAGATAGACCCCGCTGATCGATCCCCTCTGGGATCCGCGCTTGTAGGTTTTACACTACGAGTGGCGACGTGGGTGTTCCCAAAGGACTCTCTGGAGTTACATCGATGGAACCCTCGCCCATGCGGCTACCAATACATCGCGTTTCGTTGACCCTGCGTCTTGCAGGCTTGGCAATCGCTTTATTTCAAATCGGCCTCAGTCCTGAGATCGTTCGAGCTGAAGAGCCACTTTCGTATAACGAACACATTCGACCGATTTTGGTTGAAAACTGTTTCTCCTGTCACGGAGCAGACTCGGCGAGCCGAAAGGCTGACCTTCGCCTCGATCGTCGAGATGATGCCATTGAGTATGGGGCAATCGTTGCTGGTGACCCTGACTCAACAGTTCTGCTCGACCGGATTTATTCTGAAGATCCCGAAGAGGTCATGCCTCCACCGGAGATCAAGAAAACACTTTCAGCGGAACAAAAAGCTCTTCTCACACAGTGGATAAAAGAAGGTGCCGAATACGAGCCGCACTGGTCATTCATTCCACCAACACGGGTACCAGTTCCAAAAGTGAAAAAACAGGACTGGGTTCGCAACCCTATTGATTCTTTTATTCTTGCGCGACTTGAGTCCGAGGGTCTCACGCCCGCTGCAGAAACTGACCGTCGAACACTGGCTCGACGTCTGTCATATGACCTAACTGGCCTTCCACCAGAACCCGCAGTTGTTGAGGCGTTTGTTCTTGATCCGCATGCTGATGCCTACGAAAGACTCGTTGACACATTCCTCTCGAAACTTGAGTGGGGTGAACATCGTGCTCGCCATTGGCTTGACTATGCTCGATATGCTGACACCCATGGCATTCACTTTGATAACTTCCGTGAAATCTGGACATACCGCCAGTGGGTTATTAATGCGTTCAACCGCAATATGCCTTTTGATCAATTCACGATCCTGCAACTTGCAGGAGACCTGGTCACTGATCATGGGCCAGGTGCAACGCCTGATCAGATTCTTGATAACAAGATTGCCACTGGCTTCAATCGCTGCAATATGACGACCAATGAGGGTGGCATCATTGATGAGGAATACATTGTCCTCTACGCAAGGGATCGCACTGAAACCACAGCGCAGGTTTTCATGGGACTCACTGCTGGTTGTGCCGTCTGCCATGACCATAAGTTTGATCCACTGTCACAAAAAGAGTTTTACGAACTCTCTGCATTCTTTAATAACACAACGCAGCGTGCAAAAGACGGTAACGTCTATAACACCCCACCTGTCCTCGCAGTTCCCCTTGCTCAGGACCGAACTCGATTTCGTGCAATTGAGAAAGAACTGCCTGGTGCTCGAGCAGCCTTAGCCGCTCGCAAGAAGAATGCAAAAGGCGAATTCCACACATGGGTTCAATCACTCACGGAGGATCAGGTTCTTGCAATAGGTCCTCAAGAGACCCCGCTCCTCGATGTTGCATTTTCTGAGGGTGAGGGCAATGCAACAAAAGCATCTTTCTTAGGCAAGCAAACAACCATACCGCTTTCAGACTCTACGTCATGGTTGCCAGGTCCCAGTGGCATGTCTGCTGCGTTACTCAACGGAAAAGCCGTTGAACTCTCATCAGTTGGTGATTTCGAACATGATCAGCCATTTACTATTTCCTGCTGGGTCAAGCTTCCCAAAGAAGATGGGAATAAAAATTTTGCCATTGCCTCTCGGATGGATGAGTCAAATGCACACCGTGGATGGGACCTATGGGTGGAAGACCGCCGTGTCGGCATGCACCTGATCCATAAATGGCCTGAAGACGCATTGAAAGTTGTCGCAAAACAACAACTCAAGCCAGATGTCTGGACACTCGTCACACTGTCATATAACGGCAGTGGAAATCCCAGCGGCATCAAAATCTATTACGACGGTGTTGTGCAGCAAAAGCCAAAGGTCGCAGCCAACAAATTCAAGAGAAACACAACGCGTACTGATACGGCGCCATTTGTTATTGGTAGTCGATCAAAGGGGTCGCCTGCTAAAAACCTTGGTCTTACCAGTGTTTCCATTTGGGGCCGATCTCTATCTCAAAACGAAGTCGAAAGCATTGCAAAAGCAGATCTTCTGACTGACATTGTCAAACTTCCAAAAGACGAACGGCTCCAGGCTGCGAATCGTCTGTATGATTGGTGGCTCATGGCTTTCGATAAACCGTTTCAGGCAGCCAAGGCTCGAGAGAACGCATTGGTCGCCGAAGAAGCAGCCATCAAAAAACGTGGCACCATTGCTCACGTCATGCAAGAAAAGCCTGACATGGCCAAAGCTTTTGTCCTTGATCGAGGAGAGTATGACAAACGGCTTGATGAGGTTTCTCCGGGAACTCCAGCCGCTCTTTCAGCCTATCCGGATACGCTTCCAAAAAATCGACTCGGGTTAGCGCAGTGGCTTCTCCTGCAAGATCACCCACTTACAAGTCGTGTGACCGTCAATCGATTCTGGCAAGAAGTCTTTGGAACTGGCCTTGTTCGCACAAGTGGTGACTTTGGAATTACGGGAGAACTCCCAAGCAATCAGGATCTCCTCGATTGGCTCGCTGTGGAATTCCGGGAAAGCGGATGGGATGTCAAACATCTCTTCCGACTTTTTGTAACGAGTGCAGCCTATCGACAGGCAGCGACAGCGACGCCTGAAAAATTAGTCAAGGATCGCGACAATCGTTTGCTGTCACGAGGTCCTCGCTTCCGAATGGATGCTGAAATGATTCGTGACACGGCCTTGGCTGCCAGTGGTCTACTCGTCCAGAAAATAGGTGGCCCAAGTGTCAAGCCATACCAACCCGATGGGGTCTGGAAGGCGGTTGCCATGCCACAGAGTGACACAAAAAAATATGAGGCAAGTACAGGTGCTGATCTGTATCGCAGAAGCATGTATTGGTTCTGGAAACGATCGGCACCGCCGACCTCGATGGATATTCTTGACGCACCGTCACGTGAAGTCTGTACAGTGAGACGAGACAGAACAAATACGCCGTTACAGGCACTCGTCGTATTAAATGATCCACAGTTTATTGAAGCGTCGAGGGCACTAGCCGACGATGCACTGTTCTTGGGTGGGAGCAATGACGACCAACGCATTGATTACATCGCAAACCGACTCTTGTCCCGGCCACTGGCTGAAGCCGAAAAGCCTGTTGTTAAAAAATCACTGGCTGACTTGACGACTTGGTACACGGAACATCGTGAAGATGCACAAGCTGTCATCACAGTCGGCCAATCACAGCCTCGTCATGAAGATGCTGTAACGTTAGCAAGCTGGACCATGCTGACGAATCAACTCATGAATCTGGACGAAGTACTTTCAAAATAAGCCATCCACGAGGGCTGAATCCATGAATCCACCAATTCGATCACCTCTGGACGAACTGGGGCTCAACCTCACACGACGACGTTTCTTTGAACAAGGAAGCCATCTCCTTGGTGGTGCGGCGCTTGCATCGCTTCTACCAGGTGGACTTACGCACGGCGCACCGAGTGCCCAAAACAATTCGAACATTGAGATACCACGTGTACCGGGCGCCATTGGTCCTCACTTTGCCCCGAAGGCAAAGCATGTCATCTATCTGCATATGGTTGGCGGACCGCCGCAGCAGGATATGTATGACTACAAGCCGGCAATGGATAACTGGTATGACAAAGACTTGCCAGAAAGCATTCGCAACGGTCAACGACTGACAACCATGACATCTGGTCAGAAGCGATTTCCGATTGCACCTTCGAAATTCAAGTTCAAGCAGCATGGTGAAAGTGGCATGTGGGTGACTGAACTCTTGCCATGGACTGCAAAAATGGTTGATGAGATGTGTTTTGTACGCAGCATGCATACAGAAGCGATCAATCATGAGCCTGCTATTACCTACATGCAGACGGGGAATCAGATTACGGGACGCCCATGTCTAGGTTCATGGACAAGTTATGGCCTTGGAAGCTTGAATGAAGATTTACCAGCGTTTGTTGTTCTCGTTGCCCAATCAACAAAGCCAGCGCAAGCGCAGGCAATTGGTGCGCGACTTTGGTCGAGTGGCTATCTTCCTGGTGAATATGCGGGCGTGAGTTTTCGCTCGAGTGGCGACCCTATCCTCTACCTCAACAATCCACCTGGTGTTCCTGATGCCGTTCGCAGGAAAACACTTGATGGACTGCAGGCTTTAAACCAACAGACATTTGAGAAGATTGGTGACCCTGAAATACGAACACGTATTGCACAGTATGAGATGGCCTACCGGATGCAGACCAGTGTGCCTGACCTTACTGATATTTCACAGGAGTCTGAGAGCACGCTTGCGTTGTATGGTGATCAGGTAAAAAATGCTGGGTCATTCGCCAACTCGGTCCTCATGGCACGTCGTATGGTGGAGCGTGGTGTACGGTTTGTCCAGCTGTACCTGAATCATTGGGATACACACAGTGACGTTGCGAATCGCCTCCCAAATGGTTGTCGAGATATTGATCAGGCCTGTTACGGATTGATCAATGATTTGAAGTCTCGCGGGCTTCTTGAAGACACGCTCATCGTCTGGGGTGGTGAATTTGGCCGTACGGTCTATTCGCAGGGTGGTCTGTCAAAAGAAAACTATGGGCGTGATCATCATCCGCGTTGCTTCACGATGTGGATGTGTGGTGGTGGAGCCAAGCCTGGACAAATTTATGGTGAAACAGATGACTTCTCATACAACATCGTAAAAGATCCTGTGCATATTCGAGATTTTCATGCCACGGTGCTTCACCTGCTTGGCTTCGACCATGAGCGATTTACATATCGTCATCTCGGTCTGGATCAGAAACTGACAGGTGTTGAACATGCCAAGATCATTCAGGACCTGATTGCCTGACGGTGCTGCGGTCTCAAAATAGACTGCACCATCTGTTTCCAGATTCACTCAGCAGCAGCAAGCTAATTAGCTGTTTTTTCCGATGTGTTTTCGTAACGCTTGGCAGAACGAGAACATCTGCTCATCATGCAGGCTGAAAGTGTGGTGTTCTTTTCAAAGAGGGGTCTATCTGATGATCAAGTATTTTTTAGCAGTTGTACTCAGTCTGCACTGTGCATGTGCCTATGCTGAGGGTCGTCCAAACGTTCTTTGGATTTACCTCGAAGATGTCAGTGGCTGGCTCAGTTGTTATGGCGAGACACTCATTGAAACACCAAACTTTGACCGGCTTGCTGCACGTGGCATTCGCTTTGATCGATTCTACACACCGGCTGGTGTGTGCTCAGCAACTCGTTCTGCCACGATTGTTGGCGCAATGCAGACGAGTTTTGGTATTCACAACCACCGCAGTGGACGACCAGATTTTCGTGGTCAGGCCATGGGCGCAGCCTTTGATGACATCCGATTGCCTGCAGGCGTCGAACCTCTTCCAGTTTTGATGAAGAAAGCTGGGTACTTTACGTTTAATCAATCTGGCAAAGATGACTACAACTTCAAATGGAGTGCAGACGATTTCTATAGCCCGAACAGCAAAACAAATCTTTGGCGGAACCGTAAAGATGGCCAACCATTTTTTGGGCAGGTTCAACTGCGTGGCGGCAAGCTTGGCAAACGGGCAAAGGCGGTAATTGATCCTTCGACAGTACCTGTTCCGCCGTACTACCCAGACATTCCTGAAGTGCGTGAAGAAATTGCACATCACTATGACTGCCTTCTCAAGACTGATCAAGAAATTGGCAACCTGCTTGACCAGCTTGAAAAGGATGGACTCACTGATTCAACGTACATCTTCTGCTTCAGTGACCATGGCTACAAACTTCATCGCCACAAACAATTTTTATACGAAGGTGGTATTCGCATGCCACTGCTTGTGGCTGGCCCTGGAATCAAATCGGGGCAAGTGCGTGATGATCTTGTTAGCGGCATTGATATTGCACCGGCAAGCCTTGCAGTTGCTGGGCTTTCTATTCCTTCTTTTATGGAAGGGCGAGATTTCCTGGCGAAAGATTACACACCACGTGAGTATCTTGTTGCTGCACGCGATCGATGTGATTACAGCATTGAAAAAATTCGGGCGATTGTCACACCGCGATTTAAGTATCTGCGAAATTATCTGACAGACCGTCCTTTTATGCAGCCGAGTTATAAAGATCCGTGGCCTGTTTCAATACGATTTCGGGAGATGATGGCCAACAATGAGATGAATGAGACACAACTCATTTTCTTTGGTCCAGAAAAGCCGCCTGAAGAACTGTATGATCTCGAGAACGATCCTCATGAAATTCATAATCTTGCTGAAGATTCTGCATTTCAGAAAGAGCTTGATGAGCATCGCCAACTTTTAAAGGACTGGATTGTGGAAACTGGTGATCAGGGCCAGGCAACCGAAAGTGATGCTGGTTTACTTGCGGCCTTGAAGCGGTGGGGAGACAAGTGCGTCAACCCGGAATATGATCGTGTACGATCGCAACTCAACGAATCTAAAAATTGATTCTGTCATTTGCTTCAGTTCTGCTAGTGTCACCCATCAAACGCCCTCGTAGCTCAGGGGATAGAGCACCGCTTTCCTAAAGCGGGAGTCGCAGGTTCGAATCCTGCCGGGGGTACTTGTTTTTTAAATGTATAGGCGTTTTTTGCCATTTCGACACAATTGTGTCGATTCTGTGTCGAAATCCCATTTCGGTAGTCAATCAAGTGGTGATTTTTGATGTCAAAACGTTACTTAATGTGACAGCTTTTCTCCCCACCGCTTTCTGGATAACTGCGACATACAGTCTCCTATTTCCCGAAGCGAATAGTGAGAATGTTCATTACCCCCAAACAATACAAATGATTAATAGTACTAAGACTTATTAAGAAAAACGTTTACTCACTGAAAATCGTGACTGCAGATAATAAGTATGCCTCGGAACAGCCGGATTTCATTCTATAGACCGTGTTTGACACTTGATATTGACCAATACAGAAAGCCTTCTATATTCGTCTACGCAAGATTCACTCCTCTGTGGAGTGCCTCTACAATCTTGTAAAAGTGCTGTCGCGCCGCCAGTTCTTGGCGAAAGTGCCATTCAACAGGATGATCGACAGCTTCGCCATAACTTTCTTGTTGCGGTGAGAGAATACTAATTCAGGAAATTGCATGCTTAATTTTTTTCGTCCTCAGTCTGGCTCCCTTAAGAACGACTTTCTTTCTGGTGTTACGGTGTCACTGGCTCTCGTTCCTGAAGCAATCGCCTTTGCATTTGTTGCGGGAGTTTCGCCTCTGATTGGCTTGTACTCTGCATTTTTTATTGGCTTGATAACGGCTGTTTTTGGAGGCCGACCAGGAATGATTTCCGGTGCTACAGGTGCTATGGCTGTTGTTGTTGTTTCATTAGTCTCCATGCATGGTATCGAGTACCTTTTCCCTACAGTAATCCTTTGCGGTCTTCTGCAAATTGCCATTGGACTTGGCCGACTCGGAAAACTCATTCGCATGGTTCCTCATCCCGTCATGCTGGGGTTTGTCAACGGTTTAGCAATCGTCATTGGACTTGCCCAACTGAATAGTTTTCGAACTATTCAGGACGGAAAACTGGGCTTTGTCCAAGGAACACAACTTTGGCTGATGCTTGGATTAGTGGGCTTAACAATGGTAATAATTTGGCTTCTTCCGAAATTAACTCGAGCAGTACCCGCTTCATTAGTTGCAATCTTAAGCGTCACACTCATTGCGTTCGCGATAAATTCTGATGCACCGTCTGAGAGGAATGTAGTTGCAACTGTCGGAGATATGTTGAAAACGAATTCAATTGCTGCAAGTCATGCTACTTCTGAAGCCACGGCTAGACCTAATACAACTACTCAAAACAGATATGTCACCACACAGCAACCAGAGCAACGGGCAGGCCAACCTGAACCAACAAACAAAACAGTGGAGACTGGTGGGATAAGCGGTGGACTTCCTCAATTATTCTTTTTCGAGTACTCACTGGTTCCGCTCAACTGGAAAACTTTGTTTATCATCTTTCCGTTTGCAATTGTCTTGTGTGGTGTTGGGCTGATTGAGTCGTTAATGACACTGACTCTGGTTGATGAAATTACTGAAACACGCGGTAAGGGAAACCGTGAATGCATTGGGCAGGGCGCTGCAAATCTTGTCTGTGGCTTATTCGGGGGAATGGGAGGCTGCGCCATGATTGGACAATCATTAATCAATGTTAATTCTGGTGGACGTGGACGGCTTTCGGGAATAACAGCAGCCGTCTGTCTGTTGCTATTTGTGCTTTTTTTATCACCGCTGATCGAACAAATTCCAATGGCAGCTCTTGTTGGTGTGATGTTTATGGTGGTTATAGGAACATTTGAATGGGCATCCCTCAAAATGTTTCACCGTATGCCAGCAAGCGACATGATGGTTATGGTCTTGGTCGCAGGCTACACCGTTTTCATGCACGACTTAGCGACTGCAGTCATTTTAGGTGTTATTGTTTCTGCACTGGTCTTCGCCTGGCAGCATGCAACACATATGGGAGCTGATATAAAATTTAATGAATTCGGTAGCAAAATTTATCAA
Source organism: Pirellulales bacterium (assembly GCA_965249545.1). GTDB lineage: Bacteria > Planctomycetota > Planctomycetia > Pirellulales > UBA1268 > UBA1268. Next base: position 497,744 of record CBDFMH010000005.1, read on the forward strand.
TTTCACGGACCACTTTTTTTTGCATCGGTCTCATCTTTTAAAGAGATGCTCAACCCTGCCGCTGATCCCGATGATGTCGTATTAGATTTTTATTATTCACGGGTCTATGACCAGTCCGGGCTGGAAGCAATTCATTCGATGGCTGGAAAGTACGAGGTTCTTGGTAAACGGCTTCACCTTACGCACCTCAGCCCCGAGTGCCGGTCACTTCTTGCTAAAGCCGGTGACTTGGTTGAGATCAATATTTCTGAAGACCCACAATATCACGTCGCAACTGATCGACTGGCATGATTTGGGTAACAATACGCCTCTAAAACTAGCGTGTTGCCTCGCTCAATAAACATTTCCTCGAATAGTCACTTCATTTCTGCAGCGAATAGCAAGAATCAGAAGTGTCTGAAGTGGATGCGATGCCCTCGTTTTCTGTCACCTAGATTTGTGACTAGTAGGGTCTTTGACAATTTGGAATGTCGGTTGGGGCAGAGTTGGCGGTGCTAACGAAGAGAATTCAAATTCCTAGCCTTCATCCTGCTGTGGTTTCTTTGCTACCTCATTTTCTATTGTTTGCACGATAGTTTTTGTCTGTCCGAATATGAATATCAATGGTTCTTGTTGGGGCAGGATCAGTTTGTCTAGGACTGCTCGCTATAACCAACGCTATTCCAAAACTAATAGTCCACATCAAGATGAGAGAAAAACCAGTTGCCATAGGAAGGTCACTGTTGAAGTAATCTTCAACGGAGTTGACATTTTTTACTTGTGCAAGTCGATAAATAATCAGCAGTGCAAAAAGCAATAATGGGCATGACGCAACGAGATAGATTATTAATCTGGCTAATATTCGCATGTATTTTTCTCTCCACCGCATTCTGGACATTCCCGCCAATAGTCTCCTATTTTCCGCAGCGAATAATGTGTGGCATTTACTGAAAATACTAAGTCATTGATTCGTTATGACAATGTTGACAGTAAGTGCGTATACAACAACGCTAAGGATAAACATGACCAAGAAAAATCCTACGACAATCTTTGCTGGTCTATCGAGTTTTTCATGTACTTCATACCCTTCGGGAGCAATCGACAGAAGGACAAGGTAATAAAGATTAATCAGAGGAATAAAAAGCGTGAAAATAAAACACCAGTGATATCCCATATTTTTAAAACGTTGCACATTAGCCCAGATAAGTGAAGCAAATAAACCAAAAATCAAAATTGAGCCGATGGTTTGTAAATAATTTATTGGTACGGACATCGATTCCAAAGCAAATAAGCCAAGATCCAAACGCCAATGGGAGAGAAATCTGTAGCAAAAAATATTTAACACGCCCAATACCGCCACACCGAATCTCGTTTCCATCGATCTAACCAGTTGTGCATTAAAGGCCTCTCTATATTGATTTTGCTGCGTGCTTCGCAGTTCAGGTTTCTTCCCCACCGCTTTCTGGATAACTCCCGACGTATAGTCTCTTACTTTTCCGCCAGCGAATCGCAAACACCCCTCTTTAAGACACAATTCGTGTCACGTTGAGCCTCTTCGTTTTTAGGAGTAATATGTTTTGGGTCGGGGGTTTGTAATATGAATGAGTTTTACTCTCTTTAACAGCCTTCTTATTTTTTCGATTTGGAAAATACGCATCAATCAGGACATAGAAAATGAAGACATTTACCTTACCGATGTTCGTAGTACTTATTGGCACATTGGGAACCCAGTATGTGCTTGGAGATAGTCCACTTGATCCATATGTGGGAACGTGGGTTATCGAGAGTCTGCAGGTCGGTGATGAAGAGCCGGAGGAATACAAAGATGCAAAGGAAGCACGAGAGATTCTTATTCTAACGGAAGATCATGCAATTTACGGGCGTATTGACCCGGTAAAAAAGAGTATCTCAGACCTACGGCATGCTCATCAACTTGAAGGTTCAAGTCCTGAAAAAATCAAGGCAACAAAAGTTTGGGGATTACCCGGCTTCTTGGAAAAAGGGAAAGGCGCTGAAGCTTTTTATTCACTAAGTTTGGATGGCGATAAGCTTGTTAAAGTTGGGGCGTGGGGTGGTGGTGATCTCGCGAACGTGCCGAGACGTCAAGTCTGGGTGAGGCTTGATGATTTTTCTGCAACCAGTCCACAGAATTCATCAACACTTGGTGACAAGTTGATAGGACTGAAAAAAGCATACGATGCAGGTGCCTTAACCGAGAGAGAGTATCAGCAAGAAAAGGCAAAACTTCTTAATCAAAAATAATCCTTGATTATTTATTTACTCTCTCAATAGTCTTCCGAGAGATGTCTTAGCCACCCGCGATTTTCATGCCGCGATGGGGCGAAAACGCTTTGAAGATAAAACCCCACCCTCTCTATATAGAGAGAAAATATTGAATGATATATTTGTTGAGTGTTATGTTGAACGCCTGTTAGAACTCAACCTGTGAAGCTTTTGAAAAGTTGTGTTGATTCTGTGTCGATTTGTAACTGGTCAGGTTAGGTCAAAATGTGACTTGTTATATTATTCAAGCGAAAACGTACTGTTTGACCTTTGCTGACCTTTCCTGACCAATGAAAAAACAACGAGGTTTTTGACCTTGGACTCCTGCCGGGGGTATTCACTTTCGCCTGTAGTACGGGTGAAACCACGTTTTCCGCACATCTGTGCGGAACATGTGCGGAAGAAGCTAGACATTACTTGAACGACGGCGAAAAAAATCGATCCCAAATCAAATCTACTACGAAATTACCAAAGATTTGCAACCTCCGCTATACAAATGTAACTTGTTACAACCTATGGAGGGCTTACCTAAATGACTAATGTAAAAATTAATCGTGGATTCACGCTAATTGAACTGCTGGTTGTAATTGCAATTATTGGGGTCCTAACAGGCCTTCTACTTCCTGCCGTTCAGCAAGCCAGGGAAGCAGCACGTCGTTTATCATGCTCAAATAATTTAAAACAACTTGGACTTGCCTCGTTGAACTACGAAGTAACTTTTTCTCAATTTCCATCATCAAAAATTTTAGTCCCAAGGAACTGTGTTGGTGATGACTGCCGAGGTACAGCAGTTCTTACATCTTTGCTTCCTTATCTTGAAGAAAATAACTTATACGAGAGGCTGGTTGAAAAATATAATCAAACTTCACCAGGGACTGGGATCGGCACACATGGGCTTGCTAGTACCGTTCGTATAAATGGTTTTCGATGTCCGAGTCATGTTGTAGCTGGTATTGATCGCCCAGATGTCAAAAGTTACAACGGCGTCAGTGGGGAAAAAACATTGACGAGCTTTAACGCCAGTGGCTCCGTGCACTCCGATGGAATCTTCTTGGCAAATAGCCCAAGGCGTTTTGCGATGCTTACAGATGGCTCTTCAAAAACATTTATGTTCGGGGAAGTATCAGAGAATGCGTATAATCCAAATACCGACGCACAAATCGGGTGGCCAACCCCTTGGCACTGTCCTTGCCAATGCTCGCAATCTTCCAGCTGTGCAAATCCCTATAATGGATGTGGGCTAACCAGTGTTCGGTATCCGATTAACACCGACCTTCGTCCATTTTCTCCAGATGGGATGAATGATCGTCCTTTCAGTAGCATGCATCCTGGCGGTGCACAATTTGTTTATACGGATGGCCATACCGCATTTACCACGGCAAATATTGACTTTTCTGTATATCAGTCGTTAGGTGCAATCGCTGACGGTAGTTAAAAATTTATTCACCTCAAGAGATTAAGTCTCTTACAAGGATAGATCTCTATGAATTCCGGTTTCTTAATTGATGCATGGAACATGTATGAGGACCGCCCTAACTTACGGATTTCAGTAATTGTTGTTCTTGGGTTAATCCTTCTAATATTTCTACGTTTTTTTTTCTTGACCATAGGCTGGATGTTTGGTTCAAGTGAACTCGAACGCCACGTAGTTTCTGGCCGGGTAACTGTAGTCGGTAAGCCTCTTAATAATGGCACCATCATGTTTTTTCCGATGTCGGCAAAACGTACTGCTTCTGTCGCCCGAATATCTGATAGTGGAAATTTTGAAACGACTGTCCAAAGTGGTGATTATCAAATTGTGATTGATTCAAAAATTACAACTTATAGAAAATATCCAGACATTGAACAAATTTCTGGTGAAAACAAAGGTCTTGCTGAAATTGATTTTCTTATCCCAAGAGAATACCTGGACGCAAAAACAACACCCTTGAGAATGACTATTAATTCAAATACCGAGTCAAAGACTATTGATATTCCAAGCCAAAATAAAACTACACTTCTTCGTCAATCTTTAGCTAAGCTAAAAGAAGACAAGTCAAAAACTAACGAAAAAAAACTTTTCATTTTGAAAGAAACCAGAAAACTCGGTCCTTATTCAGTTAAACAGGTACAAAACTTTATCCGTGCACAAAAATTCACTATTAATGATGAGGTCGGTATTTCCGAAGACGGCCCGTATCTACCTGTATTAAGATCTCCCTTAGCTCTTTAAATTGGCTTTTCAAAACTTATCCTAAGAGATTGCAAGAGTTTTTGTCGTTTATTAAGCGACAACGTGAACGGCTGTTAGAAATCAAACTGTGAGCTTGTTCAATTCTGTGCGGAATATGTGCGGAAGATTAGTGGGCGGGGTCGGGCCAAAAATGAAGAGTTGTTATCTATTACGAGTGAAACAGCGTTTGGCCTTCTGTTGCCCACTGTTGCCCAATAAACTTTTCTCCGTGTTTTAAGACCTGCGACTCCTGCCGGGGGTACTTCTTTTTCGACACGTATTGGCGTCTTTTGCCAAAAGCACACATGTGTGTGCAATCTGTGTGCAAACATGTTTTATTCCAACACCTTAGGCTTCATCCTGCTGTGTTTCTATACTTCGCTTAACGAAAGTTTCTCCCCACCGCTTTCTGGATAACTGCGACGTATAGTCTCTTATTTCCCGAAGCGAATAGCAAGAATCAGAAGTGTCTGAATTGGATATGCGAAGCCATACGTGAACTGCCTATTTCTATCTCCGTAGGAAGTATTCAAACAAACTTACTTTCTATGGAGAAATGACAATGGGTATGTCAAAAACAGTTGAAATAAGAACCGAAGACGTTGAGCCAGTTGCTCCACCTGCTGAAGTTGTTGAAACAACCACTGTGACGCAAACGCCACAAGGTGCAGGTGTTTAAGAATCCAACTCCTAGTTGGTTTGTTTGATCAGCCAAGTGGTGGGCGTGCTTTCTCCTGCTACTTGGCTGATTCAATTCTTTGCTTCAAACAATCTTTAACCATATCATCTATGGATTTCCACTTGGTCCTGCATAATTAACGATAGTCAACTCCACTAGCGAGGTGTTCCATTATGACAACAGGACAAGCTTTACGTGAGTTAGGTCTATCTGCGGGTGCAAACGAGGAAGAAGTACGCAAAGCGTATCGAACACTGGTGACTAAGTGGCATCCAGATAAACACCAGAACGATCCTATCCGCCTCCGCGAGTCTGAGTTAAGAATTAAAAGAGTCAACAAGGCATTTGAAATACTTCAGACAATTCGATTTAAGACAGACAACCGAACTACACAAAAAACACATGGCTCAAAAAGATCGAATACAAGAGAACGTTCTAAAACCGATAAAAGACACAAGAAATCTGACGAGAAAAAAGGACCAGTTAATTCTCAGAATAAGTCGGCTCGGCCTGAGCAAAAGAGAAATAGATCGAATAAGGAAAAAAATGAAACTAATTCAAAAGAAGATAAACAAGATTTAATTTTTCAAAATAAGTATTTAATCTTAGCCGCTTGCGCTTTCTTGTTATTTATTGGTTTTGTAGCGGGACGCTTTTCCAATTCAACAAAATCAGTTACTCCACCTAATCTAATAAACAGGACAGAGCTTGACCGAGTAACAAAAGAAAACAAAGAGCTTCTTGAGGAAAAACAGAAGCTCGGGGGGTTGATTAAGGATGTCGAAAAACTTAGTAGTCAAAAAAGATCAACTAGAAGAACTCTTGGCTAAGAAAGAGGCACAGCTAACCGCCTTAGAAAAAACACAAAGTGAGTCATTAAAAATATCTGATGTAGAAGAAAAGAAAACTGAGAACTTAGGCAAAGACCAGATGAAGAGCAATCTACTTGCCCTTCAAGAAAAAGCTACTAATGGGAAGAGCAGCACTCAAGCAGCTGACTACTCCGTAGACCAACCGAGAAATACTCCTTCTGAGATAACGTCTTTAGTTATCGCACCAACAAGGAATATTGGTAGTGGTGGCATTCGCCGTCCACTGTTCGTCGAGGTAGGTAAAAATGAACTTATCATAATGCCCAATGACTTCGACTATAAGAAGATTTTTGAAACTGAAGAGCCAATAAAAATACCAGTAGATCAAGTTAGTACTGCTGATTCCTTTAAAAAATTGATGGACTACGTTCTGACACATTTGGGAAAAGAAGGAATACTTCGCAGAAGACGTAACACAATAATTGTGTTTCTTATCAGACCGGAAGGGGTGGATTCATATCGAGCAGCAAAGAAAGTAGTCGATCAGTATGAGAAGACAAATGAAAAGCGGCTTATTGTCGGTATTTTGCCAAATGGAGCGCCCGTGGTGGATTCACTTAGCGGAAAGGCGCCTCTACTCGTGAACTCAGAAGGCGTGGCAACAGTACATCCAACGTCACCAAAGGATTTGCCACGCAATAAAGATGGGAACCCACTTCTTCAGCAGAGAACAGTACTTGTTAGCAATGGAAAAGTTATTCCTTTTGTTGACCCAGGCAAACAGATGGAGACGGCAATCGCAAATCAACTGAAGCTGATCATAGATAAGCACAAGATAGATGTAGGTGAGGGAAATTATATTGCGAATGAATCACAGGCAATGAAGTTGATTCATGAATTCAATAGAGAGCCTGTTAAGAATAAACACTTTGATCTTAAGCTGGTTCGTGCCGGGAGGCAGATAAGAGTAGAGATTGTTCCAAAGGAAGAATATAGTGTAGGACCCGAAAAAGCACTTCGTGAAATCTTTAGCAACATGCAAGTGAAATGGTATCTCAGATACTTAGTTGAACCGAATTCATTTGAAACATATTCGGCAATGCGAAAGATAACAGACAGCAGTGGTTTTTATGCGGGCTGGACAATTATTGAACCAAATAGCTATCTCCATAGTCTTTCTGCTGGATACAACATTGGAGAGCGACCACCTCCGAGACCTCCGAGGAACCCCGGAAAACCTCGTCCTCTGAAAGGTATTTTGGATTAGGTTATGCACTGGTGTCATTCTGCTTTTAGCAGTGCAAGGGATAAACACCGGTGTTTTTGCAGCCGAATCAGCAAGAAAACAACGAAAAAAACTTGCTTCACTAAGAAAATCTGCTCGTTACTAGCATCATAAATAATAAAGGAGTTGACTACGTGCTGTACGGAAATCAGGTAATTAGAAAAATCATTGTGACATTGACGTTGTGTCTCTTAACAACGCTTACATTTGCGAGTGAATCTGTACAGGTTTTTAAGGCGACTCTGGGTACCGGAAAGGCTGCAACGGATGTTACCGGTCAGGTAAAAGCAATTGTCGCTAGTAAAGGTTCGACTGTAATTAGCTCGGTAGGGCTGAGCGTGAGGAATCCCAAAGGATATTTTCGTGATCGAGTCACTATCTATTATCAGTCTGGTGACGCAAAGAAGGCTATTACACTGCCCAATGGTACATCTGTGAATTTGTCACAGTTATTACAAATGAATTAAGACACCGACAAAGATAGTTTGTTGAATCTTAGATATACGTCTGAATTGCGTACATATATTCTCATTAATAATTTACTTACTCTCTCAATAGTCTTCCGAGAGATGCCTTAGCCACCCGCGATTTTCATGCCGCGATGGGACGAAAACACTTTGAAGATAAAACCCCACCCTCTCTATATAAAGAGAAAATATTGAGGGTAATATTTGTTGGGTGTTATCTTGAACGCTTGTTAGAACTCAACCTGCGAGGCGTTTGAAAAGTTGTGTAGGAATTGTGTAGGTTTCTAACTGGTCAGGTTCGGTCAAACTTCGACTTGTTATATTATTCAAGCGAAAACAAACCTTTTGACCTTTCCTGACCAATCAGTAAACAACGTGTTTTGATACCTTCGACCCCTGCCGGGGGTACTTAGTTTTCCACACGTGATGGTGATTTTCGCCAAAAGCACACATGTGTGTGCAATCTGTGTGCAAACATGTTTCATTCCAACGCCTTAGCCTTCGTCCTGCTGTGGTTTCTTTGCTTCGCTTAACGAAAGGTTATGTCCCGTATAGATTTGATGGCGTTTATTCGTTGCCGCTCTTTTTAAGTTATTGCCAAGCCAGTGGAAACGGTTCCTCTGTAAGATTTTCATACTTTTCTTTTAAATAATTTCGAAATTCATCGTTTAGCTTAGAGGTCTTCAGAAATCTATATCCATCAGGTGTATTAACAAAAATTAGAACATATTCTTCGCCATCGATTTTGTATGCGTACACAATGAGGTCTCCAGCATCTAACTTCTTGTTCGGCTGTCCGACCTTTCGTAGAACATCGTCCTGGGTACTCACTGTGATTTCGAAACTTTCTAAATCCGCAACCGTTACCTCATGCGAACACCCAACCAAAGTAAGGGGAGCCAGAATGGCAGTAATGAATAATCTCATCATTCCTCCCCGCATGGAACTGATGGCTTGATGGGTCACCTTTACCTGTATACCAGGCACCTCATTCTCATTTTTCCTCATCTTTTGTTTCCAAAAGATGATCCAAAAGGGCTGGTAACTGCCTGCTTGACTCCCGAGTCCCTCCTGCGGCAGCAATGCCTACATCAACAATTTTCCCATTTGCATCCACAACAACCAGACGATTCGGCCATGGGGCATAGATAGCCGCCACAGAATCATCAATGGTGTCGACAACTATTGGCATCCGCATCTCAATTCGATCATTAAAATCTTTGGCCAAAGCACAACGCTCGCTGAGTGTCGTTGGAGCATTCACCGTAAATTGGTTATTTGGCACCTCCCTCCCACCAATGGGATGAGCTTCTCGAATGTAAATCATGAGAAAGTGCACGTCTTTATGATACTCATCGTAAAGTGAATTTATCATCGATGTGCTACGGACAAATGGGGGACACGTACAACTACCAAACACTAATACAATGGGTTTCCCACGAAGATTAGAAAGGGTAATGACCTGAGATTCATCGTATGTAAGGAGTGAAAAATCTGGGGCATCATCCCCGTTGCGTAACACTCCTTGATTACGAGCAGGTCGTCCAGCTCCCCCGGACCCGCGAGGCTGGGCCTGAGCGACTTGAATTCCCAAATCCGAACAGAAGAGGTAACAACAGATAATTGCGGTGAACCTGATACAACGATACCATGCGAAAAACTGATTCAATGTGCATATGTTAAGTATCATCTTTTCCCCCCTGTATGGATTTGGTGGTGTCGTGGCTACGTCGCCAACAAAAACTCCAGAATGTCTGACACATCATCGTCTTGTGGATTGAGACCCAATTCGCCCAAGTGTTCCACGATCTCTTCTGGTGTCTGGTCTGCTTCGTATTCCATCATTTCTTTGCTTCGCTTAACGAAAGGTTATGTCCCGTATAGATTTGATGGCGTTTATTCGTTGCCGTTATTTTTTTATTTGGACAGTAAGTCTATAGAGAGTGTCATAAGCTTATGGCACGTTGGGCATTTAGTTCTCTTCCCCAAACTTGCATAAAACTTTTCACGACTCATGCCTAATTTTTGATTACAGAATGGACAGTAAATATCAATCTGTCCCGTATGTGCATTTGTCTCAGCGGTTTTACTGTGAGTCTCCGGCTGTTTACTTACCAATGTGAGAGAAAATGCCCACAGAAGACTTACCAGCCAAGGTATACATGACAAGATAGCAAGAAGGTTACCACTCTTAAGTTCTTCAAAATGGAAAAGTGTATAGGATCCACAAAACAAACTAAAAAGCACACATGTGTGTGCAATCTGTGTGCAAACGTGTTTTATTTCAACACCTAACAGTTCACCGAAAGACTATTCTCTCTTGTTTTAAATAGAGAATAGTGGAGATAACACCCTATTATAAATGGCTTTAAACTGAGTCTACGTCTCAAGGAGACTTACAGACCCATCAATTTTTATCGAGTCTCATCGATCAGAAAGGCTTTTGCCTGCGGAGAATAGGGATCTCCCCAGCCGTAGAACAGCAGCATCTTTGGAACAATTTCACCACCGGGCTTCGTCACGGGCTGGATATTATTGAAACGCCAACCGAAGAACTCTGACGCAGTTGGGGTGAGATCTCTCTCACGCTTCCAGGTCATCCCTTGATCGGAAGATCGCCACTCTTCAATTCGGCCTCCCCCGTGACTATCCATCAGACCATCGGATTCTAAATACTCATCCCCCACCACGAGGAAGGCGACCAGGGTCCCATCTTCTTCTCTCCTCAGGTGGCCGCTGTTCCATTGGTGTGTGGATTCAGTGATCAAATTCTTTTGCCACCCCTTTCCATCATGGAATACATAAAAGTAATTAGCTTCCTGCTTGGAATCATTCCCGGACAACACATGGAGAAAAGCCGGGTCACCTTTCTCGTCTAGCACTATACTTGGAGGCACGCCAGAACCCCGCCACTCCGTGTCCCAAATGAGACAATTCTGATCGGCGTAATCCACGTCGATCGGCGTCTTCATCGTTTCGCCCTCAAAGTTCATGACGTGTCCAGAAGCCAAATCAATCTGAAAGTAATAGAGATTGTATTTCCAATCTTGCCCCGTCTTCTCCCGGTAGCGCGGATTGTAGAGTCGATCCGACATGGCCCGGTCAGGATCTTCAAATTTACAGTCGTCATAAACGATGAATGCGACGTGCAGCGTCTTGCCATCCTGACTCAACAACTTCGTCTGGTATGAAGACCACTCAAACCGCCCCCCTACATCCATATCTGTCACAGCCTCTTCAGGCCTTCGCCAGGTTTCTCCTCCATCCTCGGTCACGCTGTAAGTCCAGTAGCCAACATGACCGAGGACCCGATAGTAGACTATCTCCTTGCCGCCTTCGATGTTGTAGACCGCAGGATAGGAAATACTTTCTCCAATCTGGGCACCCACTCTCCAGTCCTCGAGGCTCTTGCCGATCGAAGCCGGCCTCTTTGAAATCAAATGTGTTCCCGGTGTTCGATGACAGCCAGACAGTACATGAAGATGGCCAAAATCGTCTGCCCAGATCACCGGACCATAGTGATGGTCCTTGCTTCGCTTTCCCAACGTGACCGTCTTTGAAAATGAACGTGTTTCAGGATCGTACGTTGATGCCATGGGAGTGGTCCTGAAACTGGGATCTTCGCCGTCCTTACCTCCTCCGTTAAACACCAAGTGCACCTTGCCATCCAGATACACCGCCTGGGGGCGTTGCCGCCGATCATAGAGCATCTTTTTCTGCCCGCCTTTACCGAACGGCATCGCTTCCGATCGTTTGTCGGAAGCCGCTCGAACAGAGCCAAACATCCCGGCAAAGGTCAAACAGACACACACAAATCGAATCATGGGAGGAGCCTGCAAGTTTTCACCGCTTTCTGGATAAGTGCGACTAATAGTCTCCTATTTTCCGCAGCGAATAGCAAAGTCCCCTTTTTAAGACACACTTCGTGCACGTTGAGTGTCGTCTTGAACACTTGTTAGAACGCAAATGGTGAGCTTGTTTGAAAACGTGTGTGCAAAATGTGTGCAAATGGTTCGCGTTGGATTCGCTGTTTTTGATGCTTACTTTATAAAACAAGTGCGAAACACAATATCTTGTTTGAGAGACTGACCAAAACACTACACTTGGAAAAGTTCCGCGAAGGTTCTAATCCTGCCGGGGGTATTCAGTTTCCTGACGTATAGGGGTTTTTTATGATTCGTACCCTTTTGGGTACGAGGTTGCGTACGCAGCCCGACATCAACGGTGCCCAAACCGTATGAGTTGACCCGGTTTGAGGCTGCTTAATCGCGTTTTCCTCCCGCAAATCGATGCTTTCTCCTGCATATATGGAGCAGCAACTCAGCAGGGAATTTGCAAAAGCACGCCGGACGTTAACGATTAGGCCAATCATTGTGCCCCTAAAAATATCCACTTAGTTAAAGATTAAAAAATCCGATTATTTCTTCAGGCACTGATAATCCTTACTCTTGGCGGAGAGCAACTGTGAGAAAAATAGGCGGACTGATCTTAGGCGTGCTGGCAGTTACTGGCTTAGCAAAAGCAGACAATTCTTTTTCAGAAATTGATCTCACAAGTTTTCAAGACATTCCATCAATTATTGATGCCTGTGACGTACCTATTGAAAATGTTTCTTGCTCCACCAGGCCGAACTGCAGACGCTTTTATATTACTGGGCTGTGGGGTGTTTCTGCTGCAACCCTATCCGACACAAATGTACGTGTTCCCGGTGGGACAGCTTCTGACTCTGAAAATATATTTACTGCTGGAATAGCTGGCGGTATTGCTTTCGAACGCCACCGGGGAAGATTACGCCTCGAAGCTGAGTGGCTGCAAAGAGATTTCTTTGGCGAGCCGTATGATAATGACCCCCTAGGACCAATTCGTATGACCGCAACAGAAAATTGGTCTGTAATGGCGAACCTGTGGCGTGATTTTATGTTTACGAATAACTTTGGAATTTATGGTGGTGGTGGAATTGGTGGTGGTGGATTAACAATAGGCTTTCAATCACTGGGAGACCCGGGACCATTCGAAACTATTCAAGGGAATGCATTTGCGTGGCAAGCTGGCGGTGGACTCATATACGAACTTAACGATCAGGTTACTTTTGATGTTAGCTATCGTTACTATCAACTCAATGATTGGACAATTAACGATGGGATTGTGGGCCCACAAAGTTTTGGTTTTGCCGCCAATCAAGTGATGTTTTCTTTGCGTATGTTTGAACCGCTGCGTTCCTTGCTACGTTAAAACGATCTACACCCAAAACTTCTTCTTGAGAGTGAATCATTTAGCACGACAAACTGTGTTACAAGAAAACAGTGTCCATAGTTTGACACCGTGCGTGTGAGGTTCATCTGAATACATGGGCTGTGCGAAATTAGCATAGAATCATGATCGAGCTTTTTTTGTTGGTTGCTATTGCTCGGACCATAGGAACCAATCACACTCACATAAAATCTATTTCGAAAAGAGATAGGTGTGATCAATTGCTCTGTGAAAAATCCCTCTTTCATTACCTACTGATCAACGCCACACCACGAATAGTAAACGGGTACGAAAAAGGGTACGGGCATCGTTGGTATGGTTTGGGCAGGAGTGGTTGATACAGATTGATTGTGTTTGTTTTTGTTAGGTTTTGCCCAACGATGACCAACGATGACCAGACTTGACCAAAGTAAAAACAATGGAAAAATTCTGGTTCGAATACTGCCGGGGGTACTTGGTTTTCAGACGTATAGGCGTTTTTTGCCAATTCGACACAATTGTGTCGAAACTGTGTCGAAATACCTTCTCGATGGTCAATCTGACACTGATTTTGTGACTGATCAGGAAGCGTCATGTTTGTTCGAGAAAATGCCGGGGGGAAAGGTCAGCACGAATCAAGTGCACGAAGTTTAAAGCTAACAAGATCACTTTCTCTGCCACTTGTCCTGCTTGTCTAGAACAGATTTCGGGCCGTCACCATCGAGCCATTCCCTTGCCGAAGTATTCCCTATGAGATAAACATCCCAGAAAGCGGTGCTAAGCGACAAAATAACACTGTGGTGATTTGGGTTTCGTGGCTCATTATCACCCGGCAAAGCTCGTTCTGTGAAAGCCGAATGTTCGGCACCAAAAAGCACCAACTCGTATTTTCCGCCTGGTGGCAATGCAGGAAAAACTTCCAAACGAGATTTCATGTCCGCATTGCCAATAACCGCAATATCTTTCGTACCAGTCATGAGCATCCAAGGAAGAGTAACTTTTCCAAACGCTGATTCAGGTGTGCCAAGTTCTGGACTACTTGGGCTCATAATAAGAGCCGCGGATATTCTAGAGTCGGTGAAAAGTTCCTTTCCCCATCGAGTCGCTTGTCCGCTGACAGCCTGTGTCGTTACCGCGCCGAACGAATGGCCAGACATACCAACCTTGCTAAGATCAAGCCTCCCAGCAAGTGCATGATCTTCCATCTTGTTCCATTTATCTAGCTGATCTAGAACTGCGGGAATATCTTTCACGCGCAATAGAAAGTTTTTCGCGCTTGCAGCTTCGCGTAAAGCCTTCATTCGATTTAAGGGAGCTTCGTCCTTCCATACAGATGAGTCACTTCCGGGATGCTGAAGAAATACCACAACATAGCCTCGTGCAGCCCAATGCCTGCCAAGGTAGCCACTGCCTTCACGAGAACCACCGAGTCCATGACTAAACAAGATCACTGGCGCTGCTTGAGAATTCTGTAGAAAATAAACACGGAGTGGAATGTCTCGATCCCGTAATGAATCATTTACAGTCAAATCGACAAACTGAGGTTGGTTGTCAGGAAAGGTAAGGAGTGGCTCATAGTCTGAGGCTTTCGCGACCATGAATGTCGTAAAAATCAAGCAGACGAATGTCACTAAATTCAGTGTCATAAAAAGAACTTGTAGTGGAAAGCTGCTAATTCGACAAAAATGTGTCGAAATTGTGTCGATTTGCTTTCGATTGACGCGGAATAATCCAAAGGATTAACAGTACTAAGACTCATTAAGAAAAACGTTTACTCACTCTATTAATAATGGGTTGGAGAAAACGAGAGAAAAATCAGACTAATAGAAAACTGGATACATAGCATTATTAAAAAAAGAGAAATCGGTAATCTATAATAGAGATACACGCACGACATAGTTCCATGAGATACGTGTATATGAGCAGTATCGATCTTCAAAGTCTGACTGATGTTTCAACGTTTCATTACAGCTGCTGTCGTCTCGCTGATGTCCCTTGTTTCCGGGTTCGGCAACGAAATTTCTTACACATCGAATTCACTAGAACATGATTCTCATGCCGTTATATTGGATTCTGAAATCCTATCTGGCTTTCTTCATGAACATTGCACACGGTGTCACGGTCCAAAAGAACAGAATGGCGAAACGCGGCTGGATACTCTTGAGTTCAAGATTGCGAATAACGATACGGCCTTGCACTGGCAGGAAGTGCTTGATGTATTGAACCTCGGTGAGATGCCGCCTGAAGATGAGCCTGCACCGACAGAAGAGCAACTGCAAAAAGTGTTGGCTCATTTAACCGAAGCACTTACAGAATCGAAGAAGCGTCTGTCAGAGACCGGTGGTGATGTTGTGCTACGTCGTATGAATCGTCGCGAGTACAAATACACTATTGATCAGTTGTTCGGCCTGCGCGTGCCGGAGGACTTGTTGCCACCGGATGACATCGCGGAAGGCTACGACACGGTTGGCCACGACCAACAGTTTTCAAGCTACCAATTTGATAACTACTTTTCGGCGGCAAAAACGATTGTGAAAGTCGCTCTCGATTGGGTTGATCAGCCTCGTGAACGAGCTCAAGTACATCAATCTGAGCCGGAGCGAGCTAACTCCAAAACACAATCTTACATCGACGACTATGAAAAAAAGATGGCTCGCATCAAGAAGGGTGCTACCTTCAAAGATTTGGGACTTGATGATGAAAAACAGTTTCAGTTGTTTATCAAGCGTTATGATCCTCGGGCAGGCGGACGCAAGCGTTACCTGGCCAAGCCATATGCCGATCAAGGCGTCTTCCTGCTGGAAGGACGCAACCACAGCAGAGCGATTCACACCAAAGAGCAGGTAGATCCGAGGGCTTCCTATACGTATCGCGTAATCGCGGGTCTGAACGGTTCACCACCGTCGATTCGACAGTTTGCCAAAATGCAGGTTGGTGAACGAACCGCTGGCTATCTAAAGATTAAAGGTTCTCCAGAGTCTTCGGTGATACATGAAGTGAAGTTCCGTCCGTTCCTGACTGAAGGACAGAGTGGCTTTGATGTGAAGGAAAATAAAGCCGCAGTAAATATTAAAATCTACTACAAGAACCTTGATGGAAAAGGAAAGGAGCCCGAGTCATCGATCTGGGTCGACCGAATGGAACGTGAGGGACCATTTTATGGTAGTCCTGCTTCTTTTGAATCCACTTATCACGCGACGCTTGGCAATGCCACGCAGGAAACAGAAAAAACAAGTGTAAAGAAAAAACAAGAGAATGATGAACGGGCAGTTCGTTTCTTAAACGAATTCATGACAAAAGCATTTCGTCATCGTGAGCCAGCACCTGAGTTCGTCGAACGCGTACAAAGTATGTACCGGCTACATCGCAGCAATGGTCGTACGATCAAGCAATCACTGGAAACTCCATTGGCGATGATTCTAAGTTCCCCCAGTTTTCTGTACCTGATGGAAAATACTGCAGTAGGCTCGGATGGACGCCTCAGCGATCTGGAGTTTGCGAATCGGATGTCATACTTTTTATGGAGTCGTCCGCCTGATAAAACGCTTCTGCAGGCAGCAGCTGGTGGTGAACTGTCCGATCCATCAGCACTGAAAACGCATGTAGATCGTATGCTTCAGTCACCCAATAGTTGGGCTTTGTCAGAAGGCTTCTTCAGTCAGTGGGCTGATCTAGAGCGGTTTGACAATATCGCCATTGATGAAACTCAGCACATTGTGTTCAACAGTGGCATTCGTGAGTCAGCACGGCTTGAAGTGCAACACTTTTTTGACACGATGGTCAAAGAGAATCTCGGCCTCACTACGTTAATTGATTCAAATTTTATTGTCATCAATGATTTGTTGGCATTTCATTACGGACTTGAACTACCAAACGCAAACGCCGGATTCCAAAAGGTCTCTTTACCTGCTGGAGTATCGCGTGGTGGACTGCTCGGAATGACGGCATTTCTCACGATGGGATCAAACGGAGAACGTTCATCTCCGATTATTCGTGGTGCACTGGTCATGGAGAAATTTTTGAATCGAAAACCTTCGCCCCCTCCACCGAATGTTCCTGAGCTTGCACTGGCCAGCGAAAAACCTCTGGCAGTGAAGGAGATCCTTGCTTTGCACCGTGAGAAAGCGCAATGTGCCTCATGCCATAGCAGTTTCGATCCATTAGGATTTGGTTTGGAAAACTTTGATTTATTGGGCCAGTGGCGCGAAAACGAAACAGTTGGCAACATCGGCAAGAAATCCGGAAAGGGCAGGCCAAAGCAAATCCCGATCCGTGCAGATGGAGTTTTTCCTAACAACGGCCATGTCTTCAAAAATCTGGAAGAATTCCGAGCCGGATTGATGAAGGAAAAGCACCTGCTTACCCGATCCATTACCGAAGGCCTGTTGTCTTACGGACTGGGGCGTCATATTGAGTTTGCAGATACTCAGGTTGTTGATGAGATCTGTGCTCAAGCTGAACAAGAAGAGCTGCGAACTGGTGATTTGATTTTCACAATTGTTAATCATCCTGTTTTCCGTCGAGCTGATAGGTAATTACTGAGTACAAATATGAGCATCACCCTTTACAACCGTCGTACAATTCTCAAAGCAGGATCCACCGCACTGGCTATTCCGTTGATGGAATCTGTCGGCTTCGCGAAGACTTCTCTACCCTCACCAAAGCGATTTCTAATGATTGGCTGCGGGTACGGCTTTACCAAGGAAACTTTTTTTCCAACTGAAGCTGGTCGCTTTGCAGACATTGGGCTCACTCCAGGCCTGAAGCCATTGGAGCGACATCGTGACGACATAACTATGGTGTCGAATCTGACGAACCTTGGTGCAACCAACGCGCATGGCGGCAGTACGTCTTATCTAACAGGAGCAAATGTTAGTGGCACCCCAGGCAACAAATTTCATAATTCGATCTCACTCGATCAGGTGATTGCTCGCAAGATCGGTCAAGACACTCGTTTCCCGACTATTCCAATCAGTGACACATCCGGCAATGACGGTCATGGTCCTGGGCTGTCACTTTCGTGGTCTGATAAAGGGCATCCGATTCCCGGTGTTACCAACCCATTGGATCTTTACCATCAGTTGTTTGGTCAAGATAAGGAAACAAATGCAGAGCGTGAATTCCGTCTCGCTGAACGACGAAGTGTTCTTGATGGCATGGTTGCTGATCTCAAATCTTCAAGCCAAAATCTCAGTAAGACAGATAAGAGAAAGCTGGAAGACTATCTGCAATCGATTCGCCAGATCGAACAAAGTATCAGTCGAGAAGTTGAATGGGCGAATACGCCGAAGCCTGAATCGCCACTGAAACAACCGAAGGACGCAATGGATGGCCTTGCATCGCTGAAGACTTTTCAAAAATTAATCGTCGCGGCATTTCAAACTGACTCGACGCGAGTAATCACATATCGCCAACCTATTAGCTCGATCTTGAAGAGTTGGGATTTCAGTCTCGGTGCACATTCGCTGTCTCACTATAACCTCGACCCTCGTCGGCGAGAGGCTTCACAGCAGAAGGATGTCATGTTCATGGAACTCTTCGCGGGCCTGATCGATCTATTTAAGCAAACCGATGACATCCACGGCCAGAATCTCTTTCAGTCCACTCTGATCAGCTATGGTTCCAATCTGAGAACCGGCCACGGATT
Organism: Pirellulales bacterium; assembly: GCA_965249545.1. GTDB lineage: Bacteria > Planctomycetota > Planctomycetia > Pirellulales > UBA1268 > UBA1268. The sequence goes on from CBDFMH010000005.1 coordinate 516,337, forward strand.
GAAAGGGTGCCCCGCCCTCTATGCCGGTGGTGCAGCAACCAATCTGAAGTACGGCGAACATATTGTGTTACAAAAAAAGGACACACCGCTTGCCAATTATTGGCTGACACTTGTTCAGCAAGCCGGTGTACCACTCGACCGGTTTAGTCACAGCACTGGCAGCCTTTCGGAACTGCTTTCTTAGGACGCGCGGTACCAAAGCCTGGTTGGATTTCGTCAAAGAGTGCGCGTTGCTGGAAAGTTCATCCGATGCTTGTCAATTTTCAAATGTAGCCAAACAAAATGAAACAAATGGCTGCCCGCTATGAAGTTTACGTGTAATAGAATTGCTCTAGTAATTGACTACTCTTCAACACTTCAGAAAATCAACGCGTCACCCCCAGAATCCGTTTCAAGTCAAAATTGCTCCCATTCACAACCCTTTGAAAGTAACCACCCCTCTATATAAAAAGAAAATATTGAGGGTGATAGTTGTAGAGTGCTGTGTTGAACGGCTGTTAAAAATCAAACTGTGAGCTTGTTCAATTCTGTGTGGAGAATGTGTGGAAGATTAGTGGGCGGAGTCGGGCCAAAAATGAAGAGTTGTTATCTATTACGAGTGAAACAACGTTTGGCCTTCTGTTGCCCACTGTTGCCCAATAAACTTTTCTCCGTGTTTTGAGAGGTGCGACTCCTGCCTGGGGTACTTGGTTTTGCCTGTAGCACGGGTGAAAGTACGTCCTCCACACATTTGTGTGGAACATGGCTGGACGGATAGCAGCCGAAGGTAATTCAAAGCTGAAGAACTACTCGGTGCTCAAATTATTGACACCAAGACACAATAATCCTCTACTCAACGACAAATGTTTAATGCCTGACGATCTCATAAACTAGTTTGGATGAATTAATGATATATCTACTGAAGGCGTCTGCTTTCCTGTGTATTTCTATTGCCAGTGTCACCGCGGCCACAAATCCCCCCGACACTATTTTTTTTAATGGAAAAATTCTTACTGTAGACCCACAGTTTTCAGTAGCCGAAGCAATCGCGATTTCTGATGGACGCATTGTTGCCGTTGGCAACAATGCTGAAATTCTCGGACTCTCTGAAGACCAAACAAATCGATGTGATCTTGAAGGCCACACTGTTATTCCTGGCCTTATCGACAATCATATGCACTACATGCGAGGCGCTTCGAGGTGGCGTTTTGAAGCCAGAATTGATGGCGTAACATCTCGAAAAAAAGCACTCAATATAATTAGTCAAAGAGCTAAGGAAATTAAGCCGGGGCAATGGGTATTCGTACTTGGTGGCTGGAATGAGCAACAGTTTGCTGACACACCAGGAGGATTTACAACCGAAGAACTTGATGCCGCAGCACCTGTAAATCCCGTGTTTATTCAAAAATCATATAGCAAAGCCTATATGAATAGCTTGGCCGAACAAGAATTAGCACAATCGCAAAACGATAGCGGTCGGGACAGTGGGCAGCAAAACAACTTTCCCAATACGCAACGCCGTTCCAATCGATCAAGCGGAGGACGTTCACAAACTGGACGCAGTTCATCTCGTCGATCTGGAGGTGCAAGAACCATCATCAACCAGGCCACAACATATGTTCCAAGTCGATCCGAAAGTGAGCGTGTTGAAGACATTATTCTCTTTAACTCTGTTCTCAATAGCCATGGACTTACCACCGTCTATGACGTCGGACGATCAACCGACGGCAACTTCGACCCCGTCAAGACTCTTGCTGAACAAGACGAATTGACTGTCCGGGTTTTCCATTCTTTGCGATATCGAGCAAATAATCCTATAGAAGTCAACGAAGCTCTGACATTCATCAAATCTTCAGAACCAAGATCAAACAATGACTGGTTTGGACTTATTGGTATTGGTGAGCACACCTACAACCCATTGCACGACAGTTCAATGCGGGTGAGTCTTTATGATGATGACGTCTGGCAGCAATTTCAAAGAATTGCTGTATATGCAGCTGAGGGCGGCTGGCATATTCACGAACACGCGATGCAAGATTCTACAGCAAGCCGAATTCTTGATATTGCTGAGGTAATTAACAAAGATCACTTGATGAAAGATCTTCGTTGGACAATTGCACACTGTGACTTAATCTCAAATGAGAGCATAGAGCGGGCAAAAGAACTTGGCCTTACGATTGCGGTTCATAATAAAACAGCAAAGCCAGCAATGGATAATCGTGATTCCCCTCCAATCGCATCAATACAGGACAGCGGTATCGTTTGGGGACTTGGATCTGATTCTACTGTTGTTTCAACTATCAATCCCTTCCATTCATTATGGTGGGTGACCAGTGGAAAAGTTTTCCCAAATAAACAATCAATTAAAAACACGGTGTCTCGTCAAGCAGCGTTAACTGCTCATACTAGAAACAACGCTTTTCTATTATTTAAAGAAAATGATTTAGGCAGTATTGAGGTTGGTAAGTGGGCTGACCTCGTTGTGCTTGATCGTGACTATATGACTGTGCCAGTTGATGAGATTCGTGAGATCTCGCCCCTTCAAACGATCATTCGAGGAGAAATAGTTTACAACTCGGCAAATTGATTACCTTATTCAATTCTGTGCGGAAGATTAGTGGTCAGAGTCGGGCCAAAAATGAAGACTTGTTATGTATTGCGAGTGAAGCAAGTTTGGCCTTCTGTTGCCAAATAAACTTTTCTCCATGTTTTTCACCATGCGACTCCTGCCGGGGTACTACTTTTTCCACAAGTGACGGTGATCTTCGCCAAAAGCACACATGTGTGTGCAATCTGTGGGCAAACGTGTTTTATTCCAACGCCTTAGTCTTCATCCTGCTGTGGTTTCTATACTTCGCTGAACGAAAGTTTCTGTCCCGTATAGATTTGATGGCGTTTATTCGTTGCCGCCCTTTATTATTCCTCTGGCATGTGCGGCCCGGCTGATGGTGCATCGTCCAACATGTCGCCGAACTCCTCTTCTTCAGGTGGATCGTCTTGCATAGCTGCAGTTTTGTTAAGCCTTATCATTGCAAGGACAGCCCAAATCAAGATCAAGGGAACTGTGACGAAATCGATAGCCTGGATGCATAGGGTGTCGTTCTTTTAGAAAATGGATTGAATCAAATCCATGACGATAACGCTGCTGAAAACACTTCTAAAAGTGCCGAGCAAGATCTGCAAAACAGTTAAAGCCCGCATATTCACCCGCGTTGTTCCCTCACAAAGAGAATTGATGCAACAAAAGATTGCACCCATCTACTTTAAGAGTCATGCTTGTACCAGGTAGATGTGGGTAGGGGGTCTTAAAACCTTTTTGGACTTGTTTGATGAATCTGTTTTCTTGGATCACATATTCTGGACACAAGAAAAAAAAGCGGACCCGTTCGTCATGCGGGCAGAAGCAGTATGATTCTGTGCTGTCCTCAGAACAACTTGAACCGAGACAGTGTTTATCTGCAGCCGAAATGCCAGGGGGCGTTTATCGTTCCGGCAATATTAATCAGGCAGATATTGCCCTGCTCGCTGATGTTGCCCGGGCTCGTTATGACGTCGATGGTTCTGGCGTCAAGGTAGGCATTATATCCACAAGTTACAACTATCTTGGTGGGGCAGACTACGATATTGAACACGGCTCGCTTCCTGACAATGTCACAGTCGTTCATGATGACAACCACGCTGACGACGAAGGCCGTGCGATGGCACAACTCGTTCATTCAATCGCACCAGGTGCAGAGCTCTATGTTTCTAGCTGGAAAAAGTTCGGACAAGATCCAACGACCATGCAGCAGGCGATGGACATTCAAAAAAAGTTTGCAGAACGAATCAATGATCTTGTTGAACTTGGTTGCACGGTAATCGTTGATGACATCTATGATCCTCTTGAGCCATGGTTTCAAGATGGCCCCATAAGCCTTGCAGTCGATGATGCTGTGAACCAACGCGTGGCTTATTTTAGTGCTGCAGGTAATAACAGTAATGTGAGTTATCAATCAGAGGTTTCTCTGGTTCATGCCCCTAGTACCCTCATCGATGAATGGAATGATTCAGACACGGGCACTTCCCCTGAATATACTGAGGCGCTCAGTGATCCGAGTCTACGATTTCATAACTTTGCTCAGGGGAATGAGATCAACGTCCTCCAGGAAGTTTTTATACCAAATTACGGTCCAACAAGTACTTTTGTTGTTCAATGGGATCAAATTTGGGGTGCCAATAACAGCGCAGTTGAAGTCTGGTTTTTCGATGAACATAAGAAACCAATCGGAAAAGCCTATAGTCAAAACGAATACCCAATCGCAGTCATTTCCTTTGCAGGCATGCCGGCTCAAGAAAATCAACCAGCACTACCACCATTCAAAAAACAAGAGCCCTTTTTTGTTGCTTTTACCTATGACATGGATGGTTTCGAGGGCGACAATCATCCGCATGGCAATGATGGAAAAGATGCGCCTACCTTTTTTAAATGGATTGCTACCCTTAATGGAATCGGTGTCATAAATAATCAATCAAATCAGGTGACTGTTGACCCACCATCTGGCTTTCAGGGCTCCAGCACAGCATGGGGGCACAACAATTCTCGACTTGGAGCAGCTGTTGGTGCAGCGGCCTATTGGAACACACCCGCCTACAACCAAGCAGATCCATTGTTAACCTCGTTTAGCTCCTGGGGTGGGACGCCAATCTTTTTTGAACAAGATAAACATGGAGAGACAATCAGATTGCCTGAACCAGAAATTCGGCAGCAGCCACAGTTCACTGCACCACAAGAAGGTAACACCACTTTTTTTGGTTATCCAAGTTACGAAAAGAATTTACTGCCGAATTTCCAAGGCACATCTGCCGCAGCACCGAACACCGCGGCAGTCGCTGCACTTATGCTTCAGCTTAACCCATCTCTTACGCCTTCTGACATTTATGAAATATTAGCTGAAACAGCAGTTAGCATGTCAAACCCGTACTATCATCTGCCTGATTTCCCTGATGATCAATTTAATTATGCGACTGGTGCAGGACTCATTCAAGCTAAAGATGCAGTCGCTGCTATTGCAGACATTTCCATAGAGGGGAAGGTCTTTGAAGACTTTGGAAGAGATGGGCGATTGAATCGAGGAGATCGAACACTAGCGGGCTACGAGGTCTTCTTAGACAGTAACAGAAATGGCATTCATGACGCGGCACCACAACCTGAGTCAAACAATGAATTTATTTCTTTCCACCAGTCTGAGCCTTTATTAGTAAAAGCAGGTGCGAAAGCGAGTAATCCGAATAGATGGCCTGAGAAACCCCCAGGACAAAACTTTTTTGGCCCCTATGGCGATGTCTCTTACTGGCCAAAAAAAGCATTTTCTCCAATTATCGTTTCTGAAATGCCGGGAACAATAATTGACCTCGAGCTGACTTATGAAATAACACCTACATCAAATGCAACACCAGTGAATCCTTTCTTTCTTACGCTGGTGAGTCCGCTTGGTATTCGTGTACCCGTTGTTGGAACTAAAATAGAAGGAGGCTCCTTTAACAACAATGGATCGCTCCATGTGACACCAAGCTACATTCTCTCGGACACAGAAACCAAAAGCAGCACAATCTCAATGGGTGTTGAAACCGGTGCACAGCAGTCTCTTGTTGATCTCAGCGCATTCACAAATACTCCTGCGAATGGTGAATGGTATCTGGAGGTCATGAATCCTGACCCAAACCGCGAATATGTACTCGAAAATTGGTCTTTGTCACTCAGAACAGAAGAACCAATTACTTCGACTGCAAGTGACGGAACATATGAATTTCCTGGTTCATATCTTTCATTTTCATCAGCCGTCGGTGCGTATACCCCAATGGTTGAACTGCCTGATAATCAATTCATAACAACTAATACCACAACAGAGATTGGGATCAGAAATCTCAAACCAACTGTCAATATTGGGATTTCTCTACCTCGAGTTGAACGACCAGAACTGCTTCCCTCGACAAAAATCATTGTTGATAACAGCGTTCCGGGGCCAAACCCATTTGTATTTTCATGGAATAATCTTGCTACATCACTGCTTCCATCGGTATCTGGTGTTCGATTCGTCGTCGACTCTGTACGTGGCACCGTTGAAAAGAAGTCTGGAGACACATGGGTCAATGTCTCTGCACCACCAACAACCAGTAATCCACGTGAACTACTTCGATTACTATCGTTGAGAATAATTAAACCGAGTGATGAATTGCGATGGATACCCCCAGCCGAATCAGCACAAGCAGAAGAAGCATTTTCACTCATTGGATGGAATGGCAAATTTGCATCCGAATCAAAAAGCTCTATTCGCTTTGAGATGGTGTAAACGCCGGTTCGAAATCAATTTGTTAGTAGATCGATTGAATTCCTCTTCATCAAACTAACACAGAAACTTCACATACATAGCTCTGATCTTTCAGGTCTTCACGATGGTAACTCCGTTTTCTTTATCTGCCCTTTTGATCTGTTTGACAGTGTTATTTTTGCAACCACGTGAACTCATCTCAGCCCCTGCTGATGATGGACCCATTACTCTTCCTGTTCGTATTCATCGCTTCCGCTCTGCAACCGAACCCCGACTCAACTGTTCGATGAGTGATGACGACATACGAGAGCAAATAAAAGCAGTCAATGAAACATGGAAACAGGCTTCAATCATCTGGGAGATTGAATCGATCCAAAACATGACACCACAGATGCCCAAAGCGTTTGCTCTCGCTCTTTCCCAAAATCGTGAAAAGATAGCACCCGCTCTGATTGCCAACACCCAGCGTGAGAATCTACTCGCCAACGGGTTTAATGTTGTAATCGCGGAGGACTTTGAAAAAACAATTGGTGGGGTTTTTATTCCAAAGCCTGATGGTGTTGTCTATTTTGCAACGCGGGGTCCTAAAGGACTGCAGACACCTGCTGTGCTTGCACACGAGTTAGGCCACGCTCTTGGTTTGCCACACACAATTTTTGAGAAAAACAATAATTTGATGATGGGTGCTGGACCTGGCCGGATACCGACTCGCATCAAACCTATAACCGATTCACAAGCCGCAATTGCTCGTTCATATGCTATGCAAGGAAGACCATTTCAGCCGCAAAGAATACGAGGACCTCAGGGAAGCCCGACTGACGTATTTCGAATTCTCGATTCAACGGGAAGTGGGATCCTTCGCATTGAAGATATTGCTCCTGAATTTCGTGAGTTTGCTCGTGAGCTTTTTCGCAAGGCTTCTCGATCATCAAATGACACCATAACACAAGATGAATACAAAATTATCTCAGAACACCAACGAGTCAATATAAAACGAAATACATTAGGGCCAGAAATTGTCCCACAAATATTATTACGATTTGATTTAAATCATGATGGAACGCTCACACGAGAAGAAGTCAATAATCCACGTTCCCTTGTGTTTCGACAATTCAACCAATGGGACAAAAATGGTGATCAAAAGCTAACCCAGAACGAAATGAAAGAAGCGCTTACTACAACAGGCGAGTAAAAGGCTTGTTAGAAATCAACTGATAACGTTGATCAAATTTGCATGGAGAATGTGTGCTGATTAGTAGGCGGGGTCAGGCCTGATTTTCAAACTCGTTATCTATTACAAGTAAAACAACGTTTCACCTTCTGATACCCACTGTCGCCCATTACTTTTCACCATATTTTCACCATGCGACACCTGCCGGGGGTAGTACCTTTTCCTTTTTTATAGGCGTTTTTTGTGATTTGTAACCGATGGATACGCCTACGGATACACAACGAAATCAGACGGTCAAAATATCCCTTATTTTTAAGGGGGAACAATTTCATGGCATTGCGATGCCTCCATTGTTGAAAGTTTCTCGCAAGAAATTGTGACCGCGGGGTATTCTCGCGGAATTAACAATAGAGCAGGGACTGGGGACGACTCTCTAGGCTGATTGAACGACCCCAAAAACTTAGCTCCACCGTTTGACTTGACCAGAACTCACAGTGTCCATGCCTCCACCAAGAGACGATACCCGCTTCATTGAATCTTTTACTCGCCACCAGCCCGCCCTGGAGGCGTTCTGCCACGCGAATCTCGTGAGTCGTTCCGGATGAAGTGATCAGTAGCCCCACAGAGTCAAACAACTTTTTCAAATCAGGACAACAACATGAATACATCATCAAACCGCCGCCAATTCCTCCGAGGAACTGGAGCACTGATCACGCTCCCCACGCTCGAATCAATCGGATTCAGGCGATTCGCTTCGGCTGCAGAGAAAGCACCCGCAACACCGCCCAAAAGACTGATGTTCATGGGCATTGGGTATGGCGTCACGGCTGAGACCTGGTTTCCTGACATCAGTGATACAGGTTCTAACTACAAGCTACCCGAGGGGCTGAAACCTTTGGCCCGTCACAAGAAAGACTTTACCATCGTCCAGGGCTGTAAACATCAATTCAGTCGCCAGGCACACTGGGGAAGCACCTATTGGCTGACGGGAGCGAATCAATACGGCACTCCGGGCCAAACCTTCTCCAACACCATCTCCGCCGATCAGGTCGCCGCAGCGCAGTTTGGAAAGCATACACGCTATACATCAATCCAACTGGGCACTGCCGCCAACGATAGGAATGGACATGGCCCCGGAAGTTCTCTGGCCTGGGACCAACGAGGGAAACCTCTTTCGGCCTGGAACTCCCCATTGGAAACCTATCTCAAGCTCTTTGCGGCAGATGATCTACCGATTGCTCAACGCCGGGCAATGCTGGCGGAGGAGCGTAGCGTCCTGGATTCCGTGATGATCGAGGCAAAGGACATGCAAAGAGGGTTAACGAAGAGTGATACCGACAAGCTGGACGAGTATTTTCAAAGTATCCGCGATATCGAAACCCGACTGAGCAAATCGGAAAAATGGATGGACGTGCCCAAGTCGGAAGCCCCACTCGATGCACCTGAGGAAGCCTTGGTAGGACGCAGTGAAATTCAGATGATGTATAAGCTTATGGTGGCCGCAATACAGACCGACAACACACGGGTCATCACCTACCGCGAGCCCGGTTCACGCCTGCTGTCGAGTATCGGAGCGAGTGGTAACCCTCACAATATCAGTCACTATAGAGCCGGCTCAGAAACGGAAATCTCCTCCAAGATGAGGGACAAGGCGCACGGTGAATTGTTGGCTGGGTTGATCGATCAATTAAAAGCCACCAGGGAAGCCGACGGCAGTAGCCTCTTTGATCATGTCGCTTTAGCCTTTGGTTCCAATATTCGCTCCATTCATTATCTCAATAACCCACCGACCTTGATCTCCGGTGGAGGTGCCGATCTTAAACTGGGACAAAACCTTGTCCTCGATAAAGGCACACCGCTAAACAATGTTTGGCTAACCATGTTGCAGGGTATCGGTGTCAATGTGGATCGTCACGGCGACAGCACAGGAATTGTGAAGGAGCTGCAGGCATCATGATCTCACACAAAGGCACGAACGCACGAAGAATCGAACACATTGTCTGCGTACTTACTTTGTATCTCTGCGCCTTCGCGCAAGCCGCACCGCCCGCAGTACGGCTTCCGGAAAGACACCGGGCCTTCTTCAAAGCACACTGCTTTGATTGCCACGACTCCGCTTCCGAGGAGGGCGACGTCAATCTTGAACACTTGCCTTTTCATATCACAACGATAGAGCAGGCGGAGATGTGGCAGAAGGTGCTGGGCGCACTGAATTCCGGAGAAATGCCGCCGGAAGATTCCCAGCAGCCTGGCAACAAAGAGAAGGCAAATTTTCTCGACGATCTGTCGCGCACAATGGTGACCGCCCGCAAAGTGCTGTCTGACTCGGGTGGCAAGATCACCATGCGGCGACTCAACAAGCGCGACTATCAGAACAGTATCGAAAGCTTGTTGGGGGTACGACTCGGTAAGGAACTCTTGCCCGATGATGGCAGTTCCGGCGACTTTGATACGGTCGGAGCTTCTCTTTTTCTCTCCAGTGACAAGTTCGAGCAGTATCTGAAACTCGGACGCCACGCCATCGATGAGTTCTATGAGCGAAGAGCGGCTCGAAATGCCAAGCCTTTCGTCTATCGCGTGGAACCGGAAAAAACGCTCAATGTTGCTTTGAGACAGAAAGTCAAAAAAAATGAGGACTACCTGAAACGCTATGAGGCACTGGATGCGGAAATGGACAAGGCGCTCGCTCTACCAGAGAACAAAGGCTTTGAAGCCCGGCTGGGCACCAAGGGGAACCGCGGGCAGCTTTACCGTAAAATTGCGCCTCACCTTAAGAAGCTAAAAGGAGCCCCCAACCCGAAGGACCATGGGTTCCCGAATTATGGCCATGCTGCGAAGTTCTTTCCCAAGTATGCTTCCTATAGTAAGCACTACGCCGATCTTCCCTACAATAAAACAGGGACCTGGATTCAGTTGACGGCCGGTTCCACCATGATCGTCCTAAACCCGCCGGGCGCCATGCCAGTCGGAACCTACGCGGTGCGAATCAAGGCGGGGGTCACCCGTGAGGCGCCGGCGTTTCGTCACTTCCTCGAACTGGGTCACCCCGATTCCAAGGTGATTTCGAGAGGGCAACTGAATGGCTTTCCCCTGAAGACGCTGCAGGTGACCGGCAGTCCGGCCAAGCCGGGATTGATCGAAACCCAGATAACGGTGAAAAAGGATACCCAGCGGCAGTTTGCCATCAGAGAACGTCAGCCTGCGTGGGGCCCCTTACTCAAGAAATTCTTCAACCCCTTGATGAATGAAAATGGTTATGGCCATGCCCCTTCGATCTGGGTCGACTGGGTTGAGATCGAAGGTCCGCTGCCGCAAGGGGATCCTAGTCCTCTTGAGGAGATCTTTGATGCCAACCCTGCCAGAGGAACTTCGTCGGAGTTGAAGCGGGTCAGGAAGATTCTTCACCAATTCGCGGTCCAAGCGTTTCGAGAGAGCGAACCCTCACCCGAATTCATCGACTCGTTGGTCAAAGTCTACAAAAACAGACTGGTGATCGACAAGAAGTTCGACGTGGCGATTCGAACCCCGCTGAGCATGATTCTGGCGTCTCCCCGGTTTCTCTTCATGAAAGAGCCTGGACAGGACGTAGCGCCCCGTGCCTTGAACGATCTCGAACTGGCGGTGCGACTGTCGTATTTCCTCTGGAGCTCACCGCCCGATTCGCAACTACTGGAGTTGGCGAAAGCGAAGCAGCTGCGTGACCCAGTTGTCTTGCGCGGACAAGTGGATCGCCTGATTCAGGACCCGAGAGTACACCACTTCGTTTCCGGTCTCGCTCATCAATGGCTAGACATGGAGCGATTGGATTTCTTCCAGTTTGATGTCGGGCGACATCGCGAATTCGATGAAAGCACGCGAACGGCAGCGCGGGAGGAAGTCTACCAGTCGATCCTCCACTTGCTGCGGTCGAAGGATCAGGGGCAACTGCAGAACCTTCTCAAGAGCGACTACGTCGTCGTCAATGGCCTCATGGCCGCTCATTACGGCTTGAAAGGGGTTGTGGGCGATCACTATCGCAAAGTCAGTCTTCCGAAAAATTCTCCGCGCGGAGGATTACTCGGGATGGCCGCGATCAATGCGATGGGCAGCGACGGCATCGAGAGCAGTCCTGTCGAACGCGGGGCTTGGGTGCTGCGTCATCTAATGTACTTGCCACCACCCCCGGCACCGGCCAATGTGCCGCAACTTTCGCGCTTGGACGGCAAACCCCTCACCAAGCGGCAAAAACTCGCCGCCCATATGGAGGAAGCCCAGTGCGCCAGCTGCCATCGCAAGATCGATCCGATTGGCTTTGGCCTGGAGAATTTCGATGCCGCCGGCAAATGGCGCAGCGGGGAACATCGATACACCAAGAACAGAAAAGGCAAGATGGCGCCCAGTAGAACAGCCACCCCCATCGACAGCTCCGGCGATTTCCACAACGGCCCGACATTTTCTGATTTCTTTGAACTGCGTGAGTTGATCGCTAAATGGCAGGTGGAAGAATTCTCTCGTGGCTTCACCGAAGCGCTTATCGAATATGGTCTCGGACGACCTTTCGGTTTTACTGATGAAGACTTGGCTTCTGAAATAATTGCATCGGCCAAAAGTCAAAATTACCTAATGGCAGATTTCATTCATGCCTTGGTGCAATCAAAACCTTTTCACTTAAAATAGAAACTACATCTACAAGTGATGTCGACCAACAGGCTTTTTTATGAAAACAACAACCATTTTGCTCATCTGTTTGTATTCGCCATTGTTACATGCCCAATCAGGCAAATACGACACGGATAAAATTGTGGATCCCACTCCTGAAATGTTAAAGATGACCACGGCTGAACTTTTTACAGAAATTGATCTTGATGGAGATGGCCAGGTTTCTTTTACAGAAACAAACGAGGCTCTCGAATATAGCCCCAAACACACTAAAAGAAAATTTGCCAAGTCCGACCGAGATAAATCCGGTGGATTGAACCTCAAAGAATTCGAGTTTCGTTTAACGAGGACCGAATGGTGGAAGTTGTCGAGAAAAACGCCCGAAGCTATGTTCAAGGCTGCGGATATCAATGATAACGGGTCACTTTCGAAAGAAGAATTCGCAGTATTTCAAGGTAAGAAAGCTCATCTGCACACCTTCTTTGAAAGAGCTGACAAAAATTCATCTGGAGATTTGGACCTCAATGAGGCTTCCGCTCACATCAACGAAGAGATCTTTCCAAGCAAGAAATTGAAAAATATAAAAAAGAGAAAAGAGAAGTGAGATTAGGCTAGTGAAATTTCAGATTCCGGCATGTTTAAAAAGTTGCAGCCGAATGATCGTATAAGCACAGCAAAACAACACGTACAAAAAATGGGTTATGAATTCCAGATTACTCATGTCTCTTTTTCACAGAAAGAAGGTCAGGACATCATAGAGATTTCTTTAAAAAATCATGGGGTCGCGCCCTTCTATCATGACTGGGAAATTGAATTGGGCCGTTTCACTAGTAATACTCATCTGGTGAAGCGATTCAAAACGAATTGGAGCCTTTGTGGGATTCTTCCAAAGGCAGCAATGCTTTGGAAAACTACGATTCCAATGTCAAAAGATCAGCTCGCTGTTCGTGTAATCAATCCGTTGCCCAACGGAATTCCGCTCACATTCGCGAACGATCCATCCCTGCAAATGGGAGATGGTTGGCTGTTGCTTCCAAAACAATAACTTCTGTCTGACGCCATCGACATAGATTCTCTTGGGGACGGTACTCGTTCGTACCTTTCTTCTTCAATCCAGATCAGACCACCTGAGAAATTTCTCGGCATACGCTCGCTGCTGATGAATCTGGCTCGTCTAGTACTCGAGGGGCTTCGCCTGGAGTCATCCTCCTGTCCATTTTTTAATACCTATTCAACCGTTTCGTCTAATTCACACACCTCTTCACCTTCATCAGTGACTACCAGTTCACCGTTTTGGTTGAGTATAAAATGCATCCGTAACTCCAATTCTAAATTGAAAACGGCACAGCAGCACCTTGCCTGCTGCCATGCCGAATCAGGGGCATCCCCAAACAAACAACGAGTTCGTTTAAGAGACTCCTCCAAAATACGAAAGAATTGCCAAAGAGTTCTTCAAATAATCCACTTATCCAGAACACGAAACACCGCATTTACGGTGTGCACAAGTGTTTGAGGTCTGGATTATCCGAAATACGAAACAAAGAAAATCATCGATATCTCTGTGGAAATCGCAAACGTGCTTAATTTGTCAATGCGTAGGCGAGTGCGTCAAACCACGTTTGAATCGCTGTCGCCGCTGACAACATCATTTGAAAAATGCAGAAAGAAGAGGCAGTGCACAGAAGCGAATTGGTACTAGAGATTTGATAAATCATTGATTGCTTTTGTGAGAAGTAAATCAACTGGTGTGCTTCTCGGAACTCCGGTGAGGAAAAATGCCTAACTCACACCAGAACCAGGAATGGGCGGGCAAGCAGATCGCGCATACCCCTAGATGGGTATCACTCTCTCCGCTTCGTTTTCACCGATAGCCGTGAAGCGAAAGACATGTCCAGAGTTGGGATTGATCGCATGGATCCAACCCGTCGCTCGACCAACAACGATATCGTCCGGCCGCTCGAGGGCTAGGCCTGAATGTTTTTGATCTGAGCGGTGATCGTACTCGTGCTGAGGTCAGAGAACGAGACAATGGGAGTCCAGTATTGCTTGGGTTACTCGGATAGATTGAATGTCGCCACCACGGCACGATGGTCAGAGGGATAAGGAGAAATTACAATATCGGCGTCTTCTTGGTTTTCACCAACGATCTTTACATCTGTCGCTTCTAAGTCCTCACCTTTGTAATAAACAAAATCAATGCGGTCATGATGCGTCGTAGGATCATCGAACTTATAAAAGGAAGACCAGGTGTAGCCCGGGTTTTTTATCTCGTCGGGATAGATCGTGCGATACGCATCGGTAAAGCCGGCCTTGGCCATTTCAGTAGATGTCGGATAGGCCACCTTGATCGGATGGCGACCTGTCTTGGCTGCCGCCTCCGTCCAGTCCAAATGGGAGGGTTCATTAAAATCACCCAGCACGAAAACGGGTGCCTGTTTGTCGGGTAGTGATTTGATTTCCCTGAGAACTTTGGCAATCTCTGCACCCCGTGCCTTTTTTGCCCATTCAATTGCCTCTGCTTCGGTCTTGATGAAGGTGATATCATTCGTGTGCTTATGCCATCTCGGACGAATCTCCAGCAACTGATAGGGTTGGTAAGGATGAGAGGAAAGATGGACATTAAAAATATAAGCATGCCTACCCGAATCCAGTTTTACTTTTACTCCTCTGTAGAGTGGCTTTAGAATTTCATAACGGGTTAAAATGTTGGATCCTTTGCCCATGTCGTGGTTCCAACCAAGCAAGTCAGCAAGCTCCTCCAATTTATCACCCCTTGGTGATCTTGTTTCCTGAATGCCGACAATGTCTGCCTTGGCCATTTGGATTGCTTTGGCGGTTTGCGACAGGGGTTGCTTGAGCATCACGACCCCGCCTCGGTGCAGGTTGTAAGACATGACTCGTACACTCGCTGCTTCGGTCTGTGCGTGAAGTGGCATAACAACAGCCATCCAATGAACAACCAAAATACCTGTGGCAATGATTGTGCGAACTGATTTCATCATGGAATCCCCTGTGCCAATGTCGATGCTAAGGCGCATTGTTTACCGAGTCGCGGTACAATGCTCTGTTGAGGTCAGAGCTGCTTTGCGTCAAGCGTATCTTCTTTGACCAATCCGCGCCTAATAAACTGGTACATGATTGTCTTTTCTATTCAATCTGCGCTCATAACACATTGGAATTGGTCTCATGAAACTCGTACTCTGCTTGCTGGCAGCTCTTCCTTCCTTCTTCTTTTTGCGCGCACAAACGCCTGAAGAACGAATTCCTTCCCAAGGGACGCCCGTTTATTTGCAGGACCATCATCTTCTACTTGCATCAAATACAGCTGAAGAGTCTAAGGCAGAAACGATACAGGCAACTCGAATCAAAAAACGCATCACAAAAGCTGAAGCTCCACAAAATGGCACCCAGCATATTTTTAAGACCATAGGTAACATTGATTTACCGCTTTATGTCTTTCAAAATCAACAGCCGCAAGTGCATAACAAAAGACCGGCTATTGTTTTTTTCTTTGGCGGTGGGTGGACTGGAGGAAGCCCGGTTCAATTTGAAAAGCAATGTGAACACTTTGCAAAACGTGGCATGGTAGCAATTACTGTCGAGTATCGCGTTTCATCACGACATGCAGTAAAAATTGATGACTGTATTGAAGACGCAAAATCTGCAATGCGATGGGTGCGAGCCCATGCTGACGAGCTAGGCATCGACCCTAAACGAATCGCAGCTGCTGGCGGTTCTGCTGGAGGACATCTCGCAGCTTGCACCGCAGTTATGGAAAAATTTGATGCTTCTTCAGATGACAAAGCAATTAGTGCAAAGCCAAATGCCCTCGTGTTATTTAATCCGGCACTTGCCATTGCCTGGGATGAACGGATGCCACAAGAAGTGCGTGCAATAGCACAGCAGAAAATGCGTGGCCGTTCACATGTACCTATCCAAGATGTGTCACCACTTACATACGCTTCTACAAAACAGCCTCCCTGTATCATGTTTTTCGGTACTGCTGACCGTCTTCTTCAAGGTGCTCAGTTGTATCAAGAAGACTCAACAGAGGCAGGCAACCTCTGCGAGATAGTCACCTATGACGGAAAGGGGCATGGTTTTTTTAATAGTGGCGAACACTACGACCTTACTCTGGCGGCAGCTGACACATTTTTTATCGACTGTGGGTGGCTCTCCAAAAAATAAAAATATCATCAATAGTCGTAAAAAAATTTCTTATGACTTCACTGCAATATACACTTCTTACTTCGTTCGTTAGCGAAGATCACCGCTAGCACACATTCGAAGACTACGATTCTGCTCGTGATGATCTCCTTCGACAACACGATTTTATGAGTGTGGTTCGTTGTGACTGCTCATTTCAAGATGTTCTTTTTCAAACGGATTACGCTCATTCCTTTAACAGCGCTGCAACCTGCTTTCATGTTCACTCATGAAGCATCCTCACTTGACTTCCTGCGACTTGCTACAGCTACGTAACTGTGATGAATCCAACGGTTTTTTGTACATTTCCACCCAACTCAATGAATAAATGGCGTTGCTGTAGATTTCATGTTTCGTCATCGTCTTCGATTCATGACGACTCATGGCAACTTGGGTGTGAGTTATGGCAGCATTCTTCGATTTGCAGGAGGTTTACATTGAACGAAAGCAAAGTTACTGAGAGTTCGCTTCAAATCCCTGAACAAGCAGGGAGCCCAGTGCACCTATCTGCTCTAGACACTACGGCAACGTATGCTCATTGGTATGGCAGGCACCCTTGGTTCGCTTTTATTTTTGGCTCACCACTTCTATTTCTTATATTCATTGCAGGAAACTGCTTTATCTTTTATTTGTTCCTGAGTTTTGCGGCTGAAGGTCGCACCGTCGAAACAAGCCCACTAATAATGCAAACGGTATTATGGGCCAGTCAAACAATTGCTTTTGTGCCAGCGATCGGGGCAGCTTTGCTACTATGCTGGATGGTCAAACGATCGGGCAGACGTCGGGTTTGGGCCCTGGCTGCGTGTGGCATAATTGCTCTACTTGCAAGTTGTTTGTATGTTTCCTGCACATTGCCTCAGACCGAACCGGGAACTGGAAAGTTTATGGTTTGCTTCGCTGCGAGCCCACGTTTTTGGGAGAGTGACTTCTGGTATGCAAGTCAAGCCGTCGTGCCATTGATCATTGGGGCACTATTTACTTTTTCTGGCCCTACACCGAAAGGTCCGGCCCCGAACGCAGCTGATGCTGAGCCAATGCGAGTCGCCGCGTAAGCACACCCTGGAGCGATCCTGTTTCGACAAGTTTGAAAGTAAGGATTCAAACCTGTACGGATCTAGCGAAGCAGTCGGGGATGCTGCTTTACGACGCATTTGGACAAGAGACTGCGTTTGCATGTCCTTCACGACACCGCGACAACTTGAAGCCGGGGGAGATATACCCGTGCTATCTAAAGTCTAATTCTCCTCACTGGTCCCAGTGTTTTTGGAAACAAATTCCAAGCCATATTCTATGGTTGCAAAATGTTCTCTTACTTCTGAAGGTGTTTTTTCAATTCCTTTTTCAGCCAGATAATTTCTGTAAATCTCACTATCACGTTTGTTCAAGTCTTTTAGTTCTGCAAATTCCTTGAGACTCCCTTCCTCCTTTGCTTCTCTTATTACATTTTTCAACAGCTCATACGACCGTTCACAACGAAAGTCATAACCAAACGTGTCAGACATATAATCAAAGAATTGTTCTTTACTTGGCTGGTTCATCGGCTTCACTCCATGGACATTCCTGCGGGCAGTGACTTCTTTTTCGCCGCACCAATCTTTCTTTGCCTACTTATTCGTTTCCAGGGGAAAATAGCAACTGGATCAAAGACATGCATTCAAGAGAATCCCTACTATAATTTTAAGACAGAAATAAGTCATCAATAGTTTTTAAACAGCTGACTGTTGAGTAGTTGACCAATGAAATCATGATGGAGTGATTGTTATCAAAGATCACACGTTTCCCGAATCAATGCCGAAGGTCCCGGTTCTAATCCTCAATGGGTTTCTCGGATCAGGAAAAACGACACTTTTAACAAGTTTGCTTGTGCAGTCTCATAAGAGGCAGCTTTCTATTGGTGTCGTAGTCAATGACATGAGCGAACTAGATGTCGACGGCCTGCTTGTCGCCCAGACAGAGTTTTTTGAAAAAAATGATAGTAATTTTCAGTCTATTTATTCTTGCGTATTGAGCAGCAAAAAAGGGCTTAAAAAACTCAGCGATTCACTGAATCAGATGATGCTAACAAACGCTCCAGAACTGCTTATCATTGAGACGTCGGGAAGCTGTCATCCCATGCCCCTGATCGAATTCTTCAGCAAACAGTCACAATTCAAGCTTACTGGCGTGCTGACTCTGGTCGATACCGCAATGATTGATCAGGACTACGACTGCGGCAAGCAGCTGGTTCCTACCATGCAACGCAATGTGCAGACTCAGCAGCGAGATACGACAAATTTACTGGTGGAACAAATACTTTTCTGCAGCCATCTGGTGCTCACTAAAGTTGACCGAATTCAGAAAACGAAGATTCCGGAAATTGCCCAATCCATTCACGAAATAAATCCATTTGTGTCTATTATTTCTGTACCTTGGGGAAACCTTCCTATCGATGATGTACTCACGATGCCTGAATATGATTTCCATAGAGTTTCGCAGCTAATCAAAGAACTCAAGCCCACTTTCGAAGTAGAGGGCCACGATGACGAGCCATACAATCTCGTCGCAAACGTTATCAAGGACGATCGCCCGTTCCATCCACAACGTTTGTGGGATACGTGCCAACAGCATCTTGGCCAGCACATCTATAGAAGCAAGGGTTTCTTTTATCTCCCAAACCGTGACAAGCTGTCACTCCTTTGGAATCAGGCTGCCAGTGGTATCAACCTGCAAGTAATCGGTTCCTGGCGTGCGGGAATTCTTGAAGATGAAGATAATGGTTTGGATGAGATGGAAATAAAAGGTCTCGAAAAGATGCTGGCAAAAGAGCCTGGACGTTTTGGTGACCGTCGCTGCCATTTGACCGTTATCGGTGACAAAACTCAGGTTGATTGGTTTACTGAGTCACTTCAGCGATGCTTTTTAACTGAACATGAAATTGAGCACTGGAAATCTGGCGGAACATTCCCTGACCCTTGGCCCAATAATTACGTCACAAGGGAGTGTTAACAATTCTTTCCTATTACGAATTAACACGCCTCTCAAATAACATCTTTATTGAGAGTACAGGGCTTGCTTTGGGAATAAAAACTTATCTCCAAAGTTTTTCCCAAAATGTATTCGCTATTTGAAATGACAATGCATGCCAAGCAGTTGCAAATTGTTCTGCTGGTATAAAAGGTCGCTTGCCATTGTCCCATTGAGTCAATGTCTGTTGGCGGTATGTGACCCCCAATTGTTCGACGACATTGACTTCATAGCTGTGAATCCAATTGATAAGATCTACAGTCAAACCAGCGCACACCTTTCGTTCTGACTCGGCAGGCAGATGAAGAGCAGGCAGGTCTTCATCTGACCACGGCGGATTTTCAAGTGTTGCATGTGTTGTGTATTTTGGTTGAAAATCATAGCGGGGCACAAAGATACCGCCATGCGCTGGATCTCCAAAGAACACACCAAATCCGCGAAGGACAACACACTGACCGCGGGGCAGTTCGAGAGAATAAACGCTGGGGCAATCTTCTCGATTCTCAGGCGGCTCAATCCGCTTAAAGCCAATATCAATGAGCCAATTACCCTTGGGCCGCATAATATCGCAACCCCAGCACCATATCTGTTGGCTCAGTAAAACTTCCGCATACTTGATAAGGTCGCTGCGCGTGCAATTCTCATTTATTGCCTGAAGATCGACTGACATCTCAATCAGCCTCGACGGGCCAAGCCGCCACAAGATTTGCTATCAACCACGACGACGCTGCACATAGCTGCAACCAATCACCACTCGAACTGATCCCGTAAGCCAGGACGCTAGCAATCCAGCAGATACTCGCAACCGTTTGTCCAAGCCATTCAATACGCAACACACGCGCGAGCCAAGCTGGAGATGTGTTTCGGCCTATTTTCTTCTCTACAATCCCGCTGGTATCACCAGAACCATTCAGCAGCACGGAAGGCATTTGCTCAACAGCATTTCGTTCATTCCCAATCAACATGTCTCGCACTCCTCTCCGCAACAGGAAAGGTCATCCAGATACATGCCCCATTGGCGATATGACTCGAGGTCCTCTGCAGGCAATCCCAGCGACGTCGCAATTGCCTTCGCAACAACGGCAAAGCGTTGCCGATACTTGTAGATAAAGCAAAAGACTAGATTGTCATGACGAACAGTCGGCCCACAGAGATACATTCCTGACGTGATGGTCGATTCATCATTCTCACTGAGAAGAGGAAGGCCGTCATCTCGATGCTCAAACAAATTTGAAACGATCTTGTGACTCCCTTCAAAGCCACCCGCTAGCAACGGCTGAGTCGGGGTCTGAAATGTTCTTCCATCCTTCGTCTCAACTTCATAGCCAGTATCAACCTTGGACACTGCTGCCACCCACGTGTTTGGAAAGAGCTCTACGTGATCCTCAAACCAATCTTCTCGCATTCTTTCCTGTGAATATGTAGACAGCGCAACACTTGGATCAGAACTCTCTTCTTTCCATGGGCAACCTCTGTCAAACAGTCGAACCCGTTTGTCGCGATACGACAAATGATAGGCCGCATCAACACCACTCTCATAGCCACCAATCACAATGAAGTCATCTCCCTCAAGACCCTCATAACTTGGGATTGTGGCCGTGTGGCGGCATAAATCACTACCTGGAAAAGCATTGAGCCGTGGATACTGAAACTCACCAGCGGCCCAAATCACATGCTTCGCTCGCAAGGTTTCTTCGCCCGTCTCAATGCAGAATTCATCTTCGATTTTCCTGATCTGCTTCACATCGACGTGCTCACGTACAGGAATCTCAAAATGCTGAGCAACGCCCTGCAAGTGTGCGGCATACTCAGCGCCCGTAGGATGCTCAACCTCTAAGGCGTATGCCGGTGACACACCAATCGCTATTGAGTTCAAATCAAGCATGCCGATTGAGTTGCTCGGAAATGATGGTGTTATAAATCGAGTCTCAGCTGGCCATGCAGCAAACGAAGCGCCTACAATGTCTCGATCAAGGACGACAAAATTCTCAATTCCGGCATGACGGAGAACAATTGAAACACCGAGTCCTGCGGGACCACAACCAACGACTATGACGTCATAGACCTTCGCGTTTGTTCCAGACTTCATCAGGCGATTTCCTCAGTTTCCAGTTCAATTGGCGGTAAAGGATCTTCAAACTCTGACCAGACACTCGGGCTCTGAGCAAACTCAGTATCTGTTAACAAACAGCTATCAAGAATTTCCTCAACGCTTTGCTGTTCTAGTCCTTGACCTATGAAGACCAGTTCCTGATGGCGGTCCCCATGCTCTCCTGAACACTTTGAGTGGATGTCTGAAATCATTTCCTCATCGTCTGGCCATGCATCATCAGGAGCTGCTGCCCACCAGAATCCAGCTGGATTCATACGTACCGAACAGCCGGCCTGTGACCAGTCGTATGCAAAGTCATGACGAGATGCGATCCACATCAAACCCTTGCTACGGAGTACACCGCGAAACAAACCGTCTTCGAGACCACCACCCAAAACATCATGCAGCCGCTTTGGATGAAAAGGCCGATCACGCTTATAGACAAAACTGGAGATACCATATTCTTCCGTCTCGGTTTGTTCGTGTCCTCTCGGAACCACAAGCCAATTAGGCATTCCCTCTGCCTCGGCTAGCTGGAAAAGACCGGTGCCCAAAATGGCAGACAATGGAACACGACCTTCTGTCGCATGCAAGATTTTTGCATTTGCATTCAGTCGATGAATAATCTGCTCTAATTGCTCGAGTTCATACGGTGAAATGAGATCTGTTTTGTTAATAACAATCACATTTGCGAACTCAACCTGGTCGACTAGCAGATCAACAATATTCCGATTGTCCTCATCATCCAGACCCATGCTACGGTCAGTCAGATCATCCCATGAGCCAAAATCATTCATGAAGTTTCCGGCATCGATGACAGTCACCATCGTGTCAAGATCCGCGATTTGTGAGAGGCTGTTTCCCTCTTCATCTTCAAAAGTAAATGTCTCAGCGACGGGCATGGGTTCACTGATTCCAGTGGACTCAATAAGCAGGTAGTCAAACTTGTTCGCACGGGCTAACCGAGTAACCTCAATCAGCAAGTCTTCCCGTAAGGTGCAACAGATGCAACCGTTTGTCATTTCTACGAGTTGCTCTTCAGTCCGTGAAAGATTGGCTCCGCCATCACGTATGAGCGATGCATCAATATTTACTTCGCTCATATCGTTCACAATAACTGCCACCCGTAAACCTTCACGGTTCGCGAGGATGTGATTCAGAAGTGTTGTTTTTCCTGCACCTAAAAACCCACTTAAAACGGTAACGGGCATACGGCCCTGTGCTTCTGTCGGATTGACCTGTTTCATTGTGAACTCCTCAGCAACCTGTTTCCCGGCGTACTCGACCGACTCGCGCGGGAAAGCAATTGACGGGCGAAAGGATTCCGTCATTTTCGGCGGAATTACTTGTGTTTCTTATCACAAATGAATTACACTTACAACTCTATTGCATATAAATCAGTTATGATCACGGTTTCCTCACATGTCTGTAAAAACATATGATCTCTGGAGCGTGTTTTTAGTTCTCAGGGACCAACTCATCGTTTTGTTTAAGATCACAAAACTGTTTTGGAGCGTTGTAAATTATTCTGGAGCGATCCCTCTGCTATCGGAGATGCAATGAATCAAAACGTAAATAGTCAAGAATGGGCCCGAGAAAAGATTCGGTCTGCGGGGCTAAGAGCCACCCCCGCGAGGATTGCAACACTGAGGGTACTTCATGGCTCTGAATCTCCTCTCACTCACGCAGAGGTTTCAGACGAACTACAAAACCTTGAGATTGATAAAGCAACTGTTTTTCGAAACTTGACTGACTTAGTGGCCAGAAATGTGCTACGTCGATCAGCACTTGGCGATAATGTTTGGCGATTTGAAATAATTAAAGAATCTGCTCAAGAACATGATTCACACCCACATTTTATATGCGTCGATTGCGGTTCTGTATCATGCATGGAGGACGTTGAATTGAAGCAAAAGAGTAAATCCACCAGTCCGCTATTCAAACATGTCACAGAAATTGTTCTTCGAGGCCACTGCACCGATTGCACATAACCCACCCTGCGATTCTCACACGACATGGTCGGGATACCCTCTCAAACGTGTTATCTATTACGAGCACAACAACATTGCCATGCCTAGTGAGTCGGGTGTAACTCTAAGATAGTCGAGCAAAACGACACGCTCCAGCGGACCTGATGTAGGTGCATATCGAAAATGGCTAGTCTGTTCATCATCATGGAATCAATATGAGTTCGTGCAGAGTAGCAGTAGCGGTAGAGACACCTCAATGGAACCACTCTTTATTGATTACTGATATCAGATGACTCCTACGCCTTGAGATCTCCAGGTGTCTTGGAATGGGCGTGCTGCGGGAAGTCAAAGGTCAGCACGAGTGGTTCAGTTCCTGTATTTTCAATCTCAACACCACCTTTTGAAAGTGCGGCCTGCGTGATGAATCCAATCTCGGGATAAATCTCGCCAAGAATCATATCTTGATGATATCGAACATCGAGTTTTCCAACACGGCCACTACCACCGTTTGTGTGGAATAATGCCGGAGTCTCTGGGCAAAAATTTGTCTTACTACCTGGCTGGACGGTCAGTCTGAGGATCGAGCACTTCTGATCACCCAGGAAGTCACCATAAACAATCCACTTTGCATCAACGCCTTGCCCTTTAAATTCTTCAGCTGAAATTGCCGGGCGTGAATTCTTCAGAACAAAGTCTGGATCCTGATTTGCTTGAAAGTCAAACTTTTCAACCAAGTAATCCCAGTCTTCGTGATGGTCCTTCGGGTAATCCTGCTCTCGGCATGCGTAAAAAGCATCGGCTGCTCCAATACGTCCGTCAAGTGTTAGGTCTTCGGCCAAGAAGTGCTCATCCATCGTGACATGCAACTCATGGGTGCAAAGATTTGTGGGCGAATGCAGCACGCCGTTAGGCATCACGAAGCCGTTATCAAGTTCCATCATAACGTGAGGGGCGAGATGCCGAATTCCATTGTATTCACTCTTTCCGAAACGCTTCATACAAGCCAGGAACTGCTCCTTGGTCACAAACGAATACAAGCCCATGGCCGTCGTGTGATAATGCGATGCACTGACTCCAGGATTGTCGAAAGAATTGATGTCATAGACTTCCCACTTCGTCCAATGAAGATGATCAGGAATCGGATTTAAGTTATCAAACTTCTTTGAAACAATCGGCCATGTTGGCTCACCAAACAATGATTTCGAGAAGGCGGTTATCTTCTCGCCCATGACCACTTCCGGATGAGCGACAATCAAGTCTTGCAGGGAAATTACTTGCCCGTTCGGAGTAAGGACATGCGACTCGCCTTCTCGAAATGGTGCTTTGTTGGTGCGTGTATCGATGACACCTGTGACAATCGGGACAGTGCAACACATCCATACTTCATCAAGACCCGTCCCATTCATGTAGTCTGGGTAGTACGATTTTTCTGCAAGGCGAAGACGTTTGCCTGGCGTGCAGAATGTGCGGCCAGCATACCTATGAAGGAGTTGTAATACTCCGTCGTTTTTGTTCAGGCAATCATCAAGAATATCTCCTGCCGCTCCACCAGCACCGTCGATGACATCTTGTTGTGGGTACTCGTGTAATTTATCTGCGAGAGTCGATGTCGAAGCAGCCATGATATGTGCACCTCAATGGTTCGAAAGAAGCGTGTTAATTCTGAAAACTAATTTGGTCTCGAGTATAGATGTTATTTAATTGTGTAAACACACCGAGGCGTCGGCTTACGATTTGTACTCGTATTCCAGACCAGCTTGTATACCCTCAATCAAAACCCCGTATGTATGTCAGTCGATAAGCGCGTTGTTCAAACACGTAGCAATTAGCACGAATTGGTCGTGTCTTAATTTGAAAAAGAAAATGAGACCATGACCCCATAGCCCACTCTCTTTACTGTTCTATCTCTGTTTATTTTTTCTCCTGTGCCTGCCTTTGCTTTGACTCTTCTCGCCGCTTGATAATTCCAGCAAGTTTTTTCTTTTCAGCTTCCAGCACGCCTGCTGTGATCCCTGCAGGCGTGACTTCAGCCATGTCGATGATGTCTGTTTCTTTAAGCTCTTTTAAGCGTATATTTTGGTACCACACTGGATCGCCATGATCTTGCAGACTCAGGTTGGCACCACGGGCATCCAGATTTCCACCTCGCTGTCTGAGCATGTCGACATTGGCAGCCCATTTTGGATCTTTGTAATCTATGTGAATCACTTTTTCTCCGTTGAGCCAGTGCTGGATAATGGTTCCCTTGCACACAATGCGGCCTGTATTCCATTGGCCAACAGGCTTAGTCATGTCTTTCGAAGGTTGGACACAAAAGTAAAGAGATGCTGCGCTCGTGCGAGGGTTCCTGCCATCAGGGTGGGCCTCATTGTCGAGAATTTGATACTCGTATTGGGTTGGCCGATAGTAGATACCGCTATTGCTCCCTTCACTCACTTTCCACTCGAATTGAAGTTCGAAGTCGTCAGGAATTTTCTTGCCGAGGTAAACCAGACTGCCACCTTTGCCCTGCCGGGTGATCACTCCCGATTCGATTGTCCAATTGCCACTGTGCTTCCAGTTTGTCAGGTGGTCTCCTTGGCTCAGCAGTACGAAACCATTCGTCGTAGCATCTGAGCGAATCGATGTTGATTCATCAGCATACGCGGCTGAAAGACACCAACTAGGCCACACGCACAGCACGGCCAAAATGCTGATTCCAAGCAATTGAAAAACTCGAAGGTGGAGATGCAGAACTGAACGTAAAAGCATGGCTTATTAAATTCTTAACGTGGGGACGTGGGTGACTATTTTGAACTCATTGACAGAAGAATATCTGGCTGTTCTTTCGACCCGATTTTTAATAGGTCAAATAAATCTAAATCTCCATTTAAAAATTGGTTGAGGAAACTGTTGTCAAAGAAGGGTACTCTATGAAGTAGTACGGGGGAAATTTTTTGCCTGATCTGTGCCAAAAACTGCTTCGACGCGCACATGTCGAGACCGTGGAATCACCACAGAAGGACTGAGACGATCGCAAAGCGAACGTGGCGATGACAAGAAGATGCAGAAACGGTTTTGAAGTGACCCTATAAAAATATGAACAGCCCACAAAGTGCATGATGCGTCACAGGACGGTCTATGTGAACACAAACCTTGGCGAAATTAGGATGATGGACACCTCGCGCAATCCATCGCTCACCCACGGAGAATCAAGGTGCCTATTATTCTTCCGCCGATAACCCGTCGTCAATTCGTCACACACTCGCTCACTCTTGGTGGCACGGCCATTGTGACATCTCGAACGCTGCCCGCCGCGAACAGTGAACGTACTCGATTAGACCCAAACCGAGTGGCTTTACTTGCCGATACACACATCAGTGCCAATCCAGATCTTGTCTACCCGGGGACGAAGTGGCCTGGATCTCCCGTCGCGGAGAACGAGCATGAAAGCGTGAACATGGCACAATGCCTTACAGAGGTGGCCAAGAGCGTCATCGCACTTCATCCTCGACCCGCTCACTTGATCATCAACGGCGACTGTGCTCTAAGCAACGGTAAAGAATCCGAGTACAAACAACTTCTCGAACTTGTTGAGCCAATTCGTGTTGCGGGCATCACCATTCACGTGACTATCGGCAATCATGACAATCGTGAGAATGTGTGGAAACTCCTCCCGTTCTTAAAGAAAGAGCAGATGGGCGTTCAAGCGGATGTGATTGAACTGCCACACGCGAACCTCGTGCTGTTGGATTCAGGAAAGGGAGCCCTGGGAGATAACCAGTTGAACTGGCTCGCCAAGCAACTCGACAAACGAGCGGATAAACCGGCCCTCATTTTTGGTCACTACAATCCGTATCCAAACCGAGGCGTTCGCCCGAATAAGGGCATGCGTGACGGGTCGTCTCTGTTGAAACTTCTTGACGAATGCAAGCATGCCAGAGCCTATATCTATGGGCACACCCATGAATGGCAACACGATCAACGGGACCATCTCCATCTTATTAACCTACCGGCCGTAAGTTACTATTTTGGAAAAGGCCATGCGCATGGCTGGGTCGATATGAAGCTCACTGAAACATCCGCTCAGCTCGAGTTGTACTGCATTAATCGCAAACACAAACAGCACGGTGATCGCAGACAAGTCAGTTTAAAAGACCGAAAGACTTTAAGTTAAACACTCCGCCGCTGCGGGTTGCTCTTTAGGGACATCACGAGAAAAGAATCTATTAAAGGGAAAGCGTTTCGAATGAAGATCTTTAATTTATTATGCCTGGTTGTTACGTGCGTGAGCCTTGCGAAATGCTGCGTTGCTGATCCAGGAGTCGACACGCCCGTAACTGTTCGTGTTGCCAGTTACAATGTCGTGTTCGGTAGCATGACTACCCCCGAACAACTTGGAGAGATGTTCAAACCATATAACTTAGACATCATTGGGTTTAGTGAAGTTCCAGATGGCGACTGGACAGCTCGCGTCGGCAAAGTTCTGGGAATGGAACACAGCTATGTGGGCACAATTTCATCTGCAAATCATAAAGACAAATACAAATCGATACTGAGCCGGACGCCACTCGATGGTACAACAGAGCATGAACTGCGGGTTAACCGTCGAGGCTTCTGGAACCCTGCTTCGGTCGTACGAGCTACAACAAAGATCGAAGGCGTTTCCATCGCATTCTGCTCGTTGCATATCTCTGGTTCAGGTGGACGCAAAGGCAATGGCCATGCCTACCAACTTGCGACCGAGATCGTGCCGAAAGAGACGACGGAACGCGTGATCGTCGTTGGAGATTTCAATAACCGTATCGGCGATGAGGCAATGGATGCCATCGAGGCCGCAGGAATGAAACCGACCTGGAAGGATCTGAAGATCGAGCTCTCCAAGGAGTTCACGATCTGGCACAACAAGCCCGATAAGCATCTGGGTGTTATCGATCACATCTTGTACAACTCCTCGTCTGGAGCCAAGGCTACCAAGGGCGGAATCATTGAATTGAAGAAGCCACTGTCCGATCACAAACCCATCTGGGCAGAAATCGTCTTCCCTCGAACACTGAAGAAGGTGAAGAAACCGGGTGAGGGAGATACTACGAAACCTGAAGCGGCGGCCCTTCATGTAGCACCAAAGGGCACTGCCGGCCCGCTTGTTGGTGCCGTCGATCCCAGTCGAGTGACCTTGTGGATATTTGCCCCAGCCGAGTCCAATTGTAGCTATACATACAAATCGACCGACCCAGCCCAGCCTGATGGTAGTGGGCAATTTACAGCGGTGCCCAACCCTGCTGCCGACGGTCTGGGCCGCCCATTCAAAACCGTTATTAAAGGCTTGTCGCCAAACACACGCTACCGCTACGCCGTCAACGTCGACGGAAAAGCGGATCCGGCTTGGGCTGGATCCTTCAAGACAGCACCAGCGGCAGGAAAGCCTGCGGCCTTCAGGCTAGCGCTTACCTCTTGCATGAAGATCGGACAACGCCAAACCTCCTGGCCCCTGTTGCTCGACCAACAACCAGACATTCACGTTACAGTGGGAGACACACACTACGCAGACACCACGGATCCAATCGTCCAACTGAACCACCACGTGGCGTACCGTCGTACACCTAAGTTTGCTACCGTGATTCGCAACATCCCAACCTATGCGATGTGGGATGACCACGATTACGGCCCCAACAATTCGGATGGTACTGCTGTGGGTAAAGAACACTCACTGGCCGGCTGGAAACAGGTTTGGGCAAATCCGGCTCTCGGAACACCCGAGACACCTGGTGCCTTCTTCACATTCTCTTACGGTGACGTGGACTTCTTTATGATGGACAGCCGCTACCACCGATCACCTAACGTCGCACCGGATGATGAGCAAAAACGCATGTTGGGAGACGCGCAGTTTACATGGCTATTGAACGGTCTCAAAAAGTCACAAGCCCGTTTCAAAGTCATCATCTCTGGCAGCACTCTTCACCACAGTAAAGTCGATGGCTGGCGGATCTACACCTTCTCGCGCCATCGCCTCTTCGATGCCATCAATGAGCACCAAGTCTCTGGTGTGATGTATATGTCGGGTGATATTCATGAGTCACTTGTCTGGGAGCACCACGAGTCTGATCGCGTCGGCTATCCGCTTGTAGAGATCATTTCTTCTGGAGTGGCCAACAGCAAAACACGTAGCTTTGCGACTGTGGATTTCGATACCACTCGCGAGGACCCCACGGCCCGGGTCCGCATTGTTTATGGCAACGGCACCGTCCTCACCGACAAGACCTGGAAACTCTCAAAAATCAGCTCACCAAAAATAGAATATCCTTGATTTTATTGTGTCCACCAGGCCTTATCACGACATGGATTGGTAAGCCTATTTTGAACAGCTTGCTGAACTCTATTTCAGCTGATCTGAAAATAGATTTGACCAGCACGTCTATCACAGATTGAGGTTGATGTTCTGTGACAATTTTGTTCACACCACCCATTGACTACTACGTCAAACCACATTGAACTCTTTTCTGCCATATCTCTTTCTTCTCTACAGAACATTCTACCAACGTGTTTTTGCAAGAAACTTGCTCCGTTATTCCAAGCTGGTTTCTATCGATCTGAAAGCAAGCCATGTATTCAAAAACGGAATAACATCAGTGCTCCGTAAGGCACCACAATAAGCCCGAGTACGTAGCAAATAATCACCGCTATTTCGTTGGTCATAAAGGACCCAAGGGCGGCTCCAACAAGACCACCACATAGTGTCAAAACAGCGAAAATAAGTGTTCGCTTCAAAGCGGGTGAGTCTCGTTGAATATGGAGGGATACTCTTTGAACTGCAGAACAGCGACGTCAATCATCGTATTGCCCGAGCCTGCACAAATTCAAAAACGAACTCTTTCAATTCCCTTCGTCGAATGTTCCTTTTTATTCCCTGATAAAGCATTGCCATGCAGCGTATGCCCGGAAAGGGGTTTTCTCTACCATCTCCAATCGAACACCTCAGCCTTTACGCCAATTCAAATTCACCATTCCGTAATATGCCTTCGGGTTTTGGCAAAGTAGCGGATTGAGTCTGAATATTTATCAAGTATCTCCACCGCCTTGCACTTAATGTCAATGAGCAAGGCCGCACGGTTCTTATCTTTGTCATTCAATTCATTCAGTTTTCTAAGTGCGTAGTGATAGTCAAACGAGGCAACAAATATTTCATGATCATTCATGTATTGTCCTCCGTTGTGCTAGAGCACCTTAAACCTTTTTCTTACTATCAAGGAAACTTCGAAACTATAGTCACCTGTCAAACGTTTTACCACCATGTGGCTCAAACACATTATTCACTGTTTTCAGGTATCAAAACTGTGTCAATTGCATGAATGATTCCATCAACACATTGAATATCAGGTTCAAGAACAATCGCATCGTTCACGTGGGTTTCTTCCGCATGCCTGGTTACGTGGATTCTTCCCCCTCGAACCATATTGATGTTCTTTTCTGCAAGAGCCTGCTTTGCATCAAAAGATCCTGCTGCGACATGGTATGCAAGTAAGGAGACTAACTTCTCACGGTTTTCTGGTTTGAGTAGTTCTTCGAGTAGGCCTTCTGGAAGGCCTGAAAATGCCTCATCTGTCGGTGCAAATATTGTGAGCGGATTATCCCACTGAAAAAACACTGTGAGCTTTGCTGCATCGAGTGCTTGTTTAAAAATAGTAAATCTTCCATCAGCAACTACCGTTGCGATCAGACGCTCTGCTTGAGCCGAAACATCTTCAACAGATTTCTGTTTTTCTCCTTGACCTTTTCCGTATGTGCGAATCCACTCAATCTCAAGATCAAACGGGCCTGGCTTTTTATCTGCCAACAAGACAGACACTCGTCGAATAGCCGTTGTATCCAATACTTCGTCTGGGAACTGTCGGCCTCTCCAACTTGCAACAAAATCTTCAAAAGGAACCTTGACCTGTATCCACTGATCTTTTTTTGTCTTGAATTTCCCAAGAAATGAAAGTGGATTGCCGCGAAAGGTAGCTGTTGAATCGAGCCGGGCTTCATACGTTCGCCCATCACCCTTGACGCGCAAGAGTAGACCAAGGTCATTGCTCAGATCAAAATTTACGCCACGACTCCGAACAGTTGAAAATCCACCGTTGTTATCAAGTGAAAGGGTGCCCCAGAAATGCATTATGTTGTCGGATGTGTGTTCAACATTGCCTTTCGAAAGCCCCCCCATCACACCATCATTGACAATCTTCCATGAAAACTCCTCATTCTCAGCAGGTGTAAATTCAGAAACAGATTGGCCACGCCACGATGCTGGGGAATCTGCAAATCCAAAGGCAGAAGCACATGAAAGCCAAGCAACAACCAAGAAACAAGAAAAAACGCGTGATCGAAAGAGCACGCGGTTGAATAGAACCATGATGAAGTACCTCAAAATTTTTGTGTTATTCCCCAGACGTTATCTAAGTCTTTAAGTCTAGCTGTGTGCACTAAAACGAGAAATGCAGGCAGGTTCATTTCCGGCTGATGAGCCCACCTCATTGAATCCGATTAGGGCTGAATTTATCCCTCTTATACTGTACACAAGAGGGCATGAAACAACTGTCTTTTGTCTTCAGCAATTCATGTAACTATTCAGTCAATTGACTAATTCCTTTCAGATGGCGAGGGGAACACATTTATGGAAGCCATTATCGGAATTGGAATACTCTGCGTCATCTTTATTGGCTTTTCTGTAGCCATTATTTCCGGGAGACGTCACGCGCGAGCGATGAAGCAGTTCTCGGAGACCATTGACTTTTCATACATGCCGCACGTTGACGATGACGAAGCATTTCTTCAACACTTTAGTCGGCTGCCTCTTTTCGCTCGTGGCAAAAATCAAGACGTGTGGAACATTATGAAGGGACATGTCCAGGACTTTGAAGTCACTATCATGGAATTCCGATACAGCTACAACTCGTCTTCCACGAAATCGACTGGGGAGACATCCACGCAGACTGTCGTTATCCTTGAATCAGACACACTCAACCTGCCATCGTTCTCGCTCACTCCCCACCAAACATCAACTGAGCTTGGAAAGAAAATTTTCTCTGCCCTAATGCCCACGTTCACACAATTTGTACCTCAGGATATTAACTTTGATTCCTATCCTCTATTTTCGAATTTTTACCTGCTACAGGGAACAAGGAAGAACGAGGACGCTGTTCGAAAGTTATTTAATCGTGATGTAATCAGGTATTACGAAATCCAGAAAGGCCTGTGCACTGATGGTGCCGGCAATACCATCATGTGCTACTCATTGGGTGAGCAACTTACTCCCGAAGATATTTCTCCTTTTCTTGATCAGTCCATTGAAGTTTGTGAAATGTTTCAGCGGGCCGGACGCCTGTCATCAGCTACCTAAGAAAGTTTTACTTCGCATGCTTGAAGGCTTCTTTACGTGACTTGGCTAACTCAAACTGTTTTTGTCGCTCAGCAAAACCTGCTTTCTGTTCAATCGATGTCTGATCATGGCACTTCGAGCAGCTGATGCCCTCTTGGAAATATTCTGACTGTTTATCCAACGGGCTCAGCGGAAAGCGACATGCACGACAGAGTTCATAGTCTGCCAGCTCAAGACCATGCCCCACGGCAACCCGCTGATCAAAAACAAAGCACTCACCTTCCCAAAGACTTTCATCTTCAGGCACTTCTTCAAGGTATTTCAGAATACCTCCCTGAAGGTGATAGACCTCCTTCACTCCTGCCTGCTTGAGAAATGCTGTTGATTTTTCACACCTGATGCCGCCAGTGCAGAACATGGCAACCCGTGGCTGCTCACCAGCATCAATCTTTTTCTCGAGCCATGACGGTAATTGACTAAAGGAATCCAGACCAGGATCCACTGCACCCTTAAAGGTACCGATCTCTGTTTCATAGTTGTTGCGCGTATCGATTACGAACACATCTGGCTCACTAATGAGTGCATTCCAGTCTGCCGGCTTTACATAGGTACCAACAAGTTCAGTCGGGTCAACTCCTGGGACCCCCAGAGTCACAATTTCTTTTTTCAGCCGCACGCGCAACTTACGGAAAGGCTGTTTGTGAGCAAATGACTCTTTCCACTCGAGATCGGCGAAGCGGGAGTCTTGGCGTATGCGTTCAAGAACGTTCACCACGCCTTCTCGCGGCCCGGCAATCGTCGAATTGATGCCTTCGTGTGCTAGTAACACGATGCCAAAAACATTGTTCTCTCGGCAGCAGGATTCTATCTGGTCTTGCAGTGAGGCAAGGTCATTGAGTTGTACGAACTTATAAAAAGCAGCCACTAGAAGCGGGTCCACTGTTCTGTCCTTCGTTTCTGAAACGTGCTTGAGGGCATCCATAGTACGTGTCGCTAAGGAAGCGTCACATTCTTTGCTACTTTCTGTATTCCGTTATCGAAATGACACTGTGTCGCGTGACACCGTCCAAGAATCTTAAAACATATCTCAGATGTTGAAAAAGAAGGCATAAATACCAGCGGAGATTCGCAATGTATGCACTTCCTCAATTACCCCTCGAAGGAATTACTAGCCTCAAAACTTTCCGAGTGTCTATCGATCAAACACTTTCGTATATGCTTTGATAGGCCGATGCGTACTGGACGTGTTGCTCCAAGAAATAGTTCCCCATTTTTGAGTTTCATTCAATGACTTCTACACGCTCACATTTTTTCGTAATTCTCGCTTTTCTTTGCTCAACAGTGCCACTACTGGCGAACGAAGCTGTTGTTGAAGACGCCATGACAGTAACGACCACTCCTGCTCACCGAATGAATGAGGGCAACAAGAGAAGAGGGCCGTGGTGGAAAGACAGACATGAAGAAAAACGGGCTCTTGCTGAACAAGGTGACTGGGAACTTGTCTTCCTTGGCGACTCGATAACACATGGCTGGGAAGGGAATGGACAAACAACTTGGAACAAATACTACGGCGACCGAAAAGCAATCAATCTAGGCTTCGGTGGAGACCGCACTGAGCACGTTCTATGGAGGCTCGATCACGGAGAGTTCGACGGGTACAAACCGCGTGTCGCTGTCATCATGATTGGGACAAACAACACGGGCCATGACATGCACCCTCCAGAAGCTATCGCTGCTGGAGTTAAAAAGATTGTTGCCACAATCCAAAACAAATCTCCGGACACAAAAATTTTATTGCTTGGAATATTTCCTCGTGGAGCCACCACGGATGACCCGAAGCGAGTAAACAATGACAACACCAATGCTCTTATCAGCACAATGGCTGATGGAAAAAGAATCTTCTTCCTTAATATTAATAAGGAGTTTTTGACCGAAGATGGTGTACTGACAAAAGAAATCATGCCAGACCTCCTTCACCCAAAAGAGAAGGGCTATGCGATCTGGGCTGAGGCTATGGAACCTACGCTGGCACGACTTTATGACATGAAATAAATACCCCGATTGATAAAGTTCATGTGCGTACTGCCTCATGGCTAATCTTTACAAACTCATCCAACGTTTTTGAGATCACCACACTTGGGATTTGTAACTTCTAACGATTTCCTTATCGGCAACGAGCACTTCCTGATTGGCTTCGCAAAAATGTTGAGCAAAGTGTCCTTGTCAAAAAAAAGCGTCTGACAATACAGAACGATGACACCTTCACTACTTTTTTCGGGGTTTTTGCAAGCAGCCCGTTTTGCAGCAGCCCATTCTTGTCACCGGGCCTCTCGCACGAGATAGAATCTCGGCAGAATTCATTTCATTTGCTGAAATATTCGATTGGTTCTGGATCTCCCCACCACTGGAGGCTTGGCCATGACAATTTTGCTCAAGGTTGCAGTACTTGCGACAGTACTTCTATCGGGATGCACCGTCACGCCTTCTCGATCATCGCTTGCAGTAAACAAGACTATTGATCTTGATAAACAACCACTAGATGAAGCTCAGATCGAATTCCGAATGGACTGGATTCGATAGCACATTCCAGAAAGACTTTTTTTGCGATGTTTGGACGGAACTACTTCGAGCCCCAAGAAGGAAGGCCAAGCTCTTCTCTTCTCCTTTTCATTGCTGAAAAATATTCACCAAACTTGGCTCGCTGTTCAGGCGTTGTTCGATCGATCATTTTCTTTCGCCACGCATTCCGCTCATCCTCTGAACGATTTTTTGTCCACGGAGGTCCTTCTTTCTCACCATTATTTTTTGTAGCAGCAGAAGTTTTTGAAGAGTCTGCATCTGGCTTTTTCTTCGACCAACCTATGGCACCCATCACACTCTTGCCCGCCTCAAATGCCTGTCGCATAAACTCCATTTGACGGATTTGATTATCGAGATAGGCCTCTCTTTCAGTTTGAGGCAATTCAAAGTAGTTATTAACTGTTGCCTCCATTGATTCCATCATCATTTTCTTGCCGGGTTGCATCGCTTCTGATCTCAGATCCTCTGGTAACGCAGCAACCTTTGTCATCACTGTTGTGATTGCTGTAACACGCTCAACTGCATCTGCGGCACTCGCGGGCCCCTGCGTTGGCTTAAATTTCTTTGCCAAATCTTGCTGTAGATTTTTTATTTCAGTGACACGTGGATCTTCGGCAGTGCCAAACATGCCCAGTGACCAACTCAGGGTCACGACAGCAACAACGCATGCCGTTCCTCCGACAATCCAACGCAAACGACTCGTGCCCTTCGTCTTCGCTTCTACTTTTTTTGTTTTCTTCATATTTCAAATGGGTTCGTTATAGATTTTCTGAGTATCCATCACGCGTTGGTAGCACGAGCCTGAAACACATACGACTGAGCTCTTTTAGAGATCAGATAGAATTCATGACCTTGGCACGATTCCATCAAATTTACCAGACACATTATCTTTTTGCTGCATATTGATCTGAAACGATACACATTCACGCACATACGCCATACCAGTTGTACTGAGAGTGTTATATTGAACGCTTGAGAGACCCAAAAGTTCTGAATGACCAGTAAAAAGAGGATGAACATGCCTGCACGCTGCCCAGTCATTGGACCAGTTGCTCCTTCAAAAGCTCGGCATACCGCGGCAGGTTCGCTATCGAATGCCGACTGGTGGCCAGACCAACTAAATCTACGAATACTCAAAGCACATGCTGGAGCACCTCCACCGATCGGCCACGAGTTCAACTATGCAGAAGCATTTAAAAGACTGGACTTTCAAGCACTCAAGTATGATTTGCAAACCGCCATGACGACTTCGCAAGCATGGTGGCCAGCTGACTATGGTCACTATGGACCGCTGTTTATTCGCATGGCTTGGCACGGTGCGGGGACGTACAGAACAACTGATGGACGTGGTGGTGCTGGTGCTGGTACGCAACGGTTTGCCCCACTGAATAGTTGGCCAGACAATACAAATCTTGATAAAGCTCGTCGGTTACTGTGGCCCATTAAACAAAAGTACGGGAAAAATATCTCATGGGCTGATCTCATGATGCTTGCCGGCAATGTTGCCCTGGAGTCAATGGGATTCTCTACCTTTGGATTTGGTGGCGGTCGCGAAGATGCGTGGGAGCCACCGGAAGATATCTACTGGGGACCCGAAAGCGAATGGCTCGGTGACAACCGGTACAGCGGTGAACGGCAACTTGAGAATCCTCTTGCCGCAGTACAGATGGGCCTTATCTATGTGAACCCAGAAGGTCCAAATGGAAAACCAGACCCGCTTGCAGCAGCAATCGACATTCGAGAGACCTTCTATCGCATGGCAATGAATGACGAAGAAACGGTCGCATTAATCGCAGGCGGTCATACTTTTGGAAAGTCACACGGCGCAGCACCCGCAGGTCATCTCGGACCTCCCCCAGAAGGCGCGTCAATAGAAGAGCAAGGACTTGGTTGGAAAAATAGTTTTGGTTCAGGGAACGCCGGCGACACAATTTCAAGCGGGCTTGAAGGTGCATGGACCTCAACACCAACCCGTTGGTCACATGGATATTTACAAAACCTGTTTCAATACGAATGGGAATTAACCAAAAGCCCTGCAGGTGCCTGGCAGTGGACACCTAAGGACACATCGGCACAGAACACAGTGCCTGATGCACATGACCCGACGTGTTCTCATGCACCCATGATGTTTACAACAGATCTGGCTCTCCGAGTTGATCCTGATTACGAAGTGATTTCTCGCCGCTTCCTTGAAAACCCGGCTGAATTTGCTGATGCATTTGCAAGAGCCTGGTACAAACTGACTCATCGAGATATGGGGCCAGTCACACGGCTCCTTGGACCAGAGGTTCCCGAAGCCCAACTCTGGCAAGATCCTGTGCCCAATGGTGATTATGAAATAATTGATCAACACGATGTTTCAGTTTTGAAGCAACGTATTCTGTCATCAGATTTATCCATCACAGATCTTGTACGTACGGCATGGGCGGCCGCATCAACATTTCGTGGGAGTGACAAACGAGGAGGTGCCAACGGCGCACGTATTCGGCTCTCACCACAAAAAGACTGGGAAGTAAATGACCCAACTCAATTAGTACAGGTTCTCGCTGCTCTTGAAGATATCCAGAAGACATTTAACACCACAGCACACGATAAGAAGCAGGTCTCACTCTCAGATCTGATTGTTCTCGGAGGCTGCGCAGCAGTTGAAGAAGCTGCACGTCGGGCTGGATATGAAGCCTCTGTTTCCTTTCATCCTGGACGGACTGATGCGACTGATGAAATGACTGACATCGAGTCTTTTGCTGTGCTCGAACCAAAGACTGATGGGTTTCGGAATTACGTCGCTGAACATATCGATCGTCCTGCCGAGGAACTCTTGCTTGACAGAGCCGACCTTTTGACGCTCACTGCGAAAGAAATGACAGTACTTGTTGGAGGCCTTCGAGTGCTTGGAGCGAATAGCGGAGGAGAGAGCCAATCTAGTCTTGGTGTCTTTACAAAGCGTCGTGAAACCTTATCGAATGATTTCTTTTTGAACTTGCTTCGTCAAGATATCGAGTGGCACAAGACGGCAGAGTGCAGCAACATTTTTGCTGGACAAAATTGTTCAACAGGTACCGTTGAATGGCATGCCACCCGTGTTGATTTGATTTTTGGATCAAATGCCGAACTTCGCGCTATAAGCGAAATGTACGCGAGTGCAGATGGCCAACAACAGTTCGTCAATGATTTTGTCATCGCCTGGACCAAGGTTATGGACCTTGATCGCTTCGATCTATAATGGCTTGCATTGCATGATTTGTACAACGTCACCCTCTTGGGCACGCTGTCATGCCTCTCCGGACAAGGCTTCCACAATATTTTCAAAATGACTGAATAGGTGTGAATGGCCATTCAGTATGGACAGTACGACAGACGTAACTGTAGGTGGCACACCGGCATTGGTAAGTTCTTCAAGCTGCTTCGACCTGAGTTCTTTGATTTGGAATCGCACACGTTCTCTGACAGAGGCAAATTCTTTGAGAGCATCCTGATCTTTCGTACGAAGTGCTGTATTTATTTCTTTCAAAGCTGACTGGGTGCAGTCAGTCAATTCTGTAATGCAGTTTTGGAAATTTGATGAGACATCGGATCCATGCCGTCTCATCTTTTCATCCAATTGCTCAAGATTATCTATGCAGTCACTAACTGATTCGTATTCATGAGCTATTCTCAATTGCCTACGTATCTCATCCGCAACATCATGTGGCAACGCACTCGCAAAAAGCTTTGTCATAAATGTCGTTATTTCTTCCTGAATAGTATCCAGCGATATCTCGTACTCTCTTAGCTGGCTACCGAGCCGACTGTCTGAGGTATTTTTTTGTCTCAATTCCGACAAAACATCGAGCATCTTTTCACAACTGTCTCCCATTCGTTCTAGTTCTTTTTTTGATTGCTCGATCGCTAACACAGGATTATCCAGCATACGCATATCTAATCCGGTAAGACGTGGCTTCTCTTTCAATTCTTTTGACGGAACAATCCGCTCTAGGACTCGAACAAGCATCCCAACAAACGGAATAAATAACACGACATTCGCTATGTTAAAAATACTGTGGGTTGCAGCTATTGCTGGTGTCGTATTCGGAAACGTAGCGAAACCATCGACCATCACTTCTTTCAAAACATCTACATGGATAATCCACTGCACAAGTTGGATATACCATTGAAAAACAAGGGTGATCCAAAACACTCCGGTGAGATTAAAGAGAACATGAAAGTAGGCTGCCCTGCGGGCATTTGTTGTTGCGCCTAAAGATGCCAGCAATGCTGTAATTGTTGTGCCGACATTCTCACCGATAACAAGTGCGGCTGCGGTCTCATAAGATATGACCCCTTGGTAAGCAAGAGATATCGTGATCCCCAAGGTTGCTGAAGAAGACTGTACCATGGTCGTAAGAATACAGCCCACCATGCAACACTTGAGCACACCGAGATAGCTATCTGCCTGAAAGGCTTGAAACCACGTTGCGAAGTCTGGTGTTTCTTTAATGATGCCACACGCATCTTTCATGAGCTCCAAACCGAAAAACACCATTCCGGTTCCCATGAGTCCCATCGCATAGTACCGCCAGCGATCCTTCCGTGAAAACAGGTACACAAAAGCCGAGCAGCCAAGAAGTGGCAAGCCATACTTTCCGATTTTAAGGACTAATATCCATCCAGTGATTGTTGTCCCAATATTCGCCCCCATGATGACACCTACCGCTTGCACTAGGCTCATCACACCACTGTTCACAAAGCCAACAACCATAACAGTGGTAATGGAACTTGACTGAACAATGCAGGTCACAATAACCCCAACAATAATCGCAAAAAAACGATTGCCGGTTACGGTACTGATAAGCCGACGCAAGCTATTTCCAGCGACAGCTTGCATGCCCTCAGACATGAACTTCATGCCGAGCAGAAAGATGCCCAGACCTCCAATGAGTTCGCCAACAAGATGTACTAAAGACGTGAGATTCACAGGAGCGTTCCAGATGGCTATTTAGTGATCTGAATAGGAGTATACTGGGGCCATACAGTCTAGAGACAAAGAAAACTTTTCATAGTTGTCTTTACAGAGGCAACATTTTGGCACATTTCATGAAGTGGGAATCGCACGATCTTGTTGTCTACAGTAAACAGAAACATAGTGTTTCTCCAGGTCCGCGGGCCCGTGAAGTTGATGCCGCCACACGTGGGGAAACCTATTCGTATACCGTAGACAAGTTTTGGGTCATTAAGCAGCTGCTTGAAGATGGACAACTGCTTCTCATCACGCGTACTGGAAAGCAACACGCGATTCACCCAAATGATCCAAATCTCCGGAAAGCCACACTCTGGGAGAGGTGGTATTACCGCCAACGGTACCGAGAAATAGAAGCTCTTCTCTCAAATGAAAAGTAATTTTGTTTTATTCGCTTCATACGAAAGCAAATGATCTTTGAAGAGACATACAAATACTCACGAAAACCACACACAAATGAGTATGTTAAGGGATTGGTGAAGATTGAAACTTTGTCACTTTTCCATAATTCAAGGTGATGACTGTATGGACTTTCTTGCTTGTAAAATAAATCTCCAGACCCTTCTGGTTTTTCTTTTGCTTTTCTTCCCTGTAGGGAACCTTCAATCTTTTGTCTCCTCGAAGTCACTTGCACAAGAAATTGATCCTAAGTTACAGCCTTATCACTCCGTCAGTGGTGAAGTAGCCGGCTCTCTGAAGTACATCGGCTCTGATACGATGAATAATCTGGTTGCGTTGTGGACGGAAGGTTTTAAGAAATTTTACCCAAGTGTTCGTGAGGGTATCGAGGGCAAGGGTTCCTCGTCTGCACCACCAGCTCTCATGGAAGGCACAAGCACTTTTGGCCCAATGAGTCGACCTTGGAAAGCACGTGAAATTAATTCCTTCAAAGACCATTTTGGTTATGCACCGACCGTCATCCCAACCGCAATCG
The DNA here is from genome assembly GCA_965249545.1 of Pirellulales bacterium. Taxonomy (GTDB): domain Bacteria; phylum Planctomycetota; class Planctomycetia; order Pirellulales; family UBA1268; genus UBA1268. Next base: position 557,551 of record CBDFMH010000005.1, read on the forward strand.
ATATGCTCACTGTGTATGTCCATAAAGACAATCCCATCACCGGTCTTTCACTTCAGCAAATAGATGCCATCTTTTCAAAAAATCGTAACGGTGGAATGAAAAAGGCTGTTATAACATGGGGCCAACTGGGGCTTACCGGTGCTTGGCGAGACAAACCGATACGACTCTATGGCCGGAATTCTGCAAGCGGTACATATGGCTATTTCAAAGAGCATGCTCTTTTCAAGGGAGACTTTAAACCAAGTGTCAAGGAGCAGCCGGGCAGTTCTTCTGTTGTTCAGTCAATTGCGAATGATTGTTATGGGATTGGGTATAGCGGTATTGGCTATAAAACCGCCGATGTCAGAGCGCTCCCCTTGAGCTCAACCAATCGCGGCAAACAGGTTACTCCGAATGCAAAAAATGCCTACTCTGGAGAATATCCCCTCATTCACTTTCTCTATCTAAGTGTAAATTACAAGCCTGGCAGTGAACTCGAACCACTTCGTCGAGAATTCTTGAAGTATGTTCTGAGCGCAACTGGTCAAGCAGATGTTTTGAAAGTTGGCTACCTACCAGTAACACATAAAATATCTGAAAGAAGCCTTCGACGTATTGGTGTGAACTGAATGAAATCACACGTTTTGACGAAACCATACAAATACAGTAAACCGTCTGTTAGCAGACTATTAAAACGAGTGGTTAAGAGGAACGTGTTTCTTCGACTTTTTAACTGTTCGTCACTGGAAGACAGTGTTGTTTTAATTGGCTTCACTCAATTTATTTATCAGCCGTGATCCATGAATCAGCCGGCAACATATACTGGGCGCAGGAAAAGCACTGCGACACGCGCTGCAGTTTTACTCAGTGACAAAATTGCCCACTTTGTTATTACGCTAGGTGGCCTAACAACAATTGCCGCGGTCCTTCTTGTTGGTGTTTTCCTATTTGTTGTAGCACTTCCGCTCTTTCATTCTGCCACCACTGAACTGAAACAATCTATTGCATTCAATCTGCCGAACAATCAACTGTTTGCTTCTGGTCTTGATGAATCCGGCTCTCTAGTTTGGTTTTGTAATACAGATGAAATTGCTGTTATTGAAATTAAGACTGGCAACAAACTTCTTTCACGTTCGACAGAGAGTTGCGGGCTTCAACAAGCTTCTTCTATTTACCAACCCCAAAGTAATCTACAGTCGGCTTTTGGTTTTGCGGATGGCACAATTCGCACCGGACGAATTGGTCTTGTTACTTCGTATGTTCCTCAAGCAAAAATTCCACGGCAGGCAGAATCTCTAAACGTTGGTGACCTTATCACCATAGATAATGTGATTTATCTTCGGTCATCAAAGAATATAACGAAAAAAATTGTGCTTCGGGCTGACCTGGATGAACCTCTATCCGCCGGCCTAACACGACCGATCATCAATATTGACTTGGCAATGACTACAAACGGTTTCTGCATCGCAGCGATTGATGATCGAGGAAATATACATGTTGAAAAAAACTCTTTTCAAAAAAATCTGATCACTGATGAAAGTTCCGTAAGCACGTTAGAAACTACTCTCAAGGAAGAGCAAGACCACTCAGATTTTCGTTTTGTTCGGGTTTCTGGACTTGGAGATCAACTGTTTGTGTTTACTCCATCTGGATTCTTCAAGCGTTTTGTCATTCGAGATGTAACAAGCCCGGTATTAATGGAGCAGCGTCAATTGCTTCAGAAAAACCGAACAATTACTCACATCACTCGACTTTTCGGTGGATCTTCTTTCGTACTTGGTGACGACAGTGGCACAACAAGCATTCTATTCACCTCCAGAGACACCGGACTCAATACAAAAGATGGTTTAGCAACGAAAATCACTGCTACATTTTCCTCTCGACCAAACGATAGTTACCAGCAAAAAAAAGATGCACGAATTACAGCTATTTCTTCTTCACCAAGATCGCGTCTTTTTGCTATAGCTTCAGCAGACGGCTTTGTTCGACTCCTGCATGCTTCAAATCACTCAATCGTGGCTGAGATTAGTCCAGAGAAAGAATCGGTTCTAACCCAAAAACCTCGCGTCCTTCTACTTGGTTCACGCGAACAAAATCTTGTTGTCTATGATGGAAAGAATCTGGCTTCCTGGGATGTCGCCCCTGGCTATCCGGAGGTTTCTTTCGGCGCGCTCTTCGGAAAAATCTGGTACGAGAACTATCCGGGCAGTGACTATGCTTGGGAAACAACTGGACACGAATCCTTCGAGCCAAAATATAGTCTGGTACCGCTTTTGTTCGGGACTATCAAAGCCACTATCTACTCAATGTTATTCGCGACACCAATTGCTATTTTTGCAGCAATCTATGTAAGTCAGTTTATGACTCCCTCATGGAAGTCTCGAATAAAACCAATAATTGAGATGATGGCAAGCCTCCCAAGTGTTGTACTCGGGTTCATTGCTGGTCTTATTCTCGCTCCGCTCATTGAAAGCGGGGTGATGATTTTTGTAACAAGCCTTTTCACGGTTCCGGTCACGCTTCTCATTGGTGCTTTTTTGTGGCAGTTCTGGCCCCCTGGATTCCGCAGTCGAGTATCAAGCTGGCGATTCCCTGTTGTCCTCGTTGTTGCAGTACCTCTCGGTATTCTTCTAGGATCGGTTTTTGCAAAACCGACAGAATCTCTTCTTTTTGATGGTGACCTTTTTGCTTGGCTGAATGGTCGAGGTGCAAGCGGTTGGGGAGGTTGGGTACTTGCTTTATTTCCTGTTTCAGCGATAGTCGCCACTCTTGTAATCAGTCGATTAATTAATCCATGGATTCGGCAGCGAAGCAGGAAATGGGGACACTGGAAGACTGTTCTCGCAGCCTTCTCTGTTTTTATTGTTGGCTTTTTTCTTGCTGGCATGATCTCAATGGCTGCTGCAATGTTTCTTGATGCTTTACGATGGGAGACTCGAAGTGGCATCTTTGGCACCTACGTACAACGTAATACCATGATTGTTGCCATCGGCATGAGTTTCGCGATCATACCGCTTATATTCACAATTGCTGACGATGCTTTATCGAGCGTTCCTGATCATCTTCGGAGTGGTTCACTAGGCACTGGTGCAACCCCGTGGCAAACAACAGTTCGTATCATTTTACCCACCGCGGCAAGCGGACTCTTTTCAGCTGTCATGATTGGTGCAGGACGAGCCATTGGGGAGACAATGATTGTCTTAATGGCCGCAGGAAATACACCCATTATGGATTGGAATATTTTCAGTGGGTTTCAGACATTATCTGCAGCAATTGCAACAGAACTGCCGGAGGCAACACAGGGGTCGACACATTATCGCATCCTTTTTTTAGCAGCAGTACTTTTGTTTGTTCTGACATTTTTTATCAATACAGTAGCCGAGGTTGTACGACAACGATTCCGAAGGAGAGCACATGAACTCTAGTCGGTTTCTGAGGCACAACATCCGTTCCCCATTTTCTGGGCTCATGGCACATGGTGAACCGTGGGTCTGGTTGATGTCAGGATCTCTTGCTGTCGCAGTGACGATGATTGTGGGCCTTCTGTTGTTCATAACAGTACGCGGCTCTCTTCATTTTTGGCCACGTCCACTCTACGAAATTACGCTGCGCGATGGTGAGACTTGTCTTGGTGAAGTAACGTCTCGTGAGACGGTATCAAATAATCCTCAGGAGGATGAAACATTTGATGACCGTCGCCTCGTACATATTGCTAACTTTGAATTGACGGGAACGCACTACAGATGGATCAATGAAAGCGATATCGCTACTACGCAACAACCCAAGTTCGCAACCGTAGTTGAACGGCTCGAGGGTGGCCGCTTTCATGGCTTTCCCGTGCGTGTCTTAAAAAATGGCGTTGCAGTAAGCATTGGTCCAGAAACGGCGTGGTTAAAGTACAAAGAAATTGCTCCAGCTATTCGCCAACAATTTCGTGACGCAAACCATTTAGACAAACACGAGCGAGGAGAATTACAACAACGGCTCCGAAGTGCTCGGCTTGCCATGTTTAATGCTCGGCTCAAGTATGGTACCGAGGAGAACTCCTTCGTAGATGCCGCACGAGATAAAGAAAAAAAAATTTCAAAAGAAGTTGCCACACTCTCAAGTCGTCTTGACAAAAAGCTGGCATCGCTACGAAAGGTTAGTCAAGCCTGGAGCTTTGAATTTGAAACTGCAGAAGGTCATTCCGTCATTCTTCCCATAGAAGAGATCGTTCAAGCATGGCAGCCTAATAACCTTGGATTTTTGCGCACGCTCCGTGTTTTTGGAGCACGATGGTGGGAGTTTCTTTCTGATGATCCACGAGAAGCAAATAGTGCCGGCGGGGTTTTCCCTGCCATTTGTGGAACAGTCAGTATGACTCTCTTCATGGCCCTTCTCGTTGCACCATTTGGAGTTCTTGCGGCACTCTACCTGCGTGAATATTCCGCCGACGGCCCCCTCACTGCTACGGTCAGAATTGCAATCAATAACTTGGCTGGTGTTCCAAGCATTGTTTATGGTGCTTTTGGTATTGGTTTTTTCTGTTACGGCGTCGGCGGATGGATTGACGAATTGTTTTTTAGTGCAAGTTTGCTTGCCGACAATCAACCAACGTATGGCACAGGTGGTCTTTTATGGGCATCACTGACATTGGCTTTACTGACGCTACCCGTCGTCATCATAGCGACTGAAGAAGCCCTGGTAGCTGTGCCAAATTCAATGAGAGAAGGATCTTACGCGTGCGGTGCCAGTAAGTGGCAAACTATTTACCGTATCGTCCTGCCGAGAGCATTACCGGGAATATTGACCGGGTTGATTTTAGCAATGGCTCGTGCAGCTGGTGAGGTTGCACCGCTCATGCTTGTCGGGGTGAAAAAGGTTGCACTGGATCTTCCTATCGATACATCGTTCCCATACATTCATCCCGAGCGAGAATTCATGCACCTTGCCTACCTCGTATACGATGTTGGCTTCCAAAGCCCAAACAGTCAGGCAGCAAAGCCTATGGTCTTCACAATTACATTGTTGCTTGTGGCTTTGATTGCTTCGCTCAATATCACTGCAATCTACATACGATCACACCTAAAGCGACGCTATGTACCTCAACACTTTTAAAAGCTCGGGGAAATACCTACTTTCAATCATTCTCTGGTAAAATATGATGATGCCTGTACAAAAAGAAAACGTATCTCCAGCCATTTCAAGCGACGGAGGATCAGGAATTTCTTCTGACCGCCTTCAAGCCGTTGCTCGGGGGGATAACGTTCCTGCTGAGCTACATGAAAGTGTTTTTGAGGCCACACCAGTCCTTAAAATCAATGCATTCAATCTCTGGTACGGCACGAAACAGGTCATTCACAACATTTCAATGCCCATTCCCAGAAATCAGGTTACGGCATTAGTTGGACCAAGTGGCTGCGGAAAATCAACGCTTCTGAGAAGTGTCAATCGAATGAATGATCTTCTTCAGAATGTGCAAGTCACCGGTGATATGCAACTGAATGGAGATTCTATTTATGACTCTCGTATGGATGTCATCGACCTTCGTAAGAGAATGGGAATGGTTTTTCAGAAACCAAATCCTTTTCCAATGAGTATCTTTGAAAATGTAGTTTATGCACTGAGAATTGATGGTGAAAAAAATCGCAGTGTACTGGAAGAGGTTTGCGAAATCAGTCTTCGTGGCGCGGCATTATGGGATGAGGTGAAAGACTGCTTGAATGATAGTGCCCTGAAACTTTCCGGAGGCCAACAACAACGCCTTTGCATCGCTCGTGCAGTAGCCGCTGAACCAGAAGTTCTTTTGCTTGACGAACCATGTTCCGCTCTTGACCCCATAGCAACAGGCAAAATTGAAGATCTCATTCAAGAACTACGTGGGCGGTACTCGGTCCTTATGGTTACGCATAATATGCAGCAGGCCAGCCGTGCCAGTGACTATACAGCCTTTATATATCTAGGACGGCTGATTGAGTATGGCCCAACGTCAGACATCTTCACCAATCCTGTCTTACAGGAGACGGAATCCTACGTTACTGGTCGGTTCGGATAATTAACAGAAACATTTAACACTACCTGGCTAGGTTATTCCGTCATGACACGTCACATTGAACACCAGATTGCCCAACTCAAGGATTCAATTCTACGCTTTGGAACAATTGTTGAAGAATCCATTAGTCGTTCTAATACTGCGCTTTTCAAACAAGATGTAGCCCTCGCCCAAAAAGTCATTGCAAATGACGCAGAGATCGATCGTCTTGAGGTCGAATTGGAAGAAGAGTGCCTGAAAGTCCTTGCTTTATATCAACCCGTAGCGGCTGATCTACGATTTGTTGTTGCGGCACTGAAAATCAACAACGACTTGGAAAGAATCGGGGATCTTGCGAGCAACATTGCAAAAACTGTCTCTCAACTCACAACCACAGGCCCGTTCAAGCTACCTGAAGAAATTTCTAGTATGGCCAAGCAGGCCGAAGAGATGGTGAAAAACAGCCTCGATGCTGTGGTGAAGGCCGATCCAGACTTGGCTAGACAGGTACGAGAAGAAGACGATGTAGTTGATGCTGGTCGACAGGCAGTTCGCAAATTAGTCATGCAGCAAATTAAGAAAGATCCAGAAAAGGTGGAAAGCCTGCTTCAAATTAATTCTGTATCGAAACACCTTGAGCGGATAGCCGATATGGCAACGAATATTGCAGAGGATGTTATTTATATGGTTGAAGGAGAAATTGTTCGTCACCGACGCAGAGATGACATGAAGTCCACATAACACGTATTTTTTCTCTGTCGTGCAGTGTGGTATTCAATCCTCTTTTGATGTCCTCACCAACAGCGTAACAATTCTATTCACAAGTGGAGACACAATCATGATTGTCGGCCATGCAATAATCCATGAAATCCCCCACGCCTTGAACCAATCTATAACAACTCCGGGCCTGATGCCGACATGGAGTAGAGTTATCACCAGCGACATGAGGCCAGACATTAAAACAGACATCACAAAAGAGAACACAAGCCCGTAAAACTTTTTTGGAAACATACGCCTGCCTGAAGACTTAATTTGGGTGACTCAATAAAGCCTAATCGGAATTTTCTCAAAATGACAAGGTGACGTTTAACAATCACTACGTTCCACAAAACGTACAGTACGGCTGGCTTCCGGGTAACGCCCCTTTTTGATACGGCTCATTTTCTTTTGTTTTTGAAAAAGGTAATTTGAATGCTTCCAGTAGACGATGCGTTGGCTCAAGATCTCCTGACTCTGCCGCGACAAGGGCTTCTTCAACTTTCAAATTTCTCGGGATTATGACCGGGTTTACAGTTTGCATCCGTTTTGCAACATCAACTACAGAACCAGGCTCCCGAGTTAATCGTTGCGACCATCGCTTGATCCAATCACTCAATCCGGTAACCTTGGAAAATCTGGACCCGCCTCAGATTGCTCGAGTCCATCAGCTAATGTGACGAATGTTTCCGTGAAATCTAATTGGGACTCTTCCATGATCTTGAGTAAATCGCTATAGATTGCAGAGTCTTCTTTCTCCAGAGTTGTAAGACCAAGCTTTGCATTTGCACCAATCTGAAAATACTTCTCGTAGCACGAGGGGAACGTTTCCAGAATTTCAACAAACTTTCCAACCGCATCCTCTGGATTTCCTGGCACTACCTGAACAAGGCTCTCTGCTAACCGTGCCAGGTTCCACTGGGTGATCGATGGTTGATTCTGAAAAGCATATCGACCTTGATGATCAATTGAGCTAAACACCGTCTCCGGATGATAGACATCAAGAAATGCACAAGGCCCATAATCGATTGTTTCACCAGCAATAGAAACATTGTCTGTATTCATAACGCCGTGCACAAAACCGACAAGCATCCACCGCGACACCAGATCTGCTTGTCGATCGAGTACCGCCTGAAAGAATGCATAGGGCAAATCATCTGCGTTCCGTAATTCTGGATAATGCCGATCAACTGTATAAGCAAGTAGTTGTGAAAGATTCTCTTTATCACCCAATGCGGCAGCATATTGGAATGTACCAACACGAATGTGACTCTTTGCTATCCGTGTCAGAATTGCTCCTGGCAATGGAGTACTTCTCAATACGCTTTCACCAGTCGCTGTAACCGACAAGCTTCGTGTCGTCGGTATACCTAACGACTCCATGCCTTCACTGATGATGTATTCTCGAATCATTGGACCGAGTGCTGCTCGACCATCACCACTGCGCGAATAAGGTGTACGGCCCGATCCCTTGAGTTGAACATCTACTCGTTGCTTGTCAGGAGTCAGATGCTCCCCAAGCAAAATGGCCCGGCCATCACCGAGATTCGTAAAGTGCCCAAACTGATGCCCGGCATATGCCTGAGCTATTGGCATTGCCCCAGACGGTATTTCATTGCCTGCAAAGACCTGCGGACCGTCTAATCGAAGATTCTCGATAGTGAGGCCAAGATCCTTGGCCACCGTTTCGTTTAAAAGAATCTGCCCAGCATGTCGTACCGGCTCAGGCTTTGTAGGAGAGAAGAAAACTTCTGGAAGGTGTGCAAAAGAATTATCAAAGCACCATCCTGCATCAGACTTTTTTTTTATCGACACAATATTTTCTTAAAACAGTGAGTTACAAAAGGAACGAATGATGCTCCCTGACCAAGATTTGAGGCCTGAGGAGGAGTTGAAGTTTCTGTCGTATTATTCTGGTCTATAAGGGATCAAAAAATCTACCAATTCGATTATTCATCCAAAAACTCAAAACGTGCCTTGGGCTCACCAGATATCTCAACCGTTTCCAAAAACATTGCCAAGGGTCGAACCCAGAGCCCTCGATCTCCATAATCGGCTCGATACACAACAAGTTTTTCAAGGGTTTCGCTATGTGAAGCAACACCAAGTACGACGTAATGATTTCCCTTGTAGTGTCGATAGCGGCCACATTTCAAGTCATGCATTGTCTTCACCAACCTTACACTACACTTCGGACGAGAGGAGCATACTTGACTGAATTCAAGTCAAAGACATACTCCAGAAAACGCCATTCCAAGCAACTCTATTTCTACCACAGAGAGACAGAGGACATTGTGTTGCTCTGCAGAAGCATTCGATTTAATTAAAGTCCCGATATGAATACATCCACCTAGTGTAGTCTCATCGCTCTTTTCATTTGATACAAGATGATGCCTCAACACCTTTTTGTTTATGGGACGCTTCGGCCACAATTAGCACATGGTGAAGCACAAGCCCTTATTGCTGCACTTAAAATAGTTGGATCGGCTACTGTTCAGGGCAAGTTGTATGACTTTGGTGCGTATCCTGGGGTCACAAATGAGAAGGGACTTGTGTTCGGAGACCTCCTTCTTCTCAGCAGCGCTGAACAACTACGTCTTCTGGATGCGTATGAGGAGTGCAACGGCAGCTCACCCCTCTTTACTCGTTCAATTACCACTGCTCGAATATCTGCTGGCACGTCGATTGCTGCTTGGATCTACCTGTTTTGTGGTCGAGCAGAGCCCGGCGTGTTGATTGCGAGTGGCGACTACCAACAGTACATGCGAAGCCGACTGAGTCACTGAGTACAACTGACTCCTCACAGAACGAGGTGAGATTTGCTATTTTTAGTAGCAATGTCCTCAAGGAATGCCAACTTTTCGGGCGTCTAGCACAGGTGAGTTGCAGAAGGAAGCCCAGTTTTTAAGATATGAACAGATGTTTCCGGATGGCATGTCATTTGCTCCTTTTATCGGTTTGGTCTGTGACTATTTTCGACACCGAACAGGCGGCTGCATTCAAACGGAACTCCTCGGCTATTCTCGGCCCTGCCGGAGATGCAGATCGATGTCGCGTCGTCCTGCAGTCGACAGGCTTCAATGTTTTCTCATCCCCTCTCAAAACTAAGGACGAACTTCAGTTATGAGCACGAAATCCAAACTGGAATACATCTGGCTTGATGGTTATAAGCCAACACAAAGCCTTCGATCGAAGACTCGAGTTGAGTCAGATTTTGGTGGCACTCTTGAAGAGTGCCCAATGTGGTCTTTTGATGGCAGTAGCACTGAACAGGCAACTGGTGGTGATTCTGACTGTCTTTTAAAACCAGTAGCCGTTTTCCCAGATCCGGGCCGAAAGAATGGATACCTCGTCATGACCGAGGTGCTCAATGCTGATGGCTCACCTCACGAGTCGAATGGCCGGGCAACCATTGAGGATGATGATGAAGACTTCTGGTTTGGTTTTGAACAGGAGTATTTCCTGTGGTGTACAGCGAACAATAACCCACCAGGGTTTCCACTCGGGGGTTATCCTGCTCCGCAGGGGCCATACTACTGTTCCGTCGGTGCATCGAATGCCCACGGCCGAGACTGTGTCGATGAACATCTTGACGCCTGCCTTGAAGCCGGAATCAACGTTGAAGGAATCAACGCTGAAGTAGCTGCCGGCCAGTGGGAATTCCAGGTTTTTGCCAAGGGTGCGAAACGTGCCGGTGATGAAATATGGGTTGCTCGGTACCTGCTTGAACGCATTGGCGAAAAATATGGCTATGCAATTGATTGGCATCCGAAACCACTTGGAAAAACTGACTGGAACGGGTCTGGTATGCATGCAAACTTCTCAAATGAATTGATGCGTACATGTGGTGATAAAGAAGTCTTCACCACTATTTGCGAAGGTTTTGGTGGTGTTGTTGAACGGCATATTTCCGTTTATGGTGCCGACAACGACCAACGCTTGACCGGTCAGCACGAGACGCAAAGCATTGACCAGTTTAGTTACGGTGTTTCTGACCGTGGTGCATCCATTCGTATTCCCGTTGGCACGATTGATGATGGCTGGAAAGGCCGTCTTGAAGATCGCCGACCTGCATCGAATGCTGACCCATACAAGGTCGCTGCTGCAATTATCAAGACTGTCAAAGGTGCTGCCGGAGCTGCAGTCTGATTCTCAAGAAACATTTTGTTTCACACGATAAAGGGTCTCCCGGAATTTTATTTCGGGAGACCCTTTCTTTTACTGGTCCTGATTTTCAAGCTTACGAAGCACCTGAAGTGTGTACGCTGAGTCAAGAAGTCGCACTGCATCAAGCATCTCCTGCATTGTTTGGAATCGGTTTGCTGGTTTTTTCTCAAGCGCTTTCATAACAATGTCATCAAGTTCTTTTGGGATGTTTTTTTCGGGAGCAAGCGTTGATGGTGGGCATGGGTCATTATGAATAATATTCTCAAATGTTTCTTGAATCACACGACCCCGAAATGGCTCCCGAAGAGCAATTGCCTCGTATAGCACGACACCCATGCTGAAAATATCACTCCGTTCATCGATTGTTGCCCGATTGGTATTCACTTGTTCAGGCGACATATAGAGTGGCGTACCAGGTCGATCTCCTGCCATGGTTAGGGACTGGTCTGCCTCCTCTTGCTGAATGACTTGTGGACGACCAGGTCCATCATCCGGCTGACCCCATACTTTAGCTACACCCCAATCAAGTAATATGACCTCGCCAAAATTACCCACCCAGATATTTTCGGGCTTCACATCCCGGTGAATGACCCCTCTGGCGTGAGCATAGAGAAGAGCAAGTCCAGCGGTCATAACAATTTCTACTCGCCGGCGAAGATCAAACTCTGCCACTGTGATGGGATCTTTCTGAGCAACACGTGACAGTATCGTAAACAAATTTTCCCCGGAAATACGTTTCATCGTAAAATAAAGACCCTGGCGGTGATCCCGACCAATGTCATAGACAGGAACAGTGTTTGGGTGCTGGAGTTGAGCTGTGATCCGTGCTTCTCGAAGGAGTCGCTGATTTTCTTGCTTATCAAGAAGATACTTTGTGAGTAACGACTTCATCACAACGGTTCGACCTGTCATTTGATCAAAGCAGGTTCGCAAAATTGCAGACCCCCCCCGAGCCATTTCGCGATAACCAGTGTATTTATCAACCCCCTCAGGAATCACCCTTGGAAGTGCGTAGTCCGTTGCGGAAAGAAAGATTGGGCCTTGACCATCTTCTTGCGATGGCATCGCGAACTCCTTTTAGAATAAAGTAAGGTAAGGCTGCCATACGACGGCCGCTGTATCAAGGGCTCTTCAAAATGATACTGAAGTTTGTAGTACAAACGTTTATTCGTTCTTATATTGTCTTACTCCTCGCTTCAACTCGTCCTATATGTGCACAAGTGACTTCACCACAGAGCCTCATTACCGGACATAGAGGAGCTTCTTCTGTTGCACCCGAAAACACCCTAGCCGCGTTTCACAAAGCGTGGGAAGTTGGCTGTGATGCTATTGAGGGTGACTTTCGGCTTACAAGTGATGGAAAAATCGTCTGCATACATGATTCGAATACACAAAGGACTACTGGCATCAATAAAGATGTCTCGAAGACATCACTCCGTTCGTTACAAGCACTTGATTTTGGTGCCTGGAAAGATGTGCATTACGCTGGAGAAACATGCCCAACGCTGGGCCAGGTCATTTTGACTGTTCCTCCACACGGACAACTCTTTGTTGAATTAAAGACGGGGCCTGAAATCGTAGAACCACTCGCTGAGTGCCTTCAAAAATCATCGCTCCCAACAAGCCAAATTACACTTATTACATTTAATGAAAGCACTGCAAAGAAATGCCGGATGACTTTTCCAAACATTCGGATCCATTGGCTTACATATTTTCAACGTTGTGAAAATCAAACAGATACGTGGCTTCCGTCTGCTGAACAGATCGCGTCCACACTCGAACAAATCGGGGCGGACGGGGTTGGTCTTCAAGCACATCGTGATGCAGTAACAAAAAGCTTTCTTAACCAACTACGGAACGAAGGTGTCACTGAATTTCATGTCTGGACCGTCGATGATCCAGACGATGCGATTTTTTTTATTCGCGAAGGTGCTTTTGCAATAACGACAAATACACCTGCTCAATTAAGGCGGCACATTCAGTCTCACTAAGACATTCCATGCCTGTCAACTCAGGAGACATGAATGATTCCACCGTCGTAGGAGATGCAAAAATACTTGCCACCGACATTTCTTCTGGCAATGGTGTTATCCATGCCATCGATACTGTTCTGATTACATGGCTTCTTGCATCGTTAGATCCCATCACAAAGTGGAGCGATTACCTAGTGAACGTCTTGGTTGCCATTTTTGTTATCAACAATTTTAATTTTCTCAAAATGACAATAAACGTTGTAAAAAATTTGCATTCTTGGGTAAAAATTCCACGATGGTTGCTCCTCTGGTCACGTGTATACGGGACCACTCCCCACCAGCAGAACAAAGTCTATAATGTAGCCGTTCGTATTTTTGGAGCTACCAAAAACAGCTCTTACTCGTAAAAGGAAAATCCTATGTCCTACCGATCACTCGGTATCGTATTGGCAGTCGCATGTGCACTAATCGGTGCTCGTACTGCAACAGCCGGTTGTGGCACCTGTGACAAAACAGTTGTTGAAAATGCAGCAAACAATGAAAGTTTTAGCACCCTCGTTGCAGCAGTGAAGGCAGCGGGACTCGCCGAAACGCTTTCAGGCAGTGGGCCATTTACCGTCTTTGCTCCAACCAATGCCGCATTTGAAAAATTACCTGCTGGCACTGTTGAAAAACTTTTAAAGCCGGAGAACAAAGATCAACTTGTAAAAGTTTTGACGTATCATGTCGTGCCCGGAAAAGTCATGGCGAAAGATGTTGTCAAACTCAGTAAAGCCAAAACAGTTGAGGGATCCGAAGTCGCGATTGCCGTAAATGGTGGTGTCGTTACTGTCGATAATGCAAAGGTGATTAAGACTGATGTGAATTCCAGCAATGGTGTCATTCATGTCATTGATACAGTAATTCTTCCGAAAAACTAATCCGTTCCGAGAAGAGTGCACACACAGTTGAAAAGGCTGCCAGCGTAAGTTGGCAGCCTTTTTTCTTTGACTATTCTATTGACAGAATTCATATCTTGAAATTAGTTGCAAAACCTTTGTAGACGTTTGACACAAAACAGAGTGCACGCCAAAATCATCAACGATACTTCTATTTGTTTCTGCCTGATCATCGCTTTTCTTCTCTAGATATATATATGGACTTGCCTGTGCAGGCGGAACTGATCGTTCAAAGTGATGCCGATACTCAACAGGAAGACAGATCTTTTTGTCGATAAAATCACTTGCGGTAGATTCTTTAAATATCTCTCGAACTTCATACACCACCTTGATGTCCTCACCTTCTGGGGGCCCATCACGTAATATTTTTCCTGGAACAAATACCGCTTGGACTGGCCCAACCATTAACTCCGTTGGCTTTGATTCCTTCGTAAACCAAACTTTGACCCTATACCGATTGGTGGTTTTGTCAGGAGCAGCAAGGTCATAGCCCACCAGACAGTTATCACTCACAGCTGACACTCCAAGTTGCGTGGGCCCGATCAGTGATTGCGTCCTGAGACGTCCATTTTGAGCATCGCCTAACGTAATGGAGTGCTCTACTGGTTTCTTAACTGATTCAATGCGTACCACCGCATACATCTCTTCAAAAGCAATACTCTGCACCTCTGCTGCTTCAACAAAGACGGCACTCATTGCCGTGAAGAGAAAAACACTCAGTGCTTCTTTTTTACATGTTGTTTTTATTTGCATGAATAAGTCCTTCTGAGCACTCTATCCTTCTTCTGCTATACCCGACGAGGGACAAAAAGACTTTTCAAGAGCGAACCCAAGATTACATATGCGAGAATCATTGCGACTATGCGAACGATATACATAGTTATAAGATTTGGAGGACCTCCAGAAAGAGCCATCTGAATCATAAAAAGTCCAAGATAATGTCCCGCCAGCGGACAGAGAACAAAATAAATCAACACAAGAAGAAGGACACGCATTTGAAAACCAGCCGGAAGTAGGAACTGGAGAGGAGTAGCATTCTGATTCTACGGTTTCTTACAATAATTTCTCAGAAATTTTCTTCATGAAAATACAGACTCTCAGGTTCTCGCTCAAAGCGTGGTGTTGATGGAACATATGAATCTCGATCGTCTTGAGAGAATCATTCACATTCCAGTGAGTTCTCGACCAGACTGGCTAAAAAATGCCCGCCAGGATGCTGAAGAACTTCTCTGGCTGGCTAGTCGTGCAAGTATGAATCACGATCTTGCTTCACTTGAGGAACTAGATCGGGAAGCAGGCTTCATGGCTGATAGGATTCAATACAGCATGGAAAACGATCTTTAAAAGAAAGAACAGTTTCCTCAGGCCTGTAACGGCTGAAGAAACTGTTCTTAATCGTTGTATTACTGACGATTTTGATTGGTTCGATCAATCTCTTGTACGAACAACATGCGGCTCTCCGCAACGATCCCAGCGAATTGTTGCACTGAAATCACAGCAACAGTAGTCGACATGCGTTACACCACTGCCAATCAGAGCACATCGAGTCGATACATCTGGTGCCTCACAGACACAGCATTCAGGTACACAGAGTGTGACTGGTACTGGGCAGCCATCACATGGACTACAAATCATCAGGCAGATTTCGACCTTAGGTGGCGGTGGACAACGGTCTTTTCCACAACAACCAAAAAGCCCCGCATCAGCATGGCTGGAACCCAAAACAACAACAACCATCGCTGCTACTATTGAGAATGTTTTCCACGTTTTCACGTTGAAACTCCTTCGGTATATCGAGTGAATTGAAACTGCCAACAATAGTACCAACGATAAAACTGAAAATCGAGTTTTTAGGTACTTTTTTCAAAAAGTACCTAAAACACGCCAAACAAAGCTTTATGGCAACTCCCAACCTTCACGATAGGACCGGCTCACGAATTGGTTCACTTCAGAAACATTTGGACTTTTTAGTTTTTCGGCATCCCACTGAATTCGTGTTCCCTCGCCAGCCCGCAGTGCGAGGTTCCCAATAAGTATTGTTTCGGTGAGGCGACCTGCGTAGCCAAAATTAGACATCGTCCCAGGTTCATACTCTCCCTTGATCGAACTCACAAACTCCCATTTCTGACGCTGATCACCACTTCCTTTAAATGGAATTCGTGGCAACGTTTCAACCGGTGGCTTAAAGTCAACAAAATCTTCTTCTGGTAAAAGAAAATAACGTGCTCCGTATGAATCCGGTGAGAACAGGACACCCTTGCTTCCAACAACAACAGCACCACTTGTTTTCCGACCGCCTTCTTTTTGCTTGATTACTTTCTGTTGGAATGATTCGGGAAGCTGTTTGATTATTGCTTCTGGTGGAAGTTCACCTCCGTCATACCAATGGAACTTACACGGTGGCAGACCATCTCGCTTGCCAAACTCAAAGAGAAGATGTGAACTGCCAGGGAATGTCTCGCCCTCAAAAATACCAGGGTTTTTCACCGCGGTCACCGCATCGGCATCAAAGAGCTTCAGTGCCATAATTGGCATATTCGTCGTGTGACAGGCCATGTCACCAAGCGCTCCAGTTCCAAAATCAACCCATCCACGCCAGTTGAAGGAGTGGTAAACGCCTTTTTTAAATGGACGCATCGGTGCTGGGCCTATCCAGGCATCCCAGTTGAGGTTTTCCGGAACTGGATCTTCACCAGTGGGTCTACCCTTGCCTTGTGGCCAGACGGGTCGATTCGTCCAAACATGGACTTCTGCTACATCTCCGATTGCACCACTTCGAATGACTTCGACTGCCTCACGCAGGCCATTCTCACTCGTACCCTGATTGCCCATCTGTGTGACAACGCCCATTTCCTCCGCCGTCTGACGCATCAGCCGAGCTTCATGGATAGACCAGGTCAGAGGCTTTTGACAGTACACATGTTTCTTCATTTGCATTGCCTTTAACGCTGCAACAGCATGTGTATGATCAGGCGTACTGACCGTCACAATGTCGATCTTGTCTCCAAGTTTCTCAAGCATTTCACGGAAGTCATCAAACTTTCCTGCATCGGGAAACTCCCGTGATTTTTTATCGACAGTTCCTCCATCAACATCACATAAACCGACAATACTGACTCCTTGTTCAGCAATATGGCTGGTATCGCTACTGCCCTTACCACCAACGCCGATACATGCAGCCGAAAGTCCTTGAAGAGCTGATTCATTAGCTCGTAAAACTGAGCTTCTACCCGACCAGACTCCAAAGCCAGCACCTATCGCAGCTGTACGACCGAGAAACTGTCGGCGGGATGTGGATGAACTCATGCGCGCTATTCCTTTGTAATGAAGGCTTACTTTTTCTTGCATCTCTTCTTATTGATAATCTACACAAGTCTAGGACTCTTTGATACGAGCAAGACAACATATACGTAATATTATTTCCGTCTCACACAACAATTCACATCCCTTGTTTACACTACTCACCTACCAAAAAACGGCCTTATGCTCGCCCTCAGGCTGAGTTGCAAACACATAATGTGTAATGAATTTATTTCTTACACATTATGATTAACGCAACGTTCAATACCATTTATCCAAGGTAAAAACCTGTGCTTACAATGCCTTATCAATTGCTTCCTATGCGTTTTTCTCTTCTCCTGATCGTCGCATGCTTCTCCAGTATCGCCATAGCAACTCCACCAAAGATTATTCTTCAGACAGGTGGTGTCATAAAAGAAAACAGTGATGGAGCCATTGTCGACATTGACCTCAGCGATCGTCCCCTGAATGACCAAATTATAGAAGCACTTGTTGCTCTTCCGGAACTTTCAGTACTACGGCTACGAAGAACATCGATTAGTGATGAACAACTTGGTCAACTGACGTCACTCAAGCTACGAATGATTGACTTGAGAAACACGAACATCACAGATGCTGGACTCATTCACCTCGCTCAGATTCAGTCCCTGGTCGACATTCAGCTTGAAAAGAGCAAAATCACAGACGTTGGTGTTCAAAAGCTGGCTGATCTTGATCTCAAAAGTTTTAACGCCAACTACTGCACCAGTATCAGTAATCGCTCATTGGCTGTTCTCGCCGCCATGCCGTCGCTCGAACAAGTCCAGCTTGATTACACAAAAATAAATGATGAGGGCATGACTGTGCTCGCAGCAACAAGCCGATTAAAACGGCTACGTATTCGTGGAGTTGATGTCACCGGTGCTGGGCTTATTCACATTGCGGGCTTAAAAGGCTTAAACCGACTCAACCTGCGTGACACATCACTTGATGATGCTGGCCTCTCAGTGATTGCTGGATTGCCGGCACTTGACTGGCTTGATATCAGTGAATGCCGACTCGCTACACCAACTGGACTCGCCCAGCTAGGGAAAGCACGTACGCTTACTTACCTTGACCTCTGGGAAACGAAAACAAATGACACCGTCCTTGCCGCTTTCAATGAATTAACAAGTCTCAAAGTCTTAAATCTGAAGGCAACATCGACGACTGATGAATCACTGCCGGCAATCATGAAGATGAACCAACTTGCTGACCTTAATGTCGCTGGAACCCAACTCACTGACAAAAGTTTTCTTGCTTTTGGAAAACTACCGTTGCTCAAAAAACTCAATGTAGCGAATACCGATATTGGATTTGATACTATCGATATACTTCTCGAAACACGTGATGATCTCGAAGTTATTGAATTTGAAAATTAAACAAGTATCAAAAAAGCGGGGGGTTCTCCTGCCTGCTTTCTCTACGGAAAAAATGCGGATGAGATACTCAGGCCTGAATCACAACCCTGTCTTCTTTTGACTTCGACAACGTGCGGAACAGTATCGCACACTTGACCAACAGTTTTTCCATTTCTTTCGCCAGGAAAATGGTCGGCCGCAAACAGCACATATTTTCTCACTACACGGAGGCTTGTGCGAGACACGACAGCGTGGAGGAGTGGGGGACACGAGGCTACCTTTTTGTTCAAGCTACAACCTAAAACTGTAGTCGTCACAGGAATATTCGGCTTGGTGTTCTTGATCTGACTGCCGGATCAAGTCGCGTTTTGTGGCCCTCTTTCTTCTCCTGTTGACTCATAAAAATTATGTCGTTGCCAGTAATGGCTGGAACTTCGTATTCTAAAATTTGGGATTTGTTACTACATATGGATATTTGCCATGCCATCCCGGTCCTTAAAACTTTTTATCTATTTCATCTGCCTCTTCCCTCTTACCGGTTCGAGTCCGGCAGTTCTTGCTCAAAGTAATGAAACTGGCGAAAACATCACCGAAAAAATTGAGGGGAGAGCAACTGATGAAAACGTAACACAATCGCTTTCTGAGTCTATTGACGCACAGTTTGGAACAATTGTAGGCAACATGGCAAAGGTTCTCTTCTGGGAGCCGGTACCAGCCGTTCCCATTCCTTTGATCGTGCTGATTCTCTGTTGTGGATCTCTTTTCTTTACGATCTATCACAAATGGCTCAACATTCGTGGTTTCAAACATGCCATCGACATCACACGTGGACGATACGACAACCCAAATGATCCTGGGGAAATCTCGCACTTTCAGGCTCTTACCTCTGCCCTCAGTGCAACGGTTGGTCTTGGTAATATTGCTGGTGTTGCTGTGGCCATTCACACAGGTGGTCCCGGTGCTGTTATCTGGATGATATTGATTGGCCTTCTCGGCATGACTGCAAAATTTAATGAATGCACCCTCGCAATGGTCTACCGAAAGGTTCGTCCTGATGGCACGGTCGACGGCGGACCGATGCACTATCTTGAAATTGGTCTGCAAGAACGCGGCTTTCCTTTTCCTGTAGCAAAAGCTTTTGGTCTTATCTTTGCCCTTTTCTGTATCGGCGGTTCTTTTGGTGGGGGCAATATGTTTCAGGCAAACCAAGCCACATCGGCTGTCCGCGGAATGCTTGGCGATATAGCAGGAATCAACTGGGTTTTTGGTAGCGTTCTCGCCTTCCTCGTTGGCCTTGTCATTATTGGTGGAATTAAGCGCATTGGGCAGGTTACTGAGAAAATTATTCCTCTTATGTGTGGCATCTATGTATTAGCTGGACTTGTCATTCTCGTTATTCACATAAAGCAAATTCCTGATGCGGCTGTGCTCATTGTGCGATCCTGCGTGTCACCAGAGGCCGCATACGGCGGCTTTATTGGTGTACTTGTGCAGGGTATTCGTCGAGCAGTTTTCTCGAATGAAGCTGGCGTCGGATCTGCTGCTATTGCTCATGCAGCAGCAAAAACAGATGAGCCCGTCCGTGAAGGTCTCGTGGCTATGCTTGGACCGTTCATTGATACGGTTGTTATCTGCACAATGACAGCGCTGGTTGTCATTGTGAGTGGGGCCTATAACACACCGGAAGCTGGCCAAGGAGTTGAAATGACTCGCTGGGCATTCTCTGAAACACTCAGTTGGTTTCCAACCATCCTCAATATATCAGTATTTCTCTTTGCATACTCGACAATGATCAGTTGGTCATACTATGGGGAGAAAGCTTGGCAATATATTTTCGGGACAACAAAACAAACCGTTATTGTTTATCGAATTATTTTTCTCGGATTCATCATACTTGGAGCTGTTGCGTCCTTAGATAATGTTATCGAGTTCTCTGATCTCATGATTCTGTCTATGGCCTTTCCAAATATTATCGGGGGGGTCATTCTTGCTCCCCGTGTTAAGGCTCTCTTAAAAGACTATTGGCGACGATACAAAAACAACGAATTTGTTGTCTACGACTAATCAATTGAAGAAGGTGTGCTATGGCACTTCATGTTTCCACTGTTGTTGTACCAATTGACTTCTCCATCGCGTCGACTGGCGCAATAGAAACTGCTCTTGAGATTGTTGATAGTCCATCGCAACTTCATCTCATTCACGTCATGCTGCCACTTGAGACCATGTCACCTGGTGTTTTGCTCGGCGACGTCACTGATGTCTCTCGAACTGAAAAAGTAACAACTGCCCTCAAAAAACTTGCATATGATCAAGGTGCCGACGGTGCTCATCTTGCGGTAACGGTTGGAACACCAGGCCTTGAAATCGCTGACTATGCAAAACGACATGAGGCTGATCTCATCCTTATCCCATCGCACGGATACCACGGCATGAAGCGACTCTTCTTAGGCAGTGTCGCTGAGCGAGTCTTACGTCACGCCCCGTGCAGGGTTCTTGTGCTCAGACGTACTGATGACGAATAACCCAAAGTCACTTACAAAAGCTACTCGAACGTTATCAGTTCCTCGATAGCATCCTCGTCCTCAAACGGATCAAAACAACCGTCCAGTGGTCCGTAATCAGATGCAGAAATAACGCGACTGGTAGATATCTGGAATGTGTCATTCATTATTTTGACCTCTTGCCACATGATGATACCTCACCAGTATTTGATACTGAAGGCCATCATTGAGGGTAATCTCAACGTACTGCTTGGATTTCTTCCAGGAAAATTTTATCTTCAGTAATTCAAATATACGCTGAACCCTTAAGATCCTGCACGGATTATTTCCCTCCTGACAGAAAGATCGACATGTCGACTGCAAGTCCCACGAGCCCACCTACGACTGACCCTTGGTTTCAGGATCGATTTGCGGAACGGATTGGTGGGGCCGGTTATGGGAAAGGTACTGAGGTCTACAAATTTGAACTCATCAAGCGGGCCAAACGCCTTGCTTTAGCCGAACATCCTGAACGGAAAATGCTCGACTTTGGTATCGGGGAAAATGATGAAATGGCACCCGAAAGTGTTCGGGATGTCATGAGGCGAGAAATTGATCGACCAGAAAATCGTGGTTACGCTGACAACGGCATTCTGGAGTTCAAAGAAGCGGTCGCCGCTTTCATGGAACGGGAATTTCGTGTTGTTCTTGATCCCGCAAAAGAAATTAATCATTGCATTGGGTCAAAGACTGCTTATGCAATGCTTCCAGCTGCTTTTATAAATCCGGGAGATGTTACTCTCATGACTGTGCCTGGCTACCCAGTTGCTGGCACTGCAACCCAGTGGTTTGGTGGTGACGTTCATAAGCTTCCGCTTGAACCTAAAAATAACTTTTTCCCAGACCTTGATGGTATTCCTGCAGACGTACTCTCTCGGAGTAAGATTCTTGTACTCTGCTACCCGAACAGCCCGACCGGTCAAACAGCGACTAAAGATTTCTATAAAAAGGTTGTCGAGTTTGCAAAAAAGAATCGGATCATTGTTGTTCAAGACGCAGCACACATGATGCTTTCGTACGAAACAGCACCCCTCTCTTTTTTATCAATCGAGGGCGCGAAAGATGTCGGTGTCGAAGTCCACTCAATGTCAAAAGGATTTCACATGATCGGCTGGCGGCTTGGCTGGGTTTGTGGTCATGAAAAGCTCGTGCAAGCTTTCGCCGATGTAAAAGATAATTGTGATTCTGGTCAATTTATCGCAATTCAAAAAGCTTCTGCCGCCGCGCTCGCAGACCCTGCTATCCCCAATCAAGTTCGGGAAAAATATCGTCGTCGACTCGAAAAGCTTGTTGGTGTTCTTCGAGGCGTTGGCTTTGAGTGTGAAATGCCAGGAGGCACATACTTCCTGTACACAAAAAGCCCAAAAGGCGCTGGCAAACAAACTTTTGCGAATGCTTCTGAGGCCGGTCAATTCCTGATAAAAGAACTGTCAATTTCAACAGTTCCATGGGATGACTGTGGGGCGTACACACGATTTTCAGTCACCTATGAAGCTCCCAATGAAGCGGCTGAAGACGAACTTATGGCTGAACTTCATAATCGGTTGTCACAAGCACAATTGACATTCTAAGAACACGTTCGAACCACACCTTATGAAGGACGAGCACATATGACTATTCGCATCGTCCATACTGCAGATAATCACATCGGAATGCCGTTTCGGCAGCATGGAGATGAGGCTCGTAACCAGCTTCTCGAAGAGCGCTTCGAAGCCCTCGAACGTCTTATCGAGACTGCGAATGACAGTCATGCTGATTTCTTCATCATTAGTGGTGACCTCTTTGATTCCACCCGTGTGAAGACGCCGTACATCGAACGTACTGTCGGCATACTAAATAAATTTTCGGGCACTTCAGTTCTTGTTCTTCCTGGTAATCATGATTTCTACGCTGGTGATGACACAGAAGTATGGAAACGTTTTCACAAGGTGTCATCAGAGTTCTCAAATATCGAACTACTTACAACAACCTCCGTTGTTACTTTTGAAATGAGCGGGGAGACTATCCAGTTTTTCCCATGCCCCTGTCCATCAAAAACCGGGAAGGATCCAATGACTTCCTGGATCGCCGACGCCGAGAAAAATCTATCAGCACTCCGCATCGGAATTGCCCATGGCAATGTCACTGGCCTTGGACTGGACGCCAATGATCGTTATTTCACTATGACGATGCCTGACCTCGAGGCGATCGGTCTCACAACGTGGCTACTGGGGCACATCCATGTTCCGTTTCCAACCACATCTTCAGGATCTAATTCCCAACTTTTTATGGCCGGAACGCATACGCCGGACTCAGTCCGATGCAGGCACCCTGGCTCAGCATGGCTTCTTGATTTCGAACAATCTCAATTAAAAAGCTACAAACGATTGAGCCCTGGAAAACTTCGTTTTGTACGCATTGACCGAAGCGTGGATACCCTAAATGATATTTCTGAACTTCAGAAAACATGCGACTCCCTTGATCCACATACCGTGATACTGGATCTCAAACTATCTGGTCAATTATCGACTGATGAGCAGAATGAATTACATCAGTCTATACAAAAGGTACAAAAACTATTTCGAACATGCACTGTTGATCTGGATATTAAAAATAAAATTGATTCCGATACAATTGCAACGCTTTACCCTCAGGGAACACTTGCTGAGCGTCTCCTCTCAACACTTCTAGCTGACAATCAACACCCAAATGATGTCACGCTTGCTCATGATTTGATTCAGGAGATTTCTAGCTCATGAGACTGACGTCTATTAGGCTCCATCCATTCGGTACATTTCAGGACATGTCATGGGACCTTTCAAGCCCGCTCGTTGTGATAAATGGTCCCAATGAGACTGGGAAGTCAACCCTGAGGCAGGCCATTTTTCATAGCCTCTTCACACCAACGGATCTGACTCCCGCAAAACTACGTGATTTGATTTCACCATGGTTTCCTCTTCCGGATGGCGACTACGCAGCAATCACAGTCGGAATCGAGAACGACGGAAACCACTACCGGCTTCAGAAAAGGTGGGGGTCACAGGCAGTTTCTAGTCTCACAACTCCCGATGGTTCAAAGCTCGGTGAAACAAAAACTATTGCTGCAATCCTTGAAAATTTATGTGGTCATAATGAGGCAACCTTTCGCCATGTCTTCTTCACCGGGCATGATGAACTAGAAAGTACGATCGCAAAACTTGATGCGCACGCATTAGACCTACGCGATATTCGTAGCCTCGCTGAAACTGGAAAAGAAAGTGCTGGTGATGTTGATCAAAGAAGGCTCGAACAAGTACTCGAGGATCGCATCAAGAGCTATTTCAGTCGCTGGGATGATTCTCGCCAGCGACCAATGCGACAGAATGGTCAAGAAAAAGTTATTGGAAATGAATGGAAACAGGGTGTCGGGAAAATTCTTGCTGCCTGGTACACCTGGCAACGGTTTCTAGACGATCATAAAAACATTCTCTCGCTTGAAAAAGAGATTGATGATATTACTTCGCAACTTCTTACGATCGAAGACCAAATAAAGACCGATAGGAGCTTTCTCACCAAGTTTGGAATGATGCGGGATCAGTTAGCCGAGCGACGCATTATGGTGGAGCGGATAACACGGCTCACAGGAGAAGTTGGGATACTCAAGAAAGCATTTGCTGCCTGGCCAACCGCCAAAGCAGCAGTGGATGCCTGGGAAACACAGCGGAAGGCTCTCATTAATCAGACCAATAAACTGCAGGATGAGCTTGGTACAGCAAGAGCACGTGAACAAGCCGAGGGTTTTACGGCAAGCTACACTGCTATTCAGGCAGCGAAAAATAGTATGGCAGAGGCTTTACGCGCTGTTGGCGATATTTCTCTCCTTGATCCCGACACCCTCTCTCTTGTTGAGACCCTAGATTCTGAAATTACCAGTCTTTCACACAAGCTTGCTGCCCACTCTTTGACATACTCTATCGAGTCTCAAGCAAATAAATCCGCTCTGGTTACAGATGCAAACGAACCACCAAAATCGATTGAGCTTGGTGCCAATCCGATAATCGGCACGGCATCCGGCCGCGTTCGTATTGAAACCGCTGACCTCATTATTACAGTTGATAGTGGTGAGGAAAATATTCAGACGGTACTGGAGAACCTCAACACAAAGCGTAAATCACTTCACCAGTTGTTGGAGAAATACACGGCTGCCTCTGTTGTCGAGGCCAAAGAACAAGCCGCTCAACATGCCGATCTGACCCATCGCCTGAAAATAAAACAGGAGACGTATCGTGCACTCCTTCAGGGGAAGACACAGTCAGAATGGGACCAGGAGTTCAACGCTCTTGAAAGCCTTCCACAGACGCGGGAGAGCAAATCGGTCGAGCAAGAACTAGAGTCTGTACGCCATCTGATTGCTACGGGTGAAAAAGAAATCGAGATCCATCAACAGACTATTCTGGCGTGGGAGCAAGCCTATACAGATCTTGAAACGCTCGGTGAAAAACTTCTTCTTACCAAGCAAACTCTCCATAGCACCGAATCCAAACTCACATCACTTCCGGAGGTCCCCTTCGGGTTTTCATCAATCGATGAGTTTCTGCACTCACTCGATGCTGCACAAGAACGAATGAATGCGGGTAGTGAACCGCGATCTCAACTTGGATCTAAAAGAGGGACCTTGGAAGGCCAACTGGGCGACCGACGTAGTGAAGATATCACCGAAGAAGCGGAGCAAGCACGATGTCAATTTGATCGCATTCTTGAGGAGGGCAACTGTTACAAACGAATTGAAAAAACACTTACACAAGTTTCTTCAAATGCAAGTAACTCCCTCGATCAATTAAGCCAACGTACCGCTGAAATTTTTTCGGGTATTTCATGCAGTGATTCTCAGCTTGAATTTGATGATACACTTCCGTCACATATCACTCGTGGAAATGTCACACTGTCACCAGATAGACTTTCGCAGGGTGCACGCGGAGCTCTCGCAATAGCTATTCGCATAGCACTCGCAGAGTCATACCTGGAATCCTCTGATGCCTTTATCATGTTAGATGATCCATTTGTACACATGGACACGGATCGCCTCGCACAAGCTATTTCTGTTTTAAAATCTTTTTCTGCAAAACACCCTGTGATTTTTTTCACATGCCATGAGAATCAGGCAAAACTGCTACGTACTTAAATACTGCGTGGGCAGGCCACAGAAAAGATTCTTAACTCATTCGTTCTCTCAGGCCGGTCGCACGTCGAATCGGTTTTTTGACTGCGGCTTCAAGGACATCTTGCGAACTCACAATTGTCACTTTTTTGATCGCCCTGGTCACAGCCGTATAAAAAAGTTCTCGAGTGACAATACGACTACGATGTTCTGGCAGCACAACAACCGCATGCTGATACTCTGACCCCTGACTTTTATGAATGGTAATCGCATGGACGGTTGTTATATCTTCGAGTCTTGAGACCGGAACTCGGACGTGCTGTCCCGGCTGGCCGAAAACTGCTTCCAAGCGATTCTCACCAGTGTCAGAACGCACAATAACTCCAACATCACCATTAAAGAGTGCCAGTGACCGGCAATTTTTTGTAACCATCACTGGCTGGCCTACATACCACGTTGTCGCTGGAGAAATACCGAGCCTTGATTCGACACTTGAATTCCATTGACTGACTCCCGCAAAGCCCCCACGATGCGCACAAAGAACTTGAAGTTCCTGTTGCACACTAAGAACAGCATCTAGATCAGCTTGTTGTGCCACCCCTTGCAATCGTTTTGCGTGGCTACCAATTTCGGCTACGAGTTCTTCTATTGCTGGCCCATTGCTTGGTTCAATCCACTGAATATCAGAATGACCTGACTGAAGAACTGTGAGCGTTTGAGAAACATCACCTGCACGAATCGACTCTGCTAATGCCAAAACACCCGGTGCATCCTTTGCACGGTGAATAATCTTCAATTCTTCAATTCTTTTATGAAGTGGATGCTGACTGAATTGACTGGATCGAAAAGTGGCAATGTCTCCTAGCACTGTTCCAGCATCGACACTGGCAAGCTGATCAGGATCACCCACGAGAATAATCTCAGCATCTTCAGCAAGTGCAATAAGCAGATGGTACATCAAGGAACTTGAAAGCATCGACGCTTCATCAACGATCACAATATCGTATGGTAATCGATTACTTGCATCATATCGAAAAGGCTGCGGACGCGATGGATTAAAGTCTAATAACTTATGTACCGTACGAGCCGGTTCTGCTGTCACGGCAGCGACGATACTCGGTGAGGCTCCTACTTCTATACATCTTTGACGTAATACGTCTGTCATACGTGATGCTGCTTTACCAGTTGGTGCAGCAAGGCCTAGTCTTGGCCAAGGGCTCTCCACAGGAAGAACAGAAAACCGCTCAACTAAATCATGAGCTATTTTTGTTGTTTTTCCTGTGCCTGGCCCACCTAGAAGAATACGTACGTGGTGACATGAGTCTCGCATGAATACTTCTGCAATATCTCGCTCCTCCGAGAGTGCTCTGGCGAGATACAACAGATGCCCGTCAATTATGAAAGGACATCGACTGCTCGAAGATCCGACAAGTGATGAAACAGCCCGTAATGAATCAAGCCACGTATGAGGATGCAGTGGCCAGTCCGGCGCACCGGTCACACCGATTTCAATTCCGCCTGCCCACTCCTGAATGTTGTCAAAATCCACACAGGTGTGGCCATCACGTACGCTTCGAAGTGCCAGACACAAACCAACCCAGGCAAGAAGATCTGGTTGTTCTTCACGCTCTCGATGAGCCATTGACACCAGTACCGTAGCGGCTGCGATATCTTCGCGACCAATCACTCCCAACTTCCGATAGTCCTGTAATGAAGCCGGGGGCATCATGCGTTTGCCTCATTTTTCCCAGAGAGCAAGTCACTTAGTTCTTGCCAAAGGCCATCTGGTGCACGCCATGTAAAAACACCGTATCTTCTTCCTTGTTCATCAATCGGTGCCTGCGCTCCTTTCATCCCACGAGTGAATGCATAAATTATACCAATAATACATTGGTCTGGATCTGCCTGAGGCACCCGCCACCTCAACATGCGAAATAAAGCTGTTCCATAGAGAAGTGCCTGTAATGGATAATGATGATCTACCATCGCATCAAGAAGTCGTTCAGGTGCGTAGGCTTGTAGAGCGTCTGATACTCCTAGTGAATGTAATCGATTACTTTTGTAGTCGCATATTGCGAGCCTGGGATTATCGGGTTGACTGCCAGGCAAACCCAAGACGGCATCCACTGATCCCGTAAGAAGACCGCCGACAGGTATATCAAAAGCTGGACTACAAAGTAGTTTTGCATATCTCGCGAGAGAATCCTCAGGACTTATAAATTGCTGCAGAACTTTCCCGATAGAAGTTACCCTAATATTTTTCAACTGTCCGCCCAGTCCCATTTCAAAACCAAGCTCAGGCATGATTTGAGAAGGTGGAATATCTGTTAGGCGGCAGTCACCAAATGGACCACCAAGCGGCGTTGTCAGAGTTTCGTACACCATCGTATTGAGGCTCTCACGGTAGTGCCGAAGCATTCCATTTGATGTTTTCTCTTTTATGACGCGCTGTATTTCTTCCTGAAGAGGCACAACGGTTGCATCTACTTCCTCAAAAACTTCATGAACTGTTCTGCCAACTGCCAGACCCGCTGGCAAATCAATCACCTGATGCCCTGCTGTTGTGCCGGACACAGATAGCGATGACTGCCTTACGCCGGTTGACACATGCTCGTCATATCCACCACGTTCCGGTCTATAAAATGTTTCCCGACCACGTGTAGCAACGATACTACTGAAAGACATTCGCCGTGAAGAGCGAATCGCCGGGGGTAACCCAGCATTTTGCATGGAGTCTCTAGATATATCTATTCGTAGATTCCGTTTCAGTTGATCCAGATGTTCACCTGAGTAAACCGTCGTATCCGGAAATGAAAATGACTGCTCAATGATGCTAGGCACTTTCCCGTCAGCAACGAGAACTCCGAGATAGTGCTCTGCTCGAGTTGCGGCAACATAGAGCAGGCGTTTTGACTCTTGATCCTCTGCTTCCTCATGTCGCCGGCGTGCTGTTGTTGAAGTCTTTTCAACGGCGAAACCAATATCCACTTTCCGTTTCCCGTCTTCAGCATAGAAAACGGTAGGTCGAGATTTGGCATGCATGTTTTTTGCAGCTGGCTTCCAAAGATCAGCCACAATAACACATGGAAACTGCAGCCCCTTTGCGGCATGCATTGTGAGGACTCGTACCGCATCAGCATCGCTCTCTATCCGTCGACTCACAAGGTCGTGTCTTGGATCCTTATTCGACAGATGGATAAATGTTTCAACAGCCTGATGAGGAGTACAGCCACCAGAAGGACCAAGAGCATCCATTGCTTCAAAGATATGAAGGAAGTCTGTGAGATTTCGTTCGCCATCAGGGCCCGCAACGAGACGCTGCATCATGGCCACCTCTTGTTCGATTGCCACACCAAAAGCAGCAAGGCCCTGACGCATCAACACAGCCGAAAGCTTCATCAACTCTTCCTGCACCTTATACATGACAGCATCGGGCAAAAGGCCGCTCTCTGATAGGGCATAGCCAAAAAAACATGTAGCTGCTGCTCGGCGAATGTGACCGTTGCTGGCCGGCTTCTCAATAGCTTCAAAAATAAGACGAAGGTCAAATGCCATGCGACCTGTCATAACACTACTTGTACCACCACTCACCGCTGGAATACCCACCTGAGCCAGCCGTCGTTCAATCATTCGACTCACACTTCCTGTGCGCGTCAGAATGCAAATATCATTCGGCTCTAACTGGCGGGCACTCGTCTCACCACGCGGAATCAATTGCACCTGTTCTAAAAGATGAATGACTTTTCCAACGGTCGGTCCAACAAGTGATTGCTGACTATCCGTATTCCCTAGATGGATCATCTCAAGTGGTTGTATCTCACCTACAAGACATGACTCCCAGTGATCATCTGACGCCGTGACATCACTGTAGGAAATTCCATCCCCAAAGCTCACAGGCGAAAATGCCTTGTTTAGATTGTCCAGAAGAGGTTGATCTGAACGCCAGTTCGTCGAAAGCGTCCGATGGTTCTTTGCTTTTTTCGTAAAATTCACATACGCCTGTACGTCTGCACCACGAAAACTATAGATAGCCTGCTTTGGATCACCGACACTCACTAATGACCGATCATCATTTCCAGGGAAAAGCCTTGTAAAAAACTCCCACTGAAGCCTATCTGTGTCCTGCGCCTCATCAACGATCGCCAATAGGAACCGCTTTTGTAAACGTTTTACCACCGCAGATTGCGGATCTGCTACGAGTTCATACGCACGCCTCAGAAGATCATTTGAATCCGGTGTAGCCGCCATTGCATTGTGCACACGATGAACACACTGAGCCAACATTTCCTTCAGCTTACAAAGACGGTCAATAACTGAATCGTCTGCTATTTCCTGCTCATCGAACCAAGCCTCGATAAATGGATCTCCTAACAAAATTGTCAGAAGGGATTGCAAGGTTGCCTCGTCCCAGCATTGACCGGACGCAGCTGCAGCAACGATTGCATCGTTTACAACCTCATTTACAACACGATCAGTCTCTTCGGCATCGACCACCGTTTCGATATCGACACCAGCCGTGCGGAGTACACGACTGCAAACCCCGTGAATTGTTGAAATCGTTGCCGTGTCAAACTCAACAAGAGCTCTTTCGAGACGGAGAGCTCGTTTCGATCGCTCAATTTCATCAGTATCGAATAAAAAACTTGTAACAGCGTCGCCGCCATCAACAGATGAACTTCGTAGATTCGAGGCTGTTGAAAGAAGTCGCTTTCGAATTCGATGGCGTAATTCCATCGCTGCATTTCGCGTGAATGTTGTTATCAGGATATGTCCAATCCGTAGATCATCACGGATGGCTAACTCCCGCGCCACGAGCGCAGCAACGGCATATGTTTTTCCAGTACCAGCACTCGCCTCAACGATCATGCTCGTGCGAATTTGATCACTAGTCAGGTCAAGTTTCATTCTGGGCTGTAGATATTCGTTCTAGGTTTAAAACGTGTGAGTGCAAGATATTGGTTAAAAAATGCTTTTTGTTTTTTAACGTCTGAATAAACATCATCGAAAACCGGGCTTCGGCCATGGACGACTACTTCAAGGCTGTTTTCGTATGAAGCGTATGTGATAAACGAAGAAAATGACTTTCTTGATTTTTTGGGATCGGTCAGAAAGTCCGCAGCTGTCTTCCCAAAACTACTGTACGCACTCACAGCTGCCTGTTGATACAGGCTGCACAACTTTTCAATGAGATGCTGAGAATCTTGTCTATTTATACGGTCTTCCAAAGTTACTTCACGGACCATAACAACTTTTCGAGGCTTTCCCTTGTCATCTACTGCACCAGGTGACCACTTCTCATGCTGGCTATAAACATAGGCGCGTTTTGCCGGTAAGCCGGCAACCATAGCGACGAGTAATTGTGCCAGTGCAAGATACTTTGACCTTCGAAATTGTGTTGCATTCTTTGCACTTGGGTGAAGCAGTATGAGTGACATTGGATCATCCTGACAGAACTCCAGTGTGCCTGAAATCTGCACGTCATTCGCTTCGACACGCACTCTTTCAGCCTGTCGTTTGATAAGCGGCAACCCGTCTTCATCTGTCTGTTTTACAACTGCCTGAGCAAAGCCTGTGATTTCCTCAATTGCTGCCTCACCGAACCCCCAGATTGGGACATCGCCATCTGCTCGAACAGCCTGCGTCCACGACTCTTCAAACTCCTCACTCTTTTCACTCGTAATGTACCCCTGAATGTAGTTGTCCCGTAATTCGCGCTGCTCATACGTTGAGAGCATGAGTGGAAGTGTGGCTGGAATCTCAACGTCGTCATTTCTCCATGGATTGATAGCTAATGTTTCACGTACAAATGGCCATAGCGGGTCACACATAAAAGCGGAAAGTGATGAGAGTTCGATGAGTGTTCGTGGTGCAGCAGATATGGGTTCAGCCATGATAGGATGAGGTGGTTCTCCCAATGCTGTTGCAACATGTAAAGCTTTTTGATCGTGACTCCATATGATGTCTGGCCGAATCTCACTCACACGAAAATTTCTCTGGCTACACGCATGGCGAGGATGAAACACCTCAACATTGCTGAATTGTTCGCCATTCCAGTCCCAGAGAGGCACACCATGACGGCCTATAAAATCAATGAATTCGGCCAACGGTGTTACCAAAGGCAAGGTTGCATTTGTTGAAACACTCATTCCAGTACAGGTGATAATCAATTGGTCTTGTGCTGATAAAACACAATCGAGGAAACCACGACGAAGATTAACTCGAGGGTCACTATCACCGAGCAACTGCTGCCGCTCAACAAGATTTTCATGATCACTGGCAGCCGTTTCAGTTACATCTTCATCAAAACCAGCAACACAAATCACACGAAATGGAACAGCACGGAGCGGAATCATAGAAGTTGCTGTAATCGCTCCTGTACGCAGTGGCTGATGACCAACTGCAGCCGTTAATGTTGTTATCAGAATCGTTTTAATATCGTGGTAAGGAACTTTGGTTTCTGTTGCAACTCGTCGTAACTGATCGAGTTCATAGATCACTGTCTCCAACTCTTCTGCTTCATCCCCAATGAGCTGTATCAATGTTTGCTCAAAATGATCGCACCAAACACCAACGGATTGATCATTGTTCACGAGACAATCCAACGCATCGATCACGCGCACGATAGACAAAAGTGGCGCAATCGATTCGATATCTGCAGTATCTACGCCCGTTAACGGGACAACACCACCAAGTGCTGCTTCTGGTGTCCCGTCTGGCAGCAAAATACCCAGCAGCATTCTCTCAAGACCCTGCCACCACGTGTGTGCTGCTAAACCTGGTTGATCAAGTCCATCTCGCCTCCGGCGAGGACCATCAATACCCCAGCGAATACGTGTACGTTCAATACAGCGTTGCCAAACTTCTATTGCATTATCATCAAGACCATAGTGACTCTGGACTAGGCGATGCGTAGCGACTGCTAACATATCATCAACCGAACACCGCGATCCAATGAGTTTGAGTAATGCAATAAGGAGCTCCGCCCCGTCACTCACTTCACGAATTCCTCGATCTGCAATGACCAGAGGGAGTTCAATAGTACAGTTACCTTCTGTGAGCTTGCGGCTAAAGACAGCTTCAAGGTGAGGCGCTAAATCAGAAATTCGTGGGCTTACGATAAGAATCTCATGAGGGGCGAGATTATCAAGATGCTTGAATGAATGGAGAAGTGCATCATGAATAACCTCTGCCTGCCTGCTGAGATCATGACAACGGTGAACAAGTAATGAATCATCTGCTTTACAGAGAGTATCGGCACCAATACTTCCAGCTGTGATTGTCTGCTGGATTGATCTGAGTAGCGATCCTGACTGCTTGCTGACAGCGCTTTCATGCTGCACCATATGCTTCGGGAGAAAACCCTGAGAGGCAAGGAGCATTTGGGTTTCTTGTGTTCCCCGTAGCCATGAAGTAACAAGCGGATCACCATCTTGCGCACTATCTATTTCTTGTTTCTTCGGTAAATACCCAGGCGTCAACGCAGGAGCCATTTGTTCCCATTGAGCTTGAAGAGATGGGGAAGGATGAACAAGCAATGCACGGACATCACAGCACTCTCCATTTTCCCCCTTGAGTGAAGAAAGTTTTTTAAGCACTTCAGTTTGTTGTAACGACAGCGCTTCGAGACCCGCTATGAGAACTGCTGATGGAACCGGTCCTTCAGCATTTCGGTCCCGAACTGGTGGACTTGGTTGATCGATAGCCGTACGAATTAAACGCCACAGATCAAATTGCCAACGATCACTACGGGACAACGGAATAATAAATTCATTGTCAGCTCCATTCATTTCTTCAGCCATCGGAGCAAGAGCTGGCTTTCCATCCTCCCATCCTAAAATCATTCCTGGTCGTCGAAAGTGATAGTGGTCGAATCTGTCAGCAATACGCCGAGCCGCAAGTAAAGGGCCTCCTGCTTGCTGAATGAGCCATTCGTAATCTCGTGACTTCGTAATGACATCAAGTACAGCAAATGTCAGTCGCTGAACAGACCATGGATCGTTCTCATATTCATACGACCCAACCAGTAGTGACAGTGACCCTGGATAGGAAAAATCGACTCCGGCGACTATTCCGTCACCGAGACCCGTGGCTGTCGAACCGAGTCTTCTCGCGAGTTTGTCGGCTAACCAACTGCGAGCTCCGATAGTTGGTATGACAATCTTGTAAGATGTGAAAAGATCCGTTGGCTGAGACAGAAATTCAACGGCCTCATCGACAACAGCATCCAAACTCGTAACGTATTGAATGGAAAGTGGCATAGTCGCTGTAGTTTATCCGGCCTTCAGAATTCCGGGAATATTTTCATCCAAACTTTGTTTACACTTGTGTTGAGATCGTCGTCTATTCATCGATCCTAGACTCTAGATATTACGTGCTAATAGACTGGATCAAAAACAGGAGCAACGGCAATCAAACGACACAAACAGGGGCACCACTCTGAGAAAAGTGACACTCGTGATGCATCACACTCAACTGATCATCATGACACCGTTGCCTCAATTGAGGAGTTGTCAAGGCAGACAACTGATTTTGGACTAGGAAGCGAAGAGACTGTCACAGAACATTCTGATCCTCTCATTGGCCATACTTTTGGCGATGTCGTGATTGAGTCACTTCTCGCATCAGGTGGTATGGGACGTGTCTATCAAGGACGGCAGCGATCACCTGACAGAAAAGTAGCCATCAAAATCATTCGTCCAGGTCATCGATCACCACGTGCATTCCAACGATTTCAACGTGAGACTGAGCTCTTAGGACGACTGAGCCATCCTGGGATCGCTCAGATCTATACAGCCGGTTCTATCAAAAAGAATGGAGAGGATTCACCATACTTTGTGATGGAACTGATTCAAGACGCAATGCCATTGGTAAAGTTTGCGAATCACCGCAATTTGTCGAATAGGGAACGTCTGATTCTCTTTTCATCGGTATGTAAAGCTGTTGCATACGGCCACTCACATTCTGTTGTTCATCGTGACCTCAAGCCAAGCAACATACTAGTTGATCCAACAGGACATCCGAAGGTCATTGACTTCGGTATTGCTCGTATAGAACAAGACAATGATGCAACTGAAACAGGAACATTTCTTGGGACACGCCAATACAGTAGCCCTGAACAATCTGCCGGAAAGAAAGCCGATACCCGCAGTGATGTCTATTCACTCGGCGTCCTTCTCCATGAATTACTTACAGGAAAACTGCCGTATGAATTAAAAGGTGCTTCGCTTCTTGAAACAGCTCGCATCATTCACGACAAACAACCAAGTAGGCTACGAATTCCTGAAAAGAAATTACGTTCTGGCATTGAATTAATTGCAGAAAAGTGCCTAGAAAAAAATCCTCACGACCGATACTTAAATGCTGAAAAACTCAGTCACGATGTTGACGCTCTTCTTGCGGGACAACCACTTGCCGCGAAGCCACAAACAGTTCTCAAAAGAAGCCTGAGTTACGTGATGGCCCATTCATCACTTACTGCAACAATTGGGACATTCTTACTCATTGCAAGTGTGTTTTTCTTTTTAAATCCCTTCGTACAAGAAACAAATATCGCCAAAAATTCGAGTGATTCTTTCGAGAATGTAAAATCGCTTGAGGTCATATTTCCTGGAGTATCGAGCTACAGGACCACACCACTTCGCTGGCTTCATTTCGCCTTCAACGAACCAATACTGAGCCTCTCCAGCGATGACTTTCGTCTCACTCGCAATGGTGCAAACGTTTCCCTCAACGGAGTCGATGTATCCGGCAGTCGAACCAGCTGGGAGATTAGTGGAATGGAAGAACTTACTTCGAAGGAAGGAGACTATGTCTTGAGTCTGTGCGGGACTGAATCGACTCCCCGAAATATTGCAGGGAATCGTTTGCGGCAAACCTATACGACAACGTGGACCATGCCACCATTCAAAGACGTACGTTTCAATCTTCTTGATGATTCATGGAAACAGTACCTTGTTTCAATGACTGGGACGGAGTGCTATACCGAACATTCTGCCGGAGGATGCACATTCATTCGACCTACAAAAATAAATCAGGAAGGTGTTGCAGTTCTGAAATTTAATTCTCCATTTTTAATCCGAAATGCAACGATCAAAGCAACTATTAAGGTCTGGACAACTGGCGATCCGTCTCCCTATGACCCAGGAGCAATCGCAGCTCTTGATATTTCGCCTGATGGCGAAACATGGACAACACTCGACACACGTGCTGCAAACCACGGTGGGTTTGGTGGGAATTTTTTTGATATCTCTGAGTACGTGGCTGATTCACAAACAGTTTGGGTCCGTGCACGATTAACTGGAACGCGTGAATGGCCCGAAGATGGCCTAATTTTCAGTCAGTTTTTAAGATGCGAGAAAGAAGAATTACCTGAACCTTTTTACCTCACCATGACTGGCGGCACGCCACCGCCACAGCAAGTTAGTGGTATCCCTGTTCCTGATCAATGAGTGGTCAATGTATCTCGCCTACTACTCGCCTTGACCAGCAGAAACGCGGACGAGTTTCATAATTCGTCCAGAAATATTCCAGTCTTGCACGTACAAATTGCCTTTGTTATCCCAGCATGCCCCATGAGTTCCGCTAAATATTCCTTCCTGCCATTGCTCTTGTGGCACTTTGAAACTCCCTCGTGTTTTGGTATCTGAGTTGAATCCAAGTACAGACATGATCGTATTGTCCTTGTCAAGAATTACCAATCGTCCTTGAAGATCTGGTACCGCCACGTAGTCACCTCGAATGGCAACTGATGTTGGCATCCCGAGTCCGGGCATAACGTCTTCAATATAGTCGCCATCAAGACTGTAATGAACTAACCGACCTTTAGGCTGATGATTTCTATCACAAATCAAGAGCCGTGGAGGACTATATCGATCATCGAGGGTCATCCCATGAGCCGTATTAAATTCTTTTGTGCCGTTCCCTTTCTTTCCAAAGTGTGATTGGTATTCCCCATCCTTATTAAATCGAAAAATTCGGTTACTGGCATACCCATCTGACAAGTAGACGTTACCGTCAGGCCCGACAGTAATTGCCGTTGGTGCCCATTGGGCTATCTCTAAACCACATTCCTCTTTACTCGGAATACCGAAACGCATTTTCACTGTGCCGGTCGCTGCTTCGAACTTAATTCCCTCACCTGCTTTATTTCGTGCTCCATATATGTAATCCTTGCCATCTTCATTTCGTATTTCCATATCGTGAAGCCCAGTGTGATCACGTCCGAGATATTCTTGTGCGATCTTTCCATCAGGAGAAAATACAAAGATCCCACGATTTGAACTGGTGTAGATTTGTCCTCGACTGTCAACGACAACGTTTCCGTGAGTCGATCCGATTTGTGATTTCCCCTGAGAATCCAGACCCCAGTCAGGTACAGTATCAAACGTCATCAAACCGCTTCCCATCCGTACCGGCTCGGCAGCATGCATTGGCTGAACAATGACGAGCAGGAGCCAAGCACTCTGAATACACAGAATCCGCGCAGCTTTAAACAACATAGAATTCACCTTCCAATAAATTTTTAGGTATGGATTGCAGCTCAGCACGTGAGAGTATTCGTGATTTCTAAGCAACAATCAGGTGTCTGTTTTGGTACTTCTGAATCCGAAATCACGGACCTGCAAACTACCAGATGCAAATGAAATAGTTATCTCCGTCTTTTCTCGCTGCATTGCCTCGTGTTGAATTTCTGTTTGAAACTCTCCGATTCGTACCAACGCCGTATCACCATCTATAGCAATAGAGACCTGCGTCCATCTGTCATCCAAGGCACCAAGTAAAGGAAACCCCTGCGGCTGTAAGGAGTCTCCTTTATTTGTCTTTGATGATTTTTCAGCCCAGGCAATCATTCGTGATGTGCTTTTTTTCTGCCATGGACTCATTGCCTTTTCTGGATTGATTAATGAAATCCGGAAAACATGGCCATCCCCGTTGAGAGTCAATACTATCCGTTGGCAGCCTGACGGCTTCATCCCAAAGATGGTCTCGCCTTGTGAGCAATCGACGGCCCATTTTAATATCGGCCCATGGTTTGAGTATTTCTTGTACAGAACTGGATCAGAAACGACTGAAGCGACCCCATCTTGAAATGACCAGTCTCCGCGCTCAGCCTTCCTCGTTTCAAATTTTTTGGCCGTGAAGGGGTCGATTAAATCGTTACTAAAACCGGGTACAGCTGTAAGCATTGCGACAGAAAACCATACGATACGATGACAAAACATTTTTTGTACCCTGAGAACAATGGAAGAAATTTGACAAAACTTTTACTGTCTCACAAAAAGATCTGACGTAATGATTGCTACGACCAGATCTCGGAGCCTGTAACCATCATCCTCAACAGACAACATTATTTTGTCTATAGCAAACCGATCTTCTGGTTCTATATGTCGTCCAAGAGCATGAGTCAGCAGATGCGTGACAAGCGTTCGTACAAAAAACTCTTCGTGACGTACCAATATTGTTTTTAGCTCTGCTAGATTTGAAAATGATTCACCACTTGGCAAAACACCCGCTGTGTCAATTTTTCTTTTCCCACGTACATCGTATGTAGTTCGTGTTCGCCCAATCGGATCAAAACACTCCATGGCAAAACCGAGTGGATCAATCTTCCGATGACACTCATTACATGCTGCCGAAGAACGATGCTTCTCAAGTTGGGCCTTAACAGTTGTTGCACCCCGAATATCTGGGTCTATAGCAGGAACATCATCGGGAGGGGGAGGAGTCGGGGTTCCCAGAACATGCTCCAACATCCACACACCACGAA
The DNA here is from genome assembly GCA_965249545.1 of Pirellulales bacterium. Classification (GTDB taxonomy): domain Bacteria; phylum Planctomycetota; class Planctomycetia; order Pirellulales; family UBA1268; genus UBA1268. The sequence continues at coordinate 596,478 of CBDFMH010000005.1, forward strand.
TAACTGGTGATGTCTCAATTCCATTTGCTGTTACCGTGAGGACACTGCCCTGACCAAGCAAGCCGCCACGATTCTTATCTGTAAATTGCACACGTTGAAATTCTGCTGCTTCACTGAAAGATGTCTGATTCTCGACACCATAAAGTTTTGCAAGATCACGATTTAGAAAACTATAATTTGCACTAAGAAGTTCCCGTGACGGCAGATTATTATTCAGTACATGACGAAAAAATAATCGCGTTTCCTCCTTCATCTCTGACTGAAGATTTGATGCATAGTATTCTGGAAATGTTTCAAAATCTGGTGGCATGCTTCCAAGCTCACGAAGATTTAGCCAGCTCTCCAGAAAGTCATGGGTAAACTTGTTGGAAACTTCACTCCCAAGAAGTCGTATCACCTCAGCACGTAGTGCATGACGAGAATTCAACCTCCCTTCATCAGCTACTTGCTGGAGCTGTGCGTCAGGCATAGATGAGGTTAAAAAATAGGAGAGTCGCTCTGCTAACGCGTGCTGAGAAATCTTCTTCTCTCTTTTTTTATTGCCTGCTTCCTGTTCTTCCGAATTAAAATAGAGGAATTTTGGTGAACAGAGAATCGCTTTCAGCGTGTCTTTATATGCTTCATAAGGTGTTCGTCCAGCCTGACTTTGGGACTGAAACAGTGCGTAGAATTCTTTTATTTCCTCTGAAGAAACTGGTCTTCGGAATGCTTGTGTCGCAAATTGATCAATACGATAGAGGACTTCTTCTTTGCGAAAGGTCGAACCACCTACAAGCCGCTCAGTATTTTTGATCTGAGGAGAGTTTTTTAGTGGACCATAAATTTCTACTTTCTGTATTCGGATTTGGGGCATAAATCCATCACGAAGGCATGCGATTCTTTGCTCTACGATTCCCTTTTTATGCCGTAGTGATTCAGGGAATGTATCCTGATGAAATTTGAAAATACGAGAATATGCACCACGAATATCATGCTGTCCATTTTCAAACGTGAAACGAGGACTGTATCCCCTATCCAGCGGAATGACGCACTCGTACCACCGGTCTACATCATCAGCAAGAACGTGTTCTGCCAATTTTGGCTGGAGGGGCTGAGCCTTGTAGAGTGGTCCAACACGTGCACTACCTGGCCGAATGCCCATTCGAAATGGCTCAGATGAATCTAGCTTTATGGCCTTTTTACTGTACGGTGTTTTTCGATGAAGGGCGCTTGCGAGCACACGCACCTTATACAGCCCATCAATTGGAACTCCTTGTGGAAATGTATTCAGTGCCCCATATGCCCCCTCTGGCTTATCGTTGAACGGGTGATCATAGAGAACCAGATATTTTTGATCAAATGCCTTTTGATGCGCTCTATCTAATTCTTGCTGCTGCTTGAAGTTTGAATCAAACTTCCAGGTCTGCGGCTCTGGGTATGGCCCTGTAAGAAATGCTTTCTCCACAGAAGCATCTGCAGCCGCGAGGTACTGATCAAGGAGAAAACCGGACGTAACAAGTTGATCACCAATATTATCAAAGCCATGAGATAGAGATTCATGTGGAAACGCCTTTGTTGGATCAAACGTATTCATACTGATCCCAAGTAAATCACTCACGGTATTCCTGTACTCACGATGACTTAACCTTCGTAGAACCGTCCGGCCACCAGTACTTGTCGTCTGCTCTCGCATGGACTGGAGGCAGGCCGTGAGTGCGCGAATCATACTCACCCGCGCATCATCTGTTGGTTGCTCCATGTCCTCTGGTGGCATTGCGCCGAGAGTAATTTGATCGATGATTTCTTGCAGCAGCAACTGTGTTTCAACATCCGTTTGAAACAAACTGAGTTCTTCAAAGTCACGATCACCACTTTGATCACTGCTGTTGTGACACGTAATACAATGTTGCTCGAGAAAGCCTTCTATCTTTTTTACTTGATCAGCATCCACATAGCGCTGCATGAACAGAATTAAGAGGGGCACAAAACAGAATTCTAAGACAACTTTTGTGCCGCACAGGAATTTCATCACACAAGGCCCCGCAACGTCCCCGTGCTCTTGGCGAAAGAATCTGACTCAACACCAAACTTTTGGAGCATGGTCACAAAAAGGTTCGCTAATGGAGGTCGATGTGGGTGCGCCGTATCAAAAGCAAGAAGAGTTCCATGAGAAAAATCTCCTCCTGCCAAAACAATTGGAAGATTTCGATTGGTATGTGAATTTGCATCCCCCATACCACTTCCAAAAAGAACTGTCGTGGTATCTATCAGTGGACCTGTGTCATCAAGGGTCATCGCCAGCTTTTTGACGAAACGAACGAACTGCTCAATTTGATAGGTTTCAAGAGTAATCAGTGCGTCAATTCGCTCCTGAAGTTGACCATGGTGTGAAAGGCTGTGGTACCCTCCTCGCACACCAAGATCTGCAGGATTGAAATCACCACCTATTTCTAGTGTTGCTACTTTTGTTGCATTTGTCTGTAACGCCATAACAATTAAGTCGTACAGTAATGGAAGATCTTCAACCATGTTTCGATTCTGTGGTTGTTTGATCATTGCTTCTGGCTTCGGAACATCAATCCAGCGACGCCTTTGTTCGATTCTTTTTTCGACATCACGAACAGATGTAAAGTACTCATCAAGTTTGTGCTTATCTCGCTGATTGAGAGACCGCTCCAAATCATGCGCCTGATCTCGGACAACGTCTAAAATAGAGTTCTGAAGAGCAAAGAGACCTGATGCAGAATTCTTATCGTTCTCTGTTGCGTCAACAAAAAGCTTTTTAAACAATTGCTCTGGGCCGGGAATCGGTGGCACTCGAGTACCCGTCCTTGTCCAAGAAAGCTGACAGCCCCCATGAATACCTTCAAGGCTTCCGATCGTAAGAGAGGAAAACCGTGTCTGCCCAACAACATGGTCCGCCGCGAACTGATCGATCGTGACGTTGCCGTTGGGCATCGAGCCAGCTTCATTCTGCTTCACACCAGACAGAAACGAATGGATTCCAAAGTGACCTCCCTTTGTGTTGTGATCTAGCCCCTGAATAATAGTGCTCTGTTCCCGTATCTCATGGAGCGATTGCGTTGTTGTACCGTACTCAAATCCTTCGAGCGATGTAAATCCTCCTTCACCACCAACCAGTTTTGTGGAGGGCCAAAAAGCAGCTGGATGAAATCCAAGCATATTGCCAATGCAGACCATCTTTTTAGAGCCCGACACCACCTGTTGGCCGCCTATAGCTATCTGTGAAGACGTCAGTGATGGAAGAAAAGGCAATCCAATAGCGACTCCGGCTTGCCTAAGAAAAAGTCTGCGATTCATACCAAAACCATCCGCTTTAACAGAGACTGAGAAATCGATCCGCACCCATCACTGAACCAGAATAACTCTATTCATTACATAATTGCGTGGTTGTAAAAATCTTATACCCGGTGCGTGCTGGCGGACAGACATTTTCATGCTAACTGTCTCTACGTGCAGAAACATCCTGTTTCTTGCACCATCATGTTGACTGTCTACGCGGGTGGCCGCTCCATTTCATTGTGATAGAAGAACGCAATTCAGTGTTCCCACCACAGGGTCACCAAAAAAAGCAGCCATGGCTTTTTACTGATGGGATTCAAAATCTGGCCGGGAGTTTTAAAATATATTCTCCCGGCCAGAAATGAACGAGACCGACTCTTCTGCTATTTCATGCTAGCTAACGCCTGAAGAATACACTTCGCAGCCATTCATTTTTCCGTCGTTCCAGTTCGATAAGTTTCGCAAAGGGTCGAAAACGACGTGTCGCAACAGATTGACTTCGCTGAGAATAACGAGCTGCTGAAGCCTCTCCACTTGAGGCTAGAAACATTGTTGCCATGATGATGGCAATAAGAAACGCGCGGCGCATGAAATACTCCTAACTGGGGTCTTACGGTTTGGGTTGTCCTTTTTGCTTACGGAAACAATCGGTATTAGGGAAGCATTTCAGTCAGAAAGACTTACAGGCCTTCTTTAATCCGTACAACTGATACACGATGATCGTGAGAAACAGGTCACTGTGCAAGCAGATTGGAGACAATGCTGCCTATTTATGAATTCCCTGACCAGCCAAGCATCTTCACAAGTAGCGGCTTAAGAGGCGCAGCCGCAGGGCCAAGACCATGCCCTCCATCAATCACTTTAATATGAGTGACTCCACTCTGCGGATAGTCGTACATAAGCAGCTTCTCTCCACAGGGCTTTCCTTCAGGGTCCGGTCTTTGATCTCCACGATATCCTTGAGCAGTTGCCCACGCGTATGCTGTGTCCTGAGCCGATAGATGAATACCGCCAGGTCCCCGCCCTCCGTAATAGGGTACAACAGAATCTCCAGAACCATGAATCGTTATGATACGTCGCTTTCCTGACGGATCGACTGGCTGATCATAGTTGCTTGTTGTCTCATCTGTCCGTTTCCAAAATTGTTCATCGTGGTATTGACTGACTGTCATCGATGAAACAAATGCAAGTGCATTCTGAACACTGAATGTATCGTCTAATTCGATGAGCAGCCGGTACACCATGCCGGCACCATTTGATGATCCAATAAGCGATACATTTGAATCGTCTGCTTGTGGATAACGACTCACTACATCCCGGAGGATCATTTCTACGAAGTTTACATCCGGAGCTTTTGATCGCTCGTTTGTAACATTCCAACTCCGCTCGTATCCCTGTGCTGAAATAAGAATATGATCTGGTAGTGTTTTGTCCCAATTACGGATCATTGGTTCTGCAGATCCACCATTTCCATGAAAAAGTATGGTTATTGGGCTGGAGCGCACTGCTTTCTTTGGCGAACGAATAACATACTCTCGTTCATAACCTGCCGGCTCCTGAGCCCATGACTGCCGAATGGTAAACCGACGAATATCCGGTTTCGTCCCCTTGGCAATACGTGGCGTCTCTTTCCGCTGGCGACCACCCGCTCGATGCTCATCCAACGTTACCTTTCCATCTCCGTTTGCATCGATACGATCAAACATCTGCCGAGGACCAGGAGGAACCTCTTCACGTGTTAACGCACCATCTTTATTAACGTCCCAGGACTCAAAGTTTCCTAATCCACGCGTCTTTACCTGACCGTATACAAACGACGACCCAATAAACACACATAGAAAAGCTGCGTATGTACAAAACAATGTGTTGCCACAAAACGCTTTGTGAGATTTCATACCGATCTATCTTTCATATCTTCATAAACCAAGTGCTTCTATCGACTCCAGTCTACCTACTAGCTCAATACGATTCGTCAAAGGTCTTTTTTCAGCCTTAAATTTTTTAAAAAAACAGGTTTTCTAGAAGACAAACTAGTTGCGAAGCGATACATTGAATGTATTACTCGTCACACGCAATTATTCATAAGAGCCCCCCGCTGATCGACTTATTAAGTCCGCGATTATTTGATTTTATCATCATTAATCGGCGATGCGGGAACCAAACAAAACGTGATCCTAAAGGATTCGAATATGGTTCCCAGAAGCTTTTTCATGACCCTGTATCAACGGCACAATAACCATCATGGCACCATCTGGGTACGAATTCTTTTTGTACATTGTGCTCACCGAATTGCCGTAACAACCTTTCTGCTTTCAGCATGCACCTATGCAGAGGACGTACCCTCGCAAAAAGAAACGTCTTCACAAAATGTAATCGCATTTAATCAACATATTCGACCAATACTTTCAGAGCATTGTTTTGCATGCCATGGTCCGGATGAGGTGAATCGTGAGGCTGGGCTTCGACTTGATCAGCCTGTTGGTGCAACTGCATTACTTGATAGCGGAACACACGCCATCGTCCCTCACAGCACGAATGAAAGCGAAATCATTGCCCGGACCACATCTGATGATGCTGATCTTGTCATGCCACCGCCCTCGGCCAAACTCGGGCGACTATCGGTCAGTGATGTCGAACTTCTCAAGAAGTGGATTACTGATGGGGCCACCTATGAACCACACTGGGCATTCGTTGCCCCTGAAAAGCCAAAGCCACCTCTTACAGGCAGTCATCAAATCGATGACATCATTTCTCGCCACCTCACGGAACGTGGCCTTCAACTTCAGCAGAAAGCGGACCGTGCAACACTCATACGACGAGCGAGTTTTGATCTCACTGGACTTCCACCTACGCCAGCAGAAATCGAATCATTTCAGAATGATTCTTCAGCAAATGCGTATTCGCGGCTACTTGATCGACTCCTTGAGAGTCCTCGTTATGGCGAAAGAATGGCATCTGACTGGTTAGATATTTCTCGCTACTCAGACAGCTATGGCTTTCAAACAGATAGACCACGACCAACCATGTGGCCTTGGCGGGATTGGGTTGTCGAGTCCTTTAATCAGAACATGCCATGGGATCGTTTTGTACTCTGGCAACTAGCAGGTGACCTTCTCCCAGACGCAACTCAAGAACAGATTTTAGCGACCGCATTCAATCGGTTGCATCAGCAAGAGAATGAGGGCGGATCAGTTCCAGAGGAGTATCGAGTTCGCTATGTAAATGACAGGGTGACCACATTTGGAACAGCATTTCTAGGACTTACGCTTGAATGCTGCCGATGCCATGATCATAAGTTTGATCCATTATCTCAAAAAGATTTTTACTCTCTCTTTGCTTTCTTTGATGATATCGAAGAGGCCGGTCTTTACTCTTTCTTCACACAAGCCACACCAACACCAAAACTGCAACTCACAGACAGCACCCTTCAAGAACAAATTAGTCGTTCGACTCAAGAGATTCATAAGAAACATCAAAGACTTAAACAACTCAAGAAAGAAGTACGTGAAAAAATACATCTTTCGCTTTCCAGTGATGCACCGCTATCACCCGACTATGGCTTGAATCATGACACGATACGCGGGGAAATTGCACATTACTCTTTTGATAATCGATTAGAAAACGGCCGCTTTCCGTCCTTGATATGTAAGACAGCGAGTACTGAAACAAATAGCTCTGAACCCAAGCAGACTGAACAAAAAAAAGACTCAACAACAACTGATCATCAACAGAAATACTCTGCACAATCTCCAGCAGACAATGCGGTCGTTGACGGACATACTGGGCAAGCTATTCACCTGACTGGTGATCACCCAGTTACAACTCCGGTGGGCAACTTTAGTCAGAATGATCCATTTTCTATATCATGCTGGATCAAAATTCCTTCCTCTTCCAACCGAGCCGTCATTTTCCATCGCTCGAAAGCATGGACTGACGCGGGAAGCCGTGGCTACGAGCTCATTATTGATAAGGATCACCTCCGCTGGTCATTAATCCATTTCTGGCCTGGTGATGCTGCAAGTATTCGGATGATTGAAAAAGTGCCGATCAATCGCTGGATACATATTGTTGTATGCAGCGATGGAACCGGTTTAGCAGACGGATTGACTATTTCTCTCGATGGCCAGCAAACAAAAACCAAGGTTATTCAGGACAATCTTACGCGTACTATTTTGGGTGGTGGTGGAAACACAATAACGATCGGGGAACGAATGCGGGACCATGGATTCAAAAATGGTTCAGTAGATGAGTTTCGGGTCTTCAATCGAGTGCTTTCATCTCTGGAAATTCAGGAATGCTATGAACCCGGATCGTTAACAAAGACCATTCAATCGGGAACAGATTTTCATGGAATCAGTGACTACCTGACAAGCAACGATAAAAACGTTCTTCAACATCACAAGCAGTTGAGAAATCTCTGTGAGACACGCAACAAACTCATTGAAAAGAGTGCGGAGATTATGGTGATGCGGGAAAGTCCTCAACCCAAGCAAGCCTATGTTCTGACTCGTGGTGAATACGACAAACGAGCCGAACCAGTCCAGCCAAGTACTCCAACTGTTCTTCCTTCGTTTTCTGGTGAACTGCCTCGTAATCGTCTCGGATTAGCCCGCTGGCTTCTTGACCCTGACCATCCTCTCCTCGCTCGAGTGACCGTCAACCGTTTCTGGCAGGCACTTTTTGGTGAGGGACTCGTACGCAGTGCAGAAGATTTTGGTAGCCAGGCGACGCAGCCTGAATATCCGGAACTCCTTGATCTTCTTGCATGGAAATTTTCACACCCAAAGGATCAGGGTGGGTTTTCATGGAATGTCAAATCGCTCTTGAAATTCATCATGGCATCAGACACATATCAGCAAAGAAGTCTGGCTGATGGCAAAACAATGATGAATGATCCTACAAATAATTGGCTCGCACGAGGCCCGCGGCACCGACTTTCAGCTGAAATGATTCGTGATGCCGCACTTTCAGTAAGCGGCCTCTTGGATGAAACACATGGTGGTCCCCCGGTGAGGCCATACGATATTGCAGAATCATTTAAGCCCGAAAAAATCAGCTCTGGAACATCACTGTACCGCCGAAGTATTTACACATATTGGCGAAGAAGTGGCCCAGCTCCCGTGCTTGAGGCTTTTGACCTTCCAAATAGGGTCATCTGTACAGCAAAACGCGATACGACTAACACACCCCTGCACGCCCTTATTCTACTCAATGGCACACAGTTTGTTGAAGCATCCCGAGTGCTTGCTGAGCATATTTTGCGTACGCATTCGAATGATTCGTCCGCGGCAATTGAGTATGCATTTTATCTTCTGACAAGCCGACATCCTGACAAAGATGAACACAAAATACTTGTCCAAATGGTAGAAGACCAGCGGTCCTGGTATGAATCGCATCCAGAAGACGCAAAGAAACTCCTTGCCGTTGGACAAAAAAAATTAAGCAATGAAAATCTTAGTGAAATTGATGTAGCTGCTCTCTCTGCAGTTCTGACTGGCTTATATGCACACGATGAAAGTGTGGTGAAACGGTGAGTGATCCATTCCGTATTCCTGACTGGACAATCAATCGAAGAAGCTGGCTCAACACATTTGGGATGGGCCTGGGTGGTATTGCACTCAACGAAATGCTGTACAAAGATGTGCAAGCCGACAGCGGAAACGGTGTTTTACAGCATCTCCATCATGCCCCCAAAGCAAAACGTGTTATTTATCTCTTCCAGTCCGGTGGGCCTTCCCAGCTTGATCTATTTGATGAAAAGCCAGCTCTTGTCAAACACACAGGTCAGCAACTTCCTGAAAGTGTACGAGGTGGACAGCGACTAACTGGCATGAGTGGAAACCAAAGTTCAATCCCACTGGTTGGTTCCCCCTTCAAATTTTCAAAGCATGGTCAAAGTGGAGCTACGCTCAGTGAACTGTTACCGCACACCGCTTCAATTGCTGATCGGCTGTGTTTCGTCAAAGCGATGCATACAGAAAGTATTAATCACGGGCCCGGTGTTTGTTTCATGCAAAGTGGATCGCAGATCCCTGGTCGGCCAAGTATTGGTGCATGGCTTGACTATGGGCTTGGTAGCATTACTGACGAGCTTCCAGCGTTTGTTGTTTTGCTCACTAAGAATAAGGGTGGCCAACCCTTACAGAGCCATCTTTGGGGATCGGGTTTCCTTCCATCACGACATCAAGCAGTACGCTTTCGTTCTGGAAGTGACCCTGTACTCTACATAAATAATCCACCAGGAGTTTCTGCAGACAGTCGCCGACTTATGCTTGACGGCCTACAACGCTTACATGAGCATCAATTCAGTGAAACGCCTGATAGTGAAATTACAGAACGAATTGCCCACTATGAAATGGCCTACCGAATGCAGGCTAGTGTTCCAGATGTTACTGACTTGAGTGATGAACCAAAACATGTTCTTGAGCGTTATGGACCTGACGCAACAGATGCGGGAAGTTTTGCAGCAAATTGTCTTCTTGCACGAAGACTTGCGGAACGAGGTGTACGGTTTATTCAACTGTATCATCAGGGATGGGATCATCACGGCGGACTGCGACGTGGTTTAAAGAAACAGTGCAAAGAAACCGATCAGCCAACTGCTGCACTTGTCCAAGATCTTGCTGACCGTGGCATGCTCGATGATACGCTTGTGATCTGGGGCGGTGAGTTCGGCCGAACCAACTACTGCCAAGGTTTGTATAAACCTGGCGCTGACTTTGGCCGTGACCACCACCCCCGTTGCTTCACATCATGGATGGCTGGCGGCGGTATTCAACCCGGCATCAGTTACGGGAAAACCTGTGATTATGGATACAACATCCAAGAAAAGGGTGTCCACATACATGACTTTCATGCAACACTTCTCCACGTACTCGGTGTTGATCATGAGCGACTTACTTATAAATTCCAAGGTCGTCGATATCGCCTGACTGATGTTCATGGTCAGGTTGTGGAGGAGATTCTTGCTTAGCAACCTGAACTTTTTCAATTCCGCAACCAGGACTCTGTAGCTTCTCCCGAGTAAATATTCTGCAGGAGTATTCTACTTATTGCATTGCTGATCAATGTCGGAAAACAGCAAATGATTCCGTAGATTCAGACGCTCTTCAATGCAATTGGGGGCAGATGACTTTGCATGGTCGTCATCACCGTAATCTCTTTTGGGACTATCCTAAACTGCCTATCGTTTGATGGCCTCCCAAAGTCATCAGGCAGTGTCAATAAAACCTGAATTATGCCTGCCCATTGTATTCGTTGTCAGAAGGTGTTCGGATAACATTTCTACAACGTAAGGCTTCTATGATTCGCTTCTTGATAAACAATATCCGTTGGCTTTCTGTCGGCTTTCTTCTTACGTTTGCATCCACTGGTGGGCAAACGTGGTTTATCTCCTTATGCTCCTCATCGATTAAAGAACAATTTTCTCTCTCTGATGGAGCGTGGGGAGGCATCTATACACTGGCGACTCTTGCCTCAGCTGTGATCATGTTCTGGCAGGGATCAATTGTCGATCGTGTCCCACCACGTTTTGTCACATTGATAACAGCCTGTTTATTTGGAATCGCTGCTGTAAGTATGGCGGTCAGCCAATCGGTATGGGTATTGGGTTGCTCATTATTTCTACTCAGATTCTGCGGCCAGGGCATGTTTGGGCACATCGCAATGACCACACTAGGAAGATGGTTTGTAAATCATCGGGGTCGTGCGGTCGCGCTTGCTAATCTTGGATATCCAGCAAGCGAAATCTTGCTTGCAGCACCCGCAGTCATCGTAATTGAAGCCTTCGGCTGGCAGGCCTTATGGATATGTGTCGCTATCTTTCTATTCCTCATTTTTTTGCCAACTATGGCAGCCCTATTGCGAACAGATCGGGTACCGACACAACTGACTGAGCAGCATATGCTATTCGGGCTTCAGGGCCGACATTGGGCGCGTCATGACGCCATGCGTCACTGGCTCCTCCCAGCATTGTTGCCAACACTTCTTACACCCGGCCTGATGGGCACCGTATTATTTTTTAATCAGACACATCTAGCTGAATTAAAAGGATGGAAACTCGTTGCTATGGCACCCGCATTCTCCTGCTTTGCGCTGTCGGGTGTTATGGCATCATTCTGGGCCGGTTGGGCAGTTGATCGATTTGGCGGTCATCGTCTCATTCCTTTTCTATTGCTACCAATTGGGTTTGGTATGGCACTGATCAGTCAGGCGACAAGCATTACAGCCTGGTATCTTGCCCTCGGTTCAATGGGTATCACAATGGGCATGTCCAGCGCGCTTTGGGGGGCCGTATTGCCCGCGCTCTATGGGACTCGACATCTTGGCTCGATACGCTCGCTCACAACTACCATCATGGTTTTTTCTACAGCAATTGGTCCCGGGCTAACTGGGCTTCTAATCGACTGGGGTGTTGACTTTACCACCCAATGCATTGGTTTTTCTGCCTGGTGTTTTGTCATTGCCGTAGCTTCCTTCTTTATTGAACAGAAGCTAACGAAAGAACTTGCAGTTTCTTCTCAATAAGAACCGTGCCTCCAAGCATCTGTCTACTTTCCATAGATATATTGCGGCAACCACAGCACGAGATATTGTCCGAAGAAGAAAACAAGAGCCAGTCCAAGGAGCTGAATGATGACAAACGGAATGACACCCTTATAAATGTCAATCAGCTTAACTTCCTGTGGCGCAACACTTTTGAGATAGAAAATCGCAAATCCGACGGGTGGCGTGAGAAAGGAAGTTTGAAGGCAAACAGCCATCAGAACACAGAACCAAATCGTATTTGCCTGTGTTCGGGCAGCCAAAAAGCTTTCTTGCCGTTCATACATCGCTGGATCAACAAGTTGAAAATCGAATGTACCAATCGTCGTCAAAATAAGCGGTAGCACAATGATTGTGATTTCAATCCAGTCGAGAAAGAAACCCAAGAAAAAGATAATGCCCAAAACAATGGCAATGACACCAAATGGACCAAACGGGAGGCTTTCCAATCCATGTTGAATGAGCTTATCACCGCCCAGCTCACGAAGAATAAATGCAAAACAAGTAGCGCAAAAAAGAATACCGACAATAGAACCTGTTAAAGCAAAGGCATCGACACAGGATTGCCATCCTTCCCGAATAATTGCAGCATAGTCCAATTTTCCATACCGTCGTTTATCCGTTTGCAACCAATGTATGATCGCCAAGATACTTGCCCCAACTGCTCCCAGACCACTTGCTTCTGTGACTGTCGCTATACCCGCAAAAATAGAACCAAGCACAACGACAATAAGTGCAAGTACGGGGAGGATCGCACATATGGCGTCACGCACTATCTTCACTGAAATTGATTGCTGACTGCCAAGCGGAACATATTCTGGTTGGATATGACCTACACAGAACAAGTAGGCAACATACAGGCCCGCAAGCATGGCACTCGGGAAAACTGCCCCCATAAATAGATCACCGACAGGAACTGATGCCTGATCCGCCATGATCACAAGCATGATACTTGGGGGCATAAGAATGCCTAGCGTGCCCGCAGAACACACAGTGCCAGTTGCAAGGGACCGTGCATACCCCTGCTGGAGCATGACTGGCAGGCCAATGAGCCCAAGCAACACGACGGACGCACCGATAATGCCAGTACTTGCAGCAAGTAAAATACCAATGAACACCACACAGATTGCCAAACCGCCACGAATCTGCCCAAAAATTTGTTCCATAGCTGTCATCATCCGCTCAGCTATCCCACTACGATCTAAAAGAAGACCCATAAAGATAAACATGGGCAAAGCAACAAGTTCTGGTTTTCTAAGAAGCCCTCCGTATATCCGATGAACGAATCCTGCAGCACTGCCGAGATAGAGTTTTGTACCTGCAGATTCCAGCGTAAGCGTGTACCCAAAATAGTCAGCTGCATAGCCGACAAAGATGAATGCAACAGCGACACCGCCCAACACAAATGCAATTGGAAAACCGGTGAACAGGAGTCCCACAAAACTAACGAACATCAAAACAACTAAGGCATAGCGTGGGTCGATATTCCCAACGTGCCATGCAAGCCCAATGGCAGCACAGACTATGGCCGCACTCACCCCGAGCTTCAATTTCCCCCACTGATTCGAACTCCTTTGACCCATCGAGGAAACGGGAGCATGCCGGTCCGTCGATGCAAACTCCATAAGTCGCACGAGGGCCACGAGCAGCATAAGTGAAAAAGAAATTGGTAACGCCAATTTCACAACAAAGGTGAACGGGAGACCCTGTTCATTCACTGAATGTTCACCAATAGAAAATGAGTGGCCCACAGCCTGAAATCCATACCACGCAAGAAGAGTGGAGAACGGAATGACGAAAAAGATTAGGCCAGCCGTTTCGATGATCGCTTGATCTTTTTTGTTAAAGCGATGATGGAACAAATCTAATCGAACATGATCATTTACGATAAAGGAAAAGACGACACCAAAGGTTGCGAGATAGGCATAGAGCTGCCAGTGCAACTCTTCAAGCCACACGAAATTGATTCCAAATACATAACGCAAGACGACGTGAATCAAGATTGTGAAGGTCAGCAATGGAAATAAAAGAGCGACTGAACCGACTACACGTCGCAAGGCTCTTAAGAGAAAACTTGTGGGTTCATCGCAACATTCACTGTGCAGAACCTGTTCATCGGGTATCTCTTCGATTTTCATGCCTGACCCTCTCGAGGGCCTGTCACCCTCTTCATCTACTTAATGAGACAAAGTGCTTCTGCGGGGAAGGAACGCACGGCCACCCCATTCTCGGTAATGGGTGCGAAAAGACTGTAAATTTTCCCAGACTTCTTTGAAAAATGCATCTTGGGATGCCTCACGAGCTGCAACAGCATGCCATGTCTCCTCGTAAAGGTCGAGCATCTCCTGTGACCATATGCGATTCTCCACACCTCTCTCATCAACATTTCGACGAATCGCATCTGCCTGAATCGCCTCTGATTTTGCAAAGCTATCAAGCATTGCTGCTTGACAGGCGTTTGTAATAATTGATTGGTCGACTTGTGATAACGAGTCCCAAATATTTTTGTTAATCATTAATTCAAGAAGGGTTGCCTGTTGATGCCAGCCGGGATAGTAGTTGTAGTTTGCAACACGAGAAAATCCGAGCTTTTCATCTATTGCTGGCATAGAAAATTCTGTTGCATCAAGAACATTTTTTTCAAGCGCCTGATAAATTTCTCCTCCTGGCATAACAGTAACGGCCACACCGAGTTCCTGCATAACTTGTCCGCCAAGCCCATAAAACCGCATCTTCAATCCGCGAAGATCTTCTGCCGTATCAACGGGCTTCCTGAACCAGCCACTTGTTTCAGCTGCTAGCAACGCACACGGCAAGGTCACAACTTGGAAACCAGCCTCTGAATACATTCGCTGCTCAAGATCGAGTCCGCCGCCATGGTACATCCAGGCAATATATTCCCCTGCTTCAGGTCCAAATGGCACAGAACTAAACAACGGTGCTGCAGGCATTTTTCCAGCCCAGAAGCCAGCCGGACCAAATCCTCCTTCGACGGTACCACTTGAGACTGCATCAAGAACTTCAAGTGCTGGCACGATTGCCCCAGGCTCTTGAACATCCAGGTCAATGCGTCCGGCTGTCATTTCACGAACACGATCCGCAACACCAAGAATAGCATCGCCGAGACCTGGCAGGTTTGTCGGCTGACATGTCGCAACTTTCAATTCAACTTTTACGCCACGAACTGAATCCGCCGTTTGACGAGGAGGGCTTCCTACCGGTTTACATCCGACAAGCAACAGTCCAGCAACATTGCATACCAGTATCACCCAGCGATTGCCTACCATTATAAAATTCCAGACTGCATCACGTATTCTTGTGTCTGACTTCACTCCGCAGTTTGGATACTTGGTCATTCTGTTCTGCCCCAATCATCTTCAAGGCTCGGAGGAATGAAAAACCTATCACAAGTGACAAATGTATTGCGTACTTTTCTGAAAATATAGGAACGCGCGCATGAAACACTTCCGAGAGGACTGCGCACTGAAGATAGCTCATTCACTGAAGAAAAAGTCGTTGGCTATCAGACGGTATTAAGTGCATCCATTTTCATGGCCCATCCGACGTACCATCGGCTTCATCAGATGGCCAACCGGGTTCAATAATGGTTATCGATGGCTGGCCAGGTGGAACAAGAAAAATATCAATCAACTCAGCGTCTTCGGTCCCCTCATTTGCCGCCGACATGGGAGTATCTGGTGGCATATAGTACCAGTCTCCAGGCCCATGGGTCATAGGATCCATTCCTTCAACATAGTCTGTAATAGTGCCTGAGAGGACGAGCGTATATCCACCGTATTCATGAATATGGATACCGACTCGTGTTCCAGCTTCTCGAATACCTCTATGAATAACAACCTCTCGACCAAAGGAATCAATATAGCCATGTGGCACGAGATCTATAACGTTTTGCAGAGCCTTCATTTCACCGGGTAGAGTCGCTCCATTGATTTCTGTTACCGGGTAGAAATGGGTTGGCTCAACCTTTGGGCCAGACGGCAAGGATGAAAGCCATGCAAGATCAAAATCACTTCCGAAGTCTGTCGTACTATCCGCTAGTTCAACAACCAGATTATTGAGCTGTCCGAATCCAGGTTCTTGATTCGGAACATAGTTTGGCCACTCCATATGATTCGTTCCTGAATAGTTAGGCGCCTCTTCTACGACTGAATTTCCATTGTCCCATCCAACAACTGTAAATGCCTCTCGCATATCCTGAAAACTCTCAGTGCGCCAACGGATCTGATCGTTAGCTTGAATAATTCGTAGCCTCAGTAGTTTTATTAATTCCCTTGGATTTGACGTTGTTGGAACAGCTGAAATATTTTTCCAAGAGTCTGACGTGCTGTCATACTTCTCAACGACACCATGAGCCACATGACCGACAATAAAACTAGGAATGTTGTCGTTAAAAAAGTCTGCTTTTTCAAATGTTATTGGTAATGGACCAACAACATCTTTATTGATCATCACGACCTCAGTCGCCGTGATGTCTCCTCTCGCAATTCCGGGGCTACCAGTTAGTGGTAGTTTTGGTTCAAGGACTTCAAAACTAACTAGTGTTTCTTTTAAACCAGACATCTCTGTATCACTCTTGGTAAAAGTTTCCCATCAAATCTGTTCAAAACTATTCAAAAACCCTCTTAACATTCGTACCCTAAAAATGTTAAAGGAGCAAGAATTTTCTTCACAAAACAATGCAAGGGTGCACGTTCGTGAGACAGTATTCAACTATTTGGATTCGCACCGTAGAGAATGTGCTACATACCAACACAGACAAGCGGCGCGACTTTACTTTCCCGTGACCTGCTTTAATGCACTTAGCGCTTGTTTGCGTGCCTCGGCATGATCAACAATTGGTTCCGGGTACGTGTCATCACGAACAACCCAGCGATCAATATATTTTTCATCCGGGTCAAACTTCTGCTGTTGGCTCGTCGGATTGAAGATTCGGAAATACGGCGCTGCATCAGCCCCACACCCAGCAGCCCATTGCCAGCCAAGTGTATTGGCAGCAAGATCAGCATCAACAAGTGTGTCCCAAAACCAACGGGCACCTTCCAGCCACGTAATGCGTAAATCTTTGACGAGAAAACTGGCCACAATCATTCTTACGCGATTGTGCATCCATCCAGTTTCCCATAGTTGTTGCATCCCTGCGTCAACAATCGGAAAGCCCGTGCGGCCTTTCTGCCATGCCCGAAGACCAATCGGATCATCGACCCAAGGAAAACGATTGTAATCCTTCCGTAGTGGTTCATTCGGAGTGTGAGGAAAGTGATACAGAAGATGATTTGCAAACTCCCGCCAACCGAGTTCTCGGAGATACACTTCCGGACTACCCACGATATTCTTTGCTGGCTTTCCACCTACTGCCTCTCGGACCGCATGCCAGACGCGTCGAGGTGAAATTTCTCCAAAATGGAGATGTGGTGAAAGACTACTTGTACCCTGCTGGTCAGGGCGATTTCGCCCGTCGTCGTATGAATCAATTCCTTGTGAGAGAAATGACTTGAGTAATTTTTTTGCACCGGCTTCACCCGGGTTCCATGTCTTCGTCATCACGCCCGACCAGTCCGGCTGAGGCAGTAGCTTCAACGACTTCACAGAAAGTGATTTCACTGTCGTACGTACCGGTTTTACTTTTCTCGGTGCGGCGGTCGGCTCAGCTGGTTCATCTCGTGCAAGGAGCGCTCGCCAAAAAGGTGTGAAAACCTGATATGGATTCCCTTGCTTCGTTGCAATGTGTGATGGTTCGTACAGGAGGCTGCCGCCAAAGCTTTCGGCATGTAACCCGTCTTGCGAAAGAGTCTTCTTAATTATCGTATCGCGTTTCACTACAGCTGGCTCGTATCGTCGATTCCAGACAACATCCGTTGCATGAACCTCTCGTGCAATCTGCTGAAGTGCCTTGAGTGTCGGACCGCGACGAATCACCAGCGGGCAACCAACTTTTTGCAGTTTCTCAGAAAGACTTTCCAGTGATTGATGCAGCCACCAACGAGAGGCTGACCCTGGTTCCCATGGAGCTTCTTCCTCAGGTGCCCAGATGAAAACTGGGAGAATACTGCCACGACGGGTCGCCTCCAAGAATGCTGGATTATCATCCAAGCGAAGATCGTGGCGAAACCAGACAATTGTCACTGCAGACATCCACACTCCTATTTTCTCTATGTTCTAGCAAGACATGTTTATCATAACTGGCACTGCTTGGTTTTTGTCTTTTTTTATCGTCCACAATCGAAGGCCTGTTCTCATAAGAATAGTTTGTTCTGATTTATGGCGTTAGGTGTTTTTTACAGTCCACACCGACACTCATCCAAACACTGTATCGTATTCATGACTTCTGAATGTGACAGTCATGATTTAAAAAGGTCTCGCAAGAGATCCACTTTTTCATGACAGCAGATCGTGAACAACTTCGCCATGCACATCTGTGAGCCGGAAATCACGGCCCTGAAAACGATGTGTCAGTTTCGTATGGTCGAATCCAAGCTGATAAAGAAGAGTCGCTTGCAGATCATGAATGTGCACCGGGTTCTCAGCTACCTGGAAGCCAAGATCATCACTCGATCCATAGGTTAGACCTCCTTTGACACCACCACCTGCCATCCATATTGAATAGCAATCTGGATAATGGTCACGACCAAGCACTCCACCTTTTGATGTTCGGCCTTCACGGAACGGTGTTCGGCCAAACTCACCAGTACAAAGAACAAGTGTGTCATCGAGCAAACCTCTTTGCTCCAAGTCTTCTATGAGAGCCGCAGCTGGCTTATCGAAGGTTGCACCTTTTTTTGTTAATCCATCCCGAATATCTTGCTTTGGACTTGTTCCATGGAAGTCCCAACCCCAATCAAACAAATGGACAAATCGCACACCCTCCTCAACCAGCCGCCGCGCAAGGAGACAATTGTTTGCGAGGCTCGATTCACCAGGCTTGGCTCCATACGCTTCAATAATGTGCTTGGGTTCCTGAGAAATATTCATGACAGCTGGCACACTTGATTGCATCCGATAGGCCAACTCATACTGAGCGATTCGAGTTACAGTTTCAGGATTACCGAGTTCTTCAGCTTGCATCTGATTCAACTCATTCAAAGCATCAAGGCTTTTTCGACGCAGCTTTCGATCCATGCCCTCTGGGTTTGACACATAAAGCACTGGGTCACCTTTTGAGCGGCACTGAACCCCTTGATACACACTCGGCAAGAAACCTGAGCCAAAGCTACTTGTCCCACCATTTGGCTGAACACCAGATGAAATCAAAACTACAAAGCCAGGCAAATTTTCATTTTCTGTACCGAGGCCATACGTTACCCAACTCCCAAGGCTCGGGCGACCACCGCGTGGACTTCCTGTGTAGACCATGAGTTCCGCAGGTGCATGGTTGAACTGATCAGTGTGCATGCTCTTCACCAGGCATAGTTTGTCCGCTACACGGTGGAGATTTGGAATCGCATCTGAGAGTTCCATACCGCTCTCACCACAACGCTTCCATTTTCTTCGTGTCCCCAGTAGTTTTGGTGTCCCACTTGTAAAGGCAAACTTCTTGCCTGCAATGGTATCGGCTGGACACTCTTCACCGTCTCTTTTGACCAACTCTGGCTTATGGTCGTACATATCAAGATGTGGTGGAGAGCCCGTAAGATGAATCACAATCATCCGTTTCGCACGGGGTGCAAAGTGAGGCGGACGAACGGCAAGTGGATCAGAAGGGAGGGTATTGGTGACGCTGCAGTGGCACCACTTCCTAGCAAATCGGTAAGTGCTGCTGCGCCGATACCACCAGCCATACCGCCAAGCAGATGACGACGGGTACGTAATAGCTTGTATTCAGAATATGGATCCATTTCCATCCTCCTATGGACACATAAATGTTTCGTCAAGATTCAAGATAACATTCCCTACAACCGTCCATGCGGCGAGAGATGCATGCGCTTCATTGGTAGCTCCATTAAAATGCTTCAGTACCGTTTCTGGTAACGGGCCTCTCGGTTTCGTTGCCATCGCCAGTGACGCACTCGAATCATTAAGGAAATGGCTTCGTGTCTCTTCATAGAGTTTGACTAAACGCTTTACTTCATTTGGTTGTGGCGCTCGTGTCAGTACAAGGCGAAAGCCTCGGGTTACCTGCTCAGCAGAATCTGGACCACTCTCACACACGATACGCCGTGCCAGTGCCTGCGCAGCTTCGACAAAAACAGGATCATTCAACGTGACAAGTGCTTGTAGTGGTGTATTCGTCCGGGGTCGACGGATTGTGCAGACTTCACGATTTGGTGCATCGAAGGTAGCCATCGATGGATATGGATTACTCCGCCGCCATGTTGTGTAAATTGCTCGTCGATACCGATCTTCACCAGTGCTTGTCTTCCAATCGATACCAGCTCCGAATGCCGCCTTTAAACCAAGGTCCGGCTGTGGGGGATGGACACTCGGCCCACCCTTTTTTGAAGAGAGAAGTCCTGCTGCTGCAAGTGCCTGATCACGTATCACTTCAGCTGACAGTCTGACCCGAGGACCACACGCAAGCAGTCGATTTTCTGGGTCATGCTCTAACAGCTTCGGAGTTGGCTTGGATGACTGCCTGTATGTAGCACTTGTAATAATTAATCGTTGTATTGCTTGAATATCCCAACCACTATCAATAAATTCGCACGCGAGCCAGTCAAGCAGTTCTGGATGACTTGGTAATTCACCCTGACTCCCAAACTCTTCACTTGTTGAGACAATACCGATACCGAAAATCTGCTCCCATAAGCGATTCACAAGCACCCGAGCTGTGAGTGGATTGTCTCGATCGACGAGCCATTCTGCCAGCTTAAGGCGACTCACGCTTTCGCCATCAGTACGCTCCGGTTGCGGGAACACAGCTGGGACATGCTCCTCGATGACTGGACCAAGGTCTTGCCAGTTCCCTCGATACTGTAATTTTGTTACCCGCCGCTTATCATCCTGAAGCTCTTCCATCACAGGCACCGTCACTGCTTTCACTGCGGCAATTCTTCTTCGTAGCGTGTCTACATGCTTGCGAAGTGGCCGTAACTCGGGCGGCTCTCCGTGTGGTTGAACTTGCTTCTTCGGAGTACTCTTTTTCATCTCAGGTACCGCCTTGAGGATGGCGGCTAACTCTTTTTCCAATGGCCTCCGTTTGGCATCCAATGGCTCCCACGGTATCGAAACAAGCGGTGATTCGTCTTTTCGATCCGCATCAGCAGTGTTGTTAAAGATTGCATAGAGACCAAAGAACTCGTGCTGTGTAAGAGGGTCATATTTGTGGTCATGACATTGTGCACACGCGATTGTCGTACCCATCCACGTGCTCAGTGTCGTATTTACACGATCAACCACTGCCACTGAGCGAAATTCTTCATCAATTGTTCCACCCTCATTATTTGTCAATGTATTTCGGTGAAAGGCAGTGGCAATCTTGTTGTCAGGTGTCGTATCTGGCAGAAGGTCTCCTGCTAGTTGTTGAACTGTGAATTCATCGAATGGCATGCTTGTATCAAAAGCATTAATAACCCAATCTCGATACGGCCATATTGTTCGTGGCGGATCATCTGCATACCCAGCACTGTCAGCATACCGGGCAAGGTCAAGCCAACCTCGCGCCATATGCTCACCATAGCCCGGATGAGAGAGCAACGTATCAACAAACTTTTCAAAGGCATCTGTGGATGCATCTGCAACAAATTGATCGACCTGCTCCGGAGTCACTGGAAGACCTGTTAGATCGAGAGCAAGTCGACGAGACAGCGTCATGCGATCAGCTTCTCGGCTTGGTTCAAGACCTTCTGCTTCCAGCTTTGCAAGGATAAACCGATCGATTTGATTCCGTGGCCACGACGAATCAGAGACCGTTGGAATCGCTGGACGACTGATGCGAGTGTATGACCAATGTGGTTCGTACTCTGCACCATCATTGATCCATCGTTGAAGTAATGACACTTCTTTATCGGATAGAGGCTCACCAGCTTCAGGTGGAGGCATGACCAGATCGACATCTTCTTCTGAAACCCGAATGATTAATTCACTCTTGTTAGCCTCTCCTGGAACAATCGCTGCATACCCACCAAGATCTTCAATTGCACCTGCAAATGTATCGAGCCGCAACCCATTTTCACCACCACCGTGGCGAGCCTCAGCATCTGGACCATGACACCGAATACAGCGATTCGAAAGAAGACCTTTAATGTCACGGGTAAATGAAAGCGAATCGTCCGAAATCGCTGGTGCTGCCGAGAGCGAAGACCACGCAATCAGCGAAAGTCTTAACCCAACAGAAATACAACGACTGGCGACTACCGACCACCAGTCTGCAAAGCTGTGAACCACAGGATCACTCCATGGAAACAACCGCTTCGCCACCAGATAACTACACAATGTTCTGGTGCGGACCTGAAATGGTCGATCGGCGGATACTTACGTAACTATATCGTCATTTCTTTTGCAAAACAGCATTTCGTGCCACGACGTGCTCCGAATGCCTGATTTCTGCACGTTTTGTGAGACCATTTCCTACACATCTGTAGAAAATGTATCTCCATGTGACGCATCACGCTCACTGACTTGTCACAACTTCCCAGACCGTTGTTGTCCCGCTTGTCTCGTTGCCAACAACAACAAGATTTGTTGACGTCGGTGATTTTTCTGCGGGCACAAAAATTAATCCTTCGATCCCGCTGTCACCGGCTTCTGGGTTTGCTGTTCCATCACTGAGGGTAGGAGGCACATCAAACTGCCGATTATTGAAATAGCCAACATGTTTGGAGGACTCTGGCTGCGTAATGTCATACACCATGATGCCACCAATTCGCTCAAGACCAACAAATGCATACGTCTTCTGGCCGACCGTGCCCAGAACGAGTCCTTCCGGCTCAGGTCCTTTACTTCGGCTCCGCTTCTCTTTTTTTAATGAGTCGTTGCTCACATTAAAAAATTCTGGGTATCGCTTTGCTGTGATCTGTTCAAAATCATCACCGCTATCAAAGACAAGGTCACCTGTTGTGAGATCGAGTATTGAGAATGATCGACTCCCGAATGCAAAAAGCTGAGTTGGCCGACCCTTCTCATCGAGATGGTCGTCAACCAGGTCTCGTACAAGTTTGAGCCTTCCGAGTTCTGTATCAGAAGTCTGTTTTTCAAACAAAGTCCCACTGGTAGGCCAATCATCAAGGCTTGCCTCATCTTCAAAGACGGCACCCTCTTCAAATCCTGAGACTGCATCATCTGATGTTGGCCGAACGCGGGAATCGCCTTCATTCGCTGTTACCAATAGGCGTCTGCCATTTCGCTGATAGATTCGCACTGTATCAGGCTGCAAGATTCCAAAGAGTCCTGAGCGAGGCCGTATGTCGATACGGTTATCTTCATCACTTGCATCAATTCCACTGCCAGCTTCACCAAAGTTTTTATAACCCAGAGGTAGAATGCGACGGACGGTTGCTTTGGCTATATCAATTTCTGCAACTGCATTCACTTCCTGCAGGCAGACATATGCAAAATGACTTTCATGATCGACAGCTATCCACTCAGGCTCTGCGTCCTGTGCAAACGTGGCTGGTATTTTCTTTTTGAGATCACCTGATTGAGACACCTGCCCAAAAACACGAAGCCCACGTTTTTTTAGTTCTGGAAGTTCCTGCGCGTGTTTTCCGTCTGCATTCCAATCCCGAAATGTCACCGTCCGTGTCTTTAGCTGGTCAAAACCATTACGGACATCGACAACCGTGACCGTGCCTTCAGGGTCGATGGTGTACTCCTCATTTGGCTCGCCTTCATTTGCTACAAGAACCCACTGGCCATTCGGTGTAAACGTCACCATATCAGGCAACGCCCCAGCTTCGACCGAACCTTTCAACTGCAGCGATCCGGTGTCATAAAAAGCCACCCGACCATTCTCTGTGATTACACCTGCCTCAACAGCTACTGCAAGCGTTCCATCAAAAACACTCACGCTGTTGACCGCCGACATCCCGTTTCCCAGATCATCTGCTGCATCGATTGAGCCGACCTTCGTCAAACTGCCGTTATCACCAAGCCCAAGCACATCGACTCGACCTGATTCAGCATTGACGACAAAGACCTGCTTTGTCTTCTGGCAATACGTCGGAATTTCAGCCGCTGACTTGTCATACAAACCCGTGTGGAACGTCCCTATTGGCCGGAGCGTTATTTCAGCGATTGCCTCACAAGCTATGAATCCACCTACCAACGCAACTAAAGATAGGGAAAAAAATCGACCACACACGTAATCACTTCTACCTTTCAAATGCAGCACCAAATTTCAGTCAAATCAGAATGAGGATTTATCCTTTTGTCATCTTCAGCACGACACTGCTTGCCTGCTCATCTAGGTTCATAAAGAGATCTGTTTCGAATTCATCTTCACTGACATCTAGATATTTTTCTGGTACTTGTCTTTTTAAACTTCTAAATTTAGGGTCATTCAAACCTACAAAAACTTTGTAGTTCGTAGCGATAATTTTTGTTTTTTCATCAGGCCTAATGATGAACGTCCCGTCTTCATTAATATCAGCCGCAAGTCTTCTTGCTCCTCGTACACCACCAAAGGGACGTAACATGAGATTCCCTCCCTTCAGCGGTCGTCCCGTTGGCAGGAGGATTGTACCACTGACCTCTGAAACCTCCTTCAAAGCTTCAGAGCTTGAGGTTCCACAACCCACATTTACCCAACCTAGCGGGCCCAACAACATGACTAGGAAAATTGCTTTTGCGTTCAACCAATTAAACATTTTCATTTTTCCTTACTCCAATACGTTTAAGAACTTTAACTACAAAGATTGTGGAAGCGACAGCACCCACATGCAGGATCGCCTACTGACTTCATTTTCCTCAAAAATACTATCTACATTGAAGTCATTGTCATTTACGACAACGACATGATTACTATCCAGAACTGCCAAACCCTCAAGCTTAAGACCGGCAACTTGTTCGTCCACTTCTGGTTGCCATTGACCAGCAGTAATATCTGAAGCAAAAGAAGGAAGAAGGCTCGCAAGATCTGCTACAAGTGTTTTCTTGACTGGGGTCACGCCAACCTGTGACAGATTACGGACACCATCTAGATCTTTATCATCGCCGAGGACGTTGGTCGCTTTATCTAATTCACAGCGATACATTTTTGCATCACCATCATCTGATTGCTCGAGAACGAGAAGCTTCTTCGGGCCGATGGCCGCCATTGCACAAAGCTTTCCATCATCAGGAACGACGCCTCCGGTTAGAAAATCAGCGGCAGCAGGGTCACCGAGACGATAGACGTATTCACTTGTTGGTTGACCATTTTCCGTATTGCATCCGAGGAGCCGCACATTCCCGAACGCTCAGCTGCTTCATTGTCAAATGGGCTCTGCATCAAAGCCCAGATTGTGGATTCATCGGGACTCAGTGCCAATGATTCAAAGCCTCTATTGGCTCGGCGCTTTGCGTAATGAGCCGGAAGATTTTCGACAATCTGGATATCACTCGACGGAAGTTTTACACCTTTTGGAATAAATCGCTTGATAACCGTGCCGTCGGCTTCACAACATAAAACTGATGGTCGATATTCTTCACATAGCCAGAAGGTTCCATCAGCGAGAAGAGCACATCCTTCAGGATCAATCCCGTTGACATCGGGAGCAAGCAATTCTTCACCAGACGGATTTGCAATGCTATCGTCACCCTCAAGACCGTTTGAACGCCCAGTAATCACTTTTCCTGGAGGGGTTTGAAGTGAAAACTGAGACTGGAGGTTTATTTTGAGTTTCTTTGATTCACCACGGCTCTCGTCAAGTGAACACCCTGAAATCCCAAAGACGAGTGCTGTTGGAACAAAAGAGGGATTGAGGAATACTCTTTGTTTTCCATCTGCTGTCTCAATCTTCCGTGAGGGCCCTCTGTCTGTCAGCAGTCGTATGACAAACTGGCCGTTATCATCAATCGCTTTCTCAACAGTAATGTCACTTATTCCACCGAGCACTACAGGAACATCGTGTGACACAGATGGATCGTCTTGCGCAAGGATAATCTCGGGAAATACTCCGCTTGCAACAATCTGACACTGCAACGATTTACCACTCTCAAGCAGTGGCTCTTCTGCCTCCCCGTTTCCCGTCGAGGAAATAAAAAAAACTACGACCACGCTACAGAAAAGTAGCGCGGCCGCAGCCTTTGAGAGCAGTTGTGATTGATGACTATGTGCCATAAACCAATCTGTTTTCTCTTTGGAAAACTACCACTCGATATTTGGTTCCATTACTCCATTGGAAGCAGCCTCTCCGCCACCAGCACGAGTTATCATCGACCCAAAAAGAACTGGTGAGATTGTGTCTGACAATACATGAGTTGCACCGTCCATACTGCTCACAACAAGAACGCCAGGATGAAAACTATATGCCTCACCGTCGTTCGTTGCATTAAAGGCTACATTCCCATCATCATTGTCACGCTTTTCCCCGTAGCTGGATCAATGCCATCTAATTTTGAAGGCCCAAGAGAATCGAGCGCGGCAATTGTCTGATTGGTTTCACCAGTTGGCGAGAAGTTACCACGGCCTTTGTAAACATCAGGGGCACCGGCTTTCTCGACAAACATCAAGGTGTTGCTCATACCATCAGTAACTTGGGCAACCTTTGTTTCAGCATCTTTAACAAGTCCACCCATACCTCGAGGACCTTTTCTTTCTGCTTTGGTTGGCCATGGGTTACCAGTAGCAACAATTTTATGTTTGACCCCAGTCATTGCTTCATAGTCACGCTGACCAAAAATATTTGGATCAAGTGATGGAGCAGCTGAATCACTATCTCTGGTGTTCCCGTCAATTGATGCATATCCACCCGCTGGTGGCAGCGCAGAAGGACATTTAAAAACACTTGGCTGGATTGTTGCAGCTGCACGATTTGCAGGATCCCACCAGTGCTTTGTGAAATCATAAGGGACATTACCTTGCTCAAGGTTTGTCAAGAACAAACGCTGTCCACGCATGTTCTTTTCCAGATGGATTTCCTTTTGTTGGTTCCGTCGTTCGATGGATCTGAATCAACGGTGTAACACGCAGCAGGAAAATACGTTCGAGCATTCTCGTAGACATGCATTGCGAGACCATGCTGCTTCATATTATTTGCACATGAAACCCGACGAGCAGCTTCACGAGCTTGCTGAACGGCTGGTAAAAGAAGACCGACAAGAACACCAATAATGGCAATAACAACAAGAAGCTCAATCAGCGTAAAGCCGCGATTTCGACTTCCAGTTGGCTGAGAAGAATGAGCAGTGTGTAGCACGTCTAACTCCTTAGTGAGAAATGTAAAAGTATCTTTGGAAGACAATTTGCCTTCCGTCAACTGCAAGGAGTGTCGACATCTTTTGTTAGGCAATTGTGAGACAAATATAAGGACTTTGTAAGTTTTCTCAGGCCCTATTTTTAAGGCAAAAATGAGTGCTTCCAGGATGGTTTAGAGGCTAGACAGTCTCAAGATCTGGTGTTTTGCTGCGTGACTAGATCCATCCCCGTTCCATGCTGCACATTGCTTCAGTGGGAAGTAAAGAATGCGGTCTAGCCCGGGGTGCATGTCGACCGGCCCCCAAGGTGAATCAGAGCCGTTTTTTGCTCGTCTTTCCGATACCTGGATTGAAGGTGTTGGTCGGGTCGAGTTTGCGATGGAACTGCTCGACAACCGGCTCGGATTCATACAGATGGCCGACGTTGTGCTCTGCCGGAAATTTGGCTCCTCGAGCCTTTAGCCGCTCGAGCATAAGCGTCTTGACCCGTTCCATATCAGTGCCCCTGCGGTAGACGTAAATATTGTGAAACACGTGGCACAGATAGTGTCCGTAGGACAGATCCAACACCAAGTCCTTGGTGAGTTCCTCGGGGAGATCTTCGATCCAGTCCGGGTCGTTGCTGAGCAGTGCGATGTCGAGCGACAGCACCTCTTCAGTGGTTCGTTGGTAAAGGTTCTGATAGCGGAGCCCAGCGCCAGCAGCACTGAATCGATGGAGGAGCGCCGCCTCTTGTTCGCGTTCTGAACACTCAAAAAAACTGACCCCGTGTGTTCGGCCCCAATCGTTTTCAAGGTATCGCCTCGCCTCGTCGATCGCTTCGTCCGCCGTGACAAGGATGAGAAGGTGCTCGTAGGTGTCGCGATACTTTAGTAGCCGCTCGGGCAGGTGCTGTGGAAACAGTTTACTGGCGTAATAGAGAAAGATATCTGGCAGATACTTCGGCAGAAATGGAATCTTGTTGAGTAGATATTCTGCCTTCGCCTTCAGCGCGTAGGCCTTTGGAAGTCGCTCGGTTCCAAGATACTTGATCGCAAGCGCCACGTCCTTCGCGTACTTCTCTGCAGCAGTAAATGTTGCCCGATTCATATACTCGACCATCTCCGGGAGATGCTCGAACGTGCCAAGAATGTCGCGACGCATCGTGACGAAGTGATCGGGATCGTTGGTGCCAAGAATGAACACCTGTTTTTTCTTGGGTGCCTGAAACGTATCGACCCGCACAGCGAAGCACGCGACCTTCCCTGCGCTGCCACTGACTTCGTAGAGTCGTTTTGGGTCAGCGTTATAACGGTTCGGAACATCCGCATCGAGAGTGCGGATGCGATTGACGTAGTCGTTATCAGATGCAACTCGTCCATCATCGATGAGATCTGCATCCGTGAACTCGCCGGCTTCGAGTCGGGTGAGAATCTCTTCGGGAGTCTCGCCAAGGTTGCGAATGCCGAGGTGATCAATCAGTTCAAGCGTACCCTGCTCGTTCACTCTCGCGTACAGTGCATACTCGGTATAGGACGAACCCCGCTTGCAGAGTGCGCCACCCGCATTGTTCGCCACACCACCGATGACAGTCGCACCAATAGTTGTCGAACCGAGTACAGAATGAGGCACACGATCAATCTTCTTGAGCTCCTCGCTTAACTCAAAGAGAGTCGTACCTGGAAAAGCAAGAGCCTGTGCCCCTTCCCTAAGTAAGTGGAGACCGCGCAACCGGCTAACGTTAATAATCACCACGTCTCGGTCGTAGTCAAAGCCACTTGGAGATGAACCGCCAGTCAGACCAGTCTTCGCAGCTTGCATGATGATGGCACAGCCGGCGTCGACAGCGACTTGAAGAACCTTCCACTGCTCGACAAGGGTTGATGGAAACACCACAGCCTTGGCGCCACCAAATCCACAGCGAAACCCAGAACGGTAGTATGCGGTATCCATATCCTTGGTAAGGACATTCGCATTGCCGACGATGTTTTTGAAGGCCTCAACAATCTCAGCCATAATTGGAATCCAATTTTTTCAACAGAAGACTGCGTGGTCTGACGAAGAGAATTGCCACAATGAAGATAATAATAAAAAGATAGTTAGCTTCTGAATAATTGACGAATAATTTCTTTGCCAAGAGCCAGACAAAACACACCAGCAAGTAAACATCCACCAACTACCATCAGCCACTGTGAAATCTGCACATGAAATTTCTCAAGATCCCGTTCTGCGGATGTTGGATCTTGTAAGGGTACGGCCACACCTGACATAACACCGTACACAAGGCCACTTACAAAAAAGACGCCACCAGCCAAGAAAGCAGCCCAACAAATATCACGCCACGTAGAGTGTGTTCCGCTCTTTTCGTGCACGTTGTGTATTTTCAAGAACATCTCCGATCTTTTCTATCATTGATTAAAGACATGTTCATTCGTTGCTTGGTGAAGCCTGCAAATCAAAAATCAACCGGTCTCAGGCATAAACGTTGGCATGGTGACACCACGAGGCTCCTGCCAGTTTCCTCTGGTTTGTCCAAAATGTAATTCACAGTTTTTTGCACCCCACCCATAGAGTTCCGACACAAGAGAATGGCACGATGACGGCGCGAGCCATACAGGCTGACCGCCTCGGTGATGTTGATCGAGCTGATATCGAATCAAAGCCAAAGCATCTTCTTCTGAACGCATGAACCCTGGTCCGAGCATCGTACTTCCAGGATGCTTCACAGACACAAGCACGCCATCAATCTGCTTTGTATCTTCAGATTCAATAATGCAAACATTCCATATGTTCATGGCGTTCTCGAGAAAAAACCGGTGGTCTTTCTCACGGTCAATAAAGCAAAGTTCTTTTTCCACTTGGACAATATCGTGTAGGTCATCAAGACATGCTTTCCTCACTCTGTGCAAGCCGGGAATGTTGCGTTCCGGAAGGCCTTCATCGGGTACCGCCAGGGTCATATCCTGAAAAATCTGTCGCGGTACAAACCCGCCACGTGTGTAGAGTGAAAATGAGTCAAGGTTCATAGCACTCGACACAAGCCGCGTTGGCTTCTTGTGTTCTTCAGACAAGTGAACAATACGGTCAAGAAGCTGCCTCGCCAGACCTTTCCCAAAATGATCGGGGTGAACATTCATGATTCCAAGTGAAACATGCGTGGAGCGAGGATGGTAAAAACATGACGCTGC
Source organism: Pirellulales bacterium (assembly GCA_965249545.1). GTDB lineage: Bacteria > Planctomycetota > Planctomycetia > Pirellulales > UBA1268 > UBA1268. The sequence goes on from CBDFMH010000005.1 coordinate 626,762, forward strand.
AATCTGCTCCGTCTCTTTGACAACGGCAACAAGACAACAGCCTGGATCAAGTGCTTCATAGACATCGCAGAACAACATGGTTGAGCTTGGATCACCAGTAAATATTGGTGCTTTTCCATTGGCTTCATACCAACAATTTGTTGACTCACGGATCAGGCTGGCAACATCATGTTGCTCATTCGGCCGCATCTGCCGAAACTCATAATGGCTCATGGATTTTCCTCTGGCTTATAAGGATGCCATGGAGGAGTACCAAACCAGTCATGCATTTCTTTTTCAAATGGCTTCACAATTGCCTCGTCTTCCGGAAATTCGCCCTGATCATTTGTTTCTACGATCCACGTATCCAGGGCTGATCGCATGCCAATAAGTGCTTCACGATGTTCGTGGTGTTCCGAATCAACAAGATTATGAATCTCATGAGGATCTTCTTCGGTATCGAATAACTGTTCCTCAGAAACATGTGGATTCATTAAGTCATGTGCTGGACCTGTGAGTTCCCCTTTTGCATACATCTCACGCATTAAGGGCTTTATTGGAAAACACTTTTCCTTATATCTATTCAGTGACGCAAAATGTCGATCTGGAAAATAGTTGCGAATATAGTGGTAGCGAGTACCACGAACACTCCGGACGCGATTGACTGTCTCATCAATTCGATCTCTCGCTGAAAATGCGTAGCGACGCTCTTGCCCACCTGAATCACCGAGAAAAATACGTCCGTGCATCCCAAGTGGTCGAGCAAGACCAGCACACCACAGCGTGGTGGGTGTCATGTCAATTAAGCTGACAACCTGCTCGTCAACCTGACCGGATTGAAAACCTGGCGGTGGCGTACGACCTCGAGGCCATCGAATGATAAGAGGAACATGGAGACCAGTGTCATAACACCAATGAATTCCTCGGGGTTCAATCCGTCCGTTGTCTCCAAAAAACATGACGATTGTATTTTCAGCAAGCCCATCTGCTTCAAGACGTTTTAAAATCTTCCCTACCGTCTTATCCATTCCTGAAATTGAGTTGAGGTACCGTGCCCACTCCAGTCGGACCAAAGGGTGATCCGGATAATAGGGTGGCGGCTGAACCTTGTCAGGGTCCGCGATCTTTTCGTGATGGTCTTCGCCCTTCCACTTGACACGTGGAACACGCCATGTCTGCCGATCGTAAATATCGTACTCGGCTTCAAGCGTATTTATCTGTGCGAAGAAAGGTTGATTCTTTGGTAGCTCTTCCCATCTATCTGTGTCATACAGTTTTCCCTCATTCACAAAATTCAGGTCGAGCTTTCCGGAGCCAATAACCTCACCATGCATTGTCTTGATATTTGCCGTGGTGTAGCCAACTGCTTTGAGCCTGTGCGTCAGTGGCCTGACTCCCTCAGGAAGCCGATAGTCGTCTTCCCGGTGTGACCGCATGTTATGTGTATCAGAAGACGTCTGATACATCCCGGTAAAAAATGCGCTACGGCTCGGCGCACACACTGGTGATGTTGCAAAAACTTTGGTGTACCGCATGCCCTCTTTTGCAAGGCCATCAAGATAAGGTGTCTTTACATGCTGAGCCCCATAACATCCAAGATCCAGCTTGAGGTTTTCACCAACAATCCACACGATATTTGGCGGATCAAAAGTGCTTTGAGCCTCCACCGAAAATGCCTGGAGACATACAAACAAAACAAAGACACCGATGCCGGAAAAATATTTCATTGTGTTACCCATGAAAATGCAGTACTCGTCCCAAGAAAAGAATACGACAAATGAGGTACTACCCACAAATTCTCAATCGATGGTGATCAATGGATTGCAGGAAACCTATCGCAGCTTCAAGGGAGAATCCTTGACCAGACTGTGTGCACTCTATCTTTTCTGGAACCTCACAATGGAAAGAAAATGAAACGGAGAACATTGATAACAACATGTTTTTCTACCTTACTGCCTGTGAACGAAACCCGAAGGCCCAATAACCGTTGAAAACAGGAAGGAACTTTGTTGTTTTGTTTCTTGCCACGAGCATGTAGCCTTTACGATATTCTCGTTTCCTCGCTGATAGTAAAGTTCGTATTCATGAAGATTGAATTTCAGTTCAGGAACCTTCCCTTCGTGGGATTTCTCAGCGTTATGTTCCTGATTCTCTTCTTCGGTTCATTACAAGCTGATCCTGTTCGGAAAGGACCCCAGCCTCTCAAGCCTGCTGAACATGGCATTGGACAACTGGTCAAAGCATTTTCATTTTCAGATATCAATGGCGAAGAGCATACTTTTGGCTCTGAACACACTACCCAAGTCACAGCTTTTTGCTTCACAAGTACATCCTGCCCCCTTAGTCGGAAATATCTACCAACTCTGGCAAAGCTCTCTCAGTCGGCGCCTGCACATGTTCAATATATTCTTGTCAATCCAATTCAATCTGACAAAAAAGAGAACATGCAGGCTGCTGCACAACAAGCACGCAATGCAATCTATGTTCACGATGCTGATGGAAAACTGTCGCAGTATCTCCAAGCTCAAACAACAACTGATGTGATTGTTGTTGATGCTCATCGCACTGTTGTCTACCACGGTGCCATTGATGATCAATACGGCTTTGGATATGCCCGGGCAGAACCAAAACAACACTTTTTAAAAGATGCTATTGAGTCTTTACTTCAGGGGCAGCAGCCCTCGATCGCTGCAACGGATGCACCGGGATGTGATCTGAGTTATGAAGTGGTGAAAGATACTGCGGGCATGACGACCTATCACGGAGAAATCTCAAGGATCTTGCAAAGAAATTGTATTGAGTGTCATCGAAAAGGTGGCATTGGACCATTTCCCTTAGACAGCTATGAGGACGTTGTTGCACATGCTGGGATGATTCAGACTGTTGTGACCAACAAAACCATGCCTCCCTGGTTTGCTGAAGAATCAAGATCGAGCAAGACATCAACCACAAACCATCAACACATTTGGAAAAATGATCGGTCGCTGACCGCAGATGATCGGAATGACCTTCTAGCGTGGGTTCAGAGTGATCATCCACGGGGAAATCTTGCGGATGCTCCCAAGCCAATGACATTCCCAACCGATTGGCAGATTGGGAAACCCGATAGAGTCTGGAAATTTTCTGAACCAATACCCGTGCAGGCAACCGGGGTCATGCCCTATCAATACATAACGATTGATACACAACTGGACGAATCAAAATGGGTACAAGCAATTGAAATCCAACCTGGCAGTCCTGAAGTTGTGCATCATGTCATCATCACGCTTCATATACCTGGTCAGGGAAAGAGAAGTTCGGCTGAGCGAGAAGAAGATGGCCTCTGGGCTGGTTATGTACCTGGTCAGTCTGTCTGGAAATATCCCAAGGGTTTCGCCCGTTACCTTCCAAAAGGGTCACGTCTCATTTTCCAGATGCACTACACACCAAATGGAATCGCGACGACCGACCAGACACGAGTTGGAGTTATCTATGCAGATGCACCGCCTGAGCACGAAGTACGTATCAAAGGCCTCTCAAATCATCGCATACGTATCCCACCTGGCACGAAGCACCACCGAGAAGAGGCCTCACTCAAGCTTCCCGTCGATGCTACAGTGCTCGGATTTCTTCCGCATATGCATTTACGCGGAAGCGCTTGTCGCTATGAGGTGATCGATACCACAGGTACTCAAGAAGTTCTTTTAGATATCCCTCACTATGATTTTAATTGGCAACTGCTTTATCGGTACACCGAACCAAGAACATTTCATGAAGGTGATACCATCACGTTTACGGCATGGTTTGATAACTCGGCAGAGAATCCTGCCAACCCTGACCCAACAGAGACTGTTTATTGGGGACAACAGACATTTGAAGAAATGCTACTTGGGTACGTTGAATATTTTCTCCCTGGAGTTCCACCGGGAACTCCTTTGACAAACACGGCACGTTCACAGAAGCAACAAGGAAATCTGCCAGCACGGGACAACAAGAACTTCCAGGCTTTCTTTTTACGCTTTGATCAAGATGGTGATCATGCCTTGAGCAAAGAGGAGTTACCAAACCGACTACGAAGCCGATTTAACCAAGTTGATTCTGATCGGAATGGTCTTCTTTCGTACGAAGAGGTTCAAGAGTCTCAGGCCCAGTGACAACGACTGAATTGGGCGTGAAATCTGTGTTTTCAGTTCGCACAGTACTGGCGTTCGTGATACGATTCGTGCAATAAATCTGGTCTTTGTTCTTCCATCAACTCACTCGTGGAGCTATCTCAATGCATTGTGGAAATAGACTTTTTCTGTGCGTCGCACTTTGTGTTACCTCATTACCGCTTGCATTCACTGCAGAATCTTCCAGCGACGCATGGATCACCATGTTTAACGGACAGGATCTCTCTGGTTGGAAAGCAAACCCTGAAAACCCAGATTCCTTTCATGTCGAAGATGGTGTCCTTGTTGTCGACGGACCACGCTGTCATCTTTTCTGGATTGGTGATCCAGAAAATTCAGAGGACGAGCAACTCACAAATTTTCACTGGCATGCAAAAGTCAAAACCATGCCAAAAGCCAATGGTGGACTCTACTTTCATACGCAGTATGAGGAATCAGGCTGGCCTTTTGCCGGCTATGAGTGCCAGGTAAACCAGACCCACAAAGATCGCAAAAAAACAGGTGGGCTCTATGCGGTTGCTGACGTCCTTGACACATCACCAGTCAAAGATGGGGAGTGGTATGACTACGACATTATTGTCGATGGGAAACACATTGTTATCAAAATCAACGGGGTCGTGACGACAGACTGGACAGAGCCAGACGATTGGCAGCCACCAAAAAAAATGTCTGGCCGAAGACTTTCACAAGGCACATTTGCCATACAGGCTCATGACCCCGAAAGCGTCGTGCATTACAAGGACATACGGATGAAACGTCTCCCGTAAGAATCCTTGGTCATTCATAGATCGGGAAAAATGTATTGAATGCCTGCTCACAAAAATCACCGGGGTCATTAAACCGGCGATTTTCGTTGAGGCCATCAATGATCAGCATCTGCTCCGCAGAAAGTGAAAAATCAAAAAGAGAGATGTTTTCTGCAAGACGTTTCGGCTGGGATGTCTTTGGGACAACTGCTGTACCACGTTGGACTCCCCACCGAAGTAAGACTTGTGCCGGCGTTCTTCCGACTGCGTCAGCTATTGCAAGAATACTTTCGTGCATGAACAAACTATCACCTTCTTTCGCCATGCCGAGCGACACGTACGAAGGTGCACCCAACGGTGAAAAAGCCGTGACGGCGATATCTTCTTGATCACAAAATCGTAGAAGTTTTTTTTGGGTCAGCCTTGGGTGCATCTCCACCTGCAGACTAGACGGTTGAATTCGAGCTCCAGCTTGTAAGTCACGTAACAGCGAGACACCAAAATTACACACACCAATAGTCCGTACGAGTCCCGCATCAACCAGTTCTTCCATGGCACCCCACGTCTCGGCTAGTGGAACCTTGATTGATTGCATGGAAGGGTTTGGTGCATCTGGCTCAAAAAACCAACCTGGTGGATAGCGTGTCTCAGGTGCTACATACGCTAAGGCAATTGGAAAATGAATCAGATAACTATCGAGATATTCCAGCCGAAGATCTCGCAAGGTTCTTTCAATTGCTGATCGTACGTATTTGGGTTCATGGAAGGTATTCCAGAGTTTTGAAGTCACCCACAAATCTTCACGCTGACACAGGTTTGATGTAAGGACACGCTCGATACCTTTTCCAACCTCTGCTTCATTTCCATAATCACACGCGCTATCAAGGTGTCGGTAGCCAACACTGATCGCCTCATGAATCAGTTCACCTACGCTTGCAGGATCTACCTTCCATAAGCCAAGCCCAACAGAAGGCATGTGCGTGGCAGAAGTATTATCTGGACTACTGACTGGAATCATCGAATTTGACATATTCATTTCTTTCAAAACCACACTACGTAGCGCGTCGCAGACATGAGAATACCTGATACTCTAAAGCTAACGACGTCTTCTATCAGGCCTTCTTATAAAACGAAACATCACACGGCGTGTTATTTTGTTAGAAAGCTACATGATCGTGTTACAGCGACGGGTACAGCGTAGCAACTTCCATCTCCTGGAGGAGATCGTTGATGATTATTGTTTTGATGGGTGTGTCGGGATGTGGCAAGACAACAGTCGGCACCAAACTGGCCAGCCACCTTGGCTGGGAATATCAGGAAGGGGATGCCCTCCATCCACAAGAAAATATTCTAAAAATGTCAGATGGTGTTCCACTGAATGATGATGATCGCAAGCCATGGATTTCTAGAATTTCAGATTGGATTGATTCTCGTTGCGAGGCTGGCAGAGATGGTGTCATTAGCTGCTCTGCACTCAAGGAGTCGTACCGTCGTACGATCAGAGGAAACCAAAAGAACGTACCGTTTATCTACTTGCGTGGCACCAGAGAATTACTCTCGCGGCGTCTAAGCCAGCGAAGAGATCATTTCATGCCAGCAGATCTTCTCAAAAGTCAGCTTGATCTTCTAGAAGAACCGAGTGCTGATGAGCATGCCATCGTGGTAACGATTGATCGCACACCGAACGATCTCGTCATGGCCATCTGTGATGGCCTCGGTTTGTCATAAAAGAATTTCAACGATTCATTAACTATGCATACGCGGCTGCTTGTCACCCTCGGAAATGATCTCTGCCTCTCGTGAAGCCAGCCAGTGCAGCCTGTCATGGACCATCGATTCTGGTGCTATATCACAGGCAAGCCGAACATATGTTGCATGGTGACGCGCCTCTGATTCAAAAAGACCGCCATAAAACTTTTGAAGCTCCTCATCATGAACATGATTTTTCAATAACAAAAATCGCTCGCAACTACGAGCTTCAATCAGACCAGCCACAAGCAAGCGATCAACTGCTCGCTCTGGCTCATTCTTACAAATCAATTTGTGAAGTTTTGGACCATAGCTACTCGGAATTAATTTTCTAAACTGAATATCTCGTCGCTCCAACAAATCAAGCACCATGTGGAAATGTTCTAACTCTTCATTCACTATTTCAGTCATCGCCCGAGAAATCTTTGTATTCTCGACATAGGCAAAGAGAAGATTCATTGCCACACCTGCTGCCTTCTTTTCGCAATGAGCATGGTCGATTAATATCTCATCGAGATTCTCATCTACCTGCGAAAACCAGCGTTCAGGTGTATCAATTTGTAAGCTGAGCATAACCATAGTGTGGGTTACTTTAGGTCACAGTGGATAGAATTATTTATACTGAAATGATGGATTGAACGAATTGCCTACAGCACAATCGCCCTCTACGCACACTCCTGATTGAATCGGATAAAAATGATTAGTTTTGATAACTCAGATAATTCATCTGACTTGGATCATAACCGCAACCTTCTTGGCAAACCACTGATTCCATGCTCCACGGAACCACTCACTGGATTTTTTCGAGATGGCCTTTGCCGAACATGTTCTGATGATACCGGTTCCCATACTGTTTGTGCCGTCATGACTGAGGCCTTTCTTCAATTTACAGTCGAAGCAGGAAACGATCTCGTCACACCACGACCTGAATTTAATTTTTCTGGGCTCGTACCGGGTGATCGATGGTGCCTTTGCGCCGCTCGATGGCTCGAAGCCATGAGAGCAGGCTGTGCTCCACGAGTTGTTCTCGAGGCAACGAGTGAGAAAGCGCTCGATGTCATTCCATTCGAACTCCTCCAACAACACACTGCCTGATGTTTCTATTCAGTCAGTGTTACGGCTCGTCGACAAGAAGAGTTTGTTTGCAGCGGTCCGCTCGGAACGACTACCAACAAATGAAACTTCGTCACCAATTTGTAACTGAAGCGTCGGCCCAGGATTTCGTATCTGCTGATTACTACGCTGGATTGCGATGATTGTTGCCCCTGTTTTTGCTCGAACATCCAGTTCACCAATTGTCTGGCCTGCGACAATGCTCCGTTGTGATATTCGACAACGTCCTAATTGATCATGAATATCTGGGCTATCTATCGACTGAATTGGTCGTCTTCTCACACCACTTCGCAAAAATCCATAGTTTTCTAAACGAAGTTGATCAACAAGATCATCAATTTTCTCTTCTGGAACATCGTAGATACCAAGCACTCGCTCAAAAAGTGATAGTGCCGTTTCAAACTCTGCAGGCACAACAACATCTGCACCCAATAGTCGTAATTCATCAACTTCTGCCAAGTACTCTGTCCGAACAAATATCTCGAGTTCTGGTACGAGATCGCGTGCTACACGTACGCTACGACGTGCACTCGCTGGATCAGAGATTGCTACCACAAAGGCCCGTGCACGAAAAATTCCTGCATGTTCTAGAATCGCCTGACGAGTACAGTCGCCGTAGCGAATATCTATACCCAATGATCCCTCACTGCGAACCGTTTCTGGATTCAACTCCAAAATAACATGTGGGACGCCAAACTCGCCCAAAGCGGTTGCCAAGCTCCGTCCATTAATACCAAAACCGGCAATGATCACATGGTCTGATAAAGCTATGTCCTCTTCCGGTGGCGAATCATGAAACATCCCACCAAACCATGAGCTTTGTCCAAGCCAGTCACAAAGTTGTGGCACAACAATTGTAAGAAGTGGAGCCGAAGCCATCGTAATAACAGCAGCTGCGAGAAATGTCTGGTAGTCATCACCTGTTAACAAGCCTACATCAGCTCCTCGTGATCCAAGAACGAATGAGAATTCACCTACTTGAGCGATCGTCCCACCAGCAATAAGGCTCGTCCGGACAGGAAAACCTGCAAGCATCGCCGGGATTGCTGTGGCAAAAACCTTGAGTAACACAATTACAAAAACGACGAGGCATACAAGTCCGAAGTGTGAAAAAACAAACGATATATCAAGCAGCATTCCCACAGATACAAAGAAAAGACTGGCAAGTGTATCGCGAAAAGGGAGCACTTCTGCAAAGGCCTGATGACCGTATTCACTTTCAGAAAGTGCTAAACCGGCTATGAAAGCCCCGATGGCAAGTGATAAGCCAGCCGCCGCAGTGATCGCCGCTGTACCAAGGCAAATAAGTACAAGCGTTATCAGAAATAGCTCCCGATTTCGTAGTCGCACTACTTCGTGCAAAACTTTTGGAATGAACTGCCGTCCAGCAAGAAGCACACCAACGACGATAGAAAATCCAACGAGAACCGCCAAGAACGGATTTTCGACCAGTGGTTGAGTGCTGTGGTGAGAAGTATTTTGATGATTGGCTGGTGCACTCACTCCAGCTGAAGCCGCTAACAAAGGTACCGCAAGCATTGCAACGATCACAAATAAGTCCTGCAACAAGAGAACTGATATTGAGATGCGTCCTGCCTGAGTACCAGATTGACTACGATCCGATAAAAGTTTCAGAACGATCGCAGTACTCGACATGGCAATCAGGAGCCCAGCAAAGATTGCTTGGGGAAGTGTTCCTACATGCCAACGACAGGCTGCAGCAATCAGAAGTGTTGTTCCAGCAATCTGTGGAAACCCAATACTTGCCATGAGTGGCAACATCGCAAGCAGTCGTGAAATAGAGATTTCAAGTCCAACCGTAAACAAGAGGACGACAACGCCAATTTCTGCAAGGAGTTCAACACTCTCCAGATCATCAACCAGAGATAGTCCATAAGGGCCCACCACGACACCTGAGACAAGCAGACCGATGACGCTGGGTATTTGTGCTCGTCCAAACAGGAAAACAACAACTGCTGTTACGGCAAAAACGACAAGAAGATCAGAAAGAAACATTATTTAAATAGGAGAGGAGGGCAGCAGAGGTAATTTCATTCAGCACAAAAACTACAGGAAAATCATAAAATCCCCATAACCCATCCGGCTGGAAATCACACTAGGGGAAGCACTCTGTCTTCTGTTAGAGTCTGATACGTACCAAAAACTTTGATATTTCCCTATGAAAGCTTGATACAAGTGGTGACCACGCAATCTCATTGGGCGAGGCTTTTGATCAGGACATTTTGTCCTGTCCTTGTATTCCTGTTTTCCCTTGGGCAAGCAGTTTTTGCCAATGAAAATGGCTTTCTTAGAGTTGAGACTGATGTCTTTGCGGACCGAGATGACGTACCGATTGCTCACAGCCTGACACTGTTTTCATCCGAAGTGGCCTGGGACTTTCTTGACACTACAACTACGGAACAGAAGAAATCCGAATCTGAATCAGATCACACCAAAGCATTCAATGGTGAGATTGTTCTTCACGACCCAACTCGAGAACGCATTTTACTTATTGATCCTCTTCGGCAAGTGAAAACATCGATAGATAGTATCCAACTCGAACGATTACGTGTTTCACTTTCAAAATGGGTACGGACATCGGATGACAAACTACTGTGTTGGGCTGGCGGTCCGCATTTTGAAAATGGCATTTCTGAATCGGATGATGCAATTGAACTCGTTGGCCCGCGAGTGCAATACCGAATTGAAACTACAGATGCACCGTCACCAGAAATAGCAGGGCAATACAGACAGTTTGCAGACACGGCACTCCTGTTACGTGCCCTCCTTCATCCGGGTGGCATTCCACCATTTCCTCGACTGGCACTAAACAAACGGATTGCATCTGAAGCCAAACTTCCGACATCTGTCACTCTTCAAATAGATTCTCGAGGTAGTCTTGTTGCGTCCGGACTCTCCTCGATGATGCAACGCCACTTGTATTCAGTTCACCGCATTCATCCCGCGCTCCGGGCTGATGATTTACAACGAATTGCTGATGCCGAAGCCTGTATGGCAATTGCTGAAGAAGTGAGTCTTGCAGAGTACACACAGGCTGAAAAGAAATAAGTTCGATTTCTTTCAGTGCCTACTATTGCACAATCAAATTCTATAAAAAGATTTTACATCTTTAGTGAGTCCCCGGTGCAGCCGGAATGATCCGTATGACTGCATGATAAATCGTTACGGCCAAGAAATCTTAAGTATCCGGACGATATTTCCTTTGGCTCCTATCTTTCCCAGGCCTTCTGGTGAACCAGGTCGCGGTGCTATCCACCCGTCGGGATCACATAAAGCCTGCACAGTTGCTAGCTCTATTCATTTCAAAAATCTATCTCACGAAAAACGGAGGCTTTTATGCTGGTATTGTCCCGAAAGCAAAATGAGCGCATTCGAGTTGGTGAATCAGTTGTGGTAACGATCGTAAGAGTAAATGGTGATAAAGTGCGAATAGGCATCGAGGCACCATCTGAAATGCGGGTTTTGCGGGACGAATTAGAAATCGATGCACTCGGAGACGTCATTCTTGAGGATGATGGTGTGTTACCAATCACAAGCTTATGCAAACTTGCTGGGTAACCAGTTAAGAGATCCATTTTGGAAAACGCTGTAAATGAAAATTTCTTGCAGGACTTAAAAGACAACGAGGAGAATAGGCTGTCTCTTCCTACGGTTGGGCAGAAGAAAGCGTATCGGCTTGCGTTTTTTGCAATGTTGTGCTGCTGCATATTGATCGTTGCGGTTTGCAGTCTGGCGTTTGTACCTCCTCAGTTTTATCGATCGGTTGAAAATATTGGATTGGAGGACCAGTCGATTGCGGGACGTTTCGTAACGCAGATAGCATCCGTCACGAATGAAATTCGGCATAAAAACAAATGGGGTATCAGCGTGCGTGAAAATGAAATAAATGCATGGTTAGGAAATGACTTGCCTCGAAATCACCCTGAACTTCTTGGAAACGCATTGTGGGGCAGACTGTCCCGCCCACGTATCAAACTAGAACCACACCTATTTCGTATCGGAATAGAAGTTTCGAGGTGGGGAGTCACAACTGTGGCGTGGGCAGACATTGAGGTCAGGCTTAAATCCGCCAACCAATTCGCCTTAACCGTGCAAAGGGCCGGCGTGGGGCAACTCCCTCTTCCTCGTAATGCTATTCTTCAGGAATGTCGAAAGGCTCTGGAAAACGCCGGGATGGATACAGACATACAACGATATCGTGATCGAATTCTTCTCTTGGCGACTGTTCCTGCGCGTCTCACGAATTCATCCTCACCGGACAAAGAAAGTCGACAGCCTCGACGTTGGCAGATTGAATCTCTACGAATCGATCATGGCTCAGTCACAGTTGTAGGAACGAGTTATACGAAAAAGAAATCTCGTACATTTTCAGAAGCCATGCCATCAAATTAGAAATAAAATGAGTAAAAAAAACAAAAAAGCAGTCGAGAACCAAACGTCAAAAGAGAACACTCCTTGGAGTGAGACTCATGCCGATATGTGCAACGATCTTCCAAGTACAATACTCGGGGATGACCTTGCGCTTGTTACGGAAAATATGGAGGCAATTCTTCGTTCGCCTAGTCACAGCCTTGCACAGGACGACCGTGCACTACTCGAACGGACTGAAATGCGAGGTGTTCGCATGCTGCTGGAACTTGGCAAACCAGAACTTGCGTTTCAGGAAGACAATATTGAATCAACCGTTATTGTGTTTGGTGGCACTCAAATAATCGAAAGAAATGCTGCAGAAAGGCACCTATCAGAAGCTCTTCGCAATCAGGCAATGGATGCTGAAAACTTAAGACTTGCTCGTGATGTACAACGAAGCGAACGACTCGTTGAGTTATCTCACTTCTATGATGACGCCCGGCAGTTTGCTCGACTTGTTTCGTTAGATAATCAATGTGATAAAAAAAGATCCTATGTTGTCGTCACCGGCGGAGGCCCCGGTATTATGGAGGCCGCAAATCGAGGCGCTTTCGATGTTGGATGCAAATCTATTGGGCTCAACATCAAGTTGCCTGGAGAACAACAACCGAACCCTTTTATCACTCCAGAGCTTTGCTTTCAGTTTAAATATTTTGCTCTACGAAAATTTCATTTTATTCTTCGATCTGTAGGTGCAGTATTATTTCCGGGTGGATTTGGGACACTCGATGAAATGTTTGAGGCACTCACGCTCCGGCAAACACACAGAATGCAACCTATTCCAATCATCTTATTTGGGCGTGATTACTGGTCCAAAGTTATTGACTTTGACTTCCTCGCTGACTCTGGTGTTATCTCGCATGAGCACCTCGATCTTTTTGAATACGCAGACACACCTGAGAGTGCCTGGGAAAAAATCCTTCAATTCAACAAAGACCTAAGAAATAAGTCACCTGAAGAAATGGCACCTCATGGTGTTCCGGATGAATAGCAGGCCGATACACGGCATTTCACGATAGCTATCAGACGCACGGTATTAGAAGACAGAATAAGCTGCCCTCGTTCGGCCGGCTATCAACTGAGATTGTTCCACCATGAGCCTGGACAATGTGTTTCACGATCGACAGTCCAAGTCCTGTTCCACCCGCCTGCCTGCTACGACCCTTATCCACCCGATAAAACCGCTCGAAGAGTCGGGGCAAATGCTCTGCCTGGATTCCGCAACCGTGATCAGCAACACTGATCATCAGTTCTTCCTTATCTTCAGAATGAGCTTTTTTCAGATTGGCGCAAATTGATATTGGTTGATGAGTCCCACTGTACTTGACTGCGTTTTCAATCAGATTGACGACTGCCTGTTCTAAAAGGGGGGCATTCACAGGCGCGATCAGGCCCTTGTCACAATTGATGTTCATCGTAATACCCTGCTCCATTGCTCGAGGCATACAGTCCGCACATGCAGTTGCCAAAATATCTGCAATTGTTGTTGGCTCTAAAGGCAGAACACCGGACCCCTCACTCTGTTCGATTCGTGAGAGAGCAAGAAGATCTTCAATGATTGCTTCAAGCCGATCTGCTTGTTTTGCCACTATGGATAAAAACCGTTTGTTATCTTGCGGCTCATTGATTGCTCCATCAAGGAGTGTTTCAACAAATCCCTTGATTGTTGCAATAGGCGTCTTCAGTTCATGTGATACGTTTGCCACAAAATCTTGCCGAACTATCTCTAGACGTTCGAGCTCAGTAACATCGTTTAAAACCATTACGGCCCCACCTTCTCCAGACGGATCTCGGAGTGCCGTACCGTGAGCGCGAATTGTTCGTTTTGGAGGACCTGTAAGATCGAAGTCATCTTCTATTGGCTCACGGCAATCAATAGCCCGGAGAACAAAGCGACGTATCGCTGGATTTCGCACCACACTCTGAAGTGGCTTCCGTAAAGCGACATCGATATCAATATTTAAAAGTGTTGCCGCTGCTTGATTGAGACCGACGATTTTTTGCCGAACATCGACTGCAAGCACACCTTCCATCATGCTATCAAGTACAGCCTCTTGTTCGATATCTCTTCGCCCAAGAGTTAAACCTCGTTCTACAAGTTTTTCTTTGAGAATACTCGTCGCCTCAGCAATTGTTGCTAATTCGGCAACTTCTGGCCTTGGTATTTGCTCCGTCCCATCACCATTCACAACACGTTTAATTGCACGAGCAAGATCGCGTGCTGGTTTTGCAACCCAGAGCGCAATCAGCCATCCTACGAACAGAGCAAACAAGCCAACAGAAACAAAACCAATCAAAAGCTTTTTAAATGAACCTGACAGGATATGATCTGTCTCATGCGTATCCATCGACAGGCAGAGTGCTCCTAACGGATTGCTTAGCGGCCCGAATGGTACCGCTATAACCAAAAGACGACTATTCGTATCGACGTTGTACCAACTTGTCTTTCCAGTTCTCCCAGCTTTCGTTTCATCAAGAAGATATTTCAGTTCCGGCAACGTCTCGATTGCGTCGTCATTTAGCAAATTTTTGGAGGCTATTGTATGTAAACGATTTCCTTGAAAATCAAAGACCTCAAATCTTTGTTGTTCTGAGCTTATAATTTCATTTAAAAGTGGCGTAATTTGCTCTTCTCGAGATGAATCGATAACACCTCTAAGTAGATCTGCCAAGCCAACAGCAGTTGTCTTCATCCGCTTGAACTCCGCTTCTTCGGTAACAGCGGCTATTCGCACGGCTGAGAGCCAGTAGCAACTAGCTAGCACAATGACTAATGCCACCGCGTAAGTTCCAAAGAGATGCCTTGAGAGCCTAGGTTTGGGCATAGTAATACGATGGGTTTAAGAATTTATGCCCGGAACCGATACCCTACGCCCCGGACAGTCTCAATATTACTACCAAAGTCACCCAGTTTTTTCCTCAAGCCTGCGACTTGTACGTCGACTGAGCGTTCTGTTACCGGATAATCCTCACCTTTCACGGCATCGACAATTTGAGCTCTGGTATAGGCCCATCCTGGTCGCTTCGCGAGATGTTGAAGCAGGGCAAATTCAGTATACGTAAGATTCAGTGCTAACCCACCTAAAGTTACCTCATGCCGCCCTGGATGTATCATAAGATCTCGAATCTCGATTGTTGATTCTTGCTGGCTTTTTAATTCCACATCTTTACGACGCATTAAAGATTTCACTCTTGCAAGTAAAACGCGTGGACTAAAAGGCTTTGTGACGTAGTCATCTGCACCGCCATCGAGACCGGTAATGACATCTCGTTCTTCACTCTTGGCAGTGAGCATTATGATTGGTACTTCACGTGTTTTTGAATCTCTTTTGAGACGCCGACATACTTCAAGACCATCAATTCCAGGAAGCATTAAATCAAGGACTATAAGGTCGGGTAATTTCTGCCTGACCGATTCAACTGCCTTCTCTCCAGTGTCGACACACGTGATTGAATGTCCTTCCTTAGCGAGTGTATATCGCACCAATTCAAGAAGGTCTTCTTCGTCATCTACAACAAGTATGTTGTGGCTTGCCACTGAATCGTTGCTAGACATTTTTAGAGTGCACGGGGTTTGTTCGATTTATACTTCTACGACTTCAAACCATTTCTCTGACTGCGGGCAATCCGACATAATTGGGTGCTGCTTCATTTTTCTAATGCGATAAATGAAAAACTTCAATTAACCTCCATCACGCTATCCTGCAGTACTGATGTCTGCAAATGATGCAATAAATATATTTAGTTTGTGTGAGGTCTCGTCTACTGAAAATATGTCTTATGACAGCAACATTTCGACATCTTCGGTCGTCAGTCCTGAAAGAATCCCTGTATCGGCTGAAATGATTGACGCTGCAAGTTCACGTTTTTGGTCCTGAAGGGCGAGAATCTTCTCTTCAACTGTGTTTCGGGCAATGAGTCGGTATGCAAAAACAGGACGTGTCTGACCAATACGATGAGCCCGGTCAATAGCCTGGGCCTCCACTGCTGGATTCCACCAGGGATCAAGAATATAGACATAGTCTGCCGCAGTCAGGTTCAGGCCCTGTCCTCCTGCTTTCAGACTGACCAGGAAAAGCCGACAATCTGAGTCTTCCTGAAACCTTTCAACGCGGCTTTGTCTATCAGTCGTTTTGCCGTCTAGATATTCATACGTCCGACCGCGTTCATCCAGCTTTCGTCGAAGAATGGCAAGAAAACTTGTAAATTGACTAAACACCAGCACCTTGTGCCCTTCATCAAGCACTTCATCAAGTTGCTCCAGAAGCGTATCTAGTTTTGTGGATGGATCATCAATTCGATTTGCATCGATCAAGCCAGGGTGGCACGCTGCTTGACGAAGTCGTAAGAGAGCCTCAAGTACTGCAATTCGACTCCGACCAATTCCTTGCTGGCCAATTCGAGTAGTAAGCTCATTACGGTAGTGCTGCCGAAGATCATCATATGCTTTTCGTTGTTGATCACCCAGCTCACAGAATAGTGTCTGCTCTGTTTTCTCAGGGAGGTCAGAGAGCACCTCTGTTTTTGTTCTTCGAAGCAGGTAGGGCCGTACTGCCCGTGCCACAAGTTCCGACCCATTCCCTCGACCGCCGGCAAGAAATCTCTTTAAGCGGCCCGCCGTTCCAAGCTGCCCTGGGTTGAGGAACTCAAAAATACTCCACAACTCGCCAATATGATTTTCAACAGGCGTACCCGTCAGAGCCAATCGCTGTCTTGCTCGTAGCAAGCGGCAGGCTTTCGCAGCCTGACTCGTTGCATTTTTAATCGATTGGGCTTCGTCAAGAATGACATAATCAAAATCAGTTTTTCGGTGCTGTGCTATATCACGACGGAGGGTGCCATACGTTGTCAGAACAAGATCAAATTGGTCGATCACCTCTGTTGAATCAGTCCGTTCTTGACCGGTGTAGTTGAGCAACCGTAATTCTGGTGCAAAACGCTTGGCTTCTTGCATCCAATTAAAAATCAAGCTTTTTGGAACGATGACAAGTGACGGCCGCGTCGCTATGCCTGCCTCTTCAAGCACACGCTGTCTCCGTACCAGAAGCGCGAGTACCTGAATGGTCTTTCCAAGACCCATATCATCCGCAAGACAACCGCCAAGACCAAGTCGCTCGAGAAAGCTCAGCCATCCCAGACCTTCTTTCTGGTAATGTCGCAGGCTGCCTTCAAATCCATTTGGCTCATTCTCTGGTTCAGGCCTACCACCAGCAGCCAGTTCATCACGAATGACAGAAAATGCATCGTCCACCTGCGACTGTGGCATTCCGGCAATGAGTGCATCAAGGAGCGCTGCCTGCATACGGCCGTACCGCAGACGACCATTTTTTTCCTGCGCAAGTGCGAGGAGAGGCTCTAACTGAGTCGCAAAGTCAGCAGGCAAGATCCCGCGAGAGCCATCCTGCAAGTCAACTGCTCGGTCGCCTCTTGCAAGTGCTGAAAGGAGTTCGGGCATGTCTGCAATCACACCACCGAAATCAATCGATCCAGAAAGTTCAAACCAATCAATACCGCTGTTAACATTCCACGCTACATTCCCAGCTGGCCGGTATCGTCGCCCAGATACTTCTACTGCCCATCCCACACTTGCTAATTGAGATACCGATGCATCAAGTCGTGAACGAGGCACCTCAACATGATGCGTTGGAACGACATCATCTTCAGTGACACTCGCTTGCCCAGTTCGGACTGGAGAAAAGCCAAATCGTGGTAATGCCTTGAGTGCTTCGCGCTCTGCTGTTTTGTTTCGCCGGACAAGTCGACGCCTTGCTGCATCAGCCGCACCACCTGCTGGATCATCCGCCGCTATCTGAATCCCGCCGTAGTCGAACCAAATGTTTCCTCCCAGCTGAATCTTTGGTTTACTTTTACGTGCCTTGCGCTTCGGACGACCAAGTGATTCCTCAGGATCAATCGATCCTACCTGCTCCTCATCTTTCATATTTGGTGAATCATCTAATACTAATTTGGGCTGAGGCCTTCCTGACTCTACCTGCCATCCTGTCCAACCAGGAAGTTCTAGTTTCGGTAGGTCTGCCAGCGAAGCAAGTTGCTCAATGAGCCCGTCAATCTGAGACCCAGATAATTCAATTGGGCCTCGTCTATCAAATTGCTCCATCCAGCCTCGAAGACCTGCGGGTTCGTCTTGCTCTGAGAACTCGCCCTGCTGTTCCTCTGCAGCTGCATCAATAACAAGCCGGCACAGACGATCTTCGAGCACAAGAAAGCCGGCTCGCAGAATCAATCTCGGTGTTTGGAGTGACTGTCGTTCACTCCCCCGTACAAGAAGACCATTAAGACTGGCTTTCTTTGGACAGACCCGCTTTTCCTTTTTCGAAAGAAGGTCATTCTGAAGACAGGCTTCAAGTCCCGTGTCGTCACCAGGTTCGATGATTAAAGCAAATTCCCATGGTCGACCAGCATCCCATACTAATGGCACGACTGCTTCTGGTGCTCGACGGGGCTCTGGCTGAAAGACAAGCCGGCCCTCTGCACAAAGCATCGCGAGATCCCGTGCTGCAGACTGTCGGCTAAGCAAAAACCGACTCATGGTACGTTCTTCAAGTGTTTGCCCACCATGATGTGTCTCAGCAGACATTGTGCCAGCGAGCATAGATAACACTCGCCTTTCATCAGCATCAAAATGACCAAAAGAGATCGCCTGCGGGCCAATGATAATTGGCTTTGGCTGACCGGCAGGGTGACCAGATTCATCAATCGGCATGCGGCATGGTTGCAATGCAACAAGTCGACTGTCAGCCGATGATGCATCAAGCAAAAACATCAACGTACCGGTACTTTTTCGCAAACCACCCAAGGCGACGCTGCTTGTTCGTAATGCCGGCTCAACCAAACGCCGACGGTTTTCAAGCTCGGTAGACCATGCTGGCTGTCGTCCTTTTTTTTGAATTGAACGGTTCTCGCTATGCAGAGTCCGTGTCAACTGCGGGCTCGCTGGCTGCGGTTGGCCTGAATACTCCATCTCGTTCTCTTGATTCAACGCTGAGAATGATTTTGATTCCATTTCTTCAAAATCATCTGTTTCATCGGCAACGATGTCGAGTGTTACCGGCGTCTGCTCTGCAATACCACTCAACAAGCCTCGTCGATCAACCTCAAGCAGGACTGCTGCGACAAGCGCGCATGGCTTGCCAGCTCGTCCGTCGGGACTTGTACAACGGCTTTCTAGGATCATACCGCCCCGTCGATTTGCAGAGAGCTCAAGCAAAACCTCATGGCTTGTTCCGTCATCACTTGCAAGTGTTGCCTGGACTTGGCCAACACGAGGGCAGATAACTTTTTCTGGAACGAGGTTTCGTGCTCGCTTGCGATCACGTGGGTCAAAAAGATGAAAGAGACGTTGCTCCAAAGTGGTCATAGTATGTGTCGGTGCTTAGCGAATGGATAAATAAAATAATGAATAAAGGCTCAACGGGACTGCCTTGGTACCGTACAGGCCAACCCTTAGTTTTACCCCAATTCGCTCGGAAACACAGATGAAAAATAATTTGAACAATTCGCCTGTGATATGACTACGAGTTGACTCGTTTTTTATTTTTGTTTAACGGTCGCAATGAACTCCAATACATTTTCAACTGGAGTCTCTGGCAATATGCCGTGACCAAGATTCATGATGTGACCAGGACGTCCCGCAACACGTGCAAGAATGTCTTCCGTACGACGACGAACAACGTCGGGAGTCGTGTGCAGTACAGCCGGGTCGAGATTACCCTGCACACCTCGATCATAACCCACCTGCTGCCAGGCATGGTCCAACTCAATTCGCCAATCAATACCCATGACCGTGCCACCAGCTTCGGCCGCAAGTGGCAATAACGCTGGATTACCTGCTGCGAAATGGATAATCGGTCCACGTCCAGCTATTGATTCAAAGACGGTCCGACTATGGGGCAAAACGAATTCACGGTAGTGTTCTGGTGAGAGACAACCTACCCAGCTATCAAAGACCTGCACCGCATTCGCTCCAGCATCAAATTGAGCATGAAGATATCTACCAATCGTCCTTGCAAGTCGTTCCATGAGTTCATGCCACCCATCAGGATCAGTCAACATAAATCGTTTGGTATGCAACCAGTTGCGACTTGTTCCTCCTTCGATGGCATATCCAGCCAAAGTAAATGGAGCTCCTGCAAAACCAATGACTGGCAATTCTTTTTGAAGGCCGGCACGTGTTGTACGTACTGTCTCAAAAACAAAGCTGAGTGAATCGACATCAACAAGCTCGTGAAATCGATCAAGATCTGTATGGGTACGAAGTGGATTATGAATGACGGGGCCTTCCCCAGGAGTGAATTCCAAATCGAGGCCCATCGGCTGCAATAGTGGCAACAAGTCACTAAAAATAATTGCAGCATCGACACCAAGTCGATCCACTGTTGCCAACATAACTTCAGCAGAAAGTTCTGGATTCTTGCACAGCTCCAAGAACGTGACCTTATTACGAATGGCTTGATATTCGGGAAGATACCGACCTGCCTGCCTCATGAGCCAAACTGGTGGCCGAGATACTGGTTCGAGGCGACATGCCTTCATAAAAAGGGAATCTTCGACGTTGCCAGTGGCTGGCTCTTTTTGGTCCGGGGAATCAGAATCAACGTTCATAAAGTTCAGTATAGTTTGTAGGAAGCGGGTTGTTGGCTCAAAGTTGTCTATTTCTTGGGTACAATAAGAGCATTCGAAATGGAAAATAGTTAAATAGTCTGATTCATGTAAGGAAGGCTGCAGTCAGGTTTCTTGTTATCTATGCTAATCCTGCCTCAGATACGTCCTTGATTTCATGTTCTTTGGAAGATATTGATACACGTTTGGGGTGAGTTTTTACTAGGGTTCCTATGGCTGATTTCATCTCACGAATTTCTGTTGTCTGTTTTGCCGCCAGCTATGGTGTTGCGCTCATATTTGAGGCTAGTCGGCTCTGGTTTCGGTCTGGAGTCCGAGGCATCACAATGATTGGTTTTGTGACCGCGGGTCTGGTTGCGCACAGCCTGTATCTCATCTGGCGTTCAACCACGCTTCCTTCCATACCATTATCGAGTGAGTTTGATTGGTATCTTCTGGCTGCTTGGCTTTTAGCGGCTGGATCGCTTTGGATGACCGTCTCTAATCCCAGAACACCCGTTGGTCTTTTTGTTCTCCCTGTCGTATTAGCTCTTATTGGAGTTGCTGAACTTTCAAGCCGGGAACCATTCCCACAAAGTCCTGCAACACAAATTTGGGGGGTCATTCACGGAAGTTTCAATCTTGTGATGAGCGTCGCTGTTGTACTTGGTGGCCTCGCGGGTGGCATGTGGCTTATTCAGGCTGGGCGGCTGAATCGGAAACAGGCCCCCCTTCAAGGATTTCGTATGCCGAGCTTGGAAAAACTATCGATCTGGTCATCACGAATGACAGTGACCGCTGCCGTGTCGGGAAGCCTCGGCTTTCTATCAGGAATTATTTTAAATATTGTCAATCAACGACATGGTCTTTTAGGGAGTGTACCGTGGACTGATCCTGTTGTTCTTCGCATGGGAGCACTCGTCGTCTGGCTCATAATCGTCGCTGGTACCTCACGAGCTATGCGACAACGTGCAATTGGCCGAAGAGTCATAGCACTTTTATCACTCGTTAGCCTTACGATGCTCACGATTTCAATTTTGTGGGGGGTACTTGGAAGTACGCAGCACGGACTTACCCCTTCACAGGGGAATGCCGCAGTCATAACCATTCCTGCTGGAGATGCTTCATGAGCCTCGCCTTCGCAGGGGGAAGTCACCGCACTGTCCCGATTGAACTACGTGAAAAACTGGCTTTCTCATCAGAGCAAGCAACTGAGGCACTGGTGCGTTTTCAGAAACAGTTTCCGGGAAGTGAAGCGGTCCTTTTATCGACTTGTAATCGAATCGAGTTGTACGCTGCTGACGAGGAACGCCGAGGGCCGCCTCCACCAGATGAATTAGCGATGTTTCTAGCAGAGTGCCGGGGTGTTGATCCTACAAATGTCGGAAGAGTACTCAGTGGTGAACAAGGGACTGCTGCTGTGAAACATCTATTTTGTGTTGCAGCCGGACTCGACAGCATGGTTCTCGGGGAACCTCAGATCGTTGCACAGGTGAAACAAGCATGGCAGCTTGCTCAGAAAAGTGGGACGACTGGACCCCTTACTGGAGAACTTTTTCAGGCAGCTTTACGAGCAGCCAAACGTGTAACCACTGAAACAACTGTTGGACGGGAACGGTTATCAATTCCAAGTATCGCGGTTGCCGATTTTGCCAGTGGTGTGTTTGAAAGATTTGATGACAAACATGTGCTTCTTATTGGTGCAGGAAAAATGGCCGCTGAAACCCTTCGCTATCTTCGTGACGCCGGGGCACAGAATATCCGCATTATAAATCGGTCAGTGGAGCGGGCTCACAGTCTGGCACAACGACTTGATGCTCGAGCCGGTGATTACAGCAACATATCTCGTGAGCTTGTTGATGCGGACCTTGTTGTCAGCACGACCGGTGCTTCAGAGCCAGTCGTAACGCTTGACCTCTTCCAAAGGGTTCAAGATCAGCGGCAAGGACGTCCCCTTGTTGTTCTCGATCTTGCGGTTCCTCGCGACTTCGATTCACGAATCGGTACCAGACCGGGGGTTTGGCTTTACTCAATCGATGATCTTGGTCAGGCCTGTGATTCCAATCGCCGTAGAAGAAAAAAACAACTTCCAGCAGCACTCACAATTGTTGATGAAGAAACTCGTCGGTTCATGGGAGATATGCACCATCGATCAACTGTTCCAGTTATTGAACAACTCCGAGCAGGTTGGAATGAAACAGGAGAAGTCGAACTTGATCGACTTTTCCGAAAGCTTCCAAATCTTGATACAAGCAGTCAGCAAGAAATTCGACAGGCATTTGAAAGGTATGCTGCCAAGATGCTCCATCCCCCTATGGCCTCCCTGCGAAGTGAAAGTAAGGCAGGTCCACCTCATGGGCTTCTTGAAGCGTTAAGGCGGCTCTTTGATTTAAAGGAATAATGTGACCAAAGCTGATCTGCTCATGAAGGTTGCGTTGCAACCTTAACTTGTGAAACGTTTTACACTTTCACGAATCTGTAATTCTGGAGCTAATTCAGACCACCCATAGTCTTCATTGCTTATCAACGAAAGAAGAGCTCTTGAGGCAACAAAGCCCATTTCGTATGCAGGCTGCCGCACAGTTGTAAGCGGCGGCGTCATAAAGGCTGCCTCCGCCTGGTCGTCACACCCAATAATTGAAACATCATCTGGAACGCTGATGCCCCTGCGATAGAGAGCCAATCTCGAACCAAAGGCAACCATATCATTCGCAGCGATTATTGCACTAAAACGTATGCCCTGATCGAGCAGATAGTTGACGGCCATGAGTCCTGCATGCCCACTAAAGTCTCCTTGATAAACAAGTTCATCAGACCGACTGACACCAGCCTCTTCAAGCGCCTCAAGATGGCCTGTGAACCGATCCCGGGCATCGGGGTGGCCCTCTGTTCCATGAATAAATGCAATCCGTGTGTGCTGCTGTTCCAAAAGATGTTTTGTTGCTAAGTAACCGATTTTTTTATTATTGACTGAGACGCACTGTCCTTCAAAGCCTTTTACGTCTCTTGCTGCAACAATAAGTGGTAGTTGCTTTTTATAAGACTGAAGTTCTGATGCAGACATATCACCACCAACAATAAGAAGACCATCAACTTTTCGTGAAATAAGTGTTTCAATTGAGGCTGCATCTCTTGTCTGTTCCCATCTTCTATCAATAACAGACGGGGTATAACCAGAGCCTGCTAAGCCTTCAATTACCCCCTGAGCAACCGAATCGTAGAAGGGGCTACCAATATTCTGCGTCAAGATGCCGAGGGTCATTGACTTCCCACTCGCCAATCCCTGAGCAAACATATTGGGCGTATAGTCCAATTCAATGACAGCCTGATGAACGGCGTCCTGCTTCTGTTGATTGACTACAGCGGTGCCGTTTAAGACTCTTGACACCGTACTCTTTGAGACATTGGCCCGCTTTGCAATATCTTCGATTGTGACACCGTCTCGCACGGTCTCAGCTGATTGTGGTTGTTTAGTCTTTCTATCAGCCATGGTTGTTCACTTGGTTGCGAGTCACGAGAGCCTCGAGTTTCGCTGCTGGCTTTGTGCCTTTACAACGCTGCAGCCTCCCAAAATTTCAACATATACCATTTACGATACAACGCAGCCGTTTCATGGCAATCTATCTTCACTAGGTCCTGCATTACCTCATGCTTGTTTCTTTCTCCCCTACAAAGGCCGGGCAACACGCATATTCTCAGGAGGCCGTCGTCTGACTCGACTGCGACGCATTCAATCAGCCTATTCGGTGACAGATGCCTGACAGTAACTCAACGCAAGGAGTGCATAACTTGTTACCAAATTGGCATCATCCTCAAGCCATCGAGGATTGTTGTTCGCCCACGAACCGTCGGCCTGCTGGGCACTAAGAAGAACACCAGCCAGGTCTTTTCGCCAGTCATGGGCTTTCCCATCAGTATCTATAAATTGATCCTGGCCCAAAACGTGAAGTGCCTTAGCAGCTGTGTGGAAATAGTAAAACAAGCCGGCATCACCCATGCCAGGGTTTTCTGCAAATGTGTAGTGCCGTCCAAGCCATTCTACTGCAGCTAGAACTCGAGGATCATTCGCTGAAACGCCAGCGTAAATCATGCTTCTCAGCCCCGAGTAGGTCATCGACCCATAACTACGCAAACCGCCATTCGGTGTTGTACCAGCTTGGCTTTCACCCCCATTTGCTGGCGTATAATAGAAACCACCATCAGGATTTTTGGGTGCGACTTCGAGAACGTCGTACGCACCTTCAAGGTTTTGAGACCGCGAGACGAAAATCAATGCACGCTGAATAGCCGGATCATCTGAACTTGCTCCGACACCTTTCAAGGCATCGATGAGAAATGCTGTATTCGAAAGATCTGGTCGCTCGTGTCGTCCGTATCCGGCTCCACCATACTCAGGATCAGCATACGTATTTCCCTCACTTTCATCCCATTGAATTGCCGTGAGAAATCGCCTGGCTTTTTTGATTATCTCCTCATATTGCCCCGATGTATTGCACTCGTGAAGAGCCAGTATGGCAATTGATGTCTCATAATTCGCAACAGCTGATTCACGCTGATAAATCCCACCATCTGATTGTTGAAACGTAAGAACGTATTGAACTGCTCGCAACACCATCGGACTATCGGCAGACGTTCCGGTTCGAACAAGTGCCGCTATTGCGAGAGCCGTTACTGCTGGACCACTTTGTGGCGAGAAACTTCCATCCGGCTGTTGACCTTGCTCACGCAAATAACGCGACGCTTTCGTAATTGCGTTTTCGATTGTTTCGGGGGTCGTCGCCGTGACTGTTGTTTCAAAGGCACACGAAATTACAAGCGACCAAATCAAAGGGAGGAGACACAATCTGGAAAACATCATGAACAACTGCATTGAACACCTTGGCCTCTTCGGCATGCTGCATGAACCCTCGGCACAGAATTAGGAGACGCCGTATTGTACAGGGAATGCGCACGCGGGCAAAAGTTGCGTTATTCCAGCACACAACGTGCTTAGACCGGTGCGGATGGCATCGCTCGAGGATATGGTGGAATTTCACAAGGTGGAAGATCAATGCCATATTCAACTTCCCACTCACTTCGCTCAGCATTGTCAGCATAGTACGTAAGCCAAATCAATGAATCCACAACAGGCTCGGGGTACCAATCACCTGTAGAAAATTCAGGAGGCCTACCTGCAACGCTACAATCCCAGTGGAAATAATTATCTGGTAGATCAACACGTTTGATCGATGTCGGAAGGATTTCTTTCCGGATGAGGTTGTAGAGATCACGATCTGAAAGATGGTCCGTGAAATCGAGAATAATTCGACCCTCATAGAGTCTTTCGATCACCCCCCACAACTCTTCGCGAAGATGTTCCTCGCTCAGGTTACAAGCCGGTTGCAATACAAGTGAGGGACTAAACCAGCGGCCAACAGGTAAAACCGGTGCCTGCTCCCAAGCCAACATGGATTCAAGATAACGATTTTCTACTTCCGTAGGCATTTCAAAAAAATCGATATCACCGAACGTTTCATCTTCTAGAAATGGTTCGATTGCATCGCGCAATGCTGCATTTTGCAACAGGCATGATACTTCTTCAGGAGTCGGTGTATTTGTGAAATTCATGGTGCAACCTACATCAGGCGGCCGTTTCAATTACTCGTTGGGAACAACAACGAAATGACATGGTTTTCCCTACACCCGACATTACCAACGCGATTTGGTGACGCAACAAATCGGAAGACAATTTTGCTGAGAAAATCTGGGTGTGTTTCGGCACGACCGTTACGACATGACAAGTCTTCGTTGGCCTTCAAAATCAGTACATTTCACCGACGTTACCACGAGCAGTTCCTTGTCGCAGAATCCTGCTATTTTGGGCAGATTTTGACGGTTACCCGAGTTTCTAGGCACTTCGCGGGCCGCACGCCGTTGCCTCGAGGGCCGAAATCTTGCTCAGTCGCCGTTCATGACGACCGCCTTCAAAATCTGTATTGAGCCAGATTTCTGTCATTTTCTCCTGCTGTTCTGCACCTACCATTTCAGCAGCCAGGCAGAGAACATTCAGGTCGTTGTGGCGTCGACTCATCTCAGCTGCAACCTCATCGTGGCACGTCGCGGCACGAACACCCGGAATCTTATTCGCGGCAATGGCCATCCCTACTCCGGTGCAACAGAGCAAAATTCCTCTGTCAACCAAGCCATCGGCAACCTGACGGGAAACATCAGCAGCTACGTCTGGATAATCCACTGCTGTTTCGTCATGGCTTCCACAATCCTTTACAGAATGACCGTGACGCTCCAGGAATCCGATCAGACGACGGCGGGCATCAACACCTCGATGGTCGCTTCCGATCGCAATTTTCATTCATTCAATCCAGGCTGCAGGCCATGGCTCCCGCACATAAACATCATTTCGAATTGCATATTCGACTGATCAGAATTTCACTACATCAACTATCTAGCGAACTTCGGAGATCCAGTATATCCATTTGAGCGTCAAGATGCTCACGGATTTGCTGAGCACACTGGTTGTAGGCTTCGGCAGTCCCTCCAAATGGGTCCAACACGTCTTGATTTGTAGGTGAAAGCATGTGCACTCGGTCAGCAAATTTCGGGAACTGGGCGAGAATTGCTGCCCGATGGGCGGCTGTCATCGTCCACACAATGCCAGCTTTTTGAAGCAATTCTTCTGTGACGATCTGGCTTGTGTGACCACTCAAATCAATTCCTGCTTGTTTCATTGTATGAAGAGCCTTTTCGCTAGCCCTACTTCCTCCCCAACCAGACAGGCCAGCACTTTTGACTTCGACACCATGTTCCCGGATTTCGTTGGCCTGACAATTCAATTTCTGAGCTATTCGTTTGCGAAACAACGCTTCGGCCATTGGACTGCGACAGGTGTTTCCCGTGCAAACAAAAAGTATCGTTAATCGTGCAACATCTTGAAGTTCTTCTTTACTAAACGTATTACCGCGAATGATATGAAACCCTGTCTTGCGAATTTCGATTGTTGAAACTGTCTCTTGAATTGGCTGCATACCGTCGTCTATCAAAAGTATTGACTTCTTATCTTGTCCACAAAACTCCATAAGATCAGTGACCGTCTTCGGAGGCTCTGTGCTTCCACCGGGCTCTGCAAGCACTACAGGGCCAGCAAAAAGTCGCATGCAGTCCTGCAGCATCCTATGTCCGGGTGCCCGCAAGCGAATTCGCTCATCACATAAAATATGTGGTTGAATGGACGCCGGTAATTGATGCACCAAACCATCTGGATGATTATCCTGCAGCAGCATCGCTAACGGACCTGGCCAGCATTGTCGCGCAAATCGCAAGGCAAGTGGTGTCATCGCTGGCACCCAGTCAGACGCTTCATCACTACTCTTAATAGCAATTGTCAATTGGGGCTCATTCTCTATCGCATCAGCGAACATACACACTCTTTCAACTGCTGTCTCATTTGTACCCGCAGCAGCGAGGCAATAGTTTGATTCAGTTGGAACACCAACAACATCTCCTTCAGCGAGCGCTTGCACAACGCGGTGCACCACATCACGCAGATCTTCAGACTCCTTCAGATTGATGACAGTCGGTGACATATATTTCATCGTGGAGTATGGATATCCGTAGCCTCTGAGCAAATTCCTCGTTTGCTCCTTTTGGCCCATCGGCAAATTTCGGAGGCTACATTAAGCAGTTAAGCATCGCAGACTAGGTAAGCCTACTTCAACCGATGTTCGCGTGAACAAGTCCTTTATTCCCTAAAAATAACTCGTTGTTTCCACCTCTGGCAACTTTTCGCCTTGTGGAGACCAGAGTTGCTTCGGTATTTCTCAGCGGCTTGCTGTAGAAAGCCCAAGTCCGCTTGGCTTGATACTTCATGCCTACGACTGACTAATTGACCGAGCCATATCACCTATGCCGAACACCCGTATATTCAAAGAATGCACCGTCGGGGCTTCTCTAATCACCACGTTCAGGGTGATTGGTCGCCTGCTTTGCATTGCCGGATTACTAACGTTGCTTGCTGGGTCAAAAGATGCTTTTGCTCAATCAGCAGTTGTCGAACAGCTTCCGTCAACTGTTGATAGTACAGAGCAAGACGAACGCATTGTTGAGGTTCGGATTGAAGGAAATGAGACTGTTGAAATCTCAAAACTGCCACAACTTAACACACGAGCGGGTCAAATTTTTGATCCACAAGCCATCGAAGAAGATGTACGAACGCTCCATCGCACACGAAAATTTATTGACGTCCTGCCTAAGTATGTAAGGGTACGTCAAGGGGTCGTAGTTGTCTTCACTGTAGTAGAACGTCCGACACTACGTTATGTAAAATTTGTTGGTAACCAACGTGTGACAACTCGAACATTACGAAAAAAATCGGAGATTGATGTTGGTGATTCCATTGATAGCTATGTGGTTGAAGAAGCCCGTCGTCGACTTGAAAGTTACTACCATGAGAAAGGTTACGATGCAGCTCGTGTAACAACTGTTG
Organism: Pirellulales bacterium; assembly: GCA_965249545.1. Taxonomy (GTDB): domain Bacteria; phylum Planctomycetota; class Planctomycetia; order Pirellulales; family UBA1268; genus UBA1268. The sequence continues at coordinate 656,029 of CBDFMH010000005.1, forward strand.
AGGGAACAAAGCCGGGCGACAAAGGAGCAGTCTTTCTTGTCGATGAAGGTCGTAGTCGAAAATCTTTTTGGACCACCTTTGTTGGGAATACCATTGCAACCGATGCTCGATTACTCACACAGATCAAATCTAAACCGGGATTTTTCTGGTTCCTAGGTGGCGACGTTGATCACGAAAAAATTGATGCTGATGTTGATACGCTCACAGCCTATTACCGTAGCCTTGGTTTTTTTCAGGCACGCGTTGGTCGTGAAGTCCAAGTCATACATGGCCTTGGCCGGGACTGGGCTTTGCTCACCTTTGTCATCAATGAGGGGCCTCGTTACAAGGTTCGGAATGTTTCATTTCTTGGCAACAGTCGATTTAAAGGTGAATTCCTCGAGCGTGATCTGAAGCTAAAAAGTGGTGAATTCTTTCACCAAAATCACATGGATTCTGACCTCGGTCTGATTCGTGATATTTATGGTGGCCGTGGTTTTGTATTCGCTGACATTCAAGCAGACCCACGGTTTCTCGAAGAGCCTGGTGAACTTGATTTGGTCTACAAGGTGGCCGAGGGACAGCGATATCGGGTTGGACAAATAAACGTCCGTATTGGTGGCGAAAACCCTCATACTCGCCATAGCGTCATATTGAACCGGCTCTCCCTCCGGCCCGGTGACATTCTGGACATCCGCAAACTACGTTCCGACGAACGGCGAATTGCATCGAGTGGTCTCTTCCTCAATGAACCTGCACGAGGAGAGGGACCACGGATTGTGTTTAGTAAACCTGATCCATCTGAACAATTAATCGCTCGTGAGCCAAATCAAAAAGGCTTTCGAGGCCAGAGCCCTGACGATGGTGACGCCGTGCTTGACCTCGTGCTCAAAGGTGAATTAGCTCCATCACCATCCGAGCAAGAATCTGCAGATACTGCTCGTGAGCCCACTCCAGGCACGAAGAACTCCGTCAGCCCCGCTGAAATGCGCGAGCAGCCCCAATGGCGAGGACAAAGTCCAGCGTACGGATATCAACCGCCCGCCACTACGACACCGGCACCCGCTACAAGTCCGCCACCGTATAGACAGTCATTCCCTCAGCAGGCTGCACCTGCTCGCCCGGCGAATGTTCCCAGTCCATCAACGGCCCAAAACCCAAATGTAGCTGCATGGGGTGGCTCTGCGATAGCAGCGACAAGCCCCGGGGCTGTTGACTACGGGCGGATTCCACCCGCCTCTCCAACAGCGACCCCGATGGTTGCCCAGCAGCCCATCGCTCAACCTCAAGCTGCTCCTAACACACCCTCGGGGTATGCACAGTCAGGTTTTGGACAACCTGGTTTTGCAGATCCTTCTGGATTTGATCCGCTTCCAAATGTCCCCGGAATGGGTCAACCGGGTCTGCCACCACCGGGCTTCGCTCAACCTCCTCTTCAACCATTTCCCGGCAACGAACCTTATGTAGTTGTTGATGTAAATGCTGAAGAAACACAGACAGGCCGGCTCATGATCGGAGCGGGGGTCAACTCCAATGCAGGCCTGGTTGGAAACATTGTGGTCGATGAGCAGAATTTTGATATTACTCGGCTTCCAACAAGTTGGGATGACATACGAAACGGTACTGCCTTTCGTGGTGCAGGCCAAAGGTTTCGACTGGAAGCTGCACCTGGTACAGAGTTACAGCGATACACTGCGACCTTTCAAGAACCATATCTTTTTGATACTCGCGTCGGACTCTCAACGAGTGCTTCGTACTTCACTCGTTACTTTTTTGATTGGGCTGAAGGTCGTGTAGGAGGCCGTGTTGGCCTTGGGTATCAGTTTGTCTTTGCCCCCGATTTATCAGTAAATACTGGCTTCCGTGGTGAGAGCGTTGATATCTTCAACCCTCGTGTTCCAGGTGTACCCGACATCGATAGGATGCAAGGAACGAACTCGGTCTACGGCTTCAGTGGTGGGCTTATTCACGACACTCGCGACAGCCCTTTCCTACCAACCGAGGGCCATCTTGCAACTGTCGAATTCGAACAGGTGATAGGAACTTTTGTCTACCCACGAGGTGTCTTTGAAGCTCGGCAATACTTCCTTCTTAATCAGCGACCCGATGGTTCAGGCCGACATGTCCTCTCGATGGGCACCATACTCGGATTCTCTGGCCCTGATACGCCGTCGTATGACAACTTTTATGCTGGTGGATACAACACGATGCGAGGTTTTGTTTTTCGTGGAGCAAGTCCACGGCAGCGAAGCACAACCACAGGCCAGGAAGCAATTGTTGGTGGACCATTTGAATGGTTAAACACCGTTGAATATATGTTTCCCATTACTGCTGATGATTCCCTTCGTGGTGTTGTCTTTACTGATTTCGGTACAGTTGAACAAAACGTAACTATTAAGGACTTTCGAGTATCCCCAGGGTTTGGCCTCCGAATCACCATGCCTGCACTTGGACCAGCTCCGATCGCACTCGATTTTGCAGTACCTGTCTCATACGCTGATTTTGATAGCCAACAGCTCTTCAGCTTCTTTGTTGGGTTTGCGCGATAATCGCTTTCTCTATCGAGCCTTGCCTTCGATAGCCGACTGTGCAACTGCAACACCTGCGACATACGCACTCGACCAGGCCCACTGAAAATTAAAGCCTCCGATTCGACCGTCCACATCAAGGACTTCACCAGCAAGGTAAAGACCGGGGCACTTTCTACTTTCCATAGTTTCCAGTTTTACTTCTTCAAGAGGGACGCCACCGGCTGTCGCTTCCGCTATAGAAAAACCCCGATCGCCAGTTACGGGTAATGGCGTAGCGGTAATATTTTGAACTAGTTTTTTTCGAATGGTTCGAGTTAAGTCGCCGACAAGTGGAGCCTCCGACTCTATGCAGATTCGTCGAGCCAATCTGTCTGGAAGCCATTGCCGTAACACGCCAAATGCTCCTGCACGTTGAGACTGAAAGAACTCATCGACCGTTTCGGTATTTTGGCCCGGAAGCCAGTTGATACTCAACTGAACATCTGGATCTGTATTCCGTGCAATGAGCCAGTGACGACTGATGTCAAGAACAGCCGGACCTGAAAGGCCACGATGTGTACAGAGCGTACTACCAGAACAAGATACAATCCGTTTTCCTGATGGTTTGGAAAGTGTGACTGTTGTGGGCACAGTTACTCCGGATAGCTCTCTAATCCAATGACTGTCTGCCAACACGAGTGGGACCAGGGCGGGAACTAAGGGCTTTGTAATTGTATGACCTAGATTTTCCACCAATCTGTAGCCACCACCGTCTGAACCGCTTTTGGGCAATGACTTTCCACCCGTACACACGATGACATATCGAGCCAGCAACACACCACTTTCCAACATCACTCTGAACCGTGGCTCTTGCTTCACATTGCTTGCCGTGCCACTGACTGGAAGTTGTTCGATATCAGTCACACGTGCAGGATGTTCAAGCGACACGTGCGATTCTTTGGACTGATCAATAAGTGCATTGAGAATGGTCCTCGCTGAGTCAGTCACCGGGAATAATTTACCCGTTTCTTCTTCCTTAAGTTCAACACCTGCTTCGGAAAAGAAATGAATCGTGTGTGCTACCGAAAAGCGACGCAATACTTTACGAATTGCTGCCGGACTGCTTCCTGCAAAATCATGTTCTGTGACACGACGGTGAGTCACATTACAGCGTCCTCCACCAGCTACGAGAATTTTGGCACCAAGTTTTTTTGCCCCATCGAAGACTGTGATTCCAATCGGATGGCCTTCTGAATTTTTTCCTGCCCATATTGCAGCAAAAAGGCCCGCCGCTCCTGCACCAATAATAGCCACATCAATATGCTCTTCTTCGCACAAGTGTGATTCTTTGCTGTATCGATGTGGCATTTCACTATCCATTTTCATGGAATCTGTAAAAGTGTCTAAGAAGAGACATTACTTGTTTGGATGAGAAAAGTGACTGTCTTCGTAAAATACCTCGACGGGCAGACACTAAAGTACATTGTCCGATGGATTTGATACGCATAGGGTACACGACAATGTTGTTGAACTTCTTGGTACAGCGTTCAGTGTGAATAAACAATTAGAATTAGTGGATGCTCATCCTACGCTGGATGCTTTATTGGGGAATTGCATGCCAAAGACCGACACCAAAGAAATGCACGGACGGCTGATTTCTTTTTGTTCGAGATGGTTTTTTCTTGTTCTGCTTTTCAGTGACAATGCAGGGGCATCTGACGGCACCACTCGTAAGCCACTGGAATTTAATCGAGACATTCGTCCGATTCTTGCTGAAAAATGTTTCTACTGTCATGGGCCAGACCCAAACAAAAGAGAAGCCGATCTTCGTCTCGATCAACGACAATCTGCTTTCGATGCTGGTGCGATTGATCCTTCAGAAAGCTTGATCATCGAGCGTATCCATTCCGATGACAGTGACCTCATCATGCCACCACAAGATTCGAATCGTCGTCTTTCTCAGCGCGATAAAAAAATACTTTCCCGATGGATTCATGAAGGGGCCACGTATCAAACACACTGGGCATTTGTAGCTCCCGTCCAAAATAATCCGCCAGTGAGTGACACGCCATCACTCCAGAATTGGCCAGAAAATCCAATTGACTCGTTTATTCTTGCTCAACTTGAAGAAGTCGATCTTACACCGTCACCAGAAGCAGACCGGGAAACATTAATTCGGCGTCTCTATGCCGATCTTATTGGCCTTCCTCCATCGCCTGAAAACATCGATGAGTTTCTCACTAATCGTTCACCCGATGCATATGAACAGTTGGTCGATCAATTGTTGGAAAATCAGCATTATGGCGAACGCATGGCAATCGCCTGGCTCGATACTGCTCGCTTTGCAGACAGCAATGGTTTTCAGCAGGATGGTGATACGTGGCAATGGATCTGGCGAGATTGGGTGATCGACGCTCTCAATAAAGACATGCCTTTTGATCAGTTTTCAATTGAGCAACTTGCTGGGGACTTACTACCGGACGCTACACAACAGCAACAAATCGCTACTGCCTTTAACAGGAATCACCTTTTGAATGGTGAAGGAGGTGCAATTGCTGAAGAACAGCGATTCAACAATCTGTTTGATCGCGTTGATACAACAAGCACAACCTGGCTTGGTCTGACCATGGCATGCGCTCAGTGCCATGATCATAAATATGATTCTTTGACGCAGGTCGATTATTACCGACTACTCCATGTTTTTAACCAAGTGGCAGAAACAGGCCGACCTGGTCGACAATCTTCTCGCATCCGTGTTGCCACACCTTTCTTAGAGGTTGCCACTGCTGGCCAAAAAGAAGAGCTCGCACGATTAAAACAGAACATGAAAGAGCTTGAGAAGAAAGCCAAGCCTAGTATGGACGCTGCATATGCCGCATGGAAAACAGGCTTGTTTGCCGACGGGCAGGCTGCAGACGGAGAAGATCTTCCACGATCACTTACGCCATTACTCCGAAAATCTGAAGACGCTCGATCTGATGCTGAAAAGAAAAAAATTGAAAAAGGGCTGCGACAATTTTTCATGAGCAAAGTACGCCAGTCAGTCATGAAAGATGTGCTGATCGTTGCTGAGTATGAAAAAGCGAAGCAAGCTCATGATGCCTTCAGTGGTGATGAGATCCCACGGATTATGGTTATGAGTGACGACAAGCCACGGGAAACCCGTGTACTTGATCGCGGTGCCTATCTTTCACCACGTGGTGATGCTCTTGCTTTCCTGCCACCGGCAAACCTGCCGCCCTTACCCGATGCCTTTCCGAAGAATAGGCTTGGTCTTGCAAAATGGTTATTCCTCCCAAATCATCCTCTCACCGCTCGCGTGCAGGTGAATCGGATGTGGCAACGTTTTTTTGGAACAGGCCTTGTCAAAACCACAGAAGATATGGGTGTACAAAGTGAGTACCCACGGCACCTCGCTCTCCTTGACTGGCTTGCAATTGCATTTCAAAAAAGAGGGTGGAGCCAGAAGTCCATGCACAAACTGCTGGTTATGAGTGCAACCTATCGACAAGAAAGCAAGATAAATCCCGACCATCTGGAAAAAGATCCAGAGAATCGACTTCATGGGCGTGCGAGTCGTTTTCGAATGCCTTCCATGATTTTACGTGATTGGGCCCTTGCTTGTAGTGGTTTACTCAATGAAAACATTGGGGGTCCTCCGGTATACCCATACCAGCCTGATCAGATCTGGGAATCACTGGCAATTACGAAAGAGCGAGATTTCACCTACCCTCAATCAACTGGAACAGACCTCTATCGCCGCAGCATTTATACCTTCTGGCGACGCACTGTTGCACCTGCCAACATGTTTGACTCTGCCAACCGTCGGACATGCACCGTTCGTGTCAATCAAACGTGTACACCACTCCATGCACTGACGACCCTGAATGACCCAACCTGGGTTGAGGCAGCGCATTCGCTTGCAAAGCGATGCATGACAAACAGAAATACGCTTGATGAACAAATTATTTTTGCATTCCGAACCGTTGTAAGCCGACTGCCAACCTCTGCCGAACGTGCAGTACTTGCAGATATGTATGCGCACCAACACTCCCACACGACTGTGGAGTCAGCGCATGCATTCCTTGGTAGCAATACACGCTTACCAGACGCGTCTTATGACCCAGTGAAACTCACTGCATTAGGAAATGTTTGCTTAGCCATTCTGAATCTTGATGAAGCACTCAATCGTGAATAAGCACTGTAAAAAACACCACCGAATGAGTTTCCTCAGACTGCAAATGAGAAGGCTGTAAGTATGCATGATCTATTCAATGAAAATCTGGCTCGCGTCACTCGCCGTCAACTCTTTGGATCAGCCAGACAAGGAATCGGTCTTGCTGCTTTGGCATCACTTTTCAAACGTGACAGCACTTGCGAAGGAAGCGTACCCGGACGTGTTGACCTTCCACACCATGCTCCGCGTGCAAAACGAATGGTGATGCTCTGGCAAGGAGGAGGCCCTTCTCATGTTGATCTCTTTGATCCGAAGGATGCTCTCTTCAAACGTTCTGGTGAGGATATTCCAGATAGTGTTCGAGGAACAACTCGTCTTTCAACAATGTCGAGTGGGTATTCAAAATGGCCTGTCGTTGCACCAATCAAAAAATTTCAGCGGTTTGGCCAGTGTGGCATGGAACTCAGTGAAATGCTTCCAGCGATTGGCAGGCTTGCCGATGACATCTGTCTTGTTCGCAGCCTTCACACCGAGGCTGTGAATCATGCGCCTGGGGTCACATTTTTCCTCACCGGAAGCCAGGTTCCTGGTCGCCCGAGTCTCGGTGCATGGATGTCGTATGGCCTTGGATGCGAGACCGAAGAATTGCCGGCTTTTGTTGTTATGACATCCTCTGATAAGGCAAAGAGTTGCGGGCAGCTCTTTTTTGATTACTACTGGGGTTCCGGTTTTCTTCCCAGTCGATATCAAGGAGTAAAATTCCGAAACACGGGAGAGCCTGTTCCGTATCTTGCAAACCCTCCAGGTATCAGTCGTGCTGCCAGACGAGCCTTACTGGATGACCTTGCCGTCATGAACGCCAAGCACCTAGCAGACTACGGTGACCCTGAGATTGATACTCGGATTGCCTCCTATGAGATGGCCTTCCAAATGCAATCGAGTGTGCCAGATCTCATTGACTTCTCGGATGAACCAAAACATGTGCTTGATCGGTACGGACCTGATGTGCATGTGAAGGGATCATTCGCTTTCAACTGTCTGGTAGCGAGAAGACTACTGGAACGTGGTACTCGATTTGTCCAATTAATGCATGCTGGTTGGGACCAACACAGTAATCTACATACTCAACTTGAAATTCAGTGTCGCGATACAGAAGGACCATCTGCTGCACTGGTGCAAGACCTCAAAGATCGTGGACTGCTCGAAGACACACTGGTGGCGTGGGGTGGTGAATTTGGTCGGACACCCTTTGGGCAAGGTGACCCAGCCAATCCAAAGGGCCGTGACCATTTTGGAAAGGCTTTTTCATGGTGGCTGGCAGGTGGAGGAGTAAAAAGTGGATATGTCCACGGCGCAACAGATGAGTATGCGTGGAATATTACTTCTGATCCCATTCACGTTCACGACATGCAGGCCACGATTATGCATCTGCTCGGCATTGATCACACCCGCCTGACGTACCGGTATCAGGGTCGACAATTCCGGCTCACGGATGTTCATGGCGAAGTCGTTTCCAGCATGCTGCGTTGACAGAATGAAACCACATTGAAGGCAATGATTTCCGTTTTTATGGTATTAAAAAAAATCAGCTGAAAGACCCTCCAAATCACTTTTGCTGAACGAAGTCATTGCTTGTAACTCGTCCAAAAAGAGTCCAAAACCATGTGCTCAGAAAAATCATGCGGTTGCACAGAGAAGAACTGGAAGTACACCCACTATTGAGGGGTCGCAGTACGCATTATCGAGCTTCATTCGTTATAATCCCCCTAGTCTTCGGCAATTTCGAAAATCAGCGGGTTTGTCTATTTTCAGCGCACCTTGTAAGTGCTTGACTACTGTTGATTCTGGCTATACCTTTACGCATGGTGGAGGGAAATTGTACGGAACAGTTTTGCTCCAGATGATTCGAAATACGTTATTTAATCATCAGGAACTGGCATAGCAACAAGGGGCGCGTGCTTGTTTTTCCGACCTTTTGGGATTTTATTTTTTCTCTCATTTACCCGTTAGGGTGGAGGAATCTTTATGAGTGTTACGTCACGTCGAGGGTTTACCCTCATCGAACTCCTGGTTGTTATTGCAATCATCGGTGTTCTTGTTGGTCTTCTGTTGCCAGCTGTGCAACAGGCTCGTGAAGCTGCTCGTCGCAGTTCATGCGGAAATAAACTGAAGCAACAAGGTTTGGCTGCACACAACTATGCTGACAAGCATGCAAGTCGTGGAGACAATTTCTTGCCTAGTGCAATGGGTGTCAATGGGTCTGGTGCTGCTAACAGTACAAACCCAGTAGCTGCTACGCTTGGCTGGAGTCACATTGTTGCGATTCTTCCATATGGTGAAGAAAACAATCTTTACAATGCGATCAATGGAGCTGGCAACTACGCTGTGCCAACAGGTACCAATGCAACTGTTGAAGTTGATTGGCTCATCTGCCCTTCATTCGTTGGTACCACAGCTGGCCAAAGTGTTTATAAGGCCAATGTTGGAACCAGTGATGAACAAGGTGCATCTGCAACAGCTTCAGGTGCGTTCAATGCAAAAACCCTGAGCGACAATGGCGGTCTTGGACTTTTCCAGGATAAGGGATTTGCTTCCTATCGTGATGGCACAAGTAACACCCTCATGATCGTTGAAGAAAACTTCAATGAAAACTTCTGGGAAGGTCACTCGAATGCCTCGACTTTTGGTCTTGCAACTGGGAATTCGGTCTCGCCGATCCCAGGAACTGCTTCACAGCAGTTCCCAAGTTCGCCACATGCTGGTGGTGTAAATGGGTACTGCTCTGCTGATGGTTCAAGTGGCTTTATGTCCAACACCATTAGCCAAGCTACGCTGCGAGCTTTGGCCACTGCCAACAGTAGTGACACGATTGGTGACGATCGACCTTAGTTTTTGAAAGCTATTGTTCATACAGGAAGGGAGTCGGCATTTGCCGGCTCCCTTTTTTTTATATTAGAATTTGTGGGATTACCAACATTCCTCACCAACACGTCATGCAGGCCACGCACCACTCACCTCCTCAATGGCCTCCCGGAACAACGGTCGTACAGATAGCAACATACAACGAATCCGCTTCGATTGGTTCGCTTATCACGGCAATTCATACGGCCGTTCCACATGCTCATATCCTCGTCATTGATGACAACTCACCTGACGGTACAGCACAAATCGTTGCGGAAGAGGCTGATAAAAATGAACGTGTTCACCTTCTTTTACGTACTGATTGTCGAGGGCTTGGCACGGCGACACTAGAGGGAATTCAGTGGGCATGGAAAAGATCCGCTGGTGTTGTCGTTCATCTTGATGGAGACTTCAGCCATAATCCTGCCGATATCCCACGATTGATCGCAGCACTCACGCCACCAGACGAAATGCCATTCGATATTGCTATTGGGTCACGGAAGATACCTGGTGGAGCTGTCACCGGTTGGCCACTGAAGCGGCATATCATCAGTTGGCTCGTGTGCTGGTTCACGCGCATTGTCCTACGTGTTCCTGTCCGTGACGGATCCAGTGGCTTTCGTGCGATTCGCATGCAGTGCATCGCAAATATTGATCTCACTCATCTTGCCTCCGGCTATGCTTTTTTTGAAGATTTTTTGTGGCGGGCACATCAATCAGGAGCTCGTACGACAGAGATCCCAATAACCTTCACAAACAGAAAACTTGGAGCAAGCAAAGCGAGTGGCATCGAAATGCTTCGAGGCGCACGAGATTTGATGAGACTCGCAGTGCAAACCTGGCTCAGGTTTTGATGCAGTATTTAAGCAGGCTATCGCTCAGACTCTGTCAGTTGTCGATAGTATTTCAACCCTGGGATGAAAAAGCAGCCACCACTTACCAGCCCGAAGAGAATATGCTGAAACTGAGGAAGTCCACACATGATTAAACCTGTAGCAAACAGGCAAATCGACTGAATGTAAAAAACTCCAGATAATATTCCTGCTTTTGCGAAAAACATAAGTCCCGCCAGTAATGCGAGAACTGGTGAAAGTTTCAGGACGGGTAAGCCGAGCAACTCCTCAACAGAAAAAAGCAGCATGCTGGCGATCATTGTGCCGCCCCAGATATGAGCAACTTGTCGTTCAACGGCTGTTACCGGACCCGCTCTGTGCCGAAGTGCCCAAAAGATGGGTGCCCACAAGGCAAGACCACCCGTCCACAGAACAACATACGGCCAGCGGTTTTCGACTCCCTGCCACGCGAGTACATCTGTAATGACTGACAAAATGAGCACGACAACCGAATGCCACATCCAGAGAAGGCCCCAATTTTCTAAGACAACGGCATGATGTGTTTCCCGGAGAAGCCGGGAAACAACATCGAGAACTCCGCCTTGGCGGGCTGCAATCGGCTCACTTGCTAGAAATGCGCGAAGATCATTGGCCAAGTCTGCTGCTGATGCGTAACGCAGATCCTGTGGCTTTTGAAGCGTCTTGAGGGCAATCATTTCCAGATCACGATTGACCTCGCGGTTAATTGAGCGAGGGAGAGGCGGCTCAACTTCCAAGACAGCGAGTAATGTATCCATCGGACTCGATGCCTGGAACGGTGGTCTATCAACAAGCACCTGATAGAGAATCGCACCAAGACTCCACACATCACTCACCGGTCCAACATCTCCTCGACTCCCAGCGGCCTGCTCCGGTGACATGTAGCAGGGAGTACCGAGAATTGCGCCCGTGTGCGTCATTGTCTGATTTCCTTCAAGCCGTTTGGCTAGACCAAAATCAGAGACATGTGGTTTACCTGCTAGATCGATAAGAATGTTCGATGGTTTCAGATCGCGGTGAAGAACTCCTCGAGTATGTGCAGCCTGAACAGCTTCAGCCACACGAAGCAAAATTTGTGCGCCTTCTCTTGGTGGAATTGGACCAACTTGTAATCGTTTTGAAAGTGTCGTCCCTTCGATATATCTCATCGAATAAAATGGATGGCCTTGATACTCTCCAACTTCAAAGATGGAGACAATACCAGGATGATCCAGTTGAGCAGCCGCCTCAGCCTCACTGCGAAACCGTGTGAGATCTGCTTGACTTGCCAGGTCACGACGCAAGAGCATCTTGACTGCAACGACTCTTTGAAGACTTTTTTGAACAGCGCGATAGACAATCCCCATGCCTCCACGGCCGATTTCCTCGAGAAGCTCATACTCTCCAAATTGAGCTGGCAGCGAAGAGACACCGGGTACAAACCCATCTCCAATGAATGGCCTCATACGTTGCTGTTCAGCAGCCAGTTCTCCCCCGCGATCATCGCGCATGATAATCGTAGATTCCATTGCCACAGCATCGGTAACAGACACCGTTGCAAATAGTTCGCGGAGTTGTCCTGCTAAATCAGTATTTTGAAGACAGAGCTTTTCAAGCCGTACGTGCGCTTGATCGACTGGCCCCGTTGTTAAGTCTTCCAGCAGAACTGCTAAACGCTCTTCTGCATCTGAGGATAGCTCTTCTCCATTTGAATTGTTTTTATCTATTTTTGACACGGCACTATACAAATACGAAGGATTATTATCTTCACGTTAACAAGGGATACTAGGCATGCCATACATACTTGACGATATTTTGTGTCCAAAGTCAGTTTGCATCAGCTAGTAAAACTCTGAGTCGTCGCATTGCTCTCATATATCTCATACCAGCCGCTGGCTTCGTAAGACCAAGAACCTCTGCTACATCCCCAGTTGATAGGTGTTCAAAATGTCGCAGCAAAACAATCTGACGATCTATTTCGTCAAGCTTCTCTACGGCCTTAGCAAAACGATGTTCAAGCTCATGCCATGTTGCAACCGCAGCTGGAGTAAGTTCTGTATCCGCAATCTTCTGAGCGAGATTTGTTTGTGAGTGATCTGCATCCACCGGTGAATCCAGCGACACTTCCTTATCGAGACTACGGGTGCCTGCCACTCTGTGTCGTCGATGGGCATCAATGACTCGATCACGTGCCATGTGTCGAAGCCATAACTGAAATGGCATCGTGGGGTTGTTTAAATAGTCACCCAATCTTCGATTTGCCTCAACAAGAACATCTTGAACAATGTCACTTGCATCAACACGTTTTCGGACAACCCTATCCAGCCGCTGATCAATCATCCTCCGGATCGCAGCTCTGTGTCTCTCGAGAAGTCCATTCACAGCCGCAGTGTCCCCCTGTCGGACGCGATCGAGGAGAATCAACGTCTGCGGAGGAGGGTCGGGCGGTTCTACTGTGTCACGGGAGGTGGTCATTTAGTATTTCGAGTGAGATGGAATATCTTTCTATCGTACCAACGTGGCAGCATAATCGGGAAAATCGATTGAAAAATGCGGATTACAGCAATCAGGCCGAGACTGCGGGCTCGTAGTCTCCAAGTTTTCATGTTTGTCTCCAACTGCTTTTTGACCAGCCTTCAAACGTGATCCATAATCCTTTGCGGTCATGGGATCGACCGCTGTTCGCCGCTCTGAATGCTGGCTAGAAAATGGATTGCCTGTGCGTGCTACCACCCCTCTTCACATGTCGACCGTGACTTCCCTTCGATGTCCGAATGGTCCATGGCGGATTTCCATTCTCAAGACCGTTATCATCATTTTGGTGGGTGGCTTCCTTGCCGTTCAGCCAACTAATTTCACCAATGCGAGTGACATTTCTGTTGATGATCTGGCTGTTCGGTCAACAAAGCTTGAGGCTGCTGGTCAATGGCCAGAGCTGGTAAGTCTTTGTGAAACAGCTGCCCGCAAAGGTGACCTGTCCAATGAACTGTATCAGCGATACGATCTGGCAAAGATTCATTGTGATCTTGATCGTCGATCTGCTGAGAAAGCCTATCAAGAGGCCCTACAAAACATTACAGAAGGACAAGCACGACAACTTTTCATAGAATGCTTGGGGCGCATAAATTCCCATCACGTTACCAACCCAGACTTTCATAAACTCATCAGCCGTGGTTGTTTAGCTCTTCAAGTTGCAATCAGTGATCCTCGATTTCAGTCCATTCATGCACGTCAAGCAACACCTGATCGCATTGCATTATTCCAACGACACATACAGCAGATTATTGAAGGTCGTAGCATTGCAACCCTTACCGACGCTGAGACAGTTTCAATCTGGATTGTACGTGCCGCACAATCCGTAGTTGGCATTCCACCTGCTGTTACTTTCCTCGAGATGACTGCCGCATCTGTCGGCGGTCTTGATGAGTATTCTGCATTTCTAACAACAGGCCAGCTCAATGACCTTTACGCTCAAATAGAGGGCAACTTTGTTGGCCTTGGTGTCGAGTTGAAAAGTGCTGAAGATGGTCTGTTGGTGGTGCATGTCATTTCCGGTAGTCCTGCCGAACGCTCAGGACTCAAAGCAGGTGATCACTTGATCGGGATCGCTGGCAAACCTATCGCTGGCATGCATGTTGATGCGGCTGCACAACTGCTTCAGGGACCAGAAGGGTCACGTGTAACACTCGCTGTGCTACGAGGGGTTGGGCCAGCACGAGCTATGACAGTACGACGTGAACATGTTGAGATTCCAAGTATCGAAGATGTCGAGTTGCTCGATCGATTGAATGGGATTGGATATCTACACATCACGTCATTTCAGAAAAAGACTGCTGCTGACCTTGATACCGCAATGCGTCAGCTTGATGCCTTCGGAATGCGATCTCTGATTATTGATCTTCGAGGAAATCCCGGTGGACTCCTGTCAGCAGCCGTCGATGTATCTGATTTATTCATTGACCGTGGACTCGTTGTTGCGACACGAGGTCGTAGTCCGGAAGAAGATTTTAACTACACTGCAAGTCACAGTGGCACCTGGCATATGCCACTTACCCTTCTCATTGATGGTGATTCCGCAAGTTCTAGTGAAATTTTTGCTGGAGCCATTCGTGACCATAACCGTGGCAAAATCATTGGATCCCGCAGCTATGGAAAAGGATCGATCCAAGGAATTTTCCCAATGGATGTAGCTGGCGTTGGCATGCGATTGACCACCGCTCACTTTTACTCACCAACCGGCCAACCATACAGCCGAGTCGGCGTTTCACCGGATCTCTGGGTACAGCAAACCGCTCGCCCAGATGCCACTGGCCAAATTATTAAAAATGACGCAACACTTGCCACTGCACTCAATGAGGTCCGGAAGACTTTAGAGCCTGTTGTCTCACAACCAGTCGCCCGACGAATTACGGCTCGATAAATTCAACATACATTGAATCATCTGGATTGAGAGTTGCTTGTGAGTCATTTGACATGCTTTATATCGGGTCTTTACCTCGTATTTCAATGATGTTTAAAACTTCATGCAAACACATCATAATCAGCCGAAGAATTTCCTTGCTGAGGCAATACGAAACGAGATACAGCAACTCGGTCTTGATTTACCTGACAAGGCCATTCCTGAACTCGCTGCCTATGCCAAAATCTTATGGGCCTGGAATGATCGTTTAAATCTCACCAGGCATACTGAAGTACAACAATTTGTTCAGCGAGATGTTACTGACACCGCTGCCATATGCCCGCACATAAAAACCAACGAACGGGTTCTTGACGTCGGAACAGGAGGAGGTGTGCCTGGTGTCATACTCGCTATCCTGCGTCGTGATCTCACAGTTGAATTATCAGACACTTCAACAAAACGCATTGCGGCATTGAAGTCTATTCTTGTTGAACTCGGTTTACCTCTAACGATTCACCATCAACCAGCTCAACAAGTTGTTCTTGATACTCGCAAGAAAGGCAATTCATTTGATACACTCATCATCCGTGCTGTCGCTCCACTCCAGAAATTACTGACTTGGTTTGAACCAATCAGCAACTCCTACGGGCGGCTCCTGGTTATCAAAGGGCCTCGATGGGAAGCTGAGAAACAAGAATCTCGCCACCGAGGATTTCTCAAAAAAGTGACCGCCCGTCGTATAGCGACCTGGCCTATTCCTGGCAATGATATCGAAAGCGTCCTACTCGAGATCAAAAGGCGGAAAAACTCTTGATGAGGTCTTGCATTGGAATACCGTGGTCAGTTACGAATCAAAAAGTCACAGTTGACTAAAGTGTCTCTTTTAACGAGGTCTCGTTACTCGTATTGGCATGCATGCCCTTTTGTGACTCTACTATTGTCTGCAACCCTTTAAATGTATGAATGTTGGCAAAAAACATCTGCATGTGTAACAGAGTTATCTTTTTCACGATCGACAACTTCTTGAAGGTTGTGTTGACAACATCTGGAATCTACTATTTGTCAGATGGGTCCATACACTATTTTCGTGGAAGAAACGCATGCGACATCGACTCATTCATAACCTCGAACTCACAGCGTCTCTTGTCATAACAAGCCCTAAGAAAAATCATAATGGATTTTTGGATTCACCCGGATAACCTGACTCACATCTTCTGGCTTGGTGGGCTCTGGGTTTTACTCAGTGTCATATGGGCATCAGCTTCTGTATGGATAGCCTCCGACTCTGAGATGATTTTTGGCGAGTCATCATGGCCATTAGCTTCTGTCTGCATTGGTGCTATCTTTTTTTTAATTACCGTAATGTGGGGGCTCTCTACGACTCCTTTTTTTGCCATTGGCTTTATTGCAGCCATCTTTTCCTACACCTTTACAAGAGACAAAAAGGCGCCTGCACAAGAACGCATCTTGTGTGTTGCCTTTCTGAAAAAGATTTTGATCCGACTTGCTGGAAGTTTAGGGATCGATGACGTTGAGTCTCTCCTTAGTAAATCAATGACACAACTTTCTTCCGGCAAACAAGACAGTTCCGTTGTTCTCCTCAAAAAAGATGGATCGCCAATTGACGGGCAGGGCAAAGGAATGGATCGAGCTGGTTCGAAAGCAGTTCGGATTGTTCAGGGCTTATTTGAAAAGGCTATTAAGAACGGTGCCACTGACCTGCACTTTGAACCAAAAAGTGGTGAGGAGATAGCAGTACGTTGTCGAGTTGACGGTGTCATGCAAAATCTCACAACACTCTGGGCAGCAGAGGGAAAGTCATCGATTTCTGCCATTAAAGTACTTTCTGATATGGATATCGCTGAACGCCGACGACCGCAGGATGGGACATTTGCAGTCCTTTTCGAAGGCCGAAAGTTTGATATCCGTGCAGCCTCGGGGCCGACAAACTTCGGTGAAAAAATGGCCCTACGGCTCCTCGATTCTGATGGCGGCATTGTAAAAAATGGTCTTGAAGGCATCGGCATGAGTGAGTCTGTCACAAAGAAGATGCGTCAGATTATTCACCAACCCCATGGCATGCTACTCGTTTGTGGTCCCACGGGATCCGGAAAAACAACAACACTTTATACGGCATTAGGGGAACTTGATGTCTTTTCAAAAAATATTGTCACCATTGAAGATCCGATTGAATATCGACTCGACAACATCTCACAGACTGCTGTCAATGTTGCTGCTGAACTCACCTTTGCAAATATTCTCCGGTCCACGTTACGACAAGATCCGGATGTTATTCTTGTTGGTGAAATCCGAGATAAGGAAACTGCAGAAATTGCTATGCAGGCTGCACTGACAGGTCATTTTGTTTTTTCAACTCTGCACGCGAATGACTCAGCGACGACAATCACTCGTCTTCTTGATATTGGAATAGACACAACACTCATACAGTCATCTGTTTCAGCAGTGCTGGCGCAGCGTCTCCTTCGGGTACTCTGTAAACGGTGCAAAGAAGCATACAGCCCTCCTGATGAGTTTTTGCAGAAACTTGGCCTTCCTCCCGGAAAGCAAGTCTCACTTTATAAGGAGGTTGGGTGCACGTCGTGCATGGACTCAGGCTATCGGGGCCGTACCGGAATTCATGAATTGCTTGTTTTTGATGCCAACATTCGAGATCTGCTCGTGGGTCGACCATCGATTCAAGATGTCCGACAAGCTGGCCGAAAATCTGGAATGAAAACGCTCAAGCAGTCTGGTATTCGGAAAGTGATTGCTGGGGTTACAAGTCTCAATGAGGTTATGCGAGTCGCAAAGTAAGAGCATGCCGGTCATGGAAGTTATTTCATTACGTAAGAGAGTCAAATGATGGTACCGTTGGCCGGAATTTTTCAAACGTTGGCAAGTCTACTCGCCGTTGCCATTGTGCTTGGCTTTATTGCGTATGGATTCATACACGGGATGTTCCGTTCAGTACTTGTCGGAATGCAGGCTCTCGTTGCCTTTGTCGTGACATTGACTTTCATTCCAACGCTCACGGAAATCCTCATCGCTATTGATATGCCTCCAAGTTACGCATTTCCCGTCGCTTTATTGGTCTTAGCAATAGGGACAGCCGTTGGTATTCACATTCTTATTGAAAAATATATCCCCAGTGAATCAATCCCTCTTCTTTCAGTGATTGACAAAATTGGTGGGGCTTTTATTGGTGGGACAACGGGTTATGTTGCCGCAGGGGGGCTTCTCGTCGGACTCTCTCTTATGCCACTTCCAGAAAGTTACATGCTAAACCGTTCAGAGCTCCAATTTGATTTTGGTACACCTATGCTACGAACTTTTGCACGCATTATCGAACCCGACAGTGATAAACGAAATCGGTTACTCAAAGGAGAAGTATGGCCAACTGTTGGTAATGAGAATGACACACTTCAATACCCAGAAAAACCACTTCCACCAGAGCCAACAAACCTACCAGCAGGACAAATTCCTCCCCCTTTTGTGCCGCCGCCACCAAATATCTGGAGTGAACCTTTTGTTGATTTAAATGACAATAAACAACGCGATGACGATGAGGTGGTGTACCTTGACGATAACGACGACGGTCAGTTCACAGAAAACGCGCTTAGTGCACCTCCTGACGATAACGACATGAAACGCTTTGTTGGTCTCCTGGACAGATATCAGGAAAATAATTGGTGGCGATGGCGAGTGAACCAAGCGACTTGGGAGGATCTTTATCCAGTTGAAAAGCCTGAAGGGACCCCTGTTGATCCAGAGGAAGCCCTACCTAACCCAGCCGAATAGATGACGCACTGCATATTTATGCCTGCTGTCACGAGGCCAACATGACAAAGAATCTCAAGCATCAATCCGTAAGGATATTCGCTACGAGCAAAACATTCGTGATCGGTAGCCGATCAGACTTTCCGTTCCATTGCACGAACCATTGCTGTCCCCATATCAGCCGGAGTTTCTGCAATCTCAATTCCAGCATCACGAAGTGCTTCCAGCTTTGCCTCGGCTGTTCCCTTGCCACCTGAAATAATTGCGCCGGCGTGCCCCATGCGTTTCCCAGGAGGAGCCGTACGGCCGGCTATAAAGGCTGCAACGGGCTTTGTGACATGTTCCTTCACATATGCTGCAGCTTCTTCTTCTGCTGAGCCACCTATTTCCCCCATCATTAAAATAGCGTGCGTATCATCATCTTGTTCAAAAAGTTCCAAGATATCTATAAAGCTTGATCCGACCAAAGGATCTCCACCAAGGCCAACACAGGTACTCTGTCCGTGACCGAGTTGAGTGAGTTGCCACACCGCTTCATACGTAAGCGTACCGGAACGACTCATGACCCCGACGTTTCCTGGTGTGTGAATGTAGCCCGGCATAATTCCAATTTTACATTGGCCAGGTGTAATAACGCCAGGACAATTTGGACCGACGAGTCTACTCTTAGAGTTTTCAAAGGCTGGTAAAACTCGTGCCATATCGAGCACGGGTATGCCCTCTGTAACCGCTATGACAAGCTCGATTTCTGCTGCCACGGCCTCAAGAATTGCATCCGCTGCAAAAGGCGGTGGAACAAAAATCATCGTCGCATTCGCACCTGTCACATCACGTGCTTCAGCAACTGTATTAAAGACAGGAAGATCGGCAATTGTTTCTCCTCCCTTACCGGGAGTAACACCACCCACCATTCTTGTTCCGTACTCAAGGCATCCTCGAGTATGAAACTCACCAACTTTTCCGGTGATGCCCTGACAGATAACACGTGTATTACGATCGACAAGAATGCTCATGAAAATTTGCTATAGCTAAAGAGGTACAAATATTAAAAGAAAACAGTACTTACGCTTTTATCGAATCAACCACTTTTTGAGCAGCATCGGTAAGCCCATCTGCTGTGATAATTGAGGTGTCACTTGCGGCAAGAATCTTCTTGCCCTCTTCTACTTCAGTGCCCTCCAATCGAACCACGAGAGGTACGGTAAAACCTATTGTTTTGGAAGCTTCTACAAGGGCATTTGCGATTGTTGTACATCTCATAATACCACCAAAAATATTGACTAATATTGCCTTCACATTACTATCCGAAAGGATAATCTGAAATGCCTCGGTGACTTGTTCAACATTTGCCCCGCCTCCGACATCAAGGAAATTAGCTGGCTCACCACCATGGAACTTCACTAGGTCCATCGTACTCATCGCGAGACCAGCACCATTCACGAGACAGCCTATCTCTCCATTCAGTTTTACATAGGATAATCCTGCAGCATCGGCCCGGATTTCTGCTGGTTCTTCTTCTGATTCATCGCGAAGTGATAGGACATCTTTGTGACGAAACATCGCATTATCATCAAATGTCATTTTTGCATCGAGAGCTACCAGAGTTTTATCTCCGGTGAGAACAAATGGATTGATTTCCAATAATGATGCATCAAGTGAAACAAATGCATTACAAAGAGACTGAAAAAATTGCACTGCGTATCGCCAACTAGCTGTCGGCAGGCCAAGCTTTGACGCCATGAGACGAGCTTGGTAGGCACCGAGTCCTCGGTCCGGATCAAAGGGTTCCGACAAAATCAATTCCGGTGTCTTCACTGCTACTTCTTCAATATCCATTCCCCCAGCAGTACTTGCGATAAGTACCGGTGATCCCGCTGCTCGATCTACAAGAATGGCACAGTACAGTTCTTGCTGAATATCACAACCACTCTCAACAAATACTTGCCGAACAATTTGACCTTCTGGCCCTGTCTGAACAGTCACAAGTGTTTTGTTTAGGAGACCTTGTGCAATTCGGGAAGCATCTTCTGGCGACTTGGCAAGTTCGACACCACGTTGCTCCGACCCCTCTACCTGTCCCTTCCCACGACCACCTGCATGAATTTGCGCTTTCACTGCACAAACTGGAGCCCCAAGAGACTCGAATGCGTGTGCTGCCTCTTCAGGAGTTCGGACAACCTTTCCCTTCAAGACCGGTACACCCGCGGCCCGTAAGAGTTCTTTGGCTTGAAATTCATGGATTTTCATAGCTGCCTTTTCTGATAATCAAATATGAGGGCCTGACCGAAGCAAGGGCACCTCAGCAGGAAATTGTTTATCGCTTGAAATACCAATATGGCACGGAAGGCATTCCGTTCCAACAGCGAGCCGTTTCTCGCAGGAAACGCCCTCTATTCAAAAATTCTCACACGTGACTGAAATCCATCTTTCACGCGAATAGGAAAACTGAAATATTGCTACTCGGCAAGAATTCTCAGTACTCAATAGCTTCTCTATGAATTCCACAAGTCACACTGATACACCATGCGGTACAAAAATGACCCAACCCGACATATTGCCTCGGGTTGTAATCGATTTCGAAAAACTCCGTCATATCAACTGTGGTCTGGGCCGCTTCTCTCTTTACCTTGCTCAAGAGCTACTTGCTCGCTCAGATAATTGTTTTGAGCCTGTCTTCTTTTTACCTGACGGTTGTGACCATTATTTTGAAGCGACACCAAATGCTCATTACAGCAGCATAAAAGTTCGTCCTTGGAATAAAGAGAGCTTTCAGCGATGGGTACGGCCTATTGGCCGTCACTTTCATAAAGGTGATAGACCTGCGATCTGGCATGTAACTCATCAGACATCAAAGTATTTGCCATTTGATGAACGGATACCTGTTGTCTTAACCGTACATGATCTAAATTTTCTACACATGACAGCCTCTGACGATCAGCCAGAACGAATTCGCAAGCGGCTTGCCCGTGTCCAAAAGCTCGTGACCCGAGCAACTGCTATTGTCACTGTTTCAAAATATACAGCGACTGATTTAGCTCAACACATCAATGTTGAGTCAAAGACTATTCATGTTGTTCCGAACGGCCTTACACCACCTGCTGAAATTACTCACAAGCGACCTTCATGGGCACCAAAAAATCCATTTATTTTCTCTATTGGAAACTTTCTACAGCACAAAAATTTTCATACTTTGATTGAGATGATGAAACACTTACCAAACTATCAACTCGTCATAGCTGGTAAAAAAGAAACATCGTATGGGAAAAAGATTATTCAAGAGACTATTCAATCCGGACTCACAAGCCAGGTTCTTCTACCTGGAGTAATCTCTGATACGGAAAGGGCATGGCTATACCAAAATTGTGACGTATTCGTCTTTCCGTCTTTGACTGAAGGATTCGGATTTCCAGTACTCGAGGCCATGCAATGCGGAAAACCTGTGGTCATGTCCAACCGCACGAGTCTTCCAGAAATTGCTGGCGAAAGTGGCTGGTTTTTCCATTCTTACAAACCGGTTGAAATGGCCAAGACTGTTCAAGATGCTTTGAGAGCTTTTCACAGCGATCCACAATCAGGGACCCGTAGTCAACAGCATGCAGCTGGCTTTTCCTGGCAAGCCGCTGCCAAAGGATATGCTGATGTCTATCAGACAGTGCTCGAGCAATGACTCATTCATAAGAAATTCGGTCATCGCGCTCGTTAAAAATAGTTAAAGACAGTGGTAAAAGTAAGAATTACTATTTCGAGTTCACCATGAAAATTATTGTTACCGGCGGCGCAGGGTTTATTGGTAGCCATATTGTCGATGCGTGCCTTAAATCTGGGCATGATGTAGAAATCATTGATAACCTTTCAAGTGGATCATCTGAGAATGTTCCTCGAGACGTTCCGCTTCACCAGGTTGATATTCGCGACACACTCAGCATTGCTACAATTTTCAAAACATTTCAGCCTGATGCTGTTTGTCACCAAGCAGCCCAGCTATCGGTCAGTCGATCGGTTCGCGAGCCTCTGTTAGACGCAGACATCAATTGCCTTGGCCTTCTTTCTGTGCTCGACGCAGCGGTCTCTACAAGTTGTAAGCGAATGGTCTTCGCATCCTCCGGTGGCGTCTTGTACGGAGATGTTCCAACACCTGCTCCCGAGACAGCACCAGCAAACCCAATAAGTCCCTACGGCATTACCAAATGGGTTGGTGAAAAATACCTTGAATTTTATGCCCGAGAGCATGGGCTAAGATCTGTTGCACTACGCTATTCAAATGTCTACGGACCTCGACAAAACCCTCATGGTGAGGCTGGAGTAGTTGCTATTTTCTGTAACCAATTCCTCGATGGGCATCCTGCTCGCATCAATGGTGATGGAAAATATATTCGTGATTATGTCTACGGCCCTGATGTTGCTGCAGCGAATCTCTCTGCGCTTACTTTAAAGAAGGCACACTTTAGAGACGGAGAGATTCTTTCCCTGAATATTGGCACGGGAGTTGGCACTGACGTCAATGCGCTCGAAAAGAACGTGCGAAGACAGGTAGAACAGATCCATGCACATGATGGCAAAAAACAAAGCTTGCCTGACCCTGAATATGGTCCTGAACGAGTTGGGGACCTACGATCAAACCTCCTCGACGCAAGCCGTGCCAGCGATGTCCTTGCCTGGAAGGCAACACATTCATTAGATGAGGGGTTGAAAGCGACAACCCAGTGGTTTTTTGATCAAAAGAACTACCCTCAATAAAATGCATCCAAACGAAGATTATCTTTTAGCTATCTTTGACCTCAAACCTTATTGTCTTGCTCTTCTTCAGCTTTGGTTCAAAGCTTTAAACCAAAGCTGAGCTGTGCCTAAAGATAGTTCTACTGACGTGATAATTTGGTGACACGTGCCAAGGTGGGGTGCTCTCTTGCTGCACTCCTACCAGAGCATCGCTGCCATGTTGTTGGCACAACACGTAAAGCATCTTCAGTTTCTCTCTACGAACTGAAGAAACTCAGAATCAATGACAGGATCGCTCTCGAGCAGCGGTCTCTTGAGAACGTAGAGCAGGTATACAGGCTCATTGATGACTATCGGCCAAAGGATTTTATTCTGGCAACAGGCAAACACACACCGCTTCATGTATTTGTTTCAAAAGCCTTTGAAGCTGTCGTTCTTTTCTGGGAAGACTATGTTGTTCACAACAAAGAGTTTGTGCGATCACAGGATAGCTGTCACCCACGGGCTTCGGTGAATGAAACAAATGATCGCCTTGGTTGGACCGCAACTGTTCAGATGCCCGAACTTGTACAACGTTTGATCAAGGCTCGCAAAAAGTTAGATGAAGCCAACTACTCAGATTTCTGAGTTTCGGGGTCTTTCCTTAAAACAGTTTCGTGCTTCGAAATCATTTCGTGAGAACCAACTTCAAGCCCACTATAAGCATCACGACAGATTCGATGCATAAGCGTATTAGACTTGAGATACAACGGCAGGCCATGCTCACGACCAATAATCCGTCGTGCATCCACCGCCGAATATATAATTTCGGGTGGCATCCATCTTCGTGGCATACCTGTATATCCGAGTGCGTCAACTTTTGTACGGGATTCAAGCAAATGGAAAAATCGTAACGCGTCATCTCGCGAGTTGATGGTGAGTGAAACACGATCGACGCACGCAAGTGTTTCACGATATTTTCCCCACGGAGCAAACGCGTCACACCGAACTGCAGGGGCTACAAAAATGAGTCGTGTATCCCCCGGTCGGCTTTGCCAAGGACTGACTGGCCTGCCTTTATTTTCTGCCGCAACGAGATCCTCTAGAGCCTCGAGCGTGATAAGTGCACCAAAGCTGTATCCGATAAAGACGACGGGACGCTCAGGGTCTATTTGGCCGAGGAGCCATGCCAGATAGTGTCCTTCCGTAAAACATCGTTGATATTTGTTACGACCATCTTTTAACAAACAGCCATCCTGCTGACTGGGCCATGAATAAATCATTAACTGTGTGTCCACAGCATGAGATGTAAAAGAATTACAACGCCTCGCAAGGCGTATACCCTGTTGTTTTGCTGACCAGGCGTCGTAGCGATTGCCATGCAGAAAAATAACAAGAGGTCCTTTGCCCGAAAGCAAACTTCCAATGCCGTCTGAAAGCCATCGACAATGCGCTGATTCATATCGCTGTACAGATGGCTTCACTACCTCTGGTAAATGACAAATGCCTGGAAGATGCCTTGTGCTGAATACCCAGATTTCTGGTTCGCAGCACGCCTCACCGTTATTCGATGAACCGAGGGCGGGTGCTACAACACACGCGCACAATCCGAAGGCCAAAGCGAGGCTGGACAATCTGCGCAATCGGTACAAACTTATTTCTTTAATGTGAGTCCCTGACATCAGCGTTGAACCACAGTCCGTTGAAATAATGTATTTAAACCACCCTATTCACCGTGAAAATGATGGTTTGTGAAACAATGCGGTTTCCGTAAACCTTAACGATCACCTTCAACCCTAGCACGGAAAAATTGGTGAGGAAACAAAAACCTTCCGTCGTTCCATGAAAGCGTGGGGTAGGGTTGATCAGCGAGACTGCTTGGCTGTTTCTTTCGTTTGAATGCAACCCGGTCACTCAGTACTCAGCGACTTTATTTTGATTCACCGGGAGGCTCCCCTATGACACGTCTTGTTTGCCTGCTGACTGCACTCGGCTGTTTAGTCGTTTTACCAGGATGTAGTAGTTGCTTCGGGAATAGTTGCAAAAGACCATCTTTTCTTGAGTTCCGGAATACGAGCCGAGGGCTCTATCAGAATAACTGCAATGCACCATGCGGTAAGGCACCGTGCGAACCGTGTGGTACCGCCCCTTGTGGCTGTGAACCATGCGGAAGTCCTACGCCTTGTTGCGAGGGTGGAGTAGAGAGCGGCACGGTCATCGGCCCCACTCCTGTTATGAGTGATCCAGGCACTTTTTCTTAATACAAAGCGCTTTTCAGCTCGATACGACGATGCACCGCTCTTGCCGGCCACGCATCGGGTCTTGCGACACAGTGGGTGTTCGCTCCCGATTCGAGCGGTTCATCGTCGTATCGAGTTGACTCTGGGATGGATTCTTCTCCATCCACTCATTTTTGTGCTACTTCGTAGTTATACTCATCGTCATGTTTGACAATCTTTCCAATTCACTGACCTCTGCAATCGGCACTCTTCGTGGCAGAGGAAAACTTTCCGAATCAAATATGCGCGAGGGCCTCAGTGAGGTTCGAACAGCATTACTCGAAGCTGATGTCGCATACGATGTTGTTGAAGCATTTCTTGACCGTGTTTCTGCTGATGCCATTGGGGCAAAGGTTCTTGATGCCTTGGATCCAGCACAACAACTCATTGGTATTGTGCACCGCGAGCTAATTAATCTCATGGGTCCGGTCGACCATGAAATTCCTTTTCGTTCAGGTGACACCACAATTCTTATGCTGTGTGGACTTCAAGGATCCGGAAAGACCACGACATGTGGAAAACTTGCTCGTCGCCTTAAGGAACAGGGAAAAGGCGTCATGCTCGTTGCTGCTGACTTGCAACGACCTGCGGCAATTGAGCAACTGTCAGTACTTGGTGAACAGATCGGTATACCAGTACACACGCCTCAAGACCAATCCGATCCCGTTGCGGTCTGTAAGGCTGGAGTAAAAAAATCAAAGAAGGACGGGATCGATGTTGTCATTCTTGATACCGCCGGCAGGCTGTCTATTGATGAAGAATTGATGGCTGAGCTATCACGTATTGATCGAACAGTTTCACCTGATCAGGTCTTCTTGGTTGTTGACGCCATGACTGGACAAGATGCTGTTTCAAGTGCAAAAGCATTTAATGAATCACTTGAAATTGATGGCGTCATCATGACAAAACTTGATGGTGATGCTCGAGGTGGTGCCGCACTATCAGTAAAAAGTGTTACCGGTGTCCCAATTAAATTCATGGGTACTGGTGAGGGCGTCGATGCCCTCGAAGAATTTCACCCTGACCGACTCGCCGGCCGGATTCTCGGCATGGGAGACGTCGTAAGCCTCGTTGAAGAAGCTCAGCGGAAATTTGACCAAGACGAGATGCAGCGACAGGAGGAACGCCTCAAGTCAGGTGAATTTACACTTGATGACTTCAAAAAAATGATGCTCCAAACCAGGCGGCTTGGTCCACTTGGGAAGGTAATCGGGATGATTCCTGGAATGGGAGGAATGCAGGAAACATTAGCCGGTGCTGATCTTGAGAAAGACATCAATCGACTCTTTGGCATCATTGATTCCATGACACCTGAAGAACGGCGGAACCCATCACGTATTGTTGATCAGACACGACGGAGACGCATCGCAACTGGGGCAGGTGTTCAGCCCCAAGAAGTCAATGATCTTGTAAAACAGTTCGATGGTATGGCCTCAATGATGAAAGGCATGGCGGGCCTGGGCATGAAAGATCGAATGCGAGAAGTCCAAAAAATGCAATCCGCTATGGGCGATCCAGCAGGCCGGCTCGGTCGACCAAAGGGTGATACTGGGAAGAGATTAACGGCGGATCAGCGGCGAAAACTCAAAAAACAACGGGAAAAAGAGGCCCGTCGGCGGAAACGAGATGCTCGCGGTTGATTTTGAGGCTAAAGATGAAGTTTCTTGAATCCTGCTGTGATTCGCCCCAGAACAAGAAAAATACGCTGCCCACCTTTTTTACGACTCGTTGTGGTGTACCTTAGAAGGCCCGTCGCATCTGCGACTGTTCGCATCCTAGGAGCACCAAGTATCGGTGAAAGGATGTGAACCCAAGTACCGACCAATTCAGAATTTGGAGAGTTGAAACCGTGGCAGTGGTAATTCGTATGAAACGAATGGGACGAACACACCGTCCTTTTTACAGAATTTGTGCAACCGACCGCCGGACACCTCGGGATGGTCGTGTTATTGAAGAACTCGGCACGTACGATCCGAGTGTCTCTGATACGAATGCCCGCTGTACACTCAAATCCGCAAGGGTGGATTACTGGCTGAGCGTAGGAGCCCAACCGAGTGATAAAGTGCGAGTCCTCATTAAGAAATTTGGGACTGATGGCACACACCTTAAAGCGATGGAAGAAGCTCGCTCTCGATTATCCCTACCACGAATCGTTCCGGAAGCTGGTGAACCGATATTGGCACCCACTCCAGAAGAGGAACCACCAGCTGCCGAAACAGATGCGACACCTGAAGCTTCAAGCGAAGGCACGTCCCCTGAGGCATCAGCTGATACGGATACAAAGGATGCCAAAAGCACCGAGCCAGTAGCTGTTGAGCCAGCATCCGCCGAAGCCCCTCCAACTGCGACGGCCCCAGAGACGGAAGCAAAAACTGACGAGTCCACAGAGTGAGCGAGTGCAGGACGTGCCATGCGGATCGACGTCATTACGCTATTCCCTGAAATGTTTCGGGGCTTTCTTGATGGAAGTCTATTGGGTGCTGCGCAAAAAGCAGGTTTGCTCGACATCCGGTTAAGAAATATTCGAGATTTTGCAACTGGTGTCCACCGGCAAGTGGATGATCGTCCATACGGCGGAGGCCCTGGCATGCTTCTTATGCCCGGACCAGTTGTTGACTGCGTTGAGTCACTTTTTACTGACAATGGTTCTTCTGAAACAACTGATCCTTCACGTAGTATTGCAATGCTTTCACCCTCCGGACGACCACTGACTCAAGAGGTTGTTGAGGAGTTCGCTGGACGACAACGCCTCATTCTTCTCTGTGGACGGTATGAGGGTTTTGATCAGCGCATCTGTGACACACTGAAGCCAGACCTCATTTCAGTTGGAAATTATGTCCTTTCAGGCGGTGAAGTAGCTGCTATGGTGATTATTGATGCTGTTGCTAGGCTAATACCTGGTGTCCTTGGTGACTCACAAAGTGCTGTCGATGATTCGTTCTCAGGCACGGAACGCCTCATTGAAGGTCCGCAGTACACACGACCGCGTGAATATCGTGGTCTCCGGGTACCCGATGTCCTATTAAGCGGTGACCATCAAAGAATTGCTGATTGGCGTAAAACTCAGGCGATACTTGCCACTCGCAGGCAAACAAACACACACACAGAAAAATAATTTACAACAGCCCAACATATTTTCAGGAGATCCGAAAATGAGTCAGCAAATTCTCGATCATGTCGAGTCAAATAGCCTCAAATCAGAAATTGATAAATTTGAAATTGGTGACACCGTAGATGTTCACAATCGTATTCTTGAAGGGAATAAAGAGCGGACCCAGGTCTTCAATGGTGTTGTCATTGCCCGTAGTGGTTCCGGCAGTCGCGAAATGTTTACTGTTCGCCGAATTGTTTCTGGTGAAGGCGTGGAACGTAAATTCCCTGTTCATTCTCCAAAAATTGCAAAGATCGTTGTGAAGCGCTCCGGTGTTACCCGACGTGCGAAGTTGTATTATTTGCGAGATCGTGTAGGCAAGGCTGTACGCCTTCGTGAACGACGAACCGACGTTGTAACCAAATAATGACACGTGTGATCTGACAGTCGCAAAGAGGGCTTGAGTGGCCACTCGCAAAACAATTGGCCTTCGAGGTGAGCAAGAAGCCATCCGTTATCTTCGAAAACGGGGATATAAAATAGTAGCTCACCGGGAGCGGATTCTGCGTGGTGATATCGATATCGTAGCTCTGGATAAGCGTACGGTTGTCTTTGTCGAAGTACGTTCTAAAACGAGCACCGAACACGGGCATCCTGCTGAAACAATCGATACACGGAAACAACAACGTATTTGCACGTTAGCGAATGCCTATATACAGCAGCATCGGCTTGAAGATTATTCTTTTCGGCTTGATGTCGTTACGGTTCTTTTCTCGAATTCCATAGAGGTTCAGAACCGTTGGCTCTTTTGGCGTTCTGGTGATTCACCAATCATTGAGCATTTTCAGAATGCCTTCGAAAGTGACGCCTAGAGCTGTTCTTTCGCCGAAAGAAGGTCACTTATTTCATCTGCTGTAGTAAACACTCTCAAACTGTCACTGGGCACAGCGTGTGCAAGAATCTTGAGGGCGGATTCGACTTTTTGCTTGGACCTTCTGCTAGGAACACGACGAATCGCAACACCTGCTATCTGAGTTCGACGCTGCTGGGCTACTTTTGCATAGACCTCAGGGTCTCGCTCTCCAGAGTCACCAACAAGAATAAATTTTCGGTTTGGGAAGTGATCTATGATTTCAAGGATTACATCCTGTTTTGATTTTTTCGAAGAACGCATTCTCCCAAGTGGTGTTGAATCCTTTAAACGGAAAAGCTTCAGATGCATTGATCCATCTGGCAGACCTGCAAAATGAAAAAAATCATTGAGTGGTTTCGTAAGTTGCCAAGGGCTAGCTGATACATAATGAAAGGCTACTCCAGACGATGACCATTGTTTGTAAAGATCAACCATGTCTGGAATTGGGACAAATTCTCGCAAGAGGGTATTTGCCAAGAGTTCTCGACGATCTGCAACATTTGTAAGTTTGACCGTATCGTCAATATCAGAAATAACTGAGATACCACTCGGGTGGACCAATTGAACGGAACCTGTGGTTGTTACAGGCCTGGAATCTACGTCTTCATCCACCGATTCAAAACAAAGTTTTTGCCCGTACGGTGTCTCTACTGCGCTTTCGGACACTGTTTGTGCATCAAGGTCAAAATTGGCTTCAAAGTGACCAGTGCGCTTAGAGATACCAACATCTATTATTTTTCCCCCAAGCGTAATCTGAACGGACTGTCCTGATATTCGCTGAAACAGAAATTTCTCTGAACGGGCTTGAAAAATTGGTGATCGAAGTTGACCTTCATCCAGTTTTAAAAGCCTCTTTACAACTGCGTAGGCCACCGTTCGCCGACGACTAGCCACTGGAAGCTGCTGCGTGACCATACCGTGAATATTGACCCGCCAGACGCCTGTGGTCTCGATCCACTGGGCATAGGTTGGGAAGAAAGTGATCATGTTTGGATGAAACTGGGGCCAACGAGCGACGGAATACCGAGTGAAACCTTGCAATGGCCGCTTCGTGTATTCTAATACGATTTCGGCTGTGGCTACACAGCCTCGGCTAAATGGTACGGAAAATAACGAACATTCCAAAAGATACAGTGGAGACTAATTAATGGGAGTGAAGAAGTCAGGTAAAGGGCGACGAAAACTCGGGCAAAAGAAACGACGTATGCGGGCGAAAATTCGTCATCGTAAGGGCTAAAAATAACGGCAAGAGAAATCTTGTACTGGCTCCGGCAAAATTTATTCTCACTTTGCTTGCCCCGTCCGTGGTGTGTTGTAGGGTTGCTAGGCTTCTCAGGGGTGCTGAGGGCTAGTCTCTATCCACAATAATGGCGGTCCTTGTAGGTCCGCCTTGCCACAGGGAGTAAGGATCAATGTCAAGGACGCCGTGGATCTATCGAGCCATCGCGTGCGTGTCAGTTGTGCTGGCCGCCGCAGGGCTTACTGGCTGCAAAAGCCTTCAGGAACGTTATATTAAATTTGAAGTCTGGAAGTACGAACGGTGCTTTGGTCATCTGCCACCGGGCTTCACACCCAACGGTGCAATTCCGCCTCGAGTTGCTGCACCAGCTACCATGCGACCATGTAGTGCACCTGGATGCCAACCGTGTGCACCAGTGAATACATGTAACAACTGTGGCAATGGTGTCCCACTTGCTGGAAGTAGCATGGTTCCTGGCACCGTTGGTTCACCACAGACCATACGAGCTAGTAAGCCTGTTGTTATTTCCGATGAGGTAGTCTTGCCTTAGGAAAGAGGAGTACCTGCTTCTAAACCCTCAACATTATTTCGTGTTGGTGGAAGCTGTGGGTTCAAATTTCTTAAGCCAACGTTTCTGATTCTGCAGGAAATACTTTGGACTCAACATCTTGTCGCCAAGAGGTTAGGGCATCCAAAACGGTTCCCTTCGTATCAGCATACGACCTGACAAACCGAGGGACACGATCAATAGAGAGCCCGATTAAGTCGTGCATGACTAGGACTTGACCATCGCAGTCAGGGCCTGCTCCGATTCCTATCGTTGGTATTTGTAGTGCAGCCGTTATCTCTGCTGCTAGCTCTGATGGCACGCATTCCAAAACAACACCACAGGCACCTGCTGCTGCTGCTGCTGTTGCGTCAGTGAGAAGTTGTTCTCTGTCTCTTTGAATACGATATCCGCCGAGTTGATGCACCGCCTGAGGACGAAGCCCTACATGAGCCATCACTGGAACACCAGCCTCAACAATTCCGGCTATGACGTCTTGTTGGCCCGATGTTCCTTCAAGCTTAATTGCCTGACAACCTGTTTCCTGCAAAATTCTAGCTGCAGATTCAATTGCTTTCCCCACGCCCAAATGCTGTAACGGAAATGGGAGATCAACGAACACCATGGCTCGTTGAACGGCACGAGAAACAATTTCTCCGTGATAAATCATTTGTTCGATCGTGGCCGAAAGTGTTGTCTCTCGACCGGCTATGACCATCGCGAGACTGTCACCTACAAGAACACAGTCGACGCCCGCGGAATCGGCAAGGCAACCCGACCACCAGTCATAGGCTGTAACCATACTTAACGGTCGACCACTCTGCTTCGCACGGGCTAAGTCACGAATCGTAAGGGAACGAGATTCGCTATCTTGGTCTTGCATGAAGTTAACGATCCAAAAAGTTTTTAGGTGTATTCTATTTTCACTGTAATAATTTTTGTTTAGTTCAATCTCTCACTTATCAAATATCGCTTAAGAAATCATCAATATCTTCATCCGATAAAGTCCCTGTAGATTCTTGAGACGTCTTCTTATCATTTAGGAAATCATCGTCATCAGCATTGAGTTCTTCGTCTGCCTCCAAAAAGAGATCGTCGTCAAGGGACTCCACTTCAACTGGTTCCTCCTTACTGGGACGTGAAACTGACTCCGCAAATGCTTCGACTGTTTCTCCTTCAGGCTCTGCTTCAAGGAAATCAATCGCTTCTTCAAATGAGTCCTCAACTGCTTGTGTAGCACGACCGCCATCTGGTGCAACGTAATTGACTCGAAAAGCAAGGTCTCCCAATTGAATCACACTCCCCGAACGGACAGGAACCTTTGTTTTGCTAGGAAGCATCGTACCTTTTACCATCGTTCCATTTGTTGAGCCGAGATCACGAATAAAGACGGATCCTTTCGACTCTAATAGTTCGCAATGACGACGACTTATTTGTCCGTGAGGAATTCGAAATGAAGCCTGTTGCCCTCGACCGATAACAATTGGAAGGTCCACATCGTACTTTTTCCTGCCAGACTTTGCTGTTTTAAACACTAGTTGCAACTTCATTTGGCAATCCGAGATCCGGCCTGTACAGGATCAGATCCTGACAGGATACGAGGGTTTCGTTGTGTGCTGAGTTTCGATGGTAGCGACAACTGTGGCATTTTTCTCGCCAGAGGTGCCAAAACTTCGATTATCCACTCTGAGTCCGATTTTCCAAATGCCCAAGCTGAGTTTTCAGTTTCGGCAGAAATCACGCCGAGAACGCGGGGTATGACCTTGCGACAGGCGCTCTATACCCTATAATCACGGGGTTTTCAGGAGTTAGTGGCTGCATTCATTGCCTACTACCTTCGAAAAAATAAAGATGCGGGTGTAGCTCAGTTGGTAGAGCACCACGTTGCCAACGTGGTTGTCGTGGGTTCGAATCCCATCACCCGCTCTCCTCTGTGGAATGGTTGCCATATTAAGTGGACTCCAAACCACTGAATTGGGGATATATCCCGCATTATTACAAACACTAGCACGTACTTTATCTCTCACACTTTTTTTTAACAGGACAAAGATGTCAGACGATTCAACAGCCCTTGCCGAGCCTCAGCTACTCAAAATTGATGTGACTGTAGAGGAAACTTCTACCTGTCAAAGAAAAGTGAAGGTTTCTGTTCCTCGAGAAGAAATTGACCGGTATTACGAAGAGGCTGTTGGCGATCTCATGCCAACAGCTCTTTTGCCTGGTTTCCGTCCCGGAAGAGCGCCACGCAAGCTTGTGGGTAGCAAATTTAAAACGGAATTAAACGATCAAATCCGATCCAAACTTCTAAATGACGCTCTCGCACGTGTGAATGAACAGGAAAATCTTGCACCAATCAGTGAGCCTGACCTCGATGTCGCGGCTGTCATTCTGCCAGATGATGGACCAATGACCTTCGAATTTTCTATCGAAGTACGCCCTGAATTTGAGATGCCGGAGTGGAAAGGCCTCTCTATCAAACGACCAAATCGAGAAATTTCTGATGCCGACGTCGAAGAAGCCGTGGGCAATCTCCTGCGAGAGCGAGGTCGACTTGTTCCAGCGAAGGGGTCGCCCAAACCAGGAGATCTCATGGTCGCGAACCTAAAATGCACTGATGACGACGGCAAGGTACTTTCCCATGCAGAAGAGATGGAAATCGTTGTCCGTCCAAAACTTTCTCTTGCGGATGCAGAATTAGATGGTTTCGACAAACTTGTTTCTCAATTGAAGCCTGGCGAGACCGTTACGTCCAAAATATCGATTTCCGAGGAAGCCGCTGTTGAAGATCTCCGCGGGAAGACCGTCACGTTGGAAATTGAACTCCTTGATGTCAAACGGTTTGAAATGCCGGAAGTAACTCCGTCACTGCTTACAGAGTTAGGTGATTTTGAGTCAGCTGACGATCTTGGTGAGGCAGTACGAAAACAGCTTCACAATCAGCTCGAATGGCATCAAAGGAAACAAGTTCGGCAACAGGTTTCGGCGTCCCTTACAGCGTCGGCTAGCTGGGAACTTCCTCCTGAATTATTACGTCGCCAGAGCCAGCGAGAGCTGGAGCGGTCAATTTTAGAACTTCGTCGGAGTGGTTTCGATGATGACTCGATCCGTCGATATGTCAACGAACTTCGTCAGTCTGTAATGGCAAGTACAGCACGCTCATTAAAAGAACATTTTATCTTGGAAAAAATTGCAGAGTCTGAGAATGTCTCTGATACTGCTGCCGACTATGAAGCAGAAATAAAAGCTATCGCTTCTCAGTCCGGCGAATCACCACGGCGTGTTCGTGCCAGTCTTGAGCGAAGGGGTCTTATGGATGTGCTTCGAAATCAAATTATTGAACGCAAAACCATTGACCTAGTTACTTCGCAAGCCAAATTCCAAGACATGCCTTTTGAATTTCCGAAACCGGATGCTGAGGCTATTGACCACGCCGTTTGCGGTGTTGCTGCCGGTGAAGATGAAATTCCAACCACACCACTTGCTCATGAAGATTCATCTTCGTAGTTTTTTCAGTTATTCTTTTTGATTCATTCATTCGTACTTCTGAAAGTTGCTCATGCCTGTCCAAAGGTTTCCATTACCATCGTCAACCGCTCCGATTGATCCAAGTGCCGCCAGCGCTTACAGAGACTACCAACGGCAGCGACAGATGACACTTGGTGATCTTTTGTTGGAAAACAGGATCATTCTTTTACAGGGTGAAATCTACGACGGAAATGCAAATGAGCTTGTCATGAAATTACTCTATCTGCAGAGTGAAAATCGTCGAAAAGATATCCATTTTTACATTAACTCGCCTGGTGGCAGTGTCACTGCAACAATGGCAATTTATGACACAATGCAGATACTTTCGTGTCCGGTAGCCACTTATTGTGTTGGTCTTGCTGCCAGCGGTGGTGCCGTATTGCTCGCCGGAGGTGCCTCCGGCAAACGATTTTCTTTGCCCCATGCCAAAGTAATGATTCATCAGCCATATGGACAAGTTGGTGGACAAGTAAGTGATATTGAAATTCAAGCTGATGAAATAATTAAAACTCGTGCCGTTCTAAATGAAATTCTTGCATCTCATACTGGTCAACCAATTGAACGAATAGCTCAAGACACAGATCGAGATAGGTATCTCACGGCGACGGAGGCCAAAGAATATGGTCTCGTCGATGACATTCTCACCAAACCCCCTGGAGAAGAAGACAAAGACGTCGACTAGGCATCTTTTCTTCCCTTCATCTTTTTCCTGAATAACCGGAATCATTTAAATGCCCCTGATCCCTTATGTTGTTGAAAAAAGTGGCCGCGAAGAGCGGGCAATGGACATTTACAGCCGGCTGTTAAAAGACCGCATCATATTCCTTGGCTCTCAGGTAAATGATGAAATGGCGAATGCCATTGTCGCGCAGATGCTCTTTCTTCAGACTGACGATCCAAAGAGTGATATCCATCTCTATATCAATTCACCAGGAGGAAGCGTTACGGCAGGGCTGGCAATTTACGACACTATGCAATTTGTGAGTTGTGATGTTGCAACATATTGCATAGGTCAAGCTGCATCCATGGGTGCTTTGCTTTTGACTGCTGGAACAGCCGGGAAACGGCGTGCTCTACCAAATGCACGAATCATGATTCATCAACCACTCGCTGGCATGGAAGGCACCGCAGAAGAAATCATGATCCATGCCAATGAATTTCGAAATATCAAAAGTAAATTGAATAAAATTTTGCTGAAACATACTGGTCAGCCTCTTGAGAAAATCGAAGAGGATACCGATCGTGATCGATTTATGTCAGCAGACGAAGCATGTGACTATCATCTTATTGATGAGGTGATAGAGCAAATTCCCACGGGCTAATAGTCCTTCACGGTGCGTGAGGCGCAAGGAGGCGCGTCATGAAAAAAACTTTATCTCAATTGGCGACAGCCGGCCCATACTCGGTGGCATTACTCATGTGCCCAATAGTATTGATTTGTGGCTGCAAAAGTGATGTTCATCATCAACTTCTTGAGCGAGAATTGCGACTCCAGGAAGATCAGATTTACTGCCTGCAAGACAAGTTGCAGACACAGTACTATGAACTCGACACGCTGACGGATGAGAACGCATCACTTCGTAAGCAGCTTGGAATCATTGATGACTCTTCATCAAACACAAAGTTACCGTCTCCGACATCTGCTCAACCACTCCTTGTGCCGCCACACGTTGATGTACCGAGCTTTGATGGAGGTGGTAGTAACTCGAACAGTAATGGTCCAGTTTTTGGAGCAGATCCTCCATCCACATCAGGGAGTCAGAAGAGCTCAAACAGTCTTCCTAATCCCAGTGGAGATATGGCGCCTCCTACCCTTGAAGGCATTCCACCACTGCCACAAGATTCGGGGAAGCGAGGTGCATCTCGACCTATTCGCCAGCTTTCTTTTGCCGAAAGCGTTGGTCACCAATCAGATCTAACACACCTCGTCATTAATCATGAAAAAACGGTGTGTTATGACGCCGATGGTGATGGCTTTCCCGAGGGTGTAACGCTTGTCGTTGAACCACGTGATGCCGATGAACGTCTTGTCACAACTGCCGGTGACATTTACGTGGCTGCGTATGAACCAACAGCAACGGCACAAGAGGCTAGCTTAGGGCGTCAGTTTGCAGAATGGACAATCCCTGCAGCCAAAGCTCACCAGCACTTTAGGCGTACATCAAGAGCCCGTGGGCTTCATTTCGTACTACCATGGCCAACCACAGCACCAGAGAAAACTCCGATTCGGATCTCAGTCCAGCTGACACAATTCGATGGCTCAACAATTGAAACGGAAGCTATTGCTAAACTTGAATCCGCTTCTGGAGAAAGCCAATAAAAACGACCGGCCTCTTTGAAAGAAAGGCCGGCCGTTCTTTGAATAATTTCTGAACGAGGCTTTAAACTCAAAGCCCTTTTGATTCCAGGAAATTCAGTAAGTCGGCAACGCGGTTCGAATAACCCCACTCGTTGTCGTACCAGCTAACGACCTTCACAAGATTTCCAAGACCAATGGTGTCGACAGCGGAGAATATTGAGCTGTGTGGATCACCTCGCAGGTCAGTTGAAACCAACTGCTGTTCAGAATACCTCAGAATCCCCTTTAATGGACCTTCTGCGGCTGTCTTCATGGCAGCATTAATTTCTTCTGGGGACGCCTCCTTGTCCAACGTTGCAGTAAAGTCAACGACGCTCACAGTTGGGACCGGCACACGAAACGCCATGCCGGTAAACTTGCCTTGTAGTTCAGGTATGACGAGACCAACTGCCTTCGCAGCACCTGTTCCTGCTGGCACAATGTTCAAAGCAGCCGCTCGCGCATCACGCAGATTACCAGCAGCTGTATCGACTGTTTTCTGAGAGTTTGTATACGCGTGGACCGTAGTGAGCAAACCCCGATCAATACCAAACTTCTCATGAAGAATCTTTGCTACGGGAGCAAGACCATTCGTAGTACAGGAAGCATTTGATATGACATGATGCTTTGATGGGTCATACATCTCATCATTGACACCAAGAACGATCGTGAGATCTTCATTTTTTGCTGGAGCCGAAATCACCACCTTTTTTACACTGTCTCGCTTGTGGGCGACCGCCTTGGTTGCGTCAGTGAAAAAACCTGTGCTTTCAACAACGATATCGACATTCTCTGACCCCCATGGAATCGATCCCGGATCCCGCTCTGCAAAAACCTTAATCGTTCTGCCATCAACAACGAGATCATTCCCATCAGTTCCTACTGTCCCCTTAAATGGACCGTAGTTCGAATCTAGCTCGAGAAGATGAGCATTCGTCTTGGCGTCAGTAAGATCATTGAGGGCAACGATCTGCACCTCACCATCAAGGCCAAATTTTTCATATATCGCTCGAAATGTGAGACGTCCGATACGACCAAAACCATTAATGCCAACACGAATGGACACAGCAAAACTCCTATAACGAGTCGTCAGATCGGTAGTTGTCAGAGTGCCTTCGGGCACAGCCACCGTAAAGTATCTCCGGCAGGACTATACACGCGCACCAACTCCTTCTCAATCACCCACAGGTTTTGGCGGGTCACTACACCAATCAAAAGTTTTTGCCGTCAAATTCTTGAGAAATTGCGGCCGTCGTCTATCCTCATCTGGCGAGGAGTTTGTCGAAAAGGAGTTTTTCTGCACGGAAAGCCCGGCACGAAAAACTCCTTTTGACACCACCTCGTGTTCCAGCGATTCTTTGTCCATGAAACAAACACATTCAAATACCCAAAGCCCGGTTGAGAAGTCAGCTGTTCTTGAACTGCACGATGTAAAAAAATCTTTTTCTGTTCCGGGTGGTGATCCTCTTCTGATTCTTGACGTACCATTTTTTCAGATCGCTGCAGGTGAACTTGTTGCACTTGAAGGCCAAAGTGGTTCTGGCAAGTCAACACTTTTAAATGTCGTTTCTGGCATTATGCGTCCCGACAGTGGCCAGGTTCTGATAGGTGGTTTGAATATCGTCAAGCTAGCTGAGCCTCAGCGAGATCGACTGCGAGCTGATCGAATCGGTCTTGTATTTCAACAATTCAACTTACTTCCAGGATTCACTGCTCTTGAGAACGTACTTGTTGCAATGAGCTTTGGATCACAAGTATCGAGCAAGGAAAGGGCTGAGTCACTCCTTGAAGCCGTTGGCCTGGCGGACCGTTTCCATCATAAGCCAGCAGCCATGAGTATCGGCCAACAACAACGAGTTGCAGTCGCCCGCGCACTTGCAAATCGGCCGCGAGTTCTTCTTGCTGATGAGCCAACCGCAAGTATTGATCCCTCACATCAACAACAAGTTATTGATCTTCTACAGACGACATGCCGGGAAGAAGAGGTCGCTCTCTTGGTTGTCACGCATGCACCCGAGGTAGCAGAGCAGTTTCCAGTACGACATCGCTTGGAAGATTTTAATCGGGCTGCAGCAGTTCATCCAACAACAAATGGAGTGTATTGATGAGTTTGCTTGGCATTGCATGGAGAAATATTAAGCAGCGGGCATTTACAAGTGGCCTCACCGCATTATCGATGTCTCTTGGTGTTGCGCTTGTCGTGGCAACCTTGATCACAGGTGGTGTTGTAAAACAAGCCTTCGAGTCTGGTGCAGGCTTGGGGTACAATATGATCATTGGGGCAAAAGGAAGCCCACTGCAACTTGTGCTCAATAGTGTTTATTTAATTAGTAAACCGATCGAGAATATTTCGTGGGCTACGTATGCCGAATTTTTGCCCGCTCGTGAACGTCCCGATGGGAAAGATGGAACATGGGCAGCGAGTACTCAGACTGCTGTTCCCATCTGTATGGGTGATTACTTTCGTGGTCACCGAGTAGTTGGTACAAATTCCACTTATTTCAATCGACTCACTCGCGGTAATGGCCAACCTTTTGAGTTTTCTTCAGGGACTAACTTTCACGATGAGGATCTCTACAGTGCTGTATTAGGAAGCCAGGTCGCACTTACGCTGAACCTACAAGTTGGTGATAAAATTGCACCGACGCATGGTGCTGATGATGGCAAGGTCCATGATCCATTTCAGATCACTGGAATTCTATCCAGAACTGACACGCCCATTGATCGTGGTGTGTTTGTCAATATGGAAGGCTTTTATCTTCAAGACGGACACGCCAAGCCGATTGATTCAAGTGAAAACGCCGAGCAAACCGGACCCACTAATAACGACTCACCCGGTAAAGGCCTTCTTCCATATAATCAACGCGAGGTGACCGCCATTTTGCTTGAGACAGCTGCTTTTCCTGGTCTCCCTGCAGAACTCACAGCAATGGGACTTCGAAATGCGATTAACGAGGGTCGCGATGCGCAAGCTGCACTTCCAATTGCTGAGATTCGTGTACTCCTTGATCTTTTTGTCACACCTCTTGAGTTACTGCTGCTGTTAGTAACCACTCTTGTCGTGATTGTTTCTGCGATCGGTATCCTTGTGAGTATGGTTGGTTCATCTCTTGAACGGAGCCGGGACGTGGCAATCATGAGGGCGTTGGGGGCTCGTCGCAGCGTTGTTCTGGCAACAGTACTCATTGAAGCTATTCTCCTTGCTGTTGGAGGAGGAATCATTGGATTGCTTCTTGGACACGGCACAGTCGGACTCATTGGACCCTGGATAGCAACGAATGCAGGTGTTACGGCCGGATTTTTATCGTATACGACGGCTGAACTGCTCCTTGTACCTTTTCTCATCGTACTCGCGATTCTGGCGGCATTATTACCTGCTGTGGCTGCCTATCGCACCGATGTCGCTCGATGGCTCGGTTAAGGCAAAAAACGTAGAAAAGCGAGCATTCTTCTCTACCTTGATTCGGCATCACGATGTGTCTTATATACTAATGGCATGCGAATTCCGGTCTCTTCTTTTGCTCGAATCTCTATTCTGATGCTTGCCATCAGTTCATTGTTTATTGTGGCACTAGAACAATCTCTTGCCTGTCCTTTTTGTGCTGCAGTCGGCTTAACTTTCTCTCAAGAGATTAAGCAGAGCGAAGCTGCTGTCATTGCCCGCCTCGTTGAGCCACCTCCCGCATCTGCTCTGGGACCCAATGCTGAGGGTCCGTTACCGCGGGCGAAATTCGAAGTGGTCGATGTCCTCAAAGGAGAAGACCTTCTGCGGTCAACTAATTTGCTTGATGCGAACACTTTGATTGATGCGATCATGCTCGAGGCAACCACCCCTGGGAATCTGTATCTGATCATGGGAATTGAGCCACCTGAATTCATTTGGTCGAATCCAATTGCCATCAATGAACGCGCTGTTACATATCTTAAGGAACTCGATCAACTCCCTGAATCTGGTCCAGATCGTCTTGCATTTTTTCAACAATATCTCGAGGACAAGGATGATGTGCTGGCTCGAGACGCATATGATGAATTTGCAATCGCGCCATACGACGATGTGCGTGGTCTTGAAAATAGAATGGACCCGACTGCACTGCTCCGCTGGATAAAAACACCACGCATTCCATCAAACAGGCGTCGTTTGTACGCCACGATGTTAGGTATATGTGGAACACCAGCTTATGCAGCTGAAATAGAGAAGATTCTTCTTGGTGAAGACCTTGGTGACGACTCATCTGATCTGCGAAGTGGTTTAGATGCGTTGATTGCCTGCTATGTTGTGCTCGTTGGTCCAACGGGTCTTGATCTCATTGATAAACTTTTTCTTGATCGTAGTTCTCGGGACATTCCATTCACAGAAACGTATGCCGCGGTCATGGCGCTGCGTTTTCTTGGTGAAGAATCAGAAACAATTCCACGCGAACGTGTTCTTGAATCCTTGCGGTTATTGCTCAATGAACCAAAACTTGCAGACCTTGTCATTGCTGATCTCGCCCGCTGGCAGGATTGGTCTGTGATAGCGAAGTTGACGGCTATCTACGTTGATGCAACACCCGAAAATATTTTTGTGCGCGAGCCCATCGTTAACTATATGAAAGCTTGCCCGCTTCCTGCGGCAGCAAGTGCTTTGGTAAAACTTCAAGAAATAGATCCTGAAGCGGTTCGTAGAGCAGCTACGTTAGCGGGTCTTGCTGGTCTCACAACAAGCCACTGAAGCAGACCTCCCTACAGAGCAGCCATCTGCCACGCCAGTACGAGTTGCTGATGTCGTTGCAGATGACGTCACTACAGATCGCTCAATGGTTGTGAGCACGGGCTCACAGCCAGCAACAAAAGAGTCTCGGACCGGTGATCGTCCGATTCTTCATTCTGAGAATGAGTCATCTGCAAAATCTCTGCTGAGGTGGGGCTTTTGGCTTGCTCTTGTTACGATTGCGGCTTTTCTATCTCGCTACCTTCTTCAGCCAGGAAAACGGGACGCCGCTGGTTAGAAAAATCCAGCGCGATACAGCAGTCATGAAAAAAGGACTTTTTGATACTCCTGCAAAAGCTACAAAACGTGGTTCTGAAAACAACGAGGATCATGCCTACAAAGCTTTGGCTGGAACATCGATTGCCGCTGCTACACTCGCCTTCCTGTCACCACTCGCTTTTATTGACTGGTGGTTGCTTGCAGTACCTACGGTTGGTTTTTGTCTAGGCCTCGTAGCCTTACGAGACATTATCAAACGTCCAGATATTTTCACTGGTAAGCGGCTCGCCAAAACAGCTACTATCTTTTCATTGGTTTGCCTTGTTGGTGGAACGATATATTTGTCATGGATATATGCTGCTGAACTACCTGAAGGTTTCGAGAGAGTTCATTATGGCGTATTGCAACCCGCTGAGGGTTCGCCAGCGGCATCAATACCTGACTCTGCACGGGCTTTAAATGGTCATAACGTGCTACTCAAAGGCTATATGTATCCTGGGAAAAAACAATTTGGTATTCGTCAATTTTTACTTGTACGGGATCAAGGAGATTGCTGCTTTGGGGGTAATCCAAAAATTACTGATCGTGTTCTTGTTCATCTTCGAGATGAAAAGGGTATGTCATTTAGCTCTCGTCAGAAAAAACTTGCTGGCACATTCACCGTTCGTCCAACCGTTGGCCAAGATGGTATTGAAGGGGGAGTCCTTTATCATCTTGAGGAGGCATTTCCTCGCTAAAGGTTTTGTTACTGCCCTTGCCCTCTCATTTTTTTCAGGCTGTGGTCAGGATACAAAAGCACCACTCTCTTTTGATGAAAAAAGTCCGGCAGAGACTCAAGAACCTCAGTCACAGCAAAGAAAGAAAATCGATCAAGGTGGTATTCGTGAAATATCCTTTGACGATATTGTCTTCGAAATGGAAGAAGACACACCTTTTTCCCAAAAACTCTTACCAGAACGAGTCACCTCTTTAGTAGGACAGCAGATTCGGATTCGTGGTTATATTCTTCCGAGTTTTCAACAGACCGGCTTAACCCAGTTTGTCCTGGTTCGAGATAATATGGAATGCTGTTTTGGCCCTGGCGCAGCGTTATACGATTGTGTCGTTGTTAAAATGCTTCCCGGCAGAACAGCTGAGTTTTCTATTCGTCCTGTAGCTGTTACCGGAACCTTCGGTATCAAGGAATTAAAAGGCCCAGACGGAAACCACCTAGCTGTCTACTCGCTCATGGGAGAATCTGTTCGATGATCGGCTTGAAAAATATCATGTTGTCGATCGTGTTATTGCTTTCAGATACTGTATTTCACAGCATATGCTCAACGCTCTTCTTGCTCTCCACTCTCACTTCGACAACCTCAGCATGTCCATTTTGTGGTCCTGTTGAGACACCGCTCTCCTATGGTGTCGCCCGATCGAGCGACCTTGCCATTGGTGAATCTCTGACAGAGGCAGTTGCTAATAGACAAGGCCAACGACGTCAGCCATTTTCACTTCTTTCGAGAATACTCCCCTCATCTTTAGGAAGAAAAGTGATTTCTATTGAGCCGGCCGTACCCCCTGTAGAGGCTGCTGTTGAAACTACTTTTTCTGGAACTGCTTTACTTTTGAATCTTCCTGCCGTTGGCTGGACAGCACGTGCTGCCGATGAAAT
This sequence comes from Pirellulales bacterium, assembly GCA_965249545.1. Taxonomy (GTDB): domain Bacteria; phylum Planctomycetota; class Planctomycetia; order Pirellulales; family UBA1268; genus UBA1268. The sequence continues at coordinate 699,871 of CBDFMH010000005.1, forward strand.
GTTTATTGGCTACACCCTCCAAATACCTCCGTTGAAACAACAGATTTTTAAGGATAAAAATCGTCTGGAATGGTTCGTAAAATGGCTCGATCATCCCAATCATGCTATTTCGAAAGATGCCTATGCCGAATTTGCCCTTGCTCCATTTCAGGAAGTTCGAGACTCCGCTCATGCCTTTTCTCAGGCTGAGGTTATTGATCACCTGCGTGACCTGTCCCTTCAACAGCAAAGACGTGGATTCTATGGAATGGTTGCTGGTGTACTGGCTCGTCAATCGCCCAAAGAGTCTCAATCGACATACACGAATGCGCTTATTCGTATAGTTACAGAACATCAATCAAATGATTTTCAGGTCGGCCTCGATGGCGTTATAGGAGGGCTATTTATTGCTTTAGGAGAACGAGCTTTACCTATTTTAGAACGTCGGGGCCTTTTTGAGAATGAGGCGAGCCCTGTTGATCAGCGACATCTCCTTCAAGCATTACGCTTTTGCTGGGAATACCCATCTGACACTGTGCCTCGAACAGAGGTCATCTTAATCACCCGGAAACTCCTCCCCGTGCCGCACCTTACACGTGAAGTGATTGTTGACTTATCACGGTACCAGGATTGGGACTTTCGTAACCAGATCGTTGCGATGTGGGATACTCTTGGTGGTGAGGGCCCACTTATTCGGCCAGCTATTGTTGGGTATCTTTTGGCGTGCCCGTCAGAAAAAGGTGCTTCTCTGCTCGCTCATCTCAGGGGAAAAAATATTGAGCTGTTCGAAAAAGCTCAACAAGCGGCGGCAATACCATTTCCTGCTGCTGCACCCTAGTGCTTCTTCAAGCGTACGTCGAACGATTGGAAATCATGGCCGAAGCTACGAGATAGACATCCAGTTTTTACTGCAGTTGCGTCTCAGCAGCAGAGTCCGGATTTAGAACTGCAGTAGCCGCTGGGGTCACTGGTTCTTGCCAACCGGTAGTGACAATATCCGCATCTCTCTGTTGTAATCGCTTTGTATCGTCTGCGGTTGAAATCGAATCGATAGCTGATTTCTTTGTCCCTTGAAGTGACGACAGGTTTATCTCTTCACCTGGAAAGCCCTGTGCCGCAGCTGGAAAACTTGGTGTGTCGTTTGGTATTGGTGTTGGGAGTTCTTCAGCATTGAAATCTGATGGCAACGTCGCTGGTAATTCACGCGTCGCTGGATCGCGTGGGGGCATCTGCTGTGCTCGGGCTGCAGCACCAACTGCATCGAATTGTTGTGTTATCGGACCACGACTGAATACTCCAGGGCGAGAATGACCATAATCTAGATAGAGGCTGGCGTCGCGCTGGCGTGCTCTTCTATGGGCATCAAAATACGCTTTTCCTGGCCATGGTCCTTCTGAGAGAAAGACACCATTATATTCAAGCAGTGATCCCTTACGGAAATGGAACTGTGCGATCGATCGGTTGTAGTCAACAAGCGATCGGAAATAAGCGCTTTCTGCCTGAGCCCTTCTTCGTTGGGCATCAAGCAACTGATCAAAGGTTGTTGTACCGGCATCATACGCAGCTTGTACTGCCTCAACCTGTCGCTCAGCTGCTACACGTCGATTGAAATTCGTCTGTGCAAGGGCAAAGTTAGTGTCAATATTTCGTATTGCTTCGACCAGTGCATGTGAGACTTCAAGCTCCTCATCTTGAAGTTGAGCACGGGTCTTCGCCAATTGCAGTTGGTGATGCCGCACAGTCGCCAGTTCTCGACGAAAACCGAGTGGCATCAAGAATTGGGCACCCGCTTGCCATTCTTGAAATTCTCCATGCAATAAAGTGGCGTATGCATTTGTTCCATCAAGTGGATCTGCTCCATTGGCACCATACGAATTATTGCCACCGAGAAGATCATTACCCATGCCTAAGAACCGCCATCTCCCGACAAGGTCTAATCGGGGCAGTATAAGATTCTTTGCTGCTGTCAGTTCAAGTTCTCGTTGCTTGATTCTCCATTTTTGTCGACGAAGTTCAGCTGAGCGAGAGAGTGCTTCAACAAGCGATTGCTGCCAATCGAATGTAACTCTTGCAGTTGTTGGTTCATCAGCTGGTCGTATCAATCGACCATCTGATGATGATATCCCCATCATGTATCGCAGCCTGTTCTCAGCACTGAATACGGAATTGAGTGCCTGCTCAACTTCACTGCGAAAGAAAAAGTATTGCTCTCGTGCCTGTGCTTCTTTATCTGCTTCACCGCCGCGTGATTGCTCCACATAAAGCGCATGCACACGACGCCATGCCTCCAGTGCACTATCCCGACCAACCTTTCGGGCTTCTAGGTCCCGAAATGCAAAGTAAAGCTCCCAATAGGCCTGTTCGGTATCACTAATCAGATTTCGAACACCAATTTCAAAATCAGCCAGGGAAATATCTGCACTCACTCGTGCAAGCAGAACGCCTCGGAAGTTCGGTCTGCCATAAAGGTTCTCAAAAGCGTCGGGACCAGCTATGCGGTTATACGTGAGTCCTGCACCTTGAAGCAGTGGCTGCTGAAATGAAAAGTCATAGTTGGTTGTCCATGTTGATGGGACGCCCGGCTGTCGAATAGGTGAATTGTTGTTGTCGTATAAAGTCTCGTTTGCGAGTCCAAATGTCGCACCTGTTGCCGTTCGCTTTTGCAAACCAGTCGTCCAGTTTCCTGTATCACCCAACAAGTGTTGTTGGAAAATAATTGTTCCTGGCCCACCAACATTCTGCGGCCTGTCTTGGCGTTCCCATGTCAGCGAACTCGAAAGCTGCACATCAAATTGTGCGAGTGCACTTTCGACGCCCCGAAATGGATCCGTTTCAACAAGAGCTGGATCGTAGACAGTCGGAGTGAGATCTGGATTGGTCAAAAGTGAGACTGGTGGCTCACCAGTCTGAGGTCGTGGGCCTCCAAAACTGCTGAACCTTCCTCCAAGGTTCCGGAGAACCTTGCCATTTTCGAGAGCGGTGCGAATCGCATCCTCAAGCGTCACTTCCCAAATTTCTTCAAAATTCGCGTTGGAGAGTGTCAGGGGCTCAACTGTACCGGCTGCCTCATCGAGTGGGTCTTGGCATGTATCTGGGTATTCAATTTTCTGAACAGCGCCAACATAGTGTGAGAGATCTCCATCCTCGAAAAAGTAGAATGGTTGCCGCGGCGCACATCCACTCGCTGCGATTGCCATACAGCTGAAAAGGGTGCCAATTTTTTGAAGCCAACTATTCACGGAGGTCGTCTTTATCAGGTTCGTTAATCAGCGTGCGAAGTATGACTTCTCGTCACAAGACTTCCCACGTTCTGCTGAACAAACTGACGCTCCGCCCTGGAGGGAGGTCTTCCTGAGCATCAAAACAGCAAGTTTTCCCTTGCCTTGAAGACACAACAGAAAGTCTTCTGAGTACGACAACCCCCCCGGATCGTACTCACGTCTTTGCACACCCCAGGGCGTAGCGTCAGCACAATTCATATCGACGACTGGATCGGCAAACTTGTGCTAACCGTTATTCTCGACCTGTTTTTATTTTTTCTGCGCAGAATAGGAGGTTTGGGAGGACCATTGAGAAGACGTCCGTACCCTAACCTTTCCAGCTTCATACCAGACAAAACGTGCCGAACAATCTTCGGTCTTTTCTACAAATTCGTAGCCGGCCTCTGGACCAAGCACACTCAGGGTCGTTGCTAAGGCATCTGCTGTGGTTGCATCTGGTGCAATAACCGTCACACCTGCGGAACCGACCACACCAATACCCGTCCTTGGGTCGACAATATGACTATATCGTATTCCCTCTATTTCAATAGCTTGGAACGCATCCCCAGAGGTTGTCACAGATGCATCTTCAAGTGTTATGACAAGTGGCAGCAGTCCTTCAGATTTTTTTTTGTCTGTCTTCCTGCCAAGTGCATCTATCTCTACTCGCCAACCATCTGAATCTGGTGGCCTTCCGATGACACCGATATCGCCCGACGCATCGATCATTGCAACTGCAATACCATGCGATTGCACGATGTTTAATGCCCGATCGATGGCAAATCCCATACCAATACCACCAAGGTCAAGCCTCATATCCGGTTTGAGAAGACTCACCTTGTGAGCATCTTCGATCCTGAATGCTTCTGGGCCTGAAGCATTACGTGCAGTTGCAAGATGTCTGACAGAGGGCAAGTGTCTTGTCTGTCGTGCTTTCCGCCATAAGGCAGTAAACACTCCAACCGTTGGATCAAAAGCTCCCTGACTCCGATCACGCCAAGCAGCGGCCTGGACGAGAACTTCCCAGAGATCTGGGCTTACTTTTTTTGGACACGGTGTTGGGGCCAGAGCCGAAAGTTGGCAGAGTTCACTTGTTGGTTGATAATCAGACAAGACGTTCTCAAGTCGACTTACCTCATCGAGTGCTGCTGTAATTGCTTTTTCAGCTTTAGGCAGCGTCTCTGTGAATACTGTCACAGTCCACGCGACACCCATACACCTCCTGGTACCCTGATAACGACTAGGTGAGGCTGCATTCGCTGGAATTTGCGTAAGAAGAATGAAAAAAATCAGTATCTGTGACACCATCTGGGCTGAACAACTCGCTCCATTGCGGTAGAATCGAGAGCATCTTCGGCTTGAGAAAAAGATCACGTGTATGTCCAAGCTGTTGATTTTTAAAAAAGGAACATCCGATGGAACCACCGGTCACGATTACCTTTGACTGTACACCATTACGAAGCGTTTCTCGCTTCGACGTGCCCTTAGATGCGTCTCCTGCATTTCGAAAACGCTTAGAGATGTTCCAGGCCGCCGTCACAAAGCACGGTACTCGTAACACATATTATCTTACCGATGCCGAGTGTCAGTTTCGATTTACAAATAACCCAGAAATTGGGTGGATAAAATTTATATTTGAGGGCACTGTCATAACGAATGACAATGACAGTCAAACCATTGGCAGTGATCTCACTATTTGTTTAGACACAGAGACGTGTGATTGGCTCACACAACCAGCTGTTGAATGGCTTAAAAACACCGTTGGTCACGCAGTCGAGATTGAATTTGATCGGTATATTGCAGCAGGTGATCTGTCCAAGGCAATAAATCGAATTGAACGAGATCAAGCTGCGAGTGATGCTGCTGGTGGCTTTCTTGGCATGAATCTCTAGAAATTCTTTTACTACACGTGCTCTCTACCATAAAGATTTATGTCTGAATCTCCAAAATCTATCTGTCCGGTGTGTGGTGGTGACACACATGAGATTCGTGCCAAACTTCATTGCCGACAATGTGGAATGATTTTGGAAACGTGCTGTGAAGGTGGCCCTATGAATGCTCGTCCATGTGACCAACAATCGACATTCCCGGTAGATTCCGAACAACCTGAAGATTTCAAAACAGGTTGAGTTTTTTGATTAGGAAAACTCGATCTTTCTTTCGTTCGCTTTAAACAAAGTGATTCTTTTTGGTGTCGTACATGGCATCACGAAACCATGTTTTCGGTTCTGGTTGCCTTCAGATTCCGAAAGCAACAAATAGGCCACTGTCACAATTTGCTTGAGGGCAGATTATGACTTTTACCGTATGTACAGAAAGGCTTCTGTGGTGACAGGAACGCGAAACTTTCATTTGTTGCTATGGATTATAGGAGCGTTTCTTTTCTGTAGTGGCAGTGTGGGCCTTACACACGATGACTCGGTACACACAAACGTTCCAATTGAGCACTGCCAAGAAAAAGCTGATCTCTCTCAAAAGAGTTTGCAAACAAATGCGAAACAAACTTTTTTGCGATGGCACGATGTAACAGAGATGCGAGATATTCACTATACAAAGTGGCGAATGGAAGAACGGACGCACTCATACACAACGAAAAAAAATGTGTCCTACGCAGAACGTCGATCAAAAAAATACACCATCATGATTCCTGAAAATAGGATGAAGATTGTGCCGTGCGCAACAACAAAATATTATCCCGAAAGTGTGCTGCAAGACTATCAGGCACGAATCCCTTTTCAGGAAGAATTTGAAAAACAGTACACGGTAATGATTCCAGTTCAGCAGGAGCGAACAACCAGCTGGACTGTGAAGGTGCCATACACCGAAACATTTGAGAAAATGTACACCGTGATGGTGCCTGTTAAAGAGAGGAGAACCGAAGAATATACAGTCAGAATCCCTTTTGTGGAAAAGCACGATGAAACATATACGGTAAAGGTTCCTTATCAGGAAGAAACAATAGCGTATCGAAAGGTAACAAAACGGGTTCCGGTTAAAACAACAAAAACTATCACCTGTCGTAGTGGATACTGGAGGATGGAAGCAAAGACAGTATCCGAGAATAGACACTGTGATTCTGTAGGAAATCTATGTGTCCCAACAACTATTTATTGTCGAAAGTGGGTGCCTACTTCTGAAGCTCGAAAAGTTTCCGCCACAAGCTGGAAATATATTATTGAAGAGATTCCCTACACCTTGTATGTAAAGAAGTATCGATCAGAAGAACGGACTCGCACACAATATATCCGTCGTTATCGTGAAGAGACGAGAACCCATAACTACTCCATTACAAAAATGGTGCCGGAAAAACGTACAAAAACTGTCTCCGTAAAAAAATATCGCGAAGAAAAACGAACTGGTACATATTGTGTAACCAAAATGGTTCCAGAAAAAAGAACAAAGCCGGTTTGTGTCACACGACATTGCTGGGAAACAAAAACTCGTGAACAGACCCTCCAAACACGTGTTCCTGAACTACGAACCAAAGAAGTTCGATATACCGTCATGGTACCGAGAGAGAAAACATGCACGTACAGTGTTCTTGTCCATGACACCATGACTGAGGAAAAAACTGAGAGATATCACGTGCACGTTCCTTATAGTGTGTCGAAAAAAGTGCCCGTAACTGTTCGCCGTTGTATCGTAGAGCAGGTGCAAAATGGCACGACAGGCCAATCTGGTGAGATTCATTCGGGTGACCCAAAACATTCTAAAAAAGCCGCTTAGTGCACTAGAATGCTTGGGTTGTGTCTCGGAAGAAGCACCTTGATGCCTCAGAAAGCCACCTGGTGTATTCTTCGCTTCAAGAAAACAGGTGTTCTTTCTCAATGTTGTAGTGGAGTGATCAATGCACTATTGGCTGATAAAAAGTGAACCAACAACTTTCTCTATTCATGATCTTGCTCGTTCAAAAAATAAGACGACTTGCTGGGAAGGTGTGCGCAATTACCAAGCGCGTAACTTTCTACGAGCAATGAAAAAGGGTGACCGGGCTATTTTCTACCACTCAAATGCAAAACCTCCAGCCGCGGTCGGCATTGTTGAAGTCATAAAAGAGGCTTATCCAGATCATTTTGGTTGGAAAGAAGGACACAAGTATCAAGATGCAAAAGCGTCTCCTGAAAAACCAATTTGGTGCATGGTCGATGTCAAACTTGTTCAAATCTTCTCCCAAGAAATCTCACTCGAACAATTACGTGGTGTAAAAGCTCTCGAGGGCCTCGAATTGCTGCGTCGTGGCAGTAGGCTTTCAGTTCATCCTGTTACAGCTGCTCACTTCAAAGTGTTTGAACGACTTGCCAAACAAAAGTAAAACCAGTTCTATGTCATGCCAGCATGAATCATCTCAACGAATAGTAGTACCAGTACGTAAGCCTCTGCTAGAAAGCCTCCATTGGCTTGAAGAGGATTTAGGTGCCATCAAATCCGATGACCTCTTCAGACCGGTTCGAATACGATTAGGTCGACAAGCTGGCACCGTCACACTGAACAATCTTGAACTTATTAATTTTGGATCGAATGACTACCTTGGCTATGCTGGAGACTCCCGTCTTATAAAAGCTTCTGCCAAGGGGGCCTGTTCTGAGGGTGCTGGTGCCGGAGCCAGTCCACTCGTGAGCGGTCATTCTGCTCTTCATGAATCTCTCGGAAAGAGTCTTTCTTCACTCTTGGACACCGAAGAGTCACTCATCTTTCCAAGTGGTTATGCTGCAAATACGTCAACAATTGCATGTCTCACTGGTCCTCATGATCTGATCGTGAGCGATGCACATAACCATGCAAGCATTATCGATGGTTGCCGACTTTCCGGGGCGAATGTTCAGATCTATCCACACCGTGATGTCACAGCAGCTGCCAGCCTTCTTAGAAGTATTCCCGCAAGACGACGGCTGATAGTGACTGACAGCCTCTTTTCTATGGATGGCACGATCGCGCCTCTGGCTGACATGGTTCAACTTGCACATGACACCAAAAGCATGCTCCTCGTTGATGAAGCACACGCTACCGGCCTTTTTGGAACTCACGGTAGTGGACTCATTGAGGACGCTGGCATTGCTTCCTCTGTCGCTGTACGAGTTGGAACCCTCTCCAAGGCTCTTGGAGGTTCAGGTGGTTTTGTCTCTGGCCACCGCACTCTTATTGAATACCTGAGGCATAGGGCCCGTAGTTGGATGTTTTCCACTGCTCATCCACCAGCATCTGCCGCAGTCGCAATGGAAGCAATCAAGCTGCTCTCTGAGGAGCCTTTTCGTCGAAAAAAACTTATAGAGAATGCGGATATGTTTCGGCAGAAGCTCTCGTCTCACGGAGTCAATATTGGCAATGCAGAGGCACATATTGTGCCTGTTTTTGTCAGAACACCACAGCGAGCCGTTCAAATAGCTGCATCACTTGCCGGTGACGGTTTTTTTGTACCCGCAATTCGCCCTCCAAGTGTTCCGACGGGCTCAAGTCTTCTTCGGGTAAGCCTGTCCTATAGACATACACAAGATACTATTGATTCATTGAGTAACTCGATCATCAAATATGTCTGCATGTGAACCAAACAAACCGTCGAAGTGGTGTGTTATTGGTGCTGGTCCGTCAGGGCTAACGGCGCTGAAAAATCTATTGCAGTGTGGCATCGAGGCTGAGTGTCTCGAACGTGAAGATAATCTTGGGGGAAACTGGTATTTTGGATCATCATCATCTCGAGTGTTTGAGTCCACAAAACTGATCAGTTCCAAGTCACTGACTGAATTTACTGACTTCCCCATGCCTCGTGAGTGGCCCGCATATCCGAGCCACAGGCAATGTCTTGAATATCTGCATCATTATTCTGATCACTTTGATTTGCGAGATCACATTCTTTTTCAAAATTCCGTTGCGCGCATTACACCCATTCACCACAATCACGTGAGGCAAGGTTGGCAGGTGGATTCCGAAGATGGAACAACACGAAACTACGCAGGTCTTATCTTTGCTTCAGGGCACAACCATGAGCCGCGATTTCCAGCTATCACTTCCAGCTTTTCGGGTCCGGTAATTCATTCTGCCGAATACAAATCTCCAGAAGTTCCCCACGTATTAAAAAACAAGAGGGTGCTTATTATTGGGGGTGGGAACTCTGGTTGTGACATTGCTGTCGAAGCTTCTTTTCATGCCGCTGCGACGTTCCACTCCACTCGGCGAAACTATCATGTTCTGCCACGCCTCTTCATGGGAAGACCCTCAGACCTCCGAGGCGAACGACTCCTTAAAATGCGTGTACCGTTAGGAATCCGTCGGTTAATCAGTCGACGAGTCATTGCTCGTACGATTGGCTTACCTGAAAAACATGGCCTTCCTCGACCGGATCATAATCTTTGGGAAACGCACCCTGTCATCAATGAAAATCTTTATCCTTGCATTGATCAGGGTGCGATTCATCCAATGCCTGATCTTAAAAGATTTGACGGTGATACAGCTATCTTTGCAAACGGGCGTTGTGAACAGGTCGATGTTGTCATCGCAGCGACAGGATATCGCCTGACGTTGCCAAAAATACATGCATCTGAACTCAATACGAAGAATGGCCTGCCAGAATTATTTATGCACTTTCTTCACCCAGAAGTGAATGATCTTGCTGTTGTTGGAATGATTCAACCAGACAGCGGGCAATGGGGTATCACAGATCTCCAATCCCAGGTTATCGCTCGAATGATTCTTGCGAATCGCATCGCCCCACGAGCTCAAGCATGGCTGAAGAAGCAAAAAAATCGGACAACAAAAAACCATTCGATTCACTACATCAAGTCACCACGACATGCACTTGAAGTTGAGCATTTCAGTTATTGTCGGCGACTCAAAAAACTCATTAATGGCCTGAATAGACGGTTGCGCCACGCGGAAGCCTGACCGTTTCCAAATCAAATCTTCCAAGAACAGTGCGGGGCACTACTCCTCAGTTCACGAGCTATCTGGAAACGTCAGTGGTTGAGGTACTTTTTGTTCGGGTGGTTGTGGATTACCAAAGAGTGCTTCGAGACCACGACCAATGCCATCACGTAACACTGCGTCTGCCGTATTCTGCATGATTCGCTTGAAGATCGTATCGAGAGCAGTTGCATCAAATTGAGGACTGCGAACTGTTCCACGAAGTGGAATTACAAACGGAGTACGTAAAAGTTGTGCTACGACTGGTGTAGTTCCTGCTAGATCTCCTCGAAAAGCAACTTCTAGCTGCATCGATAATGAACCGTCATGCCCCATGCTTCCCTGACTTCGTACAGAAAGTTGGCCCATGTCCATGACGAGATTGTCGTGATAAACGCGGCCATCTGCAATCCGCACTCGTACTGGATCTGGCCGTGCCCGCAAGAAAACAACCTGATCGCCAAATGCAAAACGTGGATCGACAACACTTTGTAGTTTTGCCAAAAGCTTAATAAGTGGTCCTGCCATATCACCAGGTGTGACAGAAAACTGCTCCAGTAACAATTGGCCTTCAAATCGACCATTGAGTGGATCGTTCAATGGCAACTGCCCTCCAGATGTATCAACGGTCAGAAAACCCTGCGCTTCGGTTGCACTCCGCAGAATTGGAGACAACCACGAGAGCCACTGATCGCACAAGGAAGGCGTAAGAGCAATTCTTTCAATCACTCGTCCTGGTGGCAAAATAAGTTCACCCGGTGAAGGAAGAAGCTGTATCCACGGTGTCCCACGAATCTTTCCTCCTGAAACTGGTATCTCAAATGGACCAAAAGCAAGTTGTCCCTCGACAAGTCGCAGCGGTAGTGTGCCAGGTCCAAGAGGAAAATCAGCAATATGACCACCTTGCCAAGAAAGTGTCGTTTCAGCAGTTATGCGGGGAAGCCATGTTTCCACGCCATGGTCTGAACTCTTCCGCTCTTTCGATGGTAGGGCGATGAGTTGTTGTCTTGGTGAGATGCGTTGAGGCGAGGGTGTCTTCCAGCTATCAGGTAACGGTAACGTAACTGAGTCATCAGCCGTGAGAGAAGATCCGAATGATCCTCTCACAGCAAATGGTTGTGGGCCGCCACCTATCAGTTTCAGCATACGACCCGAAGACGGTGAAAGAAGTCGGGTTAATTGTTCCCAATTCATCAATATCGTGCCACCAAGTTCTACATGCTGTCGCCCTGTTACATCATTGATTGACCCGGTCGCTACAACACTCATTGTTGAGGATTCGATTTTAAACTGATTAATTTTTAATTGGTTTGCGACTGCTTCATTCAGAACCGGTCGTGTGATATCAAGTAGTCCTTTCACCTGCGGTTCTATCCAAGCCAAAGGTGCTCGTGAACGACCAGCTTGTCCTGTTCTGATATTCGAATGTGAAACAGCTAATTGGCTGCCCGTTATTGTCATCAAAAGATTAATGCCAGAGGGTGTTTCAAGGAGGTCCGCCGTTCCCCAAAGACGACCTGCAGCGTCTAGAGCCGTATCCTGTGCCAGCCATTTATCGAGTCTTGTAAGATCGACTTGCCACTGAAATTGTCCCTGCACAGTATCGAAAAGAGTGTCGATCAATGGTCGATCTATCGAACTCCTCGACACTATCTGCAATCCACCGGTTCGTAGTGATGCCGTTGAAGACAACATTTCAGCGCTAGAGAGCTTTATGATTCCTCGAGCTGGATCTACTAATCCAACTGCTGAAAGAATAATTTTCGGCTCTTCGATGCGTTGCTTTCCGGCATGAATAGTGAAGTGCTCGATTTGTGCTGAAGCTTTTGTTATCTGGACTTGCTGACCGACATACTGGAGGGTCCACCTGCTTTCAAATATTCCCTCAACATCTGTTTTAGAAGAAGGTAATTCAAAACCTCCAGTTGCACCAAGACCGAGAATACGTTGTTTCCAGGTCATCAAGTTTCCGGACATATGACAGTCAAACGAAATGGGTTTGTTGTTCGCTTGATCGCTCAAATTCGACCACAGTGTCTTTCTAAAATCACGAGCGATGATGCATTCATCCGTAAGCATGACAACAAACGAGTCACGGCCTGAATCAAATTTAAAATCTGCGGTCTTGAGTGCAATTTCGGTCTGTGTTTCAGTCCAAGATGTATCACAATCAACGGCAACGAGCTGCTCTTTCCAGATAGTCTGATCACCAATCGACCAATTCAAATCTTCGATACTTAATGATGTCCAGACTTTTGTTGAATCCGTCTCTGAAGATCGATCTACACGACATTGTCCTCGTGATATCCCTGAGAGAGACTGCTTGTTTTTCTCACTTTGTAAATCCAGCAGCTGGCTCACACTTTGAAACGTACGGCCAAGATCAATCCGCCACTTTGTTTCGATTCCATCAGCCAGCCCATTTATGGAAACATCTGCAAATGTCGATGCAAAACCAGCTTCTTCAAGATAGAGTTGTCCGTCGAGTTGTTGCCTGGCAGAAACCCAAGCAGCGCAAGGAGCATGCCACTCTGTTTTCTTTCCACTCTGGATCGCAGACACATCAGTGAGTTCTGACCTGAAACGAATCTGGCGACTGGACTCAAGCTCTTGGCTCTGGACATCTACAGTGACTGTACCTCCTGTCATCTGCACGTCTGGACGCAGCACACGAACGCGAGGGAAGGCATTCAACAGCGGAGCAACTTCAATCGATGCATGAGCCTCAAAATCATCACCTTGAATTACTTCCAGTACGTGCCATCCAGGAAATACAATATCACTTTTACGCCTGCGGTCAGGTGTCGCCTTGATAGTTCCGACAGCTTCAAAATAACCTACATTTGTCTCCGCTTGGAATCTCTTAATGATGTACTTCTCAGGCAGGAGAGTAGCCTCAAAAGGCATATCAACTTTCTCAATTGTCAATTCCTTCTGATCAGTAGCGACTTCAACAATTGACAAATCACGACCAACCACATTTCCCTTGATGTTGACCTGTGCCTCTTTGTTGGCTGGTGGCATAGGCCACTCCACTTGAAGTGCTTGATCAAGAACGACATCGGCACGAATATCGACTATGCCCTGTAAGAGATGCGACCAGCCAAAGCGATTCGCTGCAATCCGGGAAACACCGGCCGGGCAGCGGGTCGTTCCTACCACCAATGAATATGTTCCTTTGTCCGTTTCCGGCCCAGAGACTGTTACTGACCAACCACCAGGCCGAGCAAGCATTGAGTTCGCTCGATTGACAATACTTGCTGTTGCCAACCTGTTTTCCCCCTGAGAAGAAGATTTGCTCATCTTCAACTGAGGTTCTTCGGCATGCTGAATTGATCCACTACAGATTGTGCCTGATGGCAAAAAAGAAAGTTCACCACTTTCCGCATACTTCGGAAATGGAATAACTGCAGCAATCTCATTAAGCAACCAGACATCTCCGTGCCGTAAATCTGTCAACTCGATTGTTGCATCAACAATTTCAACGGTTCCAGTAATATGACTTGTCGTATGATCAGATAATGTTTCAAGATTTTGGTTATCAGCAGGACTTTCAGAAAGCCCTTGCCGATTGCTTTGGCTTATTTTTTTGATCCATGGTTCGAGTACTGTCTCGATTGTACTTCCACCATTCCAAACAGCTGTTGAGAGCCTCGCCCCTTCAAGCCGTATGCGTCCAAGATCATGTGGTTGGAACACCAAGTTGAGAGGACTTCGATTCACCTCAAAGCGATCAACAGCGAGCAACGGTTCCCCGTCTGATGTCGTGATGAGAAGGTCTCTATAGACAACAGGCCCAAACCAATCCCACGCTGCTGAACCCGATGAAATTTTGCCGGCAATACCTTCACATATGTTTTGTAGAGGCCAATCTCGTACAATTGTCACTTGCGTCAGTCGTGGTGCCTGATAAATGACAAAACAAACAAAAACCAACTTGAGCAGTCGTGTAAACCACCGCCACCGCCGCAGCAGCACGGATCGTAGAGAATCTTTTTGATCATTCCGGACATCATCCATGATTGTCGACTGATCTGTGGTTGAGAAAACTAAACAAGAACGTATCTCATCAGTACGAGCACGACATTACCCGCACTCTTAGCATGAGTATAGAGCGTCTCTAGAATCAATGTGAAGCGTCGCCGGTGTAAAGGGCGAGATCAGCTGGAGTATCAATGTCACTGCCGGCATGAGCATTTGGATCGATTGTCCGCCAGATGGCATCTGATATGACATAAATACTCGTTGATTCATGTTCCTGAAGATATTGAACAAAGCTACGAAAGTCACGACCACCAGCCGCAAAGAAGCTATCCAACGGCTGAAGAATCGTCGGACGACAGACAGAAAAAAGGTACTGAAGACGTTTTCCTACCTCTGGAATGACCCACCTCGTACTCAATTCATCTTGTGGGAAGCGATCGACCATTTCTGACACAAGTGATGGCTTGATGGAAGGCAGATCACACGCAGATAGAATGACGAATTGTGGCAGTGACTTTGAATGCTCGTGCCATATCCATCGAAGCCCATCCCGGACGGCTGCAAGAGGGCCAGACCCGGGCTGATGATCAGGGATATGCCGAATGGGTACCAATTCTTGAGAGGAAACTTTTGGCGGATCACCACCCACAACAAGAATCAAATGTGTCACTGGAACCAAAGCTCTACTCACAATACTGAGAAGAGATTGTCCACCGATAATGCATTCTGCTTTCCCGCCAGGTGGTCGTTTGTCTGCTAAACGTCTGGCTGTTCCACCTGCGAGGATAATCGCTGCTGTTTCCTCCTTTGGAACCTGTGTGAATGATTTATTCACTGCAACGAACCAAGGAAACGCGCAATCCGGTCAAGACCCATTGCCAGCTTCTCCTCTGACGCCGCAAAAGACATACGAACATGTCCCTCTGCACCAAAAGCACTACCCGCCACAGTTGCAACATGTTCTTCTTCAAGCAACTGCTCACACCAGGCCACACTATTCTGAGGTCCTTTTGATGTACCCAAGGAGGTCTGGATATCAAAAAAAGCATAGAACGCACCGCCAATATCTGGAATATTGACCCCAGGTATATTCCTAAGCCTTTCAACAACAAGATCTCGTCGTGCTTGAAATGCATTTCGCATCTCTGTCACGCATTCTTGTGGACCAGTGATTGCCTCGATAGCTGCATGCTGGCTAATGCTACAAGGGTTGCTTGTCTCTTGGCTCTGAAGACTTCCCATGGCCTTTGAGAGTGCCGGTGGGGCAATTGTCCATCCAATACGCCATCCAGTCATTGAGTACGTCTTACTCACGCCAGCGACAACAATACTTCGTTCCTCAAGGCCAGGCCGCAGAGTTGGAAATGAAACAGATTCGCGGCCATCAAAGACAAGCTGGTCATATATCTCGTCAGAAACAATAGAAAGGTCTGATTCAATCGCAATATCTGCTATGCGAGTGAGCTCTTCACGTGAATAAACAACTCCGGTTGGATTACTCGGTGAACAGAGCAGAAGCATGCGCGTATGAGGCGTAATTGCTGACTTCAAGGCCGCTGGCTGAAGCTTAAAATCTTCATCGATCGAGGTCTCAACGAGAATCGGTTTTGCTCCAGCAAGCTTGATTAATTCAGCGTAACTGACCCAATAAGGAGTCGGAACGATGACTTCATCACCTGGGTTTAAGACAGCTGTGAAAATATTGTGAAGGCTGTGTTTCGCTCCGTTGGAAACGATAACGTGTGCTGGAGTCACCGTAAGCCCAGATCGACGGGTATAATCGTTTGCGATTGCTTCACGCAGCGCCGGTATCCCTGCTGCTGGCGTGTACTTCGTTTTCCCTGCGGTGATAGCGGCTTTCCCGGCCTTACAGATATGTTCTGGTGTCGGAAAATCTGGCTCTCCGACTGAGAGATCAATAACATCGATACCAGATGCCTTCATCGCGCCAGCTCGAGCTGCCATAGCAAGCGTCGCTGATGGTTGGAGGGAGGCCATTCGATGTGCTAATTGAAGGCAAGCAGCTTCTTCCATGAATTTTCTTTCCTTTCCCGTTTCTTAACAGTAAGAACCTCAATGACGTGGCATACTTCTGGTAACAGTATGCCATCAGAAACAAGTGGTGGCATAAAAACAGAAACGAACCATCCGTCTACAGATAATACCACGGTGACCAAGAGGAGCTTGGATGGCACAAAAACGAATTGGACTTTGGCTAATCGGTGCAAAGGGTGGCGTCGCCACGACCGTCATGACCGGTCTAGCAGCTCTTGCCCGGGGATTGGTTGAGCCAATTGGCCTCATTACTGAAACCGAGGGCTTTCATTCACTCAACCTGATTGATTGGAGTGATATCGTTATTGGCGGACACGATATTCGTAACGAAAGCCTTCTCGATGAAGCTCGCCGAATGTGGACAGTCAGCCGAGCCATTCCACCAGGCGTCTTGGAATCTGTTACTCCTGATCTGATAGATATTGAGACCCGCCTTCGAACAGGAACTGTATTGGCATCTGGTACCTCCATCCAGGCTATAGCATCTCTACCGGAATCCAAAGTAGCCAAGACACCAAGAGGTATTATTGATCAGATTCGAACAGATATTATTGACTTTGCAGAAACAAATGATGTTGAACGGGTAGTTGTGGTGAACCTCGCATCGACTGAACCTCCGTGGTCATCGCCTATTCCTGACAACTTTGATGAACTCTCTCCCTTACTCGAGCACGCGTCAGAATCGAGTCCACTCCCTACGAGCAGCCTCTACGCAATTGCTGCATTTGAAGCAGATGCTGCCTATATCAATTTTACACCTTCCACTGGTGCAACACCGCAAGCACTCAATTCCCTTGCGCAGCAGCGCGGGCTCCCCCATGCAGGGTGTGATGGCAAAACAGGTGAGACATTGCTTAAGAGTGTGCTTGCCCCAATGTTTCGTGACCGGAACTTAAATGTCATGAGTTGGGTGGGGCACAACATTTTTGGCAACCTTGATGGAAAAATATTGGACGACCCTTCAAACAAGGCTGCCAAGGTGAAGAGCAAAGACCATCTGCTTGCAAATCTCTTACCATCGACGCCGCAGACACTTGTATCCATTGAGTTCATTGAGAGTCTTGGTGACTGGAAAACTGCATGGGATCACATCCATTTCGAGGGATTTCTTGGTACGCCCATGACTATGCAATTCACATGGCAAGGCTGTGATTCTATTTTGGCAGCTCCGTTAGTAATCGATCTCATTCGGTTAGTTGATCGCGCCCGACTGGCTGGTGAGGCCGGTTCACTGCCTTGGTTGGCAAGTTTTTTCAAAAGTCCGCTCAATTGTCACGAGCAGGGTTTTGCAGCCCAGATGACCATGCTTCACGACTGGGTAAACAAACACTCAACACAACCTTAAAAGAGACTTTCTACTATAAAAAAAGTATTTTTGTGTTCACACAAAAACTCTCTTACAGTCTCTGAGAATGTCTTTGGATTGGATTTTCACATGGCATGGATGGGTCACGATCCGATCTTTTAGACAAAAATCCAAGTTTTTTTAAAAAATTTTCCATGATTTCTCTTGACAGTAGAACACCAAATTTCTGAAAACTTGTACTTCATGCATGCAATGTATGTGCTTGCACATCATGGCAGCATGAAAACGTCGATCGCTTCCAATACTCAGCACCCCAAGGAAGTAGTCGGTTCATTCCATAGGGGTGCTACTGGCAAGGAGCCATTCAATGGCCAAGAAGAAGGCTACTAAGAAGAAGGCTACTAAGAAAAAGGTAGCTAAGAAAAAGGCTGCTAAGAAAAAAGTAGCCAAGAAGAAGAAGAAAGTCGCCAAGAAGAAGGTAGCCAAGAAGAAGGCTGCCAAGAAGAAGGTGGCTAAGAAGAAGAAAGTCGCCAAGAAGAAGAAGGCTGCCAAGAAAAAGGGCCACGCCTAATCCGTCTTTGACGTGACCGTAGGCGGTCTCCATCAAATGTTCCGGTGTGAGAATGTTTCATTCTGGCAATCTGAACAAACGATGGTGAACATGCCGTTGTTCTGACGAGAAAGGCCGGCCCGGGCTCTTGGGCGCCCGGGCCGGCCTCATTTTACAGGTAGGCTTCTGGTCAGCCCGGTTTGATACATATCCATGAACGCCCAGATACCTCAAGCCAGCTCTTCAACACCTCTTCAACAAAGTGAGTTCTTGCTTGTTGGATGTAGGCATGGCAGTGAGTCTGCTTTAGAGCATCGACAAAAGCATGCCTTTCCGTCATTTCAGAAGTCGTACTGGCGAAAGGGCCTGGTAACGTTTCGCATACCATCACACATCGTGTCAAAACCAGAGTGGAGTCATTTTGGAGTTCCTGACAATGTTCTTGAGCAACTCGTCTTCGCTCGAATTGGCGTTCGTTCATTAGGACAAATCACAGGGCAGACTGAAGATGAGAGAATCGCTGCTACTTTACGATTACTTGGCTCACTGAAAGTAGATGCCGTCCATGTATGGAAACGTGATCCGCGTCTTCAGATTGACACTGCTTCGATTCAACGCAAGATAACTACTTTCGATTCCTTTCAGAAAAAACGTATCGCATCCGAACCCAATCTCATTCTGAACTGTGTTGTTGACTCGGTTGATCGCTGGTGGATTGGGTGGCACGTTGGGAACGCTCAGACCGGTCAATGGTCTGGGGGATATTATCCCGGACAGATGCCTCCTTACGGAATCTCACGGGCGTGGCTCAAACTCGACGAAGCAATCGCCCGTTTTGGTATTCAGTTTCATTCTGGAGAAAGAGTCTGTGAGCTGGGCGCCGCCCCTGGTGGAGCCTGCCAGCGTCTTTTGGAAGCAAATCTCCGGGTGGTCGGTGTCGATCCCGCCACCATACATCCTCAGATTGCTGAACATGAGCAGTTCACGCACTGGAAAAAACGCGCCAGGGATGTCCGAATCAAAGATTTTGGTGACTTTGATTGGATTCTGACTGATATGAACATTGACCCTGCCAGCACGATGGCCTCTCTAGAAAGAATTCTTTCATCGCGTCCTCATAAGCCACGGGGAATTATTGCAACACTCAAACTCTCTGATTTGTCACATGCCGAAGAACTTGATAAGTGGTCCTCATCGTGTGCGTCTTGGGGGTATCAGACCCGTGTTCAGCAGTTGTCAACGGGCGGACAGGAAATCTGCCTTGTGGCTCAAAAAAAGAGCACTTCCAGAAACTGAAGAATGCGTTTCGACCAGACGTCGTGACTTATCGTGTCCAGATTGCTGAGGGATCAGTCAGACTTCCTGCGAGTACTGCACAGGTTTGCTGTGGTGTCTCAATTCGAAGACGACCTGCCTCATCAATGCCTCTGCAGATACCTGACAATGTGGTCGCGCGCTTGAGCGACTGCGACGTGGATCCGTCTTTTTCATACTCATACAGAACGTCGAAGAGCTTGATTGATGTATGAGTCAGGCTGCAATGAGACTGATACCGCTTCAAAATTGACACCCGTTTTTCGGGATTGATCGTATCAAGAACAGTATTCAATAGCTGTGGAATGAGGATCACGAGTAGATCGTCATGTGAGATGGTGTGACCCAAGACGTCCGGTATTGTGATGAGTCGATTGTGGAGTTCCTTTGGTGCGTTCTCCTTCGAACCATCCGTATTTATTCCAACACCAATGAGTAGTTTTTGTGTTGTTGCTTCGAGTAAAAGGCCTCCAATCTTACGACCATTGATTTCTATATCATTTGGCCAACGCACATGGGGTTTCAGATCTGGATTGAGTTGATGAAGAGACTCCGCCACAGCCAGTCCACACGCGAGTGACCAAAGAGGCAGGACACCTCCTGGAAGGTTTTCTTTTGACGGTATTTCTATAATGAGTGTCATTGCCACACTCCCTGGCGGCTGCCACCAGCCAGCACCGCGACGACCTCGACCAGATTTTTGATGAATCGCTGTCACCAAAGCTGGAAGGGGTACAGATGCCTCGACAGCGAGTTCTTTCGCTCGATCCATTGTCGATTCGAGCTCTGTGTGACACTCAATGGTCCCAAGTTTCGTCACCTGTTTCAGGCGTTCCGTGTCTCCAATTTTCGTCATCAGAACCTGCCTTGAATCACCATACGCACACGCGCGAATGAGTATCGCCGTGCATTCGAAATCAATGAAGGGAAACCAATCCGGCACAAGAGACCAATGAAGAGGCCTATCAGCTTGCTTCATCAGACAAAAAGTCTGTCAAAGAGGGAAGTCTACGTGAACTAAAGACCATAGTAGGGTACAGAAAAAGTGATGGGACGGTGGCGATGTTGACCCATACAGCACCGGCGCGGTACCCCCCCACGAAGAGTTGGGGTCGGCATTCGGAACTTTCTGGATGGCCCCAACCAACCTCCTGCTGCATGGGTCGTCGACCGCGTGCGAGTACAGCTCTTTTCACTCATTGTCTTGATCATCGGCATATCTGCATCCATGGCAGATACCAATATCGCTGCGCAAACCGTACAGCTTCCCCCACCTGCTGCTTCGTCCCTCGACAGAATTGCACAGGCATCACCGTACGGCTATCCGCTTTCTCCTCCGCCCCCTGCCTGGGACCCGTACGGGCCCCAGGCGAGCCAGATCTATCCTGTTCCAGCGACCAACCCAGGAACAAATCCGCCACCAACATGGGCCACATCGGCTGTGAATGGACAACCTGGTTACCCGGGCTACTCAACAGCACCACCCCCTATCGTTCCGACTAATTCCTCGCTCCCAGTTGGCTACCCACAACCACCAACGCAGCAAAGCGAATGGTTTCAGCAGACCTACCAGCAATCAACGCGGGCATATCAGGGAGTGCGAGGAAGTTGGACCTACGTTCTTGGAACTGGTCGGGGAAACTCGGTCGCTGTGAACGAACTCGATACATCAGCAACGTTCGCACTTCCGTTTTTCATGAATTCACCAGCGAATATAAACCAGGCTCCTCTGTTGATAACCCCTGGCTTTGGTTTGCAATTATGGGGTGGTCCGGAATCCAATGCATTTCCAAGCACCAATACTCTTGCTCCTCAACTTCCCGGAAATACGTATGACAGCTTTATTGATACAGCATGGAATCCACAATTCACGCCGCTATTCGGTGCAGAATTTGGAATCCGAGTTGGCTTCTATACAAACTGGGATGTCTTTGTCACGGATAGCTGGCGTGTCATGGGACGAGCAATCGGCACGTTAAATATGACACCAACTTTTCAAGGTAAACTGGGTGTCATCTACCTCGATCGAAACCAGGTGAAGATATTACCAGCCGTTGGGTTTACATGGACACCAAACGCAACATCTCGATATGACGTCTTCTTTCCAGCTCCACGAGCTATGTGGCGTTTTGGACAAACGCGCCGACATGCTTGGTGGGGCTATGTCGCTGGTGAATACGGTGGTGGTCGCTGGACGTTTCGCACTGTCAATGCCGACGGAACGAATGGATTCGTTCAGAACTTCGACTACAACGACATTCGAATCTCACTTGGCACAGAGTGGGTTCCTCTTGCCACAACCGGTTTTTCTGGGAATTTTGAAATTGGCTATGCTTTTTATCGACAGCTCTTCTATGTGAATGACTTAGGACCGCAACGATTCCAGCAAATTAATGATCTGCCAAGCACCATTATGTTTCGTTTAGGCCTTGCCTACTAACGCGTGTGGAGAAGAGCATGGCTTCTCAAAAGCGTTCTGATATTTCATTGTTGGTTCTCATCGTATGTCTTGCATTTCAGCCATGTGATTTGTTTGCTTCCGACGATGAAATTATCCCACTTCCGCCGGTCGAGTCGATTGATACCAGTTTCTTTGAAAAAATTCGCTTTGCTGCACTCGGTGATCCCCAAGACCTGACCGAGCCACTTCTACCAGACGATGTTGCGCCACCCGGTCAGCCACGACAGGAAAATAATCCACCCGGTCGAAAACTTCCTCCCGGTGCAAAGCCTGGAGCCCTCCAGCAACTCATTCTCACAACCACCGAATTACCTCGGCTGGGTAGCAGCGGTCTTGGCCTTGCTACGCTCGACATGAGTCTCACTCTCGGCATGCCTGCACCGACAGTTGATTCACCGCTCCTGATTACTCCCGGTTTTGGCTGGACGTTTGTGGATGAGGCAAGTGGACCAATGGATCCTGGTCTTCCGGCAACACTCTACGAGTCATGGATTCAGGCCCGCTGGATGCGAAAAATTGGTCAGCGTTTGGGTGTCGATCTTGCAGTCGCACCCGGCTGGTACAGCGACTTTGTGAATGACAGTGCTCAGGCATTTCGAGTGACAGGTCACGGATTCGGTGCCTGGGAGGCTCGTGAAGATCTCCGTGTTGTTGCTGGTGTCATCTATCTTGATCGTTATGACGTCAATCTTCTACCCGCTGGTGGCCTTCTCTGGACTCCGAGTGATGATCGACGCTTTGAGTTGATTTTTCCACGACCTCGTCTCGCCTGGCGAATCAAAGAAACATCACGGGCCGCTCAATGGGTTTATCTTGCCGGTGAATTTGGGGGAAATCAGTGGGCTGTTCGTCGAGACTCTGGTGCGGATGACATTGTGGTCTATCACGATTATCGTTTGCTGGCCGGATGGGAGCGAAGACCTGCAGATCTTGGAATCAGCTGGCGTCTAGAGACCGGCTGGGTGACTGGTCGGCTCGTCGAATATTATGTGACTGATACAGCTGACTATCGTCCCAGTGACACGTTTCTCGTGCGGTTAGGCGTCTGGTATTAGGACACATATATCCAATCCCAGATATGGCATGAGTCACATATCGTGCCCGCAATAGTTTTTCACCACGTTTCAAAGGTCCAATTCATGCATCCGAGTGACAACCTTCTGGTTCACTACCACGATGCAAATATTTTGGTACTTGAAAAACCTTCCGGGCTGCTTTCCGTTCCCGGACGAGGGCCAGATTTACAAGACTGTCTTTCCAGCCGCATTCAGACACGATTTCCAACAGCGCTTGTTGTCCATCGTCTTGATCGGGATACCTCAGGGCTCATGATCATGGCCCTTGATAAAGCGTCGCAGCGAAATATCGGTCTTCAGTTTGAAGAGCGCAAAGTTCAAAAAGTGTACGAGTGCATTGTGCAGGGAACCCCTACAGAACACTCAGGGTGCATTACACTGCCGATTGGACGAGATCTGACACGGCCGCCACGTTACAAAATTGATCACGAAAACGGCCGCTTTTCTGAAACATCGTGGAGCGTGCTCGAAAACCAGAGTGGTCATGCTCGTCTTCAGATTGAACCCCTCACAGGTCGTTCTCATCAAATACGGCTTCATCTTGCTTCTGTCGATCATCCTATTCTTGGTGATCCGTTATATGCAGATACCACTGCTCTTGCAGCTGCAGGCCGCCTTCTTCTTCATGCTCGAGAAATACAGTTTTCACATCCAGTAACTGATGAAATCATGTGTTGGAAGTCCTCCTGCCCGTTCTAATACGACTACATCATGACGATTCTACAAATGCTCGTACAGCATGCAGAAACGCCGCTGTATTCTCGACGTGCACCCAGTGACCAGCGTTCTCAATAACCTGTTGATGTGCCGCTGGGAAGAAGTGTTGAATGACTTCCGCATGCTCGGGACCGACAAAGGTTGAGTGCTCTCCTTCAAGGAAAAGAGTCGGGCGAAAAAATTGACGACCTTTTAGTGAATCCGGCCAATCAAGAATCTGGTCAAAATGCTGTTCAATTGCATCAAGGTTAGCGATCCATGTAAGTCCCTCTGGCCGACTCATAATATTTGTAACTAAGAAACCCCGAACTTTTGGATCGGGAATCATATCTGCCAGAGCCAGTTCGACGTCTCGACGATGGGAAAGCGTCGCAAGTGGAACTTTCTGCATCGCATGCACGTAGTCAATCGGTGTACCTGAAGAACGTGCTGGTGGAATATCAACAACGATGAGTTGATTCACCAGATGAGGCCACACAAGTGAAAGATACATTGCCACTTTTCCACCCATGCTGTGACCAAGGACAAGAGCCGGCTCCGAACACTCGTTCTCAATAAGAGTGGCGACATCTTCAGCCATGGATGGGTAATCATGGATATCATCCCATGGACTTTCGCCATGATTGCGAAGATCTATCGTCAGAACTCGAAACGTGTCTGAAAGTTGCCGGGCTATTGACGACCAATTTCTTTTTGAACCAAAAAGGCCATGTAAGATCACTAGTGTCTGGCCTTCTCCGATGGCATTGTGAGATAACTTAACTGACACGGCTTTTCCAAAGTGAAGTTGATTTGAGTTGCTTTGTTCATCTGACGGAGCAACCAAAACATAGAATACCAGTAGGAACTTTTCCCATGCGAGCGGTGATCCAACGCGTCTCAAAAGCATGTGTCACGATAGGCCAAAACGAAACAGCCACCATTGGCAGAGGGCTCCTTATTTTCTTGGGTGTGGAAGCCGGTGATACATCAGTAGACGTACAGTGGCTTGCTGGAAAAATTGCTCGACTGAGAATCTTTCCGGACGAACAAGAACGGATGAACAAGGATATCCAAGACATTCAGGGTGACATTCTTGTCGTCAGTCAATTCACACTCTTCGCGGATACTCAAAAAGGCAATCGACCGAGTTTTTTTCAGGCTGCCAAGCCGGATGAAGCGATACCACGCTACGAAGAGTTTCTCCAAAAAATAGAACTTCTCACTGGGAGTGCACCGGCTCACGGAACATTTGCTGCTGATATGCAGGTTGCTCTTATCAATGATGGACCGGTCACGATTCTGATCGATTCTCAAGAGAGCATGAAAGAAGCATCATCAAAAATGGATTCTTGAATTTCAAAAGTAGAGCATCATGGTCCGATCATCCTTCTAAGCGATACCAGACAGGACTGCTGCGCTCAAATCATTTGATTGAGAAGAAGGGCTTCTCTCGAGGTCACACGCTTTGCTTCCGTTTGTGTTTCCGTACTGTCTTAGTCCATCACAATGATCTTGCCGAACATGACTGAGTGGAATTTGCACTGATAGAAGAGTTCGTCTGGTGCGTCCTGCGGAACCACCCATTGATACTCACCACTTGTCTGCCCATTGCCTGAAAAGCCACGACTATAGATATCTGCCGACTGATGGCCATTGCCCATGGTCTGTAGATAGAAGGGATGGCTTGGTGTATTCAGATTGAATGTGTAGGTCTGACCGCGACGAACAAAAAGTATTGGATTCTTTACACCATTGATTTCATATGCGCCGACTACTGCAGCAACATTCACTATGCTTGATATTTCACGACCGGAGATATCAAGACTTGGGGATGACTCATTCTGCAGCGAATTAAATATGCCATTAATTCTCCATGTTTCATCAGTCAGCAAGCGATGCGTTGGCGGGTTACCATCTGCCACTAAAGACTGTAGCAGCAAGGCATTCGCTGAATTACTTGTATCCACACCAACAACAGTGTGTCCAAAGAATGCCTGAGGCACCGGTTGTCCTTGATAGAGCACTGGCTGAGTATCGACATACAGATTATCAGCACTGTCCTTCGCCAAGATGGCTGGGGCTGTAGCAGCAAGAACCTCAAGCACCATTACCTGAAATGTCTGTTGAACAGTGCCGTTGTCTTCCGATGTGCCAAGGTCGTTATCAAGACCACCGTCTTCGACTCTCACCGTAATCGTGGCTGTGCCACTCTGATTAGCAACGGGCGTAAAAACAATACTCCCTGTTGGATTTGAAGAGGCGTAGTTCATGACTGGATGAGGGATCAGGCCAGTGTTGTTACTTGTGCTGGTGACCCAAAGAGGCTGAGATTCCCCATTACCAGCAGTAATTCCTGTCAAATTGATCGTCTGCCCTAGGTTATTTTCATTAATTCTCTCATCACTTATGCGCATCAAGTGTTGGCAGTATCGTTGAATACATCAACCTCGCTCACTGTAATAGTAAAAGACTGCTCGAACGATAGCCCACCCTGATCGATTGAACGCACGCGAATGGACTGAATACCTGATGAACCAAAGGTTGCATGTGTCTGCAATGCAGTTTCCTGAAACTCTAAAACTGTCGTTGTTTGTAGAACCAGCACCAGAAACCAGAGAGTAGGTGAACGTATCTCCTGTGTCCGGATCACTTGTCTCAAATGTGCCGACAGCAGTCCCGATGGATGCTGTCTCGGGAATAGTCGAACCAACAAGCGTTATATTTGTCGGCGACTGATTTTCAATTTCAATCGTGACAATCTGCACACCTGCTCCATTGACTGCAACATCTGCCAGCGTTGTCGATTGACCGTTGAGTCGCGCGGTAATGTCATAACTGCCGTCAAATAATCCTTCGGGGGCAATCCATTCACCATTTGCATTTACTGTTTGACCGACAAGATTCGGCTTCCAGTCCCCATGCACTAAATTA
The DNA here is from genome assembly GCA_965249545.1 of Pirellulales bacterium. Taxonomy (GTDB): domain Bacteria; phylum Planctomycetota; class Planctomycetia; order Pirellulales; family UBA1268; genus UBA1268. Next base: position 726,380 of record CBDFMH010000005.1, read on the forward strand.
AACCACGGAGCAGCTTCTGTCTTGGTGTTCCAGTCCGCGTCAAACAGCGGTGCATTCCCTCTCCAGTGGCCGGTGTCCCAGAATCCCCACATGATGAATCCATCAACTGATTCATGCTCGAAAGCTGCCTCGAGCATATCCTGAAAAATTTGTTGCTGCTGTGCTGGTGTTAATTGGTCGGCGTCGTCACGAGAATCAAACTCGGTGATTTCAATTGTCAGCCCAGTCTCCGCAAGAATATCAAGCCGCCGGACAATGTCTGCTTTCGTAATGGTATTTAGCGCAATATGTGCCTGCAGACCAATGCGATCAATCGGGGCACCTGCGGCAAGCAGGCTATTAATTAAATCACGATATTGAATCGTCGCTGCATCATTTGCTGAATTCAGGATGTTGTAATCATTGATTAACAGCCTCGCATCGGGCCGAATCGCACGTGCGCGGATAAAATAATCTGCCCATGCCTCAATATTCGACGTGTAGATACCAGCCGTTTCAAACGTGTCGGAGTAATGCGTGACGTGCAGTGGTTCGTTTAAAACATTCCAGTCCGTGATAGTTACGCCTGCACCAGAATCACTATAAAAATTCATGATACCTGTTGAACTCAGACGATCTGTAATTAATTCATCATGGAAATCTTGAGCGCTAAATGTCGCGCCAGCACGATATTCTGCTGGCGTGGGCCATTCTGGTTTTTCCCACACAACATGGACGGCTCCTGCTGTCAGGCCGTTTGCAAAGGCAAGGGCATACGCGGCATCCGGATTTGCTGACCCGTTGCCGTTAAATGCTTGCCATTGCAGATCATTGCCCGGCACAATGTGATTGAAATTATTGATGACAGCAGATCGATAGTTCAGCACGTCTTGCCACGTTGGCGTGTAGCGATCCTGATCCAATGACGTTAAATTTGGCAGGAGACCTTGTTTCTTCTGATCGGTATACCCATCAAATTCGGCCTGTGTCACCGCAAGAAGTGGGCCACGGATTTGGGTTCCAAATCGAAACGCATGCTGCGTCATACCAACATCGACTGTCGCATCAGGAAGCGGATTGCCGAGTTGATCAACCACCCGAATCGTGACATCTGACTTCCTGTGGGCAAGGCTATCGCTTGGGCTCAACGTTCCAATCGCAAAGACTTTCTGGCCGGTTCCATCGTTGGGGTTTGTAACAATAAGTGTTTGAGAACTTTCAGAAGCCGATGCAGACAATGTGATTGAAAAATCAAGCGTCGATGCACTTGTACGGCTGAATGAATTGAGTGTCGTGCCCGGTCCGGTAAGTGTGACTGTTGCCGCTGGGTCAAAATTTGATCCCTGCACTGAAATGCTGATTGTTTCTCCAACGACCATTGCAGCTGTTTCAGAAATCACAACCTGATCAACTACTGGGATTGCTGATGATGCCGTGGTATCGACCGTGATGACATAATTCCCGTCCTGACTCACCGTGACGTTCGCCACTGAAGAAACACCATTGGCTTCCGCAGTAAACTGATAGTCGCCGTTATACAGACCAATTGGTGCTACCCATTCACCAGTGCCACTTACTGCTTCATCAACAAGATCTGGTTTCCACTGACCATGAACAAGGTCAAACCAGGGAGCAGCCTCCGGTTTGACATTCCAGTCGGAATCAAAAAGTGGAGCGTTGCCGCGCCAATGAACTTTATCCCAGACGCCCCACATGATGAATCCGTCCACAGACGGATGAGCAAACGATGCCTGGAGTATGTCGCGAAACATCCGCTCCTGCTCAGCGGCATTGAGTTGGGGCGTATCCGCGTCATCACGCATATCGAATTCACTGATCTCTATCGGAAGTCCTGTTTCCGCAAGAATATCCAGTCGGCGAATAATATCTTCTTTCGTAATATCGTTCCGGGCAATGTGCGCTTGCACACCTATGCGGTCAATTGGTGCACCGGCATCTAAAAGACTTTGAATAAGATCGCGATATTGAATTGCGAAATCATCATTTTGAGAATTAATAACAGCATATTCATTAATAGAGAGTGTGGTATCAGGACGGACAGCATCGGCTTGTTTAAAATAATCTGCTAACGCTTCGACTTCGCTCGTATAAATTCCCGCATCAACAAAAACCTGTTGATAGTAGCTCTCATGAAGTGGTTCATTTAATAACTTCCAATCATTAATCTCTGGTCCTGTTCCTGTTGTACTGAATTTGTTTAATACGCTCTCTGGCCCCAATCGTGCATCAACAAGCGCCGCATGGAATGTCTGAGCATCAGGAAAAACTCTCTCACCTTCAACGTTTGTTGTTGAACGAAAAGATTCAGGTGTCGGCCATCTATCCTTCTGCCAGACAACAGATGCTGCTGTCACGCTCTGGCCATCAGCCGTTGCTCGATTCACAGCTGCTTCTGGCACCGAAGTACCACTATTTTCAATTGCAACCCATTGAAGACCTGTGGTTGGTACAACGTGATTGAATGTGTCGAGGACGGCATTGCGATGATTGAGAACATCTGTCCACGTGGGAATAAATCGAGGAATATTAAAGTTATCTTCTAGGTCGGGCGTCAACGCCCTGCGCTGAGTGTCATTCAGAGCATTAAATTCTTCTTCCGTAATGGCATACAACTGGTCACGAACTTGTGTGCCGAACTTAAATCCATGGTTGGTCATCTGCACATCAAGCGTCGCTTCTGGTAGTGGATTGCCAAACTTGTCTTGAACCGTCACTGTGTAATCAGACAATCGATGACCGAGGCGACCATAATTTTGGATTTCCAGACCACCTATCTCGAGTACTTGTTCAGCAAAGCCTGCATGAATGACAAACTTGTAGCCACCGTTACCAACAGATGATCCAACCTCGATTTTCGTTGAAAAGTGTTGCCATTGAGTGTGGCCACTAATTGGTATTGTTACCAACTTGTTGTTCGTACCATTTTCTTGCAAATATGCATTTGCTTGTACTGTTGCGGTGCCTTGGGCAGGTTCCCCACGCGCAAAAAAGCTGACAAAAACTACATCGTCTTGAGCAAGGGCACCTGTCGGATTCAGTGCTACATTAATATTCCAAACATTCGTTGGTACGGTCGGTGTTTCTAAACGAATATAGTTGTCGAAAGGCATAGTCTGGTCGTCATTGACTTGTACGCTTAAGGTCGCAGTATTGGATGCACTTCCTCCTAGGACAAAGTTGTCGGCCGGCTGTGCATCGGGCAACAGACTTGTGCCACCTGGTGGTATGGAACGCGTTGGAGAGGAAAGCTGACTTCTAGATAACTGTGATACCGATCGCGTAACAGCTATCTGATCAGAAGTGTCCTCTGCTTGAGACACCAACCGATCGTCACTAAGACTACTCACATCTGTTACAGAGAGGACTTGTCTCTTTTCAAGACATTCAACATGCACATGTGATTGCGTACATCTCTTGCCAGTCCTGTTTTTCTTGTGTCTTTTTTTTTGGAAATGGTTCATCTCAAATCACCGGCCTACAAGAAACTCGACTACAGCACATGCAATCGAATCATTCCAAGAAAATTGAGAATGTCCCCCAACTGCTCACGAACCCCCAGAACAACACCTAATTATCGCCTATTTAACAAATAGAAACAACGGCAGGAGCAGCGGCTTGATAAAGAGCATGCAAGCATGCTCTTTCGTACTGTCAACGTAAGAATTACTGTACAAATCTCATTCACTGAGACTGCTGTTTTGCTCGTTCCTTGGCCTTTCGGGCTTCATACGCTGCGATCACTTTCTCTGGATTGTCCTCAAACATGCTGAGACAACCCTTGCAACAGACCCAATAGGTTTCACCTTGGTAGGACACCTGTTGATTACCCTCTCCTCCGGTTACAACGCATTCATTTATTGGACGCGAACGTGTTGCAAAAACAGTACCTTTGCGTGTGTATCCAAGTGTTGCTCCCTGCTGAAGGCGTTTTATATTTGAACCATACTGCAGTGTGAGTACGAGACGTTTATTGTCTGCAAGTGTTTTAATCAGAAGTCGTGCCGGACGACTTGGCTCAATGACATCATTGACTAATTCAAGTTGCTGATTTTCATCAATAAAGCCTGTAAAGGTTTCAACTGCTTCTGATTCAGTGTGCTTTGCCTCAAGCATAAACATGTTGTCTTCTTTTCCGGGAACAATGCGGCCGCTTGTGAAATAACGACCAGGTGTCAACTCAAACACAATGGCTGGTACACCCTCATCAAACGACCATGCCCATTCAGACTCTGCTGACCAACGGGCGCTGCCACCTAACTTCTGCATCGCAACCCCCTTCCAGCCGCCTATAAAATTCTGAAGGGGCATGAGCTTTTCTTTTTGTGCTTCCTGATCATCCTCAGAAATCTCTTTCCCAAGCAGGATGCTGAAGTGACACTCGCAACAAGTAGCGACGATCACACAAGACAACGTTATCTTGTAAAAGATGGTTTTCCACTGAGGTTTGGGTTGCTGAAAAAATTGTCCAAAGTCAAAATTGCACATTGTTGAAGAATGGGCTCCAAAAAGATGAATTATCTATTTTGTTACTTCCGTATTTCATTCTACAAGATGGCAAGCAACTTGATGACCTGTTTCAATGGTTCGCATCCTTGGAACGTCACGACGGCACCGTTCTTCAGATAGTGGACAACGAGTATGAAATGGACATCCGGATGGCGGGTTGATCGGACTCGGCATCTCCCCTGACAACACTGTACGTCGGCGTGATTGTTCTCGGGTAGGGTCCGGTATTGGTACGGCAGATAACAGTGCCTGTGTGTAGGGATGCTGAGGACGGTCAACAATTGTTTGGGCATCAGCCAATTCAACAATTCGTCCAAGATACATGACTGCAATCCGATCACTCACGTGACGAATAGCAGCAAGGTCATGCGCAATAAAAAGAAGCGTAAGACCAAGATTTTCACGTAGCTCTGATAATAAATTCATGATCTGCGCCTGAATAGAAACATCCAAGGCGCTGATTGGTTCGTCAGCGACAATGAAATCAGGCCCAAGAGCAAGTGCCCGAGCTATGCCGATTCTTTGTCTTTGCCCACCGGAAAATTCATGGGGATATCGACGCATACACCGAGGATCCATACCAACAGTCATGAGTAGATGCTGAATTTTTTCTCGTTGTTCAGATCCTTGGACCACATCAAAGTTTCGCAACGGTTCTGACAAAATGGTCTCAACTGTCATTCTTGGATTCAGAGACGCAAACGGATCCTGAAAAATCATTTGCATGCGACGCCTGAGATCAAGAAGCCGGTGATCCCATACCCACTTCTGACCTTTTTTCTTCCAAAATTCATGTATTGGCTCATCATCAAAAACAACGCGACCACCAGTTGGTCGCAATAACTGGAGAATGGCACGTCCAGTCGTCGACTTCCCGCAACCACTTTCACCGACAAGCCCAAGTGTTTCTCCACGGGACATGGAGAAAGTGACTCCGTTAACGGCCTTTACATCTGTGCTGTCTGCGAAGAGAGCGCCGCGACGACTTGGCACACGAAACCGTACGGCCAAATTAGAGATATCTAGCAATGGTGTGTCTGGCTTCCCTGGCATGTTCATTCGGTTACTTCTACCTCCCAGCAGGAGACACGGTGTGTCGATGAAATTGTCTTCCTGTCAGGATACGTCTTGCGACACTGGTCTGTTGCAAACTCACACCGAGGATGAAAAGGGCAACCTGTTGGAAGATTTCCCAAATCAGGTGGTAAGCCCGGAATGGCATAAAGTGACTTCTGAAGCGGCGTATCAATACGCGGCATACTCTCCAAAAGACCTCGTGTGTAGGGATGCAAGGGGTTGGCAAAGACCTCGGCTGTTGTTCCTTCCTCAACGATTTTTCCCGCATACATGACAGCCACTCGATCAGTTGTTCCAGCAACAACACCCAGATCATGTGTCACGAGCACGACTGCGGTTCCGATAGCTGTTTGTAGATCTTTGATTAATTCCAAAATCTGTGCTTGGATTGTGACGTCGAGCGCTGTTGTGGGCTCATCGGCAAACAGGACTTCCGGCCCACATAGCAATGCCATGGCGATCATCACTCGCTGCCGCATACCACCGGAAAATTGATGTGGGTATTGATCAATTCGCTCAGCAGCGTCCGGAATACCAACTCGCTCCAGCATCTCAAGAGATGTCCGACGTGCAGCTGTCGGTGTATCACCTCGGTGAACTTCTAAGACCTCGGTTAATTGCCGGGCAATAGTCAGATACGGGTTTAACGAAGTAAGTGGATCCTGAAAAATCATGGCTAGCCGTTCGCCACGAAGTTTTTCAATTTCATGCTCTGGAAGACTCAAAAGATTTGTATCACCGAAATAAATTTCACCTGATGGATGAAAAGCTTGTGGTCTTGGAACAAGTTGCATGGCTGAAAGACAAGTAACACTTTTTCCAGAACCACTCTCACCGACGATGCCGAGTGTCTCTCCTCGCTTTACAGAAAAGCTGACACCATCAACAGCCTTCACAAGCCCATCATCGGTACGAAAATGAGTTCGTAAATCACAGACTTCAAGAACATTTTCAGAATGAGTCGTCACAGGTCTTTCCCGAAGTACAAAAAAATCTTCTCGAACACAAAACCTCTTCCGAATCATACTACTAAACGTCTGCGATACATTATGATCTAATAATGGGCACGGGACGCAGCGTATTGGTGAGAACCTACTCAATCCACAAGAACAGACTCTCAGAAAACAACCGTCACCAGTTTTTAGACAAACACTCCTGAATCTTCATGGAAAAGCATTATGGTTAAGACAATGATCTACCAAAACATTCTCTCAAATTGGTGTTGGCTCATTCGTGTCTGTGGCGACCGTATCGCTCAAGCGTTTCAGGCACGACGTATACACCATGTTGCCTTATTTTTGATAGCCACCATGATCATGAGCACCGGTCTTACGGCTGCTGAAGAAGACACATGGATTACTCTCTTCGATGGAAAGACTCTCAACGGTTGGGAAAAAGTTGGTAGTGAAGAAAGCAAATGGGAGGTAATCGATGGTGCTTTGACTGGTACTGGAACACCTTCAATGCTTGTCTGCACCAAAGGGCCGTTCAAAAATTTTCGCTATCGAGCAGAGATCCGTATTAATGACGGTGGCAACTCAGGACTTTATTTTAGAGCGTCACGAAACCCGACTTTTAAAGATGGCTATGAAGCCCAGATTGATAGTACACATAAGGATCCAATTCGTACTGGATCCCTCTATGGATTCTTAAACATCTATAAAGATCTCGTACAACCGAATGAGTGGTTTACGTATGAGTTAGAAGTTCGCGACGATCAGTGGCGTCGTCGGGACCTCACGCGAATCAAGGTCGTTGTGAATGGAGATGAGCTATACGAATACCTTGACTTTTCAAAAGCCTTTACTGAAGGGCATTTTGCCTTCCAGCAACATGATCCTGGCAGCGTTGTAAACATTCGCAGAGTTGAAGTCATGCCACTTGCAAATTGAGAGAATATTTTATGAAGTCATGCCTGTTGTTTCTATGCTCGATCGTCTGCACATTACTTCTTGGTAGCCTACTCCCCGTAGCGGATGCTGCAGACCCGCCAAACATCTTGATTCTGCTGGGTGATGACATTGATAAGTCTTCACTTGGACCGTGGGGCGGCCAGGCTCACACACCTCATATCGACCAGCTTGCGATTGATGGTGTGCGGCTCGATTCTGTCTATGCCAATGTTGCGATGTGCGCACCGTTTCGGCAGGAATTTTTCAGTGGTCAGTGTGCCTGGCGTACTGGAGCGATGCCAAATCATTCAAAATCTGTTGCGGGCACCAAAAGTTTGCCCCATTATTTACAGCCACTTGGTTACCACGTTGGCTTGCTGGGTAAAAAACATATTGGGCCAAGAGATGCCTACCCTTTTGACGACCTTGGTGATCTTCCGAAAGACCGTGATGCAAATGACGATGCCGTAATACGTGCAGAGACATACATTCAAAAAGCTGTTCGTGCAAAGGCCCCCTTCTGTCTTGTTGTGGCTTCGAACGACGGCCATGGGCCATACACACATGGTGATCGTAGTCGGTATTCTTCTGATACGATTCAGACGCCACATGATGCGCTCGGAACGGCTCAGTACAAGCAACAACTAGGAGCTCATCTTGCCGAAGTCACCAACCTCGACGCGCTGCTAGGACGGCTTCGGGAAATTCTTGAGAATGAAAACGTTGCTCAGAATACCTTGATTGTTTTTTGCTCCGAGCAAGGCAATGCATTCCCATTTTCAAAATGGACATGTTTCGACAGTGGCTTAGCTGTTGGCATGATTGCTGCTTTCCCGAAAGTCATTCCAGCTGGAACACAAAAAAATAATATGACGTGGATCGCCGATATTGCACCGACTCTTCTTGAAGCAGCCGGTGGTGACGCAGATGAGTGGACATTTGATGGAATAAGCCAGTGGGCGAACTGGACGGGTGGCGACACCGATGTTCATCACTATGCTTTCGGGGCATTTACGAATTGCAACATTCTCGATAATAAAAAACGGAACTATCCAATTCGCTCAATTCGTAATGACAGATATACCCTGATCTGGTCGCCGCAGTACCAGGACATCACATCCAACGTGACATTGACACAAGCTCTTCGGTGGACTGCCGATGGAGAGACCGATAAATACCCTGATGTCGCCGCCTCGTGGGTACAACAGTCACACAAAGAACCAGATGCTCATAAAAAGGCTCTGGTCCATCGTCTTCATCATCGACCCGAATGGGCTCTTTATGATCGAAAAACTGATCCACACGAGCTTCAGAATCTCGCAGAGTCGACCGGCGAGAAGCAAACCTTCCAAAAGCTTCAAAAGGCACTTCGGAATTGGCTAGAACGCTGGGATGACAGTGATCCAGTCGCCACAGAAAAAGCTTTTATTCAGAAGCACTAAACACTCTTAATCTTCCTTCGCGTGAGGTTTGAAATGATGACTGCGTATAACAGAGCAACTTCCCAAATATGTCAGCGTAGGCTTTCCAACTCCTGCATGGGTGCCTTTCTTCGAGTCAGTGCATGCCTGACAATTGGTCTCTTTATGGGCTGCCTTGCTCGGTCTGTGCGTGCTGATAATCAGCCTAATATCCTTGTGATTCTTTCCGACGACATGGGATATTCCGATATCGGATGTTACGGCGGTGAAATTGAGACTCCCACCTTAGATCGACTTGCACGCGATGGTGTTCGATTCACACAGTTCTATAACACAGGTCGCTGCTGCCCAACACGAGCAAGCTTGCTGTCTGGCCTATACCCTCACCAGGCTGGTATCGGTCATATGATGGATGACAGGGGCTTCCCTGGCTATCGTGGAGAATTTGGTAACAACTGCTACACGATTGCTGAGGCCCTGCAGCCTGCCGGCTACCAGAATTATATGGCTGGTAAATGGCATATCACACACGGACTCTCACCCAAAAAAGCTGGAGACAAAAAGAACTGGCCAATCCAGCGGGGATTTGACCGGTTCTATGGGACGATTCACGGTGCCGGAAGTTTCTTTGATCCCAATACTCTGGTCAGAGATAACGCCTTCGTTTCACCCTACGCAGACCCTTCCTATAAACCAGATTCATACTATTACACAGATGCTATCGCCGATCATGCCGTCCGTTTCATTCATGAGCACGATACGACAAAACCTTTTTTTATGTATGTCGCCTTCACCGCGGCTCACTGGCCAATGCATGCAAAAGAAAATGATCTTGCAAAATATAAAGGTCGTTACGAAGAAGGTTACTCAACCATTCGAGCCACTCGTTATCAGAAGATGCTCCAGCACGGTCTTGTGACGGAGGATTCCACAACACTCTGGCCCCTCGAAGAGCAATGGGGTGAACACGGTGAGTACTGGCCATGGGATGAAAGGAATATGGAGGTCTATGCCGCCATGGTTGACTCGATGGATCAAGGTATTGGAAAAATCGTACAAGCCCTTGAAGCCACAGATCAATTCGACGACACGCTGGTTTGCTACATGCAGGATAACGGTGGCTGCGCAGAGGGGATGGGGCGACGAAATGTCGGAAACCCAAGAGCGTCGACACCCTCTTTCCCTCCGATGAAGCCTGATGCACTACAAATGGACATGATTCCAAAACAGACTCGTGACGGGTATCCCGTTCGACAAGGCAAAGGTGTCTTGGCTGGTCCCGCTGATACCTACATTGGGTATGGCCAGGCCTGGGCAACTGTCTCGAATACACCATTTCGAAAATATAAACACTGGGTACACGAGGGTGGCATCGCGACACCTCTGATCGTTCACTGGCCACGCGGCATTGTTGACCCTGGTCGGATGGAAGCAACACCGAGTCATCTCATTGATATTATGGCCACTGCTGTCGATATTGCCGATGCAGACTATCCAAAAAATAAGACTCCTCTTGAAGGAATGAGCCTACAACCACTCTTTCAAAAAAAATTCTTACCGAAGCGCAAACTCTATTGGGAACATGAAGGCAACCGAGCAATTCGAGATGGAAATTGGAAATTAGTTGCCGGATTTAATCAGCCCTGGGAGCTCTACGATATCTCCAGTGATCGGTCTGAACAGCATGATCTTTCCAACGAACAGGCTGACCGTGCCAAGAACATGGCTGAGGCATGGGATGCCTATGCTGCTCGAGCACAGGTCATTTCTTGGGAGAAATTTCGATCCAGGAAGAAAGCAAAGGCCAAGAAAAAGTGATCTGATTTTAATGCTTCTGGTTGTGCACAGCCTTCTGGTTCATATCTTCATCCGTGGGTCTAACGCATCACGGATACCGTCACCGAGAAAATTAAGTGCAAAGAGCATGATGGCCATGATGCCTCCTGGAAAAACCAGTGTCCACCAAAATACCAGCATCTGATTTGCTCCATCATTAATGAGACTGCCAAGGCTTGGCTGGGGTGGCTGTACGCCAAGACCCAGAAAAGAAAGGAATGCCTCCTGCAAAATCATCGAAGGAACGGTGAGTGTAAATGTCACAATGACTGGACCAAGTGTATTTGGAATTAAGTGTCGAAAAATAATACCTCGACTTGTTGTTCCAAGGCTCCGAGCTGCCAGAATGAAATCCTGTTCCTTGAGGCTCATCACTTGTCCTCGCACAACACGTGCTGTCAGCAACCAACCGACAGCTCCAAGGGCAAGGAAAAGGAGTAACAGACTTTTTCCAAGAATCGTGACAAGAATAATCACAAGAAACATATACGGTAATGCATAGAGAATATCGACTATCCGCATCATGAAACTATCAACACGCCCACCGTTATAGCTTGATACAGCGCCATAGATCGTGCCAATTGATGCAGCAACCAGCGCCGCAAGCACACCAACAGAAAGGCTCACGCGTGCGCCAGTAAGCACACGAACCAGGAGGTCGCGACCATAGAAGTCTGTGCCAAATGGATGCTGGAGTGACGGAGGTTGTGGGCCATATGCAAGATTCTGGGTGTGTGCATCATAGCCCCAAATGATCCCAAGAATTGCTGGACCACAAAGGCATGCCACGCCTAGGCACACCATAATGACACCACTGGATAATGCCATGTTATTTTTTCGAAGCCGCTTCCAAGCATCGTGCCAGAGTGACGTACCGGCAATGAGATCGATTTCATCCGCTTTGGTTCCAGCCACAGTTTCCTGTTGGATACTCTTCATGAAACATCAATCCGTGGATCGAGAAATCCGTACAAAATATCCACAACAAGATTCATAAAAAGGAGAAAAAATGCATAGAGTAAGACGATGCCCATAACAAGAAAGTAATCCCGATTAAAAGCTGCATCGACGAAGTACGGTCCAATTCCTGGAACATTGAATATTTTTTCAACCACAACACTTCCTGTGAGCATGCTGGCAACAGCGGGCCCGAGATAACTAACAACTGGTAACAGCGCACCACGAAGCATATGCCGCCAAACAATCAGTCTTTCCGAAAGACCTTTCGCTCGAGCTGTACGAATAAAGTCGCTACGAATCACCTCAAGCATTCCACCACGAGTGAGTCGTGCTATTGAGGCTGCATAAATCGTTCCGAGTGTAAGCCCTGGTAACACTACATGCTGCCAATCGCCCCAACCAGCTGGGGGCAACAAATGCAACCGGAGAGAGACTGCCAATACAAGCAAGGGGCCAAGGACAAAGCTTGGCACACTGATGCCAACTAGGGCAGCGGTCATTGCAGCATGATCCCATACTGTATTTTGTCGAATGGCTCCAATGATTCCTGCCGTAATACCTACAAGTAATGACCAGAGCAGCGCGACGGCAGCTAACGTAAGGGTGACTGGAAAACCGTTTGCAATGATCTCATTGACTGTCCGCTGCGGGTACTTTGTTGAAAGCCCAAGATCTCCCTTCAGAAGATTACCAAGGTATCGAATGAACTGTTCAGGAAGTGGCTTATCAAACCCATACTTTGCCTCAAGTTTCTGACGAATCTCAGCGGGTATTTCTTTCTCACTCGAAAAAGGTGAACCAGGCGCTAATCGCACAAGGGCAAATGATGCTACGACGATAACCAATACGGTTGGTACGAGTTCCAGCAATCGTCGAAACAGAAGACGAATCATTCATGCACCTGTACATCTTTCCGTAACTCGCTCACAGGATCACTGATTTCCTCATCCAATTCAAATGAATCATCAATCCACATGTATTTCCAAGGATGTCGGTCCTGGTGATTTCCCCAGATGCCTCGTACATATGGCTTAATCAACTGTGTTCGCGTGTACACATAAAGAGGAATCAAGGGCTGCTCCTCAAGAGCAAACGCCTCTGCTTTTCTTAATATCTTGAGCCGCTCTTCTGGATCATTGTGTTGATTGGCTTGCTCTAACAAAGCGTCATATGCCTTACTTGACCAGTTCGAGTGATTGTTTCCACAGTCACCGGTAAGGAGCTCCAAGAATGTATATGGATCTGCATAATCACCAATCCAACCCATCCGAGAAATTTGAAAGTTCATTTGCTCAGCATTTGCCAGAAAAACTTTCCATTCCTGATTCTCTAATTCCACAGTAATCCCAAGTTCCTGTTGCCACATCGCCTGAATCGCTTCGGCAACTTGTTTATGACCTTCGGACGTATTGAACGATAGCGTGACTCCTGGCAGGTCCTGACCTGTTGGGTACCCTGCTTCCGCAAGCAGTCGCCGAGCCTCGGCCGGATCATACACTGGAAGATGAAGTCCTTCGTATCCAGCAAGACCATCAGGCACAAGATCTGATGAGCCTATTTGCCCACCACGTGTCACATGTTTAACAAGTGAGTCACGATCAATCGCAAGAGACAACGCCCGGCGAACTAGTGGATCATCGAGCGGGGGTTTCGTCGTGTTGATCCAATAAAAATAAACGCCCAAATAGGGGTGGCTGTGGAAATCTTTATAGCTCTCGAGATGATCCATAAATTCAGCAGGAAGTGAAGTACTTCCGCCCGGCCAATCAAACTCCCCAGCGACATACATATTCATTGCCGTCGTCGAACTTTCCACCATCGCAACGCGGACACGATCGAGTTTGACAGAATCCGCATCCCAATATTTTGTATTTTTTTCAAACGTCATGTGCTGACGAAACTGCCAGTCTGTCATCCGAAACGCTCCATTACAGACAACATGTTCCGGTCGCGTCCACAGATCTTGGTCAATACCACGTTTCTGAAGATTTTGGAGAAGGTGCTGTGGAATGGGCATGAACGAGTAGAAACTCAGGAAGTTGAGAAAGTACGGAAGAGGGTCAACCAACTCAATTTCCAAGGTATGTGAGTCGAGTGCTCGGACGCCCAGGGTATTGACTGCAGCTTCACCTCGACTGATTGCCAAACCTTTCTGAAAAATAAAGCCATTGCTGGCATATTTACTTCCTGTTTGTGGATCAACAAGACGTCGAAGCGCAAACACAAAGTCATCTGCTGTGAGTGGGTGACCGTCTGACCAGAACGAAGGGCGAAGATAAAACCTGTACACCCGTCCGTCATCTGATATGTCCCAATGCGTTGCAATGGCAGGAAGTGGCTTCAGGGTAGCGGGGTGAGCCTGAACAAGTCCCTCAAATGTATTCCAGATGATCTCACCACCCGTACTATCCGAGCATCGGCCAGGATCGAGCCACTCCGGTTCACTCGAATTATTTATCCAAAGTTCTTGTGGACCATGCCGCGGCTTGACAGTTCCAAAGTAGGGCGAAGACTGCTGCTGGCAGCCAGTTGTCATGGCGATGGTGAGCATCGAAACAAAAACAACACAATACTGAAGGGTCATTTTACACATGATCACGTTGAACCGTTGCAAACCCCTTCACTGCGATCCACCAAGCACCTGCTAGCTCAATGAGGTCTTCATCAGGGGTTATTCCAAGACGGTATCATTTTGACTGCAACTCAGTTCTGTAAACAAGTGTTCTAACGTTTCTTCTCATTCAAGTTTTTCAAACGTCACACCCAATGCTTGGTCTGCTCATGGCGTTTATGGTGTGTCGGACAACACACTGAGGATCGCTGACCCAAAGGCCGGGAGATCACTCGGTCGCCGACTGGAAACAAAATGTCGATCAACGACAACTGGGGTATCTTCCCAAAGAGCTCCGGCATTGATGAGATCGTCTTGAATACCAGGACTTCCTGTCACTCGTACACCACGGTAGACACCGGCAGATATTGGAATCCACCCACCGTGGCAAATAGCGGCAACAAGCTTGCCATGGTTCGCAAAGTCCCGAACAAGTTGGAGTACCTTAGGATCGCGACGCAGGCTATCAGGCATCCAACCCCCTGGAATGAGAATTCCATGGAAATCGTCCGCTTCCATATCTCCGATCGCGGCATCGCTTACACACGGATAGCCATGTTTTCCAGCATATGCATGCCCCTGCTGCCGCCCAGCAAGTGTGACATGTCCGCCCGCTTCTTCAATTCTTAGTTTTGGATACCAGAGTTCCAGATCTTCATAGGCATCGCCAACAAGACAAAGGACACGGATTGTTGCTAGTTGTTGATTCTCGCTCATTTTCGGCTTGCCTCACGCTGCCCACAGGGAGTAATCGGACGCTCTCCCAACAGTCGGAACTCTCTTTTTGCATTATCACTGATTCGTCTCCAACGCGTCGGCAAAAAGATGCAGTGGAAACACGAACTCGAGAAAACACTATCTCTCCCCAATGCGTTCAAAAGCAGGTGATCCCCTCTCTAGGACTACTTTTTGTTCGGAACACATGCGTGCTCGAAGACCTCTCGGGACGTTCCGAAACTCACCAAATAGGGTGTTCACGAGGGTTCTATTTTTTCTGCTTGACGTGGGCTGTCAGGCCGCTACATTCACGCCCCTGCCATATCAAGTGGTCGAAGTAGTAACCACCACAATATCTTGCGATAGCATGCAGATGGAACTGCCATTTATCTTTGTAACGTTTTTAGGGAATTTAACGGAGTGAAGGATTCACTCCAGACGCGTATGTCGGTCGATACCAGTTGTTGAGAACCTATACGCGAGTACACTTTGTTAGGTCTTTTTGAGGCCATCACATTATTAGGAGTTTTGCCCATGACTCAGTTCGATTCATCCACTCAAGTCGCTTCGTCTGCCTCACATTCACAAGAAACTTCAGGAACTGGCGGCCCGCAGTCGACTCCCGAACGAGTGGCGATCGAAATTGAATCAACATTCTGTCCAACTGAGGTTGAGAGTCCCTTTGACACAACAGAGTGGGAGCTTCGAACAGCAGCCATCAAGGGTGAAAATGGTCAGCTTCTCTTTGAGCAGGCTGCGTGTGAAATTCCAGCAGCGTGGAGCCAACTGGCTACCAACGTTGTCGTCAGCAAGTATTTTTATGGTGAAATTCACACTCCAGAACGAGAACATTCAGTCAAGCAACTGATCCATCGTGTTGCTCGTACCATTTCAGATTGGGGCATTGCAGACGGGTATTTCAAGACGCCTGAGGATGGTGAAAACTTCTATCGTGACCTGGCATGGCTGTGTGTTCACCAGCATGGTGCATTCAACTCTCCGGTATGGTTTAACGTCGGGCTGTTTCATCAATATGGTGTTCAGGGATCCAAATGTAATTGGTGTTGGGATGAGGCCAGTCGGGACGTAACGCAACCCGATAATCCCTATGAATATCCACAAGGAAGTGCCTGCTTC
This sequence comes from Pirellulales bacterium, assembly GCA_965249545.1. GTDB lineage: Bacteria > Planctomycetota > Planctomycetia > Pirellulales > UBA1268 > UBA1268. The sequence continues at coordinate 742,537 of CBDFMH010000005.1, forward strand.
ATTCAAAGCGTTCAAGACAATATGGAAGACATCATGGAATTGGCTCGTAGCGAGGCCATGTTGTTCAAATTTGGCTCTGGCACTGGCACCGACCTAACGACCCTTCGAAGCCAAAAAGAAAAGCTCTCCGGAGGTGGCAGTCCATCTGGCCCACTTTCATTCATGCGGGTCTATGACCAGATTGCTGGTGTCGTCAAAAGCGGTGGGAAGACACGACGTGCTGCAAAAATGCAGTCCCTGAAAGTTTATCACCCGGACATCATGGATTTCATCGAGTGTAAGTCCAGAGAAGAAAAGAAGGCTCGTGTTCTGATTGAAAAAGGTGGTTACGACGCCAATTTCAATGGTGAAGCATACAGCTCTATTTTATTCCAGAATGCGAACCTCTCAGTTCGATTAACTGATGAATTCATGGAAGCAGTCGAGCGAAATGACTCGTGGACGACTCGTTGGGTTACGGACTCATCGAAGGCCGGCCCAACTTATAAAGCCAACGAAATCATCGACCGCATGTCACAGTGTGCATGGCAATGCGGCGACCCGGGTGTGCAATATGACACGACCATTAACCGCTGGCACACATGTCCAAATTCTGGCCGAATCAATGCGAGCAATCCTTGCTCTGAATACATGTTTCTAGACGATACTGCATGCAACTTGGCAAGTATCAACCTCATGAAGTTCCGAAAGCCGGATGGCGAATTTGACGTTGAGCGATTTGCTGCAGCGTGTCGAGTCTTTCTTATTGCACAAGAAATTCTTGTTGATCACGCCAGCTACCCAACGGCACGCATTGCCAAAAACAGCCATCTCTATCGACCACTTGGTCTCGGTTATTCCAATTTGGGAAGTCTGCTCATGGCTGATGGCATGGCTTACGACTCAGACGCTGGTCGCGGTATTTGTGGAGCAATCACCGCAATTCTTCATGGTGCAGCGAATCGCACGAGTGCCGAGCTCGCTAGTGCGGTTGGTCCGTTTGAAGGCTTTGCGGCAAATCGTGAACCAATGCTTCGTGTCATGCAAATGCACCGTGATGCCGTTGAAAAAATTGACGATGCCTGCCCAACACATTTACGGGATGCGGCGCGTCAGATTTGGGATGATGTTCTCGCAGATGGTCGACAGCATGGCTATCGGAATGCTCAGGCAACGGTACTCGCTCCAACGGGCACCATTAGCTTTTTGATGGACTGTGATACCACTGGAATTGAGCCAGATATTGCTCTTGTCAAATATAAGCAACTCGCTGGTGGTGGCATGCTGAAGATTGTCAATCAGACAGTACCTTTGGCATTGAGAAAGCTTGGTTATGACGAACCAGCAGTTGAAAATATTCTTGCCTACATCGATAAAAATGACACCATCGAAGATTGTCCTGAGATACAAGATGAGCATTTAACAGTCTTTGATTGTGCTTTTAAGCCTCGCCTTGGGAAACGGTCTATTGCGTGGCAAGCACATATCAAGATGATGGCAGAAGCCCAACCGTTTCTTTCCGGGGCCATTTCAAAAACCGTGAACATGCCTCGTGAAACGACTCCTGAAGACATTGCCGGTGCATATGTCGAAGGCTGGCGACTTGGACTGAAAGCCATTGCAATCTATCGTGATGGCTCAAAAGAAAGTCAACCACTGGGTACGAGTACAGAGAGTGATAAGAATGCAGAAAAGGTCGTCGCTGCACCGCGACGAGAACGTCTGCCCGACACGCGAAGGAGTGTGACTCACAAGTTTAATGTTGGTGGGCATGAAGGCTATATCACTGTTGGTCTCTACGATGACGGTCGGCCTGGTGAACTTTTCATCACAATGGCAAAAGAAGGCAGTACGATTGGTGGGTTAATGGACTCCTTCGGAACAGCTGTATCCATGAGCCTGCAATATGGTGTTCCCCTCGAGGTCTATACCAAGAAGTTTTCGCACACGCGGTTTGAACCTTGGGGCTACACCAAAAATCCTGATATACCTGTCGCAAAGAGTTTGGTGGACTACATCTTCCGCTGGATGGGAACCGAGTTCTTGCCTGGTTATCGTGAAGCAAATCGACCAGCAGGCAGTAGCAGTGGCGGGGAGGCCGCTGCAGGAGATGATGGAGAGAGTGAGTCCAAGCCCGCCGCCACGAAGGCGAGCGGGCATGCAAATGGGCAGGAAGCCACAAACGGAAAACACAACTCCAGCGGACAACTCACCACAAGTAGGGGTCGACACCCAAGTGGGCGAAACGGGAAGGCCACCGTTACCGCTCGGGCAGCGACACTCTCGGCTCCTAAAAGAAAAGGGCAGGATGGAACAACAGCTGCCCTTCTTGAGCGTGCTGGGCTAAGAATGGCAGAAAACCCCGAGGCCAGTGCCGACGACAGACAGAGTCAGTTTGCAAAATTTCAGATTGATGCCCCTGCCTGTGATAACTGCGGATCAATTACCGTCAGAAATGGTAACTGCTACCTCTGCCATAACTGTGGCAACAGCATGGGATGCAGTTAAATAAAAATGAAGATAAAAGACAGTTGCGGAAGGACGTTTTCCTCCGCAACTGTTTTTTTGTGAAATTCGATTTGCTTCACGAGTGAATCGAACTCTTTAATGCTTTTTGAGCTGTGGCAGGATTTCTTGACTCATAGCGTTTCGTTCAGCCACCACGATATTGCTCGTCTGTAAACAGTCACTTCTCATCAAGAATGTCGACTGTCTTGAACGCCTTGCCTTCGAGCATTTCTAGGGATGCTCCGCCACCGGTTGAAACGTGGCTCACCTTTTCAGCATAGCCAAGTTGCTCAACAGCTGCTGCTGAATCACCACCACCAATAATAGTGATTGCACCACTCGCTGTTGCACTGGCAACGGCATCAGCGACTGCTTTTGTACCTGCATCAAAAGGGGGCATTTCAAAAACGCCCATCGGGCCATTCCAGACAACGGTACCCGCGCCTTGAATAATTTCAACATACCGCTTGGCCGTATCAGGTCCGATATCAAGACCCTCGAAGCCGTCTGGTATTTCCCCGGCTTGTACTATTGTTTTGTTGGCATCGGCTGAAAAGTCATCTGCACACTGCGTATCCACCGGGAGAACGAGTTTCTCTCCTCCATCTCGGAGGAGCTGCTTTGCCAATTCAAGTTTATCTGGTTCCACAAGAGAATCACCCGTTTTCCCACCTTGAGCAAGAGAGAATGTATAAGCCATCGCACCACCAATTAAAATATGATCACAAATCTTTAGAAGATTTGTGATAACAGCAATCTTATCACTCACCTTTTTGCCGCCGAGAATCGCAACAAACGGTCGCTTCGGTTGGCCAACAGCATCTGAGAGATACTGAATTTCTTTCTCAACAAGAAAACCAACGACCGCTGGCTTACCTGATGCTTTCATGGCTTTCGGAACAGCGTACATGCTGGCTTCGGTCCGATGACAGGTTCCAAAAGCATCGTTCACATAGGCATCTGCAAGATCAGCAATGCCTGCAACGTAGTTCGCGTCATCACCCTTTTTTTCCCCGGGGTTAAACCGAACGTTTTCCAGAACCAGAACGTCACCACCTGACAATGCACGTGCCTTCTCTGTCGAGTCCTTCCCTCCGGTATCTGTTGCAAGAGCTACTGGCTTTTCAAGTAATTCACCCAAACGTTTAGCCACTGGGGCAAGTGAGAGTTTAGGGTTTGCCTCACCCTTCGGACGACCGAGGTGGCTCATAAGAATCGCTTTCCCACCACGATCAAGAATGGATCGTATCGTTGGAAGGGCCATACGAATCCGACGATCGTCGGTTATTGTGCCGTCACTGTCCTGAGGGACGTTAAAATCAACGCGGACAAGAACGGTTTTACCGGCAGGATCAAGGTCGGCGACTGACTGCTTTGCCATCGGGTGCGGCTCCTCATAGAAATAGGGTGGTCTGAAAAGAACCATCGTATTTCACATGAGGAACGTTGCATTCGCAAGACTACCGCTCTGTTCTCGCTCTCTGCCCGTAGATCTTCACATCAGAGAAGTCGTTCATGTCATCGAATGAGCCAATACCGACTCTACCTGATGTAAATGTTTTATCGAGTGCCTCCATAAGTGGTTTTTTCATATTATCGAAGAACACTACTATCTTTCCACTCGCTGTATGTCTTTCAAGTTTTACGTGGTGCCATTGATCATCCCATGGGACAGACTTCTTATTTGTCGTCAGTGCTCGACGAGGTGCTCCATCAACGATCATAATTTGTCCACTATGCGGATCTGGCTTCGCACCGAGGTGAACATAATAAAAATGTTCGGGATCCTGATACTGAAAGAACACGCAGCAGTCGCGGTGGTTTCCAGTGTCAAGAGTACTTTTGACATCAAATTCAATAATTGTTTCGGTAAGATTCAAGTCTCGGACTAAGGCCCTATTGTGTGGACTTCGAACCTTCGGCTGATAGTCACTTTTTCGCTTATTGATTCCCCAGGCTAGACGACCATCCTTGTCCGTAAGTGTCCATGAGGCAGCATCTGTTGTTTCCCATCGTGCAGTCCCATCGCTAAAATCATCTTGAAAGACCACCGGCAGAGCTGATTGGCCATATACATTAGATCCGCTTAAAACGAATGCCAAAATCCCTATGGAAAAAAGTATGCTCCCTCGATTGATCACACGATGATTCGTCATAATAAGAGTCCTTGTTCTACCTGAGTATTTTTTTCTACTGAAGAATGTCATTCGTACGGGTCCTATTATGCGAGATCTTTTCCAACATGTTGAACTTCTTTTGAATTCATTTTCTTCCCTTGTAGGGAGGGATTTACTCGTGCGGAATCGCACGCGTGAAGAACAAGCTCATTGTTTATTTACTGTACCATTCGTTGTTGTTTCCCATGGCATAGAAAGCGATCCAATACTGAATTATGGGAACGAGAAAGCGCTCTGCCTCTGGGAAATGACCTGGGAAGATTTCGTTCAGACACCGTCTCGAAAAACAGCTGAGCCGGTTCATCAAAATGAACGCGCCCAGCTTTTGGAAAGAACATTAAAGAATGGGTATATTGATGACTATTCGGGGATTCGAGTTTCCAAAACTGGAAAACGTTTCAAGATTGATCAGGCTATCATCTGGAACATTACTGATGAGAACGGACACTATTACGGTCAGGCGGCAACTTTCGATACATGGCACTATTTGCCTCCAATACCGTCTGTTCATTCAAATCCCTGAAGACGCCCTCATCTCTTTCCATAACACTTTCTCATCAGGCTGGCCTCATGTTGAATCGTAAAGTACCGAATACGTTGTATATGCTTCTATTTGTATGGTCTTTTCTCATAGGCAGCCCGCTCTTGGCATCTGAGTGGGTTCCTCTTATCGATGGTCGTCTCTCTGATAATTGGACAACAAAAGGAGCATGGACATTACAAGATAATGGCGTTATCCACCTTCCTGAACGCGACTACAAACATTGGAAAAACTATGAGAATTATCTTGTCCTGAAGGACATCGGCGTCACCAATTTTGAATTTGATTTCGATTGGCGTACAGATCAGAACAGCGGACTCTACTTTCACATTCCGGATCTTTCACAACTCCAAGATCGGCATCATAAAGAGGTTCAACTCTACGAGAATAGTCTTTGGTCAAAACCCGATTTTGGGGACCATACTGCTGGAGGAATTATTCCGGGTCATGCACCAACAAAGAATGCTTCAAGACCTGCAAAACACTGGAACCATATGCACATTCGGTGTGTAAACAATCGGATTACCGTTTCAATAAATGATGAAGTGGTAAACCAGGCCAACCTCAATGAGGGCGCCGCCGGCAAGCGCTCCTCACATGGAGGATTCGCTTTTCAAGACCATGGCTATGCGGTCTGGATCAAGAACGTTCGAATCAAGATTCTTGATAAAGACATATAGATCGTTCTTACACATCAAGATTTCTAACATCGAGAGCGTTCCGTTCAATAAACTCCCGACGAGGCTCGACTTTCTCTCCCATCAACGTACGGAAGAGTTCATGAGCGGCGGCTGCATCTTCCATTGTGACACGAAGAAGCGTTCGATTGGATGGATCGAGGGTTGTTTCCCGGAGTTCTTCGGCGTTCATTTCACCCAGACCCTTAAACCGGGTAATCGCCAACCCCTTCTCGCCAGCACGCCGCACGGCAGTAAGGAGACCTCTTAGATCATCGAGTCCGATTTTGTTCTCACCACGACGCAGCAGATATCGAGGCTCTTCTGTACCCGTTCTGTCCTCCGGCATGAGGGACTCAATTCCAAATCCCATAGAATCAAGCTCCGTGAGCCCTGCATTGATGCTACGGACCTCATGAAGATCTATAACTATAAGTTGATGTTCAGCGGATTCCGGATCGGCTGCACCACCCCCTCCTGGCTTATTCTCATCAGCTTTTCCCGCCTCTAATTCACCGCCTGTAAGTTTCTCTTTGGATTCGACAAATGCCTCAAGCTGGTCCCGACTTGTAAACCAATGCTCTTCAGCACCAAAAAAGACGTGATACATCGGCAGCTTTTTTGTCTCCGAATCTCGGCGATCTGCGTGGTCGCGCAAGCTAATTCCTCGACGCTCGAGGGCAACCAAGGCATCCTCTAATCCTGCCAGCGTCCGGCAGAGTTTCTGCATCTCTTCGCCAGCCAGTTCACGCCCATCACCAGGCAGAAAAACACCTTCTCCAAGGCCTTGGTCAAGCAGTTGTTGTTTCATTTCCTCTTCTGTTTGCACATAGTACACATGCTTCTTGTTCCGTACACGAAACAGTGGTGGTTGCGCAACATAGACATGGCCAGATACAACTAGTTGATACATCTGCCTGTAGAAAAAGGTGAGCAAGAGCGTGCGGATGTGGGAACCATCAACATCAGCATCCGTCATAATGACGATTTTGTCGTATCGTCGCTTTGTTAGATCCGCCTCAGGCCCAATGCCTGCTCCAATTGCTGAAATCACACTACGCACTTCTTCGTTCGCGAGAACCTTGTCTTCCCGACTTTTATACGCGTTAATAATTTTTCCACGAAGAGGCAGGATTGCCTGATATTGACGTAGACGGCCACCTTCGGCCGAGCCACCTGCTGAGTCACCCTCAACGAGATAGAGTTCGCATTTATCAACATCTTTGCTTGTGCAGTCACGAAGTTTTCCTGGAAGACCACCACCTGAGAGTGCGCCTTTTCGTTCACGCAAAAGTGCTTTTGCTTTTTGAGCAGCAGTACGCGCTTCGGCAGCCAGGACCCCTTTTTGAACAATAGCTTTAGCGCTCTTGGGGTGTTCCTCTAGATATTTCCCAAGGAACTCACCCACGGCTGACGTTATGATGCTTTCAACTTCACTGTTACCAAGTTTGGTCTTTGTCTGGCCTTCAAATTGTGGCTCAGCAACTCGTACACTCACAACAGCTGTGATTCCTTCCCGAACATCATCACCTGTTGGTATTAAATCCTTATAGATCCCTGTTTTCTTGCCGTATGAATTCAGACTACGAGTGAGCGCTGAACGAAAACCAGAAACATGCGTTCCACCTTCATTTGTGGAAATGTTATTCACGTAACTGTGAACGTTTTCGGTAAAGTCTCCAGTGTATTGAAGGGCTATATCCCAGGCGACACCCTCTGTTTCACCTTTGAGACAGATGACGTCGGGATGGACCGCATCACTTGACCTATTGAGCCATTCAACAAATTCTTCGACTCCCCGCTCATAGTGATACTCCTCTGTCTGACCACTCGAAGCATCGGTGAAGACAATACGCACGCCTGAGTTGAGGAATGCTAATTCCTGCAGACGGCGAGCAAGGATATCCCACGAAAATTTCGTCTGCGGAAATATTTGAGGGTCTGGTTTAAATGTTGTTTTTGTTCCTGTCGTAGTCGCGGTGCCCATCTTACGAACAGGCCCAGTCGGCTCACCACGCTGATATTCCTGCTGCCAGAGATGTCCATCTCGTGCTACCTCAACCTCACACCACTCAGAAAGGAAATTGACGACTGTCACACCGACACCATGAAGACCACCGGATGTCTGGTACGCGCCCTTCTCAAATTTTCCGCCAAATTTGAGAACTGTCATCACACCTTCAAGGGTCGATACTTCACGATCCATCTCTTCCGAAAGTTGCTCATGAATCCCTGTAGGGATTCCACGTCCGTCATCTTCAACGGTCAGACTGCCATCAACATTTACTGTTACTGATACTCGATAAGCATATTCAGCCATACACTCATCAATCGAGTTATCGACGACTTCATAGACCAAATGATGAAGTCCGCGTGACGTATTGTCACCGATATACATTCCAAACCGTTCTCTCACATGCTCACGGTCAGAGAGATGCTTCAAGTCAGTACTTGTGTAACCTGCCTCAGATGAATTTTCTGCAGGGGATGGTGCTGATTCAGCCATGGACACCTTTCGCGAAACAATTGAGTGGGTTGAAAAACATTTTTTATGAACAATTTTTTTGGATTCGAAACATATCGATCCTACTTCTGACCTGCTTCGATGAGGAGACGACAACGAATATCCGTAATTCCTTCTGATGGCAGCAGCGACTGTAGTTTTTGAATGACTTCATGTTTATGAAATCCCATTTCCTGAACGAGTGCTGAATGCGTTACAAAGACTTCAAGGACACCTCGTCGAATGACACCTGCCTGTGAACCCCCTCGCAAACTTTCTGGGGCGACACTATCCCATGCAGAACGTAACGCATCACTTCCTTGCTCCCGGTCGTAGCCGGTCCGCGCCATCAACCTCGACAAAACATTTCCGAGGGTTCGTGGGTCTGTCATTCGGCTAGTTTTCCAATGTGAAGACACTGAGGACACAGTGATTATCCTTTGCATGACGAGGGACTAATCAGCCGCTAACGGCATAACACAGTACCCATAACCATCATCAGTCCGATAGACACATGCACTTTGCCCATCCGTGAGTTCGACATCAATCGAAGTCGCTGGATCGAGGACTCGAAGGAATTCGCTTACGAAACGAGGATCAAGTTTGATCTGTACTGTTTCGCCACTGTGATCAATGGGCATCTCCACACGACTCTGGCCGCTTTCTGCGGATTGCCCCGCGAGGACCAATTGTCCGGACTCAAATCCGAAATCAACACCTTTGGATTGTTCACTCGTAACAATGGCTGCCTGCCGTACCGCTGAAAGCAAAGGTCCAGCTACAACTTTGACACTCACGGCATCTGGTCTGTCAGGAAAAACATCTCGCCAGCGAGGAAACCTTCCCTCTACAAGCCGTGCTGATATCGTGGTGTGTCCCGTGTGAATCAGTACGTCACTTCCTTGGACAGCAAGTTTAACTGGTGCCTCTGCATCGCCAAGGCTTCGTTCAATGAGCTGCATAGCTCGAGCTGGAACAATCGGTTGAGTCGCTGGCAGTTCACCGCCCTGGATCGATGATGGTCCCTCCATCTTTGCCAGACGGCGTCCATCTGTTCCGACAGCCACTACCGTAGCATCCGTTAACTCGAGGAGAACACCTCCAAGTGCGTATCGACTCGACTCGTTGTCGGTAGCAAATACCGTTCTTCGAACCAGTTCACGAACCAACGGTGTGGAAAGTTCAAAACAAGCATCTGTAGGAAATGTCGCTACCGATGGAAATTCAACTGGATCTTCTGCAGGTAAACGAAACTGACTTCGAGCAGCCTTGACGACCGTTGCATTTCCATCGGTCTCAATCTCAAATGTTGTGCCTGGCGGACTTTCCCGGACGATTGCCATTAATCGTACGCTAGGCAGAAGCACGCTTCCTGCTGCTGTTGTTTCGACACCTTCGATTTCAGTTCGAATGCCTATTTCCAAGTCCGTGGCTGAAAGGACTGCAGTGGATCCATCGACGTCCAATTTTACGTTTGTAAGGACCGGCCTTGTTGACCGGGAAGGCACAACAACAGCTGCTGTTTGAAGAGCGGCTAGAAGCGGTTCACGAGTACATCGCAAGTTCATGTGGAGGGCACTGTTTCGAGGAAGGGGGCGAAATAAAACCCTTGATCGATACGCGGATGCCACGCAATCTAGGGACCCCTCAATTTACCTGATTTCTTCGTGTTTCACAGCAGATTTATGAGATTTTTTTTGGTTAAAAACAACTTGTTTTCATGTCTTTTTAGCACCTCCACGTGCCACAGTGACAATCACTCCTTTATCCCTTCTACTTATCTTTTCTATAAGAAAAGAAAAGAGGAAAAGAAGAAGGAAGAGGAGAAACAGCAGTAAGAGTAATACAGCGTATCAATACACATTCCGCCAAGATAATATGGTGATAAAATCTGCGTTGATCATGTAACGTGAGAAGCATTTGGAACCTTAAAAACAGAGCATTGAAATGAGCTGATGAAATTTCCAAAGCACATACACAGATGTGGAAGTTTTGTCTGAAACTTGTTACTTGTTTGTTTTTTAGCCTCTTTTTTTGTGTTGTCTGAATAATTGCTTAGCACGAATACGAAGTCAGAACCCTATCCGGGGCAGGCTCAGAACAGGACTGTTTACAGATGATGATGCGTGAGACTTCTGATATGTGCCTGATCTTGAGTTGGTGCAAAAATGTCGATACACCCTGAAATGCCGAAATCAACAAAATGATGTCACCAGGTTGAACACGTTCACGACACGTTTCTCAACAGATGCTCGTGTGCTCCAATCGGCCTTTAATTGCTCGAAGGTCAGCGTTAGCTCCTTGGTCCTGTTGTAGTATTTTTGTGGTGACTTTCAAGCTATGGAGAACGGTAGAGTGATCTCGACCACCAAAGAGCTTTCCAATTTCATGGCTGCTTAAATCTGTCATTTCTCGAACACAGTAGATAGCTAAACCTCGTGGCCGCACGTGACATCGACGTTGAGAGCCGTTCCGAACATCCTTTTCCGTCACCCGAAAGTGGCTGGCCACTGTGAAGATAATTCTATTGACTGTGTCTATCTCTTTAACATCAATCGGCCCCGATTTTTTTGTATCAGGCTCTCGGCCCTGAAGAGTCTGTGTTCTTTTTGCATACCCCTTTTTTTTCTTTTGTTGTGTGGATGAGGACCCATTTGGAATGTGAAGTAAAAACCCTGCAGACAGTCGTGAAGAAAGAAAGGGATGTAAATCAAGAGTTGCGGGATGGTTTGGGAGGGTTATCAGTACCAAAGAGGAATGTGTAAGCAGCAGGTCTATGCATTGACCTGCCATAAACTGGTCTGATTCATTTTTTGAAATACGGTCAATTCGGTTCATTACAACCATGCTCAAAATATTGTCTGAGCAATCCGCCATTTGATCATCGGACAATAGAAATTTTTGTAACGGCCGAAGTGATCCTACAGAGCGATATTTTCTGATCACTGTTGATAGGGAGGAGCCTTCTATCCGTGTCCACACCCTGCATGGACTACTACTATCTGGGCCACTGGTTGTTTTGTTGCAAGACGGTGTTTCCCACGACTGTATTGCATGCAGTACCCAGGCTTCGCATGAATCTTGTTGACTCCCAAAGCCGACAACCAAAAGGCCGCGTTGTTCTGACGTTGGGCATGTTGGTTGAGTGGCTAAATCAACGCTTTTTTTCATACAAAAATCAAACGTTGATCCAGCAAGAAAATCAAAAGTCAATGGCTTGATAGATATGGTAGCTGCCATTGGATGGCCACATTGCAGTTCGAGGTGATGTGTGGCCGCCATGCCATATAAAAGAGCCACGTCCCTCCGGGCTCCTCCCCAACAGTGTCAGACTATGGAATCTTTCTGTCTTCTGCAATCACATGGGATGCTTTGGCCTGACCGAAGAACCCTTTTGGAGAATACGATAGATTTTTCCTAATGCCGTTTCGAGATCATTTGCATAGGTTGTACGACCGAAACTGAATCGAATTGCTGACTGAATGACGGGCTTTGGAAGATTCATCGCGATAAGTGCTGGCGATGGCTCCTGAGAACCACTGGCACATGCTGTTCCCGTTGCAACGGCAAGTCCAGCAAGATCGGCTGCCATCATAAAAGCCTGTCGGTCAATGCCAGGGAAGGAAATGGTCGAGAGATGCGGGCTCCGTCTTGTGTTCTGACAAATAATGGAGGGGACGATACCAACCTCTTTGGCCATTTCGCAAACCGTCGACTCAAAAGATTCTCTCAAAATCGCTAGTCGTCTCGATTCAGAATGTTGCTGTGTAACCGCTTGATGCGCTGCTTCTCGACATCCAGCGATTAATGCCACAGGCTCCGTGCCACCGCGCATCGCCAGTTGTTGGGAACCAGAAAAGAGTGGCTTCCATTCAACATTTTTCTTGATGATGAGACAACCAATTCCGCGTGGACCACCAAATTTGTGTGGTGTGAAGGCGAGGCTGGTTGCTCCAGTTTCAGGAAAAGATACGGGAATTTTTCCCACGGCTTGGGTTGCATCGACATGAAGAGTGTACCGTGTGGCGATGTCTCCCAGCACCTGTTGAATGCCTAACACGTCTTCAACTGCACCTGTCTGTCCACAAACAAGTGTTGTCGAAAGGAATACGTTATGGGCAATTGCATCTTCAAGACGAGAACGTGGTTGGCTGCTGGTATCGAGAGAAAGGAGCCATGCCCGGAGACCCTTTTTGCAAAGGCAACCATTTTCATCAAGTGGAAGTATGGTCTGGTTTGCTGAGTGTGTAGCAAGGGAAAGTGCGGCATTCCGGAGGCTTTCGTGATCTCGCTGGCTCGTCCCGAAAGCAGTTTGTTCTGGATTTTTCAGGCCGTGGACAGCAAGATAATTAGCCTCAGTTGCACCGGACGTGAAAATGAGCGTAGCATCTGGACAGTCAAAATACTCAAGTATTTTGCCCCTTGATTCATCCAGTATGTGGTGTGCACGCCTACCCGCACGATGTGGGCTCGATGGATTCGCGAAGCAATCAGCTTGAACCCGAGAGATTGTATCTGCTACGACCGGATCAACAGGTGTCGTTGCCGCGTGGTCGAGGTAAATCTCACGGTTTGACATGTCCACTTCGCCTGTGTGAGGATCAGCTCTCGCCTTGTTCAGCTGCACGTTTTAAATCAGATTCAACCATCATGACAATTAAGTCTTGAAAACAAACAGAGGGATTCCAGCCAAGATTTTCTTGAGCCTTCGTGGCATCGCCCAGCAAATGATCGATTTCAGCTGGTCGTTCAAACCGAACGCCATGTTCGACGTAATCACGGTAGTCGAGTCCAACATGTTCAAAAGCTACTTGACAGAGCTCACGAACGGAGTGCGATGAACCTGTAGCAATAACATAATCCTCGGGCTTATCCTGCTGCAGCATGCACCACATGGCCTTCACAAAGTCTCCCGCAAATCCCCAGTCACGTCGGGCCTCAAGATTTCCAAGCGTAATTGTTTTCTGAAGACCTAGTTTTATTCGAGCAGCGGCTTGTGTGACTTTTCTGGTCACAAAGTTCTCACCTCTTCGTGGACTTTCATGATTGAACAGAATGCCGCTGGAAGCGTGTAAACCATAGCTCTCACGATAGTTGACTGTTATCCAGTGACCATACAGTTTTGCCACACCATAAGGTGACCGTGGAGCAAAAGGTGTTGTCTCCCGTTGCGGAGATTCCTGAACGTTACCAAACATTTCAGATGAGGATGCTTGATAAAACCGAACCTCCTGGCCAGATTGATGTTGAAACTCACGGATAGCATCAAGCATTCCGAGAACGCCGAGTGCAGAGACTTCAGCTGTGTAATTCGGTTGTTCAAAACTGATACGAACGTGGCTTTGAGCAGCAAGATTATATACTTCGTGCGGTTGAATATCACGAATGAGACGAACAAGACTCATCGAATCAGTCATGTCACCATAGTGCAGATGAAAGCAACCCTCCGATGCAGCACCCCGCTCGCATAAACCATCAATACGCGTTCTGGAGAGGTTACTTGTGCGTCGAAGCATACCGTGAACTTCATAACCTTTGGAAAGCAAAAACTCTGCAAGGTATGAACCATCTTGGCCACTGATTCCCGTAATAAATGCTCGACGAGATGCAGACATAGGCAAATAGGGAGTTTGGTACGAAAGGAATCACTCGACGGAATGAAAGACAGACATCCAATCATACTCTTCCTACCTGCTTTTGCGCAATGGAAAGGCAAGTGCAATTGGATGGAGGGGGTACCTCAGCACAGAATGCACTATCCATCGAACAGGCAAAAAGAAACACCCTTGTTACAGGACGTCCGGTTCTTCCCAGAAAATCTGGGTTTCGATGCAGGCAGCCGCTCGTGCGAGTCATAACGAACTCGCACGAGCAACCCGACATTATTTTATATCAAGCAGTTCCACTACGAAGTGCAACGTAGCATTTGGTGGAATTACAGGTGGAGCACCACGAGCACCGTACCCAATAGCACTTGGTATCTGCAGTTCGATCATTCCACCCTGGGCAACGAGTTGCATGCCTTCAGTCCAGCCTGGAATGACACCACTGAGTGGAAATTCAATGGACTGGCCTCGCTTATAGGAGCTATCGAAGACAGTCCCGTTGTCGAGCCAACCATGATAATGAACGGAGACAGTATCCGCTGCTGTTGGTTTTTCACCACTTCCGGCGCGTAAGACACGGTATTCAAGTCCGGTCGCGGTCTTGGTGAAACTACTCGGTGCCGATGCGTCAGTTGATCCTGCGCCATCGGGCAACGTTGGGAGAGGAATATCGGCAGATTCTGATTCAGCGGCCATAGTTAAAACACCCACAAAAATAAGAGAAACGAGCAACGCCATGAAACGTTTGGCAACAGCACGCATGGAAACCTCCTTGGTAAGGGACAGCTTAGAATCGTACCAAAAAAACCGCACGAGGGCATCTGGTGTGAGTGAGATCAAAAACCCGGATAGAAAACTGCACGATTTATTCAGACGGAAGTTAAAAACCAAGGTGCATGAAGGGTTTATCACGTGCTCTGCGAGGATGCGATCCAATCCTCAACATCATCTGGTTCAAGAGGGATATGACTGCAGAGATCAACTGGCCCATTTTCAGTGACCAGGACATCATTTTCCAGTCGTATCCCAATTCCTTCATCAGGAAGATACAGGCCCGGTTCAACCGTCATGACCCACCCAGATTCGAGTGGTCCGTTACTCGGAGCCGGGTCATGCACACCGAGGCCGAGTGAATGACCCAGACCGTGCATAAAAAACTTCTTGCACGCTGGATTTTCCATGGAATCAGAGTTGTACTCTTCCTGACTGATCAGGCCGAGTGTCTGAAGCTCTCCGGCCATTTGGTGCTGAGCATCCCATTTCCATTGTGAAAGGGTTGTGCCGATGACTGTTCTTTGTATTGAACTCTGTAGCACGCGAAGGACTGCCTGATAGAGTTCTTTCTGCCGGGTTGTAAAACGGCCCGAGACAGGAAAAACACGAGTCACGTCTGCCGTGTAATTCGCATGACTTGCCCCGACATCAATCAGTAATAGATCACCGTCTTGACAGGCGTTGTTGTTTTCAATGTAGTGAAGAGTACAGGCATTCTTTCCTGTGGCCACAATCGGTTCATAACCCATTGTGGCTCGTCGTCTGGTGAATTCGCCAATTAGTTCTGCTTCAAGTTCATATTCTTTGACACGAGGTTTGAGTTTCGACAGGACTTTATCGAGCCCATGTTTTGTAATGGCTACCGAATTGCGAATGAGTTCCACTTCAGCCGAATTTTTGACCGCGCGGAGATCGTGAAGAAGTGGTGCAAGTCTTTGAAATGAATGTATCGGATAGCGATGAAGGAGCTGTCGCGCCATCCGAAGATCACGCGTTTCAACCTCAAAACTGGCCCGTCCGTGTTCGTTGGTATTCAGAAAGATCTGAGCTTTCTCTACAAGGATGGGATGCAGTGTAGAAGAAAAGTTTTCAGCCCAAAGAATGGTTTCGATACCAGAAATGGTCTGGGCTTCTTTCTTCGTGAGGCTGTGCCCCTCCCAGGTCTCCAGGTTTGCATTTGGCTCTCGTATAAATAGCATCTCTCGATGTGCTGGGTGCGTTGCATCTGGTGCCAGAACCAGAATACTTTCAGCCTGCTCTATACCGGTTAGCCAGAAAAGATCAGCAGCGGGCACGTACCGTACAGCACCATCACCGTTTGTTGAGAGTGGATCTGCTGCATGCACGATGGCGACACTGTTTGGTGGCAGTTTGGCAGCTATCTGCTTCCTGTGTTCAACAAATAACGCTGGGTCGATTGAATCATGTCGCATGAGCTAACTCTACGGTTGGTGAAAACATATGTGGTTATCACCGACGTCGGGAGTCCTGCAATGCTTTCAACTCCTGAGCGGCTCGTGTCGCCTGTTGTTCAACATCCCGTTCTACCTGAACGGCTCGTTTCTGATCTATGTTGAAGCTAGGCTGATAACCATTCCATGAAATGGAAAGAATACCACTCACAACGAGGATTGGCACCACAATAACGATGAGTGTCGCAATCCAACGCGACGTCACGACCTGACGCACGGGAGTAGGCATACCATACGTAACAAGTCCAAGAATCTTCTGAGCAGAGTTTTGTTTAGAGCGTGCCATACAAGAAATTCTCCGGAGGCAAATTGGATGTCGATCGTGACATCGATCTGGTCAGAGAATCTAGAAATGCAAAAGCCGTGAAGCAAGAGAACTTCACGGCTTTTACGTCATCTTGTGAGGGAATCCATTTTTATGTCAAAACGTCATAAATTGGGTCACCACCGCCACCGATCTTAAATGGCCTTCCATTTGGAGCAAAATGCTCCTTATTTGGGTCCAGGCCGCAGGCGACTGTAATTGTGCTATTGAAATCTGTAATTCCGACAGGGTCTTCATCAATACCATGACCCTTTTCGTCAGATTTACCGTAGACGGCTCCGCCTTTGATACCGGCTCCGGCAAGCACATAGGAGAATGCTGCTGGGTGATGATCACGACCGGCATTTTGGTTTATAGCCGGTGATCGTCCAAACTCACTTGCAAGAACAATGAGTGTTTCATTCAGAAGCCCACTGCTATCAAGGTCACGAATAAGTGCGCTGACCGCTTGATCAAGAGCAGGGCCTTTATCTGCCATGCTACCGGCGACGTCATTGTGCATGTCCCAGCCACCATAATCAACTTGAACAAAGCGGACGTCTGCCTCAACGAGGCGTCGTGCAAGGAGCGCTCCAAGCCCAACCTTAGAAGAACCATATCGTTCTTTTACTTCTTCTTTTTCTTTTGTGAGATCAAAGGCTTCAAGGTCAGTGCCACCCATAAGCTTGACTGCATCTTTATACATCTGGTTGTATGACTCAAGTTGGTATCCTGCATATCGTTCTCGGAAGCCCGAGTCGATACGATCGGCAAGCGACAACCTTCGTTTGAACACAGCATCTGTCAAATAGCTCGGTAGCTCAGTGTTCTCGATTCCCTTTTCGGGATCAGCGACAGGAACAGGGGTGAGTGAGGGTTCAAGAAATCCGGCACCAGGATGACCATTCCCACCACTATTGACTAATACGTAAGGGGGAAGTCCCTGATTGATCTTACCCATTTCATTCGAAATCCATGCACCCATCGAAGGATGTCGAATACTATTCAGCACTGGGTACGATGTCTGTAACCAGTATCTGGCCTTCTGGTGATCAGCGGTTTCGGTTGTCATTGATCGAACGACAGCGAGTTTATCCTGTAGATCCGCCAGATTGGTCATGTGTTCGCCAAAGACAACACCCGGTGTTTTTGTTTTCACAACACCGACATCACCTTGAATATCTGGCCGATCTGGCTTTGGATCGAACGTGTCAATGTGACTCATCGCTCCACCCATGTAGAAATAAATAACCTTTTTTGCTTTTGTAGCGTTTGTTGCAGGTGCCGCCTCAAGTACACGGGACCACGGTGACATGACGCTCACACCAAGAGTTGAGGCAATACCGGAAAGAATTGCCCGTCTGGTTTGGTGATGCTCAACATGTTTTTCGTAACGTTTGTGAAACATAGTAAGGACTCCTGTCATGTGGACCGCGTGTGAGTTGATGTGTCTATTTTTGGCTCACCGAACATCCGTTTCTAACGACAACGGCTTTTCAATGAGAATGTTACTACCTGGTCAATCGATAAAGAGAAATTCACGTGTATTCAAAAGGGCCCAGATGAGGTTTCCGCAACCTGCAGCTGGACTTGATGCCTGTTGGATTTCTTGTTCAGCGGCACGCCGCATATCAGCATCTGGCTCATGGGTCAGCACAGCAAGGAAGATCGTATCAACAGCGCTCTTCATAGTTTTTTGCTGAGAGACTGAATCATAAATCACAGACCCTTGCGATAGCATGGCGTGGGTCATCCATCCATTAAAGAGCGTCAGGATTTGCGGAACTGTAGCAGACCTTCTTGCAGTTTCGATTGCTTCTCGGTCTCCCTGCCCGAATTGACGGAGTAAATGACTTGCTCCACTCGGCTGCGGCAGTTCACTTGCCCGAGCAAGAACCAACCCGTTCAAACCACATTTTTTACTGCGACTCCTACTCAAATCTCGATTGTATTCGTTGTAATTTTTGTATGACTGCTCAAATTGCTCGTAGTCCAGGACAGACATGTCAATTCCGTAGACAGTCTGCAGGTCTTGTGCAGTCGGTCGTTGATAGGCCCATTCATTTGTTGCGATGAGTGTGAGAAGCGAATCCCAGAGTTGTTCAGCAGTCATTCGCTTCAGTGCTGGTCCAGCATATCGGTGTGGCTCAGCCGCCGTCGGGTCGTAGATGACCGCAACATTCTGATATGTATCTGTCGAAACCAATAATCGGACAAATTCACGCAGGTCAAACTTGAGACGAAGCATCTCATCAGTGAGATGCTCAAGTAACTCTGGAATTGCCGGTATGTTTCCTTCCTGAAAATCATCGATTGGCTCGACAAGTCCAACACCCATCACTTTTTTCCACATGCGATTGGCTATATTTCGAGCGAACTGCCTGTTGTCTGGAGTTGTGAGCCAGGCAGCAAAACGAGCTCGGTTGTCTTCGTCTTCTGCATATTCAGGAATCTTTCCCCACAGCACAGCAGGTTCGACTACATCAAGTGGAGCACCATCTTCATACTGGTAGTCGTGGGGCAGCCGGAACTCATCGTCCATGCTGCTTATCATCATCGTTTGTGAACCATAAAAATTTCGAATCCCACCCCCGACCTTTTTTTCATCAATGGCCATTTGCATGCCGTAGCGAAGCCGGGCAAGATTTGGAATCAGGTCATCATCATTTTTGAAAGGTGAATCTGACGCGGGAGCACTGTCACTGAAAGAGTCATCAGGCCCAAACGATGCTCCACCCATTCCACCAAAGAGAACCTGTTTCGCTGAGAATCGGCTGCCATTTGTCAGAGCGGCCAGTTTGTAGAATTCCTGTTGGGTCCAGCGATCAAAGGGATGATCATGACATTGGGCGCAACCAATTTGGGTACCAAGGAACACCCGAACGGTGTTATCTACATACGACAAGGGCATGCCAGCATCACGTAATTGAAAACCTGTTGCAGGGTTTTCTACAACTCTGCCGTTAGCAGTCAGTAGCGTGTACACCCATTTGTCATAAGGCATATTGTCAGCGATCGAATCCTTGACCCATGCCATATACGGTTCAAAAAAGAGATCACGACTTGGTCGCTCTTTCAGTCGGAGGATATCCGCCCAATAGTTATAAAAGTGACTGACATACCCAGGGCTCTCGAGAAGATCGTCAATGAGCTGTCCACGTTTTTTCCTATTGGTGGAGTCACAGAACGCACGAGCTTCATTGATGGTGGGTATGCGCCCGGCAAGCTCTAAATACGCCCGTCGTACAAATGCATGATCTGTGGTTTTTTCACCAGGCTTGGTCTCATTCTCACCCCAATAGGCCTGGAGGATTGAATCAATTTGTGCCGCTGCTTGTTCGATGTCCGGTCGCGCTTCGCGATCAATTGGTGCTACCTTGAGCACGGCGCCTTCTGGCTTGACGGTTACAGCCTCAGGCAGCTTTGGGGGCTTCCATTCCTCTTCCGAATCTGGTTCTGCAGACCAAGCCAATACATTCAGGAGTGAAATACCAATGCACAGAAACGCTGCAAATTGCCACCGTCCAGAAAAATGTGACGAACCAGACATGTAGTTTCCTCCCAAAAAATCATTCTTACGAAGCTTCTATGAGTTCGCCAAACGAGCCTTATTTTAGCTCAAACGACACCATCCAGAAAGTGAAGCCCTAGTACTATTATGTCATTCTCTGGTATTTATTACGCAAATTAATGGATTTTTGTTCCACAATCGAGATGGACAGTTGGAATCATTGCTACTGAGTACCGTCGGCATCTACTTAATCTTGGACAACTATTCATTATTAGTCGTCAAAAATACTCATGTTTGTTGAGCGATTGCTGGTGACTCCTTCAATTGGAAGCAGTCCATGTCCCGGCCGGTCACCTGTCAGAAACACTGTTTCCAGACTTTCATAATTTAATGACACAGGAAACGGAATTGTTTCTAACGAAAATAGCTCTGTTACTGAATAAACATGAATTCTCTGGTGTTGAGCAGTGCCCAAATGAGGTTTCCACAACCTGCTGCCGGACTTTGAGCAGATGTTTCAATCTCTCGACGGGATAGCCCCAATTCAGTAACCGTTGGACGTCGTGCCAAGATGGATAAAAAGATTGTGTCGACGGCACCCTTTGATGTTTTCTGTTTTGCAACATTGTCGTAAATCACTGATCCTCGTTCGAGCATGGTGTGAGTGGTCCACCCATTAAACATGGTTAGCACTTGAGGAACTGTTGCGCCCTCACTGCTACTCTGGATCGAGTCACGATCACCAACACCAAATTGGCTCAAGAAGTGGCTCAGTGGGAGTGTCTGCAGAGGCAGTTCGCTCGATCGCACGAGTATCTGGTCTTTATAGCCAGCAACAGAGCGAATTTTTTTAGTGTACCCACCGCGCCCTAACTCCTCATTATATTTTTTCCAGATTGTTACAAACTCATCAAATTGCGTTGTACCAAGATCGACGGCAGCAACCTTTTTCACTTCCTCAGCTGACGGTCGCTGAAAGGCCCATTCATTATTTGCGACAAGTGTGAGGGTCGAATCCCACAATTGTTCAGCTGTCATTCTCTTAAGCGCTGGACCCGTAAAAAGATATGGTTCAGCAGCCGTTGGTTCATGAATAACTGCTCGTGACTGCCAAGCCTCCGTGGAGGCAATGATGCGAATAAATTCACGGATGTCAAAATCTAAACGAAGCATTTCATCGGTGAGATGTTCCAAAAGACTTTCAGAAGCCGGGATATTTCCATCTTGAAAATCATCAACTGGCTCAACAACACCAACACCAAACATCTTTTTCCATAAGCGATTCGCTATTGCCCGTGCAAACTGTCGGTTGTCAGAAGCTGTTAACCACGCAGCAAACTGCGTACGGCCGTCCGCATCTTTATATTGCTCAGGAATCGTTCCCCACAGCACTGCGGCGTCAACTTTCTGATTTGGTGCCCCATTATCGTACTGATAGTCATGAGGCAGTTTGAGAGGCGTGGGCTTGAAGTTGACTGAGGTCGTATTCAGTCTGAGAAATTGAAGCGTACTGGCCGGTACTTTCCTTTCTTTACGTGCCTCATTGAGTTCTTTCGCAAGTTTTTTTGCATTCCCTGCCTGGGCCTGCATCCCCATGCCCATCATTGACGACATGCCACCACCACCCTTGCCAGAAAAATCACGATCACGGGTACCACTTGTCAATGCAGCAAGTTCATAGAACTGTTTTTGGGTCCACTTGTCGAAAGGATGATCATGGCATTGGGCACATCCAATTTGTGTGCCAAGAAATACACGCACTGTATTATCGATGTATGGTAGCGCCATACCTCGATCGCGCAGTTGGTAGCCAACAGCTGGGTTATCCCAGAGTTTGCCATCCGCTGTGAGCATGGTGAATACCCATGTGTTGTACGGTGTGTTATTGGCAATCGACTGCTTTACCCAATCCATGTAGGGTTCAAAAACAAGGCGTTGGACGTCAGGCCTTTCTTTAAGACGAAGGATATCTGCCCAGAAGTTGTAGAAATGGCTGACGTAGTCTGGACTGGTCAAGAGATCATCAATGAGATCGATGCGTTTCTGTTTACCAGATTTATCAAGAAATACTTTTGCTTCATCAAGACGAGGAATACGGCCACCAAGCTCTAGATAGGTTCGCCGTACAAACTGTTCATCGGTAAGTGCTTCACTCTGTGTAATGCCAGCGGCAGACCATTCACTCTTCAGGATTGTGTCGATTGCATCGGCTGCATCAGCGACACTCTTCCGAGCGGCAGGCTCTCGGTCAATTTCTTTGACAGAAATGACCGGCTTTTTTGGCTTTTCGATAACAGCTTCTGGTAGTCGAATGGGTGGAGGTGTCCACTGCTTTTGTTTCTGTTTCGCCGCCTGCAATCGTTTTTGCATGGCCGCACGGTTTTGCGCGTGTGCCACATTCGTAATAAAAAGAAATGAAAAGAGAGAGAAGACAACGAGAAGGCGTGCGCTATCTAGTCTGCTGGTGCGTTGCACGTAACTTTTCGAATTTATCACAGAGATATTCATGCGAACTGTCCTTCTAGATGTCTTAGAAACAAGCTGGTGAACCACACCAGATGTGGCTCACCAGCATTCTTATTCTTCTATTCAAAGAGATAATAGGCAAGACAGCAACATGGTTTCTAGGTAGAACAGCGCGTCAAAATTCCTAAAAGATCTCACAAATGTACAGAATTCTTACTCTTTCTTCTTTCTCTGGCCCATCTTAGCCAGACCGGCTTTCATTTCTTCGAGCGTGACTTTTCCATCTCCATCGGCGTCGAGCCTCTGAAAACGTTTTTCTGCGCCCTCTAGTTGCTTGTCTTTCATGCCTTTTTTGAATTCATCAAGCGTAAGAGCACCATCCCCATCGGCATCTTTCTTTTCAAACATTTTAGCTGGGTCAGGTTTTTTCTTTGCCTTTTCTTCAGCCTTCGCAACGCTGCTCACTGAGACAGACAGTGCAAGACACGTAAAAGCAAGAAGTAAACATGTGGTTAGAATTCGCATAGGTCACCTTTCGTTGTGTTTATACGGGGGGGACGCCATATCCCAAAAACCCCAAGGTCAGCGTATCAAAGAAAAACGCTCTCCCAAAATGTATCAAAAAGATTCTTCTTTCTGTTCAAGCTCAACACGTCAGCGCTTTTGCTTGATAAATACTATTTGGGCCCTTAATTAACGGTGCTACGAACCAGAAGTTTTGCGTGCACCAAACGCATCCCGTAATCGCTGTAAACCCTCTTGTAGTACGGTCGGTGGGCAGCCGAAGTTGAGCCGTAGAAAGCCGGGGCTGCCAAACTCGGATCCATTTGACGGCCCAATACCAGCATCTTCGCACGCTTGTTGTGGTTGGTTTTGGCCAGAACGTTGACGAGCAACCCACTCATTGCAATCGACCCAAAGGAGATACGTTGCCTGCGGTGGTATGCAGGAGATGCCCGATATTTCATGAATGGCCTCGACCGCAAGCTGCTTGTTGTATTTCAAGACATCCAAAAGTTTCTGTCGCCAAGGCTCACCATCCTTCCAGGCGGCTTCAGACGCAGCATAGCCAAGCGGGTTGACCATGGGGACAAGCCCTCCCCCAGCCTGCCGCCATTGTTTGCGAAAATCTTCATTTGGAACAATCGCTGCAGCGCAGCCAAGACCAGCAATATTCCATGTTTTTGAGGCAGCAACAAATGTTATTGATCGACGTGCTGCCGGATGGTCAAGACTGGCAAATGGAATGTGGCATGAATCATCGAGGATGAGATCATCCCAGATTTCATCACTGACAACGGTCACTCCTCGTCTTTCACACAGGTCTGCAATCCGGAGTAGTTCCTCTCGTGTAAAGACTTTGCCAGTGGGGTTGTGCGGATGACACAACCAAAAGATTTTCACATTGGGCGTCATGGCCGCTTCAAGTGATTCCCAATCGATAGTCCATCGTTGTGCAGTGGCATCGGCATGCAAGGGGACCCGTACACTCAGCCGCTCTGCAAGCTTTGGAAGAAAGAGAAATGGCTGATAAACCGGTGTCAACGTAAGAATGCCATCACCAGGTTGGGATAAGAGTCGAGCGGTGATGGAGAGTCCTGTCACAATGCCAGGCACGCCTATGACCCATGATGGATCAATCTGCCAATTGTGCTGCTCATGGAGATGAGTAGTCAGAGTTGTTGCAAAGTCAGGCGTCTCATGCGTATAGCCAAAGATTGCATGGTCCGTTCTTTTACGAATCGCATCGAGTACAACGTCAGGCGATTTGAAGTCCATATCAGCCACCCAGAATGGAAGAATTTCTTTTCCCGTGGATGTTGTCCTGCCACGATAGCGATCCCATTTTTCTGAACCCGTGTTATGACGATCGGGACACTCAAGAAAATCAGTGGCGAGATCGTTTATTGTGAGGACTGGCTTTTGCATGTGTAGTATCGTGACGAACCGCAAGAGACATTACTAGGCCGTCTTGTAGAAGAGTCTGCTGAGGATGCGGAGTGCTTTTTTGGGGTGTGTTTCTGCAAGCCTATTCGCACGTGCTGATTCTTCTGAAGGGGTAGACTGCAGAAGAACGTATTACTCAAATAGTTCCTACGGAAGTAACCCTTCCCTTTCTTTCCGTAATCCAGAGATTTTATTTCCATGAAGAACAAACGTTTATCACGATTTGTATTTCCCTCGCTTCTCGTGCTCATAAGTAGTGTGCATTCCATTCCAGTAGAATCTGCAGAATCGGCGAGCGTTGTCACACATGGTCCACTACTTGGTGAGGTGACGAGTTCAAGCGTACGAATGTGGGCTCGCACGAATGGACCAGGAACAATTGAGTTTCACTTCGGAAAAGATGCTGCATCGCTCAACGGTATTTCAGAAAGCATTGAAACAACAGCTGCCCACGACTTCACGGGATGGACGACACTTCATGGTCTTGATCCGGATACAGAATACGTGGCCAGCGTCTTCATTGATGGAAATCCAGCTGGTGTTCCTGCAACATTCCGTACCCTTCCTGACAGCAATGCGCTGCGGGACCAAAAACATAATCCTCGTGGGCTCTTTAATTTCTCTTTCACATTTGGATCGTGTGCAAACCAAAACCCATTACACGGGATTGGTCCAAGTCTGCCGACGTATGCAACGTTCCTTGATAAACACGCTGACGAAGTTGATTTTCAGATCATGAACGGAGACTGGTTATATGAGGAACTTCGTACAACACCAGTTGACGCGTGGGCTGAGAAGCAGGGAGTCGATGTCGAACAGCTTCCGGAGGTTGTTCGTGATATGCCAACAATTGTTGGTGTGTGGGAAAACTACAAACTCTATCTCGATCGAGGGACGAATCTATCGGCATGGCATCGAAAGGTTCCAGGATTTTTTACATTCGATGATCATGAGTTAGTCAATGATATCTGGGGGGCAGGAAGTACTGGTCGCCGGAACCGTCGTGCGGTGTTTCGCGATATTGGTACTCGGGCATGGCTTGACTATCTCGGCTGGGCAAACCCAGCGGCTTATCCGCACACTGTCCACCATGGTCAGGCGATGCTGACAGCGGAGAGTGATGTCCTTGTTGATCCAGAAGCAGATTTTACATCGCTTCCTCTCGATGAGATGTTGAATCTTCATGTGCATTGGGGAACACCAGAGGCTGGTGTGAATGATCTTCGATATGATGATGATTCGTTAGGCGATCCAAATTCACGGGTATATGAAATTCGTGAGGTGCTCGATAAACATCGAGTCCGAATCTTTCCTGTTCCAGTTGTTGATGGAAACGTTCATTACTCAATTGGTCGCCGCAGCTATGGAAGTTTCCGTGTCGCCAACTGTGAGTTTTTTCTGCTTGATACTCGTGGTGCCAGGCAAATGCACGATACAAGCCGTCCGCATCAGCCAAATCTCACCATGCTCGGAATGGACCAGCGAAAGTGGCTCATGGAAAGTATGGATAAGAGTGACGCTGACTTTTTCTTTGTTGTGTCGTCAGTGCCCTTTATGATTCCCCACCGAGGTGCTGGTGGTTTTGAGGCCGCATCAAACAAAGAGGAAGCCTGGACTGCTTTTCTCGATGAGCGTGAGAAGCTCATAGCCTTCTGGGATACGCTCAAACGACCTGTTTTCGTCATGACAGGTGATCTGCATAACAGTTTTGCTATTCAGATTACGGATCGTGTCTGGGAGTTCTGTTCCGGACCACACAACTCAGTGAATCATGTTCCGAGCCTTGATGAAGATAATCGACCAGCGACTGGTATCTATAACTCCGGCGGCCAACCATGTGACATTCGCTGGAGTACCTATGTGCTTGAAGATCTTCCACGATTGCAGCGTCTGTATCCGCATTACCTTGTTGTGCAGCTCAACAATGTATTTAACATGCCACAACAGCTCGGTGGTGAGCGACTCATTGCATACCCGCATCCTCAGGTTATTTTTCAATACCATGAAGGACGGACTGGAAAAATGGTTTATGCGGAATCGGTTGTGTTGCCGCGATAGAAAAATACGGGCTGCTCTCGTTCATATCTGTTTTTTACGTGGAATGAGACCACTCTACTTTTTCTTCCTGAAAAGTGGACTATTTCCCTTGCCACGTGAAAGTGTGTAGGCCAGGAGATCGAGAACCTCTTCTTCATTCAACTGGTCGAGAAGTCCGGCTGGCATAAGGGACTGATTCGCCACAAACATTTCTTCAATATCGTCCCTCTGGATTACTGCAAACTTGGTGGCGTCTTCAGGATCAGTGACAACAGTCACGTCATTTTCACTCTCACTGATAATGCGGCCTGTATACACCTTGCCCTGTACCGTCTGAATGACATGGGCCTGGTATTGATCACTCACGGCCTTGCTTGGAAGAACAATGGCTTCAATGAGATCCTTCATCTTGAAACGGCCTGCCGCCTGTGTCAGGTCAGGTCCAGTGGCACCGCCGTTACCATCAAAACGATGACAGACAATACACCGGGCCGCCTCAAACGTACGTTTTCCATGCGCAAAATTACGTCGTTGCTTCATGCCTGCGTCGGTTGAGGCAAGAACAGCATCAACAGTCCACTTCTGGCCCGGACCTTCAGGCTTCGGAAGTGGCGGTGGGATATATGGTTTGCGTACACCAAGCGTCTCAAGAGCGAGTTTTTCGTTTTCTGTAAATCCTTTAAGACTTTCTGCTTCAATGTTGGCAAGAAATTTTCTGTAGCTGTTGCCACCTGTCCATGTTTGTGCCCGATTGAGCCACGTGAAGTAGGTTTTGCGATCTGCAGTTGTCCAGAGTTCTTTTTCATTGACTGTTCGTAAGATGTAGGCGTAATGAATCTGTAGAAGGTTGGTTCGATTCTTGAGCACTCCCGTCACCGCGCGACCATACCCAGCATTCCGCTTTGCAATACGCTCAAGGTCAGCCTCATTCGGTGCAAGGTTTGTTTCACCAGAGGTCTCAGTTTCTAAAAGACCGGTTAATTTTGAAACGATTCCAGGTGCTCGAACAGCCACAAGCAAACTTGATAGTGCTCTGTTGAGTTCTCGATGATCATCTTTCACTTCTGCAAATTGAATATCTTTTGAGAATGCAGAATCTGTTTGAGACCAGGTAGTCTGCGATCGCGTTACTGCTGCCTGTTTCCATTGATGACCATGTGATGATGCCCCTGCTATTCGCCCCGATGTCCATTCCCAGGAATCGTCAGAATCGATCACAGTTTCATGACCATCTTCATGTTGTACTCGGAGACATACTTTCAGGGCGGCAGGCCCCCCAATATTTTTGAGAGCAACCCGTATCGTATTTGTACCCTCGTTGAACGGTACCTTCACAGGTTCACTGACTGGGTACATCCAGTCCTTACACGATGTAACTTTTTCTCCGTTGAGAAAAATATCACCACCATTGTCTGTGGACGCGACGATATGTGCAGCAGCAACTGGTTCAGGTAGTGAGAACGTTTTCTGAAAAGTCAGTTCTTCACCAGCTGAAGATTCTGCCTGCGCGTTCGACCAGATCCAGCGTGCAGCTGATTGCTTGGTTGGGTGCGATTGAGTTGCTTGGTGTCCAGCTGGAAACAACGGTGCAAACTTCTCTGCAACCTGTTGCTTGATACTTTCTGTTGGTTCACCAAGACGAATGAAGGCAAGCTCATACGCTCGTATCAAATCAAGCAGCGTATCCTTGTCGAGACTTTCAACAGATATTCGATCAAGTGCTGCAAGAACGTCTGGCTGTGCTGGCTGTTCTGCCTGTCGTGCGACAGCGAGGGCGGCATTGATGCATGCTCTCGGTTCAGACGATGCGAGTGCTTGTGCTTGCCATGCTTCAACTGGCTGATGTTCAAGCGCAATACGAGCGGCATATCGAATAAATCGATCGGTATGCCCAAGGTGCTTCAGCGCCAGATCAATGGCAGCAGCTGGATTTTTCTGTGGTGCATGAAACGCTTCGAGTTGTCGACGAATGGTGCGTTCGGCAGCCCCGGCAGTATCTTTTGCATCAACAGGATCAGTTGATTCAGTTCCGGTGTAAGTAATACGATAGAGTTCACTCTGACCACCACGTCCACCAACGGCAAAATAGATTGCACCATCCGTACCGATGGTCATATCTGTCAGAGGAAGTGCGTTCCGCCCAACAAATTCTTCTTTTTCGGCTGTATATGTTGATCCAGATGGTGTCAGGTGAATTGCGTACATGGTCCCGAAAGTCCAGTCGCAGATGTAAAAAGCTTTCTGATACTTTGCAGGGATCTTTGCACCGTATCCGAATGCAGCACCAACTGGTGAACCGGGACCAATGTCAGCCAACGCCGGCAGACTATCTGGATAGGCAGCCGGCCACTTTGCTGTTCCACTGCGCCAACCTAGTTCACTTCCGCTTGTTGCGTGATTGACTCGTGTTGGTCGGTACCACGGCATACCAAAGTCCCATTCCATATCGGCGTCGTAGGCAAAGATTTCTCCATCCGCGTTAAACCCGAAGTCATATGGGTTGCGGTATCCGGCACTCCATAGTTCCCATGTCTTTCCTTCGGGGTCCGTGCTCACGATATAGCCACCGGGTGCGAGTTTGCCTGTTGCATGACCATTGCCGTCCCACATTCTGGGAATGATCTGATCTTCATCCCAGTTGGCTGGTAATCGACTTGACCCATCAGCAGCCACTGACACACGGCGTTGGTTGCGTCGAATGCCGGCCATTGTCTGCGGCTCGGTCACATCCGTCACATCAAATGGCAGTTTCGTATGGTTGCCGCAAATGATGAAGAGTTTTTTTCCATCCGGTGAGAGCAGAATGTTGTGGGCACCATGTTCACCACCTGCTGCGATGTCATGGAGCTTTTCAACATGATCGGGCAGACTGTCACCGTCTGAGTCAGTGAGTCGGAACAGTCCATGAAAACCACCACCATTGCAGACAGCGTAGAGACTATCAAAAGCCCAAAGGAGTCCTTGGGCACCGGAGAGTTCAGCTGGTACTTTTTCGACAACAGTTTTGGTTGATCCATCAAGCGCGGCGGGAGTAATTCGCACGAGTCCCTTTTCCTGTTGGTCGCATGCGTAGAGTCGACCTTGCGGATCAGTTGTGAGCGATACCCACGACCCAAGATCATCCCGCGGAACGTCAAAAAGTTTTTCGACCTGATATCCGTCAAGCACATGGAATGCGTCTTGCTTACCTTCATCTGATTGCTTTGCTGTGACAGCCGGCATGACTTCACGGTTTTGCTTCCATGTTTGATCAGCTGCGTGAGTTTCGTGAACACTCATACAAACAGAGAAACAGAAGAAAGCAGGAAAGAACCTTTTGAAACTTCGTGACGTCATAACGATTCCTTGAGATGACAGGTGTTTTGATGTTTTGTGTCTGTGATGTTTTATATATCAAGTTCAAAGTCGGAGCGTTTCTGGATGAAACACACGCACTTTCTCATGATAGGCAATACGAAGCGTCACTCCTAGAAAATGAGTGAGTGTGATGGGCTAAAAATACCTGAAGATGACTCAAAAGTACCTGAACCAGATATTTTCAGAACGAAATGAAAGAACATCATCACGTGAATGCATGAGTGCATGCATGAAGACCGAGCATGAGAAGGAATACCGGATTCCATTTATGGAGAAAACGTTGGACGTTTTCAATATTTAATTTCTCAGAATAGAAACCCGTAGTGGTGGGTAGCTTGCCGTTGATTGTGGCAGTGTGGATTTCAATGTACCGGATGGCGACAGTGCCTTTTGAACACCGTCTTGTGTTCCTAGCAAGCCCTGCACATTAAATATTGAATCGTCATCAATCGCGGCGCTAAACACCTGTGCTCGGCTACTACTGTACGCCGCGAAGGCGGTGTCACGCGTGGAATTTCTTCCGTTGTACGTTTCAACCTGCGAGTTCCCATCGATACCACTTGAAACAAGAATTCGATCAGCCGTATTCGTCGTGCTCGATGGCAGGCGAGCGACTGATACGCCCCGATTATATCTGGAGCCCATCACATTGAATGAGTTGAAGAGCGTTGGTGATTGAGTTACACCATTGTAACCCCTGACCTGAGCCTGAATACCGAAGCCACTTCCTACGAAGAGCTCTTTGATGCCATCAGGATTTGCTGATGACACGCTGCTGCCACTCACGGTGCCGATATCAGCCGTCTCAATCGTCACGCCGCCAAGGTAGCTTGATCCAAATGGTCGCAGTTGTCGTACCGGTGTTGTATTGACTGGGTTGGCAGCAGTCGGTGTCACTTCAAAGACACTGACGAGCCCACCAAGATTCTGAGCTGCTACGATCTCAATTTTTCCGGCAGCCGTAATGGACCCCTCTGAGATTTCCACACCACCGGTGTAACTCGGTCCGAATGGGAAGAAACTATATGCGGTGTTTTCAACAGCATGACCGTTGATGAGTTCCCAGACTTTCACTTCACCCGGTCGACCTGGTCCTGGGGCAGTGATGATGTCAGGTTCATTGTCTCCCGTAACGTCAGCACCATAGACTCGAACACCACCCCGGAAGTTTGGCTCGTATGCAAAAAATGGTGTGATTCTGTTAGCACCTGTATCGGGATCAATGACGCGAACAAATGGTCCTGTCACACAACCGATGTCTGTGCCAACAATCACACCACGTGGTGGGACGACAACAAGGTTCGTCGTAGTATTATTTGTTCGATTTGGGTCCCATGTTCCAGAATCTACACTAGCAATATTTGTTACTGTTCCGCCACTATTCCCCATCGTTACCAAAACGGTAATTGTCAATGTTTGATGGTCAAGTGCTGGCATTGTGCCAATCGTCCAGATGCCGGTTCCATCATCGTACGTACCACTACTGGGTGTATCTGATTGGTACGTTACTCCTGCCGGCAGCAGGTCATTGACGAACACACCCGATGCGGTGTCTGGGCCAAGGTTGGAAACTTCTATGGTGTAGTCGAAGGTGCTGCCGATTTGTGGTCTGGAATTGCTGGCTGTCTTGATGATTGCTAGATCAGCCTGCAGAGGATCGACCACCGCCGTTCCAGAGTCATTTCCAGGATTTGGATCAACCGTAGTTGATGTAGCAGTTGCTGTGTTCGATATGACTGAAACTGGTCCGAAACCCGACGCTGGCTCATCAACGGACATGGTAATAGTCAGCGTCTCTGTGCCTCCAGCTGATACTGTTCCTAGCGCCCAGTTGCCAGCAGCATAGGTGCCGGCTGAAGGTGTGTCACTTACATAAGTCATGCCTGACGGAATGGGATCAGCTACGACAACATTTTGGGCATCAGTCGGACCAAGATTTTCTAAGAGAATTGTAAACGTCACATCGGCATTCACTTCTGGTCTTGGCGTATCAACTGTTTTGGTAACAACAAGATCTGCCTGTTGAGGATCAGTTGGTGTTTGGGTTTGATTATTGTTGAGATTTGGATCCCAGACATCACTGTGATTAATCGCGACCACGTTGAAGGCAACATTGGCGGATGTCGCTTCAGCAATTATATATAAGACCTCAGACTTGCCTGGAGCAATCGTTGGGACTGACCAGACACCGCCATCTCCCGCCTGATTCAAATTCCATCGCGTTTGCGTGAAACTATTTGTTGGGGTAACCGATAGCACAGAAATGTTACTCGGAAAGAACTCAGTGACTTCGACATTTGTTGCCGTATCAAGTCCGTTGTTTTTTAGAGTGACTGTGTACGTGAATTGATCACCCACGTTTGGCTGCTCATCTGTGGTAATTTTTTCTACTGACAAATCAGCATATTTTGGTGTTTCAGTGACTTTGCCAAAGTTGTTCAGTGGATCTGGGTCATGTTCATCAACTTTTGTGACTCCAGCAACGTTTGTCTGTGTCGGTGGAATTGTAAATGCAGCTGTTCGAGGTGGAGCAAGTACCTTGGCATCAATGGTAAGAGTCTGTTTGTTTACGGTTCCAACACCAACAGTGCCTACAGTCCAGATACCTGTGCCACTGTCATAGCTTCCCTGTGTTGCAGTGTATTTGTCGAAGCCAAGGCCAGCTGCTGGCAGCTGATCGGTAATCTCAACATTGTTTGCAACATCAGGGCCATTGTTTGTGACGTCAATAGTAAAGGTAATGATGTCACCGACGTTTGGTGTTGCATCATTCACGGTCTTGTTGACTAGAAGATCAGCTTCACGAGTTTTAATTGTGGCAGACCCTTTGTTATTGGTCAGGTCCGGGTCAAATTGCTCAGGAGGATTCGTTGTGCTGACTTCAGCCTCATTGGTCCAGGTCCCTGAAGCCGCGACTGTGGCAGTGATTTGCAGGGCTTTTGTGTTCGACGTTCCGACATCAACTGTTCCTACACTCCAGATGCCCGTCCCTGGGTTGTAGTCAGTTGATGATGCCGAGACAAACGTAAGTCCTGGAGGTAAGACATCAATAATCTCTACGCCTGTCGCCTGATCTTTTCCAAGATTATCCACCACTATGCCAAAGACGATATTCGATCCAACGTTTGGCGCAGGATTGTTCACATTTTTTATAACACGAAGATCTGCATACTGCGGTGTTGACGTTGCTGTATCAATGTTATTGTTTGGATCAGGGTCGTATTGTTTTGGTTTATATGGATCTGTATCGCCGATAGCCGCAATATTTACTATTGGCTGAGGAGCCCCAGTTGCTGGTGCAAGTACTTCTGCTTGCACCAACAGCGTTGCAGGGGTACCAACGTACACTCGCCCAATATTCCAGACGCCGGATGTTGGGTCGAATGTGCCGGCACTGGTAACTGGCGTGCCTACAATCGAAAGTTCACTGATGCTTGTTAGGGTGTCTGTTAAAAACACATTTTCAGCATCATCTTTTCCACTATTTGTGACTGTGATCGTGTAGGTAAGGACGTCACCAACGTTCGGCGTTGCATTTGACACCTGCTTATCGACTGCAAGATCGGCATACTGCGGTGTTTCACTAGCGCTATCGGTATTGTTGCTTGGATCTGGATCATACTCATTGCCTGTTATGCTCGCGTCGTTGTGAAGAGTAGGTGGGATACCGGCAGGGCTGGGGGCGTCAACGGTTACCTCATAGACAAAAATAGGAATTTGCTGAGCCGTTGTAGAGCCAGCACTGAGGGACCCAATGTTCCAGGTAATCGTTCCATTATTTTCAGTTATTGAACCATCACTTGGATTCGGATTTATAATTTGCGATGGTCCAACGTAGGTGAGTCCTGCTGGTATGGTATCAGTGACAACAATACCAGTGGCATCAGCTGGTCCATAGTTTGTCGCCCCAATCGCAAATTCGATTGTGTCACCTACGTTTGGTTCTGGATCAGAAACTATCTTATATACAGCAAGATCACTTTGGAGTGGTGTTACAAAGGCCGTGGAAGAATCATTGCCATGATTTGGATCAGTTGTAGTTGTTGAGCCAGTGGCAGTATTCAGAATGATCGAGTCTGGACCTGTGGGTGATGAAGGAGCTAATACTGTCGCAATAATTGTCAAGGTCTCTGATGCACCGTCAGGCATGTCACCGATTGTCCATACTGCCGGTACTGGGGTCATAATCCACCTATGGGTGATGACGTGATCGTTTCGTGATGAATCGATCTGAAAGTAAGCCCTGCAGGTAACAAATTGATCTTTAACGTTGAACATTTTTTGCTGGACTCAGGTCCATTGTTTTTTACAGTCAATTGTGAATGTCACATCGTCACCAACTTGAGGCGTGTGGATTGTCGACTACTTTCTGCAACAGCTGACATCGGCGTCTTGTGGATGTATGTGAGTGTTTTTGACGAATTGTTACCGAGGATCAGGATCCCACGTATCTGAGCTTGTGATTTCGATCTCGTTATATGAAAGCCCATGCCTGGTGAGTTTGCAGTTATGACTTTAAACTCGAGCGTGAATACATCTTGACCAGGATTAATGGACGGCACGATCCAAGTCACCACCCGTTATCGGAGATCCAGTTGGGGTAAATGTGGTGCCGGAAGTACTGGTCGCCGTTTTGTAGGTTACTGGGGACGGAAATGCATCTGTGAGTACGACATCCGTTGCTGTATCGGGTCCGTTATTTGTCAGTTTGATAGTGTAAGTGACATCATCATGAACATTAGGCTGGTAATTATTCGTTTCTTTATGAACTTCAAGATCAGCATATTTTGGTTTTTCTGTTGCTGTTGCCTCATTGTTATCTGGTCGTGGGTCAGGTTCAGAAACAGCTGTAATTTTAGCACGATTGATCTGTGCTGACGGTGGCAGTGGTCTCGTTGGATTAATTACGTCAGCGTGGTAGAGACAGCGTGGCGCTATCTCCATTGTTGAGAGATAAAATGTTCCAGACGCCTGTTCCAGCATTGTACGTGCCTCGTGATGTAACAATATTCGCTGTGTCCAGCTGCAACTCTCCCGTCGCTGGAAATGTGTCAGTGAGTTCAATGCCGGTGGCGGTATCCGGTCCATCGTTTGTTACGGTAACAGTGAAGGTAATTGTGTCACCAATATTTGGCGTGGCATCATCGACCGTTTTCTCTACTCGTAGATCTGCCGTGTTAACAGTAAAATCTACGTGACTGTTTGTATGATAATTATTAAGCTCACCATTCCCTGATGGACCCTCACCAGTGCGCTGATACGCATTTAAGTTGTTTGGGAGGAGTTGATTCGGATTTCCTAGACTGGTCCACTCAATCTTGTTGGTATTCGTAATGACTTGATTTGCGGTAAAAGGGCCCTGGAGCGTGCCAACAATCGTAAGGGTGATAGTCCGACCAGCAGGGTCCTTTTCAATATCAAAAGGGGTTACTGTCGTCAGAGCATTTCCACTGAGCTGGAAATTTCCATCAGTCACTTGATTGTCTGTATCAATGACAGACGTGAGAACTGGTGATGCAATTTCTAATGGAATGACGTCGGTAAGAGTTGCAGCGAATGCATCTGTAGGACTTGTTGCGTCCTGCTGGATCACAATGGTGTAGGTGACTAGATCACCAGGATTTCCTCCCAGTCCACTAACCTGCACGGTTTTTGTCGTCGTGAGTTTTGGCTCAATGACCTGAACCTCTTTGTTCTGCGTCCATTTCGTGTTTGAATTGCCAGCCCACTCCATTCGGGCATCATTGCGAACCGCAACTCCGTTATGGTTTTCATTGACATTCAGAACCAGTGTTGTGACTTGCCATGTAATAGTTTCTGGAGTCGTACTATCGGTATCGGTGTTGACAATGTCTCCAAAATTCCATGTTGCAAATTTCTGGTTTCCAGAGAGTGCTGGTGGATCGGTGAGTCCTGGAACGGTAAGGTTCGCAGGATCATTAATGACAGGTGTCGTGCTACTGACATATGCGAGTTGAAAGTTAGTGAAACGATCTTTAAGCTTGGCTGCTGGTGTCTGCCCCTGGGGAATAGTTACGACAATTTCATACGTTGCTGTCTCACCAATAACGGCTTGAGCATTGGAATTATGGGCATTGACAATCGATGTTGAGACAAGCGTCTTTGTGATTTCAGGTTGGGCAACGTTCAGTGTTGCAGAGCTTGCCGTCGCGTAATCATTAAGCTGGTTATCCGATGTGATACCACTACCTGTTCTTTGGTATGCATTCGGATTATTAGCTATAAGCTGTGAAGGGTCACCAAGGCTTGTCCATGTTCCATTCGCAGTGTTGGTAATGGGTGTCCCACTAATTACATTGGCATCAACAAGTACTTCAAACGAGAGTTTGCTTTTTTGTCCAGGATTCAGCGTGTTCCATTTAGCTTCAAATCCATAGCCACCAATTGATGAGATGAGTGTTGTTGGTGAAACACCACTTACATGGTTTAGTGAATTCGGAATAGGTGTAATATGTGCCGGGAAAATATCTTGTAAGTCGACTTTGTGCGCTGTGGTACCACCACCAATTACTTCAATAGTAAATGTCGCCTTGTCGCCAGCCTCTGCCGTTGATGGGCTTACCTTTTTTTTGACAGTAATCGCCGGTTCGATCACCGTGATAGCAGTAGCTTGAACAGGAGGCAAAGCGGTATGTGGCGTACTCCAGTCCAGGCTGGCAGTGTTCTGTAATGTTGTCCCGGCGTTATTTGTCGAAACATTGAGAACAACGGCTTCATACTCAACGGAGAACCCTTTGAGATCATTTGATGCGTTGGTATTCGTGACGTCTCCAAGATCAAATGTGACCGTCCTCCCATTATTGGATACAACAGGATTCAGTGAACCTGTGTACGAAATACCGGAATCAACGACAGGCGCTCCTAAGAGCTGTTTAAACGCAAGGCCAGCTGGGAGGCTATCGACAACCACCGCGTCAGGCGTTGTTCCTCGTGGAATGGCGACGTCAAGCTTGTACGTAGCGATCTCACCGATCACAGCCTGGGTGTTACTGTTGTACGCGTCAACGATTGAAGTGCCGAGTAGAGACTTGGCAAGCTCTGGGCCTTGGATAGTGACGTCGGTATCATCTTTAAGACCATTGGCAAAGTTTGGCCCACCTTCAATTGATGCATAGTTTTTGACGGTGCCGGTGTTGGGGATAATCTCGAGAGGTGCCACGGTCGGACTGATCTGCAGGTCATAGGTGATAACTGCAATATTCTCACCATTATTGATAGGTGAACCATCGAGCTGGCTCCCTCGTTTTAAACTGCCTGATGTTGGTCCCAGATCATCTAGTTGTATGCCTGCACCAAACAGGTCGGTGTCGGTGCCCGCAAAGGTAAGTGTTGTTCCATCCCCATTCGTGACCTGAAGATTCAGACCGGTACTATTTGTTGGAATCTGGAATTTGGTTGTGTCGTATGTGTCACTGATTGTGACATCGAATGCACCATTCGGACTGCTTCCGGTGTTTTCAACAATGATCGCAAACTTCACGAGGTCATTGCCGGCAACGTTTGAGAGCGTTGCGTCAATGGGTTTTTCATGTAACCCACCTGGTGGTCCGGATGTGATGGTTCCAGTGAAGGAGGCACCTGCCTTTCCAGGCTCTACAAAGCTCACGCCCTGTGGAAAGTCTGGTAATCCCGTCGGAGTGCCCGGGGTGAAGTTCCCATTCGCATTATTAGTCGATACGACTCCCTTGGTGATGGTGAGTTCGGGTTCGCCGACCGTGACCTGAGTAATGCCAGGATTTGAAGAGATGGGATCACCATTCGCATTCGTTTCACTCTGCTGCGCCTGATTTGTCAGTTTGAGCCCATCTCCGAACGGCCTGTCCGTCACTTTGACAGTAAACAGAATCTCGGTTTTTCCATCTCGATTCTGCACATCGCTATACGAGCCAAAATCCCAGGTCAGGCTGTTTGTTTGCGTATTTGCAGTCACCGAGGGTATGGGGCCACCATTGACCAACGAAAACGTGTCATCAGTGCCGAAGGTCCAGTGGTTTTCTGGTGGTGCTGTCCCAGTACCTGCAATGGATGAATCGTATTGAAAAGGATTGCTTGCAACAAAAATTGGCAGTGGCAAAAAATCTTTGATCGTATAGTTATCGATACTTGAGAACGGAACGTTATACGTAATTTTAAATGTTACTTTGTCTCCCGGAATAACCCGTTGACCTGTGTAGGGATTGCCATTTACCTGATACACATCCTTATGCGTATTCCCGCTGGTCAGCGTAAAACCGCGCTGTGATCCATCTTCAATGTCGGAAAGTGTAGGAGTCAGATCATCATATTTCAGTACGTTTGCTCCAAGCTCTGCTATATCGGTTAAACGATCCCCTTGAACAACAGCAGGTCCTTGTTGGGGTGTGACACGGTAATCATTTAAAACTGTCGCGTGGAATGTCACAGTGCCAGTTGTTCCTGGACCACTCGGGTTTGCAGTCGGCAGTGTAGTGGGATCACCTGTTCCACCTGTGCCACTTTGGTTATCCCAGGGAATACCTGCTCCAAGAAGTTTTGTACCAGAGTCCAAGCCGCGGCGATCAAGCTCTTGAGACAGTTCGAAAGTGACGACTTGTCTACCCGGATCTGTTGGATCTGTGGCGACGCTGTAATTTGTATTTAGTAGAAAATTTGCACTCGGTAGGGATTGTGTGTGCTGGGTGTACTGTAATTGGGGTAGAAAACTTGGATCGAATGCCTGACCGTCAGAGAGGGTGTCAGTTAAAAGTGCATCGCCTAAAGCAAAATAATCACTCAATTCGAAGTTAAGTGTGTATTCAATAACATCACCGACTCGATAGCCATTTGTGCGTGACAGGTTCTTGAGATTTTTTTGTACACCGAGGGTCTTTGCCGTGAGAACATGTTGTGAATTTTTATCATTCGGGTCACTTTTTACTGGCTGAGAGTATGGAAAATCTTGGTTGGTACTTGTCCACTTGCCTGTCGCTTCAGAAGTGTTGATGATTGTTTGCTGCCCTCCCGTGGTGAGTGGAATGACATCAACAGCATGGGCATCTTGTTGTGGAATGAAATACGTGAATGACATGACTGCATCAGCGGTACTACTGGTTCCAGTCACTGAACCAAAATTATATTCAAGCGTACCACCCGGTTGAGATTGATTCGGTGTTTGAACCATCGTCCCACCTGAAGTGGTATCTGCCACAAATTGGACGCTATTCGGCAGAATATCTGTGAGAACAAGGTCTTTGACTGTTTGACCAGTTGCAACGTCTACGTTGACTGAATAGGTGTGCGTAAAATTTGGACCCGTAACAGTTTCATTTTCTTGGGCATCAGACGTTTTTGTCAGACGAAAGAGCTGCGGTTCTACGGCGTCTGTAGTTTGTTGCCCCATCGTTGCGACATTAACTGTCGGGTTGCCAGCTGAGTCAGTGTCATATTGAAAACCACCTTGTGTTTGAATCTTGTATGCAGGAGTTGGATTCGTTTGGGCGTCCGAGCTCACAACACCAGTGAAATTGATATCAATTGCCGGCTGGTCAGGGCCATAACTGCCAAAAGGTAGTTGAACAACGACAAGCTCATCCCCCGGATTCCCTTGGATCACAAGTGGTTGACCCAGAGCATCTTTTGCAAACGGATGTGTTGCATCACCGTTGGCATCAAAGACAACCACATCTGTTGTCAGTGAAAGACCGCCGTACTTCGCAGTACCGGGTTTGAAAGAAATACCATTATCCACTGTCTTCTGGCTTACCTGCGTTGATGCGTCACCGGTTTTTGGCATCACAATGTCAATGAATGGTGAGTACCCAATATCACCAGGCGCTACCGCAGTATTATCAAAGCGAACCGTGTAATTGACTTCTTCACCAATAAGTGGGTTTGAGGTTGGCGATACGATCTGGGCGAATGGCACTGCATCAAGGGCATACCGCGGCTCGAGTGACTCGACGTTTGGTGATGGACGACGTCGTGCACTCGGTGGAGTGCGAGCAGATAAAGAATGACGGGTGGCTCGATGAAAGATATTTTTCAGGGCTGTGCGCATTGTGATCTGAGTACAAATGGAACGAATCGAAATTGATATGAGGAACGTCCCGAGCCCGGCGCACCACAAGGGTTCTAGTTCACCTAGCCCGAAAAGATTACCAACCAATTGAGACTACCCTGCAACTCGGGTGAAAGCACGTAAATGGCTATAAAAATGTGTTTTTTGACGAAATTGGAGGGTGTTGAGTTTCCAAAACGGGCAAGATGCAAAAAAGCGGGCATACGGCGAATATCTGTCGACCGATGCTTTCAGACTCAAAGGTCTGGTTGTAAAGGTCGAATCAGAAGAATGAGTTAGAGAAACGTTGTATTTTTTGCGTACTATGAGGAGCTGATAGCAAATTCATGCGTGGTTCAAGAAGCATCATCAGCACTTTTGTTGCCCTGTTTTTTCTTGTTGTGATGGCTTGCATGAACCCGCTTGCACGGGGTACGGAAGTTGGTAACACGCATGTCTTTGATGTCACCCAGCTGACAGCCAATGTATGGAATGCTCAGAGTGAAGGGCAGAGTGACAGCAATTTACTCCAGCCGGTTATCCAGAATCTGTGTGAGCCGTGTTGTCCTGATTGGTCTCATTACGGCATTGTTGATTTCATGTTTCTCCAGCGTGACAACGCAACGAGTGGTGCGGTCATTACGGAAGAGAGTGTTGGGGGCCAACCGCCAGTCCCATTGTTCACGACACGTTCGATGCAAGCTGCTACGGCTCCTGGTATGAGACTGTTTTATGGAGAACTTGGTCCAGACTGTATGGGCTGGGAAGTCGGATATCTCGGTGTCTATGGAATGTTTGGAGCGGTTGATCGCTCGGCAAACGATACACTCAGTATACCGGGCCTTCTTGGAAGCATACCCGGTTGGAACAGTGCCGATGAGGTGCGACCAACCTATGCCTCGAGTTTGAATACTGTCGAAGCCAACATCTTTACGTATCGGTGTTGCCCTGAATGTAGTAGTAATTCATTTCTTTGGTCGCACCTTGGGAATAAACCGGTCTGCCACTGTAGCAACTGGTTATTTGGTTTCCGCTGGGCCGGTCTCGAAGAGCAGGCAGATCTCAACGTGCTGTGCTGCCGTGTGACAAATGATGTGTTCACATCCTATTCAGTGCGTACGAGTTCACAGATGCTGGGACCACAGGTTGGTTTTCGTGGAAGACGACAGTGGAAAAACTGGGCGGTCGAGGGCTGGGCCAAGGCGATGTTGGCAGGTACATTGTTAAGTTCCAATGCTGACCCAATTTTTACATCACAAGCACCGGGAACAGAGTACAGAAAAGCACGACGACTCACCGATGCTGGGGTCGGCTTTCTAGGTGATTTAAATTACACGGTGACACGTCGACTCAATGACACATGGTGGTTACGGCTTGGCTACAACATGATCTGGCTTTCTGGTGTAGCACTTGCACCAGATCAATGGGATTTCACCCAGATTCAAACAGGTGGCACAACTCTTGTTGGTGGTGGAGGAGTCTTCTTGCATGGTGCCAATCTTGGTCTTGAGGCTCGCTGGTAAAAGCCCTGGCTTGCAGACTTATGGTCGAGACGACATCCGCGCTGGCTGTGATTCAAGGCCAACGGTATTGACCGCAATGATCTGATACCCAGCCAGCGGTGCCCCTTTTGGAATTGTGAATTCCATTTTTGCAAGTGGTTGCGTCGGTGTGTCGCTATACAACAGGTTTTGAAACAGAGGCCGACCAAATTTATTCTTTGGTTGCTCTGGAACAGCTGTGATTCGTTTTCCTGAACGTTTCACAATGAAGTGTGAAAGGCCACTTTCCAAGTCAGCCTCACAATTCCAGACAATACGATTGCCTTCTCGATGCACGATCGTTGGAGATGGTGGCGGTGTGATATCAGCAACAGCTGTGTCCTTCACATACTGCATCCACTTTTTGGCAATTGTTTCATTCGGTAGCCAGGCAAGCATTTTCGAGTTTGTTGCCTCATGAGCAGGCCACGCTTTGAAACCAGCAATCTCTGCCAGCCATGCGTCTGAACGTGGCATGGGCTTAAGAGGCCTTCCATTTTTGTCAGGAAGCCGTGCACGCAGGCAGGCGTCAAGCCATGGAATTGCCATGTAGCGCTGATTGCCACATTCGTGACTCGTCAATGGATCAACCGCAACGCCCAGCAACCCATCCCGTTTCCGAACGGCTTCAATAAAGGCAAGGTTTGCCGGCCATGTGCCTTTGAATTTTCCTGTGGTCACCGTCACGCCTTCTTGTGTTCCAGGATTACACATGATTGGAACGTCGAGTGCCGTTTCAGGCAGATCGTGTGGTTTGATTTGTGGACGTTTTGGATTTGTCTCTAAAAGTGGAACCCCGGATCGCAACCACGAAGCAATGGTTCGTTCAGGAAAAAGCAGCGTCATACCACCAGCCCAATGACCACCACCACTGTGTCCCCAGAGTGCCCATGGCAATTGACCGAGTTCCGGATGGCCAGAAAGATTTCCAAGATCCTTGAGCCCTCGCTGAAACGCTTTGGCCGATCCATTTCGAGGATCACACCACATCTGGCAATTTGCTTTTTGTGGCTGCTCATAGGCCGGTGCAAACAGTGCACAGTCATGTGCCCGTGCCAATGCCTGCCAGTGAAGGTCGTAGGCTCCAGAGAGACCAGATGAGCAGGAGCCTTCGCCACATCCATGTTGATGGACAATAATTCCTCTGAGCGTTTCAACCTCAGGTGGAATCCAGATGGTGTAATTGACAGGAAAGATTAACTCACCTGGTTTTGTCGACGCCTCATACCGAACACGGTAGTAGGGTGGTTCTGCTGATGGATAGACATCAAAAGGTGGTTGCTGTGCCCACGCAGTCATCTGTAGAAGAAGTACTACAACGAACCAAAGCCAGCACACCTGCTGTGCGCACAACCTGCTTTTCATCATCACTCTCCTACTGTGCCTCGTCTGCCGCAACAACCGGTATCTGCACTTCAGAAAACTTCATGAAGCTCGGAACCATCGGGCTGTTGTAACCAAGTGTGCGTGGGCTGCCGGCAACTTTCCATTCAGGATGATTTGCAAGCCATGCGTTGATTTTTTCATACCCACGAAGAAACGTTTTTTTGCCGTAACTGCCACGAAGGCCAATGGAAACCACTGTTTCTGCTTGAATGTCTTCGACGACTACACTGGCATCTTCTGTATCAGCACCAGCACTGCCGAGTTGATTTGAACCATAAAGAAATGCCATGGCGTTTGGATTTCCGTCAGGTGTTCCATCTGGATTGGCAGCAGCCTTTGGTGTCCATGACATTTCAACGGGTGCTGTCATCTTGATGTCATTCCGTTTGATGTGATTGAAGAGTTTCCAGAACATACCGTCCGTACCAGCGTCTGACTGCACACGTGCCAGACGATGCTGCGGATATATTTTGACTATCACTTCATCAACTGGCCCGGCTGCTGGAAAACCTTCCGGAAGATTTGCCTCAGACACAAACCATGGTTTGCTTTGTGACGACGGAGAATCTGTTTCGGCAGCATGCATGGAAATCCCGATTAAATTGAATGCAATACAAAGAACCCACAGACGTCGACTCGATTGACTCATGGTGTTTCCTTTCAGTCTTTTGGTGGACCTTCAAGTGGCACTGTAACAGGCCATCCTGGAAACTGCTTCGGTGCACCATCAGCTCCTTGTGTTGTGAAGCGAGGAAAACACTGAAACACAATCTCCTGTTTATCGAATTCAAAACGGGTGATCCCATAGCCATCAGCACGTTTCTTTTCGTCGTTTCGGTCTTCAGGATTTGCGTACGCGGCCATAGTAATTTTATTCCCGAGACCATCTTCGTAGTCTCCAGTCCATGGAAGTGGACTGCCCGCTATCGGATTTGTACCAGCGTGTTCGTCTTCAGGATGCCACCAGCGTCCATAGATTGTGTTCACGAGAGCCGGTGACGTAAACGACCACGGCCCATCACGGAATTCATCAATACCATGCTGGACAACAACAGCAAGATGTTGATCGCCACACAGGTGAACAGCTCCGGCTTCTTTCAGAAGACGCAAGGCCTTGTTGCGACCCGTCTGCGGCCACCCATTACAGTCCAGATCAGCAAGCAGTCGGTTGTCCGGATTGCCATGAAGATGAACGGCACCGCAAAACGCTGTCTGAGAAAGAGCTGCTTTTGAGCGAACACCCTTCCAGTCATGGGCCCACGACTTCAGGAAATCGAGTTGTCGTTGGCCCAGAAGCTTCAATCCGGGAACATCGATCGCAGATCGATCATATGCTGGGTCATTAATATGATCAGCACGAGGCCCCATTTTTGGAATAGTTCCATTCGGCCCGGTTTTGAACTTGCGATCTTCTAAAATTGCAAAGTCGACACCACCAACAATAAGTCGCGTGAAGTACACGCCGATATCACCTTTTACAGGCGCGGGATCGACAGGATCGGGAAGATGCGACGT
This sequence comes from Pirellulales bacterium, assembly GCA_965249545.1. Taxonomy (GTDB): domain Bacteria; phylum Planctomycetota; class Planctomycetia; order Pirellulales; family UBA1268; genus UBA1268. Next base: position 786,874 of record CBDFMH010000005.1, read on the forward strand.
CTGCTGCCGCTGTACCATGTTGACGTAGGACGTGGGATAGAAGTACCCACCAGTATCTCCAGCAGATGTACTCGCCTTGCCACCTCCGGCGCCCCAGAGGTTGCCTTGGCCAACGTCATGATCATCAGGAATTGTGACTGCGGGCCGATCACGAATGATGTCGCGAAACTGTAAGCCAAACTCAAGCCAGCCGATGGTGTGTTCTGTGTGACGATAGGTTTGATCACCGGCGAAAAACAGAAGATCTGGATCGGCCTCCTTGAGACCATTGATCAGCGCTTCCCGCTGTCCAGGAGTTCGCGATGAATTACAGGACATGACAGCCACACTGATCTCATTTTTCTCAACAGGGTCAGGCCGAATCACACCAGTGAACTCAGCATTTTTTCCGTGCCGAACACGATATGGCACAGACGTGGTTGCATCCCACTCTGGAATTCGGAAAGAGGCATCCCAGCCAGGATAGTTGACTGTCGCCTTGCCAATTTCTGTCCAGCCGGTTCCACGATCGACTTCAAGTCGAACCTGATTTGATTCACCAGGCTTCAGTGGAAAGAGTTGCACTGAAAGTTTGAGTGTGGAGGCAGTTGGTTTGCCCGGAGGGACAGTGACTGTGTAGATCGCAAATGCAATGACTTCATCACGAGGTGCGTCGATCTGAAATGGAACAGGTGGACGTCGACGTTTCTTTTTTTTCCCGCCAGATGGTTGTGTTGGTTCATTTCCTCCTGCTGATGGTTTTGTCCACCACTGGCCAGTTGCCCATCCATCAAGTGATGGGAATTCTTTCCCAAAGGGTGTGGGATCAAGATGCTGTGGAACAACGGTGTCATCTCCGTGGCACAACGAAAGGGAACAACTTATTCCAAGAATGAATACAAGAAAGATTCTCGCACGGGGCAACATGGGCAGCAGCCTTCTTTTTTAGAGATGTAATAAAATGGTCCGGGGAACATCGAAGCAGGCACAAGGTGCTTCTGAGTGGCACTGGATGCAATGACAGTTCTTTACGTTATAAAGGATGATCTGAGAGGGTGCTTACAGAAATTTATTCGTAATCATTTTTATGGGGTGTTTCCGAACATGATGAGTCACATGCGCAAAGAATCTATATCTTGTTTGAAGCGTATCCCGCTATTCAGGCCCTTCTTTTTTATAGGACTTGTTCTTCTCTCTGCTGCTTTTTCGGTGAGAGCAGAATCTGCGCCACCGAACGTTGTTCTGATTCTTTCTGATGATCAGCACTGGCGTGATTACGGATTTATGGGTCACGAACATCTTCAGACCCCAGCACTCGACCGGCTCGCGTCTGAGAGTCTTGTCTTTTCTCGAGGCTATGTCCCGACCAGTCTCTGTTGCCCAAGTCTCGCATCATTGATCACAGGTCGTCATCCACATGAGCATCTGATCGTTGGAAATGATCCTCCTGAAATCCAAGGCATATCTCGTCGCTCACCTGAAGGCCAAAAACTTTTTGAAGCAGGACGGGAAGAGATGACCGAAGGGTTTTCCAAGTGGCCGACACTTCCAAAACTTCTTGGGGAGCACGGCTATCGAAGTCTCCAAACAGGAAAATGGTGGCAGGGTCATTTTTCCCGTGGTGGTTTTGATGAAGGAATGACCAAGGGGTCCCGTCACGGTGATGATGGTCTTGCCATTGGACGAAAAACCATGCAGCCGATCTTTGACTTTATTGATCGGTGCAGTGATACAGAGCAACCATTTTTTGTCTGGTATGCACCAATGCTGCCGCATACTCCGCACGATCCAGAAAAGTCATTTGTCCAACACTATGAATCGAAAACAGACAGTATTCATGTTGCAAAGTACTGGGGAAATGTTGAGAGGTTTGACACGACCGTAGGTAATCTGATCGATCACTTGGATGCCAAAGGCTTGTCAGAAAATACACTTGTTCTTTATGTGTGTGACAACGGTTGGATTACGAACCTTGAAAATGGAAGGTATGCAGGGAAGTCGAAGCGATCTCCGTACGACGGTGGACTGAGAACACCGATCATGCTTCGACAGCCTGGTACGATACAGCCAGGCACAAGCGACTCGCTTGCCAGTTCCCTCGATCTTGTGCCGACCGTACTGGCATCTTGTCAGATTTCAGCGCCAAAGGATCTGCCAGGAATCAATCTTCTGGATAAAGAAGCTGTTCGAGCCAGAAAACAGCTCTTTGGTGCCTGCTATGTCCATACGCTCGCTGACATTGAAAAGCCGGGAAGAAACCTTCTGTGGAGGTGGACAATCAAGGATGTTCCGAACGGAGAAGTCTGGAAACTTATCGAACCAGTGACCCACGGTGTGTCTGGTAGCCATGTCTTGCCAGCAGGGGAATCGAGAGTCATTGATCCCTTCTCAAACGATAGGTTTGAAAAAGGTATCGTCGAACTGTTTGATATCTCTGAAGACCCTGATGAAGAAAAAAATGTAGCAACTGCAAACCCAAAGGTCGTCAAGCAACTTCAGCACGACCTGAATACTTGGTGGCAGCCAGAGTCACCATCAGTAGTTGTCGAACCGGTAGCAACGGCAACTAAAAAACTTCGTGTGATTCCAGTAAAAGCACGACGAAAATCATCAGAACTTTCTGTTTGGCCGAATTGGCGAGGACCCACACTCGATGGTGTTTCATCAGGCACTGGATACGCAACGTCCTGGAGTCGAGAAGACAATATCAGGTGGCGCGTTCCGCTACCCGGTCTTGGAGCGAGTACGCCTGCAGTGTGGGGAGACACAATTGTGCTGACCTGTGATATCGAAGGTCATGATGGAATTTTATGTGTCGATCGATCCGGCAAAGAATGTTGGCGACAGCAACTTGATGATATTCGACCCGGGAAACATAAAAAAGCAACGGGGTGTAATTCCTCACCAGTCACAGATGGTGACCATGTCTGGGTGTACTTTAAGAGTGGTGAACTGGCGTGTCTGTCGCTCACCGACGGTGCCGTTGTGTGGAGGACAAATCTTCAGGAACAGTTTGGTGAAGACACATTGTGGTGGGATCTTGGAACGTCCCCAGTGCTGACTCAAAAAGCGGTTGTTGTTGCAGTCATGCAGACAGGCCCCAGTTACCTCGTTGCATTTGATCGGCAAACAGGTGACGTCCTCTGGAAACATGATCGAATACTGGATGCACCAGAGGAGGCAGCACAAAGCTATTCAACACCAGTTGTCGTTGCTGGGAATGCCGACTGGAATGAGCCAACTGAGATGCTCATCGTGCTCGGTGCCGATCATGTGACTGCCCATGACGCTGCGGATGGCCGAGAAATTTGGCGAGTGGGTGGTCTTAATCCTGAGGGCGATACATTCTTTCGATCCATTGCATCTCCTGTTGTCGCCGGTGAATTTGTGATTGCACCGTATGCACGAGGGAAGACCATAACTGCAATACGTCGAGGTGGATCAGGAGATGTGACAACAAGCCATATTGCCTGGAAGCGTGAACCATTGGGTACTGATGTACCAACACCGGCTATTCGTGATGGTCGAGTGATGGTCTGTGGTGATAAAGGACTGATGTCGTGCCTGGATTTAAAAACAGGTCAAACACTTTGGGAGGATAGTCTTCCAAAGAATCGGAATAAATTCAGTTCATCACCAATTATTGTTGATGGTCATGTTCTTCTGACCCGTGAAGATGGTCATTCATGGTGTCTTGCCTGGCCAGGAGAGAAGGGCAACTCGCTCACAATTCTTGGCGAAGGCATGGTTGATGAAATGACGGTGGCTACTCCCGTCTGTCTTGATGGTGAAATATTTCTCCGAACACATGATTCACTGTGGTGCATTCAGCCCGAGTAAGTTTCTGTGGTTCAAAATACTTAGGAAAAATTTTTAACGATGAACAGTACATACTTGAAATATTTTTTACTTGGTTGGTTGATTTTCTTTGGTGTGCGCGATGCAGGGTCTGCCGAACAGGGTGAACCAGCACGACTTCTTGTTGTGACAGTCACAAAGGGTTTCCGTCACGGTTCGATTGAAACAGCTGAGCCAGTGTTAGAAAAACTCGGCCGTGAAACGGGTCTTTTCCATGTCGACTTCCTTCGGATGCCTCCTAATCGACCGCCTCAACCAAAGAGGCCTCGACGTGGAAAAAATGTCACAGACGAAAAGTGGGCACAGATTGAGGCAGAACACAAAGACAAACAACGGGCTTTTCAAAAAGCTGATCAGCCCTGGCAAGAGACGTTGAAACAAAAATTCGCAGTTGCGTTTTCACCAGAATCACTTGCCCAATTCGATGGAGTTATGTTTGTCAGTACAACAGGTGATTTACCAATTCCTGATATCGGAGCGTTCCTTCAATGGATTCAAGAAGGCCATGCCTTTATTGGTGTTCATGCAGCGAGCGACACATTAAAAAGTTCAGATGCGTACGTGGAGATGATAGGAGGTAATTTTGCTGGGCATCCATGGACAGCAAAGGGTGAGCATGGCTTCGTCAATCACGACCCGACACACCCAATTGTGAAAATGTTTCCGGAACGATTCCGTTGGAAGGATGAAATTTATCAATATGGTCCACGATATAATCCTGACAATGTTCGCGTGTTGCTCTCGATAGATATGGCAGCGAGTACGCCAAAAAACCCTTGGCATGTACCGGTCTCATGGGTTCGTGACTACGGCCGAGGTCATGTCTTTTATACAAACCTTGGGCATAACAATGAGACGTGGAGCGATGATGCGTTTCAGAAACATTTCACCGAAGGAACCGCGTGGGCGCTCGGAAGGTTTGATGCACCAAGTAAGGCTAATCCGTCTATTCAAGCGGCGGAATATCTGCGCAGTGCTGTCGCTGCGGCTGGAGAATTAGAGGGCATGGAACACGATGCACTTCGGGCACAGGTGGATGCGAAGATAGCAGCCGACCCATCATGGGCTGCTCAGATGAGACCACAAGTTGTTGCGTTGCGATCGCTCAACGGGGAAAAACTGTCGACAGCGCTGAAGAAATTTGTTGAAGATATTCAACAGAAATAATCTGCTGCTCCCAACAGCATGTTGTGTGGTCGTTCCCAGACGTATATCCCTCTTTTTATAAATTATGGAGAAACCATGAAGCGACGTACTCAATGGATCACCTTGATACTTGGAACGTGTCTGATTGTGATGGGCATGTCGCAACGGATATGGGCAGCTCCACCGAATGTGGTGGTCATACTGGCCGATGATATGGGGTTTTCTGATCTTGGTTGTTATGGCAGTGAAATAGAAACGCCGAACTTTGATCGACTTGCTCATGGTGGGCTGCGGTTCACGCAGGGCTACAACACTGCCCGGTGTTGGCCGACCCGCGGCGCACTGCTCACGGGTTATTACGCACAATCAATTCGCCGCGACAAAATGCCTGGCGTGCAGGGTGGAAACCGCGGTGGGCGACCAGCTTGGGCGCAGCTTCTCCCTGAACGACTTGCAGTAGCTGGGTATCGTTCATACCACTCCGGAAAATGGCACGTAGACGGAAATCCACTGGAGCAAGGGTTTGCCCATTCGCTAGACATTCAAGGTGGGCAAAATGATTTTTTCGATCCTGCCGGTATCAGTGTTGATGGGAAGCCTGCTGAAGAAAAAGATCATTTCTATGTGACCACAGCAGTTGGTGAGCATGCAGCGGCGTGTCTTCGTGAACATGCAGAACACCACGGAGACAAACCATTCTTTAGCTATGTTGCCTTCACATCACCACATTTTCCATTGCATGCACCGCAAGACATTATTGAAAAATATAAACAGCGGTATCAGGCAGGTTGGAATGTCATGCAGCAGGCTCGGTATAAGCGGCTTGTTCAGAGTGGAATAATCAACGCACCACTCGCGGCGATGGAAGAAGACCTCGGTCCTCCATATGACTTTCCGGATGCGCTGAAAAAACTTGGCTCAGGCGAAGTCAATCGCCCGCTCCCGTGGCAGAGCCTCACGCCAGAACAGCAGACGTTCCAAGCCACAAAGATGGCGATTCATGCTGCCATGATTGATGCGATGGACCAGGCAGTTGGCGAAGTCATGCAACAGCTCGAAGCGATGGATGCGCTCGATAACACACTGATTTTCTGCCTGAGTGATAATGGTGGATCAGCTGAGATTATGGTTCGTGGGAAAGGGCATGACCGACAACTCCCAGCCGGTTCTGCAGGCACCTATCTCTGCCTTGGACCGGGTTGGTCCAGCTGTGCCAATACTCCCTTCCGTCGTCATAAGACCTGGGTTCATGAAGGAGGTATTTCGACCAGCTGGATCGTGCATTGGCCAGCCGGAATTCCATCGAAGAGTGCACTCCGCGAACAACCAGTCCATGTCATTGATATCGTTCCAACGGTGCTTGAGCTGGCAGGTGTCGAACAACCAAAAGAGCATTCTGGTGAGGCTGAACCACCGCTGCAGGGTCGAAGCTTTGTGAAATGTCTGACAGACCCTACCGCATCACCACCGCATGAAGCACTGTGGTGGTGTCACGATGGACATCGGGCAGTTCGACAGAATAACTGGAAACTTGTTGCTGCCCGCGATGAGCCGTGGGAACTCTATGATCTGTCGTCAGATCGAACGGAGCAAAACAACGTTGCGTCAGCGCATCCAGAACAGGTCAAACAGCTTGAGAATGATTGGAATGAGATTGCAACGCAAAACCAACGACTTGCCGATCTGGATGGCAAGAATAAACCTCAGGGAAAGCCGAAAAAGAAAAAGCCAGTAGCAAAAAAACCTGCTGCAAAAAAACAGGCAGTGAGTCAAACTGGTAAGACGAAGAATGCGCAGACAGGGACACCCCACTCGTCTCCACCCAATGTAGTGATCATCTTTACCGATGACATGGGCTATGCCGACCCGGCCTGTTATGGAGGAACATTTGCAGCGACACCGCATATCGACAGGTTAGCTCGGGAAGGAATCAAGCTGACAGACTTTCATGTCGCCCAACCAGTCTGCTCAGCATCACGAGCAGCGCTACTCACCGGTTGCTACCCTAATCGTATAGGGATTCATGGCGCGTTGAGTCCAAAAGTGACACATGGTCTTTCTGCTGAAGAGACGACGCTGGCCGAGTTGTTGCGATCACGAGGATATCAGACAAGCATGGTCGGCAAGTGGCACCTTGGCCATCATCGCCAGTTTCTTCCAACACGGCATGGCTTTGACGAATATTTTGGACTGCCATATTCCAACGATATGTGGCCGTATCATCCAAGTGCAAAGCCAGGTACATATCCACCCCTCCCACTATTTGAAAATGAAAAAGTCATTGATAAGGAGGTCAGTCCCGAAGATCAGACAACACTGACCAAGCGATACGCTCAACGTGCTGTCGATTTTCTCAAACGTGCCGGCACGCAAAAAGATGGCCGCCCCTTCTTTCTCTATCTGGCGCATTCGATGCCACACGTACCACTTTTTGCAAGCAATAGTTTTCAAGGGAAAGCGGCTGGTGGTCTCTATGGTGACGTTGTTGCAGAGATTGATGCTTCTGTCGGATCGGTGCTCACTACGCTTGAGGAGACTGGACACCTTGATGACACCCTTGTACTTTTCACAAGCGATAATGGTCCGTGGCTTTCCTATGGCAACCATGCTGGCTCAGCTGGTTCTTTTCGAGAAGGAAAGGGAACAACATTTGAAGGTGGGGTACGTGTACCGTGCGTTGCTCGGCTCCCTGGGGTTATCCCGGCAGGGACAGTCAGTGATGAATCACTGATGACAATAGATCTGTTGCCATCAATTGCCCATCTCACTGGCCAACCATTGAAAACAGATGCTCAAGGTCATTGCATCCTGCGTGGAAAAAAGATTGATGGGCATGATCACCTTGATCTTTTTTGTGGTGGAACACGAACTGCTGATGCGCCTGACACCTATCATCTTTATTATAAAAAAAATGAGCTTCAAGCAGTCCGAAAGGGAGACTGGAAACTCTTCTTTCCGCATAGCTACAGAACAATGCAAGGGCAGGAACTAGGTCAGGACGGCAAACCTGGAAGATACACCCAACACAAAATCGGAGAGGAACTCTTTAATCTTTCGAATGACCCGAATGAGACAAAGGATGTTGCCAAGCAATATCCCAAGGTTGTCAAACAACTGCAGGCCATTGCTGAAAAAGTCAGAGAGGAGCTTGGTGACAGCCTGAAGAAGCGAACGGGAAAAGGAGCGAGACCAGCAGGGCAGCTATCGAAAGAAAATGATTCAAAGGCCAACCCGTCAAAAGCTGCAAGAAAACAAAAGACAATACCAGCTCGACTGGTGTCACACACACCAACACTCTCGGGACGACGCCCAAATATTGTCTATGTCATGACAGATGATCAGGGGTACGGCGATATTGGCAGCCATGGTAATCCGGTGTTGAAGACACCATCTCTTGATCGGATGCGAAAACAGAGTGTGTGTTTGACGGAATACCATGTCAGTCCGACATGTGCTCCAACTCGAGCATCGCTTATGACTGGTCAACATGAATTTCGTTCGGGCGTTACGCATACGATTCATGAACGAGAACGGATGGCACTTTCACAAACAACACTTCCAGAACTCTTGAAAACGGCTGGATACACAACCGGAATTTTTGGCAAGTGGCATCTTGGTGATGAAGATGCCTATCAGCCAGGTAGTCGTGGGTTTGACCGAGTGTTCATTCACGGTGGCGGAGGTATCGGGCAGAGTTTTCCAGGCAGTTGTGGCGATGCACCTGGGAACAAATATTTTAATCCAATGATTCGAAGTGACGGCAGATTCGTCCAGACCCGTGGGTACTGTACCGATATCTTTTTTCGTGAAGCTGAAACGTGGATTACAAAGTGCAAGGAAAAAGATACGCCTTTTTTCTGCTACCTATCGACGAACGCCCCTCATGGGCCACTCATTCCTCCTGCATCTGGTGACGATCAGTATCGCACAGCGCTGCAGGAAGCTGGATTGAAAAACGCAAAACAGATTGATCGTGTTGCACCGTTTTATGCAATGGTTGAAAACATCGATACCAATATGGGGCGATTGCTGCGTACGATTGATTCACTCGGGCTTGCAGACAATACACTCATCGTTTTTTCAACAGATAATGGATCGGCAGCAGGTAGTAGTTTTTACAATGCTGAAATGCGAGGAGCGAAGAATTCTCCATATCGGGGAGGAACACGTGTCCCAGCGTTTTGGAAATGGAAGGGAGTCCTGCCAGAAGGCGTCGATGTTCCACAGGTCACAGCACATATTGATGTGCTACCGACACTTTGCGAGCTTGCCGGTGTCAAGGTGCCCGAAGCCGTTGATACAAAAATTGAAGGTCGAAGTCTTGTTCCATTACTAATGAATCAAAACGCTGACTGGCCAGACCGCCCGTTAGTTACCCATCAGGGGCGGTGGAAACGTGGTGAGGCTGCTGAGAATGCCTATAAAAACTGCCGTATTCGAGAAGGCAGATGGAGTCTGGTCAATACAAAAAACAAACCAGATGCCTGGGAACTCTACGACATCGATTCTGACCCAAATGAAGAGCATGATCTGGCTTCAGAGCATCACGATGTTGTTCACCGCCTTGCGACTACCTACACAACATGGTGGGAAAGTGTCCAGCCAGACCTCATCAATGAAGACGTTGATGGACCCTCAGAGAACCCGTTTAAAACAGCCTATTGGAAGCAGTTTGGGCCACGGCCAACACTTGATGTGAGCTATGGCAAACATCCCAAACAAAGGCTCCATTTTTGGAAGGCATCTTCAGCCACTGCAGAGAATCCTGCGCCACTCCTTTTTTTCATCCATGGTGGAGGATGGTCCGCTGGAAACCGTCTGAGTGGTTTATCTCAAAATCTTCAACCCGCACTCGAAGCAGGAATATCGGTTGCATCAATCGAGTATCGTTTTGTTGATGAGGCTAAAGGAGTTGAGCCTCCTGTCAAAGCACCGCTCACGGATGCTGCCCGGGCACTTCAGTTTGTTCGTAGTAAAGCGGCAGCATGGCATCTTGATGCGAATCAAATTGTGGCAGCTGGTGGATCGGCTGGGGCGTGTACGAGTCTGTGGCTTGCTTTTCATGATGAGATGGCCGATCCCACAAGTGTTGATCCCATAGCTCGTGAATCAACCCGACTGACTGCTGTGGCAGTCAGTGGTGCACAAACAACACTCGATCCAAAACAGATGAAAGAGTGGACACCAAATAGTCACTATGGCGGGCATGCTTTTGGTATTCCAACCATTGCATCGGAGGGAGATCGACGAAGCGGACGCTTTACTCGATTTCTTGAAAAACGTGAAACACTTCTGCCGTGGATTGAGGAATACTCGCCGTATGCACTTGTGACGGCAGATGATCCTCCTGTGTACATGCTTTACAACAACAAGCCAGCACTCGGGCACGATGCAAAAGACCCAACTCATACAGCTAACTTCGGGGTCAAATTAAAAGAACGACTTGATTCAGTAAAGGTGCCGTGTGAACTCGTCTATCCAGATGCACCGAATGTGAAGCATCCGAATCTGTCAGATGCAGTGATTGATTTTCTTATTCCGTAATAGTTCTGATTTGCTCAAAGAGGATTCTAAAATGAAGCGTGTCGTTTATTGTTTTACAACGGTAACACTTGCAATTATTTTGTCTGGGCTTGTATTTTCAAAACAGCCTCATTCAGAGAAGCGACCGAATATCTTATTCATCATTGTTGATGATCAATCTCCATTTGATTTCAAATTCTATAATTCGGCTTCAACGCTCAATGCACCATGCATTGAGAATCTGGCGCGTGAGGGAATGGTATTTGATGCGGCGTATCACATGGGTTCATTTTCGGGTGCCGTTTGTTCACCGAGTCGACATATGGTGATGTGTGGTCGAACGGTATGGCATCTGCCGATCGGGCAAAAGAAGGCGCGCCGTGAACAGGGGAAACCGCGTCAATCAAACGTTGCACCACATTGTCCGCCAGGACTTGAATCCAATACACTCGCTGCCGTGTTCAACCGAGCAGGTTATGACACCATGCGGACATGCAAGCGTGGCAACAGCTATGAAAAAGCGAATCAGCAATTTACGGTTCGAAACGATGCAACCAAGCGGGGTGGTACAGCAGAGAAGGGGAGTCAATGGCATGGTGATCAGGTCATTAATTACTTGACAGACCGTGAAGAGTCTGGTGATGAAGATCCATTTCTTATTTATTTTGGATTGTCTCATCCTCACGATACACGTGATGGAACACCTGAATACCTTGCTCATTACGGGGCGACAAATCACACCAATAAAAAAGAACTTCCAGCGAGTCATGCGAAACAGCCACCAGTTCCCTCAAACTGGCTGCCGCACCATCCCTTTGATAACACGCATATGGATGTTCGTGATGAAGTATCAGTCAGCGGTGTCTGGGGAAATCGGGATACCCAGACTATTCGTAATGAAATTGGACGCGAGTATGCGTGTAGTGAGAACATTGACGCACAGGTGGAACGCGTGCTTCAGAAACTCACTGCCATGGGCGAATTAGAGAACACATGGATTTTCTATACATCGGACCATGGCATCGCGATTGGCCGTCACGGTCTTCAAGGTAAACAAAATCTCTACGAGCACACATGGCGGGTCCCACTCGTTGTCAAAGGACCAGGCGTCCGTCCCGGAAGTCGCATGCCGGGCAATACGTATCTTGGTGATACGATGGCAACGTTGTGTGCCATTACGGGCGTGACCCCACCTCCAACGGATGAGGGGAAAAGTTTTCTTCCCGTTCTCGAAGAGAAGACTGAAACAGTCCGAAATGTTCTGTACGGTGTGTACTGCGGTGGGCAGAAGCCGGGTATGCGAAGTGTTCGTAAAGGTGACTGGAAACTCATCAAGTACGAATCACCATCTGGTGGTCTTCACACGCAACTTTTCAATATTCAAGAGAACCCACATGAGTTCCTTGCTGAACACCATGTTCCGACTGTGCTCAAAAGTCTTCCAGAGCAGCCAACTGCAAAACAGAAAAATCTGGCCGAAGATCCTGAGTTCGCTACAACTCGCTCAGCGATGGAATCACTGTTGCTGGAACAAATGATTCAACATGACGATCCATATCGTTTTTCTGATCAACCAATGAAAGATAATTGAGCATGAAGAACCTGCACATCATTTTCGCGGCATTCGTTAGTGCCACAGTTTTTTCCATGGCATCTGCAACGGCTGAAGATCGGCCGAATATCGTCCTTTTTCTCGCTGATGACATGGGCTATGGAGAACTTGGTTGCTACGGCAATCCTGATGCAATCACACCAAATCTCGATCATTTTGCGAGCCAGGGCCTCCGACTGACAGACTGCCATGCGGCATCCAGTGTCTGTTCACCAGCTCGGTCGAGTCTGCTGACGGGACGGACACCGTTCCGGAATGGAGTCTTCACGTGGATTCCAAAAGGTAGCCCAATCCATCTTCGCACAAGCGAACAGGCACTTCCAAAACTTCTCAAGCAGGCAGGCTACGACACCTGTCATGTCGGTAAATGGCATCTCAATGGAATGTTTAATTCACCAGATCAACCACAGCCCTCTGATCATGGGTATGCCTGGTGGCTTGCTACGCAAAACAATGCTGCACCAAGCCATGCATTTCCCAATAATTTTGTAAGGAATGGGAAAGAGGTTGGAAAAGTCGATGCGTATTCTGCTCCGTTTATCGCACAGGAAGCTGCGTCATGGCTTGAGACCAAGCGAGATCCAACAAAGCCTTTTTTTCTTGCTGTCTGGACGCATGAACCGCACTATCCAATAGCATCTGCAGAGCGATATCAAAACCAGCATGCAGGTATTGCAGATCTTGAGGAGCGGACGTATCGAGCAAATATTACACAGCTAGATGATGCGTTTGGCACTGTTATGGATTCGCTTGATAATCTTGGTGTGAGTGGTTCGACGCTTGTCTTTTTTACAAGTGATAACGGCCCGGAAGGAGCTGGTGACAAGGGGCCAGGTCGTGGGCTTGCCGGCAGACTTCGTGGCCGCAAGCGATCTATGTATGAAGGAGGCCACCGAGTTCCTGGGATTGTGCGTTGGCCAGGTCGTATTGAGCCAGGAAGTGAAACGGATTTGCCTATTATCGGAAGTGACTTTTTCCCAACCGCATTGGCAGCAGCGCGTATCAAGCTTCCAGAGAATACATATGACGGTGTGAACCTCGTACCGGCCATCGAGGGTTCTCCAATCAAACGACCAAATCCCCTCTATTGGCGATGGGGTGGTTCGGTTGCCTACCGTGAAGGACCCTGGAAGATAGTCGTTGATGAATCATTCGAAAATCCTGAACTTTATAATCTCGACAGTGATGTTGCCGAAACGACCAACCTATCTACGGATGAGCCTGAGCGTCTTGCCAACATGATGCAGCGGCTTCGACAGTACACCCACGAAGTCGAAGCCGAGGCTCCTGACTGGTGGAAAAATCAGTCGTGGCGGAAAAAAAAGAAAAAGCCAACAAAAAACACTCCATCAGCCAGACAGTCAAAAAAAACAGCATTCGTTCAACCAGCGAGTAATCGTAAAAAGACTTCTTTTGTTCTTACTGCTGCGCCCCGGGCAAAGCAGAAGTCTTCAGAGCCAGAAAAACAAGATGAAGATTTTTCTCAGTACGCGCTCTTTCTGGACACCGCGGCTCGACCACCGGCATGTGATGCTACAGCGACAACCCTGCCACTCAAGCTGAAGCAGGGCGATCATATTTGTCTGATTGGGAACACGCTTTTTGAACGAGCGCAGTTATTTGGTTTTGTACCGGCAACACTTCATGCTGGATTTCCAGACCATGAACTGGTTATTCGAACTCTTGCCTGGTCTGGAGATGAAGTTGGTCTCATGCCACGGCCAGAGAATTTTGCTGACCTTGAGCAGCACTTGTTTCATGAGAAAGCAGATGTCATCTTTGCAGCATTTGGCTTTAACGAATCGTTTGCAGGTGAAGCCGGTATTCCAGGATTCCGTCAGCGACTCGAAGCATTTCTGCAGCGTACGAAGACAAAAGCCTTCAATGGGAAGACAGCCCCACGAATCGTTCTCGTTTCACCTATTCCAAATGAAAATGTGAGTGGTGTGGCTGCCGCCGATCAGAACAATAAAACTATTGCCCGCTATTCATCAGTGATGAGGAAGGTTGCGGCTGAGCAACAGGTTGGTTTCGTTGATGTAGACACACCAATGCGTTCTGTACTGAGTCGTACTGATGATCTGACTATCAATGGATGTCATCTTACAAAAGAAGGCTATGCTGAATTTGCAAGCATATTTTTTGAGCGCTGTTTTGGCGGTCCCGCCGCCAGCGTACAGGAATCGTTGCGTCTGGCCGTTGTTGATTTGGAGCGGCAATTTTTCCGACGATACAGACCACTGAATACTTTTTATTACACGGGTGGTCGCAACGAACGGTACGGGTATCTTGATTTTCTCCCGGCCATGCGAAATTTCGAGATCATGTGCGCGAATCGAGATCGTAGGATCTGGGACATAGCTCATGGCCGACCGGTTTCTGAACAGGTTGATGATTCAAATGTGCCTCAACTCCCAGCCGCTCTTGAAACACGTGGAGCCAATAACTGGCTGCCAGCATCTGAGGAACAGAAAGCCTTTAAAGTTGATCCACGATTTGAGGTCAATCTGTTCGCAGGAGAAGAAGAATTTCCTGAGATCGCCAATCCGATTCAGGTGCGGTGGGATACACGAGGTCGGCTTTGGGTGTGCACTTCACAGGCATATCCGCATATTTATCCAGGTTTCGAGCCGCATGATCGGCTTGTCATCCTCGAAGATGTTGACGGTGATGGAAAGGCAGATACATCAAAAGTATTTGCTGATGATCTTCATGTTCCATTGTCTTTTGAGTTTGGGGATGGCGGTGTGTATGTCTCAGAACAACCAAACCTGACATTTCTCAAGGATGTCGATGGAGATGACCGTGCTGATGTTCATGAGGTCGTTCTTTCTGGATTTGGTACCGAAGACTCGCATCATGCATTACATGATTTTATCTGGACACCTGACGGGGCACTCCTGTTTCGTGAATCAATATTTCATCACTCACAGATAGAAACTCCTCACGGGCCAGTCCGACAGCAGAATAGTGGCTGGTTTCGCTATGAGCCAAAGATCCACAGGCTCACAGCCATGGGTACCTATCCGAGTACCAATCCGTGGGGTGTCACGTTTGATCCGTGGGGAAATCATGTAGCCAGTCACCCAATTTTTGCTGAGGCATTTCATTCATTGGACCCACCATATCCACAGCAACATGCACGGCCTCAGGGCTTGCAGGCCTATTCAGGCACGTGTGGTCAGGCATTTGTTGATAGCCCGGGATTTCCAGCAGAACTCCAAGGTGGGTTTATCAAGGCACGGTACAAGCCCACGAACCGCATTGAAATTCATCGATGGATTGAAAATGACTTTGGCTTCAACGAGCAATATGTAAGTGATCTGATTTTTTCAACAAACCTGAGCTTCATTCCGGTCGATCTTCATTTTGGTCCACGTGGAGATCTCTTTGTTGTTGATTGGTACAACCCCGTGAAGGGACATGCGCAATACTCGTTGAGGGATTCCCGTCGTGATCGTGAGTCAGGCCGTATCTGGCGAGTGACAGCAAAAAATGGAAACGTGTCAGAGCTACCACAATTCTCGAAACTATCAGAGAAAAAAGTTGCAGAACTTCTAAGCCATAGAGAGTTCCGAGTGCGGTATCTCGCCACGCGAGAACTTGCCAATCGTGATCACACACTGGGTACTCAGGCAGTGAACGACTGGATTGAGAGCCTTAAGGATGATGATCCTATGAGAGCCCGCTCTCTTGCAGAGGGAATGGCATGTCTTTCAACACTTGGTGTTGTCAGACCAGAACTTCTTGTTGAGTTGGCTTCAGATACCGATCATCATGCACGAGCTGCTGCAATCCGGCAGCTGCGATATTGGCACAACTCCCTACCAGATCGGCATGAGATTCTTTTGAAAGCTGCGACTGACTCCTCTGGTCTTGTGCGGATGGAGGCGGCTATTGCGGCAAGTTGGATCGGTACACAAGAAGCACTAGAGACTGTACTGAGTATTTTTCGCCAGCCGATCGGCGGACATCTTGCCTATGCGGCAGTCAGTGCACTTGAGTCACAACCGCTCCAACAACATTGGCAGAATGATCAAGATAGTATCGTTCCGGCTCTTCTAAACCGAGCTCGGCGGTCTCTTGAAATTCAGGAGCCCAAGGCGAAGGGGAAAGACAGAGAATTCGACAGGCGTCCAGAGACCGTTGAGGTACAAATTTCATGTGAACCGGAGCGAATGCTTTTTACAACCAAGCAATTCAGCGTTCGACCTGGTCAACCTGTCAAACTTGTTTTTCTGAATCCAGATGCGACCGACCACAATCTTGTTCTTGTGCAGCCTGGTGCGATGGAGGAGGTTGGTGTTGCAGCCAACGCAATGGCCCGTGATCCAAAAAATGCAACAAGTGATTTTATCCCAGAAGAAAAACAGAATTTAATTCTTGAAGCAACTCCCATGATTGGGCCGACACGTCAGTCGTTGGTACACGTTCTGCGTTTCGAAGCACCACAGGAGCCAGGAGTGTACCCATACGTGTGCACGTTTCCTGGCCATTGGATTGTGATGAACGGGAAGATGGTTGTGGCTCGTAATCAGGCGGAGGCTGAGCGTTTACTCGAAGCATGCCGGCCGACTCTCGTGAAAGTGTGGAAAGCAGAAGATTTTCCTACAGTTCCTGTCAGCCAGGATGAAGAAACACTCTCGCGGGGCATGCATGCTTTTGCCAAAGCACAGTGTACTCAGTGCCATGTTGCAGCAGGCCATGGAGTGAACCTGGGTCCAGACCTCGTGAAAAGTGTGAAGAAACTTCACGGAAAAGATCTTCTTCTACAGATTCTTGACCCATCGTCGAAAATCGATGACGACTATCGTACGGTGCAATTTCTGCTCACCGATGGTCGTGTGGTGTCGGGAGTGGTCGCGAGCGAAACCCCAGAAACCTATACCATCAGGCCAAATCTCCTGATGCCAGAGAAGGTTAAACGAATTCAGAAAAAAGATGTTGAAGAACGGTTTTCCTCTCAGGTCTCACCGATGCCGGCTGGATTGGTTAATGTCCTGACGCGGCAAGAGATTCTTGATCTCATATCCTTCCTTGAAGCAGGCGAAAATCTCCCGGCTGGACTTTCCGGTCATCATGAATTTCCCACAGTCAAGTAATCTTTGCTGTGGTTGGATGAAAACTACGCTAGACTCTGCGTGGTACAAAAGGAATAGACGCTCGCTGGGGACTTCATAGGAATTGCATCATGGGGAATAACCATCAATTGAAGGATCAGACAGCAGTTCGTAGTCGTACAATCGGCATGCGACTGTTTCTCATTTATGTCCTGCTCTACTTAGGGTTCATGGGCATCGTCTTGTTTCGGCCAGATGTACTCTCATGGCGACCACTCGGAGGAGTTAATCTTGCGATTGCCTACGGAATGGGATTAATTGCTTCAGCCTTCGTGCTGGCCTTGATCTATATGGTTGCCTGCAGGGGCAGATCTCCAGACGCCTGATTTTCTTATTGAGAGGCCCTTCGATGCTCTACGACTCATCACCAGTAGCCATTGCTATTTTTGCCAGCTTTGTCCTTGGCGTTATTGGTCTTTCATTCTGGCTTGGCCGCAAAGGACAGTCCGCAAAGGGATACTATGCAGCACATGGTGAAATCCATTGGTTTGTGAATGGAATTGCATTTGCTGGAGACTATCTTTCGGCAGCTTCGTTTCTCGGTATCTGTGGAATGATTGCATTCTATGGCTACGACGGCTTTCTTTACTCAATAGGTTTTCTTGCTGGTTGGATCGTGGCGCTGTTTGTTATTGCTGAACCGATCAAAGCACTTGGGAAGTTCACATTTGCCGATGCACTTGATGCCCGTTTTAATAGCCGAGGGATCAAGTTTGCAGTCGCAATCTCAACATTAATTGTCAGCATTTTCTATCTGATTCCGCAGATGGTTGGTGCAGGACATCTCATTGTCCCACTCCTTGGACTCCCGCACGCCGTTGGCGTTATTCTGGTTGGCGTTGCGGTAACTTTAATTGTTGTGACGGCGGGCATGGTGTCTACGACATGGGTTCAGTTTATTAAGGGTTCACTGCTGGTATTTTTCTGTGGCATCCTGACTATCATGATTCTGAATCGTGGACTCTTACTCAATGCCGGTCGGCAAGGCGAAGAAGATCTTCGGCCTCAAGTGCAGACGCGTACTTTGGATGGGCGTGTGCTTGTGAATGGAGAGCAGCAGACAACCGAGAATGATCTCCGCCCTGTTGGGACGATCCACAAGCTTCCTGAACGATACGGTGATGCGCGCGAGACGGGACCGTTACGACCACTGGAATATCTTTCCACCCTTGAAGACTCACAGGTTGTGACCTGGTCAGCAAAAAAACACACTGACGAGAAAGGAATGCATACAACATTCACACCAACTATTCGTGAGGGGAAAGACTTACTGAAGCCGGGCGGATATTTCAAAGGGCTTTCGTCTGGAACACTGACGGATCGTTTAAACTTTGCCAGCCTTATGCTCGCCCTCTTTTGCGGGACAGCATCTCTACCACATATCCTTATCCGATATTACACCGTCAAGGACGCAGCCGCAGCTCGCAAAAGTACTGTAGTTGGAATCGCAGCGATTGGTGGATTTTATGTCTTAACGCTGTATCTCGGCCTTGGTGCCATGACGAGTGGATACCTTGATCCGACAAGTTCCAATATGGCAGCTCCACTTCTTGCGAAGTCGTTTAGTGAAACCTTATTTGCGGTGATATCAGCAATTGCTTTTACCACAGTGCTTGGCACGGTAAGTGGGCTCATTATGGCTGGAAGTGGAGCTGTGGCTCATGATCTGATTGAAAACTGTTTTGGCGTCACGATGAATGATCATGAAAAAGTTCGAGCCGGTAAAATTTCAGCTGTTTTTCTTGGAGTCGTTGCTATGGCTCTTGGAATTCTTTTTAAGAATTTCAATGTGAGCTTCCTTGTTGGATGGGCGTTTCATATAGCTGCGTCAGCAAATCTTCCAGCGCTGGTCATGTTGCTATTTTGGCCACGAACGACAAAACAGGGAATAACGGCAGCCGTTACTGTCGGAATGGTTTCCTCGCTGGGCTGGATTCTCCTCTCGGCTGATACGTTTGAAAAAGTCTACGGCCTTCCACGCGGCGACTCACCGATTCCATTTAGTCAGCCAGGCTTGGTGACGATTCCGCTTGGGTTTCTGGTTCTCATTTTTGTCTCACTGCTCACACCACCACAGGAACCGCGGCAGGTGGTGGATGCATGACCGATAGACAAATTGGTACTCATGTGCTGCGGTGTGACGAAAAGCATCTGAAGGATATTCGAGATATTTTTAATGAGGCAATTCTTCAGACAACAGCCCTGTATGAAGAGTTACCTCGGTCTGAGGAAACGATTGCTGCATGGTTTGCAAAAAAGAGACAGGACGGCATCCCCATTTTTGGAGTCGAGCAGCAGGGAACAGTGGTCGGTTTTGCGACATGGGGCCCCTTTCGACCATATCCAGCATATTTCAAGACAGCTGAACATTCTGTTTACATTGCGACGGAGTATCAACGTCAAGGTTTTGGTCGGCTCTTACTTGAGACTATTATTCAAGAGGCCACAGCCCACAAACTTCATCTTCTTGTCGCTGGGATCGACTCAGCGAATGAAGCCAGTATTGCACTTCATCGCCATGTAGGATTCTCTCATGCTGGAACAATCCACGAAGCTGGCTACAAATTCAAGAGATGGCTTGATCTTGAATTTTGGCAACGTCTATTGAAGTGATGATCAGGTTCTGTAGCCACAACAAAATCAGAGAGAACAACAAGGTTGTTCTCTCTGGATGTTGTTTCTACACACTTGCCATCAAGACGATCTTCACTATCCGCGAGGATGCTTACGCACCCGGACGACGGAAGTGACGGTATGCCTGAAGGACATCGTGAAGGTCAGAAGAAATCGTGACTTCATCTTCAGCAAAATCACTGAGCCACGTTCTGTCACTTGAGACAGCATCGGCCAAGATCGGTAGGATTTCACCAAGTGGTACTTTGATACTATGCGGATCAAGTTGCTGTTCAAGCAACGAAACGCCAGCAGCATCATTATCTGGACCGTTATAAACACGTAGTTTTCGCAGACCCATGGCATACTCCCTTTTGCCGTGTGGTCCTTCGGAAGTCCGTCGGACCGTTGCCTGTCAGACAGGTTTATTGCTAGCTGCATCATGCGGCTAGCAGATCATGGGCGACATGAATCCTGCCTAATAATTTACTATCGGCACATGGAGGCCACAAAGTTTGACCGAATTCTCCATTTATGCCGATTTTTGTTGTCGATGCCTAAAAACTCAAGTTTTTGGGGGCTTTGGCTAAAGCTGGCTGTTTCCTGATTGACTCTGCATGCGACCTGCTCGCAGTGCCTCGCCGATACTCTTGGGGACGAGTGCCTCGGCTTTGAGAACACCTGCACGGTTTTCGGCAGTCGCCGCCTTCATTTCCTGTTCATGAGCGATAGCCACGGCCCGTCGTTCCTCGGCTTTGGCACGTGCCACACGTGTGTCGGCCTCTGCCTGATCAGCTTGAAGCCGGGCTCCAATATTTTCACCAACCTCGATATCAGCGATATCGATAGAAACAATTTGGAACGCTGTTTGTGCATCGAGTCCGCGTTCGAGTACAGCTTTTGAAATTGTATCTGGGTGTTCCATGACTTCGAAGTGTGTAGCAGCTGATCCAATTGATGTAATAATCCCTTCACCCACACGAGCGATAATTGTTTCTTCAGTTGCTCCACCGATAAGTTGATGAAGATTTGTTCTGACGGTAACCCGAGCTCGAATTTTTAATTCAACACCATTTCTTGCAACAGCTGAAAGAGTTGATTTTCCACTCGCAACATCTGGGCAGTCAATCACTTTGGGGTTTACACTTGTCTGAACTGCATCGAGTACATCTCTGCCCGCAAGATCTATGCCGCATGCTTTATCGTAATCAAGATCAATGCCAGCTCGATGGGCTGCGATAAGAGCACGAATGACGCGAGGGACATCACCACCAGCGAGATAGTGAGCCTCGAGAACTCGCGGAGAAAGCTGTTTTCCAAGACCAGCTTGCGTTGCCATGATCCGAGCTTGAATAATCGTACGAGCATTGACCTTCCGCAAGCTCATTCCAAAAAGTTCGAGAAATGTAACAGCCGCTTTCGACCAATAAGCCTGAAACCAAATTTGGCCATAATTAAATATCAGAATCAGCATTGCGAATGCAATGATTCCGAGCAAAACGCCAAAGACTGCAAATGCGGCGGGAGGCAAAGCTGATCTCCTAATTAAAATACCGTGTGTAAATCTAAGAATCCAATATCGATACTACTTGGAAGATTCAGGAATGCAAAAACCTTACACACTTCGGGCGTTGGAGCCCTTCTTGCAGTGTTGGAAGGTATTCCAGGAAACGTTTTCAGGTCGGTTCATGCGTAAGAATCCAGCCACCGCCGAGAAGATGCGTGTTGTCATAGCAGACCGCTGGTTGGCCAGGGGTAATCGGACCAGGAGCATGCACTGTTGGCTCGAGAAAGCGTGCTTCAAACTGTTGATCACCTTTCCTTGTGACAATTGCTTTTGCAGGTGGTCGTTGGGCTCGGCACTGAACAAGACATTCAAAAGGAGTTGTTGGTACATCAGCAACCCAGCTCACTTCATTGGCAATCAAACCTTGAAGAGGCAATTCTGATTTTGGTCCTACAACAACTCTGTATGTTTCTGGTTCAATACGAATGACGTATAGTGGGGAGCCAATTGCAATGCCAAGACCTTGTCGTTGACCGATTGTAAAATTCTCAATTCCATGATGGTGTCCGAGGATGCTTCCACTTGTGTCAACAATATCTCCTGCTCGGGAACCACCGAGTCTGTGGGCTACCAACCGTGGGTGCTCGCCTGGTGGGACAAAGCATATTTCTTGACTATCAGGCTTGGTTGCTGTCACCAGACCTAAACGATCAGCATGTGATCGAACTTCAGATTTTGTGAGCTCACCAATTGGTAGCATCATGCGGGCTAAACGATCTGGGGTGATGCCAAATAAGACATATGACTGATCACGTGAGACATCATGGCCTCGGTGAATTTCAGGAATGGATGGGTGAGTGCCTGAGGCCTGCCTGTGAACAAGTCGTGCATAGTGTCCTGTGGCAACATGTGTTGCACCAACTGCATCGGCATAGTCAAAGAGACGCCCGAATTTAATCCATTGATTACACCGGACACACGGATTTGGTGTTCTGCCAGCACCATATTCGGTGACAAATGTATCTATTATTTTTTCAAAATCTTCTGTGAGGTCGAGTGGATACAGCGGAATACCGAGATGTTCTGCAACACGACGAGCATCGAGAGCATCTGTAACAGAGCAGCAGCCTTGGTGACCGGGCTTAGGATTCGATGCTTCAACGATAGGAAGCGTATCTGATGGTGTCGGCAAAGCCGGTTGTCCATGTCGCATAAAGACACCGATACAATCGTGTCCAGCTTCAACGAGTAACGAGGCGGTAACACTTGAGTCGACGCCTCCAGACATAGCAATGACGATGCGGGACATGAAAATCAGTCTGGCAAAGAGTCCGGAATGTTTCTTCCAATAGCTTTGGATGTACTGAAAGGAGTTAGTATTTCAGAACAGTTTCAATTCGGTGGTCACCTAATCGGTCACGTCCTCCTAAACCCTCAAGTTCAACGAGGAAAGAGCATCCTACCACCGTTGCATGCACAGATTCTATCAGACTGACACAGGCTTCAGCCGTGCCACCTGTAGCCAGTACATCATCGATGATCAGCACACGTGAGTGTGGTGTCAAAATTCCACTATGCATTTCGAGAGTGTCTGTACCGTACTCTAATTCATACTGGTAACTGATTGTATCGGCCGGTAGTTTTCCAGGCTTACGAACGGGAATCAAACCAATACCAAGTTTCATCGCGAGAGGTCCGGCAAAGAGAAACCCCCTGGCTTCAACAGCAGCAACGGCATCAATAGCCGTATTCTGCCACGGTTCGGCTAACTTCTGTATCGACTCATCAAATGCTTCGTGACTTGCAAGCAGCGGTGTAATGTCCCGAAAGAGTATGCCTGGCTTCGGGAAATCGGGCACGTTGCGGATATGTTGTTTTAAATTCATAGACAGAGGGTATCTGGTTTATGCGCCTCGCCGCAACTGTCTTGTAGGACGAATTGAAATGGTTGCTCGTGGAACACCCTCAATTTCAGCAGCGAGTGATGCCAAGGTCTCAGATTCAATCTGTCGAACTCGCTCTCGAGTAAGCCCTAGGATGCTGCCAATCTCCTTCAATGTCATTGGCTCTTTACCCTCAAGGCCAAACCGCATTCGAACAATAGACGCGGCTCGGTCCTCAAGTTCATCAATACGTCTCAATACATGCTGGAGCGTGTCTTCATCAAGCATGACGTCGGCTGGACATCGTGCGTTTTGATCTTGAATGATATCTCCAAGTGACCACCCACCTTCTGTCTGATCCGTCTGCGGAGCAGCCTGATGAACTTGCATTGCCTTTTTGATGATCGGTAGCTTTTTGCGAGCCAAGCCGAGCATGCGAGCTACTTCTTCAGGTGTGGGTGTTCGACCCAGTGAATCGAGGAGACGGATTGAAGCTCGCCGCCACTTTGACAGAATCTCAACCATATAAGCAGGAATTCGAATGGTCTTCCCGTTATTAATAAGTGCTCGTTTGATTGATTGTTTGATCCAGTAACTGGCGTATGTGCTAAACCGCGTGCCAACAGTCGGGTCAAATCCTTCGACGGCTCGCATGAGTCCAAGATTTCCTTCTTCGATGAGATCACAAAGCTGAAGCCCACGGTTTGAATAGCCACGAGCAATATTGACAACAAGGCGGAGATTCGCCCTGACCATATGATCACGTGCAGCAGGGTCACCTTTTTGAACCCGAACAGCCAGTTGTTTTTCCTGGGCTGCACTGAGGAGAGCAGTCTCATTGATGTCGCGTAGGTAAGTTTCCATAGGTTTTTACTTGATCTCTTTGCTGATAAACGATGATTAGGTTGCGAGTACGAAAGAAGGAACTTCTAGACATTCGTTCCGCACCCGGAGTGACACGATATGGTTGAGCCATTCCATCGCGTCTTCTGCCAGGCACAGGACATACATTCAGGGGAACGTGAACAGGAAGCGTTCCCCGCGATAAGAACTATCGACTGTTCAGAGAGGACGACTGCACAAAGAGGGAAAAAGAGGCTCCCTGTGCTGACTATATCGACTGCACGGCCCACAAACAAAGAACTCGTTTTCAGACTCACTTATGAATCGAGTTGTCTTAGTTGCCAGTCAAGAACAACAAGCTCAGGCGGTGAACCGAGTCGAAGAGGAAGAAGCGAGGTGCCGATGCCGCGTGAAACATACATTGGCGGTCCATTGTCGCAGTACCATCCAGAGACATAGCTCCCACTCCCTTGAGGCGTAATGAGAGGGAAGCCACATGGAGCAATCTGACCCCCATGCGTATGGCCACTGAGAATGAGACTTGGAGGAGCTGCAAGAAGTTTCTGAGAAAGATCACGAGTCCCTGGACAATGTGCTAGCACAAGGTGCTGATCCGCATCATCATTCTTTTCTGTACGAAGAGGCTTTGGTTGACCTGCAAGGAGATCATCAAACCCGGTGATCTTCAACATACTGGTATTGTGTTCCAAATGGTACGACTCATTTGTCAAGACTTGAAACCCAAACGGAGTTAGGAAATCCTTGAACGACGATGGTGTGAACCCGGCGTTGTATTCCCAGTTCCCCATGATCGCAAGTTGGTGAGATGCTGGTGGAAGCCTCTCTAAAAATTCGGATAGTGGCTGCATGCCATTTTTATGACTTATCGTATCGCCCGTCAGCAGAATTACATCAGGCTTGGAAGCTGTGACAGCCTCAAGAAGTTGTATTTCCAACTGACCAATATCATGGAGATGCAGATCACTGAGTTGAACAATTCGTAGTGCTCGATGACCCGATAGTGAGGGCGTTCCAATGTGGAGATGCGTCTGAGAAAGTGATTGTGGTGTTACCACAAAAGATTCTGCTAGGAGTCCACCGGCAACACCGCATGTAGTAGCGGTAGCCGTTTGGATCCATTGTCGGCGACTCAATTGAAGACGGGGGAACACCATACTCAAACACTCCGCTGTTGAAAAAAAAGAGCGTCGTGATTTTCGAGAAAACTCTCAAGACCGATTTGGCTTATTTTCCAGATCGATTTGGGTGGTTTTTCCCGTCACAATGATTGAATCAATGTCGGTATCAAGTGTTCGGATTAAAAAATTGAGCACTGTCTGGCCAACGGTTCCGTCTTCTACCAAAGATTCGTGTTGATTCTCAGGAAGAATGAGTGTGCTATCAACATCTGCGGAAAGCAGTGCCGCATGTAATCGCTCACTTTGACTCACAGGGATAGTCTCATCGCCTTTGCAATGAATGAGTAATGTGGGTGGGTCATTCCGTGAGGCATAACTGATCGGGCTGGCCCGTAACGCTGCTTCACGAAACTCGGGAAGTGGCCCGCCAATGAGCCGACTTGCTGCAGAGGAAGCACGGTCAGAATCGGTTCCAAGCGTAGGTAGGTGCGCGATCGTTGAAATACCACAGATTGCAGCAATCCTATACGCAGGGAAAACATCCTCTTCGAGAGAATTGTTATGTTTTTGTTCAGGATCTAAACCAATTAGCATCGAAAGATGTGCACCTGCAGCCTGCCCTACAAGGCATATCCGTGTTGGGTCAATACTCCAAATTGCGGCATCTTCAGAGAGACGATTGATTGCTGCTAAGCAGTCATCTCGTTGCGTAGGAAAAATATGTGTTTGACTTGGACGATAGCTGATACTTGCGACAGCAAATCCATGTTGCGTGAGCCATGTAAGAGGACAATCGATGCGAGGGCTACTCGACCAGTCATCACCCGGTAACCAGATTACAAGGGGAAGTCTTCCTTCACGGCACCCACCCGGAAGATACAGATCGAACTGTTGATGTTGTTCTCCTGATCCATACGAAAGGTTTCGATGTTCAATGAGTAATCCACTATGTGGTGGTATGTCCTCTGGAACAACTGTCCATGTGCTACGACGGTTGATTCTTCTTTGGGCACGCCTGGAAAGTCGCCGTCGTGGATATTGTGTTGAGTAAGATCCTGATTCAGGGCGAACGCCTACTGGGACATCACCAGAAGGACGAGGGTCTTCACGATGGAATCGGACTGCATGCTTTCCGATTCCTGCTCCATCCCCGATCTCTGCTCCATCCATTGTGTAGGCCAGAGAAGGTGAGAGTAGCATGAGACAAATTGTGTGAAATGAACGCAATACCTTCACTGCGTGGTGGCTTGTCTGAAACATTGACACCAATTAAAAGAGGAATTTATTCGAGGCGACTATCAGCTTCATGACGATTCATTTTCCACCTTGTATCGTACCAGAGGGCGTGGGCAGATGCGCCTGTTCGATATATTTCAAAATGGCTTTCACTCTAGACACCTAAATTCAAGGTGGATTTGCAACTTCACCACCATCACGTGTTGCGAGTCCTCGCCAAATACGAAGCGAGATGTCATCAGTGATTTTTCGGATTGAACCATCGACCATTCCAGTATTCACAACTCCATTGTGGTAGCTACGAGATGTTATGGCAGCAAATGTTTTCTGTGTAGCACTTTTACCCTCCTGCTGTGAGTTGTAGTCGATGTCATACGAGACTCCACCAACAGCAAATTCGACCACTGCGTTGGGAGTAAATGTAGCTGTGAAGCCATTATGATGGACTCGGCCATCTGGCCATTCCGTATGACCAGTGTTCTTGTTTGTGGCAGACCCTAATTTGTTTTCTCCGCCACTGGCCAGAGATGCTAGCTGAGAATCATCAGTAGGAGGAGAACCAGCTGGATAGGTACTTCCCGGATCGGATGTATTTCGAACATACGGCGTAAAGGCCTTCACTTCACTGACCAGTACGGTTTTTGACAATCCATCTCTGAATTCTTTTGCTTTGTAATGTGAGTTTGGATGGAATGCCCCATTACCACCCTCCCCCGTTGCAGGATCGTAAATAAACCAGGTTCCATAGTTGAATCCATAGTTTGTTGGGTAGACATAGTCAGCACCATCTTTTGTTCGAAAAAAGTTATGTACCTCGCTTGGACAAATAAATGCTTCAATCCTCGTTGATCGTACTGTCGCCCAATTCGTTCCCACTGCACCACCCGGATATCCATCATCCCACGGCCGTTCAAGGTTGATTTTCTCTGCGATGACACCCTGTTCTATATAAGGCAAGATCCGGCCATGAATGCCCCAGGACTCATTGTTGCTAGGAAATGCAGTACCAGGTGTATGCACCATGCTCGGCGGAAACCCGCCCTTACTCGACGCGTAATTATGAATAGCCAACACTAACTGTTTCATGTTGTTGCTGCAGGCTAAACGTCTTGCTGCCTCGCGAGCCTGTTGGACGGCTGGCAAGAGCAATCCAACAAGAACACCAATAATCGCAATCACAACAAGGAGTTCAATGAGTGTGAAACCGACTCGGGCGTGATACCAGTGTCTATGAGCAATTGTTCGCATAGGACCTTTCTTCCGCTGAGAAAATATCTCCGTGCCACGTCTGAAAGGAATAGCGTCTGGCGAGAGTAAGAACAAGAATTCAGACTACCATTCCAGCAGACCAGAAGTCCAACAGATGTTTCGTAATATGAGTATTCCTGTAACCTTTATAAGATGAAGTCTTCGATATATATTTTTGAAAAGCCAGTCCCAGCACGCCTCACAAGGCAAAACACACCATTGGATTCATGCGGCAAGGAGCCACTCGATGAACGCCACAGCATCCCCGACTACAAAGCATATTCTCACAGCCTGGTTGTTCCTTCTTGTAAGCATCAGTGGCGTGTTTGCAGATGAATCTATAAACCGCCTTACGGAGTCTGAGAAACGAAGTGGTTGGGAGCTTCTTTTTGACGGCACATCACTTCAGGGATTCAAGGGCTATCAGCAAGACACTCCGGGCGCCGGGTGGCAGATTCTTGATGGAACCATTGTTCGTACAGAAGCCGCTGGCGATCTTCTCACAAAAGAAATGTACGACAGTTTCGAAATCCAATTTGAATATCGAATAAGTGAGGCTGGGAATAGTGGGCTTATGTTTCATGTATCTGAAGATGGCAAACGACCGTGGTATAGCGGCCCGGAAGTTCAGATCATCGATAATGATGCTGGGAAAGATGGCCAGAAAGCAGGGTGGCTGTACCAACTGTATGAGCCTCATGAAAAAAAATGGGTTATGCGGATTGAAAAAGCTGCTGGATTACCAGTGAAGGAATTGGTTGATGCGACACGGCCTGCCGGAGAGTGGAACCACCTTTACCTTCGGGTGACACCAGGATCATCTGAGGTCTGTCTTAATGGTGTGAGCTATTACAAGTTTGTGATTGGAAGTGATGACTGGAACAAACGCGTAGCGAAGAGCAAATTTTCAAAATTTGAACAGTTTGGTAAGGCTGGAAACGGTCATCTCTGCTTCCAGGATCACGGTGATGAGGTTGCTTTTCGATCGATCAAAGTTCGTCGGTTACCAGATGGAAAACTGCCGCAAGAACCGGCAGATGGAGTGCTTGGTATTGAGGCGGTACCAGCATTTCCAGGCCTTGTGTGGGATGGTTGGTCACCAGTTTCTGATGATGGAAAACCTGTACCACCACTCCGTCCATTAACGGTGACTCATGCGAATGATGGATCGGGCAGACGGTTTATTGTGGAGCAGACCGGTCGAATTTACATGATTGAAAAAGATAGCCAGAAAGCAAAAATCTTTCTGGATATCCGTGATATTACTCGTCCGTGGAAAAAAGCGAATGAAGAAGGCCTTCTTGGGCTTGCCTTTCATCCACGTTTTACAGAGACAGGTGAATTTTTTATCTGCTACAGCCCGGTGGACGAACCACAGTCAGAACGAATTTCACGATTTCGTGTGTCTGCTCAGGACTCTAATAAGGCTGATGCGAACAGTGAGGAGATTGTGCTTCAGTTTGACCAGCCATTCCCAAATCATAACGGTGGTTCGATAGCGTTTGGTCCGGATGGTTTTCTCTACATTGGTCTTGGGGATGGTGGCAGCCGGAATGATCCTTTTGACAATGCTCAAAATCTCAGTGTCTTGCTCGGAAAAATCCTTCGCATTGACATCGATCAGCGTGGTGCTGAAACAGCCTATGCGGTGCCCTCGGATAATCCGTTTCTCAAGATGGATGGGGTGCGGCCGGAGATCTGGGCCTATGGTTTTCGCAATCCATGGCAACTTGCATTTGATAAAAAGACAGGTGCTCTCTGGATGGCAGATGTAGGGCAGGATCTACAAGAAGAAATCAATCTTGTTGAAAAAGGAGGAAACTACGGCTGGAGACGGAGAGAAGGGAGTTATCCTTTTGGAAATGTTTCCTCGGATGTCCCGTCCATTGATCCTCTTTGGGAATATGATCATCAGGTTGGGAAATCAATTACCGGCGGTCCTGTTGTCCGAGGAAGTACCATTTCGGAACTCGAAGGCTGCTATCTCTACGGAGACTTCGTTTCCGGCCGCATGTGGGCTCTCGGTGTGCAAGATTCAAGTGACACTTCAACGATTTCAAACCAGTTGATTCCATGGAACGGTCTGCCGATATTTGGTTTCGGTCATGATCAGGATGGTGCTGTCTATGTGTTGACGTCCTCAAATACTGGACAGGGTATCTATCGGCTTCAACAACACACCAAAATGTCTGCATTGCCGTCTAACTAGTGACGGCTTCCTCCTGTTGGCATTGATGCAGTCGTTGTTGAACGGACTTCACGTGCTGTGAATGCTGCCCATACAGGATTGTGGTCAGAGACCTCGAGTGCCTGTTTTTGGCTCAGGCCATATGTATTTTGTAAATCAAGAACACCCCAACGACCTGTATATTCACCAGTCGTTGTTCGCTGAAAGATAAGATTGTCATAGGTTTTTGTACGGCGGGTATTGGTTGTTGTGCCAGACACGGCCCACGAGATGTTGTCCAATGTACCAAGCCGATCGAACTGCTTTGGTGCGGCATTAAGGTCTCCGAGCAAAATGATGTCATCTTCATCGGGACGTGCCATCTTCAGTGCGAGAAATGCATCGGCGAGTGCATCGACCTCCTCCGGCACTTCGTCAGGGTCTGTATGGATATTGATCATCCAGAATGTGAAACTCTGTTCCGGAGGAACCATACGTGATCGGAATCGCACAAAAAGAGGTGGTCTGTGAAGTCGATCTCCAGGATCATGCATTGTGCCAACGGATGTCGTATCGACTTCAATACGACGTGTGTCGTAAAGGAAGGTGTACTGTTCCTTACTAACTGTTCGACCAAGTCGTGGTCCAATTACATATTGGTAGCTGCTTCCATCAGCATTCACATGCTTAACGAAACTCGGAATAATATCATTTGATTTTGCTCGCACTTCTTGAATAGCAACAACGTCGAAATTTCGAATGACTTGTGCCAAGGTATCAACAACATGGGACTTGGCCATTTTTGATGTTCCAAAGACTTGAATATTGAAACTTGCGATCCGAACATGTTCCGCTGAACGTTGTTCGAGGCCAGCACCGCTCGCGCAGACAGTCAGACTATTTATAAAGACAGCAGCAAAGACTGTCAGAAGCCACGCATTCCGGTTTTGGATCGCCACAGCACCGTCCTCCCACATCCGCTATCGGCAGCCATGGCGTCTCTACTCAGAGAAGTCTGTGGTGATCACTATTCCTTGCCAAACAATGAGTTACAGGAAATTGGTGAGGAAATAGGGAAAACAGGGTGAAGTGTAGGTATGATAGAGCCTTCTCAGTTTCCCTTTTCCGGAGAGTTTTCCATGCGTTTTTCATTCATACGACTGATGGTTCTTGTTTCTCTTTGTTTTATAACGCCGCACCATCGTTGTTTTGTGCAAACAGTTGAAGCAGCAGCAGTTGAGCCTTTGAAAGTTTTGATCGTTGCGGGTGGCTGCTGTCACGACTACGCCACACAGACCAAACTGTTGAAGAAGGGAATAGAAGAAAGAATCAATGCCTCTGTTGAAGTTATTTACAACCCTGATACCTCGACTGAAGCACGTTTTGAAATTTATGAATCAGATGGTTGGGCCCGTGATTTCGATGTAGTGATTCATGATGAGTGCAGTGCCAATGTAAGTGAGCGGCCGTATGTTGATCGCATTCTCAAAGCGCACCGTAATGGAGTGCCAGCAGTGAACCTTCATTGCGCGATGCACTCGTACCGTTGGGGTAACTTTCAGGAACCGGTGGCAGATGGAGCAGATAATAGCGGTTGGTACGAGATGATTGGGCTTCAGTCATCCCGCCATGGTCCACAATCACCGATTGATGTGACCTACTCAGACCATGCCATCGCGAAGGGGTTGTCGTCCTGGAAAACAGTGAATGAAGAACTCTACAACAACGTTCGTGTCTACGACAGTTCTCATGTAGTTGCATCTGGTAAGCAGATGCAGATGCCAAGGAAAAAGAAAAACAAACCAGTCGACCCAGATGCAAAGCCTACTGAGGCAGAGGCGGTAGTTGCCTGGACGAATGAATTTGGCCCAAAGAAAACAAGAATTTTCAGTACATCACTCGGTCATAATAACGACACGGTTGGTGATGACCGATACCTTGATCTGATTTGCCGTGGCCTTCTTTGGAGCACCCACAAATTGACAGAGTCTGGGAAGCCATCGGTGGGTTATGGAAAATAAATAACTCTCATGAATAACCTTCTAGTGAGCGTCGCGGTACGTTGCTGCGCTGTCAGAATGATACAGCGGAAAGACAGCATAGCTTTATGCATGGCGATGCATGGGTACGAGATGGGCATCAAGGAATGCATGCTCAAAACGGGGTATTCCATGATGAATTCAATGAGTTTACGTTGATACGTATAGAGATACACGTCCTGGCTTTCGGCTGAGAAGGTTGCATCGCATGAGAGCATCTATTTATTTACAACTCCTTTTCGCAACGACAGGAATTGTCTTTGCTACGTCTGTGCGTGCAGAGATTACTCCCGTACCGAATACGGTTATTCCGACAAGAATCGAAGGAACACACCCTCGGAATGTGGTTTTCATTCTTTCTGATGACCATCGCTATGACGCAATGAGCTTTATGGGCCATCCCTTTGCAAAAACACCACATATGGATGCGATGGTGAAAGAAGGGGCCCATCTCAAAAATGCATATGTGACGACGTCTTTGTGCTCGCCAAGCCGAGCCTCAATTCTGACAGGTCTCTATACATTCCGTCATCATGTGATCGATAACCAGAGACCAGTTCCTGAGGGCACGTTGTTCTTTCCACAGTATCTCCAGAAAGCCGGATACAAGACCGGGTTTATTGGGAAGTGGCATATGGGCCATGCGAGTGATGATCGCCGACCGGGATTTGACTACTGGTTCAGCTTCAAAGGTCAGGGTAAGTATTACCCTCCCAATGATCGCTATACGATTAATGATAACGGGAAGCGGGTGCCACAAGATGGCTACATCACAACGCTGTTGACGAGGAAAGCAGTTGAATTTCTCAAGGAAACAGATCGCGACACACCATTTTTTTTGTATCTGTCGCATAAGGCAGTGCATGGCCCTTTTACGCCTGAGCCCCAGTACAAGGGAACGCTTTCGGATCAGCCGTTTACGCTTCCTCGATCAAGTGAGCATCTGACGAATAATCTACTCAATCGTCCGCGATGGCTTCTTGATCAGCGCAATAGTTGGCACGGCATGGATTTTCCGCTTCACACAGCAAACAGTGTCGAATCATTTTATAAAAGTTATTGTGAAGCACTTCGTTCTGTGGACGATAGTATTGGTGCCGTTGTGCAGCAGTTAAAAGAAATGGGCATCCATGATGAAACACTTGTCATTTATATGGGCGACAATGGCTATATGTTTGGTGAACATGGCTTAATTGATAAACGCGTAGCCTACGAAACATCGAGTCGCGTACCACTACTCATGCAATGTCCAGAGCTCATTGAAGGCGGAACAGTTGTCGATGAAGTGGTGGCAAATATTGATATAGCTCCAACGGTCATGCAGGCAATGGGGCTGACAACACCAACGCATATGGATGGACAGAGTTTCCTGCCACTTGCCCAAGGACAGACGATTCCTTGGCGAGACTACTTTCTATACGCCTACTATTGGGAACAAAACTATCCACAAACTCCAACGCATTTTTCGCTGCGAGGTGATCAGTACAAGTACACAACATATTATGGTTTATGGGACACCGATGAACTCTTCGATATCAAGAATGATCCAGAAGAACAAAAGAATCTTATTCATGATCCGGCATTTCAGGACATGAAACAGCACATGCAAAACCAGCTCTACACAATGATGGAAGAACTTGGTGGTATGGAAATTCCCTTAAACCGACCAAAGGGACAACGCAAAACAGAACGTCTTCGAAGTCAGGGTGGCGAGAAGGCGGCAGATTTCCCCGAAGCCTTTCTTGTTGATGAAGCACTCCGTAAAGAGCTGTAGGAGTGAGTCCCAAGTCAGACCAACCAAAATCAAGATTTTGTGTTGTATCCAACTCTTCAGCCATTCAGGCAGCGGGTCACTTGATCGTCAGTCATTTCTCACAATGTGAATGCGTCACGCTCACAATGTGAGAGAGTTAAAGGTACCGAGTGTCGTTCATGCAGAAATAAGATACTTCGTTGAGAAGAGAGTTTTGTTTTCGTTCATAAAAACGAAGCGGTTGGTGAACTGGGCAGTCTTTTCCGACAGAGCAAATCACAATCAATCTTGACTTGGCAAGACGCCGATCCCTATTGTTAGGATTGTGTTAGGGTGAGTCTAAAACCCGCTCTTTTCAGTGTTTATCTCTTCAGAGGCCTTCCGATGAACTTGCGTAAAACGTGCTTGTTGTGTGCAGGGCTTGTCACAACTCTCGGCATAATCTGGATGGTGGGGTTCCCACTTCAAGCAGGTCATGCAGGTTCTGCTACCGGGGTGGGAAGCGTATACGCAGCAAATGTGCAGCAGGAAACAGTAAGACATCGTCGACCATTGTCACTTCGTATGTTGGCACATGTGCTGAATGACTGTGAGCAAAAGGGTAGGCCAATTCATCCAGGATTGGTTCGGTGGGCATCGCGAGCACTCTCTTCAGAGGAAGGTCAAAACACCTCTCAAAAATCTGGAGATCAGTTATTTGGTCGTCCTTCTTTCCAATCTATGTCAAGCGTAACCAATTAATTGGCAGCAGTACGTTCTCCGTGAGTGTCTCTTCTTTTCTGCATGGGTATGCAGTTCGCTGCAACGTTTCTTGCTGCGTCAGTCGTGTAGCTGGATAACACCACCGCTGATTTCTGTCTCAGGTGATGAGTGATTTGATAGCAAGTCACTTCTTTGGAATGAAAGAGGTATGATGTGCTAAGCCGAAACATTCCTGAGAAAAAATATTTTCTTCAACCTAACAACCAGAAGTTTTTTAGAAATCATGCGGTTCTATGCAGCGTTGCTTTTGATTCTGTTCGTGCCATGCCTGAACGGCATGTTGCAGTGTGCGGCTGAAGAGGATGAAACGCCGTCAAAGCAGTTCCTGACAGATAGGAAGGAAAAGAAACAATCGCGGCAATGGGTTATCCCGATTCCTACTTTTGGCGGACTACAAGTTTGGACAGACCACAGCTATTCTCAGGGATACCGAATTCAACATAACGCAGTGACAGACAACTGGCGGCTCCTTGACGCCAACGATAGAAGATGGATGTGGGGTACTCGTGCGCAGTGTGAGGCTTTTCTAAATAAAGTTTCAAAGCGTTCTCGATCCAAATTAGCCCCCCAGCACTGTATCGTGCTCGTTCATGGCCTCATGCGGACCAAGCACTCAATGACTCCTCTCAAGAAGGTCTTGCAGAAAAAATGTGATTGTGAAATTGTCTCGTTTTCGTATGCAAGTACTCAAGGAAAGATCGGTGCACATGCTGCGGCCTTGCGAGAGTTTCTTGAAAGTCTGCCTGAAACATGGACTCTATCTTTTGTCGGCCATAGCATGGGCAACATTGTCATCCGACACTTTATTGCAGATCTACAAGACAATCAAAAGCACAGTGAATTGCTGAGGCGGTGTCAACGCATGGTTATGCTTGGTCCACCGAATCAGGGTGCAGCTATTGCACGTCAGCTCTCGTCTCTTGGAATGTTCGAATGGATAGCAGGTGAGGGTGCTATGGAACTCGGCCCTGACTGGGATGAGTTCTCAGAAAGCCTCGCCACCCCACCATTTCCATTTAGTATTATTGCAGGGCAAGTAGAAAATAAGGCGATTCAAAATCCTCTGCTCGATAATGCGAGTGATTTTGTTGTCGAAGTTGATGAAGCTCGCCTTGAGGGGAGCGAATCATTTGTCGTTGTTCCGGCTCTGCATAGTTTCTTGATGAAGGATGCTCAGGTGCAAGAGTTTGTCGTTGACTTTCTATGCCACTGACTTCTGGTAGGAGGCCACCAAACTCATTTCATTTATCTTGTAATGAGTCTTTGAGTGGCGCTCTCGTTCGCTCGTCCGTGCCTTCAATAATATTGACATGATTTTTGTAGTGGACGTGGAACCAGCGAAGTGCTTCATCCCAGCGGGGTTGTTCCATCGTTGATTTCCAGATGTTCATCTGATTTTTCATTGCTTCA
The DNA here is from genome assembly GCA_965249545.1 of Pirellulales bacterium. GTDB lineage: Bacteria > Planctomycetota > Planctomycetia > Pirellulales > UBA1268 > UBA1268. Next base: position 822,712 of record CBDFMH010000005.1, read on the forward strand.
ACACGTTGTGTATGCTGAGCGGCAACGTTCTGTTTCTCTTCACGATCTTGTGTCAGGTTGTAGAGTGCATAGCCATAATCTTTGACATAGATTAGCTTCCAGTTGTTGTCTCGCATTGCTGAGAACCAGAGTTTGTGCCAGAAGAGTTGTTGGTGTGGAGGTCCTGTTTCTTCGCCAGTAAGAAAAGGCATGAGGTCGACACCATCCAAGTGAGCAGCGGTGACGTTTCCGCCGGCGGCTGCGAGTGAAGTTGGAAAAATATCCATTGATGAGACCAGCCCATCGTAGACCTCACCTGCAGGGAACCTTTCAGGCCAACTCATAAGGAACGGCACGCGAATTCCACCCTCAAACTTAATGCCTTTATGGCCTGCAAGAGGGAGGTTGATTGAACCGTTGCCTGTTGCGCCTCCGTTGTCACTGAGAAACCAGACAATGGTGTTGTCAGTTCGGCCAGATTGATCGAGTGAATTGAGGACGTTTCCAATGGCTCGGTCCATTGCCCAGATCATTGCTGCGTAGGTACGTCTTTTTTTATCTGTGATGTTCTTGAAACGCTCGAGATCTTCCTCAGTTGCATGCATCGGACCGTGTGGTGCAGTAAATGAGAGGTAGAGAAAAAAAGGTTCTTCTGAATCATCCTCAAGAAATTCAATTGCCTGCTGTCCAAAAACATCTGTCAGATAGCCATCAAACGCAACCGTTGCGCCATCCTTTTCAATCCGTTTGGTACTGGACGGTTTGTCTTCACGGTCAGGGCTGAAGAAATAGCTTCGCGACCCTTCACGGAGTCCATAGAAAGAATCAAATCCTCGCTCTGTTGGATAAAAGCGATCTGCATTGCCAAGATGCCATTTTCCAACAAGTCCTGTTCGGTACCCACGATTTTTCAGTGCATCAGCCATTGTCTGCTGGTTGAGATCCATGCCTTGATCTGGTGGAGGTGTATTGGCTTCGTGACCAAAACGCTGTTGATAGCGCCCGGTGAGCAAGCCTGCTCGTGATGGGCTACAGACTGAGGCAGTCACGTGCCCGTCGGTGAATCGAATGCTGCGTGCGGCGAGTCGATCGATGTTGGGTGTGCGAATATCAGATGATCCCTGAAAACCGAGATCAGCCCACCCAAGATCATCTGCCAAGAAGATGAGAATATTTGGTGGTTTGGCTGACACAGTACATGAGCAACACAAAAAAATAAGGAGGCAGGCAATAGCGTGTTTCATAGGTGCTTCTCTTGACTGTGATGAAGTTTTCTTGAATGGATGATCAAGTACACAGTACAGAACCTAAATGAAAATGAATCGGTACACCACACGCGAGTATAGATAGTCGCAAGGTGAACTGGTGTGGTGTCATTATCACGTGATAAACAAAGCTCTTCGAATCATCAGACTATGATGATTATTCGACACCTACTTCGATTTCAGATGCTTCAACAGATGCCGATACGCCATCCCAGCCGTAGAGTGAGAAGGCTTCTGCCGAAGCTTTGCCCTCATTGGCAGTACCAGGCACCCAGCGAATTTCATCACTAGGCGTAATCATACGGTTTCGAAGAAGTTGGAGCAGAGCTCTTGGGTTTGATGTCTTTGGGGGGGTAGAGACATCTACCCAACTCCCATCACTCCGTTTTTTCTCAACATACCCTGAGGCAACATTTGACACAACAAACGTGTTTGTTTTGCCAGCTACTGAATCTTCTACTGTTGCCCCTACAAGTGAGCTGTACGTCAATGTGACGGGATCAGGACCCATAGTCCCATTCTTACCACGCAGGATAATTTTTGAGGAACGGTGAAGTTTTGGCCGATCAATCACAGTGGATAATGAATTGATATTCAGATTTATATCTGCTCCACTTGTCACAATTACTTCACCGCCAGATGCTGCTTTGTAAAGTGGGAATTGTACAGCTGGATTCCAAGACCAATTGTGTAAGGAATCTTCACTCGCAGTTATCTGACCATTTCCTCCATTGTTGGCACCATTTAACCAAACCTTGTTTGGCGATGGCGCCATTTTTGGAACAATATACATGTCGTTGTACACATTTATATTTGAGACTGTGAGATTAAACGTCTGGGTGCTTAAAGGTAGTGTGCTGGTTTCCGGCCCAAAGCCTCTTGGTGTTGGGCTTATCTGTAGCACTGCCCCATTTCCGACTTGGTTCAATTCGATCCCAGCCAAAGTTGGTTGAGGGACATAGAGTGCTTCGACATTTACAGGTTCTTTGCTTTCATTAGCTGAAGAACCGTAAACTCCGTCGTACAACCAATAGGGGCTCGGTCCGACCCGCATCGACACTAACCCCCACGGATTATATGACGAGTTGTTTATAAGTCTATGTGCATAGATGTTATGAACCCAAGATTCATCGATACCGCCATTTATAAAGCCATAGGCAAACCCTACAAGGTTCCCAATGCCACCTTGAAGGACAGTTATGTCACGCGCATTGAAATTTTTGGCTTGAACTTTTACGGAATCATCATTAGCGTGAATAAAAGATTCAATTAGGTACGAACCTTTGCTTGCAAGTTTTGGCCCATCGGTTTGATCACTCCACCCACCTACTTGCTTATAATCAGCAATTTTCACAGGTGAATTTTCAAACTTTTCCTGAAATTGCGCATTTGGTGTCCATAATTGTAATGATCCGTCATGTGCGTGATGAACATTACTAATGTTATTAAAGTCTTGTAGCAAAACAGGACCTTGTCCACGACGAGCCGGCCAAGCAGCAGTAATGCTACTGACCTCCACTGCAAACTCATCGGCTCCACTATGGACACTGGAAATTGCCAGTAAATCACTGTCGACCATATAGAAAGGATTTGTATATCGATACGGTGTTTGGCTTTTGGATCGTAGTGTTGCTTGGCTTGTGTCGTAGTATTCAACTGTTTCAATACCACTGATGAGACCACCACCATTCACAACAAACTTGTAATCAGTTGATAAGCTAAACGTTTGATATTTAGAATCTAATCCCGTTGGTATCGTATGACTTGTTTGTAATCCAGGTTGCTGTAAAAAAGTCCTAACTTCTGGCCATGAGGCAAATATTTTGTCATTGATTGTGACACGGCTACTTAAGTTGGTACTGCCCGGACCTAATTCGACAGTGAGGGGATTATTTGAATCAATAGTAATTTGAATTGGTTTTAGATTTGAGCGAGGTGCTAAGGGACTGCCATGAATATCAACTGGTGTATTCCACTGATTTGTAAGTAGAAGATTGGCTAAACCTCCGACATAACCAACTCGAAATGTTCCCGAAGTTCCTTCTTCAAAAGCCATCCATTTAGTCTTAATGTGCTCGAGAGAAGTCGGATTTTTTGTGTTTATTATTTGAGAAAAATCCGAAGTGTTCGTATTGACGTATCCATTATCCCAAGAAATAAATACTTGAATTTGTCGCCATCCGTAAGAAGCACTATCTTTGGGTATTAGTGAAAATTGAATTGCCTCGGGAGCGTCCTCTCCACTGAGGTGGGCAAGTGTGCTGAAATCAATGTTTGCTTCCCAGGCACCGCTACTTTTGTTTTTGTTAATTGGAATGTCATAGCCGTCGGGCTTACCCACCGTCTCTTGATTGCCAATATATAAACTGAGGTCTGGTGGCTGTGATCCAACGTCGGGAAGAGGATTTATTTTTATCGTATACTCATCGGCACTGAAAGATTTTGGGTTTTTCATAGGCAAAACCCATTTGTGTGTTTCAACGTAATCGAGTCCGCCTTTTAGTGACTGGTAAACCTCACCAGTCGGTATAATGCGTGAGAAGTCTCTATTGATATTCCAAACTTTCTGACTTGATCCAGTAAGACGCAATGTTTTTGTTTCGCTAGTGGATGGGTCAGTAATGACGACTGTATTTGGAACCCCATCAACAGGCTTGATCGTAAAACTCTGATTTATAAAAACATGGTCGTCGGTACCATTAAAGTCGAGCAGATTTGCCTCGCCAAAAAGATCACCTTTGTCGATAATGAGCGAGTCTTTTCCAGTTCCAAGTTGAATTAGTGAGCCCCCACGCCCTGGAGCTACCACATCATCTCCAGCCCCCGCATCAACGGTTAGTCGACCATGAAACGTACTGTCATGATACACACCATGGCCTGGTCCGCGTATGACGTCCGTTACGGGGCTTCCCGTTACAAGGTCAGTACCGCCACCCAGCGATATGTATGTCCCAAACCGGTTGGGTAGGATTTGGGCATCGTGAATCAAGCCCGGTAGAGAAGAAATAGTGGTAGTGGTCCCAGCGGAAGTTACAGAGTCATCGCCGGTCAGTGTTTCTGAAATAATACTCGTAGCTGTTAGCGTATCACTACTTAGTGAATCGTCTGGAAAATAAACTTTTTTGGTGGTAGCTACTGTAATGTCATACGCATTTATATAATTGCTCTCTGAAGTCAGGCTTGCAATATCTTGCGGAGTTTGTGGTATGGCTGTTGGCATAAGATCAAACCATCCATTTGTTGGCCATTCTTTGGTGTAGCCTTGTGGTTCCGCGCTACCGATACGAATACATGATGATGGCAGTTGGATATTTTGTGGTTGAAACTCTTGTCCAGAAAATTGTTGGATTAAACCAGGTGAGTTTCTCAATTCACCATAGGTTTTTCCAATCATTGGGTTCGCGGCATTCGAAAAACCAAGACCGTAGGAACTCCACAATGGACTTGCATCAAAAGACAGTGCCATTAGTGCACGAAAACCGACAACTAAATTATTCAAGTGAGTTGTGTAGTCAGAAGTACCGGGTGCCGCATTATGAAATGCAGTAATATCCGCATCTGCATGAAGAAAAAATCTCTCAATCGCAACTTTATTGTCGATTTCTTTTTTACCTAATACGGTCTTAGCGTATGGGTAATACCCCCCGACACTTTCACAGTAGTTTTTGTACGTTGTAAAATTTGGACTTGTGCTGTTTGGTGTATAGATAGTCGCATCATAGGGCACTGCGCCATTAGGTGAACTTAGAAAAGTTCCATGCCCATTTGCGTCATCCAGAACCTCCTCGAGGTTATCTATGCCACTTAATTGAGCGTAGATCGTAATTGGTGTTAAATTGCTTTCAAACCCTTGTGTATATGCCGTTTCCAATTCATTACGGACCTCTAATGGGAGTTTTTGTAAGCCTGGTGCATTGTCGTTTGTAAATTCAAACAATGAACGAATTGTTGGTACGTGGTATTCCAGCTTTCCATGAATTATCGTTCCTTGATCGACTGTATAAGCTTCTTTAAAAAGACTTTCAGTTCGATTCAAAACTGCTAGCGACAGTCCGGTTAAATCCATAACTGGATTTGGAAAAACCCCCGGACCACCGGCAAAAGGAAAACCAACAATTCTTCCAAGACCCTCCATTGCTGCATCAGAAGCGTAGTGATTAATGAGCCGCGCGGGAGTGTCCGAAGCACCAGCAATCGCGCCGTAAAGGTTACCGTTTCCTCCTCGCCTAGCTTGTAGTGCCTCTTGTTGGTTTGCATTGGGGTATCGCTGGTTGAGTACCAGAAAACTATATAGGTTGTCACTTGAACCTACCCATGCGTTTGCAATCTGTTCTGGGTATAAGGCGTCTACACTACTGGAATCACCTAATTTTTCTTGTTGATAAAAACAACCAATGAGATCTTTGGAAACCTCCGCCACTGTGCCATTTTTTAAATGTTCAAGGTATTGTTCAGTTGTCTCTATAAGACCTGGTAATACGATACCAGTTCCATAATTGGCAGGCGATGGTGCCCAAGTACTCGCCAAATCTGTACCTTGCTTGATGCTGGAACCTTGGAGCCAGGGTGCCGGATACGTATTAACGATTGAACTTTCATTATTAATCGAAGTACCTTTGGCCGTTAAAGACATGTCGTACTGTTGATCTATAACCGCATTTATCGAAAGCATTTGACGTGATTCCAACTGTTCAAGTATGGAAACTCGAGATAGTAAATCTTTCCGTGATTTTTTTAGCCGGTGGGCACGGGGCTTTTTATTTTTTCGAATAGTACGTTTCATAGTGTTGTTAAAAGTTCACGGAGGGGTGGAAAAATCCTGCTTCAGAATTTTGAAACAAAAACGTTCAAGAAATTGCCTTAGAACCTGAGACACTCAAGCAAAACGTGTCTGCAATTGACAAAAAGAGCACTAGCTCCAATGCACACCTTCAAAAATACCCCAGAATTAGGCTCTAAACAAATATTGGGTGGCTTTTTGTCTGCTCACAGAGAACCCAGACGACCGAGTCAAAAACGCCTGTATTTCGTGTGTTTCTAGCTTCACAATGCAGCGCAGCAGGTTCTCATACTTGGTTTCCCAGCCCAACACTCAGCGGAAAGTGAACGATTGTGGCGATTCACGGTGCCAAGAAATGCATTTTGACATGTGGTCCAGCCGTTGGAATATCAAATACATCAGTCGCTGTCGACCAGCCGGCCTGTTCATAAAAACCAATAGCAGTCGTACGTGCATTGCACCAGAACGGCCAGCTCGATTTTTCTTGTCTTGCTGCATCAATCGCGAACATTAAAAGCAATTGACCAAAACCTTGCCGCTGATGTGTTGCTACTGTTGCCATGCCTCGTAACTGCCAGGCATCAGATTTATTCCATGTCGATTGAAAGAGAGATAGACAACACAATATGTCATGACCATCAAATGCACCAAAGTGCCGAGTTGTGTCGTCGAGGTCACCATCAAACTTCGCCGTGTCAAATGGAAGACCAGCTCGTAAGACAGCATGCCGAAGTGGCCAGACTTCTTCAGCTGTCGCCCGCCGAACAATTGGTTGTGACGTACTCATCATCAAGGGCTTGCTCGTCAAAAAGGCTTATTGTCTGTCAAAAGCATGTCGTAGCAGTTTGAGATTTTTTGGGATTGCGATCAATGGATCATCTTTTCCTTCAAATTCAAGAGACACCCAGCCGCGATACCCTGCATCATGAAGAATCGTGGCAACCTGTGGGTAGTCAATATCAAGCGTATACCAGGTGCCCCCACCGTTATATGTTTTGGCTTGTACGAAACATGCAGCTGGCGCAAGTGCCTTCATCTGCTGATACATGTCTTCAAGAAAGTTTCCGGTATCAAGTGTGGCCTGAAGCCATGGAGACTTGATAGCACCAATAATTTTAAGAACACCAGCAGCAGTGCGACCCAAGCCCCAATGATTTTCAAGTCCAAGGACAACGCCACACTTTTCAGCCACTGGCAAACACTCTTCTATGGATTGAATAACCCACTTATACGCATCATCATCTGTATAGCCTTCAAGTCTTGGTTCGATCCCACGGTTCGCCATCAGGGCATCAAAGCTTTTTATTGTGCCCCATCGCCCAGTATTGATTCGCATGGTTGGAATACCAAGACGGTACGCCTGTTCAATAGAAGCGATTGTTTTTTTTATGTTGTCTTGACGTCGTGTTGAATCTGGTGAAACAAAACCCTGATGTGTTGAAAATCCACACAGTGCAAGTCCCTGTGAATGGGCCCGACGTTTCAGTTGTTGTATGTAGGAGTTTGAGGAGTCGGTCATTTGCATCTCAAGTATTTCAAGCCCATCAAAGTTCATGCGAGATGCTTGGTCGATGCAGGTTTCTATTGGGACTTTTGGACCGCGAAATTGCCAGAAAGAATACGTTGAAACACTGAACCGCTGAGAGCGATCATGATCAAGGCTGTCTTGTGCGGTTGCGTTCTGATGCAGACGGGGGACAAGTGATGAACCCAGTGTCAGAGCACACCCTTGTAGAAAAGCCCTTCGCTTTGATGGATTGTTCATAGGAGCCCTGTTGTAGGTGTCGGCATGTATCTGTTTGCTATTCAGTTTGGAATTTTTACTGAGAATTCCTGTTGCGATGATATCATGTTCGAATCAAACAAAATCCTTGAACTACGGTCTACGAGATTGATATGAACACACGGTTTTCTTTTTTGGTCCTGGTGTTATGTGTTGTATTTGGCGTTGGATTTGCTACAGCGCATGAAAACGTTGAGAAATTACGACATTGGGAAATTCCAAGTAAAGACCCGGATCGTATTATCTTGACATTCAATGGTGATCCAGCCACAAGCCGTGCTGTGACGTGGCGTACAGACGCTACTATCGAAAAGGCAGTTGGACAAATTGCTGAGGCGACTGTGAATTCAAATTTTCAAGATCAGTCTGTGAGTAAGGATGCTGTCACGGAGCCATTTGATTTAGGTTTATATAAAAGCAATGCGTCTCTCATCGTCCACTACCACAGTGTGATCTTTGATCAGCTCAAGCCAGATACAGTCTACGTCTACCGAGTTGGTGATGGTGACGCCCGTTGGTCAGAGTGGATTCAATTTCGAACGGCACGTGCTGAATATGCCCCAACACAATTTATCTATTTTGGTGATGCTCAAAATGACGTCCTTGCGCATTGGTCACGTGTGATTCGTCGAGCACATCAGACCGCACCACAGGCATCGTTTGTGGTGCATGCCGGAGACCTGATCAATCAGGCACACCGAGATTATGAATGGGCACAATGGTTTAAAGCAGGCGGTTTTTTGCATAGCCAATGCACAGCGATACCAGTTGTTGGGAATCATGAATTCACATCACTTGGTGATAAAAAATCACCGCGAAGGCTGGCTATCCAGTGGCGGCCACAATTTTCGCTCCCTGTTGAAACAGAGTTGTCACCACAATTACATGAAACCGTATACACCATTGATTACCAGGACATACGAATAATTGTTCTTAACTCGAATGATGACCTGGAAGCGCAGACCGAGTACCTCAAAAAACAATTAGAGAATACGACTGCAAAGTGGAAAATAGTCACCTGCCATCACTCGGTGTTTTCACCGGCCAAGGGCCGCAATTTTCAGTTTGCTCGTGATCATTGGAAACCACTCCTCGACAAGTATGGTGTTGATCTGGTGTTAAATGGTCATGATCACACCTACGCTCGTGGGCACGTGCCAGTCCGAACGGCTGATGGCAGTGCGAGCAATGACCTTGGAACTGTTTACGTTACATCAGTGAGTGGACCCAAACAGTATCGTATAGATGATGAGCAGATGAGAGGATATGCCGTGGACGGGTACAGCCGAGATAAAAAAGGCGAGCAGACCCAGTTCTATCAGGTAATCAGTATCAAAGGAGAGACACTCACGTACGTTGCGTACACGGTATTGGGTGACGAATATGATCGAGCTGTCATTGCGAAGGATTTCAGTACAGGAAGAAAAGAACTCAGATAGAAGATGTCTGCTCTGTATGTGTGCCTGATCCAAAGCCGTCGATGACAAGAATGTATACCAGATAACAGACGTTTTACGGCTTTGCTACCGATCAGTTGCAGTGAAGACGTATTACTGAAAGACTCCTTTTATTCACTATGAGTGAAGTCAGTTGGTGTCCAGTGAGTGAGAAATAATGTCGACTGCAGATCAAAGTATTGCGAGCCAAAGCTCGCACCTTCTCGTGGGTCAAGTCCAGACACTCGATCCGGCAGAGGATAATCAAGTTCTTGGTCTTCTCTATGAATATGAAACAGTGCAACTCAATCAAGGTGCATTTAGTCGTCATGTTCAATTCGCCGGCACTGAACGTTCAGCACTTTATGTTGAGGAATATGGTGCTCGTTCTCACAACCTAGGTGCTCTACGAGGAGACCGTCTGGCTTTCTGTCTCCCGATCATGGAGACAGACTCGAGGTGGTGGGGGAGATCAATCTCGCACGGAGTGATGCCAATGAGTCACTCAGGGAAAACAATTCACGCGACGTTTGACGCAGGACAGCGCCATATTGTGATGATTCTTGACCGACAGTGGTGTCTCGAGGAATTAAGCCAGGGAGTGATGGGCCAGGTACTCAATATTGCGAATATTCTTAATCCTCAGAATTCTTCTTTCCTCGAAATTCATCCACTGCAGGTTCAAAGGTGGTCACAACGGCTGTATCGACTTTTAACTCGGGCTGTATCGTGGCCTGAAAAGGTCCCAAAACAGCAGTTCGAAAGTGAGTTACTCACTGCTGTCCGTTCTCTGCTGGAGCCAGCCGAGGTAAGTCAACTGATAGAGTCACACTCAAAGCAAGTCGTTGAAATGGCGCTGACGTATGCAGATGCATTTCAATCTCAGGCGGTAACGGTTTCTGATCTTTGCGCTAATGTAAACGCAAGCCGGCGAACACTTGAGGTTGCGTTTCAAACCATAGTTGGAAAAAGTCCACTCCAGTTTCTCACGCAGAGGCGGCTTTGTCGGGCTTATGTAGATCTCAAACGTGCAAAAGATGAATCAATTCGTGTAACAGACGTCGCTTTTGCTCATGGGTTCACTGAACTCGGTCGATTTGCAAATCGCTATCAAAAAATATTTGGTGAGCTTCCATCAGAAACACTTCGCCAATATTCCTCTCAGCGTGGGATGGCTCTTGAAATATAAAGCCCACGGTCTGCGAACGAGTCTTTTGTCACACACTCGTTTGGGTTTTATTTGTCTTGTTTGTGATCTACATTCCGTCTGTGGTTCATTAAAAAGTTGAGTGCGATTCGGTCTGTTTTGTCACGCAAGTCGTGCCGTATGTGATGGCCCTCTCCTGCTACTGTGCACAATACAACGTCGATACCATTTGTGTTGATATATGTGCGGAGAGTGATTTTTTCAAATGGCTGATTGATGGTCGGCTGGGTGCCGCACTGATTAAATATTTGCCAGATATTTATTCGTTCATCTGCCGAGTACATCGTCACTTTAGGATTGGAAGACCCATGAAAGCTTTTATCTTGATCACCTATGACCTGGAAAATTGAGACCGGTTGTGTTCCTTCTTCTGGCGTATGATCTCCCTTCGCCATACCACAACTCATTGGAGCAAGGGCTGCAAATAAATCTGTTTGCTTGGCCAGGCGATAACAGAATAGCCCACCGCTTGAATGCCCCGTTGCGTAAATCGTTTGCGGGTCAGTCACTCTGGCAGCGACCAACGCCTCGATCACACCGGTCACAAATCCGACATCGTCGTGGTCAATATCATGAAACTGATCCTTGAAATTCCATTTAGCCATTGGTTGAATTGCTTCACAGCTCACCACAAGCAGTTTTTGAGAGTCAGCATGGCGACCCCACCGTATGCTCTGGCCGTCTGCCTTCCCACCGGCACCATGAAAACATAACAAGGTTGCGTAGCGAGTGTCCGATTCAAATGAATTCGGCGTTGTAATTAATAATCGTCGAGAGTGCCTATGATGTTCAATCTGTATCTCATTCAGTCCGGGTGACAGTGCGTTGAGAGACAAATCCTGTGCAGCTAGGAAGGAAAATGATCCAAGAATGGTTGCGAAAACGAGCAGGGTGATTTTCATTCTCTCTCCAGAAATCATCTGTAATTGAATCACTCGATTGTAAATTGAATGACCTCAACTAAAAACCGTGTGGTTTTCGGATATCTTCCACAGACGCCGGTAAAAGTTAGATATGTCGAAGTAACGAGTGAACCATCCTTCGGCGGCCTCAACACACACATATGATCGTACCGAAGCATTTCATTTGCTTCATTTCACTAGTGTTAATTGCACAAATTATGATGATTTTTTCACCAGCTTTTCTGGAGTCTTCGGGAGCATGAGCGTCGGTTCACCTTTGATAAGACCAAGAGCCTTTAAGAATTCATCTGATGCACGGATTGTCATGTCCTGCCAAGGCTGCTTGTTGAAGAAGGAGTGTTCCTGATCCTCCGCAATCCAAAACTCAACAGAGTGATTATCGAGCGACTGCATTTTCTCATACGCAGCATTCCAGCCTTTCAACCATTTTTCATCTTCACTCCCAAAAAAGACGATAGCTGGTGGAAAGTCGGGACGGATATGCTGCAGGAAGTCGACTTCAGAATCTTTGGCATCCGCCATACCAAGGGCTGGGTTAAACAAAAGATATGCTACGACTGATGTGTCATGCTCTCTGTTGTCATGTGGGTCATTTAATTCAGGGTTCGTCGTTGCAAGCAAGCTCACATGACCACCGGCTGATCCACCCCCGGCAATAATACGCTGTGGATCGATGCCGAGTGTTTCAGCATTATTTTTGTACCAGCGAATGGCACTTTTGGCGTCTGTTATGCAGACACGTTTTCGAGAGCCCTCCCCGTTATCTGCTTTCGTCGCCAGCCGATACGAGACGGTTGCTGCCACAAGACCGCGGTCTGCGAAGTAATGGCAAAGATAGCGAAATTGGTCTCGCTTTCCTCCACCCCACCCTCCGCCATGAAACATGATGATACCTGGAACTAGCTCAGTGGCAGCATCATGACCCTTTGGGAAATGGATTTCCATTTCCCGAGTTACGCCGTCTTCTTCTTTGTAGGAGTAGATTTTTCCTTCTGGAATATCGTCACTGCGAGCACAATTTGTCAGACAAGAGAAGGCTCCTAAAACCATGCACAACGTTATCGTTCTCATTTCAAACCCCAATAAGATTGATTTCAGAGTCAGACCAGAATCAAGGTGTCGTGACTGGCCAACAATATTCGTCTGTCAGTGTAAACGAAAAGCAACTGAGCGGATTACTCTCTGCAGATAGGGGCGTTACCTATCTTGAATCTAGCCCACAACTCAACACGGTGTTCAGCTGACTATGCCCCGGCTACTTCATGCCGTCTCGGGCCCTCTGTATGGTCATGGTGCATGGACTACAACGCAAGGCTCTGGTCGCCATTAGGATCTTCGTTTGTGACACTTTGATAAAACTGGCCGCTTGCCGTCAGATTGCCGTCATCATCAAAGAGTGCGGAAGAGCAGCCATTCGGGTCGTCGATTTCGAATGAAAACCAGGCATAGCCAGCGATCCAATTCTGTTGTTCCATCCAGGGTAGTACGTTCTGCATAAATGCAAGGACATCTTTTTGCGTGATGGAATTCTCTCCCGGATTTTTTGCACCCCAGTCTGCAAGAGCAAACTCCGTAATCAATAAGGGCCTCTGCCCGTACGCGTTGTAGATGTCAATCATCCGCTGTTTGAATGCGATAGGACTTGCACCTCCATACCAATGCACACCAATGTAATCTACTCGGTACCCACGTTTGTCAGCCGCCTTCATAAAGTCACGCATCCACGTTCCTCTCACACCCTGTGTACTGTCATCAATATCGCTCAACGGATTCGCGCAAGCCGGACTGCATAGAGGTACATGAAGTGATTCCAATATGGGCCAATACTTTAAGGCTTCGGTATAAGGCATGTTCGCTTGCTCGAGTTTGTCCGGCTCATTGAAACCTAATATCCGATGTACGTCGCCCGACTTGATCTTCGGGACAATGTGCTTGTTTAAACGCTCGCGCAATTCGTCTGCTTCCCAAGCGCCCCAAACCATTGGTAGGAATGCACTATCGGTGGGCTGTTGCTCGATCAGTGCCGTATCCCACGAATAATTCCAATACGGTCTTATCGCTTTTATTTTTGGGATATTTTCTTCCCAAGAACCGTCATTATCTTTTTGTCGAAGCGTGAAACAGATCCCCTTTTTTCCAGGCAGTCTAAGTGACTTTTTTATTGGAGCGGTATCGAGATGAATATCGACTTGGTTATTGGGTGCTAGTCTCGCAATTTGATCCTTTGCAGCTGTCGCTGGTTGCCACCACCAGCCCTTCTTATCCCAACATTGTCCAAAACTGTAGTCAGCAAGCAGGGTGTAGTAGGCAGCAAGAGCGCCATCTGTATCACCCTTCTTAAGAAGTGCCTCACCTTTCAGAAATGTGATGGTTGCCAATTCATTGAGGTTGGCAAAATTTTTGGCTTTCTCTGCAGAAGGAAATGCGATCAGGGTTTTGTTAATCTCTTTGGCCTTTGCTCCCCACCTTTGTGTGGCTCGACTGGCGAGTGTTTCAATAGCATCCCAGTCTTCATCAGCGAACGCCTCCCACGCTTTTTCTGTGACTTGCCACGCTTCTTCTGCAGATGCTGGAGCGAGAAAAAAAGGAATCAAGAAAATGTGGATGAGGCAGGACTTGAACATCATAAATGGTTGTCGATACCGTTGTTTGTCCGATACCGAGTCCTAGAGAAATCACTTAATCGTTTGTGTCTGTTCAACTTCACAGTTGGTTTTAGGGACGCAATCCAAACATGTGTGTGGCCCAGATCCTTAAGGAAGTGAGAGATTGGTGACTCGTATACTTTCCCGTGTATAAAACCAGATTGTCTTATTTGGATAGTTGCGGATCAGGAAATGTCCAGGAACCATCAAGGACTTCTTTTTTTGGCTGATACATGCGAACGACATAGTTCCAGCCGGGGGTGATCGGCAGGTAGTTGGGGCTCTTAGGATCACCACCAAAGTGAATGGTGACGGTACCATCTGAGTTTTTCTCTGCTGTCACGTTATTGACCGAGTAAGCGTTCAGGCTGTTTTTCTCCATAAACCCTTTTGCATTGTAAACAGTCACTGAGACAAATCCGTCTACAGGAACCTGTTCAGTAATAACTACTTCATATGGAGTCTTACCATCATTTTTTTCAGGTACAACATTCACATACGTGGCAGCTTCTTCGGGATTCCCTCCCCAACCAAAGGCCGTTCCAAGAAGATGACTGATGGGATTCAACTTTGATTTGTCACCAAACATTCCATTGGTATTGGGCTTGGTTGACGCCAAGACATTTATCGCATCGCGCACTTTCTCAAGTGATGTCTCGTCCCAGTCTGGAACTTCAAAACTCCCCTTATTCGACTGTTTAGAAGTAATTTTAGACTGGAGAGAATTTGCAGCCTCAATATCTTTTGGGTCATTCGCATCAACAAATGTTCTGAAAAGGACAAAGACGTAGCGGGTACCAATTTTTTTTCTGGAAAACTCAAATGTGCCTGCTTCATGGACGACTGGCTGCATCGAATGATCTTGGTTAATAACCAGCATGGAAAGAAAGCGATCATCGGAATCTGGCTTGACGACAGTGAGTGGTGAGGCATCAAGGTCAAAAACTCCGGCAGAATAAAGAGTATCACGATTCATCCTGATAACATCTTGTTTATCAATAGGTGTTGGCTGCCGTATGTGAAAAAATTTACCAAAGGCTCCTTGGTCGACGTACCGTTTAAACGTGAGGTCAGTTTCGGCACGGACAAAGTTATCGACGTTTACGGATTCTGTTGCATGTGCATTGTGAAGCCAGCAGCAACTCAAAAATCCTGCGAAGAAGGTGATTGCTAACAAAGATAAAGATCGTGGCATGATAAAATTCCTTTATGGTTTTTGAGTCTCTCGCTTAGTGATTATAAATCATCAATCAATAATTCTTTTCCAACGCCTTCTTGCGCATCAGCTCTTTGCAGCCTTTCGCTTATTCATGAGTTGTTTCTTTTTCGCAGCCGCCGCGGCATTGTAGTCCTCCATGGAAACATTTGTGGCGGCGGGAAGCTTCATAAATTCCTCGACGTTGGGAAGAGGGATCCAGGGGTTCTCGGTTGGGTATTCATCAAGATTGGCATTGAGATCTTTTTCAGTAAGGGATTTAGAAGCAACACCGTTTCCTGGAACGTCTAAACCTGCCACCCACACGATGGCGTTGAGAACAATTTTTCTGAAGTCATCAATGGCCCAATTACGGTGATAGTGGCCACCAGTGAATCCGACGCCACGCCCACCATCATGGCGTTCAATCCCCCACATCAGAGTTTGTGTTTTGCCAATGCCATCGACACCGTGTTGGTTCCAGAGGTTAATGACACGTTTGAGCCGATCCGGGGTTGGAACGGCCGTAACGAGGTCGAGAACGTGGCCGCGATCCTTTTGAAATCGCATGTTGTAATAAAATTCGTCGTAGGCGCGGACAAGGTCAGTGATGCCGTTGGAGATTGGATGATCGGGAAGTGTGCGGAGGTCAGCGACCCAGTGAGGGTTTACTGACCAACCGGTTTCCATGGCCGCGCCTATCCAAGGTCGAAAGAATCGCTCTCCTTCTTCAGGGCTCGGGTGAACAGCGTAGTGCATGAACATGAAACCGACGCCAGTCTTGGCAAGCTGATCGGCTTTCTCCCAACCATGGCTAATAACCTTGGTGCCATCGGAGTAAATGATGACGGCATCGACTTCGCTAAAGACAGACTCATCTTCGGGCCAACCGTTGATGACACGGGCATGAACATCGAGGCCGCTTTGCTCGTTGAGGGCTTTGGCGAGGAGTCGGCAGCCAGCGTTGAATTCATGCTCACCCGATTTGTGAGATCGCTCGCCTGCGAGAAAGAGAATAGTGGTGGTCTCTCCATGTGCAACAGAAAGTCCAAAGGCAATCAACCAGATCACGGGTAGCGAGAAAAAGAATTTCATGGACATCAGATTTTCCAACGGTGGTTATATGAATACTCCGTCGATTCTAGCACGGAATTTTTCTGGGATCGGCAGCATTACCAAGACCTAGTGGAATACAACGCGAGACCACTTCGAAGCAATCCTTTTCACCTTCTTCGCAGTACCAAGCTGGTGTACGAGATACTGAACTACTCAGGCATTGCTGAAGAGTGATGTTCGACAATCATCCAGCGTTCACCATTCCAGCGGTAAACAAAAGTGAATCGTGCAGAGACGGATGTGCCATCTTTAAAAGAGAAGGTATAAATGCCCGAGTTGATAGCAATTTCACCAAAAGTCCGTACATTTCCCTCATCAATTTTTCCTGCCGGACCATTCGCAAGAAAGCGAACAAAATAGTCTTCAATTTCTTCATGATTGTGCCGAACGTTATTAGACAGCGTCGGCAATAGAATGCCGTTGCTCTCGTAGAGAGCTGCAACAGTTTTAGGATTGCCTGTCTGAATGGCAGCATTCCATTCATCGAATAAAGCAGTGATTTCATTTTGGCTCATATCTCATCTCCTCAGTTCAAATGATGAGGTGACCGCCTCATCAGAAGTATTTATTGATCTAACTCAGGTTGTTATCAGTCATCGTGGGGTTCTGAACATCACGTTCGAAATCCCTTTTCATGTTCCGGCACTCAGCGGATCGTCCATATCTTTATGCAGCCGAAAATTTTCTGCAAGATAGGTTTTGCACTAGTTTGTGAAGCCACCAAGAACCGTACACGCCGGAAAATCTGATCGATGTGCTCACACACGAGCCGGGAGACGCTTCTGTTGGAGGGGAATTGTCTTCATGCAAGCGGCTCCTAGCCGCAGGAGCAGCCACTGTCGCAGCAGTCTCCCCCTTTGGATGATACCGGTAGTGATATTCCTCCTGAAATAATACGACGCACTGGCTCACCCGTATCAGGATGTTTGGTGAAAGCTTCATCAGTCATTCTTTGAACAACTTCGAACTGAGTCGGCTTCTGGTCAGCTTTCTCAGGCACTGTTTCGTAAACATAAATTGGCATAGGAATTAGAGAAGGAATATGTTTTTTGGAAGAAAGGGTGTGTTCAGAGTGTGTCGTCCTTGTTGCTTCTTATTGTTTTTAATCTGGTCGCCTTTGGTCAAGTGAGTTCGTTTTTGAGGGTCAAACCTGTATTTATTTTCGCGTCAGGTTTACCCAAACCCACATCTTTGAATAACGCCTCGATATGAGTCCTGTATTCACTTCCATTATCCCACCGACGGCCCAACTTCAGACCCCCAAAGTCTTCTTTGTCTATTGAAGTAAGGTCTTCGGTATTCAGGCTGTTACTTCTGCATGCGTGCGTTGCAGATAGAAGGCTCTTTGTGACCGGTCCTTTCCAACATGAATGAATTACTTGTTAAGCCTGCGATACTCTTCGGGTATAATTTTAGGGAGGGCAGCAACTTTGTGTGTTGCCAACTTTGATTTGCTTTTCCCTGAAAAGATTTTCCAATGAATCCAGCACTGGCTGCCTCGACATTAGAGACGAAACAATGTGTCCCCTGTGAAGGGGGCGTTGCAAAGTATTCACTAGAAGAAGCTACTGCTCAGGTTGCCGCGCTGCCTGCCTGGCGGCTCACCGAGGATGGCACACGAATCCGCCGCGACTGGCAACTCAAAAGCTTTCGCGATGGTATCCGTCTGATCAATACTATCGGTGCTCTTGCCGAGCGTGAGCAGCACCATCCTGACCTCCATCTGGAAGGCTACCGAAAGGTCCGGGTTGAAATCTTTACCCATGCCATCGGCGGCCTTTCCGAGAACGATTTCATACTAGCCGCCAAGATCGATACTGTCTCGCCGCCATCATGACATTGATGACACAAGACGTGCTAGGAGAAATAACCAATGGTTATTCCGCGACCCCACTCGGCGGTCACAATTTTATGTGAGTTTTTGTAAGAAGCTATTATTCCACAGTCACTTTTGGAATGACGACTCCATGAATCAGCCACCCGGACTCACGGAACGAAACCTCTTCTACGATCGTATAGAACAAACTACTCTGGCGACGTCAGTGGAAATGAGCCTTTATCAAGTTCGTTGCCCTTGAGAATTTCCGTTCCATTCGGCTGAAGAAACCCGGAAATAGTCCCCCACCCAAATCCTATTGGACCGGTATTAAAACTTGTCCAGGAAGAAGATACGCCCAGTAACCAACGGCGGCTCCTCCTACGATGACCAATCCAATCAGAAATGACTGCATGGCATAATGACGAACCGCAGGTGTATAGAGATGCTCAAGGCCAGAGCTGGTCTCATTGTGGGCTCTTGTGATTCGCCACAGTCCACTGAGTGGACCAGAGACAAGTAACAGAAACCCAAGTTCTACTTTTAGAGTAAAGTCAGGGTCTCGCTGGATATAAGCCAAAAATCCTATTGTCAACGTGACAACAATTGCTTGTAAAGAAATGACATCACGAAAAGAGTTTTCTGGTTTTGGGCTCGTCGTGGCAGCAGGAGGTGGCTGTGTGTTTGTCATGAAAAGTAAAACCCTTTGAAATGCAGCGGGGTTCTTTCATATAATGAAAGAGGTCGTAAGACGAAAATTTTTGGTCAGAATACTCGAATGTACCGTGAAACAAGGTTGGATGCGAAGAGGGAAATCCCCGAGCAGGCAGCCAATTCATTTCACCTGTTTTTTCTACCAGACGTGCATTACTCGCTATCGGGAATGGTAATCGTCACTTTGTCGACGTTTCCTGTGAATTCAGAATCCTCTCTGCTTTTGAACAGATTGGAAACTACCTGCGTCGCATCGTCGACTCCCACGTCAGCTGTTTCATCTGCTGAGAAGACCGCCGGCTGTGTTTTTTCAACACGTCCTTCTGCCACCATCTCACCATCAACAAACAACTTGGCTACACCACCCTTACCGGTGCCATCACCGTCATAGTCAAAGGTCAACTTGATGTTTGCTTTTTCTCCATCAAGCGCATCAGGCCCTTCGATCGTGTACTGATCGAGGCCAAACCAATTATAGGTGTAGGCTGGTTTACCCTCATTCATGTAAAGTGCCCACCCACCAAATTTTCCACCCTGACAAAGGATGATTCCATTTGCTTTGTCACTGAGTGAAACATCGGCTTCGATTGTTTTCGAAGTGTTCTTTACATTTAAGAATGTGTTCTCAAGAATCCCTTCCATCCCGTGGGCCAAAGTCAATGACTTTCGGTCTCCCATAAGATCTGGACGGCCTGCAATTCTTGCATTGAACCGTTCATAAAGCCGGTCATCGATTGGAAAGACGTTGTTTGCCAACGCTTCAAGTACAAATAATTGTCTCAACTCTTTCATCTTCTCTGCGTTCTTTTGAGCCAGATCGTTCGTCAGACTGAAGTCTTCGTCGACGTTGTAGAGTTCCCAGATGTCTTCTTCGAGCGGGCGCAGTGGTTTCCCTTGCCACGGGACTTGGTGCACAGTCCGAGCCAACCATCCTTCATGGTAGATGCCACGGTTGCCAAACATTTCGAAATATTGCGTCGTATGGCGATCAGCCGCATCTTTATCTTTCGCAGCGTAAAGCATGCTGACGCCATCCAGCGGCTTTTGCGGAACGCCATTGATCACCTTCGACTGCGGAATTTTTGCCGCTTCCAAAACGGTTGCCGCCACGTCGTTCACGTGGTGCCATTGCTCACGGATTTCACCTTTTGCATCAAATCCGGCAGGCCAATGCATGACCATGCCGTTTCGGGTCCCACCGAAGTCAGCAGCCATTTGTTTTGTCCACTTAAAAGGAGCATCGGTAGCAACAGCCCAGGCAGCCGAGAAATGTGGGAACGAATCGGGTCCGCCCCAATCATCGGAACGAGCCAACATGCTATCGATTGTCTCGGCGTCAAAAATACCGTTCAGGTGAACGAGTTCATTAAACGTACCTTCCAGACCACCTTCACCGCTGGCCCCGTTATCACCCATCACATAAATGAAAAGGGTGTTATCAAGTTCATCGATTTGATCGATAGCATCGACCAGACGACCGATTTCGACATCCGTATGCTCGGTAAATCCAGCAAACGTCTCCATCTGCAAGGCGAACAGGTCTTTTTCTTTCTGGCTAAGTGATTCCCAGTCTTTGATATCCTCAGGCATATCCGCCAACAGAGTATCTTCAGGAACGATTCCTGCCGCCTTTTGCCTCACGAGAGTTTCCTCTCGTAGGGCTAACCATCCCTTGTCGAATTTACCCTTGTACTTTTCAATCCATTCTTTAGGTGCATGGTGCGGTGCGTGCGTGGCGCCGGTTGCAAAGTAAACAAAGAATGGCTTGTCAGGCGTCATTGCCTGTTGAAATTGAACCCAGCGAATAGCTTCGTTGGTCATATCTGTTGTGAAGTGATAGTTTTCTTGAGTCTCCTTTGGCACACGAGTAACACCATCGAAGATCACGGGTTCCCATTGATTGGTCTCACCACCAATAAAACCATAGAACTTGTCAAAGCCTGACTGAGTAGGCCATCGGTAGAACGGACCAGATACTGAAACTTCCCATGTTGGTGTTTCATGCCATTTTCCAAACGCTGCGGTGCTGTATCCGTTGTACCGCAGGGTTTCTGCAAAATACTTGGCATCGTTGGGCCGCATGCCGAGATTGCCGGGAAAGCCGGTCGCGATCTCCATCACTGAGCCCACATTGACGTTGTGGTGATTCCGTCCTGATAACAACGCAGCTCGAGTTGGTGAACAAAGTGCGGTGGTGTGAAAACGATTGAATCGCAAGCCATTTTGGGCAAGACGATCGAAGGTCGGCGTCTCAATTGCTCCGCCAAAGGGTGCGGTCGCGCCAAAGCCGATATCGTCGATTAGTACCACGACCACATTAGGAGCCCCTTCGGGAGCCTTCACCTCGAAGGGTTCAGGCTTCGTTGCTTTACGAGCATCCATTTCACGTACTGGTGGTGTCCGCGGGTTTGGAATCGGCAGCGATGAACGGTCATATTCTTGAGCTGTAGTTGCCTGAGTGGTGCATAACAATGCAAGTGCGATCGGACCCAAAATACGAACCGTCAATGCTGAGATACTCATTGGCAATTTCTTAATCCCTATTCAATAGAACTCAAAAATAAAACAGACCGGCACAAAGGCTGCAACAATTCACACTTATTGTAACATCGCGTTGAGACAGTTTTGTTCAGCGAGTGAAAAAGCTGTAAAGCTAAAATGCACTCTGGAAATCGGAGTGAAATCACACTATGTGCCATAAAAAATAGACAAACGAGGGGAGTGTAGCTCCATAAGGTAAGAGTACAAGCTATCTTCTGTGATTGTTTTTGATGTGGTTGTCTTTGGTCAAGTGTGGTCGTTTGTGGCCACCGAACACAAAAATAAACTTCTCATAATTGCTTGCGACCACCCCCGACCAAAGACACGGCCCGGATATGAGCCCAGTTTTGGGGAATATTGTCACGAGGGAATCTATACTTGCTAAGCAGTTCACAAATTTCTGGAATCTTTCCTTGGCTTGATTGCAATGATTTAGTGCAGGTTTCAGCATCTCCGCATAGCAGTTCAAGGCACAGCAACTCTCCGGGTATCAGAGCGTTAAAAAAGAGTGTCCATATTCAGTGGATCGCTACCCGCCAAACAAGAAAACAGTAAGGAACTATTCGAATGAATTCGCGAGTATTTTTCATTTTATTATTCATCTTCGGAGTCACTCTCGGACCATCCACTTACGCCCAGAACAACGGAAAAGCAGAACGGCTGCAACAGCTACTCAAACAATTTCCGGCCGCTGATACGAATCATGATGGGAAACTGACTTGGCAGGAAGCACTCGCCTATCGCAATAAGATGGGTGCCAAAACTGGTAGCCGCAACCAGGGCCGCGGGGTTCCAACAACGTTTGAAGTAGATGCTGGATGGGAACTCGAGAAATTTCCCAAAGAAGCAGTTTGCTACATGCCACCCAGCCAAATCGAAGCGACCTACGCAAAAGTTGCAGGCGGAAAAGCGCCTGCCGTGGTTTCGTACTCAAAGCCTACCGATGGTGCGTTGAGGGTCGTCGGCGTTGGCCATAGCTTTATGATGCCTGGCTACAAAACCATGCCTTTGATTGCCAAAGGAGCTGGGATGGATCAACCGCTTTACACGCACATTGGTGGAGGCATAACTGGCAGCGCACGCTACAAGTGGGAGCAGGAAAACGGAATTTTTAATTTTAAAGGCAAACCCTACCCAAAACTACTTTCTTCTATTGCGAACGCTGAATGGGAAGCGATGATGTTTGGTCCTTATTTTCAGGATCAGCCCAAATACTACTCGTGCTGGATTGACTTCTGTCTGAAGTACAACCCAGAAATGAAATTTTTCTTATCTGATGCGTGGCCTCAACTGTCACAACTTAAAGAGAAACCAAAATCGGAAGCATTTTTTACAGATGAGGTTTTGGATCAACTTGCTGAAGAGAGAAAGAAAATGCATGCTCTGGTCATCGATCCCCTTCGCAAAGCGTACCCGGGAAAAGTATTCATCCTGCCTACATCCGATTCCATGGTCTTGGCAGCGAAGCATTTCATGCGTGGTGAACTGCCGGGCATTGAAGGGCTACACCAAGTGATAGGCAAAAAAGAGCGATCGCTTTGGAGAGATCAATTGGGACACCTCGGACCTGGATTGGAGCGTCTCGAGGGTTATGTGTTCTACGCAACACTTTATGGAAAATCACCTGAGCTCATCGAAGACAACATTCCATTCGGTGGCAACACCACTTTTCCAAGCACCTCCCTGGATCAGATGTTCCGCAAGATCGCATGGCAAGCGGTATCAGAGCATCCGTACTCTGGAATTACCGATACGAACGGTGATGGCATTGGCGACGCGTTCAAAGAGCCAGTGCTGCAGGGTTCACCCTAAAGCAGTTCAGGCCATGCTACGGAGCGATTTCACATCCGAACGATACACGACGATCAAGCATGAGCCATCCCGTTTTTCTTGACTCTGGGAACCTATTTTCCGCTGTTGGATTGCCTGCCAGAAGCCGGGCGAGTGAGAGAGGTCGTGAGCCCAGAAATGAGACCGGACTTCGGGCTGAAATACTCGTAAGTCACATAAAATAATGGCAAACGAGAAAAAGAAAGTTCCCCGAGTAGGAGCCTCACCTTTCATTAGTCATTGATTTTGATGAAGTTGTCTGCGGTCAAGTGTGGTCGTTCGTGGTCGTGAATAGGTGTCGAAGCCCATATTAAATTTCTCCGTCACGTTTGCGACCATCCCCAACCAAACATGCTGCCCACTTTTATGCCCACCATCGAGCCTTTGATAAGACGGTGGGGGTTTTTCATTTTGAGACGATGGTACCTCGTTTTCTCTAATTGCGTCAGGTGGTGCAGATGAAGCAGTCGCACCATGTTCGTTTACTCGGTTCATTTACTCGGTTCATTTACTCGGTCCAATTTGCATAAGAAGGAAACACCCATGTTGAAAGTGATGTGTGCCAGAACGTTGAACATTGCCCCTCCAACTCGGCCCATCTGATAGCGACTCCAGATGCCGCTGCCGTTCGACACGAAAGCAAGTACCATGCATTTGAGCTACCCTTCCGCTACTTAGTAGTTATTTTGCCTCTTCTGTGCTCTCATCCGTTAAACTGTTGGAACCAAGCAGTCGCTCTGTTACTGCTGGTTTCCATTCCAGTTCGATTGAGGGTTCAAGTCATGCAAGCCATCTCCCGATTTCAGTATTTTCTTCCCATCAAGGCATTCCTGATCTGCCTTGTATCCCTGGTCTTCTGTGGAAGCAAAGGAATCACATTCGCAGGTACGGTGGATGAATCACAGTCGGCATGGCACACAAAGTATAAGAAGCAGGAGAACGCTCCAGATCCGAAAGAGATGTTGCTTAACACCGATCCGGAACCTGACGTGCACGATGGATTTACTCCGCTCTTTAATGGCAAGGACCTGAGTGGTTGGACTCCCAAGGGAGGAACGTGCACGTTCGAAGTTGTCGATGGAATGCTTGTCGGTACCTGTGTGCCAGGATCTCCAAGTACCTATTTGAGTACAGAGAAAAATGACTTCGAAGACTTCATCTTCACGTGTGATATGAAATGGGAAGTCGATGGGAACTCAGGGGTCATGTTCCGTGCCCAGAGCGAAGCGAGGAAAGACAAGGAGACTGTCTTTGGTCCACAGGCCGAGATGGAGGGAATCACTGGTGATCGTTATTGGTCAGGGGGTATCTATGGCCAAAGTTGCGGCGGATATTTCTACCCTGTTTGGTTAAAGGAACATAAAGAAGCTCGTGCAGCACTTGATCGTGAAGGTTGGAATCGCCTCACGATCTCTGCGCAGGGAAATGTCGTGAAGACATGGATCAACGGTGTCCCCGTTGCGCACTGGATCGACGATGGCAGCTATCCACGTGGTTTCTTTGGCCTGCAGATTCATAAAGGATCCAAGGGGAAAGTTCTGTGGAAGAACATTCGAGTGAAACCTTAATTCACTTGGCTATGACTATGGTGTTGCACGCCGACAACGTGGCCGCCACCACGCGAGATTCAAACGCTCACATCCATTAAAAAATACTCTGATTCAAGAAAATGAAGTGCGTGCCGCCCCCTACTTTCCTTTCGTGGCCCACTTTTTCATCAGCGAGATGTTGTCTTCGAGTCGCTTGAGGTCAATTGGGTCTCCTTTGCGTTGAAGTTTCGTCAGGTAGACCGCCATGTCACTGTCATACATGCTTTCTGGCTCTGCCTGCTGACCCTTGTCGTCCGTTGTTTTCATCCAATCGTTAAGCTGCCTGCGCATCTTGGCAAGCTTCGTCGCGTAGTCGGGATTGGCTGCGAGATTGTTGATCTCGTAGGGATCCTGCTGCACGTCGTACAGTTCTTCGGGTGGGCGGATATCACGGAACACCAGCAGCTGAGTGGGATCCAGCTTTCCGTCACTATGCCACTGCCGAAGGGCAATCAGGATATTCTTGGCGTCTTTGTATCGGCAGGGTTGCAGATAGGGCCGCTCGGGCAGGAAGTTGCGGATGTATTTAAAGTTGGTCGTTCTCGCTGATCGGATGTGATCGACTGTTTCATCGCAACGATCGCGGGCAGCAAAGACAGCTTCGCGAGGTTGGTAGTCCTCGGCCAGAATGTTTTTGGCCTGCATGTATTCAGGGATCTCAATGCCCGCTGTGGCCAGCGATAAGGCAGCGATGTCGATATGTTCGACCACATCATCCCGCACTGTCCCGGGATCGATACCGGGCCCGCTGATCACAAGTGGGACATGGAGCCCTTCGTCGTAAAGAAACTGCTTGCCGCGGGCATGGCTGATGCCATGGTCGGTCATGAAGAGAACAAGAGTATTTTCCAGCACGCCTTCGCTCTCAAGCCGCGCAAGCACATCTCCGACCATCGCATCGGTCATCCGCACTGAATCGAGATAGGCGGCCCAGTCGCGCACGATTTCTGGATGTTCCGGATAGTAAGGAGGCAAGGTGACCGCGCTGATCGAAGTGCGGCTGCCGAATCGTTGCTCGGCAGCGCTGGAAACTCGCTCCCAGCCCGTTGCATCCTTGCCGCGAAGTTTGCCGCCAGGTGTTTGGATCTGAGCGAAAAAGGGCTGGCCCTCTGCTCGGCCAGACCAATCACTTCCGTCATACACAGATTGATCCCATTCGAAGTTGTAATCGGTCTTACCGAGCCGGTCCTTTCGTATCGGCCAGCCGCTGATCGATGTGTAGTATCCCGCGTCTTGAAAGAACTTCGGGACCAGCTTGATATGAGCAGGAAGATGGATTTTTTTTTCGCCACGCCCGCTGCGGTGGTGATGAGCCCCGATACTCGTCTGGTACATGCCGGTGATAAAGGCTGAACGGCAGGTTGAACAGACAGGTGCAGTCACGTAGGCATTAGTGAACTTCACGCCTCGCGCAGCCAACCGATCGACATTTGGTGTCTCAATGGCAGGCTCCCCATAACAGGAAAAGTTTGCTGACATGTCGTCCGGAATAATCCAGACGATGTTCGGCCGCTCGGCGGCGATGGCTGCCGATGGGATGTGCAGGAGCAGGAGGCCGATTACTATATGCAAAGTATGCGTTCTCATCTTCTCTCTTTCAGCAGGTCAATGTCGGCTATCTCGACGTTATCGAAGTCTGTCACGTGTGGTTGTGAGTGGGTGTCGAGGCTCGTATTTATTTCTCCGTCACGTTGACGTCTATCCCGACCTCGGCATTCATGGCTTTTTTTTGTTGGGGAATTCTATGACAACGAGTTTGTGGCTGGTCGGATCGTAGGCATACTCTTGGTAGTACGGCAGCATCGGCAGGTGCAAGCCATCGGGTTTGCCAGGGCCAATGATGTCGTCCATGAAACGTTCATAGTTTTCAGGTAGTTTGCCAAATTGAGCTCGGTGCATCTGCATCTTCTGCTCAACAGCCAGCACGGCCATCGTGCCAACGCTGGTACGGTAGGCATCTGCACTGACGCCAATTCCCGAGCTGTTGATAGCCATCGAGGCGGGGACGCCCCCTGCCTGACGGGCTGCTTTCAATTCCAATACATTTTGAGTTGTTTTGCCAATTGTCTTGCGGGTCTGAACCGTCGGCTTGGTTGTTCTAGAATCGGTTGGGTTGAAACATCCGACTGAGGTGACCAGCAAGCTAAGCCCCAGACTACTCCAGCAGATGCTTTTAGAAAAGTTCATAAATGACCTCCCGAACTCTTTGAAGGCAATCGAATATTCCCAGCCATTCTTAATCCACGAGATTTATGTCAGGATAATGATGGTGAAGAAACAATAACCACTCCGAAAATATCTAAGAGCAAACGTTTGGCTCTTTCCGGATTTTAGGCTTTTTAAAAAACGCCGGTAACGGACAAGCGATGATTTCAAGAAAAATATATATAGCTGTCTGCTCAATTGTATTGATCTCTCAAAGCATGTTGTCATTAGCGAATGACAAACCGAACATACTTTTCATCTCGATAGATGATTTGCGCCCCGAACTTGGGTGCTATGGAGCCAAACATATCATATCGCCGAATATCGACAGCTTGGCAAAGGAAGGAATTATCTTTGACAGGGCTTATTGCCAGATGGCAATTTGCATGGGATCCAGAAAGAGTCTGATGAGTGGATACCGACCAACTTTTCGTAACCATATGTATGACCGAGGACCACTCAAAGACAATATTCCTGATGCGCTCACATTGAACCAGCATTTTCAGGACAATGGCTATGAGACGGTAAACATTGGCAAGATCTATCATGATAGTGATGATGATAAAGGCTGGACCCGTAACTTTCGCGACATCAAAGGTCCATGGGGAAGCAAAGGCTACACGAAAAAAGAATCTCAAGAGCTAGATGCAGAGGCCAAGCCACATGGCGGCAAAGGGCCTACATTTGAAGTGGTTAATGCAGACGACAATGGTTGCCAAGCGGGTGCATTTGCTCAAAAGGCAATCGAAGAACTTAGGAATATAAAAGATAAACCGTTGTTTCTGGCTTTGGGTTTCCGCAAGCCGCATCTTCCTTTTGTTGCTCCGAAAAAGTACTGGGACTTGTATGATCGAACAGATATTGAGCTAACGAATTATCGGAAACCACCTAAAGGTAAGCCGGATGAGAATTTCACCCGATTTGGTGAGCTGAGAAATTATCACGGCATGCCTGAGACAGGTGAAGTGCCTGAAGATACCGCTAAAACACTGACGCATGGTTATTATGCCTGTGTTTCTTATGTGGACGCTCAACTAGGAAAGGTGTTGGAGGCGGTTCAAGATTTAGGCTTGTCTGAAAATACAATTATCGTTTTATGGTCAGATCATGGATGGAAACTGGGGGATTACGGATGGTGGTGTAAGCACACGTCAAACGAAATTGACACGAGGGTCCCGTTTATAGTCAAAGCTCCAAATGCTAAAGGCAATGGGACGCGGAGTGCGGCTCTTGTGGAGTTAGTGGATCTGTATCCCAGTTTATGTGAACTGGCGAGAATTCCAGCTCCGGGGCATTTGGAGGGTTTCAGTCTTGTGCCGCTTTTAGGTCAGCCGCATTTAGAATGGAAAAAAGCAGCCTTTAGTATCTGGTCCAGTCCGACCCCGAAATATATCGGGCATTCGTTAAGAAGTGATCGGTATCGCTACACCGAATACAGAAAAGTCCAGGCGAATGACATCATTTCTAGGGAGCTTTATGATCATGGTAATGGGTCACCCCTTGTCGATGAAAACCTGGCAACGAATCCGAAGTATAAGCAACTGATGAACCAGCTTTCTAAGCAGTTACATGATGGCTACAGCTCTGCTTTGCCTGACAACGCAATCTCTTATTCGGGATGCCGTGGTGGTAAGACGCGGTTCGTCCTGATCAATCCGAAGCAACTCGCTGGCCTGGGATCAGAAGATGCTAATCAAAGCGTGAAGTCAGAGTTAAAGAAAATGAATACTCTGGCGGATAGAATCATGAAGGATAAGACGTCCTACACTGTCACTTTTAACAATGGCAAGAACCAAGCATTTCGAAACAACTACTTTAGTATTGGCCCGTATTGGTGGCCAAACCCTGATACGGATAATGGTTTGCCATATGTCTGGAAAGATGGTCAGGTGAATCCCGAAAGAGATCGCGTGTCAGACCGGGGTGAGATTCAATCTTTTGTCAAAGCTATCGAAGCGTTAGCACTGACCTATCACGCGACGCAAAAGGAACACTACGCGCTGTACGCGGTGGATTTGCTGGAGCGATGGTTTCTCGATCAAGGCACTCGGATGAGCCCAAACATGCTAAACGCTCAAGCCATTCCGGGCCTTTATTCAGGAAGGGGGACGGGGATCATTGATTCACATGAATTTGTCTACCTTGTTGATTACATCACTCTGTTAAAAAAATCTCCGCATTGGAAAGCATCGCATGATGAAGGCATACGAGATTGGTTCTCTGAGTTCTTTGACTGGTTACTGACCCACCCCTACGGAAAGGATGAGTCCAGTTCTGTCAACAATCATGGAACGGCTTTCGATATGCAGGTTATCGCTATTGGGTTGTACTTGCAGAGAGACGATTGGGTGTCTCAGTGGATCAGGAGTCATGCGATACCCCGTATTGATTCACAAATCTCGGTAAGTGGCGAGCAACCTCTTGAAACCGCTCGGACCAAATCGTGGAACTATACCACCGAGAACCTTTACCATTTCTTCCTCATAGGGCTGATGGCAAACAACGTGGGGCACGACCTGTTCAACTACAGTAATCCCTCGGGAGGTGGATACAAAAAGGCCCTGGATTATGCCATTCCTTACGTAGAGGATCCCTTAAGTTGGCCGCATAAAATGATTGTTCCGTTCGACATCAAAAGATTGCAGGCAGCGATACAGATCGCTGATTCCATTTACGCGGACGCTCGTTATCAGGAGGTCATTGAAGAACAAGACTGGGGAAAAATCTCTTTGCGATATTTCCTGCGACAATAAACGAGTCTGCCCCAACCATTGGTTCGTTTCAGCAAGTAAAAGAGGTCGTAAGCTCAGAAATGGGTTAGAAGTATGGCCCGTAATTCTCGAATGCCATGTAAAACAAAGGACAAACGAGTAAAAGAAAGTTCCCCGAGTAGGAGCCTCACCTTGCTTTTATCATTGTTTTTGATGTGGGTGCCTGTGATCAAGTGTTGTCGTTCGTGGTCGTGAATAGGTGTCGAAGCCCATATTAAATTTCTCCGTCACGTTTGCGACCATCCCCAACCGTACACATGCTGCCCACTTTTGTGCCCACCATAGAGCTTTGGTATGACGCTTCTGATGATAGCCAGCGGCATCATAAAAACCTGAGAGTGCAAAGCCCAGGATCTTCTGTCTCAGATTTCAGAAAACCAATCCGCTAATCCAACAACGTCAGTTTTTAAAAACTTCATAGTCTTTCTTTCCTGCTTATAGTCTCAAATAAATTAAGCAGGAAATTGAAGTAATGAAGAAAACTACATCAATCGTGTAATCACCCAAGGACTGTACAGTGACGCTGCCGCAAGATTCGTTTCGCAAGTGGCTCTTTATGCAACTATTCCACTTGAGTTGCTCTGAGCATCGAGTGGTTATTAATCTTTCGAAAGAAGGTCAAACTGAAACTCATTTTTTCCTGAAACGACTTTTGCATGTAACGGACTGGACTCAGGAGTATTATATTTTTCCGGCACTATCACTTTTGGTTTCGCACTATTTGCCTCTTGCTCAAGCCTCTCCTGCTCAGCCGTACCATACCTCGGATCATCTGGTCCAATATTAGGAAATTCTGGCATCTCGACCTTGCTGACTATAACAGCGTACTCCCCTGCTACTGTACCTGCACCAGGTTTTGCAGCCTGTGCATTGAGCGTGAATGAACCGTCAGACTGAGTCATTCCCGAGGCACCAATCCCATTCGAATCCTCGGGTGAAAAGGACACCGTTGCCCCTTCAATTGGTGCCCCATCAAGCGTGATCACGCCGTGAACATACTGAACATTAGGCCCCGATGACTGCCCGCAACCGAGAGCAGATACAACAAGGCAACCGAAAATCAAAAAACTGAAAAGCTGAAAACAATGAGGAGAACGTCGCATAGGATTCCTTTTTCTATCGAATAATAAAGCTAATCAAGTAGCACAGAGTGGTTACAAACAGACTGCAGAGAAAGACCCAATATTTCATGAATATCCTGTGGAGACACCCTTGCGAGAAGGATGCTCCACAGGAATTCATATTTAGTCAGCTAATTTAGTCAGCTAAATTGACTTCACCACCGCTGATCGATCCAAGTGCCCCAAACACGCCACGCTCACTTTGTCCTGTCCACCCCTTATTTTTACCACTAGCCGTTGGGTCACCAGCATTAATATTATCGTTGTAAAACTTCACCGACCCATCGACGTGAGCCATGTTAGCACCGCCGGGATGATAGCTACTTGGAGGAAGACAGGCCCAGTTTTCATTTCCGACTCCACATCTCGGGTAATTTGGTGCAGCGAAGGTAAAGAATGATGTAAACCCTTCCTCGCTATCTGCCCAACGTACGCCAGGAGCCTGCGAGCCGTTGGTTGTGTAGGAAGAATACTTGCCATCAGTGCCGACCAATGCTGCGCATACAGATGGAGCAGCATTACCGCCTTTTGCAGTTGCATCAATGCCATATCCCCCTCCTCGTGAATCTCCGCTTGCTATACTAATGCGAGCTTCACCCAAACTGATGGTATTTGAAGTACCATCTGTTATGTCTTTCATTTTTACAGTTTGTGGTAATAATTGGGTGAGATCGTTGATCTGGGCATTACCTATGCCGCCTAGACCGACCTTTCTCTTATACCCAGTTACTCCCACCCCTCTTTTCCGAGCCTCGTTCGCTTCCAACCGCTTATCTCCTCGACATATGCGGTAACTTGTACGACCGGGTGTTTGATTAGGACCACTTAGCCGGCTCGTGTTCGGATCAGACGGGCACAGTATTTCTGTAAGTTCTGCTCGCGTCACACCCCGATGTGCAGCGTCTTGACGCCATGGCCTGGCATTTGAATTTGTTTCGATCAAGGTAATCAATTCAGTATGAAGTGGCAGTTGCTCAAGATAAGGAAGCAGAGAAGGGATAAAGCCCCACCTGCGGGAACTTTGCGGATTAGGGTGAATCTGGCGTATTTCTGGTGAACAGCCTTGAGCCGGAAACTTTTTATTTGTGCTTTCATAATTCAGCATCGCCAGTTGCATCTGTTTTAATTTATTTGTACACGAAGAACGGCGGGCTGCCTCTCTGGCTTGCTGGACAGCAGGTAAGAGAAGACCAACAAGGACACCGATGATAGCTATAACTACTAACAGTTCGATAAGTGTGAAACCGTTCGACTGATCGGTTTTTCTAAAGAGTGAAAATCGCATAGTGAAACTCCTTGATAAAAAAAGAAAATACGATAACCGTAAAGAAGGGGCGACGTAGCAAAGAGCCATAACATGAAAAAATAACCCCATCCCAAGCTGTGACGGTACCATTGCTGCGAGTCAAAGTCCAGATAAATTCAGGTAGCACCATCGACACGGTTGACAGTGCTCTTATCTATTTGCAGTCGATTTGCGACTAGTACAGTCCGTCCTGCCGGCCCATCTTGTTAACAATTCATTGACAACTTTTTATAAACCCTCACCTGAGCGGTCAGTTCTATCAGGACTCTCGGGAACTGGAGGGTGAAGTGCCTCTATCCGTTTTTGAAGCTCCCTCATCTCTTCACCGAGTTCTTCGACCCGCTTTGTCCACTTCTATGCCCACCTCTTCGGGCATAAATCTTCGAAAGTACCGTGAAATAAAGGACAAACGAGGGGAGGGAAGCTCC
The DNA here is from genome assembly GCA_965249545.1 of Pirellulales bacterium. Taxonomy (GTDB): domain Bacteria; phylum Planctomycetota; class Planctomycetia; order Pirellulales; family UBA1268; genus UBA1268. The sequence goes on from CBDFMH010000005.1 coordinate 855,362, forward strand.
CCGAGTAGCAGTCGCACCTTTCATTAGTCATTGTTTTTGATGTGGTCGTACTTGGTCAAGTGTTGTCGTTCGTGGTCGTGAATGGGTGTCGAGTCCCGTATTAAATTTCTCCGTCACGTTTGCGACCATCCCCAACCGTACATGCTGCCCACTTTTGTGCCCACCAGAGAGCCTTTGATAAGAGTATTTACTTGAGAAACGGTCTTCTCGATGTTCGAAAACTATCGGTACATAAGTTTTGTGCTCACTGACGTATTTTTATTACAAATAAATCGAATCCAGTAGGCCTCGAAGTCGTTGGGAAAGGCGTGGCTGGCTTCTTGATTGATTTTTTTAATTTCAAAAGATTGATAATCAACCCAGTCGCTATTTCCGGAGATATCAACTTGGGCAGTAATTTGACACGGAGAAGCGGCTGAGATAGTGAGACTCTTGCGATCATATCCTGTCATGAGGTAGGGGTCGGAGGGTTTTCCAGCTTCGACCACGGTGTTCAACCATGGCCCGCCATTGCCTACTGGTTTTCCAAGGCCCCAAAGGTCGTCGACAGCCCCGGCCCAGAGTGATGTTTTTCCATCTGTTGAGTGAATGAGGTGAGAGTTGTTCTTGGGGATGTTCGTGATGGATGTGCCTGAGAAAATCAGGAGTCCGCGATAACTGCAAAAGTCTTGAATGCGGAGGTTATGCGTAGCGATAGGGCGAATGCGGCGGAAGCCAAGGGCATTGTTAGCAGGCAGTTCGTAAAAAGTGCCATAAGCGTTGAAGAGGTCACGCTCGGTAGCAACTTCGCGGCAAACACGTCCGTCTACGTCGTCGAGTAAAGAAGATCCTTTGGGAAGACGAAAACGTTTTCTATTGTCATCGATGTAGAGGACAGAGGCTTTATCCACACTGAGAATACCGACTCGTTTTGGGATGGCGGCATTTTTCCGAAGCCAATTTTCTCTATTTTGATTATCAACTCGTACCAGAGAAAGGTCCGGGTTGAGTTGATAGAGACCCTTATCGGATGCGAAATGGAGATCTCTTTTATTGTCGCCACGGGCGCGGACAATCCCTCCACAGAGTTCTTTCTCAGAGGCTTTGGCCAGTCCCGTAAATTTGTCATGATTCTTGCCGGGCTGGCGTGTGTCGGGATTGGTGTAGGTGAACCATACGGTTGCTTTTTCAAGACCAGCTGAAGAGGTCACGCGAATCCAGGTTCCTTTGGACCCGGCGGGAAAAGAATGCCAGTGGTACCCGTCGACGTTCACTGTGGAAAATTCAGTCCAGTTGTTGTTGCCATCAAGATCGACTTCAAACGTGAGAGTGGTGGGTGCACTTGTAAATAGATGGACGGCACGACGTTGGAACCCTGAGAAAAGATATGAATCAGAAGGAGTGGCAGCCTCAATTGTGTCGTTCAGCCATACTGCTCCACGACCGATCACTGGCCCTAAGTAATCAATTTCTTCAGGCTTGATAAACCATAGGTTTGATTGTGATTGTGGAGCCGCAACGTGACCTTTGGCTTTTCGCGTGTTGAGGAATTCACTCTTTGCGGTGTCGTCACAGCCCATGACGACATGGTTGCCCCAGCGGGCAAAGTCCCCGATGACTTTGAGGTACGTCGAGCGTGGGGAGATGCCTTTTGAGTTTGCAGGAGTAAAGGTCTTTGGGAAATTCCAGAACATGCCATGCATGGTCATAAGAAGATTGTCACCCTCACCGATCTCACGAATTCTTGGCCATTCAGTATTCCAACCGTGCGCACCGTCATAACTATGGCTGGCCTTTGGTAGTCGATAGCGGTGCCACGTTCCCTTGTGCATGCACATAAGAATCAGTGAACGAGCGTCCCAACCATTGGCCCAGATCGGATCACTTGAAGGGTTTTTGGATCCGTAAATTCCACCGGGGCCTGTAACTTCGGTGAATTGGTTGCGAAGGATTATCTCAAAGTCCTTTTGTTTGCCATCCCATTGGGCAAGTACACCGGATGGAGCGGATGGGTTGTTGCGGGCGGCTTGCCCATGTTCGCCATTGTTGGCGTAAACGAGTTTTCCTTGGCCCGAATAGAGTCCTTTCCCGTGGTAGCCGGGGAGGTTGGCTTTTGGAAATCCTTTCTGTGCTTCGTCATAGAAAAGAGTTTTAGTTTCAAGAGTGTGGACATCAATTTCGTAGAGTGCCTCCTCCATGGAAGCGCAGTAAATCTTGTTCACCGGGTCGGTGAGATGACGAGCATTACCCGTTGGACGGCCAAACATTGTTTTGTAGGGAATAACTCTGACTTTACGTGATTCGTTAATCACATAAGGTCCAATGAAAAGTTGTTGGGACTCTCGATGAATCATACGATTGGCCGGAGTTCCCCCGATGCTTTCGGGGCGAACGGTTATGTTGAGGTCTCTGTCGATCTCGTAGAGTTTATCTGACGAGCCTTTTGGACTGTGCGGAGCGTACGTGACGACCCATAGCCTGTCAGTAAAAGGAACGACAGCACCAGTGCCGCACTCGCCTTCATCATTGTAGAATGCAAGATGGGGATAGATGCCGGACAAGGAAATAAATGTGTCCTTTGAAAACGCACTCGATGCTATTGAAACAGAAAGAAGCAAAATCGAAAGAAGATAGGTGAGTGTTTTCATAGTAATTCAGACATAAAAAATAATTGAGTGTTTCAGCGAGACCAACGGGCAAATTAATAAAAAAGAAACTGCCAACATGGACTTTTTATTGACGCTTAGCACGCATCAGGATGTTCGACTTTGCAACGTTTTGTGCATGACCAAAAACAGAGATTTTCAAAAACAATGTCTTCAGGGGTTTCATCAATATTGATGATAGGTCCGATCGGTCTCAAATATCGTAAGCAGCTTCCGGCAAGACAACACTTTTTCGATTCAGTACCTCTGCCTGAGTAAAAAATACAACTTTGACGCATAACATCAGGGACGTGAATCCCGTAAACACATGGGGTGTTTTTTCATTTTGAAATGAGTTTTATCCACCACTCATTACCGGGATAATTTTGGTGCAGGAGAATGGTGTCTTGGAGAGCATCTGCTTGATTGCTTTTCAGCTTTTTGCCCACTTCCATGCCCACCTCTTCGGGCATAAATCCTCGTAAGCACCGTAGAACAAGGACAAACGAGGGGAGGGAAGCTCCCCGAGTAGGACTCGAACCTACAACCTAGCGGTTAACAGCCGCTCGCTCTACCATTGAGCTATCGGGGAATATGAGGGGCCTTTGAGTTTTCAAACGATACCGAAAAATTGAGTCGAAGGCGAGATGCACCAATTTTCATTCTGCAAAAAAGGATATGACCAGTATGGTCTGGTTTATCAAGTATCACGAACCTTTTCCAACAGAACACGATTGCCTTTTTCGTTGTACTCAACTCGAGTCATGAAATTATGAATCAGCATGACACCACGGCCATTTGGAACTTCCAGCCGGTCGTCCTGCGTGCAGTCGGGCACCTCTTCTGGCTTAAACCCATCTCCTTCGTCTGTGATTTCAATTCGTACAGTCGTAGGTGAGACAAAACATTCAACATGTACTTTTTTGTCTGCACTAAGCTTATTGCCGTGAACAATTGCATTGACAATTGCTTCTTCAGCAGCCAGGTGAATTGAAAAAATATCAGTGCCGGCCCAACCATGCTCTCCAAGTCTGTCGAGCAACTCTTCCATGATCAATCGACTTGCACCGCGTTCGCTCGGCAGATCAAGAGACTTCTGCCATGCGGCTTGGTCAGAACTGCTGTCATGATGAGAAGACGATTCGGTCATAGTAGCCGCACAAGGTAATTGCGGGAAAAAGGGTGGCTGTTCCAGTCAGGGAGGCTTTGAGCAATCAACTAAAAGCGGTCATTGCTTCTGTTTCATCTTTACGAATATCAAAAACTTTATTCAGTTTTGTGATCTGAAAAACTTCAAAAATTTCAGGACGAATGTTACACATTTTCATTCGACCTTTGCTTGCCTTTACCTTGCGATCGAGCGTGATTAACTTACCGAGTGCAGCACTCGAAAGAAATTCGACATTGGTAAAGTTAAGTAAAATGTCACCCATCTTTTGTTGCTCAACGAGACCAAAGAGTTCAGCGCCGAGCTCTTGAATACTTGCCTCATCGAGAATCTTTTTGTCGTTGAAACTGACGATGGCGACATCGTTGTTTTGCGTGACGCCTATCCGTCGATACTGAGCCATGCCGTTCTTCTCCAAGTCGTTTAAAAGCGAACAACCTCAAATGAAAATGTCGAACCATCCCGTAGTCTAACTCCGCATAACGAGCCTAGCGAAACAGCTCGCATTGGAATGAATCTGAAATGCAGTGAAGCCATACAAACGGACGGGTCGCTAATCCTAGCGATTTTCTGAGGCGATTACCAACGACTGTGACGCAGAAGACGAGGCATGAAGGGTTCATCATCCACTTGTTTTCCAACTTTCCCCCCGAGAAAATGGAGAATCAGAAAAGAGCTTTTGGTCATCTGTGCCGCCAATATGGCAGTCTGCCAGGCCATTGCAGTTGTGAGTCTTTGCTGTGTCAGGGAAAGCAGAGCACCTTTATAAAAGACGAGGAGGAGCTGGAAAAAGTCGCAGATTCACTCCTTGAAGGTCCTGAAAAACTGCTCTTGACGAATTTTCTCGCACTCATAATCAAATCTGGCGCGCGAGTTGCACTGGGGAGACGTAGAGGTGTTGGCGAATGCCGCTGCGGCAGTCGCATCACCTTGGGAATAGGGTGTCTCCGGCGTAGAGTCTTGAGATTCCGTTCCCGCAGTATTGTTTCGACGTTCCCCTTCAAATCGGACTACATACAAAGGACCCCAGAATGGCAGCCGCTGCGAGCAAGGCCGGGAAGGCCAAATCAACCCTTATCCCCCTTGGTGATCGCGTTGTTGTGGAGCGCGAACAAAGCGAGCAGACAACATCTGGTGGCATTCTTCTGCCAGATTCAGCAAAAGACAAGCCTGCACGAGGTGTTGTTGTCAGCGTTGGTGAAGGCAAACTCGACGACAAGGGAAACCGTCATCCTTTGCAGGTCAAGCCTGGCGACCGCGTGGTCTTCACGAGCTACGCTGGTGAAGCTTTTCAGGTTGCCGAGCAGGAACTTCTGCTGATGCGAGAAGACGACATCCTAGCAGTCCTTGGTTAGTACAACTCAGCGTGTAGTCGATAAACAACTGTTGATTCACATTTCCAACTTAAACCGTCCAAATAATTTTCAGTACAGGAGAAACATTCGATGGCCAAAATGATGGCGTTTGATCAAGAAGCCCGCGAAGCAATGCGGCGAGGTGTCTCCAAACTGGCCCGTGCAGTCAAGGTCACACTCGGTCCAAAGGGTCGAAACGTGATTCTCCAAAAGAGTTTCGGTTCTCCAACGGTTACCAAGGATGGTGTTACCGTTGCAAAAGAAATTGACCTTGAAGACACCTACGAAAATATGGGTGCTCGCATGGTGCGTGAAGTTGCCAGTAAGACCAGTGATGTTGCTGGTGATGGTACGACAACCGCAACTGTTCTTGCCGAGGCCGTCTTCAATGAAGGACTGCGAGCCGTTGTTGCCGGAGTCAATCCAATTCAGATGAAGACGGGAATTGAAAAAGCTGTCGAAGACATCACAGCAAAACTCCACAGTTCAGCAATCCCTGTAAAGGGCAAGAAAGAGATGGCCCAAGTTGCATCTATCGCAGCAAACAATGATGCCGAGATCGGTGACTTGCTTGCAGAAGCGATGGATAAAGTCGGTAAAGACGGAGTCATTACTGTTGATGAAGGCAAAAGCCTCGCGACAGAAATTGAGTTTGTCGAGGGCATGCAGTTTGACCGGGGGTATCTCTCTCCCTACTTCGTCACTGATGCACAGGCGATGCAGTGTGTCCTTGAAGACTGCTACATCCTTGTATACGAGAAGAAAATCTCCACAGTGAAGGACATCGTTCCACTGTTGGAAGCTGTTGTGAATGCTGGCAAGCCAATGTTGATTGTGTCTGAAGAAGTCGACGGAGAAGCACTTGCCACATTGGTAATCAACCGTTTGCGTGGCACGTTCCAGGTGTCTGCCGTCAAGGCGCCAGGATACGGTGATCGCCGAAAGGCTATGCTCGAAGACATTGCCATTCTGACTGGAGCAACGGCTGTCTTTGAAAATCTTGGTATGAAACTCGAGAACATCGGCCTTGCCGAGTTGGGTCGTGCCAAGAAGGTCATTATCGATAAGGACAACACGACCATTATCGAGGGCGGCGGAAAAACAGCTGACATCAAAGCACGGATTGAGCAAATCCGTCGTGAAATTGAGAATGCATCCAGTGATTACGACCGTGAAAAGCTGGAAGAGCGTCTCGCAAAACTCGCTGGTGGTGTTGCCAAGATAAATGTTGGTGCAGCAACAGAAAGTGAAATGAAAGAAAAGAAAGCCCGTGTTGAAGATGCTCTCCATGCAACCCGTGCCGCTGTCGAAGAAGGCATCCTGCCAGGTGGTGGTGTTGCGTTGCTGCGTGCTAGCTCACAGGTGAAACCAAAGGGTTTAAGCGATGATGAGTCTGTTGGCTATCAGATTGTTGTACGGGCATCACGTGCTCCAGTAACAATGATCTCAACAAATGCTGGCCAAGACGGTTCTATCGTGTGTGAAAAAGTTCTTTCCGGTGAAGGGAACTTTGGCTACAACGCCGGAACCGATAAATATGAAGATCTCGTCAAGGCTGGAGTTATTGACCCAGCCAAGGTGACACGAACTGCTATGCAGAACGCCACGAGCGTCTCAACGCTTCTTCTGACAAGTGATGCCCTGATCGCTGAAAAGCCAAAGGATGCAAAGGGCAAGGGCGGTGCAGGTCACGGCGGTGACTACGATATGTATTAATGCCGTCTGAGGCGTCTCAATACACCTCTAGCAAGAATAAAGGGTTGGGTTGCTCAGTAGGGCGGCCCGGCCCTCTTGCTTTTCATCAAGGCCTGTGTTGGCTAGGCTGAGACAATCTTCGTTTTTGAGGGAGCACGAAATATGCCACAGCAGAGTTGTCCACTTACCAGCCAGCAGGTTGTCGACATCTACTTCATGGAGCATCGGGCAAAGCTTCTTGATATTGCCGCCTTTCTCGATCGCCTTGAGCGCGCCGAGGGTCATGAGGGCCTTCAGGACGTGCGGGTGCGAGCCTTGAAAAAAGCGATCCCACTTTTACTTGATTCAAACTGTGAGAATCAGGCAAACCGCGCTCAGCGTATGTTGGAACTCTTAAGCGATCATACAACGGAACCAACTCCTGCTGCACACACGCAGTCAGCGCTTGGAGCCGACCCAAACACACAATACTGAGAGCACATCATGGCCTATATCGACCCACACATTCACATGGTCAGTCGGACTACAGATGACTACCGCCGCATGGCCCAGGCAGGCTGTGTCGCAATCACTGAGCCGGCATTCTGGGCAGGGTTCGATCGCTCCAGTCCGGCTGGTTTTTATGACTATTTTCGTCAACTCACAGATGTAGAACCGAAACGTGCTGCACAGTACGGTATTGCCCATTACTGCTGGCTCTGTATTAACCCCAAAGAAGCTGAAGACCCCGCGTTCGCACGTGAGGTGATGAAGCTTATTCCAGAATTTCTGGACAAGCCGAATGTCTTGGGGATTGGTGAAATTGGCCTCAATAAAAACTCACGGAATGAACTGATCATTCTTGAAGAACAGATTGATTTAGCAAAACAACACGATCGCCTGATTCTTGTTCACACGCCACACCTTGAAGATAAACTCAAGGGAACACGAATGACAATGGATGCACTCATCAATGCCGGAATTGATCCGGGACGTGTTCTCATAGATCATGTTGAAGAGCACACTGTGGCCGAAGTCCTTGATCGCGGATTCTGGGCAGGAATGACACTCTATCCAGACAGCAAGTGCACGCCCCAGCGAGCAGTTGATATTATTGAATGTTACGGAAACGAACGTATCTGGATTAATTCGGCCGGTGACTGGGGCCCGAGTGATCCGCTTTCAGTACCGAAGTGTCATGTCGAGATGCGGCGACGAGGACATAATCAAAAGCTTGTGGAAAAAATCAGCTTAGAAAACCCACTTGCATTTTTAGGTCAAAGCGGTCGTTTTATCCTTCCAGAACATTCTTGAAGCTTACGCTACCCAGCGGTTGTGCCCATCCCGAGTGCTTCGTAATTCAAGCGATCCACGAAGATGTGTATCTGTGGTGGGTGTCATGGTATAGCCGAAGGAACGACACAGTGCGATTGCGTAGTGATTCTCTTTCGAGATGAGAGCACGCACAGAGCGGGCACCACGAATGCGTGCCAGGTCATGGAGTTGACTGCACATAGTGTGGGCGAAACCACGGTTCCGAAATGAGGGATGCACTGCAAGAGAAAGTTGTGGCGACCCAAGCGTGTCTTCCCATGATGAAAGAAATCCATAGACAACTGCTTGGCCACGGGTAAAACCAAAGCGATGAAGATCCTTTTTTGATTGCGTACTTGTATAGAGCGCGTGGGTACGCTGAGAAGGATTCTGCTGGCTCAACAAATACGGCGGCAGCACGTGTTGATTACCAGCTGTGAAAAGTGCTGTGAACAGGGTTTCAATGGCCGACTGATCAGGTTGTTCCGGACCGCGGATGATCATGGCTGATCGTGTGTTTCCCAAGTGTATTGAGTTGTTTGTCTTCAAGAGCACATGAATGAGCCCTCTTCATCACTAGAAATACCGAACCCGACATGGAAAGAAAAGCCCGGTATCTACTTGTAAAAAAACCTATTTCACTTCTCTGCACGAATGAAGTTCTTCAAGAGGTATAAAACCATCGCTGCCTGGTGGGCTTTGTGAAGGTGGCTGACACGGCGGTGCAGTCATTCGTCTCCAAAGATGTCTCCCCAGCCATATGCTGGCAGTCCCTACAATCAAAAAGACGAGGATATTCTGTAGCACCACTCACCACCCTAACGCGGTACCGATTTGGAACACGAAGAATGCACCGATCCAGGCAAGTGCAGTCATGTAGGTAAATGACACAAGAGGCCAAAACCAACTAGCTGTTTCTTTACCGATAATAACTAAGGTGCTTGCGCACTGAGCACACAGTGCAAAGAAAACCATAATGGAAAGTGCTACAGGTAAGGTAAATACTTTGCGATCAGTGCCGTCCCACGTAGCAGCACGCAATTGGCGGATCAGCATGCCTGCACCTTCTTCTTCTCCTGGGTCAACATCACCAAGATTGTAAATAACACCAAGCACTCCAAGTACCACTTCACGAGCCGGGAAACTTGCCACTGCTGCACATCCTATCCGCCAATCCCAGCCCAGTGGTTTCACAACAGGCTCTATCAGACGACCAGCCTGACCAAGAAAGCTTTGTCGTAGGGCCTCCCCCTGCTCCTCTGCAGTTTCTGGGTTCGCACCAGCTTCAAGAACCGGTCGTGGAAAACTCCCAAGTGCCCACACGACAATACTCACGGCAAGTATGAGTGTTCCGGCATTTTTTAGGAAAGATACTGCGGCTTCACGGACGCGTTCAGCAACAACAGCGAACTGTGGCCACCGCCAGCTTGGAAGTTCTAAGACAAATGGTTGTGGTGGCCCGCGAAAGATTGTCCGAGAAAGGATAAATGCGACGATTGCAGCAACAAGAACGCCGATGAGATACATGGAGGCTAAGACGACAGCTGGTAAACGAATCCAGGAATTTCCAACTGCAACATTCGGGACGAATGCACTGCATAAAAGCAAATAAACTGGGAGTCGCGCTGAACAACTCATCAGAGGAGCAACGAGAATGGTCAGTAATCTGTCGCGGCGGTTCTCAATCGTGCGGGCAGCCATGATGCCAGGAATTGCACACGCAAAACTTGAAAGGAGTGGGATAAATGATTTTCCGGAAAGACCAACACCAACGAGAAGCCTGTCCATAAGGAAAGCTGCCCGAGCCAGATACCCACAGCCCTCAAGTACCGCTACAAAGAGAAAAAGAATGGCTATCTGAGGTAGAAATATGACGACTCCCCCAACTCCTGCAATGACGCCATCGACAACAAGCGATTGAAGGATTCCATCTGGGATGGCTGACTCTGCCAAGCCAGCAGCAAATTCAACACCTTCTGAAACGAGGTCCATCAGTGGAGACGCTAACCAAAAGATAGAACTGAAGATCGAAAGCATGGTCAGGGCAAACACAACAGTTCCAAGCAGTCGATGAGTTAATACCGAATCAATGTGATCACCAAGTGAGCGGCTTCGTTGAGCAGAATATGAAAGAACATCTTTTGTGATTTCATCGATCCAGCCGTAACGGGCAATCGCTTCGGCTGAAGCAACAGGACGATCAGAGTCAACAGTTTTTGCAAGATGGGACTTCAGTGATTCAGGGTGTGTCTGCCCCGACCGATTAGATGATTCGATAAGTGCATCAGCAAGGTGTTCAATACCTTCTTGACGAGGTGCCACAAGACGAAGGACAGGGCAACCAAGAAACTCGGAGAGTTTTTCACGATTGATATGTATCCCTTTTGATTCTGCAACATCACAGAGTGTCAGTGCAACAAGAACGGGTTTCCCAATGGCAAGTGCTTGGCTTACAAGATAGAGATTCCGGCTCAGATTTGTTGCATCAACAACTACAACAATACAGTCAGGTTGTTCTATGCCAGGCAAACTGCCATGAAGGACATCAACAGCAACCTGTTCGTCTGGGCTTTTTGCATTTAAACTGTAAGCACCAGGTAGATCAATCAGCTTAATGGTATGAGCACGATGACGAAATTGCCCTAATTTTTCTTCAACGGTCACTCCCGGGTAGTTTGCAATTCGGGTAGGGATACCGGCTAGTGCTGAAAAGAGAGTACTTTTTCCAGTATTTGGATTACCAAGCAAAGCGACAGTCAGTTTCATATCGGTATCTGCTAAAAATTGCTTTGCGGTATCTCGAGTTTTGGTGAAGACATCACTAATTCAAACGTTTTGCAAGAAGAAAAAATTTTCAGTTGGCGACGACCACACGAGCAGCCTCATTCCGGCGAATCGATAAGCGATAGCCACGAAGTTCTAGTTCCACCGGATCACCCAATGGAGCGGTACTCACAACAGTTACTTCAACACCCGGTGTGAGACCCATTTCAAGCAGCCGTAACGAGGTATTGTCCTCACCAGAGATGTCTACAACCTGAGTCGTCGATCCTATGTCTATAGTTGCGAGTGAATGCATACATGGCTTCCTGTGCAGGGTATCCGACAGAATCACACCCAGTGATCGACACAATCCAAGCAGACTCTTGAGGCTTTATTGAGATGCAGTCTCAATAAAGCGTATCCTAGAAAGGGTTCGTCTGTCAGGCAAGCGACCATATTGATTCGCGGTCTTCAGGGCCGAAGATACAACGTTATGACAAAAGGTCTTTTTATTACTGGCACTGACACGGATGTTGGGAAGACAGCAGTTGCTGTCGCAATTTTACAACAGTGTGTTGCTCAGAGAATTGATTGCCGAGCGTACAAGCCTGTGGCAAGCGGTGTTCAGTCTAGTCCATCAGACATTGATCGCCTGTGGTGTGCGTCTGGAAATGCTGGCACGCGCGATGATGTCTGCCCACAATCTTTTCAACTTCCTGTTGCACCGGAACAGGCTGCTGCTGCTGAAGGAAGACAGGTTGATGACACCCTCCTTCGTCAAGGTCTGTATCCTCATATGCGTGCAGACGTGGTGTTGATCGAGGGAGCAGGTGGGTTATTTTCACCGCTTAGCCACCAGACACTCAATGCAGATCTGGCTCGAGATTTTCGATTACCTTTGGTCATTGTAGACAACAGTCGTCTTGGGGCTATTGGTCGAACATTGACTGCAGTGACGGCAGCTGAGTCAGTGGGTCTGACCGTTTCAGCAGTTGTTCTTTCTCAGTCGGAAACTGGCCACCATGGTGGGAACCAAAAGCCAGAGAGCCCTGAGGTCATCGCACGTCAGTCGCAAGTAGAATTACAAAGAAGACTTCCTCATATTGTTGTTTGTGGTCTTGGCCATGAGGCCTCAACAATTGAACCCTTCGTGGAGTGGCAAGCAATTGCGGCACAGTTATACATGCCTTCAAAGCTGCATCCCTAGAAGGCATATTAGATGCTCGCACTGATATTTTTTGTCTGAGCAAGTGATTCGGTGGCTTCAGCAAGACCAGCAACAGACAGCTTAATGACAACCTGCCAGCATCCACTTGCATCAGGTGTAACAATCCAGTGAGGCATGACGACTGTCGACTGATGAATGAGTTCAAAGCCACCCTCTGATTGACTGACCGACTCGATTGGAAATGTCCAGACTCCGGCGTGTCCACCATTACTCGCCACACTGCAGTCGAGGCCAGCTTGGATGTTAAGCCAGTCATCTTCCAGACTGATATAAGAAATTTGCTTTAGATCAAGATGAATTCCAAGATGCCCGAGATTCAAGCCATCTTTGTTTCGGAAACAGCGACCAGTGGTGCGTGAAGGAAGACCGGCAAAGTTGAACTCAATAGCTAAATGCTGGCAGAAGTTGTCAGGCAAGTCTTTCAGCCGATAGCCAATTTCAACAGTGTCAGACCCGGCTGAGAGTGTGATGGCTTTTGTAAGAGTTAGTGGGATACCCCAAACATTGCCCTTTCGTGACAAGAGTACCTGCATTCGATCTGGATTGCGACGGATGCTTGCCTCGTATGATCCTGTGGCGAAATCACCACGTTCCATTGCTTTTCCGGAGACGATGTCTGCAGCTGATGCGTCGACATCAAAGAAATGATCAATACAACTTTTCCTTCGGTTCACGTCAAACTGAATCTTTTCAGCGAGCCCCTCATGCTTAAACGTAGCGACCTGGGAAGGATCAAGAATACTTCGAGCATTGCCTGGGCCGACAAGAACCTGATCATGATAAGCCTCCCGACGACGGTCGAGCGTTGCAAGAAGATTGTGACGCTGTTTCCGGAGGTCAAACTCATACAGCATTCCACCGACAGAAGGAGCAAGCCAAAGATCAATATGCTCGTTGGAAAGTCGAACTTCTGTTTTGCTGTCGAAGTCATAGTCTGAACTCACAGCTTCTACCCATGTCGCTGGCCGACCTTCAGCGCGATCAAGTGCATTTTCAGCAGTGATTAATTCCTTATAAATCGCATTCCGGAGATGTGGCAGGTAGACACCGCCAAAAGCACCGTGCCAATACGCACAATTACATTGACCTCGATAGAGCGATGTAACAGCTTGTTGGTACGCAGGCTTGTCAGTGATGGACTCCTCTGAGAGGCGGGCAAGCCGATTGCTTACCACCATCATTCGAGCGTACATCTCATTGGCTTCAGGATAACGATACCGAAAGTTTTTCCAGGACCCACCGCGAATAAATGGAATAATACGTGAGTGGCTTGGATCGCTTTGTGCATTTTGACGTGCTTTGATACACGCGACTTGTTGTTCGGGTTGAAGCGCCCATTCAGTCATCTCCCGATAACTGCATTCTGGTAACCAGATTGTTCCACCCGGTGGATCACTTCGAATCACATCAGACGGTAGAGACATCGTGATCCATTCTTGATTTGCTTCAAGGAGACCAAAGAACCGTTGTAACCAACCGTCCTGGAAGCAGGTTTTTTGAGTATCCGGCCAGACTCCAAATTTCTCTCCGTCATCACTGAAGACAGCCAATGCGCCCTGTCTGCGCGTTGCAAGGAAACGGAGATGCTCAATGGTGGCATCTGGAGATGCGAATGGAATGACATATCGCAAATGTTCACTGCCCGGAAATACACCAATGGTGCGTCCATCGGACTCAGTGATCCAATAACGATCAAGTTCTTCGTCACGGAGCCCAGCAGCCTTGAAGTGGAAGTCGTCGAGAACAGTCCACTCGACACCAGCCGTTGCGAGATCGGCTGTCATACTCGAATCCCAAACTCTTTCGGCAACCCACATGCCTGTGACTGTGGTCTGGAGACGTTGCTCGAGCCAGTGGTTGTACCGACGAATCTGGCCGATTCGATCGCGCGAGGGCAACATGGCGAGTATCGGTTCAGAAAATCCACCACCAACAATTTCAACTTGTCTTGCTGCGGCTAAGGCAGCCAAGCGGTCGAGATATTCAGGATGGTTAATCTCGAGCCATTCAGCAAGTGGTCCACTTGTGTGTAATGCAATCCGAATAGCCGGATGTTGCTGCAGTAAATCAAGAAAAGGGAGATAGCTTTTTTGATAGGCATCCTCCATAACATCATGAAAGTTCCCAACAGGCTGATGGTCATGGAGAACAAAAACAAAGCGAACAGTGGGGTGCATATGTAAAGCATTCCAGAGGCGATGTGAACTCTACGATTTTCATGTTTTCAGGAACCCGCGCCAAACGCTATTAACAGATTCTATGAAGCACGTAGCCGTATCACCGTAAAGGTCATACCGGCTCTAGGGACTAGGGAAGTTTGCCGGTGTCAGAATCCTTGTCTGAATTGCTCTGGATCTTTCCAAAAACCGGTTTCACGAAGCAAACCTGCCGCTTCATCAGGGGGAATTGTTGAGATGTGATATCCAGTGCCGAGTTCAAATCCGGCAATGGGCGCAACTCGTGGGAGAACCTCAAGGTGCCAATGCCAATGAGCAGCAGCTTTGTCGAGTAAAAGAGATGGGACAAAAGGAAATTGATGAAGCCACCAATTGTAGCTTGCGCTGGGTATCAGTTGATTGAGCGCTTCAACAAATTGTTGGGTAAAGTGTGCGACCTCTTCCATTTGTTTATGGGGCTCAGTATGGAAAAAACAGGAAGGTTCATTACGGATGAGCCATACTTCAAAAGGCTGGCGGGGTGCTGATGGAACAATCGCTACGAAACTCTTATACGTGTGAACAACACGGTTTTCACTCTCTGCCTCAGATAAAATGTTTTCGAATAGGTTTGGTTGACGAATGACCTGCTGACACTTTGTTGAGATTGTTGGTGGCGTGCGGTCAATCGCAATCAGTTGGCTGTGGACATGTGCCAGGGAAGCTCCTGCCTGAATGCCACCATTTTTAAAAAGGGTCGCCCATACGATTTCAGGATTGGTAGCGAGTTGTTTCATTCGCTGCTGGCAGAGTTTCCAGACGCCAACCCAATCATCGAAAGGGACTTCAAGAACCGACTCAATGTGGTGGGGTGACTCGATGACTACTTCATGAACACCAGAGGCATGCACGGATTTTATCTTTGATAAATTTGTGTCGGCATTATCGTTACCCTGCGTAGACGGCTTCATCTCAACAACAGGATAGGCATTGGGAATAATCCTCGATTTCCAATCTTGCGAGTCGATCGTTGGCCACTGTTGAACTGGATCAGGAGTGAGACGCGAATTCTCTATACAGAACGGACAGTCTGCTTGCCGGCAATTCAAAAGGGTATTCGGGCGGTCAGCACGTCGTGGTGCGAGAAAAATATTCCGGTCTGCAAGAGGGTCGTAGTGAACTGTGGGCTGTCTCGAATGATCGAATGAGAAGGACATGCGTGAACCACTCGAATGAATTGGAAAGGGAAAAAAGACCCTCTTATTGAACGCCACAATCGTCGCCCGTACACTCAGAGCCTATAACAAGTTGGGTTACAAAGTGTCATTCATCAGAGTGCATTTCGGTAAAGACGTATACAGAGATTTCTAGACATTCGGAGAGAACACCATGCTTACAGTTGGCGACGAGTTCCCCCAGTTTTCTGTCCAAGCCTGTACCGGTACGGAGAAGGAAGACATCAAGTTGCTCACATCGGCTGACTATTCAGGAAAGTGGACGGTGTTCTTTTTTTACCCAAAAGATTTTACGTTTGTTTGTCCTACGGAGTTAGCTGAGTTCAATAAACAACTCAAATCATTTTCGGATCGCGACACGAGTGTCGTGGGTGGCAGCACCGATAACGAATGGTGTCATATGATGTGGCGACGATCCCATGCAGATCTAAAAGATCTTGCATACCCACTGATAGCAGCCCAAAAGCTCGGCGCTGAACTCGGTATACTCGAGCAAACAGAAGGATACTGTCAGCGGGCAACATTTATTGTTGATCCCAACGGCGTGATCCAATGGGTTGATGTGAATCAAGGGCGCGTTGGTCGAAATGTCGCTGAAGTCATACGCGTACTTGATGCCCTTCAAAGTGATGAACTGTGCCCGTGCAACTGGAAGAAGGGCGATCCATACGTAAAGGTCGGCTGATTTTTTGTGGACGGGATTAGGTCGTTGTGCTGGCGAGACTTTCTATGCGTAGTCGACTCCGTCCTCATTCTTGGAAAAATAAGTTTGGTCACGCGCTGCGAGGCCTTCAACGAGCTTTTCGCACGCAACATAGTTTTGCGATCCACATATT
Source organism: Pirellulales bacterium (assembly GCA_965249545.1). Lineage (GTDB taxonomy): Bacteria > Planctomycetota > Planctomycetia > Pirellulales > UBA1268 > UBA1268. The sequence continues at coordinate 871,715 of CBDFMH010000005.1, forward strand.
CATTGCATGTGTCGCTGTTGTTGCTGCCACTGTGTTCAGTGTGACAATAATCGAATGGGGACTCATTGTTGCTGCCATTGGGATGGTGCTGGTTGCAGAAACATTCAATACAGCGATTGAGTCACTGGCACGTGCCGTTGATACACAGTTTCATCCACGATTACGTGATGCACTGGACATTGCCAGTGCGGCCGTCCTCCTGGCGTCAGGAACTGCAGTTGTGATCGGGCTATGTATCTTTGTGCCGGCACTCTACAGATTGTTGTATAGCGTTTTGTAGATCACTTTACTTTCGAATGTCGTAGCAGAACATATTGTCTCCGTCGCGGACGTAGAGCATGCCATCGACAATAACAGGGTGTGCCCAGCAGGGGCTGTCGCCACTATCAGGAATCTGAAAATACGACACCTCTTCAAAAGCGGCCGGATCTGCTTTTACGAGAGCAAAAGTTCCATTTTCCCACTGCACATACAAGTGTCCGTCAGCTGCGACAATGGCTGCTGACCCCTTTCCTCCGACATCACTTCGATTTTTCCAAACCACCTCTCCTGTCATTAAGTCAGCGCTGATGATAAACGTTCCACTGTCAGCGCATCCGTAGAGGTGATCATCGATGAGGACAACTCCGCCGTGCTTATTCGCTAAATCTTTTTTGAGAGGAAAGATTTCCTTTGATGTCACTGAACCACCTGGACCAGGAACTTGCTGGATGAGCGCTCCTCCTCTTTTATATCCAGCTACAAAATAGACAAGATCGTCTTTGATAATCGGCGTCGGGATAACGGCCGTTGTCTTTTCGATTGGGAATGTCCATTGGAGTTTGCCTGTTTCAGCATCAACAGCAAACGCTCCAGATCCAGTTGTTTGTATGTATATTTTTTTCCCGGCAATTTCACTGATGACAATCGACGCATGGCCAGCACCACGATCTTCTGGTACAGCACACTTCCAGATGATATCGCCATTATTTTTATCAAGAGCCACCATCGTTGTTTGGCTGCCGCCTGGGGTGCAAACAAGTTTGTCACCATCGATAAGAACAGACTCACTGTATCCCCAAGCATCGTCTTTCGTTCCACCGAAAGCCGACTTCAAATTAATTGCTTTTCCAAATTCTCCGGTCTCAGCGTCGCAGCCAATGAGTAAACCGAAAGGAGTGATGACATACACAATACCGTCAGAAATGGTTGGAGTGCTCCGAGAACCATTCCAGCTTGGCTTCTTATTTTCGTTATATGCTTCACCTGTTTTCGTATGCCAGATTGGTTTCCCAGTGGTACGGTCAAAGCATGAGAGGTATTCATCAGCATCAGATGCAGTTGAGGGCCCATCACCCAGCGTAAAAATCCTATCGCCCACGATAGCCAGACTGGCATAGCCACGGCCGGCACCGGCTGAACGCCAGACAAGCTTTGGTCCTTCATCAGGCCACGATTCGAGCAAGTTTGTGTCAGGAGCAATACCGGTGCGGCTGCTACCACGAAACGTTGGCCAATCAGTTGCATGCGCTGCCTGAAGAAAGAAACAGCAGAACAGAACTATAAAAATATGGTGAAAGTTGCTCGGGAAGAACCGCATGAAATTTTCTCCAGATGTGTTGGCCGAGGCTTCGTGCACCGGCAATGTGTTGTTTTAGTATGACGATTCTCGATGTATTCGACCACTCACCAACCACGTCAACCGGATACATTCGATAGTTGAATAAAATGCTGGTCTCATTGGCTCAGAGCCACGTCCATTCCTGCACAGAATCATGTAACGAGCATGGGCAATCTTACGGGTGGAGAAAGTACATCACACATTTGTGCGACCAATAAAAGAGTCACCACGACTCCGAAGACTGATTCACGATACAACCGATGTTTTTGTATCTTTTTTTTGGCCAAACCACATGATGACTGAGTAAAAGACCGGCGTGAAGAAAATACCGAAAACAGTGACCCCAAGCATGCCGGAAAAGACTGCTGTTCCAAGGGCCACACGCATCTCAGCACCAGCACCTCGGCCAATGAGTAGCGGCACGACGCCAAGAATAAAAGCGAGAGATGTCATCAATATCGGCCGTAAACGTTGTGTTGCTGCTTCGAGAACTGCCTGTGTGCGTGGAAGTCCGTCAGCCTCACGCTGCTTGGCAAACTCAACAATCAAGATTGCATTCTTGGCTGCCAGACCAACAAGAACGAGAAGCCCAATTTGAGTAAAAATATTGTTATCACTTCCAGCAATCCAGACACCCGATATTGCAGCTAAAAGACACATTGGAACGATCAGGATAACAGCAAGCGGAAGGAGCCAGCTCTCGTATTGGGCAGCGAGTACAAGGAAAACAAAAAGAGTGCCCATCGCAAAGACAAAGCTCGCTGTATTCCCGGCAAGTATCTGTTGCAAAGACAAGTCAGTCCATTCGAAGTCGATCCCTTGTGGAAGGAGTCCTTGTCCGTTCGGTGGTTGGCCCGCTAGCGTTTCAACCAGTGCAATGGCGTCACCGGAACTTGTTCCAGAGAGAGTTGAACCTGAGAGATCTGCCGATGGTGCAAGGTTATAGCGTGTGACAACAGCTGGTCCGCTTGTTTCTTCTACTGTCAGGAGCGTTGCCAGCGGCACCATTTCACCGTCAGAGTTGCGAACTTCAAGTCTCCCAATGTCTTCAGGAAGCATCCGGAAGGGAGCATCGGCCTGAGCCATAACCTGCCAATTCCTTCCAAAGGCTGTGAAGTCGTTGACATACGTACTTCCAAGATAAACCTGGAGCGTCTGATGAATAGACTCAATTGAGACACCAGCAGCTTTTGCTTTTGTACGATCGATATTGATAAACAGTTGTGGCTGGTTTGCCTTGAAGCTGGAAAAGAGTCCGACGAGTCCGGGTTGAGCTGCAAGCGCATCAGCGAGGCCGGCGGTTGTTTGTTCCAGCTCGGCTGGTCCATGACCTGTGCGGTCACGAATCTGTAATTTAAAACCACCGGTATTTCCTAGACCATCAATAGGCGGAGCATTAAAGACCACACAGCGAGCATCACGGACTCGATAGAAATCTTTCCGTAGTTTTCGTGCGATTGCAAAAGATGACTGTTCAGAATGCACGGCCCGACTTGCAAACGGATCAAGAATGACAAACATGCCACCAGCATTCGACAGGCTGACGCTAGATAGTAATGAATAACCAGAGACAGATATCGTATGCGCAACACCTGGTGTCTCAGCAGCAATCTTCTCTAATTCGGTAATGACTTCTGCTGTTCGCTCATGACTTGCTCCTTCAGGAAGTGTCGCATTGACAAGAAGATACCCTTTGTCCTGTTCTGGGATGAAGCCAACGGGAACAGTATTAAAACCAAAATAGGTAAGTCCCATCAGTGCGATGTACACCCCGACCATCACGATGCCAATTTTTAAAAGAAGCCCAACGACTACTCCATAGACTCCTGTTGTGACATCAAAAAACAGATTAAAGAGTTTGAAAAAACCTGCCAGCAGCATGTTGAAAAGGGGTGCAAGAAAAGAGCCGCAAACAAAGCCAACGCCAAATATACAAAGACGGAGGGCCCAGATAGTAAGAACTGGTTGGGAGCCATCAGCCAAACCAGTCCAGACAATAACGAAGTCTTCAGCGAGCCAGATAGTCATTAATCCAAAGAGAAGACCAATGACAATGAAAGGCAGCGGGTCATTCCGTTTGTGTTTTCGGTTCGTTGAATCTGAAGCATCGGGACTGCTGAAAAGAATAGCTGCCAGAGCAGGAGAGAGTGTAAGAGAATTAATCGCTGAAAAGACTGTGCTGGCGGCAATCGTGATAGCAAATTGGCGATAGAACTCACCACTGATACCCGTAATAAAAGCTGTTGGTACAAAAACTGCCGCAAGAACCAATGCGATTGCAATGAGTGCACCACTTACTTCACGCATTGCCTGTCGTGCAGCCTCACGTGGCGGAAGTCCCTGACGAATCAACCGCTCAACATTCTCTACCACAACGATGGCATCATCAACCACGATCCCAATGGCAAGAACGAGTCCAAATAGTGACAGGTTGTTCAGCGAAAAACCGAGGCCGGCCATAACAGCAAACGCACCAATCAAAGAGACCGGTACAGCAATCATTGGAATCAACGTTGCCCGCCAATTTTGTAGGAACAACAAAACCACAACAAAGACAAGAATGACTGCCTCAAACAGTGTCTTGATGACCTCTTGGATACTTTCCTCAACAAAAACAGTTGTGTCATAGAGCACACCATAATGCAGTCCTGTAGGAAAGTTTGCAGCGAGCCTCTCCATTTCGTTACGAACTCGTTTTGCTGTTGCAATAGCATTTGACCCGGGTCGTTGATAAATCGCTATCGTAATGGCCTCGCTACCATCAACGCTACTCGCCGTGTCCTCATTTTTCGCACCAAGTTCTACTCTGCCAACATCACGAATGCGAACAATTTCTCGGCCAACAGCAGGTGTGCCTTTTGTTGCATTCGATTCATGACCAGTCTTAATAATGACGTTTGCAAATTCCTCTGGATCCAATAGTCGACCTGTCGTATTGAGAGGCACCTGGAATGCGATTCCTGGAGTAGCAGGCGGTTGACCAAGTCGCCCGGCTGGCACCTGAATATTTTGTTCCTGCAACGCTCTGACGACATCACCAGCGGTCATGTTGCGGGTTGCAAGTTCATCTGGATTGAGCCAGATTCGCATGGAGTAGTCTCGAGCTCCAAGAAACGACACATCGCCGACACCATCAAGTCGTGCAATTGCATCTTTTACTTGAATCAAGGCGTAATTACTCAAATAGAGTTGGTCGTATTTGTTATCTGATGAGAAAAGATTGACACAAAGGAGAATGCTCGGTGATTTCTTTTTGGTAATGACACCTTGACGCTTTACCTCAGCAGGAAGTTTTGCTTCCGCAATAGCCACGCGATTTTGTGTGAGCACTTGAGCAAGATCGATATCAGTCCCAAGCTTAAATGTGACATCAATAACAGCTTGTCCATCACCAGTACTTTTCGATGAGATGAACAGCATTTCTTCAACGCCGTTGACTTCCTGCTCAATAGGAGTTGTCACAGTGTCAGCAACGACTTGGGCAGAGGCACCGGGATACACGGTTTGAATGGAAATTGTTGGCGGCACGACGTCTGGATATTGGCCGACAGGAAGTCCTGTGGCAGCAATACCACCAACGATGACAATCACAAGTGAAAGTACCGTTGCAAAGACCGGCCTGTTAATAAAAAACTGGCTGATCACGGTTGCACCACCTCTTGCGTGGTTGGAGACACGTCAAATTCTTCGAGAGGCTGCACAACACTGCCTTCACGAGCTCGTGACATGCCAGAGATGACAATACGATCGTTCTCGCGGAGACCCTTTTCAATGACACGGAGTATTCCGTCTGTCGCTGGAACACTTCGTCCTGTGGTCACAGTTCGATACTCAATTCGATTCGTTTCACCAACAACAGCAACATATTTGCGACCCTGATCGATGCCAAGGGCTCGTTCTGGGACCAACATCGTGCGTTCTGGTTCGGCAGTCGTCATCTGTACTCGCATGAACATGCCGGGAGTAATTAGCTCTTCAGGATTAGGTAGCAGGCCACGGCATCGCACAGTTCCAGTTGTCGGTTTTACGCCAATGTCGACAAAGTCAAGAATTCCTTTGTGTACAAAGAGTTCTTCCGTTACAAGTCGTGCCGACACAGGGATCTCAAGTTCTTTGATATCCCTCCAGGTGACGGCCTCACCACCACGTTTTGCGATTGCTCGTTGCCGAGCTAAGAGAAGTGCACGTTCATCAGTGTCAAAGTACACCTCGATAGGTGATGTGGTGACAACAGTTGTGAGCCGGGTGGCCGAGCTACCCGTTCCTGCAACAAGGTCTCCAACATCTACTTCACGCGTGCTGACTCGACCAGTAAGTGGTGAGATAATCTGGCAAAATTCAAGGTCGAGTTCAGCTTGGGCTACAGTTGCACGAGATTTATCAAGCATCGCGTTGGCAACATCTCGCTTGGCAACCAGTATCTCGTATTGTTCTCGAGTTACGACTGCTTTCGGAAGGAGATTCTTGTACCTCGCAACTTCACTCTCAAGTTCATTGAGTTCGGCAAGAGCTTTGGCAACATCAGCCCGAGCCTGATCACGAATAACAAGGTACGGCCGCTGGTCAATTGAAAAGAGTGGATCGCCCTTGGTAATTCGCTGACCATCACTGAAATGAATCTCTGTGATAAATCCTGAGACGCGCGCTTTTACCTCAACTGTTTCAACAGCGGCAGCATTTCCATTAAATTCCAATGGGTTTGTAAGATTCTGAATACTCGGTTTTGTGACGACTACTTCAGGAGTGGGTGGCTGAACAAGTGACGGAGCAGGCCGTTGACACCCAGTGAGTACACAAAGCACAAGTAATAGTAGTCGACAAAAACAGCACGACAGTCGATAAACAAACACGAAGTGAGTACTCCCAACCGGAGAAGTAAGTAGCTGAATCAAAGAGTACCGATCTTACACCGTGATGGTATCTGTGACCTCACCTTCCTCAAAAACCCTATTATCGAATGTGGCGGTGTATCTACGGCCATGCTGTCACACCAGAATGGATGATATTTTGAGCTACACGGTGCGATTCGGCGTGGTTGGCGTGAACTCTCGATTCTGGCGGGTATGATAAAGGTACGTACCAACAACTCTGGTAACGGAGTCAATTTGCATCCCCTCTCCCTCTCTGGAACAAGTCCGTGGCAGATTCACATTCCTCATCAGATTCCCTTCGTCTTTTTGCGCCTCGTACCTCAATTGAACAGGTTGAGGAAGGCAATGAACTCGCACCTAAGTTTGATGAAAAAGGCTTTATTCCATGTGTCACAACAGATCATACGTCGGGTGAGTTGCTGATGGTAGCCGTAATGAACCAAGAGGCACTCGAGAAAACAATCGTAACTGGGGAGGCACATTACTTCAGCCGGAGTCGTCAGTGTCTCTGGCATAAGGGAGCGACAAGCGGGCTTGTCCAGAACGTTGTCGAGATGAGGATTGATGATGACCAAGACTGTATTTGGTTGCGGGTTGATGTCGCTGGTGGTGCGAGTTGCCATGTTGGATATCGATCCTGCTTTTACCGAAAAGTTCCAGTGGGTGTGCAGCGAGACAGCAGTTCGGAACTTGAGTTTATCGAGGCCGAGAAAACATTTGATCCAAAAGAAGTCTACGGTGACGCGCCCAATCCAACGCAGTTGTAGTCCAGTGAGTGAATGACAAGGTATTTTTTCTATGGCTGATGTATCTACAACACAACTTGCACTCATTCGCCAGTTAAAGTTCTGTGCTGGTCACAGGCTCTACCGGCACGAAAGCAAATGTGCTTTTTTTCACGGGCATAATTATCGTGTCGATCTTGAGGTGGTTGCCGCAAAAGGCGGTGACGAAGTCGATGAAGTTGGTCGTGTTGTAGATTTTTCACTTATAAAAAATCGAATGCTTGGTTGGCTTGACGATCATTGGGATCATGCGTTCCTGATCTATGAAGAAGACAAGAATGCTCTAGCCGCTATTCAGATGGTGGAGCCAGTGAAGTATTTTGTCATGCCCCATAACCCTACGGCGGAAAATATGGCGAGATACCTTCTTGAGATCGTTGCCCCGCATGTCTTAACGGATCTTGGCGTCGTTGCCCGACAGGTTTCTCTGTGGGAGACCACCGAGTCGTGTGCCGTAGCTACACGTTCTGAGCATCCCGTGGCTATTGGTCCAGCCATGCCTGGGACTGCCATTATCAAAGATAGTCGAAGTTTGGTGACGTCATGAGTACTTCAGAAACACGTGGGAGTCTGGGACGTTTTCCAACAACTCGGCTGCGAAGAAATCGGCAGCATGAATGGCTTCGAGATATGGTGGCGGAGACGAGGGTGTCACCGCACGATCTCATATGGCCACTGTTTGTACATGACAAGGCAGAGCGTGAACCCATTGTCGCAATGCCTGGTGTTGATCGTTTGCCAATTGAAGAAGCTGTCAAGGCGGCAGCCGATGCAAAGTCATTAGGTATACCTGCAATTGCCCTGTTTCCGGTTGTTGCTTCAAAGCAAAAGACCGTTGACGGACAGCATGCTCTTGATCCTGAAAATCTGATATGCCGCACCATCGAGGCGGTACGAGCTGAAACGGGTGATGACGTTGGTATTATCTGTGACGTTGCACTCGACCCATACACAACACATGGTCACGACGGGCTGCTCAAAAATGGCCGTATCGTAAATGATGAGACAGTTACTGTGCTGCAGCAGCAAGCTGTGGTGCTTGCCCAAGCTGGTTGCCATATCGTTGCACCATCAGACATGATGGACGGTAGAGTGCGGGCGATCAGAACCGCACTTGATGAAAATCAACAGGAAGAGGTTGGTATCCTTTCATATGCAGCAAAGTATGCGTCTGCATTCTATGGACCTTTTCGTGATGCGCTTGGCAGCCATGCGGCCCTTGATACCGCAAAATCTCTTGGCGTTGCAGATAAGAAGACATATCAGATGGATCCAGCAAACACAGATGAAGCGATCAGAGAGGCTGCCTTTGATCTTGATGAGGGTGCTGATTTAATCATGGTTAAACCAGCCATGACATGTTTGGATATCATCTATCGGGTCAAGCAAACCTTCGGTGTTCCCACATTTGCCTATCAGGTAAGTGGAGAATACGCCATGATTCAGGCAGCTACAGCGAACGGCTGGCTCGATGGTGACCAGGCTGCATTCGAAGCAGTTCTTGCAATAAAACGGTCTGGAGCCGACGCGATTCTGACCTATTTCGCACCAAAAATCGCCCAACAGTGCTGAAACACGTGACGGAGCCGGAACCAGATCGGGCGTCTCAGAAGGTTTTTCAATTTCTGGACGACAGGCTCGTGTTGACGGCAACCGGTTACATTTCTCATGATTTGGGCAGATTGGAAGTGGACAAGTAGTTCAACTTCCATCGAATGATTCAAACCTGTTTTCAAAAAACGATGGTTTCCGTCGTCTTAGGAAGAAACCTCCCTGAAAGGATGCTATGCACGCTTCACGCATTTTGGCCCTCAGCCTCGCACTGTTCGGATGTCTTGTCCTCATGCTATTCCCCGTTTCAGCTATCGCACAAACCCCCTCGGCAGTTGATACGGAATTAGAGCGAGTACGTGGCAATTGGCGAGTTGTTGAACTCGTTGAAAATGGACAGGAAATCCCAGACGAACAGATGCAGTACTGGCTTCCTGGAGGTGGAAATCTGGAAATTGTTGACTACACAATTCTTTTCTCAGACCCAGTTGGTGGAAGTAAAACGACACGTGAATTTCGGATTGATCCAACGTCTTATCCGAAAAGAATTACTATTAAGAATAAGGATACAGAAACAGGGAAGGGCATCTACAAATTTGATGAGGGCAAACTCGTCGTCTGTTTTTCACGAGATGTCTCAAAGGTACCTACCGAGTTTGGCGCTCCAAAAGATTCTGCACGAGCACTCGTCGTACTGGAAAAATATGAGCCCAATAACTCAGCAACCCCAAAGGGTGCCCCACGACCTGCTCCTAAGCCAGTTCACGATAATCCCCCTGATATGAGCCAGTGGCAGAGTGCCAAGCCAGCACCTCCCCCTGCCGTCATACCAGGTGGCGGTGTGACATCACGTGTACTGACTGACGCTGAGGTTCGGGAAATGGCTGTTGGAACGTGGCGTATGACAGATACTGAAGGATCGGTTGACATTACGTACAACGTCGATGGAACGTTTCAGACCTATCGGTATTATCAGATGCTTCGAAACTTTCAATCAGTATTTGTACCGACTCCGATTTCCAGTGGTACATGGATGATATCGAATGGTCGGTTGATTACACACGTAACAGCCTCGTCACGAGTTGGTCTCACGAATCAGACGCTTACGCCTGCAGTTCGTTCAATCTCTCAGACGGACCTTATCCTTGTTGATAATTTTGGTCGTGTGTCGAGGTCTGTGCGAGTGCGATAATAAGCCCTCGATCAAGATCTTACTCGCCAGCGTTCTAAAACAGCTTCCGCAGATCAACTCGTCGAAATGGGTGATCTGGGGAAGCTGTTTACTTTTCTTGTCATGAGCCCGAATGCCGCGAAGCTACCAAACATCACCAGTTTCTCCCGTTTCAAGCAGACAAAGATCAGACTACGGCTGACAAAGTAGCGTAGTTTTAACGTTTATGCCGATAAAAAAAGCATAAACATCATTCTTGAGGCAGTGTGCTCATGTGAGATGCCTCGAGCGCTAGTCGTGGAAGGCCCAGTTGTGATACGACCGGGAAAGAGAGAACGTCTTTTCGCAAAACTCTGTGGAGCAGTGTGCGCACTTCTTCTGTTCTCTTTCTTGTCGTCCAACACGCTTGCTTTACCACCAGACGATCAGTTCCCGGCAAGTATCATTCGCGAAACGCAATTCGAATCTGTTCAACTTCAGCCTGAGGAAATACCGGCACCACTGCCTCAGGGACCGAGTGAACCAGAGAGTCTGGTGGAACCAAGCGACAGCCAGACAATTCTTGCACCAGACCAACCTGGAAATATTCAACGTGGTGCGGGTCAACAATTTGGTGGACTCTCTGATCCGAACGATACCGTACTGGACCCCAATCAGGTCGGTAATCTCATGACCCGACTTGATGCTCTTGAGGGTGCTGGCGAGAGCTTGCCAATTGTGCGACTCAGTGGTTTCTTTCAACTGGATAGCGGAATCTACAGCCAAGATACCCTCGCACGTAGTTATTTTGGGAACATGCAAAACGGTGTTGGCTTCCGTAGAGCTCGTCTTCAGGCAATCGGAAAAGTTACAGAAACAAATGCATTCAGTATCGAAATGGATTTTGGTCAATCAGGTAGACCAAGTTTCCTTGATGTCTGGGGTGAGCAGTCAGAGCTCCCGTATTTAGGAACGATTCGTATCGGTCAGTTCAGGCAACCCGGTACCATGGATAGTTGGACAAGCGTGCGACATCTGAACTTTCTTGAACGCTCAGCTCCATTTATGGCTCTTGATCCTTTCCGTCGTATCGGAATCATGGCGTATGACATCAGTGATGATGAGCGTACGAGTTGGGCGTATAGCGTCTATGGCACTGGACTTACATTTTACAACACAGGTTCTCAAAGCAACTATCGTACGTTCGGCGATAATACAACCGGAGTGCAGATCAGTGATCAAGGTGGGGTCACCTTTGCATCAAGGATCACACACCTTGTTCATTATGATGAACCCTCTGATGGGCGATATTTATTACATGTTGGAACGGGATTCATCTACTCTCAAATTGGTGGTGATCCTAATGCTAGTCCTACTCCAGGGGACCCATTTGAATCTTTTGCGCAGAGTTACCGAACAAGCACGTTACCGGAGTTCTTTGTCGGAGATATATCAGCAGGCGGCAAGATCACTGCGGCTGGAACACCAGCAGTGCTTGATACTGGTCGTTTTTTGGCGACGCATTTCAGCCTTTATCATCTTGAACTTGCGTTCAATCGTGGCCAGTTCAATTTTCAAAGTGAGGTCATGTTAGAGCCCGTACAACAAGCAGTTGGACCACTTCTTCTCCAATCTGGCGCGTATATGCAGTGCGGGTATTTTCTCACAGGAGAACATGCAAAATACCTTAAGCAGGCCGGTGTTTTTGATTACAACGTGAATCCTTTTACACCATTTTTCGGAACAGGCCGCAGAGGACGTATACGTGGTTGGGGCGCTTGGGAACTTGCATTCCGATGGTCCTATCTTGATCTTACAAATCGTGACTATGACCCGGCCAACTATCTTCCAGACCCAGATGCTGTGTTACCACCAGATCCACAATTCGGTGTTCTCAACCAGTCAACGGTAGCAATCAATTGGTGGTGGAACCGAGCGATGCGTGTGCAGTTTAATTGGATTCATAGCATGCCATCGTATACGGCACGAACCACTGCGTTGAATCCTCCGACGATCACAGGTCCCGTTCCGTTCAATATTTTTGCGACACGATTTCAAGCCGAGTTCTAGGAGTCATCATGCAACGAATCATATTCATTATTTTATGCATTTCTTTTAGCAGCGTATGTGCTGATGAAAAGAAGGACAGGCCAAATAACCATGATGGTCATTGTGATCTCTGTGGAAGTTGTCAATGTATTCGTCGCATACCCGTTGCGAAACCAATTATGAAAGAGGTAAAAAAAATATGTATTCATACGAAGTGTGAAGACGTGATCATACCGGGGCCAGCTTGTCTCTGTGGAGAAAAGCACGGAAGTGATGAATGTGGATGTTTTTGGTATCCGCTTTGGAAACCAACGTGGGCGAAAGTGATAAAAAAAACAATTCCGGTAACGACTGAAGTGATACGAAAAGTTCCTAGCTACGAGTGGGTCATTGAAGAACGGTGTAACCACTGCCGCTGATGGTATTGTTCTCAAAAAAATGTATCAAACAAATATGGTTACAATCTGAAGCACGGCGTCTTTCAAAAGGAACTAGATGATTTCATTCGCAACCTGCTTAGGTGCGGGAACTGATTGCTGGTGTACGGCGACCACGTTTGAATGAGAGTGATTTGAATCGGTTATGAATAAAAAAATAGTAATAGCTGAAAATCCAAACGCAGGTGCACGAGACAAGCAATCGCTCCTCAGTGATTTGAAAGCTGGACTTATTGCACGAGGCTATCTTGTTGAACAAGAAAGCGACCGAAAAAAAATTCAGGACCTGTTGGATATTGACGGTAGTACAAATGAGGAAAGAATCGCGTGTGTTATATGTGCAGGTGGTGATGGAACAATTGGCTTTGTTGCGAATTGTTCGGCTCCTGCAACCCCGCTAGCGATTCTCCCACTTGGGACAGAAAACGTTCTCGCGAAGCAACTCGGTTTTGATTGTGATATCAGTCGACTCATGGACAAGATAGACAGTTCTAAAACATTCGCACTCGATGCTGGTGAAGCGAACGGACAGCTTTTTTTAGCGGTCGCTTCGGTCGGCTTTGATGCAGAGGTCGTGCGGCTTCTCAGTGCTCGACGAACCGGTCACATTGACCATACAACCTGGATTCGACCGATTTTACAAGCACTGGGTGGATATCAATTTCCGAAGATTCGTGTCCGAACTGAAGGGAATGAAAAGGCGATTCATACACGCTGGGCATTTATCTTCAATGTGCCGCGATATGCACTTGGACTGCGATTTGTTGCGGAGGGTGATTGTGCTGATGGACGACTCGATCTGTGCTGTTTTCGTGGGGGGCGTTGGTGGAATGGGCTTCGGTATTTTGTTGGTGTTCTTTTTGGCTGGCATCGAGCCTGGCGTGACACACACGTGGAGCAAGTAACACAAATTTCCATTGAATCTGATGAGCCAGTCCCATATCAGCTTGATGGCGACCCGGGTGGTGAGTTGCCGGTGACAATCCGAGTGCTTCCTGGCCGCCTCACATTCGTTGGCATATCACCAACGGTGGGTTTTTAAAAAGAGAATACTCAGAGACAGTCGAGAGACGGGAACGAGAGCCCATTGCTGGCCAGAATAGTCAGAACTATTTTCCTTTGGGGCGAAAGGACTTCATTCGAATTGGGTCTGTTTCCAGGTAAGGTGGTGTGATGCTCCCAGTATGGATGAGATCAATGCAGTAAGGAATTGCTGGGAAAACTGCATCAAGACATTCACAAATGCTTTTTGGGCGGCCTGGAAGATTGACGACCAGAGCACCACCACACACCCCCGCGGTCTGTCGAGAAAGAATCGCAGTGGGAACATATTGAAGTGATACCTGCCGCATCAGTTCGCCAAATCCTGGCAGCATTTTTGAGCAGACACGCTCAGTTGCCTCAGGCGTTACATCACGTGGTGCAGGTCCTGTACCGCCTGTTGTGATGATAAGACAGCATCCATGGCTAGACATGTCTTTGATAGCTGTTGCAACACATTCAACTTCATCCGAAACAATTTGAATTTCAGGATCCCATGAAACACACAGCACTTCACGAAGATAATCGTGAACGGCGGGCCCACCTTCGTCAGCATATTCACCGCGGCTAGCCCGGTCTGATACTGTCAGAATTCCTATACGAATCGAGCCCGGTCCTTTACTCACCCCAGAACACCCTTGGTCTCGAGGAGTTCGATGATTGCATCCACACATCGACTGACTGGGAGCTCGTCAGTAGGAAGCACAAGATCTGCTTCTGATGGAGTTTCATACGGTGCAGATACACCAGGGAAATTACCCAGTTCACCTGCATCTGCTTTTGCATACTGTCCCTTCTCATCACGAGCCCGACAGACTTCCACTGGTGCTGAGAGGTGGATGGTGAGAAACCGTTCTGCCCCAACAAGTTCGGCGGCTTTCTGTCTCGACTGCTCATCAGGTGCAACAAAAGCTGCAACGACGATGAAGCCAGCATCATTTGCAATCTTTGCGACTTCTACAGATCGTCGAAGGTTTTCACTCCTTTCGCTCGCTGAGAAGCCAAGATCCCGACTTATTCCAAGTCGCATGGCTTGTCCATCGAGAACCATAACGGCACGACCATCATCGAAGAGTTTGCGCTCAAGTGCCTGAGCGACTGTTGTCTTTCCTGAACCGGTGAGGCCTGTAATGAGGATAGTTACTGGATTTTGTCCAAAACGAGCCTGGCGTTCTTCAATGGTCACTTCACTGGAAGAGACCGTGAGGCCCTCAGTTGCTGGCTCATCATCCCAGTGGGCAGCGCCTTCTTCTGGTTCTCGATCAAGGATCATGCCTGCGCCGACAGTTCCGTTTGTCAGCCGGTCAATAATGATAAAGGATCCAGTTGTTCGATTACGTCGATATGAGTCATGAGCAATCGGAACAGCAAGAGTCACTCCGCAGCGACCAATCTCATTGAGTGCTAACGTCGGTGCAGGTTCGCGGTGAAGTGTATTGATATCGACTCGATACTTGATGGAACTTACTCGACCTGGTGTGACTTTTCCGGTCTGTTTGAAAAGATATTCTTTCCCTGGAATAAGTGACGTTTCATCCATCCAGACAAGCATTGCTTCAAATTTCTGATCAACCTTTGGGAGATTCCCTACTCGGACAATCATATCACCACGACTGGAGTCAATTTCATCTTCAAGCGTGAGGGTTACTGATTGAGGAGCAAATGCCTCATCACGTTCACCATCGAAAGTCACAATTGATTGAATACGACTCTTCTTGCGAGACGGTAAGGTAATAATTTCATCACCCTTACGAATAATCCCTGATGCAACAGTCCCGGCAAAGCCACGAAAGTCAAGGTTTGGTCGTGTGACGTATTGCACAGGAAATCGAAAGTCCTCCATGTTGCGGTCAGAACCGATGTAGACCGTTTCAAGAAGATGCATGAGCGGTGGGCCCTCATGCCATGCCATCTTTTCACTGTTTGTCACGACATTGTCACCTTTGAGTGCAGAGATTGGCATGAAGTGCACATCAGGCAATTCAAGTCGCGCAGCAAAGTCAACATAGTCTCGACGAATGGATTCAAACGCATCCTGACTGTAGTCAACAATGTCCATTTTGTTGATTGCCACAATGATGTGTTTGATGCCAAGGAGCGACACAATAAAAGAGTGACGTTTGGTTTGTGGAAGAACGCCGTGACGCGCGTCGATTAAGATAATGGCAAGATCAGCAGTGGATGCACCAGTGGCCATATTTCGTGTGTACTGCTCATGGCCCGGTGT
Organism: Pirellulales bacterium; assembly: GCA_965249545.1. Lineage (GTDB taxonomy): Bacteria > Planctomycetota > Planctomycetia > Pirellulales > UBA1268 > UBA1268. The sequence continues at coordinate 887,426 of CBDFMH010000005.1, forward strand.
GTCAGCTATAATAAATTTGCGTTTTTCGGTTGAGAAATAACGGTATGCGACATCGATCGTAATTCCCTGTTGTCGCTCATCCTCAAGCCCATCAGTAAAGAGTGCTAGGTCGACTTCTTCACCAGTTGTTCCGTAACGAGTCGTATCTTTTTTTATAGCGGTAAGCTGATCTTCATAAATCATTTTGGATTCATAGAAGAGTCGACCGATGAGTGTGCTTTTACCGTCATCTACACTGCCGCAGGTAATGAACCGCAGAAGTTCTTTCTGCTCGTGTTGCGTAAGGTATTCGTCAATGTCGGTTGCAATAAGCGATGATTGGTGAGACATAGATTAAAAGTATCCCTCTCTCTTTTTCTTCTCCATTGAGCCGGCTTCATCGCTATCGATAAGCCTGCCTTGTCGCTCTGAGAATGTGGTCAGTAGCATCTCCTGAATGATCTCAGGAAGCGTAGTGGCTGTTGAGTCAACGGCGCCAGATAGTGGGTAGCAGCCAAGGGTACGAAAGCGAACTCTTCGCATTTCTGGTTTTTCATTTGGTTCCAATTGCATTCGATCGTCATCGACCATGATCATGACACCTTCTCGCCAGACAATGGGTCGTTCTTTTGCGAAGTAAAGCGGTACTATCGGTATCTGCTCAAGATGGATGTACTGCCATACATCGAGTTCAGTCCAGTTTGAAATTGGGAAGACTCGAATACTTTCGTTCTTCTTTACCTTTGTGTTGTAAAGATTCCATAATTCAGGTCGTTGGTTTTTGGGATCCCAGCGATGGAAATCATCACGGAAAGAAAAGACTCTTTCCTTGGCACGGCTCTTTTCTTCATCACGCCGAGCTCCCCCGAAGGCTGCATCAAAACGATGGGTATCAAGTGCTTGCCGTAAAGCCTGCGTCTTCATGATGTCAGTATGGACTTTACTGCCGTGCGTAAAAGGGTTGACTCCCTGTGCCCGACCTTCTTCATTGACATGAACAATGAGTTTGAATCCCAATTCTTTCGCAATGTAATTGTCCCGCAGCTGATACATCTCCTGGAACTTCCAGGTGGTGTCGACATGCATAAGCGGAAATGGTGGCTTGGCTGGATAGAACGCCTTCTCGGCTAATCGAACCATAACGGCCGAATCCTTGCCGATTGAGTAAAGCATGACTGGGTTGTCAAATTCAGCAGCGACTTCGCGAATGATGTGAATGCTTTCAGCTTCAAGTTGTCGCAAATGGGTAAGCGAGTAGGCGGTCATCGGTTCTCACGTTTGGGAAAACAAAGAATTTCTCGTACTGTAGGGGAAATTACGGAAACGAAGCAATTCCTCCTCGGCCCACAGTTCCAGGTTTCTTGCGGTATTTTTCAGGCATACTTTTGGAGATCGTGAACATAGGTAATTTAGTGGAATGTTCAACACCACGTTTGGAGCCTCTCTTATGAAAATAAACACACACATACCAAGCCAGATTTTTCAGCCAGAAGGATTCATGCGTGTCATTCTCTTTGCAGTTATTTCAACCATTCTTTGTGTGCAATCCAGCCAAGCAGCTGAACGAAACATCATTGTCTTTGTGACAGATGATGAATCGCCAACGTTGGGTTGTTACGGTGACCGTGTTGCGGTGACTCCGGCTATCGATTCCATGGCGGCGGATGGGGTTGTGTTCGACAACGCATTCGCAACAACAGCAAGTTGTTCAGCCAGCCGTTCAGTCATCCTCTCTGGATTACATAATCACACCAATGGTCAGTATGGGCACCAACATGACTTCCATAAGTTTGCAAGTTGGTATGACGTTGTCAGCCTGTCACTTCCTCGAGCATTAGCACGAGCAGAGTACCGAACAGCGCGTATTGGGAAGTACCACGTGGCGCCGGAGGAGGTGTATCACTTCGAAACCGCACTCAAGGGAAACCCACGTAATGCAGTTCAGATGGCAGATGCTTCTGCTGAATTTATCAAGTCAAAAAGTGAGAAGCCGTTCTTTCTCTATTTTGCAACCAGTGATCCACATCGTGGGGGTGGGCGTGACGAAGACTCTTCCTTAGAACTGAAACCAGATCTTTTCGGAAACATAAAAAATCGAGGCAGTCATAAAGGAATTAAGGAAGTCTTTTTTGAATCTGAGGATATGCAGATTCCAGCTTTCTTACCCGATACGGCAGAAACTCGTAGCGAGCTTGCTCAGTACTACCAGTCGTGCGCTCGCATTGATCAGGGGCTTGCACGACTTGTTGAGATTTTGAAAGAAGCAAATCTCTTCGATAAAACACTCATTCTCTTTACCAGTGATCATGGCATGGCATTCTCTGGCGGAAAAACAACAGTCTATGAGCCTGGCCTTCGCGTTCCTTTTGTCGTTCGTGATCCGTATTCAAAAAATAGAGGAGTACGAACTCAGAGTATTGTCAATCACACAGACATCGCGCCGTCATTACTTGATTTCGCAGGTGAGCTTGACCATCAAAAGCAGCGTCCAAAGCACTGGGTGGCACCAAAAGAATACTGGAAAGATAAACCGTACGCGACGCATGAAAATCATGGTCCTCGAAAAGGTATTGAAACGTATCACGGACGATCATGGATTCCAATTCTGTCTGACACAGACATGACAATTCATGATGCACATTTTGCATCACATACATTCCATGAAATTCAGATGTATTATCCCATGAGAGCCATACGGGATCATGACTGGAAGCTCATCTGGAATATTGCACATCCACTTCCCTACCCTTTTGCTTCCGATCTTTGGGCCGCCAGTAGCTGGCAGTCTCAGTATCGGCGGAGCCTTGACGCTCCCTACGGAACAAAAACCGTCCAAGAATATATTCACCGTCCAAGGTTTGAGCTGTATCACATTGCAGAAGACCCAGAGGAGGCCGTGAATCTTGCTGATGATCCAAATCAGGCAGCAGTGCTTATTAGATACAAAGAAAAGCTCAAATCAATGCAACGGCAATTTGCAGATCCTTGGATCACAAAGTGGGATTACGAGTAGTCGTTATCTTCTCCACAGAAGTTGTAGGGAGAGGCCAAGGCCGGGGTCAAACTCTATGACATCAGTACGTCCAGAAGTGAAGCTTGTCCCTTGAAAAAGTTCGCGGTCAAAGAGGTAGGAGGCGAGGAACTCAAGGCTGAAGCCAGCTCCAATTTGTTGATCAAGCCCAATGCCGGCACGCTGGTCGAACACATAGAAACGTTCTTTTTCAATCAGCCGATCAGCCAAAAAATAAATTTGTGTATCTGTGCGATAGCCACCAAATAACCACAGTTTGTCGGCTAAACGTCGACGCACCATGGCATTTACATTTACGAGTGGAAAGTAGTTGAATGTAACTTCCCAGTCATCATTTGGACGCCATTCAATTCCAGCAGGCAAACCAATTTTAGCCTCAAGTGTCTCATCGGGCTTCCACACGTAAGCGATTCCTGGGAGGGGGTACGGCAACTGAGATGTTGGTGAATAGAAGAGACTAAAGCTCCAGTCGTCACGCTGGTTTCGTGCTGGTACGGTTGCAAAGAGAATTGACATGAGCGTCAGATCACGACCAGCATGAAAAGGTTTGTCACTCGCCGAACCAAAGAGGAACGTACCACCAATGGTACTGCCAGAGGCAAGAGGACGAATGTGAGTGACTCCGGTTTCAACCAGCCAGAATTGACTTGGCACAGGTTCCGCTGAATCAGGCAGGATTGCATTTGTTGCCAGCTCGAGTCGCCCAAACTTGGCAATCGCTAACCAGAGTGGTTTTCCTTCTTCTGGAATACCAAGAGGCATAGCCACCCGGGCAAACTGTGCATTCATTTGCAGGTTTGCTGGTTGATTGACAACAGGTGTGTTTGGCGCCCAGAAACCACCCATGCTCAAAGGAGCACCCCGGCCAAAGCTAGGCTTCTTCCGTCGACTGGACCCTGGCTCAATCGGGTCCAGATCAGCAATCGGTTCGCTGGCGAATGTATCCTGCTCAAGATTAAAGTCGACCGGTGGGAGGAGATCAATTCGTTGACTGGCATCCCGATACGGCGTCCATTGATTTGCCGTATTGTTCAAAGATGTTTCATATGGTGCTGAATCAACAGGTTGCACCCAAACAACTTCTTGTGCCGAAATCGTGCTCGCCATGAGGCAGCACCAGAATGAGACCTGAAGACGCGAATGATAGGGTAACACGGTAAAACCACAGGTGGGTCATGGAATGTGAGTGAGACCTTAGCGAGCCTGTCAATGGCGTGCAATTCCGGAACATCTGCAAAGAAAGTACGTGCTTACGGCCGTAATCGAGAAATTGAGCCTTTGGAACATCACTCTGTTGCGTTCTCATATACATTGTTTTCAGCAACACTAAGCGGAAGCAGGAATAGAGACTCGTAGAAAAAGTACTTAGAGTTTGGAGTTGGAAGCATGTCAAAACTTTTTGATCTCGATGAATTTGTTCAGAAGGCAATTCATCACCGTGCCTCTGATATACATTTTCAGACTGGTGATGAACCCCAATTTCGAATCGATGGTGCTATTCGACAGATTAACTTGCCAAAGGTTTCATCCCAGCAGATCGAAGATCTCAAGAGTCTCCTTCTCGATGATCGTTCCTCGAGGCAACTCGACGAGCATGGGGCTGTTGATCGTGGCTACCAGGTAAAAGGAACTGGGGCCAAAAAAGCCTGCCGTCTTCGGGCAAGTTTTGCAAAGTGCCTTGAGGGCTTTAAGGTGGTCTGTCGAATTGTTCCTGAGGATATTCCAACAGTCAAAGGATTTGGAATGCCTGAGATTTTCGAAAAAATATCTCTCGAAAACACTGGTATGGTTATCGTTTCAGGTGTGACTGGTAGCGGGAAGTCGACAACCATTGCTGCAATGATTGATTACATTAATCAGAATCAACAAAAGCATATTCTGACACTCGAAGATCCGATTGAGTTTGTCCATACACCACACCACTCAGTCTTTACACACCGTGAAAAAAATGCTCATTTCGATTCATTCTCAGATGGCTTGCGGACGGCACTACGGCAAGATCCCGATGTAATTCTTGTTGGAGAAATGCGAGACACAGAAACGATTCAGGCGGCCATGCAGGCTGCCGAAACTGGACACCTCGTATTCGCAACAGTTCATTCCGCTAGTGTCGCAGATATTCCAGAGCGAATTATTTCTACGTTTCCAGAAGACGAGCAGGATCAAGTTCGTTCACAAATAGCGAATGTCTCAAATAGTTTTATTGCGCAGTCTCTTGTCGGCAAAAAAAGTAAAGGCAGTGCCGCAGCATTTGAAATACTCCGCTTGAATAATGCTGCTCGTAATCTCATACGCGAACATAAAAGTTTTCAATTGGACTCAATCATGCAAACTCAGCGGCGAGAAGGCATGGTGACACTTACCCAGTCTTTTATTGACCTTTATGCAAAAGAAGTTATTTCTGCTGACGTGTTACTAGCCCATGCGCCAGATGTATTACGCGCGGAAACGTATATAAAAGAAAATCCACAGCCTGCGTAGAGATTGATGTTCCGTCACAGATCTACACAACAACTCAGGGAGGAAGTGGCCATATGGATAACCATAAGAGACGCCAATTCATAGCCAGTGGTTTTTTTGTTGGATTTGCCAGTTGGTTGTATCCGTCTCGTACAGTGGCAGAGGATCAGACGACTCCTCATGAAATTGAAGGACCTTTTTATCCAATCCTGCCACAAAAAGACAAAGATTTTGACCTAAGGCACGTCACAGGACATGGAGGTCCTGCGAAAGGAAAAGATATATGGATTACGGGAGAGGTTTATGATTCCGCAGGGAATCCAGTGGAGGATGCAACGGTTGAAATCTGGCAGGCAAACGCCGAAGGTCGTTACAACCATCCACATGATCCAAACCCTGCTCCACGTGATCAGGATTTTCAAGGATGGGCTATCGTGCCGAGTGGCACGGCAGGCGGGTTTCGTTTCCACACGGTCATGCCTGGTAGCTATCCTGCCGGACCTGGCTGGGAACGCCCACCTCATATCCATTTCAAGGTGATGAAGCGAGGCTTTGTTGAACTGATAACACAGATGTATTTCCCGGGTCACCCGCTCAATGAAACAGATCGTTTGCTTCAGCGTAAAACAGATGCAGAACAGAAATTGATGATTGCAGAAGTCCTCCGAGAGCGGGACAGTGACTTTCACTATCGCATTGTTCTTGAAAGGGCATAGATAGACGCGTCAAAGCATCCATGTGGTATCAAGTAGCTCTTGTGTGGTGGGAATCATTAGGCAAAAAAGAATTTGGAGAATGATGGTATGGGAATTCAGAGTGGAGTGATCGGTTTTGGTGTAATGATTTCCTCGCTGGTTCTTGCATCCGGAGACAAGCCGGTCCAGCCTCTTGCAGTGAAAGGTCCACTTGCAATAAAAATACGTGGGAATGTACTCATGCCATATTCAGCAGACTCTAAGGAGGAGGTTGCGAAACTGCTGGGCCCGAAACAAGCAGAAAATATTGAAAAGCAAATGAGTTTTGATACGCACAGAGTCCTTCTGTTTCAGTGGGCAGGATCAGGGCAAGATGCATTAGTCAGTACCATTCATGATGGATTGGTGACGTTTCAATACACGCGTGGCAGAACACGGGATCTTCGTCAACATCTCCTAGCCTTTTCCGTAGATAGGAAAATGGTTTGGGAAGTAACAGAGTCAGGCAAGACTGGCTTATAAGTCCAGGAGGATAGGGCCGACTCAGGAAGTTCTCAGCTTTTCCGCCTGACGCCGAATCTTTTTGAGTTCACTTGTGTCCTTGCGTCCAAGATTCCGCAACTGCATTGACATCCGCGGATTCTTTTTCAAGAGCTTCTCGTGGCGGGCAAGAAAATCCCAGTACAGTGTCGTAAAGGGACAGGCGTCAGGGCCATGGGCCACTTTTGGTTTGTACCGACATGTCTTACACGCATTACTCATCCGATCAATGTAAGCCCCTGTTGCGCAGTAAGGCTTTGAAGCCATAACACCACCGTCAGCAAACTGACTCATACCAATCGTATTTGGCAGCTCCACCCACTCGACCGCATCAACATAGACGGCGAGATACCATTTATGGATGTCTTCTGGTTTGACTCCATACATCATTGCAAACAGACCAGTGACCATGAGACGTTGAATATGATGTGCGTATCCGTACTCGAGCGTCTGCCCAAGTGCATCTTTCAAGCAATTCATGTCTGTCTCACCGGTCCAATAAAAGCCTGGCAATGGCTGATCTGCTCCGAGTGTATTTCGTTGTGCATATTCCGGCATGAATCGCCAATAGATACCACGAACATATTCTCGCCAGCCGAGAATCTGTCGTATGAATCCCTCAGCGGCTGCTAACGGAGCAGACCCTTCTCGGTATGCATTTTCAGCAGCAGCAATAACATCACGGGGGTCAAGAAGTTTTAGGTTCAGAGCAACTGAAAGACGTGAGTGATAGAGCCATGGTTCACCCGTCCATATTGCATCTTGATAGGCTCCAAAATTCGAAAGCCGATAAGTAATAAAATCTCGAAGTGCGGCACGTGCATCCTTTTTTGTAACAGGCCAATCAAATTGTTCAAGTGAACCGGGATGTTTCTGAAATCGCTTTGATACAAGATCGATAACGGTACGGGTTAACGCATCTGGTTTGAATCGTCTTGGCGGCCTAAGTTTTTCTGGTCCAGATTTCCCAAAACTTCCGCGATTGTCTGCGTCATAATTCCACTGCCCGCCTGCTGGTTCACCATTGTCCATTAAGACGTTAAAGCGTTCGCGCAGTGGACGATAGAAAAATTCAAGTCGTAGCTGTTTTCGCCCTGATGCATGTTCAGAAAAATCATCAACTGTGGTAAAGAAGTGACGATCAAGACGTACCTCCAATGGGATGCCTGCATTTTTTGCAGCCTCTTCCAATGCCGCTCGAACTCGCCACTCACCTGGCTCAACACAAATGAGGCGATCTGGTATCTCCCCTTTTTGTTTGAATCGACTCAGACTTGCTTTGAGTGCCGCAGCAAGCGACATCGGTTCTTGAGATTTCTTTTTTTCATTTATTTCCTGATAGTCAACCGTGAATCCATCATTTATCAAGTGGTCCCGGAAATGTCTCATCGCTGAAAGAAAAAGGACAATCCGAGCCTTATGTGTCCAGACATGCGTCGATTCTTCAGCCACTTCCGCCATCCAAATGACGTCTTGATTCGTATCAAAGTCATCAAACACGGCACTTGATTGATCGAGCTGATCACCCAGAACAAGAACAAGATTTCGACACATGGTGAGGTGACCTTCGGAAGAGGGAAAATGCCAAGTAAAAGTGCTTGAGAAAAGCGGTTTCTAACAAATTAAGGCTTTTTTTACGCATTTTTCAAAACATCGGTTAGTAATTCGTGGATTATGCGGTTTTAAACGATAGCAGGTTTCGTAATGCCGACAGTCCCGCTTGGGACGCGTGAGAAAGGAACTAATTGTGATTGCCCTCGCCGATCCAAATCGTCAAATCCCAAACTCTCCAAAACTATCTCAGAGAAATTCGAGAATTCCCTCGAAATCGAGTGAGCCAAAAAAGATCATCGGCCTCTCACCCTCTGAGAAACGAAGAAAAACAATCCTTTCGAAAAAGAGGGCAGCACTTTTTGACAGAGACATTGAATACATCGGGGGAGATGTTTTTCTCGAGAAGGATGCAGAGCTACTCGCCAACTCACCGCCAGCCGATGCAAAAATCCCACTAGAAGGCTTTTCTTCGGATAAGAAGTCCGCCTCGAGTCGTTCTCTCTCACCATACCTGGCCAGTTTGTACCAAACGCGGTTACTGTCGAAAGATGAGGAGCAATTCTATTTCCGCAGAATGAACTGGTTGAAATTTCAGGCACTTCAAAAACGGAGTCGTCTTGATCCAAAACGAGCGACAATGAAGCAGATGAAGCAAATCGAGGGCATTCTTGCAGAGGCGGAGACGGTGAAGGCAATTCTTATCACGTCCAACCTTCGTTTGGTTGTCTCGATCGCTAAGAAATTTAACGAACCGAGCCACTCTTTCGATGAGCTTATCAGCGAAGGAAATGTTGCCTTGATGCGTTCCGTTGAAAAGTTCAATTTCGCTCTGGGCAATCGATTCAGTACCTATGCGACCTATGCTATCCAGAGACACTTCTTCCGAATTTCTCATAAAAGCCGCCAGTACCGCAATCGTTTTGCCTCTGATGATGAGCCTGTAAAGGATCGGGCGGAGGAAGTATCGGATCACGAATCATGTTCTCCTGATCAGGTCCGTTATCTCAAGACACTCTTCTCGAAGTTCCTGCATTCTCTCGAGACCCGTGAGCAGCAGATTGTTCTGGCTCGTTTTGGCTTCGATGGTGATAAGCCGAAAACATTTCGGCAACTCGGGACAGAAATGGGGGTCTGCAAAGAAAGAATCCGTCAAATACAAACTCGGGCTATTGCGAAGTTACGAACTATGGCCGAAGAAGCAAATCTTGAACGGACTATCGGCGACTGGCTGTAAACTGAAGTCTTCAACTGCAATCAACCCTTGTTGGAGTACATCACGTGCAGAAAGTTTTAATCATTGGTGCTGGTGGAATCGGATCAGCTGTGGCGAGTGATGTTGTGGCTTCCGGAGGAAAAGTCTTTCTTGCTGGTCGTAATGCAACAAGCCTTCAAGAACTCGCTTCGGAGTTGAACTGTGAGTGGGAAACCCTTGAAGCAACAGATGCGGCATCATTTGACGCATGTGGTGATAAAGCGGCAGAGAATTTGGAAGGATTAACGGGTGTCGTTAATTGCGTCGGATCAATTCTTTTAAAACCAGGACATCTCACGAGTTCAGATGAATGGCATGAAACAATCGCAGCAAATTTAACAACCGCGTTTCACTGCGTTCGCACTGCTGGCCGACTTCTACGAGGTTCAGGCGGATCAGTTGTTCTGCTATCTAGTGCTGCCGGCAGGATAGGCCTTGCGAATCATGAGGCAGTTGCCGCGGCAAAAGCGGGTGTCATAGGGCTTACGCGCTCAGCAGCTGCGACGTATGCACGGGCTAAGATACGGTTTAATTGTGTGGCGCCTGGTCTTGTTCGAACTCCTTTGGCTGCAGGCCTCTTATCAAGTGAGCTTGCCGAAAAAGCTTCCGTCTCGATGCATCCCCTCGGACGGATCGGTGAACCAGAAGATGTTTCGAGCGCGGTTTGCTGGTTCCTTGATCCAAAAAATTCTTGGGTAACAGGCCAGATTTTGGGAGTCGATGGAGGCCTTGCTGATATAAAGGCTAAGAACTAACTCGGCATTCGCTCTGCTTGTTCCCCCGAATCGTTCTGCCACATGTACAATACATGTGTTCCCAAAATAGCCAGTGCCCAAAGAAATCAAATGGCCACTCCTTTAGAATCAAGTGAATTACCTACTGTAGATCCTCATTCGCCACTCGATGTGATTCATCATGTTGCGATTGCCGTCAGTAATGTCACAAAGGCAGTCGACTGGTACACGAAACACTTTCGCTGCGATATTGAATATCAGGACGAGACCTGGGCACTTCTTGAATTTGGAAACACTCGGCTGGCACTCGTGATTCCAGATCAGCACCCGCCACATATTGGTTTTATCCATCCGCAGGCGGAAGCCTTCGGTGAACTAAAAGCACATCGAGATGGCACGCGGAGTTGCTACGTTGCTGACCCTGCTGGAAACGCCGTTGAAGTGCTTGCTCCGATTGGAACATGATGAAAAGTGTCATTCCGGGTGCTCGAGCTCTCCTCCTTCAGGTACTTGCAACCAGTTTCATGACTGGACTCATCTGGTTTGTTCAGGTTGTGCATTATCCTTTGATGGAAGGGTGGCCTCACGATGAGTTTGGCAGGTGGGAAGTGGCCCATCGTGACCGCACTGGGCCGGTGGTTATTCCTCCCATGCTGATTGAAGGAGTTGTTGCTGTCTGGTTACTTGTGCATCGGCCGCGGGGTGTTCGTCCACTTTTCCCTATCGTTGGCATGACGGCTCTTTTGGGCATTTGGGCAAGCACATTTTTTCTTCAAGTGCCTTGTCATCTGCAGCTTTCAACCGGCTGGGATGCTCAAACTCTCCGTTTTCTCGTCAATTCAAACTGGATACGGACTATCCTCTGGTCATTCAGAATGGCCCTTTCTGTGGGTATGTTGTGGCAGTTCTGGTTGGCATATAAGCCAGATTTGGCCGACCTTGCGTCCCTCCAGCAGGACTCCTAATCTCCCAAACCACAGCCGCTTGGTGGTTCTTTTGTTATGTGTTTGGTCAGGGAGGTTGTTTGATGTCTGAGTCTCTTTCTATGCTTGCGAAGCTGGTCGAAGGTCAGCTTGTCATACCCGATGCGCTCGACTTTCAAGAGCACATAGCGGCAGCGTCGACTTTGGAGACGGCGACCACAGACGCCATAACACTCGTTGACTCTGCTGAGCGATTGCCGAGTTTAGCCAAAAGCCAAGCAGCGGCTGCTATTGTTCCAGTAGGTACTGGGACGCAGGATCGACCAACGATTGAGGTTGAAGATGTTCATAAAGCCTTTGCAACAATTATTCAACATTTTCGTCCTCCGCGTGCTCGACACCGTCAAGGTGTGAGTCCTCAAGCAGTCATAGATCCCTCGGCCCGACTTGCTGGTGATGTTGAAGTCCATCCTTTGGCTCTCATAGGTCAAGATGTTGAACTTGCGAAAGGAGTTGTTATTCATGCAGGAGCTCGAATTGGTGCGGGCTGCCGAATTGGTGCCGGAACAACGGTCTTTGCAAATGCAGTTCTTTATGAGGATACCCTTGTTGGTCGAGACTGTCTTATTCATGCCAATGCCGTTTTGGGGGCGTTTGGATTTGGGTATAAGCCAGACGCAAAAGGTCTAGAGCTTTCCGCTCAACTTGGTTGGGTTGAATTAGGCGATCATGTTGAAGTTGGTGCTGGAACAACTATCGATCGTGGAACATACGGGCCAACAGTAATTGGTAGTGGCACAAAAATAGATAATCTGGTCATGATTGCTCATAACTGCCGAGTTGGTCGCCATAATATGATTTGCTCTCAAGTAGGTGTGGCAGGAAGTACAACGACTGGTGAATGGGTGATCATGGCAGGTCAATGTGGTCTGCGTGATCATATTCACATTGGTGATGGCGCAGTACTTGGTGCACGATCAGGCGTCTCCAATGATGTTCCACCAAAGCAAACGGTACTTGGTGAACCGGCTATTGATCTGAGACAACGCAAGCTGCAACTTGCATCAATGTCGAAGCTTCCTGAGATGAGAAAGCAAGTAAAGCACCTACTGAAACGAGTTGAAGAATTGGAACAGACGTCTCAATTGGCAACAAAAGAGTCTTCCTCGAAAGCGGCCTAGGATCTAATTGGAGAGGAACAAGTGTCCTCAATGTGTATTTTGAAATCGCTAGATAAAGAGTAGTTGATAGCACAATGAAAGCCTTGTCCGGGGACGTGAACGAACTGCCATCACTCGACGGAGAACTGGTCGGTATTCTTGCTGGCTGGGGACGGTTTCCAATTGCTACCGCTGAAGCGATTCAACGACGTGGTGGACGAGTTGCGATTTTAACGATCCGGTATCATGCAGAAGAATCACTTGAAGAAATAGCGGATGTCTATGGCGAAGTAGGCGTTGCTGAAATTGGAAAAGCCATCGACTTCTTTCATCAGAATGGCGTGCGTCGAGCGACGATGGCCGGAAAAATTCATAAGAAGCAACTGTTTCGTCGATTCGGATGGATTCGACATCTTCCCGACTGGCAAGGGCTCAAGACATTCTGGCCACATTTTGTAACTCGTAGCAAAGACAACCGTGACGATGCGCTTCTTGGAGCGATTGCCGTAGCCTTTGAGAAGTCAGAAATTCGTATTTGTCCAGCAACAGATTTTGCTCCTGAACTTTTGGCAACTGAAGGTGTGCTAGCGGGCAAGCCACTCTCAAAACGTCGGATGGCTGATGTGGTTTTTGGCTGGCGGCTTGCGAAAGAACTTGGACGTCTTGATATCGGCCAGACAGTAGTCGTAAAGAACCAGGCTCCAATGGCACTTGAAGCAATTGAGGGTACTGATGAGTGCATTCGGCGGGCAGGTCGGCTTTGCCGTTCTGGTGGCATGACCGTAGTGAAGGTTGCAAAGCCTCAGCAAGATGAACGGTTTGACATGCCTACGATTGGTATCGGGACGCTTCAATCAATTCGAGCGTCAGGAGGCAAGGTGCTTGTGATCGAGGCCGGTAAGACAATCCTTGTCGATCGGGAGCAGATCACTGCGTATGCGAGTCGTTGTGGTATTTCAATTGTGAGTTGTTACGACGTTGCTGGAGTACCATTGTTGGAAAAACCCCGCTATCGCGTTGCCTGACTATATCGCTTTTCACTCTATTGCCTGTAGACTTCGTAGATGTCTCATTCACTGGCCTTTCATGTGCGAATAGCTTTTCAAACAGTCATTTGTGCAGTCTGTCTTTGTGCTCCATTACAGTCTGCGGATGATGTATCTCCTTCAAAAAAATCAGAACGTCCGTCGCGACGTCCACTGACTATTGATCTCAGGATTGATCGTTCTGTTGAAATTCCACCGCCTCGAACACGATATATGGGTCGGGAGATCGCCCAGACGATGCATTACACGGGAGCCCCATGGCTTGTTCGGGAAAGCCGCCAACGGGAAGAAGATTGCCGGTTGCTTCTTGAAGCACTTCAAATCCAGCCAGGTCAAACCATCTGTGATCTTGGGTGTGGAAATGGATTTTATACGCTCGAACTTGCGCGACGTGTTGGCCCTGAAGGAACAGTGTATGCAGTTGATATCCAGCCTCAAATGCTTCGACTTCTCGTTGCACGAGCGAGGCAGGAAAAGCTCTTTAATATCAAACCAATTCTGGGGACATTTATTGACCCGCGTTTGCCCAAGGGAGACGTCGATCTCGTATTTTGTGTTGATGTCTACCACGAGTTCTCCCATCCCGAGATGATGCTCAATCGTATCCGGGAGAGCCTTTCTGATGGTGGTCAAATTGTTTTAGCAGAGTTTCGTGGGGAAGACGCTACGGTCCCAATTAAGCCGCTCCACAAGATGACAAAGTTACAAGTCAAAAAAGAACTTGAGCCAAATGGTTTTATTCTCGAACGTGAATTCGATGAGTTGCCATGGCAGCACCTCATGTTTTTTGGCATCCAGAACAAAGAGTAAAGCCGACTACTTCTGATGTATTTGGCAGCTTGTCGTATCACATCGCCCAGCAATCCAGAGCCTTCGTTTGGCGACATATGCATACAGCCAATTCCAAAGCGGCAGTGACCCTGGAATGTGTAGAAGAAGAGCGAGCGGCCAAAGGAGTGGTAGTTTACGAGATAGATAGCGAACAGCAGTTGCACCACCACGAGCATTTCCATGCGTGTCGATTACGAACATCTGTTCTTGGAGTTGTTCAATCGAAAGTTCGGAGAAATCATTGGCCACACTCGGCTCATGGAGCGATTTGTAAATAAAACGTTGTCGTAAATCGAGCCGGCGGAGGATTGCAATCTGGCGTTGGCAGAAACGGCACTCACCATCGAAGAGAATAGTGTCTCGGTCCGGATGATTTTTGGTACGAATCATAGTACACGAGAGACATTCAGGGGCTTTGCATGCAGCCTGCTTGAGAAGCCTGACAGCGGGCTTATTCCTTGATCAAACCACTAGGAAGTGTACACAAATTTAAAATTGTGATGGCTCCACCAGAAATGAGTAGCCACGGTGCCCATTCAGGTGCTGTGATCGAACGACCCATGCCACCTGCTAGTGGTACAACAACGGCAGAATCGATGAATAGCAGTTCAATGCCTAGCAGCGTAGCGAATATTCCAATCGCAAGAAATATACTTTTCCACATAATGGTGCCTGAAACCGGAATCTAACTCCTGCGCGATGAGCCCCTCGCTATCGCCTCTGTAGAAACATCGACGTACTCGGGAACCTAGCTAGAGAAGCCACTCACCTCGGGCAACCTAGAACGACTGTGATGATAATTCAGGGAGCAGAACTACTGATTTGCAGCATCAGCTGGCGGTTCGTTCTCTCTGTCAGGTGGTGTTTGTAACGTACCAGCTCGACGTTCGGCTGTCGTACCCGGTACGAGTTGCGGCTTCCCGTTTGTGGTTTCAATAATATCCTGGAGGTCACTACCATCAATTACTTCAGCCTCGATTAAGCGACTTGTAATCGATTCAAGTGATGTGCGGCGGGTTTGGAGAATCTGACGGACCTGAACAATCGACGTGTCAATTATGCGGCGGACCTCTTCATCGATTTCGCGAGCGGTCTCTTCGCTATGGCTGCGAGTCGCGCCAAAGTCCGCGCCTCCACCAGTAAGAAATGGTGATCGTTGGCTTTCACGATAGTTTACTCTGCCGAGTTGACTCATGCCGTAGTCCATCACCATTGAGCGTGCAATTTCACTCGCTCGCTCTAAGTCGTTTTGGGCTCCTGTTGAGATGTCGTCATAAATCATTTCTTCTGCAATCGTGCCAGCGAGGAGAACATGAATTCTGCTTTCAAGTTCACTTTGTGTGAGGAGATACCGATCATCTTCTGGCCGCTGCATGGTGTAGCCTAAAGCGGCGAGGCCACGGGGTATGATTGACACCTTATGTATGGGATCGGTATTCGGAAGAGAATATGCAACTAAGGCGTGTGCTGCTTCGTGATACGCCACTCGTTTCTTTTCATCTTCGTGGATCACTCGCTTCTTTTTTTCAAGGCCTGCAGTGCCACGTTCAACAGCCTCGTTGAACTCCACCATCCCCACAGATTTCTTGTTGTTTCGAGCAGCCAGCAAAGCGGCCTCATTCACAAGATTGGCAAGGTCTGCACCACAAAAACCAGAGGTAATTCGTGCCACCTGCTCAATATTCACTTTAGGATCGAGTTTCACATTGAGGACATGCACCTTGAGAATAGCCTCACGTCCACGGACATCAGGTCGGTCGACGAGAACATGCCGATCAAATCTTCCTGGTCGGAGGAGGGCCGGATCAAGTGTTTCCGGTCGGTTCGTAGCTGCCATCACAATGACGCCGGAGTTGCTACCAAACCCATCCATTTCAACAAGCAACGCATTGAGTGTCTGCTCCCTCTCATCATGACCGCCAACCACACTTGAACCTCGGGTTTTCCCCAAAGCATCGAGCTCGTCAATAAAAATGATGCACGGGCTCTTTTGTGCGGCCTGTTGAAACATGTCACGGACACGGGCGGCTCCGACACCAACAAACATTTCAACAAAGTCACTCCCAGAAAGTCCAAAGAAGGGAACACCAGCTTCACCCGCAATCGCTTTTGCGAGAAGGGTCTTTCCTGTCCCAGGAGGTCCTACTAATAAAACACCCTTCGGAATATGGCCACCAAGAACCTGATATTTTTCAGGGCTTCGAAGAAACTCAACCACTTCGCGAAGTTCATCAACGGCTTCGTCTATTCCAGCGACGTCATCAAAACTGATCCCGAGATCTTCTTGGGCATACATTTTTCCTCGGCTGCGACCAAATGCCATTGGGCTTCCAGCTCCTCCAAGGCGACGCACCATGAGAAAGAAACCCAACGCCAGTAAACCGGTCAACACCAACATTGGCATATAGTTTCGCCAAGGACTCGGCGGATCTTCATACCGATAATCAACTTTATTGAGATCGAGTATCTTCGACAGCTGTCCCTCCGAGTTCTCACTTGGGAGTTTCGCAGTCCGAAATCGCAGCTGTTCACCTTGGGCGTTACCACCAGCCGTTAATCGGCCGTCATCAATAGGTCGCAGTCCACCTCGTCCATTGCCTCCTGGCAAAGGAACTTTTCGCAGTGTTCCAGTCACCTCAAATGCACCGATGACTACATCATCGATCGAGCAGAATCGTGAAACCAGTGGAGATCCTTTTGCTGTTTCGCCTGTAATAACCTCTACGAATCGTGGCGAGCCTGACTGATCTTCTTCTTCACCCGCAGCCCGAATAAGTCGCTCCAGGTCGGTGTAGCTCAATTGAACTTCCTGGCCATTGCTGAAGAGGCTTGCTGCAAAAAGACCAGCGACTGCCACGGCAATCAGGGACCAGATGAGATTTGAGCCACCGAAAGCCTGCTTTCGATCACCAGAACGCCGTCCAGGATCTTTTTCATTATTTTTTTGATTCATAGACGAAATGTCGCAATCGTTTCTTTATTTTGAGAGGCAGCACCGCAATCCCTCTATCGTAGGCTCGAAAGAAGCCTGCGACAAATGACGTGCATGGCATCCGGCGACCGGAGTGCGTAAACTAGATTTCGTCGTATTTTGACATGTTTTCATAGTTTTCCAGATTGACCCGTCCATGATGTTACCCGACCGCACTGTGGCTTCTGCCACTTCAATGGCCGTTTCGGGTGCGGAAGTGGTGCGTGAGCAATCGACTGATCTTCAAATGTCCTCAGATACCGTTCCTCTTCGTGTTGCGGTTCTGGGTTCAACCGGAAGTATTGGTAAGAATACCCTTGAGGTTATTGCTGCCTCCGAAGGTCGTTTCAAGGTGCATCTGCTGTGTGGTCACCGCAGCATTGATGTTCTGGTTGAACAGGCTCAAGCATGTCGGCCTCGCTGGGTCGTAGTGACCGATGCGACTGCTGCTGAATCACTTGGACCGGGTGCATTCCCAAAAGGAACAGAACTCGTCGTTGGTCCAGAACGTCTTGAAGAACTACTCGCTGCTCCAGAAGTTGACCGAGTTGTTTCAG
The DNA here is from genome assembly GCA_965249545.1 of Pirellulales bacterium. Taxonomy (GTDB): domain Bacteria; phylum Planctomycetota; class Planctomycetia; order Pirellulales; family UBA1268; genus UBA1268. Next base: position 905,159 of record CBDFMH010000005.1, read on the forward strand.
CTATTGTTGGGGCTGCTGGTTTGCGCAGTACGTGGTCAGCACTCGCTGCTGGGAAGACGGTAGCGCTTGCCAATAAAGAAACGCTGGTGACAGCCGGGCCTTTGGTAACACAGTTGGCAGCACGTTCTGGTGCTACGATTGTGCCGGTCGATAGTGAGCATTCTGCGATCCATCAGGCGTTACGGAGTGGACGTCGTCATGAATTGCAGCGAGTCGTGCTGACTGCCAGCGGTGGGCCTTTCCGAACTCATACCAAAGAGCAGATATCCGAGGTAACGCCAGAGCAAGCGCTCAAGCACCCAACCTGGTCAATGGGACCGAAGATTACCATTGATTCGGCAACGATGATGAACAAGGCACTTGAATTGATTGAGGCCCGCTGGCTCTTCAATCTCCGAGCGGACCAGTTGGGTGTCGTTGTCCATCCACAATCAATTATTCATTCTTTTGTTGAATTTATTGATGGTTCGGTCATTGCCCAGATTGGGCCACCAGACATGAAACTTCCGATCCAGTATGCACTTGCGTATCCAGAAAGGTACGATGGTCCGGCTCGGCGGTTCGATTTTGGTGTTGCTCAGCAACTAGAATTGAGCCCCCCCGACCTCGAACGTTTTCCAGCAGTTCGTCTCGGCTATGATGTTGCGGCTCGGGGTGGTACTGCTGGTGTGGTTTTGAATGCTGTAAACGAGGAGGCAGTCCAGGCTTTCCTCAATGGAGTGGTAAAGTTTCCACAGATTGCTGAATTGTGTGAGCGAGCAGTGTCGGAACATCCATTTATTGGTGACCCGACACTCGAAGACATACTCAGGCTTGATGCCTGGGCCAGAAAGGAAGTCCAAACGTGGATGTGTTGATGTCGCTGAGTGCTGTCATTTCACCTAGTGGGATGATAGGAATGTGGATTCTTCAGCCAGCAAGCTGGCTTGTGATTTTGCAGGTTGCAATTGGTCTTGGCTTTGTCATTTTTGTCCATGAACTCGGACACTTTCTGGTTGCGAAAGCCTGTGGGGTCAAGTGTGAAAAGTTTTATATCGGCTTTGATATTAACGGTTGGAATCTCGGCAAGTTTACATGGGGTGAGACTGAGTATGGCATCGGTATTCTACCTCTTGGAGGATACGTCAAGATGCTTGGGCAGGATGACAATCCCGCGGCCGCAGCTCGTGAAGCCCAGCGGGCGAAAGATATTATTGAGTCAGGTGATTTGCCACCAGAGCCAACTTCTGATCCACACCCTGCATGGGACCCGCGCAGTTATCCTGCCCAGTCGGTACCTGAAAGAATGGCAATCATTTCGGCTGGCGTAATCATGAATGTGATCTTTGCCGTCCTACTTGCAGCGTGGGCGTTTGGTCTTGGTGTACAAGAGCTGACTTGTGAAGTCTCAAGTGTTCGACCTGGTGGAGCAGCGTGGCGAGCTGGATTACGTACCGGTGATGAGATTGTTGCCATAGGATCAAAAACTGAACCAGTCTTTACCGATCTGCAGAAAGGTGTGACGCTGGGTGATCCGGCGAAAGGAATAGATTTCACAGTACGTCGGCCCACTGATGGGAGTGAGCGGACGCTGACGCTGCACCCAGATACAGACCTGGGAATTCCGACAGTCGGCGTGACAAGTCCATTTTCAGTAACGTTGCCCGAGAGCTTGGAACCCGGGCTTCCTGGGGCTGCTTCTCAAGCGAATCCTGCTTTTGAACCAGGAGATACCATCACGGCAGTCGATGGAAAAGCTATCTCAAGCTATGCCGAACTGATTGCCTCTCTTGCTGGTAAGGCAGAGGCTTCCATTTCAATTTCGGTGCAGCGTCAAGATAAGAATCTATCTATTTCAGTCCCTGCTCAGCCTCGACGTGAAACTGGTTTGGTGATGGTGCCAGGGTTGATTGCGAGTGTTCAAGCGGATTCTCCGGCATCTGCAGCCAAGCTGAAAGCAGGGGACAGAATTGTTTCTATTGATGGTGAATCATTAGGCAATCCTTTGACGATCGATAACCGACTCAGGAAGCGATCAGGTGAGGTCGTCTTGTTGGGCGTTCTTCGTACCGATGCAGTTCATAATGCTTCTGGTGAACTAGTTACTGAAACAATCGAAGTCACGCCACGAGACGTTACATGGATCGAGCAGGCACGATGGCCCCAAAGTCCGGTAGCTGTTTCAAGTCTCGGTATTGCCTTTAATATCGGGTCCGAGATTGCAAAGGTCATGCCTGGCTCACCAGCTGCTCGGGCAGGTATTAAAGATGGTGAGTTTGTGACTCGAGCACGATTTGCAAAAAAAGATGAACCTATTGATGAAGATGACCCGGGAGTTGAATTATCAGAAGAATCACAGAGCTGGCCATTTGTCATGGCGATGGTTCAGCAGTCACCAAAAGATACACGTCTGCAATTAACAGTGAAGTCATCAGATGGGCTCGCCAGAGATGTTGAACTGAATCCAATTGATTCAGCCGTTGATTTTGTTATTGATCGCGGACTGGTATTCCGCCCGGTGTACCGTCTTGTGAAAGCTCGTTCCATCGGTGCTGCGTTGACACAAGGTCTTTCCAAAACCGGTGAAGATCTGTCGATGGTGTATCGATTCTTGCAGAAGATTACGAGTAACCAGATTAGCCCTCGCCTTCTTGGTGGACCAATTGAAATTGCGAAACAGGCCGGAAAGTCTGCTGAGGAAGGTCTCGGTCGATTATTACTGTTCCTGACGATGTTGAGTGCAAATCTTGCCGTCATCAATTTCTTACCCATACCAGTTCTCGATGGTGGGCATATGGTCTTCCTGATGTACGAACTTGTTCGAGGCAAACCGCCAAGTGAAAACGTTGTGGCGGCCTTGTCGTACATTGGATTAGTCCTCTTGCTCTCACTCATGCTCTTTGTCTTTGGGCTCGACCTCGGTCTGATTGCTCGACGGTAAACAGCTTTTGTGCCTGACACGTGCGGTTTTTGCCCCCATTCAATGAGCTAAAAAGGTTTTCCCATACCCGGGTGAACTGGCGGCGTCTATTCTTGTTGAAGTTCGAAATCGTCGGAGTTCATCATGACAGTCGCAATTTCCCCTAGTCTCCCACATGACCTTTTCACCGGTGTCGACACCGTTGTATTCGACGTTGTAGGGACACTTTTGGAACCAGCACCATCAGTTTCAGAGGCATATAAGAACTCCTCTGAGAAGCTTGGAGTGACGCTCTCGTCAAGTGAAATATCCAAGCGATTTTCTATCGCATGGGAAAAGCAGGAATCTCTGGATGCTCAAAATAAACCGGCCTTTTCAACAAGTAGAAGCCGGGAGTACGAACGGTGGCAGCAGATAGTCTGCGATGTCTTTGAAGACTCACCGGCTGCAGGCAAAATTTTTGAAGATTTGTGGATTCATTTTGGTAAGCCTTCTTCGTGGCAACCGGTCGAGCAGGGTTGTCGTCTTCTTGAGGCTGTTCGTGAGTCCGGAATTGATGTGGCAGTAGCCAGCAATTTTGATGAACGATTGCTTCCTCTTGCAAAACATGTCGAACCTCTTATTAGCATTGAGAAAATTTTTGCATCATCCGAACTTGGTTGGAGGAAACCGGCCCCACAATTCTTTCAGGCAGTGGAGTCACGACTGCAGAAAGAGCCTGATCAACTTCTTCTCGTAGGAGATGATCCTCGGCTGGATATAGCTGCTGCCAATGCTGCTGGATGGAAAAGTATGCGGATTGGCCAGCCTCCTGCGTATTCACTGAGATCCTCTGAGATTGCCTAGAAAATCGGGAGCATCGGCGATGGGAAATTATCGAAGTGGAAATAGGCAAGGTGTGTGATCTTTACGGCGATCGGTAGACAATTCTCTTAAGAGACGGTTAAACGACTCCAAAAAGTTGTCTTGCTGCTCGTTGGCCGAGAATTGCGGGTATATACCGGTGAACATGTTTATAGACGCGACAGATGCATCTATGACTTTGCGGAATAGGTAGAGTTTCTTCGGTAAACCTTGTTTTCGCCCCGCCAGCTTCGAGTTGTGTCGATGGTAACACCTAGAGCGGTTGTCTGGTTTTCTTGAACCTTTCGTCTCACATTCCTGGGTGGAAAAACATGGCTTACACACATTCACATACTGGCAACATCAATATGACTGGAACGAATCAGTCGTTCAAGCAATGCCAGCTTGTTGTTGTTTTCGCACTGAGTCTGCTGGGACTTACGGCCATCAATTCTGTGCGAGCAGCTAATGACTGCGAATCGTTTCTCTCATGCTGCGATACTGGTACAAACTGTCGACAGTTTTATCTTGGTGGAATTGTTGGTGCAGACTTTGGCACGCTAAACAAAGAGCCAGGGACGGTCACTGCTGTGCCACAAACTGCTGTGCCAAACCAGTCACTATTTACAACTGGCGGCACGCTGGGAATACGGTCTCTTCGTGATAACGGAGCGTGGCGCTTCGAGTTTGAAGGCCGCGGACGCGAGCAAATTTCTGCTACAGATACTATCGCAGGCGGTAGTGCGACTGTTGCTGCCCGTGATGGATGGTCAACGATGGTTAATATTTGGCGTGACTATAATGTTGTTGGAGACGTTGCTTTGTACGCTGGTGCCGGTATTGGTGCCGGTGGCTATCGATCTGTAGTGAACGCTTCCATCACAGGTGTTCCCGGAAGTATTTCAAGCAATGAAAATGTCTCAAATTTTGCCTGGCAGGCTGGTGGCGGGGTTATTTATAATGTTTCAAAACACATAGCCGTCGATCTCGGGTACCGATTCTTTTCAATTGGTGACAACACTGAAAATATTCAAAACTTTGGTGTTCCGGGTGAATACATCACAAATTATTCTGCGAGTGAGCTATTGCTCACGGTACGAATTTACGAGCCATTCCGTCGCTGGCGTTAAGCCGAGTATCAGAGGTCAATATCCTAAGGCACTCGCGGCAATCAAAAGAGCAGAAGAGGGTTTCTTCAAGACATGTGCCAGCAACGGCATGTCTTGAGAGATTAAAACAGAGTAGGGCATCACATATCGCCGTTACTGTCGCTCTGCACCCGTTTCAAGAACAGCCATAAAGGCCTTTTGAGGAATGTCGACTGAGCCGATACTCTTCATCCGCTTCTTACCCTCTTTTTGTTTCGCCCAGAGTTTTTTCTTTCGAGAGATGTCACCGCCATAACACTTTGCCGTGACATTTTTGCGGAGTGCAGAAATTGTTTCTCGTGCAATTATCTTTGTACCGATTGCAGCCTGTAAGGCGACTTCAAACATGTGGCGATCAATCTCACCACGCAGTTTCTTGACAATGGCTCGACCCCTTCTGTCAGCATCTCTGCGGTCACAGATGATCGAAAGGGCATCCACCTTTTTGCCGCCAACAAGAATATCAAGTCGGGCAAGATCAGCAGGAAAGTATCCCTGTAACTCATAGTCCAGTGTGCCGTATCCACGGGTCACGCTCTTAATTTTGTCATGGAGATCGTAAATCACTTCACCTAGTGGAAGATCAAATGAAAGCATAGCTCGTGTTGGAGAAAGATATTCTGTTTTCAGGAACACTCCACGCCGATCACTGCACAATTGCATGACAGGACCAATAAATTCCACTGGTACGAGAAAATTACACCGGACAATTGGCTGACGAAACTCTTCAATTTGTCCTGTGTCAGGAACATCTTGAGGATTCCTTATTTCAAGAGTCTCACCGTTCTTTAAAAGAAGCTGATACGTCACGTTGGGTGCAGTCTGAACGAGGTCCAGGTCTGCTTCCTGCTCAAGTCGTTGCTGGATGATCTCCATATGCAAAAGGCCAAGGAAACCACAGCGGAAACCAAAGCCAAGTGCCTCGCTACTCTCAGGCTGAAACTCAAACGAAGGGTCATTGATAGCCAGCCGTTCAAGGGACTCCCGCAATTCCTCAAAGTTTTCACCTTCAGACGGGTAGAGTCCACAGTAGACCATTCGCTGCGGCGGTTTGTAGCCAGCAACGGCAGGCGCTCCGTCCTTGCCTGGGACGGTCAGTGTGTCACCGATATGCACATGCTCCACATCTTTGATATTACAGACCAGGTACCCCACCTGACCGGCGGCAAGTTGGTCGCATGATCGTCGCTGAGGGACAAACTGTCCAAGATCAAGGACTTCGTGGGTGACACCGGTTTTCAGAAAGCGAATCTTTTGGCCCTTTGTCACAGTGCCATCAATGATTCGGACATAGGTGATGACACCGCGATAGCTGTCATAGTGACTGTCAAAAATTAGTGCCTGTAATACTTTTTCTGGATCACCCTGTGGCGGTGGTATCCGATCAATGATCGCAGCTAACAGGTCGTCGATGCCGATGCCAGTTTTCGCGCTGGCTCGAATGACTTCTTCAGGTTCAATGGCGAGTGATTGCTCCATCTCGAGAAGGACTTCATCAACCCGTGCATGAACAAGATCAACCTTGTTAATAACAGGCACAATTTCAAGATCTTCATTGATGGCGGCATAGGCGTTGGCAACCGTCTGAGCCTCCACACCTTGAAAAGCATCAACAAGCAAAACAGCTCCCTCACAACAAGCGAGAGAACGTGAAACCTCGTAGTGGAAGTCGACGTGGCCTGGCGTATCAATCAGGTTAAGTTCGTATAACTCTCCATTATGACGGTATTCCATACGAACGGCTCGAGCTTTGATGGTGATACCCCGCTGCCGCTCAAGCTCCATGTCGTCGAGCATTTGTGTCTTCAGTTGACGTTTTTCAACCGTGCCAGTGTTTTCCAGCAATCGGTCGGCCAGCGTACTTTTGCCGTGATCGATGTGGGCAACGATTGAAAAGTTGCGAATATGCTTGCAGTCGAACGGCATTCAGGAAATCTTTCCGTGAGATGATGAGGGTGTCTAGGCGTGCGTGTGAGAATGCTGCTGTTTCCAGGCGAGTCGACCGAGTCCGGCTGCACCAATAGAGCCTGCATCACCACCAAGCGTAGCGAATCGAAGGGCTGTTTTTTTTGCGAGTGTTGGAAATGTACGGCGGCGGACGGACGTGTCGATACGGTTAAGAAATGCTTGTCCAACGGGGTGTTTCTCCCGGCCGAACGTCATTGCTCCACCTAGGATGATAGCTGATGGATCAATAGTATGCATGAGTGTCACAATTCCGATAGCAAGCCAATCAGCCGTCTCCATGACGAGGCCCATTGCCAGTTGATCTCCTTGTTCAGCATGATTCCCTATCAGGATGGGTGTTAAGGGTTCTCCCTGATTGACAGCATCTGCCAGAGTTCCGGTACCACCATTACGAATCCGTTCAGAGGCTATTGCTTTGAGTGCCGTGGCACTTGCGTAGGCTTCAAGATGACCTGGTTGCCCGCATGGGCACATGCGAGCAGAAGGTGAGGAGTCGACAATAATGTGCCCACACTCTGCCCCGTGGCTGTGTGCCCCTTCAATAGTCATATCACCAATGATGATGCCACCACCAACTCCTGTACCAAGCGTCAGGAGAATGAGGCTCGTGTCATCTCGTCCGGAACCCACCCAGAATTCTCCGTATGCAGCCGCGGTTGCATCATTTGCATACGTGACGGTATGGCCACAATGCTCTGCGACACGATCACGCACTGGAAAATTCTCCCAACCAGGAAGATTGCCGGGTTTGAGTAAAACGCCGGTTGAGAGATCCTGTGGGCCTGGAGTGCCGAGACCAACAGCCGCTATGTCAGAGCGAGCAAGACCAACACAACGTGCCAGAAGCTCAACAGAATGTCCCATTCGGACGGCAGCATCATCGGGCCCGTTTTGGACATTGGTTGGTTCGGTATGAAATGCCACCAAGTGGCCATGGTCATCAACCAGCGCTGCTTTAATATTGGTGCCGCCTAGATCAATTCCGACAAACAAAGGGCCGGATACATCGGCATCCGGTAGGAGCAGGTGCGGTGATTTAGTTACTGGCATCAGAGGGAGGTTCTTTGGGTTGACTTTTGTCAGCAGCTTCGGATTCTATTGAGCCAGTTGGCTGCTTGTCTGATTGAGAGACTGATTTTTCTGCGGCTTCTATTTCTCGATCAGCAGCAGCCTTTGCTGCATCAGCTGATTGCCGGGCAGCGCGAGCTTTACCAACTTCTTTTTCAGCAGTACTAGGTTTTACTGCCCCATCATTTTTATTGAGATCAAGAATTTCAATAGTCTCAATTTCAATAACTTCACTCGGAGGTGGCTCCTTTGAAGAGCATCCAAGAAACCACGTACCTAGGCTTAAGAAACAAATTATATAGACGGCTTTCATTTGATAGTTCTTTAGTCGTTTCATGATGATATTCCTCATAAAGGACAGAGAAGCATTCCTTGAGATCGTTACATATTGATTCACTATCTTCAAATCAAAGTATGCGGTAGCTAAACCGCTGCTTCAATGACTTGTGCTGTGACAAGCCATTGAAGTTCTCCGGGCTGACTGAGCCCATTATCCAGACAGATTGACGCAATGGCACCTTTTTGCATGCGAATAGAAGCGTTGCCATCTCCAATCGCCTTTGCAACCAGTCGGCCAACGCATGGAGCATGCCCCACCCATGCGACCTTGGCGACGTTTTCTTCAGTTGTCCACTCAGCTATTTCTTGCCAATTTGACCCGGGAGCAAGCGAGTCATGAATTTCGAGGCGGGGAGTTTTGAGCACATCGACCATGATCTCTGCTGTCTCACGGGTTCGCACCAACGGACTTGTAACGATCAGGTCAACCTCCAGTCCAAATGCTTGCATGAAGCGAATGAACTGTTCGAATCGTTTACGTCCTTTTTTAGTTAGCCGACGGTCATAATCGTCTTGGTCGAGGCCGCATTCTTCGGCCCACGCATGACGAATAATATAGAGCTGTGTTGGGAACATGTGCATAAAAATATTGTGAATACCTTCTCGTTCTTGAGCAAGTCAGGATTTTCTCCATAGGACGTCATCGCTGATACTCATGCGGTGACGATCTTTTTCTGTCTCGTGCCACCAGCGTCGGGCATCGACTGGATAGCCAGCCGTTGGATGGAGTGATGGTATGTGATCTCTCCAAAAGCTATTAAACACATCCATTGCGAGCTCACGTGTGTATTTCGCTGTCATACTTGCAACGGCGACAGGCAGCTGGGATTCACCACCCACAGAAAAATGAATGAATGTAGGACATTCTCTGTCATGAATACGGTAATGAGAGTAGCGAGTTGTTTCTGATAATGGCTCAACTCGTGCCGCATCGAAGCAGTGTGAGACAACGCCTGCATACCGCTTGCGGCCACCATGCCGATCGCACCAGATAACAGCAGGCATATGAGGGTGCTGGTTGCGAAGATCAAAGGCAAGTTGCAGGGATGCTTGTGACAGGATGTCCGATTTGTTCATTCCAGTGTCGAGTGCAGCATTAAAAGCCTCTGGAAATATCCATCGACACGACAGGCCTGTAAGCCGAATGGCATGGGTTCGCAATTGTCCGGCTGCCTGGTCAGACTGTTCGATAGCCTGTGGTACTTTCGTTGCAAGCGGCAGTGTCACTGCATTGAGTTTTTTCCAGCAGCCGAGTTCGGCATCATCAGGTGATTGCAGTGCGAGTAGCGAGAGAAGGCGATCACTGGTTTCGGGCAGTGTGTTTGTCGCTATTTGAACCGCCGCGAACACGCCTCGCTCTAATGGTTCAAGTGTTTCGGACTTTGTACTTTTCCGACTGAATATTTTTTTTGAATCACCCCAAGGTGGTCCTCGTCCTGCACGATAGTCATCATGAATATCATTTTGTAATTCAATAAACTGTTCCGCTGCCTTTGTGGATATATGATCACTTTGTAGTTCATTTATCTGCCATGATGAGCCACCGATAACAAGTGGGCCAAGGTTCGGTCCATACCCCGCTTCATCAATGCCAATTACCAAAGTCATGAGTCCACACCTGTCGGAGGCTTTGGTGTGCCGTTTGGAAATTGCCGACAATACTCATAGATGGCGACAGCAGTTGATGTTGCTGCGTTCAGGCTGTGGGGTAGTCCTGCCATTGGAATTTCCGCAACACGATCGAGTCGGCTGAGGATCTCTGGGTCGATGCCAAGCCGCTCATTCCCGATGACAAGGACAGTCTTGCTTACAAACGGAAATGAAAAGAGGCATTCAGAACGCGTTGACTGTTCAAGACCAACCAGTTCCCAGCCAGAAAGTCTCAATTTATCAAGGACTGGTGCGAGGCTTCGATGAACTTCGATTGAAATTTCCTGCGACGCTTCCCGAGCAATTTTCTCATCGAGCTTGCTGGAACCGCAGGTAATTAAATGACGGATGCCAAAACATCCACAGGTTCGTACGATGTTAGACAGATTCACTTTGCTACGAAAAGCAGGGCAGGCTACAACCAGCTCTCGAGGACCAGCCAAGTGATGTGGCGGTCGATGTCGAATATGTTCAAACGAGAGTCCAGTAGGCGATGACATGATCTGTAGCATGACACGAAACACACAATTTCTAAAGCGGCTCATGTTGTTTGTCGGTGTAATTTTGATTGCTGGCTGTGAACGGTCTTACGACAAATCAGCTAATCCTGCCCCGCAGACCGTTGTTCAACAGCCGGTCAGTGTTCCTGTGTCCGTTGCCGTTGTTGATCATTCTGCAATAGTGAAGCGGATTGAGTCACATCGTGGACAGGTCGTTGTCCTCGACTGCTGGAGCACATCATGTCCACCCTGTGTTAAGGAATTTCCGGGTCTTGTCGACCTTAAAAATGACTATGGTGACACAGTGGCCTGTCTTTCACTATCGTTTGACTTTGAGGGGTTCGGTGTACCTGAAGACGTGCTCCAGCCAGTGAGAAAATTTTTGGAGCAGGTTTCAGCGGGTGACATTGAGAACCTCCTCAATCGTGATGAGGCAGACGCCTTGTATAAAAAAATGAATATTACGAGTGTCCCCGCGGTTATGGTGTGGGATCGAAATGGTACGTTGATACAACAGTTTGACGATGAGTATGCCAGCGAAAAACTCGGAAGATCTTTTACCTATGATGACGTACGCCGAGCGGTTGATCAGGCACTCAGTTCCCAGTCGAAGGAATAATGCACGATGGTAGATAGGAAAAGCAAAAAGAACCAACCGGTATCACCAGGTCTTGCAGATGAAACGGCTGATGGGCCAACACAACAAGATGTTGTTCGTGGTCCTCTAGGATTTGGAAGAGAAACAGTCGAGTCTCTTGTCATTGCATTTACACTGGCTCTTCTATTCCGTGCATTTGAGGCAGAAGCGTTCGTCATCCCAACAGGCTCCATGGCTCCAACGCTCATGGGTCGACATAAGGATCTTGATTGCAGTGAGTGTGATTTTAATTTTCAGGCTGGAGCCAGTCGAGAAGAAGATGATCAATCACACACCCTGCGAACCGAATTAGGTCGAGTGAATCGGGAGATTGAGCGGCTACGACGGTTGGCTGCCGATTCGTCCGCAGGGCTTCAGCAGCGAGACGTGGCGCAGCAACAGCTTGCTGACCTTGAGTCGCCAAGTGGAAAATTATCTGTGCTAAAAATGCGACTCGCCGGCAAGATGATTGCCTCAGCGACTTGCCCAAATTGTGGAAATGTGATGAAGCTGATTGAGGGTGAGGGTCCCTCTGTTACGTACGATGCACGCTATCCCTCGTACAACGGCGACCGAATTCTTGTTGATAAATTTGCGTACGACTTTCGAGAACCAAATCGGTGGGATGTCATAGTCTTCAAGTATCCCGAAGGGGCAAATACAAACTACATCAAGCGACTTGTCGGTTTGCCAAATGAATTGGTGAGCATTGCTGGAGGAGACATCTGGACGAGTCGTGATGGGCAGCCAGCCACGATTGCTCGGAAGCCGCCGCATGTGATGCAGGCTATGTTACAGGTTGTCCACGACAGTAATTTCCCTGCATCTCTTATGCAGACAGAGGGGTGGCCTTCCGCCTGGACCGACTGGGCAGATACGAGTGTATGGCAGTCGGAAAAGAACCGGCGGCAATTTACAGCAACATGTTCTGCAGGACAGTCAGCAAGTCTTCGGTATCAGCGATTCAATCCGACGTCAGATGATTGGAAAGAGGTCCGTCTCGGGATGGGCGTTCGTAAAGCCGTTACACCAACCCTCATCAAAGACTTTCAAGCTTATAACGCGATCAGTCAGGGGGGTCATTGGGTAGGTGATCTTGCTGTGGAATGTACTCTTGAAAGTAAGTCCGACAGTGGTCTCATCGTACTTGATCTCGTTGATGGTGGGCAGCAGCATTTTTGTTCAATTGACTTGGCCGACGGTACGGCAAACCTGGTAGCTGCAAGTGGTGTCACAGCAGTAGCGACAACTCCAATTCGTGGCAAGGGTTCGTGGGAAGTAATGTTCACAAATGTGGATGATGAGTTGAGACTTTTTGTTGATAAAAAACTTATGCCAACAGCTACACCAGTTGCCTGGGGTTCAGAGATTAAAAAGGAGTCGACCCGTGATCCGATTCTCGAAGTTGTTCAGCCCGGGTCCACTGTGCCATCAGATCTTGCACCTGCTGGTATTACAGTAAAGGCAGAAGATGAACCTGTTGCTGTCGTAGTCTCCTCAATCAAAATTCTGCGGGATATTTTCTATATCGGTGCTGTTGGTTTTGGTCGCCGAGGTGAAATACGGGATGAACCCATTCTCGAATTTCCGCTTGAGTCAGATCAGTTCTTTGTGTTGGGAGATAACTCGGCTGCCAGTAAAGATGGGCGACTCTGGATTGACGTCCATTATGTTGATCGGCGACTGCTTCTGGGCCGGGCAATATCGATTGTTTGGCCGCATATGGTGCCCGCATCCCGGCACGTGACGGTCACCCTCCCTGTACTTGGCGAGTTGCGATTGCCCTCATGGCCAAACTTCGCGAGGATGAAGTTTATTCGGTAGGTCAGGTAGCGTGCCTCCCAGATGGACACGAAGTGAAATCAAGGACAGATCATGTCACTGCTAAAAGCTGAAGGACTTGTGAAGGTATACGGACGTCGTCGCGTCGTCGACGGTGTGTCATTTGAAGTTCAGCAGGGTGAAATCGTTGGTCTTCTTGGTCCCAATGGTGCGGGAAAAACAACAAGTTTTCGGATGACGTGTGGGCTCGTTATTCCAAATGGTGGCCGTGTGCTCTTGGATGATAAAGAGATTACAAAGTGGCCGATGTTTAAGCGGTCGCGAGATGGTGGTATGGGATACCTTGCTCAGGAGCAGAGTGTTTTTCGCAAACTGACAGTCCAACAAAATCTTTTGGCAATTATGGAACTCATTGGCATGCCAGCCAAAGAACGCCGTCGCCGAAGTGAAGAGTTAATGGAACAGTTTGACATCACACGAATTCGAAAGTCGAAAGCACATTACATTTCAGGTGGTGAAAAGAGACGGCTTGAGATTGCTCGTTGTCTTGTCACTGAGCCCCGGATTATTCTGCTCGATGAGCCGTTTACTGGTATCGACCCAGTGACAATTCATTCGATTCAAAAAATTATCATGGGCCTACGAGATGATGGCATTTCGATCCTGATTACTGATCACCGCGAACGTGAAACATTGGCGATCACGGATCGTAGCTATATCGTGCGGGCCGGAAAAATTCTCTGTCATGGCACGGCGGAAGAAGTATTAAATAATCCGGATGCCAAAAAGTACTACTTTGGTGAAACACCACCCGGGAATCCTCTGGATTCAACTGAAGCGGCATAGCAAATCGTTTGATTTGATTGCACGGTGTTTCGCACCAGGTTTGTTTTCCGACCACATGCAAACGCGTGCAGTGCGGTTTTCGTACCAAGAAGAAATCCTTCTATACCAAAACAACTCGTTTTGAAGAAAAACGCTTGATCTGTCGAGATAGTTTTTTCAAGATCATATTTCTTTCTTGCATATTTTTTTGGGGAACTTAAAGGGGACGTGGAATTATGAACACAAATTATCGCAGGGGTTTTACCCTGATCGAACTTCTTGTTGTCATTGCAATTATCGGTGTCCTTGTAGGGCTCCTTCTTCCTGCTGTTCAGCAGGCGCGTGAAGCGGCCCGCCGTGTGTCATGTTCCAACAATCTCAAGCAGCACGGTCTTGCGCTTCATAATTATTACGACGCGAATAAAAAATTTCCTATGTACATGTTTGATGGGAATCCAAAAACAGGAGAGCGGAGCGTCGACATTGGAAATGGCACAGGCCATCGAGCACCAGCATGGAATATGTGGCTCGGACATAGTTTATGGACCCAGATATTACCGTGGCTGGAAGAGACAACGACGTACGACGCGATGGATTTAAACAGATGGTCTACCGCAGGCGTCAATGGCTCGGCTGCAATTCGCAAAAAATTCATTACGGCATTTATCTGTCCATCAGATTTGCCGTACGGTGATCCCAGTTTCGGCGGAATTAATTATGTTGCCAATGCGGGTTCAACAGTCAACATCTACCGTACGGGGGGTGGAGGGGGACCCAATGGGTTACAGCCCGTTACCCCCGGTATTTATGATGGGCCAATTATGAAGCACAATACAACGACGTTCGAAGAAATAACCGATGGAACATCAAACACGATTCTTTTGTCCGAGAGTCTCAAAGGTGATAACGATGATACGCTTCTGAATCTCGAACGAGATACGACGGCCCAGATATCTTTGGTGGGTAGTGCGAACTTTCCAACAGCCGCAAATCTTGAAACCATGGGTCAGGCAGCTGATGCCGGTGCATTGACGTGGCATCGAAGTAATGCTGGTCGAGATTGGCAGCGAGGTATACCAACAAAATCAGCATTTAATACAGTCGCCCCGCCTAACTGGAAACATGTGTCTTTTGCGACGGGTGGACGATACGGTGATTCAGCAGACCGGAATGGTGTGTACCCCGCTCGAAGCAAGCACCCTGGTGTGGTGAACACAGTGACCGCTGATGGTGCCACGCATACAGTGAGCAACACTATCGACCTCACAACGTGGCAGAATCTTGGTGCCCGTCAGGATGGGAACGTAGCCAAGCTTCCTTAAACTTATTTTGTTGGGTGATACGACAGAAGTCCCTGATGCAACTTTTGGAGAAATATAGATATGCGCAAAGAAATAATATGCCTTGCACTCGGATTGAGCCTGTTCGTTGGATGTGGGGGTGGTGAAAAAGTGATTCGTGTCGCCCCTCCTTCAGTTACGAATCAACTTCGAGATGTTCTTGAGCAAATCGCCGATGCTGGAATGATTGACAGTTCGATCGAGTATGCCAAAGAACTTGTTGACAAGGTTGTGGCAGCTGATCCAGGTAAAGCAGAGTTGGAAAAATCAGTAAATGAGCTTGAGCGTGCTCAAGGGAAAAAAGCGATCTCAAAAAAAGTTGAAGAGATGCGAAACATTCTTGAGTAGTTAGGAACTCGCGGCGTAGAGCTACTCTACCGATGGTGTACCAAGAAAATAGTTGTTTAAAAATTCACGTCGGTCAGTTTCGCAGCGTGCGTATTCAACCATGGCAAGTAGTTTCTGTTGGTCTCGCCGAAGTTTTTCAGCCAGCAACGTTTCACTTATCAGAGACTCTGGAAGTCCTCCGTAGTGTGAAATCTGTTTTTCTGTACCGGCGACCTGCTTGCTGAATTCAATTGCCCCAAATCGCTCGAGCATGAGGAGTGCACTCTCTAGACGTCGGTCATGGCGTGCCTGTCGGCCAAGAATTTTTTCATTCAGCCACTCGATGCCAAACGCATTCACCTTTTCAAGATCATGGTCGAGTACATGATCGATCTGACGGTAGAAGTCAACATTCGGATTTGCCCAACGGATGAATTCCATGAGCATAGGAAGATCATTTTGGTCGTAGAGGAGAGTGCATTGTGACGGGAATCCATCCCGACCCGCTCGACCAATTTCCTGATAGTAGCTTTCGAGTGAACCAGGAACCTCTGCATGAGTGACTGTGCGAATGTTGGCTTTATCGATCCCCATCCCAAAAGCATTCGTAGCGAGAACAATTGGCTCTTTGCCACGAAGAAAGCATTCTTGCATTCTCTTGCGATCGACTGGTCGTAGGTTTCCATGGTAACAGCCATGAGGAATACCCTCTTCCTCAAGGAGATGGCTAAACCGTTCAAGTGTTTTGATGAGCGTGAAGTAGATAATGTGGCCGCCATCACCGGCCTGAAACTTTTTGAGGATGTGAAGAAGGTTCTGCAACTTATCGTCTTCGCCCCAGACCTCTTCGACGAGAAGAGCAAGATTCGGCCGTTCAATGCCTTCATGAAAAACGTTTACATCGTTTTCCTGAAGGCCTAGTTGGTGCACGATGTCTTGTTGCACATCATGTGTTGCCGTAGCCGTGAGTGCGAGTGTAGTTGGATAACCAAGAAATTCACGAATTTCACCAACCCGCGTATAGTCTGGTCGAAAATCATGCCCCCATTGGCTTACGCAGTGTGCCTCATCGACAGCGAGTAACGTCACCTTTCGGCCACCCAGCACACGACGAAACTCAGATTTCTGAAAGCGTTCCGGTGTGACATAGAGCAACCTGTATGAGCCGTTTTCGATTGCACGATAGCGAGCTACCCGTGCCTCTTTGGTGAGAGACGAGTTGATAAACGTGGCATCGATACCACGAGCGTTGAGCGCATCGACCTGATCTTTCATCAGTGCGATAAGTGGACTGAGTACGACCGTCAGGCCGTCCTGCACGAGCGCAGGTACCTGATAACAGAGGCTTTTCCCACCGCCTGTTGGCATAAGAACAAGACTGTGCTTCCCAGCGAGTGTCCGTTCAATAATCGCTTGCTGCGTACCACGAAATGATTGATAGCCGAAGGTTTCTTTCAAAACATCGTGGGCTGGTGACGAGTTATGCATTCAGTTGGAGTGGCTGTAAAAGGACATTGTCGAGCAAACGTATCTGTCGTGGTACGGAGAACGTTTTGAATCATTGGAGGTCAACGCATGACTCTCACTAATACGGTCATTCAGTTGA
This sequence comes from Pirellulales bacterium, assembly GCA_965249545.1. GTDB lineage: Bacteria > Planctomycetota > Planctomycetia > Pirellulales > UBA1268 > UBA1268. Next base: position 922,091 of record CBDFMH010000005.1, read on the forward strand.
TGCTCGCAAAGCCCGCTTTGCGTAATTCTTCAACTTTGACTTACTTGGCTGTTTTGGATCGAGTACCTCAGGATAGCTGCGTAGAAAGTTGTTTTCATCAATGACGTTGAGGTAGTAATGCGTTGTGCCTTTTGGGATTTGAGCAATCACTGATCCATCATTCAGTAGTGTAGCCGGCACCCGGAACCACTCTTCATATTTTTCTCCACCATTTTTTGAGTAAATCAAATCAGCATGTACTACCTCGGCCCCGTTATTTTTCAATTGAAATTCAACACGATCTCCACGTTGCGTATGGGAGATAATTGTCGGAGTCTTGTTTTTTGAGGCCGGTGCCCTCTCTCCATGGGGGTTGTAGTAAGGGTAACTGGCGTTCATTTCAGACAGCATAGTAGTTAACCGCTCATTCATGGTGGCTGCTTTTTCAGGCATCGTGGAAACAAGATTCTGCTTCTCTTCAATATCGATGCGCTTTTTCTTCTCTCGATCTGTTTCATAAAGTTGGTACAGCTCAAGGGGTATATTCTTGGGATTGTTGACATGGTCATAGTTGTGAATGAGTTTGTAGTCACCAATTCGAATAGTGCTCTCGAGTGCAGCGCTATTCGGAAAATGCCAGACCATGGTATCTCGGATGGCGCCATCACTTTCACGGATAAGTGTAGGATCAGTTGGATCTTGCTTGAGGCATGCAGCAAGATCACAGCCATCGAGATGTGTGCCGTCAGGGGGTGATATTCCGGTCAGGGATAAAATTGTTGGGTAGAAGTCGAGGCCATTCACCATGACGTCTGACTCAACGCCTCGCTGTATGCCTGGACCGGTGATGATCAGCGGAACACGAGTGCCACCTTCCAGGAGCGAAATTTTTCCTCGATCCAGCGGGTAGTTGTCAGTGATAACCTGTGTAGGGCTTCCCTCCATGCCACCGTTGTCAGATGTAAAAATCACATAGGTATTCTCTATAAGTGCGTGCCCAGGCCAGCGTGGATCCTCAGTATTTTCAAGAGATGAAATGAGTGTGCCCACGTAATGGTCGAGTTGTTCGACCATCGCACAGTAGAAGGGATTTGTCTGACCTTTGCCCAGCCATTTCTGGTTCGGGTTTTCAGGAAGTGTCACACCAAGTTTCTGTACATATTTCGATAGAAGATTCTTGCTTCGAGTCTGAATCGGTGTGTGCACAAGCCAGGTTGCGTAATACAAGAAAAAAGGATTTTCTTTTTGATCGGAAATAAATGTGATGGCATCTTCAGTAGTCTGATCTCGCGGAAATCCTTGAGCATCCAAACGATAGGCATCATCAATCCTTCTCGTAGCAAAATCACTCATGCGATCCGGTTTCATGGCACGACTGACACCGAGATCGTGTTGTGTCCAATCGAATCCAACATCGTGTGGCTGTGGGAATGCATTGTGATTGATAGCGACATGCCATTTTCCAGAATGTCCAGTGACGTATCCAGCGTCAGAGAGAGCACGGGCGATGGTGTACGTGTCTTCCGGCATGCGACCACTAAACCATGGGGGCATCATTGTCCAGGCACGAAGGTGGTGTGGTGCAGGAGGCGCTCCACCAACAACATGCGTCTTCTGAGCTCGTGCTGGATGAATCCCACTTAAAATTGCACAGCGTGTTGGTGCACAGGTTGGGGCGGGTGAATACGCTTGCCAGAACTTGACCCCCTTTTTTGCAAGAGCATCAATATTTGGCGTCTCCATGGGACTGGGCTTGTCAATGTCATAACAGGTGACATCTTGCCATCCGAGATCATCGGCAAGAATCAGAACGATGTTTGGAGCCGGTGCAGTGTGTTGCGGATGTGATGAAGCAATACCGCTAAAAATAACGGTAGCAGCTAGAGCGCAGAAGAGCATTCTTATTTTTGTCATTATGAAATTAAAAGGTTTAGGAAGCGCGCGTTCTGCGGTCCATGTGGCTGAATTGTTGTATATTGCAAAAACTGTGATACCAAGCGATAAGAATCCAATAAAAAACAAGAACTCGAAGGCATTCAAGCCAAGAGATCAACTGACTGAGTTGCATGTAGTCCTGTGACATCTGAACTCGAGAGAACAAACTATAAAGGAAGCGTTGAATGTACAGAGTATTGATGCCTGTTGCTTTCTGTTTTGTCACAGTCTTGGCCGGTGTTGCAACAGTTGAAGCTGGTCAACGGTACGAACTGTCTCAGCGAGCAAGTGAGATTGATACAGTTGCACAAGAGCATCCAGAGTTAGGATTTGTTTTCTCAGACCCGAAGACAGGGAAGCCTGCTGATATAGAGCATGCTATTGTTGATACCCGCGTGCCCTCAAAGCGTCGGCTTGTTATCTGGTTGATGGCATATAGCCCAGAACTTTTTGACAGACTCGCAGGATATGGTCTTCATGGAATTCAAGTTCATTATGCCAATCGTTGGTTTGGAACGGTGCCTCCTGAAGTTCGTGATGCGGGGGGTGTTCTTGGTCCGATCCGACTTGAGGCAGCAACTGGCGAGGACTATAGCCCCCTTGTCAGTATTCCCAAGCCTGATGGAATGAAGGAACGTGCACGACAGTTTCTCCGGTGGCTACAAAAAGAAAATCCACAGGGAAGGTGGGGACAATTCCTCACAAACGACCAGAGTGATCTACGATGGGAAAAGGTAATCATGGCAGGGAGTTCTCACGGATCAACGACTGCAGCCCGATTTTCATTGCATCAGTCGGTAGATCGTGTTGTGATGTTTTGTGGACCTCGTGACAACACAGAAACCTGGCAGGGCGGTCGCTCTGCCACACCGCCACACCGCTTCTTCGGTTTTACTCATGTGCTTGATAAAGGATGGCAGGAAGATCATTACTGTCGATCCTGGCAACTACTCAAATTGAATCAGTGTGGTGATGTCGTCAATGTCGAAAAGTCATCTCCACCGTATGAAAACACTCGACGACTCATCACAGACTGTGACCTCAAAGGGAATGTGCGACAGGCTCATTCCGGCGTTGTTCCAAAACAGAGTGCTTTTAAAAATGAAGAAGGAACGTTTCGTCACGAAGCAGTATGGAAATATCTGTTCCTTCATCCCGTGGACGAAATTGGTGAATCCGTTAGTCCTGACACTGATTGTGAGATGACGCCGTAGTTGCTTTAAAACATCTGAGCGTGTAGTCCAGCCATCCGACTCTTGAATACAAAAGATCAACAGCCCGCTACGCAATGCAGTTATTGGCCAAAGCCAAGTTTTGGTGGTTTCATGCTTCGAAGTGTCAAGACGGCACCAACTGACATGAGGGCAAGTCCAAGCCATCTGGGTGGAGAGACAACCTTTCGGCTTGCGGTACCCTGCCAGGCATTTGGAGTGATTGTTTCCTCAGGAGTGATCTGAGCTGCTACCACCTGGCTTGAAAAGTCACTTAACGTAAAAGATTCAACCATCCGAAGTTGGATGCCAATAAAAAATACGATAAGACCGACGAGTAGTATTGTGTGACGTCTCACAGGAATTGTTCCACGAGTGGTGGGGAGTGGGGCCCTTGCATTAAGTGAGATCGACCCGAGTTATTTCCTGATTCAATCCAGACTGCAGATTGACGATTATGACGGTTGATACGGATGCAACAAAAAGGATCAGGATGGCAGATCCGTCGGCGTCTGCTTAGAACTGGAACCAGCAGAAAAGGCAATGAGTCAGTCAGCTGTGATTGCCACAGCAGAGGCTTGTCCCATCGTGCTGAAATTAACTGCAATCGCTGTATTTGGCCGCCCTGTCATCGGCTTTTCATGGATGACGTTGATGGGGCATGCCGGGTCAGGAGTCTCATAGTTGCGTGTTGGAGGAATCGTTCCAGATTCAACTGCAAGCACGCTGGCTGCTAATTCAAGAAGGCCACTGCCGGCACCTGCATGGCCGAAGTTCCCCTTTGGTGCCGTCACAGGCGTGTCACCAACGACAGCGGCAATAGCTTGCGCTTCAGCAGTATCCATAGGTCCGGTACTCAGACCGTGCGCGTTAATGTGACCAAGTGTCTTGGTATCAAGGCCGGCTTGTTTCAGCACAGTCCTCAACGCCATTTCAACGCCGCGTCCCGTTGGAAGACTCTCTTGTTTTCTCGGTTCACAGCATGCAGCTGTTGCAAGAATTCGACTACGAATATGTGCACCTCGCTTCTCAGCGTGCTCTCGTGATTCGAGAACAAGAACAGCAGCACCCTCTCCATTGACAAGCCCATCTCGATGAAGGTCAAAGGGCCGGCATGCCGATTCAAAGTCCTCGCTCCGTTTCGAGAGCGACGCATTTCCTCGTGCTACCAACGCTGTTGGATGCAATCGACTTCCAGTACCACCGGCAAGCATGACGTCAGCCCAGCCGCGCCGTATGACAGTCGCTGCTTCAGATACAGCCAGTAAACTTGAAACATCCCCCAAGACAATTGTGTTATTTGGACCGCGAGCATCTTGTGCAATAGCGATATGCGAAGCCGTCATATTCGGCAGGTGCTTGAGTAGCCAGAGTGGTTGTAATTCCTCTTGTATCGCTTCAGCCCACTGGTCATAAGAAAATGTATCAGCTGCAGTTTTGGCACGGCGATAGGTCGTTTCAAGATCATCAAGATCTGCATAGATCATGTCATTCCCAAAGACAACTCCGAATCGCTCTGGATCAAGATGTTCACTTGCTACGCCAGCATCGGCCATGGCGAGGTCTGCTGCAGCAAAACCAAATTGAATATCCCGACTCATGACCTTCAAACTTTTGCGGGGCCGCACATAGAGTTTGGGGTCGAAACTCGGAACCTGTCCACCAAAGCGAACGGTAAGACCATGTGCATCAAAAAGATCGATAGGTCGTATTCCATTCTCGCCTTCGAGGAGCGCATGCCAAAAAGTATCAGCACCAATTCCTATGGGGCTAATGACTCCGACACCAGTAATGACAACATCCGATTTATTCTGCATTGTTTGACTCGCATTAGGTTATCGGATGACGACAAAAAAGAACTCAAGTCGACTCTCGATTGCCTGCATAAGTCGTCATGAATGGTGTTATTGCCGGGGGTGGGTGGCCCGCCAGGTAGCCGGTCGAACGGGATTGGGTGCTTCCCATAGGCCAATCCGGGCTTTTTTCGCATCCTTCTCTGCTGCCACCAGATCAGCGGGTGGTGAATAGCGATCAAAGACCCAAGCGAGTCCTTCAGCAACAAGTTCCCGGTTAATATTCCTGTCATCCACCCAGAGAGTTGCAAGAAGACGGTCATATTGATCACGACCGTTTGGTGTCATGTGAAATGGAGTTTTATTTAACTTCTGAGCGAGTGACTGACGAGCCGCTTGTCCATAAGGTTGCTGGTACTCAGGAGCATCAATATCAGCGAGTCGAACTTTTTCGACATGACCGTTTCGATCAATAACTGTTACGGTGTCGCCATCATGGACTTTTCGAACGGTCCATATTGTTTTGGATAGAGAATGTGTGTCTTGCTGGCGACGACACTCACCAATCGTCAAGATGGGGACAAGAAGAGCAAGTGCACCGAGTAGTTTATAGAGCTTGGAATACATTCGCCGTTGCCACAGAGAAGACTTTGATAGGAAATATGCAGTTCTATCTAGCATACCGTCAAACCAAGGTATTCCGTGCTCTTCTACTCACTATGAAGATAGTGGTGTGACCAGAAAATTTTTACGAAGGACGTCCACCGGGTGGGCCCCGACGTCCTGGAGGTCCACCGCCTCGGCCAGGTTCCATACCGAGTTGCTCACGACGTTCGTTCATGGCACGTCTGTATTCTGTTCGAAGAGCTCTTTCATCCGGAGATGAGTTGTCGAGGCGGCGCTTCATCCAATCGTTCCGGGTGTCTTCCGTTCGCTGTCCGCCACGACCTCCGGGACCTGATTCACCACCGGCGTTTGGCCCACGCCCTCGGCCTTCCTGTCCACCACCATTTCGACCGTTCTCCGCAGTCTGGCCATTCGCATTAGCTTGCTCACGGGCAGCCCTTTCAGCTGCCCATCGTTCTCGACGCTCTTTGCTGCGTGCCTCTTCAGCCTTTATTCGTTTGTCCATTTCGGCCCGGCGTTGTTCAGGTGGAAGTGCAAAATATGACTGGGTTGCTGCTCGTTCACGGGCATTAAAGAGTCGTCCGATATCTTGGCGAATCTGACCACGATATTTTTCAGGTACATCTCGAAATTTTTGGAACCACTCACCCATGTCAGGGCCTGAAGATCCATAGGGAATTTCATTTCGAGCTACTCTGGCAAGACGAGCAACTTCCTCATCGACCATTGAATGGATCTCAGCAACAGCCTGAGGTTCAGTGAATCCACCACTCCACCAGCTGCCGAGAAGACCGAGTAGCACGATACAAGTAACAGTCGCAATGACACGAGGAAGCCACTTTCGTTTAGACCGCTTGGTGCCAGAATTCTGACTTACAGCGGCACGTATTGAATTGCGAGCTTTCGATGAACCACCCATGTCCTACTCCTAAAAGAATCTTTCAGAAAATAAAGAGTGTAACGATATGGACACACCTCTATACCAGTGGTCCAAAGAATGAAACGCTCCAGTAAAGAAGAAGTTCTGATAATTAATAATACCATCAGATATAGCGAGAAAAGACGATAGTTTAAATTTCTACCGGACTTTGTATTAATTACAGTTCCACAACAAGTGGCTCATTTTCGGCTGAATGAGTCCACATCTGTGTAACTGAGTTTCCATGTACCGAAACAGTAATTTCATAGTCACCAAAGAATGCTTTGGTTTCCACTTGGCCTTTGGCATCTGTCTGCATGTCGGTATTCGTTGCCCACGTGTTGTGTACAAGTTCTCGCCATATTTTGATAGCGGGTCGTTCAGTCCAATCTTTGCGAATCAGCGTCCCCTCAGGTTTCCAATGATAGCCAGCCCAAAAGCCCCAGTTGATAAAGGCCGTCATCTTGGGATGACTAAACGAAAGCGTGAGTACATCCCGTAGATAATCGGCATGCAGTTCGTCATCGTTACAAACAAAGTCATACTCAGTTACAACGAGCCTATCGACAAGTGGTGCAAACCGTTGGTACCGTCTCCAGAGATCTTCCATACCTCGCAGGTTGTTAATTGAAAAGTGACTCTGAAAACCAATGCCATCAGCTTTGGATGATGCCTGCTGCTGAAGCTTTTTCATAAATTGAAAAAACAGTTCCTCACGATCATTATCAAAGAGCGCTTCGTTGACTATCAGTTGCGCAGATGTCATCGTCCGCTGTTCAGCAAGAAGTTCTGAATAGATCGAAGCTCCAAAAACATCACGAAGATCTTTTTGGAATCGAATAGGATGGTTAATGGCGTCCCATTCATGGATGAAATCTTTTGTTTTGTGAAGAATATAGTTTTCATGCTCGTGTATAAACGAGAGGATTTTTTCAGGTTCACCTGCTGTGACAAAAGCGTTGCTCCATGGTTTCAAGTTCCCCCAGACAAGTGTGTGCCCTCGCATGGGGAGTCGCCGTCCGTGTGCCCATTTCAATGTGTTTGTCAGATCAGAGAGAAGCTGATTTGCGTAGTTTCCATCTTTTGTATGAGGGGTATGTTGGGGTATCAGGGCAGGTACAGGAACGAGAGCGTGAAAGAGTTCTTCAAATGTTTGCCGGTACCGAATGGCATCAGGGCTTATGTCATCAACGAGACGAACCTGAAAAGTGCTCCCAAAACCAAAAGCATGACGACGCATTCGTATGCGTACGTTAGCTTGCTGAATAGTGTTTCCGTGCGGATCGAGTACACGAACAATTAGCGGTGCTGTTCGGTATTTTGCTATTCGTGCGTCCGCATCCTGTCTCCAGGGAGCATCTGGTTCACGGCCCTGATACCCGGCCTCCATCATGGGTAGTCGTGCCATATCAAAACCAGATGGTGCCACATAAAGCCGGACATCCTCAATTTCAATACGTTGCGGTTGGACGTCAAAACTCAGGCGAATTCTTCCTGTATCCGCAGCAAGTGATTTGGCTACTCGAAACGGGTGAAAGTACCATCCCCACTCGCGACCAATTGTGCCTTTGTGGTAGAGCGCTGTTTGCCGAAGCGTCTCCCGGTCACCGATGTGAATAAGGACTCGTCCTGGGCGTGGCTCATTTGCATTGTTGTCTGCGTCAACTGTTCGGCATCGAACAGCTACAAAGCCAACATCATCTTCTTTCAGTGGGGCATCAAACGTTTTTGAGAACGCTAGTTTATTTCCCTTTTTGAGAGTCGCCGTTGACTCTGCCAACCAAACAAAACTATCTCCGGCAGGTAATTTTTTGAAGTGACCAGTTTCTACCGCCAAGGGCAATGTTTTCGGAAGACCCCTCTCGAGAACCTGAGTGAGTTCATCGGGAAGAAAAGGTAAGGACTGCGCGGTGCAGTAGGTGATACCCAATGTAAAAAAGTAACTAAGAATCATTACTGCTACGAATGAGCAATGAAGAACGGAGCGACGAGTTTCATTCATCAGGTTCTTCCAGTGAGCGTGGGGAAGTGTTTCTCTATCAAGCCTACATGGATTTTTGTGGCAGCATGTGGTTTCCGAGATGGAAGCCATAGAGTTTTTCCAACGCTGTGTTGTTATGGATGACTTCCGACATTCAAGGTATCATAAGAAACAATGATCCAATGCAATCAGAAATTCATGAAGGAAATACAATGAAATATTATCGTTTAACTCATTGGCTCGTCATCTGTCTGGTATCAACAGTTTTTTCGACAACTGGATTCGCTGAGCCGGCAGATGTTGTAAATCAGCGCGAAGTCGATGAAGAAGAAAACGTTCAGCAAAAGGCCAGAGAAAAATATGCAGGAATCTGGCGGATTGAGACGATTGCTTCCAAGGGTAATACATCGGAGCCAGACAAACGAATTGTCATTAACGATAAGGTAGATGGGACATGGACCTTATTTATAGACGACGAAGAGTTCAGCAGCGGTACGAATTCTTTTAGCCCTCTTTCGGATCCAAAGGAAATTGATATTTCTATTACGGGTGGGGAAGGCCAAGGAAAAATTTTGCAGGGAATCTATGAGGTTGAAGAGTCAGTACGACGACTCTGTTTTCAAGGTGGGACCGGTTCGCGACCAGATAGCTTTGAGTCATTCTATGGTGATGAAAGTGTTGTGGTGACTTTTGTTCGTGAGTAACTGCTGGCAGATTGTGTTCAAGCTAAATCAGTATGGGACATATCAGTGAAAAGAAAGTACGAGTAAGGATGATTCCCAGGCTATTTGTTTCATGTGTGTGTCTTTTGGTTTCTTTCGTTCTCCTTGTTGACAATACACATGCCAAGCAACTCGATGGATTTGACCTTATAGCTATTGAAAAACCTCGTGTGCTTGGAAAAGCAAACAGCTATCTTTCCGAAGAGCCACGAACAGTCACGTTTTCACACTGTGAAAGAAGTGCTGGTGGTCGGCACGATTATTACTCAGAGGGTGATTATTGGTGGCCTGATCCAGAGAATCCTGACGGTCCCTTCATTCGAAGAGATGGTGAGACGTATCCCGAACTTTTTTTGGACCATCGCTTAGCCATGGTTCGGTTGAGTGAAATCGTAGGCACGCTCACGTCAGCATATATTGTCACCGAAGATGAACAGTACGCGGCACACGCAGTCAAACATCTTGAAGCCTGGTTTGTGCAAAGCCGCACAAAAATGAATCCAAGTCTTCTTTATGGTCAAGCTATTCAGGGTCGCCATGAGGGCCGAAGCATTGGCATTATTGATACGCTTCACCTTACTGAGGTTGCACGAAGTGCAAAACTTCTTTGTTCATCACCGTCATTTCCGATTGAATCTCAAGCTCTTGTCAAACAATGGTTTCGAACCTACTTGACATGGATCAATACCCATGAATACGGTGTTCGGGAAAAGAATCATCCGAATAATCACGGGGTGTGCTGGTCACTTCAGGCAGCTTCGTTTGCAGATTTCGTAGGCGATGAAGAAATTCTTCAATGGATCCGAGAGCAGTTTCAATCGGTTTACCTGCAAGAGATGATGAATGACTCGGGTGGGTTTCCAGCAGAACTTGCACGAACAAAGCCCTACGGATATTCACTCTTCGTTATCGATGCTATGGCCGGAGTGGCTCAAATTGCATCCACAGACGCAAACGATCTATGGGCCTTTCGACTGCCCGATGGACGTGGCATGCACCGCGGCATGAGATTTATTGTGCCATACATAGAAGACAAATCTGCTTGGCCATTCCCAAAAGATGTCATGTATTGGCAGGAATGGCCCGTACGACATCCGAGCCTTCTTTTTGCTGGGCTTCATTATGGGGATGCCCATTATCTGAATGTCTGGAAAAAACTTGAAGCAGACCCAGAAACATTTGAAGTGAAGAGGAATCTTCCACTTCGCCATCCACTATTATGGGTCTCAGAAAATGAATTAGACAGTGTTTCTGGAACAGGCTTGTAAGGACAGTGTCGATGTATTTGATTCGAGGTGCTACTGAGATACGTGGAGTGGACCATCAATGTCGAGCTCAACAACAGTAGCAATGTTGTGAAGAAGGGGTTCACCAACAAGAATTGTTGTCTGTTCTGGACCGGATGTAACATGAAGCTCTTTGCCATCAGCATGTTGTCGAGCAGTTGCAGTGGTATCGGTTCCAAGCGGCACAATGAGCTTCCCATCAGCGGGCCAATCAAAGATGTGTAAGTACAGCCGAGTCTTACCACCAGGCAGTGACTTTTGTGAGCATCGGCCCCAGCTGAGTTTTTCAAAAGGGCTGGCCTTTGTGCCGTAGATTGCTTCACCATTGGCCTTCATCCAGTCACCAATTACTTTGAGTGAGGCAATACTTTCCTCAGGAACGCTTCCATCGCCCGTGGGACCGATATTCAATAAATAGTTTCCACCCTTGCTTGCGATGTCAATGAGATTTCGGATAAGTACCTCATCAGATTTCCATGCATGATCATGTTCACTGAACCCCCATGTTGTATTCATGGTCATGCACGTTTCCCAATCGAGATCCGGGAGGCCAGTGGCTGGAATGTGCTGCTCAGGTGTGATGAAATCACCATACTTTGGGTCCAGTTGATCTGTGACAGCATGAGTTCCCATGCCACTAAAACCCGCTTCAGGAATTCGAAAAAGTCTGTTGTTCATGATGATATGGGGTTGTTTTTCTTTGACGCGATCCATGAGTTCAAAAGCTTTCCAGGCTCTTTCTCCTTGGAAGTCTGTTGAACTGTAGTCCCACCACACAACATCTACTTGTCCATAATTGGACATCAGTTCATTCGCCTGTGCATGCAGGAACTGAATGTATTTTTCATGATCTCGATGGTCATTCGGATAGGGTTGCCCTTTGAGTGGATAGGGTAACTCCTTCGACAAGAGATATGCATATTGATCATGATGCCAGTCGATAACGGAGTGATAGAATCCGACTCGCAGCCCTTCTTTGTGGCAGGCATCAACGATCTCCTTCACAAGGTCACGATTGAGTACGGAGCCGGCATCAAATTCACTTACCTTTGAATCGTGCAATGCAAAGCCGTCGTGGTGCTTTGTAGTAAAGACAAGGTATCGACAGCCAGCATTCTTTGCCATCTGAGCCCACTGAGTTGCAAAGCCTTCTTTTGGCTTAAATAGCGGAATTGCATTTTTTGCATAGGTTGCTGTGTCGGCTTTGACGCGTTGCTGTATCCACTCCATCCCGCCCTGCGTTGCAACAGGCTTGCCTTCCCAGGTGCCAGCCAATCCAGAATAAAGACCCCAGTGCACAAACATTCCAAAGCGTGCGTTCCGCCACCACTGCATGCGGCCATCTCTTTGTTGAGGCGACTCGGTCGCAGAAGAGGGTTTGTCAGAAGCGTGTCCACGAATAGAAAATGTGAGCACAATGAAAAGGAGAGTCAGTACGATGCAACGTTTGATCATAGGAAAACCTTTTGTGGTTGAAGAGGTGCTCTGACTGAACCGAATTTTCTCTATCTCAGGCACAGCATGTTCGTTTCTATTTATTTCTTATCAATTGATTTGGTTGCTGATGGGAATCCGGACTGTTTTGCGGCTTTTGGTACGGCATCACGAAAGAAGTCATCTCTTATTTCATGGTAATAGGTATAGGTTAGCAAACGGCATGGGACGTTTGACTTATTCCACAACGACCATTTTTTATACAGTTCTCTTGCCTCATCTGGAAAATCATCAAGAACATCGTGTGCTTCACTGATGTCATTCGGTAAATGAAATAGTTGTGGAGATGAGCTATCCTTATCTTGAACATGTTTTGTTCCGTTTGAGTCAAGAACTGACCAAAAGCGGCCGTCTGAACCGCGCCAGAAGAGTGCGTCATGGGGTGCTCCCTTCTTTTGACCAGTGAGATAGGGTGTGAGATCAACACCTTCCATGATGGGCTCGGCAGAAGCGTCTGCACCTGCAACACCAACAGCTGTGGCAGCTATGTCAAGGGCGTTAACCGGCGACTCGAATGTTTGGCCTCTAGCGATCCGTGCAGGCCAGGACAAAATAAAGGGGACATGAACACCGCCATCGTACATATTACCTTTGCCACCTCGAAACGGTGTATTAGAGGAACCATTCCAATTTGTAGGCTTGCCGGGAGATGACTGCGGGCCACCATTGTCACTCAAAAAAAACAATAATGTATTCTCCCGAATACCGTGTTTTTCAAGAGCGGCAACAACGTCACCAATGCCACGGTCCATTACATCAACCATTGCTGCATAAATACGACGTTTCTTGTCTGGAATGTGTGCGTACCTCGCGACATCTTCATCAGGGGCCTGTTGTGGTGCGTGTGGTGCGTTGTATGCGAGGTAAAGAAAAAAAGGATTATCTTTATTCGTTTCAACAAACTCAGCAGCATCACCACTGAGTGCAGTCGTGAGATACCCTTTGAAGTCAGCAGGTTGGTTGTTACGGATGAGGCTCTGAAGGTAGCCCTCTTTCACGGCCTTTGTCAGATCGATGCGAAAATAATCATGTCCACCGCCAAGAAAGCCATAAAAATAATTGAACCCACGATTGATTGGATTGAACTCCTCGGCTGCTCCGAGGTGCCACTTCCCAATGCATCCTGTGACATAACCAGCTTCCTTTAGCCTTTCTGGAAATAGTTTTTCATCTGGATCAATTCCCATAACAGAATTTGCTGGATCGTAGGCTGGATTTGTCTCAAATCCAAAGCGGTGCTGATAGCGGCCCGAAAGTAAGCCGGCCCGGCTTGGACCGCAATAAGGATGGGTCACATAACCTTGTTTGAACACCATTCCCGAAGCTGCGATTTCATCAAGGTTTGGTGTCTTAATATCTTGTGAACCAGTGAAGCCAGCATCAGCGTAGCCCATGTCATCAGCCATAATGACGATAATGTTGGGCTTCGTTGTTGCCGCGAGACAGACTTCCAAACCACAAAACACACATGCGAATAGTGCAACTAGTTTTGTGCAAAAAGTTTTGTAGATTCCCATAGAAAAAGTGCGCTACTCCTTCGAAATGTCTTCAAGAATTTTTTGAACCCAATTTCGTACTTCATCTCGATAGATACTTGGTCGGTGCATCCACAAATCGGTGTGTGAATGCAGGTAAGGCCCTTCTGGAATATTGAACATGCTATGAATTGGAATATCAAGGAATGTGAATGTGGCAAGGTCAAGGTGCTCACCAAGGAAGTCGTCACGAACTGTTGTTGCTTGCTGTCCACAGACAAGAACTGGTCGTCCTTGTAGTCGTGATAGACGACGAATGGCTGATTCGCGGTCACTCTGTGGATACGGCCATTGCTTTACACCATCAAAATGATCATGAGTTACAACCGCCTTCCAAAGGCCGGCAATCTCATCATCAGCCAAGCCGATATAACTTGTTGCAATCGCACCACGCGAGAATCCGCAGATCAGCAGGTTGTCGAGATCACCGCCAAACTCTTCACAGATGCGACCAACATTTTGTTTGCAGTATTGAACAGTTGCCTCACGGTTTCCCCACCATGTAACAGCATTGTGGTTTTTATCCATGGCTATATAAGGCATTACAATCCAAATGAACTGGGTGCCACCGCTGATACCGTAGCCAAGGTTGGCGTCCCGTACCTCACCACTTCCGTTTCCTGGTGGAAATTTATTGCCGGTGTATTCAACCAGAACAGGGTATTTGTCTCCGGGAACCCAGTTTTGTGGGAGATAGAGTGAGTGATAGACATCAGTGCCATGATACTCAGGTGCTTGTTGCCAGACTCGCTTCCCTGCTTCTGGTGCCTCATGAGTCATTGGCGGTGTTACAAGATCGGAGGCGGCACCAATTTCTATAACAAGAGCGATTGCAGCAAGAAAAAACATGGTTCGCAGGATCATGTCAGGTTGAGTCAATCAATGAGTGGTCGAGGCTCCTGGCGTAGAGTCTACCGTCCTTTTGACTCCTTTTGAATCGGAAGTACCATCATAGAGCAGGTGTCATTTGTTACGCCTTGCAAGAACAGGTTGAAAATCGAGGGAAGTGGTTGTTCTTTTTGACGAGGAAAAGTTTTTTATGGGTGCTCAAAAACAGCGTCGGTCAATGGCAGAAAAAGCAGATAAGTACAAGTGCTATCTGAAGTCAGTGCAATCACCTGAGCATGAAGTTGAATTTTTTGATAAAGCATTCAAGGATGAGTTTCATCGTAAGCCAACCACATTGCGTGAAGATTTTTGTGGCACCTTCTCAGTGTGTTGTGAATGGGTAAAGCTTGGCAGACAACGTACGGCACTCGGTGTCGACCTCGATCCAGAGCCATTGGCATGGGGGGAGAAACACATTCTTTCAAAGCTGCAATCGGCACAGGCTTCACGGGTTCGCATCCTTGAAAAAGATGTTCGGGAAAAAACCCGGCCAGCTGCCGACGTTCTTGCCGCACAAAACTTTTCTTTCTGGCTATTCAAGACTCGTAAAGAATTATTGGAATATTTCCGTATTGCCAGATCCAACATGAGTCGGCAGAGCATCATGGTGATGGATATGATGGGAGGTGGTGACTGCTACGCAGAAAATACAGTCGAAAAGAAAGTTGTGAAAAAAGGGAAAAAGGGTTTTAGCTATCACTGGAAACAGGTGCAGTTTAATCCGGTCACACACGAGGCTGATTTCTCAATTTCATTTAAATTCGGCGATGGCAGCAAATTGCAGGAGGCCTTTCAATACAACTGGAGATTCTGGACGATTGCGGAGGTTCGAGAACTCCTTGAAGAAGCCGGTTTCAAGAAGTCATATGTCTACTGGGAAGAAGAAGACGAAGATGGCGAAGATACGGGTGAGTGGATCAAAGCCGAACAGGCTGAAAGCTATCCGAGTTGGTTGTGCTATATCGTTGCTGTAAAGTAGACGCTGGAAGCGATAGGTGCCTTCTTAGACGTTCATAAGGGGTGTGTCTTGTGGAAGCCCTTTGTCTTCAGTCACGGAGGATGTTCTTCATTGAATTCTATGGGTGACCATCTAGCTATAAAACCTGTCGGAACACATGTTTCCAAGTGGGGTGAAGGTCCGCGTTTCTGGAAGAACGCACTGTTTTATGTCGATATTGAAGGCCACGCGATCATTCGGCTCTGCCTTGATTCACAAAAAGAGGACATATGGGACGTTGGTGAACGAATTGGGGCAGTTGCACCAACACACAATGATGTTTTGTTGTGTGTTGGAGATTCGGGGATATTTAGCTTCTGCCTGCAGGGGGGTGAGAAGAAAAATCTTGTCGACCCCGAATCTGACAAAAGACCAGAGAATCGATTTAATGACGGCATGTGTGATCCTTCAGGGAGGTTTTGGGCTGGCACAATCAGCACCACAAAACAAACAGGGGATGCGTCGCTTTATATGTTTGATCGTGAGGGGCAGTTGCACAAAAAGATTCCTCATGTAACCAACTCGAATGGAATCTGTTGGAGTGCTGATGCGTCTTCAATGTATTACATAGATACGCCGACGAAAAAGGTTATGGCATATCCGTTTGAGAGCGAAACAGGAAATCTGGGCATTCCAAAAGTTGTTATCGATACACAATCAGCAGACGTCGAGGGGTCGCCAGATGGCATGGCAATCGACGTTGATGGAAATCTTTGGATTGCAATGTGTCATGGAGGTGCTGTGATTCAAGTTGAGACGCAAACAGGAAAGATACTCAAGAAGATTTCTTTCCCGTGTGTTGAAACGACCGCCTGTACGTTCGGTGGTGATCAGTACGACAGACTTTTTGTAACAACCGGACTTCACAAGACTCTGAGCGAGCCTGATGCAGGAAAAGTATTTGTTGTTGACGGTCTTTCGACACATGGCTTTCCGGTGGTTCCTTATAAGGGAAGCATTTGATGGAAACGTATTTCAGGTAAACCTGAGGGAGACGTAGGAGTCGTATAACAATGAGATACATACTATTTGTGTACTCGCTGCTCTTCTTTGCCCACGCATCAAGTAGCACCGCACATGAACTCACACTTGAAACGATTCCTGGACACGGGTGCTGGGTTGACACCCGGGTGAACCAGAACCGTCTTGAAAACTTTCGAGTCACGGCATGGTTTGAGCAGCAATTGCTCGGTGACGGCCTTGCGTATCAGCGGCGAATGGCGTCATTGAATGATACAGGGCGTCGGGCTCTTCGGGTCGATGTTCGAAACGTTCTGAAAGAGGCCAATCAATTGGCTGTCGAAAAGGCTGGTCCGGCTCTCAAGGCACTCGAAGCATCCGACGTCATCCAAGACGTTACGTATCATTGGATTGTGAATGGTTTTACCTGTACGACAGATAAGAATGGCGTCGAGGCAATCCAACAAATTCCCGGTGTGCGATGTCTTTTCTTCGTCGGTCCTGTCCGCAAGAGAAACACTCCAATTATAAAAAATGTGCAACCAGAACATGAAGATGAACCGGTACCATTTCAGTTAGATGACGTGACCCCTGCGTGGTATATCAAAGCACTCCGTGCGGATAAGGCTTGGAGTGCATGCAACGCAACGGGCAAGGGCGTGCTGAATGTCATCCATGATGGCAACTTTGTTGTCTCGCCGACTGTTTGTCCAACTCGTTATCGGAATCAACATGAACAAGCCAATGGAATTGATGACGACGGGAATGGTCTTATTGATGATCTGCACGGCTTTGACTTTGACCGTCAAACTGGTGATTTGCTTCGAAGAGGATCAGATGACATAAACACAATCGATAGAAAACTTCTTCATGGTCACCAGTGTGCTGCCATTATCTGTGGTCGTACAGCGGGAATACCTGCTCGACAGTTTGGTATTGCACCGGATGCTCGGTGGGCGGGTGTGCTTGCAGGTCAGTGTTTCGAAGAAGCTTTAGAGTGGGCAATCGAACACGATGCCGACACGTATAGCATGAGTTTCTCCCGAGCAAATCTGGGTGAGTACCGATCACACTGGAGAAAAGCGTGTGAGCATGCTTCCCTCTGTGGTGTCCACCTTGTCTCAGGCGCTGGGAATTATGCAATGGAAGGATCGGCTCAATTCAAGCCGGTTCCTATTCAGATGCCCATTCCACAAGACATTCCTTTTGCGGTGTTTGCTGCTGCAGGTGTGCAGCGTGATTTATCAAGAACACCATTTTCCAGTCAGGGGCCGGTAGAGTGGAAGACGCATCACTATCAAGATGGGCGAGTGAAGAAGCCAGAGGTTGCAGCTTTTAATTTTCGGTTGCCATCCATTCAGCCCAACGGTCGTGTATTCAATCAAGCAGCAAGTGGAAATTCATTTGCTGGGCCAATGCTTTGCGGAACGATTGCACTCATGCTTTCTGTCGATCCGGATCTGCATCCATGGGAAACACGACAGATTCTTATCGATACTGCACGTGATATTGCCGACGAGGGTTACGACTATCAAACGGGGTACGGCTTAATCGATGCAGAGAAAGCAGTTGCAGTCGTAGTTGAGGGAGCGAAGAAGGGGGCGAGATATGCTGAATAAAAGAAACTGTGTGATCGAGTCTTCAGTGTCTATCACATGAGGAAATGAGAGGAAATTCCAGTGCGTTTACTATGTCTTATGATGATGTTTTTCGTTCTCTGTTTTACAGGAGTACGACAGGTTGATGCGGAGCAGCCGCACATTGTTTTCCTGATAGCAGAGAGAGAGTACCAAACGGAACAGACACTCCCCGATTTCTGTAAGCAGTATGTACGTGATGGAAAGAGTAGCTTTGTCCACGCAGATCCACATGAGCCCAACAAATTGATTGGTAGTGAGGCAGTTGATACGGCAGATCTCTTGTTTGTGAGTGTTCGTCGAAGGACATTGCCACCACAACAACTCAATAGAATTCGTCGTTATGTCCAATCTGGTAAGCCAGTCATTGGTATACGTACGGCGAGTCATGCTTTCTGTTTACGGAAGCAAGAGCCAGAAGATGGCTTTGCTGCATGGCCAGAATTCGACAAAACGGTGTTTGGTGGAAACTACACCAATCATTACAAGAACTCACTCATCGCGACGATCCAGAGAGTGAATCCATCCTCTACTGTGGCAGAATCTCTCTTGTCTGGAATAAAAGAACTTCCGGTTAAGTCGGGTGGTTCGTTGTATTGTGTTTCACCTCTTGAAGAAAAGGCAGACGTTGTTTTGGAAGGTGTTGTTGAAGGGCATGCCCCCGAACCAGTCGCCTGGACTTTTCGTCGTGCTGAAGGAGGCAAGTCGTTCTATACATCGCTCGGACATGTCGATGACTTTCGTGGGCCGGTTCTTCCGCCTCTTTTATTGAATGCCATTGAGTGGTGTCTCCATGACTAAGTTGTATTTGTATCGATCTACGGTTTTCTTCCTAGTCATTCTCGCTCAGTGCTATGTACCAGTTTTTGGTGCGCCAGAGGTTGAGTGGGTGACTGGGTGGGGAACAGAACACGAAGACCATGTTTTTGAGGGTGTTCACGCAGAAGGTGGGGGTTTTTGTGTAGTCGGAAAATGTGGTGATCCAGATTCATCAACGGCAAATGGATTTGTGATGAAAGTTGATGCCAATGGGGAACAAGAGTGGCTGACAGTACTGGGAAAGCAAAGCTTTCATGACGAAGCACGCTGTGTTGTTGAAGCGCACGATGGTTTTATCGTTGGTGGAACAACGGGTATCTCTAAAAGAAGATCAAAAGCGTGTCTTTGGAAGATAAGCCTGTCTGGTGAATTTATATGGAAGAAAGTTCTGGATCATAAGAAAAATGGTGCAATTCGGGGCCTCGATACTCTGGATGCAGAATCATTTGTGGCGACTGGATATGTTGCGAGTGATGAGATACGTGTTCCGTTTATTTCAGATGAGTCCACTGGCATTCTTCTCGTTTCGAATCAAAGCGGTGACATCGCCTGGCAGAAAAGAAATGCCATTTTCACAAGGGGCGAAGGTCTCTTGTCGGAAAGAATCCTCCACCATCACTGTTTGCGGCACAGTCTGGCAGGAATCTTTTGAACGTGAACACCAGGATGCTTTCCTTGTTCAGTTTTCACGCGATGGAGAAAAACTAGATCAGCATCTGTATGGAGGCGCTGATATGGAGCAGTGTTTTGACTTTGAGGCGTTACCTGATGGATTTGTTCTTGCTGGACACAAAGCAAGCCATGAGAGTGGGAATTGGGACGTATGGCTGGTAAGAACCGACACTGAGGGGAATCTGCTTTGGGAGCAAACGTATGACCAGTTGTCAAATGGAACAAGTAAAAACCTTTTCGATGAGTGTTATGGAGTGAAGCAGACATCCGATGGTGGATTCGTGCTCGCCTGCGGGTCTGGTATCGAGCCAGATCAGGTTTCTGACGAAGACTCAATCGACAATCTATGGGCGGCGTGTTTGCTTAAAACTAACGCCATCGGAGAGCCGCTCTGGACGTATATATTTCACCAACCTGAAAGCGGGCACAATGCCTGCGAATGGGTTATTCCGCACGGTGATGAGAAGTACCTGATGCTCCTTGATAGTGATCACCTCGGTGAGGCAGAACCATCGAATGTTGGATTGGTTTACGTGTCCGACAATTAAGTGATGGTTGTCACATCACACTTGTATTGTGTAACCCTAGTATTAAGCCCGCGATGACATTTTCTGTCCTGGTGAGACACGAGATCAAAATTGTGTCAACATAGTGGGTGTACATTGCCACATGTTCCGTGCTTGAAACAGGAAGAGAGAACTCCATGCGTATGATGTTTCTACCTAATGATGTTATGAGACCCAGTACGAGAAACATTTCAAGAAATCTTAGCGTCACGGTTGCCGTTCTACTTTTGATTTCAGCTTCATGTAGTTTTTCATATGCTCAGCGGTCCGGTGGGCGTCGAGGTTCTCGCGGGCGTTCAGAGGCATCTCTTTCAGAGCCGTATCGTGGCATTCGTTCAGGTGGCACAATTCAAAAGGACCTCTTTCGGATTGAGTCTACAGGTGTTTCCACGCAGCCAGTTGTTGATGCAGCAGTTACGTTTTTGAATGGGCTCAACGACGAACAACGAAATCGCACGACTTTTCCGGTCGATGATATTGAGTGGCGGAGTTGGGATAACAGGCACTTTTATAAGCGACGTGGTGTTGGCTTTGACGAAATGGATGAGCAGCAGAGGAAACATGCTTTCGCGCTTCTCAGCGCGAGCCTCAGTGCCAAGGGCCTCACATTGTCGAAAGACATTATGAAGCTCAATGGAACCCTCGCTGAACTTGCTGACAATTTTGATGAATACGGAGAGTGGCTCTATTGGATAACCATCATGGGAGATCCTTCATCAACAGAACCATGGGGGTGGCAGATCGACGGTCATCATCTCATCATCAATTATTTTGTTTTAGGTGATCAGGTTGTCATGTCTCCAGTTTTTATTGGCAGTGAACCAGTCCATGCAGTTTCAGGAAAATTTAAAGGAACTGTTGTTATGCAAGACGAACAGGATAAGGGCCTTGCTTTTATGCGATCACTCGACGATCCCCAGCAAAAGAAAGCTGTTCTCAGTCAACTCAAAGAGCAGAACAATGCGGTCGCACAGGCGTATCGAGACAACATTGACCTTGAGTATGCGGGCTTGAACGCAGCGACATTATCAAATGATCAAAAGGATTTGCTTCTCGATGTTGTGCATGCATATGTCGGGACAATGGATGAGGGGCATGCTGCAATCAAAATGCGTGAAGTTGAAGACCATCTTGATAACACCTGGTTTGCATGGGTTGGTGGAACAGCAGACGACAGCGTCTTTTATTACAGAATTCATAGTCCAGTGCTTCTTATTGAGTTTGATCACCAGAGACGGGTTGCACCGTTTCGATCAGACAAACCGTCACGAGATCACATTCATGCGGTGCTGCGTACACCAAATGGAAATGATTACGGCAAAAATCTTTTGCGACAGCATATCGAGCAGCATCACACGAAAAAGTAGCCCTTGTTCCGTCATTCGTGTTGGTCGTTTGTTTGAATGAATAATTGGTTGAATGAAGCAGTGTCTGCCTTACCGTCAATCACCGGATCGCGGCGTCTGTTTTTCTCGGTAGACATTGAGTTTTTGAACGGTGTCATGCAGACCAGGTCGGCTTAAGAGCCCATCGGCAAAGAATCCTTGTTTCACTCCTGATTTGCCAAATCCCTTTGGTGTGTCGACTGGGTTGCACCAGAAAACACCAAGTATGTAACTCGTGTTGAGGGCAGCTTTTACATATTCAGCGTACGCTTTCCCGGCAGCCACAGAATCATCCGCGAGTTTCCATGCAGAAACATTCTTGTCACCATCCTGAAATCGGATGGCAAAGTCACATAAGAGGATTGGCTTGCCAGTACATCTATGAATTTCATCAAGTTTCTGTTGCGGAAATGATTCCATGAAGTATGGCTGCACGGCTATGGCGTCCACATATGGCAGCATTTCCTCGACAATAGCAGGATTGAATGTTTGGAATGAAAAACGATCGCCAAAGATCAGATGATTGGGGTCGTACGTTCTGTTCGCTGTGCCAACGATACGAAAGTATTCGCGTGCGATTAAACAAAGAAACGCTTCGTCCTGTGATATGGTTCCGTCATCTTTCCATGCCTTTACAAAGTCTTGGTACGCCTGTTGCCCAGGTGCATTTGCAGGGAGTGACTTCATAAAATCAACCCAGTTGTTGCCGGTCGAATTATCGAGAGGCCAGGCGCCGAGGTCAGTCCAACAATAGCCAATAACGTTTTCAGGATTTTGAAGGCTCTTTTCGCAACTAGCCTTCACTTCAACCTCGAGCCGCTTTTGTTCTTTTGGATCAAAAATATCAATGAAATGGAAGCTGCCGGCATCTCGATAGGTCGAAATAGGAACAAGATGGTTCCAGCTTTCAACGTAGGGCATGTCACCTCGCAACTGAGGAGGACAGCCGTATCCATAGGCGTTGAAACCAAGCCGCTTACAGGCAGTGGAAAACGCTGTGTAATCAAACGCATCGCGATTGTTGCTGGCATGTGTAATGCCATGAGCAAAGAATGGATTGCCATGTGAGTCCACAAGCCAATCTCGACCATCAATTGTGGCAAGACTGATGGGTTTTGATTGAGGCGACTCTGCTTGAATGGAATCTGCACAATTGCAAATCAAGATAAAGCTTACGAATGAAAAGAGAAATTTCATGATACAAATCAATGATACTGAAGGGACTGATATTGTTTTCTACAAAGCGTGTTACTGTTTCATACGTTTAAGTAACAACAAATTGGTATTTGTGTGAATAAGAAACCGTTCGAGCTTCTCGCACTACTCAAGATACCCTAAATATCGAGTGTCCCGGTACTTGATCCAAATTGATCGGACTCAATGCCCATTGATTGAAGAAGGGATACAAACAGGTTGCATAGAGGAACATTGTCTTTTTTGTTGTGCTGAATAAACCGGCCATGCTTGTGCTTCCCACCGGCCAGAATGATCGGAAGATTTCTGGGGTCGTGAGCATTTGCATTTCCTAGGTTGCTGCCAAAGAGAACTGAGGTCTGCTCGAGTAAACCCGATCCATTTTCAGATGGCTGTTTCAAACCATCAAGGAAATTACTCAAGCACATAAGAATTTCCATTTCAATAATCTTGAGCTGTGTGATTCTCTCCGGGTCTTGTCCATGGTGAGAAAGAGGGTGATGGCCATCGGACACACCATCAATATTGGGAGTCCCATGGTCACTCTGAATAACAACAGATATCACGCGTGATGAATCTGTCTGGAGAATAAGTGGAATGAGGTTGAGAAGCGACCGTACACGACCAACTAAATCAGATGGGTCGGCAATATTTTCTGGAGGTGCCGTCTGAACACTGGGTTTCGGTCGATCGAGCCATACTTCGGAATTATTTAATTCTGTTTCAGCAACCCGAATGGAGTCAAAATATTGTTCAAGTTGATGTTTATCGGTGCTGGGTGTTGTGCGCTCTATTGATCGTATCTGCTCAATCACACTATCGAGAATGCTATGGCCATCTGCTAGGCGTTGCCTCTGTTGTCTGATTTCTTTTTGACTTCCACGTAAGAATAATTTTGTATACACCTGAGACGGCATATCATCAGCAGGAATCATCACACCGTTTCTTGTGAAAGATTGACTTTTCTTTCTGTTACTACTCAGTGAGACAGATGGGTATCTTGTCACATTTCCAATTTTTTCGGCAGCAAACTGATCAATTGAAATCGTGTTTCGAAAACCTCCGAGGCCAGGGTTTCTTGCAGATGTGAGGAAGGTCATCTCGGTATCGTGAGGATCTTTCCCTACCTGGTCTGGATGTGAAAGACCTGCGAATAGCGTGTACTCCTTGCGATGACGTTGAAGAATGTCTAGGTATTCGGTGCTTTCGTAGTTGTTACCTGTTGTCGCAGGAAATAAGGACGGTGCATGGAGGCCAAGCGTGTTACAGATACACACCATCCGCTTGGGTGGTGCCACGTTATTCCCACCAATT
Source organism: Pirellulales bacterium (assembly GCA_965249545.1). Taxonomy (GTDB): domain Bacteria; phylum Planctomycetota; class Planctomycetia; order Pirellulales; family UBA1268; genus UBA1268. The sequence continues at coordinate 946,005 of CBDFMH010000005.1, forward strand.
GCCATGCTCATGGATTCAAGAAGAGGCAAGGCAACTGTAATTCCAGAAGCTTTTAGTGCTGTGCGTCGTGAGAGCGGTGTGTGCATCATCGATTCCTGAACAGGGGACTTGTAACAACGTGGTGGACAAGACTTCGGAGAGGATATCCGTCGCTTTGTGTCGCAGAAAGAATGCGTTCGACTTCATCACGATCAGAAAATTCAATGTCACCACCCGTCGCGAAAATGATCAACTGCGAGAGAGTATTTCGTGCAATTTGTTTTGTTGATTCACGAAGTAATTTGCGATAGTCACGAATGTTTTGGAAAACATCGCCCTCGACTGTGACCCCAGACGTGTTTACACGCGGGCCTGAGTTGTAACTCACTCGCTTTAACCGTAATCCAGGTTGAAGACTTTGTTTCATATTTTTACCAATGCGATAGTGCTGCCGGTACGTACCAACCGGATCGAAGCCTTCCATTGCGAAACCTGGTGGATCGATATGCTGATGACATCTAGCACATGTTTCAACCGACTGATGCTTTAAAAGCATCTGACGAATGGTGGTAGTGCCTCGTGTATCTGGTTCAATTGTGGCAATGTCTGGCGGTGGTGGGTTTGGTGGGAGCCCCAGCACATGCGTAAGGATAAAATTGCCACGTTTGACGGGCGTTGTGACACTCCCATTTGCAGTCACTTTTGCAATTGAGGCATGTCCAAGAATACCGCCTCGAGGGCTCGATGCGTCCAAGGAGACTTTCCTCATCGTTTCGCCGAATACGCCTTTGATGTCATAGTGTTCAGCAAGACGGCGGTTCAGGAATGTAAAGTCGGAGTCAATCAGGTTATGGATTGGCAGATTTTCTTTCAGCAGATACGAGAAAAAATCTCGTGTCTCAGCAAGCATTGCTCGACGTAAGACATCATCATATTCAGGGTACAGTTTTATATCAGGTGTCGTTGCATCAATCTGATCGAGTTCGAACCACTGATCTGTAAAATCATGAATAAAGAGTTGGTTTTTTTTATCAGCCAAGAGTCGATCTACCTGAGTAGACAGCGTGTTTGAATCAGAGAGCCTTCCCTCGCTCGCTAATCGAAGTAACTCTTCGTCAGGAGGGCTTCGCCAGAGAAAATATGAAAGTCGAGAGGCAAGCGCATGGTCGGTTAGCTTCGACTTATTTTTCTGCAAATCGTTCGTCAGAAGGAGCGTATGTGGAGAAATGAGGATCGCTGTTAATGGAATGCGAGCGCTGGCAAGAAACCCACGCTGGGCTTCGAGGCTCGGAATAGCGAGATTGGTCAGCTCCGTTATTTCTTTCTTAGTGACTGGTCTTCGGAAGGCTCTGGGGGCAAGCGATGCCACAGCGTCACGAATATGTTGGTAATGAGATTTTGTTGTAACGGGTCTGTACGATCTTCTATTTACAGTCCGTTCCCATTCAACACCTGGGAACAGGGATCGTGTTCGGCGTGGAGGCCACGTAGTTTCCAGCGGACCTTCAACAAGCACCTCACGAACCCGTACGCCCTCTCCTTTGAACTCACTTGCAGGTTGAGAGTTGTAAATGAGTTTGCCATCAGGTGCCGGTTCAAGTTCATCAGCACTGACATAAAAGTAATCATCTGGCCGGAAATAGTGAATCGTTGAAACAGTTCGCATTTTCTCTGTCACATCCCATGCGGCAAAGAGTTCACTATTACCCTGAATATCATTCTGACGCTTGAGGCTCATGGTCACCGACGAGCGCGGCTGATACGCAGAGCCGGTGACCGTAATCCGATATCGTCCAGGAGCAGAAAATCGCAGGCCATTTGCATCCGATCGCAGGTTGTGGTTTTCACCACGGAACATGATGAGATCATCATTGTCTCGAAACACTGTGCCACCACCACGGCGGACGGGTCGTTCAAACCACATTTGCATGTATCGCGAGTTTGCATAATCAAGCTCACGTTTCATATTTGGTTTTGGACCCAACTCAATTGCTTCATCAAGAGCGGCTTCGGCTGCTTTGAGAAAACCTTTCACGTGGACGCTGGACATTTCCTGATTCGCCGCCACGACATCAAACGCTCCTGACTCATCTTCTGGTGGGAGATATTTTGCAATTTCACCACCTATGCCCAGAAGATCATGGAGCGTATGTTCGTACTCACGGCGTGACAGCCGCCTTGAGGGCACTCTTCCATTCTGTTTTCGTGCCTGTTTATTTATTTGTGAAAGTTCTTTTTTAAGTGTCGATAATGCGGCATGCCTCGCTTCATCACTTGGCACGAAAGAATCTGGCGGAGGCATTTCTCGACGCTGAATACGATCGAATATGAGTACCCATTGCTGGAACGCTTCCGGTGACGCGTACGGTTTATCGATGGCGTTTAAGTTCAAATGTGTCGCTGTCTCTGCATCATGACACGAGACACAGGCTGTTTGAACCAGATTTTCAACTGCATGAAAATCATTTTCCGCATGTACAAACGGCATGTGGGTAGCAAGCAGATACGCCCATGCGACGAAATACTTTCGGAGAAGATATCGAAATAGTCTCATTGGTTTGTAGCTGGAATAGCCTTTGAGGACTCGACAAATGCCAAAAGGTCAAGAATATCTTCAGCCGTAAAGGTATCGAGCAATCCACTCGGCATGCTGGAAACGTCAGCAACCTTTCGTTCCTCAATCGCTGACTTTTGAATTCGCTCAATGTTCTCCGGTCGAAGCAGGTTCTGTACGATCTCTACATGGTCCGGTGTTTCATTGACTACTAAGCCAGTCAGAAGACGACCATCATCAACAAGGATCATCTGTGTTTTAAAATCCTTATGAATCTCTTGAGATGGATTCACAAGCTGCAACAGAAGCTTGCCGCCCTGAAAGCGTTTTGAGACCGCTGTTAGGTCTGGGCCGTATTTTGCACCCTTTCCTTCAATCGAATGGCACCGGCTACAGGCTGCCTGTTCGAAAACGTATCGGCCATTGTCGAGAGATCGATTCTCTAAATGATTTGCCTGTGTAATCAGCTCTCGATAATTCTGCTTCCATTTTTTTACAAACTTTCTGGTTGGAATAGCATCCGGCTCGGTACTCCCGACGTGTTCTAGAATACGAATAAACATTTGGCCATCACGGCTTCGCTTTGGATTCTGGCGTCGGAACTGTTGCCACAACTTGTTCACCTGTTGTCGTTGCGATGAACTGAGTTCAGTCATCCGTACATCAACATATTCTTGATGATTGTTTCCGTGGTAGGCAGCTGGTAATGGAGATTGACTAATTTTTTGAAACAGGCCCTGATTCGGAGGCCTGCGTTTTGGTACCACAGCAAGATTACCCACATCATGATTCCCGTCGTATGTTTTTGCGATGAGCTGCGTGCCACCATGTGTTGGCAGCGTGTCAGGGAACGAAATACGGATCACAGCTCCAACGCCTCGTTCCATATGACGGGCTGGTCCAGATGTACTGGTCCAGACATTGCCTTCATCATCAAATTCAATTTCACGTGTGTATGAGACGCGGGTTGGTAAACGGAACTCAACAAGTGTTTCAGTGACGGGGTCAAACCTGTTAATTGTGTCGTTTCCAGTACCACAGACCCAGACAATGCCGTCCTTATCGATATTTAATGCATACGGAATCTGGTTTTCAGCATCAGGCAACTCGTAGACAGTCCAGCGTTCGGTCGTGGGATCAAACTTTCCAAATACACCCGACCCAAAGCCAGGAACCCAGACCATGCCATCAGGTGCTACATGAAGCCGACGTGGTCCACGAAAAGGCGGGTTCCACTCTTTGATCGCGCCATCATCGACCGACGGGTCAATTCGTCCAATCCGGTTGCCATTGAGCTTGGAATACCAGATCATTCCATCGACGGGAGAAAAATCGATGCCATAGGGTGTAATGCCTCGTGACTCACCACGACCAGCGGCAGTCGCCTGACCAGCATCAAGGAGTTTGTATTCTTTGACGACGTGTGTTGTTGGATGAATCGAAAAACATGAATTGGAGCCGGCATCGGTGTACCAAATCAATCCTTCAGGATCACTCGGATTGATTCGTAATGTATGTGGGTAATTCCCACGTGTCTTTGGTGCCTCCGCACTGCTGTAGGTTTCAAATTGCTCAGTATTGAAATCAAAGCGAACCATCTTGCCACTTGCACACATGGTCGTCCACAGGCTTCCATCATTGGCTGTTTCAATTGAATGAGGGCCGTAGGCTCCTTTCGGATATTTGTACGTTGTTTGCTCACCCGATTCGGTATCAAGTGCAATCAACTTTCCGTTTTGAATGTTGACCGCATAGACTCTTCCATCACGGCCAAGTTCCAGATCATGAAACGATCCTTGGAGCAGTTCATCCATTTCCCACATTGTTATTGTGGCAGCAGCAGCAAGCCCTGTTGGAGCTGGTGGTGGCACAAAAGTTGGCCATTGTTTGACGGCGTCTCCTTTGTACGTTTCCATCAGTCGAGGAATGATGGTTTCTTTTGTATGTGGAAACAGCCCACCGAATCCATCCATTCGCCTGAGCATGGTCTCCCAGTCAACAGGCTCTTCTGGAGTTCGAAAACCCACGGTTCCAACTTGATGGCAGTAGGAACACATCATTTTGAAATTGAGCTTGGCATGTGAATCCTCAAAATCCAACATGCTGAAGGCACTGTTTGCCGGTCGCTGTAATTCGAGCTCTTCACCAACTGCTGGGCGTGTCTGGATGTGAAGATTATCTGTGTTCGCAGACACGCTGCTCAGCCAGGTATCTGCGAGCCCCATGAGGCGAGTACGGAGCCGATAATTACAGTTCCTGAGCCCATCAATGGTAAAAGAGCCATCCGGTTTGGTGAATACAGATGTCCATTTTCGATGCTCAGTGTCAATTGCTGAAACCATGACACCTTCAACGGGCATGCTCTTTTCATTGACGACAGTCCCTTGAATCGTTGCTGCTTGGCTGAAAGCGCAACTGAGCAGTACTGTAAGACTAGAGCAAAATAGAACCACACTTTTTTTCATGGCATCTTTCCCACCAAGGCAAAAAACTCGTTTGGTTTTCATAGTATCCTCTCACAATCAGATAGTGCAGTTAGTTGTTTTTGTTTTCACCAATGCAGTACAGATACTGCCGGCCCCGCAAATAAAGGCAGTCGCCTACTGGTACAGGTGAGGCATTAAATTCATCATCAAGTTTGTTCGTAGCAACAACATTCAATTCATTTGTGTGTTTGAGTACGACAATAGCACCAGTTCGGCCGGCAAAATAAACATGGCTGTTGGCACCAACAGGAGACGCATAGATATTTTGAATATCAGGCAGGCGTGTTCGTTCGATGATTGCTTCACCAGTGGTGACATTTAAAGAAGTAAGAATTCCCTTGTTGGATTGGGTGAAATACAACTGGTCATCAAATAGGAGTGGAGATGGAATGTATGGAGTTCCTTTGTCGCCTGACCAAACAACTGCAGAACTTCCAGAAACATCACCCTTCGAATCAAGTTTTAAAGCCATGACAGAGTGGCCTTCATAGCCGCTCATGCAGATGACCATGTCGTTATAGATGACTGGTGAAGGCGTAACGTTGCCGGTCAATCCACTGCATTGCCAAATGACCTCTCCGGTATCAAGGTCGTAGCTGCGAATGAAATTTGAAGCTGCTGTGATAACCTGCGTTCGTTCACCATCTTTTGTAAAGATTTTAGGTGTTGCCCATGCATTTTTCTCATCGCGGGTACGTTTCCAGACGGTTTGACCGGTTGCAGCTTCAAGGACCTCTATCGATGATTGGCCAGAATGATCACGGACGATAATAATTCGTCCATGATGAAGGACAGGAGAGCATCCTTCACCGAGGCTGGCTCCGACGCGAACTTCTCCAAGGTCCCGTTTCCAGAGCAATGTTCCATCAAGGCTGTAGCAGTACATCCCTGCAGAGCCAAACCAGCAGTACAGTCGTTCTCCATCAGTCACCGGTGATGCACAGGCAAAGTCGGCATGGTGATGAGAGCCTTCATGGGGAACTTTTTCAGTTGCAGTCTGTTGCCAGAGCGTTTTTCCAGTGAACCGGTTCAAACAAAGAACTTCAAACCGAAAAACAGTATTCGGGAATGTAATGCCGAAAACCCGCTCAGGCTGTTCTTCTGGAGGTGGCAGGCTTGGATCAACAACTTTGGTATCAACGGCTGTCAGAACAAATATCTTGTCATCCCACACAATGGGAGAAGCGTTACCCTGTCCTTCAATCGGTACTTTCCAGCGGATGTTGTTTTCTTCACTCCACGTGACAGGAGGTGAAGCAGTTGCACTCATGCCAGTAGCTTCTGGCCCTCGCCATTGATGCCAGTAGCGTTTTGTTTTCTCAAGAAAAGCTTTTTGTTCGCGAGGGAATTGGTAATTGCTGTCTGCAAACGTGTCATTTCTTGTCAGCGTATCTTCACTTTTGTGCTGTTTTCCTGATGACTGGACGTAATCCAATATTTTGACAAAGAGCTGTCCTTTATTGACGCCCTCATTCTGTTCGGTGCTGGCCTTTTTCCAAAGTTCTCCCAGACGTGTTCGTTGCTTCGGTGACAATTTTTTCATTCGTTCATCAACGTAGGATTGATGATTTGAGCCACGGTAGCCACGAGGAATTGGGCGTTGCGATATCTTCTTGAGAATGTCTTGAGATGATGATTGAACACGCTGACCTTTCTCAGGATTCTGTTTCGCTTTTCCCTGTTTGTTTTCTGTTCCAGTTTGAGCAGACCAGTCCGGTGCATCGGCCATAATATCCTTGTAGAGCGCCAGCAGCTTTTTCTTGAGACGCTCAGTGACTTTCGGACGTTGCTTTGAGATGTCCTTCTTTTGTTGCGGATCAGTTTTTAAGTCGTACAGTTCGAACCGGCTAAACCCGCCTGCCTTGATCGTTGGAATCCACGCTTCCTGGAAGGTCCGTGCACGAACGAACTCACTCTTCAGCCGGTTGTATTCGGGGCTGGAGAAGGTGGTGTTGGTGACGCGGGAACCCAGGTTGGGCGCCCGCGGATTGATGCCTGCCAATCTGGCCAGCTTCTGCTGCAATTCATTTTTCTTGGCATTATTCGCGTAGGCAATTTGTAATCAGAGTAGCCCATCAGCGTGTAATCCCCTTCACGCAAGGTAGCGAGATGACCCGATGACGGTGAAAGCCACAACAGGGGTTGCGATCGATTCAAGTCACCTTTCTCGATGAGCAACGGTGAAAGGTCAGCGCCATCAAGGTGCACGCCTTTGGGTTTATCGATACCGGTCAGGCCGCAAATCGTTGGCAGTAAATCAACCGAGCCTGAAGGTGTGTCTTCAGTACGACCGCCTCGAAAACCATTCGGCCAGAAGAAAATACCCGGAGATCGTAATCCACCTTCAAATTTCGATCCTTTGGCACCAGTCAATCCACCATTTCGATCAGCCCGATAACTTCCGTGGTCTGAGGAGTAAATAATGAAGGTGTTGTCCAGCTTGCCTGTTTCTTTGAGCTTTGCAACGAGTCGTCCAATGGCTCGATCGGTGTTATCGACTGTGGCCGAATAGATTGCGGCTTCATCCTTGAGGTCGCCGTAGATCGAGGTGATCTCATCAGGCGCCGCCAGTTTGGAGTGAGGCTCATTGAACCACATGTTCATGAAGAACGGTTGATCCGGATTCTTCTTCTCGTCTAACCAGCGGATCGCATCGTCCACGATCAACTGACACGAATAGCCTTTCAGCGGTCCGACTCGTTTGCCGTTGCGCATAAAGTTCGTAGGATCCTTATGGCTTGGGTTGGCTCCGTTGGAGAGCCCGAACCAGTAGTCAAAACCGTGCTGCTGAAGCGTAGGTTTTTTTCGTTTGCCTGAGGTCATCCCGACGTGCCACTTGCCGAAGTGGGCCGTTCCATAACCAGCCTGTTGCAACACTTCTGCGATCGTCACTTCGCGTTCCAGCAGATGCATGTCGTGCATGTGATCCTGCAGAACGCTGTAAATACCAGTGCGGAGATTCTGCCTTCCGGTAAGGAGAGTCGCCCGCGATGGCGAGCAGACTGCTGCCCCGGCGTGAAAGTCGGTGAACTTGACCCCACGCGCTGCCAGGTTGTCGAGCACTGGTGTTTTGACTGGCCCGCCATAACAGCCGAGATCCTTTGATCCAAGATCATCGGCCAGCAGAATGACTACGTTGGGCTTGGATTGCTTTTCTTCAGCTGAAGCAAACGTAGCCAGCATCAGGAAGCATAAAAATGTGTGGATAGGTTTCATAGTATTTACTCAGTTCGTGTTTCCTTTTTCAACGTCTCCGGTCTCTCCCTTACCTCCGGAAATGTAAGTGAGAATTTTGACGAAAGAGGCTCCCCGATTGGTCATGTTTGGATAGAGAATGCGTTTTTCTTTCCAGAGTTTACCGACCCGTGCGCGTTGTTTGGGTGTGAGACCAGCCATGACCTTGTCAACGTAGGCCTGGTGGCTGCTTCCTTGGTAGCCGTCTGGAAGGGAATTCTTTTCGATGCGAGCCAAGAGGTCCGCGGTTTTCGAACTCGATGTCTCGGCGATGGGCCGTTGTAACGCGTTTCCCCGGGGCTTCTTCGCTGCGGTCAGATCCTCTGGGGTGACATATTCCGGTCCATCGGTCATGACACTTGTGTGGATGAGGTTGGCCTGCTTTTTCATGTGTGCGATGAGCCTGGGATGCTTTTTCGAAATGTCGTTTTGCTGACCGATATCCTTCGAGAGGTCATAGAGCTCAACCCGATCGACACCTCCTTTTTTCATGAGAGGGATCAAAGCTTCATTAAAGTAGAACAAGGACCGAAATTCATCGCGCAGCCGGTTGGCTTCTGGATTGGCAAATCGGCCGTTGAACATGCGGGACCGCAGATCCAATCCGCCCAGTTCCTTTTCAATGTTGTCCCCAAGAGCAGTCTTGGTCTGCTGCAGCAAACGGTTCGCCTTGGCACTATCAAAAGGGAGTCTGACTGTGCTCGGCGCCAAAAGGGTGTGGCTACCCATTCGAAGCGCCATGGTGGAGCCGTTCATCCAGAAAAGCGGCTGATGACGTTCAAAATTACCTGTTCCGGTGAGCAAAGGAGTGAGGTCTGAACCGTCGAGGAAGACGTTCTTAGGTTTCTCGATGCCAAGAAGCCCACAGATGGTGGGAAGCAGGTCAACGGCTCCAGCAGGCTCTTTCTCAACGCGACCACCAATGATCTTTCTTTTCCAGTAGAAGATCCCCGGCACTCGGTGGCCGCCTTCATAATGTGATCCCTTTTTGCCGCGCAGTTCCCCGCTGCGCTCTTGTCGGTAGCTACCGTTATCGGAGGAGTAGTGAATGATCGTGTTATCGAGCTCGCCGAGTTCTTTGAGCTTGTTGATGAGTCGCCCGATGGCACGGTCTGTATTGTCGATGGTGCCGTTGTAGATGGCAGCCTGATCGTTCAGCGAACCATATTCGGAGACGATCTCGTCGGGGGCTGCAATGACGGCGTGAGGTTCATTGAACCAAATATTGATGAAAAATGGTGCGTCGGTTCCATGTTTGTCGATCCAGTCAATAGCTTCATCGACAACGAGCTGGCAGGAGTAACCTTTCATGGGCCCAACGGGTTTACCGTTGCGCAGAAAGTTGGTGGGATCTTTGTGACTCGGATTAGCACCATTGACCAGGCCGAACCAGTAGTCGAATCCATGATCGGACGGGGTGGGATTGCTGCGCCCGTTAACAGGCATGCCGAGATGCCACTTGCCAAAGTGAGCGGTGCCGAAGCCTTCGCCTTTCAGGACCTCGGCGAGTGTCGTTTCACTCCGAAGGAGATGCATTTTGTGACGCTGTTCACTGAGGACGGAATAGACTCCGGCACGGATGTGGTTACGGCCAGTGAGAAAAGTGGCACGGGAAGGAGAGCAGACCGGTGCCCCGGAGTGGAAGTCAGTGAAGCGCACGCCTTCGGCAGCCAACGTGTCAAGTACCGGTGTATTGACTGGCCCCCCGTAACAGCCAATGTCGCGGTAGCCGAGGTCGTCAACGAGGAGGGTGATGACGTTTGGTGGTTTTCGGTTGCTCTTTGTAGTGGAAAACGTCTTTCCATTTTGTTTCTGAGATGGCCGAGGTAGTCGGTCATTTTTGTTCCAGTCGCATAGCTTCCGGACTGTGTGTTTTTGTTTTTTGGGAGCCATTTTTTTAGTTCACATATCTGTGTATCGCGTGTCATTGGCGAGGTTCTTCCACTGATTGGGGTCTTTGGTGGCATCGTAGAGCTCCTCATCACCGGCGCTATAACGAATGTAATGCCAATGCTTGGAACGGACTGCGTGGTCTCCACGTAGGCTGACTACGGCCGGATTGGGCCATTTTGTTTTCGGATGAAGAAGGAGTGGTGCGATACTACGTCCATCGAGTCTGTCGCGGGCTGGCAATCCACAGAGCTCGACCAGTGTGGGGTAGAGATCTACGAGGCTGACCGGTTGCTGGCATTGTTTGCCACCAGTCGCTGCCAAGTCTGGAGTGGAAATGATAAGCGGCGTTTTCGAACCTTGTTCCCATAGCGTTAGCTTGGAGATGCGGTCTTTTTGGCCAATGTGAAAGCCATGGTCGCCCCATAAGACGATGATTGTATTATCGGCGTACTTACTTTTTTCCAATGCATCCAGAACAACTCCAACACAGGCATCCGCGAATGAGCACGAAGCGAGGTACCCTTGAACCGCTTTTTTCCATTCCCCATGTTCACGGATAACGCCAAAGGCCTGGCTTCCACCAGAGCTTTGTCGACGTCCACTTGGCGGCACGTCAGCTAAATCATTTTCAAGGGTGGCCGGTAGCTTTATTTTCTCCAAGGGATGCATGTCGAAGTATTTCCGCGGCGCATACCAGCGGAGGTGCGGGCGAAAGATACCGCAGGCCAGGAAGAAGGGCTTGTCGTGATCGCGCAGCAGGAACGCAGCGGCGCCTTCGGCGGTCTTTCTGTCGGCTGTCTCCCTGTCCGGAATGTCAAGTGGCTGCCAATCTGCCCAATCTTGGTAATACTCTTGTGCCATCTTGTCACTCAATCCATGCAGGAGACGACCATTTTTTGGAAACGGTGTTCCATGCTTGGTCGAATATTGATGATTCCAAGAGACAGGGTCAGAGAACTTGCCACTGGGTTTATGAAAGATCTTGCCTCCCATTACCGCTGTGTACCCATGCTGACGAAAGTACTGTGGGATCGTCACCAAGTCATGGAATTCTGGCTTGTCGCGGAACCATGAAATAGCATCGCCTTGACCATACCTGCCTTCGTTACTCCAGATATCGATTGTTGATGACCGCAAGCCTGTCATCGTCGCCATTCGTGAAGGGTTGCACAAAGGCGCCGAGCAATAGGCCTGTTCGAACAGCATTCCGCGTGATGCAAGCCGATCTATATTTGGAGTTTTTGCTTGAGGATGTCCTCCTAAACAACCAATCCAGTCATTTAAATCATCGACGGCGATAAACAGGACGTTCGGCCTGGCTGTTTTCGCGCCAGCATAAGCCTGTTGCTGAAAAGAAACAAACATGAAGAAGTGAAGTGCGATCAACAGTTTCGGAGCGAATTGCCTTGTTTTCGCTGTGATCTTGATAGAAAAACGTTTCATTTCACTTCTCAGCAATGTGTTGGAGACAAAGGTGCTTATTTTGGTGCATCTTCAAAATGTGGATACCGATAGTCTGCTTTGTCATTTGTCGAAACCTTATGCGTTGACCCATCTTCGGGTTTGTAGATATAAAGTTTGCCGCCTGCGTGATAAACGATTGAGGATTCGTCTTTCGACCAACGCGGGTATGCAAACCAGACCTGTTTCTCTTGCTCGTTTGCAAACGGCTGTGCGTTGGTTATCGTGCAGCTCGTTGCATCAAAATCTGCAACGTATAGCGTGCGTCCGGGGACTTGCCGCTTGAAGCCTCGTTGAAACTCAAAGCAGACTCTTGTTTCGGTTGGTGACAGACTGACTCGGTCAAGTACCCCCGTTTGTGCCAAGTCACACTCGATGCGTTCGAATGTCGGATTGGTATTCTTTCCGGGTGTCATCAGGTAGTACCCCATGCCTTGGTCGGTCGGATTCGATCGAACGAGAATCCGTCCATCAGTAAGACACGTGTAGGCCCAGGTGTGATGTCCTGTGCTGGTGAGAGCGACTTCTTCTCCTGGTTTTGCACCAACCTTGCTGGCCATCACCACGTAACCACCCGTTTGTGGTCTCTTTCGATTCCAGATCGGTGTATTTGTCCCGTCGCGGGTCCAGGTTTGATTGAAGTCCGTATGGGTACCGTCGGTCAATTGATGCAGCCCGGTTCCATCGGCATGAATGATGTGTATTGCAGTTTTCCATTTCGAAACGTCAGGATCGTTTTTCAATCTCCGAAAAAAGACCAGCATGTCTCCCGTCTTCGACCACGAAGGCTTGAAGTCGTTGTGTCCATCAGTCAGTGGCTTATTCTCTAACGCACCATAGGTGTTCACATGGATTTCACCATTCACGTAATACGAACCTCGACTAGTTGTCTCATCTGCTGTTGCTTTGTTGCATACGGTGATCTGCATACAAATCAGTGATAGGAAGCAGAACATTGTGAATATGGATTGCATGGTTATTTTTCAGTCACTGCTTTTGATGTTTTGTTCTTTCATTTCACATACAACTCGAAAGCCGGCAAGATACTCGGGCCTAAAGTGCGATCCTCCAGAAATGTGTCGCGTTGCCGAGCGAACATCCTGTGCGTTGCTACTAAATCCCCCACCACGCCAAACGTGTAAGCGTCCTTTCTCAGGCCCCTTTGGGTCGGTGGTGACTTTCTTTATCAGTGTTGTGGGATAGAGGTCGTACTTGTCACTGCACCACTCGCACACGTTGCCGTGCATGTCATAAAGCATCCAGTGATTCGGTTTTTTTAAACCCCATGGATGCGGATACTGCTCCTTGGCCTTATAGGCATTGTTGAAATACCAGCCATAGTCATCAAGCTTGAAGGGTTTGTTTCCAAAGTAAAACGCTGTTACCGTGCCGCCGCGGCAGGCATATTCCCATTCGGCTTCGGTTGGCAGCCGGTAGACCCTGCCTTCTTTTTCACTCAAGCGTTTACAAAATCCTGTAGCTTTTTTGTGAGAAACATACGTAGCAGGAGTGTTTACCGATTCTTTTGTCAAAGGTTCGTCAAGCCAAGGCGTTTCATCCATCACCATGATGTAGTGTTCTTGAGTTACCTCAGAGACACTCATGAAAAATGGTGTCGAAATCTGAACTCGATGCAGTGGAGATTCATCTTTCGTGTTGGACCACTTCACTTTGGTGTCTGAAGACGTACCCATCTGAAACTCACCAGATGGAATTGGAACAAAAATGAGACCAATTGAATTCTCAAATGCTTGACCGGTCTCACGCTGCTCCGGTGCTAATGAAGATGCAATAAAACTGAGGCTTGGCGAGGGCTCAGAGCATCCCGCAAGTAAACTAACGGTGAAGCAGAGTGAAACGAGTCCACTCGTGCGTTGAAGAGTACACCTTTGGAAGGGAGCCATTAAAACTCTCCTACAACTTCACCACTATTTCGGGTATGAATTTTTTGCCATATTCCTCGTTGCTCTGCGGGTCCACAATTATTTTGAGCGCCTTTGAAATCAATACTTTCTGTCACATATCTGGTAGAGGCATCGGCCATCAAAAACTGTGTTCCACCTGGGTGTTGGCTTCGCGCCGTCATCTGTCCCGTTGACTGACTGTCGTAGCAGCCCATGGGTGGCGTGCCAAGTGATCCAGATACAGCACAGTTTTCCATATCATCTGAGTATGGCTGGCGGCTGTTTGGTCGGCTTGCATCGTTGTACATGGCGGCGGTTCCGCTCCCTAACCCCGGCATGGCCCAGCATCCCCGAAGATCATTTTTGTTCAGGCCTGCTCGCAATTCATTGATCGCTACCGTGTTCGATGTGCCATCACGAAAATCTCGGATACGGATCGAAGAATTGACTGCACCAAACCCACCGTCAGACTGATTGTCTTGTATGCCATGATGACACGGTGAAACATTCATTCCATAATTTCCACGAGCCCAGTTGCCACCCGCATAGGCACATAGTTCACCGCTCGAACTCGAATCAGATGGGCAAAGAAAGGCAGTGATTTGTTCCGATCGCTGAGGATTTTGATGTGGGGGGAGATCAAAGTCCCACTGATCGTAGATCACGCTTTGTTCCATATAGGGAAGAATAAGAACGCACCAATTTGCACTCTTACCAGTTTGATCAGCGATTCGTGTATCGTTTCCTCCTGAGCTGGTAAAAAACGGAGGGAATGAACGATTTGCATCATGGTAGTTATGAAGCGCGAGACCGATCTGCTTTAAATTATTTTTGCATGACAGCATTCGAGCAGACTCACGTACTTGCTGTACGGCTGGTAGAAGAAGGCCTATAAGAACTCCAATAATGGCAATAACAACAAGGAGCTCAATGAGCGTGAATGCACGATGATGCGTCATGCGTGAATCATTGTTGGTAGATCTCATTTCGGATACGTGCCTTTTTTCATGAGTAAGCATCTGTTGATATAGATATTTCTAGATGATGCTCATCTTATTTCCCCGGAATTAATTCTACTTCATGGACCGTGAGCCCACTTGAGCTCCCCGTATTTGTAAATACCCAGAGCCGATCGAGATAGAGCCCATCAGGCGTGCGTGCCAACGAGTCTTGTTTTTTACGAACACATGGATCAACGGTAAAGTTGCTGAGTTGATAGATGACCTCAAACTCTTTTTGTTCAGCGATTTCAGAAACAGGTTGTTTTTTCAATAAGTCTCCACGAAACATTCCGGCAAATTCACCATTGCCATATGACACAGCAATACCAAAGTGAACTTGTGCCGAATCATGCAGTCGACCACGAACACGGAACGTAGCATGCGGAGTGAGAACAACAGGTGGTCCGCTCCGCCCAGAAACAGGAATTGATAAGAGCGACAGGCTCACGTTTGGATTGTTAACTGGAATGAATGGAAGAGCCTTTTGAGCAGCTGGTCTTTTTTTTGTTGCCGAAAGCCACTTTCCAAACCCTCCAGCCTGTACATCCAGCTGACTCTTCCAATAATTTTCTGCGGCTGGTAGCGGCATTGGCGAGAGATCACCACCAGCTTCTGCAATCACACGATAGTCAGCAGGAATATCGACTGCATTTCCATCGACTAGATGCTTCAGGCGAACATTTCCCTCCCGGACATTCACCGTAGTGAACGCCTGCAATGCTTCCACTTCAAATCGTGTTCCCACAACTTCAATCATGGTCGATGGCGTTTGAATGATCATTGGCCTGCCGACGGGCTGTGGGACAACGTCTGCAGTAAATGCCCCTTGCTTCAGTCGTAGTTTCTTCTGCCCAACATCTGCGAAGGTGAGCATTGACGTGCCTGAGATGGTCACAATAGATCCGTCTTGAAACTGCAATTCAAACCATGAGTCCGGAGCCAGGCCCTCAATTGTGCCTCCTGTCAGTTCTCTTCCGACATGCATGTCGAGCACAACTTCACCCTGATTCCCTGTCCAGAGTAGTGAACCCTTCAACCCGGTGATCGTGGCAATTGGGCTGCTCGCTGTTTGTGAGAGAGCGATTTTTTCTTCCGGAGCAAAACCTGTTCGTCTCTGCAGGTACAGGAAGCTACTGAAAAGGATGAACAAAACGGTAGCGGTAGTGAACGTCGCGAACGGAGAAAGCCAAAATGTGTTTTCAACTCCGCGTTCTCTAGTTCTTTTGCCTGACGGCAGAAGGTCTTCATTGTCTACAGGCTCTGCATGTTCGCGTATCGTTTCACCAAGCTCGGTGTCCCATTGAGCAAGTTCAACGAACTGCTGACGCGCGGCAGCATCGCTATCAAGCAGTTCGGCAACGTGTTCTTTTTCAACGTCACTTAATTCACCCTGCAAGTGACGCTCAAATAATTCATCTCTGCTTTGATTGGTATTCATGAGGCAACTCTCAGTCTGCTTTCAACACACGAATGAAGCTGCTTCTTCGTCCGAAAGAGTGCCTTTCGTACCGCTTCAACGGTCATGCCAAGCTGATCCCCAATTTGCTTATATCCAAGTTCATCTGTAAATCGTGATTTCAAGACAGCGAGGCCGCGATCAGTAATTTTTTTGAGGCAATGCCGTATGGCATCGCGCCGAGACGTTGACTCATCATGTTTTCTATTTATCTGAAATTCATCAAAGGCTGCATCAATGGCATCGTCTAAGAGTCGTTGTGCAAGTGACATGTCTTGCTGATACCGACGTTTTGCACGCAGCACCTCAAGCCGGACAATCGAGCGACACCACGCCAAGATCGATGTACCCTCCTGGAACTGATCATATTTATTCATGACGACAATCATTGCTTCCTGCACTGCATCCTCTGCTGCTGCAAAGTTCCCAAGAAGTGAACGTGCGTAGGTAAGTAATTCGGTACGACATCCGAAAGCTGCATGCACGACACGGTCTTTTTTATTTTCATGGTCACCCATCGAGGCAGTTCACATTTCTTTGGATTCAAATATGTCTTTTACAAATTTCGGTGTGATGGACTCTTCAAGTTCCGACAAGTATTCCTGTATGTGGTACTCTTCTAATGGAGTCATGGGCTCTTGGATAGCGTTCACGCTGGCAAGTCCAAGCAGCGTACACAAAGGGATGACTAACACTTTCATCGAAATATCCCCTTCTTTCAGTTTTGACTGCAAATAACGACTACTCAATACCGCCTGCGTTCACCGATCGTGGACATCTCATTGTGCGTCTATATATAGAGGCCCTTTATTTGAAGGCCTTCAAAAGCCCCTTATTTGTGAAAATAGAACGTTTGGCCTGCGAAACGACGTTATTCACGCGGTTTCCCTCGAAAACCGGGGTGACTAAAATCGAACTGGGTGAGCGAGAGGTAAATGAGCTCACCACTCGCTACTGTTCATGGATTGACTGGATTCACGGTGACCGATTCAATATCGAGTTGTTCGCTCGCCTAGAAGGCCGAATCTGGTTCTATCCACTCGGTCGAAGTACTTAAAAAGTTGATCGCAAACACGGCACCCGTTTTTTTGAAATTATCACGGTTCATATATTTGTTGCCTTATAGGGTTGGGATGGCCACAGTACTGGTGAGCCTTTTTGTACGTTGCGCGCATGCAGTACCTTTTGAAGAGGTGCAAGTTCTTCTCGGGCGTTACTGCGTGGACTGCCACGCTGGTGATGAGGCTGAGTCGGGCATTGCCATTGATACGTATACAGCGAGTCATGCTCGTACAATCGATCGAGAAAACTGGAAAAGAATCCTTCGTCAGGTGCAGGGCAGGGCAATGCCTCCTGATGATGTAGAGCAGCCTTCTGATGAAGAAAGAGAGCTCATTGCACAGTGGATTCTTGATGATGCCCTGAAAGTAGATTGTGTTGGTCCTGAGCGGCCCGGTCGGGTAACGATTCGGCGACTGAACAGGCACGAGTATGACAATACAATTCGTGATCTTTTTGGAGTTGATCTCCAACTTGCACAGACGTTTCCAAGTGATGATGTTGGATATGGATTCGATAATATTGGTGATGTCTTGTCTGTCTCTCCGGTTCTCTTTGAGCGGTATGTCGATGCCGCTGATGAGATTGTCAGAACAATTATCGCGAGTACAGATGTTGAGGCAGCACCGCGTCGACAGTTTGAAGGGAAGCGTTTCCCCACGCGTGGTCAGGTTACACGAGACTTTACGTTGGAAGATACCGGCAAGTATGTCTTGCGGGTGCGGGCGTGGGGGGATCAGGCAGGAAATCAAGCCTGCTTCATGCTGGTTGGTTTAGATGGAAAGCCATTACGAAAAGAACTTGTGCGGAATGATCGGAACAAGCCAACAGACTTTGAAGTAACTCTTGATCTGAAAAAGGGTGAGCACCAGCTTGGTGTTGCATTTCTCAATGATTTCTATCTGAAGTCAGGACCACAAGGGAAAAAGCTTGATAGAAATCTCAATGTCGATTCAATTGAATTGATCGGACCGCTCGGCGTATTGCCTGAATCACTCCCTGAATTTCATACACGATTTTTTCAGCCCCCAATTGATCCCGCCGCAACCGTCACGAAACAGACGGAGGCCATCAAGAAACTGCTGAATCCACTCGCATCGCGGGCTTTCCGTCGGCGGGCAACTGTCACAGAGGTTGAGAGTCTTGGGAGAATATTTTCATTAGCTCGCCGAAACGGCGAGACCATTGAACGGTCAACACAGCTGGCAGTCGCAGCCATACTCGTTTCTCCATCATTTCTTTTCCGGATGGAAATGGATCCAGATCCGGGTGCAGTGCGTGATTTGAATGATTTTGAATTGGCTACACGACTTTCATATTTTCTGTGGAGTAGTATGCCGGACGATGAATTGTTTGCTGCTGCTGCACGAGGTGAACTGCATACCGAAGAACAGCTTGTTCAGCAGGCGCGGCGGATGCTGAAAGACGATCGAGTAGAGGCACTCGTTGAAAACTTTGCAGGGCAATGGCTTCAGCTTCGTGGCCTAGAAGAAGTAAGCCCCAGCCGCAAGAAATTTCCAGCGTTTGATGATCAACTCAGGGAAGCAATGCTTCGAGAGACCGAACTCTTCTTTCGTACGATTGTGTCAGACAACAGAAGTATCCTTGATTTCCTTGACGCGGACTACACGTATGTGAACGATCGCCTTGCCAAGCACTATGGGCTATCAGGAATATCTGGCCCCGAGTTCAAACGAGTTTCTCTTGCAGGTGGTCGACGAGGTGGCCTGCTTGGACAGGCCAGTATTCTGACAGTCACATCGGACCCGACCCGGACAAGTCCAGTGAAGCGAGGAAAATGGATTCTTGAAAATCTGTTTGATGCCCCACCTCCAGAGCCACCACCAAATGTGCCACAGCTTGCCGAAGGAGATTCAGCACAACTCACCGGATCATTGCGGGAGCAAATGGAAAAACATCGTGCAGATCCGGCCTGTGCTTCATGTCATAAAATGATGGATCCACTTGGCTTTGGACTTGAAAATTACGATGCGATCGGAGCGTGGCGAGATCGTGAAGGAACTGTAGAAATTGATGCGACTGGAGAACTTCCGACTGGACAAACATTTGATGGACCGCACGAGTTACGCCGTCTTTTGCTCGAGCGGCGGGATGATTTCCGTCGATGTATCTCAGAGAAAATGCTGACTTTTGCCCTCGGCAGGGGGTTAGAATACTACGATGCATGTGCAGTGGAACGAATTGTGAATCGACTGAAACGTGATGACGATCGTTTTGCTGTTATGGTTGAAGAAATTGTAAAAAGCCCTGCATTTCGACAGCGCGAATCTGGAGAGAGCCAATGAGAAACCAACTTTCAAGAAGAACCGTCTTGCGAGGCGCTGGGGTCAGTATTGCACTACCACTTCTCGAGGCGATGGCTCCAGTATCTGTTCAGGCTGCAGCAGGGTATGGTCGAAAAAAAGAACCACTGCGGATGGCATTTGTGTATGCACCCAACGGCATCCATATGACGAATTGGACGCCACAGGAAGAGGGTAGTGGATATAAACTACCCCCAACCCTTGAACCACTTCGCGAATTACAAAATGACTTTAGTATTCTCAGTGGTCTTGCCCAACACCATGCGAATGCGAATGGTGATGGAGGTGGTGATCATGCCAGAGCCATGGCAACTTTTTTAACGGGTGCGCAGGCGCGCAAGACAAATGGTGTTGATATCAAAGCCGGCGTGTCGGTCGATCAGATTGCTGCTGCAGCCGCAGGGAGGCGGACACGATTTGCATCACTCGAAATAGGTGCTGAAGGTGGCAAAACAAGTGGGAGTTGTGACTCTGGGTATAGTTGCGCCTACTCCTCAACAATTTCTTGGAAGAGTGAAAATCAGCCCGTTCCAAAAGAAAAGGATCCGCGGCTTATTTTCGAGCGTTTGTTTGAAGGAACACGTGCCGGTGAATCAAAACAAATGCGGGCAAATCGGCTGAAGTTTAGTCGGAGTATTCTGGATTTTGCACTCGATGATGCAAAACGGTTGCAACAGGTCGTTGGACAGGCAGATAAGCGAAAGCTTGATGAATATCTCACGAGTGTTCGGGAACTTGAGCAGCGGGTCCAAAGAACATCGCAGGAAGAATCAACCAGTACAAAAAAAATGACAAAGCCGGATGGTATTCCTGACAGCTATCGGGATCATCTACGGTTACTTGCAGATC
The DNA here is from genome assembly GCA_965249545.1 of Pirellulales bacterium. Taxonomy (GTDB): domain Bacteria; phylum Planctomycetota; class Planctomycetia; order Pirellulales; family UBA1268; genus UBA1268. The sequence continues at coordinate 966,205 of CBDFMH010000005.1, forward strand.
TTCTCGTTATGGCGTTTCAGGTTGATGCCACTCGGATTTCAACACTGGTCTTTGCAAATGAAGGAAGTAATCGTAGTTACGATTTTATTGGAGTACCCGAAGGACATCATTCACTCTCACATCATCGAAACGATCCTGAAAAGCAGGAAAAGATTAAGAAAATTAACCGCTTTCACACTGAGCAGTTGGCGTATCTCCTCAAGCGGCTGAAGTCGATCCAAGAAGGTGATAAATCAATCCTTGATCGAACAATGCTTGTTTACGGAGGCTGTATTGGTGATGGCAACCGACATGATCACAACCGGCTGCCAATTCTCCTTGCTGGTGGTGGAGATGGCAGATTACATCCTGGTAGGCATGTCCAATATCCGAGTAAAACACCACTGATGAATCTCTATGCAAGCATGCTGGACCGTTTTGGTGTCCAGGACAACATGCACGGTGATGCCACAGGTATGCTCGAAAATATTTAATAGTACCAGCAGCCCATACTGACTCTGATTGTCGTCAGTCATGTGATTTGCTCTCGAGTGCAAAACACGAAGCACAAACTGTTCGTCGGCCTTTTTCCAGAATGACTGGAGAGTGTTTATAGGCCCTGTGGCTAAGCAATTTGTTGTTCACGAGGCGCATCTACAGTACAACGAGTACGCGTATGCACTGCTATCTGAACTTGTTTGTTTTAGATGTTCTAAAATGGTTAGAAGTCACACAATGCAAAGGCCTATTCCAATGATAGTTACGATTGCATCAGTCTCACTCCAGTGGGGTGCTCCCATAGTACGTCGTATCGCTCGATGCTTGGTCAGTATTGGAATGTTGACCATACTTTCTGGCGTGCTGGTTGCTGAAATTTTCGATATGGATGCCATACGCAACCCCTCGACGTTAGATGTCGAGGTTCTTCAAGACTGGCATCCTGTTGAAGGTGAGATTGTGACACGACAAAAGTTAGTCACGATCAATGTCGGTGAGCTGTGGCCTGGCCAAGAGTTTCGTATTCCCGTACGGATGGTTGTACCAGCCAGTCAAAAGGCAAAGGGTTTTCATCTGACTGGTGGCAGTACGCCTGCTCGTCTGGAGAAAGACTTTCGCCCCAATGGAGTCTTTCGAGAACTTCTGAATGGTGGTGTCGGGCTTGTGTTTACCGTTGTTCAGGAGCCTGGCACTTACGGCGAACGAGATCTCGCGAGAGCAGCTGAGGAACGTTTCGCGAGAACGCTGAATCCACATGTAAAAATTCAATACTGGGCTTGGCCAGCAACGTTGATGCGGGCGATTACTGCTGCGTATGCCGAGTCAGCTCATTTTGAAAAAGGCAAAGTTGCTGTAACTGGTGGATCGAAAAATGGTGCATCACCCTCAATGGCGATATTGCATGATGATCGTATGACAGCCGTGCATGCCACAGTGTCACCAATTTGGGATTCACCTTTGCGGCTATGTGATCGTGCTGCATGGAAGGAACTTGATTCACAGGAAGGAAGGCGAGGGCCTTTTTCTGGGGGACATTATGGACCAACATTTAATAGAGAAGTTTTGGAACAAGGCCATACATGGGAAGACCTTCAGACCTTTACTCGTGAAATATCAGACGAAGTATTTATCTCTCGAAACCTTAAGAACCTTCGGCGCCGTGGCGTTGCGATGCTCTTTCATCCAGGAACGCATGATTGTGTAGCGTACGATATGGCCTGGGGTGGTGCAGAGCACCCGGATATCCCGGTGTATTTAGGAGCTAACACAGGACATGGGAAAAGGGGACATCCTCGATTGGAGCGAGGTCAGTCGAATAAGTCAGCATTTCTGCTGACACATTTCTTTCCAGAAGAGATCAGTGGCAGATTGCTCGTACCTCCAAAAGTTGAACATGCATTGGTTGATAATGCGATTGAAGTGATTGTGGAGTTTCCAGACGGGTATGAACCAGAAGGCGGCAGCATCTGGTGGATGTTCGATCGAGCACCTGATGGAAGCCCACACTATCTTAGTGAGCCCATTCCGGATGATAATTTTGCAGAGATGCACTACGATGATCGACGAGGTGTTTGGGTTGCTGAAATTGAGCTTGATGCCAACGCGGAGCAGATTGATTTCTTCAGTAACTATCTCAGCAGAGTGAAGCATAATGGGCGTGCCTACGAAACATATCTCTCGAGCCCATATACGCGAGTGGTTCTACCGAAACGATAAGACTCATCCCATTTCATGAACGAACTGACTCTGCCCTACTTCGTGGACAGAAAGTGAAGAACAGCATGAGTAAATATTTTTATGCCATGGCATTGTTCGGAGTAGTCTGTTGGTGTGAATTTTTAGGCGCGGCGCAGCCTCCACATGTAGTTCTTGTTGTTGGCACCCATCACTATTCACCACAGTTGACGATGCCGTTCCTTGCGACTGAACTCGAGCGACTGGGTTTCCGCACAACAGTCATCAATCCGGCGTGGGATCCTGAGAAAGATAAACGTGGTCTGCCTGGACTTGAAGTACTCAAAGATGCTGATGTCGGCATATTCTTCATGCGTTTTCTCCAGCTGGAAGATGACCAGCTTGCCCATATCACAGAATTTATTGAGTCGGGTAAAGCAGTTGTCGGTCTTCGAACGAGCACGCACGCATTTAATTATCCAAAGGATCATCCGCGTCATGCACTCAATAATGATTTCGGACAAAAGGTTCTGGGTTCTCCGTATCTGATTCATCTGGCTGGAAAGACTCAGGTGGAGCCTGCAGCTCATGCTGCACGGCATCCAATACTGCATGGAGTAGATATAGATGGATGGGAGTCACAAGGCACGCTCTATCTTATCGATGCACAACCGGGGATTGAGCCTTTGCTGATCGGTACTGGACATTCAAAGCGTGTTGGTACTGTGACAAATCAATTTGGAGTTCATGAACTGGACCAAACCATGTCAGCACCGATTGCTTGGATATGGAAGAATTCATATGGAAATCGTGTCTTTACCACATCGCTTGGGCACGCAAAAGATTTTACAAACCAAAACGCTCTTCGGGTTATAGTGAACGGCGTTTTCTGGTCAGCCGGAAGACCGGTTCCATCCGCAGAGACAGTATTGAACACATTCTCAATGAGTGAGAAGTAGTGATTGGAAACCAAGACAGGATTTGGATCCAAGGGGTTAGGATCTGATATTCTGAATGAAGAACAAAGCTATGGCACAGGAAAGTTTCTTAGGAGTCTCAAGATGGTGACAATCATAAAAACGATATCAATAGTTCTTGGGTGTTGCTTCTTTATCACTACTCACATTCTTGCGGAAGAAGTCTCTCGTGATAGTGAAACAGTTGATTATGTGAGTAATGCTTGGGAAGCCCTTCACAGTGGAAATCATGAAGAAGTTGTTCGTCTTACGGAGGCGTGTTTCAAGGAATGCACAGAGCAAGCTTTAGAACAACAGAAGTCTGGGGCTACAATCACAAACTCCAATGCAGAAGACTTTCCTGAACTCAACAGCGTGGGGACATGTCTTCTGATTCTTGGCACTTCGCTACGGAATCAAGGGGAGAACGAGGAAGCTACGGCCGCCTACAATAATCTACTTCGAGATTATAAAGATTGTCGCTGTCAGAATGAGGAAGGCTATTATTGGAAGCCGGCAATGGCAGCACAAAAGAGACTGGACGAGATGGCTGAAAAATAAATGAACTTAAGAAGTACGGTATCAGGCATGCTGTTGGGAATATCTACGGTCATGAGTTTTAAAAAGAGGAGTCTGCAATGATTTTTCGAGCGTGTCTCTGCGTTGGTGTTATCGCTTCTATTGGGCTTTCATCAGCAACCCTCCGTGCCCGTGAATACAGGGGGATGAAGAAGCAAAATGTTGATCTCAAGTCGGCGACAACACTTGTTTTTGGTCCAGACGACATCCTTTTTATCGGTGATTCAAAAGCGGCAACGGTTTTTGCTGTTGCGGCAGGACATTCAGATGTGGGCTCGCACGGTCAGTCGATACAGATTGATGATGTGCTGGCAAAGCTCGCCGCTTATACCAAGGCGGAGCAGGTTGCTGTCCAAGATCTCGTTGTAAATCCTCGCACTGGTACGCCTTTTCTTGCAGTGCACGCTGATCAGAAGCCGCTAATTGTGAAGGTTGTCGGTAACAGTGATTTCGAGGTCCTTGATTTGCAGGCATGCCCTTCTTCATCAGCCGTTTTGAATGATGCTCCAGAAGATAAGGTCATTCAAAAAGGAAGGCGTTCTAGAAATCCTCGTGTAGATTCGATAACAGATCTGGCATTCTTTGAAAACAAACTTCTTGTTTCTGGCCTCCGTGATGCAGTGGCCTCATCTACCGTTCGTGAACTGAGTTTTCCATTTAGTGATCAAGAACGTGGTGTCGGAGTTCAGATTTACCATGCTGCACATGGTCGTGAAGAAGACACGGCAGCGATGCGGACATTTGTCCCACTTGTAATCGATGGTGAACCAACAATTGTTGGAGCGTATGTCTGTACACCACTCGTAAAGATACCGGTGAAAGATCTCAGTAATGCAGGAGACTCTGTGGGTGCGACGACAGTTGCTGAACTCGGAAACCGTAATCGGCCCCTCGATATGGTTTCGTATGAACAAGACGGGGAAGGATACCTTCTATTGAGTAACTCGTCGCGTGGCGTGATGAAGATACCAACAGATGGTCTTGGTGATGCACCTGAATTAGCAGAGCCTGTTCGTGGTGGAGGGACGGCTGGTCAATCATACGAGACGGTTGATTCACTTGATGGCACACTTGAAATGGATCGACAGGGTGAGGAATCATTACTTGTACTTTTGCAGGATGACGAAGGTCTGCAGCGATTGCAGACAGTTCCTTTACCGTAGACCCATGTCGAGCTGTAGCGAATGATGAAAGTCTGATACTACACACGAGAACGACATTGCGACGCAGTGGATTTAGCTCCTCTCTCTTCTGTTCTTACCATGCAGCGCATTCTTATTTATGGTTTTGGTCCATATCAGCAGTACACCTCGAATATCACTGAAGTGCTCCTTCGAAGTATGAAACTGCCGCGGAATGTCTTCAAAGAAGTGTTTGAGGTCCGCTTCAGTCGTCACATGTTTGAAACTATATTTGAAACGGTACAGCCAGATGTCATTCTTGGTTTAGGTCAGCATCCGCGTGCTCGTAAGTTGCGTATTGAACGGCGTGCACATAAACGTGACCATTCTGCACAAGCTCGGTTTGTAAACCTCTCACTTCCGCACACCTCGGAAACAACAGTGACATACGATGCTGGCAACTATGTCTGCAATTACTCGATGTGGATAAGCATGGCATGGTGCCTTCAAAATGATGCACGGTGTGGTTTTCTGCATATCCCTAAAGACTACTCCACGAAAAGACTTGAAAAATACGTACGGTGTGTGATCGAGTCGTGTTGATTCTTTTTGGTACGTGGGAAGTGACGAATGATTCATGCGTTACGGATGTCTCGACCAATTGCTCATACGAACAATGTTACATTGAGTTGCAACCGATCTTTATTCAGGCGTGCCAGAAGGATCAAACACTTCCGAATCAAGAATAAGTTGCCGAAACGTTTGTTCCGGAATATCTTGTAAAATCTTTAGAAAAGCAACGAGCCCAGAGACATCATCGTGATGTAATCGTATCTGAGAGTAGGCATCGCTGATTTTTGGAGCACCTCCCTTTTGTTTGATTTTCGCGTATTCAATTTTCTGATCAATTATTTCCCGCAGTGCCTGCGAAGATTTGTTTAAGTTTCGTAGCGAGGTTGTTGGGACCTTTGCCATGCCAGGTTGGACGCTATGTGATCTGCCATCGGTAAAGTCCGGAAGAGTGTGGCAGGCCGCACAATTGCCGACGCGTTGATCGCCTTCATAACGAATGAATGTTTTGAATCCTTCGTAAGCCAAATTGCTCATGCCGGGCGGAGATTTTAATAGAATTCGACCTTCCTGGTTTGCCAGGCGACCAACCATTCGGCCTGAAAAGTCCGCCGAGGATTCATCTTCGTAAGGCACTTCTGGTAAGCGATTGATGTACGCGAAAGCATCAAAGACAGATCGACGGGTGCTAGCAAGACGATGAATCTTTGTTTTCTTTTCAACGCTTTGTATGGCTTGATCTGGTTGCCGATACTCGGCCTCTGTCATCCAGAATAGATCATCCCAGTACGGTGTATCGTTTGGCACCGGGTTCCCTTGGGTGCTACGACCGGAACGTATGATATGAGTCAGTTTCTGCTGCAGTGTGCCGGCACGTTTCCTCTGTGTGTCAATCAGATTGTGTGTTTCGCCGGGATCGTTCGAGAGGTCATAGATTTCCTGCTTCCTTTTTTTTGTGGAACCCATCACAAGCTTCCATTGATTTTCACGAATTGCAAATTCACCACGACTACTGTGATGAATCATCGGTACACGATTTACAGTAGTCACCTGTGTCAGGGCGGGGAGAAAACTCTGGCTATCTTCTCCTGCATTGTGTGGGAGCGAGTCGCCAACTATTTCAGCGAGCGTTGCGAGTAAGTCAGTTTGGCAGACTGGTGATGAAGATATTCGGCCCGGGCTGACAATACCGTCCGGCCATCTGACGATAAATGGAACCCGATGACCTCCTTCATAGATAGATCGCTTTCCTTCCCGGTATGGCCCATTACTGGCATGCTGGAATAGCTCCTTTCGTTTTTTCCAAGTCGTTTCGGGACCATTGTCACTAGTAAATAGAATGAACGTATTTTCAACAAGTCCTTCCTTTTCAAGGAAATCTAGAATCCGCCCGACGTGCCAGTCTGTTTCGATCATGAATTCGCCGTAGGCACCAGCCTCTCCCTGCCCTCGAAAGCGATCCATAGGAATGACTGGCTTATGCGGGGATGTATAAGGAAGATAAAGAAAAAATGGCTTATCAGTATCCCGTTGCTTTATCCACTCAATTGATTGTGTGGTAAAACGGTCCAGGCATGAAATGTCAGTAAAGTCAGGTGCGACCTCAAGCTTGCCAGAAAAATTACCTGTTGGACTAGCGTCTTTAACAGATGCTGATTTCTCATAAGGTGGCATGATCCGATAATCATCGATTGCAATTTTATTCGGTTTTTTTGTCGTGTATTCAGTCGGTGGAACTTTGGCGAACCGTCCCTCGAACCAGGCAAGCACACCGTAATTCATCGATGCTGGGATTCCCCAAAAATAGTCGAAGCCTTTATCAAGAGGCATATCAAGGACAGGCTGGCTCCAGTCACGCGTTGTTCTGGTGCCCGGAAAATCCATGCCAAGATGCCATTTTCCTACCATGGCTGTCTGATATCCATTGTCTCTGAGGAAGCTAGCAACAGTCATTCGTTGATCAGGTATCAAACAGGGTCTCTCTGCCTGAAAGACACCACGTTTTAATTCTGTTCGCCAGCTGTAGCGTCCGGTCAAGAGGCCGTAACGCGATGGTGTACACACCGTATCAGAGCAATGGCCATCAGTGAAAAGAATTCCTTCATCTGCCAGTCGGTCAATATTTGGCGTAGCAAATTTTGAGTTTTTATTGAGACATGTTGCGTCTCCATATCCTTGGTCATCGGTGTAGATCACAATGACATTTGGCATGGTGGTGTCATCTGCAAGTCCTGCTGCACTCATGAACGGTACGATGGCTGCAACGAGTAAAATATTCTTCATCATTTTTCCTGACAGATTTACTATGTACCGAAAAAAGCAAGTATCACTATTCAGTTTTTGTTCATTATAAATAACCAAATTTTTGAAGGGAAAGCACATGCTGTCTGCGAGCAGAGCCCCCCTGAATTACAAATGCAATGATGACGTCAGCAAAGACCATCCACCGTTTTGTTCACGACATTCTCTTCACCTTGTCTAGTTGGTCATTGTAGAGGCAAAAACAACGTTCCACTGCTATTCTCTCATCAGCTTTTCGATCTGTTGCTGGAGATACTTGTCTCCAGTTGCACCTTCCCAGCGGAGTTCACCAGGCCAGAATTCACGAATGTAACCCTGCTTGTCGAGAACATAAACGCTCGGCCACATTGAGTTTCCCCATGTCTGCCAGTTGTCTTTTTCAATGTCAGCAAGAATTGGGAATGTAAAGCCAGCCTCTTCGGCTCGTTGCCGAATCAGATCAACATTGTGTTCGGCTTTTGTCTCTGGTGTTTGAATACCGATGAGTGCAACATTTTTTCCCTCAAACCGTTGTTGCCAATCAGTATATACCGGGTAATTATTTCTACAGTTAATGCAACCAAATGCATAAAAATGAAGAACGACCACGGTGCCTTGTAAGTCAGAGAGTCGCAGCGGCTTCTCAGTGTTGATCCAAGTCCCTGAGTCCTGTAGTTCCGGTGCTTTGATTCGTATGCCCAGGCCTTGCACGCTATCAATCGACTGTTCCTTAATTTTCTTGGCAAGCTGACTCAGTGAAGCCCATTGTGTTGTTGAAAAACTTGGCTTTATCTCAATCAGCATGTTGTTCCATAGTTCTTCAACCTCAGCCTTTGTTTTGTCTGGCGACTGATTTCGATATGGAAGAAATTCAATATCATATCGATCGAGGAGAGAGCGAATTTTTTTCTGGTTTGATGAGCTGATACGAAGGCTTTTCTGCACCGCGGGGGAATGGAGTAAATTCCAAATTGGATCGGCTCCTTCAAATGGATCTGCCGCGAATGCGTGCAAGGAAAGATAAACACTTGCAAGAAAAAAACATATGACATGAGAGGTTCTTTGTTTGATTGTCTTTCATTCCTTTCTTTTCACGACATGCCGTTACGAGCAGTTCATGTCATGGTTTGTGCGAGTTAGCTAGCTAGGCTCAGTCGTTCAAAAGCCGCGTGCAGTGGTACAGGATAGTGGGCCTGACAGAACAAAAGACCAAACAGCTTTTCCGCTCCTCGTGTTTCGGGGTGTGCACCAAATTGATACCAAGTGTGTGGAATATTGGAATGGGTAAGGTGGCTAGAGAACCAGCATATTTTGTTTTGTACGAGAATCGAAGCCGAAGAGTTACCGATTTCTTGCTTCTACGACAAAAGTGAAGTACGTTTTATAAGTCTGTTCGGTGTAAATATAGGTAGATTCTTCGCACTCCAATCGTTTTCTTTACACGGTGGAAATTTTAGAATGGCTGTGTCTATTTATTGAAGCAGCAGAAGAATTTCTCAAAAACCAATGCTGAATAGCGATAGAGGCAAAATTATTAGAAGTATTGGTGCAATGAAAAAAGTAGCTACACGGAATGGCTTTACTCTGATTGAGCTGCTGGTCGTTATTGCCATTATTGGCGTTCTTGTGGCATTGCTACTGCCCGGGGTTCAATCCGCTCGAGAAGCCGGAAGAAGAACGTATTGTTCAAATAACGTGCGGCAACTGGCCCTTGCAACGGCATTGCATCATGATGCTCTGGGTTATTTTCCACCAGCTCGTTATCAGTCACGACCCGATGCGGTGCAATCAAATAAGTGTGGTTTGGAAACACCTACGTGGCTGGCACGAGTACTGCCATTTATTGAGCAAGCTGCTAACGGAGAAAGATGGGACTTTTCAAAGCCATGGTATGAGCACGATGAAAGTACGCGGACAGCAGTGCCGAATATTTTTCTGTGTCCAGCACGTCGTGGTGGAGAGCGTTCTGTGGGAAGTCGTAATTTATCACAGGGTGGTGGTTGGGCTCCCTGCGGTTGTCCGATCCCGCCACGTCCTCCATTGGTTGTGTCTGGAGCCCTTTGTGATTATGCCGGAAATCACGGTGACCTCACACCGGGAGCCACCGGTGATCCAACAGATTTTTACTATGGTGGTAATGGGACTGGTGTCATCATCAGCGTGCGGCCAGAGTGCAAGAACAGTCGAGCCGTAATGCCACTGGATCATATTCGCATAGCGTTAATAACTGATGGGACGGCAAACACCTTCCTTTTTGGTGAGAAATTTATACCGACTTCCCAATTAAATAAGTTTCCTTTCGACTCACCAACATATGATGGCGATCATCTTCCGGCGTCCTGTCGTCTTGCGGGACCTGGGTTGCGATTAGCAACAAGTCCAGAGGATGTTATGGCAGACATGTTCTCTTTTGGAAGCTGGCACCCTGGTGGAGTTCATTTTGCAATGGTCGATGGTAGTGTTCGGTTTTTAAATTCTAGAACTGATACGAAAATTCTTGGAACATTAGCGAACCGACGTGATGCACAGATTACTGAGTTGACTCCATGAGAAGCGTCTTCTCGAAAGCCCTTTCGTTCGTGCCGGTTGCCATTCTTGCTGCGACATTGATGGGATGTCAGCACTCTGTTGGCCCGAAAGTGGGTGTTGTGCGTTTTCAGGATGGGTCGTGTCTTACCTCTGGCAGTATCGAATTCCGAAACATTGCCAATGGCATGTGCTTCGCCAGCCGAGTGAATAATCGAGGTGTTTTTCATCCAGCAGATAGAAATGGGATAATCGGTTTGCCAGTTGGAATGTATGAGGTTGTCGTTGTCCAGATTGTTTTGACTGAGGACTTGGCAAAAAACGACCATTCACATGGGCATACTGTTCCGCGTCGGTACGCCGACTACAGCACGAGTGGTCTTCAAGTGACTGTTATAGACAACCAAACGAAGCCGATTGAAATAGCGATTCGCGCTGACTCAGAGAAGTGACTACGCATTACATCAAAACCGCCATCCCGTATGATTCTTGAATCTATAGTATTATTTGTACGGCAATATCTTTGGTAATAGAGGCGCACCATTCACAGGCTGAACGCGCTTTCAACTATACGAATAGAGTGCGCCTGTTTATTCAATTGAATTATGTCAATGAAATATTATTTCGATATTACTGATTTAGTAAAATTCGCACAGAAAAATGGTTCAGTTTCTGGGATTCAGCGAGTCCAGATTCGTGTGCTCCAACACTTATCTTCAGTAAGAGAAAAAGATGAAATTCTTTGCGCTTATGCTATTAATCGATTCAGTGGGGATAAAGGTATGTCGAGCTAAGGATCTTTTTAAAAATGAAGCATACAGTGCATCTCACATGCTCGTACGACTAGGGATAGAAAAACCAAGCACATCATTCTCTAAGTTAGAACTCTATGGCGAATTAGCAAAATATAAAAAGGGATCTCTCAGGCGCGTGCTACGAAAAGTCGAGCTCTTGACTCTTGGGCGACTGTTTCCTGATTATGCACGAGCACAAATGAGCTTGCCTCCACGTTCAAATGAAAATGCACATGAGCCAAAAACAATAGAGACATGGTCACTATTAGATTTTGAAGATAACGATTATATTGTGATGATCGGGACAAATTGGAATACCTCTGCGTTTGAAAAGCGAGCACGACAGCATTCCAAACGCGGAGGACGAGTGTCACAAGTCATCTATGACCTTATTCCATATCGTTATCCACAATACTGTATCGATAGTTTGACAAAAAAGTTTAATGTCTTCTTGAATCGTTCACGATCTTTTGCGTCACAATACATTTGTATTTCTGAGGCAACAAAAAATGATCTCTTGGACTATCTAAGTGATTTTAATAGTGACGTACCGGTTAAATCCTGGCCGCTAGCACATGAATTTGAGGGTTATCAGCGGAATGAAAAGTGTCTTGAATCGCCTCAGCCAGAACACTTAAAGAAAATTCAAAGACCATTTGTTCTCTGTGTCGGAACGATCGAAGTTCGAAAGAACGGAATTGCGCTTCTCAAAGTCTGGCAACGACTTCTAAAGGAACTTGGGGATAACACACCTCAACTCGTTTTCGCTGGAAAATATGGATGGAAGATCGATCCTTTCAAAAAACTTCTACAAGAAGATGTGTCATTGCAGCAGGTAGTGACAATTATTCCTCGAGCAACAGATGCCGACTTAGCAGCCCTCTACCAAAAATGTCTTTTCTTTGTTTATCCGAGTCTTGCCGAAGGCTGGGGATTGCCTGTTGGTGAAGCTGCCTGGTTTGGAAAATATAGTGTTGTCTCGTCGTCTTCTTCGCTACCGGAAGTATGTGGTGATCTGGTTGATTATGTTGATCCCAATAATATAAATGAATGCACTCAGTCAATAAAACGAGCAGTTTTAGATCATGAGTATCGAAAGCATCATGAGAACAACATTGCGGCAGCGTCATTAAGATCATGGAAAGACGTAGCTGTTCATTTAAAACAGCTTTTAGATCATTAAGATCGCTGGCTGGTACCGGTACAGTTTATTTGATCTTTGAGCTAAATATACGATGTACTAGTTATGGTGCAAAAATGATTACTTTCGTACCTTCACTTTAAGCGAAGTGAACCAGAGCTGGTTTGTTCAAGTAATCGGCAAAGCCTGCACCATTGGTAACGAGAAATCAGCGTTTTCGTAACCAAACGCACCGAATGTGATAGAAACAATGGTAGATTTGATGAAAAATAGAAGACACAGTATTGATTACGACCGAAGTGACGATCTGGCTTTGGTTGCCTCGTCATCAAAAATATAAAAAGACAAATAGATTTTCAGGCACCTCATCTCTAGCAAAGTGTGATAAGCGGTACGGATTTAATTTTGAAATTTCAACTCGTATGGCAAAATCATTCAAGTCAGTGTCCTTGGCACTTTCAGTAAAGTGTTGGCTTGTATTCAGAAACTGTGGGTTATCTATCGAGCCAAAAGATCTGTGCTAAAACCATCGTTGCCTTGTGAAAAGATGCCCGTTTGCGGTATCCCTTTTTCTAATTCTCTGGCCTAGATCTCTATCCCGCTAGTCGTTTTTTCGAGGGAAAATGCTGTTTCGCTCGCAGAATACTCTTGGTACCTTCGTCGTTCCATCAACCTTAGCTAGTACGGATCGTTTGAGAGGTTCTACGTCACGACTAGCTGCAATCAGCTACTTAAGTACTTGAAAGTAGAAATGAACAAACGGGCATTAATAACCGGAGTAACCGGCCAAGACGGATCATATCTTGCTGAATTATTGTATTCAAAAGGATATGAGGTTCATGGCTTACGAAGACGAAGTAGCACATTTGGAACTGAGCGAATCGAACATCTTATTTTTGGTGAAGAGCCAAAGCTCCAGCTTCATTACGGTGATCTGTCCGACGGTAATGGTCTGATGCGTTTGATTCGTGAACTTGAGCCTGACGAGGTGTATAACCTTGCAGCACAAAGTCATGTACGTGTGAGTTTTGATCAGCCAACATATACAGCCGATACGACAGCAGTCGGAACACTTCGGCTTCTCGAGGCAATTCGTGATGTACAAGATGACACAGGGAAGCAAATTCGCTTCTATCAGGCATCCAGCTCTGAGATGTTTGGGAAAGTTGTCGAGACTCCTCAAAAAGAGACGACGCCATTTTATCCCAGGAGTCCATACGGTGTTGCCAAAGTGTACAGCCACTGGATCACAATCAATTATCGTGAGAGCTACGACCTACATGCCTCGTGCGGTATTCTTTTTAATCATGAAAGTCCAAGACGTGGTGAGACATTCGTCACACGTAAAATTACACGAGGTGCAACCCGTATCAAGCTAGGACTTCAAGATAAACTTTTCTTAGGGAATCTAGATGCAAAAAGGGATTGGGGTTTTGCAGGAGATTATGTCGAAGCCATGTGGCGTATGCTTCAGCAAGACAAACCTGATGATTATGTTGTTGCAACAAACGAACTCTACTCAGTTCGCGACTTCTGTGAAAAAACATTTAGCAGGCTTGATTTAGATTACCGTAAGTATGTGGAAATAGACCCACGGTTCTACCGCCCAGCCGAAGTAGAATTGCTCCTGGGTGACGCTACAAAAGCCCTTACTCAGCTTAATTGGAAGCCCCAGACGAGTTTCGACCAACTTGTTGACATGATGTGTGAGAACGATCTTGCGATGGCACAAAATGAGCTGTTGCTGTCAAGCGGAAACGCCCCAAACTCAAAGCGTTCTGCTGCTTAAACGTGTACTTTTAAATCTGAGAACAGACTTTTACAAAAACTACCTTTTGGATGTACCTATGTACAAAGCTATTGATCGTTGCCGCATCTGTGGCGGGGAAAACTTCGATTCTGTAATCGACTTAGGTCAACAGGCGCTGACAGGTGTTTTTCCGCAAGCAGAAGATCAGCATGTTCCGGTTGGACCTCTTGAGCTTATAAAGTGCTGTGAAAAATCTGGTGGTTGTGGGTTAGTACAACTGCGCCACTCGTATGACCCAAGTGAAATGTATGGCGATAATTATGGTTATCGATCAGGGCTCAATCAATCAATGGTCCAGCACTTAAACACTAGAGTGCAGCATGCACTGTCACTTGTGAGCCCTGAAGCAGGTGATGTTATTCTTGACATTGGGAGTAATGATTCCACAACACTTCAGGCGTATGGAGAGCATGGATTTAAACTTTTAGGAATTGATCCTTCGGCTGACAAATTTAGCCACCACTATCCGTCGTGGATTCAATACCTTCCTGATTTTTTCACAGCAGAAAATTATCAGAGTCAAATGGGTCACGAAAAAGCAAAGATTATTACCTCTATTTCGATGTTTTATGATCTTGAAGATCCAACAAGTTTTATGCGAGACATTCACGAAGTCCTTGATGATGATGGAGTCTGGATTTTTGAACAAAGCTATTTGCCTCTCATGATTGAGAGAGATGCTTATGACACGGTCTGCCATGAACATGTCAGCTACTATGCATTACGCCAAATTGAATGGATGGCTGAGCAAGCCGGCCTGAAAGTTCTTGATGTTGAACTGAATGACATCAATGGTGGAAGTTTTTGTGTAACAGCAGCAAAGTCCAGCTCAAATCATATCGTCCATGAAGCCAAACTTCAGCAATTACGAGATGCTGAAACCAATAAAGGCTACGGTGAATCAGCTGTGTACGATGCTTTTCGAAACCGGGCTCAAAAGCATCGTGATGAACTGAAGCAACTCGTTTCTGAACTGAACGAAAATGGTAAAAGAATCTGCGGCTACGGTGCGTCCACAAAAGGAAACGTGCTTCTTCAATATTGCGGCTTTACGCGTAATGACATTCCAGTAATCGCCGAAGTCAATCAGGATAAATTTGGTTGCTTTACACCACACACGCTCATTCCTATTGCTTCAGAAGATGAGGTGTTGGCGATGAAGCCTGATTACCTGCTCGTTTTGCCGTGGCACTTTCGAGACAACATTCTCGTTCGTGAGCAAAATTATTTGAATAACGGAGGAAGTTTTCTGTTTCCATTGCCAGCGATTGATGTAGTTACCGGAGAACACCAGCGGCAAGTAGCTTAATCACACCAGATAAACAGGAGCGGTAGTGTCACAGAACCGAGATGATTCACTGAGCATAGTATCAATTCCTCAATACAACACCATTCTTACGGATACGATCCGAAAACATTTCGCCCCTTCGATCGATTTGATGTTTGCCATTGTTCCAGAAATGATGAGCAGGAAAATTGCAGAAGCAAACATTCAACAAGCCTTTATTTTGTCCGCGGTTTTATCGGTAGCAAAATTTCCAAATGCCAATGTGCTATGCATTGGAAGTTTTGAAGATACGGCATGTGAAACCTTACTCGCAATGGGCTATCGAGTTGAGGGTTTGGATCCAAATGTAGATGGCCGTGATTTGTCGGACTTTGTGGCTGCCAATCAGGAGAAACTTGGAACTTACGACGTTGTGTTTTCCACATCCGTTATCGAACATGTGCCAGATGACGAAGCTTTTGCACGTGATATCAATTCACTTTTGGGGCCGAGTGGTTATGCAGTGCTCACATGTGATTTCTGTGAATCGTGGAAGCCAGGCGAACGACTTCCTCCAACAGATGAACGATTCTATCGATCGTCAGATTTGCGAAAACGTCTTCTTGGATGCATGAGTGGCTGTGCATTTGTTGATGAGCCGGACTGGGAACAACATCAACCCGATTTTCACTACGGAGGGTGTGACTACAGTTTTGCTTCATTTGTTGTTCAAAAATCACCACTGACGGAACTAACTAGCAATGCCCCGAAGTCTGCTCACTCCGATGACAAAGCGGTCCCTATACTTGGAACGGTATGTAATGATGTTCACGGACACGGTATTGAAGGTCTCTTGGGACGAATTCAGACCGAGTTTCAAGAATGTAATTTGCGAGTGGCATTCACAAGCTCTGATAAGCCTGAAGTTGCAACTATAAAAATACGACAACTGACTAACCAATTGACGAAGGCAATTCAAAAATCCTCGATACAGTTGGAGATAATTCCAATTGATAATAATACAAACGATCTCGTGAGTTTTTTTCAGTCAAACGAACTAAATCTATTTTTTCAAACAAATGTAGCCTTCAAACAAATGTATCGATGGGCTTTGGCGGCTATCCAATCACAAAGTCCATTGGCTTTTCACGAAACGAAGTGCTGCGACACGGTCTTTCAATCTCCCGCACCAGAAAGTGCTGTTGAAGAACAAACCCTTCAGGTGCTGAGGTCAAAGCCACAGCAAGGCATAACTCTCAGGCCAAAAATAATGGCATGGCTGCGCGCGAAATTGCGTCGATTTACATGAGGCAAAGTAAAAATTGATCAATCGGAGCGATTTTATCGTGAAGAGACTGCCAGCGATCTTTCTGAATTCACCAAAAGCTCAATGTAGCATTCATGAATCAGGAAACATGATCTACTCCGCAATTCGCGATTCACAAAATTTTGAGTGGGATTATATCGATCTCGACCACGGTCGTGCTGTGAATACAAAGAAGTATGCGTGTGCTATTTACAATTATCACCCTGGCACGATGCCATTTTTAGACCTGGCCAAGATAAGGAAATCAAAACTTTTCAAGGGCGTGGTCATACTGGAAACTCTTCCAGAATCAGTTTTTTCTTTATGTCCATCAGATGTTTTTGACTTTCATTTAGCAATAGATCCGACAATAAAAGTTCAGCCTGGACATATTTATTCATTACCACGTCCAATCGGAAAATGTTATGCACCAGAAGAGAAACAAGGTGAAGCAATTCCTAGGATTGGTACTTTTGGATTAGGTACACCCGGAAAAGGATTTGAACGCGTTGTTGATGCAGTCAATCGAGAATTCGATAAAGCCATCATCCGGGTGAATATTCCAACAGCAGAATTCTGTGACGGTGCAACGTATGGCCTCCAGCAAAAACCTTATGCTGATTACCTTGTCGCGATTATGAAACGCGCGGCGAAACCAGGTATCACAATTGAATACACTAAAAATTTCTGGAGTCAAGAAGATCTCGTTCAGTGGTGCAGATCGAATACTGTAAATGTTTTTCTCTACGACCGTTTGCAGCCGGGTCTATCGGCGACTACTGATCAGGCCATTGCGGCAGGGCGGCCTCTTGTCGTGAGTGATAATACGACGTTCCGGCACATTCATCCATATGTTCAACCATATCCGTTTTGGTCTATCAAGGATTCGATTGCCAACGGCCCGCAGGCAATAGGTGATATACAGAAAGCATGGAATGCGGAATCATTCCGAGTTGGCTTTGAGCGCGCACTGATGGATGCTGCTAAAAAACATCAACGAAATATCCAAAATGAAACTTTGCATAACCCCGCATGCGTTCAATGGAATTCATCAGGCAAGCCGGCGAAGATAAGTCGTCGATTGAAGCATTCAATACCAAAAATCTTCAACAAAATTAAAGTAAAAGTTTTAAAAATTGACGTTCCAGACAAACCGCTCCCTTCGTATCAAATGCGATATAGCGGTCAGAAGGTAGCGGATGTTCTTTTTGTCAATCACAAAAATGTTCAGTGCGGAGTCCACCAGTACGGACGTAATATGGTGGAGCAACTAAATAAGCTGTCCTGCATTCGCCTTCATTACACCGCGGTAGATAATTCAAAAGAATTTCTCGCATCTTATAATCGCATTAATCCGTCAGCAATAATTTTTAACCACTATCCGTATACGATGCCATGGTTGACACAAGATCTTGCGATTGGTTTGTCTGTTCCAAAGCTAGGTTTTCTTCATGAAATGAATGATGAGTCAGTTGCTGAGCTAGACAACACATTGTTTGATTGGCATCTTATCTCAGATCCCACGATTCAATCAGATCGTACCGATGTGTTTCAGTCACCAAGACTTCTAACAAATTACTGCAATTATTTTCCGTTACCGAAGATACCGACCTTTGGTAGCTTCGGATTTGGCTTTCCATCCAAGAAATTTCCAGAATGTATTGATCGAATTCAGGATGAATACGATGAGGCGAAGATCATTCTCCATATGCCATTCAACAAGCTTGTTGATCCAGGCGGAAAGATCACAAAATCGACAGTTCGTGAATGTAAATCCTTCATGCGGAAGCCCGGCATTAACCTTTCTATCCGCCATAGTTTTCTAAGCCCAAAAAGATTACTGGACAGTCTTGCGAAGAACACAGCAAATATTTTTCTTTATGACGAAACTATTTCTAAGGGCATTTCAAGTGTCTTGGAATATGCCATTGCTTCAAGGCGACCATTAATTCTTAATGATTGTCCGATGTTTCGGCATGTCACCTCCCAAGTTCCTGAAATTTCAGTTCGGAATCAATCGGTCAAAGATATTGTATCAGACGGAATTAGCCCTCTCGTGCCTTTCTATAATGAATGGTCAGAAGCGATGTTCCAAAAACGATGGCAAGAATTTCTCTGCCACGCACTGAAGCTCAATGACCATTCAAATATTAAACAAGGTGCAGCGTAGCATCGTATGTTTCAATCCAAAATAAAATGAAAATACACATGGTAAATAAAAAGCAAGAGTATTTCGCAGAGCATGAAACCGACCGTATTCTTCGAGAGCGATTTTTTCCGAATAGGGAAGTTAGCGGAGTTATGGTCGAGGTCGGTGGCGGTGCACCGGATTTCGTATCAATGTCAAAACATTTTCACGAGAGTGGCTGGCGCACAGTAGCGGTCGAGCCAAATTCAATGTTTGCAGAGATGCATCGGAAAGCAAAAAGAGAAGTATATGAGTGTGCTTGCGGACCGGAATATCAGGAGAATGTACCCTTTACTATTGTCACTCAAACACGTCTCTCTTTTGTCAGTTGATGTTGAAGGGTGGGAGCGTGAAGTGATTTCGGGTATCGACTTCAATAAGTTCAAAATCGATGTCATTGTCTTAGAAAATTTTCTTCACGAGGAGGAGCAGGTTCGGTTTATGGAATCTGTTGGTTATCGCTTAAGATTCAAGATTGAATATAACTACGTATACGAGCCAGTGAGCACTTCGTAATTGTCCTATTCAACAGGTTGCCTTTTAGAGAGCACTATCCAAGTTCTTCTAAAATAAAGCCGCAAATTACAATATGCTTTTTATTGCGTGGCATACTTGTTGCAGTGTCCCCTCATCATTTGAAGGAGCATTTTTGGAAGAGAGTCCTTGCCTCGAGTAGCAGACATCTCCGGAAAATAAAATACAATCAATAGGAGAATGGTTTTACAAAATGCTAGTGTGATTCATTTGTGCTTTTTCCGTGCATAGATTGAAAAATTAATTTCTGTATTCGGTAAGTATTTGGATTTTCCTCCTGTTTGTAAAATATATTTCATGATAAACGAATGCACTCCTCGAGTGGCTATCATTACCGGTATAACAGGACAGGATGGGTATTACTTGGCCACCCATCTAATTGAACAGGGCTATCAAGTCATTGGGACAAGTCGCGGCCAAACTTGTGACAAGATCCCACGGTTAAAAGATCTTATTGATCGCAAGCTTTTATTTGTTGAAACAATAAATCTCGAAGATGCCAATGCCGTTGGAGAAATCATAGATAAACACCAACCAGGCATGATTTTTCACCTGGCCGGCCAATCATCGGTGGGCATCTCTATCCAAGATCCTGCAGGTACATTTTCGAGTGTCGTGAACACGACATATCACCTCCTCGAAGCTATTCACCAGAAATCTCTGGCGTCACGGATTTTTGTCGCTGGGAGTAGTGAAATCTTTGGCGTTAATCAAGAACTGCCAGTCACTTGTAGCACTCCTACGAACCCACAGAACCCCTACGCCATGGCAAAAGCAGTTGCTTTTAACCTTGTCCGTGAATTCCGAAGAAGTCATGGAATCTATGCATGTACTGGGGTTCTGTTTAGTCATGAGAGTCCTCTGCGTTCTGAGCATTTTGTATCACAGAAAATTATTTCAGGGGCTTGCGCAATTGCAGGTGGTAGGCAAAAGAAGTTGCATCTGGGCAATCTTTCACTCCAACGTGACTGGGGATGGGCCCCAGAGTATGTCGAAGCAATGGAGAAAATGCTGACACGAAATGAGCCGAGCGACTTTATTATTGCAACAGGGCAAATGAACCAATTAGAAGATTTTGTTGCTCAAGCATTTGCAGAGGTTGATCTCGATTGGGAAAAATGTGTTGTAATAGACAAACAATTCTTTCGGCCGAATGAGGGTTCGCACCCATCAGCTGATATGGCACACACAACTCAGCACCTAGGTTGGACAGCTACAACAACAATGAATGGTGTAGTCAAAAAAATGGTAGATGCTTGTCAAAATCATATGTCCAAATGTGAATAGATGCGATATCTCATGACGTGTTCGATTGGAAAGTCACTCGATAGGGATTCTTTTGCAAGCCGTCCTTTCAGTGCAACGCCTTGACTATTTGCTAACCTAATTACGTCTTGATCATCTGAGCACAAAGACTCAAACCGCTCGTGATTTCTGTGCGAAACCTGATGTGGAGAACGCGTATTTCTTTTTCAGGCATTGTGGTAGTTGTTGTCGGTCAAGAGGACAGGTAACAAGTGTCTTCAGTGCTAGGGGTAATCAATTATTTTGAATTTGAATCAGTACTCGTTATGGCCTCTAGCATGACACTGGGCGATATCAAAAAAATAAGGATTAAATTTCATTGGTCGTTCGCAAAAAGGCTGCTGGCACCTGCTATCAGAAGAGAAGGGTGGACACTTAACGACTTAGTTTGTCGTAAGATTTCATGAAATCTTTCTCATCTGGTCACTTGTAACGACTTACTGATCGTTATCCTGGTTTTCCTCGGACATCTGATCTTCATAAGCGGTTTTAGGGTCCCTGTCTTTTTCCTGTTCGTCTCTGAGACGTTCTGTGGCTTCATCTAAATAGCCATTTCCTCGACGATTCATATCCTCTTCACTTTCTTTTTCGTTACTTTACGTAATGTGTATTCCTGTAAACAGTCTCCTGCTTTTTGGAGCGAATAGCAATGATAAGCCGAAGCTGAATCGCACGATTGAAATCAAAAAATCTTAGTATTTCGTATAGGTCACTAAAAGTTTTTGATGAGTTGAGCAATAGCCTGATTCGAAAATGGCAATGGCCCAACCAGCGGAACTTCAAAGCCAGTGAGGAGATACCAGTCACGACCGATACCTGTTCGCATGCCCGGGGTCACACTGAAGTAGGTCATGTTTCCACCATTTATTTGGGTATGCAAGTTGGTTGAGAGTGTTCCACACAAATGTTTGAGGAAAGGGGCGTCATCGTCAGTGAGATACAATCCACCGGCAACGCGAGCGTCAAAGGAACTAAAGGCACTCGGTGAAAGGTTAAATCCTGTCCAAGGGTTTGTTTCAAGTAGTGGAAGAGAGCCCGCTGTAAGATTCGTAGGAACGGTTACACCAACTCCGCCACGCAGAATCCATTTACCGGTTGGATTGATCCAGAATTCAATGTCTGGTGAGAGACTCGTCACACCGTTTCCTGTGAGCACGCTCCCAGTGGGACAGCGAATGTAGCAATTAGCAGTGAATGAGAATTCTTTGTCTTCAGCTAGGAGAAAGCGTGGTGCTACGGTAAGGTCGCCCGTGCCGCGAAAAGTTTTAGTCAACGGACTGGTCACGTTAGGAGCAATGACAGAAAAGGGAAGGAACCAGCCAATCTCAAAGCGACGATTAAACGGTGTGAAAAGAAAGACACTTCCGTTGGCCGTGTCAGTAACCCCGGACGTACCTTGGGCCCATGAACCAGACAGTACGGCGAGACGATAAAAAGCACCGTCGGCACTGTTGATCCATGTCTGACGGGGAGTGTGATGTGAAATAGAATCGTAGGGGCTTTCCCACCCGTCACTTAAGAATTCTGCAAAAGAGAGAGGCCGCCAACATTCTGTTTCCAGAGGCCCAACAAGTGATTCCCACCAGAGTTCAGTCCGAGTGTCAGGTGGCTGGCAATCTGGAAGAATGGGTGTGCCACTAGCGTGATGCGTATTTGAAAATAACGCGAGCCCACATGCCGCTACCAGAATATAAGATTTCACGAACAGACCTGTATATTCATTGACTGTGGCTTGTGGAAAAAGAAGTACCTATATGCAAAGGTGCTGGGATTTTATTTCATGACTTCTTGAAAGAATCGACCGGCATCCGTCGAATAATCCAGATATTTAGAGCAGAACAGAAAGAGCCCTTAAAGCTTCTCTACTTTTACTTCGGTAGGTGGTTCAGGGATGAATGCCGCGGACATCAGTTGAGGATGGAAGTTTTAGCTGCGTCTCCAAGCACCACAAGGACATTCATTTACTATCCAGTCATGTTTTTGTGGGACTTAGGCTATGACTTCTCATCACGCATCAGGATTTTTTAGGTCACTGTAAACAAAGAGAGCCCCTGAACTGGGGCTTCAATAAAGAGGGTATTGGGCGTAAAGGTGCTCATAGAATCCGTCATGCCACTCCCGCCATTTTTATGTGGGATTTTGGCAACACGCTGGACAACACACCCTAAAAACCAGAGATGACGTTACCGTCTATGGGATCACATAGGTTTTTCCATGCTGCTGTGTCGATAGAAGGCGATATGGATTTGACACTGCCATCACATAGTGTGACGACTATGCCACCACTATGAGGCGATTGCGCACTTCCGTGGTCGCAATTTTTTATCCAATCAGGCTGAGATTGAAACATGTTACACCCTGACGCAATGTTTGCTGCATCAGGTTCTTGACCATTCATGCAGAAGTGTGGACGCCAACGCAGGTTTGAATCAGCCCACAAGTTACCCCACGTAGTTGAGTCATTTGGGTTCCCACTGTTGCCGCAGGTGCCATATCGCTCAGTAAACATAATGGTTTGTGAAAGTCCATCAGTTATCATTGCGAGACGTGTTTTCCCTTCCGTAGAGAGTGCGTTCCTGTCACCGAAGATGAAAAAGTTGCCAGCATAATTACCAATGGCCCATTTGTTAGCGCCACCATTTGTTGTGGCAGCAACAGTCTCTGCATTTGGACGGCTTGGACATAGAAAACCTTCGATTGATGTTGCGTATACCGTTTTCCCATCCACAACAGTCGAGACATTTTTATTTGATTGTTCGAAAAGTGTCGCTTCCTCAAGAAATGGTAATAGGAAATAAAATGTAGTTGCACCGATATATCCCTTGTATGGTCCTGCAATCTGAATAGGGGACTTTTTATGGTTTCCTACGGCCGTAGCATTCACACACAGAGGAGGAAGAACTCTATTTGCATCCAAGAGACCATGAGCAGCAAGACCAATCTGCTTGAGATTATTGGTACAAACCATTCGGCGAGCAGCAGAACGTGCCGATTGAACAGCTGGCAAGAGAAGAGCTACAAGGACACCGATAATCGCAATGACAACAAGAAGTTCAATAAGTGTGAAACCACCACGTACTATTTTTTGACTATGGATCATGGATCTATTTGTCTCCGAAACGATTCAATACTTCCAAACATTGACTACCCCACAATGTGTCATCAGAAACAATCTTATTTTCTCCCCAACGCAATCTGGAGAGCTGCACGGATAGTCTCCTGTTTTCAGCATCGAATCGCAAAAATCAGAAGTGTGATTGATATCACTTCAGGTCATTACAGATAAGAAGTGCTTATCTGTATGTGAGAGGCAACATAGGCCTGTGATTAAGGCGACCCAAAGTTGAGGGTGTGTGTGGAACATGTAGACTTCATGTGTTTAATGAGGTTTAAAAGTGTCGAACAAAAGGGCCGCATGATGTCTTATTCTTTTAAGTTTCTTCTCTGCCAAATGCTTCTCATTGTATTGGTTAGCTGTTGTAGTTTTGAAAATTTTGTATCAGCGCATGAAGAGGCTGATCGTAGCCCAAAAAATATCGGTAGAGTGCTCATCTTTTCCGGTACCGGTTGGTATCGTCACCCTGAAACTGCCTCCATTAATGGCTGGTTAGCGCGTCTTTCTGATGACGTTGGGATGCAGATCGATATTTCTGAAACCCCCAAAGACATTACAACAATTCTCGATCATTACGACGTTCTGGTTTTGAATAACTCGAATGAACTCACTAAATTATTTGATAAACAGCAACAACAGAAGATCGAAAATTGGTATCACGCAGGCGGCGGAATTGTTGCCTTACATGCAGCCCTGGTGCATCAAACGGAGTGGGAGTGGTTCAGCGAGATAGCCGGATGTGACTTCAATAGTGACTCTGAATATTTAAAGGCAACTGTCATGGTTGATCCTGCAATGAAGGGGCATCCGACAATTCGTGGACAGCCTAACAGTTTCGAATATTCGGCAGACTGGACGAATCATTCCCGTTCCGTGACAGGTTTATCTGGGTTTAAGGTGCTCTTAAGAGTGGACGAGAAAACATATGAACCTGTACGTGATTATTTCAAGGCACGAAATGGGAAAGCAATGGGCGAAGATCATCCAATCGCGTGGCTACATGAAAACGGGGGTGGCCGATTCTTTTATACAGAACTTGGACATGACATCCGTTCATTGGAGACACCATTCGGTAGACAACACATCACCGAGGCAATCAAATGGGCTGCTGCCAAGCCACAATAAGGCGAATCGTAATAATATTGGGCGTCAATTCACGTCATTAGAACTTGGAATAATTTGAATCAGTGGAGAGAGTGCCTGTGCTACCAAAGAAACTAGTTTCCTCGCTTGTTCGACTTATAGTGGCAGTGAACATTAGTTTCGAGTCGAAGTGACCGCTGTCATCGGAGGCTGAGACAGGAAATCCTGAACGATGGCATGTATCTCTTTTGCCCTCACACCATGTCCAGAACCAATACCTTTGACATGGATGAAATTGCCATCGAGGTATTCATACATGATTAATTTATTATTTGTCGGGTGAGGCTTGCCCGCTGAGTCCGGTAATTTAGAACCTCTTTCTCCCATATGAGCAGCCCACAAATAAAATAGATGCTGTGCGGGCAAAACCTGGAAGCCGAGGCTACTTTTGCCGCCCTGGTACGGAATGATTTTGTCTTCAGTACCATTTATTTGAAGCCACCTTCTCCCTTTCGCAGGCACAATAGGAGTAGTAAAGTTTGCTCCTCCTGTTGGGTCCCATAAAAAGTTGGTGCCATCATGGCGATCTGGTCGAAGCCCGCCAATCGAGCATATTCCGTGGTGAAACGTATCAGCTTCGAGTTCGATCATTAATTGGTTGAGAAGTCCAGCACCATTTGAGGATCCATGAATTGCAATATTACTTCCATCTGTAATTTTGCATGTTTTGATGTACTTGATGATTTGACGAATGAAATCAACATCAGGTCTTTGCGCTGACCATCCTTTCTTATAACCATCGGGAGCAATGACGATTCTATCTGTCATGCCTCTTTGAGCCTGTAGTTTCCGCGCCCCTGTGCCACCACGTCCATGAAGCATTATGGATACAGGAAAAGGACCATCGCCGTGAGGTACTTTTATATGAACTGGTCGGTCATAATCAGTTTCTTCAGACCAGGATTGTCGAATATGAAATATTCCTGATTTGAGAACACCATTTTCGGCCTTAAAAACTTCCTGACTAACCGTTTTCTGTTTTGTTTGTTTAGAACGCTTACGATTAACTTGTGAGAATGCCGTCGACACCAACATGGTCGAGCACAATAACGTCATAAGTAATTTGTTGATCATGTTTGACTCCTTCTTCTTCGCTTAATATACATTCTCGCAAACAGTCTCCTGTTTTCTGCAGCGAATAGCAAGAATTAGCAGTATCTGAATGAGATGACTTTGCGATACTGGAGCCACTCGCTTCTTTGGTCGTCGCAAACAAAACCAAAGAAGCAAATCAATAGACGTTTATAATTCTTACGGATTCTCAAAAGGAGCCTTTCGTTGTATTTCACAGGCTGAAACGATAATTTAATGGCACTCAAAGAATGGAGAGACCCTTTTCATGTCATTCGTTGCAAAGCTTCTCATAATGGTTGGATGTGTAGTGCCTCTCATGGTGATTGGTGCAGTGGTTGGTGTGTTTGCTTTGAAAGCACCTTCAGGAGAATTGTGGAAAAAAGTTCCAGAGCTACACACGATTTTACGAGCCGGGACTGGTGCCATTCTTGGTGGTTCTTTGGGTGCTGGAGCGGCAAAGATCTACATTGCCCTAAACGATGATGAGATTCATCTGTAGGGTTTAGCAGAGAGAAAAAGAAGAGGAAATGATGATGAAAAAAATGTATCCACTGCTCGTGCCTGTTGGGATCGTACTGTTCTTTAGCATGCATGAATCTCATGCTGCCAAAAAGACAGACCTACTGGCTAATGGGATGCAACTCAGTGATCAATGGGACATTACTGACGGTGTATTAAGTCCCTCTGAAAAGCCAGGTGGAATCATCTGGTCCAAGAATGTCTTCGAAGATTTTGAAATATCCATCGAATACAAAACATCACCGAAGTGTAATAGTGGCCTCTTTTTTCGTACGGACCCGAAGAACCCTGTTCAAGGTGGCTTTGAGGTGCAGATAGCCTCTCCAGGGCTGTACTCAGGCAAACATGTGGCTGGCTCTCTTTATGACGCCAAGGAGCCAGCTGTTCATGCCGGCAAGCCTGACGGCGAGTGGAATACACTGACAGTTCGATGTGAAGGGCCACACATTCATGCAGTTCTCAATGGAGAAGAGGTGCTCGATCTTCTGATTGATGACTGGACAACTCCGAAACAAAACCCTGACGGAACGAAAAACAAATTTAAAACCGCGCTGAAAGAACTGCCTCGAAAAGGTCATGTCGGGTTTCAGTATCATGGTCACCCTGTCTGGATTCGTAACGTGCAAGTGACTCCACTGAACGCTACAACATCACTTTCAAGGAGCGATTAATTGATTTAGTAGAGGGTCACGAAGTATTGAATAACATGTTTACTTGAATGCTGGACTGATAGTGTAGGCTCTCTCGGCTTGACGACTATTCAATTCACTCAAAAAGTCAGTGAAGAGAATGCTGCTTATTCAAGAAATGTCTTTGATGACTTTTCACTCACTGAAAATCGTGACTGCAGATAATAAGTATGCCTCGGAACAGCCGGATTTCATTCTATAGACCGTGTTTGACACTTGATATTGACCAATACGGAAAGCCTTCTATATTCGTCTACGCAAGATTCACTCCTCTGTGGAGTGCCTCTACAATCTTGTAAAAGTGCTGTCGCGCCGCCAGTTCTTGGCGAAAGTGCCATTCAACAGGATGATCGACAGCTTCGCCATAACTTTCTTGTTGCGGTGAGAGAATACTAATTCAGGAAATTGCATGCTTAATTTTTTTCGTCCTCAGTCTGGCTCCCTTAAGAACGACTTTCTTTCTGGTGTTACGGTGTCACTGGCTCTCGTTCCTGAAGCAATCGCCTTTGCATTTGTTGCGGGAGTTTCGCCTCTGATTGGCTTGTACTCTGCATTTTTTATTGGCTTGATAACGGCTGTTTTTGGAGGCCGACCAGGAATGATTTCCGGTGCTACAGGTGCTATGGCTGTTGTTGTTGTTTCATTAGTCTCCATGCATGGTATCGAGTACCTTTTCCCTACAGTAATCCTTTGCGGTCTTCTGCAAATTGCCATTGGACTTGGCCGACTCGGAAAACTCATTCGCATGGTTCCTCATCCCGTCATGCTGGGGTTTGTCAACGGTTTAGCAATCGTCATTGGACTTGCCCAACTGAATAGTTTTCGAACTATTCAGGACGGAAAACTGGGCTTTGTCCAAGGAACACAACTTTGGCTGATGCTTGGATTAGTGGGCTTAACAATGGTAATAATTTGGCTTCTTCCGAAATTAACTCGAGCAGTACCCGCTTCATTAGTTGCAATCTTAAGCGTCACACTCATTGCGTTCGCGATAAATTCTGATGCACCGTCTGAGAGGAATGTAGTTGCAACTGTCGGAGATATGTTGAAAACGAATTCAATTGCTGCAAGTCATGCTACTTCTGAAGCCACGGCTAGACCTAATACAACTACTCAAAACAGACATGTCACCACACAGCAACCAGAGCAACGGGCAGGCCAACCTGAACCAACAAACAAAACAGTGGAGACTGGTGGGATAAGCGGTGGACTTCCTCAATTATTCTTTTTCGAGTACTCACTGGTTCCGCTCAACTGGAAAACTTTGTTTATCATCTTTCCGTTTGCAATTGTCTTGTGTGGTGTTGGGCTGATTGAGTCGTTAATGACACTGACTCTGGTTGATGAAATTACTGAAACACGCGGTAAGGGAAACCGTGAATGCATTGGGCAGGGCGCTGCAAATCTTGTCTGTGGCTTATTCGGGGGAATGGGAGGCTGCGCCATGATTGGACAATCATTAATCAATGTTAATTCTGGTGGACGTGGACGGCTTTCGGGAATAACAGCGGCCGTCTGTCTGTTGCTATTTGTGCTTTTTTTATCACCGCTGATCGAACAAATTCCAATGGCAGCTCTTGTTGGTGTGATGTTTATGGTGGTTATAGGAACATTTGAATGGGCATCCCTCAAAATGTTTCACCGTATGCCAGCAAGCGACATGATGGTTATGGTCTTGGTCGCAGGCTACACCGTTTTCATGCACGACTTAGCGACTGCAGTCATTTTAGGTGTTATTGTTTCTGCACTGGTCTTCGCCTGGCAGCATGCAACACATATGGGAGCTGATATAAAATTTAATGAATTCGGTAGCAAAATTTATCAATTTCACGGACCACTTTTTTTTGCATCGGTCTCATCTTTTAAAGAGATGCTCAACCCTGCCGCTGATCCCGATGATGTCGTATTAGATTTTTATTATTCACGGGTCTATGACCAGTCCGGGCTGGAAGCAATTCATTCGATGGCTGGAAAGTACGAGGTTCTTGGTAAACGGCTTCACCTTACGCACCTCAGCCCCGAGTGCCGGTCACTTCTTGCTAAAGCCGGTGACTTGGTTGAGATCAATATTTCTGAAGACCCACAATATCACGTCGCAACTGATCGACTGGCATGATTTGGGTAACAATACGCCTCTAAAACTAGCGTGTTGCCTCGCTCAATAAACATTTCCTCGAATAGTCACTTCATTTCTGCAGCGAATAGTAAGAATTAGAAGTGTCTGAATTGGATAGGCGGAGTTGCATTTCGTGAGACGTCAGAGAATTCAAGTAGCACTTCAAATAAGAAACCAAAAACCTTCTAAAGGCATGCTACGAAAGATCAACCAGTAGGCTATTGGTGTTATTGTCGTGACGAGAATTCCTCCAAATACTGTTGCGAATACTTTTTTATCATCTGGTCTCCTCATTGGTTCGGCTTGTCACGGTCGTAAACTATATAGTTCTGAGTTCGAGTAATCGCTGTCATCGGTGGTTGAGATAGAAAATCCTGAATTATGGCATTCACTTGTTTTCGTGTGAGACTATTCGACGTGAAGGTGGGCTAACGCCCTCTGCTCATACTCTTTGACCGCTTTTCCGGCTTCGACAACCTGTTTGTTCAGTGCTTGAAACGTTGGGTCGTCATTCAGTGATTGTCTGACAGCTTTTCGTTTTTCAATAGCCTCATCAATACTCTTGAATGCCTCCGGATACGAGTGCTCAATCGCTTTCTGTAATCGTTTCGTTTCGGCCACGAACGCTCCAAGTTGCGAGTCGCTATTGTTTTCTAGCCGTTTTCTAAACTGTGCCTGTTCAGAAAGAAAACGATGCTGTGGAATACCATCGGACCGAAGCGCCTGTAAGTCCGGATATAAAGAAACGACGTATTCGTCTTCTGCCTTACGCGCTTTGTTGACCGCGACTTCCATTTCTTTAAATGTTCTATCCGTTTCTCTTGTTTTCTTTTTCACATAAGCAATTTGTTTTGAAAGTTGCTTATGTGTTTGGAAGGCACCAGGATACGTTGTGTGTAGCGATGACGTAAGAGATTTATGCCGGGCAACAAGTTCCTGATACGTTTTGTCGAAGCGCGTGAGATCCGATTTTACGTTAATCAAATTATATTTTATTCGTTCTTCTTCTGTTCTCGGTACAAGCGGTCGCCTTTCCTGGGTAGCTACGAGTTGTTTTCGAACCGGCTCCCAATTTTTCTTTTGTCCAATCGCCTGCCAAATGAAAATGTTATCGATAGAAGCTCCAGGCAGGTCGAATTGAAATGCTAAATATTCGCGGGTGCGATTAACAATAGGATGTGTCCCGTACACAAATTTATTGGCTGAAGTATGAGCAACCATTTCATCATTCCAATACTCGACAGTTATTGTTTGCCACAAATCCTTTTGAGACAGGCTTGCGCATTCACCAAGGTGTGAGGGAACAAAGCCAGCATCACGATCACTTGGCGTGTTCACTTGGAAGTAGTTCTGGCGGATTTGAGTAACGCTGTTGTAATGACCACCACTCCCAGTGACGAGACGGATGTCTGTCGTTTGATCTGAAAACTTAAAATCAAACTGAATAATTGTGTTGTAAAAAGAAGCGTCTTGTATTCGGACGCGACGATTTTCAGTTGGATAGAGATCGGTTCGGCGAAGGTTGCCATCACGGAGAATAAAGTCTCCCTTAAAGGCCCACCGATCTGAGACGGTATCTGGATCAAAAGTTTCAGAAAAGACAAGATCGCCTGGCAAGCACATGAGAGTAGTCGGTTCCTTAGCCACTGCCGCACCTTCAAATGTGATTCGCTTGGCGGCCTGTTCTCGAGTCAAAGACTTCATTTCATTTGTATCTTTTGGAAAGTCTTCGGCCAGACAAAGACCACAACTCAGAACTAAACCAGCAACGATCAAAATTCTCATGATCATCTTTTTCCCATTTCGCTTAACGAAAGTTTCTCCCCACCGCTTTCTGGATAAATGCGACTGATAGTCTCTTATTTTCCGCAGTGAATAGCAAGAATCTTGGGTGTCACTTTTAGGTCATCAAAACTTGGAACAACTTGAATCAGCGGCCAGAAAGAAATCAACTTTTCAAAAGAGGTGCAACCGGCAACAATACCTTGGAGCGAACTTATTTCTAGGTTTGGCAGTGTTTAGACAAGTTGTTCGAAAGAGCTCGCATTTGCAAATTACCCCAAGAAGGAACACAGATATGAAGTGGCGGCACATACGGGTCTTATCAATGATTGTGGTCGCTATGGTGGTGTTAAAAGCGATCTGGGCTCAGGAAACCGTCACGGTTGATAACTTTGTCAGGGCCGAAACAGATATGACACTCAAACGCTATGTGGATCAAGGCGCTTTCGGGAAACTTCTCCACCTCCGACAGCCAACACCGATTGACAAACAAGATGTGATCAGGATGAACCGGGATACTCTGTATTCTTTCGGTATATTTGATTTGGATGCGTCACCGGTGACCATCTTGAAACCTGATTCAAAAGGGCGTTTTCAGTCCATGCTGGTCATCAATCAGGATCATTCGATGCAACCGGCTGAGCATGGGGCTGGATCATTTACATTGACAAAGGAAAAAATTGGAACGCGGTACGTCATTGTTGGTTTCAGGACGTTTATGAATGCAAACGATCCTAAAGATATTAAGGCGGCCAACGAGCTTCAGGACAAGATCACAATTGAGCAAGCGAAAGTCGGATCCTTTGAAATACCTGACTGGGATGAGGCGTCGTTAGGGAAGGTCCGCGAAGCAATCAACATCTTGGCGTCAACAAAGACAGATGCGTCTGGGATGTTTGGGGACAAGTCCAAACTGAATCCCATTAACCACCTTCTTGGTACGGCTTACGGTTGGGGAGGCAACCCTGAAGAGGCAGCTATCTACAAGAATGTCGTGCCCGAGAACAATGATGGAAATACGCCCTATACGCTTACTGTTACACAGAAGGTACCGGTTGACGGATTCGTGTCAGTTACCGTCTACAACTCGAAGGGTTTCCTCGAGAAAAATGACTTGGACGCATACTCAATTAACAATGTTACAGCAGAAAAAAATCAAGATGGTTCGGTGACAATTCATTTTGGAGGGGACCCAAGCAACTCGAATTACCTACCGATCACTCAAGGTTGGAACTACATTGTTCGAATGTACCAACCGAGAGCGGAGTTGCTCGACGGATCTTGGAAATTCCCAGACTCGAAACCTGTCAAGTGATGAGAATTACCAAGAGCGATTTCCTTTACATGTTGATCACATTACGCCGCGATCCAAGGGCGGGAGCAATGACCTAGATAACCTTCAGGCTCTTTGTCGGGCTTGTCACCTTGGAAAAGGGAATAGAGACGATACAGACTTTCGGTAGAAAGCTGTAACGCCCCTCTTTAAGACACAATTCGTGTCACGTTGAGCCTCTTTTATTTATGAAAATGAACAAGAGTGATGCGGTCTTTCATCACTTGATGGATGAGTTATGGAGCATTGGCTAGCAGCCGTCACCACATAAAATTAATCCCGGCTAGTGCTCCATGATAGAAAGCACTACCAGAGCTATTAAGTCCAGTAGCTATCGTCGTCCCTGACAGGACTTCGGGCTGGTCTCCGGCCACACCAATGCCATTCAACCAAAGCAATTGATATCCAAGCTGAATACTGACAGCCTTGTTTATCGAATATGCCAAACGTGTACTGAGGTCACCCGCAAACGCAACCTGATTACGAAATACACTGTTTTCATTATCAATGGTTCCAGCTGGTGTTCCATCATCCCATCTTCCTAAACACTGGTTGCCATACAGTCCAACTTTAGGACTACAGGAAAATTTCCACCGAGATGAGTTTCTGATAAGTGGAAAGTCAGCTCCTACTTGCCAGCCGTAGAGATTATTTTGAGCATTCCAATTCCAGCTAATGGTTTGAGTTCCGGTTACATTGGTTCCAACAAGTCCAAGCGTGTCTGAAACTTGTAGCCAACGAAAACCTGTAAGCCATCTTATTTGACTCTCTTCTACTGTGTGATAGAGGTTCGCCTCAAAACTATAAAGCCTTGAGGTGTAGCGAGCATCAACATTTTGGGTGTTGGATATTGATCCAGGAGATGTGGGAAAAGCCCATGTGACACCGGTTGTTGGTGTGAATATTTGAGCAGCCATGGACTGAACATCAAAGTAACGAAAACCGACGGCATCAAAAAATAAATCTTGATCTCGATATTTTATCCCCGAAATATCCGGTCCAGCGGCAGTGTTAAATCGAAAGCTACTCGCGTTAAGCAGATCACCAGGTTGTGGCAAAAACTCAATAAGAATAGGGCTGCTAGAGAGTGTGTTTCGCGTCAATATGGCTGCGCCCACATCAAGTTGCCAATGAGCGGGAGACTTGTTCACATGCAAAATGTTCTTATACAAAACATCCTGTGTGGGTCTTAGAGATGTTTCAATCAGGGCTTCGTCAAGTGATGGTGTTGGTATGTCATTGGCCAAAACAAAATTGTTAGCACACCACAGGCATAAGAGTGTTGCGAAAGCCGTATATTTCAATGAATCACCACCATTCAACAAGACGATAAACTCCGCTACTCATTTTATATAAAGCGCTTTCGGCTATCAGATCGTGTCGGGGACTGTTCTATTCTTAAAGACCGAAAAATCAAGTTAGTCATAAGCCTTTACCAGATTCACTCCGTTCCATTTCTAATGCCCAGAGTAGAAATAAGAGGCAAGAAGGTTTGACCAAGCCACCTTCCACGACCAGATCAAAAGAATCTGAATATTTAAACAAAAATTAAAGAAAATGCTGGTTAATCAACTCACATAATCAAGAAACTATCCTTGATAATTTATTTACTCACCAAAAGACGTTTCCAGAAATGTCTAAACCACCAGCGATTTTTGTGCCGCGACAGCGCGAAAACGCCGCGAAGATAAAACCCCACACCCTCTATATAAAGAGAAAATATTGAGGGTATTACTTGTTGAGTGTTATCGTGAATGCCTGTTAGAACTCAACTGATGACGTTGACCAAATCTGTGTGGCATATGTGTGGCAGATTAGTGGGCGGGGTCGGGCCAAAAATGAAGAGTTGTTATCTATTACGAGTGAAACAACGTGTGGCCTTTTGTTGCCCACTGTTGCCCAATAAACTTTTCTCCGTGTTTTGTGACATTGTATTCCTGCCGGGGGTACTACCTTCTCAAGATGTATAGTGGTTTTTTGCGATTTGTATCCGCTGGATACAGAACCGCTCAACCGACTATCCCAATCCCCGCTCAAGATGGGGTCGAAAACGGCCAAGTTTCAGCAGGCGGAACGAATCGCCTTCGACTCTCATCATCTGAGTCTATTGTAAAATTTATTCTAAGTACTTTTGGATCCAAGCGAACAGCCCACGGATGCCTGGTGTATATGATGCAAGCGGTTGCCGGCCGACCCTGCCCTGTGGTGAGACCAACGTTATCTTGATGAGGGGAGTGGCACACTGATTTCTTGCGACTGCTGACTGCGGACAATTTTCAGCGTCACTTTGCGGCCGGCTGGCATGCGTTTAATCAGTCGAAGAAAGACGGCGGCCGATTTGACCGGTCGTCCATTAAGTTGCTGGATGACATCGTCTTCCCGCAGGCCGCTCTGATAGGCAGTAGAACGTTCAGGCACTGCAGTCAGGTGCAAGCCGCCGTCCTCGGGTGAAATTCCGAAGGCAGAGAAAGACTCACCCTGAATCGTCTGGAACTCAGCACCAAGCCATTTTGTCGTCTTCATGTTTGGGGCCCGTGCCGAGGCGGTAACGTTTCGTGGGGTCGGGAAAACCGGAGTGCGGGCAATCGATCTGAGGTGAGGCGACTGAACACCGAACTGATCCATTGGGAAATTCTCGAAACCGATGGCCTTGGCCGAAGAATCAGGTCCGATGCGGTAGTCACCAGTGGCAGGATCGATGAACTGGGGGTCGCCGGCAACTGAATTCAGGTCACAGCCGACCTTTTGGAAGGCATCGCGGCCGGCTGTCGTCGTGAAGAAGTTCTCGTCAATTTTTTCTCCCCAATAATTCATCCGTGCGGGACGGTAGGCTGTCATCCAGATGTTGCCAGTCACAATATCGCCGCTGTCGGGATACCAGACGTGGGGGTGCAGCGTGTTGTTGATGGCAATGTTGTTGCGGACGGTGCGGAAGAATCCTTCACGCAGTTTGAGCCCACCCTTGAGGAAGAGGTTATTGACGATCTCATAGTTTGACGATCCGTCATCGAGATCAACGTCCCAGCCGTGGTCACAACTCCAACGGCTGTTGCGAATAATCGTTTTTTCGGCATCAAGGCGGGCGATTTCGGGAAGTTTGCCTTCGGGGACGTCATTGAGATGCCAGAAGCGGTCACGGCCCCATGAGTTGAAACTGCCGTGGTCGCCGGTTTCGAGAACCGTGTCGAAAACATCGCAGAACTCGATGAGGTGTCCGCCGAAGGTGCCCTCGCTAATGTTGATTCCGGCCCGACCAATGTCATAGATCGAGCAGTGGCTAACAGTAATCGCCTTCGACATTGAGATCTGCACGCCAGCAGCCTGTTTTTCGACGATGCCAATTTCATGAATCAGGCAGTCTTCGACCGAGCAGTCGTGGGGGTAGTTGTCATTTTTTGGTCCTGGTGTGGTATCGATATCAGCATACGACTGGGTTTGGCGGTATTCAAACAGTGGGTTGCGAACAGCTGTCGGGCTGCCAACAAAACAGATACCGCTGCCACCTGCCCCGTGGATGTGGGTGCCTTTAATGACAATCTTGTGATTTCTCTGGTTCACAAAAATCGCATTGCCACCAACCTGATCGAATTCACAGTCGACTATGTGGCAGTTCTTTGCATTTTCGAATCGGACAGCACCTCCGCGATAGATCGTCCAATCACTACGGAGTAATGGTTCCTTTGTATCCATGAAAGTGCGCGCGGCATGGCGGAAAACGAGTCCCCGTAGTTCAATGTGCTGCGGAGATGCTGTGGTTGTGCCGGTAAATTCAATCAAGTGCCTGAGTCGAACGACCTCGACGGTCATGCCTGATGGATTGATCCCTTGTGGTGGGAAGTAGTACAGGGTGTTTGTTGTAGGGTCGTGAAACCATTCGTGCTCAGCATCTAATTCTTCGAAAATATTTTCAACGAATCGATGGTGCGGATGCATGCCCATTTGGCGATTGTTCTGCCAGCCTCCCTCGTACTGCAATGTGCCATCGGAGGCGCGGCCGGTGATCTGGTAGTGATAGCCGCCCCAGCGGTGCACGTGCATGGCATGAATAAAGCCCCCTTCCGGCCGAGCCCACCCTGCTGCTCGTTCAGGAGCAAACGCATCGGCGGCGTAACCGCTGTAGACCAGTACATTCGGGTCGTAATTCGGGTGCCGGGCCATCCTTTGCCGCTGGCCGTTTATAAACAACTGGTCGATTGACAGACCGGCTGGGGTGGCTGCCTGTAAGATTCCGTTGCGATAGGGTTTCCACGTAAGGTCAAGTTTTGTACCACCGCTGATCACAGCCGTTGAGCCTTCTGCGGCTGTCCAGATTACTGGTGCAGTGGCCGATCCTGAGTCGGCTTCCGTGAACACAACGGGTGCCGAAAGATAGTAGGTTCCTTTACCGAGCACCACCTGCAGGACATCTTGGCCACGTCGCTTACTTTTCCGGACTGCTCTCTGGGCTCGATGAATCGTCTGGAACGGCTGCTGCTGAGTGCCAGTGTTATTGTCAGAGCCGGTTGGGGAAACATGAAATGTTGTTGCCGGAGCTGCCAACGCGGGTTGGCTAAACATACTTAGCGCGAGCAGACTTAGGATGATGGGCCAGCGAAAGCAGCTGCTGATCGAAGTCTTTCCGCTTTGTTGTTGAAACAGCGGCAAAAGACTTTGATGGCTAACGGAGGAATGTGTCATGAGGAAATGAGATGATTCCAAAATCTATTCGGTGAAAAAAGAAATTGAGTATCCACGAAATGAATAGACTACCAGCAGTAGATTGTCGGCGTGGCGTTATTGTCTGTTCGATCTCTATCTTACCCGGTCAGCATGAGGAAGAGTGCTCAGCATTCAATCGCTAGCCGGCAGTCTCGATTGTTTTCAGTCAGTTTCATAACCCACTTTTTTCACGGATCGGAGGGCTGATTTCTGTGTGCTGAATGGCTTGGTTGTTCCCTGTGACCAGTGATTTTCAGGAATTTCAAGAAATATTCCAAGAAAAGGGTTGCCATTACTATGACGATTTAAAGCAGCTCAAATCGAATCGAACTTTTTGATTCAGATACTAATTTGCCATTCCAAATAAAGAGAAAATATTGAGAGTGATATTTGTTGAGTGACAACCTGAACGCCTGTTAGAACTCAACCTCGCTTGCGGGATTTGTGACTCTTTTTGATTTGTGACTACTTTTGTGACTCCTCAACAAGCGTCAACGCTAGAAAACAAGCGTCAACGAAAGTCACCAGGTAAGGTCAGAAAACGAAAAAAGCCTCAAAACATCGTGTGTTCCGAGACTTCTTGAGAGAGGCTAGTGGGCGATATAGGCCTCCACCACCCCTGTTTTTCAGTGGTTATGTTTAAGTATGACTGATTCGATGACTATTTTCGACTGCTAGGCCCCTTTGATCCTCTCACTTCTTACTTTTTTTCTTTACATATTCGCTTGGCAATTCTGCAACCCAGGCATTAATTTTCGCACTCATTTGGGACACTACTTTAGGATTTTCCTTGGCTACGTTTTTGCTTTCAGATAGATCGTTTGAGAGGTCGTAGAGTTGAGTTTTTTCTCCTTTACGAACATTTAGATGTAACTTCCAAAATCCTTCTCGCATCGCTGGCGATGAACCCGTTGCGCTGGTTTTCCAGTAGAGCGGCTTGGACCGTTCACGATCATCGCCACGCCAGATATCAGAAATGTCTTCGCCATCTAACTGTTTCGGAAGTTTTTCTATTCCTGTAATCGCGCACAATGTTGGCAGCCAATCGATGAACGAGGTGACATTTTTCGTATCAACACGGCCTGCCTTCACATGCCCTGGCCAGCGGATGATAAGTGGCACTCGGGTGCCACCTTCAAACTGGGTATGTTTGCCGCCACGATATTCTCCTGCATATCCGAGCATGTTTTTCGAGAACTCTCTCGTTAATTTCTTCGCCCCTAGTGATACAGGTGCAGGACCATGGTCGCTTGAGAAGACAAAGATTGTATTGTCCCGTAGACCGAGTTTATCAATGGTATTCAATATTTGATTTACGTTCTGATCAATTGAGTAGACATCACCTAAATACTGATGCATCGAAGCGTCAAGATTCTTGTCCAGTGCAAGGCTCTCATCAAACTTGTGCTGAATCGTTTTTGAAAAGTCATTTCGGTCAACTTTGGTAGTCAAAAACTTTTCTGACAGTTCATCAATTACATCGACCGGAAAATGAGTGCTGTGTCCCCAGATGTTGACATAAAAAGGATGGTCCGCATTCTTTTTCATGAACTCAATTGCAGCTTGAGTTAACTCAAAGTCTCCCTCTCTGTCTTTGCTAGAGCCAATGACTTGAACGTCATCGATACCATACGTTCCGTTCTCTATGGTCGATTTCGGCCCGATGTGCCATTTGCCAAAGTGCCCAGTTTTATAGCCACGTTGCTTCAAAAGCTCGGTAATAGTCGCCTGTTCTCCGAACCCAAAGTCAGCCGTTTTTTTTGGATATCTGGCTGGAAACAGTCCGGTCATCAATCCGGTTCGGCTTGGGTTGCAGGTTACACCTGTTGCATAGTGCTGTGAGAACCGGGTTCCTTCGGAGGCCAGTTTGTCCAACGCCGGGGTCACTGCATAGGGATGACCATAGCAACCCAAGTCTGCGTAGCCCATATCATCAGCAAAGAAGAAAACGATATTCGGTAAATGGTCAGATTCTGCCTTTGAAAACATTGGGCAAGCAGTAAAAAGAAAAGCTGAAAGAAGTACCGTTTTAATCATTTAAAATCTTGGACTGTTCTTTTGGATATTGATGTCTGATGATGTGTTTTGATAACCGACTATCTATTTGACTTCTTGTTTTTTGTCGGAATGCTTCTAATCACATGCTCACTGATATCAAACATCTGAGCCAGTTCTTGAACCGTATGTTTACTAGCAAATTCAATAATCTTTTTGTTGAGTTCTCTTCAGGCAGCGTGTTTCATCGTCTCTTCGCGTATTGGACATTCCCGCCAATAGTCTCTTATTTTCCGTAGCGAATAGCAAGAATCAGAAGTGTCTGAATTGGATAGGCGGGGCCATACGTGAACTGCTTATTTCTGTCTCCGTAGGAAGTATTCAAACAAACTTACTTTCTTGGAGAACAGACAATGTATATGTCAAAAACAGCTGAAATAAGAACCGAAGGCGTTGAGCCAGTTGCTCCACCTGTTGAAGTTGAAACAACTACTGTGACGCAAACGCCACAAGGTGCAGGTGTTTAAGAATCCAACTCATCCAGTATCACGAGTCTCAGCAAGTCCAGAGAACCGACTAGAGCACTGTGTCAGATAAAGAACTGCTGAAACGCTTGTTTGCTGTAGCCATTCAGTTAAAAGGTACCCGTAATTCCAAACTTGCTTCTCAATCGTTCGATGTGATAGGTGTGGGCCGGTTGAGCAGGAAGAGGATGGCAGCGTCTACGAATGCACGAAAGCGAATCTGAAGAGACTCAAAGCAGCTAAGAAGAAGGGGAAAAATAGGCGGATCATAAGAAAATCAATCCTCGCCTAAGAACCATTGGATGGCTTCTGCATGTCGATCAGTCGTATTTGTGAGAAGTGTGATCTCAGAGTCGAGATCGTCCTGAGTGACAGGCAAGAGTGATTTAGATTCTTCACCTGCAAGTAAAAGCGTTGATTTACCAGCAGCGATAAAGCCTGGAATGTCCAGGTATCGAACAGCCCCCGGGAGAAACAGTGGATGACGCCAGTCATCGAGTGTTGCGAAGCGGAATCCGTTTGTATCTACAAAAGTTCTATCGACGGAGCGTTCACTGACTGCTCTTGTGGCAAGAACAATAGGAGCCGATTCATTGAGGCCAGCGAGTAGCACACGATTTGGTCGAGGATGCCCACTGACTACTGTATTTCTCAAAAAAGCAATCATTGAAAGAACATCGTGCACACTGTGCACGATGGAAGGGTTATTGTACCCAAAGGTGTAGCCTGCAAATTCTCTGGGCGTATCGACGGTTCGCTGTTGTGAGTTTAAACCGTTCGCATGAGCAGTATCGTTCATGTGAAAAAGCTGAGCTGTTACGACAGCGACACCACGATCAATGAACCTCTGAATATTTTCTGTTGGAGCATGTTCTGGTGAAAGGAGTGACTTATCTGATGCATCCAGCCAGATGATGACATCACCGTTCCACGTTGTTGGATAGAGCCATTGCACGGAGACCTGTTCTTTGTAAGTGGTATTAAGTAGCAAGCCAGTCATGTGAACATGGTCATTCCGGCGATATTTGTTCTCGAGTTGCCAGGAAACGTCACCTGCAGATCGAAACGTGCGTCCGATCAGTACTTCAAAGGCAGGATCGAGCAGGTCATGCACACCATTTTTTGCTTTCACCGTAGAGCGGATCTTTTTATCAATGTTTTGTGCAAGGTTTTTGAGTAGCCTGCACTCAAATTCTGGATCAGCCGCCGGTGGTGCGGGATGCTGTGCATCCCAGACAGTGAGCTGGTTTGGTGGAAGCGGAATAAAATCACGCTCAATGACAGGTGAAGGAAACCCTAGCTCAAATTCTTTATTCAAAAATGAATGGAATGCTGACCTTGTGACTGCATTATAATTATGAGGAAAGTGCTCACCTCTTAGGAGCATGATATTTTTTTCAGCATTCAGGAGACGGTACAGTTTTTCAAGATCTGGAAATCCTTTTGTTGCCAACTCTTTCGTCCAATCGTCAGCGGTATTCATTCCTTGTGGCTTGGGTGCAAAAAGGGCAGCGAGTTCAACATTTCCAGTGCCAATACGAAGCAATGAGGCATTCTCGCATGTGCACCCGCCTTGCATCGATGTGCTGACCATGGCAACAGGAAATGAAAGCGCAAGGCGATCATCAACAGCTGCAAGTAGCATGGTCTGGGTGCCTCCGCCACTCGAGCCAGTCATGGCGATGCGAGACGGGTCTACTTCGGGAAGAGAGAGGAGAAAATCGAGTGAACGTATGGAATTCCATGTTTGCAGTCCCATGACATTTTGAAGGCGGTTTTCGGCCTGAGGACTAAAAAGACCCCAATGATCCGGCCGATTCATGTCAGGCCGTTGCTTCTTAAATCCATGTACGAGTTGGCGGCTGAGTTGTTGAGAGTCTGAGTAACCGAGCATATCCCATTGCCATACGACACATCCCATTCGTACCAGCTGCACACACATGGATTGATAAAGGCTACGACCTCCATTTTCAAAACGTTCAGCACCAGAAGCAATTTCCTCTCGGACGTGCTTTGATGACTCCAATGCCAGCCGCGCATCTTTCCTGTGCCCATGTGAGAAAAGGATTCCAGGAACTTGTTTGGTCGTGTGTTTTGGACGGTAAAGGTTTCCCGTTACAAAAAATCCTGGAAGGCTTTCAAAATAGACTTTTGAAACAGTGTATGCCCCACCAGGCATGTGCTCATCCGCAATTTCAATCGTGCCATGTATGACAGGATTGAGCGATGTCTTTGTTGGAGATGGCCACAGGCCTTGAGAAACCAGAACACGGCGTCGAACTGCTTCTGACCGTTCCTGCCATGCGTCTGCGGATGCTGGAGCACGAAAAGGAAAGTAGCCATTGAGATCTTTCAGTGGTGATAGTCGTATGTCTTCAGCGAGGCCGGTTGCATGAAGACAAAGAAAAACAAAGAGAAACGCGATAGGACGTTTAGAGCGCATATTTGAAGGCCCTCATATGTGTGCCAGCAAAAACGAGAAAGAAAATGGTTTTGCTCATAATGAAGACCCCTAATATTTCACAGAGCGATGATTCAGTGAACAGAAAGCAATGATCGGAGAGATTTTTTCAGGGACGGTATCTTTTTTTTTGAGCCTTACGAATCATACAACCGATGGGTGGTGTTTCCGTAACTGCGACTCTTTTGATTTTGCGACTTCACTTTTACTATCACGACTCTTTAAGGAGTCGCATTAAGTATCAGCAGGTTTTAAGAAGTGCATAAAACGCCGGAAAACACGGCATCAAGAGAAAGAGGAATGGGCGATACAGGATTCG
Source organism: Pirellulales bacterium (assembly GCA_965249545.1). Taxonomy (GTDB): domain Bacteria; phylum Planctomycetota; class Planctomycetia; order Pirellulales; family UBA1268; genus UBA1268. The sequence goes on from CBDFMH010000005.1 coordinate 1,008,501, forward strand.
AACCTGTGACCCCCAGCTTGTCGAGCTGGTGCTCTAACCAACTGAGCTAATCGCCCGGGTCAATACTTTTTATTCTGACCCCCAGTTCCTTTCAGTCAACCCGCTAAGGAGATGAATCTTAAAAATGGTGTGGTACAATCAGTCTCGGTGGTGCCGTGATGGCCACGTTACTGCCAAATTTGCCAGATTGGACTAAGCCTCGGTGAACCATTTTCTTGCCGCTTTGCAACGCTTTGAACTGCGGTCAACAGGAAAGTGGTTTCTTCTCTCAGCTATTATTGGCCTGGTTGCGGGCCTTGGCGCAATAGGCTTCCATGCCTTCGGACAAGCAGTCCAGTTCACGGCACTCCAGCAAATAGCAGGCTTCCACCCACGTGAAGCAGCTGCCGAAGGTGCACTCTTTGAAGAAATTCCTGGCGAGGGAAATCAACAGGCTGACAAGACACATGAGCCAGAGGACCACAGCGGCTTCCAACCATGGTTGCTGGTCCTTGTCATGGCTGGTGGAGGACTTGCCTCTGGATTGCTCGTCTACACCTTCGCCCCCGAAGCCGAAGGCCACGGAACAGATGCGGCAATCGATGCCTTTCATAATAAACGTGGCGAAATTCGCGGTCGCATTCCTATCATTAAGACCATCGCTTCTGCAATTACACTCGGTACCGGTGGCTCTGCCGGCCGCGAAGGACCAATTGCACAAATTGGTGCAGGTTTTGGCTCGTACTTGGGGGGGATACTGAAACTCCCTGCACGTGATCGCCGCATTATGCTCGCTGCCGGTATGGGCGCAGGTGTTGGGGCAATCTTTCGAGCACCTCTGGCTGGTGCTGTGTTTGCTGGAGAAATTCTCTATCGCGATGCCGATATCGAAAGTGATGCCATTGTGCCAGCAGCGATTTCATCAGCGGTTGCCTATTCTGTTTTCTGCCTCTGGCTCCCACCCTCGCTTCGCTTTGTGCCGCTGTTCGGTGCAAACATTCGATACGCAATTGATTCTCCATTGGAACTGTTGCCGTATGGCGCGATGGCAATCGTTCTGGCACTTGCGGGTGTCCTCTACATTCAAACGTTCTATGGCATCCACCATCTCTTTAAAAAGCTTTCCATCCCACCCCACGTGAAACCATTGATTGGTGCCGCACTTGCAGGACTCGTTGGTGTTGGACTCTGGTTTGCCTTTGAGCAAAATCATGACGCGCTCGCTGTTCTCGGCAGTGGGTACGGTCTCCTGCAAAAATTGTTTACCGCAGGTGAAACAGTTGGGCCGATGCTCTTGATTACTGTTGCACTTGTTAAAATCCTGACAACATCACTGACTATTTCATCAGGTGGATCAGGTGGTGTTTTTGGCCCATCAATGGTTATTGGTGGTTGCCTTGGTGGAGCCGTAGGCATTGTCTTTCATTCCCTTTGGCCCGACCTCGTCAAGCAACCGCAAGCTTTTGCCATTGTTGGTATGGCCGGTTTCTTTTCTGGGTGTGCGCGGGCGCCACTCTCGACAGTTTTAATGGTCAGTGAAATGACCGGTGGGTACAGTCTGCTGCTGCCAACACTTTGGGTTTCGACGCTTACCTTTCTGCTGGGTCGCCGTTGGACACTCTATATCAAACAAGTGCCAACACGACTTGACTCACCAGCGCATCGTGGTGATTTCTTCGTTGACGTACTTGAAGGCATCAAGGTAGACAATGTTTTCAAACGGGCTCCGGTTCTGAAGTTGATCCATGAAGGAACAACTCTGGATGACATCGTTCATGCATTAGCAGAATCAGTTCAACGATATTTTCCTGTCGTCGATGCTCAAGGGAAACTCGTCGGTATTTTCTCAGAAGAAGATGTGAGAGGCTATCTCTACGACGACACAATCTGGCAGATTGCCAACGCGCGAGATGTTATGAACGGGAATGTCGTGACGGTTACACCGGATGACGATCTCAACACAGCACTGGGCAAATTTACGGCGACTAACGTTGATGAACTTCCTGTAGTTTCGGCTGAAGACCGACAGCATCTGATTGGTATTATCACCCGAAAAGATGTGATTACAGCCTATAATCTGAGGCGTCTTGAGCACGAAAAAATGCGGCGAGCGGCTGAGGTGTATCAAGAACCAACAGGGCAGGCATAGGCCCGGCTTGTTCAAAGGACCGGAGGCACGTTAATGTGCCATAGTTGCATAGTGTTTTTACTTTCTTCTTGTATTTGAAAGACAAGGACGTTTCCATTCATGCCGACCATTCAACTCATTGATCCCAAGAAATCTTCCGTTTCGCCTGAACCACAGTCATTTCCTGCAGGCTCTCGTCTTGCAGACGTCGTCGCAACCTTCGTGACAGAAAAGACGAAGAAGAAGAAACGACCGATTGCTGCAGTCCTTGCTGGAAAAGTCGTCGGACTCGACAGTCTTCTGCCGGAAGAAGGAGAGCCGGCGGTTGAGTTTCTATTGCCAGGCGATCCTCGTGCGCTTCCAGTCATGCGTCACTCGGCTGCTCATATTATGGCACGAGCCGTGATGCGACTCTTTAAAGGCGTTGAACTGGCCTTCGGTCCAACGGTCGGTGAGGGTTTCTACTACGACATGCGTGCTGAAGAGCCCATTACAGAAGAAGATCTTCCAAAAATTGAAAAAGAAATGCGGAAGATTATTGCAGAAGATGAAGCGTTTGAACGAGTGGACGTCGATCGTGAGAAGGCAATTGAAATTGTTCGCGACCTCGACCAACCACTCAAGGTGGAACACATTGAAACTGGTTTAGCGGAACACCCGTCGCTTTCATTTTATCGGCAAGGTGAATTTGTTGATCTCTGTCGCGGTCCGCATGTCCCGAGCCCCGGGTGTATTGGTGGCTTCAAATTGACAAGCCTTGCCGGTGCCTACTGGAAGGGTGATGCAAACAATGCACAGCTTCAGCGACTCTATGGAACAGCCTGGTTCACGCAGCAAGATCTAGACCGCCACCTCGAAGCATTAGAGGAAGCGCGGAAGCGAGATCACCGTGTGCTTGGAAAGCAGCTGGACCTCTTTACGATTAACCCTCTGGTTGGTTCCGGGCTTGTCCTCTGGATGCCCAAAGGCGCGATGCTGCGAAGTGTGCTTGAGGGATTTGTTCGAGAAGAACTCACGGCTCGTGGATATGAACAGGTTTACACGCCACATATCGGAAAAGTCGATCTCTACAAGATTTCAGGTCACTATCCCTATTACGCCGAAAGCCAGTTCAAGCCAATCGAGATGCATGAAGATGAGCAGTATCTTCTGAGGCCCATGAACTGTCCTCACCATGTGATGATTTATAAAGCTCGGCCACGAAGTTATCGTGAATTGCCACTACGACTTGCTGAGTTTGGCACAGTCTATCGGTACGAGCAGTCCGGTGAACTCGGTGGATTGACACGGGGCAGGGGGTTTACCCAAGACGATGCTCATATTTTCTGTACCCCAGACCAGGTTGAACAGGAGGTAGCAGGCTGCATCGATTTTACACAGAAGGTACTTGAAAGCCTTGCCTTCGATTCGTATCGCGTTCGTCTTGGATTCCGAGATAGATCAAGTGACAAATATGTTGGTGACCCCGAGCGGTGGGATGAAGCAGAGGCAGCAATCGAAAAAGTTGCCCGCGAAATGAATCTTCCAGGTTGTGAGCCAGAACCGGGTGAAGCAGCGTTCTATGGTCCCAAGATCGACTTTGTGATCAACGACTCGCTCGGGCGTGAATGGCAGCTTGGCACGGTACAGCTGGACTACAACCTGCCGAGTGCCGAACGTTTTGATCTTGAGTACATCGGTTCGGATAGTGGTCGACATAAACCCGTCATGATCCATCGTGCACCCCTGGGCAGTATGGAACGATTTATTGGCGTGCTGATTGAACACTTTGCCGGCGCGTTTCCGCTGTGGCTTGCACCTGAGCAGGTGCGGGTTCTGCCGGTAAGTGAAAAAAGCGAAGCCTACGCCAGAAAAGTCGAAGCGGCTTTTAGAGCAGCTGGCTTGCGTGTGGGTGTTGATCTTGATGCTGAAAAACTTGGGGCCAAAATCCGAAAGGCACAGCTTGAACTGATTCCTGCGATGGTGGTGTGCGGCCCTCGAGATGAGGCCGCTGGCACAGTGAGCCTGAGAGATCGGCTCGATGGTGACCTGGGTGCCATGAGTCTTGAGGAAGCTGTCCAGCGACTGAGTGACGAAAATGAACAACGTACTGTTCGGCATAAACCAAAACCACTCGGCATTGGCGGGACAAAACCTTCAGTGGCTGCCGACGACTATTGATACCGAACATGAAGAAAACACTGTCACGGTTTGTTCTTCTTGAGCACACGGGTCATCCGGATGATCCAGAAGGAAGACATTTTGATCTTCTGTTGGAGCAGCCAGATGCCTGCGAGACATGGCGTCTCGCTGATATTCCTCAAGTCGAGCAGCCGGCAGTGGCGGCCACACAACTGCCTGACCATCGGCTCGTCTGGCTTGATCGATTAGAAGGAGAGGTTTCCGGCGGTCGCGGGTTTGCACGCCGAGTGGATAGTGGTTCGTATGTGTATCTGAATACGACGTCTGCGAATGAGGAACGAGTTGTCGAACTAACGGGAGAAACTCTTTCCGGGGTTTTGACAATAACCAGGACAGAGGCATTTCTTTCTCAGTGACCTACATGTTTTGCTGAGGAAGCCAAGACATAATTCACTGTGAGGCGTCTCTGAGAATCGCACGGCTGTGTTTTGGTATCTACCAAGTGTCTGTCGGAAATTTTAAAGTGCTGTTTATCGAGCTTATCGTTCGGAATTCAGTTCCTTTCATTTTTAGTTTGTAAAAACGCAGTTGATCTGTTCTCCACCCAGACCCATATCAATTGAAATGAAGGGCAAGGCAGGCATAGCGGCACATGTCGCAGGTGAATCTGCCATGAATAATAGGATACCGCTTCGTCTCCTATTGGGGTTTCCGAAGCGTCGTGAAAGGCATTGTGGAACCAGTGCGCATGCTCATCTTGGAACTGAGCAATTGGAGCCGCGTGCGTTGCTTTCAGCAACACCAACCGCTGATCTGCCTGCAACTGAGTCCAACTCCAGTTCCATGATTTCTGGACCTATGTCAATGCAGGAGGACGGTCACAGTGAGCCGACTCTCTCGCCGGCAAGTGTGGCACCCATTCTCTGGGGTGAAGGATTGTCTGATCCCGGACAGCCCTCTGCCTGGGATCAGACAGGTATGCCACTGGGTGAATTCCATTCATTGCTGAATTTTTCCAAACGGGACACCATCGACCCACTTCTTGCGCCGGGTAATCCAAACTTTTGGCATGCCCATGATTTTTTCGTGAATCCGTCCGTGAGTGAAAATTCAACACTTGCAAGTCTGATGCAAGCGGGCGAGTCTGCTGCTGCGCCAACAAATAACCTTTCGGTTTATTGGGTGCCAAGTCTGATGAACACAACGACTGGTGATTTTGTGACACCACTGGATAGTTCCATTGCTTACTACGCAGTCCAAAAGCCTCTGGAACCAAGCAAGATCGTCGACATGCCTGCAGGGCTTTCGATCATCGCGGGATCAGCCATGCCCAGTGAACGCCAGCCTACGGCGGTCATGTTCTGGAATTATATTGGTACATCAATGCAATACGACCATATACCGCAAGGAGATGAGTGGCAGGATTTACCACTGCAGGCTGTCATCATGTTTCCTCAGTTCTGGGATGGAAAAAGTCTTGCGGGAACTAATTTCAAGGACCATATGGCTTATGATCGAGGCGGTGACGGTGGTCCAAGTAGTCACCCATACCTTTTGCCAGAACTGCAACTCCAGATTCATTACGGTCATGTACCAGAGGATGCTTCATTAGTCCTTACGTCGGACTCCATGACGGCAGATCGACCCGACTATGCGCCAGGGTGGAGTATGCATGCCGATTTTATTCATACTCCTTGGCCGGAACGAGATATCGAAGGAAATCTCTACGATGGCTTTGCCCGCCGAGTCAACGACAATCTCCGTTGGCCGACAGTAGCTGGAACTGATGGGAATGCAGCCAGACCAAACCCGATGGGCTTACAGCAACCGTTTACGCCGGCGCCACTTGTTCTCAACCCAACGCTTCCTGGTATTGATCCACAGCCTGTGAGTGATCAGCCACCAGATGGTATTCCGTTTGTGGGACCCATATTTCCCTTTTATCGACCACTCAGCACTCCTCTTCCACAACGTCCTCGACTAGAACCTATTCTTCCTCTTCCATCGAGTGATGGTCCGGACCTTCTTCTTGCCTGGCCAACTCCCGATGTAGTGATGCGCACAGGATTTGCCAATGGAATTCATGGCACAGTGAGCGATGCTGAAGGTCTATCAAGCTTGAAGATTTCAATCCAGCATGACAGTGGTGCCTACTGGCGTCCTGATGGAAGTTTTGGCGCCCGCCAATGGCATGATGGCAATGTTGTTGCACCTGATGGTCACTGGCGACTGATGTTCTCTCCGGCTGCTGCTGGTGAATATGCTGTCACGGTCGTTGCAACAAATACGGCAGGGAACAGAAGTGTCACGGCAACGTCATTTGAAGTGACTGGTGAACCATTCGTCGCACCACCGATGACGCCCCCTGTGAATGAAGACCCTCAACCTCAGCCGAATGATCCACCACTCAATTCAGGACCAAGTCCAATTCCTGAGCCAGAACCCGAGCCTCTCGATCCCACTGATCCGGCTCCTGAACTTCCAGGAACACCCGAACCCCCGTCCCCAAGCGACTCGACTCAGTCATTGCCCGGAACACAGGTGGCATCGGCGATCACCAATGCCATAGCAGATGGTCGCATCCTTGCTTCTCCTGCGGTTGGTGATGCAGTTCCTCATCGTTTTGATGGTACTCCACTGCAGCCTTTGACAACATCAAGCTTCAATCAGGCAGTCCCATCTTCAGACTGGTGGTCATCTGTTGTTATGCCAGTATTTGGTGATGATTTTTCTGCTCCGCTCCACGCCCATCCACTAACCGTACAGGCTACCTCAACAGGGCTCCTTGTCGGTGCACCGACTGAGACGACTGTTGCTGTTACAGGTGCGACAACAGCAGAATATAAAACGCCTCATCGGTTTGATCTGCAACTTGAGCTTCTTCAACAAGATCCTGCGAGCCAGTTTGCAGTTGAAGAATACGGAGACTGGTCGTTCACTGGGAGATGGCTTGGTGGTGATACTCAGCCGACTGCGACCCTTGCACAAGGATCACCAGTCGTGTGGCTTGACGATGTCAATTTTGAGCAGATGGTTGTAGTGCCGACCGATAGAAATGCTGACATTGAAATAGGGAGTAACTATGCATTTGTCACGGTTGCTGGTCGAACATCACTCGTTCTTGGTCCAGAAGGATCGCGGCTTGAAGTTCTGCCCGAGGGAATCGTTGTACGTGGGGTTCCACGTGGTGAACTTGCTGTTGGACTGCTTCCAGAGAGTGATGAAGAAACGCGAGTACGATTTCTCGAAACAGCAGGAAATCGTCTAGAGACAACACAGTTTTCATGGGACACACATTCAAATCCGTTTGATATTCGAGTGCGATATGAGTTTGGGGCAGAAGAATCGTCAGAGGTCCTGCTCGCTGCCTATCCGCATCTGACCCGGTTGGCAGCAACACCAGATTCACTTGGACAGTCTGTGGGCTCATCGGGCTATGTCAGTCCGCGAGGTGAGTTGAGCCTGGTGTCAACAACTGGTTTTGATATTGATGTTCCAGCTCGTGGTGTGCTCCCCACACTTCCAGCAGTGCTCACCGGGGATCAGCTTAATACTCTCCGAGATATGGTTCGTAATGACCCTGCAGCGATAGATCCTGCTGGAACATTGAATCGCTATGGCGATACCTACTGGGCTGGAAAAGCGATGCTCAAACTGTCACAGCTCGCTCAACTTGCTGAGATCACTGGCCAGACAGATGTGCGCGAGCAAATTCTCGTAGCACTAAAAAATGAACTGAGTGACTGGTTTACGGCAACAGGTGAATCAGGCGACAAACACTTTGCCTACAACGCAGAGTGGGACACGTTGCAAGGATACCCAGATAGCTTTGGTTCTGCTGGTGATCTCAATGATCATCATTTCCATTATGGCTATTTCATTCACGCCGCCGCACTTGTTGGGAGTTTTGATGCCGAATGGGCGATGAATCAAAAGCAGATGGTGGACCTGCTCGTAGCTGATGTTGCCGGTACCGATGTTGCTGGGAACATGCTGCCACGTTTACGAAGCTTTAGCCCGATGGCGGGGCATTCATGGGCATCAGGACACGGAGCCTTTGCCAGTGGGAACAATCATGAATCAAGTTCAGAATCCATGAACTTTGCAACAGCCGTGATGCTCTGGGGGGAGATGACTGGTGATACGGGAATGACAGGTCTTGGTCAGATGCTCTACAGCGTTGAGGCCGAAGCCATTTCAGAGTACTGGTTCAATCGGTATGGCACGGTCTTTCCTGAAAGCTTTCCACATGAATCTCTTGGAATGGTCTGGGGTGATGGAGGGAGTCATGCCACCTGGTTTTCTGCCGAACCAGAAATGATCAAGGGAATCAATTTTCTTCCGTTTCACGGAGGCTCACTCTACCTTGCAGAAATGGCTCGGGACCCCACAGCGTTGCTCGCCGAAATTGAGCAACTTGGTGGTGGTGTCATTGATGATTGGCCAGGAATTATCTTGCAGTACGAGGCACTGGTAAACCCTGAGGCAGCAGCAAATCGACTGGCTCTTGGAGGAATAGGAACTGAAGAAGGCCAGACAATGGCACAAACGTATTTCTGGACAACGGTGTTATCAAATATTGGTACACCAACATCGGTGATACGAGGAGATCATCCGCTCTCGGCTGTGTTTCAAAAAGAAGGAGTCACAACCTACGTTGCTCATAACGCTGGGGAAGAAAATATAACTGTTCTTTTTAACGATAATACATCCATTGAAGTGCCAGTAGGAGAAACAGTGACTCGGCAAAGACTTGGAAATTCTGATCAACTTGTCGATCCAATAGACGTTGATCAATTATCGGATCAACCAGTCAGTGAACCTACGCTGCCTTCGACACCATCGCTCAGTCTTGTGGCTTCAACAGATACAGTGCGTCTTCTGGTTGATCCAACAACTGGTGTGGCATTTGTACAGGACTCTACCAATGAGCCACTGCCCATTCGTCGCGCCGATGATTATTTTAATGGAGATGTCCCGCTTGTTCGTGGGACAGCCACACTGGTCGCGGCTGCTCGTGATGATCTCGGTAGAATTCGTGTACTCGATGTGAGTGAATGGGGTGCATTTGCATGGATCCTTGATGAAAACGGACTGTTTCAAGCAGAAGAAGGACCAACAGACTCCACGCTGTCCTCAAAAGAGGTCCTGTTCCAGATCGATCTTGATGGGGATGGAGTCGTCGGTCTGCCTTTGAATGTATGACTTTCCTGTCTCCATAGCAGATTGGTACAACCAAGCTGAAACCATTATTTCAGGGTTTTTGAGTGGGCGATGGAATTCAGGTTGTGTTGCAAAAAGAGCATGTTCTCTCAGGGTTTAAGAGGCAGGAGACCGGGTCCAAGCCGCGCTGCTGCCAATTCAGGCTCATTCGGTGTAAATTCGTAGCGTCTCTATTTCATAGGCACAGTCTACCGAGAGCATTATGAAGCCCCGTGAAGTTATCGCGATGTGTCGCGAGAAAGAAGTCAAAGCAGTCGATCTCCGATTTGTTGATTTTCTTGGTACCTGGCAGCATTTCACAATTCCAGTTGCCAAGTTGGAAGAAGAAGTTTTTGAAGATGGAATTGGGTTTGATGGCTCAAGCATTCGTGGATGGCAGGCAATTAATGAAAGCGACATGTTGCTTGTTCCGGTTCCGGATACAGCATTTGTCGATCCATTCACAACCGTGCCAACGCTTGCCGTCATCTGCATGGTGCAAGATCCAATCACTCGGGAAGACTACTCTCGTGATCCTCGATTCATTGCCCGCAAAGCAGCGATTTATTTAGAGGGAACCGGTATTGCTGATACGTGCTTTATTGGTCCGGAAGCAGAGTTCTTTGTTTTTGATGCAGCCCACTTCGATCAGACTGCACATGAGGGCTTTTATTCAATCGACTCAGCTGAAGCTGAATGGAATCGAGGCAGTGGCAGTCATGGGTATCAGGTGCGACATCGTCAGGGTTACAGCCCAGTTCCACCAACTGATCAGATGATGGATATCCGCACAGAAATGATGCTCACCATGATTCAGTGTGGTATTGATGTCGAAGCACAACATCATGAGGTTGCCTCAGCCGGTCAATGTGAAATTGACATGCGATACCAGAGCCTTGTACGGATGGCTGATCACCTCTGTCTCTATAAATATATTGTTCGGAACGTCGCGCGGAGACACGGACGAACAGCGACATTCATGCCAAAGCCAATTTACGGAGATAGTGGATCAGGAATGCATGTGAATCTTTCCTTATGGAAAGAAGGCAAGCCTCTGTTTGGTGGCTCTGGGTATGCAGGACTGTCTGACATGGCACTGCATGCACTCGGTGGGATTCTGAAACATGCACGAGCGCTTCTTGCACTGACAAACCCAACGACAAATAGCTACAAACGACTTGTTCCGGGTTATGAGGCTCCCATCAATCTGGCGTATTCTCAACGAAACCGATCGGCGGCGTGTCGAATTCCAATGTATTCAACAAATCCGAAGACGAAACGGATTGAATTTCGTTGTCCAGATCCAACGTGTAATCCATATCTTGCCTTTTCTGCAGTTCTTATGGCAGCTATCGATGGGATTCAAAATCATATTGATCCTGGTGAACCACTGGACCGTGATATCTACGATATGCCGCCGGAAGAATTGGCTAATGTCTCAAGAACTCCAGCGGCGCTTGGTGAATCTATTGATGCACTTGAACAGGATCATGATTTTCTTCTACGAGGTGACGTATTCACTGAAGATGTTATCCGTACCTGGATTTCCCATAAGCGGAATCATGAGATCATACCTCTACGATCTCGTCCTCATCCCTGGGAGTTTTGTCTTTACTTCGATGCGTAGCGTCATGCGAATGCCACAGGTAGGTCTAAGGGTGGCAAGTCAGGCAATCTAGGAGACAACTGCCTCCCGTTCTGAGAATACCGTTCTGATCGTGCCGGCTGTACCGATTCTCCTATTCGTAAAGAGTGGATTTGCACCCAAACATGATGATGAACTGAAAGTACGCAGGGGGAGTTGGAATGCTCAAACAGTGGCACATAGTTCTGTATTTGGTTCTCGCGACTCTTGTTGTTGCAACTGAGTACGACGCGTTGGCAGACGAATCTTTTGATGGCTGGCGGCCCAAGTCGAGATCAGTATCTGAAGAGGTGCTTCCTGAGCCTGAAGCAGAGATGCTTCAGTTAGTACCCGGGGAGATCAATCAGGTGGTTGCCGACGATGAAACAAAAGAGGAACCATTCGATTGGATGGATGAACGCTATGGTCAACCAGGAGTAACATCGCAAGGCAATTCCAATACTGTGGGAGCCAATGAGGTTGTCATGATCGCCTCGCAAGCACCACCACCGTCTGGAAGTCAGGCTTCACAGCAGGGCTCATGTAATAAATGGTGTACGTGCCAACAGCGACGTACCTGCAAGCAGTGCGGCCTTCATCTCCCGAGTTTCGCGATGTATCCGGCTGATACGAAGGAGTCAGTAGGCGGATACTTCAATCTCGCCGATGCAAATCCGCAGAAAGTATTTGAGGATATTCGTGTTGGGCTGAGTCAGGTGAATGATCAGATTCAATCAACACTCGGTCGCTTCTGAATCTGCGTGACACATTACCAGACAGTTTTCCCACCATTGACCGCAATGGTTTGGCCGGTCACGAACGAAGCTTCATCACTGGCAAAGTAGGTGACAGCCCAACCAACGTCGTCAGGTTTCCCCCATCGGCCCATGGGAACAGTCTGAATGTACCCATCCTTATCCTCTTGGGGGTCGTCCTTGTGCCTCTCCGTTGGAACCCATCCAGGAGCAACCATGTTGACCGTGATGCCATGAGGAGCGAGTTCGTTTGCCATGCTGCGCGACCACCCTGTCTGGCCACCTTTGGCTGCAGCATAGGCTGAAAATGGTGCAACGCCGAGCAAGAAAACCTCACTGGTAATGTTAATGAGTCTTCCGTATTTCCGTTCTTTCATTCCTGGCAGAAGGCGACGAGCCAGCAAATATGGACTCTTCACAAAGAAATCAAGCATCTGTTGGTGGAAGTCCCAGTCATATTCTTCTATGGGCTTGAGTGGTTGTGCTGGGGTGGCATTAAGAACTGCAATGTCAATTGGCCCAAGAGACTGCTCGATTGCTGTTGCCATTGAGTCAATGTCTTCGGCGCTCGTAACGTTTGCCTGAAAGAGTTCGGCAGTGAGACCCATTTCATGAAATTCAGCAAGAGTGGACTCCGCTCGCTTTTTATTATTGGCATAGTTGAGAGCAATTTTTGCACCGGCTCGACCAAGGCATGCAGCGGTTTCTTTACCAAGTCCTGTTGAAGAACCAGTGACAAGAGCAACTTTGTTGTGAAGTGTGAATTGCGGCATGGTTTTTGAAGAAAAGGGTGTGCGGGTCTTGTAATGGAAAGAGCGTGTGGTGGCCTGGGAACTGGTGCCGAAGGGATACGTTTTGAAACCAATCTGAGTTTCGGTCTCTTTGATATGAAGCCAATGATCATATGTGAAATAGCTTAGCCAAAACGCATATGTAAAAAAGCGTAGCGAGAATGCGCGATTCTATATGATCCGACACAGTTGTCACGGTGCGCCAGAACAAAGGTTTATCATCCAGAATATGGCCCCAGATCGTTCAAGAGCGGCAAAGGCAACAAAACAGAGTGATTCCTCTCTGTTTTTTTTGTTTCCGGTAAGACTTGCTTAGAATAAGGAATAGTCTTTCAGAGGAATTTATTTGCTATGTCACAACGTATTTCCCCTTCGGCAGCACTGGGAGCGGCACTGGCTGTTTTTTTTAGCCTCTCTGGGTCGCTTCAGGCGACAGCTACCGATTTTTCTCGTGATATTCAGCCACTGTTGGCCAAGCGATGTTTTGCGTGCCATGGGCCTGATACACAGGAAGCGGGTTTACGATTCGATCATGCAGAATCCGCAATTGCTGAACTTGATAGTGGGTATCAGGCGATCGTGCCGGGTGATGTCGATGCGAGTGAGATTCTATCGCGTGTGGCCTCGACAGATCCTGATCTCCAAATGCCGCCAGAAGGTGCAAGGCTTACTCATGATGAAGTTTCTGCACTTCGTGACTGGATCCGTGACGGAGCACAGTGGAAAGAGCACTGGGCATTTCGTCCACTCACAAGGCCCGATGTGCCAGTACTTGAATCGGGAAGTGAAGCCCATGAAAGAAATCCCATCGATGCTTTTATTCAATTAGGGCTGGCAAAGCATTCGTTGCCCATCCCTCCCAAGGCAGATCGTCGAACGTTATTACGACGGGCGACCTACAACGTAACGGGACTGCCACCGTCAGAACAAGAAGTTGCAGACTTTGTAGCCGACACATCACCAGATGCATGGGAGCGGGTCGTTGATAGGCTTTTGGCATCCCCGCATTACGGTGAGCAGTGGGCTCGGCATTGGCTGGATCTTGTTCGATACGCAGATACGAATAGCTATGAACGGGATGGGAACAAGCCTCATTCATGGCGGTATCGTGATTACGTCATCCGTTCATTCAATGATGATAAGCCCTTCAAGGACTTTGTCATTGAACAACTTGCAGGTGATGAAATACTCGAGCCAACTGCAGAGAGTCTGATTGCAACGGGCTATTATCGTTTGGGTATCTGGGACGATGAACCAGCCGACAAACTCCAGCATCGCTATGACCAGCTTGATGATGTGGTTGCGACAACGGCTAAAACATTTCTCGCAATGACTGTCGATTGTGCGCGATGTCACGACCATAAAATCGATCCGATATTACAGAAAGACTACTATTCGCTTCTTGCATTCTTTCAGAACATCACGCCTATGGGCGATCGGCAGATGAATCCAGACTTCATCGAGCAGCCACTTCCAAAAGGGAAAATGACACCTGCAAAAGCGAAAGATATTGCAGTTGATACAAATCGTCGGCTTCAGGAAGCCCGTGGAGAAGTGAAAGCTATTCAGCGACGTATCAAAGAGTATGGCGAGCAGGCACGAGACGAACTGACGAAGAAAGACATGAAAGCATGGCGTGAAAAGGTACAGCAGCTCGAGCAGGAAAAAGCCGAAGTAGCTAAAATGCCAGCAGCTCTTGTTGTTACGGAATATGGAACCAAAGCCCCGGACACGTTCGTTCTCTATCGCGGAAACCCCCATGCTGAGACGTCTCCGGAGCTTCTTGTTGAGCCGGCATTCCCATCTGTTTTGAAAGCAGTAGCTCCTATTATTGAGCCACCTGCAAATGGTCGTTCAACTGGCAGGCGGCTTGCCCTTGCAAAGTGGATTGTGTCAGCAGAGAACCCGCTGACCGCACGTGTTCTTGCCAACCGAATATGGCAGTATCACTTTGGTCGAGGGATTGTCCGAAGCCCCAGCAACTTTGGCTTCGCCGGTGATCCTCCCACGCACCCAGAACTGCTTGACTGGTTGGCAACAGAATTACTGCGACAAAACTGGCAACTCAAAGGTCTGCAGAAAACAATTCTGATGTCAGCGGCGTATCAAGCAGCCTCGACACCAAATGAAAAAGCATATGCAGCGGATTCTAGAAATGAATCATTTTGGCGATTTGATATGCGACGCCTTTCGGCTGAAGAGATACGAGATACGGTTCATGTAGTCAGTGGCGCTTTCAATCCAAAGATGTACGGTCCCGGTATTTACCCTGCGATTCCGAAGGAAGTGCTGGCAACGCAGTCGAAACCAGGTAAGGGGTGGGGAAATTCATCACCAGAGGAACAGTCGCGTCGTAGCGTGTACATCCATGTCAAGCGATCGTTACTCACTCCGATTCTTGCTGATTTTGATCTGGCTGATACCGATACAACATGTCCCGTTCGGTTTGTCACAACGCAGCCAACACAGGCTCTTGGCATGATGAATAGTGAGTTCATGCAACACCAATCAAAAGTATTTGCGGAACGCATCGCACAAGAAGCTGGTGGCCCGGATCGTGCAGACATGAAAGCCTGTGTGAAGCGAGCAATTGAAGTTGCTCTTGTTCGGGATGCTCAAGACGATGAGGTGGCACATGGCCTGGCACTTATAGATGAACTGGAAACGACCGAAGGCATTAGCCCAGGCCGATCACTGGAACTCTACTGTCTATTTCTTTTAAACCTCAACGAGTTTTCCTACCTCGATTAATTGAAATAAAATTTGATTCGTTAAAAAACAGAAAGAACTTTGGAATCGACAATGAGTACACCAGACCCCAAGCCCCGTGGTACATTCTGTGGCCAAACCCGGCGTGAGTTTTTCTGGGAGGCCGGTGGTTCGTTTACCGGTCTTGCGCTCTCAGGCTTGTTAGACAACAACTTCTTTGCCCGCCAAACGCATGCAGCCGATGGGGTTACTGGATATAAGAACCCCTTGGCAGCGAAGCCCCCGATGTTTGCACCCAAAGCAAAGAGCGTCATCTTTCTGTTTATGTATGGTGGGCCAAGTCATGTAGACACATTTGACTATAAACCTGCCCTGTATCCACTTGATGGAAAAATCATCAAGGTGAAGACAAAGGGTCGCGGTGGTGAGCGGAGTGAAAGCCGAGCCGTTGGACCAAAGTGGAAGTTCAAGCAGTACGGCCAATGTGGAAAATGGGTGAGTGATCTCTTCCCTCATATCGGTCAGCACGTTGATGACATTGCGTTTATTCATTCCATGACAGCAGACTCACCAATTCATGGGTCAGCAATGCTCCAGATGAATTCAGGAAAAATTCAGTCAGGTGCACCATGTCTTGGTTCGTGGGTAAATTATGGTCTCGGAAGCGTCAATGAAAACCTTCCTGGTTTTATGGTCATGCTTGACAAAAAAGGTGGCCCCATCTCTGGTGCAAAAAACTGGGCAAGTGGCTATATGCCAGCGACTTACCAGGCAACACTGCTTCGAAGTCAGGGTGACCCGATTTTAAACTTGGCTCCACCAGAAGATATGCCTTTAGCCGCTCAGCGTGCCTTGCTGGATTCATTACGACAATCAAATTCGCAACACTTTCTCTCGCGGGGAGATAACTCTGAGCTTGCCGCCCGAATTGCTTCCTATGAGCTGGCATGGCGAATGCAGGAGCATGCGCCAGAGGCTGTCGATCTTTCGCAGGAAACTGTAGAGACAAAGAAACTCTACGGGCTTGATCAGGATCGAACTGCCCACTTTGGTCGACAGTGTCTGTTAGCCCGTCGAATGGTTGAGCGTGGGGTTCGCTTTGTGCAGGTATATTCTGGTGGTGCCCATAATGATGACAACTGGGACGCTCATGGTGATCTTGAAAAGAACCATGAATTTCATGCAGGCAATACGGACCGACCCATTGCTGGCCTTTTGGCTGATCTGAAGCGGTCAGGCCTACTTGATGAAACACTTGTGATTTGGGGCGGTGAATTTGGCCGACAGCCAACAGCTGAATATGCAAAAGGAACAGGGCGAGATCATAATTCCTTTGGCTTTACGATGTGGATGGCAGGTGGCGGTGTGAAAGGTGGTATCAGCGTTGGTGAAACTGATGAACTCGGAGCAGCAGCGATTGCACCTGGGCCGGGACATGGCAACGGAGAGAAAGCTGGATATCACGTGAAAAGCCTTCACGCCACAGTCCTTCACTTACTTGGTCTTGATCCGAATCGGCTGAGTTATTTCTTTGGAGGTCTTGACCAAAAATTGGTTGGTGTCGAACACGTGCAGCCAATCAAAGAATTGTTGGGATGATGAAAATTCAAATCATGATGAAACTTTGTTGTCGTGCATTCCCCTCCCGACCGATCGGTGTGAAATGACCAACCTTGCTACAAAGCAACCCACCCGCGCACAAAGCGGTGTCTCTGAATGGGAAGAGTGGGCTTCGCGAGGAGGCGTATATTGGACAGAATCTGCCTCACAGAAGTAACTACACAAAGCAAGCTACACGAGAAGGGAGCTGACATGCGCGTTGGAGTGATTAAAAAAATATTCCCCATCCTTTTGACACTTGTCGGCGTTCTGTTTCTTCCAGGAAGCAGAACGGACGCGGCGGAAAGACCTCCAAATATCATTATGGTTTTCATTGATGATATGGGGTGGGGTGACTTTTCATGTTTTGGTAACACCGCTGCCTCGACGCCAGCCATTGATCAACTGGCTGAAGAGGGCGTGCGATTTACGCAGTTCTATGTGAACTCACCTATCTGTTCACCATCACGAGTTGCGCTGACAACGGGACAGTATCCTCAGCGATGGCGGATTGGTTCGTATCTCGCAAGTCGATCTGCGAATCAGAATCGTGGCATTGCAGAATGGCTTGATCCGGCTGCACCAACCCTTGCTCGGATGCTTCACGATGCTGGCTATGCTACGGGGCATTTTGGAAAGTGGCACATGGGCGGGCAGCGTGATGTTGATGATGCACCACCAATTACTGACTATGGCTTTGACCGTTCTCTCACGAATTTCGAGGGTATGGGAGCGAAGTTGCTGCCTCTGACTATGACACCAGATGGGAAGGGAGGTCGTATCTGGGAGGATGCGGAGCGATTGGGAAGTCCAGTAACCTGGATGCAGCGATCAGAAATCACAGGTGGGTTTACTGCTGCCGCCCTAGAGTTCGTCAAAGAAGCTCACGCAGCAAAGAAACCGTTCTATCTCAATCTATGGCCAGATGATGTGCACAGCCCATACTGGCCGCCGGTTGATCAGTGGCAGGAAGGAAAGCAAGAAAAATACCGGGCTGTGCTTGAGGCCATGGATACGCAACTTGCCGTGCTCTTTGAACACATTCAAAATGATAAAGAGCTTAAGCGAAATACTCTGATTCTAATCTGCTCTGACAACGGACCAGAACCAGGTGCTGGTTCTGCGGGACCGCTACGTGGAGCAAAGACAACGCTCTACGAAGGTGGTATTCGATCACCACTGATTGTTTGGGGGCCAGGAATAGTTGCTCAAGAAGCGAGTGGAAGTACTGATACAGAATCATGTTTCGCAGCCTTTGATCTTGTGCCGTCACTTCTTGAGATTGCGGGAATCCAGCATAGTGAAGAAATTCCATTTGATGGGATGGATGTCTCACCCGCACTTCGCGGTAAGCAATCAGTGAGCCATGGTCCAATATATTGGCGGCGGCCACCCGATAGAAAGATGTATAAGGCACTCGGTGATACAGTGCTTCCTGATCTAGCGGTTCGAGATGGCAATTGGAAGCTTCTGTGTGATTATGATGGACAAAATATACAGCTCTTCGATCTACACAAAGATCCAGGTGAAAAAAACAACATTGCAGAAGATTTTGATAAGGTTCGGGCTCGTCTTTGTCAGCAGCTCGTGAGCTGGCACGAGGACCTTCCATCAGATAATGGTCAATCCCTTGGCGTGCAAGAAATGCAGAAAGCACGAGTGGGCCCTGCAAACGTCACAGGATATTCACTGATAGCTGCCGATGGATCCAAGAAAACGTTGGCAGGAGTCAACTCTGATGGCAGCGTCGCATGGAAATTCCCGTGCGGGGCGATACACGATCTTCATATTTTACCGAATGGTCATCTTCTCTACCAAGATGGGTGGACTCGTGTGATTGAGCTCGATGAGAGTCGACAAAAAGTATGGGAATACGATGCCACAAGTAATGGAAATTCAAATAAAAAAGTTGAAGTCCATGCGTTTCAGCGGCTTGCAAATGGTGACACAATGATTGTTGAATCGGGGTCAGCCCGCATCCTTGAAGTTAGCAACGACGGAGTCATTCAAAAAGAAATTGCACTTACTGTCGAGACACCGTCGCACCATTCAGACACGCGCAATGTGAGAAAAACTGAAGCAGGAACCTATCTCGTTGCCCATGAAAAAGATGGTGTGGTCCGCGAATATGATTCAGACGGAAAAGTTATCTGGGAATTTGATGTTCCGCTTTTTGGCAAGCCACCGAAATCAGGGCATGGCCCGGAGGCTTTTGGGGATCAGGTTTATTCTGCTGTACGACTTGAGAGTGGAAATACACTTATCGGAACGGGCAATGGTCACAGTGTGCTTGAGGTGACGCCGGACAAGGAAATTATCTGGAAGCTTGATCAGCATGATCTTCCAGGCATAACGCTTGCCTGGGTGACGCAGGTCCGGCGACTACGGAATGGAAATACGTTGTTTGTAAACTGTCACGCGGGGCCGAAGAATCCTCAGATTATTGAGGTGACGCCCAACAAAGAAGTAGTCTGGACCTACCGGGACTTTGATCTTTTTGGCAACGCCCTGCCTGTTGCAGTTGTTGACACAGAGTAATTCGCACGTTGAATCAACGAGAGTATTACCTATTCGCTCTTTTGTCGTCGACGGAGTTCGAACGAATAGTATTTATTCTCAGGTGTTGGAGCAATAAATCCCTCAGGGCGTGGCTGCCCGGCCCAAGCGAATGTCACTGTTGCAGACTCATAATCAGATTGAAAGATGCCCTTCAATTCCCAATCACCTTCTAAGTCCCGAAGATTGATTTTGTGAGGCGTGCTGCTTCTCAGAAAAAGTAACTGCATATTCGGAATCAATGAAGTCAGTTTCTGAGTTTGGCTCACGACCAAGTACTCGTATCTTCTCACGAGTTATTTCAACCCAGGCGTGAACCGGGACTTTTCGAAGGGCGATCATCCCTCGCTCCTCTCTGCCCCACTGATTCGCCGTAACGATGTCCCAATCACCAAGCAGGTGTGTTGGTATATCAGTGACGGTCTTTGCTGATGTCGAGACGTTGCCAGCTATGGCGA
This sequence comes from Pirellulales bacterium, assembly GCA_965249545.1. GTDB lineage: Bacteria > Planctomycetota > Planctomycetia > Pirellulales > UBA1268 > UBA1268. The sequence continues at coordinate 1,028,423 of CBDFMH010000005.1, forward strand.
GTACACACAAAGCTAAAAGAACTCGGTAATAACTGACTGAGAAAATACGCATCGCAGAGGCTCCTTCTTTCTGGGCAGTCTATAAGGGAGGTGCTTGTCGAAGAAAAATACCGATATCATCGTTCTTTGGTTGATCTTTATCCATTTTTGTGTCTGGCCCCCCATCATCTTTGCCATTCGGCCCGACTGAGTAGATAGCCACACCATCATCCTTGCTCGAATAACGTACACGCGATGTATCGAGAAAAGCATCTTTTGGAAGGCATGGAAGAAAATCAGGAACTAATGAGGCGGCTTTTTCTGGAAGCTCACCATGAGCTATCCGAAACTCTGTGGCAGCAATAGCGACCAGAGCGGTTGTATGTCGCATTCTCGCCTTATCAACATTCTCGATTGCTTTGCCGATCGCTGGTATCAGGTATTTCGTCATAAATCCTTTCGGTCTGCCAGACGATAAATCATCTTCTATATTTTTGAGAATAATCTGTTTTGCAGCATATGAATCGGAGCTCTCAGCGACTCTTTGGTAGCTGTGCATCGTCTGTTGATAGACAGCTAGATCCTGAGGAAAGAGGAAAATGCGATACGCAGCCAGAGCTGGATTAAGAAAAATATTTTGCTGATAGATCGAGTCAGGCACATTTAAATCATCCATGAACAATGAAGCAAGCTGCCATTGTTCAAATTCACCTGTTCCAAATATTGAAAATACGTTTAAGCCAAAAGCCTCTTCACCATAAATATTTTTTGCTAAAGATGGTGGAGTGGAGAGAAAGTTGTGAATGTCATTGCGTTTCAAGAGAGCGAGATCATCAGCATCGACGAACGGAAGAATATCAATGAGGACATCCACAGCAATGCCGTCAATAGCAAGACCTACGAGCCCAGAAATAAGAATAGGCTCGGACGAAGCATGCATGCTTATTTTCATAATTGAGCTCACATCACGGAGAGCCGTCGGCATATTACCAATCGATGCTTGATGGTGTGCTGATACGGCAAGGATTCTGGCGGCATTTCGTAAAAATGGAATCTCTGGAAGGAGCATGTCGAACGACGGGCGAGGATAGTCGCGTGTAAAGCGACAGGTCGGTCGTGCTGCTGCTTGACGAAGGAGATCAAGAGTCTCCACGTGTCTTGTAAGGAAAGCAATTGTTTCAGGACTGATGAACTCTAGATCAGAGTCGGATGAATTTTGTACAATATCCTGAAAATTATCATCTTCTTCAAAGAGTAGGCGAACTCCCCGATATAGCCCCTCTGCATTTTCTTGTTCAGGAAGATTTGGGGGAAGATGCGTGGTCATCAAAAGAGCAGATTCGCTTTGGAGCGACTTAGCTTTTGCTGCAACTGTTTGATTGAGGTAAAGAATCGTTCCTGCTGTGACACTCTTCGTCAGTAAAAAGAGCGTGAACAAGGCAAGTGGAGGCCAGTTCGCTGCGGGCACTGTTTTCCATCCACCACCGTCCGGCTGGGTGCCTCGCAGGAGAATCATACCACTGCCTATGAGTGTCGAAATAAAAATCGAAATGGCAAAAGAAAACCAGTTGACCTGAAGATGAGCAACGAATGCGAGGATGGTTGTGAATGCAACAAACGGCAAGAGGGATAACAGCGGTGCAAGAAAACCCAAAGTGAGCAGCAGTCGTCGCAGCAAAGGTTTTTTTAACCGAACAGCAGCAGCAGTGCAGGCAGCTGTCCACAGCAGGCAGGTTAGTAATACAACAAGAAAAAATGAAAAGACAGACATGATGGAGACGCTCGTTTGATTCGAGTAAAAATATTTCAATGAGAGTTTTTAAGACCAGCGTTTCTTCTCGGCAAAGAAAAAGCTTGAGGCAAGCCAGTCTGGTCTTGGTTGTGGATCAGATATCGAGGCTGTGGGGGCGAATAGTTTATAGCGTTAAAAAATAAAATCAGGCTGATGAAGCTGATGATTAGAAGGTAGTGTAGGAATGAATCGAGACGATCTTTTAGTGAGTGCATCAAGGCTTTATTGACGTCTACCAAAATACGCTTTCGCAGTGTGTGCGGCGGTGCACATTTCGTTGTACAAAGTTCCTTCAGAAGACCAATTTCTTCTTCATGGTTGAAAACGTATGAATTGTCCAAGGGAATCTGGTTTTTCATTTCTTTTCATCCTTTGATCCAAGTTTACTTTGGAGTTTTTGGATTGCGTAGCGATATCGACTCGCCGCAGTATTCATCTTGATCCCAACAATAGAGGAAATCTGTTTAAAGCTCAGTCCGGATATGACTTTTAAAATAAGAACAATACGCTGTGGTTCTGGCAAGAGATTAAGTGCTTTGGAAAGGTCCTCGTCTGGAAGAGTTGCTGGAACTTCATGCGTTCGACCTCGTGCAATTTGATCAGAGGCCCATTGCAGGAACGCTTTGAGGCCAGTCTTTTTTCGTCGCTGCAGGCGGCTGACAGCGTTTCGTAGCATCGTGAAAATATAGGCTTCAAGATTTTCTACGTCATTGAGTTCCATTCTGTGGCGAGCAAGTTCTACAAAAAGATCATGGACAATGTCTTCTGCTTCCTGGTGAGCACAGTTCAATTGAACTGCGGTTGCATAGAGCTTTTTTCCGAGCCGATCGTACAGTGCTGCAAAGGCGTCACGGTCACCGGCAACAAGTTGTGTGACAAGTGGTGGCTGCACGAAATACCTCGAAACTTCTATGTCCTGTAAACAAGGGGTTTTGAAGCCCTAGATTTTGTCTATTTCAGTGAACTGTTATCGCCACCCCACATAAAATCGCCTATTATTAGAGCATTCGCCGTTTTGTCGTGCCACTGCCAGGCACGTGTTATTACTGAGAAGGATGGAAAAGAAGCGATGCCAGACGAATCCGCACCTGCAAAGCCGAGTGCTGTTGAGGTCTTCAAAACCGACAGCGATTACCTGAAGGGTGATATTCCGGAGGAGCTCACTGATGGGGAGGCTGGCTTTGGAAAAGGCAGCATTCAACTGCTGAAGAATCATGGGACATATCAGCAGGCAGATCGTGATAAGAAAAAGTTAGCGCCTGGTGAGAAGCGGGTAAAGAAAATCTCTTTCATGATTCGTACAAGAATTCCTGGGGGGAAACTTACGGCTTCACAGATGCTGGCGCAAATTGATCTTGGAGATGATCTTGCCAATGGAAGTGTGCGACTGACAACGCGTCAGGGGATTCAGCACCACGGTGTTATTAAAGGAGATCTCAAGGCGTACATTCAAAAAATCAATGATATTCAATTAACGACACTCGCTGCCTGCGGTGATGTTGAGCGCAATGTCATGTGCTGCCCTGCTCCCATTCGAAACAATTTAGTACGCGATGGAATGATGGCGAAAGCAGAGGAGCTTGCTGAAGCACTTGCTCCCCGAACAACGGCATACCATGAGATTTGGCTTACCGATGATGAAACAGGAGAAAAGACACTTGCTTCTGGTGGGACAAATGGACACGAAGTCGAACCGATCTATGGCCCGACATATTTACCCCGAAAGTTTAAGACAGCTTTTGCACTACCCGAAGACAATTGTGTTGACGTCTACGCGAATGACTTGGGTTTTCTGACGATCCATGAAGATGGAAAAATTGTTGGCTATAACGTGCTTGCTGGCGGTGGTATGGGAGTCACGCCAAGCGCGGCAAAGACTTTTCCTGCACTCGCAAAGCGTCTTTGTTTTGTTCCGGCCGAGGATGTTATCGATATTGCCGTCGCTATTGTTGAAGTACAACGAGACTACGGAAATCGATCCGATCGAAAAGTCGCCCGGTTAAAGTACACCATTCACAACATGGGCTTTGAAGCCTTTAGAGCAAAGGTCGAGGAGTATTTTGGAAAGCCACTCACGGCTGCCCGAGAGGTCGATGTCCATGGGTTTGACGATCATATTGGTTGGTTTGAGCAGGGTGACGGTAAGTTCTTCTATGGTTTGAATATTGAAAACGGCCGCATCATCGACCACGAAGGGTTTCAGCTTAAAACAGCCTTGCGGAAAATTCTTACTGAGATGACACCCGGTGTGCGGATTACTGCTCATCAGAGCATTTTATTTACAGATCTTGAAGAGAGTGACCGAGAACGCATTGCGACAATACTTCATGACCATGGAGTGAAAACATCAGAAGAGATTTCAACGCTCAGACGGTGGAGTATGGCGTGTGTGGCTTTGCCAACGTGTGGCCTTGCAGTGGCAGAAAGTGAACGGGTGCTACCAGGATTGATTGATCTCCTTGAGCCAGAAGTCGCCAAACTTGGTTTAGACAAAGATGCTTTCACATTGAGAATGACCGGCTGTCCAAATGCCTGTGCGCGACCTTATAACTCAGATATTGGTATCGTTGGCCGCACGCTTGGAAAGTACACAATATTCCTTGGCGGTCGATTGCTCGGTGACAGGTTGAATGAAAAGTATAAAGATGTCATTCCTTTTGATGACCTTCCCCGAGAGATCACGGCAGTCTTAGCGTGTTACAAGGCTGAGCGCGAGCAGAGTGAAACACTTGGCGACTTCTGCCATCGAAAAGGCCTTGATGGCGTTCGTGGTTGGGCTGACCAATGGCTTGCAGACGAATCCCTTGCCTAGAGTGAATGACTCGGAGTGCGGCTTGCTGACTCCTACGCGGGCACGTCATCCCACATAGGACACCAAAGCGGGAGTCTCGGGAAGAGTTGTTCGGCAAGCTTCTGTGAGAGCTGTGTTGATGGCTCAAGACGTCCTGCTGTCGTTGCCTCAAGAGGGTCACATTGCCCTAAAAGAAGGCGTGTGAATTCATCGTCAGTCAGTTTGAGGTAGCTTCGACCGACTCGGCCCGGTTGGACGGTGGCTTCACGTGGCCCGTCGTCCTTGGCAGCAGGAATGGTCACTGATCCTCGGAAGGTGTCACTGTCAAAACCGAGCTCAACCGTATCACGAATTCCTGCTTGGACAACTCGGCTAGCAAGTGTTGGAGCCATTGCCGTCAGGAGGCTTTGTGGGTCAAAGATACGGGCGACAATCATTCGGTCCTGCGGTGCGACACGAGATATGATTGCTGGTGATTGGTCATCACATGCCGGTCCACGAACGTCCTCATGGAGAGGATCGGTCGGACTCGATTCATAAATCAGTTCTTGTCGATCATTTTCAATGGCTTCTGCACAGACTCGTGCAAGAATTTCACGTTCAAGGCCTTGGTATTCAGGGTCAGCCATTACTTCGAGAACACGACCGCCAGTTTGAATGCAGTATCCAACAATCTTTGCAGTCGTTTCATGGAGGTCGTATCGGTCGTTTCCTTGGAGAGCAACGATAATAGAATCGAACGCTTTTCGGCTCACCAGCCATCGAGCATACGCTTCAGTGCGGGCGGTTGTTCCAACAAATCGAGCAGCGTTCTGCTCGTAGATTCTCAAGATGGCTGGAAGTTCAACATGCCTCCACTGCCGCATCGTCACTTCAGGCCCTTGGCGTTCTGGTGCGGCGAGGAGACGAGAGAGGATGTCAGTTGGACGACCAGGCGATGCACAGTCACGACCTAGAACACTCCAGCCCAAATCATGGAACGATGATGCAATTCGTGTTCTTGAGAATGCGGCGACAACACCAAGTTCGCGCATCCTGCGTTCGGCTGCTTGTACAAGTCGTTGCCCATGCCCGGCACCACGGCACTCGGGGAGAATAGCAACCCGATCAAGAGCAGCCGCTTTTACTGGAGCAGCACCAATCATGATTGAGCGTGGTGCAATTTCAATGTGACCAACAATTCTTCCAGCAAGTCGAGCAACCAATCGGTTTGCCGAATCATGTTCAGGATGATCAACAGACGCATGGAACTCGGCTCGACTTGGTGGCGATGGCAAGCCAGAAAGAAGCTGGAGAATCTCAGTTTGATCACCAGCTTGTGCCGGCCCTACCTGACACTCTTCTTGCATCCAGGCTGGAGGAGTTAGGTCGACTGGTGGGTGTTCAGGAAGATGATGTATTGCTTCACGCTTTGCGTTCGAACGGCGGCTGAAGATGGTGCCCGATGGTCGGATTTCGACAGTGCTTATTGCAGCGGATTGGCTCCGTCGACGAGATGATGCCGCCGCCGTTTTTTTCTTTGGAGCCACAACAGCGGTTGGACGGATGTCACAGTCTGTTTGTGCTGCCGAACGTTTTCGAACACGAGAAGTTTTTTTGACGGTGGTTGACCGACTGCTTCGTGTTGGCTGACTGCGATGAGATGGTTTTCGTAAAGAACCTGTCCGCGATGATGAAGATGTGCGGGAAGATCGTGCCGGCAGCATATTGTCTCCTGTCCCTAGGAGGTAAAAATTCATTCCGTTACCCGACACGATATGTCGAAACTCAATCGATTTCCAGTAGGAGGAACTCACGAAGTTGATTTTCCGGGAAAAAACACCATGGAAAGTCGCGAGTTTGCAAGATTTTTTGTGCCCGAATGGCGGTTGCGAGTGGTCCAACACGGTCCAATAATTGCTGTCGCACAGGTTGCGTGTAATAGGCAAGACGGGCGTTCGTTGATCGAATTTCATGACAGCGTCGGCGCGCAAGAGTCGCTGTGGGCCGAGTATCAATCCACCGTCGTTTCTCTGTGATTAGGTCTCTGACGGCCTCCGGTTGGTCTGAGAACGGCTCAAGATGACATTCTGGATGGAATTCAAGGTCCCGGAGTGTTCGATGGACACCGGCAAGTTCCGCAAGCGGTTGCTGCTTGGAAAGGTCCGGGAATCGGGTTTCAAGAGGCAGACGGAGTGTTCCTGAAACCACTGCATGTCGAGGTGGTTCACAGCCAGTGAGTGTGTGGACAATATCATCAGTGATTTCGTCGTACGCTGCACCACCGATCCCGTGGACGAAGACATCGGCGACAAGAAGGCGGGCAATAAGTGTGGTCATGATGGCCCGTGGTCGTAGACGTAAGGCGTGTTCTTCCATTCGCGAGAGAGCATCAACCCATTTCGAGGGTGGCGTGTCGAGTGAAATGGGAAGCTCTACTCGTAACGTTTCCATGTCAGATAATATGAGGACGCCTGGCGTATTCGTATTTGCAAAAACTCGTCGTCGCTGCAGATCATCCTCCGACCAGATCCACCACGGTACTTCAAACCATGGACCTTCTGATGGATCAACTGTTTTTTCAACCAGATCAGGCATTGGGCGAGCTTGTCCTCGCTGGTGATGCCGCCTTCGGTACCGACCAAGAGCTGCGTTGTATGCACCGTGGAGCTCTCGACTTCTTGCAAGAAGCCACGACATGAAGACCATGACGGTTGGAAGCCGCATCAATTCACTGACGGGTATTTCAATTGTTTCAAGCCCATAACGTTCTTCGAGTTGGTGCCGTGCTTGCGCAATCGCGAGACCAATTCGATGATTCTCACTCATTCTTTCAACAGCAAGCGGCCACCATCGTCGCAGGATCGAATCAGGAACAAGTGGTGTAAGAAGATCAGAAGCTCGGCGACCGAACGACCGAAAACATTCTATGTCCTCAGCACCTCGTTCTTCCCATGCAACCGGAGGTCCATCGCGATCAAAGGGAACATATTCCAGTTGAGCAGAGTCAGGTGTTCCGACAGGCACACCAACGCTTGTTGAACGACAGTAGTCCGTATCAACAATCAAATTGATGGCTGTACCACCAAGACGTCGAGCATACGCGTCAATCGCAAAATTCTTAAGCCAGACACCGGGGTGAAAGAGATCTGGCTGATGCCCTCCCATAATGATCGGTGCTGCTATCCATTCGGCTGTATTTGAAGGCCGGATGACATCTCTATAACTTGACGTGTATTCCGTGGCTACGGTTAAAACTTCCCGTCGCGTTGCTGCAACGAGTTCCCAGAGCTTGAGATCACCGACTTGGGTATCGAAGGCCGTTCGAAGCAACTTGTTGTTGTCAACGAGATGGTCAATCGCAATTGCTGGATTGGTCGGATCCGGATTGATTGGAGGGTCAAACAGCCGTCCGCCGGAATCCGGCGGTGGGTGATGTTTGCGGCGATCAAAGCGAGGGTGATTACTCAAGCGTCGACTCTCTGGGCAGGGGAACCCACACCATACCCGACACTGCGATTGACGCCACTCCTAGCCTGTATCGAACGGATTGTTCGTTCAAGAATTTCACGATAATGGGCAATACGAGTCGTTCCATCATCAAGTGCACCACCAAAACTTCTGGTCAAATCGAGATAGACCAGAGGAACAGGTAGTTCGACAATTCTCAGTTTTTCTGCTGCCGCCAGTACCCAGACTTCAAGTGGCATCGCGTAGCCGGGCTCAGTGACCGGAAGTGCCTGAAGGGCTTTTCGAGAATAGGCCTTAAAGCCACAAAAGGCATCAGTGAGTGACAAGCCAAGTTGCTCGTTGATTTCCGCCGTGATTTCCATATTGATGCGTCTGCGACCCTCGGGCGCCTGACTATTGTCTGGAAGATCTTTCAGGTAACGACTTCCACTGACAATATCAGCAGCAGGGGCTTTAGGATCTCCAATTGCAGCAATGAATGAAGGAATGAGTTGCGGCTGGTGTTGACCGTCACAGTCAATTGTCACCAGACCGTCCCAACACGAACCGTCTTCACGAGGTTGCAGTGCATATGCAAAGGCAGTGGCGAGAGCGGCACCATAACCGAGATTTGTTTCGTGGTGAATGACTGTGACGTCACCTCGTTGCCTGGCTCTTTCTTTGAGAATGCATGCTGTGTTATCAGTTGAACCATCATCTACAACCAAGATGTTGTCAGTATGCCTTCGTACCTGATCAAGGACTTCTTGAACATGCTTGTCTTCGTTGAATACCGGCAGTGCTGTGAGAAATTGGCTCATATGTTTTCTTTGTTTTAATACAGATTCAGCAGGTCGAAGAGGATACGGGTGGCTATTTATTCGGGAGCCAGCAAAGAGGGTCTTGTTCAACGGTACTCGCCCAGCAATGAAGACCAGGAAGAGCCATACTTAATTTTTCAGCCATTCGTTCCATGGCGAACCGTTCACTGAGGTGATGGCCAACAGCGATGACTGTCATATTGTGTGCCAACGCTTCAAGAGCATCGTGCAATTTGATCTCCCCGGTGACGAGTGTCTGGCATCCGGCAGCAGCAGCCACCGGTACGGATTCACCACCACTTCCACAGACAATACCAATACGGCCAGCGAAGAGGTTTGGGTCACCGGCGACAGTGCACCCTGAACATCCTAAGGCGGATGTGAGTTGTTGCGTCACGGCGTCGATCGTATCGTGTGAAGATGCTGTACCCATGCGTCCAAACCCGACACTGGGATCTATCTCATCAGGTTCAAGAGGCGCTACGTCTTGGAGCGACAGAATTTCAGCGAGCATTGCATTGATTCCATGCGGAGCTGAGTCCCAGGCAGTATGGCCACTCCAGACACCAATACCGGCGGTGACTAACTCTAAGAGAGTTGCACCAGTAGGAGTTTCTTCAGTGATGCGATTGACCGGACGAAAAGGAAGTGGGTGATGGGTCACAACCAGATCAGCTTTTTGAGACACAGCTTCACGAGCGACATCAATGGTGAGCGTCAGGCAGGTCATCACGCGGTGTATGACAGGTTTTTTTGTGGCAACAAGCAAACCGACATTATCCCAGTCAGCAGCAAGTCTGAGAGGGGCAAGATGTTCGAGAGAGGCAATGACATCAGCAAGATTCAACATATCATCTATGATACACATACCGATTGCGAGAAACAGGATCAGGGAATAGAGGTCTTGTTCTGCTACCCTCGTATGACATTCTCACAAGAATTGGTTGTTCAGCGATAGGATGTAGGTCAGCACGAAATCAGTCGTATGTTGGACCCGTGTGGTCCTACTCGTGAAGCATGCAGCGACAAAGTACCATACAGTGAGAGGAGAGAGACACAGTCGATGAGATGCATACTCTCTCACTGTTGGCTGGGCTCGCTAGACCCCCTGAACAATCTATGGACGTTTTATGAATTCTTCACGCCTCGCTGTTCCAGTATTACCACTCGCCTCTGACTTTCGGCGGTCACTCACAATTGCACGTGAGTTTGGTGCCGGTGGAATTGAAATTGACGGTCGCCACGGCATCGATCTTGTAACGCTCTCTGATACGGGAATTCGTCAGATCCGAAAGTGGCTCGATGATGCAGGTCTGCACGTAGCGGCTGTGTCATTTCCAACTCGAGGAGGGTATGCAGAGCAAGACCGACTTGAAGCCCGAGTTGTGGCAACAAAGCAGGCAATGCTTCAGGCGCATCGACTCGGTGCTGCAGCCTTGCTCGGTCGCTTAGGCGATATTCCTTCGGTAGAAGACGTTGTAAATTGGCAGATTCTCATTGATGTGTGTACCGATCTTGGGCGAACTGGACAGCAAACCGGTGCATTTTTCTGCGCCGAAGCCGGTCGGGCAGGCCCGGAAGACTTGCAGAGGGTTATCGAGGCTCTACCAGATGGTAGCCTTCAAGTGGATCTGGTTACTGGTGCGCTTTTGGTACATGGGCATGATCCAGCTGAAGCTGCCACAACATTGGCTGCGGATATCGGTTATGTCCATGCAACAGATGCTGTAGCCGGAGCATATGCTGGCCATGGACGGGCCGTACCGTTGGGGACTGGGCAGGTCGATCTGCCGCCTGTTCTGGCGATCCTTGAAGAGCGAGGGTATCGAGGGTGGGTAGGCGTAGAGGCCACCACACCACAGCGCGAGGAGGCTGCTCGTGAGATCGCATCAGCTCTGAACCAGCTTCGTGACTAGTTTTTCCTACCAGGGCATAGAGCTTCAGGCCGTCCCCAGTACACTGAAGAAATGATGTGGAAACGGAATACTTGGTGGCAGCTAACGGTGTGGTCCATCGTTTGTTGGTACGCACTGGTGGCATCTGGCTTACCGCTTCCAGTTGATGCGTTTTCTTCTTCGATGGCACCTTCTGGCATGACTTCAGAAAGAATTGCCTCAAAAGATCGAACAAAGCCCTTTCCATGTATGAATAAGCCATGTGGCTGTCTGTCTGCGAAGCAGTGTTTTCAGAAATGTTGCTGCCATACACCGGCTGAGACCCTGGCATGGGCAGAGCAACATGATCTCTCTCCGGAAGTTCTGCGGGTATTACAGCGACGCGTGGACCAACTCACCCATGCAAAACAGAACCAGAATAAATCTGGCCAGAAGGTTCAAAAAATATGCTGCCACACAGGTGACCTGAAACCGATCGCATCAGCCACGACTTCTGCTGAAGAAGTTACCGACAATGATATGTGTGGCGAAGACATTTGTTTTGAGTATGAGTATCTATCGTCTGCAGGAGACAAGGAATCATCTTCAGAACCTTCATCACAACATGAATTGCAGGATGACAAACACGATGCTGTGCACATCGAAGTCATGTCCGAGCACTCAATTATTCTCAAGTCACTTCTTGCCTGCGGAGGCCTCGTGAGTGAGTGGTTTGCATCTGGCCTAGCACTATTGCCAGGCCCTGTTGAGATGGTGTGCTGTGGCCAACTCTTTCTTGAGTCGCCTGGGCAACACCCTCTCGTTCTCTGCGGTATGCGCTCTGCTCCTCCGACACCACCTCCCTGTCTCGGTTGAAGGTTGATTCAATTCCTTTCACCCGTTGAAGCAGGCATGTGTTCATGCGAGCTGCTTCACTCCCTTTTATGCCAGGAGGACCATTATGTCCGTACGTTATCGTTATAGAGGCTTTACACTCATTGAACTGCTTGTTGTGATCGCCATTATCGGTGTGTTGGTGGGACTTCTCCTGCCGGCAGTTCAGCAGGCCCGTGAGGCTGCTCGCCGAATGACCTGCGTCAACAACCTCAAGCAGACCGGGCTCGCAATACACGGTTATTATGATTCAAACCGTCAGTTGCCATCGGGCTATATCTCTCCTGGTGTTGCGTCCACAGCTCCATCGGTAAGTGAGACAGCCAAAGGGTATGCGTGGGGCTTCGTACTTTTGCCGTATATGGAGCAACCATCACTCTTTGATTCGATCGATCAGACGCGTGAGGCTGTCGGCACATCAAATGAAGCTAAAGCAGCAGAGGCAAACCTTGGGGGCTATCGTTGTCCGACAGATTCAGCACCGGTGTCTTTCTCAGTAAATAATGGGAGCGGAACCGTTGATCTCCCCACGTCGAATTACGTAGCCATTCTCGGCTGGAATAATGTGACGACTGAAGTTGGGCAAGGGAATGGAGTGTTCTTTCGTAATAGTGATATTCGATTTCGAGATATTCGTGACGGACTCTCAACAACAATCTGTGTAGGTGAGCGAAAGCATGTCCATGATTTTTTTGATCAGGGACCATATGCAGCCAATAGCACGTGGTACGCAGCCGTTCCTGGAGTTCTTCGGGATGCCGGCATGGCAATGATGCCCATGATGAAAGAAGGACCAGGCTCACTGGTACTTGGGCATGTTGGACAAAGTGGAATGATGTCAGGGAAGACACCGAACCATACAAACCATATCGTGCACTTTAGCAGTAGTCACTTTGGTGGCGTTGTGTTTCTTCTATGTGATGGATCAACACACTTTATTCGTGATGATATTGACTATCCGTTATTCAAAGCACTTGGAACCAGATCAGGAGGAGAGGTCGCAAACTTATAAGGGATTCCTCAGGAAACGCCACCACTTCGTACTCAGTGTTTCGGCTCTGCCCAGCGAGTACCGTGGCTTTTTCAGAGTCTCTTATCATCTCTGGAGTTGTGAACAGTGCGCACAGAGCGGCAAGCAAGATGTCAGCGGGATTTTTGGCCTCCGTATGGGCCCCGAGAACCGTGAAGGAATGCTGGTGTTTGAATGTTTGTCTGCTGTGGTCTTTGAGCGTGGTCAAAAGTGGGCGGATGGATGGGGCAACGAAACCGGACAGTGTCATTGTATTCTGACTTAAAGGTAAACGACTGCTACTCTTGCCGAGCAGCGATCAAGAGTGCACGACGCCATCGTCCTGATGGCGTCATGGTGACGCTCACAGATGGCTCCGTCAGTTTCATAGATGATGCGATAGATTTGAGTACGTGTGAATTACTCGGTGCGATTGCTGATGAAAGTTTGATCAAACTTCCCTAACAATTCGAAGCAGGAGAAAACTGTCCATCCACAGAAGAGTGATACGATAGATGGATGTGGATTTTGTATCCTTTGCCATTACCCATTCGGGTACGTGTCGGGAAAAACGCAGATCAGTCGTAGCAATCCAATACCCCAGGCAGGAGTGCTGAAATCAAAATACGGCTGGAATGTCCACTTCATTTCACCTTGCTTTTTAGGTGGATTTGAAAAATTTCTTTGCAGTGATTGAACTTTTCTCATATTTTATAGATGGAAGGAATTTGGCCGAAATATGAAAACAGTGCCTCACATTTTGAAAGCTGCAGTATCAGTCCTTCTTGGGCTGTCACTGATTGTTTCCAGCATGGTGGTGGGCATTCAGCATGAGCATCAGGTATCTGCACCTGGGGATCATATGGTTGAAGACCATAGCCACGGAGGTCATAGCCACGGGAACCACAGCCATGGCTCACATTGTGGGCCTCAACATGGTCACCAGCATCTGCATTTCGCTGGTCGGGCTTTCACGGGCGATCATCATCGAAACCAAACAGATGGTTCTGTTTCAATTTTTAAAACATTTGAAACATCGATCAATGCTCACCAAGCATCACATTGGTCAATGGTAACGTTCCAGATTTATTCTCCACTACCTAGTACGACAAGAGTAACTGCTTCCTCGTTAGACTCACAAAGGAACTACGATTGGATAGCAGCACTCTTTGGTATTGAGAGGCCGGCTCCTCCGGTTCCTCCTCCTCGATCTGTCTGTTAGATCGGCTGCGCCGAGTTGCTCTCGGTGCGAGTCAACACTTTTTGAAGTGTTTCATCCCACTCAGGTCTCAGAGCGGCTTCAACTGAAAACCAGTTTTCTTGGCTTTCGCCTGGCTGAAAACCGTTGGGATTACGTAACCACGTTTGTATGAGGATCCGTCTGTGTATTCAGAGGGAAGCATGCAATCAAAAATAGAAAAAGACATTCATAAAAGTATTTGGAGAATCCCATGAAAACTCATAAGCCAAAAGCGTTTACTTTAATAGAACTACTCGTTGTGATTGCAATAATCGGTGTCTTGGTTGGTCTTCTTCTTCCTGCTGTTCAACAAGCTCGAGAAGCTGCTCGCCGTAGTGCCTGTAAAAATAACATGAAGCAAATCGGTTTGGCACTGCATAGTTTTGAATCTGCAAATCGTGCGTTACCTCCAGGTTATCTCTACACGAGTGGAGCCACGTATGATGCTCAATCAAGTGATATCTCTGGTGAGGATGATGCTGCGAACCACAAGGGCTTTGCCTGGGGAGCAATGATTCTTCCAATAATGGAAAAACAAGCTTTGTATGATCGCTTTGAATTCGATCTTCCTTGCTTTCTACCAGCCAACAAATCGGCTCGCGAAACATCTGTCTCGCCTTACCTTTGCCCCTCCGATACATTTTCTGCGAACATGCTGGTTGCCCGTGACTCTGGTGGGGCATCGCCTACTCCCTCGTATTACGCTGGCTCAAGCTATTGTGCCAACTGGGGGCCAGCCGAAGGGCAAGCAACAAATCCACAACCAGCTGAAAGCCAATGGGTCAATCTCGATGCGACACCAAGCCCGGAATCAGTAGAATCGAACCCCAACCACGATCCTTGTCAGGGAGTGTTTTATCGCAACAGTAAAATTAAATTTCGTAGTATCTCAGATGGTTTGTCGAAAACACTTGCCATTGGTGAACGCCATAATGGTCCAATCCAAGATGAAAATGGTAATTTCATTACCTCAGGCGCCGGTCACTTAATCTATGAAAATGCATGGGCAGCTGCTTGCCGTGATGAGAATGAACCAGACGACGATCACGGCCATATGGTGTTATTTGACACTGAATTCGGTCCTAATCGCGCTCGTCAATCCACTGATTCAGGAGTCAACTATGGGCCTGACCGTGGTGTTGTAGCACCGCATCAAGGAAATGCCCAATTCACACTGTGCGACGGTTCCGTGCGGTCGATCAATGAAAGTATCGATATCAATGTTTATCGTGCTTTGAGTTCTCGTAGTCAGGGAGAAGTTATTGGAGCATTTTAGGATCAGTAGCTAGATTTCGATCATGAATGAGCAAACTGATTCCTAGTACCATGCATCTACCATTTCCCGGGCATCGTCCTACTTTGGCGATGCCCGGGCATACTCTCTTTGTTCAACTTACTGATTCTGGGGGATCTACTCAGAAGATATCGGAATCAGTGGCTCGTTGGATGCAAGTCACAGAAGTCTTCTCTCGAAGAATGTTTTGAGAAGGCCTTCTCTCTGACAGGATGCGAATGCACTTCAACACAACACAGAGGTTTCGTGGCGTGCGAGCCGCTACTCTGTGATGGAATGTCACGCATTATGCATTTGTGACGATATCCGGAGCCGTTACCCAAAGCACTTGGATGGAGAGCAGTGAGAGAAGTCACAAGTTTATGAGAGGTCTCGCAGTGAATAACAACGCTGACTAAGCGTACTTGCATTGACCAGCGATTACGGCGGCTGCCACAGCAGCAGTCTCGATGCGAAGAATATTTTGACAGAGTGACATTTTTTGGAAACCATAAGCCTGCGCGGTGCTGATCTCTTCATCGGTAAATCCACCCTCAGGTCCGATAACAATGAGGAGATTATCAATCGGTTTTGAAAGTATTGATTGCATCGGATTTCCATCAGGACATGCTAGGATCCGCAAGCTGGCAGAAGAGGTTGTGAGAAGATTGTGTAAGGATTGTGGTGGGGTAATTTTGAGAAGTCGATTGCGTCCAGATTGCTTGCACGATTCGATGACTCCACGTTGAAGACGGCTCATTGCCGCAGCAGTTGGTTCGGCAACTGAGCGTGTTGTCGTGAGAGGCACAAGAGAGTCCGTGCCAAGTTCTGTGATTTTTTCAATCAGCCATTTCTGTCGATCACCCTTTGGTAGGGCTACTGCGAGTGTGAGTGCTGGCTTGTCGGGAGACCTTTCTGAGTGCTTGTGCCCAAGACTCAGCGTGACGTGATCGCGCTCAATATTCACTACAGTAGCAGGCCATGACGTACCCTGGCCGTCAAACAATTCGACCGTATCCCCAGTTTTTGCTCGCATAACACGGGCGAGATGACGAGCTTCATCACCCTCAAGACGAGCGATATCCTCTGTGGGAGTTTGGGAAAGAAAGAAACGGTGGCTCATAAAACACAATCTCTGCGAATAAATAAACAAAAATAGGCGTCGATTCGTCATGACGCAGGTGCGTCAAGTTCGTACAACCTTCTCTTATGGTACGCGACAACTGGAACTTTACTGCGAATCCGTTCGAGGCAACCCTTACTCCGGCTTCTTTTTATTGTGGGAAGCCTCAGGAAGAGGCTCTTGCCCGTCTGGAATGGATCTGTCAGGAACGACAACGTTTTGCGATCGTGGTTGGTGTTGAGGGGGTTGGGAAGAGCCATCTGTCTACGACGGCACTCCGCCGCGTGAGTGGATTGGGTGCTGAGGCAGTTTTGCTCTCATTGCGTGGCGTGCCTGAAGGAGAATGGCTCCCGCTTCTCCTCGAGAGGTTTCCACTGGATTACGCGAGTCGTTGTGAGTCGATAACGAATTGGCAAAAATTAGAAAACAGGCTTCGTGAAAATAGACTCATGGAACGGCCAACGGTCATTCTAGTCGACGATATTGACCACGCTCCAACCGATGCTGTCGCTGGAATAGAGCGTCTTGTAAATAGCGCTGAACCACGGTTTAGTTGGACAACCGTCGTAGGGACTGCAACAGAATCCTCAGTGGAAAATATTCCGCACTCACTTCAAAATCTGGCTGCTATGCGTGTCCATCTTGATCCATGGGATACAGATGATGTGTATGCGTTTTTATCGACAGCAATAACACGAGTCGGTGGTGATCCAGCCATTATTCCATCTGCCACAGCCGATACCGTTGCTCGTTTTGCAGGAGGACTTCCTCGTCTTGTAAGCCGATTAACACATCTCTCCTTAGCTGCGGCTGCTGGCGATAGCCTTTCACATGTTGATTCTTCTACGGTTGAACGAGTCTGGAGAGAGCTGTACCCCGTGAATGGGTCACATGATTCAATCACGAGAACGGATGGCGGTCATAGTGGCAGATTGGAGCGGTCAGGAGGACGCGTTCGGGCTGTCCGTAAATTATTTGAATAAATGGGGATATTCGCGGGAGCTACTGAAGTCTGTTGTTATTTGGCTAAGATGAACAACAATTAAATCCCAACATCCTGTTTTTACGGAATTTATTTGTGGCAAAACGTGTCCCACCTTCCATGCAGCCACCATCACGTCGCCGAATAGTTGCGGTATCCCCTGATGATGGTTCAGCAATCGATCTAAAGCAGCCAGAATTTGCTGCACTCCTTGCGTGGTTGGTTCCTGGCCTGGGGCATCTTTATCAGGGCCGTACCAAAAAAGGTGCAGTCTATATGTCCGTTATCCTGACACTTTTTGTTGTTGGTCTGTGGCTGGGTGATGGTCGAGTAGTCTATGCATCATGGCGACCAAACGATACTCGATGGTGGTTTGTCTGTCAGGCAGGTATCGGAGTTGTTGCAGCGCCGGCAGTTGTTCAGTCAGTCTCTATGACGGGTACAAGTCATGAACCATTTTGGCTCGCAGGATGGATGACGCCGCCGCTTACAGAAGGACAGCTTGTTTCACGTGAATTTGCCGATCGACTGGCGACAGATGATCCGTATATCTTTGAACAAGACTTTTGGGATCGTCCGCCATACAAGCAATTTCGAGCTGATCAGATTTCTATGTGGCATCATAAGCTGGGTCGATTTTTTGAACTCGGAACACTGTACACAGTGCTTGCCGGCATGCTTAATATGCTTGTTATCTATGATGCCTGGGCGGGGCCGATGCACCCATTCGTGAAGGAAGAAAAATCATCAGTGAATCCTGATGAAGAGAGCAATGACGGTACAGCAGTATGAGTGGCAGTGTGGTTGATGCAGATGCCGTGTCGTGATGATGATTTTCAAGGGAGATGAATAATGGAATTCAACAACAACATCATCATGTTCGCGCTTTTTCTTGAAAACATACCCATGCTCTTTTTTAGTCTGCCCTTGATTGCGGCGGCCAGCGTGGTATTTGCAGCAACGCACCACGAGTCGCCACCAGCTATCTGGAGGGCAACTGCTGAATGGATGATGTGGTTGGCTGGTATTCTCGGCGGCGTCCTTCTGGTCGTCTTTATTCTCAGCCAATTAGCGTAACGTCACGCATCAGACTCTGTGGGCACAGAATTCTCCTGGATTGCCAGGCGACGTAACTGGCCGCAGGCAGCATCAATTCTGGAGCCTTTCCTCCTTCGAGTCTGGACATTGACGCCGGCATTGCGAAGGACATCGAGAAATCGCTCACGAGACGCATCGGTGGGTTCTTCCCATGGAAGACCAGCAACGGCATTGTACGGAATGACATTCACCAAGGCTGCTCGTTTCCCCAGAAAGCGAGCTAATGCTCGAGCATTGTCAGGAGAGTCATTGAGGTTTCCCAGTAAAACATATTCAAATGTGAGACGTCGGCCCGATGTTTCCCAATACCGATCTGCGGCCGCTAGAATCGCATCAATACCGATCGATTTATTTACGGGGACGAGTTTCGTTCGTAGTAGATCGTCAGCAGCATGGAGGGAAACCGCAAGATGATAACCAGGATTCTCCCGGCAGAGTCTGTCAATTGCTGATGGTAATCCAACAGTTGAAATAGTGATTCGTCGTTGTGAAATCCCAAGACCTTCAGAATTTTGTGCCACTGCAAGAGCAGGCAATAAACGATCAAGATTTGCAAGAGGTTCACCCATTCCCATGACAACAATATGACTTAAGCGTTCATCCTCAGGCAGTAACCGTGTGAGCCGTAATAATTGTTCGATGATCTCACCAGTTGTCAGATTTCGGATCACTCCATCAAGACCACTTGCACAAAAGACACAACCCATGGCGCAACCGACCTGTGACGAAATACAAACAGTACGTCGAATTCCATCGCGCAAGAGAACGCATTCGATCTGTTGCTTGTCATGCAGTTGCAGTAACAACTTCTCTGTTCCATCTTCAGCGACTTGATGACGAGCAACATCAGTCGTCCAAATCTGCATTTCAGTCTCTAATTGCAACCTGAGATCATTCGGCAGATCGGTCATATCCGAGAACGATTCTGCTCGTCGTGCGTGAAGCCAGCGATAGATCGCCTTCGCCCTCCATGCCGGTTGGCCTGCATTGGAAAGCCATGCCGGAAGATCAAACTCCGGATCAAGCACATGTGGTTGGTTATTTGGCCGTGCCGGTACTATCGTGAGTGGAGTCGTATTGGGTGGCATGAGTCATTTCCAGTGAAAGACCGACTGGCGTGAGGTCGGAGAAGCATGTAAAGTGCTAGTGAAAGGGAGAACGTTCTCCGTCGTTTTCTATCCTTCTGAGAATACGAATCGTCGCCAATGAGCCAGCAGCAATTTGAAGAACGAACCAAGTGGGTTTATGACGAACAGACTTTTCCAGTCTGGAATGAGTCATTTGACAAAGATGACCGTACTGAGATGATTCGAGAAGATCTTTGGGCGGGTCGTAGTATTGCAATTTTGCTGGCCTCTCTGGTCGCAATCGGTCTGATTCTGGCTGGCATTACCATTAACTTTGTAACGAACTGGCAATAGTCATGGCTCAGAGTTTGTAGGAAGCACTCTTTTGTCCATCCTTCGTCACTACGTACCCTACCATGTGATCGTTCCGGAAGTAGGAATGCATCGATTCTTTATCCTACATGACAAGTGAAACTCTTCGACAAAATCGTGTAGGCGCATGAACTGAGGGCCAGAGAAGTTGCCATAATCTTTTCTGGTGTTGGTCAGTGAATACTATGGAGCATCACAAGTCATTACAGGCAGGTCCAGTGGATGAACTGGTACTCAATGCACCTGCCAAGCTGAATCTCTCATTAGCGGTTCTCGACCGTCGTCAGGATGGTTTCCATGAGATCGAGAGTCTCATGGTCCCAGTCTCTGTTTCTGATCGGCTGCATGTGCGGCGAGCACCGGCTGGCGTGTTTTCACTCGAAGTCGCTTTTGCTGGAAAAATTGGATGTGAAAAGGGTCAGTCCCTTGCTCGCGATGTTCCTGACGATGAGAGTAATCTTGTGCTCCGTGCAGCTCGTCTGTTGGCTGAGCGAGCAGGTAGTGATGCTGGTCTGACAATTCGTCTCGAGAAGCACATTCCATCCGGTGCTGGTCTTGGTGGCGGCTCAAGTGATGCTGCAGCTACCTTTCTTGCGGCAGTAAAACTGTGGAATCTTGACTGGTCCTTGGATCAGCTTGCGACATTGTCTGCAGAGCTTGGGAGTGACATTCCTTGGTTTTTTGCAGGAATGGCTGGTGTTGTTGGTGGGCGAGGTGAACAGGTTACACCGGTAGAGGGTATCCCTGCATATGATGTCGTGATTGCCTGCCCATCAGAAGGCCTCTCAACGGCACGTGTATATGCGGCGTGTGAACCAGATACTCATCGTCGTGGTCACGCGTCAGCGCTGGCTACAGCCTTGCGGGGGGACTCACTCCGACAGGCTTTTCCGCTCATGCACAATAGTCTTCAACAACCAGCCCAAAATCTTGCACCATCTGTGAATCGATTACTCACGGACATGGCAAAGCACAATGCATTGCATCCAATCCTCACCGGGAGTGGGAGTGCCTGTTTTAGTCTGTGCAGAACAACGCATGAAGCGAGGCAGTTGGCGGCGAGTCTCGAAGCCGCTGGATGGCCTTATGTGGTCTCTACTCGACTCGCACCACGGTGAGGATGACATCGCCCTTGGTAATTTGGGAGTAACATGATGTACTATTATCTTGGGGATAGCGGTGAGATGGCCGATGGGGGAATGCCATGGAAATCACTGAGGTCAGAATCAAGCTTGTTGAGAAGACAGCTGAGAGGCTTATGGCCTTCTGCTCAATTACGATCGATGGTGCATTTGTCATTCGTGATTTGAAATTGATCGGTGGCCCCCACGGTCTCTTTGTGGCAATGCCAAGTCGGAAGTTATGCATCCATTGCAGGAAATGTAGTTCTAAAAATCCATTGAAAGCTGCGTTCTGCAATGCTTGTGGAGACAAAATGATGAAACAACAACTTCCTCGTGATGATGATGGGCGTGTACGTTTATATGCAGACATCGCTCATCCTATTAATGCAGAATGCCGTGAATTCATTCAGGACAGCGTGCTGGCTGAGTACGAAGCTGAATTGATCAGGGCCCAGGAGCCTGGGTATGCGTCACGGTATGAAGCATTTGGTGACGAGTAGCCTGGAAGGACGCTCCTCTTCAATCACCCTGCCTGACGAGGGTATGGAAACAATCCTTGAGCTTCCGGGTGATTGGACCAGGAGTGCCCTCGCCAACTGTGCGTCCATCAATCTCTACAACCGGAATGACTTCGGCCGCTGTTCCCGTCAAAAAACATTCTTCAGCAGTGTACAGATCGTGTCGTGTCAGGGTGGCCTCTCGGCAATCGATACCTTCTTTCCCTGCTAACTCGATGACAGCTTCCCGGGTTATACCTTCAAGAATGCCCGCGTCAGGAGGTGGTGTAAGTAGGCGATCTCCCCGAACAACAAATATATTATCTCCTGTGCATTCAGCGACTTCTCCCTTGTGATTGAGCATAAGTGCCTCGACACAGCCAGCCTGAAGGCCTTCAAGCTTCGCCATGATGTTATTCAGGTAGTTCAGGGACTTGATTCGAGGAGAGAGCGCTGCTGTTTGAATCCTTTGCGTTGCAGCAGTGACGATCCGAAGCCCATCCTCATAGAATTCTTTTGGATACAGACTGATCGTATCGGCAATAACAATAATCTGCGGGTGACTACACTTGTTGGGGTCGAGCCCAAGCGTCCCAGCACCACGTGTGATGATCAGTCGTATGTAACCGTCTTTCAAGTTGTTTGCAGAGAGCGTATCGAGTACCGCTTGTGCCATGCGGTCTTTACTCATCGGAATCTCAAGACAGATTGCTCGGGCACTCGCCCATAGTCGATCGAGGTGAGCATTCAGTCGAAAGACCCGCCCTGAATAGCTCCGGAGTCCTTCAAAAACACCATCTCCATAAAGAAGTCCATGATCAAAAACACTGACGCGAGCGTCCTCTTCAGGGACGAGACGGTCATTCATGAAGATGGTTCGAGACATTGTTTTCAGTATCCTTTTGGCAGATTTTTTGACGTCAATCAGGCCGCTGATCCAGTTGCCCCCGGATTCATCATATCGACGGTACCGGCAGCAAGCCGAACAATACCACGAGCCTGGCTGGCAATATCAGCATCATGTGTGACGAGCACTATAGATAGACCGTTGTCACGGTTCAACTCGGCCAGCGCTTCGATGATACCCGCACCACTTTCTTCATCGAGGTTGCCAGTGGGTTCGTCAGCAAGCAAGACTTGTGGCTTGGTAATTAAAGCACGGGCAATGGCCACTCGCTGCATCTCACCACCGGACAACTGTCTCGGCCGATGATGAAGCCTGTCGCTCAGGCCAAATCGCTCGAGGAGCGCCTCAGCCTGTTCTTGTGCCACTCGTTTTTGTGAGAACCAATCGAATACGCCATGCCGAATCAGTAGGGGTGCGAGCACATTTTCCAAAGCGGTGAATTCAGGAAGTAAGTGGTATGCCTGAAAGACCATGCCAATCGAGTTGTTTCGGAGTCGGTCTTTTTCCCGAGCAGGAAGATTGTCAATTCGTTGCCCATTGATCCAGACCTCACCACTGTCAGGAGCATCAAGGAGTCCCATGACATGAAGCAGTGTGCTTTTTCCAGATCCGCTTTGACCGACCACTGCGAGAAAGCCACCCTGCTCCAGTGAGAAGTCAACGCCCCGAAGAACCTCCAAAGTAGTTGTCCCGGATTGATACCGCTTATAGATTTGCCGAGTTTCCAGTATCGGCGTCTCATTTGATGGTATTTCCAAATCATTCATGTCGCAAAGCCTCGACTGCATGGAGGCGGGCTGCTCGCACAGCAGGTAAGACGCTTGAACCAATAGCAATGGCTACTGCACCGACGATGATCCAACTAATTGTCACTGGGTCAATGATCGTTGGTATCTGAAAGAAGTAGTAAATGGATGGGTCAAATACTCTCGACCCAGTGCACCATTCGACGGCTTGTCGAATTTGATTGATGTTCTGAGTGATACTCAGACCAAGAACAAGACCAGCACCGGCACCAACGAGCCCAAGGAAAAGCCCGTATCCCAGAAAAATTCCAGCAATACCGGAAGACGTTGCTCCAAGAGCTTTCAGAATTCCAATATCACGTGTCTTTTCAACGACAATCATAAAAAAGATTGCGAGAATGCCGAATCCTGCAACGGCGATAATAAGGAAGAGCAGGATATTGAGAACAGCCATCTCCATGTCAACGGCTGACAGAAGCGGCCCCTGTTTATCTTTCCACGTTGCAATTGCATAAAGATCTGCCGGAAAGACTTCTCGTAGCTGATCCCGTACCTCATTGAGTTTCGCATCTGGTTTCAGACGAATCTGGATGGAATTCACACTAGGGATTCCCGTTTGCGGATCAATCATGCCTCGCATTCGCTGGAGTGCATCAATGGGAACAAAAACAAAGTTCGAGTCATATTCACTCATTTTGCTTTCGTAGAAATCAACAATTGTAAAATTGTCACTGACAGCTTTCGGTGGCGTGCCGGCTGTCGGAAAAGTTATTTTGACATCGTCACCCGGCAGTGAGAGGAATTGATCAACTCCCTGACGGTTTCGGAAGCTTGCCAATCCAATACCAGGCACAATACCTGTGAACTGTTCTTCAGCCAGGTCCATGACATGCCCTTGGTTTGGCCGAGCTGCCTGGAATGGATTTGCTCGCTTTTCATTCGTGGCTGCTGCCTCAGGAGGTGTTTCGGAAGAGTCAACACGAGGACTGGTTGCGGAAAGCACGGCATCAACCTGCTGGTCGACAGAGCGTGTTGGAGCGTTCTCTGCGGATTTTTTTGAATCAAGCCGCTCTTTCCAGAGACGTTCCCGATTCACTCGCATTCGACGGTGTGGCCAGCCGGCATGCTCAAGAGCGGGTCGGGTTGGAGTCTCCGTTGGATTCTGACTATCAATCGTGTCGTAACCACCTTCTCGTAGATCAAAAGAAAGCTGCTCCCGGTTTGCAGGGTGCTGAAGATATCTCCCAAAGTCACTTACTTGTGCGTGGGTTTTCGGATCGATTCCAATGAACATCACTTGCCGTGTAACCCACTGGCCACGGACCTGAAAACTGAGCATGGCCGGTACAGCAACGGTTGGAGTCATACCGGCTATCTGATCGCCTGCGGCTCGTTTGATTTCATCGATGTGCCATTGTGGATCCTGAAAGCCAGAGAGAGAGTGACTTTCAAAAACAATGTCGGAGAGAATTCCATGGATACGGGTTTGCATCTCATTGGAAAAACCAGCCATGACGGCGTTGACTACGATCATTGTCGCCACACCGAGCGTCACACTAATGACGCTTGCCAGTGCAATCCATCGCGTACGAAGATATCGCCAACAGAGAAGGAGTTTGTACATAGCGCCAATTGCAGCATCAGCCGCCAGTGTGGGGACGATGAATCGGGAATAGGATGACGTCACGGATTGAACTGGCCTGTGTCAAAAACATGACAAGGCGATCAATTCCAATGCCGAGGCCACCGGCTGGTGGCATACCGTGTCGAAGTGATTTAATGAAATCATGGTCCATTCGAGCCATGGATTCATCGTCTGAAAGACCAGCTAATTGTGTCCGAAAAAGCTCTTCCTGGAGATCAGGATCATTGAGTTCTGTATAGGCATTCGCTAATTCCATACCGGCAACGTACAGCTCAAATCGTTCGGCAATGTCCGGAGCATCACTTTTTCTCTTGGTCAGTGGGCAGACCGCAGCCGGATAATCAATGACGAAGATTGGGCCGGAGAGGGTCTTTTCAACTGTTTCCTCAAAAAGTTCACTCTTGATGACATCTGGGTGCCGGCCCGCTGTTTCAATTTCATGCTTTGACGCCTCAGCCGCCACGCTCGCTGGATCCTCTGGGTCACAGCCCGTCACCTCGGCAAGCAAGTCATCGTATCGCTTGCGAGGAAAGGGTGGCTTCAGGCTAACGTCATGCCCCATCCAGGTGAATGTCTCTGGTGTGCCTGCGGCCTCAGCAGCTGCAACGAGTACAGCTTCTGTGAGATCCATCATGGAGGCGTAATCGCCGTAGGCCTCGTATGCCTCCATCATGGTGAACTCAGGATTGTGACGGGGGCTAATGCCTTCGTTACGATAGACACGACCCAGCTCAAAAACTCGTTCCATGCCACCAACCAGTAATCGTTTGAGGTGGAGTTCTAAAGCAATTCGCATTACCAGTGGCATGTCGAGTGCATTGTGATGGGTTGTGAAAGGACGGGCCGCCGCCCCACCTGCGGTTTCTTGCAGTGTCGGTCCTTCAACTTCAAGATACCCTCGGTCGGTAAGGACGCGTCGTATTGCCTCAATAATACGGCTTCGAGCAACAAATCTGTCGCGTACACCCTCACCGTGAATCAGATCGAGATAACGCATTCGTTGACGCAACTCTGGATCGACGAGGCCGTGGTATTTATCGGGAGGTGTTTCAAGCGACTTCGTGAGGAATGTCAGACTGCTGGCAAAGATTGTCATTTCACCAGAGTTTGAATAACCAAGTCTGCCCTCGACTCCGATAATATCACCAAGATCAAGGCAGCCTACGACCGGCCAGGCATCTGGGCCGACCTGCTTTTTACCGATCATGACCTGAAGGCGGCCAGTGCGGTCAACAAGATCAAGAAATACCAATCGGCCAGCATTTCGGAGTAGCATGATGCGGCCCGCAACGCGAACGGTTGGCCCATCATCAGCATCCTGAGCGATAGATTCTCCTTCTTTTCGGACCGATGCAACAGCTTGGGAGCTATCGAATCGACTTCCCCACGGATCGATCCCTAGTTCCTGAAGTTTTGCCAGTTTATCTCGACGTGCCTGAAGAAGAGCAGTAACAGTGGACGAAGGCTGATCAGTATCAATTGGTGACGGAGAAGACATCAGTCGGTTCTAGGTTTCCTGAGGATACGAAGGACTTCCAACAACGGAATGCATCATTGTCTGCTTTTCTCACAAATTTCGAAAGGGCAGCCATCCCAGAGAGAAGCCATAGCCGGTGTCTAGTCGAATACGGGGCATTCAGGGTACAACCCGGACCTATAATGAAATGATCATGAGACGAGCCTGAGACCTCAGAGTGACCAATAATAATGGATCTTCGAGCCCACCATAGACCGGCATTATTCAGCGTCGAAGTACGGACTGCCCAGTGGGAAAATATGGTGTATTGGTACCGAAATATTCTCGGTCTCCGGGTTTTGGTCCGTGTTGTCGATGATGGCTATGCATTATTCGAGGCGGGTGATACGCGGGTCGCAATCCTCAGTCGAGAGAATGCCGGTGAGGCCAGTGGGCGCTGGAGTCTCGGCTTCGAGGTAACGGATTTGGAGGCTGCATATATTCGTCTTCGAGAAGCAAACGAAAATATTGCCGAGCCAAAAACACATCCTGAGGGATTTCGAGAACTTGTGACCAATGACCCCGATGGAAACCTGCTTCGGATTTTTGCGTGGCCAACAGTCTAAGATCGTGCTCTCAGAAAATCATTTCACAATGAAAAAGAATGGTTTACCAACCACTGGTTGTGAGTCGGATACGGCAAAGATACATATCGGCTGTCATGAATAACGATCGGCCATCTTCACCAAAGCAGCAATTCGCTGTTCTCTGTCCAGTGAGAATCGTTCCGAGGTGAGTTCCATCTGCTGCTATGACCAAGACTCCACCTGGGCCTGTTGCAAACAGGTTTCCTTTCGTATCAACCGCCATACCATCAGGGTTTCCTTTTCGCTTTGCCGAAAGATTCTTGGCGTCGAAAAATATTTTTCCAGCATCGAGCAATCCGTTGTCACCAACATTGAATACTTTCAAGACAGGTGCATCAGGATCAGACTGTGCTATGTACAGTTTTTTCTGATCTGGTGAAAACGCAATACCATTTGGACGCGTCATGGTCTCGCAGAGGAGATCAACGGTGCCACTTGGCTGAATCCGAAAGACTCCACAAAAATCTATTTCCCGTCGTGCATCATCAAATCCATCAGGAAGTCCGTATGGAGGATCTGTGAAATAAATTGCCCCGGAGTCATGAATGGCCAAGTCGTTGGGGCTGTTAAAACGCTTGCCGTCCCACGAGTCAGCAAGCGTTCGCTTGCCACCATTTTTTTCAAGCACACTGATTCTTCGGTCACCGTGCTCGCAACAGAGCAGTCTGCCTTTTGTATCGAGTGCAAGACCGTTGCTTCCTCGTTCTTTTCCGTAACTCGCCGGGCCCGTAAATCCAGCGGGTTCAAGAAAAACAGAGAGCCCACTTTGTGTGTTCCAGCAATGAATGCGATTATTTGGAATGTCACTAAATAATAAAGATTGAGAAGGAAGGCCCCCGTCTCCGTTTGCAATCCAGACAGGGCCTTCTGACCACTTGAAGCCCTCTGCAAGCACTTCAATTGTGGCGTTGGGTGAAATGAGTGCGTCAATATCTGGATGCAATCGTTCAACACTTCCGACGGTTGGCAGCCCGTCAGCTGCTGCTTGGCTCACAAATATTGATGTCATGATTGAAATGAGGAAGTGAAAAAGAAATAAGCGTCTACATGGTGCGTTATTCGCCACAGTTCATTTCTCCAGGCAGTTTGTCAACAGACACTCGATCACGTAACGATCAATGACCTCTCCATCGGCATGTGTTTCACACCAATCTTAGACTGTCGTATGAATGAATTCTGAAACTGGTGTAATCTATCCGTAAATGACAGAAAAACTTCAGACTGAGAGTCTACCATGAAGTTTTAGAAGGCCTCAGAAGATCCTCTCAAATAACTTGGGTTCTGTACGGTTTATAAACCCTGTGTATCTTTTTCTTACAGAACACCTTGCTCCAGGTAATCAAGACACGTGATGAAAAGTTCATGCTCGGTTGATAGCAATATGTGTTCTTCATCGAACAAGAGTTCGCCTGCAGAAGGTTTTGGTCTCACGACATTAACGGCGTTAGTCATCACGGGCATGATTGGCTCAGGTGTTTTTGTGACATCAGGCTTCGCGCTTGAGTCACTTGGCTCGCGAGTGTTTGTGCTTGCTGCCTGGTTCGTTGGCGGCCTTGTTGCTCTGTGTGGTGCGGTTGCCTATGGAGGCCTTGCACGTCGATTGCCAAAGTCTGGTGGAGAGTATCTCTATCTTTCCCGTTGGCTCCATCCATTTTGTGGATTTCTTGCTGGTCTTGTGTCGTTAACAGCTGGGTTCAGTGGAGGGATAGCTTTTGCGGCAATGACATGTCAGGAGTATGCCAAAGGTATTCTGGCATTACCGGCATGGATGCCCAGTCAGACGATTGCGACTGTGGTGCTCATTCTCTGTTGTCTGATCCATGTCGAGGCAGGGCGGGTTGCAGCACGAATCAATACCACCATTGTTTTCCTAAAAGTTCTGGCAATTCTATGTCTCATTGTGTTCGGGTATTCAGTTGTTGGCTGGCCACTGGAAGCCACAGGAAAGCCGATAGACATTCCGCACACACGTGCAACCATCGGTGGATTCGCAATGACAGTCGTGTGGGTCATGTTCAGTTACACAGGGTTTAATGAAGCGATTTATGTTGCATCAGAAGCTCGTGTGAGCCGACGAACGGTACCACTGGCACTGCTTGTGGGCACGCTGATTACAACGCTTCTCTATTTTGCGATCAATGACGTTTTTCTTCGTTCAGCACCAGTTGCTGATTTAGCTGGTCAATCACAGGTTGCAGCAGTTGCAGCTGCGGCTCTTGGTGGTGAAACCGCTGAGTGGTGGATGCGATTCATCATTGTCCTTTCGACCCTGTCTGCCGCAGCAGGAATGACAATGGCCGGTTCACGTGTCGCAACGGCAATGGCAGACGATGGATTTTTGCCCGGATGGCTACAAGGGCAGACTGGTCGAAGTAGGGCAGTTCTACTTCAAACAAGTCTCGCCCTGATCCTTGTTTATTTAACAACGTTGCGAGATTTACTGGGCTCTCTGGGCGTGACACTTTCGTTGTGTTCAGCCATGACTGTAGGAACGCTCTTCTTTTTAAAGACACAGCCCCAAGAGGTACTTGATGATTCATCACAGCCATCACGGTTCGTGCTGGCTGCTGCGGTGATGTACTGCAGCGCGACACTTCTCTTCGCTGTACTGTATGGATGGCATGATCCATGGCAGTGTTGTGGAATTTTTGCCATTGTTGCCGTGGCAATGGTGCTCTGGCCGTGCGTAAGGTCCTCAGCACTCTCGCACGCTAATCATTTTCAACGCGACTAAGTATCACAATTAAAAACGTGGCGATTGGACCTACAAGCAATGAGATGAGACACCATGCGAGTCCACTCCGACCTTTTCCTTGCGCTAAGCCGGCATTGATAAGAGAAAGTGTTCCCCAGCCGACAAAAAAAGTTGAATTGAACATTTTTCAGACCGTGATTTATGACTCAGAATCCTGCCAGGCTGAGACGGGAACACAACTACAAAACAGATTTCTGTCGCCATGCACATTGTCGACTCGACCGACTGGGGGCCAGTATTTTTTTCGCTTTAAGTCAGCGACAGGAAAGACTGCTTCCTCTCGAGTATAAGGCCTTGTCCAGTCCTGATCTGCAATACAGCTTGCGGTGTGTGGCGCATTGATGACAGGGTTATTATCTTGTGGCCACGTACCTTCCTCGATGTGCCGAATCTCTTCACGAATTGCAATCATGGCTTCAATGAATCGATCAAGCTCATGGAGATCTTCACTCTCTGTCGGTTCAACCATCAGGGTACCAGGAACTGGAAAACTCAATGTCGGTGCATGGAATCCGTAGTCAATCAGTCGTTTGGCAACATCTTCTGCAGTAACGCCACTTGTTTCCTTCAGTGGCCGAAGGTCCAGAATGCATTCATGGGCAATGCGTCCATGTGTCCCTGTATAGAGCGTGGGGTAATGATCTCGAAGCCGTACGCTGACGTAATTGGCCGCCAAAATTGCAGCTTCTGTTGCGTGTCGTAACCCTGAGCTGCCCATCATGCGACAGTACATCCAACTAATTGGGAGAACTCCGGCATTTCCTAGCGGTGCCGCGGAAACCGCACCGACTCCACCGCTGGTTTGGATGCCACTTGTTTCGTGGCCTGGTAGAAAAGGCACGAGGTCTTCAACAACACAGACTGGTCCAACACCGGGCCCTCCACCACCGTGTGGAATACAAAATGTTTTGTGAAGATTGAGATGACTCACATCACCACCAAAGTGCCCGGGTTCGGCGGTGCCAACTAATGCATTCATGTTGGCACCATCGATGTACACCCGCCCACCATGATCATGGACAATGTCACAAAGATTCTTGATCTCAGATTCGAAGACGCCGTGAGTGCTTGGGTACGTAATCATCACGGCAGCCAATTGATCAGTGAACTGCTCGCACTTTTCCTGAAGTTCAACAAGGTCGACATTTCCTTGGTCGTCACAGCCGGTGACAACAACTTTCATGCCAGCCATCTGTGCGCTTGCAGGATTTGTTCCATGAGCTGATGCTGGAATCAGGCAGATATTTCGGTGGCCTTCTCCGCGAGCACGTTGCCAGGCCCGAATGACAAGGAGTCCGGCGTATTCTCCTTGGCTTCCAGCGTTCGGCTGAAGGCTGATGCCTGCATATCCAGTGGCTTCACCCAGCCACTTGCAGAGCTGATCCTGGAGAATTTGATATCCCTGAAGTTGGTAAGATGGTGCAAAGGGATGGATGTCAGCAAACTCGGGCCAACTGATCGGAATCATTTCACTGGTTGCATTCAGCTTCATGGTGCAACTTCCCAATGGAATCATTGTTCGGTCGAGTGCAAGGTCACGATCAGCTAATTCACGAAGATACCGGAGCAACTGGGTCTCGCTGCGATGTGCATGAAAGACAGAGTGGGTTAGGAAGTCGCTTTTCCGAATGCAGGTGTCCGGAAGAAGTGACTGAGTTGATGGTTCACATGTTTTCAGGTCTTCGACAGAATTTTCCGGTAGCGTGAAAACGTCCCACAGAGTGCGTACGTCAGCATCACATGTCGTTTCATCAAGACTGATTCCGATATGATTCGCATCAATCTTTCGGAGATTCATTCCGGCATCCTGCGCACGCTTTACAAAGGAATTGGTTGCCTCACCAGTTTGGAGACACAGCGTGTCGAAGGCGTGTTGATTCGTTATTTCTATTCCAAGCTTCTGCAGGCCGGTTGCGAGAAGAGCGGTTTTCTTTGCAATACTCTCCGCAATTTTCTTGAGCCCCACGGGGCCATGATAGACAGCGTACATTGCCGCAACGACAGCAGGCAGAACCTGTGCGGTACAAATGTTTGAAGTCGCTTTCTCGCGACGGATGTGTTGTTCTCGAGTCTGTAAAGCCAGGCGATATGCTGGCCTTCCGGAATGATCAACGCTGACACCGACAAGTCGCCCCGGTAGTGACCTCTTGAATGCGTCACGGCAGGCAAAGTAGGCCGCATGCGGACCTCCGCAGCCCATAGGCATACCGAAGCGTTGCGTTGAGCCCACAACAATATCTGCACCCCATTCACCTGGTGGTGTGAGGAGTGTCAATGATAAAGGGTCTGCAGCAACACAAAGGAGCGCCTTGTGTGCGTGAACTCGATCTGCAAGGCCATGCCAATCCGGTATGTCACCTTCTGTAGTTGGGTACTGTACGAGGGCACCAAAATACGTTTCCTCATCAACCATGTCCGCGACATCACCAATGATAAGATCAATACCCAGCGGCTCAGCTCGTGTTGCCAGAACTTCAAGTGTCTGTGGATGGCACCGTCGGTCGGCTATGAAGGTAGACTCCTGACCTTTATGCATTCTGTGAGCTAACGTCATCGCTTCGGCAGCAGCCGTTGCTTCATCAAGGAGAGAAGCATTCGCGATCGGCATCCCAGAGAGGTCACAAATCATTGTCTGAAATGCAAGCACTGCCTCCATGCGGCCCTGAGAAATTTCTGCCTGATACGGCGTGTAGGCGGTGTACCAGGCTGGATTCTCTAAAACATTTCGTTGGATAACCGCCGGAGTATGTGTGCCATAATACCCCTGACCCAAAAAACTTTTGCAGACGTTGTTCTGCTGGGCGACAGCCTTCAGTTCTGCAAGTGCTTCTTGCTCTGAGATAGCCGATGGTAAATCCATCACCGTTCGCCTCAAGATGCTTGCTGGCACAATTTCTTCAATCAATGCATCTCGACTTTTTGCTCCGATGGCTTCAAGCATGAACTGCTCATCGGTTGGTGAAAGGCCAATGTGTCGTCCTGCAAATTCGGGATTGTCATCAGATGCAGTCGTTTTGTTACACGCAGGTGCGTGAGATTCAGATGAAAGAGTGTGTGGAGAAGCTGTGCCAGAAGACATACAAGGTTCCTTTCCTGACTGTGCCGACGCGTGTTGTGCGTGCTGTGGCAACTGACGTTGTGTTCTATCCGCCAGAGGAAACAGTATGGCCGAAACCATGCTGGGAACCCTGTTGTCCTTGGACCTGAGAGATTCACCCGTGAGCATCGGCTCGGGGTTTGCCCCTTCGGTGGACGCCGCCTTTTGCGTCGTCACTCTCCAACAGAATTATAAAATGTCAGTACTTTTGCCTGAGCGTTCAGCCTTCGGCGGTCTTTCGACTCTCTCCTGACCCTTTCTATCATAGGGTCTGCCAGAAGAGCCGGCAACACATCCCAATCAGATGTGTTCCTCGAACAGAGTTAAGCTAGGCAGGACAATCGACACCAGTCGGATATTTGTTGCTGGATAGCGTCACGAATCTTTCGGATTTCTACCAACTTTTCTTCATGGTTCCCTGTCACTGTTGATGGATCTGGGAAGCTCCAATGTTCACGGGTAACCAGTCCAGGAAAAGATGGGCAACGTTCCGCGCTTGTTTCATCACAGACAGTGATCACACGGTCGTAATGACGTCCCTGTTGAAGAACTTCATTGACGCCGGTAGTGACTGCACTTGAGATGTCGATGCCAATCTCTTGCATCACTTCGACAACGAGCGGATTAAGAGTGCCTGGTTCAATTCCTGCGCTTGATGCCAGGAAGGAACTTTGGCACATCTGATTTACAAATGCCTCTGCCATTTGGCTACGAGCACTGTTATGAATACAAACAAATAGAATTTGTTGTTGACTCGCTTCTTCACAACATCCACTGGTACCGACGCCACATTTCTCTGGTGCAAGGCAGGCGGTGTGATTCGTACCAAGCGTAAAGAGTAAACCGGACGGTGTCATGTCAGCCAATTCAATCGGATAGTGTGCCGTCGTATTGCCTTCGTACTCTATTTCAACTGCGAGTTCATCGGTTTTGAGCACCTGCCTCCCGAGTCGAATAATCTCTGCAAGCGTTGTTGTTTCCAGCCGGTGATCGAGGTCATCACCCGTCCATAGTTGGAGTTGGCATGTAACTTGGCTTCGTTGTGTTCCTCCACAGTCAATAAAGTCCTTTTGAATGCGTCCTACTTCGGTCACATGGAAATGAGCAGGTACAAATGAGTTGTCAGGAAGCATCCAATGCATCTGTTGCGATGGATGTGCGTCTAGACAATCAAGCAGTTCGCGTATGTTCATAGATGTTGGTTTCAAGATGCTGGATAAAAGATTGTTTGAACGAACATAGTAAATCAGTTTGGGGCCGATCCAAGATTCTTACATCCTAGTCTCGCGTGGGACAGAATGTATTTGGTAAAGGTGCCCCCCCACCGACAGAGGAGTTGTTGGGAGTCTGCCGATGGGGGAGCGATTGGCAGAGGGTTTATAGAAACGTATTGTTCAAGTCGTGTTAAATCAGCTCAGTTACACGAAAAACAAATAAAAGCATGCACGCGGCTCTGAAGGTGATCGGTGCTTCCAGTGAGGCACGACACGTCCCTGCCGGTGAATCGATTTCAGGCATTTCCGAGCAGGGAAGTGAGGGTATAGATATCCAAAATGGATTTGGAAATATCTGTTTGCTTTTGATGAAGACGGCGTTTGCAAACAGGAGTTTACAAACGCGGCAGACCATTCTCATTCAAAAGAGGGGTTCTCAAGTCCTGACAATGGCTTTGATGAAAAACGACTTCACTTTATCCATTCAGACAGGTGAATAGACAATTGAGACATTGAAACGACTCCTCTTATGGAAGACGTGTTCATTGAATGTCTACAAAACGCGTGAAGTAACGAATCACATCTTCGCCAGCCGATGTTAGTGGCCCTCAGCATCTCTACCGAGTTCCTGATCAATCAGAATAAGCCCATGGCCATCTCCACCAACCAAGGAGAGTCGATCGTGGACATCATCAGCTTCAGCAGTATCAGCAATTTGTTGTGGAACAAACTGTGTTATGAAACTGTGCGTGAGATGGTCGTTATGTTTGTCTGCCAGGTCGATCAAGTCATTCATCCGCTGCATCAATTTATGCTCTTGGGTTCGAACTTGATCAAAAGCCACAACAGGATTGTCCCATTCACAGGCAGGTGCTTCAATTGTTGCAAATTTTGCTTGGCAGTCTCGGTCATTCAGGTAATCAACAAAAAGGCCCATGTGGGTCAGTTCCCCGGCAGCTTCTGTACGAAACCATTTTGCCATTCCTGTTAATCCGCGAACACTGGCCCATGAAGCCATTGAAAAATAAAGGAACGCTGCGGAGGACTCGATACAAATCTGTTCATTAAGAGCCGCGGCAACTTCTTCATTTAGTGATAGTCGAAAACTCATCAAATTCTCCAGCGTTCAAAACAGGTAAGTGAAAGATCGTTAACAGAATGGCTTCTACATCCTAGCAGTGTAATAAGAGTTCGGGCAGGGGAATCTCTTAACTTTGATAAAAATCTTTTTGCCAGATAGTGATAATGAGATTCATTCTCGAGAGCCAGTGCGGTGCAAGTTTCGTTCGTACCAACACATACACCATCAACAAGAGCCCAAGTCTATTCAAGCGATTTTCCCGGTAGCATAGGAAACGGAGACCTTTCATTATTTGAACTCACCGCGATGATTTCAAATGGTTGTGATATCAGTTTCAAGACGAACAACGTTGCTCGATGATATTTTGCTCAGCTACTGTGCTCTACCAGTGCGGCTAGCAAACCTTTACGCGAACGGTTGTGATCGTACGGGTTTCTATCTCTCGCTCCTTTGGGAAAGTCTTGAATGGTTGCCGCCAGCAATGCTGTTTTCGGGCACAAGATATCTGTTTTTAGGCCTTACTGTCCTCGTATACCGCAAACTTCACCGTTTTGGTGTGCCGGTGTCGTTGCACCTTATCGAGGGAATTGCGCATTATCAGTATTTCAACAATCTGGTCGCAGACGAGTCGCAAGATACGTTTGTAGAAATGACGATATTTTTTAATGAGAATCTGTCGGAATGAGCTTTTTGGAAAGAGAGACTATGAGATCAATTCGTGTGGTGTGGGCATTGGTGTGTGGTGTATTTCTGCTGGCTGGTCTGACACAGGCAGCTGAATCACCACAGGTAGCCGAGTACAACCACCACATGGCAGTTTCAAAAAAGGTGCCAGGTCTTCATGCTGGGGAGCATCCGCTGCCGTTGCCTACAACGATGAGCCATATCGAGTACGAGAAAATACTCTTCCCGTTTATCAAGAGCCGAGCATACGCAACACAGTTAGGATGGAGTCACGACAAGTACGTGCGTGATACCGGTGCGTATGTGAAAGGGAAATACTACGGAACGCATCCCGCAGTCCGGTGCTTTTATTCACCGAAGGTGATGTACTGGTTAACAGGCAATCCGGATTTCTGGCCCGAGGGTCGGGATGCGGGGCAGGCGCCGAAAAAAGCACCTCGTGAAGGTACCATTCCCGACGGTGGAATGATCATTAAAGAAATGCTCCCACCACCAGCCGCTCGGTATGAAGGCATGACCGAAGAAGAAATTCTTGCCGTGTTACAGCTCCCTTCCTCAGCTGGCTGTGATGTAATGATCAAAGATAATTCTGGATCACCAGATGGTTGGTTTTGGGCAAGTGTGTATGAGGGTCAGAAATATGACAGCTCTGACTCCTTTGAGTATCCACAAGCCGGGTTTAATCTCGCCTGCGTACGATGTCATTCTGTTGCTGAAGAGGGTGGAACTTTTTCGTCGCTTCGGAATATCACGGGTTTTCCGAGTGAACCGATACAATATTTTGTCGATAACACATGGCGAGAAATTCCAACCGCGCTGCAGCCTTATGACTTCCGCCATGATCCAGACCCTCCCAAGTTGCGTGCCCCACAGGGGCCGGGTCCAACACGACCAAGTTTTGAGTTTCTTAATACCTACAAATCTGCACGATACGTTACGTATCCAGAGGTGAAGAAGTTTCCAGCGGAGTCGAATGATCGTGTCACGCCACATGCTTCAATCCCGGAACGATTTCTGACATCAGATCAGTGCATGATGTGCCATAGTGCTGCCACTGGTCGGCACAGTGCAAGCCCCGTCATGTTTCTGGAAACCAAACGGGGAGGTCTCAACGTGTCGCCCTATGGTGAGTGGAGATGGTCACCAATGGGCCTTGCGGGACGAGACCCTGTTTTTCATGCACAGCTTGAAAGCGAGTTATCACAACTCACACGAGAATTACCAGGTGAGCAGGCCGAAGTGTACGGAGATCAAGTAGTGAATACCTGCTTGCGGTGCCATGGCGCTCTTGGCAAACGACAACACGAATTTGATACGGGTCTCAAACCGTGGGAAACAAAGGGCAAAGAAAGTCTCGATTGGTTTCACGTTGCCGATCCAAATCACCCGCACCATAAATACGGTGGCCTCGCTCGGGATGGAATCAGTTGCACCGTCTGTCACGGAATGGTTGAAGAGTATGCAGATCTTCAGGGTTTCTTGGCCAATTCAATAACGGGCCAATTTAAGACTGGTCCTGCAAATGAGATTTACGGACCTTTCAAGGACGTTGTCACCAAGCCAATGCTCAAAGTGCTTGGAGCCGCTCCTAAACACAGTCCATTTATTCAATCATCACGAATGTGTGCGACGTGTCATGTGATTAATCTGCCAGTTCTCGACTGGCCGTTGGGGCATCCTCCTGCCGGGGTTGAACAACCACCGAAAGACCAGCTGGAGCAATTACTCGCATCTGAAAAGACACCACAATTCCAAGGCTTTGCACATAAGATTGAGCAGGCGACGTATTTAGAGTGGCTCAATAGTAGTTTTCAGGATGAATTTGGCCGGACGTCTGAATCACGAAGCTGCCAGGAATGCCATATGCCCAAAGGGTATGAGAGTCCTGATGGTGATATCTCAATCGATCAAATTGCAACGAAGATCGCTGTACTTCAAGACCATGAATATCCTGAATCTGATCATTCAATTGCACGGGAGGATCATCATGTTCAATTTCGTAAAGAGGGTTTTCGGAGGCACACATTCCAGGGGATGAATGTCTTCCTGCTCGAAATCTTCAGGCAATTCAATGATGTGCTCGGAGTTCGATTACCCGATTATGAAACCGGTGTGGAAGGGATTCACTTTGCGATTGATAACTATGTGCAAAACGCCCAGAAAAATACGGCCACCGTTGAAATACTGAATGTGGAAACTGCTGGCCAGACCATAGCGGCCGATGTGAAAGTGACAAACCTGACAGGTCATCGTCTACCCAGTGGTGTTGGGTTTCGTCGCGTGTGGATCGAGTTTCTGCTTGTGGACAGTACCTATGGACGTGACCGGATTATCTGGTCTTCGGGCTTAACAAATGGTGCCGGCGTCATTGTTGGCGAGAGTGGCCGAGTATTGCCGTCAGAATTCTTTGATGAGGTTGAAGATGGTCAACATCAACAGCAAGCGTATCAGCCGCACCATCGTGTGATCAGTAATCCGAATCAGGTTCAGATTTATGAAGAGTTGACCCAGAATGCTTCTGGGAAATTTACAACAAGTTTTCTGCATCGGACACATGATGCAAAAGACAATAGGCTTTTGCCTCGCGGGTGGTCAGCAAAGGGGCCGAGCAGTGAGATGCCAGCAGCATTTGTTGAAGCGACACACCCACACGGTGTCGGAGAAGATCCGCAATATGCTGATGGGCAGGGTACAGATATTGTCAGTTATCGTGTCACGGTCCCGGAATGTTTTGATTGCCGAAAGTTACGTCTGAAAGCCACGCTCTACTCGCAGGCGTGGGCCCCGTACTATCTTCGAGATCGCTTTAGCGATATTCCGGAAGGTCCAGAGGGGGATGCCCGGCGTCGTCTGTTCTTCTTGATGTCACATCTGAAAACAGAAGGAACGGTTATTGACGGCTGGAAGTTTAAAATCGCGACTGATGAGGAAGAAATTACCGAGTCGAATGAGACGGACGCTGTGAGCAAAAAGCGTTGTAGTTGAAATGATGCATTTGTAGTGTCCAGAATATTTCTGAGGGGGGTGGGGCTGATGGATCCGGCTGTATTATTTTTGGCCATGATGTACTGTCCATGTGTTGATGACATGGTGCATGTTGCAAACGTTCTGTACCTGACGTCATATCTTGTACGCGATATTCTCTGGTTGCGAGTGCTGACAATATTTGCGGGTTTGTCACTTCTTCCATTTTATTGCAACTGCAGTGACCATGTCCTCTGGGCACCAATCGGCTGGAACGCACTGTTCATTACGGTGAACCTTATCCAGATCGGTATCCTTTTAC
Source organism: Pirellulales bacterium (assembly GCA_965249545.1). GTDB lineage: Bacteria > Planctomycetota > Planctomycetia > Pirellulales > UBA1268 > UBA1268. The sequence continues at coordinate 1,067,306 of CBDFMH010000005.1, forward strand.
GGGAGCGTCGCCCGCGGCGCATGGATGGGACAGCACAAGAACTCTACGACAAAGTTTTCTCTGAACTAACCCCGGGTGAATTTCGCCAATTGCTGAAACGAGGCGAGTGGCGTGAGATTAAAGCGGGAACAATGATTATTCAGCGTGATTCGGTGGTTCATGACATTCAGGTGCTTGAGCGAGGAGCTCTTGAAGTCCGGTCAGGTGGCGAAATCATAGCTCGCAATGAGCCAGGACAATTCATTGGTGAAATGAGTTTTCTTTCTGGCGAAAGAGCAACGGCTGATGTTGTCGCCACTGAAGCAAGCCAGGTCTTGGCTTGGTCTCAGGAAAGTTTGAATAAGTTGCTCGACAAAAAGCCAGTCCTTGCCTACAAGATGCGGGGCATTCTTGGCCGGGATGTTGTGGTCAAGTTACGAGCCCATGGGAAGCCGGTGGGATGAGTCCAATCGCCCATGGCGTATTCTGTATTGAACTGTTCTACGCTTCCCGTCGCTAGATTTTTAGTTGCAGTATTTAGTTTTGTGAGAGCATGCCAGTGCACTGTGAGGTGGGTGCGTTGAGAGGTGTCGAAGCTCAAAATTCCCGGTAACGCAGATTCACGACAACGAGAAGATATTCTGGGATCAGAACTGATATTCCAGACCCGCATTAACACCCTGGGCCCAGAACCCAGTTGTTGACAGATTGAAGCTCGGCTCAGGTACTCCCGCAAGTGCTCCACCACCAAATTGTGTCGGGTTGACAGATGGATCGATCTGATCAGTGACTCGACCGACCGTCGTCCAGTAGATCAGTGAATAACCGACAGAAAGGCGAAACTGTGACCAGATGGCATAGTCAGCCGTCACACCAAATTCACCTGCGGCCGCGAATAAAGACTGTTCATTCCCTGGGTTCGTCGGTTGCGCGAGGACACCGTTCGGATAGGTGCCTGTTGGTGTCGTTGTTGACCCGTTGATTCGAGTCGTTACCGTTGTTGCTCCGAGAGCAACTTTGCCAAGAACCTGGAGTGACCATCGGTCTCGCCACCATTTCTCAACCATGCCAAATTCTCCTCCGTAGAACTGATTTAGGGTTCGAAAGGAGTCAGAGACAGTTGAGCTATCCGGTGAAACACTTGAAGTCATATTCACTGCAAGTCGATCTTCAAGCATTAGATATCGAAATCCACCAACCAAGTACCGCCTGTGAAAGTCTTCACCCTGTGTTCTGTTGGTCTTGAAAAGAACAGCAACACTTCCAAATTGACTCTCGAGCGACGCATCAACGGTCTGATCAAGAAGTGATGGGTCAGCAGTAGGAAACGCTGGCCCGGGTGAAGGGATGACAACGGCGGCTTGTTGTTGGGGCGGCGTTACCTTGAAATAGGGTCGTGCCAGATAAGAAGTTCCACCATTTGTTGAAAGACCGAAAGACTCTTTAGCAATAGCGAGACCAAACCAGGATGCTTCAATGCCGCGTTCCTGTCGGGGTGTGAACCAGAATCCGGCTGTGAGTCGAGCACCAGATCGCATCGGTCCTTCAAAGTTGGTATTTCCAAAAAGAACACGTGTTGTTGGGAATCCAAGAACACCGATTTCAGTCGCTGTAGTACCGTTGGAGCTACTGGTTATAAGTGGAGGAACGGCCTGCCCGGTTGTGGCCCAGACAAGATACTCAGTTGAAAACCAGAGACGTCCGGGAAACTCAGTACGAAAAACACGTGTGTGGTCTCTCGTACATGGCTTGTGATTTGGTGCTTTGTGGTAGGCAAGTTCACCAGGGCCCATCCAGTGGCGGTCAACAATGTTTCGGTCACAATGTGAAGCCGGGGCTGGTTCCTTAAAACATGTAAGGAGATCTCTTGGGTTTTCAGAAAAACCGTTGCTTCGGACAGGGTCCCAGCCGGCGGGTACTTGAAGATCATCAGCCCGTTTGGGTTGCGCCCAGATACTCCCCGCTTCTTCTTCAGCGAGGGCATCAGCCGGGTCATCAACAGAGCCTGGATATCCGAGTGGCTCTGGTTGACTTGTTAGCCCGATCTCAGCAGGAAGTGTTTGCATGTTGAGCAGAACACCCGCGCACCAGAGAACCATAATCCAGCTCGTTGGATAGTTCATCCGGTTTTCAAACATACTTGGCCTTATCTGTTGACGCACTCACACAGTTAAGATGTATCGGTTCAAGAGACCTTGCGGCCTGAATGGGTTTGTTTTTCCCAAAGCACACAAGCAACGCAGACCACCCAATCAGTTTTTTCGTTAAAGATAACGCTGCAATTGAGTCGATTGAGCCACGTAGAGGTACTACGTCAAATCCCTGTGCACGGGGTCGTAGGTGCCTGTCACAAGAGCGCCCGTTCCCCCGCGAGGCGTCTTTCATGAAACCGTCGCGCACAGAGAGTTGGTTGAAACCATTGAGTATGGCAGTGCTGTGTACTGTTCTACTCGTGGGGTGTTCGCGCGGTAAGTATTACCTGCAGGCTGATCGTGAAGTCAACGCGCTGCTCAAAGAGAAATCCTGTGATCCGCGGTGGGAAGTGCCGTTTGATTACAACGTTCGATCAGATAAACGAAGTCGATTTTTTGATCCATACAATCAAATTTTTCCACCGATGCCCCCTGACGATCCGACGAGTCATCGTTATATGCATTGCGTCGATGGGAAGCACGGTTTTTATCGCTGGCATATAAATGGTGATCGCACAACACTCGACAATCCGGCCTGGCGTTCACGGCTCTATGAAGTTGTTGACCTGACAGAGGCGGGTGCGATTGAATTGAATTCTGAGTCAGCGATGAAGCTGGCGTACCTCAATTCAATTAGTTGGTGGGATCAACTCCAGACGCTCTATCTCTCAGCTCTTGACGTGAGTACTGAGCGTTTTGCTTTTGACGTCCAGTTTTATGGAGGGAATAGTACAGACTATTTAAGCCGTGGCCCAGCTACTCAGAATGCTGGGGGGCAAGTCACGCGATGGGGTACCGAAACGAACTTACGTGCACAACGGTATCTCGCGACGGCTGGTGAACTTGCTGTTGGACTCGTCAATTCTGTTGTCTGGCAGTTTGCTGGACCAAATCAGTACACAAACTTTTCATTTGTTGATTTCAGTTTTATTCAGCCTTTACTGCAGAACTCCGGTCGTTCCATTGCTTTGGAACCACTCACAATTGTTGAACGGACACTCTTGGCAAATTTACGCCAACTCCAATTCTATCGACAGGGTTTTTATCTTCAGGTTGTTTTTGGAGGGAATCAGCCACAGCGGCTTCAGCGACGAGGTGGTTTCTTTGGCGGTACCGGGTTTGCAGGATTCACAGGAACAGGAGTTGGCGGGTTTGGAAATATTGGAGGTGTGTTTTTCGGTGGGCAGGGGAACGGTCTGCAAACTGCAGGGAGTGGTACCGGGGGAGCAGGTTTTGCTGGTGGTGGTGCCGGGCAACTTGGTGGATTTGTGGGAATTCTGCAGTCCCGTCAACGAATACGAAATGCCGAACAGAATTTAGCAGCCCAGCTTAGGGCCCTCGCTCAGCTTGATGCCAATCTTGAGGCAGGTCTTGTAGGGGTCGAGCAGGTTGATCAATTGCGGCAAAGCGTCGAGACAAGCCGTGCAACTCTTCTTCAGTCAAAGACAGGTCTTTCAAACCAGATTGAAACATTCAAAGTCAATGTTTTGAATATTCCGTCAGATACAGCAATGGCTCTGGATGAAACATTTATTAAGCCCTTTCAGTTCATCAGCCCTGAGATGCAGGCTCTACAAAACGGCATTGGTGATTTTCTGGCGACGTACTCTTTTGGCGCCGAAGAGCCCCTGAAAGAAGTTGATGACCCTCGTCAGGATTCTATCGAAGATGATCCGAATTCTCTGGAATTAGTACCCCCAGCAATTGAAAAATCATCAGAAGAGCCGCTTCTCCTGCCGGCTCCTGTGGATAAGAAAGGGAAAAGGAATGCTAATGAAGAAGTAGGAGAAGAACCATCATCAAAAGTAGAGAAGTCAGTTCTACAAACTCAGCCAGATTCAAAAGAAGAACTTAAAGAAACTGAACAGGTACTTGCTGATGCTGATCAAGCACTCATTAAAGCATCTCTTGAAAAGCTTGATCTTTTACGAGATCAAGTCGAGTTGCAGGCAGCTGATGTGATGTCAGATCTTCAGCGTGTTGATACAGATGCGGCGTATCGAATCAGTCGCATGCGACCTACAGAAAAAGAAACATTTTCACGGGAGATGCGGCTCCTAAATGATGATCTCAATCGTCTTCTCAAACAGATTGATGACAATGAAATAGAAATTCAGCGGCTTGGCGATGCTCTTGTGCCGGAGAATCTTCGCGAAACTGCCGATGCAGTTGTCGTACTTGTGTCTGAAATTGCCGCTGCTGTTGACGAGATGTCACTTATTCAAGCCCGTGCACGCGTTGAGGCAATCATAATTGAACCTGAGCGAATTGATCCAGATATCGCATTTGAGGTAGCCCGAGCAAATCGCTTGGACTGGATGAATAATCGCGCAGCATTAGTTGATCAGTGGCGACTGATTCAATTTAACGCCATGTCATTATTAGCTGGTCTCGATCTTGAAATAGACGGGAACCTTTCCACAACAGGAAGAAACCCGGCTCGTTTCCGTGCACCAACCGGTATTATGGGAGGTCGACTTCGTTTCGATGCACCACTCACACGATTACGAGAGCGTAATAATTTCAGGCAATCAATTCTGGATTACCAGCAGGTGCGACGTCAGCAAATTCGCTATGAAGATCGAATCAAACTTTCTATTCGTCAGTTGCTACGACAGCTGGAACTTGATGAGCGGAATCTTGAGACTCAACGTCGAGCTGTGATTATTGCGATTCGTAGAGTCGACCAGACACGATTAAGCTTGAGTCAGCCGGCTCCTCCACCTCCACCACCAAGTCCGGATGGATCTATCCCACTTGTTGACGCGGCAGCTGGTCAGCTTGCACCAACTGCAACACTCAATCTGATCTATGCATTTAATGATCTGCGGAGCTCTCAGGACGCGCTCACAAGTATATGGATCAATTACTATGCAACTCGGGCATCTCTTGCGTACCAACTCGGTGTTATGAATCTTGATGAGAATGGGGTATGGGTTGATATGCCTTTTACAGATTGCAGTCGCATGAGTGCTGAAGAGACTGTTCTCCCGCCGCCAGTGCCTCAAGAGTGGCTTGATTATCTTGAGGAAATTGATCCACCACCACCGATGCCTGAAGATGCAGGAATTGAACCTCTCGATACACCAGGGATTCTGCCGAGCATCATGGCTCGAGCAATGCCATCTGTGACAGAAGATGCAGAATCGGAGCCAACTGATGAAACAAACAGGAAGGTCGTGCTTCCTGCGTCCGCGGAAGTCAAGGAAGACCAGTCGTGGACAGAGTTGATACCGTCTTTTTTGAGGTGATGTCGGTGCATGGCTTGGGTGGCAGCAGTTCCGAAGGGACGTGGGTGATAAAATAATGTGTGAGAAATCAGTAACAAGTGACATAGTCGAATAGTCGTACAACCTCATTCTCTGAAATAAAGTAACGAATTCGTGGATAGTTCAGCATTACCAACACCAGAGCAGCCAACAGCCTCAACCAACGCGGCGGCTATCGCTGACTTACTTGGGAATCCGACAGCTCAGCGCGAGCATGTGAGTAAGAGACCTCGTCGTAGACGAATATGGTTGCTCTTGCTTCTCCCAATTCTCCTCGCAGGTGTATTTCTTTCCCCGCGCCTTCTTGAGTTTCTGCCAGATACAAACCAGGTGGCTGACCTGACAGGTATGCCGCTCTACACAGTTCAGCGAAGAGATCTTCAGATTACAGTTACCGAAGAAGGAAGTTTGGTAAGTGATGAGAACGTCGATATTACCTGTGATGTTGCAGGTGGGGCCACCATTATTTGGCTTGTAGATGATGGTGACAGAGTGGACGAGGGTATGGATATCGTCAAGCTCGATGCGTCAGTCTTATCTGAAAATGCAACTGCTCAGAAGATTGCTTATGAAAAAGCCAGGGCTTTGATGATTCAGGCGGACAAAGATTACGCTGCTGCCAAAATTGCAGTTGAAGAGTATCGGGAGGGCCTCTTCAAAAAAGATCTTCGGACTGCTGAGTCAAATGTTACCGCAACAACAGAACGACTTCAGGCTACAGAAAACACATTGGCATACGGTGAGCGTATGTTCCGCAAGGGCTACATCACCCCGCAGCAACTTGAGGCGCAAAAATCAGCAGTTGCGCGTGCAAAATTGGATCTTGGAACAGCGGAGATATCCCTGGATGTTCTTACCAAGTTCACAAAGCCAAAGATGACCACAGAACTTGAAAGCGTTCGTGATTCAGCAGAAGCCCGACTTGAAAGTGAAAGAGCTGCACTTGAATTAGAAAAAATCAAGCTGGAGAGACTGGAAAGCGAACTTCTCAAGTGCACGATCAAAGCGCCGCAAGATGGTCTGGTAATTTATGCTAATTCGCGATCGAGGGATCGTGAGACTGAAATTAAAGAAGGCACATCAGTCAAAGAGCGGCAGGTCATTCTGCAGCTTCCTGATCTCACAAAAATGCGAGCAGACGTCGAGGTTCATGAGTCAAAAGTTGATGAGATCTCACCTGGAATGCCTGCGGTTGTGCGAGTGCAAGACCTTAAATTTTCTGGTGTTGTTACGTCTGTTGCCAATCGGCCAGAGTCAAACTGGTTTTCAACAGCAAAAAAATATGTTGTTGGTGTGCGCATTGATGGGAAGTCCGAAGCCCTGAGGCCCGGGTTCACTGCTGAGGCTACTATCATCGTTGCAGATTTGCAGGATGTCATTGCAGTGCCGGTAGCAGCCGTGATCGAAGATGGCGAAGAGTTTGTGTGCGCTGTCAAAAAGGGAGAAGGATTTGAACGACGAGTTGTTACGCTCGGAAAAAGTGATGATCGATTTGTAGAAATAGTGCAGGGTCTTGAGGAAGGAGAGCCGGTGTTTTTGAATCCAGAAACAGTGCTTGTTGACTCTCTCTCACGTGATCAAGAACAGGCTTTGGAATGGTCCGGTCGTCCAGGCACGAATGAATAGCTCAAAAGTGCACGCCCCGTATTCGTGCACACGCCTTTTGATAGCACAAGCTGTGGAGAGTGAAATCGGCGCATGAACGTCATTCAGCAGCTCAAACTTGGCTTTCGAAGCCTGATGCTTCACAAACTTCGTTCAGCACTCGCTGTCCTTGGCATTCTCATTGGTGTGACCGCTGTGATATGGCTTGTCGCTATGGGAGAGGGCGTGAGCTATCAAGCACAACAACAAATCAAAGAACTTGGTGCAACAAGTATTATCGTACGGACTATCAAGCCATCAGAGGAAGCCAATAGTGATAGTGGAAGCCGCTCCGGAATTGCATATGGTTTGTTGCGATCAGATTATGACCGGATTATTACCAATGTTCCGACGATCTTGTCAGCGGTGCCAATGCGGGAAATTAGCCGAGATGTTCGTCGTGATGAATTTGCTGTTTCAGCGCAGGTGATCGGATGTACTCCTGAATATTTTCCGATTAATCGACTGCCTATTGTTCGTGGTAGGCCGCTTGCTGCGTCAGACCTTCGAGGTCTGGAGAATGTAGTGGTGTTGGCACATGACGTTGCTGAACGTCTGTTTCCAATTCAGGATCCACTCGGCCGTGCTATTCAGATTGGGACAGAGTTCTATGTTGTTGTTGGTATTGCGCAAGATCGAACAGCCGCGGCTGCTATTGGAGGAAGTTTTTCAGCCCGGCAATACAACCGTGATGTCTACATTCCACTGAGTACCTTTCGGAAACGTATAGGCGATCGAGTTATCACCGTTCGTGGAGGCACTTTTCAGAACGAGACCATCGAGCTGAATCAGATTACTGCTGTTGTGGACGATGTTGCATCAGTTGATACCTCAGCCGATATTATTCGTGCATTACTGAGTCGGTACCACAAAACACTCGATTACGCTGTTGTTGTTCCTAAAGAGTTACTTGAACAAGCCGAAACGCTACGGATGATGTTCAATGTCCTCTTGCTTTTGATTGCTGGAATATCACTTGTTGTTGGGGGTATCGGCATCATGAATATCATGCTTGCCACAGTTACGGAGCGAACAAGAGAGATTGGTATCAGACGAGCGCTCGGTGCAACCAAAGGCGAAATCGTTCAGCAGTTTCTTTGGGAGACTGTTGTACTCTCAGGTACTGGTGGTCTCCTTGGTGTAGCAGTGGGATTTCTTTGTGGCCCAACCGTTGAAGGTGTTCGGCTTGTCATTGAAAGCTTCATGCCTGATGTCTGGTCGACCCTTCCATCAACAATTCATCAACTTGAACCGCGTCTTGCACCGTGGTCGATTGTTGCGGCCTTTGGAATTTCAGTCGGAGTCGGAATTGTATTTGGCATCTACCCAGCGCAGCGTGCAGCCAATATGGATCCAATCGAGGCGCTTCGTCATGAATAACAACACACACGAAGTACCACAGGAACCAGTGCGAGTTGCCACGGTCCGAGATGTGACCAAGGTCTATCGACTCGGTGGACAAGATGTCAAAGCGTTGGCAGGTGTTACCCTTGAATTTAAGCAGGGTGATTTTGTCGCCATCATGGGGAGCTCAGGATCAGGGAAAAGTACACTCTTAAACCTGCTCGGCTGCCTTGATAGGCCAACCACTGGTCACTATCTACTTGGCGGTCACGACGTTGCGACCTTGAGTGATGAAGACCTGTCACGAGTCCGTGGTCGCTATCTTGGTTTTGTTTTTCAGTCATATAATCTGATTCAGCAACTCAGCGTAGTCGAAAACATCATGGTCCCGTTGTCGTACCAGACGCCTATTCGTCCGGATGGCCGTGAACTCAGTACAAAGCTGGCAACACTTGTGGGACTTGCCGGCCGCCTCGACCACAGGCCCAGTCAGCTTTCTGGTGGTCAGCAGCAGCGAGTGGCGATTGCTCGAGCTTTAGTGAACAACCCTCATGTTATTCTTGCTGATGAACCAACTGGAAATCTCGATACAGCGACATCGAATGAGATTATGGACCTTCTTGATGTTTTGAATAATACCGGCCGCACCATTGTCATGGTGACCCACGAACCTGACATTGCAGAGCGAGCGAAGACAGTGATTACCCTTCGAGATGGGCTGATTCAGTCCGTTGAACAGAATAAGGCGTAGGACACCATGTGCTCTTTCGGGTACGACCGAATTCTCTAACGGTGTTGGTTGAAAAACCAGTCAAGTAATTCCTCGTCATGATATGCGGCAGTCCAGGAATCGTGGCCAACGCCAGGGAGTTCCGTGTATTTTGGATTTCCTCCGGCTTCCTTCACAGCAGCAACCATTGAACGTGAACAGTCCACAGGGATTACCGTATCGGCATCTCCATGAACTACCCAAAGAGGTACATCCTTTGCAAGTTCTGCATACTGCTCTTCACTTTTCCCACAGACTGGAACTGCTGCAGCAATTCTTTCTGGTAGTCGCATGGCAACTTCCCACGTGGCGGCACCACCCATTGAAAGTCCGGTGACAAGAATTTGATCAGTATCAATCGCTTCGGTTTCAATCACATGGTCAAGTGCTTTCAAAGCCGCTTGCATGTCAGTTGTCATATCCACTGCTGACCATCGATATCCTTCTCGGCATTGTGGAGCCAGAATAAAGCAAGGATATTTCTTGCGGAGGGCATCACTTGTCATCCACGTCGGAAAATATTTGAGCTGATCAGTATTATTTGATCCTCGCTCCCCGGCGCCATGAAAAAATATGACAAGTGGAAATTTCTTTTGTGCGTCAGAACCCTCGGGTCTCAAGAGGCGATAGCGAAAAGAAACATCTTTACCATCTTCCTGGACAGATACAGTGTGTTCTTCGTAGGCGTTTTCAGGCTTCATGGGTGTAGGTTGTTCTGCAGCGCACTCGTTACTGATTGCACATGTAAAAAGTAGGAGTCCACAGAAGAAATTTGTAGTGTTTGTGCTCATAATGAAAGGTCCAGATGGTTTGGCAGATTTTCTACCAATTTCTATTGTGGCATCTGAATCACTCTGGCGTAAGATGATGCATTACTGGAGGGCTTCTGATGCAATCAATTCTTAAAACAGTTCTTATCACCGTTATTTCTCTGAGTGGTTTTGGTCTTTTTGCCGATCAACAGAAGAGTCCAAATGTGTTGATCATCATGGCTGATGACTGCACATATAACGATCTGTCTCTTTATGGCGGGGTTAATGCAAAGACGCCACATATTGAACGATTGGCCTCGGGCGGGCTGGTATTTGAGCAGGCATATCTTTGTGAGGCGATGTGCCAGCCATGTCGTTCAGAATTGTTTACGGGGAAATATCCAGTTGCCAATGGAAGTGCATACAACCACTCCTCGAGTCGTACCGGCGTACGTAGTCTTCCGCACTATTTAAAGCCCCATGGATATCGGGTTGGAATAAGCGGCAAGATACATGTCAAACCAAAGTCTGTCTTTCCTTTTGAAATGGTCGATGGTTTTGAAAAAAGTTGTGTAAAAAATCCAACGAAGCCGCATAGTCTTGACGGAATAAAGGAGTTCATGAGCAGGGATTCTGACAGTCCGTTTTGTCTGGTGGTTGCTCTTGTTGATCCGCATGTACCCTGGGTCATGGGAGATGCCTCCGCCTATCCACCGAAAGAAATTACGCTTCCTGAAAATATTGCTGATACACCTGAGACTCGTACCTGTTTCTCAAACTATCTAGCTGAGATTACATATATGGATAGTCAGGTTGGTGACATTCTCGGTGTTCTCGATGCTTCTGGACAACGTGAAGAAACACTCGTGCTTTTCACATCGGAGCAGGGTTCACAGTTTCCTGGAAACAAATGGACAAATTGGAGTACCGGTGTTCATACAGCGCTGATTGCTTCATGTCCGGATATGATCGAGCCTGGACGGACAGATGCCCTTGTGCAGTACGCTGATGTCGTTCCGACGTTGCTTGGTCTGAATGGCGAAAGCGAAGCAAGCATTCAGGAAAAGTGTGATGGCATCAGTTTTCTTCCGAGCCTTATCGACCGGGTGCCGTCAAACCGAAAGTATGTGTATGGATTGCATAATAACTATCCAGAGGGTCCTCCGTATCCGATTCGATCGATCAGTGACGGTACGTATCGATTCGTACTGAACCTGACGCCTCAGAATGCGTATGTTGAGAAGCATCTCATGGGAATGACCGAACGAGATCAAATCGAAAGAAAATATTGGTCAACATGGATGCGAGATTGTTGGCAGGATGAACGGACCTATCGTCTGATCAATCGATTTACAACACGTCCGGCTGTGGCTCTCTATAACTCAGCAGCAGATCCCTATGAAATGAAGAACCTTGCTGGGCAGCCAGAGTACGAAGAAACCATGAAGCATCTTCAATCAGCCTTACAGGCGTGGATGCAGTCACAGGGAGATCCCGGTGCAGCGATGGATACTCGCGAAGTCTATGAGGCCGCAAAGAAAGGGCAGCATCGGTTTCCGGGATAAAGAAGTACAGCGACCAACGGTTTCATCAAGAAGCACGCTGCATCATATCAATACGAAACACCCTTACGGCCACCATCAATCAGGCCCGAGGCACTGCTTGTTCAATAACAGCCAGAGTCTTTTGGTGAGCTTCCCGCAGGAATTCATCGGGCTCACGTTTGCGATACATAGGATTGTACAGCTCGAGCGAAACACATCCGGTGTACCCAATTTCGTAAAGAATTTTTAATTGTTCAACCAGTGGAAGGACACCATCGCCAGGAAGTACACGCTGTGGGTCACACCATGTGTCTTGGCGATCAAGCCCCTTTGGTGAGTCCGCGAACTGGAAAATCGCAATGGCATCTGGGTTCAGCATCCGCAAAGCATTCGGTTCAGTACCACCATGAAAATTATGATAGGTGTCAGGGATTACCTTTGCGTCGGGCCAGCCCGACATCATGCCAACATCAACAGCATCAGAAAGCGTTTTGAGCTGAGGGACGGCATTTAGGAATATGATCCCTGTTTTGAGGCCATAATCATTCAGTGCAATTTCACTAATGCGTCGATAGCACCAGGCACCGATCTCCTTTGTAAAAGTCTCTCGTTTTTGTAAATCAGGAATGATTTGGACATGCTCCGAACCAATGTCACGAATCATACGGAGTCTGGTGTGATGTTCTTCAAGCCGAGATTCAAAGTCTTCTTTTGTATTTCCGAGACTTCCCCATAGACCAATGACACTCGGAACAAAGATTCCTTTATCACGAATGCTCTTTCCGAGATCCTTGAGAGACCCACCAGCTTCTTCGTATGCCGTTAATTCTCGGTCCCATGGCTCGAGCGCATCAAAGGAAGAACGAGCAACGACCTCAACTTTTTTTTCGAGTGGCAGATCCTTTGCAAGTGTTGCGGTGTCAAGGCACATCGGCCACGGGCTGCGGCCGTTTTGCCACTCATGCGGTTTGTTTTCTGCTCTCGCACGATGCCGGGTGATTCCAGCAGCAGCAAGAGCGGCACCGGCCTGGAAAAATAAACGTCTACTTGCCTTCATGGTGCGGTCCTCGATTCTCGGCTGCATTCTTTTTGTAGAGAGACATGTGTTTCTGAATTATCTATTTCATGCTTCAAAGCGTATTCCGTCAACTCTCTCGTTTCCTAGAAGAGGAAATTGGATCTGTGGACCCTCTGCATGGAGTTGGTGCTCTTCCGATAGAATACTGTCTGTTGTGGTGCAGGCTTTATGCAGAGCCTTTGCCAATGGTTGTGGTCACGGCGTTTGTTTGCAGAGGATTGTATGGAGACATCCATCAGTGTGCTCGTGTGTGGAGCTGGGCCTACTGGTCTTGTAACTGCTCTGGAACTTGCCCGTCATGGTATTGATGTTCGCATTGTTGATGCAGAACAAAAGCCTTCGCAGCTATCAAAAGCAGCCGTTCTCTGGCGTCGATCACTCGAGGTTCTCCATCCATCTGTTCCTGTCGAGCGATTTACTGCCCACGGAAGACCAGTGCACGGAATTCAATTTGAGGCCAATGGTAGTGTTCTTCAAGAGATTGATTTTGGTGGGCTTGCTGGACGATTTCCACATGGTCTGTTCATTCCTCAAAATAAAACAGAAGCAGTCCTCAATGAAGCACTTGAGAGCCTTGGTGTAGAAGTGGAATGGGGAACCGAAGTCAAAGACGTGTCATCATGTGAAGAGCATGTTGATGTGCACTTTTCTGATGGTGAACAGTCACGATTTTCCTGGCTTGTTGGTGCGGATGGCGCACACTCGACTGTGCGTAAATGCCTCGGCATAGAATTTCCGGGTGCTGCGATCGATCAGAGATGGCTTTTAGCAGATTTGAAATTAGTGGAAGCCGGTCAAGAGGATCGCATTCGAATGTTTCTTTCGACTGCGGGCCTGCTCGGACTTTTTCCGTATGGAAATGGCGTCTGGCGGGTCATCGCTGACGCTGGTCCAATTGATCCTGAGACACCGCGAGTCGATCCAACATGTGAGAATATACTTCACATTCTTCGTTCACGATCGAGTCTTGATTGGACGGTAGAAAAAGCACGGTGGCTTTCAGAATTCCGTATCAATGAACGACAGGTCGACCACTATTGCCACGGGCGAGTCATTCTTGCTGGTGATGCAGCACATATTCATAGTCCGGCAGGCGGGCAGGGCATGAACACAAGTATTCAGGACGCAGTCAATCTTTCCTGGAAACTTGCCATGGTGATTAAGAAACAAGCAGCACGTTCATTGCTCACTACATATCAAGACGAGCGTCATCCTGTTGGTGCTGCGGTTGTTGAAGGTTCTGGCAGGATGCTTCGTGTCATGATGAGTCGGAATCCACTCATTCGATTTTTTCGTCGTTGGTTGTTGCCGTATATCGTTGGCCTGCCTCCCATGCGAAAGGAGGCAGTCAATCGGCTTTCTGAGATTGATGTGGAGTATTGTGGTGGGCCACTTGCTCCCACGGGAGCAGACCGGTGGATCGGTCGACGCTGCCCGGATGTTGTATGGGGTGATGATAGTTCAACAATCTACGATCTTTTCACGGGGACCGGCTGTACTGTTGTTCGACTCGGTCGTGGGTCAATAACTGACGCACTATGGGAGCGAGTCATCCGTGCAGCAGGCCCAGATGTCATTCTTGTTGATGCAGCAATGCCGGATGGTGCGGTTGCCGAAGAGGCCAAGGCCTTTGCTCAATCATTAGCAGCAGCTGATGGAACGATCGTTGTTGTCCGGCCTGATTCGTATCTCGGGCCAGTGTCTCAAGACATTGAAGTTGTTGTGTCGTGGTTCAGGCAACTTCACAATTTTGAATAATGTAGAATGAGATATGTCTTGGACAGGCTTATTTAAACTCAAGTTAAAACTGCCAGATGATATCGCAGCCACCGTAGAACTGGTCACTCTGAGTTCCCAATCCACCAGCGGTTTTACCGAACGGTAATCCTACGCCTAGTGCAGCATTTCCCAGATCTTGACTAAACCAGTCGTATCGGAGCTCTGGTCGGATGACGAGATTGTTACCAACAAGGTAGTTAAGCCCCCATGTCATGGCCCAGAAGTTTCCAGCAAACCCTGTAGCTTCTGGTGATCCATCACGAAGGCCGTACTGTACTCGGGTACCGTTATTATCTCGGAACCACTCGAGTCGAAGCCCACCAATAAGGTAGTCGGTGAAGTTGTAAAACAAATATTGGTTCACTCCATACCAATAAGCAGAACCTGGCTGCTGCCCTTGTGTTTCGTAATAAACCGGAATATCTCCACCAGCATACGCCTGATAACCAAGGTCACTCTGGTAGACGTACGTCAGTTTGTCAGTGAATTCATTGGAGTACACGATACTCGTAACTGTTCGATTCCCAACATAGGCGCTGGTGGGGTTCACGAAACTTGCTGTAGCAAATTCATTCCCACTTGAGTTGGCCAGTGTGAGGGCTTGTGATCCATCCGAACTTGAAAACGTTACAGCTCCCAAGAACGATGCATTGCTTGTACTTCCAGAGAAAGGGTTCGCCTGGTTTGTTGGCAAGCCAACGTCCCAGTTATCCCACCCGTTGGTGATACCACCAATGATCGACAGCTGATCGTTTGGATTCCACGTTGCGAGTACGCCGGTGTGAGTAAATGGTTCACCATACTGCATGGTGTATGCATGGGTGTAGAAGAAGTTCCCGATCGCTGGCACAACTTCATAACCGATCAGGGTATAGAAATGTCCAAATTTGACATTCAGTGCCTGGGTTCCAACTTCACCATAGAGCTGTGGCATAGCCAAGCCATAGTAGCGATTGCCACCATTGGTGTCATTCCAACCACCATCAAATCCAGTAGCAGTTGTATAAATGTAATCAGTGCCGTAGAGCAGGTCGACTCGACCACCCAGGCTCAACTGATCTTCCTTAAGAATCCGCTCATTGATGAGATAGAGCTGGTTCATCTGTCCCTGCCAGGCACGATCATTAAAGGTAATCGGACCATTCCAATCTGCTCCCCACGCGTTGGTGCCAATACCAACGTCAATGAAACCGTAGGTTTCAATCCCTCGGTTCAGTAAAAAGTCTGTTTCAAGATACCGAGTAGCACCTTCTTCAATAGCGGCTTCTTGGGGAGCGGCAGCTCGATATTGGTACACATCTTCATCAGGAACACCTGCGCGTGGCATGAGCGTGACCGGAGCCGGTACATCATTCTGTACATATGATTCATAGAATGTACTGTCGATGACAGCTGCAGGTTCACCAGCGAGAAGTGTGGTGCTTACAACACTCGTGATGATACATGTCGTGAGGGTATTTCTTGTGAACGTCATCATGTTCTGGTTCCAACGTGCCTGACCAAAAGGTAGCAGGAGTGTTTTTCACGCATGACTCTGTAAGCCCTTGGCAGAGTCAGGCATGCTTTTACCTTTTTGATTCGACAATCGGACTGGTCAGAACGTACAAAAAGCCCGGGATAAGAAATCTCTCTGTAAACGCTATATTTTCACAGAATTTTCCGAGCTAAACTCTCTCGGATGGCTACCTGTGGTTAGTGATGAATCAAAGAGTTCATCACACGTACGAGTAGTTCTGTTTTGAAAGGTGAAAGAATCACCTTTCGCAGATGATCAACTTTTGCATGGCTTGTCAGAATTTCTTCTTGCCGACTCGAACCAATGAGAATCACCGGGCATGTGGCAAGATTGGGATTCCATGAGAATGCATTGAATGTTCTCAAGGCAACAGGAAGGTGCTGGTGTGCACTGATGATCAGAAGATCAGGTTTCGGCCATGTTTTAAAACGAACTTCGACACCCTCAGGTCGTTGAGTTGAGACCGCTTGGAATCCCTTTTTTCTAAGAAAGGTACGAAGTTTTTTTTGAGAGATGCCATCTGGTTCAAATACCAGAACTGTTTTGGTCTCTTTTTTAATTCGCTTTGGCTGTAGTTCTGTTCGTTGATCGTGTGCCTTGGGCGTGCCACGGCGAACGAAGCTTCGCTGTATCGAATTCTGGGAATGGAAAGAGTCTGCTTCCATATCCTTATAGTAGGCGGCAGCCTCATAGTGTCTAGAAAAGAAGGCCTGGTGCTCATTGGGAAATGAGAGTGGTGAGCCTCCGTGACCACGCAGCATGGAGATCAGTGCACGCCAGAGTGGTGTCGATAGGCTCATCTGATCAGCCTCGGGAGCCGGTTCTCTTTTAGAGCATTTGGAGAATATAGGAAACACATACGATCTGCAGATCGTGTTGTTTTATGTTTTGCCCCGGGGCGGAGCGGCTCATGGAAAAAAATAAAGGCCCCACCTGTTAAGAAAACCGTGTGTTTTCGGTTTCTTTAGAACAGAAACCATTCACAGGGAGGTGAAACAATGGATCCACACGAAAAAGAAGCAGAAGCAGCCATCGCAAAGATTCAAATGTTTTACGGTCGGTCTCTTTTTCCTGCGAAAAGAAAAGATTACCGACGACGTAAAAAGAGTCTGATTAAAGCCGTAGGAAAATCATCATGTCAGGAACTTGTACCTGCAAGTTGTCATGAAACTGTTCATGAACTTCGAGGAGCAGCATGATAAAAACATTCTTTCAGCAAGCCTGCCCAATATGTGGCCGAACCGTTCGGATAGAAAAAAGTTTGAGATTCTCACCTGTTGTATGCCAGCATTGCGGGGGAGATTTTCCTGCCAATGATCAGAGTAGAGTTGTTCATAGCAATACGATTCTCCCTGTGAGTCAGGCTGAGAAAATAGACGCACTGCTTTGGAAAAGTGACCAAGCGCTCCGCTTGGGAAAAGTTAGTCACTGCTGAATCCATGAAGCCACTTTCTCACGTTGGTACTGCGGGGGAATCTCCATGCGGTCACCAAGCAGACGTCATCCTCCTTTCAGCAGTTCGAATGCTCTTCTTGAAGCTTCGTATCAACAGAAGATGCTCGCTGCAGAAGATACATCCTTCCGCATGACATAGCGTGCTCGTTTCACCAATTCTTAATTATTGAGCAAGCTCTTCTGAGTACCTGCTTCTCTTGATTGCGTAAAGATCATAGACTCAGATCTACTTTGGTGTCTGGGTGTCTCCGCATTGCAAGATTATGCCCTGCTTGGAAGGACTCGTTATGAGCTCAGCTTTCACAATCATTAGGATTCGATGGGGTGCGTGCCTGATTCTGTGTGGCGTGCTTGGTACGGTACGCGCTGAAAAACCACCGACTGTTGGTGAGGGTCAGCTCGGAGTCCCCATCTCTTGGCAGGCGTGTGGTGATGATCCCAACAGTCTGTGCATGCTTCAGAAGACACGTGACAGTGTGTTGTACCTAACGCCGAACGAATCTTTTTTTCCTGAGCGTGGGTTGGTAGCGGCTGGTCAGGGTCAGGTTCCTGATCTTGAAAATCTGAATAGTGGAAAGTCATTCGCTTGGATTGAAAAGTGGGATGCAGGGGATACTACAGAGTGGGTATGGTTTGCTCCACAAGCTGGCGAAGGAACGATTACTCTTTGGATGTCAGCAAAGAGTAGCGGTGGTACTTTTTCCATGTCGATGGATAACAAGACCGTTTCTTTCTCCGTGAATTCCGGGAAAGAACCAGGGGTGACATTTACATGTCCGTTTCAAGTAGCTGAACCTGGCCTGCATCGTCTACGACTTGTCTGTGAAAAAGCAGTAGCGGGCGCTCAGTTTCATTGGATGGCTCTCAGCGGTTCTTGTGTGAAAGGTGCTGCTGTACTGAGAAAGAGATGGCGACCTTCTGCAGCACATACCAAGTTTTCAAGTTCTCAAGCCCAAAAGCCAATTCGTCTTTGGGTGATGGAGATGGATGCTGTCCCCGGAGACCTTGGTTTTTATGCACCGATCACAACACCATTTGGGTATTACGGTCCGACGTGGCTGGCCGATGGCACGGTCAATGCTGGGTTTAATTTTTCACTCTGGTCCTACGGGCGTGGCCAGGAAGAGCCACCGATTGAACAGCTCTCTCACCTGCTTGCGATTGGCAATCGTGAGGCAACGTTCGGCGGTTTTGGGCATGAAGGAACGGGTGTCAAAATTCGTGATTGGGATCCACTCTCTGGTCATCAAGGTCAACGACAAGTATTAGCTCTTCGTGTGGTTCCCTCAGAGACCTATGACACCTACTACAGCTATTTTTATCTCGCAGATAAAAATGAGTGGCGATTATTTGGAGTGGGGAATAAATACAACAAAGGCAAGCCGCTCAAGTCTCTTTGGGTTGGTAGTTTTGTTGAAGTACCAGGGCCGCCACATGTTCAGCGGACAGGCTTGTACCCTCGTGAAATGCGGTATCGGGGGTGGGTTGTACAGGAAGATGGCCAGTTGCTTCAGCTTGATCACATGTCAGGTGGAGATGTTGATAAGCAGACAGGGCTGACATACACGCATCGAGGAGTGACTGACGATGGTTGGTTTTTTCTGCAAACAGGTGGGCTCAGCTTTCATAAGCCACGCTCTGCGGACGGCGTTGATCTCGCAAAAGACAACCAACTCAAAGACCTTCCCGCATATCTTGCACCAGAGCACAAAGAGTCACTTTTAGGCGTTCCCTCTGAAGTGATTGTTCAATCAGTGGAAGGTACTCCTGGAGGATTGAAAATAGAGTGTTGGATCGATCATCTCGGTCAGGCTCCAGAACTCGATGTGTATTGGGGTGCGCAAGATGGACTGACATTTGCAGACCGCTGGGAACATTCAGAACGTATCCCAAACGTAAAAGAGGGGAAGAATGAGTTCACATTGAAAAGTGCCACGTCTTTGAACAATGCCAGACTACGACTTTTCCTGAAGAATGATGACGGGCAGTTTTGGTCGGTGAATAGCACCCGTGTTACAAAATAGTGAGAAGCACAGCGGGTCTGACTAGATAACGACTGAATCCATACAGATGGCACGAACTCAAAGGTCAATGAGGAGCAGCCAATGCATTCTGCACTGAACAACAATCTTTTTCTTGTGAAAGAGCATGTCGGCTTATTTAAAGCGGCAAATAATTTTGATATTTATGATCCGCAGACTGGTGAAGTCATCCTGCATTGTCGTGAACCACGACTTGGAATGCTGACAAAGTTATTTCGCTTTACTGAATATAAAAGATTCACACCATTTGAGATTGAGATCACCACACCGTCAGGTGAACCTGTCTGTTCGGTCCATCGTGGCTTGTCTATTTTTCTATCAACTGTTGATGTTCGTGATATACAAAGAGAAAAAATTGGCTCATTTAAGCAGCACCTTTTTTCTATTGGTGGTGCATTCACAGTATTGAGTGCTACTGGAAAAGAACTCTGTCACTTAAAAGGTTCGTGGACAGGATGGAACTTTCGGTTCGTAGCCGATGATGGAACAGAGTTTGCCCACGTAACAAAAAAATGGTCTGGTGTCGGCAAAGAACTCTTTACGAGTGCTGACAACTATGTACTGGAGATCGATGATTCAGTGCCGAGGGATAATCCGCTTCGGCAGATTATTTTTTCTGCCGTCATGTGCATCGATATGGTACTGAAAGAATAATTTTTTGTTGTCATGATTCAGCGAGTGGCAGCCATGCACACCAACGTGTCACGGCCTGTGCTTCAAGAGCCAGCGTTTTGACGTCACAATTATTCTCTGATGAGATGGTGCGGAAAATCCGCCACTGTTTTGCAGGCAACCTGTTCCATGACCTGTTGAAGTTGTCGTTTCAGAATCGTAATTGCCTGAACGCCACCTTGCTTGCCCATCGCGCCAACGCCGTACATGAAGGTGCGTCCAAGGAACGTGAACTGCGCGCCGCTTGCCAGGACGCATGCAACATCTGATCCATTTCGAATGCCTGAATCAAGCATGACGGTCATCTTGTCCCCAAATTTTTCTGCAAGTTTGGCCATTGGCCGAATCGTTGACTGGCCAGCGTCAAGCTGTCGTCCCCCGTGGTTTGATGAAATAATTCCATCAACACCAATCGATAAGACTTTTTCCGCATCTTCTTCTGTCACAATACCTTTGACAACAAGTTTACCTTTCCAGAGGTCACGTAATTTTTTAATACGGTCTTCTGTAAGCCTCCCTTGAAATGTTTTATTCATAAACAAGCCAAGGTGCTTCATGTTGAGTCCCTTTGGTATATACGGCTTCAGCGATGCGAATTCTGGTTTGCCAGCGATAAGTTGCTGTGCGCACCACGACGGCCTTTGCATCATTTGCACAATATTGCTGAGCGTCATCCGTGGAGGGATGGACAGTCCATTTTTTATTTCTTTTGGTCGGTATCCAAATGTTGGTGTGTCAGCGAGAAGGACAAGCACAGGAAGGCCGGCATCTGCAGCGCGTGCAACGAGTTTATCTCTGAGGTCTTCTTCAGCGGGGTGGTAAAGCTGAAACCATGCGCGGCCGTCTGTAATTTCAGCAACGTTCTCAATGCTTGATGTACTTACAGTCGAGAGGCAGAATGGAATATTCTGTTCATGTGCTGCTGCAGCGAGCAGTTCACAGGCTTTGGGCCACATCAGTCCTTGGAGGCCAATGGGTGCAATGCCGAATGGTGCATCATATTTCACACCGAATAATTCGACGGAAAGATCGGCACCCTCATATTCGCCAATATATTTCGGTTGCAATCGGACTTCACGAATTTCAGCTGTGTTGCGAGCGAGGTTGATCTCACTGTTACAGCCACCTTCAAGATATTCGAATGCAAACTTTGGCATCCGACGTTTTGCCCTTTGACGAAGGTCTTCGATTGAAGGGTATCGCGGATCAATCGTTACTGACATGTTCTCTCCAGCTTTCTTGAGTACACATGCTCCGTGAGATTAATCTTACGAAGAATACTATTCATTTATAGTACCATCCCTCTGGCTGCTTTTCGGAATTGAAAATTGATGGTAAGAAATCAGTGTGATGATTGAATGCAGTTGAAATTGAAAACAAGACAGCCTTTTTAAAGTCGGTTCTGGCATGCGAGCACTCATTTTTTTTCTTTTGCTCGGTCTTTCCGCTATGGCCGAGTCTTCTATCGATGAATTTACTAAGCAGGAAATTCCAGTGTCAGGGAAAGGAATTCCTGAATTCGTGCTTGAAGGAAGTCAGGTGAAGAATCTGCACTATGCAGAGGTCGACGGAAAGCCGCTATTGCTTGATCTGTATCTGCCAGAAAAACCAGAGGGCTCACCACTGGTTGTCTGGGTTCATGGCGGTGGTTGGAAAAGCGGTTCAAAACAAAACTGTTTTGTGAAGTGGCTTTCCAATTTTGGTTATACGGTTGCAAGCATCAATTATCGATTGGTCGATGTCGCGAAATGGCCTGCTCAGTTACATGACTGTAAAGGTGCCATTCGTTGGCTTCGGGCCAATGCACAAACATATGGATATAACCCAGACTGTGTCATTGCAGCTGGTGCCAGTGCCGGTGGGCATCTTGTAGCACTTCTTGGAACGACAGGTGACAACGATGAACTCGAGGGCACTGTTGGAGGCAACGGTGACCAATCATCACGAGTGCAGGCTGTTGTTGACTACTACGGGGCAACAGATTTTCCACTCAGAAGTAAAACCCAATCGTGGAAAGTGAATAAACCTGGTTCAGTTGTTTACAATTTGTTGGGTGGCCCAGCCAATCAGCTCGTCGACAAGGCAAAACAAGCGTCTGCAAAGTTTCATGTGACATCAGATGATGCGCCCCTGCTTGTCTTTCATGGAGTAAAAGATACGACAGTATTAATAAATCAGACCGATGCTCTTGAAGAAGCGTATAAAAAACACAATCTTTCGGTGGCAGTCTATCGTCTCAAGGATGCAGGTCATGGTGGCTTTGTCTTCTATTCAGCAGAAAATGCTGCACATCTTTGTGAATTCCTGGAGACTGTGTGTTCGGCAAAGGAATGAACAAGACGTTTCGCTTTTGTCTTGTTGGTGAGATAGAGAAAGGTAAATAGATTTCAATATGAAATATCGTCAGTACAGTGTGCCGTTTTGGCTCGTCGCATCATGCTCGTTTCTATTCTGTTCGGTGTTCGGGCAAGAAACAGCCACTGAGACGGGGTTTGAAGTTTTTCAGCATGGAGGTGTTGATCGCCAGTACGTGTTGCACCTGCCAGAAGATCTTCCAGAGAATGCACCGCTCGTTTTCTTTCTTCATGGGTACCATGGTAATGCCCGTAATTATGCCAAGATGGGCATGAGTCGAGTGGCGGACAAACACGGATTTGCTGTGGTTTATCCGCAAGGAAAACCAGATAGACGTGATGTTCCTCACTGGAATGCGCGGTTGAACATCAGTGATATCGATGATGTTGGGTTTCTCACAGCACTCGCAAAGGATCTTCAGCACACTCACGACCTTGATCCTGAAAGAACATTTGCCAGCGGTGTCTCAAACGGTGGTTTCATGAGTTATACGCTTGCGGCTGAACGCCCAGAGGTGTTTAAAGCCGTTGGGTCGATCATCGGTACGATGAGTGGCTATACATGGGAGCATCGTGAAGACATAAAACCAGTTCCTGTATTACAAATATCCGGACTCGATGATCGAATTGTTCCCGTTGATGGCAGTATGCGACCCTTTGGCGGGTGGGGTGGAGCACCAGATCAAAAAACAATTATTGAATTCTGGAAGGACCTCGATCAGACGACAACAGAAGAGGTCATTGAAGTATCAGCAGATACGACGGCCTATCGATACGGTGATGGTGTAGAAGGGTGTGAGGTCTGGTTGTACGAGGTGAAGGGCTGGGGCCACCGGGTTCCTGGTGCAAGGAAACTTGGTGTGCACTCTGTCGACCTCGTGTGGGAATTTTTTAGTCGCTTCTAGAAAACGTATTCCCAGAGAACTAATTCTTTTACTAACTGGATATATTCGGAATGAAGCAGATTTCTGACATAAAAGTTGCCAGTAGTGATGAAGATCGTGAGCGAATTTTTCGATTCCGTTACGACGTGTACGTAACAGAGATGGGAAAAAGTCCTGCCGAAGCTGATCATCAGAAAAAGATCATTCGTGATGAACTCGACGATGAAGCTCATCTTCTCTATGCCGAGGACGAAGGACAGATTGTTGGTACTGTTCGGCTCAATTGCAGATCAAAGAAAAAGTTTCCAGATGTATGGGAGCAGAGGTACGATCTTGAAAAGTTTGCACCATCGTTCGGCGACCATATTTCCATGACCTCACGGATGATGGTCGCCAAAGACTATCGAGGGTCAAGTGTTCCTGCTGCATTGGTTGGCGCGGTATACAGTGCCGGCCGGGAGATGGGAAGCAAGTTTGACTTCTGCAATTGCGCGCCATCCCTGCTTGAGTTTTATGAGCAGATTGGCTTTCGTCGATTTACTGATGGCTTTATGGATGAAGATAATGGGTACCACGTACCTCTTGTGATGCTTGTCAGAGATACGCAGTATCTCAGACAGGTTCGAAGTCCTTTGTATCGAGTGGCAAGAAACTTTGAACATGAGCCTGAAACAGGTGAGTGGTTTCAAAAAACCTTTCCGTCACATGCCGGAATAGCGAATAGTCGATCTCGGAATACCGATGAATTTTGGAAACAACTGTCCGATCAGCTTGCAGCTCCACCTGCTGAGTGCATTCCGCTTTTTGAGTCACTGAGTGACGAAGAGGTCAGTGGCTTCTTGCGGTCTGGAACGGTTCTCAGCTTACAGCCTGGCGATAGGATTATTCGTCAGGGAGATGTTGGTGATGAAATGTATATCATCCTTTCAGGTGTTGCAGAAGCTGTCAGCAGAAAAGAAGAGCAAGAACATTCTTTAGCGATCATGTCGAAGGGCCAGATTTTTGGTGAAGTGGCATTTATTTCAACAGCAGTTCGAAGCGCAGATGTGAATGCTCTCACTGAGATGCAAGTGCTCATAATTAGTAAGGGCTTTCTTACTCGTGCCATGCGCAAACAGCCGGAAATATCCGCAAAAGTGCTGTTCAATCTTTCGTTGATTCTTGCTCAGCGATTACGAGACCGAACAGACTCGTGGGTTGAGGCGATGACGAGTTAGGCATGCTCTTGAGAGTTGGGGCAATGTTTATGAATCAAAGTTGTAAATAATTGTAATGAAGGGGTTCTCAATGGGTGATCACGCTGCAGGTTCATATGCATTCGGTACATTCGATGAAAATCAGGATGAACTTGCTCGGCTGAAGCAGCAGGCTGCAATTGTGAGCGAGATGGAGGGACGTGTTCTTCAGGAAGTTGGGCTGAAGCCTGGCATGCGGGCTCTCGATCTTGCATGTGGTCCAGGTATTGTGACAGCACTCTTAGCTGAGATGGTCACTCCGGCAGATGTGATTGGAGTAGACCTGAGTGAAGATCTGCTGCACGAAGCTCACACATATCTGGAGAGTCGTGGTACACGCAACGCAACGTTTCAACAAGGCGATGTCTATTCACTTGATGAATCGCTCGGTGTATTTGATTTTATCTACACGCGTTTTTTATTTCAGCATCTGGCTGATCCGAAGCTGGCATTGTCAAAGATCCTACCGAGGCTGTCGCCTGGTGGCAGGCTTTGTGTTGTAGACATCGATGATGCGTGGCTTACGTTACATCCTGAGCCTGCAGGTTTTCGTACTTTTACGCAACGGGCTGCCGAAGGGCAGTCGCGTAGTGGGGGTGATCGAAACGTCGGCCGAAAGCTTGGAGGAATGTTGCAAGAGGCTGGCCTTGAACAGGTCGATGTTCACGTCACAACTGTTAATTCCCACCAGCTGGGGATGCGTAATTTCCTTGATATCACGACAGGTTTTAAAAAAGAACAGGTAGCAGAAGAGCACTCGAATGAAGCGAGGAAAGACCTCGAAGAGATATACAAGTGTGTTGATATGAAAGACGCATGGGGTTTTGTGGCAGTCTTTGTGGCAACGGGCACAAAAGGTAGGAATGAAAGCCCATGATCGATCTTGCAAAGCGTCTTCCGGACATGGCATGATCTCGGTTGAACACGTCGTTCTCTCTGAGTGAAAGCTATGGCTACTGCTGACCCATTACTCACCATTCTGTTTGTTGATATTAGCGAGAGCTCGAAGCTCTACCGATTACTCGGTGATCAACACGCATCTCGTGTGGTTACTGATTTACTTGATCGACTTGCTGAAATTACACATGCACACGAGGGCACTGTCGTCGATCGTATCGGTGATGAATTGATGACACTCTTTCAAGACGGATCTTCAGCTCTGAAGTCAGCAATCGCGATGCAATGGGCTGCACACAACTTTACGCATGAGTATCTTCCCCCCGATTCACGATTAACTGTCCGTATTGGTTTACACACCGGGCCAACAATGATGGAGAACGGAAGGCCAAAAGGTCAGTCCGTCTACAGAGCAAAACGTGTTGTTGAAAATACGAAGGCACATCAAATTTTGCTCGACCATGAAACCTTTGGTCTTCTTGAGGATGCGGGGCAGTGGGATGTACGGCCACTTAATACGATTGGACTTAAAGGGCAGGGCAAGCCCGCATCGCTCGTTGAAGTGTTCTGGAATAAAGCAGAATCAACTGCACTGAATCACCAGAAGCCACAGCTGCCGATATCAGCCGTAGGTGTGACTTTGGAGGCTGGTGGTGATACTGTTCAGGTTGAACAGCATCAACGAATCTCAGTCGGTCGGCTTGCACCGTGTGAAATTGTCTTGCATCATTCATCGATATCGAGAATCCATGCATACTTTGAGAGTCGTAAGCAGAGTATTTACGTTGAAGATGTGAGCACCAATGGCTGCTATATCCAGCAGGACGGAGAGGCGTCACCAGACTTTATTCACCGTGACGAAGTAGCTCTTTTGGGATCGGGTCTCATAGGTCTGGGAAAGCCACCAGAATCTGGAACCCTCCATACGATTCGCTATGCCTGTATTGCCTCGTAGGGCACATTGCCAAACCCTCAGGTTGAGGGCTATTTCTTCTTCTGAGTGAGCTGATCTAGCACCGGAAATCATTCAAGTAGCCGATCAGTTGGTGAAATCCATGAATGTGAGGTGCTGCATATGAAAGGAATCTGTTTTCGTTACATTAGTTGGTAGCGGGAACTGAGTTGGGGACATTTTTCTCACTCGTATCAAACATATCTTTTTACCCTTTACTGTGCTTTTACAAATGATGAAGAAAATCTCATTGGCTTTCCTGTGCATCATCGTACTTTCGTTTGCTGCAGGTGCTCACGCAGACGATCGACCCAATATTCTATGGGTCGTAAGTGAAGACAATAGCCATCATTGGCTTGGCTGTTATGGAAATGAACAGGTACGCACGCCGAATATTGACCAGCTTGCAGCAGAAGGTGTGCGATACGAATTTGCATATTCCAATGCTCCAGTCTGTGCAGTTGCACGAAGTACATTAATAACCGGACGCTATGCATGCAGTATCGGGACACAGAACATGCGTAGTCGCTATCCAATCCCATCAGACATTCAGCCGTTTGTTTCGTATCTCCGTGATTCCGGGTACTACTGCGTGAATCAGTCGAAGACCGACTACAACTTCAAAACGGATGATAAAAGTCATTGGGACGATTCAAGTAACAAAGCCCATTGGAAAAATCGTCCAGAAGGAAAACCATTTTTTGCAGTGTTCAATACGGGCATTAGCCATGAGAGCAGTCTTTTTGAAAACAAGAAAAAATCAGCTCGAAAAAACGGACTGATTCCTGAAACACCACGTCAGGACCCAGCCTCAGTTGCGCTGCCACCGTTTCTTCCTGACACGCCAGAGATTCGAGATGATTGGGTAACGTATCTCGATATTCTTGCTGCAATGGACAAACAGGTTGGTGACTGGCTTGCAGAACTGGACGATGCAGGTCTCCGTGAGAATACGATTGTGATTTACTATTCCGATCACGGTGGAATTCTTCCTCGAGCAAAGCGATATATCTACGACACAGG
The DNA here is from genome assembly GCA_965249545.1 of Pirellulales bacterium. GTDB lineage: Bacteria > Planctomycetota > Planctomycetia > Pirellulales > UBA1268 > UBA1268. The sequence goes on from CBDFMH010000005.1 coordinate 1,094,686, forward strand.
AACACACGTTCCTATGATCGTTCAGTATCCTGAAAAATTGGCACAGATGGCACCTGGTCTTCCAGGATCGACAAGTGATCGCCCTGTCAGTTTCGTGGACCTGGCCCCAACAGCACTCAGTCTTGCGGGTGTAGATATTCCACAAGGCATGCAGGGGCGTGCATTTCTTGGAGAGCAGAAACAGCAAGCGGCTCCCTATGTCTTTTTGTTTGGCCAGCGATTCGATGCTCGTATGCTTCGTTTTGTCAGGGCGGTAACTGATGGCCAGTACCGATATATCCGCAACTTTAATCCTCATCGGCATCGAGGAATTCTGGCAGGCTATCCACACAGCCAATCGGGGTGGCGGTCGTTCTATGCACTTCAGCAGGCTGGAAAAACTGATGCTGCTCAATCGTCATTCTGGAAAGTTCCTCAGCCGGTTGAAGAACTGTATGACACACAGAATGATCCGTGGGAGGTTACGAATCTTGCCGGTGATCCTGCACATGCGACGCGTCTTGAAACTATGCGTGCCGCAACATTTGAGACCATGAAAGACATTCGTGACACAGGTCTTGTTCCTGAAGCGATGTATAACCAGATTTCTGAAAAAGGGACGGTCTACGACTATGTCCATAACAAGAACTTTCCGTATGAAAAAGTTCTTGAGTTGGCAGTCACAGCATGTGATGGTGATGCTTCAAGCACTTTCCGAGCTTGAGAAAGTGATGAAGAGTAAACATCCTGTGATGCGTTACTGGGGAGCAGTTGGCTGTACCATTCGTGGCAACAAGGCAGCATCGGCACGTGGGCTTTTGCAATCACTTCTTCGTGATCCAGAGCCGGCCGTTCAACTTGCTGCTGCTGAGGCTCTAGTTGCCGTGGGCGAAAGGCAGGCCGGGCTGAAGGGGCTGGTAGATGTCTTGAGTACTACGCGTGATGAAATGGTTGTGCTGGAAGCACTGCATATAGCCGCTGCATATAAATTGACTGGGAGCATACCTAGGCCTATCTATGAACAGGCATGTCAAGTTGGAAAATATCCCAAAGGAATGCTGTCAGACTACCCTGATAACTCATAAATAGTTCTGATTCTGTTGCCTCGAAGTCGAGTGCCTGAGGCTGCGAAGTCATTCTGGTCCAGCAGCAATATCAGAGACAACGATTTGCCCTGTAAAGTTTGCGTCAGACTGTGTGGTGTACCAAAGCGTGTCAGGGGCATCGAGGCCAACGTGCCAGATAACTACTCCGACATCTTTACCACTTTCGCTCACACCGTTGGTGTAGATGTTTGACATGTCTTCAATGTCAGCAGAAGAACGAAGGAATAACGGATAGCCGGGAGCTTGAATATTGAAGGCATACGTGACACCACGCTGGGCCTCAAATGTCGGATTTAACTGTCCGTCATAAAAATAACCAAGTGCGCTTGCTGTGATTTGTATGTACGAATCGGGTGAAATATACGTTCGTTCAAGTTGTATTCCTTGTGCATTTTTTAACTCATGAAACAGCGAAGCAAGCATGCCGCCGTCGTCAATCGGAAGAAGGTAATCTGTCTGCGAACGTGTTAAGCGAAGCATGTGGCGTGAGGATGATTCAACGGCAGCAGTGATGGAAAAATCGTAGAGCCCGCTTGATTGGAGAGGCGTGCTACTATCTTTTTGAAGCGGGAGAAGGGCAGCCGATCCTCGTATTAAGTACATTTGACTCGATGAGTTATAGGCGAGTCCAGCAGTTCCTTCATTCTCAAGAATGCCAAGGGCTTCAATGGCAGTTGAGGTCACACGCTCGCGTTTTCCTCTACCGTCGCGATGGGTCACTTCAACTGAAAGGTTCTTACCCGTATCAGAAGAAGACAGGGCGTATGTTGTCGATGTCGCCGATGGAATTGGCACGCCATCTCGAAGCCATTGGTAGGTGACATCAAATATGCCGTCAGTATCAGTCACACTGTGAGAGACTGATAGCTCAGAACTGGGAAGAGGAAGGCCTGTAACATCATTGCGGCCACTCGGTGTAGCGTTTGGACCTCCAATGAGAGGACGTGACGCATTGCTGACTGCTCCGAGTGCACCTATGCCAGCAGCTTGGCGAGACTGGCCAAATGCATCACCGAGACCGATTGATGGCAGATCCCATCCTGCTTGCAGGGCAATGCCTTGATTACGCAACGGTGAAGCATTAGTCGGTTGATAGTTTCCTGTGTTTGTGACATGAAAGAGTGGTTCGGCGTCAGTTACAAAAAGCCCTGCTGAAACATCAAGTGGATCTTTACGGACAGACGTGCCCTGGTAATTCCAGACAAGGTTTCCACCACCACTAAACTGGACAGTATCTGTTACCCGGCCACTTCCGGCGTTCACTCGCAGGGCGTATCCACCTAAAGAACCGTCTGCTACAGACACATTGTTTGCCATGCGAACATCACGCCCAAGATCCGTGGTGCCGTTATTGTCGGGCTCATGGGTGATGCCGATATTCAGACCAGTATCAAGCTCCCAGATTGTTCCATACAAAGAGTTGAGAACGCTTGTGTTATGAATGATATCAACGCGATCTGTTGCATGACTATTAATGCCAGAAAGTGCATTTAGATAGGTCATATTGTTGGCGATGAGAATTCGCCCGGTCGCATCTTCGGCAAGCCATGTATCGTTGTCCTGCCACTCAGGGGAGATGCCTTTGCCCTCATCGAGATGGGGTGTAATAAATGTTTTTGACGGTACCCACGAGAAAACTTCATTGAACACATGGTGAACGGTATTATTCGCCACAACAATTTTGTACAGGTTGCTCTGGTCGCTTTCGATGGGAATATCATGAGTTGTTTCCCAAGGCTCAATTCCCATCGTGCCAAGTGATGAAGTCCGTGTTGCATCATGGACTTCATTACCAATGATATTGACATACTCACTTCTGATCGACTTAATTGCAGTCCCTTGAATATGATGGACATGGTTGTCCAGAACATCAACAAACTTTGATTGTCGAACAAGAATACCTTGGCTTCGTGAGTAAATTGGTCGTATCGAATTGGCAAGCGTACTTAATGAGCCAGGTGTTGAGTAATGGTCTTCGACATACTCAGCCGTGCTGCCGTATGGGACACGATAAAAGTAGTCATACGTGCCATCGCTGTTTGCGAAATGGTCGTAGTTCGTGCGGGAGTAGCCTTCGTTTGTCGTATTCACACGATAAAGGAATTGAAGTGCTGAGGCGACATCGCCACTTATATGGTCAACCGCCCCCTTCACTTCAAAGCCAATAATACGGATGTGCGAACTATTCTGAATAATGAACCCGGCATAGTCATCGGCATGTACGGTCGTTGTGTCATCCCACGCTTTAAATGTGATGGGAGCGGCAGGTGTTCCATGCAGATTGTTGATTTTTACGCCGGCACTGCTTGATCGCCACAGATATGGGTCCATTCGGATTGTTGTCGTAGCGAAAGTCTGGGTTGTAGTCATCTGCAGCGTAGTCACCTACAAAGTAAACGGTATCACCAGGCTGCAGGAACGTGTCGCCGTTGATCTTACGGAGAATGGCAGCCGTGGATTGAAATGGACTTTCAAGGGAAAGGCCATCATTGGTATTTGATCCAGTTGCCTTATTTATAAAAAATGTTCGTGAGTGCGCAACATAGGGTTGTGCTCGAGCATGCACGACACGACTGGGGGAGTTTGAATTCGATGCAAAGATTCGTATTGTGGGCAGGTTGTGCAGTGCGTTGACTGCACCGGCACCGGCTGATGTAAGTGTTATGACCCGTTGCTGGAAATCAATTTCATAGTACGGATTGCCGTTGGTATCAGAGGGCGCGTTGCCATCTGGTGTAGCCCAATACAAATCAGAGCCATCCCCTTCGGGGTCCGTAACCAAAAAACTTGCTACCGTGTCACCTTGATTGGCAGGTGAAAGAAGAGGGTTCAAGTTACGGCCGAGAATGGAGAGTGCAGGAAGCTGATTTGCAGGTTCGATGGTGACCGTAATAGTGGCAGGGACTGATGCAGAGCCACCGCTTGTAAACGCATAGGAAAATGTGTCGTTGATAGGCGAGGCAACGTCACTTCCTCCATGTTCGTAGTATGCTCGACCGGTTGGACGAACATACAACGTGCCTTCGGTACCCACGACCTGCTTATATCCAAAGACATGTGAAAACGTCGGGTGGTCGGCGTCTGGTAGCTGCGACCATTCAGTGCCATTGAGTGAAGCAATGACAGACGTTCCAGATGGACCAATAAGATCATCATTGTCTAGGAGCATGAGCGGTGACAGGAGGGTGTCTGCACCTTCTTTGACAGTGACCGCATCATCAGTTGCTTGTGCTGCCTGCTTGATAAAGGAGTAGCTTACAAATGGTTGTGTCTGCACAGGTGATTCACTGCTGTAGACATAGTGTCGCTGCGATCCATTTTGAGCGGTGGTGGTTCCAGCAGAGGGGTTTGCCTGGTTTGCTGCGAGCAAAAGAAATGCAAGATCTCGGTTTGATGCGCCTGATGCTGAGATGTCATATGTGACTCGTTTGCCGTCTTCAGTTGTGATGTTTTGAGAGGCGAGCACATCAGTGACTGAAGCGTTAGCATCTGCATTTGTTGGTGGTGAGGAAGCCGTATACGGGCGAGTCTCGTATGTTAATGAGTCCTCGTTCCATGAAGCATCTGCAAGGACTAAAAGCTGAACGGTTCCAGCCTCAGCATTTGAGCCAGGCCCCTGATACATCGTAAAGGAAGCATCGACAAGAGTATCTGAAGGCTCAAGATTGAGTGATAAGACATGTGTTCGCAAATAAACTGCTGAATGAAAGTTGTCGGTTGCGTCTTGTTTGCGTACGAGCATCGACTGAAGATCACGTTGACGTCCACCATTGACGTAGCCAACATCGAGATCGTCTGTGATGGCAAACCGCTGCGTGACAAGCGAAGCGGTTTTATTGTTAGAAGAAACTTCGAGGAGTGGGAGTGCATTTCCCGCATTCACATGGTCAACAGCGGACTGTGTCATTCGCACAGATGTGCCATCAATTGAGTAGTACTGTGCGCCCTGCGAGATTGTAGTGTTGGCATGCACGAGCTCAGCAATTGTATGTCCAGCTTCAAACTGATTGCCGGCGGGCTGAAGATACAATTGTGAAAATGTTGCATCGAGCGCAAGCCGCGCCTCGAGAGGCTCTGGTGTCGAGAGTCGTGTGGTGATTTGTCGCATTGTATCACCGGAGAAAACAAAAACCCCTGAAAAATGATCGCAGATACACCCTGCCCCACGATCAAAAGACCTAGCAAAGTATACAGTTTTTATGCAGAAATTGTACGATTTTGGAGCATGCTTTTTGTCAGATTTTACATGCACTCGCCGGGTTAAAAACTGGCTGAGAGCGTAACAGGTCGTCTACGAAATTTGCACAGGTTCAATCTTCTACCCAAGCCCCAGCCAAAGCGTCAAGAAAGCTCTCTTACCAGAAACCATCGAACCATCTCCAGAGCGGATGATGAAGAAAAGCGACGGCAGAAAAAATGAATGTTTCAGAAACTACGAACCTCTTCTTTGTTATTTGTTTGATCACACAAATGGTGGCAAGGACGACAGCAGTGAATAGCAGAATTGTCACAGTGGCCTGCCACCCCAAAACAATACCTACCAGCATGCCAGCTAATGAAAATACACTACTGGATGGAGGTGTAAGTTTGCTGCAACTACATAAATATTGAATGATGCTTGTGAGGAACCAGCCAATCAAGCCGCCTGCTATGCAGGTAACGATTGGAATCATCGATGGCGGTATCGCGCTACCAAGATCCGTAGGTAGGTGATGATAAAATTTGACGGGCTGAAGAGTGGGAATACCAATGGATAATCCTGCAAAGACGCAGAGCATGATCCCCGCTAGCCACTTTGGGCAGCGGAGTCGGTCGATATCCATGAGTGACAGCATCAACAGGCAGCTGAACAATGCGGCGTGATAAAGATAGATTCCGATAACGGGCCATTTTGTGTACAGAATAATCCATATGATTCCATCATAAAAATATCGTTTAAATCCGGGAACATTGGTCGCACCTGTCACTAATTCAAAAAGAAAAAGCGATCCGAATATGGTCGCTCCAATAAGTTCAGTCAGAAAGTAGCGGATAGGAATTGGGGACAAGCAATTCCGGCAGCGTCCTCCGAGATTCAGGTAGCTAAAGAGTGGTAAGTTATCAATCCGGCTAATAGTCATACCGCAAGCAGGACAGGCTGATGCTCGTGTGGTGACCGTTCCGCCGCGAGGGATGCTATTCGCGACAACATTGATAAAACTTGCGATGCATGCTCCGTAGTATGTGAATATTGCAAATACCAAGAACTTTGCAGTTCGTATACGTAAGAGCTCAAACGAGTCTAAATCTTTAGCATGTATGACAGACGGCTGTTCACGAAAATTTTGTAGAAATGCATCAGCCGTTGGAACAATGACCAGGTAGGTAAATAGAATGCCACCAATTGATAGCCATGCGAGTGTCCGAAGCGACCATGTCTTCTTCTGTTCGTGGTCGCTTTCGTTATCCACCCCGCACCTCCGGCATAAATCTTCAAGTAGGCCCGGACGGACTCAGGCGACACTATAAATAGAGTACCAAATTACCTACATGACTGATTACTCGACTGTTTTGGTTCCAATCAGCACCATCTTGTTCCGATTCCCACCTTCAGTATCGAACGCAGTTAGTTGATTCCTGAAGAATAGGCCAGCGGATTGCGTGTCGATTTTGTACCGATTCGCCAGAACTCACTTAATTGCTGTTAAAGGCCCGGTTTTGACCTTTGGAATCTCGGCAAGATAGTCAGCGAAAATCTTGTTCAGCAGCAGGTCGTCCGCGGTCTCTGTTACTACATGCATGGGGTTGACTTGGTGAGACAAAAAATTTCGAGTGAGCATCGCAAGAGCGTCATCATAGGTGACGTAGATTGAGGCACTTCGAAAAGGATTCAAAAGGCAAAGGAAAGTAGAGAATTGACTAGGGTTATGTGTCGGAATCTAAGAAATTGCTATTTCTATTATCGATGTAAACAGATTATAAAAATCGTAGACAAAACACCCTTCCTGCTAGTCGTGAATCAAGACTAGCGATGTCATTGAAGAATGAATATTTAAGCTCTGATGCCCGGTCGTTTATTTGCTGCTGCATGAATTATTGAAAGGCAGATATTAATCCAATGAGTTGGTTAAGAAAAAAAACAAGGAAGCCAGTCACTCCCAAGTGGGGACAGGTTTTTGATCTTTCAAAGAAGAGGTTGTTGAGTTTAGACGGTTTTAACTTGTACATCATGCCTGAGGACTATATAGGATCGGGAATTCAGAACAGCAAGGTGCATGAGCCTCACGTCACAAACGTAATTAGAAGAACGCTATCGGAAGGCGATACTTTTCTAGATGTGGGAGCAAATATAGGCTACTTTAGCATGCTGGCGAGTTCATTAGTGGGAAAGACTGGGAAAGTAATTGCTTTCGAGCCTAATCCACAGAATCAACAATTAATATTTTCTTCAATTTTGGAAAATAGCGGCAACATTAAATTATTTCCTTATGCAGTCTCTAATACTGCTGCAGTTTTAAGGTTCATTAATGTTGGATCTAATGGTGGTGTCGTAAGCAAGTCGTCAAAAAAGCAGGATTTTTCATTTTATGTCCAATCAGTCATTCTTGATGAACTTCTAAAAGATGAGAAACGTATTGACCTGATTAAAATTGATGTAGAAGCTCATGAGCCATATGCACTAAAAGGCATGGAAAATTTACTGAGCAGGCTAAAACCAAATATCATTACTGAGTTTCACCCTTGGGCCATGGAACTTAATAACACAGAGGCTCCAGAAGAATATCTTCATTATTTATTTGGGCTAGATTATAGCTTATCTATTATCTTAGAGAGCGGTGAATTGAGGGCAGTAAAGGAAGCTGAGGATATCATGGAATACTATCGTGCTTTGAACAGAGAAGAAGCGAACCTTGATCTTTATGCATCGCCAGTTAAGTAAGATTCACCAATAAATTTAAATTCGACAGGTCTCAGGAGGCGTGAATGCTTGAGTAACTAGCTGCATTATCCAAACAGCAAACACTTTTAATTAATGTAGATGCAGATCGTTAACTTCAATGATCAATCCAAGATAATTTTCTTATTCGTTGGCGACGACTTTAGGTGACGTCTCAACCGTCATTAATTTTTATGCCAGAGCAGGGAAGTAAGGCCGCGAAGATAAAACCACCATGCCTTGTTTTTCAGTATTTAGACAACGACGTGACTCTTTTTGGAACGTGACTCTTTTTTCGACTTCTCATCGAGTGTCATCGAGGATCGCCAAATGAGCAATCGTGTTATATATACTGAGCAAACACGATATTTCCTTTGGTCTAGTGTCTTTCGGAAATGTTGTAGTAGGCCCGGACGGACTCAGGCGAACACTGAAAACATAGTACCAAAATTCGCCGTGACTCTTTTAGTTCTAATCAGCACCATCTTGTTCCGATTCCCTCCTTCTGTATCGAACACCTTGACTTGATTCCTAAAGAATAGGCCAGCAGATTGCGTGTCGATTTTGTACCGATTCGCCAGAACTCGCTTGATCGCCGTGAATGACATGGTCTTGGGCTTGGGATTCTCCGCGACATAGTCAGCGAGAACCTTGTCCAGCAGCTTTTCATTGTTTTCCGTGGCTACATACACCGGATTCTCCGTAAGTATCAGCAGGATATAACGATAAGCACCTTTCAGGAACTTCAACGTGAAGTAGGAATACTGGTTGCCTTTGCCGCTAAGTGGTTTGTTGTAATACGTGAAGCCATCGGCCTCAGCAAGTTCGGCGTCGTAGCCGAATACAGTGATCGCAATCGTGCTTTTGCGAAACACGTCATGCTATGCTCTCTGTTCCTCAGAACGAAATGACTCATTTCACTCGGTAGATTCAGGCCCTAGATTGGTGATGCCTAAACCAGATGTCCTGTAGCGAAAACATCCTGCCATCCGACGATTCGGGGTGAGACTCACGCTGAGTCTGCTGGTGACGCTCGAATCCAAGGGAACAAATAAGCTGTTGCAGGTCTTCTGGTGTAGTTCCATTGTTTCGCCTAAGCCAGCCCGAGTTAAATTCACAGATCATGTTTTCTACACGCCCGGCTTCTATAAGGCGTTTCATGCCCTCGATGACATTAGGCTCATACCCTTCGCAATCGATCTTAATCAACTTGATAGATGGTGCCTTCCACAGCAATTTGTAGTCATCCAGCATGATCCGTGGAACACTAATTTTGTTGAATTTTGGATCTGAAAAAAAAGCACTCGGTGAATGAAGTGCATCGTTGTCTGGCATGTAGAGCGTCATCTCTCCATTTTCTGAACCGGCTGCAGATCTTTCTAGAGTGACATTATTGACTTGGTTATCCGCAACTACCTTAACAAGTGCATCAAACGCGGTTGGGCTGGGCTCAAAAGCTACGACATGCCCAGTGTCACCGACAACCTGACATCCAAGTGTCGTATACCAACCAAAATTTGCTCCGATATCCACAAACCAATCGCCTTTACCAATGCATTGACGCACCCAGGAAGTCTGCTCTGGTTCATATTTACCGAGCGACATTGTTTTTTGAATACCTTCCGTCGTATCCAGCTCCATGGTAACGCCATGAATGACATTACGGTATTTTTTGTTACGGCGTTTAAACAACCACACGAGTTATCCCTCTCTGTATTTTCATTACAATATCGTTTTGTTAAGTGGGCCTTAGGCCGAATTCAAGTGATCCCTATCATCTTGTGATTGATGGATTTAAAAATTGAGATACGAATGTTGTTTAAATCAATAGTTGCAGATAAAAAGCGATCAATCAATAGTACTTTCACAAGCGTTTCACTCGGCGGGAGCAAATGAATGGTTTGACGAAGTCGTTTTAAGCCCGCGGATTATTTGCAACCAGTCACGTTTTCTTGGATTATCAAAAAAAATCCAAGAAACTTTCTTTACTCCTCGGACACTCGTCCGAGAGATGCAAACCTGACCTTGCATATTCCATGCCGGCACGGTCAAGCCAAAAACGGTACTACTACCACCCCCATCCATCCCGATCAGAGGGTGACGTGACTCTTTTTAGAATGTGACGCTTTTATCGACTTGTCATTGAGTGTCATCGAGGATCGCCAAATGAGCAATCGTGTTATGTATACTGAGCAAACACGATAGTTTCATTGGTATAGACGTTCTCGGATATTGAAAAGTAGGCCCGGACGGACTCGAACCGCCGACCAAGGGATTATGAGTCCCCTGCTCTAACCAACTGAGCTACGGGCCCGAAGTTTTCATACTATACCCGATCCTCAGCAGAAATCAGGCAGTGCCTTTTCTAGAGGCCCCATGCCGGAAAGCTTGATTTTCTGCGGGCAAAACCATCGACGGTTTTCCGCCATGTGCGGCATAATGATGGAAGTTGAAAAATGTCTTGGGGCGGTTCAGTACACCACCATCAAACAGCCATACCAAATACATAGTTTTTCTACTTCTCAAAAAACGACCAATTATAACACTGTGATGCAAAGCCAGGAAACGAAGAAACAAATAGAATCTGTACCGTCATGGTGGCAAAGCGATGATGCCTGGGCGATGATCATGGCGGCTGGGCTGCTCGTCATTACCTGGTTTGCGTTGCAGCCGGTGCTTATTCCTGCAACAGGTGAAACATCATTTGAAAACCTGCTTGCACCATGGGTTGCCAAGCCGGGGAGCTGGACATTAAATCCACTTGTAGCATTCGATGGACTGACACAAGAGGCAGGGCCGTCAAAAGGGTTTGCTGTTCTGGCGACTGCCGGTGGTTGCATTGTTGTTTTTGTACTTGGGCTCGCCGGCACAGGCATCCCTCTTCGGAAAAGCCTGCCTGCTGTTACCACAGTCACCCTTCTGGCTGTTCTTGCATGGCTGGCAAGCACGCAAACAACAATAAAAGGTCTTCAACTGTCTTATGTGTTGTGGGCTTTTGTTGGCGGGTTATTTATTAGTAATGTCATCGGAATACCAAACTGGCTGAAGCCTGGGCTGCGGGGTGAACTCTATATTAAGACTGGCTTGGTATTGATGGGCTCTGGTCTTCTCTTTGGCACCCTGATGAAACTTGGGCCTCCCGGCATTCTGGTGTCGTGGATCACGACACCAATTGTTCTTATTGGAACGTATCAATTTGGTCAGCGTGTGCTGAAGATCAAATCTAAAACGCTGAATCTCGTTCTCTCTGCAGACATGAGCGTGTGCGGAGTATCGGCTGCAGTAGCAACGGCCGCTGCCTGTAAAGCAAAGAAAGAAGAACTCTCAATTGCCGTTGGTATCTCGCTGGCGTTCACTGTTGTGATGATGTTTACATTGCCAGCGGTTTGCAATGCACTTGGACTTGATCAGGTGTTAGCTGGTGCATGGATTGGTGGAACGGTCGACTCAACAGGTGCCGTTGTTGCAGCAGGTGAACTGGTTGGACCAATCGCCCGTGATGTTGCCGCCTCAGTAAAGCTGATTCAAAACGTTATGATCGGTTTTATTTCGTTGGGGGTTGCTGCATGGTGGGCGCGGTCAGGTGAAGATGCTGACGGAGTTCAGATTCCTGCAACAGGATTAGGGCTGCTTCAAGAAATATGGAAGCGGCTGCCGAAATTTATTCTCGGTTTCGTTGCGGCCTCAGCTATTTTTACGCTCCTTGCCTCAACAGGCACTGAGGCACGGCAGGAGGGGATAGCTGCGATGCTCTCTGGCCCTGTGAAGATGATGCGGTCATGGTGTTTTTGTCTGGCGTTTGTCAGCATTGGGTTAGAAACGGATATACGAAAACTGGCCAGCGTGATGGGTTCTATAAAACCCATCATTCTCTACCTGTGCGGGCAGGCGTTCAATTTATTGCTAACCTTTACCATGGCTTATCTTGCATTCCGCGTTGTGTTTCCAGACGTTGCAGCACGTATCGCTGCTGGCGGGTAACACAATCAATGCAGTACCTGGCAGAATATTCTGGCCCTCTATCACTAATAAAAAGTATGTCACTCAAAGATACTTTCAAACTCGCCACTAAAATGTTTCGCGTTGCACCGGGCGAGGCACCGAAACTCGATGCACGCGATACAGCATGGGCAGGTGATGAAGACCGGTCAGAGAAAAAGCGAAAGAAGCAGGCAGGTAAAATTCTTGAGGATGGTGTTGAGGAACTAGCAGAATTACAAGAATTGTTGTACGCCTCTGATACGTGGAGTGTGTTGGTTGTGTTTCAGGCACTCGACGCTGCTGGTAAGGACGGTGCCATTAAGCACGTGATGAGTGGTGTCAATCCACAGGGTGTAGAAGTGACGAGTTTCAAAGAGCCCTCGTCGGAAGATCTCGATCATACATTTCTCTGGCGGTGTATGAAGAAACTTCCTGAACGGGGTCGAATTGGGATATTTAATCGATCCTATTATGAAGAAGTACTCATTGTTCGAGTGCATCCAGATCTGTTAGAAGCCCAAAGTATCCCGAATGTGTATGCAGAAGATCAGACATGGCAGGATCGATTTGATGATATCAATGCCTTCGAAAGGCATCTTGCTCGCAACGGCACAAAGATCGTGAAGTTTTTTCTCCACGTTTCAAAAGAAGAACAAAAAAGTAGATTCCTTGATCGCATCAATCGGCCAGATAAACACTGGAAGTTTGCCGCTGCTGATATTACTGAGCGACAATACTTTGATGACTACACAAAAGCGTATGAAGAGATGATCGCTGCCACCAGTACTGACCATGCACCGTGGTATATCATTCCAGCGGACAAGAAGTGGGTGAGCCGTGCTGCGGTTGCCACTATATTGGCAGGCACGATTCAGCAACTTGGTCTGACCTGGCCTGCGGTGTCTGAAGAGCAGGAACAAGAAATTGAATCTGCACGAAAAAAACTCGAAGCCGAGTAAGTCCGAATGAGTTGTAGCCGAATGCTACGCTGAACGTTTGAGTGGAACTTCTTGTGATGTTCCGATCTGGCCAGCGATTGCTTTGGCTGTCTCGGATTTCTTTGGCAGTATGTATTCAGGGACAAGTTGGTGGAGAAGGGCACGGACTTCATCGGCCGGCCTATGCAAAACAGTGGTTAACTGCTCAATCACTATGTCTGTATTCTCAACACCAACAGCCTTTATTTCAGCTGAATGAATTTTCGGGTGGGCTGTGTCCAAAAGCTTTTCGTGTTCCGTAAAAAGTTCTTCGTAAAGCTTTTCACCCGGCCGCAATCCGGTATAGCGAATTTCAATATCCCGACCGACTTCAAGGTTCGATAGCCGCACCATGTCATGGGCAAGGTCGGCGATACGGATGGGTTCACCCATATCAAGCACAAAGACCTCACCACCTTTGCCAAGAAGACCGGCTTGAATGACGAGCCGAGCGGCTTCTGGAATCGTCATGAAGTACCGCTCAATATCTGGGTGGGTTACCGTGATCGGCCCACCTTTAAGAATCTGCTCTCGGAAAACGGGCACAACGCTGCCAGCTGAGTTGAGGACGTTGCCAAACCGTACTGTCGAGAACTGTGTGTTCGATTCTGCTGCAATCAGTTGTACAAGCATTTCAGCCACACGTTTACAGCAGCCCATAACACTTGTTGGGTTGACCGCCTTGTCTGTTGAAATCATGACAAATGTTTCGACGTCATGTTTGTCTGCAGCACGAGCAAGAATGGATGTCGCCAGTGGTATATTCTTGATGGCCTCACCGGGGTGTTGTTCCATGAGCGGTACATGTTTATACGCTGCAGCATGGAAGATGATATCTGGTTGATGTTCGGCAAAGACGTGACTCACCCGATCAGCATCAGTAATATCCGTGACCGATGGAACAATAGTCGTACTCGAGTGAGCATCATTGAGCTCTCGCTCAACCCAGAACAGGCCAGTTTCACTCCGGTCAAGCACGATTAATTGTTCTGGGCCATGTTTTATGAGCTGCCGACAGAGTTCAGAGCCAATACTACCCGAGGCACCTGTCACCATGATTGTTTTGTTGCAAAGCCAACGAGTGAGACCGTCTGTATCAGTATCAACTGCTTGGCGACCGAGCAGGTCAGCAATGTCAATCGGTCGTGGCTGCATGTGGACCTTGCCACTTATAAGCGTGTGAATTGCCGGGATGATCGTCGCTGTACAACCAGCAGCAGCACACTGTTTCTGAAGTTCGGCAACTTCACTCCCGAGGAAGGTTTGTGATAGCAGCATGACCTCATCAATCTTGTGCTTGTCGATGATGCGATTAATATTTTTTGTCGTACCGAGGACTGAAATACCACCTGTTGAACGACCGACAAGGTTTCGGTCTTCTTGCTTGGCGATCATACCAACAACAACTCGATGTTCTTTTTGTGAGATGTCTGATTGAATTGCCCGTACCACCGCTTCACTTGATGGGCAGGTGCCAACAAGTAAGACCCGGCTTGCTGTGCCAAGTGAACGGCGACGAACAAAGTCACCAATTTCACAGGCTGCACCACGCAAACCACCAAGGAGTGAGATGGCTATGAACCAGTCAATGACCCAGATGCTACGGGGAATTGATGCCTGTGTAACGATGGCTACCGGTGCGGCAACAGCCAGCCCCATGGTTACTCCAAAGATGAGCTGCCAGAGATCACGCAGCGTGAGTCCACGGATGCTACTCCGAACCCCAGCAACTGCGAGCAACATAAAAAACTGTACGGGTACCAGAATCCCGAGACACGACAGAAGGCTGTCGATGTTTTGCGCATCAAGAATACCCTCAAATCGAATGACATACGCCAATGCTACAGCCAGAGCAAGGCTCCCAAGCTGTACCATGTTCCAAGCCATGTCACGCGTTGATGGTAAACGTAATCCACCAAGTGGTCGTTTTTCTGTCATTTATCTACGTGCTCCAGGTGTACCAACTGATTTGTTGAGCGCGGGTGGCATGCTTGCCTGCTCAATACGCAGTTGCTTGAGTCGTTGAATCCGCCCCTGAAGTTTTTGACTATCTGGGCGCCGCAAGAGGCACCAGTCGATTTCTTTTTTTGCTGTTGTCGTATCACCGGATGCCAAGGC
Source organism: Pirellulales bacterium (assembly GCA_965249545.1). GTDB lineage: Bacteria > Planctomycetota > Planctomycetia > Pirellulales > UBA1268 > UBA1268. The sequence goes on from CBDFMH010000005.1 coordinate 1,109,763, forward strand.
TAGGTCAATATGCACGAGCCGCATCTGAAAATTATTTGGATTGGCAACGAGTGCTGCTGTAATGGTCGCGGCAGCGTTGTCAGTGTTTCCGAGTGTTCGTTCGATAATGGCAGCTTCGTAGAGAAGGCTCGATTGTTTTGTTCCCTTCACGTGTTGTGCTGCTTCATACACCTTGGCGAGGCGTAGCTCTTTCACTGGCTTTATATCTTCTTTTGATGACGACCGAGACCAGAGGCCATCAATTGCTCGTAAGCCAGTTACATCTGGTTGTAATAGTTCGCATGCCGCCACTGCCGACATCATCGGAAGCAGCACGTTCAGAACACGGCCCCGTTCTGAAGGGCATTCGGCAAAGCACTGTTGCCGAAGTTGCATTGCACGACTTTTGTCACCATCAAGTTCAGCCTGATTGGCAGCCTCAAAAAGTACCTGACCTTCGTGTGGTCGAACAAGTAGTGCTTGATTGATGCAGGCCTGTGGTAAACCAGAATCTTGCGTGTTCAGGAATGAAGTCGCTGCAAGCATACACCAAGCATTTCCTGCACAGGGGTTAACGGTTACGGCTTGCAACGCGGCACTCGTGGCTTGTGTGAGATCCCGAAAACCATCTCCAGTAATCTTTTGAATCCATGTGATGCGAGCCTCGGTCGATTCGAATTGAGTCTGTTCAACAGTCTGACGGATCTCAGTGAGCCCAACGGTTTCACCTGTAATCCTTCGTGTCAGACCAAAGTGTTCTAGTTTGCAGAATGCCAGATCAGCCCACGCCTGCGTGTGATCTGGCTGAAGAGCAACGGTTTTTTCAAGAGAATCGATCCGGGCTTCAAGTTCTGTGACGATCTCGTGCTCAGTGGTGCTCTCATCGGGTGAGCCCGCAGTTTTCATCTTGGTCTTTGCAGCATAAAGTGCAGCCTGACCGGTGCTTTGCCTGCTGACTTTTTCAATCATGCGCGACTGCTTGATTGAGTTTTCAAAAAAGACCTGTGCCTTGGCCGCCTGCAGTTGTCTATGGCCAATAAAAACAAGCACTGCAACGGCACCAACACTGGCAATCGTGGCGGAGGCTCGGTCAAGGGTAAGTCGTGGCAGTGAGAGAGTGTGAATATGGCTTGACGCCAGCTTCACAGCACATACGCTCCGAGAAGCATCATTAATGTTGAGCATGCTGGCACATACCAGATAAAGTCAGTGGCAGCATGAACAGTTCCAGCAGTCAGGCCACCGGTCAGAGCAATTGCCATTACCTGCTCTTGGGACGTACCTTTCAAGAACACAACAACGCAGCATAGAAATCCAACAATAAGAGCGGTGATTGCTATTCCAATGCCGACAAGTCCGGTTTCAACACCAAGATTCAGGTAGCTGTTTTCCGCATGAGTGAAAATTCGTTTGTCAGTCGGCGGCATGTAGGCTTTGGTAACCGCAGCATGGCTTCCGATGCCTGTTCCAAGAATTGGAAAGTCAGTAATTGTTTCCACTGCTGCTTGCCAGACCTCACGACGCCCAGCAAGGTGGGTGTCTTCAGCATCACTGAATATGCCACCGAGTTCAGTCCAGATGGTATCCAGTCGTGCATTGACTCGATCCATTCCGTGAATAGTCAAAGCCATTCCAATCAAAAGAATAATACCGAGGCAGCCGCTGGCTACTTTTGGTGTGAGATGGCCGGTCTTCAGAAGCATTCCTGTGGCGACAAGCCCAACGACTGCGAGGCTCATGGTGCCACCCCGTGATAACGAGAGCAGTACAGCAAAAGTTGTGATACCAAGAGCGACTAGGCCAATTGCCAGTCGGTGTTCAGGCTGAATGCCCGAGGGGATCTGGGTGCTTGAAGAACGTTGTCGTCTTCTGCCACTTTGAGATGATTTCTGTGTTGCTGCCCTGTTGCCTCGCTTTGTTTGCTCGGGTTTAAAAGTCCACCACACGAGTGATCCAACACCAATCGCCAGAAAACTTGCGTAATGATTTCGATTGCTAAACGTACCCTTCACAATACTTCGTGTATCGTTAAAAGCGAACTCATAGAACCAGAGGTAGTTTCCGTTACTGGTGAGATACTGAACAACGCCAAGTGCTGCCATAAGACCAGTGGCAACTGCAACAACCAGCAGGATTCGTTCAATATCTTGATTTGACTGGATTGTTTGAAAAATACATCCGACAAGAATGATCTGAGCAACAAAAATTCCGATACCAACAGATGTTTCACTGGGAGTCAGTGAAAGGGTGCTCCACTGACCAAGGGTCCATGGGCCGTCTGTCCAGCACGGCAAGAGTGTTGAAAGATGTGGTGAAATACTTTTGATGAGAGCCGCTGAAAGCGGAATGACCTGAATGACGGCAATGGCTATTCCAGCAGTAAAAAGCAGATCAAGAACACTCAATTGCCAGCCAGCATCATTCTTGTGATAGCAATGGAAAAGCCACGCACCAGCCGCTGCTATTGCTGCAGCACTCAGAAAAAGCTGCCCAAGAGGATGCCTCCCTCCCATACCAAGCGGCATGAGTATGACGGCTAAAACGATAGGAATGAAAAGAGCACATGTCTCTGGTGAAACAGCCCAACCTGATGACTGAGCTGATCGGTGGTGACGTCGTGCTCGTACACGCTCACTCATGCAGCCCTCATATAGGTTTCTTCTTCCTCTTCGTCACCATACTCGTCGTCATCGTCCAGGCCGTATTCGTCACCGTATCCATAGCCGTATCCATACCCATAGCCGTATCCGTATATCCCATTTCTTCAAGACCAACGGCATTCACGACCGTGCCAAAGAGCGTGACACCAAACATCCGTAAGGTTTCGACAGCTTTGATCAGAACACGACGTCTATTTTTCTCTGGTCGTACCACAAGCATGAGGCCATCGCACAAGCCGCCCAACGGCAGCAGCATCCGTCCCGGCAAGCACCGGTGGTGCGTCAACAATCACCTGGTCATACTCGCCATCGGCCCAGGCAAGAAGTTCTGCGAAACGATCGCCCAGCAAGAGTTCGCCCGGGTTTGGTGGGCGACGACCCGCTGGAATAATATCAATTGGCACTGAACCAGTCTGGGTGGCAAGGCTTGCCGCCTGTTCAGCGAGTTCTTCTGTTCCACGGAGGATATCGGAAAGGCCCATTTTGCCGCGTCGATCAATGAGTTTTGTGAGGCCGGGCTTCCGCATGTCGGCATCAATAATCAGCACTCGTTTGCCAGCCTGCTGATACGCAATCGCGAGGTTACTTGAAATCGTTGTCTTGCCGTCACTAGGCTCGGCACTGGTGACTGCAATGCGTTCAGAGTCTTCGGTGCCCATAACAAGAACGGTTCGTATCGTACGAAAGCTCTCAGCGGCTGCGTCGTCTGAGGTGTTCCACATGTGGGTTGTCTCGAGCCCAACTCCGTCTTCAAACTCCTCTTCCTCATCAAGTATGCCGATGGTGGCAAGCGTTGGCAGGTTGAGCTCCGCCTGAAGTTCCTCTGGTGATCTCGCTCGATCATCAAGTGTGTCAACTACGAAGACGATCCCGATGCCACTCGCCAGGCCACCTGCCAGTACGGCAAGAATGGTGAGAGAGAGTTTTGGGGAAACTGGTTTCTCGGCAACAACTGGTTCTCGAACAACGGTCGTACGGACGCCACCATTTTCTTGACGTAGGTCGACACTGGCAATCTGGTTCAGCAGTGTGTTACGCAGCTGTCGCAGCCAGTTCAAGTCATGCTCAACAATATCGAGTTGGCTGATATCACTTGTGAGCCCAATTGATTCCTGCTTGGCTTTCTCAAAACTTTTTTGAAACCACTCTTCTTGACGCTCGGCAGACTCAAGCCTTTGGTTCAGAATATTTGCAACAGTATTGGCAAGTTGTGCATCATCGCCACCGAAGGAACGTGGTGAACCAATAAGATCAAACTGCGCAAGGTACCCCTGCATCTGTTCAATCTTGCGAGTCCGTTCAACAACCTTTGGGTGGTTAGGTCCATAATATTCCTGAAGTGTGTCGAGTTGGGCACGATCTTCGAGGAGCTGTTTTTCAACAGAAACTCGCGTTTGTTTGTCGCGGTCCCCAAGACCCATGGAATCAAGAAAGGCTTCTTTGCCCAGTGTTTCTTCGATAGCGACAAGGCTTTGCCGAATGTTATGGCCTGCTTCAATTGCTTCAGTCAACGATTGGTACGACGCTTGAAGGAGCAGCCGCTTCTTCTGAGTTTCTATCAACGAACTATTGAGCTGGATGGCCCGTTCGACTAACGGGTGCATGGTTTTGCCACCCTCTTTGATTCCAAGGTCACCTACTTTCTGGCGAACTGCGAGAAACTCTGCCTGTTTCACTTCAATCTTCTTATCAACCTCCTCTTTTTCATTTTGAAGGAGGTCAACAATTGAGTTTGCTGTCCCTCGGTGTGACTCATCCATAAAGGTTGCATAGGCTTGAATGATAGCTGCAACGACTGCAGCGGATGCTTCCTGATGTGGTGAACGAAAGCTGAGTTCAAGCAGGTTTGTCTGTCGGACACCACGCACATTAAGTTCTTTGGAAAATTCTTCAGCAAGCACTTCGGGGTCCTGGCTTCCGAAAAGGCCACGGACCGGTGCATCAAGCAGCGTCGCTGCCGATTGCAGAACGAGGGGGCTTGAAACAAGCTTTTCATAGGTAGCCATGGCGGCAATGTCACTGTGGCTGCCAGTCATTGATGTTGGGCTGTTTTCTCGACTGGTATCAACGACAAGTAGTTGCGATTCGGCTTCATAAATTCGTGTTGCTGTCGCATAGTAAAGCCCACCTAACATGCCACACAGTGCAAGGGTTCCCATGACGACAATACGACGGTGCCAGAGCACGCGGAGGAAGCGGACTACCTGCCGAATAGTCTGAGCTGTTGATTCAGTTTCTTGGTTTTCGTGTTCGAGCATAAGAGTGTGCTGTTTGTCATGCAGCACCAAACAGCCTGTTAAAAAATTGGGATTGATTGACCAGCAACGATGCTGAACCGGAAAATAGTTGAGAAGACGTTGTGGATAACGGTCTGTGGTGTTTGCTCAACGCTTACCACATCGCCAGGTGAAAGTCTTATGTTTGATTCATCGCTGTGTTGTGCGTTCACCACGCTTGTCTCAATGACAATGGGTTCATTCTCACTTGTGACATGTCGTGTGATATAGATCTTGTCTGCCCAAGGGTTACTCCGTTCACCAGCCATTGCAATGGCATCAAGTACGTGAACCGGCTGCCCGACCGGCATCTCATATTGTCCAGGTTTTTGTACGAGGCCAATCACACTGATTGGATTGGGGTCACGGGTTTCGACCCGTACAACATCCCCATCTTGTAAACCGATATCGGTATCACTTGTTCCATCAATGGTTGCCAGATCGATTTTCATGGTTCTCGGTTGAGCCGGTGGCCTGTTTGACGATTGTTGCGACCGCTGGAAATGGCCGTGGTCGGATAAGACCTGCTTGCTTTACGTCTGACTGTTCCACTGCAGACGTTAACTGAATAGCCTCAGAATTGGCATCAAGGGTCTCCGCTTGTGAATCTGATTCTGAAAGCTGTGTTGCAGTAGTATTTTCATGCCGTCGTATTTCAATTTCGGTACCGGCTTTTTCATCAAGTGAGCCAGCGGCCATGAGTGCGGCGAGCAATGTGCTCTGACCTTTGGGAAGTTCGATTGTTCCTTGTTCCTTTACGGCACCAACAACCGTGATGCGATTGACAGCTTTTTTCCGCATTGTGACCGTAACCTGAGGCGCTTTAAATAAACCCCGGTCAATGGCAGCAGTGGCAATCCGCTGCTCAGCCTGAAATGGCTCAAGACCTGCAAGTGGGACCTGACCGATGAGGGCAATTGTTGCAATGCCGTTGTCACCAACCCGAACTGGTGTTGGTGTGATGCGACCAGCTTCTTCAAGACCACTGCTGATCGTCACATCAACAACATCCTCTGGCTCTATGAGGCTGCTTGACGTAGTCGACATAGAAAGACGACTGAGATCAGCAACCTGAGCGTTAGTTACCTTTGCCGCCTGGTAACGATCGGGCATGCGACGCGCCTTGATGATGCCATTTGCGCATCCGCTGCTCCCTACCGCGAGCAGTAGCAGCATGCTTATCACTATTCGAAATTTTGATTCCGACGTACGCATCGAGAACGATTCCATCAAGGTAACACCCTGTAACACCACTGCAAATAGTTTTTAACGAGTGGTGAATAGCGGAATCGGCACCTTAAAGCCAAGGTGATTTTCGTTTGGTAGCTTGGGGGTAGTGCGATCTTCACAGGTACTAGAGCGCATAAAAAAACTGGCCGAACCACAGAAGATGGTCCGACCAGTTTGAATGTTTTAGCTAGTCTTTGCTACTTACTTATGGGCTCGCTGGTGTATCACTTGAGCTTGACCCGATAGCGATACCAGATCCGATACCCGCACCCAGCAGACCGGCTGCTGTGAGCAGTGGATAGTTTGCAAATGCACGTCCCAAAAATCCTTGACGTGGCGAGTATCCGTTTTGAACAGGAACGATAGGGGCAGGTTGTGCTTCAGGGATGAACTGAACTGCACCATCATCAGCTGGCACCTGTCGAGCAACCAGGGTTATTTCTGGTTTGGCTCCTGGAGGTGCCTTATCTGCTTCCCAGAAACGGAAAGTCGACTTTTTACCACTGGCTTGAATGACATGCGTGCCTTCGCGAAGTCCTTCAACGACAAATGATCCGTCGTCTAACGTTTCGACAGCAGCAACTTCGTTGCCTGAGTAGCCGATCGTGACAAGTTGATGACCTTCTGCGTCACCGGTTGTATTTTTCACAAGGCCCATCAGTGTTCCCTTGGTTCCAAGTACAACGTCTGTGACCTCAGCTTTGGTTTCTGCTGCATTGACAATCGGTGTTTCTGCAAATGTTGCAGTTGTTGTAGCGAGCATTGATGCTGTGCAAGCGATGGCACCAGCTCGACGCATCCATTTTGTCATCAACATGAAAGGCTCCAGGTCACTTTGAGAGTTTGTATTCGAAAGTTTTCAGGGATTTTTCCCTTACTAAACCTTTCCTTCATCGGTGATTAATAGGTCAAAACTCTAGTGAAATGCAAGCCAGAAACAATTCTGTTTCATTCGGACTTGGCCATGACGCAAAGGTGGGGCAACCTATGCCGATTAGGTAAAAATAAAGACGGCCGGCAGTCTCAACGACCAAACCATCCGAAATCCGAAGCCCTTGTTCTGTTTGTGTGTCTTTTTGGCTCGCTTTTGTGTGGAATGCCTTGCGGTTTTGCCTACCAAGCCCCCTTTCACATCATCACCTTCAAAGACACGAGCTGGGTTCTCACAACAGACCAGATCAGCTAAGTTTCTCACCAGCCATATCACAAATGGTGTCATAGGCGTCTCGCATGCCAAATGGCCTATGTTTTGTGTCATGGGCGTCACTGGCAATAAAGTGACATAAGTCCTTCATCAACAGCAAGTTCTGCAATCTCTTGGCAGGATGACCCAAACGCACCAGTGAGACTTGCTGCTGTTATTTGCAGCAGGCCACCCGCCTCGACTACATCCCACATCACGTCAGGATTTTTGATGATTCCTCGGTTGCGTTCCGGGTGGGAGAGAATGCCGACGAGCCCTGTTTTCGTAGTGATTTAAGCAGTTGGTCAATGGGATAGTACGTATCATGCGGCAGTTCAAGAAGAACGTGCTTACTTCGATCTGCAAGAGTAAGTACTTTGCCTTGTTTGAGTAGCTTAGGTAATTCCGGATCGATTCGGACATCTGCACCTGGCCGAACTGAGACTGATATTTCTTTGTCATGAAGAGCACTCTGTAGCTTACTAACACCATTGATAATGGCCTCCGCTGAGACGTGACTATTTGTTCCCAACTGATGTGGTGTAGCAATCAATGATGTCGTACCGTCTCCTAATGCAGTTCGAGCCATATTGATTGATTGATCAATGCTGAAAGCACCGTCATCAATTTGAGGAACGATATGACAATGTATGTCTGTGAAACGAGTGGTTGGAGTCAAATTAAATCCTCTTCATCCGCTACCTAAAAACAAAATATTCATAAAAAACTAATCCCAAAAAAATTGTATTGAAGCCTATGGATTCTGCTGATAGACGCTTTCCAGAGTTACAAGAACTTGCAAAAAAGATTCGCGTACATGTTCTGCAGATGACAAGTAATGGGGGAAGTTCTCATATTGGGTCAGCTTTTTCCATGGCAGATATGATTGCTGTTTTGTACGGAAATATTTTACGTATAAACCCGACTAATCCCGAATGCACGGATCGTGATAGGTTCATCTTGTCCAAAGGTCATGCAGGTGCGGCAGTCTACGCAGCGCTGGCAGAGAAAGGTTTCTTTGACAAAGATTGGTTGCAGACACATTATCAAAATGGCTCAAAATTGAGTGGGCATATTTCACACAAGGGTATACCGGGTGTTGAGATGTCTACGGGTTCTCTGGGCCATGGTCTGCCAGTAGCAACGGGAATGGCAATAGTTGCTAAAAGGAGAAAACAACAACACCGTATTTTTGTTCTTCTAGGTGATGGTGAATGCGATGAGGGGTCAAATTGGGAAGCAGCGTTATTTGCAGCACACCACAGGCTATCGAATCTGACGGTATTAATCGATTACAACAAACTTCAGAGCCTTGATTCTATCGAGCAAACTCTTGCGCTAGAGCCGTTAGCGGATAAATGGCACAGCTTTGGTTGGGAAGTTGAAGAGGTCGATGGCCATGATATTTCATCCTTACAAAACACCCTAAGCACTTCCTCGCTTGGTCAAAAACCTCGGTGCCTTATATGTCACACCGTAAAAGGGAAAGGGGTGTCGTTTATGGAGAATTCTGTACTTTGGCATTATCGAACCGCACGTGGTGAAGAGTACAGAGCAGCACTAGAGGAACTTACGAGAGCTGCCTAACGGGAGTGTAATTTGAAATGAGAGACACATTTATATCAGCTCTTACGTGTATTGCTGAACAGGATGAGCGTGTTGTTCTCATAACGGGTGATCTTGGATTTAAGGTGTTCGATAACTTTCGTAAAAAACATGCTGACCAATTCATTAATGCGGGTATTGCCGAACAGTCTATGGCCGGTATCGCAACTGGTATGGCATTAGAGGGCTATACCGTATTTCTTTACTCCATCGCCAATTTCACGTTCATGAGATGTCTTGAGCAGTTGCGGAACGATGCGGCGTATCATGAGTGCAACATCAATGTTGTTTCTGTTGGTGGTGGATTTAGTTACGGACAGCTTGGCATGTCACACCATGCAACAGAAGACTTGGCAATCATGCGATGCATGCCAACGTCAGTCGTGGCCTCGCCAAGTGAGTTATGGGAAGTCACAGAACTTACCCGGGTAATGTATCAATCAAAGGGACTTTCTTACCTAAGGCTTGATAAATCAAATTTCGAATCGGAAGAAAATCAAATAGAAGAGCATTTAACATTTGGTAGCCCACGAGTCATTCGTGATGGCTGTGATGTCACGCTTGTTGCAACTGGAGGGATTGTCACGGAGGTCATTGAGGCTGCAGATGCGTTATTAACTAAAGGCATTTCTGCCTGTGTGATAAGTGCTCCCTTTATTAAGCCAATTGATATCAGTGTGATTAGTAGTTCTGCGAAGAAAACAGGTGCGTTATTTACGATAGAGGAGCACAGTGTGCTCGGTGGACTTGGAAGTGTCGTAGCAGAAGAACTTATGGAAAACGGATCTGCACCAGCTGTTTTTAGGAGAATTGGTCTGCGAGAAAAATTTACGTCAGTTGTTGGCGATCAACGTTATCTCCGGCACACGTATGGCATGAGTGCCAAGAATATAGTAGCGCAGGTATGTGACCAACTCATGTTGAAGAGACAGAAAAAAGCTGCTTAAAGAGTTAGGAAAGGTGTTGCTGTCAAATTTTCCATGAACGAACAAGCTGTTAAGTCCACGGCTGTTTTTTTCAGTGTGTATTAATCACAACAAAGTATCCACTATGAATATTTGGTTGATTCATCCAGCAGAACCGGTACCGATCTCCGGAAACACTAGGTTGTTTCGTTACGGCAAGTTATGTGGCCTCCTAGCCAAAAGAGGCCATGTCGCTACTCAATGGGCATCAACATTTGATCATTTTTCAAAACAACAGCGAACACGCGGTGACTGTTTATTTGAGGTAGAGGCAGGATATCGGGTGCAACTTGTATATGGCAGTCCGTATAAGAAACATGTCGGTTTCGCACGAATGCGTTCACAGAGAGAAGTCGCACAAAATTTTACAAAATGTGCTGAAAAGAGTGTGCCGCCTGATGTCATAGTTGTGTCTCTCCCTACACTCGAGTTAGCAACTACGGTGCTGGCTTATGCAGAGGCAAGAAAAATACCTGTTGTTGTCGATATACGAGATCTTTGGCCAGATGTTTTTTTTACAGCGTTTCCCAGCTGGGCACAATCACTTGTTCGGCCACTTTTTCGAAAGTATGAGCAACAAGCTACCGATATCTGCCGTCGCGCTAGCGTGTTAACCGCCGTGTCCGATACATACCTCTCTTGGGGACTGGAGAAAGCCCGTCGCTCACGATATTTGCATGAAAAAGCCGTGTACCTGGCCTATCAAAAGCCGGTGGTCACTGAATGTGATCGTCTTCGAATACTTGAGGAACTTGATTCAAAAGGAATTCATGAAAAACGGGTTATTAGATGTTGTTTTTTTGGCATGTTGGGAAGAAGCGCGGGACTTCGCTCTATCGCCGGCTTAGCAACTCATTTAGTCAGGCAAGGGCATGGGGATATTGAGTTTGTGCTCTGTGGGACTGGTCCACGTGAAAATGATTTATTGAAAATGATTCAGGACGTTCCCAATATTAAATATCTTGGCTGGCAAGATTCAACAGAGATAGCATGTCTTATGGAGAGGTCAGATATCGGGCTTGCGATATACCAAGAGGGTGTGCTTCAATCCATTCCAAATAAGCCTGTCGAATATTTAGCGGGAGGTTTACCGGTTCTGACAACATTACGAGGCGAACTTGAGGCTCTCTTGAACACTTATAAGTGTGGGAAAGTGTTTCAGCCCAATGATATTGAATCGATGGGAGAATGGTTGATTCATTGCAAGCAAAATCACACAAGTATGAATTATCTTAGTCAGCAAGCAAGTCAGTTGTATGCTGATCAATTTGATGCAACCAAAGTTTATGAAAATTTTATTGATGAAATCGAATGTATTCCACAGCGATTCCAAGCGGTTGTGGCTGCCTAATTTAAGAGAAGGAATGAAATGAGTAATACGACAGTATGGGACAATCCTTATGATCATCCAAGCTTACTGAAGCGTGTAGCTACACCAATTTTACGATGTCTCTATCGGGTTCTACCGGAAGCAGTATACGACGCTATCTACTTTCCAGCCTTTAATTTTTATCAAAAGAGTATTAGAGCAGCTTATTCACAAAAAATAAAAAAAGCGCGTACGACAGGTGATACTCGAGGTGCCATGAAGATGGAACGAGTCTTCAAAGTAATGAAGCATTCCTTGGTAGGTTCGCCAGGTCTCGAGCACACTCATGATCTTGCTCAAGAAGTTGTTGACAATAAAGTACCAGGTGCCTTCGTCGAGTGTGGCGTTGCCCAGGGTGGATGTGCAGCGCTTATGGCTCAAGTTGCATGCAGTAACGAGGCGGATAGAGACTGTTGGTTCTTTGACTCCTATGAAGGATTGCCTGACCCAACAGAAGCTGATTTTGAGAGCGGTAAGACGGGTCGGCATATTCGACCACTTCCAAAGGGATCATGCCTAGGAACTTTAGAACAAGTTTCAGGACTTCTGTTTGAAGAAATGGAACTACCAAAGGATAAGATTAATCTCGTAAAAGGTTGGTTTGAAAACACACTACCAAAGACAGCTTCAGCTATCGGTCCGATTGCTTTGCTTCGGGCTGATGGTGACTGGTATGAGTCAACACGATGTATATTAGAAAATTTATATGATCAGGTTGCAGAGGGTGGCCATGTGATCATTGATGACTATTGCAGTTGTTATGGTGCAAAGAAGGCGACCGATGAGTTCCTGAACGAAAAAGGTGTTCATGTAAGTCTCGTACCTGATGGTCGCGGCGGCGCCTCTTTTCAAAAGCCAAAAAATGCTGAGAAAATCAGGAAGGCTAGTTAATGAATTACAGCAAGCGTCTTATTGATATTTTGCTTGCAGTAATAGGCCTTGTTTTCATTTGGCCAATCTTATTTGTGTGCGCTGTTGCAGTAAAACTTTCTTCACCTGGCCCTGTTCTTTATCTAGGTAAAAGAACAGGGAGATACGGTGTTCCATTTAAGATTTTCAAGTTTCGATCAATGCGTGAAGATGCTGAACGTACTGGGGGCACGACAACAGGCAAAAATGATACGAGAATTACTTCGGCGGGAAAATTTTTGCGAAAATATAAGTTAGATGAATTGCCACAGCTATTTAATGTATTGCGTGGGGAGATGAGTTTCGTAGGACCTCGTCCCGAGGTTGCTGAATACACAGAGATGTATTCGGTTGAAGAACAAGAGATCTTATCTGTCAGACCTGGAATTACAGACTTGTCGTCGCTCACGTTCAGTGATCTTCAATCCCATGTTGGGAGTGAAAATCCAGATGAAGCCTTTCGTCGATACGTACTACCACAAAAAAATAGATTACGACTGAAGTATGCCCGCGAACATACGATATCAATGGATTTCATAATTCTCATGAAGACGGTACTTCTTGTTGTTGCTAAACCGCTTAAGAGTCTAACCCAAAATGGAATACACAAGTCTTCCTGAAATGGGGATGAAGGTCTCTCGTGTTGCTCTCGGTGGCTGTCCATTGGGTGGTCACGGTTGGGGGAAAGTCGAAGATGCGGATTCGATAACTGCTGTCCGGACTGCGGTCGATGAGGGTGTCAATTTTTTTGATACCGCCGATGTTTATGGCTTTGGACATTCCGAGGAGATACTATCGAAGTCGCTCGGAGATTCTCGGCATGATGTTTGTATCGCAACCAAATTTGGTGTTCGGCAGACATCTGGCGGAGAAACAATAAAAGATACAAGTCCATCGTGGATTAGAACTGCAGTTGAGGCAAGTTTAAAGCGACTTCGGATCGATGTTATTCCCCTTTACTATATGCACTGGCCAGACGGGGTAACGCCAATTGAAGATGTCATGCAGGAATTAGATAAGCTCAGAAAAAATGGGAAGATATCTGCAATTGGCTTATCAAATATTTCTGCAGAAGAACTTGAGCGGGCCACGGCAGTCGCTCCAGTTTCTGCAGTTCAAGTGCAATATAGTCTTGTTGATCGAAAGTGTGCCAACGCGTTAGCAGTAAGTGTAAAAAAACATAGAGTGCCACTTGTTACCTGGGGTTCACTTGCCCAAGGTCTTCTTACAGGAAAATACAATCGGGAGACACTATTTCCACCAAACGATCGGCGGCATCGATACGAAAATTTTCAAGGTGAAAAATTCACTCAAAATCTTAAAGTAGTTGAGGCAATTTTACAAGTCACTAAGAGGCAGCAGTGCACACCGAGCCAGGTCGCTATTCGCTGGTTACTCGAACAAGATAATGTTGGGACTGTACTCTTTGGTGCAAAGAATAGCCAGCAAGTGAGAGAAAATATTAGTGCAATGAACTTGCATTTAGTTCAGGATGATCTTGATATCTTAGACCGGATAAACACGGAAGAGACATCATAAAAAAGAAAAAATCTATGAAATACTTTTTGAAATCTAAGAATTAAAATTCTTCACACAGATCAGAATGTTCGAAAGAAAGAATGTGGAGGTTCCCAAGAGGAGACTTTTTCGATGACTAAAAGAGGGTGCTGCGTCGATAAGGTCAGGATTGCATTCCCGACATGACCATGAATCGCTTGGTTTCCTGAGGATAGAATCCGACGGCGTAGTGATCGGCGTGGTGCTGCTAACTTCTTATATCGCCTATGGCTTTTTAGGTACCGCCAGACCTTTTTTTTACTCGGCATATTCATGTCGTGGATGAGCATTACGCCGCCAGGGCGAAGAAGTTTATCTGCAAGAAATACATCCACCAATGTATAGTCAAAGGTGTGCCAACCATCGATAAGTGCGAAGTCAATTTCGATTCCCTTTGCTATGAGTTCAGGGATTGTGAGATGCGATGGGCCTTCCATAAGATGAAAAAAATCATCTAATTTGCATTCTTTTAGGCCCGCAATGGCTGCTCCTCCATAATCAGAATGTTGGCATGGGTCAGCACCGTAGTGGTAGCAATGCTTACCTGCTGCTGCTAATTTTGATAGGGCGGCACAAATGGCAATAGTTGAAGCCCCGAACGCTACTCCAGTTTCTAGGCAGCGGGAAAGCCCTCGCTCAATGATTAGATTCATTATGAACGTGGCTTCTTCATGAGTAATAGTGCCAGTTGACGTTAGTTGTTCTCCCTCTAGATTCGAGGTGAATTGATCACGAATAATCTCGTTAAGTTTTGTTTCAATAGTTTTCATAGTGGTACTCAGTACTATTACGAGCAGATAATTTTTTAGCCAAATTATAATAAAAGATGGAAAGCTTCTGAGGCTTACGGAGGAAAGTGCTACTGCTACGTTGGAGCCAGAAATCTATCAAGTAAAATCTGAATGATCTGACTGCTTGCAGTACCATCCCCGTAAGGATTTTTATCGACCGTATGTGAAAGATAATACTCTTTGTTAGTTAAAAGTTTTTGAGCCACCTCAAAGAGTTTTTCTTCATTGGTGCCAACCAAGACAACTGCTCCCGCCTCAACAGCTTCGGGCCGCTCTGTTGTGTCACGGGTTACTATAATTGGGACTCGGAAACTTGGTCCCTCTTCTTGTACGCCTCCAGAATCTGTGATGATCAAATAGCTGCGGTCCATGAGCCAGATGAATTCTGGGTACGGTGTTGGAGGAATTAGATGCACGTTATTCAGTTGGCCTAAAACATCCGCTACGGGTTTTTGTACATTTGGATTGAGATGAACTGGGAAAACAAATTTAAACTTAGGAAAAGCATCAGCTAGTTTTTTTATAGCTTTGAAAATTGATTGAAAACCATCACCAAAATTTTCCCGTCGATGACCTGTGATCAAGATAACCGTCGATTCACCTAAAAATTCATATTTTTTTGTCCAAACAGCACTGTGAGCCAGCTCCTTTTTTCTGGCCCATTTCAATGCATCTATTACCGTGTTCCCAGTAACGAAAATATTCTCACGAGAGATACCTTCGCGAGATAATGCAGAGGCCGCCCTTGCAGTGGGAGCAAAGTGCAGGCTGGTGCAAAGTCCTGCAACACGTCGATTGAATTCCTCGGGCCATGGAGATTGAAGATTGTAGGTCCTTAAGCCAGCTTCCACATGGCAGAAAGGCAAGCGGTTGTAGAAGGCCGTCATTGCTGCTGCTAAGACAGTTGTTGTGTCTCCTTGCGCAATAATGCAGTCAGGCTTAGTCTGAATGATCTTCTCATTTAATCCATCCAGAAGCGTGGTCGTAAGAGATGCTAGTGTTTGGTTATGCTTCATGACATTCAATTTGAAGTCAATCGCAAGTTCAAAATAGTCGGAGGCTTGATCCAGCATTTCTTTGTGTTGTCCTGTCGAGCACACGACAGGTGAAATTTGCTCATGTTTAATACATTCGTGGATCACGGGAGCAAGCTTGATCGCTTCGGGTCTCGTGCCAAAGCAAATGAAGGGACGTAAGCAAGATTTCCCCATTAATTAGCCCCTTTTTTTGTACGAGCAATTTTGATTTCGAAAAGTTTACGTGCTGCTGTAGATCGACGAGAACTTTTCATCCATTGCTTCCCAGCTGTATCCGGTTTCAAAAAGATTTCTTGATTTTACAACAAAACTATCAAGAGATACACGATCAGATAGGAGCTTATTCAAAATGTAAGCTAATGCACTGAAATCGTAATAGCCACAAAGGTGGCCTAGTCCTTCTTGGGAAACCCAGTCAGAGACCAGAGCCTCTTTGTTGATTATGATTGGACGCCCAACACTCATTGCATCATAAATTTTATTTGGGCTCGCCATGATATTGTTTTGACAGGTAGGTGCATACATTGTGAGAAGTGCATCGCATTCAGCGGCCAATGACAGCGATTCTTGTGGTGTTATTGAACCACGGAAGTCTACTTGTTCGTGCTTGATAAAATAATTGCGAGTAAAGTCATCAGCTATCCAGCCAGCAGCGATCACGCGTATTTCAGGTGATTGATCCAAAGCCTTGTAGAGTGTGTCAAGCCCACGTGTCTGAGAAAGGGTGCCACTTACAAAGAGTTTGGCTGGTCCATTAATTGGCGTTGCTGCTACATCACGGCCAGGATCTTCTGGGTAATTACCAATAACAGTGGTGCGATTCCGTACCCATCCTAATTTTTCACGTCGTGCTTCATCGGTAGCAATAATTTTATGACTCATTAGCTTTGCAATACTACAAAAAATAAATGCTGTCGTACGAATCAGAAAATTGTGACTGGATAAACGATCGATGTGACTGTCATATAAATCACAAACCAATCTCTTGTAGCAAGTTTTCCATAAGGGTAATACTCGAAGGATATTATCTTCATTTACTCCTATAACAGTGTCTGGCCGGATCAACATTAATGACCGTAATGCATGACGTGTAAATAGAACTTGTCCGACAACTGTCGATCTTCTTTGGGGCACACGATGAACAAGCAAGTGGTACTTAATGCCAGGAAGCTTTTGGCTTGATGGAAGGTCTGGGCGTCGGACCCAGCCAATGAAATGCACTTCGTGGCCTTGCCTTGATAGAGTTCGGCACGTCTTTGCCAGTCGTACATCGCCGCCATCATTACCAAAAACAATTGCAATCTTCATATTAATTATATTTAGGATTCTAAATATTTAAGCAGCTTCTTGTGTGTAGTAGCGGGAATATTGCAAAGAATTGTTCTTTAAATCATCAAGATAAGCAATGCGAAGAGTGAGCAGAGCAATAAGAATTTCAGATAGTAGAATACCGCAACTGTAAAGCAACATGGTGCTTTCAAAGGAAATGTCAGTCAAAGAACCTAATAGAACTATGCCGCTGAGAATAAAGCTCATCGTAACATGAAAACGGACTTTCAACTTGAGATTCCCGAGTCTGAGGAGGGCATGGCTGAGTGGGTTTCCGAGTAAGGTTCCAATTGCCGTCATGCAAACAATCGGAATGAGATTGACTACCAGTTCGATTTTGTCGCCAAATATAGCCGGTATTATGACAGGTAATACCAGAAGCAATAAGCAAGTAAGTAGACATCCTGCAAATGCTAAGAGAATTCCAGCATTGCGAAGAGTTTTGTAGATTGAATTTGGGTGGCCGTTTTCTGGAGAATTCAATTCACCCAAGAGAACATGCGTAACAGACTGGCCAATTAATAAGGTAGGAATCATTACTATTGAATAGGCTATGGCCCACTGCCCGGCAGACTCGGTGCCAAAAAGTTCAGGCAAGAGTATCGCAGGCAACATGTGGCACCAAAGTGCTGCTGATTGGCCAATGGTAAGTGGTAGGCCGAGTCGTATGTGTGAAAATTTTGGGAAGTGAGGGAGGAATGATTTTAAGCCAGACCGACGACGTTTCTCAAAGTCGTATTGGTTTTTCAACAGGATGGTTAGAGACTCATCTGCATTAAGACAAAGACTGCTGGCTGCAGCAGACATAACGCGAGCGAGAGTATCGATACCAATAAATACGAAACTGACCCCACCAGCCAGGGCAGCTAAAGGTTGGATTATTAAACTGGTCAGCCCAAATGTAAGGCGACCAGTCGTCGCAGCTGAAATATTCTTGTGACGTGCAGAAGAAAACTTATTTATCCGGGTCCATGCTTCACAAGATGCAGCAATAACCAGTAAAAGATAAAACCAATTGAGACTAATAGCTAAGCCCAGCGTTATAAGGCCGCCAGCCAGCCAGCATACGCTTAGTTTGGCCGAGGCCAACAGGCTGTGGGACTCTTTAAGCGTTTTGGCTGCTGGGATCAGAAGTTCAAGTTGGCCAGTAATCACTATAGATAAGAGGCCCATAGCGGCTTGAAATTGCCTCAGTTGACCAATAGTGCCAATTTTAACACCTAACCATGCCAGTATAGGCAGGAGTAAAAGAAGAGCGCCCTGGCTGATGCTAAGTGCAATAAGAAGTTGGCAAAAACGCCATGCTGGTTGTGCATGGGTAACTTGATTCTCTGTGCTTGGCGAACGAGCTATCAACGAAGGATGTTCCTACTAACTTTGTAGTCAAGATAGAAATCGTGTACCAACATAAATTGAATTATTTGAACTGTGAAAGATTTATGAATCTACAAGCCGCTTGCTGTTGAAAATTCACTTTGTAAACACTTCTATTCATCAAAAAACGCTGGCTACATTTTTTTAAAGCATGCCTAAGTCCAGTGATCTGTCCCAAGAAAGTTATCAGTACAGCAGACACAAGGAGATTTAATCCTAGTGTATAAGGCTGGCCGCGTAAGTAGAGAATACAAGTCGCGAACAAAGAAGGGCCCAAGAATAAAAGAACTTTGGGCGACCAAATCAAATAATAGTTGGCCACTGTGAGTAGAGCACCCCAGGCAACAAAAGTAGTGACACTACACCAGCCCCAAAAGTTAATCCATAGGTCGCCAAAGAGACCTGGCGGATGCATCCAATCTATCGCTATTGCTTGTTCATAACCAAATAGGGCTTGGGCTACCTTACGATTTGGGTCTGGTGGCTTGAGTGTGGGTGCAAATGAACTCGGGATAGGGAAGAATAAAATGCGACGGTAAGAAGCTGCATTCACATAGTCATACTGTGTTGGAAAGGCTTGTAGTACCTGAATGCATGTGTCGTGGTAATTCAGTGGATCACTTGTAAGAAGGGGCTCTAGTCGGTCCTTAGAAAGCACAAATTGAACTATCTCCTTGCTAGACATGTTGTGCATTTGGTGTCTGAGTGGAATTGCTACACATGTCAGGAAAATGAGTATCAGAGCTAGCACGAAACCAGCAGCTAATTTCTTTACGGAGACAGTCCGTGAAAGGAGAAATCCTATAAGCGATCCGCCAACGACTGCCAAGGCAGCAAAACGAGAACCAGAGGAGAGAAAAAATATCAAAATTGAAAAGCCGAAAGTATAAGCAAGGCTTAAGGAAGAGAATGTTTTGGAGTGATGAAACCAAGCAAAAAATCCGGCAGTGTAGTTCAATGCGAAAAATTGTAGTGCTATTGTTACAAGAGTTGTGTTGCCTTGGCCTCTTAATGCGAAGCGACCTTCGTTTGTCGCAGTAAGTAATGTGCCGCCAGCAAAATAGACGCTGGCGACCCACGTTATAAACCCAATAGCGATTGCAAATACAGTGAACCAACGAAGGGGTTTCTGAACTTCGAGGGATTTGAGAATTCGGAAAGAAGTAGCACTTTCGTTCGCGATCGGTTTATGGAAAAAAAAACTCGCTAAGTTAGCCCCAAGGCTTAACAGTAGTGTTCCCGCAACTACAAACCACGCGGCTTCTAAGTGTGCTTCGTAAGGGAGGTTTAAACGTGTTTGCCATGGTTCCGTAAGGATTGGTACAAGTCCATGAATCAACCCAATACCGGAAAAAACTATGAGCCGAATAACCCGTCGATGGCAGTCTTGTAAAGCAAATATTATCTCTACGAGACAAATCAGAATTACGATGGTATGAAGGCCGACAAGAAGCATAGCATTCTGATTGGTAGAGTCTTCTTCGTAGCGTTTTCATAAGATCGAAAACCACCAAGCTACTAAGTTTCAAGATAGGAAATAGCACGTAAACGGCTTTTTCCACAAGCCCAGATGTTCGGCAAATCACTGGATTGGTCCTTCGACGGATTGCACGTAATCGATGAACGGTAATTGTCAGTGTGGAGGATGTGCCCGCACGCTATGTGCGTCAACAAGGCGCTCGATGGGAAGGCATCTAGATGTTCAGGCCCAGCAGCAATTCTCGACGCCAAACTTTTAGGCATCACCATCAAAATCTAAACCGTATTCTGCTTCTGCTGCATTGAAAGCTACTGAGTCATCAACTTCAATCCACGGTAAGTTCCCGGTACGCGTCCAGGTTGCGGACATGCTGAACGTAAGCAGTGAGCCTGTTGAGTGCTTTAAGACAAATCGTTTATCTCCGTCACCGAAGTCTTCAACAGCTACTGGTGTGTAGGTAGCGAAGTAGGTTTCGGTAAGTTGTGTTGTGCCAGAGAGATAAATTGGTTGGCTGCCAGCGTATAGCCTGCCAGACTGATCCCGTCTTAGTGCTGTGCTCCCAGCAGTTTCTATCGGAGTAAAAATAAGCCCGGTATTACCATCGTCATCGAAATCAACTCCATATTCTAACTCTGCAGCATTAAAGGCAGTTGGATCATTAGTTTCAATCCATGGCAGGTTTCCGGTTCGCGTCCAGGTTGCGGACATGCTGAATGTAAGTAGTGAGCCTGTTGAGTGCTTTAAGACAAATCGTTTATCTCCGTCACCGAAGTCTTCAACAGCTACTGGTGTGTAGGCAGCGAAGTAGGTTTCGGTGAGCTGCGTCGTACCAGACATGTAAAGCGGTTGGTCGTCAGCATAAAGTTTTCCAGAAAGATCTTTTTTCAGCTTCAAGCCATTGGTCTCTAATTCAATGAGTGAAACATCGCCGTCACTATCAAAGTCGACGCCGTAGTCGGCCTCTGCAGCATTAAAGGCAGTTGGATCATTAGTTTCAATCCATGGCAGGTTTCCAGTTCGCGTCCAGGTTGCGGACATGCTGAATGTAAGCAGTGAGCCTGTTGAGTGCTTTAAGACAAATCGTTTATCTCCGTCACCGAAGTCTTCAACAGCTACTGGTGTGTAGGCAGCGAAGTAGGTTTCGGTGAGCTGCGTCGTACCAGACATGTAAAGCGGTTGGTCGTCAGCATAAAGTTTTCCAGAAAGATCTTTTTTCAGCTTCAAGCCATTGGTCTCTAATTCAATGAGTGAAACATCGCCGTCACTATCAAAGTCGACGCCGTAGTCGGCCTCTGCAGCATTAAAGGCAGTTGGATCATTAGTTTCGATCCATGGCAGGTTTCCAGTTCGCGTCCAGGTTGCGGACATGCTGAATGTAAGCAGTGAGCCTGTTGAGTGCTTTAAGACAAATCGTTTATCTCCGTCACCGAAGTCTTCAACAGCTACTGGTGTGTAGGCAGCGAAGTAGGTTTCGGTGAGCTGCGTCGTACCAGACATGTAAAGCGGTTGGTCACCAGCGTAGAGTTTTCCATCTTGATCTTTGTTGAGAAGCGTTCCTGTACTCTCTAGTGCTGTCAAGATCCTGCCTGTGACGCCATCATTATTAAAGTCAATCCCGTATTCTAACTCTGCAGCATTAAAGGCAGTTGGATCATTAGTTTCGATCCATGGCAGGTTTCCAGTTCGCGTCCAGGTTGCGGACATGCTGAATGTAAGCAGTGAGCCTGTTGAGTGCTTTAAGACAAATCGTTTATCTCCGTCACCGAAGTCTTCAACAGCTACTGGTGTGTAGGCAGCGAAGTAGGTTTCGGTGAGCTGCGTCGTACCAGACATGTAAAGCGGTTGGTCACCAGCGTAGAGTTTTCCATCTTGATCTTTGTTGAGAAGCGTTCCTGTACTCTCTAGTGCTGTCAAGATCCTGCCTGTGACGCCATCATTATTAAAGTCAATCCCGTATTCTAACTCTGCAGCATTAAAGGCAGTTGGATCATTAGTTTCGATCCATGGCAGGTTTCCAGTTCGCGTCCAGGTTGCGGACATGCTGAATGTAAGCAGTGAGCCTGTTGAGTGCTTTAAGACAAATCGTTTATCTCCGTCACCGAAGTCTTCAACAGCTACTGGTGTGTAGGCAGCGAAGTAGGTTTCGGTGAGCTGCGTCGTACCAGACATGTAAAGCGGTTGGTCACCAGCGTAGAGTTTTCCATCTTGATCTTTGTTCAAGATTGTATTGCCTGCACTTTCAATCGCCGTCAGCACTGGTGTGACTGGTTCACCATCGCCATTCAACTGCACTGAAAATGTGTCGCTGGCGGTTTCGTTGTTATCAAGCTTTGACGTGGCAGTCACGGTGACGTTGACAGAACCCGATGCATCACCAACTGGTGTCAGCAAACCAGATTGCCGTTGCCGTCAAATGATGCAGTGAGCTTTGCTGTGTCAGAACTTGTGACCGTATACGTAAATAATGCTGACTCTGTTACTACATCAGCATTCTCGATTTGCACAAAGTCTTGAGGACGCACAATGTTGTCTTGATTGACATTCCAAAGCGGTAGATCAGACAGTGCTGTGTTTGAATAGTACGTCGTTGCATCATAGGTCAACGCACTGCCAATCGTATCAACAACCGTCATGCCAGAGCCTAAGACACTACCGAATTGCGTGTAGCCACCGTTGTCAGAATCAAGGAACGAGTTGTCGCTGAGGTTGAAGAAAAACTGGCTTGTCGCGCTGTCCGGCTGGCCACCCAGTTTTGCCATCGCGATTGTGCCACGAGTATTCAGGTTGCCTGGCTCGTTTTGAACGGTACCCGTGGTAGGAATCGCAACAGGGTCACTCCCCGGTTGATCAGCCGCGACTGTCGGTGCTTTAAAGCCACCACCCTGAATGACAAAATCAGAAACAGATCGATGGAACTTTGAATTGTCGTAGGCACCACTATTCACATACGACAGAAAGTTTGCATTTGTTAATGGCGTGTTGTCTGTCAACTCAACATAGAAGTCATTGTCTGCGAGTGGTGCGTTTGTCTCAAACTTGACGACAGTGCCAGACACTGCAGTGTCTTGAAACTTGCCTTCAATAGCTACCGTCAACGGATCAGTTGTGTCGAAAACTTGATCAGTGAATTGCACGGCAACGTCTGCTGCCAAGAGCTGTTTTGGCTCAAGCGTCTCGCACGAAAGAGCACTTCCTTGTCGTCGTGCACGTCGCCGACGATGTGACCGACGCAATGTCATCTCTCCACGAGAAAGGTGAAGGACCTCAAAAAGCTTTGAAAGAGCATTCATGGTTTTTTCTAGTTGCCTTCTCCTGCCTGCCCGCAAGGAAGAAGACGATCCCGATCAGTTGTTTGAGTCGTCTTTGAGGTTTCCAAACCAACGGACAACGAACAAACGTCGCCCTTCCGCATGTGGGCCGATATCCCACATCAGTTGTACTACGCTGAATTCCCCAAAACGGTTCAATTGATGCCCTGCCAAAACATTTTCGACGTTTTCTTGCTTTGAGTCAAGAAATTGTTGAAACCATAATGATGTCTTGAAAACCTAAGGACTGGTTTTTACGTTTCCAGAAAATTCAGTAAAAATACGCGACGAAGGGACTATTTTTTCATCGCTTTTCGCACCAAATCCGTGAATTCTGCCCGGTAGCTCCCTGAATCAGCCCCAAGTGCCTCACCCGCAATCTGGCCAACTTTTTTGTACGTCATTTCACCGGACTCTTTCGAGCCCCGTAAAAGCATCCCAAAACTGGCCACCGCTGAGGCAAATCTCAGATCATCTGACGCGTTCTCAAACGCCCCGCCACGGTCGGCAAGAGGAAATTCCTTAAGTGTGCTGACACTGCCCTCGGGCTGCTTCCAGCGAAGTTTCACTGTGAGAAGATCATCACTTGGTTCACCATCAGTACCCTTCAGCACTGGTGGCTCAGGCTGCTGCTGATACTTCAGCGGCTCTGCACCACGGCCCGGGGCAACACCACGCGGCACAACTTCATACAGCGCGGTCACACTATGGCCAGCCCCGATTTCACCAGCGTCTTTCGTATCATCACGAAAGTCTTCTGCTGCCATCACCCGGTTCTCATACCCAATCAATCGATAGT
Organism: Pirellulales bacterium; assembly: GCA_965249545.1. Classification (GTDB taxonomy): domain Bacteria; phylum Planctomycetota; class Planctomycetia; order Pirellulales; family UBA1268; genus UBA1268. The sequence goes on from CBDFMH010000005.1 coordinate 1,133,614, forward strand.
TGGCGACCGTCGCTGGATTAAACTCGACCTGCAACTTCACATCCTTCGCCACCGTGATGGTGCTCCCAGTGAGTTGCTCAACCAGAACTTTTCGAGCTTCCCGCAGTCCATCAATATAGGCATAGAGACCATTGCCATTGTCAGCAATTCGCTCCATCTTGGCATCCTGAAGATTCCCCTCACCAAAGCCAAGTACGGTCAGAAAGACCCCACTCTTTGCCTTTTTTCGAATGAGCGACTCAAGCGCATCGTCACTGGTAATGCCAACATTTAAGTCACCATCAGTTGCCAGCAACACCCGGTTGGCACCACCTTCAACAAAGTTTTCCGTCGCCTGCTCATAGGCAAGCTCAATGCCAGCACTGCCATGCGTTGAACCACCTGAAGAAAGTGAATCAATGGCCTCGAGTATTGTCTCCTTGTCGTCACCCGATGTCGGTGGAAGTTTCAGGCCAGCATTGCCAGAATATGTGACGAGTGAAATACGATCGTTGGCAGAAAGCTCTCGTACCAACATCTTGAGGCTTTGTTTCACAAGCGGCAGCTTGTTTGCCGCCGACATCGACCCCGACACATCGACCAGAAACACCAGGTTGCCAGCTGGCCGTTCACCACGGTCAATGTCCTTCGCTTTCAGCCCAATGCGAACGACCAGCCTGTCTGCATGCCAGGGAGAAGCAGCTGCCTCAAGCGACACAGAAAATGGGTCGTCCCCAGTCGGAGCCGGATCATCGTATGAAAAGTAATTGATGAGCTCTTCAATACGCACAGCATTTTTTGGTGGTCGCCGACCACTATTCAAAAACCGCCTTACGTTTGCATAGCTTGCCGTATCAACATCCACAGAAAAGGTTGAAAGTGGCTCCCGCATCGGGTCACGAAGTGGATTTTCTGTAATGGCAGCATAGGTTTCTCGGTTTGGCTGGAAGTGTCGTTTAGGCACTTCACGTTCGAAAAACATATCGTCAGATTCGATTACCCGTGTTTTGCTCTTCTTCATCGCACGGCTCCGAGAAAGAGAGCGTGGTTCAGTGACTGCGAGCGAGTTGTTGAGAGCCATGGTTGGGCGTTCAGATAACGTTGACGCCGGTCCGCTCATTTCCAGCTCACCTTTCGATGCCTGATAACCCTGAGTTGGCACCCGAGTAGGCATTGGTGCCGCAGCAAGTACATCCGCGCTCGACTGCAAAGGCTTAACTGATTGATCTGCATCGGCCATCGCGCCACCACCAACCTTCACCCCGCTTTGACGTGCCGCAGTGTCACTCGCAATCATGTCACCAGCAATTCCAGCAGAACGTCCTGCCTGAAAGCTCTCTGCACGCTGTTTTGCAGCTGGCATCGCCTTCTGCTGTTCATCAGCAAAATCATGTTCCATCTGAGCACCCCGGCGAGACCTGTTCCGGCCTTCGGCTGGCACCATGGCAATTTCACTGGACAGTTCATTCGCTTGATCAACCAGAGCTTTTTCTATTTTCGTTTGCTGCAACACGTCTGGTTGCATCACAACAATGACGGCAATCACCGCAGCAAGACTTGCCAGCCCGGAAAGCCAACGAACAAGGCGTCGGCTGGTCTTCTTGCGTTGGGCTGCTGTGTCTGTACTCGTAGCCGGTGCGATTGAGCCATTTTTTGCAATCGCCGCAAGCACTGCCTGCCGCACTTCTTTGCGTGCTAGGTCATCAGCAAGTGACGCAGTTTCTTGCGTCGCAGCTGATTGAAGAGCGTCTGCTATTTTTGTTGTGTCGGCTGCCAGCTGTTCGGCTTCACGACGGTGTTGGCCCGAACGTATTTCTGCAGCTTCTGCAGCGTCTGCTGAGCCAGGTTCGAGCTGTCCCAGGGCCTCAGCTGTGAGGAGAGCCTGCTGTTCTTCACTGAGTTGTGAGGCATCAGCCTGTCGTTTGTCTGGCGTGTTTTCGTTGTGTTGATTGTGACTATTCATCGTGACATCCTCGTCGTGTGTTCAGTGGAAGCATCGTGCAAAAGCTCACGAATCCGCGGATGCGTTCGGAGCGTGGTCAGTCCGCGATGCGTCAGCACCCGAACGTTTGCTTCACTTCGCCCGGTCACTTCAGCAGTCTGTCGGGAAGACAGGCCGCTGCACCAAAGGTCGAGTGTTTCCCGCTGAGCAGGAGGAAGATGGTCGAGCAACTGACTAACAAGCTTCGTCAGATCATGTCGCTCGGCGAGTGTTGCCGGATTCTCCTCTCGAGTATCCAGCGGTGTGGGGATGGCTGCAGTTTCACCATCATCTTGAAGGAACGTCTGTTCACGGCCGGCTCGCCTGAGATGGTCGATCGCTTTATTGCGACAGACTCGAAACAGCCAGGGTGCCACCCGGCCTTGAAGATGCTCTTGCGACTGCTCGCAGAGTTTGACAAACGCATGCTGTACAGCGTCGTTCGCTAAGTCGAAGTCGTTGAGTAACCGTCGAGCATATCTCAGCAACGGTAACTCGTACGCTTCAACAGCCTCCAGCACCCAATATGATGGGTCATCGGGTGATGGATCACCGGCTGTGGACATGATGAAGTTCTCCGAGTTGAACAAAGTGGTTCTGCCCGGATGACGACGAGGTCGGCTTGGTGTTACACCAAAATGTGTTACTTCTCGTTTGCTGCCGGGTTAGGGGCTGTTTTCCCCCCAATACTCTTTAGCAGACTGAACAAATCACTGTCCGTCGAGAGCACCAGCGTACTATCTCGGCCAAGCGTGGTTTTATAGGTATCCAGCGTCTTTACAAAGGTGTAGAAGTCAGCTGCCATTGGGCTCGAAGTGTACGCGTTGGCATAGATTTCAGAGGCCTCTGCATCGGCACGACCACGAATCTGTTCGACTTCGCGATAGGCGTCTGATTCAATCTGGGAAAGATCCCGTTCTTTTTTTCCACTAATCTTTGCAGCTTCTCCAGCACCCTCAGAGCGGAATCGCTCTGCAATCTGAAGCCGTTCGGACTTCATGCGGTCATAGATTTTTTCAATGACACCCTGCTTATAATTGAGTCGTTTTATTTTGACATCCAACAGTTCAATGCCCCAGATACCAACTTTTGGTGAAGCCGCTGCAAGAATCTGATCTTCTAGTCGATGCCGGCCAATTCGAATGGGAGGCAAAACACCAATCGTTCCACCAGACTCTGCAAGGATCGCATCCTGTTCAGGGGTTCGGTCTTTATCTGAACGGACGACTTCAATCAGATCATGCCGGGCAATCACATTTCGGGTCTCACTGCCAATGATGTCGTCAAGCCGCGACAGGGCACTTCGCTCATCACGCAGGCTTTGGAAATACCGCAGCGGATCAGCAATACGCCATCGTCCAAACGTGTCGACCACAACATAGAGTTTGTCACGCGTGGTCATTTCACTTGGTTGTCCGTCCCACTCAAGAATCCGTTTGTCAAAGCTGTTGGCTGTTTGCACAAATGGAATCTTAAAGTGCAGTCCGGCACCTGAGGCCGAATCGACTGCATTGATCGGGCTGCCAACGGGCCGACCAAACTGGGTAATGACGACCTGCTCCGTCTGGTCGACGGTGTAGGCACAGCCAAATACAACAATGGCAAGCAGAACAATGCCTGCAAGGCCAACCGGTGAAAACAGGAAGTCACCAGCACGACGGGCAAAGACAAGGACAGGGTGATTAATAGGCATGGGGCTCATCGTTTTGCCTCCGGTGAAAGTTGTTGGAGGTTCATCAGCGGCAAGAACTGCTGGACATCTGCATCGAGGATGACCTTGCTGCCGAGTTGGGGAAGAATCTCACTAATTGTTTCGAGATAGAGCCGCTGACGGGTGACGTCAGGTGCTTTCTCATACTGTTCAAGAAGGGCTGAAAATCGGGCAATATCGCCTTTTGCCTCGTTCACACGTTTGACGGCATAGCCTTCTGCACCCTGGATTGTGCGATCAGCTTCACCACGGGCTCGCGGCACAACTTTGTTGTACTCACCATTGGCCTGATTAATCATTTCTTCTCGCTCCTGCTGGGCTCGGTTGACCTCATCAAATGAGGCCTGCACAGCAGACGGCGGATGCACGTTTTTCAGTTGGACCTGCTGCACGCGAAGTCCCATCTCAAGGCTTTGGACAAGATCGGTCAGTTTTGCGATAGCAGCGCTCTCGATGCCTTGTCGACCGATGGTTAGCACTTCATCAACAGTGCGGTCACCAATGACTTCACGCATGACACTTTCAGCCAGGTCACGAAGTGTGGCGGCAGGTTCGCGTAGATTAAAAAGGAACTGCTCCGGATCGCTGATTTCATATTGCACAACCCACTCAACATGGGCCGCATTGAGATCACCTGTAACCATGTCCGCTTCACGATCTTGCTCCCGTGAAACCTGATAGAGATCATTTGCCCCACCAGTTCCAAAACCGAATTCCATTTTCAACTGCCGCTTCACTGGCAGGATGGTGACTCGGTCGATACCGAATGGCAGTTTGAAGCGAAGGCCAGGGTCGACCGTGCCGGTGTACTTTCCAAATCGCTGGATCACACCAACGCTTTCGGTGCCAACCGAATAAACACTGCTCGAAAGAAGTGCGAGCCCTGCAATAACAATGGCTGCCAGCGGCACCAATGATCGACTCCAGCGAGGGTCGATTTGAGGGATTTCAATGCGAAATTCTTGAGACATAGAACCTGTATTTCAGAGTTTTGAGCCGTGATGCCGGTACCGCAGTCGGCGGCCAGAAGGAAGCATCATACTCTCTGTAAGGAGTCTAGGTTCCCTGACCCGCAGAGTCACCCAAAACTACAAGGTTTTCTATATATAGAGTCATAGAGTCTGGGGTCGAACCGATACAAACGACACAAAACCACCAAAAAAGCGTCTAAAAGCAGCTTTTTCAATCTGCGGGGGCCTGAGGGACCGGAGTCGTCGCTGCAGATTCGGTCTGAGAAAACATCATGTTTCAATTCGTTTGGCAAACCGAGCCGTGGCCTCAAACTGAAAGCTCTCCGGGTGCAGAAGCTCAGCCAGTACTTCGAGCGAATCAACCAGTCGTGGTCCGGGCCTGTTAAAGAGATGGTGTCCATCAACCGCAAATAGCTTTCCTTCGCGGGTCGCTCGAAGGTCTTTGAGGTGCGGCCAGACGGCAGGGGTCTTTGCTTCAGTAAGAACCCGTTCCAACTCAAAGCCACACGGAATAAGGATCACGATATCTGGATCAGCCGCGGCGACATCCGGCCACTCAATCCAGTGAGATTTCCCTGCGTCGGCCTTCAAGGCGTCAACGGCCCCAGCCATATGAATCATTTCCGGCACCCAGTTGCCGGCCGACATGGGTGGATCGAGCCATTCGATGAGGGCGATTCGAGGCTTTTTTTCCTCGAATCATTTCAAGTTTTTGAGTGCCTGTTGTGACTGCCGTCATTCGCTTATTGAGTGTTGCAATCAGCTTTGTAGCTTCAGCTTGTTTCCCGATTTTTTTTCCCACGAGAGCAATGTCATCGATGAGTTCGTGGAGAGATTGTGGAGCTAGAGCAAGCACATCGGGGTGGCCACCGTGTGGTAAGCAAAGTGAAGCAGCAATGCCGGCGACCGCTTCAACATCGACTGCACAAATGCTGCACGCCGATTGAGTGATAATAAGATCAGGAGAGAGCTTTTGAAGCAGCGATTCATCGAGTGAAAACAGTGGCACTGAGTCACTGTTCTTGATTGCTTGATCAATCTCAACGCTGGAAGCTGTTGAATCAATTTTTGGAGCTGTCAGTACAGGGAGGCCTGCAACATTTTGAGGCCAATCACATTCGTGTGATCGCCCCACAAGCAAGTCATTTGCATCGAGGGCAGATACAATTTCCGTCGCCGCGGGTAGGAGTGAAACAATTCGTTTAGTCATAAGCATCCTCCCGTTCTTTCTCCTGGGGCAGCCAAAAGAATGAAATCTACCAACAGAATGAAAGAAACCGGGCGTCTTGGTTTTTGGTGTTCAACGAAGAATTTAACGATCTAGCGAGATTTTCTACTTGGGAAAGGTTTTTATTCAAAAATAGAACCAAACCAAATGATTGATGGCTTCGTAGGCAAGTGATACCGTCACTATCAGGCAAGGTGCGGAATTAGTTGGCTCAGGGACGAATAACAACCGTAACAAAAGCACATTGTAGTCGTTGTTTACTTGTTTCGAGATATCCTGCTGGGGTGAGGGTCTATCGAACCGGGAACCGTTATATACAGAGTCAAATTAGCTTTGGCCTTTTGGAAAGATGAATAATTATGAGGTTTTCTGGCTGGCTTGGATCCGTGCATTTTCTCTTTGCGTCACGATCCGGTGGGTTGAAACGATCTCGAGTCGGTAAGAGAGATCGCCAGCGCGATCAAAGTGCTTTTCAAAAAGTCGAAGGACTTGAGCCACGAAAAATGCTGGCTTTCGAATACGTGGCTTCGTATATCGAAACTGAATCGCCATTTCATCAGGCCGGAGATGTGGCGACACCATCGCTCGATATTTCACCTCAACAGGTTGTTCTGAGGTTTACGCCAGAAACGGAAATTGACCCATCATCTCTTATTGGGGGAATAACTGTCGAGCGAAGTGGCCGTGCGAATGATCCGTTTGGTGAGACTGGGTCGTTTCAAGATGTCACTGTTTCTCCTGGTGCAATTGTTGTCGATGATGCCCCAAATGAGAATCAGGTCGTTATCCGCTTTGCAAACAGCCTGCCTGATGATACCTACCAGATTACAATCAGTGGTCTGACCACACTCCCGGATGACACGGGTGCTATCGAGCAGTTTAACAATGGTTCATCGATAACAGTTCCATTCCGACTGAGTCTGGGGCCAAATGTGGTGTCTGTTGTGCCTCAGCCAATCGATCGTCCGAACCTAGTCGGTGATCCAGAAGATCTCACGCTGAGTCAATCGGCTAATGAGATTGTCGTCTATTTTGATGGCAGTGAACCGATGGACCAGGCGTCGGTTGAGGATACAAGCCTCTACCAACTCATCGAAATTGATGAGGCCACTGCCGCAGAGCAAGGCGTCGGTGTGTCCCCTACAGCTGCAACGTATTCGGCTGCAACGAACAGTGTTGCGCTTGAGTTTGCATCAATTGATGACAATAAAACGTTTCGGCTTGAAATAGGCGGCTCGGGTGTACCTGTTGCGCCTAGTGCTATCGCTGAAGCCGGAGCCGGAACTTCCTTTGCGACCGCTCAGAATGGGCTTGGGGACGTAGTCACACCCAATGTCTTGCCCTCTGAAGGGGTTTTGATCGACGGGGTTATCAGTACTATTCCAACAATTACCTCAACTGCACCGGTTGTTGCAGGTGAGAATGAAGAACTCAATTTCCCTGGCAATGCCGGCTCGATCAACGAATCAGGGCACCGAGACATACCGGTTAATTTGGGCATGGAGCGTCACGGTCAAACTCTTCCTGTAGGCCCCGCCACCGAAATTCCAACACGGTTCTACAACTTTAGAACGAACTATGGAACAGATCCCCAGGGGCAGCCTCTCGCGAATCAAATTACTGAAACACAGAAGCAACGAACTCGAGAAATTTTTGAAATCTTCAGTCGATATCTCGGTGTTCAATTTGTTGAATCTGCTGATCTGGCGACACCAGCGAATGACACCATGACGATTGCGACTGGTGATTTACGAGCTTTTGATACGACGATTCCGACGACTCCGGCAGGCCTTGCAGGACAGACAAGTGCAGGGAATGTGGCCATCATGGATTCAACTGAGAATTGGGGTCTCAGTGAGTATGGTGGGTTCTGGTTCCGAACGGCCATGCAACAGATTGGTGAGCTTCTTGGCCTTCACCATTCATTTGATCTGCCATCGATCATGGGAGGTGGTTTAAACGGCGAAGCAGTTTTCCCCGGCGACTATGACCTTGTTGAGGCCCGGCAGCTGTTTCCGAATGCTGGGTCAGATATTGACCTTTACACGTTCACCTTATCCGGTGACGGGTCGTTTACTGCTGAAACCATAGTGAACCGTCCTGGTGATCCTGTTACCAGTAAACTTGACACCGTACTCACTCTTTACCGTGAAGATCCGGCCACAAATGAACGGGTTATTGTGGCACGAAATGATGATTCATTTGGAAGTGATTCACGGATCGAATTAGATCTCACAAAAGAAAACAGTGTGGGTGACGATTTCATTTACTACGTTGCCGTGACGGCAGCAGGCAATGATCAGTTCAATCCGGAGATCGAAGAGAGTGGCTCCGGTGGACAGAGTCAGGGTGCCTATCAACTTGCGATAAAGCATGTTGATAAGGCGTCATCGACCAATACCGTGACAGATGCAAGTGGAACGCCACTTGATGGTGATCGAGACGGTCAAGCCGGTGGAGTGTTTACGTTCTGGTTCCAAACGGCCGAGGCGAGCATAGCACCAACGAACAGAACACTTTATGTCGACAAAATTGCAACCGCTGCATGGGCAACGGTCACTACTGAGGCAACAAACACGGCCGAACTTACAGTAGATGATGCCACGGGAATTACCGCTGGCATGCGAGTCTATGGCTCGAATATTCCTGAGGGTGTAACTGTTGTTGGTGCGCCTGTTGGAAACGTCATCACCATGAGCGAGGCTATTCCACCAACAGCAATAGTCGCTGCGAACACAAGCCTTCGATTTGCGACCGCTGAAGTAGATCAGGACGGATCGCTCGCGAACCCATTCACAACAGTGCAGGCTGCAATTACAGAGGCGAATTCATTTACTACAGATATTCGAATCATCCGGATTGTCGGAAACGAAGGCAACGAGGTTTCCAGTGGATTGGTGGCAAACTCGAGCTCAGTTGAGAATCCGCATCACTACTATGTTGGAAAAGATGACCAGGGAAATATTCTGAGCGATGGTGAAACGTTCATCGTCCCCGCTGGTGTCACCGTGATGATCGATGAAGGTGCGTCATTCCGTATGCGACGTTCCATTGTTGAAGTAGGAAGTTCTTCACCACTCTCAGGTGATAGTCGAGCGGGTGCCAGTTTGCAGGTTCTTGGTGTCCCGAATAAACCGGTTCAGTTTAGTTCGACTGATCGACAGTTTGACGCAAGTGCTGGTCCAGCACCGTTGCGTTCACGTGGGCACTGGGGTGGACTTGTTTTCCGTGCCGATTCTGATTGGCAGGGAGATGTCGGTCGGGAAGTACTCCGCCCATTTCTGAATACAGTCAACGGTTCAGTAATCAGCTACGGTGGTGGTCAGGCGGTTGTTGATTCTCAAACTCAGGCGTTCGCATCCATTCAGATTGAAGGCACCCGGCCAAGTCTTGGGTTCAATACCATTACAACTGCTGCGGGTGCGGCAATTGCAGCGACGCCGCAGAGCTTTGAAGAGGGGAATGGTCGTATTGGTGTTGATCTACGTGGCAATCAACTCTTTGATAACTCTGTCAATGGCGTCTTCCTTCTTATTGATACGGAGTTTGGTTCAGGTACTGAAAAACTCGATATTTCAGCACGGTTCAACGACACAGAAGTTGTCCATGTCCTCCAGGAAAATCTCTTTATTGAAGGTGGGGCTGGTGGATTTGTTCGAGATAGTAATGGTGTTGAGAGCATTCGTCCGAGTGGTCGGCTTCAGATTGATCCAGGTGTTGTCGTCAAATCCTATGGTGGTCGCATCGAACTTGAGAGAGGTCGGTCTCAGTTAATTGCCGAAGGCGAGGGGTACGACAAGGTTGTCTTTACGAGTTTTGGAGATAATCGGTACGGAGCAGGGGGCACATTTGATTCCAATGGGAACTTGCCAGATACCTACGCTGCTGGTGACTGGGGTGGCATCGTTGGCAATGTTGGGTCGGATATCAGCATAGATAATGCCTACCTTGCACATGCCGGTGGCCTCGTTGCGATTGAGGGAGGCTTTGATCGATTCAATGCAATTGAAACGCACCAAGGTGATCTACGATTAGCGAATACTCGTATTGAATTTAATGCAGATGGAAATGCAACCGGAACGCGGAATGCACGCGGAGGCAATGAGGCAGCAACAATTTTCGTTCGTGGGTCACAGCCGATCATTGCTGGTAACGATCTTCGCAACAACGCCGGGGCAACGATATCGATTAACTCCAACGCACTAACAGATGAAGTGCAGGCTGACTATGGTCGGCAGACGGGTGAGGTTGAGCGATTTGATCAGTTTGACCTCAATCAGGGGCCACTGATTCGTGAGAATCGAATCTCCGACACTCTTGGAGGAGACTCGTCGGTCACCAGTGAATTTACAATCGACGTCATTTTTGGCACTGGCTTAAACGCCAATGTAGAAACAGCAACAGCAGCTGCCGTTACCAGATGGGAAGAAATTATTATTGGTGATCTGAGTGATCAAGGAGAAATCGATGATTTCCAGATAATAGTTCAAGCCGGTCTGCTCGGGGACCCTGATAGTGACGGTACTGGAGGGGTGTTGGCTAATGCTGGTCCACGACTCCGACGTTCAGCGAGTGACCCAAATCCATTTCTCCCTTACACGGGCGAAGTTGGTGTCGACATGGCCGACACTGGCAATGTTCAGCAACTTACTGAGGTCATGATCCATGAACTTGGGCATGCACTTGGGTTTGTAAGTAATGTACTTGATGACTTCAACTACCTCGACGCCAACACAAATTTCCTTGGTCCGCAAGCGCTGGCTCAATATCAAAAAGTTAGTCCTGGTGCACAAGCCATTCCAATGCAGGTAGGGGGAAGCCATTGGGATGAGACAGAGTTTGGTGTTGAAATCATGACGCCAAGTTGGAACCCAAACAGCGTACTAAGCATGCTCACTGTAGGTCTGTTTGATGACCTTGGTTATGAAGTGAACTATGCGAGAGCTGATCCCTACACGACACCTGGTGGTACAGAATTATTCCCACCCGCTGGGGCTTCGGCGGGTAGTGCGATTGCTGGGATGGACATCCGAGCTGAAGAGGTGACCGGTGAAAAGGTCTGGGATGATGCGGACATCGTTCATGTGCTTCGAGACACTATTGAAGTAAACAATTTTCATACTGAGACAGGGCTGAAACTTTTAAGTAACAGTCAGTCAAGTCTTGTTGTGAAACTCGATAGTCCAGATGCAGGACTTACAGCCTCTGGTGAAGCACTGGATATTCGTGACCGGATTGGTGGGTCGGTACAAATCGTTGGTCAGCCAGGTTATCCCGTTGTTCTGACATCACTGGCGGATGATACCGTGGGTGCAAGCCTTGATATCAATGGCTTTCCAGTCTTTGATACGAATGCCGACGGCACAGATTCAACGCCTTCGGCAGGAGATTGGAGAAGCCTGAAGTTTGACCCACTTTCAAACGATCGAAATGTGGGAGTTTTTATTGAGTCAGAGCGGGCGTATACGGCAGGTCTTGATGTAAACAATACTACCAATGTTGCAGAATACGTCGGCATCATCGCACCAAACAACCCAGAGACCAATCTTGTTGGTCAAACGAACACGTTTGAATCAACGCAGGAAAAAAATGGTGACGATGCTCAGCGGCTCGGTTTTGAAGTGCACGGTACCATTGCCGCTGATGACCCAACGGATGTCGATGTCTACTCGTTCTACGGTTATGGTGGATCTGAGGTTTGGTTTGACATCGATAAAACTTCAGATGCATTAGATACCCAACTGGAAATTCTTGACGCCAGCGGGAATGTCTTAGCACGATCATTTGACTCAATGAATGATATTGGCGTTGCCCGAGCAAATGCATCAGCAGATGTGGCAGAAAATGCCGGTGGTGAAGCAATTGTTGTGGGGCCTGAGCAGGTAGTTACGGGCGTCGTTGGCGTTGCCAATGGTATTGCTGCTGCTGTTGAAGGTGTTGAGCAGGCAGTGACTGGTGTTGTTGGTGTTGCCAATGGTGTTGCTGCTGCTGTTGAAGGTGTTGAGCAGGCAGTGGCCGGTGTTGTCGGCCTTGCAAATGGTGTTGCTGCCGAGGTGAATGGATTCGAGGCCAATGCAATAGGTGTGTGGGCAGAAATTGACGCAGTACAGACCGACGTAACTACGCTCACGATTGATACCAATACTTATAACGATCAGCTTGTCGGCGCTGCTGTTCTTAGGAACGGTGCGCCTGAAGGGCTCACTGTAACCGGCATCGAAGGGGATGCGGTAAGTCTTTCTGGGACGATAACTGTAGCCGTGGATGATATCGTCAGCTTTATTTTCCCAAATGCCACTGCGGTAACGACTAATCGTATTGTCCTTGATGACGCCAGTGGTGTTGTGAATGCCGTCAAAGTGGTGGGTACAGGTATAACAGGGCTGACTCGGGTCAGTGACTCCGACCTGCCGAGTGATACGGTCGAGTTGTCGGAGCAAATCAGTGTTTCGAATGCCAGTAGTTTTGGATTCGGCTTTAACTCTGACACTATCACGCTTGATACGAATGACCTTGATGGCGCGGTAGCAGGCGCAGTAATTGCTGTAAATGGCGTGGCTACGGTTTTCACTGTTGATAGCATTGCAGCTGGCAGTCTGACTGTGACGGCACCAGGTACTCTTGATGTTGCCGACGGCGACGTGCTTGGCTTTGCGTTTGCTGGAGCTCCAGTCACAACAGATCACATTCGTGTCGATGATGCAGCCTTAGCAACTGTTGGTGCAGCCGTCACGGTAAACGGTGTTGCAACTGGTGAGACGGTTGCAGCTGGTGGTATCGACCTTGTTGCGAACACTGTTCGTCTGAGCGGTGATATCACGATAGAAGATGCTGACTTCGTTGACTTCTCGTTTGCTGGCACGAAGACCACAACTCGTGTCACAGTTGGTGACGCAACCGGCATTGCAGAAGGCGTTCTTGTAAACGGTGCGGTTGGTATCGATCGGCCGGAACACGTGTTGCGGTTGGTGGACTCGATCTGTTTAACCCGCTTGATCCGACAGCTGGTGCAGTGATCGAACTTGATGCACCAGTTGATATTCTGAACACCGACACCATTGGGTTCGGCTTTAACTCTGACACCATCACGATTGATACAAACGACCTTGATGGTGCGGTTGCAGGTGCAGCCATCACCCTAAATGGTACTGCGACTGGTGAAACAGTAACCGGCATTGCGGCTGGTGAGCTCACGGCTAGCGGTGATATAGATGTTGCTAATGATGACGTGCTTGGCTTTGCGTTTGCTGGAGCTCCAGTCACAACAGATCACATTCGTGTCGATGATGCAGCCTTAGCAACTGTTGGTGCAGCCGTCACGGTAAACGGTGTTGCAACTGGTGAGACGGTTGCAGCTGGTGGTATCGACCTTGTTGCGAACACTGTTCGTCTGAGCGGTGATATCACGATAGAAGATGCTGACTTCGTTGACTTCTCGTTTGCTGGCACGAAGACCACAACTCGTGTCACAGTTGGTGACGCAACCGGCATTGCAGAAGGCGTTCTTGTAAACGGTGCGGTTGGTATCGATCCCGGAACACGTGTTGCGGTTGGTGGACTCGATCTGTTTAACCCGCTTGATCCGACAGCTGGTGCAGTGATCGAACTTGATGCACCAGTTGATATTCTGAACACCGACACCATTGGGTTCGGCTTTAACTCTGACACCATCACGATTGATACAAACGACCTTGATGGTGCGGTTGCAGGTGCAGCCATCACCCTAAATGGTACTGCGACTGGTGAAACAGTAACCGGCATTGCGGCTGGTGAGCTCACGGCTAGCGGTGATATAGATGTTGCTAATGATGACGTGCTTGGCTTTGCGTTTGCTGGAGCTCCAGTCACAACAGATCACATTCGTGTCGATGATGCAGCCTTAGCAACTGTTGGTGCAGCCGTCACGGTAAACGGTGTTGCAACTGGTGAGACGGTTGCAGCTGGTGGTATCGACCTTGTTGCGAACACTGTTCGTCTGAGCGGTGATATCACGATAGAAGATGCTGACTTCGTTGACTTCTCGTTTGCTGGCACGAAGACCACAACTCGTGTCACAGTTGGTGACGCAACCGGCATTGCAGAAGGCGTCCTTGTAAACGGTGCGGCGGGTATCCCAGACGGTACACGTATTGCGGCAGGTGGACTCGACCTATTTGACACGCTTGATCCGACAGCTGGCGCAGTGATCGAACTTGATGCACCAGTTGATATTCTGAACACCGATACCATCGGGTTCGGCTTTGTAGCTGACACCATTACAATTGATGACATTACCGATATCAGTATTGGTTCACCCGTCGGCGGAGAAGGTGTTGATCCAGGAACAACTGTTCTGAGTGTCGACGGAATAAATAATTTAATTGGGTTTGGTGATACAGGCGATCCTGCAGTGGCGAGGACCGTTAATGTTGCTGATGGTGCACAGATAACATTCGCCCAGCGTGGCTTTAATTTGGATCATTCCAATATTCTGCCTGGAACGCTTGCTGGTGTTATCTATCAGGGCAATACGGCAACGCAGGAATTTTCTGTAGCCAGAGATGGAACGTTCGCGTTCACTGCTATTGGTGATCCGGTCAGCGAAGCAACAAGTGAATCGTCTGTTGATCTTATGACTGGTGTTGTAACGCTCGAATTTGATGTGCCGCCAACAGCATCTCTCGAATTACGTGATCTTTCCTACGAATTTTCCCGTGTTCCTCTTGATGCTGATGGGCTGGCCTTCCTGCCAAATGGTGATCTTGGTGCATACTCACTCAACAAAGATGCTCACCGTGGTCCAGACTCATATTCCTCGAATCCGCGAGATGCTGGGCTGCGGATGACTCTGCCGGGAGTTGCAGGGAGACAATCACAGTATTTTGTTCGGGTAAGAAGCCAGGCTGAAGCCGGTACACCTGTAGATACAGTTGATGCAGGCAAGACAAGTGGACGGTACCAGCTCCGCATGCGTCTTCGACAGCAAGATGAAAAGCCAGGTTCAGTCGTAACCTTTGCAGATGTTCGCTATGCGACAACGGGTATTGATGTAACCGGCCTGCCGAATAACACACCACTTACGGGTACGGCAGGGGAAGACAAAACAGCGAATGATACGTCCTCAGCTGCCCAGCAGTTGGGTAATCTACTGGCGATTGATCGAAATACAATCAGCGTTGCTGGCGACATGAGTAATGCGACGGATGTCGACTGGTACGAATTCGAGGTGGACTACGAGCAGATTCAGGTTCTTGAAGATATTAATGATGGCACCAAAACCTGGGCGACAACCTTCGATATTGATTTTGGTTCTGGCGTTCGTGGTGATTACACGATTTCTGTATTTGATGCCGATACCAATGAACTTATTTACGTAGGTCGTGATTCGAATATTGCAGACGATGTAGCAGATCCTTCACAGGGTAATACCGATGCTGATGATCTGACTCGAGGCTCTGCAGGCGTGAATGATCCGTTTATCGGAACAGTGCAACTGACTGAGGGCACATACTATGTTGCCGTGTCGACAAATGCACAGCTACCAAATCAGTTGGACCAGAACTTTGAAAGTACTGCGACGAATCCAGATGTTCGCCTTGAGCCACTGTCGTCACTCAATCGAATTGTCGACGACAAGATTGGTTTAGCGGGCTATTTCCGAGAAGCCAGCGTCCTTGGTCCAGCTCAGAATGAAGGCAGATCGGTCATCAGTACCGCGGATGGTTTTGCACTGCAAGCCAATGTGCAGCCATTTACGCTTGCCGACATGACAGTTTTTCTTACTGAGGGTAACAGACTGAGAACGATCAATCCATTTACGGGAGTCGCTGACACTCAGCCAGCAGGATACACCTACGCAGGTAATCAATCAGCGGCCGATATTGATATGCTCAGCGATGGTCGCCTTGTGGTGTATATGAATGAGGGAAGCGCGGCAAATGTTGGTACGGTCTATGAGATCGATCCAGCGACAGGTGGTCGAACCCAACTGTGGGGAGATTCGATTCCAAACCGGCCAGGTGATCCGCAACCAACGGACTATTGGAAAACGAATAGTAGTCCAGACGCTTTGGCAATCGGTTATTCAGGAGTTGCTGTATACAATGCAGGCTCAAACAACGTAGGGTCAGCTGATTCGGCCACCTATTACGCTGTCCGTGATGGAAACTCGTCAAGGATTTATGGTGCAGATACGAATGGTAATGCGTCGTCGAATACAGCTGCTAATCCTGCACACCGGTTTGGTTATATGGGCGATGTTGATCCGACTATTACAAGTCCTACCGTCGGATTGCAGTTCTTGAATGAGAATAAAGATTTAGGCCTCTTTGCAGTCAGTCGCGACGGACAATTCTTCAGATTGGAACAACGAGGCCATGGTGGGGAAAATCCCCCACAAGGCACGCTCGACGTCTTCAATGTAGTCGACTTTAATACCCCCGAGATTCTTAATGGCCGACAACTCGGTGGGCTGGCCACTGGGCCTGTCAATCTCGAGGGTGGAAGGTTCGCTGGTACGTTCTTTGCTGTTACAACCGATGGGGAGCTTTTCTGTATCGACCCAACTGGCGGTGCCGGTGGAGAGCCGGTGATTGTTGATAACGTCTTTGATTCTGATGGTGATGGTATCGCCGACAGCTGGATTTCGAATGCGACAGGTAATGGTGTAAGGGGCCTCGCATTCTCGCCACTTGATGTGAATCTGTGGCACCCGACAAACGATCGATCTGACAATATTACATCATCAACTACTCATGATTTGACGCGGGTAGGTACTGTAACTGGCGGCCAGAGCATGCATTTTGGTCTTGAAGAATGGGTTGCTGGGAACACGCCGTATGTTGAATACACAGATGTTGATGGCGGCCAGGCTGGCCAGTTCGGTGTTCGCAGTAGTGGTGTCTGGCAGCGGCACCTGAGTGCAGGACTTGATATCTCTGAATCAACTTATGATCTACCGGGTGGGGCACACGGCAGAATGCAGACAGACGCATTTAGCCTGGCTGGGTACACCGCCACGGACAAGCCGACGTTGTACTTTTCATATTGGTTGGAAACTCAGGACGCACAGGACAATGAGGCTGGAGCAGATGTCATGCGGGACAGTGCACGAGTTCTTGGGTCCGTAGACGGTGGTGCAACGTGGGAACTGTTGGCAACGAATAATCAGCAGAGATCGGCACTCGATGGTGGTGTTCAGGCCGAATTGCCGCCACGACTCACTCCGTCAGCCAATGCTGCAAATGCAGGGTCAGATGCAAGTGAGAAGCAACAGGTGCAAGAACTCTTTGACACCGCCGAGTGGCGGCAGGCACGTGTTGATCTTGGTCAATTTGCCGGTGCGAGTTCAGTGCTTTTGCGATTTGATTTCAGTACCGGTGGTGACCTCGACCGTCGTGGTGAAATCAATAACGCCAAGATCGTTGCAGATGCAACACGATCAGTTGTGTCAGTCACTGCGATTGGGAATCTAGAAAACGATGTAACAGTTGAGCTCGATAGTGTGCAGGGGCTTGTCGAAGTTGTTGGTAATATAGCGAAACCAAATGCTGAAATAGTTATTGATGCGACTGAAAGCTCAACAGGCACAGCAACGGTGATCTCTATCGATACAGTAGCGAATACCGTTGTGCTAAGGCCGACTGATGTCGCTGTTGAACTTGAAGATGTATACGGGGGTGGCGACCTTATTGATTTCTTCAGTGCCGGTGTGAACCGAGATGATATCCAAGGTCTTGGTAGTGAACTCGGAGATTTTGGAAGCCCCACCG
Organism: Pirellulales bacterium; assembly: GCA_965249545.1. Lineage (GTDB taxonomy): Bacteria > Planctomycetota > Planctomycetia > Pirellulales > UBA1268 > UBA1268. The sequence continues at coordinate 1,151,234 of CBDFMH010000005.1, forward strand.
CACGAAGCGAAGACAATAACTATCGCGGATTCAATATTGATAATATCACCGTTGGATTCGCAGAGCGTGGTGAGGCTGTTGTCAACGCAAGTTCTGAAGCGAATGAACAATTCTTCAGCTTCAATGAAGATCGCTCAACCTTTGATTACCCAGAGCAGGTCCTGCAAGGTGAGTATCAACTTGAAATTCGTCGTGGGTCTGAGTTTGGTAGTCAAGACAATGAAACGATTGGGTTTCTCGATCCAACCCTCCCTGGCGTGCCAGTCGATGGTGTGACCATCAATACGACATTTGACACGAATGACCGAATGGTTCGAGAAACTGCGGTTATTTCACATGAACTTGAGTTTAATTCCCTGGATGTTGTAGATGGTGTTGTTGTAACTGAAGCTGGTCATACCGTCGTAAACGGTGGTCCACCGGGAGGGGGACAAGGTACGCGCTTGGAGGGTGACGGGGCAACTAACACAACGCAGCACAGTGTTTTGAAGTGGGCGGTCGATCTCGCAAACCAACCTGCAGCGATTCTCGAATTGAACTACTCGGTTGATGAAGATGAACGACTGACGCAACTGCCGGACGCATTTACAATTGATGATGAAACTGACCTCCCAACCGGAGACGGTGTGGCTCTCAGTGTAGACGGCGGAATCAACTGGACCCGAATCGCCAATTTCTCTACGACTACAACTTTTCGGGGTTTTGGTACGTATGAAACGACACTGGAGGTCGATCTTGGCGGGGCAGGCCTCGTGCTGAGTGATACGACTGTCATTGGCGTCTTCCGTTCCGATGCAAACGAGGGCGGTATAACAGTCCGAAATGCAGTTATTCGTACTGCTCCGGTTATTGCAACGTCGGGTCTTGTTGGTGACAAGAACAATGAGTTTGAAAACCAGCAAGGGCAGTTCATTGTTCAGAATACGATTGTGACAGATGCATCAACCTACGGCATCCGTATTGATGCCGGACGAGTTGGTGACGGAAGCCAGTCGCCTGATCTTGGTGTTGCCCAGAATCGTGCTGTTCTCAATAACGCAGGTCTCGTGCCGGGTGCGGTTGTGACCAATACTGTTGTCGCCAATGCTGGGGTTGCCGGCATCTATTTTGGTGGTTCAGCCGATACAGCAAATGATACAGATAGTGTTCGGCCGTATGGTCGTCTGGTGAATAACACAATCTACGGTGGTGGGAGTGGCATTGGTATTGATGTCGCAAACAATGCTGCACCAACAATCATGAACAATGTCTTTTCGGAATTAGACACTGGCGTCAAAGTTGATTCATCAAGCAGACTTGACGGTGCCGGTGATGCCAGCACCGTGATTGGCACGAGTGCCTTCTATCTTGTTGGGACAGAAGTTGATGGGGCAAATCAGTCGCTGGGCCTTACACTGACCGAAGATCCATTCGTCAATAAAGCACGGAACAATTTCTATCCTGCAGCGAATTCTCGGATCATAGATAGTTCCATGAATTCACTTGAGGATCGACCAGGATTTACTGTCGTAAAAGATGCCATCAATATTCCTGATTCACCAATTCTTGCGCCTCAGAAGGACTTGTATGGATTGACCCGTGACGATGACCCGGATGTTGCAAGCATTCCTGGTTTGGGTCTCAATGCATTTAAGGATCGTGGAGCAATTGAACGGCTCGATCTCACTCAGCCGGAAGCCACTCTGGCGTCTCCATTGGACCAGTCAAAGATTGCTCCGGTCGACCTGAACAATACAGTCCATGCAGTGGAGTTGGAAGGTGATGCAGCTCGTCAACAAGAAAAATTTGTTCTCCAGCTTTCTGATATTGGTACTGGAATTGATCAGGTCAGTGTGACACAAAATGAGGATACCAGCGTGACGGTCACAGGTGTCTTTGCACGAGCCTCTGGTGACTTTGTAAACCTCGACACACTTACGCTTGATACAGTTGGCTACAGTGGTCTTTTGGCAAACGCATCAGTGTCGATTAATAACGTCGACGCTGGAGTCACTGTTACAAGCATTGCAGGGACGACACTCACGCTCAGCGGCCCTGTCACAGCAGTTGATAATTCAGTGATCTCGTTTGGGTTTGGGGATACACCAACGGTTTCAACGAATCGACTAGTTGTGAGCGATGCTGCTTCGGTGAGTGCCGGTGTCTTGATTAACGGCATCAGCGGTGTCGCTACTGCAAATGCGATTGCTGCTGTTGATTCAACAATGAATACGATTGAACTTGAGGAAGCAGCGTCTGTCGTGAGTGACGCCGAAGTGACACTCACCGCGTTCCTCCTCCAACGAGACGGTCAGGTTCTTGAGGCCGGAAACGACTATTTCTTCCAGTACAACACCAATACAAATCAGGTTGTATTCGCTGCAGCGTCAACCTTCACGCTTGGTGACTACAACCTGCGAGTGGCACCAACGGTACAGGACCTTGGTGGAAATACACTCCTTGTCAACGATTCGGTTACTGGGACAACGGAATTTAGTATCGTCTTGCTCGATATACCAAGCGCACCGTCTGCACCACTTGGTGTCTCCGGTGACGAGCAGGTGACGCTGTCATGGGGTGTGCCATCAACATCAGTAAGTGCACCGATTACAGACTACATCATTGAAACCAGCGTTGATGATGGAGTGACATGGGTGGCATTTGATGACGGTACCTCAACTCTCACGACAGCAACGGTCACACAACATGATGGAGTCGATCTACAGAATGGCACTCCGTATCGCTTCCGGGTCCTAGGCGTCAATAGAGTAGGGAATGGTGAGTTTTCACCACAATCTGCTGCCATCACACCACTTCGCCTGCCGACCGCCCCTCTGAATCTGGCTGTTGTTTCTGGTAATGCGGCACTGGACTTCTCGTGGACTGCCCCCACAGATGACGGTGAAGATTTGGCCGGCACAGATTCAATTGTGGATTATGTCGTTGAATATTCTTCAGACGCTGGGGTGACGTGGACGGCGCACACGCCAAATCCAACAACGACATCTACAACAGTAAGCGGTTTGACTGGTGGAGTTGAATATCTGCTGCGAGTCGCAGCAAGAAATGCTCGTGATCAGGGGCCTTATGCGACAACAACCGTGACGGAAACACCGCAGGGTGTGCCTGGACTGGTACAAAACATGACACTTGTTGCAGGAGTTGGAGCAGTCACGTTGGACTGGGACCCTGGTACAGACGGCGCCGTTGGTATTGATGAGTATGTTGTGAGGTTCTCAATTAATTCGTTGGCTTTTGTTGATGATAATTGGAACTCAAATGTTCCAGGCCCTGTAACAGAATCTGGTTTAAGCACTGGTGATACTGTTGTTGCAGAAGTGTTTGCAAGGAACACTATCGGGGATGGACCTGTTGCAACATCGAACACGGTGGTCGTGGGAGGTACTCCTAGTGTTGTGACCGGCCTGGCGTTCACTGAAGAAGATGGTGCGATTAGCCTCAGTTGGGTAGCTCCGGCCGACACGGGCGGATACCCAGTGACTGATTACATCATCGAATCGACGAATAATGGCGGAGCGAATTGGGTCGCTGAGTCAGACGTCTCAACAGCAACGTCCGTAACGATAAGCAGCCATAATGGTGTACCGCTTGTGAATGGAAATGAGTATTCATTCCGTGTCAGTACGAAGACGTCGATTGCCACTGGCAGTTCAACTGAGATTACCGGTGGTCCTGCTGTGCCACATACAGTGCCGAGTGCCCCTGTGTTGAGTACACCAACGTCGGGCAATGGTTCAATCGGCATTACATGGTCAGCCCCTGACAATGGCGGAAAGCCAATTTCGGACTATGTTGTCCAGTACAAGCGTGCTTCTCGAACGCAATGGGAGACGTTTACTGATGGAACGTCGACCGCGACATCAGCAACAATCACCGGTGTCAATAATGGTGTTTCATATGTCGTGCGAGTCGCTGCGGTGAATCCAAAAGGCCAGGGAGCGTGGTCAGCAGAATCAACAAGCGTTGTGCCGGGTAATGTCCCAGATCAAATTACCGATTTGGCAGCATCGGCACAGGATGGAGCCGTCGCCTTGACGTGGACTGTCCCAGCATCAACACTGACAGTCACAAGTCACCAAATTCAATATAAGAAACAGTCAGATCCAACGTGGGCAACCTTTGATGGCACCATTGCGATTGAAGAGTCAGTAGCGACGGCCACAGTGGCAGGGTTAGACAACGGTGTTGTCTATAACTTTGAAGTCGTTGCAGTGAACGCAGTTGGTTCTTCATCCGCAGCTACTGTTTCAGCCGAACCGTTTGAATTGCCTGGTGTTGTGCAAAATCTCACAGCATCAAATGCCGGAAGCACTGTCAATCTGACTTGGAGTGCTCCTACGTCAGACGGTGGTAGTGATATCACGGACTATGCTGTTCAATACAGGCTAGCGAGTAGTTCGACGTGGCTTACATATACTGACGGAGTTTCTACAGGCCTCTCAGCAAATGTAGCCGGGCTTTCTGTTGGTCAATCGTATGAGTTCCAGGTTGCTGCAATCACACGCTTCGGAACGGGTGCATACGCACAGTCAGGGACTGTTACCGTTGGATCAGTAGCACCAGCACCCGCTCGAGTGAGTGCATGGCGAGAGGGTAATAATATTCAGGTGCTGTGGGATCTAGTGACAATGCCCGCAGGTGTAACCTTCCAGTATTATCAGATTCAGTATCGGGAGGTAGGTACAAGTGCGTGGTCTAATATTGCGACAGACACATTTAATAGCGAGCTACTCTCTGGCAGTCACTTTACACGCGGCAAGACGTATCAGTTCCAGGTGGCAGCTGTAGCGAATACTGGAACAGGAGCCTACAAGGTATCAAACAACGTCACCTACTGAGTGATAGAAGCTTCACCAAGTAATCTGTGACGTGCGATTACCAGCGGCCTTCGAGCCCAAGTGTAAGGCCTTGGACAACTGTGCCACCGTCTTGAAGAACCAGTGGATCACCTGTTGTTGAGACAGGCAATGAGAGTTGTCGAGTTGGCTGGGCAATGCCTTGAAGCCAGAACACAAGATAACCAAACCGAAAATTAAGATTTGAGGTAAGTGGCATCACACCAGTGAACCCAAGTTCACCTACGAACGCTGCTGGCGAGGGTGAGTCATATCCCGATATCTCAACACCAGCTCCGTTTTGCTGATAAATTTGTCGAGAGAGTGCCTCGTTCCAGTAGGCTCCACCTTTAAGAACCGACTCAACGTGCAGCCAGCGGTTCGAGTACAGCAGGGCATCGATACCGATCTGGCCACCGTAGAGATTGTTCACCGTTCGAGAGGACCAGTCATCAGTAACGATTGGACCCGTAGTTGTATCGAGTGAAAATGATTCAGTCCATTCGAGCCAGCGAACGCCACAGATGAACTGAACATTTCCAGCCGCCATCGGAGTTCGACTGTTCACTTCGATTGTTTGAATGCTGCTGGTCAGATTTGCAGTGCCAGTTTCAAAACTTGTACTCGCTCCAATTAGGTCACTAGCAGCATATGCGGACAAGGCACCAGTGTCAGGTAGCAGTTTTTCGCTTTGGAAGCTCCAGGCGCCGAGGTACCCAAACTCGATGGCACTACCGCAGGCATCTTTACGAAAGAGTTGGATACGCGGGCCAGCTGCCATGCCACTTTCTAATTGATTCGCATTTAAAATTGAGGATCCAACTGGCCCTGGGCCAGTGATAACAAGTTCCCTGCTGTATGGTGCACTTCGCCACAGCATGACGGCTTCGGCACGGCCTGTCCAACAGGCTGGTCCGCAGCAACGGCAGCCTTTTTTGCATGTATGGAGGAGATTCATGTGACCGCAAGCATCTTTGCAGGCAGTGCCCCATGTGTTCATGCTATGCGTCCAGTCCCAGCCACTGTCCGTATCGCAGACTGGTGGAGCGTAGAGACCACCAGTATCGCCAGAGACGACCCACTCAGATTCGAGATCATCAACATATCTTGCTTCTGCATCATCGATGACAGAAACCGATGCACCTTCAGAGGACCAGCTGCTGTCGTCATCCGCATCTTCTGCAATGGGTTGAAGGATCGACTGGGTGCTTTCTTCACCGACTATTCCATCAAACGATAGTGCTCCAGACGCCAACTGTGAAGGGTCCGGTGCAGTGCGTGGTGCACGTTCCCTCGATATAGGAGCGGGAGTCTGTCTGTCTTCAACAATGTATTCAGCGGCACCTGCCATCTTTATGATGGGACTGAGTCCTATGAATAAGACGACTATGGCAAGGAACAGTCTGGTGAGAGTTGCTGCTCTCCGACCAATGACACTCCTGCAATGCCTGATCAATTGACGGCTCATGATGGCAACGATTCCGCTCTGTGTTGGAAAAATCCGAAACATCTCCGTGATCATCGTCATCAGGTCGCAACGATCGTGACAAACATTTGCAGTAGAGAATCTGGAAAAAGATCAGAAACCACGGGTTTTTGAAAGCCTAGAAAAGCTAGAGGCCTTTGAGAAGCAATCAATGACACACGGGCAGGTGTCATCGATGATTATTTGTTTGTTCTCGATTCACTTGGATTGCCTTGTTTTCGTAGAACCACTCAGTACCCCGAATTATCATTCTGCATAGGAAGTATTCTCTAGAGGAATGGTCTACCTTTGCGAATGATACATTTGCATACCTGGCAAGCGGTGAATGTTTTTATGCTTTTGCGAACCGGCATCGTGCCAGTTTGCAGTTCACACAAAGCTCTGAAGTGCTTCACCTGTGTAGCTTCGCAGCAACTTCTTTTGTTTCTGCTTGGCCCAACGCTCGGCATGAATGAAAATGTCTTCTGGAGGACCTTCCGCCACAATCTGCCCACCACCATCGCCAGCCTCAGGGCCCATATCGATCACCCAGTCGGCAGCAGCAATGACTTCAAGATTGTGTTCAACAACCAGCACCGTGTTGCCTGCCTCAACAAGTCGCTCAAGAACATGAAGCAATTTTTCAATGTCAGAAAAATGAAGGCCTGTGGTCGGTTCATCAAGAATATACAGCGTGCTGCCTGTGCCGGGTTTTGCCAGTTCTCGTGAAAGTTTCACACGTTGCGCCTCACCACCAGAAAGCTGTGGTGCCGGCTGCCCAAGGGTTAAATAGCCAAGGCCAACGTCAACAAGCGTTCCAAGAATGCGTGCAATCTGCGGAGCAGACTCAAATAGATGGGCTGCCTCAGCAATGCTCATCTCAAGCACGTCCGCAATCGATTTCCCATGCCACTTCGCATGCAGTGTCTCAGCTGAATATCGTCTGCCCTTACAGGTCTCACATTCAACCCACACGTCCGGCAGAAAATGCATCTCGACCCGTCGCCGCCCGAGTCCATCACAGGCTTCACAGCGGCCACCCGGTACATTGAAACTAAATGTGCGAGGCGTAAACCCACGGGTACGCGATTCAGGGAGCTTTGAAAACAGCTGTCGAATCGGGTCAAAAACACCAGTATAGGTTGCTGGTGTCGAACCCGGGGTCGAACCAATCGCATCCTGATCAACAAGAATCACTTTGCTGATCTTATTCATCCCTTTGATGGAATCATGAGCTCCAGGCTGCTCCCGTGAGGCATGTAATCGTCGAGCAACTGCCCGCCACAGGACATCAAGCACAAGTGATGTCTTGCCAGAGCCACTCGGACCAGTCACGGCTGTCAAAACACCCAAAGGAAATTTCACATCAAGATTTTTCAGTGTGCGATGTCGAATGCCCTTGAGCTCGAGCCATTCTTCCGGTTCACGGCGCCCATGCTCATTTTTCTGCTCAAGCACGGCGTCGCAGGCACGTCGTGTTGATAAGTACGGTCCAGTAATACTTGTTTTTATTTTTTCAAGTTTTTTGGGCGATGCCTGGGCCACAATCATGCCACCTTCTCGACCACTTCCAGGTCCAAAGTCGAGACATGTATCTGCCGCGTTCACTACGTCTCGATCGTGTTCAACCACGACGATTGTGTTCCCAAGATCACGCAGCCGTACAAGTGCCTGAATAAGTCGGTGGGTATCACGTGGATGAAGGCCAATGGTCGGTTCATCGAGCACGTAGAGCACACCTGTCAGGCCACTCCCAACCTGTGCCGCCAGTCGAATCCGCTGCATCTCACCACCAGAAAGACTGCCTGCAGGCCGAGCCATATCAAGATATTCAAGCCCGATTTCATCAAGGAATTGGGCCCGGTTTGTGAGTTCACGAAGAAGATCTCCGGCAATCGAGCGTTCGTCATCTTTGAGCGTAATGGCACCTAACTCGTGTGCGAGTCTGCCCAGTGGCATCCGACACCAGACATCAAGGGTACGTTTCCATAACGTGACAGCACTAGCTTCAGTTGTCAGGCGACTGCCGCCACACTCACTACAGGGTACCTCGCCCATCACGGCATCAACCTTGCGCCGTACTGCAGCCACCATTCGTGAGGCATCTTCGCAGGCTTCTTCAAGGCCTTTGAACTGAAACGAAAACCATGGTCCTCGCCCGGGTGTTCCCCGTGGCCGTTTGACATCAATCCATTTTTCACCAGTGCCTTCAAAAAGAACCCGCTGCTGTATTCCAGAGAGCTCATTGAGCGGTACATCCCCGGGCAATCCAGTTGTCTGGCACAGTGCTTTCAGCATTGCCTTGCTCAGCGGTTGAGAAAGGTCCGGCCATAAGTCGAGTGCACCTTCAAGAAGAGAGAGCGATGCATCACGAATCAATGACTGATGTTCAACACCTGTTCGTGTGCCAATGCCATCACAGACCTCACACCAGCCGAGTGGGCTGTTAAATGAAAACTCTCTCGGCTCAAGCGGTCGAAAGCCTTGGCCGCACTCTGGGCACGCAAGAAAACGACTGTGAATATCAATCGGCCAATCAGGCTCTTCCAGAGGATTGCCATGGCCGTCATCAACCGCACGGGCAACAAGCAGTGTTCCGTTCCCTGCTTCAAAGGCTGCTTCAACGCTCTGGGCAATTCGGCTTCGCTCCTTCGGGTTGGAAGTGATTCGATCAATCACCAGTTCAAGCCTGTTTTTCTGTTTTCGATCCAGCGGAGGGTTTTCATCAAGCCGGTAAGTCACTCCGTCAATTCGCAGTCGGACATAGCCTGCTGCTTTGAGGCCAGTAAGAAAACTTTCTGGCGTCTGACCGACCTTGAGTTCAACCGGCGCAAGCAAAAGCATCCGCGTTCCCTCAGGAATTTCAAGAATGCGATCAACAGACTCATCAACGCTTTGAGCACCGACAGGCACGCCACAGTCAGGGCAATGCATCACGCCAAGCCGAGCAGCCAGCACTCGGAAAAAGTCATACATCTCTGTTAATGTGCCGACCGTTGAACGGGGTGTGCTCCCGGTCGAACGCTGCTCGATGGCAACTGCCGGAGCCAAGCCCTCAATTTTCTCAAAGATTGGTTTTGGTACCTGCCCAACAAACTGCCGAGCATATGGCGACAGGCTCTCAACATATCGACGTTGCCCCTCAGCATATAACGTGTCAAAAGCGAGTGATGTTTTCCCTGATCCACTCGGACCGCAGCAGACAGTCATGGCGCCACGTGGAAGATCGGCATTCACCTGTTTTAAGTTGTGCTGTGCTGCTCCACGGACCATCATCGCCGGAGGCCCAGGGTCACGAGATTGTTTTTCGATCGCCGTCAGTGATTTCTTCAAAGCACGTTCAACAGCTGCAGGAGTCACCACAGATGATTTTCGAACTGGTCGGCGCTTCCCGGTTTTATTTTTCGAAGCACGTTCTTTGGCCTGAACCAAGACTGGCTTAAGTGCCTTGCCTGTTTCCGACGCAGCCGTTCGAGCAACTTTTTCTGGTGTCCCTTCGACGACTATATATCCACCACCAGCACCACCCTCTGGGCCAAGATCGATAACATGATCAGCCCGCTTCACTACATCAAGATTGTGTTCCACGACAAGAACCGTGTTGCCTGCATCCACCAGCCGATCAAGCACATCCAGAAGTTGCCGAACATCATGCATGTGAAGGCCGGTCGTTGGCTCATCCAGAATATAGAGCGTGTTGCCGGTCGAACGCTTTCCAAGTTCCCGAGAAAGCTTGACCCGCTGTGCCTCACCACCAGAGAGGGTCGGTGATGGCTGGCCAAGATGCAGATAATCAAGCCCGACATCGCAGAGCGTCTGGAGCTTTCGAGCAATATCTGGAGCATCGGCAAAGAATTCGAGTGCCTCGCCTACCTCCATTGCCAGAATGTCAGCAACGTTTTTACCTTTCCAGCGCACCTCAAGCGTGTCTTGGGCAAAGCGAGTACCACCACACACATCACACGTGACCCAGACATCAGCAAGAAAGTCCATGTCGAGACGCGTTGATCCGTGCCCTTCGCATGCCCCGCAGCGACCACCTGCGACATTGAATGAAAACCGGCCGGCTTTCCAGCCACGACGCCGAGCATCTGGAAGCATCGTGAAGAGTTTGCGGATATCGTCCCATACTTTGACATAGGTCGACGGATTACTTCGTGGTGTTCTGCCAATTGGTGACTGGTCAATCACGATAACTTTATCAAGTTGTTCTCCACCAACGAGCGCATCAAAGTCGCCCGGCACCGCAGCGTCACTACCAAGCATGCTCCGCAGGGACGGTTCGAGAACGTCACTGACGAGTGAACTCTTGCCGCTTCCTGAGACACCAGTGATGCAGACAAACAGCCCAAGAGGAATCTCAACGTCAATACCCTTTAGATTGTTATGACGAACACCCTCAAGAATAAGTGTTCGGTCATCCGGCTTTCGGCGTGTTTCCGGCAGTACAATTGCATCACGTCCGGAAAGAAATGCACCAGTGATACTGCGGCTATTTTTTTCAATGTCCTGCGGTGACCCAGCTGCAACGACCTCGCCACCACGTTTTCCGGGGCCGGGTCCAAAGTCAACGACCCAGTCGGCGGCACGTATGGTCTCTTCATCGTGCTCGACGACAACAACGGTATTTCCCTTGTCTCGAAGCGTTTCAAGTGCTCCAAGCAATTTAATGTTGTCTCGTGGATGGAGGCCAATTGACGGTTCATCGAGTACATAAAGAACGCCGGAAAGCCCCGAGCCAATCTGGGCCGCCAGCCGAATTCGCTGGCTCTCACCTCCAGAAAGTGTCGGTGCCTTGCGATCAAGCGCAAGATAGCCAAGTCCAACCTGGTCAAGAAACTGCAGGCGACTCCGAATTTCTTTCAGGAGTTCTGTCGCGATGATCTGCTGTGTGTCATCAAGAATAAGATCTGAAATAAAGACCTGAGCTTCGCTGATAGGGAGCGCACAGAATTTGTCTAACGAGAGTTCCCAGGTGGCTTCACGAGATTTTGATTTTTTAGAAGTAGTTTTCTTTTTCCTCTTGGTAGTGGGAGATGCAGTTGGACATGCGACTGCTGAGGTGATCCGAACGGCTCGTGATTGTGGAGACAGTCTCGCACCATCACACACATGGCAATGCTTAACGCTCATGTACTTTTCAAGCATCCGCCGCATGATTCCGCTTTTTGCATTCCGCCAACGATTTGTCAGCATCGCGAGGACACCTTCAAATTTCGTTTTGGCTCCCCGTTCGGCACGACCACGTCGCCACGAAACCTGAATGGTTTCAAGACCTGTTCCATGCAACCAGATTTTTTTCTGGGTGGGTGTCAGCTTCTGCCAGGGCGTATCAAGCATGACGCCGGCTTCGTAGTTTTTCTTTTTCTCAGCGTGAGCAGCAACCGCATTGAAAAGCCGTCGTGTCCACCGGGGCATATCTCGGAATCGCCCAAGAACCCCGAAGCAGCCTTTCTTGATTGAACGTGATGGGTCAACAAGTAATTTCTTGGCATCGATCCCATAAATATCACCAAGCCCATCGCATGCCGGAGCAGGCACCAAGCGGACTGTTAAAACTAAATAGTTGTGGCTCGGGTGTGTCATAGCTCACCCCGCAAGAGACACACGTGAACTGGCTTGAGAGCGTCAGGTCTTCCGGCTGGTCGTCTGATTCGCCGCCTTCACTGGTTACGATTACCTGGCCACCGCTTGTCTTGATGGCCAGTTCAACAGATTCCGCAAGACGACTACGGGTTTCTTCTGAAATCGTGAGCCGATCGACAACAACTTCAATCGTGTGCTTAAACTGCTTCTCGAGAGCAGGTGGATCTTCGACTCGATGGACAGTTCCATCAACACGCGCTCGGGTAAATCCTTGACGAACCAAGTCTGTAAAAAGGTCACGATGGGTGCCTTTGGCTTGTCGGACAAGTGGAGCCAGAATCATCGATCGCTGTCCGGTTCGGAAACTGATAATTCGTTCAACAATCTGGTCTCGTGGTTGGGCCTCGAGTACTTTGTCACATGTTGGGCAGTATGACGTGCCAACCCGCGCATAGAGCACACGGAGAAAGTCATGAATCTCAGTCATCGTCGCAACTGTCGATCGCGGATTGTGACCAGCTGATTTCTGAGCAATTGAAATCGAAGGCGAAAGGCCTGTCACGCTATCGACGTCGGGCCGCGGAAGTTGGCCCAGAAACTGTCGTGCAAATGTTGAAAGACTTTCAACGTAACGTCGCTGCCCCTCTGCGTAGAGCGTATCGAAGGCAAGGCTCGACTTACCCGATCCACTGACTCCTGAAAGACAAACCAATCGGCCCCGTGGGAGGCCAACAGTGATATCCCGCAGATTGTGTTCTCTGGCACCACGAACGATGATTGGAGGGGCTTGCATACGTTGAGAAACAGTCTGCCAAAATATAAGGAATAAAAACTCTCAGTATTGTAGACCGCCATACCCTCCGCTAGACACCCATCCAGGCGGTTCGTACGATCAAGTCCCGGAAGAGACGGGTAGAGAATCAATTTCTTCTTTCGGGGCGGTAGCTCAACTGGGAGAGCGCGGCGTTCGCAATGCCGAGGTTGGGAGTTCGAGCCTCCTCCGCTCCACTGTTTCCCGAAGAAAAGTGAGGTTCAGAAGATCCTGAAAGCTCCCATCGGATGTTTTGACGGAACATTCGGTACGTGTGAACGTTGAAAAAAGCCTGATACTGAGTCTCAGACGGTGTCGCCATATAAGAAAACAATCAATTGGCGATAAGATACGAGTCACGTATCTTTTTTGGCGTTCTACCCCACTGATTGATCGCTCCTGTCATGGCAACAATCTCCGATCCATCCACGCTGTTGATGCTTCGCGTGCGCGATGGTGATGCCGAGGCATTTGAGCAACTTGTTGCACTGTGGCAGCCACGACTTGTTACGCTTTTTCTCAATCACACTGGTGATCACTCCACAGCAGAAGATCTTGCGCAAGAAGTCTTCATGCGAGTGTATCGAGCCCGCCATCGCTACGAACCAAAGGCAAAATTTACAACCTGGGTTCATACGATTGCAAATAATATTGCCAGTGATCTTCGGCAGCGGGCCTATCGTCGGAAAGAGTGGGGTGTGTCCGCAAACCCCTCTGCGTCAGGCAACATGGTGGGGCTTGAGCAGATGGCAGTTGCCGCAAGCGGGCTCCTACCAACCCGCCAACTTGATCGAGTCGAACTTCAGTCTGTTGTGCAACAGGCTATTGCCAGTCTCAATGATCGCCAGCGGATGGTCATTCTTCTGGCAAAGTTTGAACACTGTTCGTATGACGAAATAGCTGAGGCAATGAAACTGTCAGTGCCTGCGGTGAAGTCATTGCTCTTTCGCGCCCGAGAGCAATTAAGGGAAGCACTCAAGCCGTATCTTCTTTCTGAAAAAGAGGAAGCCCAGTGAATAAGAGACACACTCCACGCACAACTCAGCATGATACCCTCAGCACAACGCCAGCAGCTGATCTTGGGGAACTGTGGCAAACACTTGATGTCTTACCAGAGGCAGAAACTCCGGAAGAGCTCCTCGCGACGACGATCGAGATGGTTGCAGTCGATGGCAGACATCATCGTCCCGGAAAATCAAGTCGGTTAGCACAGCTACGTGGAGATCTTTGGCAATGGTTTGCACCTGCGATTGCCGTCGGCATCTCAATCGTACTTGGGTATTTTGTTGGCCAGGTTATCGGAGACCCATTTGATGGGCGAACGCCGGCTGATTTGCGGGCGAGACGCACAGAACTTCTTAAGACATCAATTCAGGAAGCAATCGAAAATAATCCCTCAGGTGCAAAGAAATTTTTTCAGCAGCAATTACGCAACTCGCTGGATGCTCAGGGGCAAACGATGCCATCAGAGCAAAATAGCAAGAAGGGCTCACGTGCTGGCGGAATGAATCCATCGATTCCTAAGAACTCTCCATCGGTTCCACTGGACGGGCAAGAAAGGAACGGACGGCTTCGTGGAAAACAACCGGGGCCTCCAAAGGGACCAGGTGACCAGCGTCGGAAACAATCAGTAGCGCCCCTGTAGAAGAATCTTCTCCATAGACTTCATAACCGCCGGCGGTGTGATTGTGTCTTCACTACCGCAGATAAGGAGTACCGGTTTCTCAAGATGCTGCATGTCTTTCGTCATGTCGGGACGGTCGGCGAGTGCTTGAAGTGCTGCTTGAATCGTCGCAACAGATTGCTCACTAATAAGCTTGCGAAGAAATTCTTCATTGGCAGCTCGTTCCGGTTGGGAGCGGGCTGTATCTGTTGCCGCTAGAAGATTTGGCACCATTGCATCTGCAAGAACCTGTTGACCTACTCTGCCAACTGTTGCGGCGAGATCGGCTCTGGTTGATCGAGCTTCTGGTGTGTCTGCTGAAAACTTGGTGTCGATAAGGATGATGCGTGATACTTTTTCAGGATACCGAACAGCAACATGTTGAGCGACATATCCACCCATTGAAATACCAGCGATAGTGGCCGGTTCTTCAATATCAAGGGCATCAAGAAGTTTTGCTACATCGTCAGCCAGTTGAGGAATGCTCACTATCGGTGACTTTTCAGAATCGTTACATGTGCTACGACCAAATCCTCGCTGATCAGGAATGATCAATCGTGCATGATTGGCCAGCGGCAAGACCCGATGCCACATGGTGTGATCTAAAGGAAACGCGTGAAGGAGAACGAGTGGTGCCCCCGATCCACAGATTTGGACAGCAAGTGAAGTGTCCCCAATTGAAACCATCGTTGTTTGCATCGAAAACTCTGCTTTGGAGTTGGATCAAATCGTTTCTTCGGCAAGAATAGAGTACGTCAGATCGTTGAAAACGTCGACGCGAAGGAGTCGGCTGGTGGGCAATGACTTGGCATAATTGGAATGAAGCAAATAAAACGGGCAGGGGCGATGTTCAAATATCTCAAACAGCCAGCTATTCACATGCAAAACATGCTGAAAATAGGACTTGTGATGATTGTTTTTGTAGCAGGATGCTACTCAGATCGACTGCCGGAAGAAATTGATCATTTGGGAGTGCCTCGTGTCAGTGCGCTTGCAGTAGAAGCCATTCCACTGGTGACGTTGAGGCCTACTGAAACGGTGAAGGTTCCACTGCGAATCAATCGTAATAATAACGAAGGGCCAATCGACGTCAGTCTGTCGAAGTTACCGTCTGGTGTTGAGGCAACTTTTGAGAAACAGATTCCACAAGGTAAATCAGAACTCGAGATAGAACTCTCTGGGAATCAGTCGCTCGGTGATCGGCAACGAAATGTGACCGTTACAATAGCCTTGAGCATGGCCCAGAGTTCTGTCGAGCAACCATTTGATATTGATCTACCAGTCGTATCACGGCCATCTTTTGGAGCGCTGCCACCTGTCTTTCTGCAGCCTGGAGATACTGTCAACTTGCGAATGCCTGTTGAAAGAAATGGATTTGCAGAATCATTCACGCTGGAGCCGATCGAATATGCGCAAGGAGCACTGTGTCGTCTGCCAAGTGAGCCAATCGAAGACAATAATATCAAGGTTCTGGTAGCAGCATCAGAAGACGCCTCAGAGGGAACGCAAACACAAAAAATAAAAACTATTATTTTCGGTCGAGAAGTTTCTGTCCCGCTAACACTTGTTGTGACAAACCACCCCTTCAGGATGGAAGAAATGGTGTATGCGGCGGTCCTGCCGGGTCAGCAGAAAAAAATCGATATCATATTTCAGCGAGATTCTTTGGAGTCACTCAGTAGGACGCTCACTGGTGGTTTGCAGGCTCTGACTGGAGTGGATCTGGCTCCAGCGAAATTTAATGGGCCGGTTGTTGTCACCGCAGAGACCCCGCCGTCTGGAGTTACCGTTGAGCCAGCATACCTCGAAGAGGGTGCTCTCAAGTGTGCGCTTGTCGTGAACACAACGGAGGAGTCACCGCCTGGTGTGTACTCAATTCCGCTTGTAGCAACGGCAGATCATCTCAATACATCCGGACTTCTCGTTATACGAATACAGGATCCGGGTAATAAGCCGGGCGTGTTACCAGAAGCAGTCGTCTCGTCGATGGCCAAGACGGTTCGGTATCGCCGAGGTGGTCTTCAAGGTCGCAGTACAGAAAAATCAAAGGATTTACTGGCTGCTCTGTATGGTGGCTCAGAACAATCAAAAAAGTCTGTCATGACTGCTCTGACATGGCTCGCAACAAAGCAAGGTGAAGATGGATCGTGGCAACCTCTAGCCGTAGCGGAGAATCTGGATTCAGGTATGGCAGAGAGTCCGGATGAATTTCCTGCGACACCAGCTGGGGGCAATAGTGAATCGACGACCGCTCTTGCTCTCCTGCCATTTCTTGCAGAGGGAGTCACTCACGAACCTGAGTCTGCCACGGCTGTGTGGTTAGAAGGCTATCCAGAAGTTGTCACAAAAGGGCTCATCTGGCTTGGTTCTTCTCGGCCCCAGGCAGATCCATTGGGTGGTGGGCCAGTGGAAGTCGATTTGCGGGGTCTTATTTCGGGGGTTGTGGCTGGTTGTGAAACCAGCTTTCTCAGTAGCGACAGAGTGC
This sequence comes from Pirellulales bacterium, assembly GCA_965249545.1. GTDB lineage: Bacteria > Planctomycetota > Planctomycetia > Pirellulales > UBA1268 > UBA1268. The sequence goes on from CBDFMH010000005.1 coordinate 1,168,079, forward strand.
TGAAGAAAAATGCTGTTTACGCGCTTAAAAGTTTGGTGGATCGCCAAACAAAAGAAGGCTCATGGCAACGTACGCCCTCTGAAACGGTGGAAACGGTACTGCCTACACTGCGTTCACTGCTCGCAATGCACGTTGCCCAATCATGCGGTGTAAAACCGTCAGTCGCTACACTCAAGAGAGCGGATGTCTTTCTTGAATCGGCTGCCTGTGGTGCTCCAGAAATCCCTCGGTCACGTTTTGGTCGTGCAGTCGCGGGGCCTCCCGATCCCTCAGCAACAGCCGCTGGCTTACTTCTTCTGCAATATGAAGAAGAGCCCCACGACTCGCCTGCAATGATTGACGGATCTCATTTTCTTTCAGGGTTTGCTCCACCTTTGGAAGGGAACTCATTTGCCCAGTCGGCGGACTTTCTGCTTTTATCAAGTGAGGTGCTTCGGAATATCGAGGGTGAGCAATTTGATACGTGGTACGCCAAAGTCACAGCATTTTTACTGAGGACACAAGAGCAGGAGGAAGAAGAACAAGGTAGTTGGGACCCGGCCCTCTTTGCTGGAGAAAGTGACAGATTGCAGGTGACTGCCAAGGCCATTCTCTGTCTGCAACTGCCGTATCGGTACCTACCACTCTATCGCTCTGAATAGCAACACGACCTGTGCAGAATGATTACTTTTGCATCGATAAGAATTTTTGTAAGTTTTTTTGGATCGTATTACTCCCGGGATCTTTCCGCAGGGCAACAACCTGACAGCGGATAGCTTCGTTCCGATTACCAGCAGCTGCATAGCAGTGGGCCAATGTGTCGAGAAAACTTGCTGAATCAAAAACAAGATCCAAAGAACGTTTTGAATACCGAGTAGCTCTCAACAGATCTCCCTCGGTATTTGCTACCAGCCAAGCATATTCGTTGTATGAATTAGGTTCATCCGGTTCTCTGTCGATCCGCTGCTGAAGTTTTTTCAATGCTCCTTGAATGAGTTTGACAATGTGTTCCTTGTCAGCAGGCAAGAGACCAGGGAAGTGGTAGTACGCGATAAGCGTATCGATTTCCTCAGGATACTCATCAAGTGCTTTGTCGAGAGCTTGCCTCTCACTCTCCCTCTTGTTCTTTTCTTTGTCAGCTCGAGATAGAAAAAATTTCTGGCGAGCAGCGAGCGCCTCTTTTGAGTACCCAAGAGAATCCATAACTCGAATATTTTTGATGGTGCCATGTGAACCGGTCAATACATCGTTGAGAACAGCAGACGCCTCGTTACATCGGTCAAAGTCATTGAGCAGTTCGGCCCACTGTATTGAGAATGGGATGATCTGCTGGGCGGATAAAGTAGGCGCTGTAATGACTCGGCGATACTCACGGTCTGCCCAGTCAACAAGCCCCCAATGATCAAGGCGAACAGCAGCCAGCATTTGTTCGTTCGTCTTATCACTGCTTAAAGCAAAGGCACGTCGTGCCATCTCATCTGCCAGAGTTTCATTTCCATTTAACTGTTCGCAGCGTGCTGCTGCATAGAGTGTGATCGCCTGGTTCTCAAGAGTCGCCTGCAGGCTCTCAGGGAGATGGTTCACAAGATTGGCAAGCCCGGAGTGAGCTGCCCAGAAGAGAACATCAGCAGTTGTCAGCTGATATTTGTCTGAACTTTTAGGGATGAACTCAAGGAGTTCTTTGGCTACTGCAACACCGCGATCAGGAAAGCCTGCTTGGAGCGCTGCGCGAGCATGGCAGCGCACAACAATCTCCCGAGCAAGATCATTCACTCCCCGTGTGGAGGTATTGCTTCCGAATGTCTGTGTGTTGAATGGCGTCAATTCAAGGAATCTTTCCAGCGCCGTTTCAAGATTCTCAAAAGTGTCTTGTTTTTGAATTAATTTCGTTTTCTGATTATCCGCAACCTGAGAGAAGTCAATCAGGCCATGTATCAGAAGTGCTGCGGGACGCTGACTGGTATTCAGTGCATCGGGAACGTGTGCCGCGAGTTGCGGCCAGTATGGATCAGCAGGTCGCCACTCCTGCAGAAGAATCAGTGCCGCAAGATATGAGGTGCTTGCTGATCGATTTGTTCGAATCAGGCGAGCCAGGGGCGTAATTCCTGCATTCTCTTCAAGACGGATCAGTCGGCTCAGTGCACTGATCTGCTGGGAGAGCGATCGATTAGAAAAATTCTTCAGCAAGTCGGCTACTTCTGGTGGATCATCCGGCCTAATGAGCGACACCGTCTCGAGAATCCACTGGGCGCGGAGGGCAGTCTCGAGATCATTACTTTGATCAGCTGCATCAAGTAATTGATCAATTGCATGATCAGCAATCATGCGCAACTGCTGGGTTGCTGATTCACGTATTGCATAATTCGTGTCCCCAAGTTGAGCAATAAGTTCAGCAACTTTCTGCTGGCTTATTGAGTCGTCTCCTGCACTGCTGCTACTCGCTACTGTCCTAGCAGGTAGAAGGGCAAAACATACAAGAATAAGGAAGCACAGACCGAGTCTTATTCCGTATAGAGTCCCGGATCGAGTGCCAGGTGTCTGCGGTGCTGTCATGCCAAACGCTCCGTTATACGAGGTCCACGCCCTCTCATCATGTATGGTAGCAATTCTGTCGAACCACCACTGCATTTTAAGCAAAGCGGCTGCTTTTTTGAGGGTTCTTGTGAAACGACATATGTTGTTATGCGTCAGAATCAGACGTCATTTTGACAGCACCTCCAATGCGTCATTGAGAGGTCTTTTATTCTGGCTCGATACCAAGGTCACGAATAGTCACCAAAGGTTCGAGGGGAATTCCTCGTGCTGCAAATGCTTCAGCCGCACCTGCGAGTCGATCAATGACTGTGATGACTCGTTCTACCTTGAGGCCAAACTCAACTGCTCGATCGATTGCAATGAGAGAGGAGCCACCAGTTGTTGTCACATCCTCGACGATGACGACCCGATTCCCTGCCTCAACAGGACCCTCTATATACCGTTGCATTCCATGGCCTTTGGGTTCTTTTCGAACCATAAACCCTTTCAATGGAAGACCAGCTGTTCCGGCTATTGTGACTGCGGCACCGGTAATGGGGTCTGCCCCAATCGCCATGCCCCCAATTGCATCTGGCAACTCACCAAATGATTGGAGTCGTTCTAGAATTGCCTTGCCGACGAGCATGGCTCCCTGTGAATCGAGAACAACTTGCTTTGCGTCCAGGTAAAAACTGGCTGTGCGGCCTGACGCAAGAGTAAAAGTACCTCGTTTGAGTGCGCGGGCTTCGATGATTTTCAGGAGTTCGCTGCGAGTTTCTGTCATAGTTCTTTATTGATGTGAGGGTTTCGTGCCAGACCGAGATTCTACCAAAAGGAGCCAAACTTAATTTGTCTTTGTTATAGGGAACCAGATAACCATCATTCCTTTGACTCGGTTTCTCCTGATCGTAGACTTTGACTGGAAAACAAATGATCTGTGCGACTCGATGGTACAACGTGTTTTGGTCGTCCGCCTCAGTGCGGCCGATGTTCGTCTATGCCAGACGCGTCATGCTCTCAGTCCTCTTTCTGGTGTGGGTTGCTCTATGGGTAGAGAACCAGTTCGTACAGGCCGGTCCTTTGGCAGAGGCCGTTGAGAAAGCAAAAGCTGCAGCCGGTGTGACCGATGAGAATGCAGCACCAGAGCAGGGTGTAGAGAACAAGGGTGTTCGGCCTGCTCTGCCGCCAACAACAGGTCGTGAGCCCCCTCAGCGAGTCGAAGTTTCAACAGTCAGTGTCGCGGTGCGTTTGCCTATAACCGGCGGCCGTGATACCGCTATTCAAGCAGCTATTCTTCGACAGTTGGATCGCCTGCAGAGTCCATCAGGCCGGCGCGGTCAACTGGTTCTTCAATTTGATGCAACCAGTGACGAATACGCCAGTGATAGTGACTTTGGACGATCTCTGGAATTGGCACGATTCTTAACCAATTCACAGATGGCGAATGTGAAGACAATCGCATACCTGCCCGATGGTGCTCAAGGCCATGCTGTTCTGGTTGCGCTTGCTTGCGAAGACATTGTAATGGCCCCTGATGCATTACTTGGACCGGTGGTTCGAAATAAACAAAGAGTCGATGAGACAGTGCGTGCCGCATACAAAGATATTGCTGGTCGACGGCGGACAGTTCCACCGCCTCTTGCTGTCGCTCTCGTGGATCCTTCTGTACGCGTTGTCCGTGCCATAACGGAAGTTGGTGACCAAATTGTTCTGTCAGAACGCGTGCCAACTCTTCGGGAAGAAGTTCAGGTCCTGCGGGTTGAGGATGTGGGTCCTCGACCTCTTGTTCTATCTGGGCGTCGGTGTCGTGAAATTGGTATTGTGCAATTACTTGTTGAGGGCACAGCCGATCTGGCACGACGTCTCGACATCAATCCTGAACAACTCGTACTCGATCCATCAATGGAGCGGGGCTGGAAGGCTGCTGTAGTAAGCCTCTCTGGACCAATTTCCAGTGACAGCGTCGCAAGGGTTCGCGTCAGGCTTGAGGAAGCGATCACCTCAAAAGCAAATTTCCTTTGTCTCAAGATTGACTCGGCTGGCGGATCACCCGAGCAGAGCCTTGTGCTTGCACGTTGGTTACGTGAAATCAATCCTGCTGAAGTAAAGACTGTTGCATATATCCCAAACCAGGCGCGTAGTGATGCTGCCCTGATTGCGCTAGCATGTGATGATGTTGTTATGAATGAGACAGCTGTTCTCGGGGGGGAAGGTGCAGCGACCATTGATGCTCGCCAGGCTGATGCAATTGAGGCAGCATGGCAAAAAATAATGCAGGGCAATTTAAAGACGTTAGAAGCACTGCCTCTTGCGCTTGTCTTACCGGGGTACGAGGTAAGCAGATTTGTTCAGCAGTCCACGGGGAGAACGGAGTATTTCAGTTCGAGTGCACTCCTTGCAAGAAAAGACAAGGCTTCGTGGAAGAAACAACAAGACCTTGCTCCCGGCCCGCTGCTCGTTGATGGGTTTCAGGCTGAAGCCTACGGATTAACAGATCAGCCCGTGACCTCGTTCTCTGAACTCGCAGAACGCTATGGGCTCGGTGACGACATAACACGTATCGAACCTGGGTGGGCTGACCGGTTGCTTGATGCACTTGCGAGCCCTGGCCTGGCCTGGCTTCTACTGCTCATCGGGGGCGTTGGTCTTTACATTGAAGTACAGACGCCCGGACTTGGGTTTGGTGGATTTATCGCCATGGTGGCATTCATCATTTATTTCTGGAGCCAATATCTCAATGGAACCAGCGGCTGGTTGGAAGTCATGCTTTTTCTGGCTGGAGTCATCTGTCTCGCTGCTGAAATTTTTGTTGTGCCAGGAATAGGTATTCTTGGTTTGGGTGGTGGGCTTCTTATCGTCGCCTCATTGGTGTTGGCAAGCCAGTCTTTTGTGCTTCCAGCAAACAGTTATCAGGTTCAACAACTACAGGTTTCACTGCTAGGTATTCTTGGTGCAGGGGTTGGCGTTGTTGCGTTTGGTGTTGTTGTTCGACGCTGGCTTCCCTCGACACCAGTCCTGCGACATGTTCTCCTTGTACCACCGGAACGTGATGCTAAGACTGAAGGGGTGACATTCGAACATCTAATTGGAAAAATGGGTGTCACTGTGACGCGTTTGGCTCCGGCCGGAAAAGCTGAAATCGAAAATCATTTACACGATGTCTATGCGGATGACATGCTGATTGAATCAGGGACGGCAGTGCACGTTACTGCGGTACGTTCCGGTCGTATCATGGTTGTTCCGTATTCGCAGGAGACAATATGAGTCCGCTATTCTGGATTACTGGCTTGCTCTTTGTTGGCCTCTTCGTGATGGTCCTTGAGGTCTTTATTCCATCCGGTGGTCTCCTTGGATTTATCAGTATCGCAGCGATTGTGGCAGCGATTGCGACGGCGTTTGTTGAGCAGGGCATTGGCTCTGGATTTCTCGTACTCGCCATCACCGCAGTCGCAGTTCCTGCAACGCTTGCTGTTGCTTTTCATCTTTTTCCATCAACTCCACTCGGTCGGCGAATCATGCCGTCTCCTCCGGAGCCACACGAGTTGGTTCCGGGTAGAGAAGAGAGAGAACGGTTGAGCCAGTTTGTCGGTAGGCAGGGTCGAGTCACAACGGATCTTTTACCATGGGGCCAAGTGCAAATTTCTCAAGAAAAAATTGAGGCGGTAAGTCGAGCAGGTCCGATTGCCAGTGGAACCGTAATTGAGGTCGTGGGTGCAGAAGGCAGGGCGGTTGTTGTCCGAACGATTGAAACCAAGCCAGAACTTCGGGCGTTCCCCGAGCCTTCTGAGGACAGCCAAATAACCAGTTCACTGCAAGAAAAAAGGGATGAAAGTCCGATTTCAAGCGCGAAAACGTTCGAAGAATTCAAATTTGATGATTATGAGAAGCCGTCGGGCGCTTGACTCAGTGGTTCATTCGAAACAGGCTTCAAGGTATTAGGTTGCCCGTAAAAATGTGGGGCGACATACCACGAAAAATATCACGGAGTTTTTCATGTCGGGTGTGCCTGGTCTCATCGTTCTGGTTGTCGGCGTTGTTCTTCTACTCATCGTGTTCGGCTTCCTTGCTCGCTACCTTCGTCTCTGGCTGCAATCGTACGCTTCAAGTGCTGGGATTGGTTTATTTGATCTTGTCGCAATGAGCTTTAAGAAGGTTAATCCAACAGTCATTGTTCGTAGTAAAATCATGGCTGTCCAAGCAGGCCTCGGAGATGAAAGCGGTATAACGCTGCAAGCCCTCGAAGCACACTATCTGGCTGGCGGACGAGTGCCTCTGATTGTGCAGGCGCTTATTGCTGCCTCGAAGGCCAATATCAGTGAACTTAATTTTAAGTTAGCGACTGCTATTGATCTTGCTGGCCGAAACGTTCGCGAGGCGGTCCAAACAAGCGTCTATCCCAAAGTGATCGACTGCCCAGGAACAAAGAGTGGACGAAAAACACTTGATGCCATTGCAAAAGATGGAATTCAACTCAAGGTCCGAGCACGAGTGACTGTGCGAACCAATCTGAATCAATTAATTGGTGGAGCAACAGAAGACACAATTATCGCGCGTGTTGGAGAAGGTATTGTTTCAGCTATTGGTTCATCTGAAACACACAGTGATGTTCTTGAAAATCCTGATGTCATTTCAAAAACAGTACTGACGCGTCGACTCGACTCAAATACGGCTTTTGAAATTGTTTCTATTGATATTGCTGACATCGATGTAGGAGTGAATGTCGGTGCTCGTCTTCAGGCAGACCAGGCCGAAGCTGATACTCGCGTCGCTCGAGCCAAAGCCGAAGGTCGCCGCGCAATGGCAGTTGCACGTGAGCAAGAGATGATTGCTGGTGTTGAAGAAAGCCGGGCAGCGCTCGTCGAAGCCGAGGAAGAGGTTCCTAAAGCAACATCAGATGCATTGGCTACCGGCAAGCTCGGGATTTTGGATTACTACAAACTGAAGAATTTGCAGGCTGATACTGAAATGAGACGGTCGATTGCGGCAACGCCTTCGCCGGTTGCATCGCCCGCCTAATGCGCCTGGCACATCAATCGAGTGCTCGCGTGTGATTCTCGTGGAGTAGGAAAGGAGAGAGCATATGTTTGTTTACGCACAGTTCGATCCACTTTTTGCGGCTGGTTTTGACTGGCTGGAAGCCGTCTTGCCACTACTTTTTGTTTTCATCTGGGTCATCTCTCAGGTGGTTGCATTCTTTCGTCGAGTAGGTGGTCGTGAGCGAGCCATTATTGACAACGATGAAAAAGAAACAGACCCTGAGATGTTTCTTGAGGAACGTGTCGGAAAAAGGCAATGCAGAGGTTGCGGGGCATCATTTGTAGCACCCGTCCTCGCAATTATTGAGTGTCCTGAATGTGGTCGTTTAACACCACCTGAGATTGACGGAAATGAGATTCCAGAACAGAACGAAGTAGTTGATCCAGTGGAAGCAGAGATCAGTGCTTTTCTGAATCGATATATACAAACAAAGCAACACGCACCAGTTCCTGTTGAAGGTATTCAAGACAAGACTATCGCACTGCCAATATCTGACGAGGTTGGTCAATCAAAACAAGCAACTTCTCGTACTCTGGTGCAACAGGAAGAGCAAACGCGGTCTCCACCTCAGGAAGAGGGCGAAATAAGTCGCCATATCCATGAGGTGTTCGATCAAGGCCTCAACCATCTTCCAGACGGGGTCGTTGAGAGTCCATGGGCCGATCTTCGAGACAATACGAAAAGAATGGTGGACACAAGCGGTCAGGAACAAAAAGAGGAAGCCCCCGATTTCAGACTTGCTGCAATGCTGAAAGACCCTGCCACCAGAAAGCAATTATTTATTTTGAAGGAGGTTCTTGATCGCCCAAAAGATCTCTGGGAGTAACACGCGCTGTTTGTGTGGTGGTCATGATTCCTTTCAAACAAACAAATTTTCTGAGGGTACTGTCATGCCGATGACAGCACGGCATGCTGTCATACCAGTATTGTCGCGGTAGCTTTCCGAGTCCCGGCCAAACCCCCCGAACACCCCCTCCCGAGAGGGTCTTCTTGTGCTGCTATCCGCGCCTTGATCGAGCCTGAGCCAAATTAAAAATTCGTCACTTGAGCGCTTGGTCTGCCTGGACTACAAGAAATGCAGTAGCGGCGTTTTATGCCTCCTACTATGCAGCGCGTAGACGAGGGTAGCCCAAGCCTCGTCTACGCGTTTTTTACGTTCTACAGTGGATTTTTCGGTAGATCCTGATTCATTGTTTTGGCGTTGCGAATAACGGACAAGAGTGCCATCCTCCACACGATGTTTGCCACCCTGTTTTTTAAACTCCAGTCCTTCCGGAGTTGTTGGTGCAGAAAACGCATCGTCTTTCTGGCGATGGGCTTATGGTGTGCACTTTTTTCTCAAGTTGTTTCCGCAAAAGATCAACTTGCAACGGGCCAACAGTTTCCCAGGCGGGTTCAAGTTGTCACATCTCACACCTATCTGCGTGCAGGACCCGGAGATGATTTCTATCCAACTGCACGGCTGATTCATGGCGAGACACTCGAAATTTGGAGTGTGAGCGAATCTGGGTACGGTGCCGTCCGACCACTCGCTGGTAGTTTTAGTTGGTTACGCGCAGCTGATGTTGATCGAAAGATTGAAGAAGATTCTGAAATTGGTGTTGTCATTACCGATGGCGCTGTTTCACGAATTGGTTCACAAATTAATGCTCTCCGGCATGTTGCGCAGGTCCGTTTAGAAGCTGGCGAACGGGTGCGAGTACTCAATGAAGTTCGAATACAAGAAGGAAGGCATCAAGGATTATGGCTGCAAGTGGCACCGCCAGCAGGTGAGTTTCGTTGGGCACGTTTAGATGATCTTGATTTACCTATTGGCTTGGCCCCACAAACGTCGAGTATTGCAACGGATAACAAAAACTCTTCAGAGGAAACATCAGCAGGCATTGTCAAGGTTCGTGAGGCTGTTGATGCCTGGCGAGAGGTTGGTGATTCTCTTTCTGAGGTGATGACAGTAGCCGGTCAGCTTCCGGCAGAAGATCCTGACGTACCTGAAGAACCGGGACAGCTTCGTGGCATCTCGGGAGCACACCGCCTTCTAGCTGATTGGATGCCTGTTGGGAGTGGTTTGTTTGACATGAGTCCACCAGAGCCTGCGGCAACACCTCAAGCTGGACCACAGATGGCGCCAACGGATGAACTCTCCGATATTGATTTGGCGCTTTCACTCGCAGTGACGGGGCCTTCTCAAAATTGGGATCTAGAAACCTTGCGAGACCGTTTGCGAATAGCTTCGGCTCGTGCTTCGACCGGCACCGAGCGACTTCGCGCTGAGGCAATTGACGCCAGGCTGGCTCGATTCGAGACGATTCAAGGAAGGCATCTCGCCCTTGCTGCTCGTGATAAAGTTGAACCGTCGCCATTGCGTATTGGTTCACTGTGGTCGAGTCTCGGCGGCATTGGGAGTCGACCTATCCGCCCGGGCGTCATGCTTGGTGGGAAGCCAGCAGATGGCCAGAATACCTGGACGCCTCCCGACTATGTTGAAACCAATGGTCGACTGGCTACGGTCGTGTCACGAAGGCCCGATGCACCTCGGTGGGCTATTGTCGATATCAATAACAATGTTCTTGTATTTGTGACTCCATCAACCAGTGTCAATTTAGCTCCAATGGTTGGCCAGCAAGTTACAGTTCGTGGAGCAAAGGGTTATATGCCAGAGTACAAACGACCATATGTTGTGGCATCTCAAGCACAACTCAAGATGGCAACAACACCAGCACCGAAACAGAGATAAAATAGTCTTAGCAATATTCAAGTTTTCATATCAAATTTTTGCATCAGCTTGACCATTGATCACGTATCACATCCCTATTTAAAAAAGGAGTATTTTTGTAAGGGTTCAGGGGCATCCATAAGTGGAAATTGTAGAGGCAGCGAGTAGCTCACATCTCTACATGAAGGAACCTTCTTACACATCTGTACTTATTCCCTAGGAAACAGCATGCCCCTCTTCCGCTTTCGTACAAAATATTCTTCATTTCTCCGACGTCGATCGGATCCTTCCTGTAACCATTCCGAAGGTATTCGTTCTCCGGAAAAACTTGAAATGAGGAAGATGCTGACGGGGAGCAACTCGCTTCCTCAGGAGTCGACTCCGGTTGATTTTGAAACTGGGACGACTGATCTGGCATTGGAGATTGGTTCCCACAGTGAAACATTTGCATCTGTTGATGCGTACGCCGATTGGCTCATCGAGCAGGCTGTGCAGCAATGGCAGTATGTATTTGGTAAGCCAGCATTTCCGAATGTTTGGCTGCCGGAGATTGGGGACATTACGATTGCCCGTGAAATGGGAGTCCCCGCTGTTCCAAGCGAGGCCTCATTCGACGAAGTGGCATCCTCTTCGACCAATACTCAGATTGAAGGAGTTGATGAGGCCGATTTTGTTGAGGTAAACAACAACACACTCTACGCGCTCGCGCATGGTCGTCTCTCAATCATTCGCGGTTTTTCTGAGTCGAACACTGAGCTGCTTGATCAGATTACTGTCGAGACAATGGGTCAGACTGCTGGCATGTACCTGTACGGCGATAGGCTGACGATAATTTCGAGGCAACATACCGACCTGTCACCTGCGCGATCATCTGATAGTAGGCGTGAGATATGGCCGCCCATTCTTGGTCGACCACAGACGGCAATTGCGATTCTTGATGTGAGTGATCCTGCAGATGTATTAGTTATGAACCGACTCACAATCGATGGGTCACTTGTAAGCTCTCGGATGGTTGATGGGCATTTGCGACTCGTGCTGAATCATCGAATTGATGCTCCTTATCCTGAACTCGTTTCAAGTGACTCAGGAAACGGTGGAGTAGTGGGGCCAGCCAGTCCCCATGAAAACCATACGCATCGCATGCTTTCACCACCTGATTTTCGCCGGCCATGGTTTCCTGTTGTTGATCCACCAAAGCCATCTGCAACGTACGAAACAGCTGATTCGTATGCAGTCAGGATGCGGCAGCGGTTGCTCGATTCCATGACTCCTCAGATTTATGAAACTGATGCGAGCGGCAATCCACTCAATGTAAGGGGCCTTGTTGGGCCACAAGAAATCAATGTGCCTCAAGCCGGAGACTATCAACAGCTTACGACAATCACTGCACTTGATGTCTCGGGTGAAGAGTTGGAACCAGCTGCAACAATAGGAGTTTTTACAAAGGGTTCCATCAAAGTATTTGCAACAACCGAAAGCGTCTATGTCTTTGATGGATACGTTGCGTCCTCATTACCTGATGTTGGTATCGTGTCATTGGGGCAGCAAGCGACGGATATCACAAAAGTGACATTTGGTTTTGATGCGAATGGGTCGCCTGTTGTGTCACGTGGTGCCCAAGGAAGCTTCAGTGGAAACGTTCTCAATCAATTTGCAGTCGACGAGCACGAGGGTTTTCTTCGGGTTGTTGTTGAAACATGGGATGAGGGCAGTGGTGTTCTTGTCTTCGAACACCAGACAGAGAACCTGGTAGAGGTTGGAGCTCTTCGTGGCCTCGCTTCGAATGAAAATCTCTACTCGGTGCGTTTTGCTGGAAATCGAGCATATTTTGTAACGTTCCTGAGGACAGACCCACTTTTTGTCGTTGATCTCAGTTCGCCGACCAACCCCGTGTTGGTTGGTGAACTTCACGTACCAGGATTCTCCGATCACATTCAGCCGCTCGATGAGAACTTCTTGTTGACGGTAGGCTTTGATGCAGATGAAATGACGGGCCGTATGGGGGGGCTTCAGGTTTCAATTTTTGATGTCTCTGATTCGATGAATCCGATGCTTGTGCATCGCTACTCACTCACGGATGACAGGAGTAGCAGTACTGAGATAACCGGAAGCCGCTGGCGTCGAGGCGATGGTAATCATTTGGCACTTGGGTTCTTTCCAGAGCAAGGTGTCGTGACACTTCCGGTGCAGACACACGATCGTGGTGGCCAGAACGGACGCGTTGACTTTCCGGGTGACTTCATTGATTTGCCGGTTGTTCTTCCGGAGCCTTTTGTTGGGCAGCCCCCCGTGGCTATTCCGGATGTCATGCCAATGCCGAGATGGAAGCCACCTGCCCAATATCTTGAAGTGCTTTCTTTCGATGTTGAGAGTGGTATTGGTAGCCTCGGCAGAATTGATCACGCGACACCCGTTCGAAGAGCCGTACAGATTGCAGGACATCTTGTCGGCGTGTCAAAGAGCGAGGTTTCGGTTCACACGTTTGCTGATCCGGGCACTCCGGTTGAATCAGTTCCATTGGATGCAGTGCATATCTTCAGGCCACTCAAAGCGTTACCTGATCTGCATGAACCCAAGCTTCCGGCTATTAGTGAGCTTGTCCAGCAGTCTGTTGTGGGCGTGCCATTCCGTGGTTCCTGGCTCGTAAAAGAATCTGAACAGATTGGCGATCGTCAGGTGCTCTATGCGGAGCACACGAGTGGTGCCGTTCATCGAATGGTGAGTACAAAGCCACTTCAGGAAGCTGATTGGTCGGCATTCGGATTTACCAGCGTGAGTAACCTCGAAAGCCAGTCGCTCGATCAAACCGCTCGCGGCAGTCAGAATCCTCAGGGTCTTATGACTGAGCACATACAGAGTATGGTCAATGACGATGTTCTCGATCGGTTCGGTCTCGCTCGTGACTCTTCAGGTCAAGTCCAACGACGACTACTTTTTGCAACACTTGGTGGGCTGCCAGATGCTCGTTCGTAATGCGAACGATCTTCAGCCATGCGCCTTTGTTCATTATCAAGGCCTCGCGAAAACCAGTCTTTTATTGTTTCTGGAAATGGTCAAGTTCATCTGACGGTAGCCATCGGGATGCGAGGTCGACTGAGACTTGATCAGCATTTACATTGCTTTCATTGTCAGCAAGGTGATTGGGACGAGCATGTTGAACATTTCGACGGGTGCCAACTGTACTGGCAATCGCCGCCAAGGTTTTTCTATCAGGTTCAGAGGTTCGAGTGAGTCTTCCAGCGAGCGTGGCGACAGCATGTGGGTTCGCCAGAGCCGCATCGGAGAGGCTAGCCATAAAAAGACAGATTTCATGAAGATTGGCTGCAGCCGATCGAGCAATGAGAGGCTGGAGTGTGCGGGTTACGATCTCAAGACCAATTCCGTCCATGTCCAGAAAAGCATCGACCTGAATGGCTTGACGCAGCCTCCCGTCAACAGTGGGTTCAGCTTCACGATACCGAACCATGAGGACGCATCCACCCGTTAGGTTTTTTGGTGAGAGGGGACCTGTGTAGGCACCCTTTCCGTGAAAGACAAGCATGCCTCCATTTTGTCTTCGTTCACGATAAGCGAGTCGTAATTGACCGACAGTGCCATAGCCATCGGCGAACTGCCATTGATCAGGTCCAGTAGGATCTAAAGATAGTCTGCTAATCCCAAGCAATCTCCAGATATCCACAATGGCTTCTGGCTTATCGAGAGAAAAACCCAGAAGGTTGCCGTCACACGCAAAAAGTTCTACAGGAAGCCTACGGTACAACGTGGTTGACTGAAGAGATTTTTGAATTGCCAGCTGATCAGATTTTGACATCTTATGGAGTGGCAGTGCCTCTTCTGCTCGACGTCGTGCATGCCGACTTGAACTTCCCCAGTCGGTTCCAGGAGCAATGAATTTGTTCTGTGATGAATGGACGGGCTCTTTGGATGCGGCACAACAGACCGAGCTGTCTATCCAGAGAACGCATGTCAAGATGAAAAGAAAAGAAGCGATCGTTGGCATTGTTGCCACAACGACGCTGCGACGCAGCGTTTTCTGCATAAGTTGCCCCCCTACCAAAACCCCTAAGATGTCAGTCAACCAGTTGTGCTGATCTCTGACCTACCCATTTCTCGGATGTTTCATGCCATGTGGGCCAATGAAAATTCGGAATAATTTGGCATTCTTGCGCATCCTGCGCCATTTGACTGGTTGATGAGGTCTTGGCCCGGCTGGTTCCCATCTCTATGCTCTCGCCTCACCTATTTCATTGAGATTTTTGAATTCGAGTACGCAGCATCTCCGGAAGGTAGCCGCACCCTTTTTCCATGTCGGATCACCCTGAAGATAATTCCGTCACGCCAGGAGGAGCAAAACGTTCCTCTGGGAAAATGAGTCGTTTGCGACTGAATAAAGAAAAATCAACCGGCCATGGGAAGAGCCTACTGAGCCGCCTCATGGTTGCTTGGGCAGAACAGTGTCTCGCACGGCCGTGGCTTATCCTGGCCGTTGCCGTGCTGACGGCAGGGGCCGCGGGAGTATGGACCTCGCAATCTTTAGGATACAAGGTCAGCCGTGTTGATCTCCTTGATCCTGATAGTGAATACAACAAATTATGGATCGATTATATCCATGAATTTGGTGAGGATGACGACGCTGTTGTTGTGGTTGAAGGTACGAATCGGTCGGCAACCGTGGCTGCTCTGGAAGATCTTTCACAGCAACTCTCTCAGAAGAGTGATCTCTTTTATTCAATCCTTCATGAAGTTGATCTCACTCAAATTCGTGCCAAGGGGCTTCACTACGTTTCTCCACAAGACTTGGCCTCAATCGATCGTTTTATAAGCCGTACTGAACCGGTTCTGGCCGGAGGCTGGAGCCAACTGAAAGTCGGCACGATGGTTGGTGGTTTGGCAGCTACTGTTGTTTCTGGACAACAGACAGAGATGCAACACGATGAACCACCGATCCAGACCCTTGAGCGATATAGTGAAAGCCTGCTGGTAAGTTTGGAGGCCGCTGAAAGAGGACGGCTCCATGAGTTATTACCTGAAGACTATGTTTCACCATGGCCAAGTATGCCGGGGAGCCTGTCAACACTTCGCGATCTTTCCAGTCAGTACCTTTTGGCAAAAGAGGGAACACTGGGTTTTGTTTTGCTGCGTTTGGCCAAAGAAGAGGAAGGTTTTTCAGGTGCTTCAGTAGCAACGGATACCTTGCGAAAAGAGATCGATGTTGTTTCACAACGACACGCGAATGCAACCATTGGACTTACTGGACTGCCAGTAATGGAAGATGATGAGATGCGTTCAAGCCAACAGTCAATGGTGTGGGCAAGTGGGCTGTCACTTGCGGCTGTGGCGATTGTTATCGTGGCCGGTTTTGGAGGTATTCGACATGCACTAATGGCTAACGGTGTCCTGGTGATAGGCATGGCATGGGCTTTTGCGTGGGCCACTGGAAGTGTTGGTCATCTGAATATTCTCAGCGTTACATTCACGGTCACCATGATTGGCGTGGGGATTGATTATGGTACCTACTACATCGGTCGGTATCTCGCGATGCGTCGTGAAGGGTATGATTGCGAGTCTGCCATTATAGAAACGAGCAGTTCTGTAGGGCCAAGTATTCTTACTGGTGCGATAACGACATCGATCGCATTCTTCTCGGCAGCGTTAACCAGCTTTGTGGGTGTTGCTGAGTTAGGACTGATTGCAGGCGGTGGCATTCTGCTTTGCTGTGCAGCTGAACTTATGGTGTTGCCGGCTGTTATCGCAATTATCGACCGCAGTCGGTTTGGGCGAAAAATTCCTGAACCTGTTCCTGTGCACAGTTGGCTGAGACCCTTTGCACAGCACCCCCGTCTTGTGTTGTTGGCAGCCGTCGCTGGAACACTTGCATTAAGCTCAGGGATCCATGACCTTCGCTATGATCATAATCTTCTTAATCTTCAGCCTGATGGCCTCGAAAGCGTTGAAGTTGAAAAGAAACTGCTTGAGGAATGTGATCAGAGTGTCTGGTACGCCCTTTCAATTGCCGATTCACGTGAGGAGTTACTTGTACGAAAAGCAGAGCTTGCCAAGCTATCAACTGTTGAACGAGTAGATGAAATAGCATCACTTCTATCAGGAGATGAGGAAGTCAAGACGCCACTCATTACTCAAATAGGGAAGCGACTGGAACAGCTGCCAGAACGGCCTCCGCAGATCCCGCTCGACCGCCTCGATGCTTTAGGTGAGTCACTGGGATGGGCTCAGGCAGAGGCAGCACGACGGCCGGGTGGCATGAGAGCTGCCTGGCATCTGGAACGAGCTCGTGATTGTCTCAGGCGGATGAGACCCGAAGAATGTTATCAGGCATTGGCTATGTTTCAGCAACGCGCAGCCGGTGAACTTCTCAGTCGACTTCATGCACTTGCTGCTGTCTCAGACCCAGTCGCTCCATCCCTCAATGATTTACCACCGAGCCTTGTTGATCGATTTGTTGGCTCGAGTGGTAAACATCTACTCAAAATTTATGGGCGGGGAGATATCTGGAATTTCGAGGCCCTCAAAAAGTTTGTGAGTGACGTGCGCAGTGTTGATCCCAAAGCTACGGGGAATCCACTTCAGGCATACGAGGCATCACTCGAAATGAAACGGAGTTATGAGCAGGCTGCACTCTATTCACTCATTGTGATTATCGCGGTCCTTTGGCTCGATTTTCGAAGTCTCACGCACTCTCTATTGGCAGCCCTGCCGCTTGCGGCTGGCATGGCGTTAACCCTTGGACTTATGGGTGTGCTTGGAATAGACCTCAATCCGGCAAACCTGATTGGCATCCCACTTATTCTTGGCATAGCCGTTGATTACGGCGTTCATATTGTCCACGATGCACTGGAACGGCCCGGCAAATATCGCATTAGTCCATCAACAGCCAATGCCGTGATGGTCGATGCGTTAACGACAATTCTTGGGTTCGGTGCACTCATGGTTGCCAGCCATCGTGGGCTTGAAAGCCTCGGACGGCTCCTCACGCTTGGCGTGACAATGTGCACTCTTACATCGCTCGTTTTTCTTCCAGCAATTCTCGGCATTCTGCGTCCTGGTTCAGCAGAAATTGATGACAGTCAGCATGATGGTGAAGATGCAGAAGTATTAACCTTTCCGCCTTTGCATGATTGCCGACAGGCTGCCTGACCTTTGATCGTGATAGAAAGTAACTCACCATGTCGTATCGTTATCGTTTTGTACTGCTTGGTCTTGTGCTCGGATTCCTGCTCGGATCCCTCGAAGGTGTGCATGCCGAGGGTGTGATGAATGTTGTTATGGAGGATCAATTTCAAAATCCGTGCGAAACAACTAAATATCTCGGAGATGTTGTCATTCTTGTGTATGCCGAACGTCACGGTGCTGAAGATTCACTTCTTCTTGGACGAAAGCTCCATCTCCATTTTCATCCAACAGCTGATGAAGTTTCTTCTGATGCATGGTCGAAACAGCCGGTGCGGGGGATCGTAAATTGGCCTGCTGGGGTTGCACTGCCAGACGTTCGTGTCATTCCTGTGGCCTCACTGACGGAAGTACCGAGAGCACTCAAGCCGGTTGCACGAGCTCGTATGCGAAAAGATTCTCCAGTCGTTCCAATCTGGCTCGACTTTGATGGGACACTGAAACGAATGTTCGGTATTATTCCGGGAGAGCCTAATATTGTTGTGCTGAACACAGCAGGGCAGGTGCATTCAGTGCTATCCGGAAAGCTTAACGAACAGGAATTCCAGCAGTTCGTCACACGTGTTGACCACATACGTTCTGCCGGTCGCGATGACCTGCGAGTGGTATCGCAACCACAAGAAAATATCCTTCGATAATAACGCTGTCTTGAAACGTTGTTTTTACTGGGAACGTCCTTTGAAACGTCGGCTTGCGCGAGTGAGTGTCTCGCGCTCATCATTTGTTAAACTCGACTCACCAGAGCGACTGATTTTTTCGAGAATCTCATCAACTTTCAATTGAAGGCTTCGCTCATCTTCGGTAGGTGTGTGTGAGTGACCACGATCGTCGTCTGGTCGAACAACTTTAAAACGCCGCCGCATCTGTTTGAGTCTTCCACCTAAGTCAGACAGGCCACTGAGGCTCCATCCCCGCCAGGCATAGAGTAAGCCAAAAATCGCTCCGCCAATATGTGCGACGTGTGCAACATTCCCGCCACCTTGAGTCGCTCCTTGGATATCGGTGACAAAGTAGAGAATGCCAAGTGCCCATGCGGGCACCGGGAGAACACCCCAGATCAGGACCTCCTGCCGAGGGAAGTACCAGACAAAGACAGCAAGAACTGCCATCACCCCACCACTGGCACCGATTAGATACGTCTGGCCAGGTGGAAAGCCACCAGGGAATAAATTGACACTGAGAACCCATGCCAATCCTGATGCAACAACTGCAACAAAATAGAATCGAAGGAACTCTGCTTTACCAAGCACCTGTTCGACAGCCCTTCCGAAAAAAAAGATGGCAAGCATATTGAATGCAAGATGCCAAGGCGATGTTGCGTCATGTGCAAAGCCATAGGAAATAAGCTTCCAGCATTCCAGCAGATGTTCGGGGAGGTCTCCGCGGAGTGCGAGGATATTGTTGATGGAAAAATCACGACCACCAAAGAGATTGAGCACCCATACTGCGACATTGGCAATGATGAGAGTGATCACGGCGGTCCAGTCAGATTGCCGCTGAAATGAGTTGTCAAAGCGGTAATATCCGCGGTCAGAAAAGCCCATTGAGTTGCCTGTTTTGAAATGTAGAGAATTTCTTACAGGTATCTTATCAGGGTTGGACCATGCCTCCCACCGGGGTTCTTAGGGGTGCGGGACTGCAGCCGCTGTTTGGCTTGTGCTACGCTCTCTTGGAGGCGTTTTTAATGCCTGCACGAATTTTATAAAACACCAGGGTTTTATAGCAACGAACGGGTGGTTCAGGAGAAAACTGCGAAGGGGGCTTGGCGACCACCAATCGCATCATGCGAACGAGTGGCTTGAAAGGAAGCGGCAACGCGCGGCTTTGGCACAAGTGATTGTGATGCAGTGATCGGCGAAACTGGTGGACGGGTGTTTACAATCACCTTGTAAATCCCTTCGCTGGTCTCCTGCTGATCTCCATTGAGAAGTGGCTCATCGTAAGGTACTTGATACAAAATCGATGCGTGGCCGGTTGCTAGAACCGACAGCGAACCGATAAGATCACATTTCGCGGGTGTAGCAAAGCGACGGTGTGGGTTTATTTTCAAGAGTTAAAGGAGAGTGAGACAATGGCAGAGAAGATCGCAGCCGGAGTAATCGGCACTGGATTTATCGGTCCGGTACATGTCGAGGCTGGAAGGCGATTGGGCAACGTTGAATTCGTTGCCCTGGCCGAAGCCAATGCCGAGTTGGCCCGAAGTAAGGCTGATCTTTTGTGCATCGAGAAGTCATATGGTGATTACCGTGAACTTCTTGCCGATCCTCAAGTCCGTGTTGTTCACAATTGCACGCCGAATCACCTGCATTATCAGGTAAACAAAGATATTCTTGCAGCCGGCAAGCATGTGATCAGCGAAAAACCTCTTGCTATGAATAGTACAGAAAGCCGGGAACTTGTTCAGCTCGCATCGGAGTCGGGCCTGATCCATGCCGTGGATTTTAACTATCGCTACTATCCGCTGGTTCAGCACGCCAGACAAATGGTCCAACAAGGGGAGTTGGGCGAGGTATTCACTCTCCGTGGCTCCTATTTGCAAGACTGGTTGTACCTCCAGACAGACTGGAATTGGCGATTACAACCGGAAATGTCAGGAGACAGTCGAGCGGTCGCGGACGTTGGTAGTCATTGGTGTGATCTCTTGCAGTTCATCACCGGCGAGAGCATCGTTCGCGTCATGGCCGACATGCGTACCGTACACAAGACGAGAATGAAACCCAAGAAGCAAATTGAGACGTACGCCGGCAAGGAACTCTCGCCCAGTGACTACGAACCGCAAGATATTAACACCGAGGATTATGCCTCTGTCTTGATTGAACTTTCGGGCGGGGCTCGTGGTGTTTTCAGCGTCAGCCAGGTTTCAGCTGGTCGGAAGAATCGGCTTTCATTCGAACTCGATGGATCCCGCTGTGCATTGGCGTGGGATCAAGAGAAACCAAACGACATGTGGATCGGTTATCGGGAAAAAGCGAATGAAATCTTAGTCAAAGATCCATCCTTGCTGCACGACGCTGCCAAAGAGTATGCCCATTACCCGGGCGGTCATCCCGAAGCCTACCCGGACGGCCCCAAGAATTTATTTCGCAATGTGTATCGCGCGGTAGAGAAGGGTCAAATGCCGGACAACCCCGATTGGAGTACGTTTGTAGATGGTCACAAGGAAATGGCAATCTGCGATGCGATTATCCAGAGCAGTCGAGAACAAAAGTGGACGGACGTGCAATATTGATTTACGGACTGCTGGGCAATCCAAATAGTTTTCCAATTCAGGAGTTTTAAGATGCCTGCTGAGACTGCGAATACCAACCTTTGTAATATCGCCCTGATTGGCACGAAATTCATGGGCCGAGCGCATTCAAATGCGTATCTAAAGGTGAATAAGTTTTTTGATCTGCCCTGCAAGCCGGTGATGCATACGGTCGCGGCCCGTAATCAGGAAGAGCTAAAAATATTTGCTGATCGTTGGGGCTGGCAGCACTGTGCAGCGGATTGGAAATCGGCCGTTCATTCTGAAGCGATTGATCTGGTTGATGTAGTGACTACCAACAATGTGCATGCCGAACACACGATTGAGGCACTCGAAGCTGGGAAACATGTCGCCTGCGAAAAACCTCTGGCGGGGACGTTGAGCGATGCTCGTCAGATGGTGGAAGCTGCAGAGAAGGCGACTGGAAAAACATTTGTCTGGTACAATTACCGAAGATGTCCTGCAATAGCCTTCGCTCATCAATTGTGTGCAGCAGGGAAACTCGGTCGAATTTATCAGATCAGGGGATGTTATCTTCAAGATTGGGCAGGACCAGATACACCGCTGATGTGGCGATTCGAAGGCGATGTGGCCGGATCTGGAGCATTGGGTGATCTTTGCGCCCATACCATCGATACCGCTCGATTCATCACGGGTGATGAAATCAGCGAGGTGATCGGTTCCACGATGGAAACGGTGATCAAAGAGCGAGTGATTTTAGAGAGCGGCGGCGGGGAAATTTCGGGACGTGGCGCGGCGACAAGTCAGAAAAAAGGTGCAAGCACGGTCGATGATATCGTGCTGTTTGTCGCCAAAATGGCCAGTGGTGCTTTGGCCACTTTCGAGGCAACGCGTCTGTCGACGGGGTATAAGAATGCAAATCGTCTGGAGATACACGGTGAAAACGGAGCGATTCGATTCAATTTTGAGCGTATGAATGAGCTCGATTGGTACGACGCAACTCTCCCCGCAGAATTACAGGGTTGGAGCACGATTAATGTTACGGACGGCAACGCCAACCATCCGTATGCGGCATCGTGGTGGCCTACTGCACATGTCCTTGGGTACGAACATAGCTTCATTAATCAGGCCGCTGACATGTTGACTGTGATCGGCGGTGGTGAGCCGGTGGTGCCCCTTGCCGACTTTGCCGATGCGTATGAGATCCAGAGGGTGCTTGCGGCCGTGGTCGAATCTGATAAACAGCGATCACCAGTTCCACTTGATCAAATTCAATAAGTATGAACTGTATACTCAATGGTCAACCGCATCAGATCGATGGCGAGAGTACCATTCCGGAGCTGATAGAGGGTCTTGAAATACCTCGACGCGGGTACGCAATGGAAAAGAATGGGGAATTCGTACCCCGGAGTTCTCATGATGATTATCGCCTTGCTGCCCCAGTGTTTTAGAAGGAGAGTTTCTTAATGGCAAAACGAAGAACAGCACGGCTCGTTTTTGATATCGAGTCGGCAGCCGACGGAGAACTCATCGCAAAAATTCGTTATCCGGGAGAAAAGCTCTCACCGACGGAAGCAATTCAGCGGTATCGATCCGAACTTCTTGAGCAAAATGGAAAAGATTTTATTCCATATACATTTCAGCTCCCTGTGTCACTTGTTGTTGCCACAGTTGCCGATGACTATTCATTGATTGATCTTGTAGCTCTTGATGAAGAAATGTCGCGCCCTCATGAAATCGTGCGTTTGTTTTGGGAAGGCTGGCGAAAAAATGGTCAGCCACAGCTTGTTTCATTCAATGGCCGTGGTTTTGATATGCCACTGCTTGAGGTTTGTGCGTTTCGGTACGGATTAGGTATTCCTGAGTGGATTGCCGAAAATGCTCGCAGTTTCGAACAGCCACGGAATCGATTCAACAGTGCTGCACATCTCGACCTGCACGAGTTTTTGACCAATAATGGTGCAAGCCGATTTGTGGGAGGACTTTCTCTGGCTGCCAATCTCATTGGCAAACCTGGAAAACTTGATGTGGCTGGTCACATGGTTCAAGACCTTTGGGATGGTGGCCGAGCACGTGAAATTCATGACTATTGTCGAAGTGATGTACTCGACACGTACTTTGTTTATCTACGGAGCCGTGTAGTTGCTGGCGCAATTTCTCTGGCAGACGAGCAGTCATTGATTGAAGCAGCCCACATCTGGATTCGGAGCAAAGCAACAGAGTCATCAGGACTGGCACGGTATCTTGAGGCCTGGGGTGATTGGCAGAGCCCGTGGGGCTAGCACATAATTGTGTAGCCCCACAGCAAATCCGTTATGCCTCAGTGATTGGCTCTTTAACGAGTTGAATGAAGTGATTGCCCTTCGACCCACTCGAGAGTTCTTTTGCCTTCTTTTCGGCAGCACGCTTGTCAGCATATTCGAAGACAGCGAGACGCTTCAGGCCGGAGTTAAAAACTCCCCAGTACGCCTTCAGGCGAACTTCTTTCACAACCTTTTTTCGGGTTGCTCGCTTTTTGGCGGCTTTCTTTGCTACTTTTTTGGCAGCTTTTTTGGCAGCCTTTTTTTTCGTAACCTTTTTAACAGCCTTCTTTTTTGCTGTTTTTTTGACAGCCTTCTTCACTGTTTTTGTTGTTTTTTTGGCAGCCTTTGTTGTTTTTTTGGCAGCCTTTTTCTTTGCGATCTTTTTCGCCATGGACGCTCGCCAGCCTTCTGTGCAACGGTGAAAGGGTTATTCGGAATCAGTAGCCAACATACGGAAGATGGCCATCTCGTTAGCTTCCAACGAGAAGCTAAAAGTATAAGATGCCAGACGGTCGCCGCACAGGGACCGCCGCGACAGCCTATACTGTAGTGATGATGAGAGTACAAATACCAACAAATGAGCCTCTGGCAGCTGGTCCGTTAGAGTCCTATCGAAAGCTCGACGATGCTACTCTGGCAAGTCGGATTGACGAAGTTCGACAGCGTCTCGGGTCGCGTGTGCTGATTCTCGGCCATCACTACCAACAGGATGCCGTGATTGCTCATGCAGATTTGCGAGGTGATAGCTACCAGCTCTCCAAATCTGCCGCGGAACGAACAGACTGCGAAGCCATCGTGTTTTGTGGTGTTCATTTTATGGCGGAGACAGCAGATATTCTTGTCAATCGACCTGAGCAGATAGCAGGTCGAAATGGTTCACGAGTGAACGTCGTATTGCCCGATACCGCAGCGGGCTGCTCAATGGCTGATATGGCAGCAATTGAACAGGTGGAGGATGCGTGGGCTGATCTCGGTGAGATTATTGACACCGATGATATTACTCCAGTGACCTATATCAATTCTGCCGCCAGCCTGAAGGCTTTCTGTGGTCGACATGGTGGCATTGTTTGCACATCAAGCAATGCTCGAGCTGTTCTTGAATGGGCTTTTGCTAGAACGAAACGTGTCCTTTTCTTTCCAGATCAACACCTCGGCCGGAATACAGCCAACTCAATGGGTGTCCCACTTGAGCAGATGTGTGTGTGGAATCCTCATGATCCGCGACTTGGTGGCAATGATTCAACAACTCTGGAAAAAAGTCGAGTGATTCTCTGGCAGGGTCACTGCAGCGTGCATGCAATGTTTCGTCCGGAGCATGTTGCCACGATGCGAGAGAACATTCCAGATGTCAAAGTCCTTGTCCATCCGGAGTGCGCACTGGAGGTTGTTGAAAAATCTGACCTCGCTGGCTCAACGAGTTATATCATTAATCAGATACAATCTGCTGCCCCTGACACGTCATGGGCAATAGGCACAGAACTTCATCTTGTTAGACGCCTCGAGCAAGAGCATCCTGAACAGACAATCCGATTTCTCTCGCCGACGGTTTGTATGTGCGCGACCATGTATCGTATCGATTTGGCACATCTCTGTTGGAGCCTTGAGCACCTCGAGTCAGGGAGTCCTGTCAATGTAATTCGTGTTGATCAAGATACTGCACACTGGTCTGTTGTTGCTCTCGAACGAATGCTGGATGTAACAGCTTTAAAGCAAGGCTAGATACGCCAAAGGTGTGTCTTAGGAATGTCTTTATGAGATGGATAAAGAGATCGGGGTGGATGATATCTCACCTGAAAGCATGAGCCAGTGACGTATTCTTGTCGGATGTGAATGTGAGACAGTGGGTAATTGAAGTTTTTAGGTAAATTCGTCAACGTAAATCACTTTTTTGGGAACAGAGCAGGCCATGCATTATCCCTTGTCATATTGCACGAACGTCCATCCTTGTCGGTCACGCAATGATCTTGAGAGAATAATTACCCAAGAAGCTCGTTCTGTTCAGGAACAATGTGGCTTTAGCATTGGGGTTGGCCTTTGGTTGCCCGAAGTCGTCATTTCTGAAGTGGCTCAAGATGCGACTGTTACAAGAAGCATCGCGAGTCTTCTGGCTGATCAAGGCCTTCAGTGTTTTTCTCTTAATGCCTTTCCTTTTGGTGATTTCCATTCAGAACGTGTAAAAGAAAATGTGTACCTCCCAGACTGGTCAGATATTCGTCGTCTCGATTACACCCGACTATGTAGCGAGTTTCTTGCAGGAGTATTAACCGGAGAAGACGAAGGCAGTGTTTCAACACTGCCACTTGCGTATAAGCAAGCAGTGCAATCCCCTGACTTTTCTAAAAGGGCTATCGATCAACTTGTGCAGTTGTCTCGTGATCTTGACAGGTTGCATCACGAGACCGGAAAGACAATTCGGTTAGCCATTGAGCCCGAGCCATTTTGTCTTTTAGAGACAACACCAGAGACCATTCATTTTTTTGAGATGCTATGGGATGCTGCTGATAAAGCTGGGGTTGGTGAATTGGTGCGTCAGCATATTGGTGTGTGTTATGACGTCTGTCATCAGGCCGTCGAGTTTGAAAATGCGAGCGTGGCTATTTCTGAGTTGGCTGCGGCCGCTATTCGTATCAATAAGGTGCAAATAAGTTGTGCAATCGAACTCAATAAACCATCAGACGAAAAAGCGCGCCAGGCGTTAGCGGCGTTTGCTGAACAACGCTATCTTCATCAGACTTTTGCACGGCATTCGGATGGTCGGGTGATCAGCCACACGGACCTGTCTCAAGAACTTGCACTCGATCCGCCTCCTGACTGGAAGCAGGCCGAAAAATGGCGAGTGCATTTTCATGTTCCAGTCGATGCAGATCGTCTTGGGCCGTTAGGGACAACAAGGCCAGAACTTATTCGGGCACTTCATGCTCTGGGCCAACTGCCCTACGAGCCGCACCTTGAAGTGGAAACCTATACGTGGCCTGTATTGCCGGGGGTCGAAAGTGGAGATGTTATTGCGGGCATGTCCCGTGAACTCATTGCGACAAGAGATCTTCTTGTGGGTGAGTAGTACGTTTTTTCATTGCTATTGAGGCAAGTCCTTAAGTCATGCACATACGTGAAGATCAAAAGTTTATGAATCTTTCTCAACACTATCGCGAGACAAACTGTCTGATTCATCGGCTGGTGCAAGATTCGTTTGTTCGAGGTGTGGTGGTTCTGGTGCTTGTGTGTAGTAGCGTGAACGGTCTTAGTGAAGAAGTCGATTCTAAGCTTTCTGACAGATCGAAACTGCCTGCGTGTGTCACAACTGACTACGAGTTGGTGTGGCGTGATGAGTTTGAAGGAAAGTCTCTTGACCCAGATAGCTGGACAATGCCCTCGTATAAGACGCGAGATGCGGCCTTGCTGAACTCTGAAGGAACAATACGTGTCGCAGATGGAGTCCTGAACATGAGGACTCTTTGGCGAAATGAAAAAGTTCATGCCAGTTATATTCAGACACGTGGCCGACACAATTGGAAGCACGGCTATTTTGAGTGCCGGCTGAAGTTCCAAAAATATCAAGGACATCATGGAGCGTTCTGGGTGCAGACGCCACATTTCCAAAGTTTTGTTGATGAGCCGGGTAAGAGCGGCACTGAAATGGATATCATTGAATGGTTCGGTGCCGGTCGCCGCCGTGGTTGGGCCGGTATGAATATTTACTATTGGGGTACAACAAACGACGGTATGGCTGGGAAAGTCAGGAGCCCATCAATTCCGGATTTCCCCAAAATGGGAGGGCCAGTTGAGGGTCGTCCGGAGAGCCCAATGGGTGATCTCAGTGAAGACTTTCATGTCTATGGTCTGCTCTGGACGGATAAGGAGTGTGTTTTTTTCTGTGACGGTGTTGAAATCATGCGAGACACCAAAGCAATTTCTCAGGTGCCACAGTATGTGGTCCTAAGTCTTCTCTGTTCGCATTGGGAGCGACCACGGCTTGATGTAACAAAACTTCCTGATGAAATGCAGATTGATTATGTTCGGGTGTATCAGAAGCAGTAACTTCTTTAGCAAAAAATGTCACAAGGCTTCGGGCACGTGCAAGAAACCCTTTTACTCGGAAAGTAGCCCGTCTTATGAAGTCATGGATCTATCTGACATTTGCTATTTTAGCTGAAGTGGTTGGTACGAGTTGCCTCAAGGCATCACAGGGTTTTACGAAGCCGATACCCTCACTTGTTGTTGTTGCTGGTTATGGACTTGCATTTTATTTATTGTCTTTGACGCTCGAAACAATTCCTGTTGGAGTTGGTTATGCGGTCTGGTCCGGAGTTGGCCTCGTTCTTATTACGCTCGTAGGATGGCTTTTGTATGGGCAAACACTTGATGCACCAGCGTTTTTTGGAATGGGGTGTATCATTGTCGGTGTTCTCATACTCAATCTATTTTCAAAGGCCGCTGTACATTAAGAGTTTTCTGGGGCTGTCTTTGGGAGTGTTTTTGTCGTCAAAAAGTTTTTATAGGTTTCGTGTAGTTCGGAATATGGACGCACCACTTCTTTCGTCATCTGGAAGTATTTTCATGCAGAAATTCATTTCAGCCATCGTTATTATTTGCTTTGTGTCGTGCGGAAGCCTTGTTCAGGCAGACGAATCTCAGCAGCCAAATATTGTTGTAATACTCGCTGATGATGCTGGCTGGGGCGACTTCTCCTGCGTAGGTAATAAAACAATCTCAACACCAGCGGTGGACTCTTTGGCTCGTGACGGAGCATTGCTCGAGCAGTTTTTTGTGCAGCCTGTCTGCGCTCCAACGCGAGCGGAGTTTCTAACTGGACGGTATCATGATCGCAGTGGGGTCCGCGGCGTAACCCGAGGAGAAGAGCGGATGTCCCCTGAAGAGCAAACTGTTGCTGATGTTTTTAAAAAGGCTGGGTATGTTACAGGGTGTTTTGGGAAATGGCACAATGGCACACAGTGGCCATACCATCCATTAGCACGTGGGTTTGATACTTTCTACGGTTTTACAGAAGGGCATTGGGGTGATTATTTCAATCCGCCCATGCAGCATAATACGATCTTTCAAGAGGGTGAGGGGTACATCACAGATGACATCACCACAAAGGCAATCGGATTTTTTAGTGATCATGTAAAGCGTTCAGCTCCCAAGCCTGTGCTCTGCTACGTTGCGTTCAACACCCCCCATTCGCCAATGTGTGTTCCTGATGCAGATTGGAGTCGATTTGCGGAGCGTCCTCTCCGGCAGAGAGGGCCAGATATCAAAAAAGAAGACCCAGTTTTTACACGTGCTGCTTTGGCAATGGTCGAAAACCTGGATAAAAATGTTGGCCGCATCCTGACGGCAATTGATACAGCAGGAGTAACACGTGAAACCGTTGTTGTCTTCTTTTCAGATAACGGACCAAATAGTTTGCGCTGGTGTGGAGGCATGCGAGGCAAAAAAGGATCAACGGACGATGGTGGTACCAGAAGTATTTGCTGTATCAGATACCCAGGTCAGATTGCCTCCGGTGTGCGGGTTCCTCAGATCACCGGGGCAATTGATTTGTTGCCGACACTTGCGGGTCTTAGTGGTGTGCAGTTGAATTCCCCAAAACCACTTGATGGAATCGATCTGACAACGATTCTTAGGAAAGATACAGAAGAGAAATCAAAGCCACAGAAACTTGGCGTAAAACTTGCTGGGAGGCATATTGTGGCTTCTCAACGTGGGCGAATAAGCATACGCACACAGCGCTTTCGCCTTGATGATAAAGGACATCTCTACGATATGCTCACTGACATCGGTCAGAAACGAGACATCTCTAAAGAGCATCCTGAGGAAAGAGAACGACTAAAAATAATTGCTGATGATTGGCAGAAAAATATCCTTGACCGTATGCCGCAGCCAGACGTCGAACGTTTTCCTGTCGGGTATGCCGGTGCACCTTTGACCGAACTTCCAGCGAGGGACGGGCATGGTGAAGGGGGTGTCGTACATAGTGGTCGCGCACCAAATTGTTCATTCTTTACAGGGTGGAAGAACACAGAGGGCTCGCTGGTGTGGGATATTGATGTCCTCAATGCAGGTACCTATGCTGCAAAAATCTGGTACACATGTCCTGCGAAAGACGTGGGTTCGACCGTCCAGCTTTCCTGTGGTGAAAGCCGAATCACGACGACCGTGACTCCGGCGTGGGATCCACCGCTGAACACTGGTGAAGACCGTGCTGATCGTGGCAGTGAAAGTTATGCAAAGCCGTTTCACGTGCTCTCTCTTGGTGACATAAAGCTCGAAGTAGGCAAGACTCAGTTGCGGCTTACGGCCCTTCATGTGCCAGGAGCATCTGTTGCAGATATTCGCAGAATAGTTCTGTATCCAGTTGTGAACTAGTGCGTGCAGCGTTGTCTTTCCTGGCTCCCTATACAGAAAAGTCTCACCGGTTTGTGACTGCTTCCAACTGCCCATGCATGTGGACTAGTTTCTGGTAACGCTCAAATACGCCGTTGAGTGTCTCTACGGATTGGGCGTGGGGAGTAAATCGAGTCGGTGTTCCTGTTTTTTGAGTTTCAAGGAACTGAGTCCAGTCAGTTGCGCGACCAGCCAGTGATTCGAAACGAAATTTTGCCATCAAAACTGCTCCCCAGGCGGTTCCCTCGTCACCTCCTTCAAGGATTGTTACCGGAGTATTGAAGGCATCAGCAATGAGTTGTCCCAGCTCGGGTGTTTTTACAAGTCCGCCCGACAAAATAATCTCGGTTCGTGGGTATCCTTGTGTATCAAGCTGAGTGCTCCCAAGCCGCAAATTAAAGATCGTAGCAAGCAGCATGGCTTTCACCGCATTGCCAGGGGTTGCAGTCTCATTGTCCAGTCCGAGCACCATGGCAGTGCCACCTTGGGAAATACCCAGTCCTGGTTCATCGTCCATGAAGGGTAGTGCCAAGAGACCACCACAGTCAGCGTCAGCTCTCAGAACCTGTGGCATAATCGTGGAGAAGTCACCCCCAAAAAGGCTGACTGCCATATTCATGGCCGTTGTTCCATTTCGAAGCCAGACCATGTTGATCGGGCGGCCGTCTGGTGCACAGAAATGATCGATAGGAACTGAAATTCCCTCGAACGCCCGATCACCAACTGAGTTAGCAACAACACTCGTACCGAAACTCATTGACACCTGACCAGGAGTTGCAATCAATGAGCCAGCAAGTGCTGCCGGTTGATCTCCTTCAGCAGGTGCAACAGGAATACCTTCGGGTAGCCCAAGTAGTTTTGCGCCGTGTGCATCCAATGAACCACCATCTTCGCCGGCCTTTTTGACGGCTGGAAGAAGATCACTCAATTTCAGTAGGGTGCTGCTCGAGCTACTTTTCTTCGCGGATTGGGTCGCAATCGCATCAAAATCAGCCAGCATTTTCGTGTTATACGTTAGCGATTGCTGATCGATTGGGAACATGCCAGCAGCATCACCAATTCCAAGGTGCCAGCAGCCTGTTAGCCGATAGGCAACCCAGCCGGCAGGTGTTGTCATGTGACTAACACGTGCTGCCTTTTCGGGTTGATTACGAATTGTCCAAAGCCACCGAACTGCGGTCATGCGTTTGGGACATTTTGTTCCCAGATGCTCTGTCAGTTCATCGCCTTCGTCTTCATTTCTGCCATCACACCAAAGCCGAGCTGGTCCGACTGGTTTGCCGTCTTCCTCCGTAAGAACTTCCCCGTGCATCTGTCCGGAGATTCCAATTGCCAGAACTTCCATATCGATCTGCATTGAGGATATTTTTTTTCGCAGATCAATCATCGCGTCCTTCAGGGCGGCCTCCCAATCGCATGGTTGTTGTTCATAACACCCAGAGTCAAGCCCAGGTACCATGTCATACGTACCCTCACCACTCGCAAGAATTTTTAATTCTGTGTCTGTGAAGATGACAGAGAGGCCTTGTGTGCCGATATCGATACCGAGGAAGCCGTTGGTTTTCATGTGTGTCGCCACTTCAAGAGATACGTGGAAAATGGAATATTTTGAATATCTAGGCCACTGCTGGATTGTCGAGCATCTGTTGAATCAATAGTTTGATCTTTTCAGTAGTAGCTGTCAGCATGGCCGATTGTTTCTCGGTCTGTGGCTGCCTTCCCTTACCAAAGTCAAACCCACGCAAACTTATCGCACTGCGGAATCCTTCAGGAAAATCAGCAGCACAAAATGTGGTATCAAAGAGCTCAAGCAGTTGTTTCTGTACTGACAACGCTCTATCAAATTGGCTCTTCTTCGTGAGGTCATAGATCGCTCGCGTAATTTCAGGAACGATTCCACTCGTGGCGTGTGTGCCTCCCTGACAGCCAGCCATGAGCATGGGGACAAGTACCGCGTCCCATCCGGTCATGAATAGAAAGTCTGGACGAAGCGGACGGACAGACTGGATCATTCTGGTCATACCGGCAAGATCACCAGAAGAATCCTTAATGCCAATAATGCGATCAAACTCTGCCAATCGGCAGACTGTTTCATTATCAATTGGGCTGGCAAAAAGAGGAATATTATAAAGCGTTACGTCAATCGGACTGTTGAGAGCAATTTCCCTGAAGTATGCAAAAACACTTTCTGGTGACAGTTTGTAGTAGAACGGTGAGACAATAGCGACTGCTCGAGCACCAAAGTCATGGTACGCATTGCAAGCATCGAGTGTTTCGTGAACATTTGCTTCAGCTGCGCCAGCAAGAACCGGGACCCTGCCGGCTGTCTGATCACAAACAATCTGGATGATTCGTCGTCGTTCTTCTGCCGTAAAGCGTGTGAACTCACCAGTTGATCCATTTGGATAAAGCCCGTGCACTCCTTTATCAATCAACCAATCAATATAACGTCGTAGTTCACCCTCATTCATTTCACCATTGGCACAAAGAGGAACCATCAGGGGGGTTAAGATGCCAGAAATGGTCTTTGCTGAACACATTGAATCGTATGAATGGGTGAGGGATTTTTATGCCCGGCTTCAAAGGGTTTGAGAAACCGTTCAGCTGATACATAATTATTTGGGTAGTGTATTGAGAACTTCGTCATGGAGCCAATCGAGCATGCGATCTGGCCAATGTTGAATACTCCGTCGCTGTGATCGTTCTCCCATGCCAAAGCCATGTCCACCACGGGTGAAAATATGCGCTTCGTAGTCGACGTCGAGTTCACGAAAGTGGTGCATTAGGTTCAGAAGAACACTCGTATGTGCATCATCTGCCGCAATGACCATAAAGGCTGGTGGCGTATCGTTCGGTAATTTTGAAGGAATGCCGACTGGTCCGGGGTACACAAGCATTTGGAAGTTCGGTTTTGCAAATTCACGATCAATTGGATCAGCAGCATCAGGATTTCCTTCGCCTGGCTTATAGCAGGTGATTGAAACGACCTCACCCCCAGCAGAAAATCCGAGCATGCCAATTTTCTTTGGGTCAAGATGGAATTCTTGAGCCCGATGGCGGACCATGCGAATTGCGCGTTGACCATCTGCAAGAACATGTTCTTCAAACTTATATGGTTGTCCAGGTTGTCTCGAGAGTCGGTACTTCAATACAAATGAAGTAAACCCATGCTCAGCAAGGAACTGGGCTGGTTCTTCGCCACCACCACGCATGCCCAATTTTCTGAGTCCACCTCCAGGGGCAATGACAATCCCTACCCCATTAGCCTTTTCTTTTTCTGGAAGAAATACGGTGAGCGAAGGATTGTGCACATTTGTCACGCTCCCTCTCTCAACGACTTCTGCTTCGTTTCGACGACTTTCAAAGCCGGGCGCACCGTTTTCCCAGAGCGGAAGAACAAGGTTTTCGGCGGCATACAAAGATGTATTCGCGCATGAAACAAAGACAATGACAAGAGTTCTCAGAGGAATCAAAAGAATGTAGTGTCGCATAGAGTAAGATTTTAGAAGAGGAACACTTTTCTATAAAGAAGAAATCATACCAAGTGTTTGGGGTGAAAATGAGTCAGAGGAGAAAAACAATGAGTCACAGTACCGTTACTAAGCCCCGGGCAATTGCATGTGCAATTTTTCTTACAAGTATTTTGACATGTGATGTCCTTTTAGCGGCACAGCAAAAAACAGGTGAGCAACCAAATATTCTATTTCTGTTTGCGGATGATCTCACCTATGAAGCCATCAGAGCATTTGGCCACACAGATATTGATACGCCAAATATTGACCGACTTGTAAATCGTGGTACCACCTTTAGCCATGCATACAACATGGGCTCCTGGAGTGGTGCAGTGTGTGTTGCGAGTCGTACGATGTTGATTACAGGTCGGAGTGTCTGGGACGCAAATAATATTTATAAGACAACCGATAAAGAGCGGCAGGCAGGGGTACTATGGCCCCAGCTTCTTAGCCAGGCAGGCTACCGCACGTTCATGACAGGCAAATGGCACATCAAAACAGATGCTGATAAGTGTTTTGATGTTGCCCGACATGTCAGGCCTGGTATGCCGAACACCGTCAAGAGTTCGTACAATAGACCTCCTGCACAAGGCAAAGATCCGTGGAGCCCAACAGATACGAGTCTCGGTGGATTCTGGGAAGGTGGGCGACACTGGAGTGCGGTCACTGCGGACGATGCAATTGATTTTCTAGGAGAAGCTAAGGCCGGAGAGAAACCAGCTTTTTTCTACGTGGCATTCAATGCTCCGCACGATCCACGACAGTCACCTCAGGAATTTCTGGATCGTTATCCGATTGAAAGGATTGCGACCGCCAAACCATTTCTATCTGAATATCCGTATGCAGAAGAAATCGGAGCAGGGAAAAAATTGCGAGATGAAAAGCTTGCACCATTCCCGAGGACGGAGCAGGCTGTTGCGGTTCATCGTCGAGAATATTATGCCATTATCACTCATCTGGATGCTCAAATTGGTCGCATTCTCAAAGCACTTGATGCATCAGGTAAAGCAGAAAATACATGGATTTTCTTCACTGCCGACCATGGTCTTTCAGTTGGTCATCACGGTCTTGTTGGAAAACAAAATCAGTACGACCATTCGATCCGTGTCCCATTTGTTGTTGTTGGTCCTGATGTGCCCAAGGGTGTGACTGACCCGACACCGATTTATCTCCAGGATGTGATGCCAACGACCCTTGAGTTGGCTGGCGCACGCCAGCCAGAGCATGTCTTTTTCAAGAGTTTGCTTTCTCGTTTAGGCCAAACGAAGTCAGATGCTTCTCCTAAGCCCTATGAGTCGATTTATGGAAGCTATCTCACGCTTCAACGGTCGATCACACATGATGGATGGAAACTGATCATCTATCCCAGCGCCAGAGTGCTCCGGCTGTATCATGTTCAAGATGACCCTGATGAAGCAGTCGATCTAGCAGCTGAGCCAGAGTACGCTGACAAAATCAGTCAATTATTCGACCGATTTATTGTTCTTCAGCGTGAGTTGCAGGATCCAGTTGATGTGACATATTTAAGGCCGTCAAAATAAGGCAAGATGCTGTATGCATACGAACCTCACAGGACACTGAGATCAAATGACGATAAGAATAAGTGCACGAGCAGGCCTTGCGGTTCTCCTCCTTTTATTGAGTGGAAGCACCAATCAAATAGCTCAGGCTCAGGGAAAGAAAAAACAGAAATCAGATGCACCCTTTCGTTGGGTGAACCAGCCGTCAACAGCGTACGAAGACGTGCCGATTCAGCATAAGACGTTTCGTAGTCAGTCAATGGGAGCGGACGTTGGATACTGTATCTATCTTCCTCCGGACTACGAAAAGTCGGAGCGGACGGGAAAGAGATACCCAGTTGTCTACTACCTCCATGGCGGACGGCCCGGCAGTGAACTGAAATCCGTAGGTCTTTCAGTATTTATTGAGAAGGCGATCCGCTCAAATCGTATACCACCAATGATTTATGTTTTTATTAATGGTGGTCCAATGAGTCATTATGACTATCCCCAAATAGAAAACGGCCAAGGTGAATCAGTCTTCATTGAAGAACTGATACCTCATATTGATTCTGCATATCGAACAATTGCCTCGCGAAAGGGCCGTGGTATCGAGGGCTTTAGTCAAGGTGGTCGGGGAACAACCAGAATAATGTTTCGACACCCAGAACTTTTCTGTTCAGCTGCCCCCGGTGGTGGTGGGTTCGCAACGGAGAAAAAAATCAGTGAGAATGACGGTCACGAAAGTGATCGTGTGGTGTTTGCAGAGGGCTACAATGCGTACGACACGGCTCGCCTGTATGCCAGTAGCGAGAAGCAGAAGCAGTACCCACTTCGTATTCTCATTCATGTCGGAACAAAAGGCTTTAACTACGAAAATAATTTGGAATATATGAAATTCCTCAACCAGCTCGGCATCAAATTTGAAAAGCTTGTCGTTCAAGATGTGCCACATAGTGCACACAAAATTTATGAGCGGCAGGGTGACGCCTTGATGAAATTTCATGCACAGAATTTCTCAGATGCTTCGCGGTAGTCACAGCGTGCGTTCAGTATTCTGGATCGATGTGTATGACGCAGTACTTTATCGGTGCTCTTCGGCGACAAAAGGAGCAGCAAGAGCAGGCGCGTGCCCGATTTGATGCTCGCATATTTCAGGAAACGTGTGCTCTCGGGTTCCTCAACAGGCGTTGTGTAAGTGAATCGAGGCCCGCATTGCTCTTGTTGAGCGTACCTGGCAGTCAATTGAGGTCCGGGGTCGCTGCAGGAAAGGGGCATGAAATCTCCTTGCGTGCAGTCAGTGCAATAAGAATGCAACAACTGCGTGGTTTCAGTCATTGGGAGTGACAGAGTCTGATGAATCCACAGTTTGTTGGAAATGCAGTAACAACGGTATCTATACTAAGATCGACGTTCGTTTTATCTTTGTTTTCATTTGTCAATCTTCAAGGAGAGTGGTGTATGCGAATTGGCCACATTCGACACCGTGCGGTGCGTTCACTACTCAGTGTTACTATCGGAAGTTTCTTTTTTGGGGTGCCGCTCGTCGTTGCTGATGAAGCATCGAACACAAAAACAGGTGACACTATTTCATCTTTCAGTCGGTGGGTGATCGCCGCTGATTATGCGGTAGAGGAGCCGCTTCTGGTGACAGCCGGAGGAGAGAGTCTGCTTTATCGTCCTGGCGATGTCATTCTCTGGAAGTCTGACGGAAGTCGTGTTGGTGAATTATCGGGACATCCAACGGCGGTGTGGGCTGTCGAGGTTTCCGCTGATGGGAAATTAGCAGCCACAGCGGGATACGATGGACTTGTAAAAGTATGGGATTTACAGAGCCGGAAATTGAAAGCTGATTTGAAACAGCACAAGGGGTGGGTGCGGTCGCTCGCCTTCTCTCCCGACGGTTCACAATTAGCAAGTG
The DNA here is from genome assembly GCA_965249545.1 of Pirellulales bacterium. Taxonomy (GTDB): domain Bacteria; phylum Planctomycetota; class Planctomycetia; order Pirellulales; family UBA1268; genus UBA1268. The sequence continues at coordinate 1,204,340 of CBDFMH010000005.1, forward strand.
CAGGAGAAGATGGGAAAGTCTTCTTATGGAATACGAAAGATGGTAAGGCTGCGATGAACGTGGCTGCACACAAAGGACCCGTGACTGCTGTCGCCTTTTCACCGAATGGAAAAACATTTGTGACAGGGGGAGGAGATAATCTTGTAAAAGTCTGGAATGCTGCTGATGGCACAGCGATACAAACTCTGGCAGGTCACGAAGATACAATCTGGGCAATTGCCTATTCACCGACTCACTCTCAGTTCGTATCAACTGCTGCTGATCGGACAATCCGAGTCTGGTCTGCTGACACTTTCAAACAGACCGCAGTGTTTACAGGTCATAAAGATTGGGTCACAAGTGCCGGGTTCAACAGTGATGGAACTCGGCTGGTGACGGCGAGCCTCGATGGTGTGATCAAGCTTTGGGATGTTCCCAAACAACGAGAGCAACAAGGACTGAAGCGTCAGGCTTCGAGTGTCTGGTGTGTTACGTTTGCACCAGATGATCAATCAATATTTGTTGGCACACACAGTGGCGGTCGGGTAATTCCGACTCCAGTAGCCAAACTGTTGCCGCTTCCTCCAAAGCCGGCCCCGTCACCAGACCTCCAAACAGTGTCAAAGCCACTCGTGTTGACTGAATTTAAAAGTCTGATCGGAGCGACAGGCGTCATAGCAGATGATGGAACAGTTCGTGTATCTGGAAAGAAGGGGAAAGATATATACACCCTTACAGCGGTAGTTCCTGAGGGCCCTGCTGTGACAGCGATACGTCTTGAAGTACTCCCAGATAAGACGTTGCCAGCTCAGGGCCCAGGCCGTGCAGCAAACGGCAATTTTGTTCTCAGTGAATTCAATGCAAAGGCCATATCTACTGACAAACAAAAAACTGAAACACTCGTCATGTTCACCACTGCGACTGCAGACTATTCCCAGAATGGGTGGCCTGTGGCCAACGCACGAGACCAGAAGGAAGATACCGGGTGGGGTATTGCTGGGGCCATAGGCAAGTCACACATCGCAACATTTCAAACGGCAGCACAAACACCAATTAAGGGAGGGACAACACTGGTATTCACCATGAGCCAACAATTTCCAGATGGCGAACACTCGATAGGAAAATTCCGATTGTTTGCTGATCAGAAAACACCGTTTGGTGATTCCGTACAAACTCCTGAAAAGCCGAACGCAAAAGATAATCAAAAAAAGAAGGCACCGAATTCGTAGAACGAATAACATAAGAACGTTCACATGCCACCATCGGTCCCTCAATTGAAGAATCGTTTGTGGTCCCCCCAATTGAAAAGACATGATGCAAGAAAAAATCAAACCACCTCTTGTCCCAACACGGCCGTTGTATCTGCTCGCCGGATTCGTCCTCGTTTTTACCGTAGGCTACATGGTTGGCTCTGTTGTTCCTGGGCAAAGCAACGCCCTGAAGCAATATCCTGTCATCCACGCAATGACTTCGCAGGCAGACGATTCATTTGCCGCATGTACCGTCCCTCTTGCCGGTGGGACTGAAGGCTTTTTTATACTCGACTTTCTAACGGGTGACATTTCTGGTGGAGTGATCAATCCGATGACCTCCACCTTCGGTGCGACCTTTCGGCACAATGTGCTGAATGATCTGGGATTCCAGCCGGGACAAGTGAAGAACCCAAAGTTTTTACTTGTCGCAGGACAGGTTGAAATGCGGCGTGGCCGAACGCCAATGGCGCCCGCTGTGCTCTACGTTACCGATGGTGCTTCTGGGACAACGGCGGCGTACGGCATTCCGTTTAGCAGTCAACGTGGAGCAGTAGGTGGGGTTGCGGTACCCTTGGTTCTTCTTGACGTTGCCCAGCCTCGTGGAGGTGAAAGTCAATAATGAGTCATAACAAAACCCAGACGAAACGTTCAATGATTATTTTTGTAAATGGGCAAGAGACACAGGTTTCTGACGGTCACACTGCGCATGATCTTCTCCTCGACCTAGGATTCGAAAGACGCCCTGTTGCTGTTGAGGTGAACAAAGAAGTCATTCCACGAGCACTGCTTCCTGATCGGCTTCTTCGGGAGCATGACCAGATAGAAGTTGTAACGCTTGTTGGAGGCGGTTGAAGGCAGCACGAGAGGAGATGCAAAACGGTATGGCAGAAAGAATAGTTGATAACGCGCGCACAGAGCAATCACAGCCAGTACTCAAAGTGGGGAGCTTTGAGCTTGCAAGTCGCCTTGTCGTAGGAACAGGTAAGTATGCCAGCTATGCAGAAATGGCAGAATGTCTTGATGCAAGCGGAACGGACTGTGTCACTGTGGCAGTGCGTCGTGAGCGTCTTCTGAACACTGCCGGAGAAAATATTCTTGATCATCTTGATCTTGCTCGCTATACGCTGCTACCAAATACAGCAGGTTGCTTTTCGGCAGATGATGCAGTGCGTGTTGCACGGCTGGGCCGTGAGCTTCTTCGCGACCTCGGAAACAAAGGAAGTGAGTGGGTCAAGCTTGAGGTCCTCGGTGATCAGAAAACACTTTTACCAGATCCTGTCGGTACAATTGAAGCGACCCAGCGTCTCGTAGACGATGGATTTACGGTACTTGTCTATAGCAGCGACGATCCAATAGTTGCCAAGAAACTCAAGGATCTTGGGGCAGCAAGTGTTATGCCAGCAGGAAGTCCCATTGGATCAGGGCAAGGAATCCTGAATGCAAATAGTTTGCGTATCTGCCTTGAGTATCTAAAAGATGGTGATCCTGAGTATCCTGTGATTGTCGATGCGGGTGTTGGTACAGCGAGCGACGTTGCGGTTGCAATGGAACTTGGTGTAGATGGTGTTCTTTTGAATACGGCAATTGCACATGCCACCGATCCATTCACCATGGCTCTTGCTATGCGATCTGCCTGTGCGGCTGGCCGATATGCATTTCTTGCTGGACGAATTCCTCGTAAGCGGTACGCAACGGCGTCGAGTCCAGAGTCTGGGCGAATCCATGAGTCATCTTGAATTGCAGGTACGTTGATATGTTGGCGAAACGTATTATTCCATGTCTCGATGTTGAAAAGGGACGTGTTGTAAAAGGAACAAAGTTCCTTGAGCTTGTTGATGCCGGTGATCCTGTGGCTGTGGCCGCTCGGTATGAAGCTGAAGGTGCAGACGAATTAGTCTTTCTTGATATTACGGCCAGCCATGAAGGCCGAGCAATCATGCTCGATATGGTTCGGCGAGTAGCGGAAACCGTTTTTATGCCATTCACCGTGGGCGGTGGTATCCGAACATTGGACGATGCTGTTGAGCTCATTCATGCTGGTGCTGAAAAGGTAAGTATCAACTCATCGGCGGTAAAGACACCTGAATTGGTGACGGAAGTCGCAAATCGTCTTGGAAGCTGTGCCACCGTCGTCAATATCGACCCGAAGCGGGTTGTCAAAGACGGAAAAGAAGTGTGGGAGGTTTTTGTAAACGGAGGTCGTGTACCAACTGGTATCGAGGCAGTTGATTGGGCACGCCGAGTCGAGCAATTGGGTGCAGGAGAAATTGTTCTCACATGCATGGATCGAGATGGGACACGCGATGGGTATGACCTCGAGATGACCGCTGCAGTGAGTCGAGCTGTTGGGATTCCTGTTGTGGCCAGTGGTGGTGCAGGCAAGCCAGAGCATCTGGCCGATGCCATTGAATACGGAGCAGCAGATGCTGTTCTTGCTGCTGGAATCTTTCATTTTGGAGCCTGCACGATTAGTGATGTCAAAGAACTGCTTGCAAGTCGTGGGATTCCGGTGCGTCCGGCAAGGATGCATGCATAAAAGTCCAGCAATGCGTCAGAATCGGTCACTATTTGGTCGAAAGGCCACAGTGGTTTATCGTGAGGTACTTTGAAAAGCCTCCGCTAGTCGAAGAGGCCATCCAACAGGAGGGGCGAGAATGACACTCGATGCCAAGTCAGAACCAAAATCAACTCTTGTTCCAGAGGAATCTGCGCCAGTGGCTCGTGTGTCAAAAAAAGATAACAAGCTTGAAGTAGATAAATACTTTGAAGCCCTTGTGAAACTCGATGGTTCGGATCTTCATTTGAAAGTTGATCAGCCCCCATACATGCGGGTGAAAGGTTCACTTCAACCACTGAAAGCACCACCAATTGGTCAAGAGAAGATGAAGGAACTCTGCCTTCCCATGCTTGATGATCGCCAACTTAGGATACTCGACGATGAGGGAGGTGCGGACTTTGCTTATACAGCACTTGTTGGTGATACAAGGTGGCGGTTTCGAGTGAATTTACTCTACCAGCAGGGGTCGCTCGGTATGGTTGCACGGAAAGTTAATAATACGATTCCAGATTTCGAGGGTTTGTATCTCCCAAGTTCGATTGAGCGACTGTGTACACTTGATCAAGGGATGGTGTTACTTGCTGGTGTAACCGGATCTGGAAAAAGCACCACGATTGGTTCGATGCTGAATTACGTCAATAGGAACTATCGAAAACATATTCTTACGCTCGAAGATCCTGTTGAATTTGTGTTTACTGAAGACAAATGTCTTATCAACCAGCGGGAAGTTGGTACGGACGTCAAGAATTTTGAAATTGGCATGAAGCATGCGGTCCGTGAGGATCCAGATATTATTCTTGTTGGTGAGTTGCGGGATACTGAAACATTTAAGACAGCAATCCATGCTGCTGAAACAGGCCATCTTGTTTACGGCACCATCCATGCTTCAAATGCCCCAAGTACCATTACTCGAATCCTTGACCTCTTTCCTCAGGAAGAGCATGCAGCTATCCGAAGTGCCATGGCCTTCAATATGAAAGGGATAGTAGCACAGAAACTTCTTAAATCCATTAAAGAAGGTGTCTCGCGGGTGCCCTCCGTCGAATTAATGTTTTTCGATGTTCTTGTTCGGAAATATATTTTGGAAGAACAGGAACATATGCTTGCGGACCATATTCGTAAATCGGTGAGAGACGGTATGCAGGATTTCACAATGAGTCTTAAAAATCTTATTGACCAAGGTCTTATCGACCGGCAAGCAGCGCTTGATATCGCTCCAAATCGTGAAGCGTTACAAATGGCACTCAAAGGGATCGGTTAATCATTCAGATTGAATCAAACTTGTTTCAATGAATCCTGAAAGGCTGGTTAGTTGTTATGAATAGAGAGAAATTCATGCTGAAGCATGCATTAGCTGATTGGTTAATGATTGTTTTTCTCTGCTTCTTTTTCTCCACAGTACTGTCCGTACCTGCAATTGCTCAGCCTCCTAAGCAACCCGCTGAAGGTGCAGAAAAAGCCGACGAAAGTGGAGAAGATCCTGATGGAAAGCCTTCTGCGGATGCTGAAAAAAAGTTGGACACAACCACCGTTGGAATCGGTGGTGGAGTTTTAGCTGTGCTGACGATACTTTTCGGCCTTACGAGTATCTGGGTAAAAAAAGACAGTCTTCGATATGGAATTGGAAGTAAAAAATGGACACGCATAGTTTTCGTTCCCTATGCGCTTGGAGCAGTATCGCTTGCTGTGTCTGTTGGGCTGAATTGGACCGAGTATGCGTTTCTTGAAAGTGGTGGGTTATGGGGTGCCCTTGGCGGCCTTTCTGCAGTCTGGCTGATGCCTGTCTTTCTTTATGTCATCGCTCGGTCACGAGCGCTCAACGATACTGGAGAGGTCGAAGCGGCACCACCAGACGTCGTGCTCATTGCTACCTGCCGCGAAGTGCCAGAAGAAAATACGCTTCTTGTTGAAAAACTCTCTGAAAATTCAGAGTTTGCTGACTTGGTTCGAGTGTTAGCTGAGGCGTTTGCCGCGCGTGCTCCTGTCGTGTTACTTGATCTGGCCCAGGGAGGCCTTCATGTTCGTTATGACATTGATGGCACAAAGGTATCAACACGTATTCGAGAACACCTCCTAAGTGGTAGGAAACTCCGTAAAAATGATCCTGAAGTCTGGATTGATGCACCTCCGCTAGATGCTGTGACCGGTGAAAAGGTCTTGGTCACGCTCATGAGACTTGCAGGCCTTTCTCCAAAGAAGCGAGGTCGTCCACAAGTGGGCGAATTTGAGGTCACCGTAGATGGGAAAAAAAGAACCTGTCGCCTTAGCGCGAAAGTTATCAAAGGGCACGAGCAGTTCGCTGTTGATTTGGCACAACCACCAAAGAAATTTAAGACTGCAGCCGATCTGGGTATGCCAACAGAAATGCTTGAGTCACTTCAGGAGTTAGTAAATAAAAAACATGGGCTGTTTCTTGTTTCAGCATCAAAGGGCAATGGTCTCTCTACTCTTTTTGACATGACGGTAACGGCCGGGGATCGGCTGATGCGAGATTTCGTATCAATTGAGGAAAAAAAAGAAAACAACGAAGAAGTCCAAAACATCAAGATACAAAAGTATGATGCAGAATCAGGTGAGAACCCAAATCAAGCGGTTGAGAGAGCAATGCTCTCATACCCAAGCGGTTTTATCACTCGTCATTTACGAGACCCAGCCTTCGCAAAGGAACTGGTTAAGCGAGCACTCGAAGACAAGATGGTTATTGTCAGTGTTCCAGCCGAAGATAGTATTGATGCGATATCCAAGATTATTGATCTTGGTATTTCGCCGAGTGATCTCGCGAAATGTCTTGTTGGGTCAGTCTCTCAAAAGTTAGTTCGTAAGCTGTGTCCCAAGTGTGCGGATCATCAGGAGACACCTCTTCCACTTCTTGAAAAATTTGGAAGGTCAACAGAAGACGTTCCCCACATTCGTACAGCCTCAGAGCACGGTGGCTGTCGTATCTGTTTTGGTCGTGGGTACGCTGGCAGAATTGGTGCATTTGAGCTGGCCTCAGGTGTCACTCTTCGGAAAGGAGTTGCAAAGGGAGTCGATGCTGCGACGTTGAAAAAAGCAGCGAGCAAAGATGGCTATGTCACCACACGTGATCAGGGAATGGATCTAGTGCTCAGCGGCGTTACGTCGCTGGAAGAGATGCAACGAATTTTTTCATCTAAAAAGAAATCGCATCCGCGAAGGCCGAAGTCAAAGGCTTGATCGAAGCCAGTAAGGACATGAGTTGTGACTGTTATTGAAGCCGAAGACAATGCCGACGAATATCGTCCGATAAGTACACTTGCAGTACTTGCTCTGGTTGCTGGATGTTTTTCTGTTTTGGCATTAATGAGCCAGATATTATGGGTGATTCCAATTCTTGCAGCCGGGCTGTCAATTGCAGCGGTTGGGGATACTGCAATCGGAAAATCACATAAAGTTGGTCGAGGCATTGCGCTGATTGGCTTGGCTTTATCTGTTGGGTTTGGTGTGCAATCCTTCAGTGTTTTTTCAGTAAACGCATGGATTGATCACAGCCGCGCCCGTGAAACGGTCTTGCGATGGCACCAGGCGATTCGTGCAGGGGAATGGGATGTTGTTCATGGGTTTTGTGCACCGGGACTGATTCCAATAGAAGAAGACCATGGCGGCCCAGATCACGACGGGCATCACCATGATTCTGAAGAGGGTAGGAAGCTATCTGAAATCAAGTTGCTACGGAATTTTCCAGCTGTTCGTTCACTTGCGGCGTGTAGCAAGATTGCCATTGCAGAGATAGTTCGTGGTGATCAGCAGTACCAAGGGGCTTTGCATCTGACTGTCGACGTTAATGAATGTGAACAACATTCAGAAGATGCATTACCACGCGTCGTTGATCTCTGGTTGAATCGTAAGACTCAAAAAGAGCCAGAAGTAGGGGAAGATGCTGCTGGGTTTCAGAACGTTGAAATATGGCAGATCATCAAGGTTGATCCGTCAGAGTAAATCTTCTTACTGCCAGGCATACTTCCTACTCGAAGTCAGGAATTGTCAGAATTGAAATAACGGATGGCATCAATTGAATTCGCGCCAGTTGCCAACATCACGAGGCGATCAAATCCAAGGGCAACCCCAACGCCTTCTGGCATATTGTCGTGCACGGCAAGCAGTCTATTTGGGAGAGGTAGCTTTTGTTTTTCAAATGACGTGCGGATGGTGTTTGTCTTTTCGAGCCGTTTTCGGATAGTGGAAGAACATGTTTCTTCCTGCCACCCATTCATGAGTTCAATGCCAGCAACGAAAACTTCAAAGCGAAGTGACAGTTGCTTATTCGTTGAGTCCAGTTGTGCAAATGCAGACTCACTTGCAGGCCAGGATTCAAGCATGGTTGGTTGAGCAATTCCAAGCTGTGGGGACACGACCTCGGAAAGTAATAGTTCAAATGCGAGGCTCCACTGCTGTTCTGCAGGAAGAGTAGAGATGCTTTTCGGAATTCCAACGTCATGAAAATTAGAGGCCTGCAATAAAGCACCAACACCAGCCGTTATTGGGTCAATGTCAGCATGCTGAATAAATGCATCTCTGCAGGGCAGTCTTTGTAGTCCATCGGTATGGAGTGAGTCATGCAAGAGTTGTGTTACCAATTCGGCAGTTGAAGTCAGGTTTGCCCCAGGTTGATACCATTCGAGCATGGTGAATTCAGTATCATGATGCGGGCCGCGCTCGTCACTGCGAAAGCAATGTGCAAACTGATAAATGGACCCTGAATCTTCTGCGAGCAATCGCTTCATATGAGGTTCTGGGCTGGTCTGCAGGAATTTGCTTTCATTACCATGCATGACCGTGTAGGGGTCAATTGAGACCTCTGGCAGTAATTCACTCGCCACAATGGGGGTGTCAACCTCAAGAAAACCTCGACTCTCAAGGCGATTGCGAATCAGCGAACGAACCGTGGCTTGGCGTTGAAGAAGTGGGCGAACAGACATAAAGAAGCTGCATGTTGCGACGAGTGAGGCTGCTCAAAAAATGAATTACTTCGTTGAGAGTTTACCAGCATTCTGGCGATAGATCAGTACAGGGCAGGGTGCGTGCCGTACAACGGCCTCGGCAACACTACCCATCAGAATTCGACTGAGTCCTGTCCGGCCATGTGTGCCAAGTACAATGAGTTCTGCTCTTTCTTCCTCGGCAATGCGAACGATCTCTGTTGATGGATCCCCCATAACAAGGCGATGCTCAAAAGTGAGTTGAGGGTCAGATGGGCATACGTCATGGAGCATTTCGAGTATTCGTTCAGAACTTGGCTCAGGAAGCCCGTAGTAGAGTTCACCACCACCGTAGGCCAGTGGAGGCTCTTCGATGTGGAGAATGATGAGGTTCGCAGAAGACTGTTTGGCGAGATTTGCGGCGTGCACAAGTGCTGCGTCGCTAGCAGTCGAAAAGTCTGTTGGAAAGAGAATTTTTTTCACACTCACGACTCACCTCAGTGGTTTGTGAATACGCCTGCTTACAGAACCCCTAACGTATGATATTCGTTGCCGTACTACAAAAGGAAGCCATTCGTCAGTTCGTTTTTTAACTAGACAAATTCTTGATACTCCCAAAGTTGAGTGACAAGGTTGTTTTTTGCGATAGATTGATGTCTTGGGGTTGTGGGGTTATCCAAGACGCATGCCTGGCAACGCTCCACTATCTGGGGAAAGAAGGTAGACACCATCGGCTCCAGCTCCACTTGCAGCAACGACCATGCCCTCGCTGAGACCGAACTTCATCTGTCGGGGAGCAAGATTGGCAACAATGACAACAAGTCGTCCATGAAGATCTTCAGGCCGATGAAATTTTTTAATGCCAGCAAAAATTGTACGACGGTCGTCACCACCGAGTGACACTGTAAGCTTCAGGAGTTTACGAGCTTCTGGGACTTCTTCAGCATCAACAACTCGTGCGACCCGCAAGTCGACTTTAGAAAAATCATCGATAGTACAGGTTTCTGCGAGAGCTTCTGACTCAAGTGGTTTCGTTGAATCTTGAGCAAGAGCGCCTGGTTCTGGTTTGACATTTGATGTTTCAGACACTGTAGATCCTTGTGGAGTGGATGGTAAGGTATTCGATGCAGCAAGAAGCGCATCAATTTGTTGAGGTTCAATTCGTTTCATTAATGGCTGGAAGGTAGCAACCGGTAGATTTTCTAGAGGAGTTTGTGACTGCTGCCAATCTGTAATGGGAGGGCCAACAAGTTGAGCAACACTGTCCGCTAATTTTGGAAGAACAGGGGTCAGATAAACTACTAATTGACGGAATAGATTGAGTGAGACACTGGCAACATCCTGTAATTTTTGCTGTTCTTGAGGCCCTTGTTTGGCCAGTTTCCAGGGTTGTTCATTGTCGACATACTGGTTTGCTCTGTCTGCTGCCTGCATGATGATGCGCATAGCTCGTGCGAAGTCACACGACTCATAGGCTGCAGCGATTGCTTCGCCATCACCGGCTGCTTTCGCAAAAAGACCGCCATCATCGGGATATGTAGAAGAGAGTCCCGTTTTTTTCAGCCAACGGGCTGTGCGGCTTGCAAGGTTCACAAGCTTTCCAATTAAGTCGGTGTTTACCTTCGTAGTAAATTCTTCAAGATTAAGATCAATATCATCAATGCCACCAGAAAGCTTCGTTGCGTAGAAGTACCGTAGAGCTGCTGGATTGAGGTGTTCAAGATATGCACGAGCCAAGAGGAAAGTGCCACGACTTTTTGACATTTTCTGACCATTCACAGTCAGAAAACCATGGATGCGAACCTTTGTCGGTAGGTTCATACCTGCAATTTTGAGCATTGCTGGCCAGAATAGAGTGTGAAAATAGGTGATGTCTTTTCCAATGAAGTGGTGGATCTCTGCATTTGGCTGGTTGGTATCACCTGAGCGCCACCAGTCAGTAAATGAACCACTATTTTTTTTCGCCCATTGTTCGGTAGTTGCAATATAGCCAATGGGTGCATCGAACCAGACATACCAATAATGGCCAGGTGCATCTGGAATTTCAAAACCAAAATAGGGAGACGGACGTGAAATGTCCCAGTCGCGCAGTGGTTCGTTGAGAAAATGCCCCGCAAGATAATTTGAGATTTTTGGGTCAATGGACCCAGACTCCTGTGTCCATTTGGTAAGGAAAGGACGAAGGCTTTCCAGAGTGACAAAGAGGTGTTCCGCTTTTCGTATCTCAGGTGTTGTGCCAGAAAGTGTACTGATGGGGTTAATCAGTTCAGCGGGAGAGTATGTTGCGCCGCAAATTTCACATGAATCACCATATTGATCAGCTGCCTGGCACCGTGGACAACCACCTTGAACAAATCTATCAGCAAGAAATATTCCTGCTTTGAGATCAAAGAGTTGACTCACCTCTCGCTGGGCAATCAAATCTTGTTTGCGAAGAGATTGCCAAATGTCGTTACACAACGAATGGTTTTCTGCACTGTTAGTAGATCCATAATGATCAAAGGCAATGTCAAATCCCTCAAAGTCGGCTACATGGGCATCCCGCATGGAGGCGATGAGATCTTGTTCGGTACGGCCTTCGGACTGCGCTCTGATCATGATGGCGGTACCATGCGTGTCGTCAGCACACAGGTAAATAGCTTGATTTCCACGCAGTCGTTGGAATCGTGCAAAAATATCTGTTTGGATATATTCGACTAAGTGCCCAAGATGGATATGGCCGTTGGCATATGGGAGAGCCGAAGTAATCAGGATTCGGCGAGTTTTGGGCATGATGCCTTATGAGCAAAAGAGCACAGGATGTTGGTAATGCGATATCGTGCCGCTTCGTGAGCTGCGTTGGTCGAATCCGCAAAATGATAGTCTAAAACGAATACAGAATTCAAGAAAAGCCATTGTGCGAAGTACTTGAGTAGTTGGGCAGATTAGCTTGTGTGTCAGGCTGTAGTAACCCCGATTTCCGTACCCTACCCGAATTGCCTCACGTTCCGGATTTAGGCTGGTATGAGAAAAATGCTCTTGTCCGCGGCCCCGTATCACCGCCACTATCCCGCCGTCTGGTTTTTGGTGAGTTGGTTTGTTTTTCCAGTGACAAGGATGTCACTGGCGGACTAAGTGCTCACCTGACAATACGAGTGCACGTACTGACCTCAAAAAGGTTAGGTCTCATGGAGTCACGGATGTCCCGAGTCTTTTGTTTTGTATGGTTGCTTGTTGTTTTCAGTCTTGTCTGGCTGTCACCCAGTATTGGGCGCTGCCAAACGACTGCTCCGGCAACAGCTGCAACAACCGGTGATGTCGTCTTTCTCGATTTCTCAGCGGACTGGTGTGGCCCCTGTAAGCAGATGGCACCGCTCATTGGAGAAATCGGTGCAGCCGGTTGGCTTGTCCGTCACGTTGATGTCGACCAAGAACACGATATCGTCAAGCGGTTCCAGGTGACGGGAGTTCCCTGCTATATCTTGTTGGTAAAGGGCCATGAAGTTGGCCGAATCGATGGGGCTACCACTCGCAGTGAGCTCGAAAAACTCCTTGCAAAAAGTCGGCAGCCGTTGGGTTTGCCAAAACTTGCTGTTCCGAGTGATTCACCAACTGTCAATCAAATCTCTGGGGTTCCAGTCCCAGTAAGCAAATCCGCTACCCATCTCGCAACAGAGCCTGCAGCGGCACCCACAGTTCATCCACCAGCGCAACTGTCTGGTGGGGTAAGCCAGCCGGTTGCTGGCCTGGCTTCTGAACGATCACTCCGAGATCCACAAGGAGCAAAACAGCAACAGGCTCTGCCACCACCACCTACATTAGCTGTTGAAACGAAATCTGCACTTCAGCACAACCTGATTCAGGCTACCGCGAGATTACGAGTACAGGATCCGAATGGAGCTTCGTGGGGAACCGGAACCGTCATCGATTGCCGACAAGGAGAAGCACTGATACTTACCTGTGGCCATATTTTTCGCGATTCTGTTGGAGAAGGTTCGATTGAGGTTGATTTGTTTGGTGATCCCTCTGCTGATCGTTTAGCGGGACAGATGGTGTCCTATGATCTGGATCGTGATCTTGCGCTTGTGAGTGTTTTTACAGAGGCAATTCTGGAGCCTGTCAAAATTGGGCCTGTTGGTCGTCCGCGTGACGTTGGTGAAGGCGTTGTCACGATTGGTTGCGACGGAGGCCGTGAGCCTACGATGCATGTGAGTCAGGTTACTTCAGTCGATAAGTATCTCGGCCCGGCAAATGTTCAGGTTGCTGGACAGCCAGTACAAGGTCGTAGTGGTGGCGGCTTATTCGCACTTGATGGAACGCTCTTAGGCGTCTGTAACGCGGCTGACCCGGAGGACAACGAAGGGCTTTTTGCTGCACTCCCATCAATCCATGAGCATCTTGATGAGGCTGGACTCGCGTTTGTTTACAGACATGTCTACCCCGGCACGGAAAATGAGCTTGTAGCAAACGCCGACAAATCAACCGTGCCTCATTTGCCAGATGCAATGCCGGCTTTTTCTTTTGATCGTCGCGATAGGGCAGATGCTGTTCCGACAGCGTCAAGTGGTCCACGGTCTCCCGCTGAAGGTGGTGACCCACTAAGCGTTGATCAAAGTGAAAGACAATCCTTAACTCCGCCGTTGCCACAGGCCATGGGAGATGGCGAACAGATGCAGAGTCTTTCTGCCGGCGAGCAAGCTCTACTCGATCACGTGCGGGAACATGGAGGAGACGCTGAGGTGATATGCATTGTTCGTCCTCGTGGAGCAAGTCAAGCCGACAGTGAGGTGTTCATGCTTCAGAATGCTAGTCCTCATTTTGTTGACCGTCTATCCGAGGTGCATGAACAGGGAAATGTTGCAAGCGATTGATTTCCTTGTAGATATGAAAAATCTATGCTTCAGATTCTGATTCGCCATGGTGAAAGTTTGTCGAACCGCGAAGGAAGAGTTCAAGGACAAGCAGATGTAGAACTTTCCTATACAGGCCGTCAGCAGGCAGCCGCAGTCGCTGCATGGTGCAAGAGTCAATCGTTCCAAAATCAATCCTGCGAACTCTGGAGTAGTCCGCTTTGCCGTGCTCAGGAGACGGCTGAGGTTATCGGAACGGCAATAGGTCTTCCTGTCCAGTTGGAAGATAAGCTTGTTGAGCTGAATGCTGGTGTCTTTCAAGGTCACCTGTGGGATGATCTAGCGGATCGGTTTCCTGAGGATGTTGCTCGATGGCGTTCAGGTGATGTTGATTTTCAGATACCGGGCGGAGAATCAAGGCGGCAACTTGCAGAACGAGGACGTCACGCCCTGGAGTTTCTTTCAGTTCGGCCGGTTCACAGCATGATCATTGTTGCTCACGGGGGAGTTTTAACGGCAGCACTTGGTCTTCTTGTTGGACGTGAGCACTCTTTGCTCGCAGAAGTTGCCGAAAGGCCTTTTACACGATTGCCGGCACTTGGCAATTGCTCGGTATCCCAGCTGAAATGGCCTGGTCCGGAATTGCTTTCTTTTAATGAAACGGATCATCTCGATTGATCCCAGAGGCTCGTTTTCTTAGTGGATAAATCGAGCAAGAAGATGAGATAAGTGTCGACGATTCTTGTCTTAAAGTGTGTTTCAAAGAGGGCGGATAGAGAATATGCCACATTGTTTTTTGACGCAATGATCTTGGGGGGCGTACAACGTTAAAGACCACAATTCTAGATAGTGACTGTGTGGCGTTTGCCACATAAGATTAATTTCTGCCTAATGTTTAAAAAGATAAGACGTACTAATATTGGAAGAACATTTATGAAAAGGGGATCGAGAACATCTACGAGATCTTCTATCTGGGGATTCCCAATGCCTATCACCAAAGATTGTGTTCTCCTCAATACCACACTGTTTTTTTTGGCATTCCTGACAGGATCAGCTTTGGAAGCGAATGAGTCCATTACGTTTTCAGGAACGCGAGCGATGGAGTACTTGGAAACAATTTGTGAACTGGGGCCTCGTCCGAGTGGTTCCAAAGGAATGGAGAAACAACGAGACCTTCTTATTCGCCATTTTCAAAAAGCAGGGGCGAAAGTCTTTCGTCAGGCTTTTCGAAGCCGAGATGGTCGGACTGGCGATTGGGTACACATGGAGAATCTTATCGTTTCATGGCACCCAGATAGAAATGACCGGGTACTTCTAGGAGTTCACTACGATACCCGGCCATACCCAGATCGAGATCGTCGTGACCCTCAAGGAGTTTTTATTGGTGCGAATGATGGTGCAAGCGGCGTTGCAGTTTTAATGGAACTTGCTGATTCGATGTCAGAAATAAAGGGATCAGTGGGTGTCGATTTTGTGTTCTTCGATGCCGAAGAATACGTTTTTGAAGAGGGGCGGGATCCCTACTGTCTCGGGTCCCTGTTTTTTGCGAGACAGTATGCCACCTCGAGAAAGGCTGGAGCGTTATCGTATGCATATCGCTGTGGGGTTATCTTAGACATGGTGGGTGATCGCAATCTTACAATTTGGCAGGAACAGCAGAGTGTTGATTGGCCCGATACACGCCCCGTTGTGGAATCCATTTGGGCGACAGCAAAACAACTGAAGATACGAGAATTTGTGCCACGCCCAAAGTATGTCATCAATGATGATCATGTGCCACTTCGAATGACCGGTGGCATTCCAACGTGTGACATTATTGACTTTGATTACCCGCACTGGCATACCACACAAGATATTCCAGCAAACTGCTCTGCACATTCTCTAGGTTTAGTGGGGCAAGTTATGCTTTCGTGGCTTCAGAAGAACTAGTGATTGGTGAGGATTCAGAATCTATGAAGTCGCATAATCCAGTCACACCTGTTCCCATTGTTGTGCCAGATCTTGGGCTCGGTGAAACCCCGGTTGTTCTTTCCCTGTGGCTTGTTCCACAAGGAAGTGATGTTCTTGAAGGTGATCGTGTTGTTGAATTGGCTACGAATCCAGCCACAGTTGATTTGCTCGCTCCTGTCGCCGGTGAGTGTGTCCACCAATTTGTAGACGAAGATACCGTCGTATTTCCTGGTATGGTAATCGCAGAAATTCTTCCCGAGGATGTGCAAAAATGAACCAGTCATTCATTCGAAGACTGGTTCACGGCAGGTCTTTGAAAGAAGAGACAGTTGCAGCATTTGGTGGTGCAGGAACAATGTTTCTCATTCAACCACCATGTGACTTGTGGTTTTTTGCATGGCTTGCACCGCTGCCATGGCTCTGGCTGATCATGAGAAAGACCAGCCATTTGCCACCAAGATTTTGGCAGATGATTTGGTGTGCCGGTTTTGTTCATTGGCTTGCAACGATCCACTGGCTTCGACTTCCTCACCCAGCAACTTCGTTGGGCTGGGTTTGTTTGTCGGCCTACCTGGCGGTTTATCTGCCTGTCTTCGTTTGGTCCGCTCGACTCCTGATGAGGCGGTGGGGGTGGCCACTGCTAGCCGCAGCACCAATATCGTGGGTGGCCTGTGAGCAGTTGCGTGGTGCGCTTTTTGGTGGCTTTACATTTGCAATGCTCGGCCATTCACAATGGCGATGGACCGTCCTGCTACAAATAGCAGACATTGCAGGCGCCATTGGTCTCAGTGGAATTGTGATGCTTGTGGCAGCAGTACTTTTTCAGCTGTTACGGTCTTGGCGGACAAAAGAAACAGTCAGGGAAGTATTGCTGACTGCCAGCATTCTTGGTGCGTGTATTTTTTATGGTTATTGGCGGCTCACGACGATTCCCAAGCCTCGTGTGGCACCTCTTCAAGCATTGCTTGTCCAAGGTTCAATAGATACTGAACTCAAACACGATCCAAATGCTTTTCAGGAGGTAACTCAGCAGTACGACGAACTGACTCGTAGCGGTCTCTTGGAAAGCTCCTCCTTGCCTGACCTGATTCTCTGGCCTGAAACAATGTGGCGTATTGGTCTTCTCGAAATTGATCCAAATGAACAATTACCTGCAAGTGTTGTGACAGCAATTCTCAGTGAAAGTGAGCTGGCAAACGATATTGATAATGATGATATTTCGTTGCAGGCCCTCTGCCGTCAGCGGCTCGAAGAGGAACGTCTCGAGCCACTTGCAACCTATGCAAAGTCATACGGTACGAATTGGCTCGTTGGTGTTGATAAGCAGGTTGTGACACCGAGTGCCGCCACAGGCACTCAATATTTCAACTGCGCTGTTCTCCTCGATGCTGGTGGTCGAGTCCGGGACACATATGCCAAAATGAAACCGGTTCTTTTTGGTGAATATGTTCCCTTTGCGGAGACATTTCCGTGGCTTTATGGACTAACGCCACTTCCTGTCGGTCTAACGGCTGGCCGACAGCCACTCGTAACGTCTGTGGCTGGTAGACGGCTGACGTGTACGATTTGCTATGAAACAGCTCTTCCAGCGACAATTCGTTCGCTCGTTCGATACTGCCGCCAAATGAATGGTGGTCCTGACCTCATCGCAAATCTGACAAATGATGGCTGGTTCTGGGGCTCCAGTGAACTCGACATGCATCTCACAGCAGCTATTTTTCGCTCGGTTGAGGTTCGAACGCCAATTGTCATTGCAGCAAATACTGGTTTTTCGGCGTCTATTGATGGTTGTGGGCGTTTGCTCGCGTGTGGTCCACGTCGAAAAACAGCTACATTACGCGTCGAAGTCGTTCCAGACGGCCGCTGGACGCTGTGGCTTCTCTGGGGCAGTTTTCTACCTGGGATATGTGTAGTGATTACGGTGACAGTGACGTTGGAACACTGGGTGAGAAGAGGTACCCTATCGTAAGAAGTTGGAGGAATACCGGCTTTTGGGACGAATCAGACGATAGAAGCGTAAAATTTGGATGACTGGGTTGCTCTGAAGAACGTTACGGAGTTGCCGAGTTGTCATTTTAATTCCTTATTCGACAGTACGGATTCGGGCATGGATACTCTCGGAAAGATATTTGTATTTGCTGTGATGGTCATGAGCGTTGTGTTCATGAGCTTTGCGATTGCCATTTTTTCATCGCACACGAATTGGCAAAAAGAATCAGAGCGTCTCCAAACGGAACTTGAGCAGGCCACAGCAGAGCGAGCGGCGAAAGAGTCAGAACTAACAACACTCATCGATCAAAATGCTGCTTCAGAAAAAGATCAAGAGCAGGTCGTAAAGAAATTGGAGACGGCGCTACAACAAAAAGATACAGAACTCGCGGGTCTTAAGAAAAAACGTGAAGCAGAATTAAGTAATCTTGATAAAGATATTGCAGAGCTTTCTGAGGCGAAAGATGAGCGAGACGCGGCAGATGCACTCGTTGGTAAGTTACGAGAAGAAATTCATGGCCTTCAGGACAAGCTTAAAAAATCAGTAAATGATGGTGCTAGTCTCGCTTCTGAATTGCATCAATCGGAATCTGAGTTGGCAATGACCACCGAACGGAAAAAACAGCTTGAGGAACAAGTAGCAAATGCAAGGGTGGTCTTACAACAGAACGGACTTTCTTTGAAGCGACCCGAAATGGTGATACCAGTTGTTGGTGGAGTCGTTACTGCTGTTGCGAATGATCTTGCTGAAGTCTCGATTGGAAGTGATGATGGGCTTCAAGCAGGGCATGAATTAGAGGTTTTTCGTGCTGATGAATATCTTGGTCGCCTTCGTGTAGTCAGTGTAAAGCCTGACCGCGCCGTTGTTCGTGTACTCAAAGACTTTGCACGTGGAATTGTTCAACGAGGAGATCGCGTAGCCACACGGCTCAAGCTTGATAGCTAAGGTCAGTGCTGGAACTGTTCGGAAGGAGTTACGATGGCAGAAAGTAGTGAGCCAACATATCCAAAGCGACACAACGCTTACACCGGGATGATGATGCTGTCTTTCATTGCGATCTCAATCGGCTGCCTTATCCTTGCCTTGGAATTGTGGACCCGGGGGCTTCCCCTTAAGCCCTAAATAGCAAGTTTCTTATTTGCCGAAAAAATTAAACGGCTTGTCTTTGTCTTCTTGCATCGGCTTTTCGGTGTTTGTTTTTTCAGGTTCCTGTGTAGAAAGTGTCTTTTCAGGTGTCTCGGACAAGGCCTCTTTTTCTACATTCGATACATTTTTTTTTGTGTCCAAAGAGGGTGCTGAAGGTTGAACAGCAAAGTTTTCATTCGCTACAACTCGTGGTCGAAATGAAGCGAGTAGACCACGAGGCGAAGCAAGGATAAGACGCTCAGAGGACCTGTTGGTGACAGGAATAGTGAATGGGCCTGGGCAAAGCCATGCGTCCTCTATCCCATCTCTCAGACGAATCGCAGTGATTCTATTTTGCGTGTCGTAACACCATAGATGACTTCCGATACATGCTAGAAATTCAGCCTGCAAGGCCGTTTTCCACAGTCGTTCTCCAGTACTGGACTGGTGGGCAGCAATGCCTTCTTCACCGAGGGAAACAAGGAGTATTTCGTCGTGAACCATGAGCTGCGGCCGCTTCTGATTTGGATGAAGACTTGTTTCCAGCAGGAATCGCCATGTGAGTCGAAGGCCTCCAGAGGCATCTTCGAAACGTACTAATTCTCCTTTCTCTGTTGCAGCAAAAGCAACGGCGCCCTGAACTGCGACAGGCCCATTTGGATTGTCTCGAAGGAAGAATTCATGTCGTTCCCAGCCTTTTTCTGCAGGCTCTATTGCCGTAAGGCGTCCATTTTCTGTGCACCAAATGACACCATCTCCAAATTGTAGAGGTTGCTGTTCGATGAGACCGTGTGCTTTTATGCGAACAGGATCGAGGTTCGCTTGGCTCGAAGAGTTTTTACTCGAATCGCCACCTTCTTCTTTGTCTGAACTGTTTTGGTTGCGATAAGGATTCACAGGAAGGCGATACATAGTTTTGTCCCAAAGCGGAACATAGACCCAGTCACCAACTGGAAAGCTTCCCGATGAAGGCGGGGAAGGTAGTCTTCGCTTCCAGAAAATGGAGCCAGTGCGGCTATCAATTCCAAAGGTATTCATGTCCCTGTTGATCGTGACAAGATCACGATCTATTCCCGCAGCTTGGAGGCTATCTTTTGGTAGGCCAAGAGGGGTTGACCAAAGTAGAATTCCCGGAGGTGGTTTACCTGCTTCAGTCGTTTCACCACTGCCCGCACGAACCGCGTGGACAAGACCATCCTCTGACTGAGCAACAACCATCCAGCGCCCCACATCGATCTGGTTCAGTCGATATCGATCAGAGTCGAATGGAAGTTGAACAATCCATTCACGAGTGAGCCCGACACGATCAGCCTCAAAGGGATCAGCCGCAGTTCCGTATAGACTCTCGGCGTATGCATTGGACACGGAAAGAGTGTTCAATAACACAATGAGCAAAAGCCATGTTTGTACTCTGTTTAACTGAAGCATTTCAAACTTCTCCGTGAAGGATTATCTCCTTGGGTTGAGTTACTCTAAGAGTATTCATTGAGTATTCATTCAAGAATCACCTTTAACGGTAATTCACAGAAAAAATGATGCAAAGAGTGAGATAGAAGCCCTTTTGTTCTCTCTCAGCCGAAACAGTTGCCCCTGCTGCGTATTGATCTGTGATTGGTAGAATATGGAGGCCGATAGTGACGCGTGTTTATTGTGAGAAGACAGTCCAGTTTTGTACTTTTTGACGTATGCCAAAGGTTTCCCAATCCGCTGCTGAGATGCCGAATTCATTTGCCCTTCTTCTTGGGTATCTGAATTTTTCCGCTGGTGCCTTTGATGTTTCAGCGTGGAAGTCTATCAATGATCTTTATGCGCAGTTTGAGCCAATTGATGCCAATGGTGACATTGTTGAACGGGCAGATACGGTGGATGGTGTGGCAGATGATTTACGGGAGGCCTTGAAGCGGCTGCACCAAACCGACCCGGCATTTCGTGATGTTGGTCAAGCAGAGGGTGTTCTCAGGATTGTTTTTGAGAATGTGTTGCCAGCGTATCGGGTATTTCACTCTGATCTTTTAGAACATCAGGCGATCGGGGCTATCGAACGCCCATTCTTTCTTATGGCTGTCTTCCAGGCAGTTCTTGAAACTGGTGGTCCGTGGGAAGGGCAAGATGATGTTCTTATAAAAAAGACGCTTCGTAAGATTAATGATTACATGGGTTGGCGACCCGTTGCTGTACTTGAAAATGATCAGTTATCGGAGCCGTATTCTCATGAACGGGTAAGGCCTCTTCCTATTTACAGAAGAGGCGTAGGGGCGGCTCATGGTCATTTTTCAAGACTGGTAGATCAAGCAATCCAAATTCTTGAGGAGGCTCCAAAGGAACTTTTGCAGCAGGCTGATTTTGATCTGGATTTATTAACTGAATTGTCAGTTGACCCTCGTGCTTTTGATTTTTTGCATCCAGCAGCTAGCCGTCCAAATTATCTTTTCGGCCTCTGGGATCCGATGTGTATTGATGCAAGTGGCTACTATCGTCGCCTCGTTATCCAGCAGGCGACACTCGAAGGAATTTTATCATGGTCAGCCCAAGGCCATGCTGGCGTGCCAGTTGAAGAACTACAAAAAGAATCTGCGGCTGTCTTGGCTGGTGTCATGCTGATGGCTTCCGGACTCTCTGGTCGTGGGCCAGGTGCTGTCCAAGCTGGCCTGTCTCTGGCAGACCTTCTTCCTCGGATTGCTGCGTATCGAGATAACTTCTATCAATGGTTGATCACTCGACTTCCTGACGATCATCGTCATCGCCTCGAAAAAGAAGCACAAAGTCTCCAGCAGCCATTCGGGGGCGTGCGCAGACATATCAATATGCTTCTTGCCGATCGACGCGCGCGGCAAGTTGGGAGTGTGACTCTGGCATCGGTTCTTGCCCGTCTTGGACGAATAGATGCGGCCGAGCGTTTGGTGGGTCTTGTGCCGGCAGCAAGTGCACGAATGCTTGCGAGGATCACAAGCCGTATTGTTATCGCTCAGGGACTTTCTCGTCGTGGTGATGAAGATTCTCTCGAAAGGGCGGTCGACACCCTCAGCGAAGCCAAAGATCTGCTCCTGCGAGGGATTGATTGTGGGGCATTGGTTGATCCATGGAATATTCTTGGTTTTGCGGGGCAGTTCCCGCTGCATGAACCAGGTGGCGAGGCACTGCCAGATTCACGCGTGGATGACCTGATTGGGAGTGTCGGTAATTTGCTTGAATGTGCTTGTTTGGTTTGGCAGCGATCGTGCCTCGATTCGAATAAAAAGATTTCAGATCAGGCCAGTGGTTTGGTTGAAGAGTTGGCATCGTGGTGGGATCAATATGCAACAACCTCAGTTGGTGGCATAACCCATCTGTCCGGCCTTGAAATGTTGCAATCTGCCCGAGAAGTTGTTGCGGTTTTGGAAGAACGACGAGCAACTGCTCCTGTTCCACTGTCTCCCGTATTCTGGCGAGACGCAGTTGCTGATTTTTCATCTGCAAGAACACACGCAGCTGCAGCCGATGCCCTGCTGCAAGAGAAGGACTTTGACGCGGCAATGGGATTACTCGTGCATTGGATAACGCTGCTTGAGGGAGAAGAAATTGATCACTCCGGAAACTCATGGCTGGTAGCAGCCCATCGATGGCTTCGATCTGCCCTTACTGATCTCAGCGATTCAGGCTGTGTTCGTATACGCCGTTTCCTTGAATTAGTTGAAGCGAATACGGCTGGACTTACTGAAATGATTGATATCGCTGCTTCAGGCCAAGATCCCCTGAGTCGAAATAAGTCAGAGAATCCAGTGTCGGATGAAACGGATGACGATCAGATCGGTGCAGATGAAAGTGTTGCCTCGGCCTATGAGTCCATGGTGTGGCAGGACTCGGCAGATGATGGAACAGATGGCGGAATGCTTGACGTTGATCTTCCTGCCGGTGCTACAAACCCTGTGGTGGCGGTAGAAGAAGCGGCTGATTTTTTAACGGGCGTCATTGTGATGCTGCGACAAACCGTTGTCACAGGTTGTCTTGATGCAGCGGCTGGTCGTATTCAAACAGCAACGGCTGAGATCGATTCCTTTGTGGGTTGGCGACAGACGTTAAGACGTCTGCGTCGGGCGATGGTGCGTGCAGCAATGCATATTATTGCTCGAGATCAGGAGCAGCCTCTTGGAATGACGGCTGTAGAGTTTGATCGTCTTCGTTGGCAGCGTGATATAGCGGCAGAAAGACTTCTTGAGGCAGCTCTCCAAACTGGGGAAACAATCTGGATGCTATCAGCCAGAATTGCAATCGCTCAGGGTGTTGTGCAAAAAACATCACTTCCTTCCGAGGATGTAAAACAAGATCCTTCGAAGAAGATTCCAAAACCAGCAGTTGGAAAGCTGTTGGCCGCTGTGTTTATGGATGACCAACAAATGATCCGTCAGCAGATGGAATGTATTCGGTACCATCTACGTGGCAAGACAGTGCTTTATGTGCCACTGTCGCGAGGTGGTCGGGCAGACCGTGTATTTGCAGCAAGGATGCGAGAGCGACTTCTAGAAAGGCTCGTTGCCGTTTTGCCCCGCCGAGGCCTTGTCGAGGAAACGATAGGTCTCGTCCGTCTCGCAAAAAAGCTTGAAAGTCGGCGACCACCTGGAGCAGCAAGTGTCAGTGAATTTGATAGGGTTTTCGAATCTGCGACGACCGCACTTGTAGGCCGAATAGTAGCAAGTGCTCCAATAGCTGGGCCTGGTGAGTCGGAACCATCTGGTGTCGTGACAACACAACGAATTTTAGATGGACTGGCTATTCTTATTCCAAAATTATTAGAGACGTGGACTACTCATGCTCGGCAGCTTCGACTTTCTGTACTGGAAAGAGTCCGAGATGATAAAGCGTTTCATATCATCAAAGAATTTATTGAGCGTTATGGTGCAGGACTCTTCACGCAGCATCTCCTCACGCCACCATCGTTGCGAAGTGTACTTCGTGGTGGCGTTCGTCCGTTTCTTGAGCATCTTATTGAACAAAATGCTTCTGGAGCAGATTGGCGGAACTCTGATTCAGATGATGAATACAACAAGACTCATCCCGACAAGTTAATAGATGCAATTAACGCTGGTGAGATTTCACTTAAACAAGCGACAAGTCGACTACGACTTGTCCTTGAGAGTGTTGCCGAGAATCATTCAGAATATAGAGATTGGAATTCGACCACAACACAATCTGATCGTGGTGACTACCTTTATGTGTTTCTTGAGTTTCTTCGGATTAAGGCAGAGTACGAAAGAATTGTCTGGACACTTCGTCCAGTAAGTATGGCCCATCGGGTGCTCGTGCGGAGCGGTGCGGCTGAGGCTGCATCTGCTTGGAGGCAACGAATGGAGGAAGAAACAGCAGGAACGGCAAATGATCTGATTGAGCGTCTTTCATCGCTCCAGCAAAAAACAGGCATTCGGTTGGCCAGTGTTGCTGATCGAGTGCAACGACCTTTCACAGCGATGCTCGAGCAGGATGAACTTGAATCACTTGTTGAGCCAGCCGTTCGAGAACTTCTTGCTGGTGAGCCTCAGGGTGCTGGGACTCAACTTGAGATACATGCCGAAGAATTTCTTGGTGTGGCAACTGGCGCAGGAGTTGAAGTGCCGGATTGGCTTGATCACTTGAGCGCAACAGTCGATCGAGTGCTTGAGGAAGCAGAAACAGGAGGATTGGCACCAGATGATAAACGACAAGTGATGCCATCATCACTTGCTGAGCCTTTGTGCTGGAGTCGATTGCCTTGGCCGCAACTTCTAGATGCAGTTTCCAAGAAGCAAGGGCGTTTATAATGGCGTCATTCAGTGAGAAGCCTCGCCAGGATCCAAGTGCAAATCAGCGAACGTTGAGTGTGTGGCTTGCAGGACGTCTCCAGCAAGAGGCCTATCAAAGCATGGCCGAGCGGATTGCTTGGGATGTTTCAGAGCCGAATGGGCGATCTCCAACACTTGTTATTTATGAGCCAACTGCAGGAATTACGATTGGGCGGCTTGGGTCACACACTGACATTGATATTTCTTCTGATGAATTGGCAAGTAAAGGTATTGCAGTACGTTTTGTCGGTCGTGGTGGTGGTGCCGTGCTCCACGGGCCTGGGCAGGTTGGCATTGCCCTATTTGCTCCCCTGAGCAAACTTGGTCTTTCATCGTATGACGTTGGTGGTTTTCTCGAACGATTTGAATTTGGTCTCGAATCAGCTATTCAAAGCCTCCGGTGTTCGACGGCTCGTGACTCACGTCAGCCAGGAATCTTTGGTCGCTCAGGGCTGGTCGCTGCGGTAAGTTTTGCGATTCGCCGGGGAGTTGTTTGGCATGGCGGTTTTGTAAATGTTTGCCCAGATTTGGGGCTTTATCGCCGGATTGATACCGTGCCTGTCGCCACAGGGATCAAGAAGCGTACGATGGGATCAGTTCAGGCGGAAATCCGTCGTAAGGTACGCTTGCAAGATGCACGCACCGCGATTGTTCGGTCACTGGCAGATGCATTTGGGTGTGGAGATGTCTCCATCCAATCTGGTGTACCAATTTTTCAAAACACTGAAACACGAACGCATATTCGAACAAATAAGAGTGCCTGAGGATTTATCCGTGTCGAAGAATGAAATAATGTCAACGAGTACTGCAAGTCTGCTACCAATACTCAACGAGCAAACGTCCACAGAGCAATCTGGTTGTTCAACTTCTCACGAGCCCTCGATGCTTGTGTCACGGCGGCTTCCGCCGTGGCTACGTCAGAATCTTGGAGAGGGAGGTGGGCACGGAGAAACAGCTGGGTTGATTGCTGAACTTGAATTGGAAACAGTTTGCTCATCCGCGAAGTGTCCCAATCGTTTGGAATGTTGGTCTTCAGGGACGGCAACATTCATGATTCTTGGCAATGTATGCACACGTCCATGTGGATTTTGCTCAGTGCCAAAGGGAAAAACAGAAGAGCTTGAAGATGATGAACCAGAACGTGTCGCTGAGGCAGCGAGACGTCTTGGGTTGAAGCATGTGGTCATTACAAGTGTCACACGCGATGATTTGCCTGATGGCGGTGCAGAGCATTTTCGGAGAACTGTTGAGGCAGTCAGGCAGGCAACTGGGGCATCAATCGAAGTGCTGGTCCCTGATTTTATTGGCAAATCGGGTGCCCTAGAGCAACTGCTCAAGAGTCGTCCTGATGTCTTTAACCATAACACTGAAACAGTACCGCGACTCTACAGGCAAGTCCGTGGGCGTAAAAGCGTGTATGAGTGGACCCTCAAGTTACTCGCGGATACAAAAAAAATCATGCCGGGTACGAAAACCAAGAGTGGGTTGATGCTTGGACTTGGAGAAACACGAGAGGAATTGCTTCAGGTGTTCACTGATTTATTAAATCACGACGTTGACTTCCTGACGCTTGGTCAATATCTACAGCCAACACTCGACAGTCTTCCGGTTGATCGATATGTCCACCCGGATGAATTTAATGAACTTGGTGAGGTTGCCCGTCGGATGGGGTTTCAGCAAGTTGCATCAGGCCCTCTTGTTCGGTCGAGTTATCATGCTCGTGAGATGGCTGAGGCCTAGGAGATGGAATGCTACACGTCGTGTATTCAGCCCGCCTGCACTGAAAGCATGAACGCCTATCGGAATCATTTATTCGTCAGTCGACTCATCTAATCCGTGCTCGAGTAGCTTCTTTCTAAGTGTATTCCGATTAATTCCCAGTCTCGCAGCTGCTTTAAGTTGTACGCCATCGCAGGCTGCGAGCATTTGAGCGATGAGTTCTCTTTCAACACGACTGACAACCCGATCAAATAGATTTACATCACCATCTGGTGCAGACGCCATTCCCTGTTCAACAAGGTCACGTGCAAGGCTGTCGAGGTCGCCACCACGGCCAGGCATGGCAACAGCAGATTGCTCGCCACGAAATGCCGGTGGTAAAATTTTAAGTGTAAGCTCATCGCTGTCAGACATGATGACACAGCGTTCAACAACATTTTGTAGTTCACGAACGTTGCCTGGCCAATGATGTCGAGTCAGTGCTTCCATTGCAGATGAATGTATGGTCATCTTGTCCCGTGCATTGTCACGACAATAGGTTTCCAGGAAGTGGTTAACAAGCAGGGGGATGTCGGTTCGCCTTCCTCGAAGCGGTGGTAGGTATATTGGCACCACGTTGAGTCGATAATAGAGATCCTCTCGGAATGTCTCTTTTGCAACTTCATCAAGAAGCTCTCGATTGCTCGCAGCTATCACACGAGTATCGACCTGAATGGTTTCGGTGTCCCCAACACGTTCGAATTCACGTTCTTGTAATACGCGTAGCAGTTTCACCTGAAGTTTCGGTGTCGTTGAGTTAATTTCATCGAGGAAGATTGTTCCCGTATGGGCGGCTTCGAACCGGCCGGCGCGGTTTGCTACGGCCCCAGTAAAGGAACCGCGGACATGTCCAAATAGCTCGCTCTCTAAAAGGCTTTCTGACAGGGCTCCACAGTTTACCCGGACAAATGGTCCACTTCCGCGTTGCGAGAGTTCGTGGATAGCACGTGCAATAAGTTCCTTGCCTGTGCCCGTTTCACCAACGAGGAGTACCGACGCAGTTGAGGCTGCCACGCGGTGGGTCATTGCGTAGACATCCTGCATGGCAGGACTTGTTCCAATGAAGCCTGCTATGGACTGTGGGTAGTCGTCAGTTGGTTTCCTGAGCATCGGCAGCCGCAGACTGTCTTGGCGGTTGGAAAAGGGCAACGAGGGAACGGTCTATCGAAGAATGACCTCCTCGACTCGAGATATTGTACATATCATTGATGATTCGTAAGGTACTGTTTGTCAGAAGAATACCGTGGATTCGAATACTTTCACCGAGAGCCTCAACCGCCATTTCACGAACGTTTTTGCCTAAATCTGGTGCCCATGCCAAATCAAAAAGTGATTGTTGGGCATCTGGGCTGGGCATGTTTGTCAGCAATCGCATGGCCGGCTCAAATGTTTCAGCATGTTTGAGGCCATTCTGGGCAACGGAAAAAGCCTCCCGGATATCCCACCCGAGGGCGCTCAGCTGAGCGAGTGTATCAAGTGCTGTATGAGCGCGCTGAAGACGATGGCTGGCCTGTATTTGTCGCCAGTTTTGATCAGTTGCCTGAGGTCCAGCGATACGAGTGAGTGTCTCTGGGAATCGAGGTGGCTTGATGACTTCGCGTGCCGTTCCTGGCTGATAGACAGTAGGAAAGAACTGACTGTCGAGCCTGTCTGTTAACAGGGCGTTATCAAAATCAGTAAGACTCAGCACGAGTCTCGTGCGTCGACGGCACGCTTTCTCATCATCAAGAGGATCAAGTACTACAAGTACCGGTAAATGTTCACCAAGTGATTCTTGTTGTAACAATTGGACAACTTCAGAAGCACCTAGGTCCGGTAGGCGAGCAGAGAGGATAACCAGACGGACATCAGGTGATTGTCGAACCCCTTGAACGCATAAACGGCCACTTGAAGTAATTGATGCTTTGAAGCCAAATTGAGCGACACTGCTTTTGAGAAACTCAGCAGTGTCACGATTTGGATATGCAATGAGGACTCGGTCTGTGCCACTTGAGGATGCAAAATAGACCAATCGATCAAAGAGTCGGCTCGATCCTGTAAAGGGAAGGTGTGGCGAAACGGTAGCCAGTGTCTGTGAAGCCTCGAATTGAACGAGTGCCGAAGGGGCGGCCAACGCTCGTACAAGAGGTGGCCGAATTGTAGAGATAGTCGCCGGTTTTAATGTGGATACTTCACGTATTGCTCTCGCTGCAACTGCAGCAGCCAGTGGCATAGACCGGTCGAGAGCATCATCAAGGACTTCTGCTGCTAATTCGGTTGAAAATCCAGTCGGTCCGCTTAACGTTTCAATGATCGCTTCAGTCGGCAGCGCATTCAAGGCCGAAAAGTGGTCATCTTGAAAAATGAGCAAAGCTTCGGATTGCGCTAAAAGCACAAGGCGCACGGTGCGTGGATGCACACATCCAAGTCCGGAAAGATCTCGTGCAATATGTCCAGCACGAAGACTTCTGCAAGCGACGGGTGGCAGATAGCGAATCTCCGGCCGGCTCGTTTGCGTGACCCATAGATACTGCTCCACCGTCGGTCGTGGGCTTGTGATCGATGCTGCACCCTCGGTAAGGCTGTCAGGAGTTGGAATGCCGATTGGCGTGAGAAGTTGATCAAGTTTTGTTGTCAGCATCTGGCAGGCAAGATCGTGGGTCAACGGTTTACCGCCAAAGTCAGTGTGGCCCCGTTCTTCAAGCTTGACTAAGAGCTGGAATGCTGCCTCTCGTGTTGCTGCAGCGAATTCTGGTGCACAAGCTGGTGCAAAGAGAACGCTTGCCAAATC
The DNA here is from genome assembly GCA_965249545.1 of Pirellulales bacterium. Lineage (GTDB taxonomy): Bacteria > Planctomycetota > Planctomycetia > Pirellulales > UBA1268 > UBA1268. Next base: position 1,233,280 of record CBDFMH010000005.1, read on the forward strand.
TAAATTTGCAACTGCATCAGGATTCGTTTGTTTGCCCGCCGGCAAACATCCAGAATCAACAAGAATGTTAAGAGCGTAAATGATTCCCGGGAACCGTTGAAAATCATCAGAGCCAAGCCAAGCGGTGAGTGCCCGAATACCTCGTTCTCCGGAGTCTTCAATAATTGTTTCAGCAAGCGTTCTCGTCCGAAAATCTGCCTCGGATAAAGGCGTTTCATTCAGGGCAGGAACTGTTTTCATAAGAATTTCAACGAGCATTGGAAGCGCATACGTTCCGCCCTCTATGAGCGTAGTAGCAGCTTGTTGCCGCGCGAAAACATTGTCAGAACCCAAATCAACAGCGGCTTGTTTCAGCCTCGAAGTATCTGTTCTTTTTCTCTGAGCAGCGTTTTGCAGTCCATCAATGAGGAACGCTACTGCTTGTACCTGTTCGGGCTGAGCCGTTTTCTTTAAAAATCTCTCGAGACGACTCAGTTCAGCAGTCTGGAAAGACTCACCAAGGTGCGCAAGAGTTTCTTCCTTGTCAGGCTCTTTTTTCAAGGCTTCATCGAATTTCTCAAGAAACTCTGAGGTGGGATCAAGGGCCTCCACAGAGGCAGCACGTATAGCGGCATCAAGCAGTTCCTGTGGTGTTGTCCGTTCCGGAAATTTCAGGGAGTCAACAACAGCTCTCTGAAAAGGGTCAAGTGGATCAGGATGCTTTGTATCCTCAGTCGTCTCCGTAAAAGCTGGGGCCGACAGCACCACAACAATCGCAAGAGCCAACCACCAAGTGAGCCAACCATGTCTAGCCACGAGCCGTCCTTTTACTGCGTACGAACTTACTTCGTGGCAGTCTCTAATTTCTGACGCCACGCAGCAAGTTGTTCGGCAACACAAGCCGGAGCGGTCGAGCCAAAACTCACCATCCGTTCAACTACCCGTGAGGACCCCAAAGCCTGGCGTAGAGTGGCCTTCCAACCGTCATATTCTGCGCGACAGGCATCATCAGTAAGTTCAGCCAGGCTGCACCCTTTTGTCAGGGCAAGTCGTACGAGTTTGCCAACGGTTTCGTGTGCGGTGCGCTGCGGCACACCTTCAACAATGAGTGCCTCCATGAGTGTTGTCGCATCGAGATGTCCTTTTTCAATTGATTCACCAATCCGCTTTCGATCAAAATGTGTGTCAGCTACAAGTGGGGCGGCAACACCAAGCATCGCCTCGAGCGTATCGATTGAATCGAAGACAGCCTCCTTGTCCTCCTGCAGGTCTCGGTTATACGCAGTCGGGAGTCCTTTGAGTAACACAAGAATTTGCTGCACGTTACTAATAACTCGTGCCGACTTTCCACGTACCAGTTCAAGTACGTCGGGGTTAATCTTTTGAGGCATGATAGAACTGCCAGTGCAGAATGCCTCTGGTAGATTGAGAAAGCCAAACTCATCAGTACTGTAGATGATCCACTCCTCAGCCCACTGGGAGAGATGCACGGCGGTTAGCGAGAGAATAAACGCAAGTTCACAGACAAAGTCTCGATCGCTTGCAGCATCAAGGCTGTTTGGAGCAATAGCATCAAACCCGAGCGCGGCCTGTGTCTTTGACCGATCAATCGGTAGGCTTGTACCAGCAAGAGCCGCTGAACCTAACGGCATGATGTTTGTTCGTTGTCGACAATCAGCAAGCCGTTGTCGATCGCGATCGAATTTTTCGCACCATACCAATAGCTGATGGGCTGCAAGAACAGGCTGCGCACGTCGAAGGTGTGTATACGCGGGTATGACGAGATCGCGTTCTCGGTCACCCATCTCAAGAAAAGCTTTTTGCAACTCAAGGATACCGGCATCTATGCGATCAATTGCACGTCGGCAAAAGAGACGAAGGTCTGTAGCGACCTGATCATTCCGACTTCGTGCTGTGTGAAGTTTCCGGCCAGTATCCCCAAGTTTTTCCGTAAGTGCAGATTCGATATGAAGGTGAATGTCTTCTTTAGTGGCAGTGAAATGAAATGTTCCTTCACGGATGTCTTTTCGAATTTCTTCAAGACCTTCTCGTATAGCATCGGCTTCAGCCTGTGTGAGTAATCCGCACTCAGCAAGCATTTGTGAGTGGGCGATCGATCCGTCAATGTCGTCGTCAGCCAACCGTTGGTCGAAAGAAATGCTCTCCGAGAAGGATTCAACTCGTTGGTCTGTTGGTACACGGAAGACACCACCCCAGGCTTTTCCGTCTGATTTTTCACTCATAATGATATCTGTTAGGTGCGTCGAGGATTTTCCGGGTTAATAAAAGACCAATGTATCTGCAAAACAGGAAAGAGTAGTCTACCAACCGTTCTCATCAGGCGTTTCTACTTTCCGTGTAGATTGTTCGTATGGATTCACCTTCGTCTTTTTTATCGCCGAACGGCCGACTTGCGGCTCGCATTCCGGGCTGGGAACCCCGTCCCCAGCAGATTGTTATGGCTGACCTCGTTGCAGCAGCAATTGACCAAAAAAAACATGCAATTATCGAGGCTGGGACTGGAACTGGAAAAAGCCTTGCCTACCTCATACCCGCTGTGCTGGCCGCCACAGCTGATCAAGCGTCTCAAGAAGAGAACCATCCGGAGCAACAGCAGCAAACTGAACATGAGGATCAAAAACCAGAAAAGACAAATGAGAAGCGGCCTCGTCGGATTGTCATCGCGACTCATACGATTGCATTACAAGAACAATTGGTGAAGAAAGACATTCCGGTGGTATCGGCTGTCATGCCACATGAATTTTCTGCCGTGCTGGTCAAAGGGCGTGGGAATTATATCAGTCTTCGTCGACTGGCACTTGCGAAGGAGCGAGAGGGAAGTCTGTTTCAATATGATGAAGAAGTCTCGGAACTGGAAGGACTTCTTGAGTGGTCAGGAAATACACGTGATGGTTCCCTAGCAGACCTGCCAACAATTCCGCGCAGTTCAGTGTGGGATGAAGTTCATAGCGACTCAGGGAACTGCATGGGCCGTGCCTGCCCCCGGTATAACGAGTGTCATTATTTTGCGGCTCGAAGGCGCATGAATAATGCGCAGGTCCTTGTTGTAAATCATGCCCTTTTCTTCTCAGATCTTGCGTTGCGTCGAAATGGAGTAAGCCTTCTCCCTGAGTATGACATTGTCATTTTAGATGAAGCGCACATGGTCGAGTCGGTCGCAAGTGATCACCTCGGTGTTGGGCTGTCGAGTATTGCGGTTGAGCGGCTCCTGTCACGTCTTTACAACGAGCGGACAAATCGTGGTTTGCTCGTGCACTATAAACTTGATGATCTGCGTCCAGACGTTATTCAGGCTCGTCGTATCTCGGAGGATTTTTTTTCCGGGGTAATTCACGCTGTGGCGGATCGCGGTGATGGGCCTTGGCGAATCTCAGAACCCAATCTTGTTCCTAATTCGTTAGGAGATGCTCTTCTGTCATTAGGGCGGAAGATAAGAAAAGCATCGAATCGGCTTTCAAAGGATGCCGAAAGACAGGACTTTCAGTCACTCGCAGATCGGCTGACATCACAAGCTGGGTCCATCCGTTTTTGGCTGGAGCAGGATGATCCCGGAAGTGTCTGGTGGGTTGAACTAGCAAGTAGTCGCCGTGGTGCACCACGCGTAAAACTCGCAAGTGCACCGATTGATGTAAGTGGTGTTTTGCGGCGAGATCTCTTCGGCAAAGTAGACACAGTGGTGCTTACCAGCGCAACGCTTTCAACAGGAACTCAAAGCGAGGTGGCAGACGAGACTTTTGATGAAAACTACGAACATGATGCCAAACAGACAGGTTTTCATTATTTGTCTCAAAGGCTTGGCGTCGAATCAGCAATCAAGCGTCAGTTGGACAGCCCATTTAATTATGAATCACAAGCAGAACTTGTTCTTGTGAACCGGCTGCCGGACCCAAGCAGTAGAAGCCAGTACGATCGTGCAGTTGCAGAAATGCTTCGTTCCTTTGTGGTTGATCAGCAGGGCAGAACGATGGTGCTTTTTACAAGTCACCAAGCACTTTCCAGAGCATCAAGTGAACTCACTGGATTTTGTATTCGCAACAAGATTCGACTTGTAAGCCAGGCTGATGGACTTTCTCGAGGGCAGATGCTTGAAGAATTTCGTAATAGCCCACAGGCAGTACTCCTCGGTACAGATGGCTTCTGGCAGGGTATTGATCTTCCCGGTGACCTGCTCACTCAGGTGATTATTCCACGCCTCCCTTTTGCCGTGCCCGATCGCCCACTTATTGCTGCCCGTATCGAAGCTATCAAACAAGCAGGTGGGAATGCCTTTGCAGAATACCAATTGCCTGAGGCAGTGATTAAACTCAAGCAGGGGTTTGGCCGATTGATCCGAACGCGAGAGGATACAGGGCGAGTAATTATTCTTGACCCTCGAATGATTACCAAGCCGTATGGGAAAATTTTTCACAAGAGTTTGCCACCTGCTCGGCTTCGTATTCAATCATTAAACGACTCGTTGGAAGTTCCCTATTAGACGATTGCACCAAACGAGTGGGCTGCGTAGATTCCAGCCGCTGCATTTTATTGTTAAAAAATGTTTTGTAAGTTTTATCTAGCGGGTAAGTAGCAATTCGGCCCAGGTTGTTGGATCACTCTCCCAGGGAAATTCGGGTGTCCCAAAGGCAGGTATCTTTCCGAGCCGTCGGTCAACGGTTGCAGCAAAAAATCGCAGTCGTGGGCTCTCCTCAGGATCCCATCCTGGAAGCGCAGCCGCAGTAAGGAACGCTTCTACTTGCCAGCCTGTTTCAGATAGAGCAGATTCAATGAAAACCGAATTGGGAGGCAAGTCTGAGGCCTCTTCACTCGTCCGGGGGATTTGTGCAGCAACAGCCACTGGTTTGTCAGCAGATTTTCCACCACCAGTTGGAAGGAGAGCCAGTCGTCGGCAGAAACGACCGGCACGGTGGCTTTCGCCTGTAGGTCGAGTTGCAATCCAGAGATGAAGCCCGTCACTATCCTCGGGTTTTGCTGGCTGACACCAGCGGTTCCCCGAAAGTCCTTCAACGTGTGCCCGAACGCCTAGTCCTGCTTCGTTCCAGCCTATGGCAATTTCGAGAATATCCGGCACACCCGCTATGCCTGCTAGCCGGGGTAGGTGGCACGACGTGTCGAGATGGCTTTCCGCCGGAGGCCAGAGGCGGTCCCTCCAAAGACAGGGAAATCGGAGATTAAATACGCTAGTGGGGTTTACAAGTGGCATATAGAACACCTTCCGAGGAAGTCATCTCCAAGGCTGGAGGGTATGCTACACAGTAGCGTGTTTCGTTCGTGATCGGTAGGAGAAAGTGTCTGAGGAGAATACTGTCGGGATGCGGGTACTGCAGATTTCCAGCGAGGCAACACCGTTTGCCAAGACCGGGGGGCTTGCCGATGTCGCCGGTGCGCTTCCAGACTCACTCGGGCGCGGGGGCTGTGACTGCACGCTCGTTGTACCAGCCTATCGTGAGGTTTTCGAAAAAAATCTGCCAATCAAAAAAACGGACATGAAGTTTTCGGTTCCTGTTGGAAAGCGAAATCTTGAAGCAACTGTGTATTCATGCTCCCTTCCAGATCAAAAACATAATGTTTTTCTTGTAGGGAATACGCATTGCTTCGATCGAGACACCCTGTATGGTGGTGCTGAAGACTATGCTGATAATGCCGAACGGTTTATCTTCTTCTCGAGGGCCTCGCTAGAGTTGGCTGCTCGACAACCCCAAGCCTTCGATATCATTCATTGCCATGACTGGCAGACAAGTCTTGTCCCTGCCTACCAGAAGCTGCTGTACCAATCGTGGCCGACACTGTCAGAAGCTCGTTCCGTTCTTACAATTCACAACGTTGCCTATCAAGGAATGTTTTGGCACTGGGATATGCTTCTGACAGGATTTCACTGGAAGTACTTCAACTGGCAGCAACTCGAGTTCTATGGCCAACTCAATATGCTGAAAGCCGGTATTGTTTTCGCTGATCAATTAACAACAGTGAGTCCAACCTATGCTCAGGAAATTCAGGCTGATCCTGGTGGTTGTGGGCTCGAAGGCGTGCTCGCAGGGCGTGCTTCTGATTTAACTGGCATAGTCAACGGCATTGACCTTGAGACGTGGAACCCAAGAACAGATGAGTTGATTCCTCGGCATTACAGTGACAATGACGTCGAGCAGGGAAAGTATACGGCGAGAGTTGCACTTGCTGCTCGGCTTGGACATGCCGCTCCTGATGATCGACCATTGGTAGCATTTGTTGGTCGGCTTGCTGAGCAGAAGGGTGTAAGCCTTGTACTCGACCTTCTGCACAGTATGGCAGGATCAGGAAAAGTCAGATTTGTCATATTGGGTGCAGGTGATCCTTATTTGGAAGAATCACTCAGGGTTGTCGCCTCAAAGTATCCTGATGCTATTGATGTGGTAATCGGTTTTGACGAAGTACTCGCACATCTGATTCAGGCAGCTGCAGATATTTTGCTCATGCCGAGTCAGTATGAACCATGTGGGTTAGCGCAGCTGTATGCGTTTCGCTATGGCACGATTCCAGTCGTTCGAGCGACTGGTGGTCTCGTGGATACGGTCGTTGATGTGAGCGATCAGACATGTGCAGATGGAACGGCTAGCGGCTTTGTCTTCGAGGATTTCGAATCCGCCTCCCTCGAAGACGCTGTTCAGCGTGCCCTCGCTGCCCACGGAAATAAGAAGCTTTGGCAGGACCTGGTATATCGCGTTATGCAGCAGGATTGGTCCTGGAAGGTGAGTGCTCAGCAGTATCAGGAAGTCTATGAACGAGCACTTGCGAACGCCCCTGTCGATGTTGTGGATGTGCGTTGATTCACTGTATTTGCGTAGTTCGTAGAGCATGGGAAGCCCTGCGACTCTGGTGAATCCATAGAGTCGTTACCAGCAGAATTCTTTTCCCAAACAGCGTCACACGCTGTTGGTCGATACCACATTTTATGAATTTATTTGCTCTACAACGGATCGTACTAGTTGCTGTTCTTTTTTGTTCAATAGGACAATTTGTTTGTTCTGCATCAGCTGGTGAGTGCCGGAAATGCAAAGGACCGTACGGCGGAAAGACGTCGCCCTGCGGTGATACCGGATGCGGTCCACGCTATTGGGGTGCGTTTTGCGATGAACCTTTTCATCCAGATCCTTGCAACTGTCGAAATGAATGGGCAGGTGGATGTTTTCAGTCACCCTCTCTCGATCTTCTCGCGCCGTGGCAGATGCCTCCAGGACAAGGGTTTTGGTCACCAAAGCAGTGTGGCTATACAACTGAGTGCGGCTGTCATACCTGTGGTCCGCGAGGGTGGTTGGATTGCTTGAAGCCGCGATACTGGCTTGACTGACGGCACTCTGCAATCGCATCAAAACAGAATCTGCTACGAGGTACTATCACGAGCAAGTGATGCAGCGTAGGTGATAAGATCATCTCTCTCAATGCATGCGGCTCGTAGCTTTTCACCACCAACAGCACCATGTGCTAGTTCCACAAGCGGCGGTAATGTTGCAGCAAGTGGTGAATTTTGGGATGTGCCGGTTTCAGCGGGTCGCGCCAGAATGGCACTGAGTGCCTCGTCTGGTCGATTGATCCGAGCTGCTAATACTGCAAGTACATCCCAGGCTGCCGGGGCCTCGTACTCATTTGCCTGCTCTGCTTCCTGCCTAAAAAATGTAATGGCTTGATCAGCTTCTTTACCAAGCTGTGCTGAGTAAAAGAGGCGAGACGATGCTCCGAAGTCAGAAAATGGCGTGTCACCCGGATACTGGAACTCCTTCGGAAGTCGACATGCATAGCATGCCAGGGCATGGGCATGTTGAATATCATGAGAGTCGGTACAGATTCTTGCAAAACGAAGCACTGCTTGGAGGTGTGAGGCGTCTACATGAATGCTCTCTTCGTTCAGAAGGCCACCTGCGGATGCTAGAAGATCGACGAGAGTACCTTTACGGCCCTTTATTTCATTTACTTGGTTCGTATCAACAAGCTCTCGCTCGATGAGATCTCTAGCCAGATTTTCAAACACCTCTTCATGGAGATGGTGGATCATGATTTTCGCAACAGGTTCCTGTTGCGTTGGCGGAAGTCCAGCAACTGACTGTTCGTATGCTGTGACTGCATTGCATGTTCCCTGAGCAGCCAGCATCACACGAATGCCAAGGGCAGGGTCGAGGTTTTCCCAGAGCGCTAATTGAATGATTTCCTGAAGCGGCTGATACTCTTCTTCATCGGCCACAGACTCTTCTTGCTCAAGAATCTGTGAGGCGATTTGACTGAGCTTGTCTGCGACCTCTTGAGGTTCAACAGCTGCCCGCAGATACATCCACCCAGAAGCAATCTGCCCTTCATCAAAGAGCTTCCAGCCAACTTCTCGACACGCAGCAATTGTTTTGTCATCAAGTTTCTTCTTGGTCACCTTATCAGCATCTACAACAGGTCCAACAAGAGGGAGTCCAAGAGCTGCACGGGCTCGTAGCAAATGAGCATCAAACAGGCTATGCCAACGACAAGAATGACGAAGTGAATCCTCGAGTTTTTGAAACATTGCATCGATACCATTTGCTTCCAGAGTTGCGCTTAGCTCTGTAGCAAGCGAGACGATGTCTATTGAATTATGGTGAGGCATGTTTTTTGTGTACTTTCACGTTGGAGTTCTCTGGTGATACCTCTCGCTGCCGTAATGATTCATATGCCAGTACGGCAGCTGTTGCCGAAACATTGAGGCTATCCGCAAGGCCAAGCATCGGAAGAGCAACAGTCTCTAAAACTATGTTTTTCTTGGTAGCAGCCTCCAGCCAGAGAGAAGACAGCCCATGCGCTTCGCTGCCAAGCAGGATGGCCGGTTGGTTTGCAAATTCAACTGCATGCCAGCACGTGGTACCCTCGGGCGTGGCGGCGACAATATTTTGCCTGCGTGAAATGCACCATTGCATGACTATGGACGTTGTGTCGCATGCAATCGGCACGCTAAACACAGTGCCTAAGCTTGCGCGAATCACGGCTGGATTCGAAGCGTCAGTTCCTTTCCCGCAAATAATAATGCCACCAAAGCCAGCTGCATCAGCTGTGCGAAAAATTGCACCAAGGTTACCTGGCTTTTCAATGCCCTCGAGAATAAAAAGTGGTGCATCTGGACGAGGCTTGAAGTCTGCTACTGAATCAGTTTGAAAACGCGCAACGGCAACGAGCCCTTCGTTGCGGTTTCCAAAAGCAATTTTTGAAAAGGGCCGGCTGCTCAGTGGCGTCAGTGAGCAGTCTTGGGCGGAAGCCTGGTGAAGGAGTAATGAAAAATTCTTCTGCTCTGCGTCTGCTAGGGATGACAATCTGTCAGCATCAAAGAATATCTCAACAATTTCTTTTTTAGCAGTCAGGCACCGCCGTATTTCACGCTGTCCATCGATGAGTGTGAGGCCCGTCTGACGCCGAGCCGTTGCATCGCGCAGCTTCATGGTAGATCGAACACGAGCATTTGATGGACTCGTAATCGTTTCAGTCGTTGTTATTGATTGAAGCACTGACAATTCTGCGATCTCCTTATTAAACTCATTTTATTGCGATGTGTCCCCAATGCCACCAGAGCGGGCAAACCCGCCGAGAGGGAGCTGTCGTTTGTGAAGATCCATGCATGAAAGTGGACCACTGAAGATTGGTAGCATTCTCGATGATGCCGGTTGAAGTGCAGATGTGAGTGCTGTTGCCAGTCGCTGATGGTGCCATCCGGGGGAGTGTGCAGTGAGGAGAATTGGCCCCTGTGCCGTTGGGGAAAGCAACTGTGCGCAGTCTGTCAGGAGTGCCACGAGATGTTTGTCGATAGAAAAGGCTTCTCCTTTTGGACCATGACCCCATGAGGGTGGATCAAGAACAAATCCATCGTATACGTTGCCACGAGTTCTTTCTCGGCTGACAAATCGCTGCGCATCCTCGCAGATCCATCGAATGGATGCAGCGTCAAGATGAGAGGACGTTGCGTTTCTTCTCGCTAATTGGAGTGATTGCCGTGAGCTGTCCACGTGCACCACCTCAGCACCAGCCCGGGCTAAGGCGAGTGTAGCTGCACCTGAGTGTGCAAACAGTGACAGGACTCGACTCCCTTTTGGCGTTATTTCAGAAAGCCATTGCCACTGAGGTACCTGCTCTAGAAAAACCCCAACTTGTCCTGACGGCGATGGTCGCACATGAAGCTTTAGCGGACCACCGTAAAGTGGAAACTCAATGTGCCATGGATCGGGCAGGGGAACCGTGAACTCCCAATCACCAGTGCCTCGCCGTGATTCTCGAAAAATGGCATGAGCATCTTTCCAGAGTTCCGGGTTCTGTTGTCTTGCCGTTGTCGAGGGGAGGGGCCGAATCAGAACAACATTCCCCATTTTTTCAAGACGATAGCCAGTTCCCGAGCGATCAACTCCAAAATCGAGAAGTGCTGGATCGGGCAACTTTTTCAAGGTAAATTCGTTCATAAGATGGGGGTGACTCAATGAGTTTTCACCGACTGCTTTTGTTGCGTTACTCGACCATGCTAGCACCCTGTTTAATAACCAAAAGATTCTTCTCTATTCTTGCATAAAGGAATTTTCAATGAAACAAACAGCCTTCGTTACAGTCACCATACTTGCTGGTCTTGCCGTTGTGTTCCTTGCTCCGCAGTGGCGATTGAGTGCAGAAGAGTCTCCTCGGTTCCAGCGACAGGGTAATGGGCTTCCATGGGAAGGTGAACCGGATTTAATTGATAGTGTCCGAGAGCCAATGCACAATCACAAACCACCTAGAAACGAAGGTGGTCCGGTAATGGATCATTTGATGAGGCGTTTTGATGAGGTGATTGCACGCCTTGATCGTATTGAGCGTCGTGTTGGTGCTGGACACAATCCAAATGGTCATCAGCCGCCACATGGGCCAGACCACTTTGGAAATGAAAAGAGAATGAAGGATGAAGGTCGACGTCACGATTTTGAACGTCACATTCAAGATACCATCAATGACCGAAGGCGACAGTCTGAAGAAATGGCAGAGCACGTTCATCGAACACATGAAGAAATGCGCGAGCAACTTGAAGAGCGTATGCATCAAGCACGAGGAATGATGGGTCAGGCTCGAGAACGGTTTATGGAACTCAACGAGCGGGTCGAAGAACTCGAGGAAGAGATGAGGGAGCTTCAAGAACGGATAGAGGCACTTCACCCACCAGTAGCTGAAAAGGCAAGTCAATGAGACGTGTGGGAAGAACTAAAGGCAGAAGCTGTAGGATTAGGAAAGAAGTAATTCTTGTCACAAAATTTTTAAAAGCATGGTGCTGAATTTGAGGGCAAGTTCCTCAGGGAATACTTTAAATAATTTGTTTTGTAATATGACGGGATATACTACATTGAATAGAGTCCTCCCGCTGATCGACCAGAACGGTCCGCGTTCATCCATCGCCATGGTATAAAATGAACGGCGACGCGGGTGTTTCCTTTTGTTTACGATCGGAGCACCCTTTGATGTTGCGAACCATTTTTGCATTTCTTTGTCTTGCTGCAATTGCTCGACAAGGTGTCGCTGATACAAAAAAGATATCATTCAATAAAGACATACGTCCGATCCTTTCTGATCGGTGCTTTACGTGTCATGGCCCTGATGCTGAGGAACGGCAGGCTGGGCTTCGCCTGGATACCATGGCGGATGCCACCGCAGTCCTCGAAAGTGGATCGCACGCTCTTGTTCCGGGGAAACCATTTAAGAGTGAGATCATTGCGCGAATCAACAGCAAAGATCCTGATATTGTCATGCCGCCGCCTGAGGTTGGTAAGCCGGTAACTCAAGAAGAAGCCAGGTTGTTCACTCAATGGATAGCAGAGGGTGCACAATATGAAAGGCATTGGGCGTTCGAGCGAATTAAGAGGCCGGCAGTGCCGGAGGTGATTGATAAAAAGTGGCCGCTCACACCGATTGATCATTTTATTCTTGCTCGACTTGAGCAGGAGCAAGTTACGCCGAGTCCAGATGCAACGCGAGTGACATTAGCAAGACGCCTGTCGCTTGATCTCACAGGATTGCCACCATCAGCAGAAGTGGTGGAGGAATTCCTACAAGACACTACAGTTGATGTGTATGAGCGTTATGTGGATACATTGTTGGCAAGCCCACACTACGGTGAACGTATGGCAATCGAATGGCTTGATGCCGCCCGCTATGCTGACAGCCATGGCTATCAGACTGACTCCAGTCGCTCCAACTGGCCGTGGCGTGCTTGGGTTATAGAAGCTTTCAATCGTAATCTTTCTTTTGATCAATTTACGATTGAACAAATTGCAGGCGACATGCTCCCCGATCCAACACGAGATCAGATTATTGCAACCGGCTTCAATCGGAACCATCGTATTAATGGTGAAGGGGGGATCATTGCCGAAGAATGGCGTGTCGAGACGGTCATCGATCGAGTTGAAACGACCGGGCAGACATGGCTTGGCCTTACTGTGGGATGTGCCCGCTGTCATGACCATAAGTATGACCCGTTAACACAACGGGAGTTCTACTCATTATTCGCCTTATTCAATAATGTTCCAGAAACTGGAACAATCATGGGCAAGTCGAACCGGAGCGGTGGAAATTCCGATCCTATTCATCTCCTTCCGGATGAAAATCAAGTCAAAGAAATGGCAAAGCTTGAGCAGGTTGTTGCGGATGCAAAAGTAGCTTTACGTGGAGAAGAAAAGAATTTCAGTACGTTGCTTGAATCTTGGGTGAATGAAACTCAATCACTTCTTGGCACACCCGGTCAAGTCTGGAGACCGATTGAACCAATCGAGGTAACCAGTGCCGGTGGAGCAACGATTCATTTTGACGATGATGGTACATGCCTAGTGGAGGGCGCTCGTTCTCCACAGGACAGTTACACTGTCGAGGCTCTTATTCCTCCGGGTGTTTTTGGCGGCTTGCGTTTGGAAGTCCTGCCTGTTGAAGGGCTCGCTGGAGGTGGCTTTGGTCGTGGCGGGAACGGAAATGTTGTCGTGACCAAAATTGAAGCAGAAATCCATTCCCCAGGTGAGAACAAGGTGATACCGGTTTCCTTTACGCGTGCTGATGCAAGTTATCAACAGAAGGGTTGGGAAGCAACAAAACTGGTCTCCGGGAAAAAGGGTGATGGTTGGGCGATTGATGGCCATCTGCAAGATTTAAACAAACAACGTAATGTTGCACTGTTTCCCAGGAAGTCGGTAACGGTTCAAGATAATTCTCGGCTTGTCGTGACCGTGAGGCAGGAATCTCGGTATCCGGAGCACACGATTGCACGGTTTCGTTTAGCGTATTCGGCTGAGAATCCGAGCATTATTGGAGTCAACGGAATTCGACTTTCAAAAAAGGTTCGTGATGGTTTGTCAGCTACTACCGATGAGCGTACTCCAGAGCAGCAAAAAGAACTGGAAAAGTATTATCGTGAAAATGTAACTGGACCGATTCAGCAAGCCGAGGACGCTCGCGATGCTGCACAAAAAAGTCTTGATTCCTATCGCAATAGAATTCCAAGTGCGATGGTCATGAAAGAGGGTACGTCTCGTGATGCCTTCGTGCTCCTTCGTGGAGAGTACGACAAGAGGGGGGAAGCTGTAGAGCCAGGTCTTCCTTCTTTTCTCCCGCCGCTTTCTGATGGTGAAGCAGCCAATCGGCTTTCACTTGCTCGCTGGATTGTCTCGAGGGAAAATCCACTAACGGCTCGAGTCTGGGTGAATCGTATATGGGAGCGTTTCTTTGGTGTCGGTCTGGTGAAGACAAGTGAAAACCTTGGCAGCCAAGCCTCGTATCCGACGCATCCAGCGTTGCTCGACTGGCTTGCAGTGGACTTCATGGAAAGTGGCTGGGACGTGAAACGATTTATCAAACAGTTAGTCGCCAGTCGTGTGTATCAGCAAGCGTCTGTTGTGTCGCCAGAGGCACTCATGAAAGATCCTGAGAATGTTCTATTTGCTCGCACTTCACGTATTCGGTTGCCGGCAGAAATTGTTCGAGATGTTGCGCTCGATACCTCAGGTTTACTTGTAAAAAAAATTGGTGGCCCCAGTGTGCGGCCATGGATGCCGGATGGTGTTTGGGATGAAACAAGCAAATATGGAAACTTGCGTGGATACAAGCCTGCGACCAATGAAGACCGGTACCGTCGTAGTATGTATACGATTTGGAAGCGGACGGCTGGTCCACCGACGATGCTTCTGTTTGATGCGCCCAACCGTGAAACATGTACAGTGAAGCGTTCTCGCACAAATACACCATTGCAGGCACTTGCTCTGCTCAATGAAATCACGTTTGTCGAAGCAGCGCACGGCTTTGCTCAACGGATGCTAACAGAGGGTGGATCGGTTCCAGCAGATAGGATTAGATTTGGCTTCCAATTAGCTCTTGGGCGAAAGCCATCGAAAGAAGAGTTGCAAACACTCGAGGATGGTCTTGCTGCTGATCTTAAGTTTTTTCAGTCCGATACGCAGGCAGCAGAGCAGCTTTCTCAAGTTGGTGTTGTTCCCGCGCCGACAGATATCCCTCTGCCTGATTACGCTGCCTACACACTCGTTGCTAATGTGCTGTTGAACCTTGATGAATTCATAATGCGAGAATAAGAACGTGAATGCAAACAATTCAATAAAAATACAGGATCAGATCAATCGCAGAGTCTTTCTCGGAGGAGCAGGGGGTGGGCTTGGTTTTGCTGCGCTCGCATCGTTGATAAAGCCGGTCGGTGCTTCAGAGACGATGGGTACAAGTCCACTGGTCGCTCCCCATTTTCCACCACAGGCGAAACGAATCATCTATCTGTTCCAGTCGGGGGCACCCTCGCAGATGGACTTATTCGATCCAAAACCACAGATGGAAAAGTATCGTGGTGAAGACCTGCCGGACTCAATCCGAAAGGGGCAGCGTCTGACGACAATGACCAGTGGTCAGAAAAGTTTTCCTGTAGCGCCGTCGATGTTTTCTTTTGCCCAGCATGGCGAGAGTGGCATGTGGTTTAGCGAACTTGTGCCCAATATGGCCCGCCATGCAGATCGGTGGTGCATGATTCGATCGATGCACACTGAACAGATTAACCACGATCCAGCGATTACATTTTTTCAGACAGGTCACCAGTTGGCCGGTCGTCCAAGTATTGGATCCTGGTTGAGTTATGGTCTTGGTAGCGATAATGCAGACCTACCTGCGTACATTGTGCTGACAAGCTATGGTTCAGGTCGTCCCGATGACCAGCCTCTCTATGATCGATTGTGGGGGGCAGGGTTTCTGCCGAATGAGCATCAGGGGGTTCGGTTTCGCAACACAGGTGACCCGGTGCTCTATCTTGCTGATCCTCCGGGTGTAAATCGTGAACTACGGCGGGCAACGCTTGATCGAATTGCTGCCATCAATGCCTCGCGAGCCGCGGTTATTGGTGATCCTGATATTGCAGCCCGCACGAATCAGTACGAGATGGCCTTTCGTATGCAGGCGAGTGTGCCAGAGATCACTGACTTTTCTGATGAACCGAAGCATGTGCTGGAGTCGTACGGGCCCGATGTGCATCGGCACGGTAGCTATGCGTTTAACTGTCTACTCGCCCGAAGGCTGTCAGAACGTGGCGTACGGTTTGTGCAGTGCTTTCACATGGGTTGGGATCATCATGGTGGACTGCCGAAGGCGATTAAGGGGCAGGTGAAAGACACGGATCAAGCTACTGGAGCTCTACTGGACGATCTCGAACAGCGAGGGTTGCTTGATGAAACGTTAATCGTCTGGGGCGGTGAGTTCGGCCGAACCATCTATTCCCAGGGTAATCTGACAGAAACCAATTATGGTCGTGATCATCATCCGCGGTGCTTCACCACCCTCATGGCTGGTGCGGGTGTCAACGGTGGCCTGACGTGGGGTGAAACGGATGATTACTCGTACAACATTGTGACTCCTGATCAAAAAGTGCATGTGCATGATCTCAATGCAACGATTTTACACCTGATGGGTATCGACCATCTACGGCTGACCTATCCCTATCAGGGACGTGATTTTCGACTGACCGATGTACACGGGAAGGTCATTCACGGTGTGATGAGTTGAGTGCTGTGTTCGATCACATGGATCGCATTGTGGCATGCAACGCCTGAGAGTGATGGGAGAATTTGCACTTCAAGTTGAAAAAATATTTATGAATTACTGCCGTTTTCCATTACTACTTTTGGTCCTTGTTGTTTTCTGTTCTGTGAAAAACAGTCTGTTTGCAACTCCTCTCGCACACACTGAAGTAGGAGAGTCTGAACAGCAGTCAGTTGAAAATAATCTCGAGGGCAAAAACAGTGTTGTCGAATCTGCTTCGGTCATAC
This sequence comes from Pirellulales bacterium, assembly GCA_965249545.1. Lineage (GTDB taxonomy): Bacteria > Planctomycetota > Planctomycetia > Pirellulales > UBA1268 > UBA1268. Next base: position 1,249,566 of record CBDFMH010000005.1, read on the forward strand.
CGATTGCCGTTGTCGTCTCAGCACAATCAGAACAACAAAAGCCGTCACATCCGGCAGTGAATGCCATTGATGGTGATCCGGCCACCCGGTGGTGTGGTGACGGGCCAGACATGCCGAACTGGTTCCAGCTGGAATTGCAGAAAGCGGTAACAATCTCAGGGGTCGAGCTTGCATGGGAAATCCAGAGTGATTGGATGCAATATACCATCGAGACTTCGCCGGATGGTCAACGTTGGACCGTTTCAACGGATGCGTCGCAGAATACGCAGGCAGGTGTTCGAAGAGAACGATGCGATGCACAGGCTGTTCGATTCCTTCGCGTTAAGGTGTTGCGTCAGCAGCGGGGCATGTGGCCTAGCCTTAGGGAGATACGACTCTTTGACGGCGACGGAAACCTTCTTCCATTAAATGCTGAACACAGTACACAAATTGCGTTGGAGGTAGATACTGCACGCCTGCAAACAGAGGGCAACAGTGTTCCTCGAACTTATAGGTTAACACCAGCCGAGGAGAACGAGTTGCTTGCGGGGGTCGCTGTGCCAGAAGGATTTGCTGTCACACTGTTCGCCCCATGGCAGATGGCGAACTACCCGACGTATCTTGCGGCAGCTCCAAATGGTGATCTCTATGTTTCGTCGGATGGAAATGGCTCTCTTGGAAGACAGCCCCATCGAGGTCGTGTTCTACGACTCCGCGATATCGACAATGATGGTAGAGCAGATGAGGTGACTGAGTTTATTCCTGATATTGACTCACCACGGGGCATAGTCTGGGACCATGACCGGCTTTATGTTCTGCATCCGCCACACATCGATGCGTTCTTCGATGCCGATCATGATGGAGTCGCCGAGTCGTCTCAGCGGCTTATCTCAAACATTGCTTTTGGTTTCGATAAGCGACCGGCTGACCACACTACAAATGGGCTCGAAATGGGAGTGGATGGATGGCTTTATGTAGCATGCGGCGACTTCGGTTTTATGGAGGCAACCGGCACTGACGGGCGAACGCTACAGATGCGAGGTGGAGGAGTGGTCCGATTTCGGCCCAATGGAAGCGGGCTCGAGACATATTCTGACGGCACACGAAATATCTATGGCATTGCCGTGAGCCCAATGCTTGATCTGTTTGCCAGAGATAACACGAATGATGGTGGCGGCTGGAATGTTCGCTTACACCATCTCAGCGGACTTGAAGACCATGGGTATCCACGGTTGTTTCAAAATTTTGCTGAAGAAATTGTGAAGCCACTTGCTGATTATGGTGGTGGTTCTGGCTGTGGCGCATGTTTTATTGACGAACCCGGTATTCCGCCGGCATGGAACAAGCGAGCGTACACATGTGATTGGGGTCGTGGTGCGTCATTTCGGCATCCTGTGAAGCGACAAGGTGCAGGGTTTGTTGAGAACGGTGAGCCAGAAGAATTTTTCAAAATGCCACGACCGACCGACATTGACGTTGATGGACGGAGCGCTGTTTATCAGGCTGCGTGGAAGGGTCCGGCAACGTTCAAGTGGGATGGCCCCGCGCATGGATTTATCGCCCGAGCAACACCGATAAGCCATGTCCCTACAACACCTCCTGAATTCCAAGTAGTTCACGACATAGATTTAGTAGATATCGTCAAAAATTCTGCCAGCCACGTCAGGCGGCTTGCAGCGCAGCGCATGTTGTTGCGGCGTTCCTTCTCGGAGGAAATGAAGAATGCGTTGCTTGAGGTGGTTCAGGATCGTTCCTTACCACTCGAAAATCGTGTCGTTGCACTGTATGCAATCTCACAAAGAGGCCTTAGGAGTCAGGCTAGTCACGATGTTTTAGAGATTCTTACGCCAAATATTTCTAACGATGACCCAATTTTACCGATGCTTATTCGTAGCTGTGGTGACTTTGGAATTGACTTGAAGACAGCCGGAACACGTGGTCCAGTTCCTGCTGATCTGCTTGAGCGGTGGCTGTCCAGTACTGATCCTCGTTCCATTCTCGAATCAATTATTGCAACTGTTCGGCAGGATGCAGTAGAGGTCACGGAAAGCATAGCGGTACATCTTGCGAGTCCAGATCCACTCATTGTCCATACAGCTTATCGTGGACTTGTAAAATTAAACGCATACGATGTCGCTTTACAAACGTTTGATAATGAGGACCAAATGGTTTGTAGAGGTGCCGCGCTCGCGCTCATGCGGATGCATCAGCCCGAGGTTGTGTCTGCAATAATAGACCGTTTGCGGGTGGTGCATGAACCAGAGCGTCGAACTCTTATGATTGAGGTCTTGGCTCGGCTTGCTCAGCGAGAAGCAAAATGGAAAGGTGATTCCTGGAGTACGCGACCGGATACCAGAGGCCCTTACTATCAGCCAGAGTTGTGGGAGGAAACTCCAAAGATTCTCACGGTGCTTAATGGCTTGCTTGATGCTCCTGAGACATCAGGAGCCGAAGCTGCTGGAATCGTTGCGGCACTTGGTCGAAATCGAGTTCGCAATGATCGCGGGCTAGCGGTTTTATTAAACCTTGCTCAGACAAACAGTACGCTTCAAGCATCGCTGATTCAACAATTGATGCAGCAGGATGATCTTCCTACAGAAGCCATCCCAATTCTCACTGCAGCGGTGAAAGAGCCAGCTGTTTCACCGGAGTCGTTACTCGGCATTATTTCGTTACTTCTTCGAAGCAATAATCCCGACGTGTTTCCTTCTGTTCTTGACGCAATCGTCACCTTGCAGCGTTGTCCTGCCGCTCGGCAGCAACAAAAATTGGCCCGTGTAGCGCTCTTGGCGTCTCCAGTTCTTCAAAACCATGTTGGACTCTTAAGTGAGCGGTTACGTGCCGAGGCTAGTGGCCCTGGCGGTGAGTGGTATGCGGCCTGCCTCCTTACAATTGCAAGCGACAGAAAGAGCAAGCAGGAGCCACGCGACAGAAGCCTTCATGCACTCGATCAGGCGTGGCAACAGGTTGCTGGGCGACATGCGATTATTCAGGCAGTATTTTGGACAAAATTGCCGATAATGAACGATCGACTTCTTGCCGCCAGCAACGACCCAGATAAACGTATCCAACAGCTTGCAAAAAGTACCATGAAGCGGTTGGGTATCCAGCAAGCAGGTGAAGACACAACGCAGCGAATTGAGGATCTTCCGTTGGTCGACGCAGTTGTGGCAGTGAATTCTTACACTCGCGGTAGCATTGCGCTGGGAGAAGTACTTTTTACTCACGCGCAATGCGTTAATTGTCATACGGTGTCCGAGGACGCACCTGCCAAAGGACCCTATTTGGGTTCTATCGCAATGATTTATCGGCGTCCACAGCTTGCTGAGGCAATCCTGATGCCAAACAAGACGATTGCTCAAGGTTTTAAGACAAATCTGCTTTTATTAGAGAGCGGCATTACGGTGACGGGTTTTGTGACAAAGGAGTCTGCAGACGGCATTATGCTACGAGATGCCAACGGCAAGGAACAGTCAATTGCTTTTGACGAGATTGATGAACGCATGACACTACCCACATCTGTTATGCCAGCAGGGCTAATGAACAGATTTACTGTGCATGAAGTAAGCAGTCTTATTGACTATATAGAAAGTCTTGCAGTGAAGAAAAGCAAGTAGCTGTGATGTATTGTCGTCGCACCTATCAGGTGTGCGACCGGCCAATTTTTATTTTCAGGCGGGCTGAAGAAATGCAGGAGTGCTTGCAACGACGGTGTCTCAGTGTTGTTGCACAGGGTAGCCTGGCATGGGCTGTGACCACCGGTTCTGAATGCAACGCTGTAATGGCCAGAAGATTTTATAAGCATAAAATCAACGCCACGAATCACCATCCCGATGTCAGTACCAGAGATTTTTCAGTTCATGTCAGGGTTTTGGCTTTCTGCCGAACAAAACCCATAGTGAAGTGAAATACAAGATCCTTGTTTCAAAAACGTAAGTGATCAAATCATTATTTTTTCACTCGTCGTTTTTTCACAACTTTTCTCTTTACTTTCTTCTTTGTTTTTTTCTTTGTTTTTGTTTTTGTCTCAGGATCTTCTCCATTATCCGTTGGTTTTTGATGGTCATGCTCTGAAACAATAATCACGTTGTCGCCAAGGTTGAGTTCTTCGGGTTCGTCCAAAGGTTGTCCCGATTCGTCTAATTTAATATCCGCTTCGGATGTTTTTTTCTTTGCAACCCGTAGCAGCTCCTCATAGATTTTTTCCCGATCCCCACCATTTATTGTTGCAACTGCTGTAGCAACCTCACCTAGATAGCGGAGGAAAATTGTTCGGCGTTGGCCTTCCTGTGCAACTTTCAGTCGTCGCCTGAGGTACATGCCAAGTTTTCGTCCTACCGCCTGGAGGGCCAAGCGTATTTCCTTTTGTATCTCTGGATAGGAGGCGATTGCCTCTTTTGATTCGCTGGTAAAAGGTACCCATACGCTTGCCATATGAACCATCACAGTGATTGGGCCGCTTGGAAGGCTCCCCCGTGATTGTGAGAGGCCATACGATCGCCAGTTTGTCGATAACATGGTCTGTGTAATCGCGCAGGCTGCGTGTTGGAATTGAAGCGGTACTCGGTTAGCAAAGCGAAGAACATTCATGCTTTGCCCCTCATCAAGATTGACGTGCTTCATGGCCTCGTGGAGGTCTCGCATCGCCGCCTTTTTGAGTTTTGAGGGAGATTGACGAGGGGCGAGTTTCGCTTCGTTTAAAATTTTGTCAGCTGCTTCAGTGCCAACACCACCAAATGTGGTTGCAAGGAATTGGCGAAGGCTGCGTGCATCACTTTCAGAAGCAAGCTCTGTGAGTGCTTCCAGTGACACTTTTCTTGCAGCGACAGCACCTCCGTATGCGAGAGCAGCTTCGATGACAAAAGGGTTTCCTCGATAAACTCCAGGAGGTCGTGTTGCAGCTGTAAAAAATTCACCAGGTACGACTTGATGAAGTCCAGCCAATAGTCGCTGTTCACCGATTGGTACAACACAGTCTGTAGCTGGTGGTGGTATCCGAGTTGATTGGATAGCTGTGTAAAGAGCATCGGCCTCACCACGTCCCAGCTTGCCTGTACTGATACGTGTAGAAAGATCAGCCGCATTACAAAGTTTTCGAGCAGTCGTGGGTGATACACGAGAAAAACTTTGATTGAGAAATTGCGACAATGTCATTTTTGGCTGCTCTTGGAGCAACGTGACAAGGCGGCCAAGCTCCACACCGTAAGGGTGGGGTTTTATTTCTTTTGGTTCTGGCGGGAGTTCATGGTTGGCTCGTTCCAGCAACCGCTCGTTCCCGTCTGGCCCCTGAAAATGAATGCGAGCGTGAGGGTTTGCAATTGCCGTTTGCTCCAGATACTCCTCGACGCTACCACGACCGCGTTGAAATTTTGCCTCCATTTCGATTGTGACACGTGTGCCATGCTCGGAGTCCTCATCGAGGTCGTTTCTTGCCACCCATTCAATACCACGCTTGTGCATCATGGTATCACCAGCCTTACCGGGCGGAATATCAACACCCGCACCACGGCCATTAAGAATTTCAGGCTGGTTTGTTTTTGTGTCGATGCGTAGTTCGTAATAGTGAGCAGGGTCCTTACGAGAAGTCTTTGAAATAATTTTGACCGGTTTGCCGGTTGTGAGCACGCCATACATTCCAGCAGCAGAGATCCCAATTCCTTGTTGTCCTCGACTCATTCTTAGACGATGAAACTTCGAGCCGTATAAAAGTTTTCCAAAGATAAGAGGTATCTGTTTTCGAACGATGCCGGGCCCATTGTCTTGTACGCTTACAGCAAACCGATTGCCAGTTTCACCGGCTTGATCAATACGGACCCAGATTTCTGGAAGGATGCCTGCTTCTTCACAAGCATCGAGTGAGTTGTCGACAGCCTCTTTGACACTCGTCAGCAGCGCTTTTCTTGGAGAGTCAAAGCCGAGTAAGTGACGGTTCTTTGCAAAGAACTCACTGACTGAAATATCTCGCTGTCCGGTTGCAAGTTTCTGAGCAGTGGCTCGTCGTTTTGTTCGGGGTCTTTTTACCTCTGCTACCGAGGCCGAACTCTCTTGGGTCGCAGTGCCACGAGAGGAGCGGGCTTTTGTTTTTTTCTTTTTCCTGGTTCTTGTTGAAGAAGCGGCCATAGTTCTACAAATGTGGGGATTCAACTGGAATGAAGCCCGGATTTCGGTGGTCCGGGTAAGTGAGGCAAAGTGTAGTGATATTTCCTGTTCAAAATCCAACCGTACCGATAGCTCTGCCGGGGCAGACTTTATCCGTGGGGTTATTGGAATGGCTTCGCAGGTGTCTCCATGATGCTGCTGGGGCGGGTATGCCGAAGCGAATTCAGGGGAATCTCTTCCCTGGAGGGATCGTGATGGATTACGGGTAAGGGCCATGGAGGGCTGTCCTGTGATTTCTGATCGCTGGTCTCTGGTGTGTGAGAGGGCTTTTACAGGCCTTCAAAGTGACGAAATGAGAGCGTTTATGGAGAAAAAACAATGAGTGCTCGACGAACCCGACTCGCCATGATGCTGTGCGCTGTCATCACTGCGGGAATGTTTTCACAGGCTGTTCATGCCAATCCAATTAATGGAGGTGTCGAGGCCCCTGTACCAGATGTCTTCTCAAACTACTACTACCCGCCGATTCCTCCGGGTCCATACCCAGGGGTGGGAGCGCAGCTCTACGTATCACCACAACCTGTGCCAGCTCGTGTTGGACATACATGGGTTACGTATCCACCGTTCATGCCCCATGAGTTTCTCTATCAGCACCGACGGCGGTACGTACGTTGTTCCGGAGCGATGGGCACGCGAAATGTTACTCATGCCTATTGGTGGTAAGGCAGATTTCCAAAGTATGATTTCTACTAACTAGCGAAAGAAACTGACTGATGAAGACCTCCCAATTTCTACTGCTCAGCCGTATGGTAATGGCAGCCATTATCACGGTCACTTTTTTGCAGGCCGTTGAGGCTGGAGGACACCGGGCGACAGAGAAACGATACTTTCTAAGAGGTCGAAACAAGAGTTGGCACAGTGGTTGGTATAACCCAGATGTAGGACGACCTGTTCCATTGGTCGTACCACCGACGGCCGAGTTTGTGAGTGAATACAGTTGGGGTGTACCCAGTTCCCGAGTGATGCCTCTCTATCAGCAGTACCGTAAACCATACCCCGGTGCTGCCTATGTTCCAGGGTCTCGTCCACTAATGCCAACGCCTCAGCATCCGAGCGATACCGTGCAATTTGGTGTTCATGCAATACGAGGCCCATGGGGCAGTTACTAAAACGTGCATGCGCCTACCCTCTGCTTTAGTGTACGACAGCTTTGTATAGATTCCTCGGTTTTGAAGTGTGGTGAAACGGTGCGTTCGTTGTTTCTATGGAATGGCATGTCCTGCTGAAAAAAGGAACATGCTCAGTAGCTGTCTTGCTCCAGTTCTTCTCGTTATCCAATTTGAATCCGTGCAATACTCGCTAAAAACAACGCTTTTCAGTCTGATTTGTCCGGTGAGTAAGATTTGTCTTGTGAAGGCGATTAGTATGAAAGAACGACACAGCCAGGTGATTGTCTTTGATACGGAATAGAAGAGTGCACCCACCCCAACCACGACTCATAGTTCAAACGACTTTTTTCGCCAGCCTCCTCGTGGGGTCGTGTTTCTTATTCGCAGTTGAAGCGAGTGTCCAGGATGATGAGCGGTTCTTTGAATCAAAAGTGCGACCGCTTCTCGTATCAAAATGTTACGAGTGCCATTCTTCAGATATTTCAGAGGCCGGCCTGAGGCTCGATAGCCATCGATTTGTCTTGCGAGGAAGTGATAATGGTGCAGTAACTACACCTGGAAATATTCCAAAGAGTAAGTTGATCACCGTTATTAAGGCAAGCGATGATACATCGATGCCTCCCGATGGAAAACTTGCACCAGAAGAAATCAAAATACTTGAAGAATGGGTTGCGCGAGGTATTCCTTGGAGTGGAGTAGGTTCCGAAGAAAATCCGCTTGCTAACGGAAGTGATTCCATACCTGAGAGAATTGCTTCAACAAAGAAATCGCATTGGTCATTTCAGCCTATCCTTTTCCATAATCCACCGATCTTAAAAGATACATTGCCGGCGCACCTTCGCGAAAAGTGGTCGAACAACCGAATTGACCGGTTTCTTGTCGATGAGATGCTCGAAAAAGGAATTCATCCTTCCGAGCAAGCGTCACCCTACGCGCTCATTCGAAGGCTATCCTATGATCTCACCGGCCTTCCTCCCTCTATTGATGATGTTGATGCATTTGTAGCAAATCCTACTGAGACCGCTTACCGTGCGTATGCAGAGCGTCTCCTTGATTCTGCAGAGCATGCGGAGCACTGGGCTCGCCATTGGCTTGATCTCGCTCGCTATGCGGACACCATTGGTTATGCATTCGGTGGACAGTCAAATAAGAGTCCATTTGCATGGACGTATCGGGATTGGGTCGTGCAAGCTTTTCGTGATGATTTGCCATATAACCGGTTTGTCACACTGCAAGTGGCAGCCGACCTTATAACACCCGAGGTGCCAAAAAAGGATCTTGCAGCACTCGGCTTCCTGACAGTTGGGCGAACCTTTCGGGGCAATGTTCATGACATTATCGATGATCGAATAGATCTTGTGACTCGTGGATTGATGGGGCTGTCTGTTGCCTGTGCTCGCTGCCATGATCATAAGTATGAACCGGTCGGTATCGACGACTACTATGCTCTTCATGGCATCTTCGCCAGTACTGAAATACCTGAAAAATTGCCAATTATTGGAGAGCCTCCGCAGACTCAAGAAGCCAAAGTTTTTGCTGAGAAGATGGTAGAGCTTGAGCAGAACCTTGTTGACCATGAGCAGGCAATCTATGACCGAGCCCTTCGAGAAGCAGTTGCACATGCTGCAGATTATCTGATTGAAGTTGCTCGGCCGTCGGAAAAGAAGGATGGAAGATTGCCGCAAATGCAGGATGGTTATGAGATAAGGCCTCTCATCCTTGGGCGGCTGGAGAGACTTCTTCGTGCCAAGAATCCCTCTCACCCTATTCTTGGTCCCTGGGTTCAGCTTTCCAAAGTACCTGATGATACGTTTGCAGCTGATGCTGGTGGGATACTGAATCAATGTATTAGGTCTATTCCTAATCTCAATATGTGCGTTGAGCAGGAGCTTATTTCTACAAAGCCTCATTCACTGAATGATCTTGCAGCTGCGTACGGCCGTCTTATTGCAAGAGTTGTTGACAGAGAAAATGAAGAAGCGAAGGGTCTGATTAAGGAGTCAAAAGATCTGCATTCGCTCTGGTTAGTATTTGGCAAAGTAGGAACCCCCTTTGTCGTTCTGGAAAATGAGTGGAAGAGTGTCTCGAAGCGATCGGAGCGAGACGAACACAGCAAAAGAAAGAGGAAAATGCTTGCCCATCAGGCAGACGCACCTGGTGGTCCTCCTCGAGCCATGGTCCTTGTTGATAAAGCCAAACCGACTGAGAGTTTTGTCTTCTTACGGGGGAGTCCAGGGAGGCGAGGAGAAAAGATAGACCGGCGAGTTCCTCAGATTCTCGGCGGGGAGCTTGTTGACAAACAAACAAGTGGTCGCCGTGATCTTGCAGACATGATTGTAAATCCTGAAAATCCTCTCACAGCTCGTGTCTTTGTGAACTGGGTATGGACCCATCATTTTGGTCAGGGTCTTATCCCTACTCCGGGAGATCTTGGTTTGCGGGGCGATCCTCCATCCCATCCGGAATTACTCGATGACCTTGCAAGGCGATTTATTGATGAAGGGAAATGGAGCGCACGATGGCTTCATCGAGAGATCATTTTCAGTCAGGCTTGGCGGCAATCATCAATCGCACAACCAGAAGTATTAGTGAGGGACCCAGAGAATATGTACTACAGCCGATCTCGTCGTCGGCGTCTTTCTTGGGAGTCTTGGCGAGACAGCCTTCTCGTGGCTGCAGGTACACTTCAGCTCAGCCCACGTGGTGGCCCGGGCATAGATCCGCTTGACCCAAGTAACGGTGCGAGGCGAACGCTTTATAGCTGGGTTGATCGACAGGATGTGCCTGGGATTTTGAGGGCGTTTGACATTGCTAACCCAGATACGGCAGTCCATGTTCGACCTGCTACGTTGGTTCCTCAGCAGGGTCTTGTCATGTTGAACTCCCCACTCGTTATTGACGCAGCAAAGAAAGTGGCTGAGCGATTGCCAGACGAATCCAATACTCAAGCACGTATCGAACAGCTTTGGGAAATTGTCCTCGCTCGAAATCCTCGAAGAGACGAGGTTCAAAGAGTACAAGATTGGATAGAAAGAGCAAAAGGTTCACGATCAGGTGACTTTGGTGTTTGGCCGCAACTTGCTCAAGCACTGATGGCAACAGCTGAATTTCAATATGTTGATTGATCAATACATTCGAAGAGGATTGAGAGTATGAACTCCAACCAGCTATTCCGAGATTTTTCAAGGCGAGAACTGCTTAAGCGTTCTGGCCTTGGTGTCGGCTGGATGGCTGCTTCAACAGTTCTTCAAGAGAGTCTCCATGCGAATCCGTCGACTCTGAATCAACATAATCCACATACACTTGCGGCACGTCGCCCACACTTTCCTGCGCGTGCAAAAGCAGTCATTCATATTTTTGCAAATGGTGGCCCAAGTCATATCGATACATTTGATCCTAAGCCAAAACTTGAAGAATATGCTGGTCGTGAAATCCCCGGATCATTGAAAACGGAGCGACGAACAGGAGCGGCGTTACCGTCACCGTTTCAGTTTCAGCAACATGGAGAAAGTGGACTGCCGGTGAGCGAACTTTTCCCATCGGTGGCCCGCCATGCTGATCGATTACTTGTTGTTCGATCAATGCACGCAGACGTGCCCAATCACGAGCCATCGTTGCTCCTTATGAATTGTGGCGATGGGAGGCTTGTTCGCCCCTCAGCAGGGTCTTGGGTGACATACGGTCTAGGGACAGAAAACCAAAACCTTCCAGGCTTTGTTGCAATGTGTCCAGGTGGCTATCCAATATCTGGTCCAGCAAATTGGCGGAGTGCATTTCTGCCAGGTGTGTTTCAGGGAACGTACATCGATACAAAAAAGGAAAATGTCAATGAATTGGTTGAGTGTATTCGCCATCCGGTGCTAGATGAAAAAGTGCAGCGGGAGCAATTTGAGTTGATGACAGCCCTTGATCGGAAACATCTTCAACAAAGAAAGAACGATGCTGCACTGGAGTCAAGAATCGTCAGTATGGAACTTGCTTGGCGAATGCAGTTTGAAGCAGGAGAGGCATTTGACGTTACCAAAGAGCCAAAACATATTCTTGAGCGATATGGGGATACACCGCATGGTCGACAATTACTCATTGCAAGGCGGCTTGTAGAACGTGGCGTCCGGTATGTTCAGGTTTGGCATGGGAAAGATCAACCATGGGACAGTCACCAGGAAATTGAAAAAAATCATCGAAAGCTTGCTGGTGAGGCCGATAAGCCAATTGGTGCATTACTTGATGATTTAGTTGGGCTTGGCCTACTCGATAGCACATTAGTGCTCTGGGGCGGTGAGTTTGGTCGCACACCAACGGTCGAATTACCCAATGATGCCGGGACAAAAACCGCCACAGGGCGAGATCACAATCACCACGGATTCACAGTTTGGATGGCAGGAGGTGGCGTTCAAGGTGGTATGGCATATGGCGCAACAGATGAATTTGGGTTTCAAGCAGTCGAAGATCCCGTTCACGTTCATGATCTTCAAGCGACAATGTTGCATCTGCTAGGACTTGATCATAAGAAGTTGACATATCGTCATAGCGGCCGGGATTTTCGCCTCACTGATGTTCATGGTCGCGTCATACATGATTGGCTAGCATGAGAATCAATCAATCGTATCTTGGCCCGAATCCGGACTGGATTGAGAAAGCTTTTCGCGGGCTAAATTAGCCCAAGGGCTCTCGGGTGCCAGTGAAAGAAATCGAAGAAGATGGTGTTCAGCTTTCTTTTCACACCCGGCCTCCATATGAATTCCTGCGAGGTGCCAGTGCGCATCAGCATATTCAGGTTGTTGCTTGAGGACGCCTTCAAGAGCGGCGGTTGCCAATTCCACATCGCCCTGTTCAGCAAGAACGCACGCTAGGCTGGCGCGGGCTTCCAAATGATCTTCGTCGAGTTCAATAACCGTATAATAGCGTTCTCTTGCAGCGGCCAAATCACCTGCTCGGTATAAGGTTTCTGCGAGCATGAAGGTAACCGATGCACAAGGGCCATCTGCTTGGAGTACGGCTCGTAAAGCTTCAGAAGCCTCAATGAAATTTCCTGCTGCCTCAAGATCAGCCGCAATGTCGAGAAGTTCTGCTGAAGAAGGGATGTCCGAGGCGTGCTCGTCTTGGAATTCAATGACAACCTCTGGATAAGAAGTATCAAGGAATGGAGTGAGTGAGAGCGTTTCGGGTAGCTCGACCATCTTGGATGACTCATGGCCCATATCAGAATTTATGCCACAGGCATAAAAATCTAACTGCATCTGCCCACCAGCAGACAGAAGATGATCATCACAACGAAGACTGAGTCTATGGCCATCAACAACAATCCGATTAATTACTTCAGCAACGCGGAGTTTATCACCCTCTGTGAAAAGATGTATTTTATGACTCAGTTCTCGCAGTGATAAACCTGAGCAAAGCAGTCGTGAAAGATCCTTTGCGACGACTAACATCGAGTAGTCATACCAATCAATTGAGCCGGAGGACCGCGTGGCGTGAATCAATTTGTTTCGACGCCAGTGGCGGATAGTTGCCTGGCTGACATCAAGAACATCCGCCATCATTGCTACGGTATAGAGCCGAGTGACTGCGACCGAATCTTCAGGAAAGAGTTCGAATGACTGAGGGTCATCGAGTAGGGGCCCGTGCAAACAAGCTGTTTGTTCAACATCGGTTCCTGACGGTTTCATATTCAGTAGTACTCAAAGATTTTGAAGAAAAAAAGGTTCTTGTGTGGTTCGTTCTACCTCACGGGCACAGAAGCAATCCAGCCCTCAAGGGTATCAAGATTACGGGGGAGTCCAAAGTTTCGCTGTAATGCGGCATGTCCAGCCTGCAGGCTACAGAGAACTGCATCGAGAAGGTCACCGCGAGCATCAGCGATAATATGTTGTCTCCACCTATGATTCGCCTCAAAGCGTATCGAGAGTCCCGCTTCTCCGGCTGAAACAGCATCAAGAATCATTTTCCTACGAGCCTTTCGTTCAGGTGTCTGCTTTGCTGGAGAGTCGCTCTTGTATGAGCCTCGGGTGATCTTGCGTGCTGCAAATCCCGGATACGCTTCGAGAGCAATGCGTTTGATGTGACTTCTTTTGCGAGGATAGCGATGCGCAGGAAATGCGAGGCCAGCCTCAAGCATACGGCCAATGCCCGCATGCATCATCCATGCAACTGGTGGATTTGTCCATCGCATTGCGGGGCTTGAACCCGCAGGCTTATCAGCCTTCCTCCAGGCAAATTTATTGCCCGGTGGATGAGCATTACACCAGTCACGAAAAGTGTTTCTGAGAAATTCTCGTGACTGTCTACAGAAAAAGTGCACAAATTTATCCCATTGTGTCGGCCACTGCTCATGTTCAATAAGTGTACGTGGTTGCCCAAATGGCAAATCAAAACCCCCAATCCAATGAAGTGGTTCAGTTAGCATGTATTCGAAGTCTTGAAGTGTTTCAATTTCACGAATGGTTTGGAGTCGATAGACAGGATCAGTGGTCGTTGGCATCAAGCCCACGGCAACAGTAATTGGCTTGCGGTGAGTTGGTGCAGATGAAAAGTCGACACCAAGAAGATATTGATTGTTCACAGGGCAATGCGTCGTAAGGCACAACTGCATGTTGTTTCAGCAGTTGAAAGATCGAAGGGAATGTGTGTTCATGCATCACGCTTTGTGACTCAGACACAATCAAGCAAAAATAGTATAGTGCAACCGACGTATGATGTGAGTTATGCACGAACCGGTTGGTAGTACACGACTCGTTGCATCGACTTGAGGAGATGACGAAGCAGTACAAAGAAATTGTTACTGTCTGACGAAGTACACCGGAACCAACGCAACCGAATGATGTGGTCGTAACCGCGTGCCCAACGCTCCTAGGTCGTATGTGTCGTTGGGGGTGCTGGAATTGGTTGAAGTTTCAGTGATGTCCCAGCAGCTGGTGTCGGTTCTGCTGGCGTTGGGATTTGCTGGTCAATGCCTCCGATAGGTCGATTTGCTTGAATCGGTTTTTCCCCAGATGCAGAAGATTCAGTTTCTGGATTGACATGGTTCAATTCTGAATCCTTCCACCCCTCATTACTTGAAGGGGGCACATCAGTGGGTCTGTCACTAAAGGTCTTTATCGGTCCATTACCTAGGACGGGCGCCTGAGTCGCTGGTGCCTGTGTAGCAGGAGCCAATGTAGGGGCTGTCGAGTTTGCCGGGGTCATTGGAGGAGTTGTAGCTGGAGGAAGAGCAGGTACTGGTGCAACACCTGGCGCGACAGGGAGTGGGTTTCCACACGGATCAAGGGGTACGCGTGTCACAACAGTACGAGGTTTGCGAACGACATATGAGTAAGGGATCTGTTTTGCGACGACTCGTGGTATTTGAGCAGTTCGTTGTTCAGCAACATATTTGCATACCTGTATTGAAATCGGTTCTACGCGCTGTTCGGCAACATACTTGAGTACCTGAACAGGCACTTGTCGCACCTGCTCCTCAGCAACATATTTGCACACTTGCACCGGAACCTTGTTTTCAACTCGCTCAACTACTTTTCGGACGGTTTGAACAGGCACCTGTCGAACCTGAACCTCTGGTACCATTTTTAGTGTTTGTACCGGAATTTGTTGAACAACTTGTTCATCCACATAGCGAACGGTCTGGACCGGTACTTTTCGAGTAACAACTCGGTTCACGTAGGTTGTCTGTGGTACCTGAACAGGAGTCATTGTTGGTTGGTAAACGCGATTGACCTGATTGACAACGACACTTGGGGTAACATTCCATCCAAGCCCACCTCGTCTCCAGGAGGTCACTCCCGTGTAAGGATTGAAGTAGCTCACGCGGGGCTGCCAGCCAAGTGACGTATAGCCAGGTGTAACTACTGGGGTAACTGTATCAACAGGAGTACTGCTGACGGAGTACGCAGTTCTCATTGTTGTAACAGGTTCAGCGACCGAATATGCCTCCTGCCTCTCTGACGTTTCGTAAACTGGTCGACGAACTGTACTTACCCGCTGCTGAACGCTGGTTTCGTAGACGGGTTTCATCACCGTGTATCGTTCCTCACGCGTACCTGTTTCGACAACGTCGCGCACAACGTTGTAGCTGCGATCTTGAACCACTGTTTCATAGACAGGCTTCATGACGGTGTATCGCTCTTCACGATTCTGAGTTTCCCAAACTGGTCGTTGGACGGTGTATCGTCGTTCTCGAGTCTCCGTTTCCCAGACAGGTTTTTGTACCGTGTACGTCTTGGTGTCATAAACCGTCTCGTATGTCATCTTGTATGCAGTCATCTTCTGTTCGTCATACACCGTTTGGTAATCCAAACGGTAGGACTGCGAAACTACCGGTGCTGTGATTGGCTGACCGCAGCATTGAGCGGCAATGGGTGTCGCAGTAAGAAAAGCTGATAGGCCACAGAGCAACACGCCTGCTTTCATCAAGAAAGGAAGAAGACGATTGACCGACGCCCGCGCAATACAAGGTTGGAAAGAAACCATCACGTAAACTCCGAAAAGGTACTTCGACGACACCTCCGAGCCTAATTGCTTGGAAATGTCTTTCAACCGAATTGTTAGGATTCTTGAGCCTTTTTTCTCGAAAAAATGAGGCTCCAGTCCGTATGAACGGCGTATTCCATCCAGTTTAAATAAGCGCTGGTAGATGAGAGGGATTGGTGAAAGAAGGCGGCATTTTCTGCTAGCTATACCGCTCTAGAAGCCTTCGGCTACGTCTGTCCAGTTTCTGGACAGCTGGGATAAGGTAGCAAATGCCATCACAATCAGTGATGGAGACGCTCCCGTCCGGTTGCCAGACAACTGCGTCAGAAGAGGCTTGTTCAAAAGAATTCTGCCCTCGGTCGGTAGTAACATTCCACTGACGGGGTGTTCCTCTTGATACCGACTCAATGAAATGAATCCGTGGTAGGAATTCTTCTCGTTCTAATTGGCTTTGAATAAATTGTTGATGGGTCAATGAAAGTGAATCAGGGTCCTTAATCCAGATAAGTTCATGACCGTTGCTGTCGACAACAGCGACTGGTCCATCAGCAGCCGTGAATGGAAATGCTCGTACAATGCGGACTGCTACATGGCGATCACCTGTGGGTGTAAGCAAGGTGACTTTCTCGTCTGATGAACACGTGAATCTACAGTCGTTGATATTCATATAAAGCACGTTCGGTATTCTCGGTATGTGATTTCACTAGGAATTCACACGCAGTCAAAATGTTTTTTCTTCTGTAGAAGATTCAGTTTCGTATGGAGTTTTTGCAGTGATGTCTTGTTTGTGATTGTCAATGATTTGGGTCTGGTAAAGGCGGGCGTAGGTCCCGCCAATAGCAAGTAATTCATCATGTGTACCAATTTCAACAATCTGGCCATGCTCAAGTACAACTAAACGATCTGCCCGGCGAAGCGTGGCAAGTCTATGGGCAATTGCTATTGTGGTTCGGCCCGTCACAAGTTTCTCGATTGCGTGCTGAATAACTGATTCAGTCTCAGCATCAACACTCGATGTCGCTTCATCAAGGATAAGTATTGCAGGGTCAACTAAAAGTGCTCGAGCAATTGAAATCCGCTGTCGCTCGCCACCGGAGAGTTGGGCTCCGCGTTCACCAACCCGTGAATCGTATGCATGAGGAAGACGAAGGATAAATTCATGTGCTCCGGCAGCTCGGGCGGCATTAACAATTTCTTCCCGCGACGCCTCTGGCCGTCCGTATGCAATATTTTCGGCTATCGACCCAAAGAAAAGAAAGGGTTCCTGCAAAACGCATCCGATATGTCGTCGGTAGTTATTTAGTGCAAGTTTACGAAGATCTATTCCATCAACACAGATAGAGCCATTACTTGGATCATGAAAACGACAGATAAGATTGGCGAGTGTTGTTTTTCCCGCACCGCTGGTTCCAACCAGCCCGATCATTTCTCCTGCTTCAATGGTGAGGTTAATTCCATGAATGACTTCGCGGTTGCCATAACGGAAATGGATATTTTGTAAATCAATCTGGCCTTTGAAGTGTTCAATTTGATGCGGAACAGCGGGCTCTGCGACTGTCGGGTGGCAGTCAAGAAGGTCACAAATTCTTTGTGCACTTGCAGCCGCCCGTTGTGTTGCAGGAACCATCCGCACCATGGATTCCACCTTGCCATAAAACCGTGATATGTAGGCGAGAAAAGCGGTTAATGTCCCAACAGTGACAGAGTTATTGAAAACGAGCCACACCCCACTTGCCCAAATGACAAGAATTCCAAATTCACTGAATAGTGTGACGAGTGGGCCAAAATAACTCCACGTAATGTTGACATGGTCATTCGCCTCGAGAACACGATTATTCGCACGCCTGAATCGACTGATCTCTCGCTTCTCTTGAGCGAATGCCTTCACAACGCGGATTCCTGGAATCGTATCGGCTAAAGCACTCGTCATATCAGCCCAGGCGATACGGCTACGAGAAAATCCTTGGTGCAATCTGCCACGGACAGAGTAGACAAGCCAAATGACAAAAGGAAACGGTACAAGAGTCATTACTGCAAGCAGCGGAGAAATGGTAAATAGCACAATGGCAGTAAATACCACGAGAAGCAGATTTGAGAAAAAATCGATCAGGCTTATCGATACATAGTTGTTCAGCCGCTCAGTATCACTCCCGATCCTTGAAATGAGGTCACCGGTTCGTCGGGTGGCAAAAAAATCGAGTGATAATGACTGCACGTGAGCATAGGTGCGAATTCGCATGTCTGCGGTGATGCGTTCACTGACCCAAGCAAGTATCCATGTCCGTCCCCATCCAAGAGAAGAAGCAAGAATGGCTGCTGCAGCGAGACCAGCAAGGTACGGCAGGGCGGTTCCAATAGCTACATGCTCTCCGGATTGCTGTGGTATGAGTACCCTGTCAACAAGTGGCATTGTGAGATATGGAGGTACGAGGCTGGCAAACGTAGTGGCAAGAGCAAGTACGGTACCGATCGCGACAATCCGCCAATATGGACCGGCAAAGCTGAGTACCCGAACAAGTGCAGCAAATGATCCCGTTGTTATTTTTTTTGATGCATTGGGAGAAGGGCTATCGCCATTTGAGTTCAACTTCAAAGGCAATTTATTACTTGAGAACAAATCGTCGCGTGCTATTTCAAAACCATCGATTAGTCGTTCAACGTCAGGTGTGATTCCAGCACTAAATTTCCAACATTTAAGAACCTCTTGACCCGTGCGCAGTTCAATTTGGCCAATCGTAGGCCGATTCGTCAGGGTCAGTTGAAGATTTTTTTGTAGTGGCCAGCAATGTTGTGCGTGGCTTTTGCATTCGTCAATAAGATGTTGTGTCGTGGGAGGGCGACCTTTTCCTGAGTACAGGGCCGCCGTAGAGATTGCCAACCAGCTCGAACCGAACTGTGCTTTGTCATCAAGATTGATATGACAGCATGCCAGCAAAGTCTCTGATGTTTTGGAGCTGGCACGATCAAAGGATTCAGCTGATGGCATATTTATTCGAATTGCAGATGCTGTAACATACTTTGCTGAAAGCGTAGGAAATCGCTGACGAGTCTTGTATAGAAATTACACACAATGGTGCCTCGCTGTGTGAAAAACCTACCGACTGAAATTGCAGGAAGCGTCAGAGTATGATTTAAATTGGTTTCGAGGCAATTCTGAAGATTGTCGAAATTGGGCAGGAAAGAGGGTATTTGAGTCATCGCCAACAATTTCTAATGATGCAGCAGTGAGGATTTGCTTATTTTCGGCACACATTATGCATATCAGAGTATCCTAGTGGTTCGATCCAACGACTGAGCTTCTTCAGAAACTTCGGTTCAAAACAGCGTTTTTTTCAATTTGGTTTCATGCGAAATGCTCAAAACCGAGGATGAGTAGATGGAGATTGAAGGATTAAAACTTGGAATTGGAATCGCCAAATAGTATCGTAACACGGTTCAATCAAGCGAAAGCTTGCTGGAAAGAATCCGAGAAATACATGGCATATGTGTTCCCCCGCCTCCTTTCGCAGACTTTGGCACCGCTACGTCATGGTGAGCGTTTTGCTCCGAGCATCGTGGCTTGTAAGCAAAGAGGTTTCAAGACGATCAGCCTCCTGTCATGCATTGTTTATCCAAAATCCTCATTTCAATAATCTAACACTCTCCTCTGATTCATTCTGACGAATTCTCCTGTGGTGCCTTCCGCTTATGAATATTGACAAGATAAAAGTTCTTCGAGGTCCTAATCAGTGGGCCCGTTTTCCTGTTCTTGAAGTCCGTGTTGATCTCGGGTGGCTTGAGGAATATCCCTCACATACGCTTGCTGGTTTTAATGAACGATTGATGAAATGGCTGCCAACCATGATCGAGCATCGTTGCTCGATTGGTGAGCGTGGTGGATTTTTTGAACGATTACGCACTGGTACCTGGATGGGGCATGTTCTTGAACATGTGACACTCGAACTTCAATCACTTGCTGGTACAGAAGTTGGGTACGGTAGGGCACACGAAACGAAAAAACATGGTGTCTACAACGTCATCATTGAATATAAGGAAGAAGAGTTTGCAATAAAGTGTTTGAATGCAGCTCACTCACTCCTTGTTGCTGCCATAGAGGGAAGTCATTTTGATGTTGGACAAACCGTAGAAAGTTTGCGGGAGAAGTTGCTTGTCGAACAACTTGGTCCGAGTACCAGGTCAATCGTGGAAGCTGCACGCCGTCGAGACATACCCGTACGTAGGCTCAGTGAGGGGTCACTTGTCCGGCTTGGAATTGGGTCCAAGCAGCGTCGGATTATTGCGGCTGAGACCGACCAGACATCGGCTGTCAGTGAGACAATTGCGCAAGACAAGGAATTAACTCGAGGCTTGCTTGAAGAAGCCGGTATTCCAGTTGCAAAAGGGAAGCCAGTTTTCTCTGCTGAAGAAGCTTGGCAAGTGGCGACGGAAATTGGCTTACCAGTAGTCATCAAGCCTCGTTGTGGCAATCAGGGTCGAGGTGTTTCGGTTGGATTGACAACTCAGGACGAGGTGTTCCAGGCATACAGCGTAGCGATTTCAGAGGAGGAAGAGGTTGTCGTTGAGCGTTGTCTGGCAGGTGATGATTATCGGCTGTTAGTCATCGGAGGTGAGCTTATTGCAGCGGCACGTCGTTGTGCACCTTGTATTACAGGTGATGGTAGTTCGACGATTGAAAAGCTTGTCCAGGAAGAGAACAGGAATCCACGTCGTTGCGATGACCATGCAGGATCACTCTCTCTTTTATGCCTTGATGCCGCTGCTGAGGTTGCCCTGCATGAGCAAGGATTTTCAAAGGAATCCATCCCGAATGATGGGCAGCTTGTTCTTCTCCGTCGGAATGCAAATCTGAGTACTGGAGGCACAGCTGAGGATGTCACAGACCAGGTTCATCCAAATACAATCCGGCTCGCTATTGATGCGGTGCGAGTTGTTGGGCTGGATATTGCTGGTGTTGATATTATGGCGACACGTATTGATCAGCCCTTAAGTGCCCAGCATGGAGGTATTGTTGAAATTAATGCGTGCCCCGGGCTTCGGATGCATCTGGAGCCAACGGTTGGAGGACCACGGGACGTTGGTTCAGCGATCATCAATACGCTTTTCACAACCGGCGATGATGGTCGGATTCCTGTTGCAGCAGTGACCGGTACAAATGGGAAAACAACAGTTACCCGTTTATTAGCTCATGTAGCCTCGGCGGGGGGAGCAACGGTTGGCATTGCATGTACTGAAGGTGTCTGGGTAGGCGACAGACAACTTGATTCTGGCGATTGTAGTGGGCCAGCAAGTGCACGACGAATATTAGCGCAACCGAACGTAACGACGGCTGTACTCGAGACAGCAAGAGGAGGAATTCTTCGCGAAGGGTGTGGGTTTGATGCTTGTGATGTAGCCGTTGTCACTAACATTGCCTCGGGTGATCACCTTGGTCTGCATGAAATCGATACTCCAGAGCAACTCGCCTGGGTGAAGGGCGCAATTGTTGCCGCTGTGCGGCCAAGTGGTGCAGCCGTCCTCAATGCAGCAGATCCACTGGTTGTCGATATGAAGAAGTGGTGTCAGGGCCGGGTGATTTATTTTTCTCTGAATCCGGAATTTCCTGTCCTCGTAGAACACCTGGCCTCAGGAGGTCTTGGCGCGACCATCCGTGACGGATGGATCGTGCTGTGTGATGGACCCCGTGAAACTCGATTAGCAAATTTAGAAAAAGTTCCCTTGGTTCATCAGGGCTTGGTTTCGTTTCAAGTCGAAAATGCCCTTGCGGCCGCTGCTGCAGCATGGAGCATGGGCGTTCCGCTTGAATTGGTTCGACTCGGACTGGAAAGCTTTTCAAGTGGAGCACTCGGTAGTCCCGGGCGATTTAATATGCTTGAGTTAGATGGAGCTACTGTGGTTGTTGACTACGGACACAATGTGCCGTCTTTAGAGCAGGTCTGTTTAACGCTCGAAAAGCTACCACATGCTCAAAGAACTGCTGTGTATTCAGCAGCTGGAGACCGTCGCAATGAAGATCTTCTGCGGCAAGGTGAACTCTTGGGAAAGACATTCGATCGTATTGTTATCTACGAAGACGCCTATCGAAGAGGCCGCAGTCCGGGGGAGATAACACGACTTATTGCCGAAGGTATCGTACGAACAGAACATTCAAAGCGTCGCGCTATAGTCGAGTCTGGAGGAGATTGGGAAACCTCGGCTGCGACGGTACTCGACGCGGTGAAACCTGGTGACCTTGTTTTGTTGCAGCCTGATACGATCGAACAAACAATGCCGTGGTTAATGGAGCGATATGGTAATCGACTACGTGGCATTGGTTTTGATCAAATAGCAAATGTTCAATCGCTGGATCCAAATGAAGCACCACTAAACCCCAAGCACAAAAAAGATCGACCATCAGATCTGTGAGGCAATGAATCTTTGCCCACCATCATTTAAGACCAGTTTTGCGATCAAGTGCTCCACGCACACCAAGCTGCTCCGGGTGACGTGCGATTTTGTCGGTAAATACGCGAACGTCATCAATAATTGGCCGTAAGTCTTGTGTTAGACGGTTGACGTTGTTTGCGGCTTGGGCGAGGTCATTGTAAACCTCTGGATCACGAACCAGTTTGCCAAGCGTTCCTTGCGATTCGTTGAGGGCTTGAGTGAAGGTGGCTGCTTGAACGAGGACAGTGTCGAGGCGATTAATAGCACGGTCTATACCCTGTACCATTGATGCACCGCGTTCACCGAGGGGTTTTGAAAAGCCTTCAAGATTTCGGAGATTGCGATCAGCAGTATCAATGGTTGCACTGATACCTCCGACAGACTTTCGCAGATCAACAAGAACATCAGGCAATGTATAGATAGAGTCCTTTAGTTTTTCTCTCGCTTCAGCATCACCAACAATATCATTCACATTGTTCATGGCCGTTGTAAAGGTATCCAGTGCAACGTCAAGTTTCTTAACGGTCTGATCAATCTGAATGTCCTCTTTTACAAAAATTCTCTCAATATTTTCTGAGAGCATAGCAACAGCATCACCTGCCCGAGTGAGTGACTCGAGGGAGGCTGTTACTTTTGGCTCGAGTGTTGAAAATAGTGCAAGGGGATCTTTCGATACCGCACCTCGCAAAACCTCATCTGTTGTGATTCGTTGGCGAGGAGGTGCAATGCGGCCTGCCACAAGTTCAATTTCGGCGTCACCAAGAATTGTACTTGCGACACGTGGGGTCTCATCACGGTAGACCGGTACATAGGAGTCAATTTGAGCTACTACACTTACGCCACCACGTTCATCGAGCATGACTGAGTTGACTCGTCCGACAAGAATGCCATTCTTTCGAACGGGGGTGCCACTTGAAACCCCTCTTGCTTCTGAGAAGTTCATGCGTAGCGGATATGTTGATTGGACAAGACTTGGCAAATCTCCAAATAAAACAATAAGTATTCCAGCGATAATGGCCGTCGCTAAGACCATCACGCCAACACGAAATTGGATTACACGCTCACTCATGATCGTTCTCCTGATCCTTCATCTCAGTGGATGGCCCGTAGTCTTTTTGGCCCTGCTCTTTTCGGAGTTCGTTGAGACGTTGCCCGGCTTTGCCTTCAACGAATTGTCGAACACGAGGATCTTTTGATCCGTCAAGTTGTTCTGGTGTGCCAGTAAAAATTATCTGTGATTCACCATTTTTGAGCCGAGAAAGTGGATAGAGCATAATAATTCGGTCTGCCACTTTATGGGCAGTTGTCATGTCATGCGTGACTACTACGTTTGTTGTTTCTGGTCTTTGATGGACCCGTAGAATCAGTTCATTAATGACATCACCCATGATTGGATCAAGCCCCGTAGTTGGCTCGTCGTAGAGAACCAACTGTGGGTCCAGTGCAAGTGCTCGCGCGAGGCCGGCACGCTTTCTCATGCCGCCAGACAGTTCAACCGGTTTCTTAGTCAGTACCGCTCGTGGTAGGCCAACCTCTGCTACAAGTTCAGCAACAATTTTAGCTATTTCATCTTCATCAAGTTGAGTATGTTCGCGCAGAGGGAATGCTATGTTATCGGCAATTGTAGCGCTATCAAAAAGAGCGGCACCCTGAAAAACAAACCCGTAGCGTGTCCGGAGATGGGCAAGTTCACGTTCGGTCATCATAGCTAAGGAGGTGTCCTCAAATCGTACATCTCCTTTGGTTGGCTGTATAAGGCCGATCATTGTTTTTAAGAGCACAGTTTTTCCGCATCCGCTCTCGCCAAGAATGACAAGGGTTTCACCAGAGGCAAGTTCGAGGGAAATGTCACGCAAAACCTGCTGGTCACCAAAGGTTATCGAAAGCGAATCAATGAAAAGCAGTGGTTCTGCAGTTATTGCTTCTTGTGTCGGTGCATCGATAGCGGAAGTGGTCATCGTAAGGTTTTTTATAAAATGTATGGTGTTTAAAGAAGGCTTCGCGGACCTTCAGGCCGTAAGTAGTCCTGTACGTTGTTCAGTCCAATGCCCAAGAAAAGATCGAGTACAAGGATGAGAACAAACGAGTGCACGAAAGCATTTGTTGCAGCTCGGCCAACTCCCTGTGCGCCATGGTCGCAATGAAAGCCATGGTGGCAACTGACTAAGGCAATCGCCGCACCAAAAAAGAAGCTTTTGAAAATTCCCATAAAAAAATCAAAGGAATCGATATAGGCTCGAGAATTTGCCCAATAGTGGTGATAATCAATACCAAGGATGGCATGAGAATAGACATAGCCACCGAGCACTCCCATAAAATCAGCCATGATCGTTAGTGCAGGAATGAGTACAAGACAGCCTAGAAAGCGAGGGACAACGAGATAATAGATTGGATTTGCTCCCATGCTCTCAAGGGCATCAATTTGTTCTGTAACTCGCATCGTGCCTAATTCTGCAGCCATGGCACTTCCAACCCGTCCGGCCAGCATTGTTGCTGCGAGTACTGGGCCGAGTTCACGAATAAGTGAAAGGTTAATCACAGAACCAAGTCGTGTTTGCAGGCCGAGTGCTTTGAATTGAGCATAGCTCTGCACAGCCAAGACCATTCCAATGAAAAGGCCGGTAAGTGCAATGACAGGGAGAGACAAAACGCCAATCTGGTAGAAGCTTGGCATCAACACATCTCGTCGTTGACGACGCGCAAATAGCCACCCAATGGTTCGTAAAGCAAAAAGAGTTACGTCACCAATGCCAGCAACCGTTGTGATCGCCATGTCACCGACATCAGCGACTCTACTCGCAAACCAGCCAGTGACATTGTCAGCGGCCTGTTCTGGTTGTGGGATGGCAGTTGAATTCATAAATACGGACCTTCACCGCGGTGGCGGCACTCCTTGCGGTTTAGATCGGCTAGAAGGACCTGGTGCCTTGAACCGTTTAGGGAGAGGTTGCGGGCTTTGCGGGCTCTTGGAAGAATCCAAAGGACGCAGCATCACAAAAAGAGCTCTCCGACAGAAAGCTGTGATGTCACAAAGGCTATATATTTCGAACTTGTAGAGAGTTCGTCATATCAGAACGGCTCCGGCAACCCTCTGCGCTCTTTTTCTCAACTGGTCGATTCGTCTGAAGATCCTGCGGCCACCGGTTCGGCAGTTACGATCCCATGAAAGACCAGCTGTTTCTTTCCAGCCACTTCTTTGCAGTCCACTTGAATGGTGTCTTTTCCTTCAAATTCACCTTTCAGAAGTTCCTCCGAAACAGGATCTTCGATGTAGTTCTCAAGTGCACGCCGAAGAGGTCGAGCTCCGAAATCAGTATCAGAGCCTTTCTTAATGAGAAACTGCTTCGACTCATCGGTAAGCTCGAGTTTGAGACCACGCTCGAGTAGTCGTTCCCGGACTTTTGCAAGTTCAATATCAATCACCTCTTTTAGGTTTTCAACCGTAAGGTGATGGAAGACTATGAGATCGTCGAGGCGGTTAATAAACTCTGGACGGAAAACCTTCTCGATTCGTTCATTGACCCGGGCTTTCATGCTTTCATACCCACTGTCGTCCTCAGGCTTCTGGAAACCAAAGGCAGATTCATTCTTGATTGCCTCGGCTCCTGCATTGGTTGTCATGATGAGAATCGTATTCCGAAAGTCAACATTTCTCCCAAAGGAGTCGGTGAGTCGACCTTCCTCCATCACCTGAAGAAGCATGTTGAAGACGTCTGGGTGAGCTTTTTCAATCTCATCAAGAAGAACGACCGCATATGGACGGCGACGAATTTTTTCAGTGAGTTGGCCTCCTTCTTCGAAACCAACGTATCCAGGAGGGGCACCAACGAGACGACTGACATTGTGCTTCTCCATGTACTCACTCATATCAATTGATATGAGCGCGTCATCGTCTCCGAACATAAACTCAGCAAGTGCTTTTGCTAAGAGGGTTTTCCCAACGCCTGTTGGGCCAGCCAAAACAAAGCAACCAATTGGGCGCTTGGGGTCTTTAAGACCTGAACGACTTCGGCGAACAGCTTTCGAAATGCTTTTGATTGCCGCATCTTGCCCGATCACTCGCTTGTGCAGTGAATCTTCCATTTGCATTAACCGCTGGCTGTCCTCTGTCGACATTCTTGTCAACGGAATGCCAGTCATCTTCGAAACAACCTCAGCAACAACTTCCTCGTCAACAACGCCATCAGCCTCACGAGATTTTTCTCGCCACTCTTTGGTCATTTGCTGTTTTTTCTTCTTTAATTTGTCAGCCTGATCTCGCAGTGCTGCCGCTTTTTCAAAATCTTGGTTGGCAACAGCCTCTTCTTTTTCCTTGTTTAGGCGATCGACTTCCGCATCAATTTCCTTGAGGTCTGGTGGACGCGTCATTGCCTTCAACCTCACTCGTGCTCCAGCTTCATCTATTACATCAATTGCTTTATCGGGAAGTGCACGGCCGGTGATATAGCGACTGGAGAGTTCTACTGACGCTTCAAGGGCGTCGTCAGTAATGGACACTCTATGATGACTTTCGTAGCGGTCTCGGAGTCCCTTGAGGATTTCAACTGCTTCTTTTTTCGACGCGGGTTCCACCATGACAAGCTGAAAACGTCTATCGAGTGCCGAATCCTTTTCAATGTACTTGCGATATTCATCCAGCGTGGTTGCTCCAATGCACTGGATCTCACCGCGAGCAAGGGCTGGCTTAAGAACATTTGAGGCGTCAATGGCTCCCTCTGCTCCCCCAGCTCCGACAAGTGTGTGGAGTTCGTCAATAAAAAGAATGGTATTTTTGGCACGTCGGACTTCGTTCATGACGGCCTTAATTCGCTCCTCAAACTGACCACGGTATTTCGTACCAGCGACCATCATCGCCAAGTCGAGAACCACAATTCTTCGTTCGGCAAGAAGTTCGGGAATATTCCCTTCGATAACTCTTTGCGCAAACCCTTCGACAATTGCAGTTTTTCCAACACCAGCCTCGCCAATCAGCACGGGGTTATTTTTCGTTCGTCGGCAGAGTATCTGAATGGCCCGTTCGATTTCATGCTCCCGGCCGATAACGGGATCAAGTTTTCCTTGTTTTGCTAATTCGGTCAGGTCACGGCCAAATGAATCCAGTGCAGGGGTTTTACTCTTACCACTTTTTGTGGGAGCGTCACTGCCTCCGCCACCAGCGCCAGCCATCTGGCGGCCACTCATGCCAGCCCTGTCGCTTCCTTCGTCCATGCCATGTCCAAGAAGATTAAGAACTTCTTCGCGAACATCTTCAAGTTTCAGCCCAAGATTCATAAGAACTTGAGCAGCGACACCTTCTTGTTCACGGAGTAGTCCGAGCAAGATATGCTCAGTTCCAACATAATTGTGATTCAGGTTTCGTGCCTCTTCCATTGAATATTCAATGACTTTCTTGGCACGGGGTGTCTGTGGCAATTTGCCCATCGTGACCATGTCTGGCCCACTCTGTACAAGTTTTTCCACTTCGAGACGAATCTTACGAAGGTCGACGTCAAGGTTTTTTAAGACATTGGCGGCAACCCCACTACCTTCTTTAATCAAACCGAGTAGGACGTGTTCGGTTCCGATGTATTCGTGATTAAACCGCTGGGCTTCCTGATTAGCCAGTTGCATTACCTTACGGGCACGGTCTGTGAAACGCTCGTACATAAAACTTCCTCTTGTGACTGCTCAACCCGCTGTACACGCAAATGCTGTACCTGCCATTCCGGCAGAGGTAAAACCCGATTTCCACCATTTACAATCCAATGCAAAATTCACGCCAACCGAAGGTAAAAAATTACCTGTAGCATCGCTTAGCAATTCTCGCATGGGTATTGTAGGGATAGCTCACGATACTGTCTCCTACACCTCAATGTTTCGCGGAGGTTTAGGACTGAAATAGCTCAATGGCTGTTAAAAATCCACCAACGAGTGACATTTTGGTTGTCTGCCAAGGGCTTCCCGATCCCTTGAGATTTCTACGTTTGTGCCACCCAATCTGTTTGATTGAGAATCATGCCACTTTACGACGGTGCGGGTTTACATTCGAGTCCACCTCTGTATTCGGGTCTATTTCTTGAGAATTTTCTTGAAGATCTCGTTTGATCAGTGAAAGTTCGTGGCGAATCGCGTACTGCCACGGCTGCCCGCTGTCACTCCGTCCAAGTTTTTCGAGTGATTTTTTCGCCTCGACAAAACGGCCGACCCTCCGCAGGAGTGTGCCAAAGAGCAGTTGTGCCTCGCCATCTGTTGGTGAAAGAGCGAGAATTGTCTGAAGTTTTGTTTCTGCCTGAAGCCAATCTCCAGCGAGATAGGCATCTCGTGCATCAACAAACAACTTGTCTGTGACCTCGTCTCGAGAACTGATAAGAGGTTGTGGGAAAGTGGATATTGCCGAGACCGTTGACACAACCCAAATAATTGCTGTCGCAGTCCAAATGCCAAAAGTCATCTCAAGATCGATAAAACTTGTCCAAATCCATGCCGTGGTGATGCAAAGATTCAGACAAATTGCGAAAGCAGTGGCTAAAATAAGTCCAGCCCAGCTTCCTCGAAGCCATGCCCAGGGTAAGCCAGGCCAAATGAGCGTAAGTGAGCGGAGGAATGACACGAACGACCGGCCTTTCAAGTTTATTGGTCTGAGTCATAGGACAAGTGAGAGTCTAGGGATCAGTTAGACTCAAACCAATGGCGAGTCGTAAGGGAGAAAACTCAGAAATGGAAGAATTCGAGTCTGAGAAAAATGGCTCAGTAGTGGGAATTTGGAGAACACTCGATGCCTCGGCGAACCGCAGTGCCGAGGCAGTTCGTGTATTGGAGGACATTCTCAGGTTCTGCCTGAACGACGCTTTTCTTTCACGGGAGGCAAAAGCAATTCGGCATGAACTAGCTGTTATTTTTGCGAGAGAAGATCTTCAGGCACGCATTCGGCTTCGTGATGTCCTACGAGATGTTGGGGTCAGCAGTAATGTTGCTAAAACTCCACCACGCACAGAAATGCGCCATGTGTTTGCTGCAAACGCTGCCCGCGCGAGCCAGTCAATCAGAAGTTTAGAAGAATGTAGCCGATTGGTTGTGCCTGCAGTTACTGCAGCGTTTGAACAATTACGCTATCGAATCTATACGCTCGAGAAGGCGGCGATGACAATCATCACAAGCCAGAATAAGTTTGCCAACATCAGTCTATGCGTGCTTCTTGATGTCGATCAGCCACAAACGGAATTCAAAATACTGGTGGGCCAACTCCTAGCTGCCGGTGTTAAAATGATCCAGCTGCGAGATAAACAAGCCAATACGGCATTACTTTGTGAGCGCACGAAAACAATTACTCAACAAGCCCAGCAGCACGCAGAGTTGACTGGAAGAAAAAGATGTATTGTTCTTGTAAATGATCGAGCAGACGTTGCCGTTGCTGCAAATGCAGATGGCGTCCATCTTGGTGAAACTGATTTGCCCGTTAATCTAGCCCGTAAGGTTTGTGGTCATGAGTTCATTATCGGGCGTACCGCTCATTCTATTGATGAAGCAAAGCAGGCAGTACGAGATGGCGCTGACTATCTTGGAGTCGGTCCATGTTATCCAAGCACCACGAAACAGTTCAAAGAGTTTGCATCAGAAACATTGCTACGGAATGTTTCTGATGAGATACGATTACCGGTCTTTGCAATTGGTGGCATTACATCTGACAACCTTGACCGGCTTGTTCGCTTGGGAGTGAAGCGGGTTGCAATTGCGAGCAGTATCACTGGTGCAGCAGATCCAGGTGAGGAATCTCGTCGAATTTGTTCACTACTCCCCGCTACAGAGAGTCAGCCGCAGGAAGTTGCGTCAGTGAGCGAGCAACAGATTGTGCAATTTCCGTCTCCATAGAAGGAGAATAGCCGGTCCAAATAGCGAGTATCTTCTGGTCAGGCCCAATCAAATAGGTTGTTGGATAGGCACGAAAACCAAATGCTTCGGTAAAGCGGAGGCGGGTGGCACCAGTTGGGTCTGCCCAAGGGGAGAGAGCAATCCTCGCGGATGCAAGGAAAATTTCTGTTTCACTGCGTAATTGATCAAGATCATCACGTTTTCCACCACCGCACGAAACAGCAATCAATTGAAAGCGAGGTTCATCTGTGAGCCGCGACGCAAGCCTTGCAAGCCCTGGTAATTCTTGGCGACAAGGGGGGCACCAAGTGCCCCAGAAATTGAGAAGTGTGATCTTTCCGGAAAATGTGAGCGTTTCGTTTTCGGTATCAAGTGAGACGAGTGAAATTTTTGGTACTGATTTACCAACGTGTTGCCGTGTTTCTTGATTTTGTCCGAGATTGCAACCAATAATTGCAAAGGAAGCAAGAACCAAAGGAATCAACTGGTGGTGAGTACATGCCATGAGGCTATCCGTTGGTCCTGAATGTGTAGACTACGTATGATTATTATAAACGAAGGGTCTCACGAGTGTACGAAGTAGAACTCAAATTTCACCTGGCTGATGTTGACCACGTGGTTGAACGTCTAGACACAATGTCTGCGTGCTTTCGAGACCGCATGGAGCAGGTCGATCGGTATTTTTCCCATCCAGTGCGCAATTTCCGCAAAACAGATGAGGCGTTACGTCTTCGGAAAGTTGGTGATGTTGTGGAATTGACGTGGAAAGGTCCGCGGGCTGATACATCAGCAAAAGTCAGGCGGGAAATTGAGCTTGGGGTTATGCCTCAAGGACCAACGGGGCAGACAACCGTTGCTGCGTGGACAGAATTGCTTGAGTCCCTTGGTTTTTACCAGGTCTTCGAGGTTGCGAAGACACGACTTCCTGGACGTGTTCATTGGCACGGCAGTGACGTCGAAATAGCGATCGATGCCGTTGCCGATCTAGGTACTTACGCTGAATTTGAGATCATCGCTGGAGAAGGTGAAGTGCCACTGGCCCGAGATTGTGTTGAGTCTTTGGCACGGGAATTGGGTTTAGAAAATCCTGAGCCAGCCAGCTATCTGGAACTTTTGGTCCGAGGGCAGGAAGCTCCTCGTTAGTCTTTGTGGACTTCCTTCGGTATCAGATTTTCAACAATTCAGGGTCCCGCTTTCTCGAACAATTGCATTTGTTTCATCAAGTAAGAGTACTGCAGGTTTTGCGTCATCGGCCTCTACCGGAGAATACTGCCCGTAGGACATAATGGTTAGCCGATCACCAATTCTTCCAAGGTGTGCTGTTGCCCCGTTGAGTTCAATCACTCCGCTGCCAGTGGCACCATAAATGCAGTACGTCTCAAATCGCTCTCCATTTTCAAGGTTTCCTACTAATATTTTTTCATAGGCCCGGAGCCCAACACGCTCTGCTAAGTCACGAGCAATAGTGAGGCTTCCTTCGTAATCAACTGATGCACCAGTGACAGCAGCTCGATGAATTTTTGACTTGAGTAAGCAAATGGTCATGGCTTTTCCGGTCCAGATGAAAGTGGGCGAGAAAAAATGATACAAACAGGCTTTGGGACTTTTGTAAGACGATTCGTGAATGATAGTTTGCCGGTGGTAGGGTCAATCGTGAAGGCAGTAACGGTTCCAGATGCCTGCCCCGCCGCGTAAAGCCGGTTGCCACCCGGGGCAATCGCGAAATGACGAGGTGTCTGGCAATGAGTCGGCTCGACACGTTTGAGTGAGAGCTTCCCACTTTGTTCATTGATTCCAAATAGAGAAATCGAATCGTGTCCACGGTTTGATACGTAAAGAAACTTTCCGGATGGATGAATGGCGATCTCTGCAGTTGAAAACCTGCTACGCTCGCTCACAGAATCGGGAATAGTGCTTACTGACTGCAGCTTCTTAAGAGTTCCCTTTTCAGTATCAAAATGGAAAGCAGTTACTGTCATGTCGAGTTCGTTGTTGGCATAGCCAAACGGTAGCCGAGGATGCATTGCAAAGTGTCTCGGTCCGCCACCCGGTTGCGTTGAGGCCGATGTATGAGGTGTCATTAAGGCAGCAGTAACATCAAGCTTATGAACAAAAACTCGATCAGCTCCTAGGTCACAACTAATTGCGAACTTGCTATTGGGTGTAGCATTAATAGAGTGACCGTGCGGTGTTTCTTGACGTGTTTTATTCGGACCATTACCGGCGTGTTGAATAAACCCACTGGGGCCACCCTCTTTATTGATGATGAGGGGAAGAAGGCTTCCGTCATCATCAATTCCTAGGCAAACAGTGCTCCCACTTCCATAGTTGGCAGCGAGAAGAACCTTACCTTGTGCATCGAGCGAAAGATGGCAAGGGCTTTTTCCATTTGATGCTTGCACGCTTTGCTGAGTGAGGTGGCCGTTCTTCATATCAATCGTGAAACTGATAATGCCTCCCGCTGGTTTGCCATTCAGGTCAGCGATTTCTGACACCGCGTAAACTACGGCAAGTGTTGGGTGAATCGCGAGGAATGAAGGGTTCTTTACCTTACATGCTAATTCTGGCTTACTTATGTCACCCGTATTTTCATCATAACGAGCGACATAGATACCCTGTCCTCGAGGAGGCTTCCCTGTGTAGGAGCCAAACCAAACAAAGTGTTCCGCTTGAACGAAACTGGTGGGCCAGGGAAATAATAAAATTGCGAGGATATAAGGCAAGAGCCGGCATGCTTGCAGAAAGCAGACTTGCTTCTGGAAGCGATGCATATATTGAGATGTGTCTATCATGAATTGAAAAAAAGAGCAGTTGTTGCCGTTTGCGCTAAGATGCTAGGACGCTCGTCCTGGAAGACTCTAGTGTAACCACTTTTCATGCGGTTGCTTTCTTTTGAGAATAAGATGATCTCATCCAAACAAACACTCAAGAATAATGAAAAAAAAGACTCATATTGTACCGAAGTGGCTTCCCATGAGCCTCGGAATATTGCTTGTCTGGTGACATATCAGGTAGTTGCTCGTATCGGGTGGATCTTCAAAACAGAGACCGTGATCATGCCAGCGGTTCTTGATGCGTGCATTGCCTCTGGAATGCTCCGGGGCTTTCTCCCTGTTCTCAACCGCATTGGAACAAGCCTCTTTCCATTGGTAGTTGCCCCATTCGTTTCACGCGCAAAATCAATCCGTTGGTTTTTGGTTGCAACGACAATAGGTCTGTCCCTTTGTTTTGCTGTCTTGTCAGTAGCATGGTCCCGTCTCCTGAACGACCATCCGTTCTTTCTTGCGATTGTATTTCTTTGTACGTATGGTCTTTTTTCAGCAATCAATGGGTGTAACCAATTGTTGGTTGCAACACTGCAAGGCCGCTTGATATCTGCTGGACGTCGTGGAAGAGTTTTGGTCTTGAGTGTGACGAGTGGCAGTGTCATTGCGATCATGGCTGCATTCCTTGCATTAGGGCCATGGCTGCAAGAACCCAATGGGTTTATTAAGATTTTTGCAGCGACAAGTTTCTTTTTTTTTGCTGCTGCTGTTGTCCCATTGTTTTTTAAGGAACCGGAGGATTCTTTCACGGCTGAATCTCGTAAGGCATCTGATGCTGTGCGATCGCATTCATTCTGGCAGCTGCTTGCTCATGACAGGTCACTGGCTCGGCTTGCGGTGGTGGCTGCATGTTTTTCGGCTGCCATGATTCTTTTTCCACATTATCAAGCGTTTGCGCGTGAGCAGTTTGGGGATACGAGTCACTCCCTGCTGACGTGGATTGTTGTCCAGAACATCGCCACTGGTCTTGCCAGCCTGGTAGTCGGGCCTCTGGCAGATCACCGGGGAAATCGTCTAGTCATTATTGGGCTACTTGGTTGTTGTACAGGAACGCCGCTTTTTGTAGCCGGCTTAACCATGGTTTCTCAGTCGGCTGCAATGCAGTGGTTTTGGCTTGCTTATATGCCACTGGGGTTCAATCCAATCATGTTACGAATCATTAGTAATTATGCACTTGAACTTGCGCCAACGACGAGCCTTCAGCCACGGTATGTAAGCCTCGTCGGAGGGGCAATGGCCCTACCCTTTGTCTTATCTCCTTTCGTAGGATGGGGCATTGATGTTCTGGGTGGTGTCCCATTTTTTCTTGTTGGCGCAGTCATCATTGCATCTGGAACGCTGGTTGCGTGTGGGCTTCCGGAGCCACGGAACAGTCATTTCAACATGCAAAAATCATGATAAATGAAAGAAAATTGATCTGTAACGAGATCGTGTTAACTGAAATAATCTTCACTCCCCTTCGAAAAGGCTAACCCACAATAATTTTATGCGAGTCTTTCTTTCTGCCGGTGAACCATCAGGCGACCATCATGCGGCCCTTCTCTGCAGGTCCATTAAGGATCAGTGCCCAGATGCCGTTTGTGTTGGGCTTGGTGGGCCAAAGATGGAGCATGCGGGCTGTGGCCTTATTGCTGACATGACTCAATTAGCAGTGATGTGGTTTTTTCGTGTGTTAGCCAAAATTCATTGTTTTGTCGATTTGGCTCGAAGGGCCGAAAGAAGTTTTCTGGATGAACGCCCCGACATTTGTGTGCTCGTCGACTTTCCTGGTTTCCATTGGTGGTTAGCCTGGCGTGCCAAGCGACACGGTATCCCCGTTGTTTTTTATTGTCCACCCCAAATTTGGGCATGGGCAAGCTGGCGAATTCATAAGATGCGGCGGCTGATTGATCATGTTTTGTCAGCGCTACCGTTTGAACACGAATGGTTTCTGGCGCAAGGAATTTCCAGCACGTATGTGGGCCATCCTTTTTTCGATGTACGGCATGCCCCTGAAAAAGATAAAAGGCAGGCAGAGGAAAAGCCATTGGTACTTTTGCTACCCGGTTCACGTGGGCAGGAAATTGAAGCAAATTTAAAAAGCCTTCTTCTTGCCGCAAAAAAAATAGAGCAAAAAATTCCTCACATAGATCTTGTTGTTGCTGCACTCCATGAGCGTCATGCAAAGTATATTAATGAGTTGATACAGGGATCTCCGGCCGGGAGTTACCCAAATCAATTCGTCGTCGAAGCAGGAAAAACAAGTGAATTAATCCCCCAAGCGACTGTCGCTGTCTGTGTGAGTGGCTCAGTATCACTGGAACTACTCGCTGCTCGAGTACCATCGGTTATGGTTTTTTCACTCTCCGGTTTGGCGTACGTCGTTCAGAGTTGGATGAGGCATTGTCGGTCTTTTACACTTGTAAATCTTTTGGCTATGTCGGATCCAATAGGGCCGGTCAATCCAGTATTCTGGCCGCCTCGTCAACCATCATCGCCGGATCCAAAAATGCTTTATCCGGAGTATTTGACGGTCGCGGATCCGTCTTCCGCTCTTGCTGACCACGTTGTGGAGTGGCTCACAGATCCAAAGGTATATAAAGAGACGGTGACAGCATTGGAAAAGCTTGCAGGTAAGGTGGCCCAGCCGGGTTCAGCGTCTCGAGCAGCAGAAGTGATACTCAATATTGCTACAGATGGTTTGTCTCCATCGAATGATGACAAAATCATTGCTGTTCAGCATGCTGAACAGGCGGCATAATAAAAAAATGTTACTCGCTGAGCCACAGTCGACGCCCGCTGACTTTCACTTTCACTTTGGTCAAATCCCTGTACGGGTGACTGGTTGGTTTTGGCCGGCAGCAGGGTTGTTTGGCTGGGGTTTAGCCCAGTCACTTGCCGGTGACGATACGCGGACACTCTTAGTCTATTTAGGCGTGTGGGTGCTTGTTGTTTTCTGCTCCATTCTCGTTCATGAACTTGGGCATGCTCTTGCATTTGCTGCATTCGGCCAGTCATCGCGCATAGTTTTGTATCACTTTGGGGGATTGGCGGTACCAACCGGAATGCCCGCCTCGGCGCTCAGGAGTCCGTTGCGGCGGCTGGTCGTTTCAGCAGCAGGTCCAGCTGCTCAACTGTGTCTTGCGATTGCTGTCATAACTATAGTGATGATGCTTGGATATCAGGTGCCGGACCCAGGCTTTTTGAGGTTATTACCAATTGTTGGAAATTCTTTGGAAGAAGTTTCGTTGACGGCCCAGCCTGTTCCTTCCATGCTTGGTCGGCTCATGATCTATCATCTATTATTCGTAAATATAGCGTGGGCTATTCTCAATTTATTGCCTGTTCAACCACTCGACGGTGGGCAGATTGTCCTGGAAGGTTTGAGAGCCTGTGGTGTTTCTGCTGCCGATCAGATTGCAAGCCTCTTTGGCCTTCTTATTGCGGGGGTCGTAGTCGTCTGGGCATTCCAACACCAGGAAACGTATCTCATGGTTTTGTTTGGGATTCTTTGTGTAGGATGTTACCAACGGCTTGTTCGTAGTGGTGTACGGGGGTGATGGAAACGTTGGATGTGCACAAAAACTCGGAATCAACGGCTCATGAGGACCAGAGACCAATAGTCGTTGCCTTGGGGGCAAGCAATCTTTCCCGAGGACTGTCTCGGCTTTTTCAAGCCTCCCGCTGCTGCTCGTCGTCTGCTTTTGATCTTGTTGTCGCTGCTGGCCATGGTCGTTCCTATGGCGCGAATAGTCGTATATGGAATCGCAACTTGCCGTCAATTCTAGAGAGTGGTCTCTGGAGATCGATCGATAAGATGCTGCGCAGAGATGTTTTTGGAAATAGTCCGAGATTAGCGGTTATTACCGATATCGGAAATGACTTGCTCTATGGTTTTTCGATAGAACAGATAGCGACGTGGCTCGAAGAAGTCATTCGTCGCCTTCACCTGCAACAATTCAATATCGTCATTACAAAACTGCCGATTGAGAGTATTCAGTCTGTTGGTCCACGTCGCTTTCGATTGTTAAAGACATTTTTTGTTCCTGGATGCCGACAATCTCTGGAAGAGATAAAAGAACAGTCCCGCCAAATGAATAACAGCATTGTTCGTCTTGCCAAAAAATATCAGCTCTCAATTATTGAGCAGCCAGGTTTTTGGTATGGGCTCGACGCCATACACATACGGCGTTCTTGCCTTGACGACCTTTGGCAACGTGTTGTTGAATGCTGGCCAGTCTCTACACATGACTCAGAGACGCGGCAAGGAACGGCTCAATGGAGTACCTGGAAGGAATGGTTTCGTATTGGGGCCGCATCTGCTGAGGTGCGATCACTGGCTGGTGTGATGCTTTTTACACCCCAGCCAGTTTTTCAGTTGGGTGATACGACACGCGTTTTCTTGTACTAAAATAAGTACATGTTTTGAAGCGTCAGGATCGCTACTTCATGCGTGAGAATGCAGCCATTTCCCCACTCAGCAGAGTCGAGCGAGTTATTTCACATTTTCAGACTTATCAGGAACGGCATGGATTGTGAGATAGGCTTTCTCAAGAAAAGATTCACCTGCCTGATCACGGGTTTCGACCTCAAGCAGAAATTGATCACAGGGATGAATGTCTGGGACTTTCAAATGAATTGTTTTGGGGTCGATCAATGAAGCATCTGTAATATGAACTTCGTCTCGCCCTTCTTCGCCCGGGTGCAGGACCGAAAACTGATCAGAGCCGTATTTTCGGGACCACAGATAGTCCCACATCTCCGCACGGCAGTTTTTCGCACCGTCGATACTCTCGGGATCAATATGAAAGTTGAAATGTAACTGAATCCCTTCGTGCTCTACGGCCACTGAATCAAGAAGCCGACAGGGCTTGCCGGTATAGCGGAGTCGCTGAAAACAGCCATCTTTTCCACCTGCAGGACCCTGCCAGCCTGACAGGCCTGTGCCATAAAGCTGGCCATCAGCAGGATTCACACGCAGGCGCATAACACCGGCATCCCATTGGTGTGGCAACGCAATAATTGCGGCTTGAGTTCTGTCATCAACTTCTTGAAGCGATAGGTAGTAAAGCCAGCCCTTTCCAAAAGATGAGTGGAGGAGCCTTCCGGAAAGCGGTCCAAATCGAGGGTCGTCTACCCACACCTGACCACCACATGAGCTATCAAGTTCCTGGGGCATCCAGATGAAGGGTTCGTCAAAAGTTTCTGGCAATTCGCCATTATATTTTTCTCGTAACCAACTATCCTGCTCGGCGTTGATGGGCATGTTTCCATAAAATCCGCCAGGCTCAATTGCCGATATTTTCCCAGCAGGCATCCATGGTCCTTGGTTGTCTGAAACAGTGAAGCGGCCATCGGCTAGTCGGCCCATGCCATTGGGTGTGCGGATACCCCAAGCGACAACTTCGGCCTCTCCACCCCAAGGTGGCACCTTCATAATGGCTCCCGGCCGATGATGATTTGTGTGTTGCCCCGCCTTGGCTAAATAGAAGTTTCCCTCATCATCCACTTGCAGATTGAAATTGTAGCCATGAAAAACACATGAGACATCATCATCATTCCAGAATGATTCAATAAAGTCAGCTTCACCATCGCTGTTGTAGTCATGGAGCCGTTTCATTCCATCACGGCACGTGACATATATTGTTCCATCTACAACTTTCACTCCGAAAGGTTCAAAGAGTCCTGCTGCAAATCGATTCCATTGAATAGTACTCAGAGAGTGGTCAATTCCGGAAACGATATAGACATCACCGCCGTGTGTTGTAACAACAGCGCGTCCATCTGGAAAGAAATCAAGAGCACTCGTCCGCATCCATGTATTCCACGGATTGCTGAACGGAATAGGGATAGTATCGAGTGCATAGCCATTAATGTCGGCACCTTGTTGCCCACGGACGCGAATGGTCTCAGGCCATCGTCGAGAGTTCCCTGAGAGCTTCGTTGTGAGATTCGTAACGCGTTGAGTACCTATATCCTTAATTTCTCTAAGCAATTTCTCACATGTGTTTTTTGCCGAAAGTACAGAAATTTTTACATCCCTGCTTTTCTTTCCAGCGGGGATGGTCATCGTAAGCCGCCCGTCCTTATGTACCTCCCAAACCAAACCAGCAATGTCACCACGTGCGCGTGCAGCCACACGGTTGATTGTCTCAGGTGGTTGATTGCGCTCTGTTGACTCTGCTGAATCCCATTCAAAGAGGAGTTGCTCCGCATGAGTACGCTTTCCGGCTGCAAGTCCGGGAAGATCTTTGTCAGAAATGACTCCTTGATAAATTTGAACCCACCCAATATCACCTTTGAAATCCCCCCCGAAATCAGTCGCAGTTGAACCGATTTTGAAGACGTGTCCATTCACGGGAGGGCGATGGAATTCTTGACGCGTAGCTAGAAGCTTTCCATCAACAAAAAGTTGTGTTTTATCATCACCGACAACGACTGCTGCGACATGCCATTCTCCGTCACGAATATCAGCTTTTCCACGAAGTGCACCAACCCACCCAATGTCAAAAACCAGCTCATCACCTCGAAGGAATAATGTTTTTCCGTTCGGTGTCCATTTTCCGGTTGGAGGTGCAGAGGAGACTAATGTCCCTGTTTGAGTTGTCCGGAATCGAACAAGAATCGTCCTCTCCGTTGTACCTAAGTCCAGTCTACGCGCACGTTTTGATACAACAATATTTTTCGTTTTTGGTGAAATTTCGGTGATGATCGCGGAGCATTCTTTTGCTGCTCCTCGTAAACCTTCTTGTGATAAGCCATTGAGTTTGTAGACTCCGGAATCACTTCCAATTCTTTGGAACTTAGCGACCGATAATTCAAGTGGTCGCGACCCGGGCCCAACATGGAGGGTATGCTCAATACAGGGACCACAATCAGTGGGTGTGTTATGCAATGATTCGAGGATGGATCGTTCCTCGATCGTGTAGTGAAGGATTACATCATTGTCGTACAGCGAGTACCCTTCGTACCGCATGAATTGCTCATCAAGTGGTCCGCGGGGGGGCTTCATGCTAACAGTTTCATCAAAAGAACCGGCATATGCCCATCGCCATCCATCGAGACCCGGCAGTAAGGCTCCTTCTATTTGGGGCATTCGTTCACCACGCTGGCGGTAGTGGTGTGTGCCTGTTAAATCCAGAAAGCCATTTTCCCAGATTCCGATAAGCTTCATGCGGTGTAGGTCATAGCTTGCAGTTGTTGTGTCGTCGAGTTTGATAGTAATCGCGTTATTTATCTGTGTTCCAATTTGAGAACCAAGAGCAGGACCAAAATTACGAGGTTTGAATTCTGCAAGTTCACCGAGGCCTGTTCCTCTCGGCAGTCCTGCCAAGTAGGACGAATCAACGACCTCGTATTGCGGATTACTCGGCTCCATTAGTGCTTCACGAATGTAGTGAACAACCTGATATCGTTCTTTTGGCGAAAGGTATTGCACCGAGGCCATGAGCCCGCTTCCCTTGGTAAGCGTCATGAACATGCTGTATGGGTCAGAGCCATTTTTCAGAGGTTGAGTGCTAAAGGATCGAGCAAGAGGAAGAGTAGGTTCGTTTCCATCCACGCCATGACAGTTTTTGCAGTGGCTGAGATAAATTCGTTTGCCGGCTTTCAGGTCTTTTGCTCCAAGTCGTTGAAGAATGCCCGCGTGATCGAGTCCGACTGAGTCGTCTTTAATAACTAGTTCCTCAGGCGTTGGTCTCAGTTCGCTAGCACGATGTGAACCACCATGCACTACCTCAAAGACATAACGCATGAGATCATAAAAGTCACCCTCATTTCGTAGGCTATCAACAAGGCCTTGCGGCATTATTGATAGTGAAGTTTTTTCAATTTCATCAATTTGACTTTGCGGAATAACGGTAGGGCTTAAAAGGTCTGTCAATTCACGGAGAACAATCTGTGTCGTGTTTTGTGAAGTAAGTATCCCGGTTTTTATCTGGCCGTTTGTTGTAAGAACTGAAACAGTCTCATATCCCTTACGAATCACCTGAGATGGATGAAGGACGGATTCGATAAGATAAATATCCGATGTTGTAGGATCGATATCAGTGAGTTTTGGTCCCAGAGGAGAGGGGGATTGTCCGTCAGAGTGACACTTGACGCACCCGGCAGTTGATGTGTGGAATAAAAATCCACCACGAATGGGATCGCCCCTCATTCTTACTTGAGAAGCGAGGGCTTCACTGGTCTGGTCCAGAAGATGTTTCGTTAGGTTTTGCGGAAAAGCGTTTGGTGGCTTGAACACAAAACCAAGGCAGAAAATGAATACAAAAAAAACGGTTTGAAAGAGATACTTCATTGTAGATAGAGCGAAGGAGATCGTCGGCATTCCTACCTTGGGATGTGAGGAAACCTATTGCCGTCTTGAATGTGCAGAACGTAAGCGAATACTTTTTGTTATCCGAGTCTACGTGCTCTGGGCGAAAGAACCTACGCTTTTATGAGGTTTGTATCTCTCCGGCGAAGCGATGTGACGAACACCATCACAAAAAGGGATGAGTAAAATGCTTGAAAAAGAGAAAGAAAGAGCTCGAAGTACATAAAATTGACACAGCGATGTACGATTTGTTCGTGCGAATGTCCGGATCGGCACGGATTTTAGTGTAGGAAAGGAACAAAGTATGGACGGCTTTCGTATAGAAGGATTCGGTCCTATGGCTCTCTTCCGTTTTAGAAAGTTTTAAAAAATGCCAGCCATTCATCTGAAAACAGAGATACCAGGTCCTCGTTCAAGAGAACTGAATGAGGTGCGGCATGAGCACGTCTCACCAGGACCGTTCCATACAACCCCCGTTATCGCATCCCATGCGAAAGGGTCTGTAGTTACAGACGTCGACGGGAACTCATTCTTAGATTTTTCAAGTGGTATCGGTGTTACGAATCTTGGCCATCGCGACAAGGCTGTGATGCGAGCTGTTGCGGAACAGGCTGAGAAATTTGTTCATACGAGTATCAACGTTGTTGCTTACGAAGGATATATCCGTCTAGCAGAGCGGCTGAATGCACTCTTGCCAAAAGCTGCTCCGTGCAAAACATTTCTGGCAAACTCTGGTGCCGAAGCAGTTGAGAACGCGGTTAAGTTTGCGCGTGTGAAAACAGGTCGACAGGCGGTCATTGCGTTTGAGCACGGTTATCATGGCCGCACGTACATGGCGATGGCACTCACAGCAAAGGCTCATCCTTATAAAAGTGGATTTGCTCCATTTCCAGCCGAAGTCTATCGGGCTCCATATCCAGATTTTTATCGATGGCCTGGAGTGAAAGGAGATCCAGGTGGTTGTCCGCAGGCGTCTACATGTCCGCTTGAGCGGTGCTTCTGCCAAGAGGTATTTGATTCGTTTGCCGAGATTGCACGAGGCCAAATTGGTGAACAGAATGTTGCAGCAGTCATTATTGAGCCCGTTGCCGGTGAGGGCGGATTTGTGCCAGCCCCGGCACCGTTTCTGAAGATGTTGCGTCGATGGTGTGATGAGCACGGTGTTGTGCTTATTTTTGATGAAGTTCAGACTGGCTTTGGAAGAACGGGTAGCCTGCTGGCATGTCACCAGTTAGATGTCACTCCTGATCTTGTTGTCATGGCTAAGGGATTGGCGAATGGCCTTCCTCTCTCGGCTGTAACAGGTCGGGCAGAGGTCATTGATGCTGTCGGACTCGGTGGTGTTGGCGGAACGTACTGCGGCAATCCACTGGCGTGTGCTGCATCACATGCGGTGCTCGATCGATTTGAAGACCCAGCAGTTCTTGCACATGCCTGCCACATTGGAGAGGTGTTGCGTCACAGACTCGAAGCGTTTGCCAAACGTTTTCCATGTGTTGGCCAGACACGAGGGCTCGGTCCGATGCGCGCAATTGAACTTGTGGCCGACCAAGGAACAAAGCAGCCCGATAAGGCGGCCGCTCAAGCAGTTGTTCAATATGCCTACGAACATGGCTTAATTCTTATGGCATGCGGTACACACGGAAACGTACTTCGTTTTCTTGTGCCATTAACCATGAATGATGAAGAGTTACAGGAAGGTCTTGCTGTTGTTGAAGATGCTTTAGCAAGTCTCGAGTGAGACTATCTTCAGGCAGGTATGGGCGACCGAATTGTTTTAATCGCTGCATCTCAGAGATGTTTTGTAGGTTGCGTTCGTTTAAAGTTGCTAGACTGAGTTTTCGTCAAGAAAGATTAGTTCAGTATGGGAGGGCATTTTGTTGAAATTGACATGGACACTCTTCGCCCTTCTTTTTTTGACACATGATTGTGTCATTTGTGCAGAGACGACACAGGTCACGAAGCCGAATGTCTTATTTATTGCTGTCGATGATCTGG
Organism: Pirellulales bacterium; assembly: GCA_965249545.1. Taxonomy (GTDB): domain Bacteria; phylum Planctomycetota; class Planctomycetia; order Pirellulales; family UBA1268; genus UBA1268. The sequence goes on from CBDFMH010000005.1 coordinate 1,292,669, forward strand.
CGTGCACGCTTGGGTGCTATGGTGATCAAGTTGCGAAAACGCCAAACATTGATCGGCTCGCTGCACGGGGAGTATGTTTTGAACGGGCGTACAACCAGTTGCCGCTATGCAATCCAACGCGGGCTTCTCTTCTAACTGGTCTCCGGCCAGATCAGATAAAGGTTTATGATCTTGATCGACATTTCCGAGAAGAAATTCCAGATGTCGTAACACTGCCTCAGGCATTTCAGCAGGCTGGATATTACGTTGCCCGGGTGGGTAAGATTTTTCATTACAACGTCCCTGCTTCAATAGGAACCAACGGCCTCGATGATCCACCGTCGTGGATGCATGTAGTCAATCCTAAAGGGCGAGACACTGCTGAAGAAAATCTAGTTTTTAATGCAGAGCCAAATAAAAAAATTTCCGCGGCACTCAGTTGGCTTGCGGCAGAAGGGAGTGACGAAGAACAGACGGACGGCATGATTGCCACAGAAGCTATACGGATGATGTCTTCAAATAAGTCCAGCCCCTTTTTCTTGGCGGTTGGATTTTTTCGTCCGCATACACCGTATATCGCTCCAAAGAAATATTTCGATCTTTATTCAGCCGAAAAGATACAACTGCCATACGCTCCACAAGATGACCGTGAAGATATACCAATCGCAGCCTTTGCTCATAATTGTTCAGATCCACATTACGGACTTGAGAAGGATGTTTTGATTCAGGCAACACAGGCCTATTACGCCTGTGTTTCGTTTATTGATGCACAGGTTGGTCGTCTACTCGATGCACTTGATCAGCTTGAACTAACCGAAAACACAATCATTGTTCTCTGGAGTGACCACGGATATCATCTTGGAGATCACCTTGGAGTTTGGCAGAAGCGCACCCTTTTTGAGCAGGCAGCTCGGGCGCCCTTGATTATTCGGGCTCCTGACATGGCAGGGAATGGTCAGGTTTGTCGGCGAGTGGTTGAGTTTATTGATGTGTATCCATCCCTCACTGCTCTTGCAAAAATACAAGCACCCAGCGGGTTGCCTGGCCGCGACTTGAGTCCACTTTTAGTCGACCCGCTTGTGCCATGGGGAGGCTATGCAGTGACGCAGGTCCTACGTCCAGCTGATGCACGACTGCGACAGCCAGTAATGGGCTGTAGCATTCGTGATCATCGTTGGCGATACACAGAGTGGGCTGAGGGAGAGGCCGGAGTGGAGCTTTATGATCATCAGGCCGATCCAATGGAATTCCATAATTTAGCGACTGATCCAGATTTAGAAACGTATGACGTAATAGAGCGACTCCGTGCGGCATTGTATAAACGTGCGTCTGGAAAAATTCCATCAACGCCATTTCAATCAAAAAGATTGTGATAGCGGCTTTCATGAGAGAAGATTGGCTGTTCGCTATGGGCTCTCAAAAAAGCACAATAGATCAATAAAAATTGTTATCTAAAGAAGGTTGGAAAAAATGGGTGCCATGAGATTTCTGACGATCATTCTATTGCTGGCTGGATTCCAAATGGTAAGAGCCGCAGAGTCTCCGAATATTCTGCTAATTGTGACTGACGAGCATAATTTTCGAACACTTGGCTGCTACCGAGATCATTTACCAAAAGAACAGGCGGAGATGTGGGGGCCAGGAGTCGTTGTTCAAACGCCACACATTGACCGGCTTGCAAGGGAGGGAGTGATTTGTACTCGAGCATATGCAACTGCGCCAGTCTGTTCGCCATGTCGGGCAGCAATGATTACGGGACTTTATCCACAAAATACAGGTGTGCCGACAAATAATTATAAACTTCGGACAGATATTCCAACGCTTGCGTCAATACTCAATAAATCCGGATACGAAACAGGATTTATTGGGAAATGGCATTTGGGTGGCGCGGGCAAGCCTGAATGGTCTCCAGAAATTGATGGTGGCTTTGTTGACAAACAATACATGTTTAACCGCGGCCATTGGAAAAAGTTTGAACTGACCAAGACGGGTGCAGAGGTGGCTGCTCACGATAAAAAAGGTGTGCCTTCCTACAGCCTGGATAACGCTGATGAGAAAACATTTTCAACAGACTTTCTTACAGATCGCTGCATTGATTTTATCACCGCAAAAGAAAATAAGCCGTTTCTTGCAGTGATAAGTTACCCCGACCCTCATGGTCCCAATACCGTACGTGCCCCTTATGACCGGATGTTTGATCACCTACGATTCCTTCCACCCCGAACGTATGGTCGTGATGACGTTGTTGGACCAAAGTGGTTAGGTGATGAAAAAGGTCACACAACGTTTAAAGCTGATCCGATGAGACAATATTTTGGTATGGTGAAATGCCTTGATGATAACATCGGTCGTTTGTTTCAAACTTTGGAGGCGAATGGCAAGCTTGATTCAACAATCATCATGATGACCTCCGATCATGGTGATCTTTGTTATGAGCACGATCGGCTCAATAAGGGAAATCCGTACGAAGGGTCAGCACGAGTGCCCATGCTCATCAGATTCCCAGATAAGTTATCTGCTGGATCTGTCTATGAACAACCGGTTGGTACCGTTGATATTACGCCGACACTTCTTCGCTTGGCTGGTAACAATGCTTCGGCGTGGGGTTATTTTCAAGGAAGGGATTTGTCGGAGGATTTCCACCGTGGAGTTTCTGGGGAGATGACAAAGCATACCTTTCTTCGGAATGCAGGAACAAAGGCTAGTTGGATCTGTGTAGTCGATTCACGCTATAAGTTAGTGCTTTCTGTGAATGATCGCCCTTGGCTCTTCGATAGCCAACAGGATCCTGATGAATTACATAATTTTTTCGGACGCCCGGGAAGTGAAGCCGTGACACGTGATCTGGCCAAGGCTTTAAAGAGCTATTCGATTGCAAGTGGTGATACGTTTGCAGAACAGCCAACAATTGCAAAGTCACTGGACCTTTGCCTGCAGGTGGGCTTGTAAGCATTGCAGCAAAACATCAGGGAGTTGGCCTGAGCACACTAGGACAGCCACGGCACTTTATGTATTGCCAGACAATAAAAGTCATTTTCTCAATGCGGAGACGAACGATGTGTCGTTATGCTTTGGTAATTTTTGGTATTTTTTTCGGAGTACTTTGGAGTGACAACCCGAGTAATGGTGCTGAGCAACCGAATGTAGTGATGATCAGCATAGATGATTTGAATGACTGGACTGGGTTTCTGGGAGGACATCCAGATGTGTCGACTCCAAACATGGATGAACTCGCAGGGCAAGGAAGGAACTTCAGTAATGCGCATTGCGCGGTACCCGTTTGTTCTTCATCACGCGTCAGTGTTATGTCGGGTGTAGCGCCAACGACGCATGGTAGTTATGAGATTGGCCCAAGGTATGATGAATTGCCTGCGCTGAATGATGTTCCAACCATGCAACGGTACTTGAAAGATCATGGGTACTACACGTTAGCTGGCGGGAAAGTGCTTCATCACGGATTCACCGGGAGGCTTTCCGAGGCGATTGATCAATCACTGGGGCGAGAAAAGGGTCGACGTCCCAAAGGTGTAATGAATAGGCCTGCTCATTGGAGTGGTGCATGGGATTGGGGCGAGTACCCCGATGAAGACGCACAAATGGCTGATTTCAAGTTGGCACAGAATGCGGCAAACTTTCTCCACAGTGATTTCAAAACCCCATTCTTCCTCTCAGTCGGCTTTTTTCGTCCACATGTACCTCTCTTTGCTCCGCCATGCTGGTTTCAAAAATATGACATCGAGGCGATTTGGCTTCCCCGTATCCCCAGTTGGGATCTTGATGATGTACCAAAAAACTTTTTGAATATTAATAGTTACGCAGTTGCTCCAACGCATGCTGAAGTGCTGAAGCACGGAAAGCAGCGAGAATTAACTCAGGCTTATCTTGCCTCTATCAGTTTCGTTGATTCGTGCGTTGGTCTCGTAGTCGATGCACTTAGAGCAAGTCCTCACGCAAAGAACACGTATGTTGTTCTATGGAGTGATCATGGTTTTCACCTCGGTGAAAAAAAACATTGGGCAAAACGTACGCTTTGGGAGGAGTCAACACGGGTGCCACTTCTTATTTCTGGACCAGGTATCTCACCAGGTACACCATGTGAGCAGTCAGTAAGTTTGATTGACATTTATCCAACACTCATCGATTTATGCGGTCTTCCAACAAATAAAAAACTCGAAGGCATTTCTCTTATTCCCCAGCTCGAAGATTCAAAAACGGAAAGAGAGAGGCCGGCAATCACATCTTCATATTTTGGAAATCATTCCGTCAGGAGTCAATTTTGGCGACTTATTACATATGAAGATGGTGCAGAAGAATTGTATGACCATCGAAGTGATCCAGACGAATTCCAGAATCTTGCTAATGACCCTCGTCACGACTCAATAAAAAATCGATTGCGTCAATGGCTGCCAAAGTCAGAAGAGCCAGAATTCAGGAAAATATCGGAACGAGAGAAACGCCTAAAGAAGTAGCAGGATCCCATGCCCTTCTCGTACGGTAACGAAAGATCTAAGCATATGGGAAAAGCTCGGGATCGAGCTGTTTCAGAAAAGATCGTAACTGAGGCAAAACTTTTCGGGTTGCAATAACACCTTGGTGCGCGATAGCAGATGCATTCTGAAAATCAGTCAGCTGAAAGGATGAGACATCGGGTTCGATGGTTAGGTCTGCGTCCGCAGCACCCATCTTTCGAATATTTCTGTCTTGAGCAGCTCGTACTCTCCCTAGAGTCTGAAACATACTCGGTATGTTCATTTCTTTAGAAGGGGTCGCAGGGGTATTTCCCACAAATGAATGCCCAATTTTTGCAGCGACATCGACAGCAACAATGAAAGTCGCGCCTTGATTGACCAGTACATCAGCTGGAACATTGTTAAGTATTCCACCATCGACAAGTGCCATGCCATCCCGACAGATGGGCTGTGAAACGCCGGGCAAATTAATACTTTCGAGAATTGCATTTGCGGCGTCTCCGCGCGAACGATGCACCTGCTCTGCAGTCACAAGGTCAGCAGTGACTGAAGTAAATGGGATAATCAGCTGCTCAAGAGTCCAGTTGGAAAGATGCGAGCGAAGCATCTCGTCCCAGCCACCACGACGAAATTTTCCGATCATATACCAGGCATCACCGTAGGGAAGAAATCCATACCTTTTATTTGGTTTCAAATCACGGGCAAACGTTTCAATCAACCATGCGCTGTCGTACCCAGCGGCATAGGGGACACCGGTCAGCGCACCGGCACTCGTGCCAGAAAGAAAATCAATCGGTATGCCCTCTTCATCGAGGACGCTAAGAACACCTAGATGAGCCATGCCTCTCGCCGCACCACCACCAAGTGCAAAGCCAATACAGGATCCACGAAGATGCCGAACGATTCTCTCAATACCACTTTCACGTGTAGTGTGTCGCGATTGCCCAAATCCATCCCAATGAATTTTGAAGTCACCCCTGCAGATTGAATGCAGATTATTCAAAGGTTCAGCGACTTGCTGTGTGTTCCGAAGAATTCGAACAAGTGATATCTTGTTTCGGACAGTAGGGTAGCATTCAGAGAGTTCAGAAAGAAGATGCTCTGTTTCTCGAGAAAGAGTTGAATCAAAGCAACAATAGACAGCATCGGCGTCCTGAAGAACTTCGGATAGATACTCAGTGTTTGTGTTGAGGCGAACATCGAGGAAGCATCGTTCAACAGTATTCCATGCGGATGCTTCCGAGCGAATTTCATTTGGATTACGTAACTGCTCATGCTTATCAAGAAGGCTAATCGACCGATCTACGGTAGCGAGTGTCGTTTCATTGTCGGAGATAGCAGTGACATCTTCGCCAAGTGATCGGAGGCGACGAATGAGTGTACTTGAGAGGCAGCGATATTCTTCGCTTGCATGGAGAATTGCGATAAGGCGAGGGCGATGACCAACGCGTTTTGGTGTGAATGCTTGATGGAGCCTCATTCCAAAAGCACTTAAAAGATTTCGGTGCCATCGTGGAACTTGGTTGAGTAATTCGATAGCATCCTGACGCTTAATAGTCAGCCCGGTTACATTTTGCGTGATATCAACATTGACAGGTGCTTGATCATCACGGAAGAGTGCGAGTAATCCAAATTGACTGCTTCGACCGATCATCTGCACGGTATGAGGAAGATCATCTGCCCCTGGGATCCAGATGCGAGCGGCTCCACTAGTGATGAGGAGCAGGTCTGTAAATGGATTCTCAATGGAGTGAAGGTGTGAATCAGCATCAAATGTCACAACCGACGCACGCGAAGCAATAAGTTCAAGTTCTTCTTTTGTTAATCCGTTTGTTGAGCGGTGTAACTTGAGAAGTGTCAAGATATTTGGAAGAGGAGACATTCGTGTGACCTGCTGTGAGAATGTCCTCAACAAGATCATGTCTCATTGAAGATATATATCCTTTAATATCGGTCACTCGGCAAAAGAAGTTCAATCAGTCGAAAGATTCAGGTTTTTTCTTGTATTTGTTCTTCCTCGATAGTGTTTTAGGTCGAGCTTCATTCTTCGGGAGAAATGCTGCTAAACGGCGTTTTGTTGCCGTCATCGTTTGATCATTCGCAAGATTTGTGAATTCGTATGGATCAGTGGTGTGATCGTAGAGTTCTTCACTGAGATCTGCATAACGGATATAGCGGTATTGGCCATCACGAATAGCATGATTCCGGTACCCATGCGTAGTGAGCGCAACACCATCCCAATGACAATCAGGTTTCTCTAGAAGGGTAGCAATACTGTTGCCTTCGAGATGCTTAGGAAGTGGTATATCAATAAGATCACAAAGAGTTGGATAGATGCTCAGAAAGTCGACAGGTCGTTGACAGATTTCTCCTGCTTTTGTGACCCCGGGAACAATCCAGATCAAAGGTGATCGGGTAGCCTCCTCCCAGAGACTAAACTTTCTCCAGTGTTCTTTTTCTCCTAGATGCCAACCGTGATCACCCCATAGAACAATAATAGTATTGTCTCGTTCTGGGCTCGTGTCGTACGCATCGAGAAGACGGCCAATATTCATATCTACGTACGCAATGGTCGCAAGGTATGACTGAATGGCATCTTTCCATCGTCCAGATTTGAGAAATTTTGCATGGTCTTTTTCAGGGCCAGCCATCTTGACACCAGATGCCGGGACGTCATCGAGATCACCCTCTTGATATGGAGGGAGTTGAATGTCATCACGAGGATAGCGTTCGTAGTATTTCCTCGGGACTGCCCAGGGAAGATGTGGTTTGATTAAACCGCAGGCTACAAAGAAGGGCTTCTTTCGAGGTTGCTTCATTTGCTCGATGCAGAAGTCGACTGTGTGCCAATCCGGTAGGTCTTCATCCTGTAAATCGAGTTCCAGAGGTTCGTGATAGCCCTCATTTTTTCTTGGAGTTCGCCCGGCGTGTTTACTTCGTCTCGTAGGTGGGTAGGTGTCCCATTCAGACGCATACACGTTTTTTAAACCACCGGAGCTTGAGTGGTAGGTCTTACCCATTGCCGCTGTATAGTACCCATACTTTTTCAAATGTGCATTTAGATTCAGGCCTTCTGCAATATGGTTCTGCCAATCGTCTGCATTGAGATAGCAACCAGAGGAATGCGGGCGGATTCCTGACCAGAGAGCTGCCCTTGATGGGCCACACGCAGGAGCAGCACAGTGTGCGTTGGTAAACGAGACACCCATAGCAGCTAAACGATCGATATTCGGTGTTTTGCACTGCGTGTTTCTGCCTGTATAGCCAACCCAATGATTGAGGTCATCAACGGCGATGAAAAGTATGTTTGGTTTCTTCGCTAATGCATTTTCCAAGTTCACGCATGGCAGCAAGGTGAAGAGTAAAAGAGCGATTTTTAACAGTGACAAGTTCGAACTCATTGTATTTCAAAGTCGCTTTCAGGGTGTTTTTTGAGACGAAAGGCTGTTCGTTATAACAAGTGATTGTGATACGCCGAGTACTCTAAGCTTAAAAGAAAAGTAAAGATCGGTGGGACATCGTCCAATACCCTCTAGGACGATGCATTGATGACGGGTTCGAACGGCAAGAGAGAAATCTAGGGCAAATCTGTTTGGATTATTCCTCTTCATCTTCCTGATCCGAATCAACTTGCTCCTTAAGTTGATCAATCATTTTCTGAACATCAACTTGAGCCTGGCAAAAAGTATCATCAGGATTCAATGGCTCTTCATCTTTCATGGTGCTATCTCGATTGGGTTCTCGCCAAATTGGGTTATGTCAAACCTAGTAGTAGGCCATACATTCGAAAGCCTAGCAAAAATCAAATTCCACAATCGAACGCCATCGCAGAAAAAAAGGAGGCGATAATCGTAAAAAGTATATACCACAGTCCAACACAAATAAGATTTAGTATTTTGTGTTGTTTCTGATGCATTCTCGTTTCGGAATCCCCCCAATACCAAAACGCGACCTTGAAGATAGTCGCAAGTGCGATTAGGGAAATACATGGAGCACAAAACAGCATGCACCACTCGACGCTCCAGTAACGGTGCAATAGAATTTTTTGCCAGCCAAAGAGAATGAACCCGCCAAGAAGACCACCCGAAGCGATATGAGACAGTAGGGGTCTTCGAGGCAGCCAGTAGTATGAAAAAGCACCAATTGTGAAGAAGGTAATGCCGCCGAACCCTTGAAGGATGGCGTTGATAAAATGGCCGCAGATCATCTGCGAGATCAGGAACACCGTGCAGAGAGCTTGAATGAGAAGGAGGGGTGTGACTGCAGAGAGTGTTATCAACCACTGCCTTTTTGAAGCAGTTTTAATATTCTGGAAATAGGAAAATAAAAGTCCTGCTAGTACTGAGAGCCACCCCAGTTGCGTAAATAAAAGAATGTTCAGCAGGAGCGGGTTTCTCATAGAGCTCTTTAGAGCGTTGGCAAGGAAGGCATTGGAGGTGCCGATGCATGCCGGTGAGCAAGCCCACTCACAAGTTTTTCACAAATTGATTCAAGATACGGTCGTGTTTGTGCATCGTCAAAATTGGCAACTGTTTTTCCAGCATCACCATGCTCACGAATTGGTATCTGTATAGGGACCTCACCAAGCAATGGGATGTCGAGTTCTTTTGCGGTACGTTTCGCACCACCGGTTCCAAAAATATCATATCTTTTATTATTATCCGGGCACAAAAAGAAACTCATATTTTCTACCATGCCAAGCAATGGAATATTAACCTTCTGAAACATTGCAATCGCTTTGGTTGCATCAAGAAGTGCAACATCTTGGGGAGTACAAACGACAACAGCGCCCGAGAGAGGAAGGACTTGCGAAAGGGTTAATGCAATATCGCCGGTCCCTGGTGGCATGTCGATAATCAGGTAATCGAGTGGTCCCCAATTCGTGTCACGGAGCATTTGAGTGATGGCACCGTGAAGCATGGGGCCTCGCCAGACGACGGCCTCGCCTGGAGGTACAAGAAACCCCATCGACATGACCGGTACGGTTTCGGGATTCAGTCCCGTTGGCAATGCCTGATGAGGTTGGCCTGGGTTGAGTTGTGGCGGAACAATTCGTCCCTCTTGAATTGCTGGACGTCCTTCCAATCCAACAAGGTGAGGGACACTCGGTCCATAGACATCTGCATCAAGAATGCCGACCTTGCTTCCAGCCCTGGCCAAGCCAATTGCAAGCGAGACAGCTATTGTACTTTTGCCGACGCCTCCCTTGCCTGATCCAACTGCAATAACACTTTTTGCTTCAAGGCCAACCTGGCCGATCTTAGTAGGTGGCCTTTCATGAGGCCTGACAGTTATTTGTATATCCGGGATATTTGGGAAAGCCGTTCTGAGCCGCTCCTCAATACGTCCCTGCGTTTGTCTCCAGAGAATTGCAGAATGTGTTGTGAGAGCAACATCAAGCGTAATCTTCTTTTCATCCGCGGTCGCATCACCGATCTGTCCCAAATCAGAAAGCAGTCTTCCTGACTCAGGATCAGTCATGTCAGCAAGTATCTCTCGAATATTTTCTGAGGTCGGTGCATTGTTCATTGAGTCCCCTTTTGTATTTGACTAGCAAACATGGCGTCCTCAGGAGGAACCTGTGTTGTCTGTGGAGGCATTGTTTCTGTCGCGATATTGCCAGAAAGTGTGTTGCCGGCACGCAAGGCTGCCGTAAACAGTCCACGTGGTTGAATAGAAATCGATAGAAGCACAATGAGACAGACGACCATGGCCAAGCCCGAAGAAAGACCACCGTCTGCTTGAACTCCTTTGTCATTGGACTTGAAGTACATGGCGGTAATTAAGCGAAGATAGTAAGCAGCTGCGATAGCAGCATTGAGTACTAAGACAATACTTAAGCCTATAAACCATGCCTTTCGATCACCAAAGGCTGCATCGCCGCCGTCTATGCTAAGTGATGAGGTCACAAGTGACAGCTTTCCCCAAAAGCCAGGTAGCGGCGGGATTCCAGCAAGACTTAAGAGGAACGTTGCCAGGCAAAACGCAGCAACAGGATTCGTTGTTGATAATCCATTAAGATCATCAACAGTTTCAATCTCCTCGAGTCTCGGCCTTGTGCTACTTGATGTGGACCATTCAGGCCAACGATGCCCGAGGTAGATAAGTCCACCGAACAACCCAACCGTTGCCAGTAGATATGTTGCTAAATAGAAAAGTGTTGAACTGAGTCCGTCTAGTGTCAGAGCAGTTGCCGTTATCGATTCTCCACCAAGTTGGCCTTGTTCAGATGCTGCTGCTGCGGCCACTGCTGCCAGACCAACTAATAAATATCCCGCATGAGCAATAGAGGAACACGCTAAAAGTCTTCGTAGGTTGTTTTGAAGGAGTGCCATGCAGTTTCCAACCGTCATGGTGACGGCCGCAACAATAGCAATAAGATGCCATGTCTGGAGAAGTAGTGTCTCAGCGACCGGACCAATAGTTTGTCCACTTCCCAGCGGGGGAATAGCCAAAGCAATTATGCGAGCAAGCATGACAATGCCTGCTATTTTCGGGAGTGTCGAGAGTACAGCAGCATTACTTGTACTCGTGCCTTGATACACATCGGGGGCGTAAAAGTGCATTGGAACGGCAGCCATTCGAAAAGCTACTCCGGCGAGTGCCGTTCCAAGCATCACTGGTAGAAGTACCGCGGCCATGCTGGCTGTGATGGTGCCGACAACAATGGACCCTTCGACTGTGGGTGGGGAAAGACTACCCAGTGACTGGATTTGGTTTCCAATAGCCAGCAATGATGTCGAACCACCTAGTCCATAGAGACAGGCTACCGAGTATAAGAACAACGCAGAGGCGATAAGCGAAAGGAAAAAATACTTCAAGCTGGCTTCTTGGCCTGCAGCATCCGTTCGTTTGAGCGACAGCAAGATGTATGTCGGTATTGAAACAAGTTCAAGCCCGATAAAAAGTAGCACCAGGTCATTTGCCAGCCCTACGAGAGAGAGTCCAGCTAGAAGAATTAAAAAAGTACCAGCTTCTTCACCTGTACCACGTCGCCTGTGTTGACTGCTGTCATCTTGAACTGCTGCCTTCCAATAATCCCCAGACTGAATAAGCGCAAGTACCAGTCCCGTGGTGTAGGTAAGGAGGCGTATGTAGAACGAGAATCCATCAATTGTGATCGGGCCTGACGAAATGGTTGAGCCGCTGTCAGGCTGACTCCCCGATACCAGAATAGCTATGCCGAGACCAGTAACGGCAACGAGCCATCCGGCCCGAAGGCCACTAAAGGCAGCGGCAAGATACGCAATGAGCGCTGCTAGAAATAACGTTATTTCTGGTGACAGAAGCAGAAAAGTTTCGAGAGACGTCGTCATTATTGCTTTACTGGAATTGGTTTTTGAAAAGGTGGATATGTCTTAGGCGGATCTTGTTCAGAACCATTCGTCTTGTTGTGCGTGATTATTTCTGTGCCTGTACGGAGGCCTTCGCCCAGCTGCATCTGTCGATCGAAAGCATTGCTCGATGCAAGTGTCATTGCACGAACAGACTGAGAAGACGGAGCAAGGAACGTTGCCGGTGTTAGGCCTATCCAGAGTACAAACACAGTGAGTGGTGCGAGTGCCACTATCTCATGCCACCGTAAGTCAAGAGATTCCTGGTTTTCATTATTGAGTTGCGAAGGAGGTAATCGGGAATTTCCAAAGAACACGCGTTCGACTGCCCAGAGCATGTACCAGGCTCCAAGCACGACGCCAACAACTCCCATGAGCGAAAGAATCAAGTAACTTTGCTGTAGATCTGTAGAAACACCTGTCCACGCTCTTTGGAAAGATCCAGCAAGAATCATAAATTCCCCTACAAAACCGTTCAGCCCTGGAAGACCAATGCTCGAAAAAGTGAATACCATGAAAAGTGCAGTGAGCCACGGTGCTTTTTTGGCGATACCCCCAAGGCTCTGAATGGAACGTGTATGAAAGCGTTCGTAAAGCATGCCAACTAATGCAAAGAGACCGGCGGAGGATAGACCGTGATTGATTAGCTGAAGATTTGCTCCTTCAATCGCAACTGGTTCTAAGGCAAACAAGCCCATGACGACGTACCCCATATGACTTACTGAGGAATACGCTATGAGTCGTTTTAAATCCTGCTGGACAAGAGCAACTAAAGCACCGTAAACAATCCCAAAGGCACCCATCGCAAAGAGCCACGGTGCTGCGACCGCAGTTGCTTCAGGGAGCATTGGCATCGAGAATCGCAGGAAACCGTAAATGCCAATTTTTAGTAAGACACCTGCTAGATCTACGCTGCCACCGGTTGGCGCCTCGACATGAGCAAGTGGAAGCCAAGTATGAAAAGGAAAAATCGGCACCTTTACCGCAAACCCAATGAGAAGTGCAAGAAAAACAACCCACTGGAGATAGCCGCCATCTGCATCCATAGGGAGTGGGTGCGCGCTGAGGCCAGCGGTCAGTGCTTCGATATCAAACGTGACGCTGCCGGTGTGGGTAGCATTCCACAACACAATGGTCATAAGACCAAGAAATGCCAGAACACTTCCTGCAAGTGTGTAGATGAAAAATGTGATTGCTGCTTTTCGTCGTTCATCATGCCCCCATATACCAATGAGGAAAAAGAGTGGTACGAGAGTGAATTCGAAGAACACATAAAATAAAATAATGTCACGGGCCACAAAAACCCCAAGCATGGCTGCCTCGAGAAGCAAGAGAAGCATGTAGAAGCCCACAGCTCGCTCCGTGATAGCTTCCCAGCTCACAAAGATCGCAGTCACAGAAAGCAGTGCTGACAATCCAAAAAGCCAAAGTGACAGGCCATCAAGCCCAATCGATAGACGAATGTCAAACATTCCTCCCGTAAGCCATGGGACCGATAGCACCGCAAATACTTGATTACTCGTAGCCTCAGTGCTCGTGAGATATCGCAGAATAAGCCATCCTGCTGCAATCAGCGTCAAAACTGCGGTCGTTGCTGCACTTTGGCGAACCGCTTGGAGGCCACGGCTTGAGACAAGCCAGACGATGCCCGCACCTACGAGAGGCATGAGAATGACCAGTAGCAGATGTGTTGATGGGGAGAGCAAGTTCATGAAGTTGTCAAAATGAAAGAAAAGATAATGAGTCCCGGAAAGGCTAGGCAGGATTTAAAGTCGCCAAGCTAGAAAGACAATAATTGCCAAGACACCAATGACACCGGCTAGGGCATATCGTTGGAGTACCCCCGACTGTAGCCGACGGACAACGCTGCCGAGGACTAATGGAAGATGAGCAAAAAATCGTACAGAACGGTCAATAAATGATCTGTCAAAAATTGCAGCTAGAAAAGCAACAGCTTGAATCGGCTTTACAATCACAGCAGCATAAAGTTGATCAATAAACATTCGATGTTCTAAGAATGGTCGTACTGGTCCAAGCCAACGTTCGAGCTGAGGTCCATCGCTACGACGTCCAAGATGGCCGACAGCTGCTATGACAATGCCAAGAGCAGCCGCGAGTGTGCCTTGAATCGCAAGGTCCCAGTGAAAAACAGAGGCGGTAGCAGTCTCGACAATAGAGGGTGCTGTAAATGAAGGAGTTGCAGCAAGAAAATGAGCAAGGCCTTCGGTCGTAAATAAGATGAAACCAACCAGAGTGGCCGGGATTGCCAGAATCAAAAGCGGCGTCGTCATGACTGAAGGTGATTCATGCGCATGGTCACCGGCTTCATCGGGTATACGAAGTGGACCGGTAAATGTCATGAAAACAGCCCGGAAGGTATAAAACGCCGTAAGACCGGCTGTGACAAGTGCCATCCAAAAAAGTGTTTTCCAGACAGCAGGTTGATTAAGTGCATCAAGTCCAACTAAGTCAGGTGCCTGATGGCTATTTGTGTGATTGTTACCATCAGACGCTCCCCGGTACCCAACATCATGCATCGTGCCTCTATGAGATCTCGTTGGTGGGAGATCAGGAATCATGGCATGGTGCTCATTTTCAGCGCTGTGGTGAACATCTGGCCAACCCTTCGAGTGCAGGGAAGCAAGTATTTCATCTTTGCTAAAAAAACCAGCAAATGGCGCAATTCCTGCAAGTGCAAGACTCCCGATGAGAAAGGTGGTGGCTGTTATCGGCATAAGCTTTCGGAGTCCACCGAATCGACGCATATCAATTACACCACCCATCGAGTGCATGACAGATCCGGCACCAAGAAATAAAAGTGCTTTAAAAAATGCGTGGGTAAGAAGGTGGAAAATTGCTGCAGTGAATCCGAGTAGTGTTCCAGTACCAAGACATGCAAACATGTAGCCGAGTTGGCTGATTGTCGAGTAAGCGAGTACTCGCTTGAGATCGTTCTGAACAGTTCCAATCAGTGCCGCAACAAGCGCAGTCGTCGTTCCAACAATTGAGACGGTCACCAATGCGCCGGGGCATGCCATGAAAAGGGGGGCACTGCGAGCAACAAGATAAACACCCGCTGTTACCATTGTTGCAGCATGAATGAGGGCACTCGCAGGAGTAGGTCCCTCCATGGCGTCTGGCAACCATACATGGAGAGGAAGTTGAGCACTCTTTCCGCAGGCTGCAAGTAACAGAAGAAGGCAAATTGCTGTGCCGACGATACCTCCAACGTAACCGCTTACATCGGCAAGCCGAGTCTGCCCAAGAATGCCGGGCAGAATCGTTCCGTCAGGAGAAAAAGTGTCATGAAAATCGAGGGTTCCGTAGGTAAGCCAGAGCAGGAAGACACCTACAGCAAGACCGAAGTCTCCTATTCGATTCACAAGAAATGCTTTTTTAGCAGCCTTTGCTGCTTCCGGTTTTTGAAACCAGAAGCCAATAAGTAGGTAGCTACACGCGCCGACGGCCTCCCAGAAGACATAGACCAAGAGGAAATTGCTTGCTGCCACGAGCATTGACATTGAAAAAACAAACATGGCCACGAGTGCGAAGAATCGTGGGTACCCAGGATCGTCATGCATATAACCTATTGAGTAGATGGCAACCAGAAGTCCAACACTCGTAATAATTACAAGCATTGTTGCTGTAAGTGGATCGAGTCGCATGGCAATCGATATTGAAAATGGGCGAGCACTATAAGCATCTTCACCAACTGCCGTCCCTGGAACTGCAGCGTGTGAGTCATGAGCAGGGGCATACGCATCCTCAACAGTTGCCCATTGCCAGAGTGGGGCCACCACATCAATAGGACGAGGTGTTTCTGCATTTCCTCGGCTGCGGGCAGTGACTACAAGAAGCGATAATGCAACAACCGCTGCTGCCGCTATACCAACAACAGCCGGCAGATGTGCTCGAGCACCAAGCCTCCGCCCACCAATAACGGTGGCAATAGCTGCGAGAAGGGGCAGTAATGGAACGAGTACAAGAAGGAAAGACGGGGTCATATCGACAAATTTGTAGGAGAATAATAGAGATCAAACATGTTCACGTTGCATCCCGGCTTGCTCATCAGTGTCAGGTGATCGGCCCGCTGGGGTGAGGCGTGGAAAACTGGGCATCGAAGTATCAAGCGATGGGATTTCATGGTCGATGCTACGGTCAAGTGTGGCTTCTCGAAGAGTCTGCCATGCCGAAGAATCAAGACGGCCAGTTCGGGTGAATGCCTGCAGAACAAAAACAAGAGCAATGGCCGCTTCACATGCCGCTACCGAGAGTACAAAGATGACCAGAACATGACCGCCAAAGTCACCGTGATAGCGACTCCAGGCAACAAGTGTTACTGAAATGCCTTGAAGCATTAATTCAGCAGAAAGAAACATGACAATCAGGTTTCGCCTTGAAAGGATGCCGACAAGGCCAAGGCTAAAGAGAATTGCTCCAACAACCAATCCATTTTGAAGGAGTGCAAGCGAAGTGCCAAGCAATAAAAGTGTTGTCATGATCGGCTCCCTTCTTGCAAAGACGAAGTTTCTGCTTGGCTACCCTCGAGGCCATTTGAAACAATGGCAATGGCTCCAATGAGCGCGACGAGCAAAAGAATGCCTACGGCCTCAACAGCGACGAGGTGGTGGCCGAAAAGCTCACCACCAAGCCGGGCCACCTGGTCAGACGCCAAAAGGTCCACGCTTTCAGTGGGTGTTTTTTCGACTGTTGTTGCGCCGAGGGCAGCTGCCTTGGATGGAGGGCGGCAGCAGAGAGGCTCTTCGGCAGATAGCCGACCAATTGAAAGTGATAAAAGACCAAGCAGTACAGCACCTGCCACTGCAGAAAGCATTGGCTCATTGGTTACGCGATCTGATGTGGTGAGACCAGATGGCTGAGCCAGCATCAGAACAAAAAGAAACATCACTAAAATGGCACCTGCGTAGACAACAATTGTTGCAACACCGAGAAACTGGGCACCTAAAACAAGCAGCACGCCTGATACACCAGCCAAGCAAAGAGCAAACCAGATTGCTGCGTAGACAGGAGAGCGACAAGTTATCGTTGCAGCCGCACTCACAACAGCAACAAGTGAAACTATCAGGAAGACAGTTTCTTCCCCAAGATTCCCCAGCCGTTGTCCAGTAGCAATAAAGAGCCCAAGTGTAATCAGACCAATGAGCCAACCTACTCGTCGTGAGGTTTTTCCATGCCGGCCAGATTTAGGAAGAAGTAGGTAAAGACTTGCCGCAAGGCATGTTACCGCCACAGCAAGCAAGATGCCTGGAGAAAGAAATTCGAGGGATCCTGTTCCAGCAAATAAACGAAACAAAGGGGTCACAGTGTCCCCCCCAAGTCAGCTGACTTCATGGGCTCAGCATCTTTTGTCATGTCATAGACGCTCAGCAGCTTCTCTTTATCAAAAATCATTTCTTCTCGACTCTTTCCCGTGAGGTCAAGAAGGCTCGTGAGTTCAATAGCGTCAACAGGACATGCCTCTTCGCACATGCCACAAAAAATGCAGCGGAGTTCATCAATCTGGAAGCTCTCCGGATATTTTTCTCGATCTTCCCAAGGACTTTCAGTGGCGACGATATCAATACAGTGGGCAGGGCATGCCGTGGCACAAAGAAAACAAGCAACACACTTCACACGATCATTCTCGTCACGGTTGAGCCGGTGGACGCCTCGGTAGATGAGAGGGTTTCCAACATCGGGACGTTGTTCTGGGAAGTTTACGGTATTCTTTTTGCTCACCAGGTGACGACTTGTAGTTGCAAGACCTTGAACAAAAAGAGGAACGTAAAGTCGCTCTGCGAGACCAAGTGGCTTTTCATCAATCCATGTTATTCCGGGATCAGATGGTTTCATGCTAGGCCTCCACTAATTCAGAAGACGGTTTATTCATCGGTACATCTTGTTTCAGATGTCGCTCTTGATCAAAAGGATCACGGGTGCGAATTGGTCGATTGTCCGTGGCGGAAGGTGTAAGTAAGCCAGCGCAAATCAATCCTCCGAAAAAGATAATCCACGGCACCCCAACGGCAACACCAGTTGTCAGACTACTTCCAAGAGCTGACTGCAGAGCAGACCGAAATTCCTCAATTGTTGCAACAACAACAAGATTCAGGAGCCCAAGAGGCAACATGACTTTCCATGCGAGATTCATCAATTGATCAAAGCGAAATCGGGGCCAACTCCAACGAACGACCATAAAGAAGAGTATCACAGCAAAGATTTTGGCGGAAAGTACGCCAAATCTCAAAAAAGCACCGAGCCATGTGACTTCTTGAGTGCTTCCAGTGATTCCCCACAAGTGCCATCCTCCCAAAAACATGATAACGATGAGGAAAGCAGCTGTGACCATATGCAGGAATTCAGAGACAAGAAAAAGGAGGAGTTTAATTCCGGCGTATTCTGTGTGATAGCCACCAACTAGTTCCTGCTCAGCTTCAGGAAGGTCAAAAGGCAGGCGGGCAGCTTCAGCAAAACTCGCAATGAGAAAAACAACAAATCCCAGTGGTTGAGTGAAGGCATACCAGAGACCGGTTTCTGCCTGTTTGTTCATGATGATGTCGAGCTGCAAAGAGCCAGCCGCGAGAACAACACCAAGCAGGCCCAGCCCAAGCGGGATTTCATAAGCAACCAGTTGAGCGCTACTTCGTAACCCACCAAGAAAACCATATTTATTATTGCTGGCCCAACCTCCGAGAAGAACACCGTATACGGCAATACTTGAGAGTGCGAAAACCCAGAGAACACCAACATCAAGTCCAGGTGCGACAAGAAATGGTACGGGATCCGGAAGCCCCGGAATATTGAGTGGTGGGAGTACACTTCCGAAAGGAATAGCAGCAAAAATAGCCAATGATGCAGTGAGCAGTGCCAAGGGTGCTGCATTATAAAGCACTTTATCAACATGCCTCGGAGTGAAGTCCTCCTTGAAAATGATTTTGAGGCCGTCTGCGAGTGGCTGCCCTAATCCAAACAAACGAATTTTTGTCAGCGGAATACCGACACGATTTGGTCCACGTCGATCCTGAACCCAAGCTGCTATCCATCTCTCAACGAGAACCAAATAAGCCGCTGCTGTCATGAGGCCGCCGACAAGCAGACCGATCTTGACGAGTGCAGCAATTGTTTCGGGTGATGGAAGGAGAGCGGTCATTGAATGTTTGGTTCGAAGGGAGTAGTGCGAGGCGTTCTGTTATTATTGGCTTAGGTGACTGCCACCTGCTGCAATCTCAGATCGAGGCCAATGGATGGCACATCACCTGATAAGACAGCGAAGCTGGCAGAACTTTCAGCAATTTGTTTTCGAATGCTCTCGGGATCATACAGGCCTCCTCGTCCAAGGAGATTCCAAAAGAATCGGCCCTCTGGCCAGACACCAGCGGGAGGACGAATTGCTTGTTCGAAGGTCTGCGCGCGATGACCGCAGTTGACCCACGTGCCGCTTCGCTCAGCAAATCCGACCGCAGGCAAGCACCACGTAGCTCGGTTAGAGAGTGGAGATTGAAATAAGTCTTGAACAACAAGGCAGTTGAGCTCTTCAAAGGTTGCCGCCGTTGCTTCATCGCACCAGGATTCCTCGGGTGTTGGGTAACCAGCTGTTACCCACACCGATTGAATTGTTTTTGCTCGCACCTGTTCAAGGAAGTCATTCCACCCCGGAACCGCGCCGCCCTCAGAAACAGCCCCGAACATACTGAGAACCATTTCAACGCCAATGCGATTTGGAGCCTTCTCACCGCGAATTGTAAACCCACCGGGGAAGGATTCATCAGCACCAGTTGATGGCACATGACCAACTGCAAGATACGCGTCCGGATCAATTGTCCGCGCAACTGAACACAGCATCCAAGCTTCTTCAACGGTAAGCATTGGTGAAACAGCAACACCCAGTCGACCTGCATCAGTCAGGTCTGTAGGCAGGCGGCGTAAAACGTCTGCCCATTCGATAGTCTGAGAGTCTTCATTATTCCGGTAGCTTACCTCGACGATTCGTGTTGCATCATGCAGATGATGCCATCCATAGCGGCCCTCGTCACACATCCACCACTTGTTTACATGTAAGTTTTCACGTGGTTTGAGTCGGTATACCGTGTCCTGGTTGTGCTCGGTCACTATTGAACATCCTGCTGCACAGCCACCACACACATTTTCCGTTTTCTTCAAAAACCAGACTCTCTGCTGATACAAAAAGTCTTTATCCCCCAGAGCACCAACTGGGCATAGGTCGACAACATTTCCAGCCAATTTATTATCAAGCGGAAATCCAGGGAACGTATCTATTTCTTCTTTCGCACCACGGGCAGAGACCATGAGTTCTGCTGTACCGGAGACCTCTCGTGTGAACCGAACGCATCGTGTGCACATGATGCAGCGATCGACAAAAAGAGTAACGGTTGGCCCAACATCTCGACGGCGGCTACTAAAGGCATGAATGTCAGCCCGCCGTTCGCTCTGTCCGTGCTCAAAGTGATAGTCCTGCAGCAGGCATTCGCCAGCCTTGTCACAGATCGGACAGTCAATTGGGTGATCAATGAGCAGTGCTTCCTCAACACGGGCACGACTTTCCTGAACAGCCTCACTGTCAGTAACAATAACAGTTCCGTCTTTGACCGGCGTTTGGCACCCTGGAACAAGTTTTGGAATCATTGAAACTTCACCAGTTTCAGCATTCCGAGTACCAGCCTGAATGAGACACATGCGGCAGCTCGCCACAACAGAAAGTCCCGGGTGCCAGCAATAATGGGGAATCTCGACACCCGCCCGGCGGGCGGCTTCAATGCAGTTGAGCCGTTCGTCGGCTCCTATCTCGATTTCCTGATCGTCAACAATGACTGTGGGCATGATGGAAAGTAGTAAGCAGTAAAAATGAGTTAGTGAGTAGTAACAATTGGCAAGGCAGGAACAGGATCAGTTTCCATGTAGCCGGTTGGATTCGTCTGTTTGATGTAGTCTTCAAATTCATCACGAAATTTCGCAATGGAGTTCTTGATTGGCCAGGCAGCTCCGTCAGCAAGGCCGCAGATTGTTGACCCGGGCATCATGCCCATCGTGTCACCAATTTCTGCGAGGAGATCGAGATCTCGCAATCTACCCTTTCCGGCTCGGATACGCTCGAGCATTCGGAGCGACCAACTTGTACCCTCTCGGCATGGCGTGCACTGACCGCAGGACTCGTGTGCGAAAAAACGGCATGAATTATGCAGGAAATCAACGATGCTAACGGTCTCGTCGACGACAACAACAGCAGCCGTTCCAAGACCGAGGCAACCAACCGTTCCCGGTCCAGCAAAATCGAGCGGAGTATCCAGTTCATCTTCGGTCATCAGCCCCATGGAGATGCCTCCCGGAATGACTGCTTTTGCCTGCCGCCCTTTCCAGACACCACCACCGAAACGATCAATTAATTCTCGTGCAGTAATTCCAAGAGGTGCTTCGTAACACCCAGGTTTTTCAACATGACCAGACAGGCAATAGAGTTTTGGCCCATAACTTCCTGGATCTCTCGGATTGTTCGGATCAGCAGGGATTCCAATTGAACGGAACCAATCAACACCTCGCCGTGCGATTTGTGCCACGCATGCCATTGTCTCGATGTTATTCACAACCGTTGGCTTGCGGAACACTCCTTCGATGGCAGGGAAAGGCGGTTTTATTCGAGGCCATGCTCGCTTGCCTTCAAGACTCTCAATAAGCCCGGTTTCTTCACCGCAGATGTATGCAGCAGCACCACGATGGAGATATATGTCGAGAGAGAACCCACTGCCTTTAATGTTCTCTCCGAGGAATCCCGCTGCATATGCTTCATCAATTGCTTTTTGAAGGATGTCCCAGCTTTTCGGGTATTCATAACGAAGATAGATATATGCCGTACTGGCTCGCGTTGCATACGCCGATATGATCGTGCCCTCAAGAACCTGGTGAGGGTCGTCTTCCATGAGAATTCTGTTGTTGAATGTACCGGGCTCACTCTCGTCCGCGTTGACACACAAATAGATTGGCCCAGGATGATCTTTTGGAAGGAATGTCCACTTCAAGCCAGTCATAAATCCCGCACCACCACGCCCACGGAGACCAGACGATTTCACCATTTCCACAACCTCAGGCGGCTGTTTTTCGGAAAGCAACTTTTCAAGTGGGGCGTATCCACCGCGGCTACGATAGCTTTCAATTGTATGGCCATCATCAATGCCAGCGGCTTCGAGGAGCACAGGCTCAAATGTATCAAAGGAGCTCATCCGTTTTGCCTCCCAACCGATTCCAGGAATGCGTCTGCTTTTTCCGGTGTTAAATCTTTATGCAAATCATTTCCAGCAAGCATGCATGGCGCAAAGTCGCAGGCGCCCAAACATTCAGCGGGTTCAATGGTGATATTCCCGTCGGCAGTTGTTTCGCCAGGCTTGATTCCTGCTTTTTCACAAAGGTGGTCAAGTACTTGCTCACCACCACGAAGTGCACACGAGATTGAGCGACAAACGAATGCCCGAACTTTTCCATGGGGCTTGTCTTGGTAAAAAAATTGGTAGAAGGTCAGAGTGTCCTGAACTTCTGCCGGGGCGAGATCAAGTAGTTCGGCTATCTCAACGACAGCATCAAGCGGAACATGCCGTAGCTCGTCGTGGACAACATGCAGGGCAGGTAACGTTAATGCTTGTTTCGTTGGGTAGCGAGAAGCTAACGCTTCTATGCGTGCAAGCATGTCTTCAGTAAGGACTTTGCGATTCGCAATCATCGGTCGAGCTCCGCTGCAATAATATTAAGGCTCCCGAGTACCGCTACAACGTCTGAGAGCGTGTGGCCACGGATAAGATGTGGAAACATGGCAAAATTCAAAACCGAAGGTGGCCTGCATCGAGCTCGATATGCCTGATCCTCGCCATCGCCAACAAGATAAAAACCGAGTTCACCATTTGGCGCCTCGATAGCGGCATATGCTTCCTCGCACGGAACCTCAAACCCTCTGTTACTCATGCTGAGCTCAAAGTGCGAGATGGTCCCTTCGATCGTTGAATATACCTGCTTTTTTGTCGGCAGCGCCATTCGTTCATCGATACCGACATCAACGGGCCCACTTGGTAGGTTTTCAATTGCCTGTTCAACGATCTTGAGGCTTTCCCGCATCTCCTGCATTCGAACGAGGTACCTTGCATAGCAGTCGCCAGCTGAAGCACAGCTAACTTGAAAGTCAAAATCGGAATATGCCAAGTATGGCTCGTCTCGCCGAAGGTCTCTTGTTACGCCACTCGCTCGCGCAACAGGCCCCGTTGCACCTCGATTGATAGCCTCCTCTTTCGTGAGAAGGCCGACACCTTTGGTTCGATCGACAAAAATACGATTACGGTTCAGCAATCGCTCCATATCATTCAGTGTTTTGGGGAACGTTTTAAGGAACGCTCGCGTCTTCTCTATGACAAGAGGGGTAAAGTCCTGCGACACACCTCCAACGCGGGTGTAGCTGTTTGTAAAACGAGCTCCACAAAGCGTCTCGAAGATGTCGTAGATCACTTCACGCTGATAGAAGGCATAGAGGAAGTAAGTAAATGCCCCTGTATCAAGACCAACTGCACCGTTCGACAGCAGGTGATCACTGATTCGCGCCAGTTCGGCAACAATGGTGCGGATATAGGTACAACGTGGCGTGAGGTCGATGCCAAGAAGTGTCTCAACCGAATGGTGCCACGCTACATTGTTGGCCATCGGTGAGATGTAATTCATCCGATCGGTAACAGTGACATATTGGTTAAATGTGAGATGTTCGCCTATTTTTTCGAAGCCTGAATGGAGGTAGCCCATTTCAGGAACTGCATCAACAACCCTCTCGCCCTCGAGCTTCAGAACCAATCGCAACGTCGTATGTGTTGCAGGATGCTGTGGACCGAAGTTCAGCGTCCAAAGGTAGTCTTCACTTCTAGCCTCTGGTGGAGTTTCGATTTCGGTTGGGGCGATAGCCATATGGATTTTTTTTAAAAGAGGTCAGCTATGGTCGCGTGTGATAACGGGGAAGTTATGACGTTCCCCACGGCCTTGGAGTGGATAATCTTTACGCAGGGGATGCGCGGTGAATTCTTCTGGCATGACGAGCCTGCGTAAGTCGGGATGGCCGGTAAAGCGAATGCCAAAAAGGTCCCACACCTCACGCTCTAGCCAGTTCGCTGCTTCCCATAAAGGCACAACACTTGCGACTGTTGGCTCGGGGTCATCTACAAAAACTCGAATAGTCAGTCGCTGGTGGCCTGCAGTAGAGGCTAATAGGTACACAAGGCCATATCGGTGCTTCGCACCGCGGTATTCGAGGTAGTCGACACAACTGACATCGATCAATAAATCGAAACCACGGTTTTTGAGAAGGGACAGTGCGTCGAGTGACTTATCAGCAGGGATAACAACTCGTTGCTGGTTCCGAAATACTGAAGACTCTACAGCACCACATAGCTCAATGAGAGCGACCACATGAGGGTTCTCAACGGCTTTAGGTTCTTTTGTTTCGGTTGAATCAGTCATCACGGCCAAAGGAAACTACGGGAAATAAAATTAGTTTGGATTAGTGACAGAATTTGAAAGCTCGCGTTGCAAATTTGGATTACGGGATGCGTCGAGTGAAAGAATCTCTGGGCATTCCACAAGAGCACGCTTTTGGTCCTGACGTTGACGGGTATTGAACTCACGGCCCTTAAGTGTGCCTTCTTGTTGAATCTTGTCTTGTAGATCAATGATCGCTTGTATGAGCTGTTCTGGACGGGGAGGACAACCAGGAACATACATATCAACCGGAATGAACCGATCAATTCCCTGAACGACAGCATAGGTGTCAAAAACACCACCAGTGCTTGCACAGGCGCCCATCGATATGCACCACTTCGGCTCGTGCATTTGCTGCCAAATTCTTTGGAGCACAGGCAGCATTTTCATGACGACGCGACCAGCAACGATCATCAAGTCACATTGACGAGGACTGAACCGAAAAACTTCAGCACCGAATCGAGCTAGATCATGTTTGGCAGCTCCAGTTGCCATGAGCTCAATACCACAACACGCTGTTGCAAATGGCATTGGCCACAAACTATTTTTTCGACACCAGCTCGCTAGTTCATCGAGCCGACTGACAACAACGTTTTCCGGAAGTTCAATGCCGGTTGAACCCGACTGTGCTACCGCCATCGAAAGACCCCCTTTCGCCAGTCGTAAGCAAAGCCCACAACAACGAGAAGAATGAAGATAAGACCGCCAGCAAAGGCAAGACCTCTACTCGAAAGCATTCCCTCGGCTACCGCCGCATCAATGCCCGCAGGTGAGCGACTGGCAACAGCCCAGGGATAGAGGAAGAGTAACTCAACATCAAATACAAGAAATGTTACGGCGACAAGGTGGAATCGCACGTCAAACCGGCGCCTCGTATCATGAATTGGATCCATTCCACTTTCATATGGCATTTCTTTTACTGCACCACTGCGTCTTGGGGCAACCAAGCGTGGAAGAATGATCAGGCTTACCGAAACCGCTGCTGCAATAACAACAAAGAGCAGAACAGGGAGAATAGTGTCCATGGGATTGGATGTCGCTGTCTGCAGGTGGAGGGAAGCGAAAGCGAGGTCTAAAACGAAGTAAAACGCGGAATACACTGACTTTGTGAAAAACGTCACAAAGTATGCGACGAAAAAAACGGCGTTGCGCACCGGTTTTCCACCACTCCTTTATACAGTCTCTGAGGCAAATCGGCGAGCGGCTCCCGGGATTGTTTTTTCAGGAATTCATGAATAAACCTGCTACGGTGGGGTCTATGGCTGACTGCACTGAAATTCTGGCAGATCTTGTTCGCCGTCCCAGCGTCAATCCGATGGGTCGTGCCCTGTCAGGGCACGAATACCTTGAAGGGAGGGTGACCGAGTATCTTCTCAATCGGCTCAGTAAAGTCGGAATAACCGCCGTTCGGCAGCACGTTTCCCCGGGACGTGAGAACGTGGTGGCTGTGTTACCAGCCACCAGGTCGGGCTCACCAGTGCTTCTTTGGGATGTACATCAGGACACCGTGCCTGTTGATGGCATGACGATAGAGCCATTTTCTCCAGCCATCAAGAATGGCCAGTTATTTGGAAGAGGGGCGTGTGACGTCAAAGGGGGTATGGCGTCGATGGTGGCAGCACTTGAGGATTTATCGACTTTTGAAGCACGGCATGCTTCAGTTGTTTTTGTCGCAAGCGTAAATGAAGAGTTTGGTTTTTCAGGGGCGAAAGCTTTTACCACACTCCTTCAAATGTGTGGTCGTGAGAGTGATAAGGTTGCAGAAGAATTGATTCGATCTGTTTTGTCTGGCCTACCAGACATGGTCGTTGTGGCTGAACCAACTGGTCTTCATTTGGTAACCCAACACAAAGGGGCAGTTCGTTGGCGGATGACAGTCCATGGTCAGGCTTGCCATAGTTCTTATCCGGAGAAAGGCTTGAATGCAATTTATTCTGCTTCGAGAGTTGCGCTGGTGTTGGAGTCTTTGGCACAAAAACTTTCTCTTCGTGACTCATCGCATCCTTGTGGTGCACCAACACTCAGTGTGGGGACGATCCATGGTGGCATGGGTGTAAACCTCGTGCCAGATCGTGTTGTTCTTGAAATTGATCGTCGATTGGTACCAGGAGAAGACCCGCGGATCTCAAGGCAAGAGGTGATTGATTATGTTTCTGCCAACTGCCCAACTGCTGTGATTGACCATGAAGAACCATTTCTTGCGAGTTCAGGACTGTCGGACAAAGGAACTGGGGCAGCCGCAGCGGCTGCGAGTCTTCGAGAGGCTGTAAAAAAAACCGGCATTCATGTTGTTGAAGAAGTGGCCCGCTATGGAACTAACGCGTGTGTCTACGCTGCGGCAGGTCTGCCTTGTGTTGTCTTTGGCCCGGGGTCGATTTCCCAGGCGCACACTGCTGATGAATGGATTGATTTGCGTGAGGTTGAGCAAGCTACAGAGATTCTTAAAAACCTCGTTGGCTGAAATGGGTCGGCACAGCCGATAGATCGTGTCTTTCCCAGCGTCCTTACTTCGACTGTGCAAAAAGCCACTTCAAGAAGTCGGGCTCACTATCACAGCGTTCGCTGCTTGTGTGTGTCGTACCGTTTTTTGCACCAGGAATGAATTTCCCGGAGACACCATGATTGTCCCCTTGCCAGACCGTGAACTTCATGTTGCCACCGAGGCGTTTCATTTCATCAAATACTGCCTGGTCTTTTTCAATTGGGCAGACGCTGTCTTTGTCTCCATGAAAAGCCCAGATAGGTAGATCCTTAATTTTTTCTGGATCAATAAATGGTTCTGTGCGTCGCAGCCCACTCCCGGCAGATGGTGCTGCAGCCGCGAAGAAGTCAGGGTCGAGTTGAGTGAATATGTAGGTGCCATGACCGCCCATTGAATGCCCAAGAATGTAGATGCGATCCATATCAGTTGAGGGCAGGGTGTCGATAATACTTTTTATTTTTCGGAGGTGTTCGGAGTTCCATAGCTGATCGGCTTGCGGGGCAACCACGTAGCAGGGGAAATCCATTCGTATTTGTTTTTCTGCGAGTTGACGGTTCCAGTCTTTTAGTTGTTTCTTGTTATCAGTCCCCTTGCCGCCCGCTCCGTGAAGAGAGACAATCACTGGATAGTTCGTGTTGGGGGCAAAAGAAAGAGGCGTCATGACTCGACAGGGCATGCCATCAAATGTCTGTGGCCTGTATAAGTCTCTCCACGAATCCTGAGCGTTTGCCGGATTGGCTGATGCAATCGCCATGAAACAGGAGCCGAAGAGTATATGCCGAATCAGTGAAAAGAATTGCATTGAAAATCTCATTTCATCTTCAAGTTACAAAAGTTCTGAGCAACTCTACAACTCTATCTGAGCAGCTCGAATGGATTACTGTTTCATTACCGGTCGGTCCCAATCGCGAGGAGTATAGTCACTTGATTTGTGCGGTTTCGTGACCTCGACTATGTCTGCTTCTGGATCACAGAGTTCCCAATTGTCAGTGCGGAATGGGGACGCGGGTAGGCCCTCTTCGTTATACAGTAAATTGCGTTGTGAAGGATTCATGGCCCATGCATAGCGAACCGCAACAGGCTCAATGACGTTCGTAGAAGAAACAACGATAGTGTTGTCTGTAATTTTTGCATCAGCCCAATGCCACTGACGATCACTGCCAGCGATAGCAAATCCATTCATTGGTTCTTGACGTGCGGGCCGCAGGCCAGATCCAACAGAATCAAACTCGATGAGAATTTTTCCCTTCGCTATTTTGTGATTGCGGTATGTGGGGCCTTCACCAACTGGACACTTCCCATACGTATTTTTTAGTGCGATGATTGCGTGTCGAATACCAATCGGTTTTTTGTTTTTCGGATGTAATGCTATGGCGTCCCCTGTGTCGATGGAGACAGCCATATGTGTATTTGGAAGATTCTTTGTTGCGAGACGCATGGACTCACGATTGACAACCCAAGGAGATTCAATGCCTTCACTAGGAGCAGACTGTGGAGCATGCCAGCTTGGAAGTTGAGTTATTTGGACAGGGAAATCTTCTGGCATGTGACCATTCGATTTCTGGTGCCATTCCTTGCGATAGAAGTTCACAAGTGTTTCCAGTTGGTGTTGATAGTGCATCGCCTGAGGAACGTTTTTCGAGTTCCGCTCTCCCTGATACCAGACGATTCCACGAATTCCATAAGGAGTTACTGGTGCGACCATGGCATTGAAAATATTCTCTGGAAACTGATGTCCGAGCGTTGCCGGGCGAGTAATAATCGGTGGGGTGAGTTGTTTAAACTTGTTCTTCATTGTTTCACCAGCATCAATTTTGGCGTTGTAGCTAGCCAATTCAGACTCAAAGGTTGCGATTGCTTTTTCGACTGTTTCACCTCGTTTCTCTGCCATGCGTGAAGCCGTTTGCTCAAGCAGTTCTTTTTGGGCTTTTGATCGTGGGTCATTCTTTTGTTCATCCCACGGAAGCCACCCTTCAATTGGTGTTCCCGCATAGGCACGTTGAATGATCCCAACAGGAATGCCGAGTTCTTGATGGATTTTCTTTCCGAAGAAATAAGCAACTGCAGAAGTTTCCATTGCGGACTCGGGAGTGCAGCCTTTCCAAACGGAAAGTCTGTCACGATTTTCCTCAAGGGGCTTATGCCAATGTTCTCGGGCAGACTTAAAAATTCTTAGGTTCGGAAGGTCAACTGCTGATTCACCATCCGCTTCAAAGCTGTTCTGAACTGACCAGCCCATATTGGATTGCCCTAAACAAAGCCAGACTTCACCAATAGCGACATTGGTAATGATAGTTGTGTTTGAGCCACCAACACGAAGTGAATGTCCTGTCCCGTGCGATGGCGTTTTTAAAAAAACTTTCCACCGGCCCTCATCATCCGTGACCGTTGAAGAAGTGGCTTTCCAGCTTGCGTGAACAACAACTTTTTCACCAGGGTCTGCCCAGCCCCAGATCGCATTTGTCTGATTCTGTTGCAGTATCATATTGTCTGAAAAAAAACGAGGGAGATGAACGTCTGCCAATACAGTGCTCCATGCGCCCAATGAAATACAAAGTGAAAAGATGTACCTCTTTGTGAATGTCTTGAAGGAAGGGCTACATAGCCGGAGTGAACACTTCATCGATCATGGATCTCCAATGTTAAAAGTATTTTATTACGAAATTAGGACTTTCGCAAAATAGTTCCAACGAGTTGTCTAATATTAAAATTTTACAAAGTGCACCTACCATAATAGTTCGTCTATTATGGGTCATAACAGGGAGCACGTTTAAGAACGTCATTTGGTACACATTCTTATTCCTTTTGTTTCAGGTGAGAAAATGTTTCTATCGTCATCGAGTATTTCTAAGGTGATTCAGTTGTTTCGGTATACCGTTCTTGGCTGTTTCTTGGTTCTCAGCATTTTTCAAAAAACCATTGCGGAGGAGGCCATACCCGCCAGAGAAGGCACCGTCCATCAGCATCTTCCTGTTGCCGACGTCCGCCATCCAACCGTTCATGAAGTTGATCCCTCTCAAGTGAGCATGCCAGAAGATGATCGTATGTCGGCTCCTGCAGATTCGCCAAACGTTGTGGTGATACTGCTTGACGACCTTGGGTTCGGGGGGCCCGCATCATTTGGTGGCCCAATAGCGATGCCAACGCTCGACCATCTTGCTTCGAACGGGTTGAGATTCAACCGATTTCATACTGTGGCACTCTGTGCACCAACACGTGCAGCCTTGCGGCACGGTCGGAATCATCATGTGCTCAATATGGGCTCAATCCCCGAGATAGCAACGGGTTTCCCGGGAAATACGTGTCGTCTTCCGAATGACACAGCGTCACTTGCAGAGATTTTAAGGCTCAACGGGTACAACACCGCAGCCTTTGGTAAGTGGCACTCAACCCTTGGTCGTGAAACAACTGTTTCGGGGCCTCAAGATACCTGGCCAACTCGTCAGGGGTTCGAAAAGTTTTATGGGTTCATTGGGGCTGAGGAGAACATGTACGAACCGACGTTACACGATGGAGTAACGAATATAGATTTTCCAGATCATGAGGGCTATCACCTTGCAGATGATATGACTCGGGAATCGATTGAGTGGATGAAACAGCAGCACTCGATGACGCCAGAAAAGCCATTCTTCATATATTACTCCGCGCCGGGTGTGCATGCACCGCATCAGGTTCCCAGTGAGTGGTGCGAGAAATATCGAGGGAAGTTTGATGCTGGTTGGGACGTTCTCCGTGAAGAGACTCTTGCTCGGCAAATTGAAATGGGTGTAGTCCCTGCTGGAACGAAACTGGCAAAAACGGCAGATAGTATTCCCGCTTGGGATTCATTGGAAGACAATGAAAAGAAAGTATTTGCTCGGCAGGCAGAGGTTTTCGCAGCCTTCGCTGAATATACCGATCATCAAGTGGGCCGACTCCTTGGTGCAATCGACGATCTTGGAAAGATGGATAACACACTCGTTATTTATATTTCTGGAGATAACGGGACCAGTGCAGAGGGGAACTACACTGGGAATTGGAACTGGGGCAACATGCTCAATGGCAGACAGGAGACAGTTGAAGAGCAACTTTCGCATCTTGATGAATGGGGTGGCCGTGCAACCTATCCGCATATGTCAGTCGGTTGGGCAATCGCGTTCGATACACCATTTGCTTTCACAAAGCAGGTTGCTGGTGATTTTGGCGGCACAAGGAACGGAACAGTCATTCACTGGCCTGCAGGGATGAAGGCAAAAGGTGAGATTCGAAGTCAGTTTAGTCATGTGATTGATATAGCACCGACGGTACTTGAAGCCACGGGAATTACTGAACCAACCGTCGTAAATGGTGTGCCTCAGGTTCCCATGCAAGGAACAAGTTTGATGTATGCATTCGATAATCGTGATGCAAAAGAAAAACACTCAGTCCAGTATTTTGAAATCATCGGTAATCGTGCAATCTACAATAATGGGTGGTTGGCTCGTGCAACGGTTAAACTTCCGTGGGAAAACAAGAAACTCAATGAAATTAAAGACGATACTGGTTGGCAGTTATTCAATACACAGGAAGACTTCAGCCTTGCGCATGATCTATCGAGCCAATACCCTGATCGCCTCGCGGCAATGAAAGAGCAATTTGTCCAAGAGGCAGTGGAAAACGGAGCTTTTCCGCTTGATGATCGATTGCTAGAGCGTCTTTTGCCAGAGGTCGCTGGTCGGCCAACATTAATGGGTGATCGCACAAGTCTTACCCTGTATCCGGGTGCCATTAATATTAATGAGAATGCACTTCTGAGCATTAAGAACTGTTCAAGCAGAGTAACTGCTGAAGTTGAGATAACGGAAGAAGCTAATGGTGTGATATTTGCCCAAGGCGGTCGCTTTGGTGGTTGGGCCATACTTGTTGAAGATGGACTCGCGAGTTACGTGTACAACGATTTAGGTGACAGAATAGTTGTGAAATCAAGCCAGCCTCTCCAGCCTGGTTCCAACACCATTGTTGTTGATTTTCAGTATGATGGAGGTGGGAAAGGAGCCGGTGGTGATGTGAATCTGATTGTGAATGAGGAATCACCTGTTTCTGCTCGTATTAAGCGTACGATTCCAA
Source organism: Pirellulales bacterium (assembly GCA_965249545.1). Classification (GTDB taxonomy): domain Bacteria; phylum Planctomycetota; class Planctomycetia; order Pirellulales; family UBA1268; genus UBA1268. The sequence goes on from CBDFMH010000005.1 coordinate 1,324,531, forward strand.
GCCAGTTCTCAATTGATGAAGGTGCTGACGTTGCCTGTGATCGCGGATCTCCGGTTCTAGGACATCAGCTAGGGCCTTATCGAAACAGTCGTTTTACGGGGGAAGTCAAAAAGGTAACTCTCGAAATAAATCCACAGCGTTGAAGCATAGACGGAGTTGGTATGTCTCAAGTTATGTATGCCATGTTTTCGAGCACTCACAGTTTCAGATCGAGTCATATCGTTAGGCATATGACTTTACGTTTCGTGTGTTGTTTTTTTATCACTCTGATTTCGGTTGTGGCAAAAAGTCAGCCAAATGTTCTTTTTATCGCAGTGGATGATTTACGGCCTGAACTTGGTTGCTTTGGTTGCGAGCATATTCATAGCCCACATCTCGATAAGTTGGCTTCACGGGGTACGGCGTTCTCAAACGCACACTGCCAGCAGGCCGTGTGTTCACCTTCTCGTACAAGTTTGATGACTGGTTTGCGCCCTGACTCAACAAAGGTTTGGGATCTTAATACACATTTTCGTGATCATGTTCCTGATGTGGTAACCATTTCTCAGCATTTCAAAGATCATGGATATCGATCGATCAGCATGGGGAAGATATATCACGGTGGTTTTGATGATGCGATTTCATGGTCAGAGCCAGCACTGAAGCCGGGTACTGGTTCACGATATGTTCTTAAGAAAAATATTTCTCGAATGGATGAGAAGAAGCGGGCTGCAAGGAAAAAAGGTCTGAAAGGGAAAGATCTCAGTAGAGCAAGTCGAGGTCCACCAACTGAATCGGCAGAAGTTGATGATGAGGAATATTCAGACGGCGCGCTTGCGACATTGGCCGTACAAACGATACAGCAGCTTTCACATACAGATCAGCCTTTTTTCTTGGCCGTAGGATTCCAGAATCCACACCTTCCATTCAATTCACCGAAGAAGTATTGGGATTTTTACAAGCCGCAGGCCATTGGTTTGGCTCCAAACCCATTCGCACCGAAGAACGCTTATAGTAAGGCACTAACAACATTCGGCGAGTTGCGAAATTATGAAGGGATACCACCAAAGGGCCCCTTAGATAATGAGACGTCAAAGAAACTCAGGCATGGGTATTATGCAGCCGTAAGTTTTATTGATGCATGTATTGGTCGAGTACTCAAGGGACTTCAAGAGTCCGGATTGTCGGAGAATACGATTGTCGTTGTGTGGGGTGATCATGGTTGGAAGCTTGGGGAACATGGTTGCTGGTGTAAGCATACAAATGTCCAACTTGATACGCGTTCTCCGCTGATTATGGTCGCACCGCAGCAGAAATCTGTTGGCGAAGTGATTGCTTCACCAGTTGAGTTTGTTGATATCTATCCAACGCTCTGTGATCTTGCTGGTTTTGAAAAACCTCAGCACCTTGAAGGTGACAGTTTTGCTGGGCTTCTTCAGACACCGAGTCGCCCATGGAAGCGTGCTGCTTTTTCACAATATCCACGCGGAAATATTATGGGGTATTCAATGACAACAGATCGTTTTCGATATACGGTGTGGGTCGATCAGAAGAAAGGCAATGAGGTCGTGTTCACAGAGTTGTACGACCACCGTAAGGATTCACAAGAAAATGAAAACGTTATCGATTCCCCCCTGTATGCATCAGAAATCAAACGCCTCGATACGTGGCACGCCGAAGGCTGGCAAGGCACTCGTTCTGCGATACATTCAAAATAGGAGTATGCGGAGATACGAAGGGCGTGCCTATTTTCCTAAGAGATGTTGAAGTTCACCTGATAGGCGTACAACTTCTTTTGGCTGAGAGCGTGCGATGTTGACTGTTTCATGTGGATCGCAGAGATGGTCGTAGAGTTCCTGGTATATGGGCTCTGAATTTGGATTTCGTGTGTCTCGCCATTCAATGTATCGGTAGCGAGGGTCCCGAAGCGTATAGCCCATAAGATACTTTTCAAAAAGTTCTCGGCTCCACCGGCTACCTTGTTGTTCTCTGATTTTTTGCTCCACCTGACTGATAAGCGGTCCAAAAAAGGTTTCACGCATTTCGGGCGATAATGGATTAGCTGCCCATTCACGAAGTGCTGGGGTCGGAAACTGGCTCATGGCCACACCCTTTATAATTGCGTTGGGGTTGTGTAGCACTGGGACAAGACTTTTTCCAGCAAGATGATCTGGCTGAGGAATGTTGGCTAGATCACAGAGTGTTGGGTAGATGTCAATCAACTCAACAAGACTATCGGAAGAAGTTCCCTTCTGAGGCATTGATGGTGTGGAGATGATAAGCGGGACGCGAGTGGCAATCTCGTAATTCGTAGCTTTTCCCCAGATACCATATTCCCCAAGGTGCCAGCCGTGGTCGCCCCACACAACAATAATAGTGTTCTCTCGTACCTTATTTTTTTCAAGCGATGCAATGACACGTCCAATTTGAGCATCGACGTAGCTTACACATGCGTAATATGCGTGGAGGAGTTTTCTGGAGAGTGATTTATTGAGCGGTCCTGACTTGGGTATTCCATGTCGCGTACGAAGTTCAAAAGATGCATGAAGCCCCATCGAGGCTCCATCCTGAGGAGGTTCTTGGGTAGTTGTTAGTTGTATTTCTTCCGGGTCATACAGGTCGAAATATTTTTTTGGCGCATGGAAAGGAAGGTGTGGCCGCACAAAGCCAAGTGCGAGAAACCATGGTTTGTCTTGTTGCACCAGTTCGTCGAGGGTTTGTATGGCAACGCGTGTGTTATACCCATCAACATACCCGTCGTCTTCAACCGGCGCAGCTTCAAACGCAGGGCCATGAATCAGCCCACGAGAAGAACTTTCTCCATAGAGCGCAACCATTCGAGCTTTGTTTCTCGCATAGATTCTTTGGTTTCCAGGAAGTGCGTTTCCACCAGGAGTTGTTGGGCGAGTGAGACCCTTTCTATTCGGCTTGTGATTCCACGAGTGCTGTTCATCTGTCATCCGCCCATGGAATATCTTTCCGCTGTATACAGCGGTATAGCCATGAGTAATAAAGTGTTGTGGCAGTGTTACGATTTGCGGGTTGAGATCACGAAAGTATGCTCGGTTTTCAATCACACCAATTGTGTCGGGTCGGGATCCAGTAAGTAGGCTTGCTCGCGATGGCGAACAAATGGCTTCTTGGCAATATGCGCGAAGAAAACATCGCCCTTGTTTTGCAAGCTTATCGAGATTTGGACTATGAATATCTTTATTGCCATAGCAACCAAGCTCAGGCCTTAAATCATCAATCGCGATAAAAAGAACATTTGGACGGCTGCTGTTCGGAGCAGGGTGTGCATCGTTCAATGGGAAGAGAAAGTGAGCGAAGACCAGGCACAAAAAGGGCAAGATGTTTCTTGAAGAGACAAAGAATGGTGAAAAGGAGGAGTGCATGGAAAGCCTCTCTTGTGAAAACCAGCGAAATCATAGCTACTGGAATGCTGCGACCGTTTATTGAGAACCATATGTTTAAAAGATAGGAAATTTAATCCTATTATGATATGAAAAAGGCTGTTTATTTAATTATGTGCAAAAACTTTTACTCTGCACTGATGCCATCACGTGTCGCGATGCCCCTTTATGTCTGCGTCACCTGCTTTTCCTTCCTTCATGCCGTTGGTCTTGCAGCACAAAGCAGACCATCGCAGGGAAGTCTTCTTGACACGGGGCCAGAACTCGCTGCAGAGTTCCTTGTTCAATATCGAGAAAAGGCAATGAAGCGATGGAGTCAGGATATTGAGACACTTGAGCAGAGGGATGTCGTTCAGAGAGATCCAGAAGATGCCATCCTCTTTATCGGGAGTAGTAGCATCCGGCGGTGGGACACTATTGAGATTGATATGGCACCCTACCAAGTCGTGCAGCGAGGGTATGGTGGTGCCAAGTACAGCGACTTAGCAGTTTTTGCAAAACGTTTGATTCATCCGCACGAGTACAGCGCATTAGTTGTGTTTGTAGCCAATGATGTTCAGGGGAAACCGGAAGATCATTCCCCCGAACAGGTAGAAGAATGCGCCAGATACATTGCAGGAGTTTCTAGAAAACATCGCCCACAGGCCCCAGTTTTTTTCATCGAAATAACACCGACACGAAAACGATTTTCTGCATGGCCGTTTATTCGTAAGGTAAATACTCGTCTTCAAAAGCTTTCTTTGTCGACGCCCGCCACCTACTTTATCCCGACAGCAGATCATTTCCTTGACCCTTCTGGGAATCCGCGGGATGAACTTTTTGTTGATGACCAGCTTCATCTCAACGGAGAAGGGTATAAGAAATGGTCGATATTGATTCGTCGAGAGTTAGATGAAGTACTTCAGTAGGTTGAGGTCTAGAACGTAAGGTTGATAGTTCCTTCAGCCTCTCCCGTTAAAAGCCGACGAATACGTGCCGTTTCACAGGAGTGTTCTATGCGGGGAGTACGAAGCGGGGAGTACGAAAGATATGAAGTCATGTACTCAACTTTTTCTATTGTAATTCACCCGAGATTGGGACCACCTGTGGAAGGCAGCCGGTGTCTTGGTACAACAGATGGTCATGAGCACCATAATCGCACATGAAGATAGAATCAGACTGACGGAAAGTAACGAGGAGTGAATCACGGTATGGCAAAAAAGATCAAAGCAGAAGGACCAGTTGTTGAGCTCGATGGGGATGAAATGACCAGAATTATCTGGCAGTTTATTAAGGAGAAACTGATCCTTCAGTATGTCGATGTAGAGCTCCGTTATTTCGATCTGTCGGTTCAAAGTCGAGACGCAACTGATGATCAGATTACAGTCGATGCAGCCCATGCGATTCAAGAGTGTGGCGTCGGTGTAAAATGTGCCACGATCACCCCGGATGAAGCGAGAGTAGAAGAGTTTGCTTTGAAGAAGATGTGGCGAAGTCCGAACGGCACGATTCGCAATATCCTTGGAGGGGTAATATTCCGAGAGCCAATAATTATTAAAAATATACCGCGGCTCGTTCCGGGCTGGACAAAGCCGATTGTTGTTGGTCGACACGCATTTGGAGACCAGTATCGTGCAACGGATTTGAAGATTCCAGGTCCCGGGAAACTTACTTTGACGTATGCTCCATCTGATGGATCTGCGCCTATGGAGATGAATGTCTATGACTTTCCATCCAGTGGGGTAGCGCTGGCAATGTATAATCGAGATGACTCGATACGCGACTTTGCTCGAGCAAGCTTCAGGTATGGTTTGGCCCGAAATTATCCTGTCTATCTTTCAACTAAAAACACAATCCTAAAAGCATACGACGGCCGTTTCAAAGACCTGTTTCAAGAAGTGTTTGATGCTGAATTCAAAGCGGAATTTAGCGTGAAAGGAATAACCTACGAACATCGTCTTATTGACGATATGGTGGCATGTGCCATGAAGTGGGAAGGTGGGTATGTTTGGGCATGTAAAAACTACGATGGTGACGTGCAGAGCGATATTGTAGCCCAGGGATTTGGTTCATTAGGACTCATGACGAGTGTATTGATGACGCCTGATGGAAAGACAGTTGAGGCTGAAGCAGCCCATGGCACAGTCACGAGGCATTACCGCCAGCATCAGCAGGGAAAACCTACGAGTACTAATCCGATTGCATCAATTTTTGCGTGGACACGAGGTCTCGCACACCGAGGCAAGCTTGACCAGACACCAGACGTAACGGCCTTTGCAGAAACACTTGAAAGAGTTTGTATTGGAACAGTCGAACAAGGCAAGATGACAAAAGATCTGGCCTTACTCGTTGGGAAAGACCAGCCATATCTTCAGACGCAAGAGTTTCTGGATGCAATTGATGAGAATCTTCAGTCTGCAATGTCTTGATGAAAACGTCTCGCATGGAAATATTTCGTGAAGAGTCGTGCAGGTGTCTCCAGCTACAGGTGTGGTGTTCTTGGCTTGAAAGGATTTTCTGATGAAATTAAGTTCGTGTGTTGCTTCATTGAGGTGCTTGCCATCCTTCTGCATCGTGTTGGCTGCCGGTTTTGCTGGTTTATCCTCTGCTGCTGACAACAGCAATTCTGTATGCCATCTCTTTATTCTGTCGGGTCAGTCCAACATGGCTGGCCTGAGGCCAGAAGAGTCTTTTATTCCTGATGTGGAAGAAGCATTTGGGAAAGACCATGTCCTCGTTGTGAAAGACGCACTTGGTGGGCAGCCCATTCGAAGATGGTACACCGATTGGAAGGCTGCGGATGGAAGTCGGCCGGAGTCAACAGGAGACTTGTACCAACGTCTTATGGAGAAAGTTCAGGAGGTAACAGTTGGTAAAGAAATCCAAACGGTTACTTTTATTTGGATGCAGGGCGAGCGAGATGCAAAGGAAGAGCACGGAGACGTCTACAAAAAAAGCCTCGAGGGCCTGCTTAAGCAGTTATCCAGTGATTTGAAACGAGACGATATCAACGTTGTAATCGGCCGTCTCAGCGATTTTGATATGGAAGATAAAAAATATCACCATTGGACTCTGATTCGTGAACAGCAGGCCGCCTTTGTGCAGGATGGTCCACGACGTATTTTAGTCGATACGGATGATCTCAATGATGGAATCAATCGTCGTGGAAAAGAAATTAGGGATGACTTGCATTACTCAGCACCCGGGTATGTCGAATTGGGCAGGCGATTTGCAAAGGAAGCCATTCAACTGATCCAGTCTTCGAATGGGCACAGTCGTGGGCAGTAGTTAGGCGTACCAGGCTTGCCATTAGGTACGATCAAAAAGGGGCAGGGGGACTAGGGATGCTGAATTCATATGTCAGAACTACCGGAATCGTTCTGGTCTTTTGGAATGTAATCTATCTGCACAACCAGTGCGGATGCCTCGGTTCGGAACCAAATATTCCTGAAGGCCGTGTTCTGGTAATTGGAATAGATGGTGTTCGACCTGATGCACTCCGAATTGCAGATACTCCGGCTATTGACGAGCTTATCTCAGAAGGTGCATTTACAAATAACACAAAAATTCTTGGTGAACGCTATCGCGAAAATGAAACCATTAGTGGGCCGGGGTGGTCAAGTTTTCTTACGGGAGTCTGGGCAGATAAACATGGTGTCAACGACAATACGTTTCGTGGGCAGAACTATGATGAGTACCCGCATTTTTTCGTGCATTTGAAGCGAGCGTTCCCCAAAGCAATTACCGGATCATTTGTTGATTGGGAGCCGATCGATACGTTTATTCTTCGTGATGCAGATGTGCGAGAAGTCTGTCCGGCATCAAGCGAAGATAGTTTGCTGAAGAAGGATAAAAAGCTAGCCAACGAAGCAGCGAATTTCTTGACCCAGCAGAATCCTCATGCTGTCTTCGTCTATTTTGGTCAGGTTGATGAAATAGGTCATCAGGACGGATTTCATCCAAGTGTGCCGAGCTATCTGCAGGCCCTACAGACGGTGGATGCCCATGTTGCGACCCTTATGCGAGCAATTCAGTCACGTCCGGAATACCTTGAAGAGAATTGGCTCGTTGTTATTTCCACGGATCATGGAGGTCGCGGTAGGAAACACCGTGGAGGCCATGACGTTCCAGAAATAGTCACTACTTTTCTGGTAGTCAGTGGTGTTCAATCCAAAAAAGGTGTGATCGAAGATCCCTCCTACATTGTTGATGTTCCAATAACAGCGCTCACGCATCTTGGTGTTCCAATTGATTCAGCATGGCAGCTCGATGGTAAAGCAGTAGGGATAAGGTAAGAGATAACGGTTTGAGTGAGTGCATAGTAAAGCTCTTCTGGCAAGCATGTGTAATCGGAAAAGCATTTGTGATTTACGGTTCGGTAAGTTTCATTGCTCTTTCTTGCCATGAGGACATTGGCCTTCTTGTAGTTTTTGGTGAACTGAGTGATACTAAACAAATCAAAGTCGTACATTTGGGCGAAGGCGCCCCTAACAGAAGCCGTTACGTGCCAATTTCCGCCCAAGCGACTGAGACTCCCAAGCACGTTATGCATTGGGAGTACGCTGTACCTATCGCGACGATTCATCTCCTTGCATGTCTTGCTATTTTGCCCTGGTGCTTCAGTTGGTTTGGAGTGATCACTGCCGGTCTTGGCACAATAGTATTTGGTACCTTTGGTATTAATCTCGGCTATCATCGACTTTTGAGTCACCGTAGCCTGTCAGTTCCGCTATGGCTGGAGCGTACGCTGGCAACTCTTGCAGTCTGCTCTCTCGAAGACACGCCTTCTCGCTGGGTTGCAAACCACCGTCTTCATCATTGCCATTCCGATGATGAACCCGATCCCCATTCACCTCGTGATGGCGTCGCATGGTCACACATGGGATGGCTTTTTCGTCACGTACCGCACCGGAAATCTCTCAATTTTCTCGATAAGTATGCTCGCGATGTTCTTGTTGATCCTTATTATCGTGCACTTGAACAACACCCAACGGCAGCTCTTTGGATATATATCGCGCACGCGTTAGTTTTTGGGATTTTTGGTTTACTGCTTGGTCGCTGGATTTCAGGTGATTGGGTAGCGGGCACTCAACTTGCTGTGAGTTTAATTGTCTGGGGTGTCTTTTTACGAACCGTTCTTGTTTGGCATATCACGTGGAGTGTGAATTCTCTTACGCACCTTTTTGGATACCGCACCTATTCAACGGGAGAAGATAGTAGAAATAATTGGCTGGTGGCCATATTAGCAATGGGAGAAGGGTGGCATAATAATCATCACCATGATCCAGCGAGTGCCAGTACCCAGCATAAGTGGTGGGAATTTGATATGACGTATTACGTCATCCTCATGCTGAAGTCACTTGGGATTGCAACAGATGTCATTCAGCCACGCCACGCTCGTCAGAAGCGATGACAAAAATAAAAAAACCTCCTCCCGTTTTCCGTTATGGACCGGCAGGAGGTTCTTTTTGATCAAAAAACTCAGTCGGTCTTTTTCTTCTGATTTCTTCCAGCTTCAAATTCTTCGAATGAAAGCTTTCCGTCGTCATTTTTGTCACGATTTTTAAACCATTTGTCAGCCTGTTCCTTCATCTCTTCTTTTTTAATCACACTTTTGAATTCTTCAAGTGAGAGAAACCCATCCTCATCCTTGTCTCGCTGCTTGAATTGTTTTTCAGCACTCGCTGGTTTTTTTTCACCTTCTTCGCCGTGTGTTTCAGCAATACCAAGGGCAGTGAGGGCTACAAGTGCAAGCCATGCTATGAATCGAACTGAACGCATTATCGTACCTCGTTAGAATTAGGGTTATGATTTCCTCAAGTCGTTTGGAGTGTAAGTGCTGCCTTGTGGCCACGCAAGTAAACCAGAGTGAGGGAAGAATTTCTGGACAATAAACTGTCCTTAAAGAGTTTGCAAAACCAGGGATGGATTGGGAAAGGTTTCTATAAGAACCGATTGCTTTGAAGACGTTCCACAAATACGTAGTTAGGGAAGTAATGAAGCGTTATTTTTTTGTCGTTCCAAGTAGATGCGTAGCGATTCTTTTTTTGATTTATTCAACATGTTCTTTACCCGCCGCTGGCGTAAACGGTTCGGGCATTCCTGGTTCACCAGAGATGATTAGGCTGCACAAACTATGGAAGCCGATGAATGCTTCTCCAGCAAAGCAGAGAGGACGAGATAGATTCAATGAAAACAAGTACGGCATGTTCATTCATTGGGGGCTGTATTCTCAATGTGGTGGTGTTTGGAAAGGGGAGCGGATGGAAGATGGTGGCACGGGACCGAAAGTAGCCGAATGGATTATGCGACGAAAAGAAATTCCACGAGCAGAGTACGCAACGCTTGCTAGCACGTTCAATCCAGTAAAGTTCGATGCGGATGATTGGGTTTCAATTGCGAAGGCAGCCGGCATGAAATACATCGTCATCACATCAAAGCACCATGATGGGTTTGCGTTATTTGATTCAGAAGTGAGTGACTTTAATGTTGTGAAAGCAACGCCGTTCAGAAGAGATGTTATTCGTGAACTTGAGCAAGCATGCGAGCGAGGTGGAATTGCTTTTGGTGTCTACTATTCACACGCTCTTGACTGGCGGGACGGCGGTGATTCTGGAATGAAAGACTTTTGTTATGACGAGAAACCGAAACAAGCCATGTTCATAAATAATTTTGATCCTGCTGCTGTAACATTTAGCGATTACATCACTCAGAAGTCGTTGCCTCAGGTTAAAGAATTGGTTTCAAATTATAAGCTTTCTGAAATCTGGCTCGACACGCCGATTTATACTCCTCCAGATTTTAGTTTCAGGTTTTATACAACGATTTACGAAGCAAACCCGGAGATTCTTGTGAGCCAGCGCATTGGGAATGAGTTCGGTGACATTGGGACTCCAGGAGATAATGTTATTCCTGACGAAGCAAGTGAAAATACGTGGGAAGGCATAGCGACAACAAATAATTCATGGGGATTTAAGTCGTACGATAAAGATTGGAAGTCGCCACAGGAAACATTATTCTGGCTGCTTGAAAATGTCAGTAAAGGCGGCAATTTTTTGCTGAATGTTGGCCCTGATGGGTCAGGCCTTATTCCGAAGCAGTCTGTTGATAATTTGTTAGCAGTAGGCCGATGGCTCAAGGTCAATGGTGATGCAATATACGGAACAAAACCATGGGCGATAACCCATGAAGGTCCAGCCGGAATTTCAATCAAGGGAACTGAGCACCGCAGTAAGTACGGCTTTCAGCTCGATGTCACAAGCGAAGACTTCTGGTTTACGAAAAAAGGTGACAAGTTGTATGTGATCGGGATGGTGTGGCCAGGAAGTGGCACTGCTAAAGTTCGGTCACTGAATGACTATGCTTTCAGTGACATAAAGCTTCTTGGTTCAGCAAAAAAGATCAGCTGGAGGAAAGAGTCTGATGTGATTGAAGTTGACCTGCCTGAGATTGAATCAAAAGAATTAGGTTATGCCTTGGAGTTGATTCGTTAGCCCAAAGATATTCGCTTCCTTGTGTTTCTTTTTGGAAACGGAAATTGGATCAGACGTCTTTGCTGAGGAGTAGTTGCTTCCGGGAGACTCACGTTATTCATTCTTCACTGGCTGAAGATTGAAGGAATGAAATAATCGAGGACACTTCTTCGGCAGTGAGCAGATTTACAAGTTCTGGCATCAGAGAGGTAGTTGCGGGAAATATTTCATCAATCTTCTTTCGAGAAATTGTATGAACTGTTCCTCCAGCATCTTTCAGTACAACAGGATCTCCAGCAGACACTTGCAGCCCACTAGTGACTGTGCCTTTGGTTGTAAGAACGGTCATTGTTTCAAAACCAGCAGCTATTGCTGCGTGTGGTTTCAGAATGTCTTCTTGCAGTGCAACAATTGAGTGCTTGCGAGCGATCTGAGTCAAATCAGGGCCTATTTCTCCACCATAGCCGTCAACAATATGGCACTTGGCACATCCTACACGTTCCGAATGAAATACGGCTCTGCCGAGTGATGAACTGCCGTTGACGTTTGAAAGTATACCGGTTTGCAGAAGGTCTTTTCCTGCGATGGATCGATCAACGAATATCGAAAAAGATATATGGTTTGCGGTGTCTGTCGCTTCCGATAAAGCTCTACAAGTAACGTGTAATTGAAGTGGAGTGAGAGCACTTACGTCATATGCAATTACAGATCGGCCTGCCACCTGTATGGCTGGCTTCGTATTGTCTACGTGTGTCAATCCAGGGGAAACAGTTAGTGCTGGTCGTGCAGGTTTCTTTTTGCGACGTGCCGTGACCTCAATGTGACTTGGTGGTGGTCCGCTCGGAGTTCCTCCAGAAAAAGCCATTGTCCAAGGAATCTGTGTTAGGTCGACGGTTGATTCTGTTGTCGTAAGGATGGGAGCAACCCAGAGGGCTTCTTCTGACTTGTTGTGGGTCGAGTCAACGACAAGATAAAGGCGTTTTGCGCCACGGATATCAATATTGATTGCTGCCTTGCCGCTACGTTTATAGACAGGTTGCCCCGGTGGGATAAAAGATGTGTCGAGTCTCGTACTTGGCTCAATCTTTTGAATCGGTGGTGGTTTTGGAAATATCTCGCTTAGTTGTATGTCTTTCCAATCATTTTGCAGGCGGTGCTGTCCCCACCAAGCGGCGTATCCACGGATGTCTTTCGGTCCGTGTTGAGCAATATCCAGCATTGCTGAAGCAGCTTGGAAGCTTGAATTGAATGCAATGGCATCGACCATTTGTTTTCGATCGACGAGCGGTAGTGTTCTAGTCATGGCTCGTGTTTTGAGTGAACCCACTGCAACGTCAGGGTGAAGACGCCATGCTATTCCTGAGAGACGGTGATCCCATACAAGCGGATCTTCCGAATGACTCACAAGAATCTCATACGCTTCTTGCTCTTTCCCTTCACATGCCGTTCCCAAGGCTTCCAAATACCATCGGTCCCAGCCATCAAAACCATCGGCAAGCTTCTTCAGTAGTTCACGGCACGTTTCAAAAGGTTCGTCACGAAGAGATATCGCTGCCTCTCGGCGAACAGAAGGGGCTGAATCACGGCATGCCTGCTCTCGGGCTTGTAGCCAAAAGTGACGAATCTCATTCGAGGCATCTGGTTCAGATGCTGCACGACGTAATGACCGAAAAGCAGCAACACGTATCTGTTGATTCTCATGGTGCAGCAATTCAGTGAGGCGATCGAAACCTTTTTGTCCGCAGTTTGGTAAAAGCCACACAGCGCGAGCAACAAAAAACGGTTGGTCAGATTGTGAGAGTGCAATAATCTCTGGTCCGGCATCTTTTCCGAGGGCCCGAAGAGATCGGAATCCGAGAGCTCGAACATGAACTGCGGGGCTTTTCAATGCACGAATCATTCCGGGAATTGTTGAAATATCAAGTTTATCTATCGTTGGAACAAAATCTTTTGGTGCCACCCGGTAGATGGTCCCACTTCCTTGAGAATCCTGCATTCTGTGTCCACCCACTCCAGGATCGTACCAGTCACTAACGTAGATGGCACCATCTGGACCGATAGCAACATCAGACGGCCTGAACATACCGGAATGTGTACTGCCAGAACGTAGTTTCATGAATAGAGATCGCTGCAAGGAGAACCCCGCTCCTTGTGATCTTGGTGAGTATTGAAAGACTTCTCCTCGTGCAGACTCGCATACGAGGAGAAGTCCGTCTGAATACATTTTTTCGAAGCATCCATTCTCGCCAAAGACAACGCCAGTTGGTGCGCCAAAACCGTACACATCACCGGCAGGAATTGTGCCAGGATCTTCCTGACGCCACTCGGCAACTCTTGTTGGCTGACCTGGTCGTTGATCAAGTTTCCATTTTCGCGAGCCATCTGCGGAAGAGAATCCAGCATTACCGTATTCCATCAGCCAGGTAGTTCTACAGGCAGGTGGGTCGTCGTTGTCAGCGTGAAAGACATCACCAAAAGAGGACAGGCTCTCCTCATATACATTTCTGAAATTATGACCAATTGGTTCAAGGCCCGTGCCATCAGGTCGTACTCGCATTGCAACACCACCGACCCATATCCTCCCATCATCGCTTTTTCGACCAGGGAAGTTTTCCTTGAGATGCGGGCTGCCGCCAGCGTATGAACTGCCAGCTCGAAGTGTCCAACCAGATTTATCCGTGACCGTATGCGGGCCTCCGTTACCAGTGTTGAAGTACCAATAACCATCAGGTCCAACAGTGACGCTGTGTAGGCTGTGGTCATGGTCAAGGCCACTAAATCCGGTCAGGAATATTTCCTTCTTATCGATATCCTCGTCAAAATAGGTGTCGCCATCTACGTCGGTATAAATCAAGAGGTTTGGCGCACATGAGACAATGACCTGATTTCCCAAGACGGCTATTCCAAGAGGTGCAACGAGATCGATATCTCTGACAAATGTGTGAGATGAATCTGCTTTTCCATCACCATCGGTGTCTTGTAAAACAACAATCCGATCACCTTTTTCATTGGTGAGGCCGAGACCGTTGTTTCGAAAGTTCCGGTAGTTTACAGCTTCGGTAACCCAGATGCGGCCGTCAGCATCAATATCGAAATTGGTTGGATTGAAAAGCTGTGGAGTCGTTGCCCATACTGTTGCCTCGAAACCATCGGCTATATCAAATTCATTAGCAGGGATATGCTCTGCGTGAAGTGAACGACTCAAAATCAAAAAAAATAGTGCAAAGCATGAAGCGATGATTCTTTGTATGGTCATATCTCTCGGAATGTCCTTGTGGTCGATTTTGGCCTGATGGCATTACTAAGAATTAAATGACATCATTTCAGCCGTTTTGCTACGAAAACAAGCCCTTCAGAAAATGTTCAATAAACCAATGTCTCAAACTACAAATATCGTACATGAATGATCTCCCAAAAGTTGAGGTATTGTTTGAGAGGAATGGGGTTTTGGCTATTAATAAGCCTGCTTGCCTTCCATCGCAAGCGCCATGGGGCATTGAATCTGTTGAGTCCGGAATGAGGCGGCAGAATTTTCATCGGCGGTTCGAGGAAGCACTCGCGTTGGGAGAAACTCGTCATCCTGGAGGATTTCTTGGAGTACCACATCGCCTTGATCGTGCAGTTTCTGGTGTCATGCTTTTGGCATTGACCCCAAGAGCAGCCAGGCAGCTTTCCCGCCAATTTGAACGTCGACAAATCCAAAAAACGTACGTCGCGATCGTTGAGCCAACAGGTGCGATGCCAATAAGCGAAGAACCATTCATGTGGCAAGACGCACTACGTAAAGTCTCCGGAGAGCCTCGTGTCGAAGTGGCGACTCTGCATGACAGTGAAGCAAAGTTAGCCCAAACAACAGGCTTTGTGTTGGCATCCAGTAAGGATCGTTATGTATTGAAACTGCATCCAGAAACAGGCCGTATGCACCAATTGAGAATTCAGGCAGCTTGTCGTGGCATGCCAATAGTTGATGACGCACTGTATGGGAGTGCATCAATGGAGGACATTGAAAACATTCGTCATCAGCCAATTGCTTTACATGCATGGTCAATTGAATATGACGATCCTGAAAACAAGCAGAGAGTTGTAGCACATGCTCCCGTTCCAGAAACACCTCTTTGGATGTGCTGGCGGGATGTAATCTCTAGTCGTATGCAAAGTGAATCTCAATAAGAAGCTCTGTTACGGCATCTGTAGATTCAGGCAATTTCACTCTTAGGTATCGCCGCATCAGAATACATCGAGTTGAAAATGATGGCCCTGATGGTACCGACGAGATTTCGGATAGTAATTTTGCCATGATCGATTGTAAACAGGTACTCGCATTTCCTGAGGATAGCGATGGTAGAGATCATTGGCGCTTTTCATATACCCATCAGCATAATAATTCTGGGGATACCAGACATACGGATAATGGTAGAGACGATTCCAGTCGTGGGTGTTGTACGAGTTTGCCCACTGATAACCATAAGCCTGTTGGCCAGCTGTTGGTGGTTGTTGGGCGCTCGCAGGTAACGAATACCCGAGAAAGGCACTGGCAACAACTAGTGCCAGTGCATACATATGCCACTTCATGCTATTTTCCCCCCGTGTACTGATTCGGCAAGTCCGCGAACGGTTCTTCCGCACATCAGGAAAATTATCGGCAAGCAGGACGATCAGACTTCACGGAAAAAGTGGTATTTTCGGCATAATTTAAGAAATTATGCTGTCTGCGTCGGCTCAGAAGGCAAGCGTCCCTCTGCTAATTCCTTATCCCACTCATCCATAAGTGGCCAGTGGGTGGCACAGGTTCCGAAGTCAGCCAGAGTGAGATAGCCCTTCAGTCGGGTAATTGTTTTTCCCAGCAACTCATCATTTTTTCGGAAAACAGGTCCATGGCTTGGTAAAAGCCATTCAATGTCACTGGCGGCAATTCGCTCCAGCGATGAAATAAACGAAGGAATATCGCTGCCGTGATGTGCGTCAATTGCTCCCACAGACCCATCTCTGTAAATGTTGTCACCTGACAGAAGAAGATCACCGAAGCGGAATGCAAGTTGGCTGTCCGTATGACCAGGTGTGTGCCATACTTCTAATTCTCGGTTGCCAATTTTGATTCTCTCACCGTCTCTAATAGGCTTCTCAATTTTTACGACGGGCATTTCAAGATGCACATTTTGTGCTGAAATCTCAGCAAATGTTTTGATACGGTCGCCCAGTTCAAGTGATTCCACCGCCTTTGGATGGGCAAAAGCAGGTGCTTTTAAAAGGCTTTTTGCCTTGGCGAGTCCCTGAATGTGGTCAACATCTGCGTGGGTGGCGATAATTCCTAGGCATTGAGAAATTGGGAAATCGATTTGACGGATAAGTTCAACGATCTCATCGACATTTTCTTCATATCCAATGTCTATAAGAATCCATTCATTTTCATCGAAGAGAAGATAGACACTGCATCCAATTCGCCATCCAGCTTGATGGTTAATTTCAATGACACCTGGGAAAAGTGGCCGACGTTCAAGCATTGTAAAGTGTTTGGAGAAAGGGCGATATTTATGGCAGGGTCTTGGAATTCGAGGCTGCTTGCCAGAACTCACTGGACCCACTACTACGTATTGTAGGGCTAACCGACGCACTCGACAATCGAAAGAAGTGCTCTGGGGGGCTGAGCCGCTCCATTTTGAGCCAGAGTAAGGGTGTATTCTGAAAAGTCGAGGCGAACGGGTCCTATCGGGACGGTCAGTCTGATGTGTGTTGGTTTTCAACCCGTACTTCACCCTGTACGAGAAACTGTTCCTTACTTGCTGAGTGCCCCAAACCGAGAATGATTTTTTGTCTGGAAGTGGGCGATGCTTATAAACATTTTTCAACACGTGAGGAATGAGAGACATCTCATGTATTGTGGCTTGTTGTGAAGTGAAACTGAGATGTAGGTATTACAATTGGACGAGTGTATTCCGATAGCCCGAAAAGGCATGACGTTTCATAGTCCAGCAAATAAAAAACTCCGCCCGGGGTAGATACCCCGAGCGGAGATCACTGGCCGAAGTCGGGCAACGGATTTCCGTCCGACCGAACGTTTACACTATTTGGTGCTTACGGTACGACTGACCGCAATTACCTTGGTAGCTCTTGTGGCTGATGCGGAAGCGTCCGGAGTTGGGGCAACAGCTGCCTCAATTCCACAAGCTGGTTCGCATCCACAAGCTGGCTCGCAACCGCAAGCTGGCTCGCAACCGCAAGCTGGCTCGCAACCGCAAGCTGGCTCGCAACCGCAAGCTGGCTCACAACCACAGGCTGGCTCACAACCACAGGCTGGCTCACATCCACTATCGCAGCAGCTGTCGCAGCATCCGCGATGATGTCGAGCAAAGCAACGCTTCTTGGCTTCGTGAAGATCACGGAGCAAGTCGCGAAGTGGGTGCTTGCAGCATCGCTTGCTAGTTCCACAGCAGCTGTCGCAGCATCCGCTGTCACAACCATTGTCGCAACCACAAGCTGGCTCGCAACCACAAGCTGGCTCGCAACCACAAGCTGGCTCGCAACCACAAGCTGGCTCGCAACCACAAGCTGGCTCGCAACCACTGTCGCAGCAACTGTCACAGCATCCACGACGGTGGCATCGCTCGAAAAGACCTTTCAAGCCACCGAATAAGTCACATTTTTTGCGACCACAGCAACCGCTATCGCAGCAACTGTCGCAGCAACCATCGTCACATCCGCAAGCTGGCTCACATCCACAAGCTGGCTCACATCCACAAGCTGGCTCACATCCGCAAGCTGGCTCACATCCGCAAGCTGGCTCACAACCGCAAGCCGGCTCACATGAATCACAACACGAATCACAACAGCCATGGCCGAGCATTCTATCAAGAAGCTCAAATCCATAAGACTGACTACAGACGGTAACACTTAAAACTAGTGCACCGAGAAACATCATACGCTTCATCGAGCCACATCTCCTTTGCTTGTAGATCACGCCTGAATGATTCATCCCGACCGCGCGGTCTTGTCACCCCGAGGGTGTGATCTACGAACTAATTTCTGCGGTAGGCCTGCCCGAGCCAATCCGTGACTCGAGAAAAATCAGGTTACTACCGCCCCCGTTTCGTTACCCGACGGGCACAGTGATGCCCCGGGGGACACAGGGGCTATCGGCGGACAAGGGAAACAGGCTTGAGTTGGCTCTAAGTTTTTTTTCAGTAACGACTTAGCTGTATCAGTCGGGAAAAAGATGGTGCTTTTGACTGTCGTGCTGACTGTGAGGACTGGCGTCCTATTACCGGTATTCTCGAGTGTCAAAA
Source organism: Pirellulales bacterium (assembly GCA_965249545.1). Lineage (GTDB taxonomy): Bacteria > Planctomycetota > Planctomycetia > Pirellulales > UBA1268 > UBA1268. The sequence continues at coordinate 1,342,654 of CBDFMH010000005.1, forward strand.
ATCACCTGACCGTAAAACTTCACCACTTCAAGGCTGTCATTTGGAAGGCTTTTCCGGCCAAGTGGAGTTTTCCGAATGTGCATACGGAGCATAGGACCCGCTGTTGACATTGCGTTTCATATCAATATGCTTCGGCCTAGCGTTTGGTGGCTCCTCAGGCCAGTTGGCATTGAGGAGCATTCAGGGAACACCGGTGTAATTCCGGGACGGCCCCGCCGCTGTAATCAGATAAGTAACTCGAATCACTTCAATTACTTGGCTTGGACAACAATCACGACCATTGCAATCAGGCTTGATTGCGAGAAGGTATTGTCCAAGCACGTCTGAGAGTCAGAAGACCTACCAATACGCATTGAGAGCACGTGTGACTGCGAGGGCGGTTTCACGAGCACGGGCCGCGCGAGTGGTTCGTAGACAGATTTACATTCATGGTCACAGCGGGTGCATTCTGCTGTGGTCGAGAGGGTTTTCTTATGACTCGAGATTTCTATTTCCACGGGGAAAATATGTCGTTGCAAGGTAGCGGAACGGTACAGGCATGTGGCGGAAAAAAAGCAGGCTTCACGCTGATTGAATTGCTTGTTGTCATAGCAATTATTGGTGTCCTCGTCGGTTTATTGCTGCCTGCAGTGCAGCAAGCTCGAGAGGCGGCTCGTCGCATAAGCTGTTCAAGCAACGTGCGGCAGTTAGGAGTCGCGATGCACAGCTACATGTCTGCAAATAAAAAGTTTCCTTGTCAGAAAGTTGATGATGATACTCGCTATGCAGCCTCTGCTGCTGGAAGCTGGACGCCTGGTGGTAAAGCTCTTTTTTGGTTCGGTGAAGTTGATTACACGACTGACTCTAGTGGCACGCTTGATGTCACAGCCGGGCCGCTGCAGCCATATTTTGAATCAAATGCTTCTGTTTTGCAGTGCCCAAACTTTTCAGAATCTATGCTTGAAGAGGTCAAGTTTGGTGATCGTATCGCTACCGCATTTGGGTACAACTCGCAGCTCGGACCTGGTTCGGGAGGTTATTATGATGCTGCAGGACCGTATCAAGAAAAAGCATACAGAATTAGAGATGTCCCTGAGACCTCTCGGACAGTTGCATTTGCAGAGACCGCGATGATTTATTTTGGAGCACCGTATGGTCTGAGAGAACAGCTTGGTGGTTTTAGTAAGCCCTCGACGGCAGACCCAGTGGTTCATTTTCGTCATGGTGGTGGGTTTGCCAATGCGGTCTTTGTTGACGGGCATGTTGAGGGCTTCAGCCGAAAGTTTCGAAAAGGACCGTGGACAAGCGATGGTCAAGTGGCTCAGATGGAATTCCATAATATTGGGGTGATCTGCAATGGGGATCCTTTAGATGACGCAGAAGCAGATGCGTTGTGGGACCGAAACTAAACTGTTCACTCGTAGGAGATTTCTTATGAAAGATATGCGTCTCTGGGGTGCGATGCTCGGTCTGGTTCTTGCCTCATGGCTTCTCTATCCGTCCGTATTTGCAAAGAGACCCCCCGCCGTTGAGAACGATGATGTGATTGTTATTCACTACGTTTGTCGAGAAAGTGGCAAAGTCTTTGAGCTTCCACTCGCTGGAGAATGTTGTGAGCATCCTGAAACTGGTCGTCAGACACTTGTTCCAGCAGTCTACGACGCTCGTCGAAAGAAGTGGCGGCCGGGGCCACCACTTGCGAAAATGAGACAAATGGGGCTGCTTCAATCAGTCCCACGTGACTAAACTTTTCGTTATGGAAACCGGTGCCGATTTTTCCGTTTCGAAAGCAACACTGTATAAGAATGCAGCCGCATGGGATCGTCTTGCCAAAGCACACGACGCTTTGGCAAGCCCTGCCTGCGATGAAGCGTTTATAGATCCAAGGAACTGGCTTGGCACAGGTGGTCCTGCCGATCGCCCGTGGCTTCCTTCGAGTCTGAATGGGCTGGAAGTTCTTTGTCTTGCCGCAGGTGGAGGAAAGCATGGTCCGCTTTACGCGGCGGCTGGTGCAAAAGTGACTGTTGTCGATCTGTCAGCCTCAATGCTTGACCTCGATCGACAGGTTGCAAGAGAACGGAAACTTCATCTTGAGCTCATACAGAGTTCGATGGATGATCTTCAAATGTTGAAAAATGACCATTTTGATATTGTTATTCATCCGGTCAGTAGCTGCTACCTACCTTCTCTCACACAACTTTTCTTTGAAATTGCACGTGTTTGTCGTCCGGGTGGTTTATACATGAGTCAGCACAAGTCTCCAAGAAATTTACAATCTTCGTTGCAACCAAATTCTAATGGTCGGTATGAACTTGTTTATCCAGAGGTTCGTTCGGTGGATGATTCAAAAGCACTTCCGCCGGCACCTCCCTCTCGTTTGAGGGAAGTTGGAACAGATGAATTTGTACATTCTTTCACAGATATTCTTGGTGGAATATGCCATGCGGGATTTTGTCTCGAAGACTTTTTCGAGCCAAGTGAGGGTGATCGAGAAGCAACTCGTGGCTCATTTGCCCATCGAGCAGCTTTTCTACCACCGTATATTCGCATTCTGGCCCGCAAATATGGTCAGAGAAAAACTTTGAAACCCGTCGTGGTACAGTAAAGAGTTGTACTGATGTAAGGATGTAATTAAATGCTTTGTATGAACATTGTTCTGACGGTAAAAGAAGAACGTGATATTGAAGCCGTGCGTGACTTGCTCTGTCAGGCGATGAGAAAGAGCAGGAATGAGTCAGGTTGTGAGCGATTTGATGTCTATCACTCGCAATCAGAGGCAAACCGATTTACTATGGTTGAGCATTGGTCTTCCCAAGAGGCTCTTGATGCCCATCGTCAGGCTGAAGCGTATACAACAATTTATAAGCCCCAAGTGATCCCACTCGTTGAGCGTGTTGGTCATCCAGTGACGCTTTTGGAGTAATGCTGGATCTATCAAATAAATAGATTTCATTCTGTCTATGTTGCTTCTCATTGATAACTATGATTCGTTTACATGGAATCTCGTTCAAAGACTTGGAGAAATAGAGCCACGCTTGAACGTTGAGGTCTATCGGAATGATTCCATCGATGGTGACGCAATTGCCGCAAAGCAGCCGAGCCACCTGCTCATTTCACCTGGTCCATGTACTCCAGACAAAGCGGGTGTTTCCTGTGATGTTGTGCGCCGTTTTGCCGGTCGCATGCCAATTCTGGGGGTCTGCCTCGGCCATCAGGCAGTGGGACAGGTTTTTGGTGGAAAGATTGTTGCAGCCAAGCAACTGATGCATGGCAAGGTTGATCAGATCGAGCATGCCGGCAGGGGCTTGTTTGCGGGGCTCTCTTCACCAATAGAAGCCACTCGTTACCACAGCTTGGTGATTGATCCAGCATCAGTACCAGATGTTTTTGAGGTCGATGCCTGGGCTTTTGCACCCGATGGTAGTAAAGAAATCATGGCTATTCGTCACCGTGAAATGCCTGTCTACGGTGTGCAATTTCATCCAGAAAGTTTTCTTACAGTGAATGGGCATGAAATGCTGCGGTCTTTCCTTGGGACCACAAACACTGGTTTAGTCTCATGATTGATGTCATAGAAGCGCTGCGACGAATAGAAAAGGCAGCGGTTGTTAATCAGCCACGTCGTGTTCGTATTGAAAATGCTGTTGGGCTGCGATTACGGGAAGATGTGATTTCAGATACGGATTCACCGCCGTGGCCCCGCTCGATGATGGATGGATTTGCAGTCATTTCTAATGACTTTGCTCTCGCCGAAGATGATAAGACAGTAGTGTCCCTTGATGTTGTTGCTGAAATTGGTGCCGGTGAAACGACGGCAATTATTCTGAAGGAGGGGCAGTGTGTTCGAATCATGACAGGCGCTCCAATGCCCTCAGGGGCAGATGCTGTTATTCCAATTGAGCGAGTTGTAACAGGAAGTTCGGATGGTCACGTCGGCGAGCGCGTTTCTTTACATGATCCTCACTTTCGGTTTGGCCAGCACATAAGCCAAAAGGCAAGTTTTTTTCAGACTGGGCAGACGGTTATCAACAGTGGTGTTGAGTTAGAGCCAGTTCATATCGGACTTGCTGCTGAGGTAGGTGCTTCTCATGTAACAGTGAATGCACCTCCTCGTGTGTCTATTATTACAACTGGAAATGAACTCATTTCCGACTGTCAGATTCCCGAAAAAGGCCAAATTCGTAATACGAATGAACCTATGCTTTCCGCCGCAGTGGCACGTTGCGGTGCAGAGCCAATCCCAATGGGTATAGCCAGAGATTATGCAGAGTCACTAAGGGCGTTAATGGCTCAAGGGCTCGCAGCTGATATCCTTCTTCTTTCAGGCGGTGTCTCTGCTGGGGATTACGACCTTGTGCCAAGAACGCTTGAAAAAATGGGCGTCGAATGTATTTTTCATAAAGTTTGTCTGAAGCCGGGAAAGCCAATCTGGTTTGGGGTTTTCCAACGACCGGCGGCATCACCAACACTTGTTTTTGGTCTTCCTGGGAATCCTGTAAGTGCCCTGGTTTGTTTTGAACTATTTGTTCGACCAGCATTAGGTCTTGTGTCAGGCCGATCGATCGATATGAAGAGTGTTTCTCACCACACGGCGCGATTAATCGGCTCGATAAAGGGTGGCGGCGACCGACCCGTATATCATCCCTGTCGTCTCGAATTGTCCGACGGCAGACTCTTTGTTGAAGCATTGCAGTGGGGTGGCTCTGCTGACTTACTCGGGCTTTCTCACGCCAATGGGCTTCTCGTGGTGCCAAAAAACTGTGGGAATTATCAGGAAGGAGACGTGGTAGAAGTCATTCCCCTTGTATCACGATTCCGTCACGAGTCCGAGTGATGCTAGTTTCGCGAAGCACTCATCCCGTTCCCGACATCGCTCCAGAGAGACCCATGACTCATCCTGAGCTGTCTGAAACTCTTCACGAGAAGCCGGCAATGCTGTAGCACCTGATGCCAAACGCTGAATAACACCGCGGTCAAGACGAGTGAGTCGCATCGCATCAACTCGATAGTCCAAAAACGCTTCCCAGCAAAGAGGGAAAAGTTTTGCAATGATTTCGTTTCCAATAGTCTCTGCATACCTTCGAATTTCAAGTTGTGCGTGACTATCCATTCGCAACGCAAGGAAATGCAGGAGATTATGGAGATCTATTTTCCAGTACGCCTCGGTATACGTTGAAAGCGGTAAATCTTTACGTGCTTGCTCACGGGCGATGCCAGCTTGCAGTCGTTCTTCGTAAACCCGACGAGCAAGGCTTTGTAATTCTTGTTCAGATTGAGTCAGAGGATGTCCATCATTATTCGTGAGAAATCCATCCGAACCCTGTCGGTTCGTTGAAGCCTGGCTTCTCCAACCATCGTTCCCCGTTGATTGCATTGAATCAATTGCGAGGGAGTATCGAGTTGAGTACTCGTTAATGTTGGCAGTACGGTGCCGAACCCATTGTCGCCAGCAATCCATTGGCACCCGTACAAGAAATTTCACCTCGGCCATCTCAAAAGGTGTTGTGTGGGCATGTCTCAAAAGATAACGAATCAGTTGCCGGTCATCACTGACTTTTCTCGTGCCTTCGCCGTAACTCACTCTCGCAGCTTGTACAACCGACGCGTCGTTTCCCATGACATCAACTACCGTCACAAATCCGTCATCAAGAACAGGGAATTTTTTCCACCGAAGGTTATCTAGCGAGGGAGTGTTTTGTACTGCGGATGGGGCGGATGGCATGAAATTTCCTCAATGAAACGAATGAATTTGAATACAGAATGAACTTATCCGGCTATCACTGCAACCGCTGGCCGTGTTGCAAGTCAATCACGCTATTCTGGAATGCCATGTCAACTAAAGAAGTTCTCGCCATAAAGGTTTGTTGGTGGACAGGTCGTAACAGTTATATCGCCATTGACTCGTGTTTGACACGCAAGTCGCATGGTTTCTTCATTCCCGATGTAGGCCATAGAAACACCCATGCGTGCTTTTTCGAGGAGTCCTCTTGGGCTTGTATTCTCCATTCCTTTGGTGACGAGCACCCGACAGCTTCCACAAGAGCCCATACCGTGGCAATTGAGGACTTTGTGAACCCCAGGGTACAGTGAGACTCCCGCAGCGAGTGCCTCCTTGCGAAGGTTGGCACCTTCAGGAACTTGAATTTCTTTTTTCTCTGTAGCAAAGGTAATTGTTGGCATAGGATTCTCTCGATAGGAAGGCCTTTGTTTCCCGATACTGTAGTCATCTGAGCCGTTTGCTTCCAGCGCGGCCAAACTAATCCCGGAGGAATGGGTGAATGGCCGAATTATCACGATATCAGCGTCAAGTCGTCAAAAACTATTATGAGAACCTCGATACAGCACTTGTGCAGCGACTTGGCGAGCAGGTTACAGACCTTTATCTTGCTGAGGGTAAAAAACGAACAAAACTCTGGGCATCTATTGAAAAATCCCTTGAGAAACTTGAGGTTCCCAAATCAAGAATTGATCGAGTTGTTGCCTCTGATGATGCGCAGCAACTAGCGACACTCCTGCAAGAATTATGGGGTTGAATCCTCAAAATTGGGCTGGTCGTTGAGCAGGAGATAATTCAGGAAAAGGAATCGATTTTTTCTATTCGATTTGATTTCGGTTACAAATGGCATAGCGATTCCTTACGCCTTTCTTAATAAATGGTGCTCCCATGAAACAGGTTGTTGTCATTGTGAAGCCATTTCTGGCAGAGCGTGTTCTTGAAACTGTAGCCGAACTGGAAGTAGATGCTCTCGCTGTGCATGAGGTGAAAGGGTACGGGCGTCAGAAAAGTTATCTCGACGCGACGACTGAACAGGATCGATCACTCGCCTTTCTTCCAAAGGTTGAGATTCAGTGCTGGGTCGAAGACTCTCAGATTGACCACTTCGTTGATAAGGTGAGTCAGGTTGCACGAACAGGAAGAATAGGTGACGGAAAACTATTTGTTATTCCTGTTTCTCGAATTAGTGAATGAAGATGCCTGTCGCATACCAGATGCTATTTTTGCCTCGTTGTATGTCATAGCCAAATGCGGAGTGCTCGGTTGAGACTGCCCGCCAATGGCCCGGTGATTGCCGCCAGCAAGAAACGCAGTCTATGCAGGAATCAAGTAAGTCTTGGTCCGGCCAGCTTTCCGCACAGACTTCAGTTGCTGGTCCACGATGTAGGCTAAGTCGTTGTGATCGCAGTCCCCATCCATGATGACCTTGTTTTTGCAGTTGTGCTTGATGAGCGGAATGTGCAGCCGCCGCTTCGCATAGCTCTTTGTCGCAACTTCCATCAGTACTTTTTGGAGCATCGGCATGTCGTCGCACTGCAAAAATCATCGATCGTTGTGTTAAAGAACCGGCGGGTAACCGTGCGAGCAAAGAAAGGTCGTGTTGGACAAATTGATAGTACTTTCCATCCCGTCTTGGTAAGACTGAAACTACGTGCCCTTTCATTGGTTTGTGAGCATAATCAATAACAAATATACCGGACCCTCCGCGAATTTCTTCCAGAGGAGTTGACGGAATCAGCAGGTTTGAACATTCATCGAAATCAAGTTGACAAAATACCCATGGAGTCCCCGACTCTGTAAAAAGTTTTCTGACGGAGGGCTTCTGGAGTTGTTGAGTCACTTCATCGTCACCAGCAGTTGTATTCTCAGCACGAATTGATATCAAAAGCATCGCCGATTTCTTTGCAGCAATTCGTGTGGCATCTGTGTAGTTTGATGCATCAATGATCTTCTGACACCGCGAGGAATAAGACGGGTTGTTTTGATTTTTATCTGCAAAACACTTCCCGTTTGCCACGCATGCAAGAAATGTCATGGCGGTGAGGAGCGTAAGAGAACGAATGTGTCTTGGCATGGTGCGTTGTGGTCGATAGGTGAAAAGTCATGTAGATGAATAAAATTTACGTCTCTGCTCGAGATATTATTGAATATCTCTGCTGAGAATCCGGCAACAGCTGCACCCTTAAAATCAGGAAAACGGCGTGAAACTCACCGATTTTGACCTTACGAGGAAGAATTGAGGCTCAGAGCCGCGGATTGATTAATCGAGGCTGCTGTGGAGTTACAGCCACTAAAATCGTTAGACTTCGCGTAATCGTTTCTGTTTCCGCACCTTTGCAGTCAGGTCAATGTAATGCTCCGTCACGTTGCCGTACTTTTTGTTGTCCTTTTTTCCTGTGTCAGCATTCTTGGAATCTGCAACGGAGCAGATATTGCTGACTTTCGTAAACAACCACTTGGCGAAGTACCTCCATTTCAAAAGCCGGATGAAGATGCTCTTGTCGAAGCATCCGCTCATCTTCGTAAGGCACTTAAACCATTAGATGAACTGTTATCTGAAAGCGAAAGTGGTGTTGATTGGCGGGCCTATCTTGATTGGTCATCGCTTGAGGCCCAAGCAGCCGCAGGACAAAACCTTGACGTGAGCGTTTTGCTTAAGCTTTATCGCCGATTCAATGCGAATGAAAATGGGCTGGAGATGTATCAATTTGTCACAGTGCGTCGAGCACTTGCTGCGGCCATTGAAGTCACTGTAGCCGCGACCAATGATCAAGCTACTGAGACGTACACAAAAAGAATTCAAAAACTTGGCGACTTGGTCAGAAAAGCAGCAAAGGACAAAACGCCGAAGTCCCTTGACGGCGTCGGCCCTCTCCTGGCTCGGTTAGTAGAGTCTCGTCAGGCGTCTGGTCTTGTCACTAGGATACGGAGTGCAGTTGACCGTCCGAATCTTTATATGAGTGTGAATGAAAGTCTTCTGTCATCAGCTGTCAATCGTGTCGTGGATCGGACGTCTCCTGTAAATGAAGTCGTGCTTGGAACACCAGTTCGTGGAAGCGGTCATACAAGTGGAACGGTACTCCTTGATTTCCTTCCCTCTTCCCAGCGAGCGGTGACACAGTTGTCATTTCAGGCGACGAATCTAGCAAATACCCGGAGTACAAAGGGACCGGTTACGGTCTGCACCGAAGGAGTGACTGAATTATCGGCCCAGAAGCGGATATATATCGACGATGAGCGTGTGTGGGCCGATCCAACTGTTGCATCTGCTTCGACAAAAACACGCATGACTGGAATCGGTATCAAAAGCCGATTCGGAAAGAATTTTATTCGTCGTGTTGCGTCAAAGAAGGTGTCTCAGATGAAGCCAAAAATTGAAGCAATCAGTGAAAGGCGTGCTCAGGAAAGGGTCCGTCGGGAATTTGAGGCTGAGACGGCAGAGGCAATCGGTCAGGCATCACAAGATTATGAGCATAAGTTCCGTCGGCCGTTAAAAGCTCGTGGGTGGTATCCGGAATTACTTCGGATGAGCACGACAAATGAAAAACTCACTGTTGTTGGTCGAAAAGCACTTCGTGATCAAATTGCAGCATTCACGGATCCTCCAAAAGTAGATGACGATGCAATTCTTTCAGTTCGCGTGCACGAGACACTCGTTAATAATGCGAGTGAGATTACCCTTGCAGGCCGAACAATTACTCAAGAATTCGTCGAAGAGCAATTAAAAGAGCGGGATGGTGAATTGCCGAAATCATTGACGAGTGATCCTGATCAGCCGCCGTGGTCCATCACGTTTGCGAAAAAAAGGCCTGTGGAAATTAATTCAAACGACGGTAGTTTCAGGCTTACAATTCGTGGCAGTCGGTATACGTCAGGTGATCGATCATTTCCTGCAATGGATATCTGGGTTGCGTATAAAATTGACGCGGCAGCTGACAAAATCCGCCTTGTTCGAGATGGTGATGTCCAGATTTATCCTCCGGGATTTGTTCCAGGTGGTGATAAAAAGCTGAGCGTTTCTGAGACCTCACTACGCAGAATTCTTCAAAAACGTTTCGGGAAAGTTTTCAAAGAGGTTGTTGATATTGAGTCGCTTGAACTCCCTGATCAACTTGCGTCTGCCGGCCCATTACCAATGGAACAACTCGAAGCCCGTAAAGATGGGTGGATGGCGATTGGGTGGCGAGAAAAAGATGAGAACTCAACGGGGGATCACGATTCAGTAGCAGGACTGGAAACACCAAGTCAGCTCGGAAGTCGTCTGTAAAGGCGTTATTTTGATATCGTTGGTGAACAGTAAGGACGATTACTCATCCGAACGAATCAGTGCTGTGAGTCGGTTGGCTTCGGTAATTGCTTCATCAATTGGAAGCCCCTGAGGAACGCCAGGCCGACTGTGGCCAGCCGCTGAAATATACGCGTTGCGAAGTATCTCGAGCCTTTGTGTGACATGTGGCAAAAGCTGTTCAGTCCTTTTTACGCTCCACGTTCCGGGAACACCCACGTCATCCAGAATGGCTCGGCAAATTGCCCAATGCCCCTCATGTCCAGGGTGTACTGTGTCTGGAGCAAAAACAAAAGAAGGATTTGAAGATCGATTGAGTTTCAGTAAGTCTTTCATCGGGCCATGAATATCTATGACCATCCAGCCGTCTTGTTGCTTTGAGAGCAACCATTTGGAATATTGATTGAGAACATGCTCATAGTCGGTTAAGCCCGCCGGGCCAGGCTTGTCTGGGCGTTGATCGTAGACGGGTGGGGTGAGATGAATGATCTTGGCCCCAATGCCCTCTACTTTTTCATGAAGGCGAATCGTGCCTTCTTGAAACTTACTAAATCGTTCAGTATTAAAAGGCTGATAAATACCGCAGTTCATGCCATAACAGGCTATCACGACATCGGGGCGACTGATCCGTAATACCTGGTCCAGGCGTTCGAGTAAATCTGGACGCGGAAATTTACCACCAGCGTGCCCGTTTTCTGAGAGTCCAGAAACGGTTTCACTTGGGAGTGCCATATCAATCACTCGGGCAGAGGTGCCGGCTGTTTCCATCCAGCATGTGAGATACGAAACCCAGCGACCGCTGAACGTTATAGAGTCTCCGAGGATAACAACTCGATCGGACTCGATAAGCAGTTGTCGTAGAGTTGACTCAGTTTTGTCAGGGCTGGCAGCATGGAGGCCATTCGGAGCGACTAAAACGAGCCAGCAAAAAGCGAAAACGCTCAATATAATCGGCATAAAGATTCTTTTCATCTCCACGAATGACTCCGCCTTAGTCAGCTACTTTCTGTACCGGCTTCACACCTTCTTTGATTGCGAAAAGATGACTGCGGTTTGCAATATAGAGTGTTTCGTTGGCCACAATTGGTGTTGAGTAAACACTATTCCCCATGTTGATTTCTGCGATGAGTTCCATTTCTTTTGACGATTTGAAAATACAAACGTCACCGTCTTCATCACCAATATAGACCTTGCTATCAACAACAAGAGGAGAACCCCAGCTAGCAGCCAGCATGTCGTATGTCCAATATGGTTTTCCATTCGAGACATCAAGGCAATGAAAAAGCCCACTAAAATCTGCAACAAAGAGTAAGCCATCCTTGATTACAACTGTGCCGCAGGTGCGGTGCATTGTTTCCTCAAAACTTAACTTCCCGTTTCCGTCGGCATCAAATCCTGGGTAGTGCCAAACAGCAGCTGAGTTAGGATTGGGACATGCCGCTTCGCCATTTTCTTTATTGATTGCCTGGAGGCGACGATGCGGAAGTGGTGTGTCCGGAGCTTCAAGGTTAATAGCAAGTTCAGGGCTTGTATCACCTCGCTTTGTTGGATCAATACACCAGAGATGACCAGCTCCTTCACCATGCTCTGGGTCTTCACCAACTGCTATATAAACCAGGCCTTTGTGGAACACTGGTGTTCCGATGATGTGGTTTCTGTCGGCACGTCCACCGAGTGAGTATTTGGATTCCTTTGGGTTGCAATCAAATTCCCAAAGGAGCTTTGAACCACCGTTCCCATCTCCGCGTGCGTCAAAGCTATAGACCCAACCATCACCGCCGCCAAAAAAGACTTGTGGCACGCCATCAACTTCGGCGTATCCAGGGCTCGACCATTGCCCATGAAGGACATTTGGGCCTGGTGAGGCGTCTGTCCATAAGACTTTTCCATCTCTTTTATCAACACAGATAAAGCTTGGCGCATCTGGGTTTGGCAAACTGATATGTCCTTCATCAACACCATTGCTTGTATTCACAAAGAGCAGGTTACCTGCTCCTGTGACACTGCAAGAACACATGTTGTGTTGCGATACTCCGAGTGTGGTCATCATATTGAGTATCCATACGACATCAGCCTCAGAGTTGTCCTCTGTCGCTTCGTCGGTGAAAGATCCATCATTCTCGCCATCGTGAAAGCCTTCTGTGTCAAGGCATTTAACCTCACCACGACTACTCACGTACCAGAGCCGGTCGCCTTCGACCAAAGGTGAGCAACAGATTCCTTGAAGGGGCCAATCGTGTACTCGACCTGATGCAAGTTTTTCACTTGAATCCTGCCATAGAAACGTTCCGTCAGTAACATCAAAGGCAATAAGGCAGCCCAGGTCCACTTTTGCCGGATACCGTTCGATCCAACCATTGCCGTTATTCGTTCCAACAAATATTTTTCCGTTTGAGACAACTGGGTTGCCGTAACTCTGGCTGCCGAGTGTGGCCACCCAGGCAATGTTCTTGCTCGTATCTGCTTTCCACTGACCTGACTCGTAGTCAAAGTTGCCAGGGTCCCATTCAATTGGCATTCCGACAGCTTCGGCCACATTATTTCGATGAGGTGAACCACCCCATTGGTTCCAATCCGTAGCGGAAGCCGTTTCATGCACGGAAAGGGCAAGCCATGTAAACAAGAAAAAAAGAAAACTCAAAAATCTCACTGAAATGCCTCCACTGTGACACACCCATATGCCAAAGGGTATGGGTGTGTGCGTACAAGTTATTTGCTATTTGTTCCCGCTTCGATTGCCCAAAGCTTTGTTGGGCTTTCGCTCATGTAGTACAAACGACCATTCGCGGCGACAGGTGTTGTACGAAGCTTGGTTCCATCCTCATGTTCGATTTCAGAGAGGAGTTCCATATCTTTGCCGTGCTTGAAGACATACATGATGCCGTCATCGTTTCCTACAAAAACTTTGCCGTCAGCAACACAGGGAGATGACCAAGTGTTCGCGAACATGTTTTCAGTCCAATAAAGTTCACCAGACTTAGCGTCCAAGCAATGAACGTGGCCACCTAGCTCTGTTATGTAAAGAATGTCGTCCATGATTGCGCAGGTCGACATTGACCGCCCGAAATAGTATGTCTCATCAGTTGGGCTAGGCTTGTCGTCTGTAACGGGCCCACCGTAGTGCCAGACTTGAGCTGAGTCAGGATTAATTTGTTCAGTAAACTCTGGTTCGTATACAGCCAGTGTTGGCGAAACATCCTTATCTGCCCGTTTTGGATTTTTCGTGATGTCAATGCAATAGAGATGGCCAACACCAGTGTCATGCTCGGGATCTTGACCAACTGCAATAAAAAGTTTGTCTTTATAAATCACTGGGGTTCCAACGAAGTCGTTCGCGGTTCCACGACCACCAAGTCGGTAGATGGCATCTTTTGGATTGCAATCAAATTTCCATAGTAAGTCTCCAGTCGGGTTGAAACTGTAAAGCCAGCCATCACCACCAGGAAAAATCACTTGTGGCTTGCCTGCTGGCTGAGCATAGGTTGGATTCGACCACTGCCCGTGCATGATGTTTCTGCGCGATTGACCTGGTCGATTACTGGACCAGAGCACACTGCCGTCCTTTTTGCTCAGTGCCAAAAAACTGGGTTTGTCTTCGGACGGAACGCGTAAATGTGCTGCATCAACGCCATTGCTGGTGACGAGAAACAGTGTGTCACCAACGATCATCGGTGAGCAAGTTGCAATGTTATGCGGGAATACGTTCAACTCGCCAATCATGTCGAGTTTCCAATGTACTTCCCCTGTATTGATGTCGGCACAAATAACTTCACAGCGATTCCCGACGTAATAAAAACGGTCACCTTCGATACACGGTGTTGAGCATATGCCTTGTTGCGGCCAGTCCCAAACGCGTCCTGCAGCAAGTTTGTCATGAACAATCTGCCACAGAAATGCACCATCTTTATCGCTAAAGCACATCATTACACCTTTGTCACCGTCAATTGACGGATCTCGAGGGAACTCGTTATTCGTGCCAATCAAGATTCGTCCGTCACTCATTACTGGGCCGCCATAGGCGCGTGAACCAAGTTGAATTGAGAAGGCAACATTTGTTCCGTTACGGATATCCCATGATTCAGGTAGTTCCTTGGCCAGTGGGTTCGCAAAGTTGCGTTTAAGGTGGCCTCCGTACATTCGCCAGTCTTTTGATGGAAGTTCAAGCAGATCTGGTTGATCTTCGGCATGAACGAGGGCTATCCATGGAAGAATGAAAAGCCAAGTGATTGCAAGCAGAGATATTCGTTTCGTTGTAATTTGCATGTGGTTTGACTCAACAAATAGGGTGTAAGAAGATCTGTGTGAGAGGCGACTTTGGTTTACTCAACTGAGATGTTGTCGTAATAGATTGGTGTGCCAGTTTTGGGCGGCTGAATGCCAAGAGCGGAGCCGTAGATCCCAGGGGGGCCAGTAAGGTTAGGATTTTCATCAATCAAAGTAAGGTTCCAATCAGATGGTTCTGCGTCGCCCTTTTTCCAAACTTTCCCAAGCACATTGGTGTGGTCTTTATCAGTGCGGACGGTCATCTTCAGTCGGTACCAGGTGTCAGGTTCCCAGTCGAAATGGGTTTCTTTTGCGACGCGTGGCATAGCATCCCACGCGGAAACTCGAAGTTTCTGTTCGTTGCCAACAAGCTGCAAAATATAGCGATGCGCCGTGACGCCCATATTTGGCAGGTTGTCTCGCACCTGCTCGCCCATTACGTCAGCGGAAATCGTATATCCCGCCATATCTGGCGTACCAATAAACCCATACCACTGACGATAGAATGGGACCGCAATCCGGGCTGTCTTCATTAATACCGTGTTGCCATCAGCTAGTTTGGTTGTGATATACCGCAGTTGAGCGTTGGTCCAGCCACCTGGGATGAGTCCTGGACCGGTACTTTCAAAGTCTTCAAAGTATGGGGAAGACGGAACTTGCCGAACACGAACACTCGCTTGCAAGTCCCCGGCAGTTGCGAGCAAAGTGCCGCTTTGACCTCCGGATATCTTGGGTGCAGTGAAATTTGTTCCTTCGATCTCACCCCTCAGAATTGGCAGCGTCACACCCTCTCCAAGACCGGGCCCCGCCTTCATAGCAGACAGCTTTAAATCAACAGGTGTCGTTTTGATAAACTGACCGTTCGCGTCAAAAAGCTTTGCTCTGAATTCGACGCGTTGACCAGCCGTCAGATTTACTTCGGTTGGGATAACTTGCAATTGAGTTGGCTTGCCGGTTGGATTGGAAGACGGAATAGCTGGCAGTGGAGGCAGGCTCACGTCCACCTGCTGATATTTCCCAAGACAATAGAACTCTTCAGTCGTGCCAAAGTAGACACACCCGTTAGCAATCGCTGCAGAGCCTTGTACTTCAACGTCGAACTTTGGATCCGCGGGCTGGAATCGCTTTCGTGAAATCCGCTTGCCATTATCATTTGCATCAAGGATATGGAAATATCCATGAACGGAACTGAGGTAGATTTTGCCATCACCATAAGTAGGTGAGCCGGTACAGTTTCGACCAAACTTAGCTCTCCACAGTCGTTCGCCGGTGGCTGCATCAAAGCAATAAAGTCGGCCCTGTCGGTCAGGCAAAAATAGGTTTTCTTGGTAAAGCAATGGTGAGGGATATTTGAATTCAATTCCGTCGTGCTCCCAAATAATTTTTGGTTCTGAGCTACCAATATCTAAGCAAGCGACTCGGCCAACTGTGGCACGACCTGGGATTTCCTCACCGTGTGCTGCGTACAATCGCGTTCCCTCAACCACAGGCGAGGGATTCATCGCTCCGTTTCCAAACTCAAAACTCCATATCTTTTTGCCGGTATTAACCTGGAATGCATGCAGGTTCCCATCACCACCACCACTGATCAAAATCCGCTGATCATTAATCGTAGTGACAACCGGGATGCAACGGTATGTGTTTGAAGGACGAATGCCTGTCGTGCTCCACCAGACCATCTCCCCGTTGTTCTTGTCAAATGCCAGGAAGCGTACTCCACCGCCACCATGTGCACCCCAGTTTGAGCTGATCATACTGATGATGACGAGCTCCCCTTCGACGATCGGGCTAGTTACTCGCCCCCCATATCCAGTGATACGGCCAAATTCCTCAGTCAATGACTTCTGCCATTTGACTTTTCCGGTTTCACCATCAAAACAGAACAGCAATCCTTGCGTCCCGTGAGCGTAAACGTTTCCGGTTTCGGGATCACCGAATGGAACGGTCCAGCCAAGCCGAACACTGACGATCGGCGTAAAGAAAATGCCAAAGCGATGTTCCCAAATAAGATCACCAGTTTTGGCATTCATGCAGACGACGCGTTCTTGTTCCTTTTCGCCTTCTCCGATCCGACTAACGATATAGACCTTGCCATTCATGACAATCGGCGTGGAACGGCAATTCACATCGTTCTTCTTCCAAAGAACATCTTCAACGTCATTTGGTAGGCCCGTTTCGCGTGAGACGCCGTTTCGCTCTGGTCCCCGCCAGTTCGTCCATTCGGCAGCTGACACCGGGGAATAAGAAAGTAGCAACAATGCAAGCAAGGCATGCCGTCGAAAATCATTCATTGTTAATGCTCTAAATAGGTGATGTTACGGTGTAATCGATCACAGATGGAGTAGATGAGATAATGAGTGCTCGCAGATGAGAAAGACTCGTTGGCTCCTCCACTATGAGAATGTTTTTTATTACTAAATCTTAGTAAAATTTTTATTTCCAATATCAACTACTCGATATCGTAACAGAACAATAATTCCTGATCGCGTAGGTAGAGTTTCCCACCAGCAATTGCCGGGTGTGTCCAGTTTTTGCCGCTCGGTGCTCTCATCTTTGATTCTTCAGGAAGTTCAAAGCGGCCCTTTTCTTCGTAGCCCTCGGGAATTGCCTCGATGAGTGCCACGTCTGCCTCACGTTCCGCGTACAGGTACAGATGGTCATCTGCATAAGCGACGGACCCTTCGCCTAACGAGTCAGTGACTCGCTTGCTGTACCACTCCAGTTCACCGCTGCCAAATGTTTGACATACCCAGCCGCGTCGTGAGGAACTGCCATATATGTGACCATTGTGTAAAACGAAGCCGCCTAGATCGTTCTTCATGTTGCGGCTAAAGTAAACCTGCGTAACATCGAACGATCGTTCATCACGCTTCACTAGTTTGATCAGGTCACAGCCTGCTGATCCAACGCTGGCATAAACATGTTGGTCGTGATAGATAGGTGTGGGAATGACTACATCGGAGTAAGGCCGATCACGTTTATAGTTCCACAGTAGTTCGCCGTCGACTGCTGCGATTCCTGCCATCCCGTCTTGCGTCATCACGATATACAAATCCACCCCGTCTACGGTGGCTTTGATCGGTGAGGAGTATGTTGCGTCGTTGGTTAGGCTTTCGCTCCGCCAAATAACTTCACCAGTTTCCCGGTCTAAGGCGGCAATCATGCCTTGATCGCCTCCGGGTACGCAGATGACTTTGTTGTCATCAACGAGTGGCGACCAGCAATATCCCCAGCCATAGGTTTCCGGTTCACCAGCATCTACAATACTGATGGATCCACCCAAGTCGTTTACCATGTTGACTTGCCACTGGAGTTCTCCTTCCACATTGAACGCAGCAAGTTCACCATCGCCAGCCAAAGCATAGATCATCTCACCTGCAACGGTTGGCGTGGCCCGTGGCCCAGCCCCCCACGAGTTGCCTTCGAAGTCAAATATTTTGTTATTAACCGGCTTCGACCAGAGTAGTTCGCCACTTGCAGCGTCAATGGACAGCAACTCTGCGCGACTGTTTCGACCACCCATGATATAGATACGATCACTGACCACAGCTGGTCCGGAGTATCCCACGCCAGATTGTCGAAATGTCCAAAGTAATGTCGGGCCATCTTTAGGCCATTTGTCGAGCAATCCGGTTTCTTTTGATTTATTATCACGGTTGCTGCCTTGAGCTTGCGGCCAGTCTTCGGCACACAAACTGAACGGTGATACAACTAGAAATACACAACACAGCAACCAGATGTTCAGTAGCCACCTTAATTTCAAGTCAGTGATCATTTTTACTTTCTACAAAAGGAAAGAGATTAGGGAGGCAACTGCACTTCTGCATTTGCCGAGTTTCTGAAAAGTGGCCGACTGGCCTTATGTCTTCTGTTTGAGGGTCTGTTAGACTTTGAAAAAGTGCAACAGCGGATGGTGTGCGGCTTGGCCAGCGGTCTCACTTACAATCAAATGCTTGATAATAGGTAAGGGCTTGAATTTCTAGCCCTGCGGAACGATTCGCAGTGTAACGTTGCACTAGAAAGATCACACAAACGAGTGCTGTCTTACGGCAACTCTATTTTTATCGGACAAACCAGATGGCGTCACCAAAACCAAAAAATGGCGGAAAATCTAGTAAAGGAACTACTGGAAAGGGAGACTCAGCTGAGCGTGTTGTCGCAGAAAATAGAAAAGCCAGGCATCACTACGAAGTTCTTGACACCCTCGAATGCGGTATTGCCCTTGTTGGAAGCGAAGTGAAAAGTCTCCGATCTGGAAAAATGTCACTGGACGAGGCATACGGCAGAGTCAAAGAGAACGAAGTCTGGCTGATTGGATGTGATATTCCGGAGTACGTGAAGGCAAACCAACTGAATCATCAGCCCAAGCGACCTCGTAAGCTCTTGCTCCATCGCCGAGAAATCGTCCGATTTGCAAGTCTTGCCTACGAGAAAAGTCTGACACTTGTTCCTTTGAAGGCGTACTTCAAAGAAGGACGAGTGAAAGTTCTGCTTGGAATTGGTCGAGGTCGGAAGGTTCACGACAAGCGACAGAAACTAAAGGAACAGACAGCGAAACGAGATATTGCAGTTGCTCTGCGAGGTCGTGGAAGTCATTGATCACCTTGTTGAATTATTTTCTTGGGTACAAAAAATAAGCCAGTCTCTTCGAATTGAAGAACTGGCTTATTTTTACCGTTAAATAATTTTGATTCAAACTCAGGCAGTATTACCGGCCGTGACAAGATCAGTTGAATCAGTTGAATCTTCGGGATGCCAAAGGGGCATGCCACGCTGAATTCTTTCAGCAAGAACATCTATTTTCTGACGGGAACCAGCAGGTGCCGTCGTCGGTGTAAATTCTTCACTAACGTGAGGAACAAAGTTTTCATCGTGCCCGTACAGTTCGATAATCTCGAATACATTTCGAATTCTGGCCATGGAAACCAACCACTCCTTACAGATAAAACCATCGTGATCAGACTACAGAGAAACGGGCAAACCCGAACCTCAAACTTTTGTGCTCAAACGGTTGTTTACGCGACAGCCTGAAGGCTCCCGAACGCTGCGGCGGGGACGGCATGAATGCCGTGGCAGGTTGCAATTACCGAGGTGAACCTCTGCATTATGTACGTCTTGCAGCCAGAGTCAAACATTTGGGAAAAGGTTTTGATTTTTTCGTTCGTGCGGGGCTCTCGGCAGGACGGTTTGCCTGACTCGAGGTCTGGAAAGTATCATGTGAGATCGGGTTCCG
Source organism: Pirellulales bacterium (assembly GCA_965249545.1). Lineage (GTDB taxonomy): Bacteria > Planctomycetota > Planctomycetia > Pirellulales > UBA1268 > UBA1268. The sequence goes on from CBDFMH010000005.1 coordinate 1,362,190, forward strand.
AGGTCAGTACGCGACCGTCGTCGTACGCTTTGGGACGAGTTTTGGGTGGTGGACCAGGGTTTACAACCCCAAGTCGCCGCATCAGATGGCTGAATTTACAGGATCTCTCGCCAGTTATTCCGCTCGCTGGTCGTTTTTTACGTACCTGGGAGCAATTGCAATTGGGACCGGCTTGCTGGCTCTTCCGGCAGCACGTGCGCCAGCACAGCCACCGCTAACCCTTGTGGATGCCGCATTCACTGCAACCAGTGCCTGCTGCGTAACAGGCCTGACGGTGCGATCCACTGTCGAAGACTTTTCACCCTTCGGACAGGGGGTCATTCTGGTTCTTATTCAGCTTGGTGGTCTCGGAATTATGACGATCACAACGCTGCTTATCTTCCAGATTGGTGGAGAAGCAACTGTCAGGCAGCGGGCGGTAATTGCCGAAACACTAGGAATTAAATCTGCGCGAGGTCTTCGCCAGTTGGCTCTGATGGTTCTCGTTGTTGTTTTGTCAGCAGAATTGATTGGCTTTCTGTTACTGACCGCTGCGACGTGGGGCAGTCGTGAGCCTCTCGAGGTCATTTGGAGAGCGGCTTTTCATTCGGTATCGGCGTTTTGCAATGCGGGGTTTTCTCTGGGAGACGACAGTCTCGTGGCCTACAGCGACAATATTCCCGTGAACCTGATTATTTGTGGTCTCGTTATCGTTGGAGGACTCGGTTTTCCCGTGCTTTTTGATATCACGTCACGTCTTTGGAATCGTGAATCACTCTGGGATAGACTGCATATGCATTCGAAGTTGATGTTATTAGGAACAGCTGTTCTGCTCACTTTCGGCGCTGTAAGTTTTTGGGTGTTTGAGTCAGATGGTGTTTTGGCAGGCCAGCCGTTGTCAAACCGTATTTTGTTAGGACTGTTTCATACGACGACATGCCGTACTGCGGGTTTTCATACAGTCGAGTATGGAAGTCTGGCGAGTGCAACACTCTTCCTTACGATACTTCTCATGGCGATAGGCGCAGGCCCTGGTTCTACAGGCGGGGGATTTAAAGTCAGTACTTTCATGACACTACTTACCCGAGCTGGTGCGAGTTTTCGTGGACAGGAACGAGCTAATTTTGCAAAGCGAACCATTCCAGAGCGGGCAGTGGAACGAGCAACCGCTACAGCATTAGTTTTCGTGGCAATTGCATTTGTCGCACTCGTAGCACTCCTGGGTGTCGAAAGTGGAGGAAAGGCAGCTGAGCGACCACGCTGGTTTCTCGATGCTTCTTTTGAATGTATTTCAGCGCTCGGAACAGTCGGTCTGTCGACTGGTATTACTGCATCGCTCACAATTCCTGGAAAGTTTATTTTGGCTGTCTTGATGCTTCTGGGCCGTCTTGGTCCCATTACTGTTGCAGTAGCGCTGTCTCGGCAGCGGCCTGCGTACCAGCCCAACTACCCTGAGGAGGAGCCGCTAGTCGGCTAACGTGCGATGCCTTCAACCAGTAGCAAACGTTTTATCATGCTTGGAATGGGTTCTTTCGGCTCTGCGCTCGCGACGCAACTCGCAGCAAACGGCTGTCGGGTGACCGGCGTGGATCAGCGGCGTGACAGATTGGATGCTGTCAAAAATGTAATTCAGGAGGCAATTATCGGTGATGCAACTGATCGAGAGTTACTCGAAAATTTGCCTATTAAAGATTCGACGTCAGTTTTCATATCGCTTGGCGAAACAATCTCCCGATCACTCCTAGCCACGTTGCACGTCAAAGAACTTGGTGCTCGAGATGTAGTTGTGAAGGGTGTGACAAAAGAACACGGGAAGATTTTGTCGCACCTTGGTGCAAATCGAGTGGTGTTTCCAGAAGAGGAGGTTGCGAAAGAACTCGCTGACAAGTCAAGTTGGCCAAATGTACTTGATTTCTTACCAATTGATCCTGAGTACAGTGTAGTCGAAATCACTGTGCCGGAATCACTCGAAGGGAAAACACTTGCTGAGGCAGACCTTCGTAATTCAGTTGGAGTCTTCGTTTTGGGTTTACGGGATGTGATGCAAGGACGCTTTCAGATGTTTCCTGAAGGGCGTACAAAACTCATTCAGGATCAGATCTTACTCGTCATTGGCCGTGAAGAAGAACTCGCCCGCCTTCGCGAGATGAATTGAAAAAGCACTTACTCTTGTCCGGGTAGTCCGGGCGGCAGTTCAATTGTTATTTCGGCCGGTGGCGGAGCAGTTTTTGGAGATGTTGGTGGGGTCGCATTCGGATCAAATTTTGGTGTCTCAACTCCGCTTCGTGTAGCAAGATCGGCGGTCAGTGAGAGTTTCTCATCCCCATTCTTCGGACGAATTTCTAGAAGCGTCACGCCCCACTCATCACCGAACTTCTTTCCTTCAACAATGACTGTCGCCGCTGCTTTTGGGCCAACAACGGGAATTTGCATGGCGGCAATTCCATCGACTTCATTTGCTCGGCCAGTAACCGTTCCTTTCCATGTGATTGGTTCACCCAGGAATGTCTGAGATCGATTATTTATCGCAACTTCTTCTTTTGCCATATTCACCAGCGGATGATTTGCAATGCGTCCGCAGCCGGAAAGAGCAAAAGGTATGCAAAGAAAAAAAACTGGGGCAAATAATTTTTTATATATCTGACGTGGAAGCATGTCTGTTCCTCCTTGAACGGTTTTATTGCCAGACGGTTGCTGTTGTGATTGAGTTACTGTGCATCGTGTTGCCTGCACCAGGCAATTTTTTCTACTGTTGTTGTTGGCAGATCACCCGCCGGAGATTCTTTGACTTGAGTTGATTCATCCTGCTCAGGTGTTTCATTCGAGGTTATCGTTTCTTCAGGTAATGCCGATTCATCGGGCGTTGGATCGGCAGCCGCAGGAGGGGGGGGCGTTTTAGCCCCTCGAGCCTTCGCTAAAATATCGGCAGTAGAAAGTTTGCCAGCCGGCTTTGCGGCCGGCTTTGAACCGCCGCCTCGCGCTGCAGCAAGAATGTCAGCAGTTGATTTTTTCTGTTGCGAAGATGCTTTTGAAGATGAAGTTTTGGCCGCAGGGGCTGCTTTGGCCTTTGCCTGTTTTTCTGGCTTTGGCAGTGGTTCTGTGACGACCTTGAGATGTGAAGGGTCAATGTCGTACCAGGCAATGTTGTTGAACTGATCAAACTCTACGAGGCATCGACCATTCATATTGACGGCCCGCACGGTGCCGGTGGTTTTCGCAAACCGACTGAGTTCCGGTGCTGGCGAGTCGATTACTACATATTTGTCAGTCCATTCGGCTTTGAGCCGTTCGATAACATCAAACATCAGAACCTTCCATCAACTCTTTCGACGTTGCTACGGGGCGATCGCCAGATGACCGCTTTCCCCTCAACAATTTGACGGAAAGAGCAGTCTGCCGCAAGATGCAGGGTGAACCGCCTCAATACCGCCCACTGAAACACAATACGACCAAAGAACGGTCAAAGGCCGATCAAATGGTTCAACTGGCCCTGGCTTGATTGTAATGAGATCGTCTGGAGGTTCTTTTTCATCACATGAATAGGTAGAACCAAGCCATTCTGGTGCCTCGAAGACCCTGCAGGCCACCTCCACAAGAATGGTGTCTTTTTTGGCTTTAGAGGCTGTCAAACTGGCTGAAAAATGTGAACGTCCAGCCAGCCCGACTGCGACAAGGGCTCCATGCCCTATTGCTTTGGTTGGTGTGACCTCAGTGATAACGGGCGAGGCTGGCCACCTCTCCGAGATGCTCGTAGGGATAGGCAGTATGTCGTTGTCTGTTGGGATGTGGTCTCCTTCAACCGATTGCAGGCAGTTCTTGTCATCTATGCGAAAAAGATGACGCCACCGATCGTTGCTCCATAAGAACTCAACGCGTATTCGCCCAACTTCCAAATGAATTGGGACCCGTGATTTACTTTGTCTGGTGGTAGATCAGTCATATTTGTACGAACTAGACGGGGTTCATGAAGGCAGATTTCACAACACGTGCGTAGCACGGTAAGTTGAGATTACCCGAAACGAGGAGATCTTGTGGAACCGCGGCGCTCACTTGGTTGGCCAATCACGCTTGGTGTGGTCTTAATTAGTTCCATTATCACGCTTGGAGTTGGATGGGTTCTTGTCAGTATCTCTGCTGCACTGGGCTCTCAAAACGCTGCATTCTATTGGGCGTTACTCGCTGTTGGCGTGTCGCTTCTTATTCTTGTATTAGTCGGCGTCATCATCTACTTTGCTCTGGCAGTCAAGGCAATTGCTCTCTCACAGCGGCAAAGCAACTTTATTGATAGCGTGACTCATGAACTCAAAAGTCCGCTTGCGTCACTGAAGCTCTATCTGCAAACCCTGACCCGTCGACCAGTACCACCCGCAGAACAATCAGATTTCCATCGATTCATGCTGCAGGATGTAGAGCGGCTCGACACTCTGATCGACCATCTTCTCGATGCGGCAAAAACGATGCATCGTCCAGCATTATCAATTGCTGAAGCGACCAAGATTGTTCCAGTCCTTAAGGAGGCAGCCGTACGGGTTGCTGACCGTCATAACGTTCAGCACGATTGTATTGTGATCAATGTAGAGAAAGAGCTAGAGGATGTTTTTGTGCAGGGCAGGGAAGCGGACATTGAAATTGTATTTCGAAACCTTATTGATAATGCGGTGAAGTACTCGCTTCCTGAACCACATGTCGATGCGACAGTTGAAGTCACGAAGAAAAGTCGCGTACTGGTTCGGGTGGCAGATAATGGCCCCGGGATTCCGATAGCAGATCGTGGGCAGGTGTTTCGACGTTTTGTTCGATTAGGCAGTGAACTGGAACGGGCTACGCCTGGAACTGGGCTGGGGCTGTATCTTGTTAAATCAATTGTCAAACAGTTGAGGGGTCGTGTTTTCGTGAAAGGTCGCTTGACCAAACGAGGTACCATCATTGAAGTCGATCTGCAAAAGGCAAACCCTGCCGAAGACATGCCTCGTTGACCGGAGCTACGCGGAACCCTTTGAGTAAACCGTGTTGCCGGTTCTAATCATGAATTCAGGAAATCATGCTCTCCTTCTACCCCTCCGATTTGAATTACCATGCCCCAATCTCCCTCAACTTCTTCGAAATCATATGTCGATCCTGGCCAGAGTAAAAAACGTGATGGCGACACTGATGTGTTGCCAATTCGTCGTGCGTTGGTAAGTGTCTACGATAAAACTGGTTTGGATCGGCTTGCTGCTGCATTGAAGGCCGCTGGAATAGTAGCTGTTAGTACGGGTGGAACGGCACGGGCTCTTGAGGGCTATGGTGTCTCTGTTGAGGATGTGTCCTCAATAACAGGTTTTCCAGAAGTACTCGATGGACGAGTTAAGACCCTTCATCCAAATATTTTTGCTGGCATCTTGGCTCGCGGTGATAGAGAAGATGATCTTGAAGTTTTGGCTGAACATGGAATTGATCGATTCGAGCTTATCGTTGTCAATCTTTATCCATTCGCAAGCGTCATTAGCCGTGATGGGTGTACGGCAGACGATGCAATCGAGCTGATTGATATCGGTGGACCAAGCCTGGTTCGTGCGGCTGCCAAGAATCATGCCTTTAGTGCAGTGATCACAGATCCCGATCAATACGACGCGGCGGCATCTGCGATCAGCTGTGGAGGCACCACGATGGCAGAACGACGATTATTTGCAGCCCAAGCTTTTGAACGTACTGCCGAATACGACGCCGTCATTGCTCGCTGGATGGCAGGTCACGCAGGGTTGATTGCGGGAAGTGCAAGGCCGATTTCGAGTGAACATCATTCCAACGCCCCGCCATTACCAACTCGGCTTACGCTTAGCCTTGAGCGAAGGTTGCCTCTGCGTTACGGTGAAAATCCGCACCAGTCGGCTGCAATGTATGCACCAGCGGATACCCATTTCGGTCTTGCTGGCTTGAAGCAGCTCTCTGGTAAGGAGCTCTCGTATAACAATTTACTTGACCTTGATGCCGCAGTTCGTATTGCTGGATTGATTCAGAATTCTGGGGCGGCAGTTATCAAACACACGAATCCCTGTGGTGCAGCCAGTGCAGCAAGTATCGATGAAGCGCTCGAAGCAGCTATGTCAGCAGATCCAACAAGTGCGTTTGGTTCAATAGTTGCAGTGAATCGTGTTTTCGATGCAGCTGCAGCGGAGTGTCTGCTCAAGCCGGGAATGTTCGTTGAGGTGATCGCCGCACCGGCTTTCACTGCAGAGGCAGTCGAGGCTCTTAAAACACGTCCGGCATGGAAAGCAAGTGTGCGGTTAGTCGAGGTGCCACCGGGTGATCCATGGGGTCCTACGGCTGGTCTTGAGCTTCGAAGTGTGGCGGGTGCAATGTTGGCACAGCGACCAGATGAGACACCAGATGACCCGGCTGCCTGGCAGGTTGTAACCCAAGAGGCACCTGCGGAAGATTTGACGCAGCCGCTTGACTTTGCCTTCACCATGGTGCGACGACTTACCAGTAATGCCATTGCGGTTTGTCAGGGGACAAGTCTCGTAGGGGCCGGTGTGGGTCAAACGAGCCGAGTTGACGCAGTGCGAATAGCATTAGAGAAGGCAGGAGATCGGGCAAGAGGAAGCGTTCTTGCGTCAGATGCCTTCTTTCCATTCCCAGATTCCATTGATTTCATTCGACAAGCAGGTGTTGCGGCGATCATCCAACCCGGAGGTTCAAAGCGAGATTCAGAGGTAATTGCTGCTGCAAACGCTGCGAAGCTACCGATGGTCTTCACATCGCGACGTCACTTTAGGCACTAGTAGAAACACAGTCTGCAGAACTCAGGATATTTCGATCCACTATCGTGGACGCTGTTTGGACAGGTAGGGAATTCCAATGTTTGATTGTGATGAAACAGAACGTGCCAGAACCAATCCGTTTTCATTTACCTAATAATGCGAGTGAGCGATGTCGTCAGTACTCGACAGAATCATCAGTCGAAAACAAAAAGAAGTCGCTGAGTCGAAGGCAATACGTCCACTTTCCAGCATCAAGGAAAAACTTGATGATTCTGATCAGCCACGTGACTTTTTTGCGGCTGTTTCCGAGTTCGGTGCAATACGGTTAATTGCCGAATTTAAGCGACGTAGTCCTTCAGCAGGTGAAATTCGTCCCGGTGCTGAACCTGCAGAGATAGTTTGTGGGTATGAAAAAGCTGGAGCCGCTGCACTTTCTATTTTAACTGACGGTGAAGGCTTTGGTGGTTCTCTAGATGACCTCAGCGCTGCAAGGAAGGCATCCTCACTACCGACCCTCAGAAAAGAATTCATTATTGATTCCTACCAGGTGAATGAGGCACGTCTCTATGGAGCAGATGCCGTTCTTCTCATTGCAGAGTGTTTGGACGACTGTCTTTTAAGAAGCTTGTACCGAGAGGTAATTGATCTTGGAATGACACCACTAGTCGAATTACATAGTGAAGAGAACCTTTCCCGAGTGCTTGATTTAGGTGCAACGCTTATAGGGATTAATAATCGGAACCTTACGACAATGAAGACCGACATTAATCATGTCCTGAGGCTACAAGAAAAAGTCCCGTCGGAATGTGTGCTTGTGGCTGAAAGCGGAATTCGCACACGAGCTGATGTTGAGCAACTCGAGGCTGCTGGAGTCAGAGCGATCCTTGTTGGTGAATCTCTTTTGAGTAGTCCAGATCCATCAGACGCTGCTGCCGCACTCCTTGGTAATCAGTAGCCGGAATCGTTTAGGTCTCCGGGTGTTCTATCGAGTCGCTGATAAATCGATAGCCGGCACCGCGTACAGATAAGAAGTGACGGGGCTGGGAAGGATTTTCTTCAAATGACTTTCGCAAGTTCAGCATGAACGTGTCGACAGTCCGTGTTGCAGGCGCGCGATCCATCCCCCAGACATTCTTAAGCAACTCAGTTCTCGATAATACAAGTCCCTCATGTTCGATGAGATACCGAAGCAGCTTCATTTCGAGCGCTGTGAGACGAATCTGGCGACTGTCGCAATAGGCCTCCCACGTATCGAAATTGATATGAGCCTTTCCAAATGAAAAGCTGTTTTCAGAGCGACTTGTCGCAGGTTCCTCTGGGGGAGATGCTGAGCTGCTCTTGCGTCGACTGAGGAGACTTCTGATGACTGAGAGAAGTTCATCGAGATCAAAGGGCTTCTGCAGGTAAACGTCTGCTCCAGCATTAAACCCTCGAATTCGATCTTCTACTAACGTTCGGGCTGTAAGCATGACAACTGGAATAAGGCTGCCTCGAGAGCGGAGTTCTTCACAGACTGCATATCCACTCATACCGGGCAACATAACGTCGAGTACAACAAGATCGATATCAGCATCTGGCTCATTAAGAATAGCCAAAGCTTCGTGTCCATCAGCAGCGGTCGTTACCGTCAGGCCTTCGGATGTCAGGTTGTACCGGATGCCGATGGCGAGATGGTCCTCGTCTTCGACGAGTAAGATGTTTGGCATGATGCTGATTGAGTGTAACGCTCTCCAAGATTTTTGGCGTAGCCATTTTCACAAAACCATGCCCAAGCATCAGTAGCAGCAACTTCTAATGGCCGTATTTTGTATCCTAGCTCATCAAATGCTCGCTGGCATGAGAAGTTGTGCCTCAGCATTGACATAGTCGCTGATGCTGAATTGACAGGGGGTTCTCGACGGGACAATATGCCAGCTAAGTCTCCGATCCGTCCAGCTGCACGTACTGCGAGTGGTGGGGCATTTCCAATCGGAGGACGACGATTGGTTACCTTGGCAAACACCTTCCATGCATCAAGATACGATAGGGCATGGCCTCCAAGGATATAGCGACGACCTGTTTGACCTCGTTCGTTAGCAGCCTCAATACCACTAACAACATCACGGACATCAACAAAATCGTTGGCACCCGGTGGAGCGAGCAGACCCTTTCCACTACCAACCTCAAGAAGCATTCGGCCACTAGATGGCTTCCAGTCCCATGGTCCAATCATGTAAACAGGGTTTACAATAACAGCATCCAGACCACGTTCAACTTGATCTAGGACAGCAGACTCGGCCATTCTCTTTGTTAATACGTATGGACACTCAATCATACCACCAGGAGGAGTTTCTTCATTTGCGGGGGTGCCATCTGAGCGCAAGCCGAGAGCATCAACACTTGAGACATGAATGAATCGAGCTCCGGCTATGCGTGCAATCTTGGAAAGATGAGTTGTTCCCTCTACATTAACTCGATGCATCTCGTCGTAGTAACGCCAGCCACAGTGAACCATTGCAGCTGAGTGAATAACGAGATCAATTCCATCAACAGCTCTTTGGAGACTACTTGTATCCTCGAGTTGGCCAATAATCTTTTGTACCGGGAGTCCTTCCAGTGCTGCAGTAGTCCCACTGTGGCGAGGGCGAACCAACACTCTGACGTTCCAGCCAGTATCCAGAAACCTCCTGACAATATTATTGCCAACCAAACCAGTAGCGCCAGTAACAAGGCAAGACCTTTTGCTACCGTCGCGGTATGAGTTGAGGACTTCTGACATGGTTATCAAGATCAAGTGTTCACTGCGTCGATATTCGACGTAAGCGGCTTGAAGGGTTTGCAGTAAATAAATTCGGTGAATCAGCAAAGATTCTGTATTTTTGAGTTAAATCGGAAAAAAATCTGAGGCAACTTATACAAAATTTGATTCGTTCTGGTGGAAGCTGACATTGACGTTTTCCTCCGTGTTAGTCGAGAATTTGTAGGGAATACGAACATGTTTTGGGCAGTTTCCAAAAGCAGATAAAGCCACTATTTAGAGGGGGTTTTCGTGTCGGCCATTAGCATCGAGCCGGTTGTTCATCGTCGTCAGCAGCGTAGGTTTATCGACCTGCCTTGGCAGATCTATGCCAGTGACCCCTGCTGGATTCCTCCGCTGCGACGTGCTCAGGAAGAGCTACTAGGGTTTCATCCACATCCGTTCTACGAACGCAATAAGACGAAGTCTTTTTTAGCAACACGTGGTGGTAGAGATGTTGGCCGTATTACAGCAATTGTTAATGTTGGTCACATAGAACGTTACAAAGAAAACCGCGGTTTCTTTGGTTTTTTTGAATGTGCGGATGATTTAGAGGCGACTACCCAATTATTCGATGCTGCAAAGAACTGGTTATCGGATCAGGGCATGACTTCCATACGTGGCCCGGTCAATCCATCTCTGAATTATGAGTGCGGATTATTGATTGAGGGGTTTGCAACGCCACCATTTTTTATGATGACACATAATCGTCCTTATTATGCAGATCTTATTGAAGCGAATGGTTTCAATAAAATCGAAGACCTCTACGCTTTTTGGGGTGAGATGTCGATGCTCGAAGGCATTGATTCAAAACTTGGCGTAATGGTCGAAGGCGTTAAAGAGCGTTTTGGAGTTTCAGTTCGATCTCTTGATCGAGCAAGGTTTACCGACGAAGTCCGAATGTTTCTTGACATTTATAATACGAGTCTTGCGGGAACGTGGGGATTTGTTCCTCTTTCGCAGGGGGAAGTGAATCACATGGCTGCTCATTTGAAGCACCTGATCGTCCCAGAACTTTCCTTGGTCGCTGAAGTTGATGGTAAGCCTATTGGTACTGTTTTCTGCTTGCTCGACTACAACCCACGTATCAAAGCCATGAATGGGCGACTTTTTCCTTTTGGCTTTTTAAAATTACTATGGAATAAGTCAGCTATCAAAAGAATGAGAGCAATCAGCACGAACGTCGTTCCGGAGTATCAAGCTTGGGGAGTCGGTCTGGTTCTGCACGCCGCTCTTGTGCCGCGACTTTACAACTGGGGTATGAAGGAAGTGGAGTTTTCTTGGGTTTTAGAAAGCAATCATCTTTCGAAGCGAACTCTTGAACGGGGAGGCGCACTCGTAACAAAGAAATATCGGATTTATCAAGATGATCCACCGAGTGATGCAAGCGAGACAGAATCAGCGAGATGACTTTATTGTTACATCGCTCTGATTCACCCGATTGCTGGATTCACTACGTTGTATGAAGACACCACTGGAAATGCCGCCAATCATCATGGCCCTGTTTCCACGTGTCTGCGGTCGTCGAGCAGACTTGTTCTTCGGCCAACTACTTCGTCCTTGGCGATGCGTACGCTCCCAGCGCATTGAACCATAGTTCACGCCACCCAAATTAAAGGTTCGGTATGGATTTCTTGGGCTGATTGCTTCTGCGGAACGACAGAATACTGAGATGCCAAGGATCGTTACCGTTATCAAAGTGAGGAGAATAAACCGTGTCATTTGAGTTTCCTCATTTCATTTGTCCTGACACTCATATCCCACGCACCATATAATTGCAGGTGATATGTGGAGATCAAGCTGTTTTGTTGGACAGGATAGAAAAGTAAAGGAATCATCCATTCCCTGAACGCTTAGGCCTGTACCCAACAGTTTTCTGTGACCGAGACACTCTGGCGCGTTGTTTTTTCTTTGTTTTTCTTAGTCCGCGAATGTGATCTCCAGACTTTTGTTCTGAAAATGATTGGTTGGCCTCTCGCCTTTTTTTATTGAGAGCTTCTTGGGGTGGTCGATCTGGGATCAAACTGTCGCAACCAGAACCAATCAGATCTTGTCTCCCTACGTGCTCAAGCGCTTTCCGCACTTCAAAATAATTCTCTGGTTTAAAAAATTGAAGTAACGCTTTCTGCATTCTGCGATTTCGCAAACCTTTCGTGACAGTGACAGGTTTTCCTGTCATTGGATCACGGCCTGTGTGATACATGCAGGCCGCAATGTCGAACGGGCTGGGGATGAAATCTTGGACCTGGTCAGGTCGGTATCCATTCCGTTTCAAGAAAAGTGCCAAGTCGATCATTTCATTAAGGCCGCTCCCAGGATGACTCGCAATAAAGTAGGGAACTGTGTATTGGCGTTTGCCTACTCGACGACTTGCCGCACGAAAAGCCTTGTCAAACTCAACGTAGTCAGTAGACGGAGGCTTTTTCATGAGGTCGAGTACATCTGGGTCGGTGTGCTCAGGTGCAACTTTTAGATGTCCACCTACATGGTGTTCGGCCAATTCTCGCAGATACTCTGGGTCGCGACGCGCTAAATCCATACGAACACCGCTCGCGACGAGCACCCTCTTTACGCCGGGAATCGATCTGGTTTCCCGCATGACTTCTTTCAGAGGCCCATGGTCAGTTCCAAGAAGTTTGCAAACTGTGGGATGGACGCACGATAGCCTGCGGCACTTTGCCTCGACATCGGGTCGAATACAACGCATTTTGTACATGTTGGCTGTTGGGCCACCAATGTCGGAAACCGTGCCTTTGAAATCAGGTTGGCTTGCGAGTTGTTTTACCTCAGAAAGAATTGACTGCTTTGAACGACTCTGAATAATTCGACCTTCATGGGCTGTTATGGAGCAAAATGTACAGCCTCCAAAGCAACCTCGCATGATTTGAACGCTGTTTTCAACGACCTCAAATGCTGGGATTCGTTTTGTGCCATATCGTGGATGAGGACGACGAGTGAATGGTAGTGCGTAGACACGATCCATTTCGTGTTCTTCAAGCGGCAAAGCTGGAGGGTTAATGACTACTGCTTCTCGCCCATGTCGCTGAACAAGCCTTTTGGCGTTATGAGGATTTGTCTCAAGATGACTTATTCGAGTCATCTCACAAAATGCGTCATGATCAACCTTGGTTGCTTCATACGCCGGAAGTTCGCGAGTGCTGTCATCGATAGAAACTGACTCACTTGCTCCAAGGCGATAGGCAACTCCTCGGAGTGTTCTCATCTCTTGAACTGTTTTTCCATCGGAAAAACCCTTTGCAATATCAAGGATTGTTCGTTCGCCCATGCCAAAGGCAAGCATGTCAGCTTTTGAATCGAGGAGAATCGAGCGACGCACCGTGTCGCTCCAGTAGTCGTAATGAGCGATGCGTCTTAAGCTCGCTTCGACTCCACCGGCAACAATGGGAACACCAGGGAATGCCTCTCGTGAACGTTGACAATACGCTAAGGTTGCTCTGTCAGGGCGCAGTCCAATTTCACCATCTGGTGAATAGGCGTCGTCATTTCGAACTTTACGGTTTGCGGTGTAATGATTAATCATGGAGTCCATATTGCCAGCAGAGATGGCAAAGAAGAGATTCGGTCGACCGAACTGTCTCCAATCTTGGCAATTTTGCCAGTTTGGTTGAGCGAGTACGGCAATACGAAACCCCTCCGATTCCAAGAGTCTGGCAAGGAGGCCATTGGCAAAGCTAGGATGGTCTACGTAGGCGTCCCCTGTAACAAAAACGATATCCACGCTATCCCACCCCCTGGCAATGACATCTTTTGGGTGCATTGGCAGTGGCGGAACTGTTGGCGTATTTGTTTGAATAATTGGTAAATTCATAGATGCAGGTAGCCTTGTTGGCGTCGATTGGCTGTACTGAAGTGTACCCTGCTAGAACGGGATAAGGCTTGACAGTCTCAGACTGATATATTTGTAGAGACGTCAGGCAAGCGTTTTTGTCTCATAGGTGTTTTTTGACGGGTGGAACGATTGCATGCTTCGATTAGCTCCCCAAGTTGTACTTGTTTTATTGACAGTACTGGTTCTGCAGGCGGTTGACGGTTCTGAGCAAGACGAACGTGTGTCGCGAGCAATCGCTCAACTCGGTGCAAGTCAATATGCCGATCGAGAAGCTGCTTCAAGGCAGCTCGCTGCAATGGGTGTAATAGCTGTCGATCAGCTGGTGCATGCAGCCCGAGGAAATGACTCTGAGGTTGCTGCACGAGCAGTTGATGCTCTCCGAGCAATGCTTCGGCAGGATGATTCTCAGTTATCAAATAAAGCCGAAGCTGCCCTTGAATCAATCGCAGAGCAAGGGAGCCAGGCGGTGGCTCAGCAGGCAGAAGTAGCTCTTGATTTTTTTGATGCTGCGCAAGCTGTTTCCGCGCGAAAGAAGCTTGAAGAACTCGGAGCAATATTTAGTGAGGCCGGCCCTTCCGGACTGCGTGTTGAAATTGCTGAAGACTGGAAGGGCGACAGTCGCTCGTTGAAATTAGTGACACGGCTGCAAAAAGTTGTTCACGTCAGTTTGTTTGGCCTTCAACTTACGCAAAGAGATGCCGTAACCCTTGGGAGGCTACGGGGTATCGAGCGTCTTGATCTATTCGGTGTTGGTCTTTCAGACGATGCGATCAAACAACTGAAGCAACGGCTCAAAGAGACTGAAATTGATATCCGAAAAGGTGGTAAGTTAGGCATTGCCGGAATGCCTTTACAGGGGCAGTGCGTCATTGCTGGTATTCAACCAGGCTCTTCAGCAGAGAAAGCAGGATTGTTGCCACAAGATGTCATTACGGAAATCAACGGAACGGCAATCAGTGACTTTGGAGCCTGTACTCGTATTATTGGTGAACATAAACCAGGTGAAGAAATTTCTGTGGTTATTGAACGGATGAAACCGGACGGATCAGCAGGTCAATTTCGGAAGGTTGTCGTGCTGGGAGGGTGGTAGGGAGCCAACCTCAGCAAAAATATTGAGTTCGCAGGTGAGGATATCGAATTGAATAAACCAGTAGAAGGCCCTCGTGGCAAACAGAACAACGGCACTGAAGAAGTTGATGTTCGGTGGCATGCAGCCACAATTAGTCGGAATCAACGTGAAAGTAGTGCAGGCCACCGGGGCTGTGTCATTTGGTTCACCGGCTTATCGGGGTCGGGAAAAAGCACTCTTGCTAACGAAGTTGACAAGCAGTTGCATGCTCGTGGCCATCGCAGTTTCATTCTCGACGGAGACAATGTGCGTCATGGTCTGAATGCATCTCCCAACCTTCTTGAAACAATTCACGGTCAGCCGTTCGCGAAGCGATTTGGCCTTGGCTTTGGAGCAGAAGACCGTAAGGAGAATATTCGTCGGGTCGGGGCAGTTGCAGAACTCTTTACTCAGGCTGGAATCATTACGCTCACGGCATTTATTAGCCCCTATCGTAGTGATCGTGAAGCAGTACGAAAAATGTTACCAGAGGCAGACTTTATCGAGGTATATGTCAAAGCGCCCTTGGACATCTGTGAGAGCCGTGATCCAAAAGGACTGTACAAAAAAGCCCGTGCTGGTGAAATTAAGGGATTCACTGGTATCGATGACCCTTATGAAGAGCCAGAAAGTGCAGAAATCACGGTTGAATCTACTGTAAATAGTCCACAGGTGCTCGCCCACCAAGTTCTTGTTTGGCTCGAACGGGCTGAAGTTATTCCAGTACGGTAACCAGGTTTCCTATTACTCGGGTGTTGGCCCTATAAGTTCAACAATATTCCCATCTGGATCTTTCACGCACGTCAGAGACATTCCAGGAACAAGATTCTCAGGAAGTGTAACGGGAGACTTTGCAAGAGGTTTTACACCAAGCTGCTTCAGGCGACTGAGTAATGCCGACGTGTCTGCAACAATGATCGTAAGATAGCGAAATCCAGTATGCGAGTGAATAAAGGCAGTGTCACCGGATCGTGGTGATGTTCCAGCAATCTTCATCAGCTTGAGTTTTGTTGCTGCTTTATCATTTCCCAAAACAAGGACTCGGACATCAAGTGGTTTGTTGTCAGTGAGACCCGCGGCTTTGGCAAGATCAGAATCTACCTGAAACCCCTCTGCCTGCTGAAAGCCGATCCCCTTGGTGTAAAATGCAACAGAGGCATCAATGTCACGGACCACCATGCCGATATCGATTGTTGTTCTTGGAAATGAAACAGTAGGCTCAGCAGCGAACCCAAGACCGGCAGTGATAGCGAATGAGAAAGTAGCAAGTATGCGAAACATTGAAAACTCCATCGTTGTATCTGAATATTTCAATATAACGTAACCTGCAATTTTCAATGTACAACCGTTATGGCAGGGGAACCTACGGAGAAAAACTGCAACGAATCTCGTTTTGAAGGTCGATCAAGCGTTCGTCACCTGGCCTGATTGTTAACGCTTGATCTACTATATTTGCTGCTTTTTCCAACTGCCCGATCTGTATATAAGTGCCGGCAAGTTTACGGTAAAGCCACACTTTATTTGGTGTTTGAAGGATGTCGTACTCGTATAAACGAATTGCTTCTTCGAGTTTCCCAGATCGCAGTAACTCACTCGCAGCAGTTGCAAATGATCCGCCCCATGGATTTTTTTTGCCTTTTTCCTCAAACCATGAGATTGCAGCATCAACTCCCTTGCTGCAAACCAGTTGATAGAGTCGCTGGTCTTGCGAGCGGGGCGGATTCTGAGGGATTTTATATGGTTGCTCTGTGACAACATGAATTATCTCTGTGTTCATGCGGTTTAAAGTAAGCCACACGGCGTTCGATCCCGGCGGATCACCCTGGTTACACAAAAGAGCTACAAAAGCATTTCTGCTGGGTATTCTGTTCACGAGCGCGCGGAAGCCATTAATTGCGCCACCATGATTCATGACACGGGTTTTTTTCTGAGTCGTTGGATGGATGACGTTATAGATCCGCCAGCCGTAGCCATAGTCACTGTGTTGTCGTCCACCTGCGGCCTGACATTCGGGAACTGATGTATTTGGCGTGAACATCAGATCACGAAGATTTTCCTTAAGAAGCTTGTCTGTCGCGAGTGCTCGATCCCATGCGAACAAATCATCAACGGTCGAATAGATAGCCCCCGCTGCACCGGGAGCAGGATTCATTTCGATATAGGGTGCATTTTGAACCCGAAAGGGCCCGTGCGTATATCCGCAGGCTCGTTTGGTAAGCAGTTCGTGAGGGCTGTCATATCCGGTGTTTGTCATGCCGATCGGTTGTGTGATCCGATCACGTACGTTCTGTTCGTAAGACTCTTTTGTCACTTTTTCAATGATGCGGCCAAGAATTACATACCCCGCGTTACTGTAGCTATAAAGTTTTCCTGGGTTATGCGTAAGGTCACCACTGCAGAACCGCTTTATGAAGTCGTCTTTCTCAAACAAAAGACGGGCAGTTGTGTTGCGATAGTCAAAGGAGTTTGTGAAATCAGGAATCCCAGACTGATGTGCCAGTAGGTGATGGATAGTAATTCGCTCTCCAGTATCTTGACGATACGAGGGGAGATGGTTCGTGATCGAGTCATTTAGGTTCAGTTCTCCATCCTGTATGAGTTGCATGATGATCATGCTGCAGAACTGTTTGCTTACAGAAGCGAGACGAAATTTCGTCTCGATTGAGTTTGAGATTTCCCATTCTCGGTTTGCCAGGCCAAATGCTTTCCGATAGATCACTTGACTGTTTTCAGCAACGAGAACTACACCGGAGAAGTAACCATTTCTCGCCATTGCTTCGCAGATTTCATTCAGGGCTGCATGTTTGTCCTTAGTAGGCAGCCCGGGCCTACTCGTAATCGGTTCTTTGGGGTTCGCTGATACAAGTCGAGGACCGCCCACTAACGCGATGATCCCAGCCAACAAAACCAGAGTTTTTAAGAGTCGTTGGGCAGGCCCGTGCATCACAAATCCCACTGTTACAAGCACTGTTGCAATCCCATACAAGTCAAAGGGACTATATAAGGAATTCTTACTCGTGCTACCGTGATAAATCATGGAACCCTTTTGTCAGGATACCAGTGGTATAAAGCAAGACGCTTTTAGTCTATGAAGCCCGAAAGTTCTTCGCTGCGAGCAGGTGCTTGAAGTTTACGAACTGCCTTGGCTTCGATTTGCCGGATGCGCTCTCTTGTCACCTTGAAGATATGTCCAACTTCTTCCAGTGTGTAGCTATAACCATCACCGAGACCGTATCGAAGCTTAATGATTTCTCGCTCACGATACGAAAGGCTCTTGAGGACTTTTGAGATACGATTGCGAAGCATTTCTTGGGCAGCACCAACAGCGGGATTCTCTGCGCCAGTGTCCGGAAGTAAGTCGCCGAAGTGACTGTCTTCACTGTTGCCAACAGGCCGATCCAGACTGATTGGGTAACGACTCATTGCTGTTACACGGCGAGTCTCATCAACCGGTGTTCCAGCTCGAGCGGCTATTTCTTCAATGGTTGGTTCGCGACCATACTCCTGTAGAAGTTGACGAGCCACATTTCGGACACGGCTCATCGTTTCAACCATGTGGACAGGAATTCGAATAGTACGGCTCTGGTCCGCGACGGCTCTTGTAATTGCCTGTCGGATCCACCACGTGGCATATGTGCAGAACTTAAACCCACGCCGATATTCAAACTTGTCAACGGCACGCATCAAGCCAGCATTTCCTTCCTGAATCAAGTCAAGAAACGAAAGGCCACGATTCCTATATTTTTTCGCTATCGACACGACAAGCCGCAGATTACCTTCAGAAAGCCCTCTTTTCGCACGTTGGTAGCGCGCGAAAATTTCATTTATCTCCTTCATGCGCCGCTTCAGGCTGCGTGGTGTTTCTTGGCATGCTTTAAGAATTGCTCGGTATTCGTCAACGAGGTTTTGCCTGTTTGATGCTGGCTGTTTGGTTCTTTTGTGGGCATCTATTTTGATTTTGAGTTCTCTCAGACGACGGATAAAGCCATTGAGAGTTGGAATCATGGTTTCTATGCGTTGGGTACGCAGGCCGAGTTCTTCGATCAAGCGAACACAGCGTTTGCGTCGGCGTCCTAATCGACCCCATGCTTTACGACGCTCGGTCGTTCGGGCACGTTTCGAAAGAGCTATGCGGTAATCCGCTTTATTCTGACCAATCAATACCTCAAGAGTCTGAAGATTATGAGGGAGTCGTCCAAGAATTTGTTCTTTTTCTAAACGATCAGTTACTGAAACTTGTACTGTGCGATCAAAAGGAAGTTCACCCCGGTGGACACGACTCAGAACCTTGTAAGCGTTCAGGCATACGTATTCACATTCCAGAAGTTTTGCACGAAACTGTGATCGAGTAGTTTCAATCTGTCGAGCGAGATATATTTCCTGGGCTCTGGTGAGAAGAGGGATTTCTCCCATCTGTGTGAGGTACATACGGACGGGGTCGTCTGACCAATTTTCTATTTGCTCAGAAAGTGCATCCTCAGCTTCATTTTCATCAACTGCTCCACTGACTTTAGCTGGTGAAGAGGACTGGCCGGAAGCGTTAATTTGATTGCCATCATCCGGAGTGCTCAAATCCGATTCTGCGGTACCATGGTCAAGAATTGCTTCTGCTTCTTCAGCCTCAGCAACCTTATCACCAAGTTCCTCAACCTCTCTGGGGCGGGCAACAACATCATCTTCAAGTTCGTCCAAGAGCGAATCGTACAAGTCAGAACTCCTTTAATTTCCAACAACTGAAAAACGGAAAGTAACCAAATCCTAGTTGTCATTTCACGAGATACCAGACGGTAGCTCAAGAAACGGATGGAATGAATGGGCTTATGGGAATAAAACGGTGAAAGGAACAACAATCGGCGGGAGATAAATAGCGGTGTCGTAAGGTCAAAATCAGAAGGTTTGCAGGAAACATATTATCGTGTTGAGCGTGGGTTTGAGGGCATTATCCGGTGGGCGTGTCTTTTGTTTCGACCTTCCCTGAACATCATTCGCGTGGTGGACAGTGTGATTCAAGTAGCGACCATGTCCAGTGGGGAAAAAAACTCAATTTTCTGAAGATTGGAAGAGTTGGGTGGATGGGGCAAAAGAAACGCAGTTTCACGGCTGAATCAGCCGTCAAAACACGATCTGGAGGGGAATGGTTCGTTCAAAGTGTGTCTTCAAGGGGGTGATTGATCTTTCTGGCGAACGTCTCGTTACTCTCGAAGAGGTGAAGTGAAGGGTTGCCAAGACAGGGTTTTGGAGGTCTGATTGACGTCGTAGACAAATGATTATGCAGTCTCAAAGATTGAAAAGCGAGTTTTTCTCATGGCAAACCGCGCACAAAGTAGCGGTCGTGCGACGAGCGATGGTAAAACAGTAGGACAGTGGTGAATCTTCGGGCGAATTCAAAGGTTTCTCGGCAGTGAAAGAATATCAATTAACCTGTCAGTGCGGTGAAATGGTGCCGGTTCGTGCCGGGCAAGCTGGTGGGGAGATTTTCTGTAGTGGGTGCGGTAATCGCCTTGCAGTACCGAAATTCGGTGAATTATCAAGGCTTCCACTGATCGACGAACCCGACGCTGGTGCGCACCCAGCGTGGAATAGCTCGAAAGCCCTTGTTCTTCTTGGATTCGTGGCATTTCTCGTATTTATGGCAGCTGGTGTCTGGCTTCGTTTACCAACACAATCACCGGTCCAAGCCGCAGCCATTCGTAAGCAAATGACAAAAAAAACGAATGCTGAGATCTACGATGCGTGGAAAAACCATTTTTCCACAGCAACAGTAGAGCGTCCCCAGTGGGTTGTTGAAAAACGATACGCTCAGCAGACATATCTGAAGCAGGGGGCTTCCTGGGTGCTTTTACTCTTAAGCGGCGTTGGAGTGGTCTGCGGACTTATCGGAATTTCCGGACTCGTCCGTTCATCCCGATGAACGATAGCTCACCTTATTATCTTGCCTGTTGAGGGCGTGAAGCAGATCGCTGCTGTCTTGACTCGCTCTGCTTTGCCTGCCTGCTGTTCGGATCCTCTTCCGAGGATTCTGTGCCATCTCGAAACCCTCGCCATTCCTGCCCCACGGCACTAAGGCCAGCTGAAATTTTCGGAAAAAAAGATCGCAGAAGGGGCTCTTTTGACGTGTCTTTGTCCGGTTCGCGAGAGGCTACCTGGCTTGAACGCTCCCTATTTGGGTTTCGTTGCGAGCGTGGTGCATTTCCTGCGGTGGCCTGAAGTTGCCGGGATTGAGAAGGAGCAGATGCTTTTGGTGCCGGGCGATTTTGAAGAACAGTCTGTTGGGACGATCTCGTTCGTGCCGCTGTTGTCTTTGGCAGTGGCTGAACATTATTGCCTTGGACGGGGGGGGCTGCTTTGACTGGACGAGCAGGAGGCGTCACTTGCTGTGGGGTAGTGAAAGCCTGATCAACCTGAACTGCGATTCGCTCCGGAACAACGAGATATCTCATTGTCTGTGGGCTTGCTTTTGTTGTTGTCGACCCTCCTTCAGTAGATGTATCTGGTGCAACTGTTGGTGCAAGCTTTGGTGGCAAGGCGGCAACAGAAGTCTTCTGCGGGGCGTCTTGCGCCGCGTTCTTTCGAGTTTCTGCCTCAGCAAGAATCGACTGGGTTATGTCTACTGGTTCTACTGATGGTGGAGCCAGAGTCGGTTTCTTCGAAGTAGGGGCTTCAGTATCTAAAGCATTCCCGCTATCGGTACTTGTTGAAACCATGTCAGGTTGTTGAGAAGTAGTGGCATCAGGTGTTGTTGCGAGTGACTGCTCGGGAGTGATTTCTTGCTTTACAGCATTCTTTTCCTCAGTCGGTGTCGAGAGAGGGTCTGCTTCTGTTACCACGACTTCTAATACGGACTCGACTTTTTTATCACCGGCCTCAGCTGTTTGAGTCAGTGGACTGTCATGAGGCTGAATGCCTGTTGTGGAAGCAAGTTCCTCTTTTGTCGCTTTTACAGGAATATTTTCCACTAGATTTTCAATGCCATCACTTTTTTCTTCGACGACCTTGGCCGACTCCATAGCTATATCCTCGGAAGCAGATGGAAGCTCTTGGTGGAGTGGTTCTGTGCTGTGGTCCAATTCGGCTGAAACTTTTTGCTCGGAGAGCACAAGATCGTCTCCTGTACGCTCATTCTTTTCCTTTTGAAGTGGTTCAGGAAGCGTGCTTTGAATACCCTTTGACTGTTCTGAATCCGGGGTTGCCTCGACGGATACGAAGTCTTCCACCGACGTGTTTTTTTGGACCTCTGGTTGACTGTCCGACTCTGATTGTTTTGTTACCGGCATCGGGGTTTTTAAATCTTTTGCAGCATGTTCCGTCATCTGCTTTTGGGCAGAGGCTAGTGTCGCTGGAATTGGCGGTGCAGCATTGTAGGGAATAAAAGCAGGGGCAGCTGTTCTTTGTGGTTGGTTTGTTCTTTGTGTTGCTTGCGTTACAGATGCAATTTGCTGCTGTCGTGCAGAGGTGCTTTTCGCAAGTTGAAGAGAAAGAACGGGCTGGCCCTCACGGAGGGGGTGACGAAGCACTACTCCATCAAACGTCGCATCAGACCGTAATGCAGTTGTCGGAAGCATGGCAACCGGCCAATCACGGAGGGCTACGTCATAGATTGTGACAGGCGAACCTTTTGGCAGCGATCGAAGAGCAACGAAAATAGATTCGCTCTCTACCTGAGGCACGTTTTGGGCAATGTGGACATCCAAAGCACGATTGACACCAACTGCAGCAGCTGCACCGGCGAGGAAAGCAGCAGCGAAAACGGTACTTGCTTTGGGTCGCTGAAGCGTTTTGTTCGTAGGTTTTTTTGTGCCGTTGCTACTCATTGCTTTGCCTTGTGGGCCGTAGAGTTTTTGTTCATCAGAACTCTTGGAATACAGTATCAGTCAGAAAGACACATCTCATACGGGTCTTTGACTGACGAAATAAAAAGCTACTTACGAATTGACATCGGCATAAATGTCACGTTCGAACCAATCCACCAGAAAGAAAGCCCGTTGGACCTCCAAAACTGCCCATTTTGTCAGTTTCTAGAATGGATCACTGAACTTTCAGAAAACATAGGGTCAACTGTTCGTGTCATCGATCGTATGGCTAGGAGCCGGCGTCCTTCGTGTCGACCTTGAGGGTCACGAAAGAAAGCGTCGCCCAGTCCGGATGAGGGAGGGCCAACAGACGAAAGAACGAGCGTGCCGTCTGCTGGTAGGTGTAGTTTTAATTCTAGCTTGTTCATAACGGTTTTACGTTGACCGGCTTCGAGACGAAAGGCTCCGTCATCTCCAGTCCAGTTGCGCTCAATAGGTCCGTGACGAATAAGCGGTATGAGTTCGATTTCGATCCCTCCATCAGCGGACGGTGTCGCTCGGACGTCAAATATTGCGCTGGCATCTCTGTAGGTTTGGCCCGACACAGTATCAACAGTCGACCGACTGTCATGCTCTAAAAGGATGAGTTCTTCAAGGCGTGGAGTTGAAACGATTTCATTTGTGCGACCTGGAAGTGTTTGAATCACACGTTTTACAACGGTTCTGTCAGCCGCTAACGGACTGTCGTCAGCTTCGCCTTGAGTAGTATCAAACGTAGTAGAAAATCGTTTAGCTAGTGCGGCAGGGATATCACCGCGGATAACACCAGCACGTATGCCATTTCCATTGAGACGATGGCGAAGACTTGTTGGTAAACATTGTTCATCAATAACGTGCCATAGTTCATCACCAAGTTCGATATCTTCTTCAGCATAGCGTAAGAAGGTGAACTCGAGAGGGATAGTTTCAAGACGACTGCTAGAAGCCGACAGATCTGAAACACCACTGAATTGTTCCTCAAGATCTTCAGTTGTTGCTGGTGTGAGAAAACTATTACCAAACGGTGTTTGGCAACCACCGGTAAATAGAATTATGAATACGAAAGTTGTCAGAAGTTGTAGATAGACAACGGAAGTGTGACTCCGAGTATCCATGACGCGTCCGACAGCAGGAGATTGAGGGAAGGAACCAGTTGGGGAGAAGAGAGTAGGAAGAACAGCCGTTCGAGGTCAACCTAAATCTTTTCCTATTACACGCAGTGCATTGCGGAAAAATGTTAAGCCAGCACCATCAGCATGAGGGTCCATTCGGCCCGCCCAGGCAGGGTGCTGTGTCGCTTCAATGAAGCGTTCTGGGTGTGGCATGAGGCCGAAGATTCGGCCTGTTGGATCACACATGCCAGCTACGTTTCGCTCGGATCCATTTGGGTTGGTCTGCTGCCCATCTCTGTTCTCGGCATAGTGAAGTACAAATTGACCACGTGAGTCGAGTTGCTGGAGAGATGTTTTGTCAGCAGTGGTGAAGCGTCCCTCGGCATGGGCAACAGGCAATTCAAAGTGGTCCAATCCACGAAGAAAGACACAGCTCCCTGGGGTGGCTTGTAATCGTACCCAGCAATCAATGAATCTCCCGGAGGCATTTTGTGTAAGCGTGGCGGTTTGTTGGTCAGGGGCAGAATCGGGAGTGAGCAGTCCTGTTTGCAAGAGTACTTGGAATCCATTGCAAATTCCAAGAATTAGTCCACCTCTCTCATGAAAACGACGGAGTGTATCACCAAGACGTTCGGTCAATTCGAGCGATAATATTCGTCCGCTGGCAATATCATCACCATATGAAAAGCCACCAGGGATACAAAAAATTTGAAAATCATCCAGAAGAGAAGGGGATTGGGCGAGTGCCTGAACGTGTATGCGTTTCGTATGACCACCGGCACGTTCAAAGGCGTAAGCGGTTTCTTGGTCACAATTCGTACCCGGTCCACGAAGAATGAGAGCGCGAGGGGAAAGCATGCAGTTTTTCCTTAGGACTTGCCGTGTGTTTGAGCAGTACTTTGCTCCCGCCATGCGGTTGCAAGTTTGTGAACCAATGTTTGGGTGACAATTGAATCTTCACCACAGCGAATTGTAAGAAAACTGTCGTTTGTGACAGTTCCAATCCACGACCACGTGCTCCCGTGAAGTATTCTGTCCACTTCAGACGCGTTCTCTTCCTTGACTTCGATCAAGAATCGTCCTGGAGTTTCAGTGCATGCAACGCGCAGTAAACTCACGAGTTCATCGGGTTTTGCTAAGTTGCCAGTATCATCGAGTGGTATCTTTGCCAGGTTTATGTCGGCGCCTAAGCCACCACCTATAGCCATTTCAGCAAGAGCTACCCCAAGCCCTCCATCAGATAGATCGTGACACGATGCGATGAGTCGCTGCTGGTTTAATTCGTAGATGCTCTTGAAAGCATTTTGGCAATTCTTGAAATCTACTTTGGGAATGTCACCTCCCGTTACCCGGCCAATAACAGCAAGTTGACTACCACCAAGTTCCGATGTTGAAATCCCAACAATAGCAATTCGATTGCCTGCTCGTTTAAAATCTGATGAAACGCACAAGCTCACATCATTTATCTGACCAATTGCTGTGGCAAGCAATGTTGGTGGTATTGATTGCTCTTTGACGACACCTGTGTCGTCTTTCCACGTAAAGACATTGTTAAGGCTATCTTTACCACTTACAAATGGAGCTTGAAGAGTCACTGCTGCTTCATAACAACCACGACATGCCTCCACCAGTGTTCCGAGTGAATCTGGTCGACGACAGTCACCCCAACAGAAATTATCAAGCAACGCAATTCGCTCTGGGTCAGCCCCGGATGCAATACAGTTTGAAACAGCTTCCACGATACCACCAACAGCCATCTCAAACGGATCAATGGTTCCAAGGTGGTGCCGAATCCCAATGCCTATCAGAATGCCTCTTGGTCGGCCCAATACTCCGCGTATCGCTGTAGCGTCAGCTGGTCCCCCCATTGGTCCCAGCAATGGCTTTAGAACACTTTTCCCCTGAACTTCGTGATCGTACTGCCGAATGATCCATTCCTTACTTGCTACATCTTCGGACCGAAGTAATTCAAGTAGAACCGTTTCAAAGTTTTCATCTTCTAGTGACCAGCACACGGGGAGATGTTGTGGTGGTGTAAATATGGATTGGAGACGCTCTCTTGGCCTGCCCTCGTGGAGAAAATGACAATTGAGGTCACCAACACGTTCACCGTCCCACCGAAGGGCCAGTTGGCCATTTCCCGTAAATGTACCGATAGGAGTTGCTTCAACACCTTCTAGTCGGGCTACCTCTGCAAGACGGGGCCATTCTGAAGGAGAGACCGCCAGTACCATTCGCTCTTGCGCTTCTGAAATCCATACCTCGGTGGCTGAGAGACCATCGTACTTCAAGGGTACCTTTTCCAGATCTACTTCGGCACCTAGTTCAGCCCCCATTTCTCCGACGGCACTCGACAGCCCTCCTGCCCCACAGTCTGTAATGGCATGGAAAAGATGTTCTTCAGATGCAGCTAACACAAAATCTGTGACCGTTTTTTCGTGAATAGCATGACCGATTTGCACTGATCCGCCCGATTGACTTTCACTCTCACTTGAAAGCTCAATGCTGGAAAACGTTGCGCCGTGGATGCCATCACGGCCTGTTCTGCCACCAGCAACAACTACGAGATCACCAGGTTCAACACGACCATCCGCAGAATCACGGGGCATGAGCCCCACCGTGCCACAGAAAACAAGAGGATTTCCAAGGTACCCTGGGTGAAATGCCACAGCTCCAGCAATGGTTGGGATGCCCATTCGGTTGCCATAATCTCGTACACCAGCAACAACTCCATGAAGTAATCTTTTTGGTGGAATAATACCAGGTGGAATTGTTTTAGCTGGTGTGTCCAAAGGAGCGACACAGAAAACATCTAGATTTGCAAGTGGCTTTGCACCATGCCCAGTGCCAAGCACATCCCGGATCACACCTCCCAGACCGGTTGCAGCACCTCCGTATGGTTCGATAGCAGAAGGATGATTATGGGTCTCGACTTTGACACAGATGTCGTGATCGCCATCAAAGCGAACAACGCCAGAATTATCGCTGAATACACTTACGCACCAGTCGTCTGGCCCAAGTTGTTCTCGGATGGTCTCCGTTGATGCAAACACGGTCTCTTTTAGTAAGTTGTCATAGCGAGACTCACCGTCAGGTCCGATGTGGTCTATAGGACTCCCAAGAGTTTTAT
Source organism: Pirellulales bacterium (assembly GCA_965249545.1). GTDB lineage: Bacteria > Planctomycetota > Planctomycetia > Pirellulales > UBA1268 > UBA1268. The sequence continues at coordinate 1,388,717 of CBDFMH010000005.1, forward strand.
GGCAACAATGCTCACTCCATGTCTGGGCGATTGTTTCGAGCTCTATCTCGAATGGTTCTCGGCCGAGGCTATTAAAGTGATCTCGTACTGCATGCAATTCTTTTGCTGTGAGAGCGAGGCACTGTTGGCGGCTCAGTTCTTCAAGTTCGGAATCATTCAGTCCATTAAGTCGCACATGCTCACGTTTCAGTTCCCACCTGCTGCCGCCACTCAGCCTAGAAAGCGTAAGTGGGCCAATAATAACTTCATGAATGGCTTCGCTGGCAAGTCGTTTCCACGCAATCTCTGCAACTTGTTCTGATGTCATGCATTCCGCAGGTACCCAGTATTTCTTAAGACTCCGAACTGCGGTGGCATTCACTCCAAGCAGTGCCATTGCTTCTTTGGCACTTTCTGCAGCGGGATCAGTCACGCCTGGTTTTGGAAGGACATGCAAAATGAGATTATGAGCCTCTTCTGCGCCGGGTGGCATTGAAACCAATTCCTCTTCCCCGACTTTTGCCACCCTGCAGACTTCTGTTACCGGATTTGTGAAGAGGCGTGTTCCTATTCTTCGAACCTCGTCGAAGTCCATGTCTCCCTCAATAAGCCAACCATTAGCAGCATGAGCAGAGTGAATATCAAAACCGAGATCGTTTGCAGCGGTAACGAGGTCTTGAGCAGTAATATCGTGCTGACGGTCGTGTACATCAACTTCCCAGAGCATCACGGCTTTCCTTAGCGAGAGTTAATAATTTGATGAGCGTGGACCGGTCGCCTTCTTCGATTGCGTGTCGCAATTGATCAGATACTTCCGTGAATTTTTCAATTTGTGCGGTGATTGCCTTGGCGTTATCGAGCAATATGTCAGCCCACAGGTCAGGATCACCAGCTGCTATTCGGGTGGTGTCTCGCCAGCCTCCAGCAGTGAAACGATGAGCTTCACGAGGTGTTGCCGTGGCTAATGCGGCAGCAACAATATGAGGTGCGTGGCTCGCGGAGGCAAGGAGTTGGTCGTGTTCCGACGGTGAAAGGAGACATGCCTGGGCACCAATCTGTTGCCAAAAAGCAGAGATGGCTTCAGTGTCTACTTTCGGAGTAGATTCTACTGGAGTAAGAACCGTTAGTTTGCCTTCAAAAAGGGTAGGGTCTGCCGCTTGTGGGCCACGTCGGTGACTTCCTGCAAGAGGATGGCTGCCAACAAATCGGCCTGTGCGAGAGGAGCGACGCTGCTCCCAGCGATCAACAATCGACTGTTTTGTGCTGCCAGCATCTGTGATGGGTGTGCCAGGGCGAACACATGCGTCGATCTCTTCCAGTTGATTTCCAATAACACTCACACGAGTAGCCACCAGAACAAAGTCAGCATCTGCCACACCCTCGCGGATGTTTGTGGTACCTTCGCTTATGGCACCGAGTTCTTTAGCAGCCGCTAAAGAACTGTCGGACCGACCGACACCTATAATTTTGTTTGCGGCTCCTCGTTTGGCGAGAGCAAGACCAGCTGATCCTCCAATAAGGCCAACTCCGACGATCGTGACCGTGTCCCATTGGGCAGTCATAATGAAATGTAGATTTGTGCAAAAATGTCGTGGGGGCAGTAATTCATTTACTCAGAAAACGTTCTATGGGTTTTACCAGATGTGCACCTCCTTGTGAGCAGGGGTCGTCTGTTTGTCGACATTCTAACCCCTTATGGCGAAAATAAAGCATGCGTGGTTTACCCCCAAAAGCGACAGGGCGACTTGTGAGCCGACAACTTCCAGCCCGGTTGCAGGCAGATTTGCTTGGGCGATTGGCAATAACACTTCGGGCAGGTATCGATTTACGGAAAGCCTGGGCAAGTGAAGTCAAGCGAATGCCTGCTCGTTGGCGATCACACCTGTTGCTTGGAACGCGTAGTCTTGATAATGGAGAAATGCTTTCTGACGCGCTTGCTCATACGGGGCTATTCCCTCCGTTAGTCGTTGGGATGGTAGCTGTTGGTGATCAAACCGGTAAGGATGTCGAAACACTGAAAGAGTTATCTCGCGTAATCAATCATAGAGTAGAAACTACATCGCGTCTTCGTTCGAGTCTCATCTTACCGGCAGCCCAATTCGTCCTCGCGCTGGCAGTTGTGGGGCTACTTATTCTCATTAGTGGAATGATTGAATTGGAGCGAGGAAAAGCACTCGATTTTATTGGTCTCGGTCTTGTTGGTATGTCGGGTCTCAAGATGTACGGTGTACTTCTGTTTTCCCTGTTCGTTGTTTTGGTATGTGTCTCTCGATCAGTCCTTAGCGGATGGAGATCACATGGTTTCATTCGTGGATTCATTACCCGTCTGCCACTTATTGGACCAGCTGCTCGAGACGGGGAAGCAGCTGCCTGGAGTCAGGCCGCATCGTTGGCCGCAGGTGCCGGACTTGATGCAGGCAGACTTGTTTCGCTTGGTGGTTCGGTAGCTCCGGGTCTGGCAATTGACCCGCACTGGGTAAATGAAAGGCTGGTTGCTGGAGATACCCTAGCCGAAGCACTTCACGCTGCTCATCGTTTTCCACCTGAATTAATTGAAGGTTTGGCAGTTGGTGAAGAATCTGGAACAGTTTCAGAGGTTCTTGGGAGACTGAGTGAACAATTTGCCGATAATTCAAGAAAAGGGTTCGAAGCGGCAGCAAAAGCGGCTGGCGGTGGTGTCTGGCTTTTCGTAGCCGGCCTCGTGATACTTGTGATTTTCAGGGTTTTTTCAGTTTATGTTGGAATGATTCAAGACGCTGCCAGCCAAATTTAAGTCAATAAGGACAACGTAATGCGATCTATCTGTGCTGCTGCGATGGTGGTTGGGGCCTTGGTTGTTCCAGACTTTGCCATCTCAGATTCAACCAGTACGCATACACAACGCATGGAGTCTCATGGCTATCATCGCTATCGGGGATCGTGGAGAACTCAGCAGGAAATTAATCTGTATAAGCAGGCAGAAGCTGCAACAAAGAGCAGGGTAGAGGCACGACAGCGGCTAGAGAGGTTGCGGCGAGAACTTGATAAACCAGGAGTCAGTGAGGACTTTTCTACCGAGATCCGTCAAACAACCGATCCTTTTTCGGTAATGGCCCTCATTACTGCGATCAATACCGATCCTGTTCCGCGTGTTCGACTCCTCTATGTTGAAGCTCTCGGAAATATAGATTCAACAGATGCCATCGGAGCGTTACTATCTCTGGTTCTTAACCATTCTGATTCAGAGGTGCGTTGGAGTGCCATTGAGCAACTTAAAGATAAGGAGTCGATACAGGTTGTACCGCCACTCGTTGCTGCGCTTAGTGGAACCGATAGTCGCCGTATCAACCGTGCTGCATTTGCACTGAAAACACTTGGTGATGAGTCCGCTGTCCAGCCCTTGATCAATGTTTTAATAACTCGGTACGTCGTTTCTTCTGGTGCTGAATCAGGAGGAAAAACATCAGTTACATTTTCACCAACAGGTGGCGGCCTCGCGCTTGGAGGCAATCAGAAAACGAAAGCCGTTTCATTACAGAACGCGCAAGTACTTGAAGCGTTGACTGAACTGACTGATGTCAACTATGGCTGGGATCAATCTCGCTGGCATCTCTGGTTTTTAAATCAAGGTGTCCCATCTACTATTGATATACGTCGAGACATGTGAATAGGTGCCTATGCGGCATCTATTGCACGCCGTTGTTTCCGACGCCGAATGAACCAATCAGTATCCAATGCCTTTAGTGCAACACGGTTTTCAAGGTTTGGTCGGAATATCACGAGTAGAAGGATTGGGAGAAACCATGCTAAGAAAAGGCCGCCGTTATGTGCTTTCCAGAATTGGCTTCCAAGGAGAATCGCGGCGGAACAACTCATGAGTGTTCCCAGGTGTTTTGGTGAAGGCCAAATTGCCATAGTAGCCATCATCACCAAGAAGCCGGCGAGCACAGGAAGCCGAAAAACGGGGTCGTAAGAAGGGAATGCCCAGAATCCCTCGAGGCTTACGCTGCTTGGAAAAATCCAACCAAACATCTGACGTAATTGGCCAGCAAAGATCGCGAGTGTTGGTGAAGTGCACCAGAGTCCGATGACAAGGGCTGCTAAAGCAGCTCCAACACCAGTGGCGAATCGACGGACTCCGCGCTCCCAATAAAAACTGCACCAAAGTGGAAGCAGGAATATGGGGTAGTAGATGATGCCAATTGCTAGCCCTATGAGACCTCCCGCAATTACTGGTCTCCGATATGCTCCAATCGCCCACACAATCAACGCACCGGGTAAGGCGTGGTCAACCCTCCCGGTCATCATGGCCGTGTATGGGAGAAGAAGATAAAGGACCGCAGCAGCAATACCGAGTTTGGTACTTTCAAAGTGTCGCCACCCAACAAAAATCATTCCGCTGACGATCAGTAGTTGGGAAATGATAGCCATTGCTCGAGCTGTTGTTTCGTGAACAACCCGTGGTGGTGGCTCTTTCGTCTTGCCGCCGGCTGAGGAAACTGCCTCGGAGGAGAAAACGCGTTGAGTTGAGATGTGTGGCAAAAGAAACAGGAGTGGATACCCAGGGCCAAGTCTTGCTAGTTGATCAGCGTTGACTTCTGCATCACCAGTCTCAAGTCTGGCTGCGGTCGTCGCTGCTGCAAGGTCATCTCTCTCTGGTCGAGTGGTGAGAACATTTGCTAAAAGGAAAACAAGGAGTGATATTCCGAGAAAGGCGAGGCCTCCACTGTTGAGGTTGGGTTCGAGCATAGGTCTTCGAACCATGAGTGAGTCACAAAGCATGCGGATAATAAATAAGCCGGTTATCACAAACAGCCACACATAGCCCAATTGTTGTGCATCAACATTGGCTTTAAAGCCACCGTATTCAACGGCCAGAAGCCCTGGTGCGAAGAGAATCAGACCGACAAGATCAACATTACGGATACTCAAAGCTCGATTGAATTTGAAAAAAACGGCAATCGAAAGAAGCGACGCAAGGTAAAACCAGGTCGTTGGATTAACACGGTAATAGTGAAAGAGTATTTCGCTCATCCGTCTCAGCAGGATGGAGGTGGCGTTTGGGAAACAACCGTTGACAGTCAACTAGACTACGTCCCTTGCTGTCTGCAAGAAAGGAACGAAAGACAACAGGTTAGCACAAAGAAAAGACAAAAGATGGTTTAGTGCGGTCGTAACGATTACTCTGCTGAGTTATCTCACTTTTTGCCAAAATTACTTGAATGATGTGGCTTGCATCATTGTCGTGCTGGCTTCTGGGCCGCATGGTGAAACAGAAGCGACTGAGCCAGTGGTGTCTTGGAGGAAAGCTTTTTTCAAGCACGTCGTCCGTGCGACGTGCTGTTTAGAAAGGCCAGATCAGAGGGGCTAAAATAATGGTGATGACCATTACTATCAAGTTTAATGGCCCACCGAAACGAAGGTAATCACTGAATTTATAGCCACCCGGCCCATACACCATGAGATTTGTTTGGTAACCAAGAGGACTGGCGAATCCACAACTTGCGGCCACGGTAATCGCCATAATAAATGGCATTGGATTGAGGCCGAGATCAGTAGCGGTTTGCCATGCGATTGGAAAAATTAGCACAGCCGCGGCGTTGTTACTCATCGTTTCAGTAAAAATCATCGTGACAAAATAAATTGCTGCCAAGACAAGGTATGGTCGATCACCCGCAGCCCCAATAGTGCTTTGAGCAAGGAGTTCATCAAGCCCTGTTTTTTCAATGGCCCTGGCAAGCCCGAAGCTAGCGGCAATGAGGAGCAGGGTCTCCCACTCGATAGATTTTCTTGCTTCATTTGGTCCAATACACCCTGTCGCTACCATAGCCGCAGCTGCTACAAGAGCTGCTGCAACCATGGGAACAAGTTCAAGTGTTGCCGCCAGCACCATAGCTACCAAAATAGTGCATGCAATCCAAGCAAGGTCGTGCCGAGGTGGCTTGGCCCCTTTCACTTCACTCACAAGATAAAAATCACGGTTTGTCTTTTGTCTTTTCAGAAATCGCGGGCTTGCCTCAAGAAGTAATGTGTCACCCGGTTGAAGAATAATGTCACCAATTTTTTTCCTTAAACGCTCTCCGTTTCGAGCGACTGCAATAATTACAGCATCGTAAGTCGACCGAAATTGACCCTCACGAATTGTCCGGCCAACAAGAGGGCACGTATTGGAAACCACAGCTTCTAGGAGAGTGCGTTCAGATCGTGGTCCATCTAATTGGAATACTTGGTCTGTAGCCGGCCGAAGTCCACGTATCTTTTGTAACTCCACGACTGAGTCGACCACGCCAACAAAAACAAGCCTATCGCCTTCTTCGAGTCGTTCTGTTGGTTCAACTGCAGCTCGTACATGACCAGCACGATCGACTTCCATGAGAAATAAGCCGTGGAGTCCACGAAGGCCAGCTTGTTCAATTGTTCGTCCGGCAAGAGGGCTTCCGGATTCAACGACCATCTCAAGTGAGTATTCCCGAGGATCATCACCTGCACTGACCGCGGGCCTACGATCTTTTAGAAGCCATTGGCTTTTGCTGGCAACAAGAATGTACGCGAAGCCAACAATCAGGAGAGGCACGCCAAGCCATGTGATGTCAAACATGCCAAGTGACATGCCCGTTTTTTCATTCAGTAAGCCACTCACAACAATATTCGTACTTGTGCCAATGAGCGTGCAGAGGCCTCCAAGAACGACGGCATCATTCATAGGCATTAAGATTTTGGAAATACTCAATTGGTGTTTGTGAGCCCAGGTTCGCACGGCAGGTACCATTAAGGCGACCACTGGGGTGTTGTTCATAAAACCAGAGAGGACTGCGGGTATTGTCATCGTCCGCACTTGGGCTTCATGGAGAGAGCGCGGTCGGCCAAGCCCCCGATCGATGACAAGTGCAAGGGCCCCCGTTCGATGGACAGCTGCTGCCACTACAAACAATGCTGCAACGGTGAGCATCCCTTCGTTACTCATTCCTGAGAGTGCTTCAGCAGGACTGAGAACTCCAGATGCTAGTAAAACAATCACTGCACCAAGCATGGCCATGTCTGGTGCACGGCGACCCAGTAGAAGTGCAAGCAGTGTCGTGCCCACCACGAGTGCGGTGAGAATCCCCTGCCAGTTTTCGTACCAAAAGCTAAGGTTCATAGCTGCAGATAAAAATAAGGAATGATATGTACCTACGAAATTTTCTGTTGGTACTAGTATGGATTTTTGCCAAGAACCTGTCGTGTCGGATACGAAATCCTCGTACAGAGTTCCAGTGAAGAGCCCTCAGAACACCTTTCTTCGAAAATCGACGATGATCGATCACCTTCTTGAATGCAACAAGACTTTCATCGCAGATGAATTGAATCCTAATTCTACTCATTACTTAAATAGAACTGTCAAGCAGACGCTCCAGGCAGCCCAGATAGGATGTGCTGGTTTGATGATGGGTGAACACATCACTGTGTGGAACACGCGGTGCTAGTTTTTCCCGTAGAAAAATGGAAATATGGTCTCGTCTCACAATGTTGGGTTCTGGCACTTCTGAAATAGGCACTCGTATACCTCAAAATTCAGGACGTGATTGTTTGTGGTCACTCGCGACATGGTGGTAATGCTTCAATTGAAAATGGATTGTGGGAGACGTGCCTTGCTGACTGACTTGGCGCTGAAGCAAAAATGGTAGCCACTATCATTGCCCAGAAGCACCGCCTTCCAGCCAAAGAAAAAATTAAATTGCTTGTAACAGAGAGTGTGAGTACCGATTGATTCCCCAGAAATATTGAGTCTGATTCGTAACGTAATACTGAAGGATAAGACTCTCCGATTGCACGGTAAGATGTGCCGCGAAAAGACAGGAGAAAATGAAGCTCGTACTTTCTCTGGCTTGAGAAAAATGGCAGGGAGATTTGTAGAGAGAAGTTAGAGATTAGAGTCTTGTGAATCAATGAGAGGGGCTCGCATTGATTCACAATGCGAGCCCCTACTCTTCTCATTTGCCCGTGTTAAAAGAGTTTTCGAATACAAGGAAACTGGATTCAACCTGTTTGTCTTACTAAAATGGAAGTGGTGGCAGAAGCAACCTCCTTTCATATGTGATGCTCGAAGATCTACTCCGGCTTTCGATTTGTATTTTTTCTTCTATGGAGGCAGCCGTGCACAAGTCATGCCAAATGAATTGTTAAAAATTTGGTATTTAAGTTTCCTTAAGTATTGGGGAATAGTGGTTTGGATTTTTATTTTGTGAGTGAAATCTGTCGCTTGGTGCATAGCCAGTAAGCACTGCGTGTTGATGAATTAGGCATTCTTTTTTTGTGGTTAATGAAATGCGACTCTATCCCTGCGATAAATATTCCCTTCCGTTGCCAGAGGGGCATCGTTTTCCTGTTCAGAAGTATGAGATGCTTCGGCAACGTCTCGAGCGAGACGTTGCGACGGGTACACCATTTGCATTCATTGAACCACATGCAGCCAATGACGAGGAATTACGTCGGGTTCATTGTCCTGAGTATTTGGGCCGAGTCTTCCGTGGGACACTTACTCACGCGGAAATTCGGCGTATTGGTTTTCCGTGGAGTGAGGAACTTGTTGAGCGATCGCTTCGGAGCACCGGCGCTGCAGTCGATGCAGCGGTCTCTGCTTTATGTGACGGGGTGGCAGCGAGCCTTGCAGGTGGCACTCATCACGCAGGGACCAACTGGGGTGAGGGCTTTTGTATTTTTAATGATACCGCAGTAGCTACAAGAGAAATTCAGGATAGAGGACTTGTTCAACGAGTGCTAATCATCGATTGTGACGTTCATCAGGGAAACGGTACGGCTGAAATTTTTACGCATGACGATTCTGTATTCACACTATCACTGCATGGTGAAAAAAACTTTCCGTTAAGGAAATATCCAAGTTCGTTAGATGTTCCGTTAGTTGATGGCACATCGGATGAGAGCTATCTTGCTGCACTACAGAGAGCTTTAGAAGTTTCTTTTTCAAACTTTAAGCCGGATATTATTTTCTATATCGCTGGGGCGGACCCGTATGAAGGAGATCGTTTAGGTCGTCTTGGTGTTTCTCAAGAAGGACTTTTGCTGCGCGACCGTCTCGTCTTTACCACCGCTTTGACCCATTGTGTGCCTGTGGCTATCGTCTGCGGTGGCGGGTACTGCAATGATCTTTCCATGATCGCAGAAATTCATGCCGCAACAATGCGGGAAGCAGCACGTTTCGAACAGCAATTCGCTGAGATAAGCTGGGAGTGACTATGGCGTTGGCGGTTGCTACCAAGCACTGTGAACTGCATAGGACGGGCGATACGTGTGATCTTGATATGTCCAGCTTTGTCCACCGGTGTGTACGACGCGAATTCGACGGTCACCGTGCCATTCCCAACGACCACCCGTTTCAATATCAAAGACTCGTCCTTCATTGGATGCGAGATCAAGATCCCACCGGCCATTCTCCAAAAGTTTAATCATGGGGCGCGCGCCCTGAACCATAAGTCGTTTGTAAAGTTCGGGCGAACGCTCTTCGAGTAGACGGAGTTGATCTTCCCTTCCCTCACGAATGTCAAATCTCCAAGCTGGTTGAACGGATCCGGGTCCCATTGCAAATTCAAAAATGTGTTTTTCATTGAAGCGACTCCAGACATGATGTCCAGATATTCGCGAGAACCTGAAATAGACGGCACCCGGTTTGAGATCTTTTTTTGAATTCGGTTTTAATGTTTCCGTGAAAAGATCAAGTCGGTAGATAGTGTTTTTATCGAGTTTGCTCGCCTTTGATTGGTCTGCCCGTATCATTGGAAGACACGAAGAGGCAAGAAACAAACAAAGAAAGGTCTGTATGAAGAGACGGTGGACGGGCGAAAAACGTGCGTTTGTCATGAAAACCCCAAACGAGTTGTCGAATACTAATACTTCCTACTATCTTTACGTACAAATCGACAGGAAGCAATTTTGCCAGGCTATTGATCCTCGTGAAATAAGCGACGGCGAACTTTTTAGGCGTTAACCTTAGTAAAAACAGGATGTTTGATTCAAATGTCATGTGCTGAATATTGATGCCGCCTTGTCAATAACTGCAGTGTTGTCCCTTCAGTATCGTGATGCTCGAAATAAGAAAGTAAGCATGAAAGATGGCACTCAGTTGACAGGGGCTGGCACCAGCACAGGAGGTCACGTCAGGGATGATGTGCTGGCTGGCATCGTCGTTTTTCTTGTTGCGTTACCGCTTTGTATCGGAATCGCACTTGCATCAAATGCTCCTCCACTTGCGGGTGTTGTTGCAGGAATTGTTGCTGGGCTGATTGTTGGTCCTTTAAGCAACGCCCAGGTTACGGTATCTGGGCCGGCTGCCGGGCTTACTGCAGTTGTTGCCGCAGAGATAGCCGCAATTGGTTCGTTTGAAGGATTGTTAGTTGCTGTAGCTCTTGCAGGTGTGATTCAGATTGTGTTGGGAATTATTCGTGGAGGCTTCATCAAGTCGTTTGTCCCGGCTAGTGTTGTCCGTGGGTTACTTTCTGCAATTGGGGTCATTCTGATTCTGAAACAAATTCCTCACTTATTCGGTCATGACACCGATCCAGAGGGTGAGATGTCATTTTTTCAACCGGATAAGCAAAATACATTTTCAGAACTTCTGGAAATTCTTAGTGATCTTCATCCAGGTGCGATTGTTGTTGGCTTTGTATCTCTCGCCATTATTTACTTTTGGAGCAGGGTGCCATTTCTCAAGAAAACCGGGATTCCGGCCCCGCTTGTTGTTGTTCTTTTTGGTGTACTTTGTAGCCTTGGATTCGACCAGCTCGGTGGATCATGGATTATCACGGCCAGCCACAAAGTAGAGGTTCCTTTACCAGAGACAATTCGTGGTTTCTTTGGATTACTACCGAATCCAGATTTCAGTCAGATTACGAATCCAGTAGTTTTTTCGGCAGCACTTACCATCGCGCTAGTTGGATCGTTGCAGGCGCTTCTTACGTTAGAAGCCGTCGATCGACTTGATCGAGAGAAGCGAAGTACATCCCCGAACCGAGAGCTTATTGCTCAGGGCATTGGAAACATCGTTTCCGGAATGGCGGGGGGGCTTCCAATGACATGCGAAATCGTTCGATCAAGTGTGAACATTGATGCAGGCGCCCGGACAAAGATTTCCACAATTCTGCACGGGGCTCTCTTGGCAGTTGCGGTTGTGCTTCTTCCTCAGGCTATTAACCTCATCCCGCTATCAGCACTCGCGGCCATTCTGATTGCCACAGGTCTCAAGTTGGCGAGTCCCCAAGTCGTAGCAGAGCTCTGGCGGGCTGGTAGGTATCAATTTATTCCGTGGCTTGTAACTTTGCTCGCTATAGTTCTGACTGATCCGCTTATTGGAATTCTGATTGGTCTTGCCGTTAGTACGGTATTTATTCTCTGGAGCAATCTTCGAAAGCCAATGCGATTGGTAGTAGAACATCACCTTGGTGGTGAAGTGACGAGAATTCAATTAGCAAGCCAGGTCAGTTTTCTGAATAGAGCGGCATTGCGGAAGGCATTCGATAATATTGAGTCGGGCAAGCATTTTGTGGTCGATGCACACGATACCGTCTACATTGATCCTGATATTCTTTCTTTGATCAAAGAATATCGCGATGTTATCGGTCCAGCCCGTGGTGTGCAGGTTAGTACTCGAGGCTTTCGGGACAAGTATGCAATTGAAGATCGAATCCAGTTTGTTGATTTTTCAAACCGTGAATTACAAGAGCATTCAACACCAGATGAAGTGTTGAATTATTTGCTCGCAGGCAACCAACGGTTCCAAGAAGGTCGTCGTCTAGAACGTGACTACAGTAGGCTTGTTGCCTCTACCGCTGAAAGTCAGCACCCTATGGCAGTGGTGCTGAGCGGTATTGATTCTCGAGCACCTGCAGAAATCATTTTTGATTTGGGAATCGGAGATGTTTTTAACGTTCGTGTAGCAGCAAATATTGTGACACCAGAAGTTCTCGGCAGCATTGAGTTTGGGTGTGTAGCGGCTGGTGCAAAGTTAATTGTTGTTGTTGGGTACAATCGCTGTATCGCTGTGCAGTCAGCTATTGATTCTGTCCAAGGGAAACAGCTTCCATATGTTCGTGGGTGTGAATACCTGAAGCCAATTGTTCAAAGTCTTGAATCAGTTGTTCGTGAGAGCGATATCAGTAATCGGCAGGTGCCTAATGAGAAAGAAACCAGAGGCGTGACTGATATTGAAAACATTGTTCGGCGAAATGTGCAACGCTCTGTTCACGAAATACTACAAAAGAGCACAGCTATTTCGGAACTCGTTGCATCTGGTCGGGTTGGGATCGTTGGCATGGTGTATGACGTTACGACTGGTATTTGTCATGTGATGAATGAAACATCATCTGGCATTGCAACGACCAAGCCAGATTATTCGCATGAGTCATGATTCAATTGTTGAATAACTTTTCCAAGTCATGGCATGAAAACAGAGTGGATAAAATTTTCAGTTACTTCCATTGTTGGAGTAAACCAAGGTTCCCAATTCCATTCACTATGGAGTCCACCTGTCAGGTTGAAATTTTCGTTTCGGATTCCTACGTTGTCTAATCTGGAACGAATTGCCTTATGGGCATCTGGATTTCCTTCTGTAATAAACAGCATTGGAGGTTCATTCCCAGATACCCAATACTCTGGTGATGCGCGTTCGTAAATTTCTGGAAGATCTTCTGGAAGTCCACCAAAAAATAATTGATAATTCGAACCCGGTTTTCTCGCATCGAGCAAAGCTCGTTCATCGTTGGTTATCGATGGGCCTGCAACAGCAATGCATGCAGCCACAGAGCTCGAGCGTTTTTGGCTGTCTGGCAAATCGAGTCCTGCTTCAGGTCCAGCTGTCGCAGCAAGTGCAACAAGATGAGCACCGGCTGAGAATCCCATGAGAACAATATTGTCGGGGTTCGCGCCCCACTGAGAAGCATGGGATCGAGTCCAACGAATAGCGTCTTTCAGATCATGGATTGCGGCCGGGAATGTGGCTTCTCCAGAAAGTCGATATTCAGGGCACACGGCTATATAGCCACGACTTGAAAACCATGCCGCTTTTGTGTGTTCGCCAGAGCGATCTCCCTTTTTCCAGCCACCTCCGTGCACGAGTATCACAACAGTTTGTGTCGTATTTACTTTTTCGGGAACAAAGGTGTCTATGCGCAGCGGATGTCCATGCCGTTGAGAGTAGACAAGATCATTTGTTTGTTGCACTCCAATAGGAGTTCCGAGCTTTTTGTGTGCAATGTGTAGGCCACGGCTTGCGTAGTATTGCCGTAGCTCGTTAAAGTTTTTTGGTCGTGGGCCCTTGTCGAATTGAGGAAGCTCGGCATGAGTTACTGAGCACGTCAAGATGACACAAATAAGAATTACCGGCTTCATTCTTTACATTCCTTTGGGAGTAAAAAGAGTAGCCGCTTTTTTGTAATGGGGGCGATGAATGGCATGTTGTGTCCAATCGTGAATGAGATTCACATAATCTTTTTCAAGCTGTACACGAATGTCTCGAATCGCGTTGTCGTTGATTCGATTATGTAGTTCCAGCGGGTCTTCTTTGAGGTTGTACATTTCTGCCGAGGCCTTCATTCCGTCAGCGGTGTATGGCCAGTAAATGTATTTCCACTCACCTTTTACAAAACCCAGACTGAAGACCTGTTCTGGGCCCCATACATTGATAAGTGGAATGATACGATCCCGCCTCGGATTGTTGTTTATATAGTGCTTGAGCAGACTGGTTCCATTTCCATGATTAGGCCTGCCTAGTGCCGCATCGAGAATCGTTGCTGCTAGATCTATGTTGCCAGTCACAACATTGCAGCGATCAGCTTTCTTTTCAGAGCGTGGGTCATAGATAATGAGAGGTACTCGTGAGCTTTCTTCGTACGGAAGTACTTTCGACCCATATCCATGAGCTCCGCAGAGATAGCCATTATCGGAGGTGAAGATGATCAGTGTTTTGTGCTTCACACCAGCATTTTCAACGGCCTTACGAATCATGCCAACAGCTACGTCTACGGCGTAGATAAGTTGGTAGTACTTCGCCATAACTTCGTTGTAAGAGTCGTTGTAGTGCCACTCTTCAAACCGTTGGTACTGTCGCCCTTGCCGTGACTGTTCTGAGAAATGCGTTCCATGCTCGCGTCCAAAATTTTTGGGTTTTGGGAAATCTGTTCCAGCATAGATATCATCATAGAGTGGGTCTGGTTGAACTGGTCGATGAGGCGCTTTAAAGCTAATTGATAAACAGAACGGCTGGTCTTTCTTCGCGGATTCTCTTATGAAGTCACTTCCAAAGGCTCCGTAGGATCGAGTTGCATGAGGGTATTTTTTTGCGTACTGCGACATCGATTTATTTCGTGCAGTGACGAATGATGTTTGTCCGGGGCCGCCCCCCCACGCGTCAAAGTCATTCTCTGGATACCGACCACCCTTGGATGCGTCCTCAATTGTGAAGCCGAATTTTCCTGCGAACGCAGTTCGGTAGCCAGCATCGCGGAGAAGCATTGGATAGCTTTTCTCCCAATCTTTACGTCTCATCTGCCCATCCCCTGTCGTGCCGGTACCAAAGTTGACACCGTGTCGATATTCCAAAAGACCGGTCATGACAGTCGCGCGGCATGCCATGCAGATAGCGGTGGTGTCATAATGTCGATCAAATGCCACTCCATCAGTTGCAAGGGCATCAATGTTCGGCGTCTTTACGCCAGATGCTCCGAAGCATCCCAGAGACCTCACATTTTGGTCGTCAGTCATGAGGAAAATGATATTTGGACGATCATCAGCAACTCCATGAGTCGCATTAAAAAAGATGATGAGAAAGAGTACTATTCTCATAGAATTATCTCCTGGTCAGGCAATGTCGATGTTGCGTTCCTGCAAATAAGATATCAGGTTCGGAAGGAATAAGATGCAAGTACGTCTCCCGCAAACAATAGATAGCGGTCACGGTGAAATTGTTCGGTTCAAAGAATGTATTTGTGAGCCGGATGGCGATCGGATTTTATTTGAAGGCTCTGTTCAACCTGATTGTGGACCAGTTTTGCATGTTCATCTTCAACAGGCAGAGGGGTTTCGAAGTAAAGCAGGGAGTCATGGCATGCCAGACCCCGGGTTCAGATGTCCAGTATCTTCAAGTTGGGGAAAGCATAGTCTTTGAAAAGTCAGTGCCGCATAGATTCTGGAATAGTAGTGACGAGGAATTGATACTTGTTTCTTGGGCGAAACCTGCAGGGAATTTGCAGCGTTACATGACAATTTTATTTTTATCGACATCCAAGCGGAGTTCAAACACTCCAGGATTGTTCGATGCAGCGTATCTTACGATGCAATACCGAAGAGAGTTTGATGTCCTAGAAGTTCCTCGTGCCATGAAGCAGTTTGTGTTTCCTGTAGTTTATTGGATTGGTCAATTACTTGGATTGTATAAGAAATATGAAGCCGACTCTTTGGGGAAGTAATGCCATAACGTGAAGGGTAAGAGATAGGTTCTAAGGTATGCTAGAAGTATGGTGCTGCATTGTGATCAGGAAGAGAATGCGGTCTGTTGTATAGGGGAATCACATGCTTGTGCCCGACTGATTCATCAATGATCTTGTCACGGTATTTGTGGCGATCATTGTTGCTGAGAAAATTGATTCAGCCTTGACTATTTAGGAGTAATTTACATGGTGTCTCGACTTGTACTCTGTGGTGCGATTGCAGTCTGTTGCTCAGAAGTTTTTTCCCAGGATATCAATCGCATTGGCCCTCCGGGTTCAACACTTGCATTTAGTGACGAATTTAATACAGCAGTACTTAATACTGATATGTGGGGATTCGGAATCAATGATAGAAATGTGCAGAACACTGGGGTCGATTGTGCATACACGAAAGAGAACATCTCGTTTCGTGATGGTTTTCTTGTCTTTACTCAGAGAAGAGAACGTCCCCCTATTCTTGGTAAAACATGGACTTCTGAAAAAACATTTAATTACTCTTCCGGAGGCATTCACACGCATGGCGAATTTGCTCTAAAAAACAACATGTATCTCGAACTTCGCTGCAAGTTGCCGAGCAACAACGGTGGCTATGGAGCTTTTTGGACAATGTCCAACAAGGTGGGTAACTGGAAGCCAGAAGATCTGCTTGAAATTGACATGTTTGAATTTATTGGAAATCGTGAAAAGACTCGGTTTTGGAGTGGCTTATGGTGGCATGATTTCCGAAAGAATGAAGTCCCCGAAGCAGTAGATGTGAAGCACGTAAAGAAACGATCTGAAGATCATTTCTTCGTTAATGAACAGCGATTCAAGGCACATTTTGGTGAAGGCGTCAAAGTCGATCACTCCCATATCGATTTCTATTCATTCATCACATTCGGTTTACAGGTTACAGACAACACAATGACGTGGCACCTTGTGCAAAACGGTCCAGCGTGGAAGTCGGATCCCTATCTCGTGTTCAAAGGGGGCACGGTTCATAACAGAACATATGGTCAAGTCCCTGATGTTCAGTGGGAGCGAAATGTTCCAGAAAAGATGAACGCCCGTATTATTCTCAACTATGCCTTGAGGAATGCAGATTGGGCTGGGGGGCCAGCAGAGGACAACCAGATGCCGTCAGAAATGTTGGTGGATTACGTGCGGATTTATAATACACCTGAGAACGCCACCAACAATTAGCCGAAGGGTAGAAGGAGAGTTCCGATATTGGTGGTTTCAATGAAACGGCTTAACGGTGTTTTTGCTCGCCGCCAAGTCGAACCGGGGTTCCTGCGGTTCGTGGCAAGTCATTCATGGGGCGTGGGACATGCTACGGATCATTTTTTTGGGTTCGATCTCAGTTCTCCTTGTCCACAATGCGTTCGTATAAGATTTGTATAAGACCGTTTCCGAACTCGTTCCTTGAAGTTAGTGATCAATTATGAAATTTCTTCTGAAAAGTTATCCCTTTGTCGATTCAAAAGATATCTATGACGCCAGAAAAAAACAGTTTTCTGTTTGGGGCCCATATAAAAGTCGTGTCATTGGCAAGAAAAAATATCATCTTGTTCATAACCGGGCTAACTTGCGCCAATCTTCTTTGGGCTATCTCACATGTACGTCAGGAATTCATGCAGAATCTAGAATCCCTCAAGAGCGATACTGGCTCATTCTTCCACTCAAAGGGCATGTCGAAGTTGAAATAAATGGCCAAGCATTTACTGCAGATACAACAAGAGCTGTACTCCAAGCTCCGTGGGAGGATTTGAAATTTCGTTCAACACCAACGACTCAGACATTTTTCTATGGGATTGATATGGCACTGATACATAAGTCACTTCCAGAAGGTTTTCGTGGCCGCTGCGGCTATACACTTGAGGGACCATATAGAAACGTTTTAAAGCAGACGCTTGTCGGTTTTGCTGAATCATTAGATGATTGGGCCACCGGCGCAGTAGGTGCGAAAAAATTGCCAAGCTTCTTCAACCATCTTGAATCAACTGTGTCGGCGTGTCTTGCAGACGGAATTCGAGAGTGGGCAACAGGCGGCTACGAAGGTGGTCGAATTGGGAACATGCCTATTATGACAATCCGCACGTTCATTAGCGACAACCTTGCATCAGAACTGACTGTAGGTGAGATTGCAGCAGCAGCGGGAGTGAGTATTCGAACCCTCCAGAAAGGTTTTGTGGATCATTACTTCATGAGTCCGAAGCAGATGCTTAAAACGATTCGTCTCGATAAAGCCCGGGAGTTGCTCAAGGCACGGAAAGACAATTCACGTTCCGTTAGTGAAGTATGCAAGGCAGTGGGGTACGGTCACGCAGGACGTTTTTCCCGAGAGTATGCAGAGCGATTTGGAGAATCACCATCGGAGACACTGAGGCCAGTGAAGGGATTGGCAGACTGAGATAAAGTTTGTTCCGTGAGTGTTTTTGGGAATGATGTTACCCAAGACAAATCAGTCGAAATGTTATTTCCAGCTGTAGGCAGCAAGGCCATCAAGCCTGCGAATAAATATCTGGTTCTTACTTACAGCAATATGTCCCCACGTGTTGCTTTCTGCAACGCGTCGTCTATCTATTAGGTCGAACTCATTCGGATCGGTACTGATCAGAAGTAATTCACCGCTTTCATCAAGTACAAGAATCTTGTCATTCAGTACGGCCATGCTCTGATACTTACCGAAAGGAGTTGTTCTCCAAGTCTCTGCACCCGTTTCTAGATGAATACAGACGATTCGTTGGTTTCGTAGGTGGAGATAAATGTGGTTGGCGACGACAACCGGCGACGACATGTAGGCTTGGGATTTCCCGGACCAAATCTCCTCAAGCGAACTGTTCTCATCGGTATGTTTCCACAGTTGGGAGTGCCCAGAGTGAGCACTGGTGAAAATCGTTTCATTATGAACGGTAGGCGTCAATATATTCATGCCACGAAAGGCTTCGATGTCTTGTGACCACATTTCATCACCCGTTAGGGGATCAACTCCTTTGAGTGATTTTCTTGTCTGTACAAGAAGGAGTTTTTTGTTTTGAAGAGTTGTCATGATAGGAGAGCTAAACGCACTTCCAAACATGCCGCCACCATCGTTTGCAACTCTCCAAATAGTTTCTCCGGTTGTTTTGTTGAGTTTGATAAAGCCGCCTCCAGCCTGCACGAATAGTGCATCACCGTGTACCAGTGGTGAAGATGCAAAACCAAAGGCTGGCATTGGCGAATCAAAGCGTTGCTTAAAATCAACATGCCATTTTGTGTCTCCAGTTGTACAGTCAAGTGCATAAAGGACATCACGCATACCGGCGACATAAAGGGTTTCTCCATCACATGCTGGTGTTGATCGAATCCAACTTCCATTCGACGCAGCGAAAACGGGCACAGTCATGGCCCCTTCCCACTCCGTTCTCCAGAGTTCCTCGCCAGTCGTTTTGTCGTACGCGTAGACAGCTTCTGTTTTCTTCTCGTCGGTTTCAGTTGTAAATACACGGTTCCCAACAACGATAGGACCGGAATAGCTTGGCCCCTGTTCGACTTCCCAGGATAGTTCGAGATGATTTCCATCAAGGGAGTCTGGCCACTGCGCGCCAACAACTCGGCTGTCACGTGTTGGTCCTCGCCACTGCGGCCAATCGGTTGGCACCAGTTCTCCTGCGAACGCGACAGTGTTTAAAATAAAAAATCCTAGAAGGCTGAAACTAGAAAATCTCACAAAATATTTCATGCGATACCTTTCCACCCAAAGGAGATCAGTCAAAACCCATACTCTTGAAGTAAAGTACCCAGCAATGTCTATATTGTAACGCAGTGTATTTCAATCTCCGCAAGACGGGTAGTTGGAAGTCGAATCTCCTGAAATGCGCTAGCTGGGACGTGAAATGACGTACGTCTGTTGTGTAATGAAAAAGCCACCGCCTTGTCACGGCGGATGGAGTTGGAAAAATGTCGCACTTTTTTCCGGTAAGCACCAGCCGCGAAGTAGTTCGGTAGGAAGATGATTACAGTACAATCTTCGAATTATTAAGTTCAAGGCTAGTAGGTGTTGTGTGGCATAGTTCTGGTGTGTCTGTCTCCTAAAAATAGTGAGGGTGTAAGTGAGGGTCACTGAAATAAGTTGTTGTGTCTTGTTGGCTCTTTTCTGTGTCGCTGCTTGTGGCGTAACTAGCTCTGCCCTCGCTTCGGAGAAACAGCCAAACATTCTTGTATTTCTTATGGATGATATGGGTTATGGAGATGTTCATGCACTCAATCCAAATGGTGCTGGCTTCGAAACGCCGCACCTCGATCTCCTTTTAGAAACGGGAGTTGTGTTTACACATGCTCACTCGTCTGCTTCTGTTTGTGCGCCGACACGATATGCACTCCTCGCCGGCAATCATGTCTATCGCGGACGTAATCCTGGTGGAACATGGGATCATTTTTCAGGGAGTCAGATTGTGTCTGGCCAAAAAACGATTGCTGATGTCCTCAGGCGATCGGGCTATTCCACGGCGTTCTTTGGGAAAAGCCACCTTGGTTCCACATTCCTGAAACAGGATGGAACAATTGCAAATAGTTTTGATGATGCGGACCTAAGTCAGCGTTTTCGTGACGGGCCAATAGATCATGGTTTTGAATGCTCGCTTACCCTGCCTGCGGGTATACAAAGTGAGCCATATGCGTTTTTTAAAAATGATTGTCTTGCACGTTGGGATAATAAGCAGATGTCCTGGCAGCATTTTTCAGACGACAACGGTGCTCGTGCTTTTTTTCGGAAAACTGCCAGCAAACGTAAAAAACCAGAATACAGAATGGATAATTGGAGCACGGAGTCTGTTGGTCCGCTCCTGATGCATGAGGCTCTCGCATTCATTGATCAGCATGTTGCGACAAGTGAAAACGATAAGCCATTCTTCCTTTATTACTGCTCCCAAGCAGGGCACTCTCCGTATGCACCTCCTGTTTCCTTCAATGTAAAAGATCCATTGAACACAGATGACCTAGCAGCGAGTGGAGCAATTCCGATTGCCGGAACAACAGTCAATAAACGCACAGATATGATTCGGGAGGGGGACACCGCGATTGGTCTGTTTATTGACAAATTGAAGTCACTTGGCTTGTTTCATAACACGCTTATTGTCTTCACGAGTGACAATGGCGCCGCTGTTGGTCCAGCTTCTTCATGGTCTGAATCGCTTTACCATGATGCAAAAGATAACAGCGCCTATGGTGGGGATCGTATTGAAGTAGGTGTTGAAGGACATGGTAGAGATCACCGAAACGCGCAGGGCATTGCCTCAGATGGAAGTCCGTTGCGGGGTGAGAAAGGTTTCGTTTATGAAGGTGGGCACAGGGTGCCACTCCTGATGTGCTGGAGTCGGAAGATACCGGGGGGACGAAGGATACAGAATCAGATCATTGGACTCCATGATCTCTTCCGGACATTATGTGGGCTTGCCGGTGTTGCAGTGCCGACTCATCAAGCGAATGATAGCTATGATTTTTCTGAAGTTCTTACAGCAGATGGCATCAAAGCACCCTTGGTACGAGAGTCACTCTACGTTCAATCGAATAGACCGTGGGAAAAAAATACAAAGAAGGTTTTTAATACCTGGGCTGCATATGGTGTCACTGCGGTAAACAATTCTATGGACATCTGGAAAGCAGTGCTTGAATATAATTCGAAAAAGCTCGATGGCAGGAGTGATGCAAAATGCGTTGAGCTGTTTCATTTAAGTGGCGACCCGTCAGAATCCCAGAATCTTTCAAAAGATAGTATCCGGAGAACGGCCTTAGAATTGAAGTTTCACGAGATGGCGTCCGGTGAACGAACGGTGAACGAAGAATGAACTTAAGAAGAGTTTTTCAAATTCGCTAGAGGAAGAAATGAAGAATCAGGCAATGTTTCGGAAAGTAATACTGAGTGTTTTATTTGGATGTGTGATTTCGATGATCGTGCAGGCTCAGGTTACTTCGAAGGCGGGCGTACAGGAGAGAAGGTCGGAGGTAAGTGAAGGCTACGCTCCTTCTGTTCCGACTCCAACAATCCAGAATGCTCAATATGGCAAGCATGCGCGAAATGTAGTTGATATCTGGCAGGCAGAGGAGAAGAGTCCGACCCCACTTGTTTTGGTTGTTCATGGAGGCGGTTGGCGAGGTGGGTCAAAGGAGCGTGTTGATCGTTTCGTCAATGTTCAAGCGTTATTAGATGCAGGAATATCAGTGGCTGCGCTGAACTACCGGTTCGTTGATCAGGCAATCCAGGAAAACGTGGAACCGCCAGTAAAAGCACCCTTACATGATGCTGCTCGCTGTCTTCAATTTATCCGAAGTAAGTCGAATCCATGGAATATCGATCCAACAAAAATCGCTGCAACTGGAGGGTCGGCAGGAGCCTGTTCCAGCCTTTGGTTGGCTTTTCATGACGATCTTTGTGAACCCACAAGTGATGATCCAGTTGCTCGCCAATCCACACGTCTTTGTTGCGCTGCAGTCAAAGGTGCCCAGACGTCTCTTGATCCAAAGCAGATGAAAGAGTGGACTCCCAACAGCAAGTATGGTGGCCATGCATTTGGGTTCTTGGATTTTAAGACATTTCTCAAAAGCCGTGATACCATTCTGCCACTTTTAGCCGAATACAGCCCCTACAGTCTCGTTACAAAAGATGATCCTCCAGTTTATCTCATTTATTCTGCCCCGCCTTCTTTAGGGCAAGACCAGCGGGATCCTACGCACACTTCAAATTTTGGGGTGAAACTGAAAGATCACTGTCAAGAAAATGAGGTTCCTTGTGAACTCGTTTATCCCGGCGCACCAGATATTCTTCATGCGGATACAACTGCATTTCTTGTTGAGAAGCTTTCTGGTCGGTAGCACGCAGTTTCAGTAAGTGGCTCTCTGCTTATATGCTGTGTTTTTGTATGCCCTGTCTGATATCAAAATAAAGCATAATTGGGGATTACCCTTCGTTAGATTTAAAATTCTGTAGACCGATGCGATTGCTGTTGTTGAAAACGGGAGTCTCTGAGTTTTTCAGGAAATTTTGAAGACCTTTAGCCATGATGTTTTTAATGAGTCAAATGTTTTATTCATGCCGTGTCAGATGTTTCGTCCTGCTCGCTTTGTATTCGTCTCTTACCTGCCTCGCCCAAGGGGAAAATGAACTTTTGGCATTGCCAAAAAGTGGCCCACTACACCCGGCAGTCACTGCTTTTTTTAATAATGATGACGGGTTTATCCGTGAGGTTGTCATTCCCAGTATGGAGAGAGCGCGTGAGAGCAAAGTGCATGTAAAGATTGTCGCGAGTGATGGCACTCCGCTACAAAGATGTCACGTTTCTGCTGAATTGCAGAAACACGAATTTCTTTTCGGTCATTGCAATCTGGCAACAGAAAAAAGTCCAAGAAATCGACATCTGTTGAGTACTCTTTTTCACTTTACCTGTCCAGAGAATCTCACAAAATGGAAGAGCTATGCACCCAAACCAGGAGTCTATGACTTCTCAAAAATTGATTCGATGGTTGAGTATTGTGCTGCCAATGAAATCAGTGTCGAGTGGCATTTTCTCTCTGGATATCATCCAGAATGGTTCACTTCCGTACAATCAGATGCTGAAAAGGCATCGTGTCAACTGGAAAATTGCCGGACCGTTCTCAATCGGTATCAGAATACCGTGAACTTCTTTCAGGTTTTCAATGAAGACTGGCACACGCATATTCAAAGGGCAAAAGTTTTTTGTGACCAGACGGAACTTTTCAAAACACTTCGAAAAGAGTTTTCGGAAGTTGAACTCGGTGTGTGTGATTGTTGGTCGTTCAATAAAGAAAATCGTTTGCCCGGCGTTAACGAATTAACGTTGCGTTACCCTGGAATAAACTTTGTTTCGATGCACGCGCATAAACCACGTCGCTTGTGGGCAAGTCCAAAAGAAATGTTCGATACATTTGATCAGTACAAAGACAGTGACATAAAGATTCACATTACTGAATTCGGGATTATCAAAGGAGAGATAGAAGGGGACTATCGTTTAGGTGATTGGGATGATGCAACACTTGCAGAGTACTTCGTCCAAGTAGCTGTTACCGCTTTCAGTCACCCGTCAGTGCGAGTGCTCAACCTGTGGGCAAATTACGATAAATTCACGGGAAATCGCCTGTTTGGTGAAGATGGAAATCCAACTGAGCAATATGATGCACTGAATAGTCTCTTGAATCACAAATTGATCACTCGTGTGGCCGGTCAAACGGATCAGAATGGTGAGTGTGTTTTCAATGGTTTCCGAGGTCGGTATAAGTTGTCAGTAAAGTCCGAGTCGGGGCAGCTTTTCATCGCAGAATTTGATGCCGGGCGAAGAACAACGCATGTCAAAATAGTGATCAATCAAGTTGATGGAACTGCATATGCAACAACTGACGAATGATATGCATCGCCAACAAGACGAAGTACAGACTATAGAAGGTATTAGTCTTGTTTCTGTTTTTCTTCAATAAGTGAGATAGTCCCAGAGTTGAGGTCATACTAGGCGTCATCAATGTCTATTGAACCGCCATCCTCAAACCTTTTTATATTTCACCTTGGTTTTGAATCATTCTCACTGCCATGCGAATATTTTCCCGACAAATGTGCGCAACATAGTCAGGGTTCGCACTTGTCTTATTTCCACGAAATGGCTGTGTGATCTCAAGAGTAGGGCAAATCTTGGCCAACATCGGTGTGATATTTCCTAGTTGAATGTTCTCAATGGCTACTTGGATAGCACCACAATGGGTGTGTCCTAAAACTAGAGCCAGTTTGGGACTTGCCACATGACACGCAAACTCCATGCTGCCAAGAATATGCATTCACAAAGCTGCCAGCCACGCGTGCAACAAAAATATCTTCGACACCACGGCCAAAGACGTCCTCGACCGGAATTCGACTATCGAGGCACGACAAGATGACAGCTTTTGGGATTTTCCCGCATATGCTTCACGAACTTTTTTCGAGCGATTTCGCTCTGTCAGGTTGTTGGATACAAATCGCCCGTTACCTGCCATAGTTCATCCAAGATACTCCGAGGCATAAGTTGAGCTTGTTGTTCTCGAGTAAGCATATTGGGTATGGGATCAGAGGCTCGGCCCTTAGTGGGTGCCAGAAGAAATACTGGCAAAGTACACATAATTGAGGTGAAGAAAAAATGGGCCTTAGTAGCAGTTCCGTTGAGAGCAAAAGTGACGCGATACAAACTGTTTGATGGGGCAGATTCAGGGTCAATAATTCAGTTCCTGCGATAAAAATCAAATGCAACGAACGAAAGCGTTTTACTTCTTTTCCGCCTCTGATGGAAGAAATAGTTCTTTGATCTGTCTCCACGTATGCTGCCGATGTTCTCTGCCGAGGCCATGTCCACGCGTGGGATAAATCACATGAGTTTTGGTTCCACGAATTCTATTAAAAGCTGCAAAGCTTGTTGTTGGGGGACAAATCTGATCTTGTAGTCCGATGCTCATAATAGTTGGGCATGTAACTCGTTCACAGAGATTCATCGTGTCAAAGTAGCTCATTGTTCTTAACGCTTGTGACCAAGAGCGATGTTTTTTTTGTTCTAACCATTTATCCATTTCGTCCCACTGCGTGAGCTTGAAGTAATTTGTCCAATCGCAGAGAAAGGGTATGTCTGCAACGCAGAGATCGACTCGGTTATCAAGCGCTGCCGTTGCGAATGCAAAGCCTCCGCCTTGGCTGGCTCCCCATACTGCAATCCGTTCTTGGTCAACGTTATCGAGAGAACAGATGAAATCGATGGCTCGAATACAGTCAAGGTAAGCGCCGCGATAGAAGTATGCGTCTCGGTCATCAAGCCCTCGTACCCAATAGTCTTGTGGTGTGCCAGGTACATCATCTTGGCTGTTTCCATGTCCTCTTGGGTTGAATGAAAATACGATCAGGTTTTCTTGGTCACCAACAGGCTTCATGGCTTGTCCGTAGCCAGGCAGTCGAAGAACGGCGGGAAAGACTCCAGGCCTGTTTGGTGTCTCAAGCCAACCCCGGACAGTGACGTCACCAAAGCTCTCCATGGAAACCTCGTGGAGTCGTACTCCTGGTCGAGCCTTGTTCGGTCGAGGTGTCATCTGGAACAGAGGTAGCACCTCGGCAAGTTGAGTCAGGGATTGCTCCCAGAAAAAAAAGAAATCTTTTTGTGCTGTGAGAGGGCTCACGATGCTTTCTACGTCTGATCCGATGCGATAGGTTGTCGATATAGGAGTGTCACTTTTGGATGTCAGGAACTGACATTCGATGTCTGCAAACCCAGGGCAGGGCATTGAGAACGAGTATTCGCAAGAAATACTTTTCCGTCCATTGAGAGAAATAGGCTGTTCAGTTGACGGAGGTGAATCGAAGAAAACCGATCGGACAGTCCATATAAGTGTTCCAGTAACAAGCTCGTCCAATTTGTTTTCGACAGTAGCTGTCAGCGTTACTGGTTTTTGCTGTACAACGATGTTGTCGTTCGATATGACTGAAACACGAGCTATACGCTTCTGCCCAAAAGAAGTGTCTTCTGTCATGCAAAAGAAAAGTATAAGGAGGCAGGTGTTCGTGACTTTTATATATGTTGAGTGCACAATCATTTGACCTTTACGTTTGTAGATTCTGTTATGAGGTGAGGCCTCAGTGCCGCGTAGTTTGATTAGAAGGTTTATGGATTATGAAGAACTACAGTTTGTTTGTCATTTCTTTATCAATTCCTTGTCTTTGTTTCGCAGAACCTTCTCGGTTTGAGCAGCCACCCAACGTCATTATCTTTCTAGCCGATGATATGGGGCTTGGAGATACAAGTGCGTATCAGGATTGGACACAGAATCCAGATTCATTGCAGCTTTCAACACCGGCGATGGAACGTCTTGCAAAACAAGGTGTTCGCTTTACGGATGCACACTCACCATCAAGTCGATGTTCTCCGACACGCTATGCCTTGCTCACTGGACGCTACTGTTGGAGAACCCGACTGAAACACTGGGTTTTGTTTGGGGTTCATTGTCCGCCACTAATTGAGCGGGAAAGGATTACATTTCCAGAGTTTTTACAGGCTGCGGGCTATCAAACAGCAATGTTTGGAAAGTGGCACCTTGGTCTGACCTACCGCAACAAAGAGGGAAATGCAGCCGAGGGATGGGACGATGCTGATCTCACCAGGCCGATTGCAGACGGTCCTCTCGATCATGGGTTTGATACATTTTTTGGTGTGTCCCGAAGTCATGGAACCTCTGGTCCAGATGGACAGAAGAAAAACACCCCGACGCAACGGATTGGCCCGGGCTGGATCGAGGGGCGATCGATTCTTGGTGCGACGGGTGACGGGAAAAAACTGGACGGCTCGTATCAGCTTGATGAGGTTGGACGAACGCTTGACAAAAAAGCCCTCAACTTTTTGGAGCAGGCTGCATCTGAGACACAGCCGTTCTTCCTTTATTTTGCTTCTCCTTCGAATCACAGTCCGTATACGCCATCAGACGCATTGGGAGAAGATCCTGTTGTTGGTGCGAGTACGTTCAAAAGTGGCACATCAACAAACAGTCAGAGGCTTGATTTTGTGTATCAAAATGATGTTCATGTTGCACGGCTGCTTGACTTTCTAGACAGGACTCCCGATCCGCGTCGACCTGGTCATATGTTGCGCGACAATACATTGTTTCTCTTTTCGAGTGATAACGGTGCTGAGCGATCATCAAAAGTCTGTACCGGCCCACTTCGGAGTCATAAGGGCTCAGTTTATGAAGGAGGGCATCGAGTTCCTTTTATTGCCTGCTGGCCACATGGAGGCGTAGGAGATGGACAGGTGGAAACTCCAGCCCGTGATTGCGGAAGGCTGTGTGCCCTCAACGACATGTTCGCCACAGTGGCAGAAGCTATTGGGAAGCCGCTTCCACCACTTCAGGGTCATTCGTACGGAGCAGAAGACAGTATCAGTCAACTCGCGGCGATGAAAGGAGTCCTGACTGACCCACGTGCAGCAATCTTTCCAAATGATCACAAGGAGGCGTCGAAAAAAACGTCAGACAAAAGGGCCTGGGTTGCGGTACGGTCGAACGCAACACCACTTGTTGGACAGTGGAAGCTTTTTCTTGATCATCGTTACGCTTGGCAACAGGAAATGTTTCCTCAGGAACTGTACAACCTCACAGATGATTTAATGGAGAGTGAAAACCTTCTTGATGATCCAGAATACAGTCGTGTTGTTGGATTTCTTCTTGAGCAGGCACGAACTGCTGCGGGAGATGAAGGCTATACGAGGCAACCGGCAGAGCAATAAACGACTTCCATGTGTTCTGTGAATATTTTTGGAAGGCACTTTTTTTAGAAACCAAAATCAAATGAGTCGAGTAATGAAAGTATTGAATCAAAGAGGACTTGCCATTATTTCTCTTATGGCCGTCTGTTTTGTCTTCTGTTCAGATTGTGATGCACGTCAGGGTAGTGAGAATCGCCCCCACATTGTGCTTGTGATGGCAGATGACCAGGGGTGGGGACAAACAGGATATTACGGACACCCATTCCTTAAGACGCCACATCTTGATGATATGGCAGCACATGGTCTTCGGCTTGATCGGTTTTATGCGGGTGGTCCGGTGTGTTCCCCTACTCGGGCAACGGTGCTTACCGGGCGAACACACGAGCGTACTGGCGTGATGTCGCACGGATATCCTTTACGGTTACAAGAAAAAACTATTCCTCAGGCACTTGCTGAAGTCGGCTACGTAACGAGTCATTTTGGTAAGTGGCATTTGAATGGGATTCGGGGAGCTGGTATTCCAATTTTACCAAACGATGACCGGCGCCCCGATGCCTTTGGGTTTAGTCACTGGCTTTCAGTAACAAATTTTTTTGATATGCATCCACTCATGGGGCGATATGGAAAACCAGCTGGTGATTTTGAAAAGAAGAGGGGTGACTCATCCGAAGTAGTTGTGATGGAGGCAATCCATTTTTTGAAAGAACAAATCAATAAGAACCCTGACGTACTTACATTTACAGTTATCTGGTTTGGAACGCCACATTCTCCCTGGGCGTCTCTGGAATCAGATAGCCAGCAGTTTCCCCAATTGTCATTTCAGGCACAGCGACACTATGGTGAACTTGTAGCAATGGACAGAAGCATCGGTGCGCTGCGTAGTGGACTTCAAGAGCTCGGCATTGCAGACAACACATTGCTTTGGTTTTCATCAGATAATGGGGGCTTGCCAAATAAAGATTTTCAGCCAACGGTTGGTCAACTGAATAAAGCGATTGATGGTATGGTCCCATTACGTGGTTCAAAGGGAACACTTTACGAGGGGGGGGTGCGTGTTCCGTCGATTGTCGAATGGCCGTCACGAATTGAGCCAAAAGTCTCACAGTTTCAGGCCGGTGCAGTCGATATATTCCCAACGATTCTCGAAGTTGTTGGGCTTCCAGAAGAAACCATGCTGCCGGTACATGACGGTATCAGTTTGTGTCAGCTCTTTGATGGTGAGTCGAATAATCGCAATAAGCCAATGGGTTTTCGCTGGAACGGCGGTGGTGCTTGGATTAATGGGCGATATAAGTTGGTTGTTTTAAACAACTTAAAAAATAAGAAAAAAGGCAAGCAGGAAAAAGAGTCTCAGGAACTATTTGATCTTGTAGCCGATCCTACTGAGTCAAAAAGTATTGCTCAGGAAAGGCCAGCCATCTTCCAGAAGTTGATGCGTGAGTACGCACAGTTTTCTCAGTCAATTGATGAAAGCATACGTGGACGGGACTATCCCTCCGGAAAGCTTGAAAATCCTGATCCAGAGCCAAAACGCTGGTCTGCTGATGAAACGATCTATACTCCTTTCCTCAAAGTGTTTGAAGAAGAGCAAGAGCTTTTGGACAAACTTACTAACCCCGACAAAGCCGATTGATGCAGCCAGACTAAATTTGGCTTATTTCGCTACATTTCTGAATAAGCTTTCGGTACAAGAACGTACTTATGAATTTTACTGACCGTTCCTTTGTACTTTTGTACTTTACTAAGCACTTTCCAGGCAGGATGTTCTCGAAACGATTTCCAAGCCTGAAGCCGTGATTCTTCGCTGGGGTACATTGTCAGATAGGTAAGGTTTGGGGTGTACGGACCAATGACAGCTTGCCCTATAAATATCGGAGTGATTCCGCAGTCAAGAAAAATTGGCACCTCACCGTTATTGAACATATCTACCTTAAGTTGCCCCAGTTTTTCATGCGCACTTTCATATGTTCGTAGTTCATAGACACGATTCTTGTTGAGAGTGGCTGCTGTTGGAACTTTTACCTTAGGCCAACACTCCATTGCAACCAAAAGCTCACTTGATATCCGTTGGTAACTTTTGTCCCGATTGCCACGCGCAAAAAAAGCTGCTGCGTCACCTTGGTACTGCTGATCAGATTGAATTACTTCACGATCATGTGCCATTTCCGAGGGGCCTTCATGAGGAATGATCACAAATATGGTTTTTGCCCCAGTCTCATCATTCGGAGCATTCGTGAAAGCACCAACTGGTCCAATACCATGGCGCTTGAGAGCCGGGATGAGGGCATGTGCTACGTACTCGTCAACTGCATCTTCGTCGCTGTCCTCATCAAGGATATAGCTACGGACTTCGTAAAGTTCTGCTTTGATATTCAAGGATGGACTCAAAAGGCAGGCGAAAAATGCAACACACACTATGACAGTTCGAAAAAAGACAGTTTCCATAATCAGATTCTCTGGTTTAATTGAATGAAGAAGTAAATCTAGTATGACGACGGCATTAGTATTCCAGAAGTCATGTGAATTGTTGGGCCTTGAATTCGGAGATGTAGTGAAAAGGTTCGGTGCCTATACACGAGAAATCCTTGCTTTGTACGCTTTTTATAAAAGGCCCGGAACGGTCGATCGCTTCGACTTAATGAGGTTTTTATATGCTGATAAGAGCGACTGTGCTATGGGTTGATAGCTTGGTTGTTCAAGAAGGTTTATATCTTCGTGTGGGTCGGTGTGGAGGTTAAAGAGTTTTGTAGGCGTGAAGTGGGAGCGTTTCTGGTCACTTTGCATGATCAGTTTGTAGGGCATTTTGCGAACCATGACTTCGCACTGCGAACCAGCTTGTTGAAGGAAGATATCTCTTTTCTGGAACGTTCCGTCTCCTGTAAACAACGGCAGCAGGTTGTTTGAGTCCATCGCCTGATTGATTGGAATCTGCGTGCCAACCAGGGCTGCAAGTGTTGCTAGAATGTCCTGATTGCTGGCAAGTTCTTCTGTAATACCAGGAGTAATTCGGCCCGGCCATACTGCAAAGAATGGAACCCGGTGGCCTCCTTCCAGTGGAGAATTCTTGTTGCCTTTCCATCCACCGTTTGATCGGTGCCCTTCTTTTTCTGCTGGCCGATCAGCGAGACCACCGTTATCAGAGGTGACAATCAACAGAGTGTTGTCGTACTGATTAGTGGCTTTAAGAGCAGTGACAATTCGTTTCACTTGCATGTCAAGGTCAAGAAGCATGTCGAGGTGGTTGGTCGGCGTTTGCCCTTTTATTTTTTTCCCATCGAAAAAATCAGGAGGGCAATGTGGTAGATGAACCATTGGTGAGCAGTAGTACAGGAAAAAGGGTTTGTTGTCTGTTGCGGCATGCGTTATGAAGTCAACCGCTTTCTCTGAAAGACGCTGGCCTATTTCACGGGAGTCCCAGTGTGAATCACCTAATCCAGGTCCCTTGTCGCTCATGTCCTTGGGGTGAACTGCAGTGTCCTCGTTGAGGAAAATGATTTGCGAGTTATCGGCTATCGGGCTCCACACCTGATTTTCATAAAGCAAATAAATTGGACCTTGGATTCCGCATGGTGCGGTGAAGTCATACTCGAATCCACAATCTCTCGGACCACCGGAGACGAACCGCGTCACATCAACTTTGTCAGTAAGATCACCATTTTTTGGTCCACGATAAAAAGATTTACTTCCAGGGATATAAAAGTCACCACCTAAGTGCCATTTCCCAATAAATCCCGTTTTGTACCCTGCGTCACGAACAACAGTTCCGAGTGTGGCATGGCCAGGCTGGAACGCCGTCTCCCCAAAAGTGCTCCACACGCCCCATGGTGCATAGGAACGGTAGTTGTTGTTACCACTCATGACGGCGTAGCGAGTAGGAGCACAGAGGGCTGTAGCCGAATGGCCGTCAGTAAACCAAAGCGAATGAGACGCAAGGTCATCGAGTGTAGGAGTTTCAACGAC
Organism: Pirellulales bacterium; assembly: GCA_965249545.1. Classification (GTDB taxonomy): domain Bacteria; phylum Planctomycetota; class Planctomycetia; order Pirellulales; family UBA1268; genus UBA1268. The sequence continues at coordinate 1,420,338 of CBDFMH010000005.1, forward strand.
AGGTGCTTCCTGCTGAATTGATCGGACATGAAAGCTTATGTCACCAAGCCCGAGGTCATCTGCCATGATGACGACAATGTTGGGGTGACTACCTAGTGCAACAAGTGAATGAGAGAAAAAGATGCTGACTGCGGCAATCAAAAGCGAACTTTTCAAATAATAAGGCATCTTCATTACGGCATCACCTTTTCTTCTCTAATTGTCACATCTTTGAGGTGCAAGGGAAATGTCCAGTTGCTCAGATTCAAACGCTTGTCCGAACATCGTGGTTCACAATCAAGCAAAAACTGGATGAATCATATTTTGTCCGGTACAATAGAGGGAATTAAGTTCTTTGTCCAACAACAGTATGTAATTCTGATTTGAAAACTAAAAATTAGGAGACTCGCAATGATTCGCCGTTTGCATTTCATCACACTTGGTTTGTGCGTCGCGGCAGTAGCGGCAGTAGCAGTTCCTGCCGTTGCTCAGTCGTGGAAAAATGCTGGTTCAAAAGCTGCCGGGTACTACTCGGAATACCATGGCCACAGTTCACACAGCCATCTTTACAGCGCCCAAAACCATGTCTCGCATTACAGCAAGTACCTTTCGACTGCCGAGACAGTGGATCCGTCTGTTGCTCGCATGGCGCATGATTCTATTGGTAACCATTTAGCTAAGACTCAGCAGCATCTTGGCCAAATGAAGAACCAGGCCGCAGTGCACAAAAATGCTGACGCCGTGAAGGCTATTTCAGAGGTAGAGGATCACGTACAGAATGCACGGCTGCATCAAGCGGATTTGAATAAAATCACGATCCAAAAACCAATTGAATCAAAGGCTGCAAAGTCAACGGTTGAAAAGATGCAGGTGTCGATAGAAAAAGCAATTCAAGGTCATGGCAAACTGCTCGAAACTCTTGGGATTGAAAAACCAACTACGAATAATAGTGAGAGTAAGTAGTGGTCGGTTTAGGCTGTTCATAACAGGCAAGATTGACGTCGCCTCAAGGTGAGTATTCACTTCGAGGCGAGGTTGCTACATAAGAATGAATGCCATACCCAATAAAAACAGTGGCTTATGAAATTACGGATATTATTGTTTGGATGCATGGTCCTTGTTGCTGGGCCATCAGTCGGTTTTGGTAAAGAAACGAATGCAACAAAGCCAGTGTCAGTGACTTCTGGTGATCCAGAAATTATTGTTCAATGCCTTGGAGTAAAGACAAAATCAAACCCATCAAATTCGGTTCGCGTATATGTTCACTACAGAGTCATAAATAATTCACGGAAGGAAAAGTTTGGCATTTTAGATTTTAAGGCTCACTGTCCATTTCAAAATGAACTAACTGATCTTGAAGGAGGATTTGTGGTGACCAATTTAGGTCCAGAGGAAAATGCGGAATCCGAGAACTTGTGGTATTTTCCTCGAGGATGTTGGGATAAGGTCAAAAAGATAGAGCTGTGTTGGAAAAAGCTTCCTTTAGATCATCCTCTTAATCCCCAAATGGAATAATCCATTCTGCGAATAACGATCTACACATGCAGTGAGAGGAACAGGGCGGCAACCTGACTAGAATACGCTGGCTCCCGAAGCTATCACTCTCTTCAGTCGAGTTGCGAGGGTGGTACCCCCGAAACGCATGACTTAATCGATACTCGTTGCGAACAAGAGTTTTCAATCTGAGCACTCTTTGAGCGTGGGAGCCAACAGGCCAGATGGGACAAGCACTCACATTACTTATGCACTGCGTTTAAGTGGCAATTTACGCCGACGATGTGGGCGTCCAAGACGAGTGTGACCCTCGTCATATCGAAGCAGGCGGGCAGGGCCGGCTGCACTCTGATTTGTTGAGTGTTTTCCTCTAGTTGTTTGACCTCGCATGAGTGCGGATAGCTCACGAAACCGAGGGACGTACATTCCGAACTGCAGTAGCGCTACCAACCTGCCAGCTAATACTGGAAGAGTTCCAAGTGGTGCTCGCACGACTGCATGACGAAGAATTTCAACAACATGTAAAACAAGACTTTGTAGTAGTGGTTCTGCGGCAATAGATCGCCAGAAGAGCCGTTCTCCATAGAGTCCTGCTTTGAACGCTGGCTGCGGACGATGGCGTTCTGGTGCCGCAATAATTTTTGAGGTGGGCTCAAACACGACACGTCCGCCAGTTGCCTGTAATGAGACGGCCATATCAGCGTCGGCGTACTCATCACCACATGCAGGACAGAATCCAAAAGTTAACCGATCAATCATCTGGCGGCTCCAAAAGCCCGCCTCAAGTGTTGGCCCAGATGGCGAGGGAAAATCACCCGTATGAAAACCCTGTACTCGTGAGGCATCACCCCATGGTCGTAACATGATACGTCTACCACCACGGCTTACTTCTATGCCGGTCGCTACAATTCGGTCGCTGTCATCAGAGGCGACCTCGAGTGGAACAACCGCAGCAACCTGCTCATTATTGAAATGCTCGACTGCTACGTCCGTCCAGAATGGCGTTGCCCGCCATCCTGCTGCCAGGACATGCACGATACGCCCAGTGCTCGCGGCAAGCCCAAGATTGATGCATGCAACACGATTGGATCCAATGGGTGCCTGAATGAATCGAACCTCTGCACCAACGCTCCACGGGTCGTGATAACCGAAGCCAAGAACGACGACAATTTCAGAGTCCTCTGGCCGATTCTCAAGTACGCTCACGAGTGTTTCCTCGAGAGTTTCCTCGTTCCCAGGTGCTGGGATGACGATCGATAGCCGCGGAGGTGTTGCCGTAGTGGTCGGCATGCTGGCCGTATCCCGTAAGGATCAGAAGAACCGCACTATGCGGCAACTCGCTGCGGTTGCAGGTCGTTGAAAAGATTGACGGTATGAAGCATCTCGCCATCAGCGTTGTAGAATTGCACAACGCCGCAGTCGATGAGCCACATTGCAAACATTTCAGTTACTCGATAACAACGAGCAACGCAGCGACCTCGATCAATACGAATATTTTCTTGCAGATCGGCTGCGTCATCAGTCTCAGCGCCTAAGTCAACAAATAAGCGGGTAACCATGTCGCGCACGTCCGCGGCATTCAAATGTAAATGCATTGCTGCAACCTCCTGTTGCGAAATATTCCGGACGACCTCATGTCATTCGTGGAAGAGAGGAACCGTAGCGTTCTTCCCTGCCACGGCGGAAGGCTAGTTTTTGACCATCCTCCCGCTTTCTCCGCCAAGAAGAAAATCGGCAAAGCGACTCAAACCAAATCATGCCTGAGGAGAAAGCCTGAATATTCGCCCTGATCCCCCATCTCAACCCAGTCTTCCAGCAGTGATGAGGAGCTAGAAAATAGGGGTAGTTTAAACATTTACGGAAAACGTCTGTGGGTTGGACGTAAATTCATTCATCTGGCCTACAGCCGTTCTGTCCAAGAAGTCTTTCCATATCGCGATTCTATAAGTTGTTGTGTCTGACGTTGGGGCCATGTTGTTCTATTGCCGTCGGCAGAGAAAGCATTTCGCACCGCTTTGTCAATCTGTTCACGACCTAACAACAGGTTCGTCAAAAATTCACTATGAGTCCGTTGGTGTCGGTATTCTGGCTCCCGTGGGGGATGTCGTAGTAACTGTCCAACAAGTTCAAGTGGGTATTCATCGAGAAGAGTCCCATGATAGAGCACGCTCTGACGACGCACCCGAAGGGCATTTCCAGAAATCTTTTTTGCCCTGCCGGCTCCTTTGACAACTAAATCAGAAGTGCCTTCTCGTATCACTTCTCGTCCTGCTGCGGAAAGAGCTGCAGCAAGAGGATCAAGCATGGAGGCATGTATGGCTTCAAGTGGGGGTACATTTTGAAAAGGAGTTATGACCGACCACATGACACAACCCGGCCCAAGGATAACCGTTGCGCCACCACTTGGGCGTCGTAAAACGGGGATGTTGAGTCGTTCGCAAGCGTCACAGTTCACTTCTCTGAGAAGCTCACTTGATGAACCAAGGACCACCACAGGTGCGGCTGCTTGCCATGTACGAACCACTTGGTTTTTGAGCAGACCCGACTCTGCTTCATCTAAAATGGCTTCATCAATAGCGAGTTGTTCCGCAGCTGTAATCAGCGGCGGAAGAGCTGATTCATCAAGCCACTGAGCGTCACGTCCAGTTGTTTTTGTCACAATACATCACCTTTTAGCTGGAAAGTCTATCATGTTAGAAATGAGCTGGCCGATGTCAGCTGATGTACGATCTGGGTTTTCGTAACTTCCTCTGAAATCACAATTCATGGCTACTTCGTCAAATCAACCAATGAATCCGGATGACAGTCTCCCGCCAGTTGAACCACCCAGTGCGGCATTCCTTGTTCAGTTGTTTCTTGTTCCAGGAATCATCGTCGCAATTATTGTTTGTGTTTGGTTGGCCTTCCATTGGTTAGCACATCTTGGGAATGATCCACAGGCCTACGTTCGTACGCTTCGTCGCGCCAATGAAGGTCGTTGGCAAGCAGCTTTAAACCTCGCGAATGATCTGCGTGGCCCAAATGGTTCTGGGCTGAAAGCCGATGTCAAACTAGCCTCCGAATTAGGTAGCATCCTCGATGATGAAGTTGGCAGTGGCCGAACTGGTGAGCAATCAGAGACGTTGCGGCTTTATTTGTGTCGAGCTCTTGGAGAGTTTACTGTTCCGGAGGCAGCGCCAGCACTTGTTCGTCGTGTCAACGAAAATGACGATGATCCTACAACCCAGGCAGCAATTGAGGCGCTGGCGGTTCTAGCAACTAATCTTCAGAACGCCAGCAGATCGTTTGAGAATCAAGACGATGTTGTGGCCGCGGTGTTAGCTACAACGACTTCAACAAATTCGCGAGTGAGGGATGCATGTGGATTCACGCTTGGGGTGCTTGGGGGTGAAAAGAGCATCGACGGTCTTTTGAGGTTAATGGGAGATCCATCAACTGATGTTCGGTCAAACGCCGCGCTTGGCTTAGCAAGACTTGGGCAAACAGACGCCTACGAAACACTGTCGGAGATGCTTTCTTTAGAAGATATTCACTTGGACGAGAAAGTGCTCGATGACAAGACGCAGTCAGAGCGGTACAAGCGGGCACTCGTAGTGGTGAATGCATTGCGCGGCGTTACGATGCTGGTGGATACAACAAACGAGGCCCCACCAACAGGTATAATCAAGCTAATAAAAGGGTTGCAGCAAGATCCGGTTGCCGAAATTCGAAGTAGCGCGATTGCCGTTATCAAGAAGATTGACCGGATATCAGGATAAGCCTTCGGCACGGCTGTCAGTATGGTCTTGATGAATCAGTAATCAAGAAATTCATCAAGAGCTTCTCGAAGTGCTTCGGTATCAGTTTCAATGCCAGTAAGGTTTCGGAAATTGATTGCCATAATACATGCAGTTACTTCAAGGCCATCAATTCGGCAGGAGTTGGCATTCGTTGCTGCCTTGAGTGTCACCGATGCTTTTGGATCAAGTGAGGTGTCGACAACAACAAGATCTTCTCGAAATTCAGGGAGCTGAAAATCGTCAGGGATAGGTCGATTGTCTTCAGTAGCAATGACAATGCCGATGTCTTCATTCGCTGGAGCCACCTCGTTTCCAGCAGCGGATGCTTTTCCCCCCTCAACCGCATTTATTGCTTTTGCCAAAGTAGATGCCTGATTGTCCCAAGGGTCCACAATGGTGATTCCCGGAGTACCGGCAAGCGTTAACTCAAGCGCGAGAGAACGAGCGAGAAGATTCGTTCCGAGAATAAGTGAACGTGTTGTTGAAGGGTCTACATGGAGCCGAATCGAATCAAGCACACCCCGACCAAGTGTGAGGTGAGCAACGAGCTGCCCGTCCTTATTCCGTTCCAATAAGTTACAGCCTCCGGCGAACTGTGCAGCCGGGCTTACAGATGTGGTGAAGCCAACAGCAGTTTCTTGTAAAGGACCAGCAAGCATGCATCCACCAAATCCTAAGGCAGAAACACCGGCAAGTGCGTCAGCGAGACGAGCCGGTGCCACCTCTAGTGTCAGAAATCTCCAATCAAGTGAGTCGTGAGCGACAACTCTCTCGAAAAGGAATTGCGCAGGATTACCGGCAGCCGGGTGACCGAGAACAGCGATGACTTCCTGTAGGGCCGGGTTTATCATGGCATTCAGTACCGTGCTTTCTTTCACTGAATGATTAATGAAACGTGTGTGCTCGAAACCAGTGACGGCTCGATCACAATAGTATTCACGTTATACAGGCTGCCCAATCACTGCTACAAATCGTGGATCATCACGAATCGGATCAAAGTCGCTTTCGCCACTTGTCAGCGACCTGAAACGGTCGTCTGAGGTAATCGCCTTGGTCAGAGATTCAATTGCAGCAGGGACATTTCCGGCGAGGGAGTGGTAGCAGGAGAGGTTATACGCAAGAATTGGATCATCACCACAAATATCAATACCCTGAGTCAGTACGGTAATTGCCTCTTGGAGTTTTCCCAAACGCTTTAGGCACCATCCGAAACCGAGCCAACTCGTCATAGACTGGGGGGTGTTGGCAACGGCACGTTGAAAATAGGGTAGGGCATCTGAAAACTGACCGAGCGCTCGAAGTGCCTCGGCTCGTAATACGATGGCATTGCCATTTGATCGTTCTGTCTCAGAAAGTCTGTCTAGCAACTGAATAGCAGTGATTAAAAGCTTTTGAGCCGGTTTTGAAATTTCTTGGTCAGGTGTCATGTTGAACTCGGCAAGTTCAATGTAGCCAGACGCCTGTCTCAGCAAGGCAGACTGCCGTACGTTTTCAAGCGAAATCATGTTTTTGAGAGATATGGACATCTCAGAACCTCGAATCGAGCGAGTCACTAACCCATTCATTTTAGAAACCAAGGGAGTTTTACGGAGAGGAAGCGTCCTGTTTTTACGGCGTTGAGCATAAGAAAGTTCGGTTTATGCTTAAAAACAGCCCTGAATACAGTCTGTATGAACGCCAAGCCGATTTTTGGTACGGATTTGGCTGGAACGTGACACATATAGAAGTAGCGGGAGTGATAGGCGGACGCAGCATTCCTGCGGTGTTGCGCTGAATCGCGTGCATGTCAATTCGTGGATTTGAGGAATTACAAATGCGACTGACTGTCAGAACTCTGTTGGCGTGGCGAGATCGCGTGCTCTCTAAAGAAGACCAACGCGATCTAGATGAAAAAGTTTTATCTCACGATGCTGCTCAAGAAATTGAGCAGCGGATTGAGCGAGTGCTTGGAAATCTTGACCTGCCATCGCCACGAGTGGATGCGGCAGGCTTATCTGCCAGCGCGAATAGTATGGCTGAATTTCTCGATAATGCATTGCCCGAAGAATGCCTTGGTTCCTTTGAGTCAAATTGCATCGAGTCTGACGTTCAGTTATGCGAAGCAGCTGAGTGCCATCAGTTCCTTTCGGAAATGCTTGGGCAGCATGAGTTGATGGCAGAACTAACTGATGAAGAAAGTCACAAACTGGTTGAGTTGACATCAAGAAAGGCTTCGTTGTTAACGGGCCAAGTGGGCCATGCGGTAGACATGGAAAATGCACGTGCTGTTCGAGCAGAGCTTGATTCTCTAGCCCTTGATTCCCGTGGCAAAGACTCAGCAGATGTCGTATCGGAGTCTAGAAAGAAGCCGCTTTTTGCCCCACTTGCCATTGTCGTGGCAATAGTGCTGCTCCTTCTTCTTGTGAGTGCGTTTGGAGTCCAACTACTTCGCACATTTGGAGGCACCCAAGTTCAGCAGCAAGTAGCCCAGTCACCAGTGCCCTCTGATCTTGTGTTTGAAAATAATGATGCAAAGCCAAAAATGGATCAGAGCCAGATTCAGCCTGGTCTTGGAACAGAATCGGCTGAAGAGAGATTGCCCGAAAAGGAACCTGACAAATCATCGCAAGGTGTTGATGGTGGGGCAAAGCCTCAAGCAACTCAGGTTGTGTCATCTCAGGCACGTACCCCGTCTGTACCTGTTGAGGCAGAGTCTCCTTCCTCGGAGGCTGTTACACCAAACCCAACAATGGTAAGCAGCACAACGGTACCTCAGGGCACCGCCATGGCTATTGGTTCATCTTTGCCCCCAGCGTCGACCGGTCCACCGCCGCCGTCAACAACTACTACGAATGCAAACACGCTGCAAAAGAATGTGCCCGTGCTAGGACCAGACGAACCGATCCTTGGTTTTTTGGAGAGTGACGCGAATATTGGGTGGGGTGTTGTTCTTCATCGAAATCGCGAAGCTGATCGAAGGGAGTTGGATGGCTGGCGAGCCTTGCCGACGGAATCAGCACTTGGGCCTTATGAGGAGATTCAGGTGCCGCCCGGGCTAAGCCCTGTCCTCGATGTGGGTGGCGTTACAGTTCGTATGAAACCTCGAACACACGCCATTTTTAAACTCGATAGTCTTCAGAAACCACGGATCGAACTTTTATCTGGAAGTATTGTGATTCGGTCTGCAGATGACACAGCTCAGATAGGTATCGCTGCCGGTGGCCTCAATGGGATTATTTTGTCAGGTCTCATGGGGAGTGTTGCGATTGACGTTTCTAAAACCCCTTCTGATGTATTGGCAGCAAGGCAAACTCGGCAGAGTCAGACTGCCAGAGTATGTGCCTTGGAGAAGCCGGTTGATTGGAAGCAGACGCAGCCAGGAGGGCTTCCTGTAGCAAGACCGCTTCGTGGAATTTCAGAGGCATTTCAATTGTCGCCTCGTGAGATTCTTGAATGGTCGGAAACGAGTCCACTGGAGGCAAGTCTTCATGCCGTGGACTCTCTCCCAACGTGGGCGGTATCGTCGAGATCACTTTCGAGACTGAAGAAGTCGGCAAGTGAGTCACTTGCTGAAGCAATCACACGTCCTGAACCGTTACTGAAGTCACTTATCGAGTTGTCGGATGATTCTCGAATCGAGAACCGTATGATTGCCGTGGAAACACTTGCACTTCTTGGTTGGTACGACCAACTTGTGGAGTTGTTGGCTTCGGCACCACGACCTGGTCCGGGGCCATCCGCTGAAATGTGGAAGCAACTTGAGGGACAATCAATTCCTCCTGCCCTTGCAGATGTTACGCAGGCGTTCGCATTAAAAAAGTCATTGCGGGATCATGTCCGTCCAGAGCAGGGAGAAATTCTTGTAGGTCTCGCTGCACGTTCACTCCTTTCAGATGCAAAGGAGGCAAGGACACCAAAACTCATTAGCTTGCTCGAGGACGAAAATATTATCTTTCGCAGATATGCAATTCAGTGGTTACGAGAACTTTACGAAGAGTCGCCACCGGATATGGCAAAATATCGCGCGGACTGGAGTGAAAAACAATTGGTGGAGGGTGCTGACTTTTGGCGAAAGAGGTACGACCAAGGGCTTCTCAGCCCGCGGACTCCTTGATGCCTCAAGGGCTGACGTTGGCTGGATTCCTCTTTTCAACCGGAGAAACAGCATGCGTTTGTCCCCCTTCCTCAGCTTGTTTATGATCAATTAGATATTACGGAAAGAATTTCGGCGAAATTAGACTGTGTCTAACTCGACATCTTCTATTTTGATCGGACGACAAGTGGGAAATCTCGGCTTGTCGAAGTGTTTGCTCGCCTGCATCGGCCTTGGCTATCGTAGAGTTAGTTTGGCCAGCATTTTCTGGTGGGCCTTCGACCTTTGTTCGTAATGGTTTGGATACTGGTCAGAAAGGATTGATACATGCAGATAAACGTTTCCGCTCGACACGGGCATCTTAGCGCTGCTTCGCAGTCCAAAATTTCTGCAAAAGTATCACGTCTAAAGAGATATTTTGATCGTATTACCGCGTTGGATGTGACTGTGGATCTCGCTAATACATCCCTTCCAGCTGTTGAAATTATTGCGTCAGCGGAGCATTTTCATGATCTTGTTAGTCATGAAACCGCGCCCAATCTCTGGCGGAGTATCGATGGCGCAGTTCAAAAACTTGAGCAGCAATTACGGAAGCATAAAGAAAAAGTGCGAGATCATAAAAATGTCGAGACAGTCCGAAGAAGTTAATCTCATCGGAGTAGATACAAAACAACTATGAAATTTTCAGATTTTGTTTCAGTTGATGCCATTCGTCCAAGTGTGGTTGCGAACTCGAAAGAGGGCGTTATCCGTGAGATGACGCAGTCGCTTGTTGATGCGGAGAAGATTGCTGTAAGTGAAATGGACAGCATCGTGAAAGCTATCATGAAGCGAGAAGACCTTGGAAGTACAGGCATCGGGCGTGGAGTCGCGGTGCCGCATACGAAACATCCAAGTGTTAGTCGCCTTGTTGGGACGGTTGCAATTAGTGAACAAGGCGTTGATTTTGAAAGCCTGGACGGAGAGCCTGTGCAGCTGTTTTTTCTCCTTGTCTCACCCCCAGATCGACCTGGAGATCACTTGCGAGCCTTGGAGAATATTTCAAGACAGTTACGAGACGATGCTTTCTGTAAAACATTAAAAGAGGCGGGCGGTCCTCAAGAAGTCTGGCGACTCCTCGAAGACGCTGATGCTCAAAGCATCGCTTCATAGTTTTTGGAGAGTAAGGGGATTTAGTCACTAGGTGGCTACAAAGCGGATGACAATAGATCAAACCGAGAATTCGATGCACGAGACCCATTCACGCGAAGTTGTTGTGGCGAATGAGCAGGGGCTGCATGCCCGGCCAGCTGATTTGGTGGCGAGAGAAGCACAGCGATGGGAATCGCGTATTGAGTTTGTGGGAAAAGCTCAGCGAGTCGATGGGAAAAGTATTCTCGACCTTTTGACTCTTGCCGCTGAAGAAGGCACTCGCCTGGTTGTTGAAGCAACTGGTCCAGATGCCTCTGAGGCACTTGATGCAATAGGAAGCCTCTTCGAGCAGAAATTTTCTCTGAATGAAGAAAACACAAGAACACACACAAATAAAACGAAACAGGAAAAACAGATTTCCAGCGATTTGGCTGGAATAAATACGGCAGCCTGCGAGGGTGCCACCGGAAGGAATACAAACAGTTGACCAGTTGTCGGCATTCGCAGGCTTCTTGTCTTACATGGTGTTTATTTACCTGCCGGTAAGTAGACACTGACAAAAATAAACAACAAAAGGAGACGCGCGACGCGAGGCGCCCGGAACGTAGGATGTTGATCATTGGCTGAAGCGAAAGTTGTCGCTAGCCGATCTCCCTGCAAAACGGATGTCGCCTTGATCGCCGGCGCCCATGCTAAAACTACAAGGTATTGCGGTCTCGTCGGGTGTGACAATCGGCGAGGCACTTGTTCTCGACAGCGAAGGCTTTCGGATTCCGAGGCGTTTCGTGGCACGAAGTGCTGTTGATACAGAACTTCAGCGGCTGTCGAACGCGATCGCTGAATCAACGGCTGAAATCAAGAAGAACCGTGATGCAGTTCGTGGGGAACTTGGTGAGCAGTATGCCGCGATTTTCGACGCCCATCTCGCAATGCTTCATGATCAACGGCTGCAGGAAGAGTTGACAAGTGCGGTCCGAGAACGCAATTGGTGGCCAGAATATGCGGTGAGCCGAACGCTTCGGCGATATGCTAAGGTTTTCCAGAACCTTGATAATCATATCGCGCAGCGGGCACACGATATCTATGACATTGAAAAGAGTCTTCTGCGAAACCTCCTAGGTCAACGCAGGGAAACACTTGCGTCGATTTCGGAGCCAGTCGTGATATTGGCCCATAATCTGACGCCGAGTGAAACAGCAAATCTGGATCGACGTTTTGTTAAAGGTTTTGCAACAGAACTTGGTGGGCCAGGGAGCCATACGGCAATTGTTGCAGAAGGGCTCGAGATACCTGCCGTTGTTGGGATTGGTCCTTTCTTGGCAGATGTTTCCGGTGGTGAGCCGGTCATTCTTGATGGCAATCAAGGCGTAGTCATTCTTCAGCCAGATGAAGAAACCATAGCCCGATACAGACTTGAAGCTGAGGTTGCGGAAACGGTTGCTGCGTCCCTCGGGCAATTGCGAGACTTACCGGCAGAGACGACCGATGGTGTGAGGGTACAAATTCGAGGGAACATTGAGTTTCCTGAAGAAGTTGAACAGTGCATGCGACGAGGTAGCGATGGCATAGGGCTTTATCGCACCGAATTTCTCTATCTCACAAGTCAGCACGAGCCAAGTGAAGAAGACCATTATTGTGCGTATCGCAAGGTCATAGACGCAATCGACGGGAAGCCGATGGTGGTCCGAACGTTGGATTTAGGCTCCGACAAGATGCTTACTGAGAAAAGTCCGGAGGAAGAGCGAAATCCATGCTTGGGCCTGCGAAGTATTCGCCTTTCCTTGCGACAGTTGCCGATGTTTCGTACTCAGTTGCGTGCCATTCTTCGAGCGAGTGCACACGGTGACGTTCGAGTGATGTTTCCATTGGTCTCGACAATCCTTGAGTTGCGTCAGGCACGATTGGTCTTGGCTGATGTGATGGAGGATCTTGCTGAGCACGATATTGATTTCAATCCAAAGCTGAAAATTGGAATAATGGTTGAGACACCTGCTGCCGCAATGATGCTCGATGCATTCATTAAGGAGGTGGACTTTGTCTCTGTTGGAACAAACGACCTTATTCAGTACACGCTGGCTGTTGATCGTGGAAATAAGGATGTAGCAGATCTTTATAGCGCGTGTGATCCAGCAGTTATCAGATTATTAAAGAGATCTCTTGATATCGCGGACGATGCCGGAGTGTCGGCAAGTGTCTGTGGTCAGATGAGTGGAAGTGTCATGTACACCCAGTTATTGCTTGGCCTTGGGCTTCGCGAACTGAGTGTGCCTGCTGCAGCCATACCAGAAATTAAACAGGCGGTTCGAAGCGTATCGATCGCCGATTGTCAGGCTGTTGCGAAACGGGTGCTTGAAATGAACAGCGCTCGTGACGTAAAAGCCTTTTTGCGTGATCAAAAACGACGGCTTCTAGCGGAGACTGTCGCGTGATGCATGCGCTGCCCCACGGGTGGCGGATCAATAGAAAGAAAGAACTATTATGAAGCAGGAAATGCTGATTAATGTGACGCAGGCTGAAGAATGCCGCATCGCAATTATTGAGGAGGGTGTACTGGAGGAACTTTATGTTGAACGAACAAGCCAGGAAAACCTTGTTGGCAATATCTACAAGGGGCGAGTTGTTAACATAGAGCCGTCCATTCAGGCCGCCTTTGTTGATTTCGGTGTTGGGCGGAATGGATTTCTCCATATCAGTGATATTGAACCCCAGTACTATCGTCAGGGTGGTCTTGACCCCGACAAGGCTTTTGAATTGACCGATCCGGCAAAAGCTCCTTCCGAAGGATCACATAACGGAGGAAGGCCTTCAGATCGACGTCGAAAGCCACGGATAGGTGATCGTCCTCGTATCAAGCCACCGATACAAGACGTTCTGAAACGGGGTGACGAACTATTGGTACAGGTCATCAAAGAGGGCTTTGGTACGAAAGGGCCTACTCTATCAACCTATATCTCCATTCCTGGCCGGTACCTTGTCCTTATGCCGCCGCTTGGCCGAGTTGGAGTCTCAAAAAAGATTGATAATGAAAAAGAACGGCGAGTGCTTCGAGGGATTATGAATGCGCTCAAGCCGCCCAAGGGAGTCGGCTTTGTCGTACGAACAGCCGGTACTGAGCGAACCAAGTCAGAGATGGCTCGTGACATGGCGTATCTACTGCGGCTTTGGAAGAGCATCGTCAAACGGATGAGGAAATATTCCGCCCCAATCGATATCTATCAGGAAAGTGACATGATTATTCGGACAATCCGAGACATGTTCACCGAAGATGTGGGAAGAATTCTTATTGATGATCGTGCTGCATATGAACGAGCAAAAGAGTTCCTCGAGTTGGTTATGCCCAAGTACGCCAGCCGGTTGCAGTTCTATGATGGTAAAGAACCATTATTTTATCGCTATCGACTCGAAGAAGAGATTAGCCGAATTCATCAGCACAAAGTCCCGCTTAAAGGAGGAGGATCGATTGTAATCGATACGACCGAAGCGCTTGTTGCCATTGATGTCAACTCAGGAAGTTTTCGTACAGAAAAGTCAGCGGAAGAAAACGCCTATCAAATGAATCTGATAGCAGCAAAAGAGATTGCTCGTCAGTTACGATTACGAGACCTTGGTGGCGTCATTGTGAATGACTTCATTGATATGCGTCGAGAAAAATATCGTCGTGGAGTTGAGAGGGCCTTGCATGATGCAATGAAGCGAGACAGAGCTCGTACAAAAGTCTTACGAACGAGTCCCTTCGGGCTGATAGAGATGACTCGTCAGCGAATCCGTCCGTCACTACGAAAGAGTGTTTTTCGAGATTGCCCCACGTGCTTGGGCACTGGAATGGCGAAGACTCCGGAAAGTGTAGCGATTGAGGTTATGCGAATGCTGCAACTATCGGTAACGCGTGAGGATATTGCGCGTTTGACAATTACAGTGCATGATGAAGTGGCAACGTGGATAAACAACCGAAAGAGACGAGAAATTGCCCAGTTCGAAGACGTTTCTCGTGTAGAACTTCATATTGTGGGTCAGGACACTGCGTCCCCAGAACACCTGGCAATTGAAGCATGGGAAGCGAGTGGGCGAACGGTGCGGTTTCCATAAACTTCAGCAAAAAGTAGAGAAGAAAGTGTCAAACTCCCGTGCTTTTCGCAAGAGGCTGGATTTTTTCGCTCACGGATTACAATCAAAGGTTCCCGATCCGGGAACTGGTTTACATGAATTGAGGTTTTCTGATGGCTGCCGAAACAACATCTTCCGACACACCAACGACCGACACCATGGTTAGTGGTGGTCATCACTACTGCATCGTGTCAGATGGCGGGCGTCAGTATCGTGTCTCTGAGGGTCAAGAAATCGAAGTTGATTTCCGGCCAATTGACGCAGGGACTGAACTCGTCTTCGACAAAGTGCTCGCAGTCGGTAAAGAAGGAAAGCTCCAAATAGGGGCTCCGATCATTGAAGGTGCCGTTGTCAAGGCAGAAGTTCTTGGTCTGTCTCAGGGTGAAAAAATTTACGTTCAGAAATTCCGCCGCAGAAAAAACTATCGTCGAAGAACAGGGCATCGGTCAGTGTCGACGAAAGTTCGAATCAACGAGATACCCTCTGTTGAGTAATTGATTCTGATCTGAAGATGTTCAGAGTCTCTTCACACCTCAAGTTCAATCTTGAGTTTTTCTGTGAATCTATTCAATGATTCCTGCAAGTGGACCACCTCTTCGGCAGAGGCTGTCAATTTTTTTTTCAACATCAGGGTCTTCCTCGACGGGTGGAGCGTGGTGCGGCTTGAGCCGGGCATCAATGACAAGTGGCCCTGCACAGCCCCAATGCTTTTGATGAATCATCTCTCGGACACCATGAACATCAATTGCCGGATTAGATCTGGTGAATGTGATCCACAGAAGATTTTCCAAAGTTGCTGCAGTGAATGCACTGTCGTCTGCAATTATAATAAGAGGCCATTTCAGCAGGTCATTTTGTTGATCGATCGCACGAGTAAACTGTTGTATATCCTGAGTCCAATGAGCCTGCTTTGTTGTGTGCCAAATCGCATCCTCATTTGCCGCATGCAGAGAAGGTCGTGGTTCGATAGGTGGGCCGGTAACAGCAAGTACGCCGGGTATGCATACAAACGGTTTCGAGAAATGCTCCGGAAGGCGAATGTTTCCCGAGATTTCGTTTGGTAGTTCACGGACTGATTGCCCACGGGCAGCTACGACCAACTTAGAACCACTGCTCAATCCTTGGCCAGAGTAATCGAGCGTATCAATTGTTGTCTCGGTATGGAAATGACAGTCTCGTCTCCAATCCACTCGTTGGAGAAGATGGCTGAAAAACCTTTGTACGTCGTGAGCATTCAGGTCAGGTGCATCCGCCTGATTAGCAATGAACAGATATTTCGCCAGAGAAAGCTGGCCTTGTCCAAGTATTGCTGAAGCCTGGGTGAGTAACTCAGCTGGTCGAGATGAATTTTTCCAGGGTAAATAACGTTCACTGCCAACAGCCAGAAGAAGTGGATGAACACCGGCCGCGTCTACGGCATGAATACTTGATATTCCTGGCAGTACCGTTGGAATAATAGGACCAGTGATTTCATGAACAAGCCACCCAAACATGGTGTCTTCCTGAGGCGGTCGTCCCACCACCGTGACAGGCCAGATTGCGTCCTCTCGCTGCCAGACATGGTCAACTCGCATGACGGGAAAATCATGCTGTCGAGAATAGTAACCGAGGTGGTCACCAAATGGACCTTCTGGCTTTGTTATATCAGGGGCAATTGTCCCCTCGATAACGAAATCAGCATCTGCGTAAATAGAAGGGCGTCCCTTGCGGCGAATCATTGGTATGCGATGGCCTGCCAAAGCACCAGCAAACGTAAGTTCAGAAAGGCCTTCGGGTAACGGCATCATTGCAGAGACTGCCATGGAAGGAGTTCCTCCAACGAAGATCGCTACTTTGAGAGGCTCTGTTCGTGCAATAGCTGCGGCATGATGTACACCAATTCCTCTGTGTATCTGATAATGCATGCCAACTTCATTGTTCTCCTCGTAGCAATTTCCACGTAACTGAACCCGATACATGCCCAGATTCGAGGTCTTCATTGAGGGTGCATCTGGATGCTCGGAATAGACAGCTGGCAGCGTAATAAATGGGCCGCCATCACCGGGCCAGCCGGTTACGCCCGGAAGGCTTGTAAGGGGGACATCGCGATTGAGAACACCGCCTCCACGAACGTGCCGTGGAATCATGCTGAGGGCGTCAAGAGGGCTTCGCCAATATCGCAAGGGGTTTTGGACGGCAGCGGCTGGATCAATCTTCAGTTCAACCAGCCGTCGTACTCGATCAAGAGTATCGGAAAATAATCGTTCAACACGCTTCTGAGTGCCGTATAGATTAGAAAGTATTGGATGCTGGGTACCCAGAGCAGATGTGAAGAGAAGAGCCGGACCTCCCGCCCTGAAAAGTCGTCGTTGAATTTCAGCTATTTCAAGGTGTGGGTCGATTGGGTAATCAATCTCAATGACCTCTCCTTCTCCCCGAAGAGTTTCGACGCATTGACGAAGTGTTCTAAATCCCATGCAATCCTCCTTAGGTATGGTAGCGTCGAGTGCACTCTCGGTTGTTAAAATCTGTTGAGATAGTGGTTGCCGCGATGGTCCGCACAGCTACATGGTAAGGATAAGGTCTTGAACATGCCCGATTTATTTAGTGCTACGCGAAAGGAAAACGTTGAGCGGGTGGCTCCTCTGGCGGCTCGAATGAGGCCCAGGATGTTAGCCGATTATGTGGGGCAGTTGCAGATCATTGGCCCGGGGAAGCTTTTAAGGCGATTGATTGAGGCCGACCGGCTCGGCTCAATCATTCTTTACGGGCCCCCCGGAGTCGGCAAAACAACCCTTGGTGAGATTATTGCCACCGAGACAAAGCGTCGATTTGTAGAGCTTTCTGCAACTGCTTCAGGAGTGAAAGATCTTCGCGATGTCATTGAGAGTGCACGGCGTCGATTAGAGGACGATGCCTGCCGCACCTGCTTGTTTATCGATGAGATCCATCGTTTTAATAAATCGCAGCAAGATGTTCTGCTGCCCGATGTTGAAAATGGCGTTATTGCGTTGATTGGAGCGACAACGCAAAACCCCTTTTTTGCATTGACTCCTGCTTTGGTAAGTCGAAGTCGTATTTTTGAACTTCAAGCACTTCAGTCAGAAGACATAAAACGAATTATTCAACATGCACTTGCTGATAAAGAACATGGGTTTGGGTTACAGGAAATCAATCTCGATCCCAAGGCACTTGATTTTCTTGTAGAAACCGCCGATGGTGATGCCCGTCGAGCCCTTGGTGGGCTTGAGGTCGGAGTACTTTCATCAACCGATCGTCCATTAGTCTTTACGGAAGAACTCGCCCGTGAAAGTGTTCAGCGAAAAGCCGTTGTATACGACTCGGGAGACACTCACTACGACTGTGCAAGTGCACTTATTAAGAGCATACGTGGCAGCGATGTAGATGCCGGAATGTACTGGCTTGCCCGCATGCTTGAAGGCGGCGAAGATGTGCGTTTTTTGGCCAGACGGCTGGTTATTTTGGCCAGCGAAGATATTGGGAATGCTGACCCTCGTTCACTTCTTATTGCAGTAGCCGCTATGCAGGCGACTGAGTTTGTAGGTTTGCCTGAATGCCAGCTTGCGCTGGCTCAAGCTGTTTCGTATCTTTCACTCGCGCCGAAAAGTAACGCATGCACACGAGCCATTGCAGATGCTCGTCATGATGTTTGTGAAAAATCTATTTTACCTATCCCGAGGCATTTGCAGGATAAGCACTATGCGGGAGCAAAAAGACTCGGTCACGGTGAAGGGTATGCCTATGCCCACGATGCTCCTGATGCGATTGCAAAACAAGACTATCTTGGAGTGGAGCGACACTACTATCAGCCAACCAATCGAGGTTTGGAACGAGACCTTGGTGAAAGGTTGGCTGAAATTAGGCGGCGTTTGAAGGAGTCGCATTCGGTGCCTGCGAATCCGTCTGCGAGCAAAGTTCGTGGACAAGATCCTGCGTGAGGAACTTCTCAAGGGTAGCTAAGCTTCGTGCGACCACGGCACCATCGATAACACGATGGTCAGCAATCAGTGTTACAAGGCACCTGCCATCAGCCTCAATTGGGCGGTACGAAATACTTGTTGTGCAGAGTGTTGGGTGAAAGTGATTGCTGGCGCCAAAGCCTGCAAGCGTTGAAAGACTAAAGGTACCAATGCGTGAGGATCGTTTACAAGACGCTGATCGAAGGTTCCAACGAAGTACCGCTCTCCGGAGAAATCCTGGAAGCATTTCGAGTTCACGTTGGCGCTTAAAAAGTTCTTGGCTTGGCTTGCTACAACACTCATCAATGAAGTGTTGTATCTCAACAAGTGGCAGTGTTTCTGGTTGATGGAGACGAGCCCAACAAAGTTGCTCAGTATCATTTTCTATTCTGTTAATTGCCAAGGTCGCCACAATCTGATTGGTTGTTGCAATACGAGGCCAGAGCCCTGGCAAAAACCAACTTCTCAGTTCGGGTGTTTCTTGGACGACTTTGCCGTAGGCCTTCAGGAAAATTGCTGCCCAGCCTATTCGATGGCGGCAGGCTGCCCTTGCTTTCGTGAGGTCGGTGAGATTGCACCATCGATCAACCGGGAACAATGGTATGTCTTTTGCCAGCATTGCGATATCTGCAACACAGCCACGGTGTCCATTACAGTGGACTGTAGAAACGGAAGAGTGTTGCATGATATGAAGGTAGCTCGGGCTGAGGGGGCAAGAAAGAGCGTCAAAAAGTATTTTATAGGGCTCATTGAAACGATTCGGTGCTTTCAGGGGAATGCCAGAATTTTACCCGTTAGAAAAGTGTTTTATGGCCCGCTGTTTTCACCGAAAAGTTTGGTAGAATTTTCCGGAGACGTGGTGGTTGTAGCTCAGTTGGTTAGAGCGTCGGTTTGTGGTACCGAAGGTCGCGGGTTCGAATCCCGTCATCCACCCTTTTCCTTTCATGGGGTTACCAATGGCGAAGCCTATCTACCGGCCGTGGTTCGATGCGGCGACTGATTCTCCTTTATTGACTGAATATGCTCGTAAACTGGATTCGTTTAACGGGGTGCTCGCTGACCGAAAGGTAGAGCTAGCCGAACTCGAGGATCAGGAGAAGCGAGTCGTAGATTTAATGAAAGAGGTGGAGCCTCTGCTTGAACCAGATGTTTACGAAAAGGTTACAGAGTTACTCTGTGAGATTACTTCGTATGACATGATGTCGGCTTTTCACCTTGCTTCAAAAGCTCGTGCTGGACGTACTCTCAACTCAAAAGCTGAGAGTTGATCAGCAGTGTTTCTAGCTTTGATTTTCATTCGTTGGCAGGGTAGTCTGCCAATGTGCTAGTAGGTGTCGATAAGATGTTCGAGTTAATGTAATCAGTCCACCGTTTTTCCCTCAAGGCAATTCGCTGAGTAGTCACCATGGCAAAGAAAGTAATAAAACGTAGTAGTTCACGTAGTGCTGGTGCAACTTCCACTCTGCCTCCTGTTGATCAGAAAACTCGTAAGCTGATTGTTGGCTTAGCGAATGAAGTCGAGAAGGCTGCGGAAAGGCGCCGTGATCCACATCTGGATATCCCAACCCGGAGTCTTTCAAACGTTCGATTCAATAAGTCACGAAAAATAATTGAGATGGGTGGCCAGAAGAATAGGCGACACCTTTTTAATCTCAGCCAAGCGAAGAGCTATATGCAAACGCTTCTTGTAGCTACGGGCTGTAAGTCACTTATCGACCAGCAGAAGACAACGAGTATTCGAGGGCTGTACTACCTGCTTAAGCACACTATCGAGGGGACACGTGAAGAAACCTTTGGCACACAGGATGAATGCGATCCAATCATCGAAGACCTCGAAGTGACACTTGAGAGCCTCCGAGAGCAGCTCCATGTGTATGCAAGTAATCGTGGTGGTATGGTCGGCCCTATTACATTGATTGATTCCGGAGATGAGATTGATTGTTCTCGTATGGGATCGGGTGGGTACAGCATCCCCTCAATTGTTGAGGAAGAGGTAATTCGCTTCAAGAAATGTACTGCCAAATTTATTCTTCATGTCGAGAAAGATACCGTGTGGCGGAGGTTTAATGAAGACAAGTTTTGGAGAACACACAATTGTCTACTGACGCATGGTGGTGGTCAGCCACCACGCGGTGTGCGTCGAATGCTCTATCGCCTCCATCATGAATTAAAGCTTCCGGTCTACTGTTTGCTCGATAATGATCCTTGGGGCTATTACATCTACTCCGTGCTGAAACAGGGTTCTATTAATCTTGCGTACGAATCAAAGCGAATGGCTATTCCGTCAGCCAGATTTCTTGGTTTGCGGTCGATTGATTACGAAAAATGCAAGCTCGCCCCGAGTGTTCAAATAGCACTGAGTGACTCAGACGTAAAAAGAGCGAAGCAGATTGCCGCATATCCTTGGTTTGCTGCCAAGAAAGCATGGCAGAAAGAAATTCACAAGATGCTTTCAAACGGCTTCAAGCTTGAGGTGGAGTCTTTAATTTCAAAAGACATCAGCTACGTGACTGAGGTTTATACACCAGAACGACTTGCTGATCGGGACTGGTTAGACTAGTCGACACCATCTGGCAGCAATGCCTCTGTTCGCCGGTCTCTTCCTAGCATCGTACGTCGTCAGCACGACCAATGAGCCCAGTCCGACGAACCTGCCGTGGTTGGCTCACTGCATCAGAACCTTTTTCCATGCATGCAATTTGTTTTGGGACTGGTGGCCTGCCAAAAAATTCTGCTATTCGCCCAACAACAGTCGCCTGTTCAGTTGGTTCAAGTTCGGCAAAAATTGGAAGAGCGAGTGTTTCTTTTGCAGCCTGTTCGGTGACGGGAAGATCACCCAGCTTCCAGCCAAAGTTAGCGAAACATTTCTGTAAATGAAGAGGAACTGGATAATAAATTTCTGTTCCGACGCCAGTTGCCATCAAATGCTCCCGCAGGGCATCTCGCTTTCCATCTGCTACGCGAATGACATATTGATTCCATACATGTCTTCCACGGGTGTCAATTTTAGGTGTCCTAATGACATCTTCTAATTCACAGTGGTTCATCATTTCTGTGTATCGAATGGCATTGTGTGCTCGTTTTGTTGTCCATTGATCAAGGTGCGGGAGTTTGATGCGGAGGACAGCAGCCTGGAGCGAATCAAGCCGACTATTGATTCCAACAACATCATGGTAGTAGCGAGGCTCCATGCCATGGACACGAAGTTTTCGAAGTGCATCCGCTAGGTCATCGCGTGTCGTCGTGAGAAAACCTCCGTCACCAAATCCACCAAGGTTTTTTGTGGGATAAAAACTGAAGCAACCCATGTCACCAAGTCCACCACTGCATCGTCCATGCCACGTAGATAGTATTGACTGAGCGGCGTCTTCAATAATTGGAATGCCGGCCCCGTTTGCAATCGGTAGAAGTGCATCCATGTCAACGGTTTGCCCGAAGAGATGAACCGGGATAATGGCACGTGTTCGAGAAGTGATTCGGCGAGCAACGTCATCGGAATCAATAAGAAATGTGCTCGGGTCGATATCTGCAAATATGGGCGTGCCACCTAATCGCGTGACTGCACTCGCTGTTGCAAAAAAAGTGTAGCTAGGCAGGATCACCTCATCACCCGGCTCAATGTGAAGGGCCATCAATGCGAGGAGAAGAGAATCGCTTCCGGATGCACAGCCAATCACATGAGGTACATCAAGAATAGTTGATAATTCGGTTTCTAACGCCGTCACATCAGGCCCCAGAACAAAACGACCGGAATCACAGACGTCGTCCATGACCTGCCGAAATTGCTCTCGAAGTGGACCATTCTGGCGGTCAATGGCGAGGAGGGGGACTTTTGGAAGAAAGTCAGTAGAGTCGGATAATTTGTCGATCGAATCTGAACTGGAACCGGGTGTCATCGCTTCGTTGTCTCCGCTAGGCAGGAGGGCTCGTTTTGGCAGAAGATATGTGTCTCTTACCTATGTAAATCGTCATGTTTGATCCGGGCTCGCCACTTCGAAATTTTATTTTTTTGCCCCACAGGCCCCGGGTGTACCGGCGGGTATTTGAGGTGGTGAATATTTTGCAAGTGGGCTGAGTGTCAAGATCAAGCTTGGTCAGAGTGAGAAAGGGAGGCTTGGGAGGACTCGGCGGTTTGACAACGGTACCCATTGCACTCTACATTCACCGTCATAGATGTGTGGGCTGTTCCGCACCAAAGCCTTGTTTCTTTGCGGGTGGAGTCGTCCTCAGCTGAGTGGCGTCCTATTCTAGAAGAGCAAGAAAGTGAGTCCTTGTTGATTGTTATTCAGGTTGCAGTGAATACTTTGCGAAGCAACATCGAATGCCAATTTGCTGTAGGACTCCATTTCCTTCACTGTATGAAAACCGGCGGAGCGGATGGGTTCCACGACCGTCATTGACTTAAGACAAATCGCGAAGCAGCTTGGATTGCCCGAGGAGGGTGTTCTTGCAGCGGTGCAATTAATTGATGAGGGGAATACTGTTCCCTTCATTACGCGATATCGCCGGGATCAGACAAACGGTCTCGATGAACTGCAGTTGCGAAGTATCACAGATGCAGTTGGTAAAGCGAGGCAACTGGCTGACCGAAAGCAGACCATCCTTCGAACTATTGAAGGGCAGGGGAAATTAATACCTGAGTTGCGTGAGGAGATCAATGCAGCTGAGAACACCAAAGTCCTTGAAGATCTCTATCTCCCTTTTAAACCAAAACGGCTTTCACTGGCAGAGCAGGCGAAACAAAAAAGATTAGAGCCGCTTGCTCAGGAAATAATCACCGCAGATTCTCAGGCAGCAGATCTAGAGAAGCGAGCAGCAGATTTTGTCGATGATGATTCGGGTGTTGCCTCTGCAGCTGACGCGCTCCTTGGCGTGGGTCACATTATTGCTGATCTTTTTAGCTCACGAGCTGATGTCCGCCAACGTTTACGCAAACTTCTGTTTCAAAATGGTCGGCTTCGTAGTCTACGAATCGAAACGCCGGGTAAGGCCCTAACAAAAACAGCAAAGCATTTTAGAGACTATTTCGATTTTGATGAGCACCTGCAGAAAGTGCCACCTCACCGTGTCTTAGCAATGAATAGGGGTGAAAGAGCAAAAATTCTTCGAGTCCGTGTCGAGGGGCCGACCGAAGAAATTCAAACGATAGCAGAAGAACTTGTTATTCCGACGGATCACCCACATATAGAATTTCTTAAAGGCTGTTGCCGCGATGCACTATCGCGACTGATTTTGCCTAGTCTCGAACGTGAAGTGCGTCGCGAGATGACGGATGCCTCTGAAGAGCATGCGATTGCAGTTTTTGCTCGAAATTTAAGAAATCTACTGTTGCAGCCTCCGGTAGCTGGCCGAATCGTTCTTGCGATTGACCCTGGGTTTAAAAGTGGTTGCAAAGCAGTCGTGCTTGATTCCTGTGGGAATCCTTTAGCTCGTGACATCCTGCACATAGTGGGTAAAGCTGAACAGAAAACTGCAGCAGCAGCTCGAATAGTTGAGCTTGTTCGTGAGCATAGCTGTAATGTGATTGCCGTTGGGAATGGGACGGCAGGGCGAGAAGTAGAATCTTTACTTTCAGAACTCATCGTCGGTGATTTGCAAGAGCACAATGTCGCCTACGTGGTTGTCAATGAGGCAGGAGCGAGTGTCTACTCGACAAGCCAGTATGCGCGTGAAGAGTTACCTGATTTTGAAGCAGCTTATCGTGGTGCAGTATCAATTGGCCGTCGATTGCTCGATCCGCTTTCGGAGCTTGTGAAAATTGAGCCTGCTAATATTGGTGTTGGCCTCTATCAGCATGACGTCAAAGCTCGCCATCTTCATGCATCACTCGATGCTGTTGTTGAAGGGTGTGTTAATTATGTTGGCGTCGATGTCAATACGGCGAGTCCTGCACTTTTGCGCTATGTTGCCGGCTTGAATCAGGCTGTTGCAAAAGGAATTATTGATTGGCGAGCCGCAAAGGGTCCGTTTACTTCACGAGAGCAGTTCCGTGAGGTGCCGGGTTTTGGTGATGCGGCTTATGTTCAAGCAGTTGGGTTCTTGAAGATATCTGAAGGTACAAATCCACTCGATGCGACCCGAATCCATCCAGAGAGCTATCAGGTCGCCGAGAAAGTACTGAAAAAAATTAATGCATCTTCAGCCGAACTCGTCGATCGTGAGAAACATCAGAAAATATCAGACGCAGTCGGTGAAACAGACCTGGCATCTATGGCTGATGAATTGGGTGTTGGCCAACTCTTACTCGCAGATATCGTTGAACAGTTTTTGCGACCCGGTCGAGACCCTCGCGAAGATCTGCCAGAGCCTTTGTTCAAACAGGGTGTTCTTAAGTTTGAAGATCTTGAAGTCGGTATGGAACTGCGAGGATCGGTACTCAATGTTGTTGATTTTGGAGCTTTCATTGATATCGGCTTGCACGACAGTGGACTCGTACATGTAAGCCAGCTTTCGAGTGGGTTTATACGCGATCCATACGCAGCTGTTGTTGTTGGTCAGGCTGTTAAGGTCTGGGTTCTAGAACTCGACAAGAATCGCCGTCGTGTTGCTTTGACAATGATTAGGCCCGGTTCAAAACCCGTACACGGGGCAAACAGAGGACGCTCACAGAATCCTAAAAAGAAATTTTCGGAAAATAGCGATCAAAAGAAGTCTGTAGAGAGAAAGGGGCCACCAAGTGGTCGTGGTCATCGAAAGCCAGGGGGTGGTCCAAGAAAGGGTAAGAAACAAGATCGTGGTCCACGCACCTACACTTCTCGCCCGGATCGGAAAACGAAAAAACCACTGACTGATGAAATGAAGGCTGGGCAGGCACCATTACGAACATTTGGAGATTTGAAACAGTTTTTTGATATTCAAACCGGGACTGATGATTCAGCAGACAAAAAGGATTTAAAAAAGAAGAAGCCAAAGCAGGAAGTGCACGAAGCAGATCCGGTAGAACCCACAAAACATTCTGTAGCACAAGATTCGGTGGATGAGCAGAGCGCGGACCGCACGGCACCGAAAAATAGTGAGGGTACTTCCGCAGGTGCAGAATCTACAGCAAAGCCGAGTTCATTACAGAACTCGAATGTATCCGGGGAATCAGAGGAAACGCCCTCTCCTCAACTCCCTGATGCTATAGCACCAACGCTTGAGCAACAGCCGGGTAAGGATTCTTCAAAAGACACGTCGCAGCAATAACTGCACACCTATCGTTCACGAAACGTTATGCGGCCTTTGGTCAGGTCGTAGGGAGAAAGTTCAACTTTGACTTTATCTCCAGGGACAATCCGAATAAAATTCTTCCGCATTTTTCCGGCTACATGGGCATTGACGATGTGCCCACCTTCGATCTGCACCCTAAATCGGGTGTTTGCTAATGCTTGTGTCACAACGCCTTCAACTTCGAGTGCTTGTTCTTTTTCCGCCATGGGAATCCTATGGAAAACGAGTAATGGTTTGATCGACTTTATCCTGCCCGAAGGAAAACGTCCAGTCAGGTTGCAGTCTCAGTCGTCAACGGCGACTGGAGCCGCATCTGACGCTTTCCACCGCAGGTAGGCATCGAGAAAGCCATCTAGATTGCCATCCAGCACGCTCTGGAAATTTCCTACGTAATGGCCTGTTCGCTGGTCCTTCACTCGTTGATCTGGATGAAGGAAGTAATTTCGAATTTGAGAACCAAAACCAGTCTTTGGCTGAAGTTTGTATTTAGCGAGTTGCTCAGCTTCACGTTTTTCTTCTTCAAGTCGTGCAAGTCTGGAACGTAACATTTTAATGGCAGTCGCTCTATTTTTGTGTTGACTACGTTCACTTTGGCATTGAACCACAATCCCGCTCGGAAAGTGGGTCAAGCGGATAGCACTTGAGGTTTTATTGACGTGCTGTCCCCCGGCGCCACTCGCTCGAAAAACATCCTCTCGGATGTCTTCATCTTTTATCTCTATGTCAGTATCGTCATCACTTATTTCGGGCGACACATCAACGGCTGCAAAACTGGTCTGCCGTTTCCCTTCCGCATTAAATGGGCTGATCCGCACTAGTCGGTGAATGCCCATCTCGCCACGGAGATATCCATATGCCCATGGTCCTCGTATTGCAATGGTGGCATTCTGAATACCAGCGACGTCATCGTCTTGCCTGTCGAGCAGTTCTATACTCAGTTCTCTCTTGTTAGCCCATGCCGAATACATACGCAGCATCATCTCGGCCCAGTCGTTTGCATCCGTGCCACCATCTCGAGCATGGATTGATACAAGTGCGTCACAAGAATCATGTGGGCCGCTTAGCAGAGAAGTTAATTCCAGTTGATCAACAAGGCCTTCGACTCGAGTAACTTCAGTCGAGAGTTCACTTTCTAAAGAACCGTCCTCCTTGACCAGTTCTACGAGTGCTTCGAGGTCATTTGAGGCAGAGATCGATTCATCAAGTGGCTTCAGAATGGAATTCAATTGTTTCAGTTTAGCGACAGTTGCCTGCGCAGTTTCACTGTCATTCCAGAAATCAGCCTGAGACATCTGAGCCTCAAGTTTAACTGCTGATTCAGTTCGACCAGCGTAGTCAAAGAGAGTCTCGTAGCTGAAGGAGGCGGCCGCAGACTTCTTCTACACGATGAAAGAGTGATGTATCCATGGTGCTGATTGTAGAGTGAGCCATGACCTGAGAGAAAGAGCCCGGTTATTTTGCAAGCACCGTACACGTTCTTTTTCTCTTACGGGGGCTAAAGACGCTCGATAATGTTTCCCGGTAAACGGATAGCTATCCTACGAATTTCGAGGGCGGCACACGCTGCAAGTACACGAGAAGGTTCAATGTTCATGTATTCAATAACCGCGTCGATAGTGGTTTTTTCAGTTTGATCAGAAGTGGCATCAATCGCAGCTAGTACCTTCTGTTCAAATTCATCAAGTTGTAGCTCTGCTGGTTTGTGAATATCACGCCCGTCTGAAGCCCGGACTTTTTTATGGAATGGTCCCAGCTCATCAAGAATTTCGTCAATACATGTCACGAGTGTGACGCCGTCACGAATAAGGCTATGGCACCCTGCTGACACTCTGCACTCGATGGGTCCAGGAAGGGCAAATACATCACGTCCCTGTTCTCCTGCTAGTCGTGCTGTTATGAGTGCACCCGAACGTTGAGAGGCTTGGATTACAATGGTACCGAGGGAAAGCCCTGATACGATCCTGTTCCGTCTTGGAAAAGCTGCTGCGTGTGGTGGCGTTGAGGGAGGAAGTTCGCTGACTGCGGCTCCATGACGAATGACATCTTCGACTAATTGATGATGTTCTCGTGGATAGATATTGCGTAAGCCGCTCCCTAGTACCGCAATAGTTCTTCCACCCGCATTGATCGCTCCACGGTGTGCTGCGGCATCGATACCGCGGGCCAAGCCACTAACGATCGTCAGGCCGGCGTGAGCAAGGCCCTCTGCAAAAGCGTGTGCTATTCGCTGCCCGGCTTTGGTGGCGTGGCGAGCACCAACAACCGCGATTGCAAGACTATCGCAGGGATCGAGCGTCCCACGAACAAAAAGCATGTCAGGTGGATCCGGAATCTGAGAAAGAAGGTCAGGAAATACGGGGTCTGTATCCAAGACAATATCGATACCATGCTGCTGACAGTCTTCAAGAACACGAGATGCTTCGTCGTGAGTACGGCTCATTGAAATGGCGGATGCGAGACGGTGTCCAATGCCATGCATGCTTTCAAGTGACGCCGCACTCTCTTGTAAAACACTGGATGCCGAGCCAAATTGACTGATTAGACGCCGCCGGAGGATTGGACCAAGCCCAGGTATCGCAGCGAGCCTGAGTCGATCAAACACATGTTCGTGACGAATAAGCGGCGAAATTTCCTGAAGTTGCGAATGCGACATGATACAACCCAGCGACTGCAATGTGTATATATGTACACCATACAGTTTTTTCGAGGAGACGCAACGTTTGAATCAGACAAAATCTTAGGCACCCTTTGTGCACACCTATTTCGCGGCTTTCAGTTCAGCCAAATGTTGCGCGGTGTCAACGAGGCGATCCCAATTCTCCTCAACGTATTCCGGTGGACCGCCCATCTGTGAAACAGCAACCGCTACCTCTTCGGTCGCAATCATTTCAATCGCGTCCCATGGACAGACCTTCAGGTCATAAGGATTCGTCTTTTTCCCGGGAATATGAACGCAAACTTCACAGCCAACACATCGTTCGATGTCAATTTCACACCAACTTTGAAGATTATGAAATTGATCGTACTGCTGCACTTTGAAAATGCAGTCAACTGGACAAACTTCGAGACAACTCTCGCAGCCAGTGCAGTTATCAGCATTGATTACTGCCAGTTCCTTCGGAAGTTTTTTTCTTGGGCCCTGCTTTGCCATATGAGTTACTATCGGAATTTGGATTGGGAATTCTGAACATGTTCATTGTAGCGGTGAGAATTCCTCCGACCAAATCAAATTACTCGGGGACCAGATCCATCCCGTCTGAAACGTGAAAAGCACTGTTTTTTGTCTGATTTCGCCAAGAGTGTGGTGGTTGAGAGAGATCAGATTTCCACATGTCTTCACTTTCAGCCTGAAAAAATGGCAGCAAGTGAGAGTCAGTCGTCATCTGGATCGAATGTGGCTTTATTGTTGAGGAACCGACTCACCAGAGAAGAGCTCTTCAGCAGTCTGCCGCGCCCGAACAAGCCGCGATGTGCCGCCGTCGATGAGGACTTCGGCAGGAAAAGGTTTTGAGTTGTAATTGCTGGCCATGACGAATCCATAGGCACCAGCAACCTCAATAACAAGAAGGTCACCAACACGGGCAGGAGGGAGGTCACGAGTCGATACGAAACCACCCTCTTCCTGAGTGAAGATGTCGCCAGATTCACAAAGTGGTCCGCCGATTGCGACGGCTTCAAGCTCGTGCGGAGGTGTCGTCGATGTTGGGCAGAGACTCATTGGGTGATACGAGCCATACAGTACAGGTCGGGCAAGAGTATGGAAGCCTGCGTCAACCAAGAGATACTTTTTTGAACCTTGTCGCTTCATCGCTCTTACTTCGGTGACCAGAATGCCGGCCTCAGCAGTCAGGTACCGACCAGGCTCAATTTCGAGTCGAATTCGATGACCAAAAGAATCCTCGAGACGCTTTCTGGTGGTGTCCCACAGCTTGAAGTATTCCGACAGGTCAGCTCTGTGTTCACCTTCCTGATAAGGAACCGGAAGTCCTCCACCTGCACTTATCATTGTAAGGGAACGGCCAATATCGCGTGCTGTCCTCTCAAGAGAGTCTGCAACCGTAGCGAGATGGTTCAAATCGGCACCGCTGCCAATATGCATATGAAGACCAGTTACGGCGAGTCCTGCCCACTCCGCACGTTGAAGAACATCTGGGATCGCTTCATGCCAAATGCCATGCTTGGATCCTTCTCCTCCGGTATTGGTCTTCTGGCTATGACCATGTCCGAATCCAGGATTTACTCGAAGTGTTACGTTTGCACCTGGCGCGCGTTGTGCCAATTGCTCAAGCATGTCCGCGGAACCGCAATTGACATGAATGCCATGTTGAACGACAGAGTCGAGGCTTTCATGATCAAAGATGTCTGCCGTGTAAACAATTGGATCTGCTGCGGGTAAATCGTCTTGGTCTTCTGATGAGCTTTTTGTTGGATAGCCCGCAGCAATGGCCCTTGCGATTTCACCATGGCTTACAGCATCCACAAGCACACCTTCTCGCCGCACAAGGTCAAGAATTGCAAGGTTTGAACACGCTTTTTGTGCAAAACGAACTGTGTCCCAATCACTTAGGTCAGCACATCGCTGCCGAATTACCGACGCATCGTACGCGTAGAGTGGGGTTCCGTGTCTTTTTGCTAATTCCTGAAGGTCGACGCCGGCAAATTGTCGTCGGATACCAGCAGATTCGGTTGTATTGGGGGCAGTATCACTCATGGCACAGATGGTTTTTGCTTTCCGGGAAGATGGCTCACGCCCTTGTTGTCGGTAAAACTATCACCTAGTTTTTCAGAGAAATAAAAGTGTAGCAGTCAAATTTCTTTCTCAAGGGCTATTCTGTGTGTTCTATGAGAGAAGACCCTGTCAAAACACTTGATTTTTCCACTTCGGCCGAGACTTCCCGGCTGCCGGTGGTTTTGTCAACAAACGAGAATCACCAGGCGGGGGGGCACGATCGTGCTCAGCCACAATCGGCACGCATTCGAATACAGATGTACCTCTTTCTGGGAACCTGCCTCACAACGTTTGCGGCTGGAACAGTCGGTTGGCAACCAGTGGTTCTTGGTCTTTATGGTGGCTTCACAAATGACCTGACAGAGCATTGGTTCCGAGGCCTGACTTATATGGTTTCGGTAATGGTAATTTTGACGGCACATGAAGCAGGTCACTTTGTTGCAGCGTGGCGCCATCGAATTCCTGCAACGCTTCCATTTTTCTTACCTTTACCGGTGATGCTGACTGGGACACTCGGCGCCGTAATCGGCATGGAAGGATCTCGGGCAGACAGAAGACAATTGTTTGATATCGCCTTAGCTGGACCGCTCGCTGGTCTTCTTATCGCGGTTCCTCTTTTTGCAGTAGGGCTAGTGCTTGCTCAACCGGCAGATACCAGCCTGTTTTCGATGCCGTTACTTGCAACATGGCTTTTGCAACTTGTTCGACCGGATTTACCGATCGGCCAGGTGCTTACCCCGAATGCATTCTTAATGGCTGGATGGGTAGGTTTTCTGGTAACTGGACTGAACATGATTCCCCTCAGCCAGCTCGATGGTGGGCACATTTGCCATGCTCTTTTTGGAAGGCGTTCGTGCTGGGTGGCCCGAAGTGTCCTCCTCGGAGCAATAACCGCTATTATTCTCACTGGAGCAGATCATTGGGTTTTGATGGTTGTTTTAATCACGTTTATGGGTGTCGATCACCCGCCTATTCGAAATGAGCCGAAGCCTTTGGGCACCGCGAGAACAATTCTCGGCCTCGGTTCATTTGTCATTCCGGTGATTACATTTATGCCAGAGCCGCTTCTGCTCCCCGGATTCATTTTCATTCGTTGACGCCCTGCCATTCCGCTCACACAATAGACTAAGATTGTTCTAGATAGAGTCTGACGCACTGTTTCTGAAGCTGCTATATAACCGAGAGGTGATCTGTGAACTTTGTTGAATTAGAAGACCCGGCAATTTGGTCATCAATCGCTGCGGAGCAAACTCGGCAAGCGGAAGGCCTCGAAATGATTGCAAGTGAAAACTTTACGAGCCCAGCAGTTATGCAGGCAGTCGGGAGCGTCTTGACTAATAAGTATGCCGAAGGGTATCCCGGCAGAAGATATTATGGTGGTTGTGAATTCGTTGACACGGTCGAAGACCTCGCGCGTGACAGGGCCAAGCAACTTTTCGGCGCTGAGCACGTAAATGTGCAGCCACACTCTGGAAGCCAAGCAAACTCAGCGGTCTACCTCGCAGCTATCAAGCCAGGCGATACAGTGCTTGCGTTCGACTTGGCGCATGGTGGTCACCTCACTCATGGAATGCGACTGAATAGCTCAGGAATCTTGTATCGTTTTGTTCACTACGGTGTTCGGCAGGATGATCATCTTCTTGATTTTGATCAGATCGTTCGACTTGCCCGCGAACATAAGCCGAAGTTGATAGTTGCTGGAGCAAGCGCATATCCGAGGGAAATCCCGCACGAACGCTTCGCAGAGATAGCCAATGAAGTTGGAGCAAAATTATTGGTTGATATGGCACACTATGCAGGCCTTGTTGCTGCCGGTGTTCACAACAGTCCGGTGCCTCATGCAGACTTTGTGACGAGCACAACACACAAGACATTGAGAGGACCACGTGGCGGAATTGCCATGTGCCGCGCAGAGGATGCAAAAGATCTTGACCGAGCTGTGTTCCCAGGAACTCAAGGGGGGCCATTGATGCATGTTGTTGCAGGAAAGGCAATTGCCTTTGCAGAGGCGCTCAAGCCAGACTTTAAAGAATATGCGGAGCAGGTTATTGCTAATGCTCGGGCGCTTGCCCAGTCGCTTGCGGCCGGTGGTGTGAAACTGGTGAGCGGTGGTACCGATAACCATCTCATGCTGGTTGATGTCACGCCGCTCGGTCTTGGTGGGAAATTAGCTGAAGAGGCATTGGATCGCTGTGGGATCACCTGCAATAAAAATATGATTCCATATGATGAGCGGAAGCCTGTTGATCCGTCAGGAATTCGATTGGGCACGCCCGCCCTTACAACACGAGGAATGGGGGCTGACGAGATGGAGCAGGTGGCTGCTTGGATTCTTCAAGTCCTCAAATCACCGGAAGACTCTCAGGTGATCGAGTCAACTCGCCGAGAAGTGGCCGAGCTAGCAGAACAGTACCCAGTCCCAGCGGCCAAGCTGGACCAGGTTGTTCCTGGATGAAATCCCAAGATGCTATGTAGTGTGAAAATAAATTCAAAACTGCTTCAACGCGTATCTGTGTTTTGAATTGCGCTGTTTAACTTATGTTCTCATCACATGTTGGGTTGGTTTGACTGCAGCCCAAAAAAAATCTCCTGGCTGTTCAAATTTTCACAGATTGATGATGGAGTTTCGATGGAATGAAGGTTGAAGGATTATCTTCACCAACGACCGGCTTTCGGTTTCCTGCCGAATGGGAGCCACATGCTGCAACATGGCTTGCCTGGCCTCACCGACGAGCCACTTTTCTTGGTGATTTCGACGAAGTGCCACTGGCTTTTGCCAAGCTTGTCAGGCTTCTTGCTTGTTATGAACCAGTGCGTGTCATTGGCAGTGAGGATGTGCTTCGTCACGCCTCATCATTGCTGGAGGGTGTTGACCAAGTCACTTTCATTGAAATTCCAACGGATGACTCATGGCTACGAGATACGGGACCAGTTTTTCTGAAGTCGAAGAGTGTTCACGCGGAACTGGGTATCGCGAACTTTGGATTCAACGCCTGGGGCGGGAAATATCCTTCTTGGGATGCTGATGCTGCTGTCGCCGGGAAAATCGCAGGTTATCTTGGTCTTCAAGTCGTAGAGCCTGAAATAGTTCTTGAGGGTGGTGCGATTGAAACAGATGGTGAAGGGACACTCTTGGTAAATCATCGTTGCATCGATGATCCACAAAGAAATCCAGGGTATAGTCGAGAGGATCTCACCGCAGTCCTCCGGTCTTCCTTAGGTGTCGATACAGTTCTTTGGGTAAATGGCGATCTCGTTGGTGATGATACGGATGGTCATATTGATCAGTTGGCTCGTTTTGTTGCACCGGGGTGTGTTGTTGCCGCTCGCCAGCCTGATAGGAGCGATCTCAATCATGAATCACTCGAGGCAAATTTTGCATTATTGAAAAGTCTTAGGGATGCGCGTGGACGATTGCTTGATGTTGTACCCATCGATCTGCCACCACGTGTTTTTTTTGAAGATGTACAGCTTCCGGCTAGCTACCTCAATTTTTTCATTGTGAATGGTGGTGTCATTGTTCCAGCCTTTGGCCACGATCTGGATGCAGTCGCGATAGCGACAATCCAACGCTTCTTTCCAGATCGAGAAGTAGTTCCATTTTCAGCCCTTGAATTAATTCGTGGACGTGGAGCAGTTCACTGCGTGACGTGTCAGCAACCGGCTTTGGGCTGACTAACGACCGATTGTCGGTCTGAATGGTGAAGATGGTCATTCAGCTACCTTGTTTCTCAAGATTGCCAATCTTAACGGGCTATCCGGTCTTGCGGTGGACGGAAGCGAACGCGAGTATCTTCTAGAAGTTCTCTGGTTTGGGATATGGACTGCGAGATAAAGGCAGAAACGGTTACATCATGGAACAGGTTGCCAATTTTGTTCAGGGATGCGTGTCTCTGTTGGCTCGCTTTATGCTCGTAGCGATTTTTTTATTCAGCGCTTTTGACAGCAAAATTCGTCACTTTTCGCAGACGGCTGAATATATGGCTAGCGAGGGAATTCCGAATCCTCGGTTAGCGTTGTTTGGCGCAATTGGTCTTATTCTTATTGGCGGTCTCTCGCTTTTGGCAGGTGCATGGACACGGATAGGAGCTGCTTTTCTCTTCGTCTTTCTCGCTGCAGCAACATTTTATTTCCATGATTTCTGGATGATCGCTGATCCAGCACAGAGGCAATTACAAATAATTCAATTCATGAAAAATATGGCAATTGGCGGTGGACTCCTTGCATTGATTTATGCCGGAGGTGGTCCTTGGAGTGTCGATGGCTGGATTGAACAAAAGCTGGAAGAATCCGAAATTTCACCGACTCAGAAGACAAAGGGGTCGCAACGCTCGAAAGCTGCGTAAAAGAGTCCCCTTTTTCAATTGCAGTGCGTACATTAGGAACCTGATGAGTTGTCAGAGTGACAACAATACCGTTGGTTTCCCTTCTATCGTACGACTATGGTTTTCCCACTGAGTGATGACAATTCTGATCGGCAAAGAGTTCCATGGGTGACATGGTCGCTCATCGCAGCAAACGTTGTTGTCTTTGTGCTGTTTCAACAGGGCGGTACAAACGACGATGTCACGTTGGCCTTCTGTCAGGTACCGGCCGAAATTGTGACTGGCCAAGATATCATTACCGAACCAACCATACGGGAGGTTGAATATGAAGGCCAGCAATATCAAGTGCCTGTGCCCGGTCTTCGTCCCACACCGATTCCTGTTTACCTCACGTTACTGACAGGTATTTTTCTGCACGGTGGATGGATGCACCTCCTCGGTAATATGTGGTTTCTGTTTATCTTTGGTGATAATGTCGAAGACGATATGGGGCACACCCGATATCTCATTTACTATCTTGCAGCCGGAGTCTTGGCGTCGCTTGCCTTTGTGTTTTTGAATGCTCGTGGCGATGAGGCACTCACTCCTTGTCTTGGTGCATCTGGTGCCATCTCTGGTGTATTAGGTGGGTATTTAGTGCTCCATCCAAATCGTCGAGTAAGTGTGATCTTATTTCGTTTTATTATGGATGTCCCGGGTTATGTCGCTGTTGGAATCTACTTCCTCATGCAGGTTGTACTCGGCCTTCTAGACACGGGTGGTGGGGTGGCTTATTCAGCGCATGTTGCTGGCTTTATTGCAGGTTTAATTCTGGCCAAGCCGCTCAGCGACAAAGACATTCGTCGACAGGCGGATCAATTAGTTACTTTTAGGAGGCGTCATAAGGGCCTGTGAAATTTTGTACGCTCACATGACGATTGCTATGCCAGCTATGCTTATTTGGCAGTTTTTGCTTTTAGCTGGAGCTGTTGCGGCTGCGGGTTCCGTACTGGCCCGTTCGGCAGATCAAATTGCCGAGGCAACAGGGCTCGGTCGACTCCTCGTCGGTAGCTTGCTGCTAGCTGCGGTCACTTCACTTCCTGAATTATCGGTTGATATTGCAGCGATTCGTTCCGGGTACATCGATCTCGCTGCTGGTGATCTTTTTGGAAGCAGTCTTATGAATCTGCTTATCTTGGCAATAGTTGATTTAAGCATCCGGTCAGGGAGAAAAATGCTTTCGCGTGAAGGGGCCGCTCATGCACTTTCGGCAACACTTGGTATTGCCGTCACATCGCTAGCCGGCCTGGCAATCGTTACTGCTGATAAGCTACCAGCAGCGATGATTCTTGGAATGAGTGGCTGGTCCTGGGCAATTTTGTTGTCATATCTTTTCGGTGCCAGAATGATTTTCATCAATCAACGTATCTCGGCAAGGCTGGCTGCTGAATCCCAATCCGACGAGAGTGGTCTGTTTCAGGGGAGTTCGGCTCGTAAGCCATCATTTCTCTTGTCAGCGATCATTTTCGGTGCTGCTGCGGTTGTCTTATGTTTTGCTGGACCAAAGCTCGCACATGTAGCCGGTGCGTTGGCCGAAGAAACAGGTCTTGGCGGAACCTTTGTTGGGACAACACTCGTTGCAGTGACGACATCATTGCCCGAACTCGTTGCATCATTAACAGCAATCCGAATTGGGGCAATTGATCTCGCTATTGGTAATGCATTTGGAAGTAATGCTTTCAATATCGTTCTGTTTGTTCCACTTGATTTTTTGCATGAGGGATCGATTTTTTTGAGCATGTCCGGGGCTCATGCTGTAACAGCGTTTACTGTCGTGCTTGCGACTGCGATAGCAGTACTCGGCCAGTTGTATCATGGCGAACGGCGACTCCCATTTATAGAGCCAGATGCATTCCTCATGCTCTTTGTCGTGCTTGGTGGATTGTTCCTTATCTATTCACTCGGGTAACACATTCCTGAGATTGCCAGGAAGTATGCGGTGGAATGATCTTTTCAGTCTGGGTGTGTGGCGTTTATTACCGAGTGAGTTGATTTGCTTGGAGGGCCGCTTGTTGCACGGGCACGGTATGCCATGTTCTTGAATAGCCTCCTTTTCCCCTGCGTTATCAACGAAGGTGGTCGTTGAGATTCAAGTGTGAAAGAATTTTCATTCCGTGGCTTTCGGGCCGTTTGTTTGTTCCTGTCCATTCGTGACAGCCATCTCGGAAACAGTGCCATAATGAAACGTATTCTCGTCGGACTTGGAACAAGCGGTCACGCTGAGTCTGTAGTGAGCCACGCTATCGAGATTGCTCAAACACAGGGCGCTGAATTACTTGGGATAGCGGTTGTTGACCCCTCGCGTCTCGAGTGGACAGGTCCGCGGCCTATCGGGGTGGGTGTAGAAACACTTACGGCTGAGCTTCGTCAGGACAGAATGACAAAAGTTGCTGCTGAGATCGAAAAGGCAAATCAACTTTTTGCAGAGAAATGTTTAGCAGCAAATGTTCCGCACCAAACCTGTGAGCGAACAGGTGATCCATTCGAAATAGTTGCTGATTTAGTTCGGTATCAAGATCTTTGTGTGTTTGGCCTCCACGGTCTTTTTGAGCACGATGTTGTTCCAGAGCCAACAGATAGTCTTGAGCGGCTCGTCGCTGCAGGAGTTCGTCCAATGCTTGCTGTCTCAGAAACATTTTGCCCCATTCGTCGTGTGCTGGTGGCCTACTCAGGCTCACTGGAAAGTGCAAAAACATTCAAGCATTATGTTCAGTCAGGACTTTATCCTAAGGCGTTAGTACGAGTTGTACATTTTGGTAGTGATGTCGAAGTGGGTGAGCGTCGTCTCAAGTCTGTTGAAAGCTACTTCGCCTCACATGGCAGAGAGATTGAGATGGATTTCGTTCAAGGAGATCCTGTGCAAGAGCTTGTGCCGTATGCAGAAAAGTGGGAGGCGAATCTCATAGTTGCCGGTAACTCAGCAAAAAACCTTCTTCTGCGAAAATTATTTGGTGAGACGGCGTTGCAATTACTCCGTGCAAGTCCGCTCCCCTTATATCTCGCCCAGTAATGTTCAACTTTCACTCGATGCAGAATGTCTGTAAATTTAGTTTCGCTTGACCTCGTCATAATGATTAAGAAGTAAAAAGGTCGCGGTTATCGGGGTAGTCGGCATAATTCTGGTGATTGTGATTTGACGCTCGTGTCTTTAGGGCTATGAAGGAAATAGAAAATACTATTCTTAGATGTATCAATGCTGATCGATAGGAGATGGATATGGTCGAACGAGCACCAGGCGCAGTAACGCTTCCGGAACAAACGGAAGTTATTGTTGTCGGTGGTGGGCCGGCCGGCACAACAGCAGCGACTATTGCAGCTCAGCAGGGGCGCTGTGTCATGCTGTTCGAGCGAGAAAGGTTTCCACGATTTCATGTGGGTGAGTCCTTGATTCCAGAAACATTCTGGACATTAAAACGGCTTGGTATGGTTGAACGTTTACGTGGAAGTCGCTTTGTCGAAAAACACTCAGTCCAATTTGTAAACGAAAAGGGACTGCTTTCGGCACCATTTTATTTTGTTGATCACCGAGATGATGAAAGCTCTCAGACATGGCAGGTTCGTCGTGCAGAATTTGATGAGATGATGCTTCGTAATGCGGAGTCACATGGCGTCAAAGTGCACGAAGGAATGCGAGTGCTCGAAGTCCTGTTTGATGGAACTCGTGCGACAGGCGTTCGTGTGGTGGATGAGGCCGGGAATATTTCATCTATCGCTTCTAAGGTTGTTGTTGATGCGAGTGGCCAAGCAGCGATGGTCACGAGTAGGCTCGGCCTGCGGGAGTGGGATCCAGTTCTGAAAAAAGCAGCTGTATGGAGTTACTGGAAAGGTGCGGTCCGTGGAACCGGTCGTGACGAGGGGGCCACTCTTGTCATGCAACTCGACGACAAGCAGGGCTGGTTGTGGTACATACCACTGAATGATGATGTGGTCAGTGTAGGTGTAGTCGCAGGATACGAATATCTTCTTCAGGGCCGAGAGAACAAGAATCCGGAAGCCGTTTATGCAGCTGAATTGGAGCGATGCCCCGGGTTGCACGGACGCCTCGATAATGCAACAAAAATAGAATCTGTTCGTGTGGCGAAGGAGTACTCGTATCGAGCCCGCGACGTTGCGGGTGACGGCTGGGTTCTCGTTGGTGATGCGTTTGGTTTTCTCGATCCGCTTTATTCCTCAGGTATACTGCTGGCATTGAAAAGTGGGGAGCTTGCTGGTGACGCTGTTGTGGCTGCGCTTCAAGAGAACGATCTTTCCGCGAGTCGATTGGGGTGCTGGGGAGAGGATTATGTGCGGGGCATGGACCGAATGCGTCGCCTTGTTTATGAATTTTATGATGGGTTTAACTTTGGCAAGTTCGTCAAGCGGTTTCCTCATCTTCGTGGCCACGTGACTGACCTTCTGATTGGTGA
Source organism: Pirellulales bacterium (assembly GCA_965249545.1). Classification (GTDB taxonomy): domain Bacteria; phylum Planctomycetota; class Planctomycetia; order Pirellulales; family UBA1268; genus UBA1268. The sequence continues at coordinate 1,459,564 of CBDFMH010000005.1, forward strand.
TCTGTTTAATGAACGGCTTGATGAAATCATTGAGCCTCTTGAAACTCTGCGGGCTGAGCAAGAAGCAGCATCAACCTAAGTCGTTTTGCTGGTGGATGGCCAATCTCACGCATCGCGAGATGCCTCGAGCAATTTAATCCAAGCTCCAACGAATGAGCCGCTGTCGAGATAGGTTCGGCCGCTGATGAGATTGTTGTCGACCACACACGGGGCATCGACAAAAATGCCTCCTGCTGATTCAAGTTCATGACGGCACTTCGCGACCGTTGTCATGCGTCGCCCTCGTACACAGTCTGCGTAGGCGGGTATTTCAACACCGTGGCACACACTTGCCACAGGTTTGTCTTCGCTGAAAAAGTGCTGCGTGATTCGAATAAGGTCAGTATCGTAGCGAATGTATTCCGGGGCGCGGCCTCCACTGAAAAAAATACCCTGATAATTTTCGGGATCGATGTCGGCGAACGCAGCGTCTGCCATGATCTGGTAACCTTCCCACTCTTTGGTGATCGTCCAGCCAGGTCGTACTTCGTGCAAAACCATTTGGTGCAAACGCCTTTCTGGTGCAATGACATGTGGTTGGAAGCCAGCTTCTTGGAGGCGGAAGTATGGGTAAAGCGTGTCTACTGTTTCAGAAGCATCACCAATAACAATTAGAACCTCACCGGTGGAGTACTCATTTTCAGGTCTGGCAAACATGGTTTCCTCGGTGGTGAGTTGATTGATGCAGAGTAAAGATGTCGTGTGGGCTGAAGAACAGTTGCCGTAACGAGATTTGACTTCAGTTGAATATACCTATTTTTTCAACAGAAGCGTGGTGTTGGTCGTGTGGAGAGCGTAACGTCAGCTTTTCATTTTGGATAAGGGCTTGCTAGTTGTAAGAGGTTCTGATGTGTGCCATGGTATTAGCAGTGTTTCATATTCAGTCATGTGTGTTCAGTCTCTGCTGGACAGGAAAAGGTACGGTAAATGCTTCTATGAAAAGAGTGTGTGAAGAAATGAGGTGGAACATATCTTTTCGAAAAATATGTCATGCCTTTTTTGTGACCATTGGCTTGCTAGTTGTTGTTAGCGGGGCATCTGCTGCTCAATCGGAGTTTGATTCTCCACCCAATATCCTGATGATTTTGACGGATGATCAAGGGTGGGGTGATGTTGCTGCATACGGAGCTAACGACCTGAAGACTCCGGCAATGGATTCACTTATTGCCACAGGAATGAGGTTCGATAATTTCTACGCAAATTGCCCGGTGTGTTCACCAACTCGTGCAGCCCTTCTGTCCGGTATGGTGCCAGACAAAGTTGGGGTTCCTGGTGTCATTCGCACTCACTCTGACAATAATTGGGGTTTTCTCCGTCCAGATGCAACTCTTCTTCCAAAGCCTTTAAAAGCAGTTGGATATCACACCGCAATCATTGGTAAATGGCATCTTGGACTCGAGTCGCCATCTCGTCCGATAGACCATGGATTTGATCATTTCCATGGATTTCTTGGAGACATGATGGATGACTACTGGTCTCACACTCGTCATGAGCAGCACTACATGCGTTTGAATACTGTTGATGTTCGGCCAGAGGGGCATGCAACAGATATTTTTAGCGAGTGGGCCACTGAGTACATATCGTCCCGGGCTGATACAGCGCAGCCATGGTTTTGCTACCTTGCCTTCAATGCGCCACATACTCCTGTGCAACCTCCTCAAGCGTATCTCGAAAAGGTTTTATCTCGTGAGCCTGGCATAGATCCAGTGCGGGCAGAACTCGTCGCATTCATTGAACATCTTGATGCAGGAATCGGTCGCGTTGTTGAGTGCTTGAGAAAAACAGGTCAGGCTGAAAATACACTCATTGTTTTTACGTCTGATAACGGCGGCCACAAAGGCAGTCTGGCAAACTGTGGCCCTCATCGTGGCTTCAAGCAAGAAATGTATGAGGGAGGTATTGCAGTGCCGTTTTGTGCAGTATGGCCCGGGCACATTGCGGCAGGGTCACGTAGTGATCTTGTGGCATTAACAAGTGATCTTTTTCCTACATTCTGTGAGGCGGCTGGAGCAATAATCGAACATGAAATTGACGGTGTGTCGATACTACCAACACTCCTTGGGAAGAAGCAGTCGTTCGATCGAACTCTTTTCTGGGTTCGAAGAGAAGGGGGGCAACTTTACCAAGGGCAGGATTACTACGCTGTGCGGCGTGGCCCCTGGAAATTGCTTCAAAATACTCCCTTTGAAAAATTTCAGTTATTTAACCTTATTGATGACCCGCTTGAATCCATCGACGTAAGTAACAAGCATCGACCGATCGTACGAGAGCTCACGGAGGCACTTCGTCGTCACGTACAGGCAGCTGCTCAGGTGCCTTGGCAGCAGTCAACAAGTGATTAAGAATTGCGTGGATGAGATGATAGAGTGGTCGTTGGAAAGGTCTCCGAGGGAGAGAATATTTCAGGTCGATGCAGATTGTGCTTGAAAAGGTTATGCTTGCGTGACACGGTAATAAAAGTCATGTCGAATCTTGATATGGGGGTGTTATGAAAAAGTTTCTTGTTCTTACCTGTCTGTTTGTTTGCTTTCACGGCGTATCCGTAGCGGCCGAGCAGACTCCTAATATCGTGATGATTTTCTGTGATGATCTCACCAATCAGGCACTGAGTTGTTATGGGAATTCCCTCAAGTTACTTGAGACTCCAAATATTGATCGGCTAGCGAAAGAAGGAATGCTGTTCCGTCGCTGTATGGTCCCAAATTCCATTTGTGGTCCAAGTCGGGCTGCGATCTTGACTGGCAAGTACGCGCACGTAAATGGTTTTCGCTGTAATGGTGATCAGTTCGATGGTGCGCAGCCCACATTTGCCAAAATGCTGCAATCGGCTGGCTATCAAACAGCCATGATTGGAAAGTGGCATCTCAAGAGTGATCCGACCGGTTTCGATCATTGGCACATCCTGCCAGGTCAGGGGTCGTACTATAACCCAAGGATGATTAACAACGGTGAGCTGGTTCAGCATGAAGGATACGTCACCGATATTGTTTCTGACTTATCAATCGATTGGCTAAAAGACGTAGATCGATCCAAGCCATTTCTTCTTATGTCCCAGCACAAGGCGCCTCACCGCGAATGGTCACCAGCCTTGCGGCATCTTGGTTGGAATGGTGATCGTGTTTTCCCAGAGCCAGAAACACTGTTTGATGACTATTCCGGTCGTGGCCGAGCCGAGCACGAACAAGACATGACGCTCGAAAAAACCTTTCGTCCACTCGATGCAAAACTCGAGCCTCCTCGCACAATTTCAGATGCGCAAAAAAAAGAGTGGGATGTTTACTATGGACCTCGCAATGAGGAGTTTCACAAGCAGGGTTTGACTGGAAAAGATCTCGTGAGATGGCGGTATCAAAGGTACATGCATGACTACCTCGGTTGTGTAAAAGCTGTTGATGAGGCTGTTGGCAAACTCCTTGATTATCTTGATTCAGCGGGACTGAGTGAAAATACCATGGTCTTATTTTCATCGGATCAGGGGTTTTATCTCGGTGAACATGGCTGGTTTGATAAGCGATGGATTTATGAAGAGTCGCTCACGACGCCGTGCATTGTTCGGTGGCCAGGTGTGACACAGCCAGGCACGACATCAAATGCGATTGTTTCGATACTCGATTTCCCAGAAACGTTTCTTGAGGCTGCTGGTCAATCTGTTCCCTCTGATATGCATGGGAGCAGCCTTGGTTCGTTATTGGCGGGTCGACTGCCTGATGATTGGCGAAAAAGCTTTTATTATCACTACTATGAGTTTCCAGGAGCTCATAGTGTTCGAAAACATTACGGAGTGGTGACAGACCGCTACAAACTCTTTCATTTTTATGAGCCGGATATGAATTACTGGACGCTTATTGACAGAAAGCAGGATACTCATGAAATGAAGAATGTTTATGATCAACCAAAGTATGCAGAGGCACAAAAAGAGTTGCATGGAGAACTTGATAGATTACGAAAAGAGTTGAAGGTGCCACTTGTTGATCCACCGCGACGTGGCCAAAAAAAGAAGCAGAAGGGTAAGCAAAAGTCATAGCGATTTCTGCTGTCTTAAGAGGCTCTTCTTTTCAAAAAGGGTAGGGAAATGCTTTCACTTAGAACGTGGCTGATGTGCTTTGTTTGTTTCATACTGTTGTTTGGGATGTCATCTGATCTGACGGCAGACCCACTTGTGTTTGATCTTTGGCCAGATGGTGTTCCGCTTTCCGGGCAGAAGGCTGAACCCTCTGAGGAAGTGCGAACAAACAAGAATGGAATTTTACGGATAACCAATGTGAGTTCACCCCAAATGACGGTGTACCGTCCGGATGATCCAAATGGTGCGGCAGTGCTCGTTTGCCCCGGCGGTGGCTACAAGATTTTGGCCTATGAGCATGAGGGTACAGATGTTTGTGAGTTTCTGACGAAACACGGAGTGACGGCTATTCTTCTGAAGTACCGTGTTCCATCTCCACGGGAAGTTGCTCTCCAGGATGCGCAACGAGCGCTTGGGATGATTCATCATCACGCAGGAGAATGGAGCATTGACCCAGATCGTATTGGAATGCTTGGCTTTTCTGCAGGGGGGAATCTCACTGTTATGACATGCTTGCATGGAAGCGAACGCACGTACTCAATAAATGAAAAATTAGATGTTGAAAATCCAACACCAAGCTTTGCTATTCCCGTTTATCCGGCCTATCTTGTTGAGCGCGGTACCGAGGGGCCGCTGCTCTCGGATATCAATGTGAAAGACACGTCACCACCACTGTGTCTCGTGCATGCAGCAGATGATCCTTGGACAGCAAGTAGCAGTTTTCTTCTTGCCGTTGAGTACAAAAAGCGCGATATTCCTTGTGAGGTGCACGTGTACGCAAAGGGCGGGCATGGTTTTGGAATGAAAAAGAAGGGCCTGCCTGTTGATGCGTGGCCCGACCGAGTCGTTGAGTGGATGGACTCGATGGGTTATCTGACAGGAACTGACTCGAACTAGTTTCCTGTGGTAAACCGATGCACCATCGTGTGCTTATATGTTTCCCCAGGATTTAGACGACCAGATGGCCATTCCCCATGCCACTCTGTTTGGTTTATAGCATCGGGAAAACATTCAGTCTCAAGGCAGATCGCAGCATGTTGTCGATAGGTAGTCCCATCTTTCCCTGTGAGTGATGAGTCAAGATAATTGCCTGTGTATACCTGAATACCGGGTTGGTCTGTGAGGATTTCAAGGCTTCGTCCACTAGCGGGATCAGTGAGCGTGACTGCCGGTCGAAGTGCTCCATCAGGTTTCCAGTTATTGATGACAAGGCAATGATCAACGCCTCCTTTTTCGGCTCCTTCCGGTGATGGAGTAAGCGACCGGATCGCCTCACCAAGATTGGAGTGAGCCTCCGAGGGAAACCGAAAGTCAAAGGGAGTGCCATCAACGTCACGAAGGATGCCTGTTGGAATACCCCCTTTGTCGAGAGGAAGATACCGATCAGCATGTGCCTGAAGCGTGTGGTTTTCGATACCATTCGTTGCCTGGCCAGCAATATTCCAGTACGTATGATGCACAAGATTAACAAGGGTCGGGGTATCTGTTGTTGACTCCATTTCAATCCATAATTCACCATCTGGAGTCAGCGTGTAGGTTACTTTTGAGCGGAGTGTTCCAGGATACCCTTCATCTCCATGTGGCGATAAGAGTTCAAGGACAAGAGCCGGCCCTTTCTCTGAAACTCGTGGCGTTGCTTTCCAGAGTTGCTTGTCAAATCCGACAACACCGCCATGGAGGTGGTTGTGGCCATTGTTTTGGGCAACCTTACACGGCGTATCGTCTATCGAAAAAAGACCATCTGCAATTCTATTGCCGACTCGACCACATATTGCACCAAAATAAGGGTGCCCATCGAGGTATCCATCGAGTGATTCAAATCCAAGGACAACATCAACTGGTTCACTCTGTTGTTGAGGAACACAAAGGCTTGTCACTATTGCCCCATAGTTTGTAATAGTGGTTTGCCACCCTCCAGGGACCTTGAGCGTAAAGAGGCTGGCTTCTCGTCCGTCATGAAGTTTTCCAAATGGATGAACAGTGGGTGGTGTCATTGACTGGGCCATGAGTTCAACTCCACAAGAGGTCGCATAAGAAGAAAAAAGGAATGAGAAGGATTTGATAAGGCACCATTGCTATTCGGTGAAGTTTTATACCCCATCCTTCTTGCCCTGAGAAGATTTCACCAAGTCTCTTCAATAACTGGATTGGTGAGTCGCCCGACACCTTCGATCTCGACAGTGACCTCGTCACCCGGCTGTAGATAGACAGGTGGGGTGCGGGCAAACCCAACGCCATGCGGTGTTCCAGTAAGGATAACTGTCCCAGGATTCAAAATCGTGCTTGCTGACAAGAATTCAATCAGTGTAGGAACGTCAAAAATCATGTCGTTTGTATTCCATTCCTGCATGACGTTTCCGTTCAGAAGAGTTCGAAGAGAAAGATTGTTGGGGTCATCAATTTCGTCAGAGGTTGTAATCACCGGCCCGAGTGGACAGAAGGTTGCAAATGTCTTGCCTCGGCACCATTGGCCGCCACCACCATTTTTTTGCCAGTCGCGAGCTGACACATCGTTTGCGCATGTGTAGCCGAGAATGTGTTGGGCTGCTTCGTCTCGACTGACGTTGTGGCAACGTTTTCCAAGGACGACTGCAAGCTCACATTCATAGTCAACTTTCTCACTCCGTAGCTTCCTCGGAAGCATGATGGGGTCACGAGGATTCTGAATCGCACCCGTGTTTTTAAGAAAAAGAACAGGATGTTGAGGTGCCGCTGCCCCAGTTTCAGCAGCATGTTGCTTGTAGTTGAGTCCAACGCAAAGAACGTCACTGGGTCGTATCGGTGCCAGAAGCTTTTCAACAGATGCCAGCGTTCCTGTGTCAGAAAAACCAGATGTGATATCTCCATCAAGAAGTGTGACACGGTTGTCATCGTGCAGCCTTCCAAAGGCTTCTTTATCTTGGTTTAAAAAACGAATAATTTTCATAAGTCAGGTCACTCTGAGGTATCATGCCAGAAGCTGTTCGAAACCTTTCCTTCGTAGTATAAGCCAATGTCACCAGTCCCTTCCGCAGTCTCTTTTATTGGAACCGGAATAATGGGTTCTCGTATGGCGGAGCACCTTATTGCCAACGGTCATCCACTACATGTTCACAATCGAACACGTAAGAAAGCCGAGGCGTTACTGAAGAAGGGGGCGGTATGGCACGATACACCGGAGTCCGCGGTAGCTGCCAGTGAGACGGTCATAACAATGCTCGGGCTACCGTCAGATGTTGAGCAGGTTTACTTTGGACGTACTGGTGCTGGAGGTATTCTTGCTGCGTCAAAGCCAGGGAGTCTGCTCATCGATATGACAACGTCGAGCCCGAATTTGGCAGAACGAATTTCACAGGCAGCAGAAGAGCGGGGAATAGAATCTCTGGATGCGCCTGTTTCGGGTGGTGATGTAGGTGCTCGGGATGCCAGCCTTGTTATCATGGTTGGCGGAAGACAAGAGGCATTCGATAGGGGAGAGCCGCTGCTTAATCAGTTGGGGAAGTCGATTACTCTTCTCGGATCAGCTGGAAGTGGTCAGCGTTGTAAGTTGGTCAACCAGATTGCGGTGGCCGTCGGTATGGTGGCGTGGTGTGAGGCCCTTGCTGTAGCAAAAGCAGCCGGCCTTGATCCATCAGTAGCTCAAGGAGTGATAAGCGGTGGAGCAGCTGGGAGTTGGGGGCTGTCAAACTTGGCTCCGCGGGCGCTACATGAAGATTTTAAGCCAGGTTTTCTTGTTCGCCATCTCGTAAAAGACATTCGGCTCGCACAAGAAGAAGCAGACCGTAACGGGGTCTATCTTCCTGGCCTTGAAGTGGCCCGGAGACTTTATGAGATATTAAAAGAAGCGGGCTATGGTGAGGCAGGAACACAGGTGCTCTTTCATCATTACCACACAAATAGAGGAGTCAGCTAGCAATGAGTATATGGCGTATAAGCAACCTCATTGGTCTACGAGTGCATGACAACGGGGTGGCTGAAGTTTGATTCAAAGACCTCGTTATTGAAGCGTAGCCGTAGGCTGCTCATGATGCGCTTGAGTTTCCTTCTATAATCGTGAAAACTATATTGAGTGTAAGTCAACAGGGGAGCATTTCGTTTTATGACAAAAAAATATAATGTCGGTGTCGTTGGGTATGGCTGGGCGGCGACTGCTCATATAGAGGCAATCAATGCAACCGCACAGGGGCAGGTAGTTGCTGTGTGTTCGACAAGAAAATTGGATGCTGCTGAGTTGGCAGCCCGACATGGTGGAACTATCCGTGTCTATAACGATCTCGCTTCCATGCTTGCTGATCCAGCGATTGATGTTATCGATATTACGGGGCTTCCAAGTAAGCATGCCGAGCAAGCGGTTGCTGCAGCCGACGCCAAGAAACACATTATTCTCGAAAAGCCTATGGCGAATTCACCGGAAGAGGTCGCCAGGATTTTGCAGGCTTCGAAGGCAAATGGCGTCCGTGGCTGTGTCTGTTTCGAACTTCGGTATTCCGAGCAATTGCAGGTGACAAAAGAGTTGCTTGAAAAAGGCTTACTTGGGCAATTGCATTACGGTGAAATCGACTACTACCACGGCATCGGCCCTTGGTATGGTCAGTTCCGTTGGAATACTGGGAAGAGAGATGGTGGCAGTGCGCTTTTAACTGCTGGGTGTCATGCGCTCGATGCACTTTTGATGATGATGGGAGACCGTCAGGTTGAAAGTGTTACAAGTATGAGTACAAAAACAAATAGCCCTACGTTTGATCCATACGAGTACGACACGTCTAGCGTCACGCTTGTAAAGTTTGCAGACGGTGCTTTGGGGAAGACTGCGGCCATTGTCGATTGCTTCCAGCCGTATTATTTCCATACGCATCTTGTTGGGAGTGAGGGGAGTCTTCTAGATGACCGTTTTACTTCTATGAAGCTTTCCAAGGAGCGAAATGCCTGGCATCGCCTGTCGATGAAGATGTGTGACTCGGGTGATGTCAGTGATCACCCCTACCAGAGCCAGTTTCAGGAATTCTTTAATGCCCTCGATCGTGATGAAGACATGCCACTGACAAGTTTTTCTGATGCAGCTCGAACATTTGAAGTTATTTTTGCTGCTGATCAGAGTGCTTCAAGTGGTGGGCAGCCTGTTGTGCCAGAATCTTTTGCGTAAGTGTGATCGTAGCTCCCTCCCGGAGGTGACTGGTGTTCTATTATCCATCCATTCGTGCTTTGTCTATGTGTATCATCGCGTTGTCGTGTGTGCATGTTTTTGCAGAAGACTTAAGGACAAAAGAAATTCTCGCAGCTGATGATGCACGTATCGCAGCTATGGTGTCCGCAGATTCAAGGTTGCTCGCACCGCTGCTTTCAGAAGACCTGCAGTATTCACATTCAACAGGATCAATTGATACAAAAAAAACATTACTGAAACGAATCAGTGGAAAAGTAATACGATATGTGATGTATCAACCTTTACAACGAACAGTCGCATTTGCAGGTTCTAAAATAGCTTTTGTAAATGGTCGGGCAGAAATTGGTGTTCAGCATGATGGCCAGTCACTAGAAAAAACATTCGTTTTTCTTTCAGTGTGGCGTCTGGAGGATGACGCATGGCGGTTCCTTCGTTGGCAATCGTCACAACTTGCGTCAGCCGATCCAGCAGTTGGTGATGTTCGTATTATCGATGAGTCGGGAAAGGATGATGGTTGGCAGCGTCTTGTTGAAGGTGATTTTGAGAACGTGAATGGTGAGGCCGATACATGGAGCTGGAAAGACGGTGTTCTGGCCTGTACGGGACGCCCTGTTGGTGTGACGAGGTATCATAAGCCACTTGTGAATTTTGAACTCTCTCTCCAGTGGCGGCACCTGTCATCTGGTGGCAATTCCGGTGTCTTTCTTTGGGCGCCTTCGGAGTCTCTTCTCGATCTTGCTCCTGGTAAATTACCGCCCGGGGGAATCGAAGTACAGATTCTTGATCATGGATATGCACAACGGTACGAAAAGAAAACTGGACGGAAGGCTACCTGGTTCACCACTGATGGTGATGTTTTTGCAGTTGGGACGTCCGAGATGAATCCGTTTCCACCGCTTTCTCCAAATGGAACACGTAGTTTTCCGAGTGCTCGACATAGCCGAGGAAGTCCCCAGTGGAATCATTACTATGTGAGAGCCGTCAATAAAGAGGTTCGGCTCTGGGTGAACGGCCACGAAGTTTCTGGTGGTGGTAACTGCTCACCATCAACAGGTTATTTGTGCCTCGAGTCTGAGGGTGCTCCTGTTGAATTCAAGGAAATCTACTTACGAGAACTGCCTTGATTCTAAAGTTGTGCGAGTGATTCAGCGATGGAGCACAAAACCTTCAATCGCTTCATATTCAGGTAGTCCAAGTTTGTCATAGAGCCGAGCAGTATCTTTATTTCGATCCTCTGCTCGCTGCCAAAATTCTCGGGAGTCGGTCGGGCCTGGGAAAAGTGCTCTATCTTTCTGGCTTTCGTGCTTGAAGATAGCCATTCTTTTTCGCTCTACTTCTTCAGGAGAAAGTGGAACGGCCATTTCAATTTCATGAGGTTCCCACTCTTGCCAGGCGCCCCGATAGAGCCAAATCTCGCAGGCTTTTGCCCATTCATTATCGGCAAGCGTCTCCATGGCCTGAAAAACAGCTCCTAGACATACACGATGAGTCCCATGAGGATCAGATAGATCACCGGCCGCATAGATTTGATGTGGTTTGATTGAATCAAGGAGGTCTGCAGTTATTTGAATATCATCAGGACCAAGAGGTTTTTTTCGAACCCGGCCTGTTTCGTAGAATGGTAAATCGAGAAAGTGGATTCGTTCAGGTTGAACACCTGAGTGTCTGGCACCTGCTCGAGCTTCAGTCCGACGGATAAGACCTTTAACCTGTTGCAGTTCTGGGATATCAACTGCCCCAGCTGCCTTTGTACGCAGAAAGTGCCGAATCTTTTCAGCAATTTCATTCGCTTTTTGCCCAACTCCAAATGTTTGGCAGAAAGCTTCAACAAAATCTACGTGAGCGTCTGCTGTTTCATCCCACACGGCAATGTTGCCACTCGTTTGATATGCAACGTGCACCTCGTGTCCTTGTTCACAGAGACGGATGAAGGTTCCGCCCATGCTGATGACATCGTCATCGGGGTGCGGACTAAAGACAACAACCCGCTTTGGAAATTCTTTTGATGTCGTTGACTCAGACAGTCCACGAATACGTCTCGTTTCTCCAGGCTTGCCTCCGGGCCACCCGGTGATTGTGTTCTGTAATGTCCGAAAGACCTCAATGTTGATGTCGTAGGATCGACCGCGTTTTGACAAAAGATCTTGAAGACCGTGTTCGTTATAATCTTCGTCTGTAAGCTTTAAAATGGGCTTACCCAGTTTTAAGGAGAGCCAAATCAGAGCCTTTCGCGTAAGGTCGTCAGTCCATGTCAGTCCAACTGATTCCAGAGGACCAACAAGCCATGGGGATTCGAAACGAGTTAATTTTGCAGCGGCTGCGCGGTCAAGGACAAACTTGGCGTCAGGGTGTTGCTGAAGAGAACTTGCAGATACGTGGCTGTTCGGAGTGTCTTCAACGGCTTGACGAACAATAGGTGCTTTATGCTCACCAAAGGCAAGTAGAACGATTCGGCGAGCATCGAGAATTGAGCCAACTCCCATAGTGATAGCTTGTCTTGGAACATTCCACTCACCAAAGAAGTCACTGGCGGCATCGGCTCGGGTGACGCTATCGAGTGTTATGAGTCGTGTTCGACTTTCAAGACTGCTTCCAGGCTCATTAAACCCAATGTGGCCAGTCCGACCTATTCCAAGAAGTTGTAAATCGATTCCACCTACTTCGCGTATTTTTTCTTCGTATGCCTCACATGCTGCAGTTACATCGTCACGGCCAAGTTGTCCATTTGGGATGTGAATGTTCTCTGGGGCGATATCAATATGATCGAACAGGTGTTCACGCATGAACCGGTGGTAGCTTTGAAGAGCATCTGGCTCCATTGGCCAGTACTCATCAAGGTTGAATGTGATAACGTGCTTGAATGAAAGTTGTTCTTCAGTATGGAGACGAATGAGTTCATCATAAATCCCAACAGGTGTACTACCCGTTGCAAGACCGAGAACCGTCTTTTGATTTTTACCGGATCGCGTACGAATAAGTGCGGCAATTTCGCGAGCAATGGCACGATTGGCATCTCCCGAGTCGTCGTAAACCGTTACAGGCACTCTCTCAATGGTGGAGATATGTGGAAGCGGGCCCCGATAAATCGGGTTTGACCGAGTTTCTTTTGTTCGAGCGTGCATGTGAACCCCTGCGACCTACGGCTGAAATAACTACTGTATTTTGACATTTTTGAGGTTCATAGCAAGGAAAACTCCAGCGAAATGGACCCTTTAAGAGTCGGTCGGTATCGGTGATAGTGATTGGCGGGTGTGCCTGTTCAGCGTATGCTCATCTCGGCGGGGTCAAATAAAGTGTGTAGCTCCAGAGTTCTACGCGTACTTCCATAACCATGTTTTTCAAAAAAGGGCTTGCTATGAGCAATCCGACTAAAGCGTCACTTCCCATTCGACTGCCAATGACACGTTTGGGTGTCATGATGTTCTTACAGTTTTTTGTCTGGGGATCCTGGTATGTCGCGATGTATGGCTTTCTGAATGATGCGGGGATGACGGAGATAGGTCCTGGTGGCTCCTTCGATGCTGCCGCCTACACAGTCGCACCAATAGCTGCGATTCTTGCACCTTTGACGCTTGGCCTAATCTGTGATCGTTTGATGAACACGGAGCATGTACTCGCAATCTTAAATCTTGTTGGCGCAGGTCTTCTTTGGCTTGCTCCCACTCTTGCCAGTGCTGGTGCACCGGATAGTTTTCTGAGTCAGTTCACGCAGCCAATGATTCTGTGCCTCCTTGCCTACATGCTGTGCTTCATGCCGACCTTGGGCCTTACGGCCAGTTTGTCATTTAAACATCTTGCCAACAGTGAAAAAGACTTTCCCGCTGTCCGTGTGCTCGGAACGATTGGTTGGATCGCTGGCAACTGGGCGATGTGGGGATGCCGTTTTTTTAATGGCGAAGGAAAAATAATCAGTCAAGCGACAGCACAACTCGAACAGGCGCAAGCGGCTGCCGGAAGCAACGGGGCAGCGAGTAATGCGGCACAGCACGCATTCGATGCCGTAATGAGCACCATCCAATATTCAGATAATTCTCCTCATATATTTCATGCTGCAGCAATCGCGTCCGCAATTCTGGGTGTGTATTGCCTGACCCTTCCAAAAACAACTCCGCCTGCAAAGGGAGAGCCTATTTCCGTGTCAAAGGTTCTTGGTGTCGACGCATGGGCGTTGCTGAAAGACAAATCATTCTTCGTCTTTGCAGTCGCTTCCTTTCTGGTGTGCATTCCATTGGCTGGGTACTACGCAAAAGGATATGGGTTTGTTGATGCGATGGGAGTGAAGCTGTTTGGCTCCACTACGGGTGCCATGAGCACCGGGCAGATGAGTGAAATTATCTTCATGCTTGTCATGCCATTTTGTTTTGCTCGACTGGGTGTCAAAAAAATGCTGGCTATTGGCATGGTTGCTTGGGCGGTTCGTTATGGGCTTTGGGGCTTTGCCTTCGGGCAGGCTGGTCCTCTGCTCACCCTGCCCATCTTTGCCGGTATCCTATTGCATGGCATCTGTTACGACTTCTTCTTCGTGACTGGAATGATCTACACCGATAAGAAGGCAAAGCCAGAAGTTCGTGGCCAGGCGCAATCTCTGGTTGTGATGCTCACTCAGGGCTTTGGACTTGGCATTGGTGCGCAAGCATTTGGGTGGTGGATGGGGCGATGCACTTCAGCCGATGACATGGTGAATTGGTCACAGCTGTGGTACGTGCCAGCCGTATTCGCACTCGGTGTCATGGTGGCATTCACGTTGTTGTTCTGGGACAGAGACGACAGAACATCTGTAGAAGAACAGTCGGCTTAAAGGCTGACTGCGTAACGTACATTCATTGTTGACAGGTAGTCGTGTCGATCTACTTGGTGGATTCTTATTGTCGGTGTTGTTGCCGATATACACCGGGTGTCATATTTCGGTGTTTCTTGAAGAGGACGCTCAGGTATTCCGAGTATTCAAATCCGCAACGGGTTGCAATCTGTTCAAGAGTCAGGGAGGTTTCGCGAAGGCACCGCTCTGCTTTTGATAGCCTTGTTTCGATGATCAAAGCATGGGGTGTTTTGCCAAGTGCGTCTTTGAATCGTTTTTCAAGAGCTCGCCGTGTGAGCTGTGTTTGTTTCACTACATCATCAACCTGAATTCCATCGCAGGCATGAGTAAGGATATAGTGTGCTGACGTAGAGACGTCCTTATCTTCGACAGCAAACGTATCGGTAGACTGACGAGTCGCGATGCCTAACGGTGGCAAGAGAGTATCGAGACGTTTCATCTTTTTGCCGGACATGATGGCGTCAAGTTGCTCGGCCGCTGCGTAGCCGGCCCCTTCCGAGTCGGGGATGATACTGGAAAGTGGGGGAGTGGCAAGCTGGCACAATAGGGGGTCATCATCGACTCCGAGAATAGCAATCGACTCGGGGACGGGCCGCGAAGCTTGAACGCATAAGTCGATCAAGCGGCGAGCAAGTGAATCATAAGCTGCCATCAAGCCACATGGATGGGGTAGTTCGGCAAGCCAACGCAAAAGTCGCCGGCGAGCATGTGGCCAAGTCGTACCACTTGAGTCATCATCCACATCAAAAACCAGGGCGTCGATTCCGGCTTGTTTTGCCTCGGCTACAAACGCATCGCGACGCCAACTGGACCAATTAAATGAACCGTCACCACAGAAAGCGAGATGCCGAAACCCTTTTTCAAAAAAGTGTTGGATGGCTAGTTGCGCAATCTTCCGATCATCGGTTTCGACCCACGGTATGGTGGACAGCTCTCGTGCAGAACTCACGTCGATAGCCGGTAGCTGAGTGGCTTGCACAGCTCGAGCAATCGACTTGGTTTCAATTCGCGCTATGATTCCATGCCCTGAATAGGTGCGAAGCCATCGAGGCGGGTCGGCGCGACGATGTTGCTCAGGCAAATCGATGGTCCACTTCTCGTGCTCGTGCTGGTATCGAAGAATACCGCGAAGGAGTCCGCGTGCATATTCATTGCTTGTTTCAATAACGAGAGCGACAGATCGTTTCATGGAAAAATTTTAGCAGGAAACGGCTGTAGAAATGGTAAAATAACTCAGTAAGGTTGCGCAATATTACATTGTCTGCAAAATTGTTTTTACTAGCATTTATAATTTATGGATTGGTACTTTTCAGTCATGCATCCGCGAACACGGAGTGAAAATGTCGGACCCCGTACAAGTTGCCATGATCGGTCTCGGCTTTGGTGCTGAGTTCATACCGATATACCAGGCGCACCCCAATGCAAACGTTGCTGCCGTCTGTCGTCGGAACGAAACTGAACTGAATGCAGTTGCCGATCAATTCGGTATTGAAAAACGATATACGAGTTATGACGATGTCCTTGCAGACAAAGACATCGACTTTGTTCATATAAATAGTCCAATCCCGGACCATGCATGGATGTCACTCAAAGCACTCGATGCAGGGAAGCACGTGATGTGTACTGTGCCGATGGCAACAACGATTGACGAATGTCGTCAGATTGTTGAAAAGGTACAAACCACTGGTCTGAAATACATGATGGCTGAAACAGTTGTCTACAGCCGAGAATTTCTTTTCATTAAGGAGCTCTATGAAAAAGGAGACCTCGGGAAAATTCAACATGTAGCCGCATCACATCCTCAGGACATGGATGGATGGCCAGACTATTGGGAACGCATGATCCCCATGCACTACGCCACGCATGTTGTAAGTCCTTGTCTTGGATTGCTCAATGATTTTGCTGAGTATGTAAGTTGTTTTGGTTCAGGCACGGTGCGTGATGATATTGCTGGAAAATCTGGGAACCAATTTGCTGTTGAATCATGTCATATCAAACTGCGAGACAGTGATCTGACGGCACATGTTTGGCGGTGTCTGTACGACGTCGCAAGGCAATACCGTGAGAGTTTTGATGTCTATGGAACGAAAAAAAGTTTTGAGTGGACATTAGTTGAAAATGAGCCCCATGTTATTCATACAGCCAAAAAGCCAGAGCCAGAGATTCCAGAAAAAATCGCAGTTCCTGACTACGCTCACCTTCTTCCGGAGTCGATTCGTAGGTTCACGCTTCCACAGGAAATTCACGACGCAGATCATCTCTCATTTTTGCAAGGCGGTGGTCACGGGGGTTCACATCCACATCTTGTTCATGAATTCGTGACGTCCATTCTCTCCGATCGTGATCCGTGGCCCAATGCTCTTACGAGTGCCAACTGGACAAGTGTTGGTATCTGTGCTCATGAATCGGCACTCAAAGGTGGTGAAATCGTTCGATTGCCAGAATTTACATTGCCAACACAGACTGTCGCACATGAGGAATGAGCTATGACGATGCACACAAAATATGCCGTCACGATTTTTATGCTCTTGGGCCTGTTGTTTGTCCAAGGTGCTGGGGAAGACGTCGTTGCGAGTAATGATGACGAATCTTTTCAGCTTGTAGTAAGTGCCGTTCGGTCAACAACAGACACCAGCGTTCAGGCCGCTCTACTGAAGGGAATGCTCCTTGGGCTTGAAGGTCGCAGGAGCGTTCGTGCTCCTGAGGGTTGGTCCACGCTGAGCAATACGCTTGCGTGCAGCACAAGTTCGACGGTGCGTCAACACGCTTTGGCTCTCTCTCAAATCTTTGGTGACACAGTGGCAGTTGCGAGCGCTTTGCAGTGTGTTCAAGATTCAAGCGTAGCCGCCGCCCAACGCTGCTCAACTTTGAGTCTTTTGCTTGGCCAGCAGAACCAAGAGGCCTCACAGCTCCTCAAAGTGCTTATTGATGAACCAGCACTGACACTCAGTGCAATACGTGGCTACGCCGTTGTCAGAAATGACGAGGCACCAGCTGTACTCATCTCACGTTATTCCAAACTGAATGCCCAGCAACAGCGAGCAGTCATTGAAACGCTCGCCTCCAGAAAGGCTTACGCTGAAGCACTGCTGGAAGCTTTGAAGACGAATCAGATACAACCCAGTGCAGTCCCAGTGCAGGTGGCCCGATCGCTGAAAAATCTCCTTGGGAAAAAGTTTACCACTGTGTATGGTGCACTGCCGGTTGTCGGTGCAGAACGAGAGCACCTTATTAAAAAATATAAAAAGCTGTGCAAGCCTTCAGCTGTGGCAGCAGCAGATGCTTCACGAGGCAGGGCAATATTTCAGAAGACCTGTGCTGCCTGCCATGTGCTGTATGGCGAAGGTGGAAAAGTAGGTCCGGAGCTCACTGGTGCAAACCGTGCAAATCTTGATTACATATTATTAAATAGTGTGTATCCCAGTTTGGATGTTCCGCATGCGTACAGGACCGTGTCGGTGCTGACGGTTGATGGCCGTATTGTGAACGGCGTATTGGCTGAAGAAGACGGCACAAAAATTGTCTTGCGAACACCGGAGCAGCCGAGAGTTGTCATTGCGAAAGAAGACATCGACTTCCGAAAGATTTCACCGCAGTCGATGATGCCAGATGGACAATTGGATGCCATGAAGCCACAAGAGGTCATCGATCTTGTGAAATATTTAAGGACGACTGAGCAAGTGGAGTTGCCATGATAAATCGAGCAATGCAACGATTCTCTTACAAGCGCAGGAATGCAGTGTCACTTGCTGCGTTGGCGGTCTTTATGGTGCATGGAATAGCCTCAATTCCTTTCGCGGATGCTGGTGACGGCCGTAATCAACTTCCCAAAAAACAGCACAAGGACAGCGACGCTCCATTTTTGGTACCAGCAGATGCGGTTTCAAAAATGGCGATTCCAGACGGGTTTGAAGTCTCTGTTTTTGCATCTGAGCCGGATATTGCTGAGCCGATTGCCTTCTGCTTTGATGATCGTGGCCGGATATGGGTTGTGGAAAATTTTAATTATCAAACTCGTAAAAAACATACTGACGACCCGGTGAGTCGAATTCAGATACTTGAAGACACCGATGGCGATGGCATTTTTGATAAGAAGAAAACATTTACAGACAAACTGACATTCACCTCTGGGATTGCCTGTGGATTCGGTGGAGTGTTTGTTGGATCGCCGCCAAATTTCTCTTTTATCCCAGATAAAGATGGCGATGATGTCCCTGATGGGCCGCCGCAAGTCTTGCTTGACGGATGGGGTATTCAGGATCGGCATGAAACCCTCAATAGTTTCATTTGGGGTCCTGATGGTTGGCTGTACGGTTGCCATGGCGTATTTACACGTTCCAATGTTGGGAAGCCAGGTGACACAGATGCACAGCGTCAATTTATTGATGCCGGTATTTGGCGATATCACCCAACTCGAAAAGCTTTTGAAATCTTTGCTCGTGGATTGTCAAACCCGTGGGGATTCGATTTCAATGATTACGGGCAGGGGTGTGCAACGTGTTGTGTTATTCCGCATCTTTTTCATGTCGTACAAGGTGGAACGTATCACAAGCAAGCACGCCCGCACGTTAATCCGTACATCTATGACGACATTAAAACCATCCGAGATCATACGCACTTGTCTGCTCATGGGGGGGCTCGGTTTTATTTGGCAGATGTGTTCCCTGCCGAATATCGTGACCGTCTATTTATGTGCAATATTCATGAGCATGCTGTATTGACGGATGTACTTGAGCCAAAGGGTTCAAGTTTTATTGGTCATCATGGTGATGATTTTCTACCAACGAACGATCTGGCATGGGTTGGGTTCAGCGTTGAGATTGGCCCCGAAGGCGGCGTCTATGTTCTCGATTGGCATGATCAGAATATTTGTGGGAATGAAGTAAAGTTTCCCAACAGCGGGCGTATCTATCGAATTATGCCGACTGGCGTGAAGGACAAGGTGACGCCAGATCTTTCTGCTATGTCTGATGCAGAGCTCGTAGAGTACCAGTTGCATTCAAACGATTGGTTTGTTCGCCATGCAAGAACACTCCTGCAGTATCGGCAGGCAAGTGGAACGCTCAATCGTAAAGTGGTACATCAGAAATTGAATGACATCCTCAACGCAACATCAGAGCCACCCAAAAGATTGCGTGCGTTATGGGCGTTGTATGTGACTGACGGACTGACGGAAAACCGTCTTTATGAATTGCTCAATGATGCAGATGAGCATGTTCGGGCATGGTCCATTCAATTCCTCTGTGATATGAGTGAATCAAATGCGTTTCAGCCAGAGCTGGATGCAGGCTGGGTTCTCGAGCCAGATGTCCTTGAGAAACTGGCTGCCATGGCACAGGATGACCCATCGCAGGTTGTGAGACTGTATCTGGCTTCCGCAGTACAGCGACTACCGTTCGCTCAGCGATGGTCAATTCTTCAAGGGCTCGTCTCACATGCAGAGGATGTGAGTGATAATAATCTGCCCCGTATGTACTGGTTTGCGTTGGAGCCGATGGTACCGGAGTATCCACGTGAGTCACTTGAGCTTGTGATGGCTGGTACACTACCGAGGTTGCAAGAGTTTGTTGCAAGACGATTGATTACGGGCGACGGGGGCAATAAAAAACTCAACCAGGTGCAAAAGGCTGAAGTGTGGAACGGCCTGATTAAAAAGATCGCAAAGGGGGGAATGGCTACAGCGCTGCGAGTGTCTGATGTTGGAGAAGGTGGCGTTGTTGAACATGCTGTCTTTCGGAATGAGTTAGCGGTGCAGACGCATCCTCTCGATCGAAAAACGCCGTGTGTTTTGAGCAAGAATCAACTCACAATACCTGAGGATAAGAAGACGTTACTGAAGCTTCGCGTCAGTCATCATCCACATGGTGACTGGCAACTCCGAGTCATCGCAAATGGAAAAGTAATGGCGGATTACGTTATTGGGCCAGATACAGTTGAATCAGATGAGTGGCTCGATGTGTCGGTTGACTTGACTGAATTCGCTGGCCGTCGTGTCTCGCTGGCTTTAGAAAATCGTGCGAACGATTGGCATAATGAATGGGCATATTGGAATAATTTGGAACTCGTTACGGAGTAGAGTGATGCGACGGAGTTTCAAACGAGTCACTTTTTTCTGCCTGCTGACTGCATCATGTTTTATTTTCAATGCTTCGGTTCAGGCTGACAAGCCAGCAAAGATCGTCTTTATTTCAGGGAAGCCCAGTCATGGGCGAATGAAGCATGAGCATCGAGCCGGAAATATGATCTTGGCTGATGCGCTCGATCGATCAGGCCTCGACGTTGAAACAGTACTCGTTCCCGTGCTTGGCTACCCAGAAGATTTGTCTGTCTTCGAGGATGCGGCGACTGTTGTAATTTTTTGTACAGGGCATCAAGGGCATGTACTCAATCCGCATCTTGCTGAATTTGATGCACTGATGAAGTCGGGGGTTGGTGTCGTGATGATTCACTGGGCAACCGAAGCGGAGAAAGGCGAGCCCGGTCAAAAATTTCTTGAATGGATGGGTGGATTCTGTGATCTCGACTGGTCAGTTAATCCGCATTGGACGCCACACTTTACCGACTTTCCAGAGCATCCTGTTGCAAATGGTTTGAAGCCATTTCAGGTCGATGATGAATGGTATTACCACATGCGGTTTGTCGATGACATGAAAGGCGTTACTCCAATACTTGCTGACCTTCCGCCACCGAACACGCTCCGTCGACCAGATGGTCCGCGAAGTGGAAATTCTGCAGTCCGTAGGGCTGTTGCAGCGGGCGAAAAACAAGTCGTGGCATGGGCGTATGAGCGCCCTTCCGGTGGTCGAGGTTTTGGTTTTACTGGCGCGCACAATCATGTGAGCTGGCTTGATGAAAACTTTCGTACGGTGGTACTGAATGGCATTTTATGGACAGCCCATGTCAAGGTGCCCGAGGGAGGCTGTCCATCACCCTCAGTAAGTGATGTGCAAATACAAGCCAACCTCGATGAAGTTGTGCATAAAAAGAAAGCAACAAAGTGAATTTCATACATAATTCAAGAAGTGGCAACTGGTTCTTGGGTTTCATCACCTGCTTCGCTTGCCAAGCGGCTTGTGCTAAAGTTTCGGCCGAAAAGCCAAATGTCATTGTTGTCATGACCGATGATCAGGGGTATCCAGAACTGTCCGTACATGGCAATCCGGTTTTACAAACCCCTCACCTCGACTTGCTGCACGATGAGAGTTTGCGACTGACGGATTACCACGTTGCACCCATGTGCACACCAACGAGGGGACAGTTGCTAACTGGGATTGATGCGGCGAGGAATGGCGCAATTAACGTAAGTAGCGGTCGCGCTCTACTGCGTCCGGAAATCCCTACGATCGCCAATTACTTTGGCGACGCGGGGTATGCCACGGGAGTATTTGGTAAATGGCATCTTGGTGCCAACTATCCATTTCGTCCGCAGGACCGTGGCTTTCAGGAGAGCGTCTGGTATCCCTCCTCGTCCATTCCCTCTGTTCCAAGCTATTGGGGCAACGACTATTTTGATGACGTCTATATTCACAACGGCACAGAAGAACAGTTTTCAGGTTATTGCACGGATGTGTTTTTTTCCGAAGCAAAGGCATTCATGAAAAAGTCCGTAGCAGCGAATAAACCGTTCATGTGCTATCTTGCAACGAATACGCCACACGGGCCATTCAATCCGAAGCCTGAAGATCGTGATGTGATTACAAAAAGATTGGCCGATCCCCAGTTTGATCATCTGGATGGAAAATTAAAGAACCAACTCGCCAATTATCTAGGCATGATTGTGAACATCGATGCCAACATGGGGAGCCTGCTTGAGTTTCTTGACGACGAAGACCTGGCTGACAATACGATTCTGATTTTCAAAACGGACAATGGCAGCCTCTTGGGACCTCGCTATTTTAATGCTGGAATGCGTGGCAGGAAGACGGAACTCTGGGAGGGTGGGCATCGTGTTCCGTGTTTCATTCGTTGGCCTGATGGCAATCTCGCAAAACCACAAGACATTGGCGGACTTACTCAAGTACAAGATATTTTGCCGACTCTATTGGAATTGAGTGGAATCAAATCTGAGAACGGACCCGAGTTTGACGGAATGAGTCTGGCTTCGGTTTTACGTGGTGAACAGCACGTGCCTGATGATCGAATTCTCATCATCAATTACAGCAGGATGCCGGGGTTCGCGAATTACCCGTCACCGTATAGTCAAACTCAGATGCGATCTGATCAGGCTGGTGTGCTCTGGAAACGGTGGCGTCTCTTGGAGGATCGTGAGCTTTATAATTTGGAGACTGATCCTCTTCAGCAAACCAATGTCATCGATCAGCATCCAGAGGTCGTCGTGAAATTGCGAAAGCGACTCGCTGAATGGTGGGACCGAGTCGGAGCGGCCGCGAACGAAGAACAACGCATCATCGTTGGAACAAAGCATGAGAACCCTACCAAACTATCTGCCACCGAATGGTTGGATGTCTTCGTGGACCAGCAAGGGCAGGTTCTCAGAGGCCAGCAGAAAAGTGGATACTGGTTGATCGATGTGGCGGAGGCTGGTGATTATGACATCGAGCTTCGTCGTTGGCCCAAAGAGGCAGATGGAACGATTCAGGGAACGTTGCCAGATGGAACAGGAACTGCGTTACCGATTACTCAGGCGAGCCTATACTTCGCCGGCCATAATCACATGAGCATTGGTGAAAAAAAGGGCTATCAATTTGAGGGTCTCACCAAGCAAGTCAAGAAAGATGACAAAGGTATCACTTTTACGATGCACTTGAAGAAGGGCCCAACGGCTTTACACACGTGGTTTAGAGGTAAAGACAATACAATGCTCAGTGCGTATTATGTCTATGTGAGCCCCAAAAATGGCGTACAAGCTAAATGAGTGCATAATACGAGTGTGTAGAAGAACATGGAATATTCGATTGAGTATTTCTTCGATGAGATGTAGCTGAGAAAACAAATGAGCAATACCGCACATCGATTGACACGACGAAACCTGCTTCACGGTGCTGGGCTTGCCCTGACCCTTCCAGCCTTTCAGAGCCTCGGTCGAGAAAGAGGCGTTGGAGATCAATCTCCACGACGGTTGGTGTGTGTTGGGAATCACCTTGGCTTTTATCCGGGCAACTTTTTTCCAAAAGCTGCTGGCCATAATTATGTTCCCACATCGACACTAAAGCCACTGGATATGCATCGTGACGCTCTCACGGTGTTCTCAAATTTGGACCATGGACTCAACGGTGGGCATGGCGCGGTACAGGGATTTCTTACGAGTATTAAGAAAGAAGAAGCCGCTGGATTCCCTGAGAAGAATATCTCGCTTGATCAGGCAGCAGCAGAATTCGTTGGCAGCAAAACCCGTTTTCCCTCCATCAATACAGGTATTGTTAATGGTACCGATATGTGTTGGACGCGCGCTGGTGTTCATGTACCACCAATTAATAATCCTGCCATGCTGTTTCGGGGACTTTTCGTGAGTTTGCCCCAGAGTAAGGTGGAGAATGAACGCATGCGGCTTGAGCATCGCGGCAGTGTACTTGATGTATTACGTGATTCAGCACGTGCCTTGCACCGAACGCTCAATACAGCAGATCAAGACAAACTCGATCAATATTTGACGTCAGTCCGTGATGTTGAACGGCGACTGCAAATGTCTAAAGAATGGTTGCATCGACCCAAACCGAAACCGTCGATAGAAGAAGTGCTAGATGAGGAACGGCAGCAAATTGATGAGGTCGAACTTTTCTACGACCTCATGGCTCTTGCTTTGCAGACAGATTCCACTCGTGTGGCAACATTTGAAACTGGATTGGGTTTCCGGACGTCGGAGTTGGACCTCGGTAGTTACCATGGTCTTTCTCATCATGGGAAATCAGAGGACCGAATTGGTCAGCTCCAGGTGGTGGAAGCTTTTTTAACAACGAAGCTTAGTAACTTTCTCGAGCGGTTGAAGGAAAGTCAGATTTTCGATGACACATTAGTTGTCTTCGGTAGTGGCATGAGTGATGGATCGATCCATAGTAATAGAAATCTTCCAGTGCTCCTTGCCGGTGGTGGACTCAAGCATCAGGGGCATGTTATTTGTCCTGAAGAGCAACATAGACGAGTCCCCCTTTCGAATCTGTGGTTGTCTGTTTTGCAGTGGTTCGGAGCAGAAGAAGCCGATCATTTTGGTAGAAGCACAGGGACCTTTTCCCCAATGGAAATTGGATAGGAGAGTGGCATGAAAACCACGATCTACTGTGCCGTCATTTTCTTTCATGGTCTGAGCCTACTTGCAGTCGCGGACCAAAACACAGTTGGCCCGATTGCGGCCGAGCAGAATGCGGTAGCATTTCTCGAAAAATACTGCATCCAATGTCACGGTGATCAAAAACAAAAAGCTGACCGCCGATTCGATACGCTTTCATCAAAAATTAAGAATCTCGATGACTTGGGTCGTTACCAAGAGGTTGTGGATCAACTGAATCTTGAAAGCATGCCACCAGAAGGGAAGCCCCAGCCTTCCCCTGACGAACGTCTTGCCATGATTGATGCGCTCACTCGCCGCATTGAAACTGCTCATGCCGAACTCAACACGTCTGGTGGGCATAGTGTTCTTCGGCGGCTCAATGCCTGGGAGTATCGGCAAACGATCGGGAGATCTACTCGGACTCGATGTTGAGGTTCTGGAATCCGTCAGAAGATTTTCCTGAGGAGGTTGTGGTTGACGGCTTCGATAACAACGGTGCTGGTCTCGTTACCTCTGGCATGTTAATGGACCATTACTTAAGCGCGGCTGAAGAAGCTATTCATCGCGCCACGAAGTTCGGGAAACGACCAGTTGCGAAAAGTTACAGGCAAGCATCACCTTTCTATTTTAGTGGGAAAGGCTACGAAGACTTACCAAAACTGTTCAAAGTTGATCGCTTTCGCTTTACACCCGATACGCCTTTTACTGATCTTTATGGTCGTCACTATCGTGGTGGGCATATTGGATTTCTTCCTTTGGTTCGGCAGGGTGGTGTGCCGCATAGTGGTATATACACCATTCGTGTGAAGGCGGCAGCGATAAGTCGTCATCATGACTATGGAAAAGCACTGGGTGATTTTCGCAATGGTGATCCGTCTGGTTATGGAAATCGCTGCTGTCGATCGAAGGGGAAGTGTTGTAAGTACTGGGAATGTTTCGAAAATGATTTCCCTAGCGAGAGTCGAGTTGACGAATGAAGAACCTGAGTGGTTTGAGTGGGATGTCTATATGGAAGCAGGATTTGAGCCGGAAGTTCGCTTTCGTAATGGGCCGATGGCCGCCAAGCGCATGGTGCGAATGCTGACAACACACGCCGCCGACAAACCCGAATTCAAGCCGTTTGTTGATATGAAAGGTGGTCTCGAAAAAGCGCATGGGGTACTCAAGGGATATCAGGGACCGCGTCTGCGCGTTTGGGAAATTGGATTAGAAGGGCCGCACGTTGATGTCTGGCCAACCGCCGGGCATCGTGCACTCTATGGGGAGTTGACTCGTGAGGAGCTCGATGCCGAGACAATACATCGGCAGCTTGACTTATTCGCTAAAAAAGCATTTCGCCGTCCACCTGTTGAAGGCGAAGTAGAACCAATTCAGGAACTTGTTGCTGAGAGCCTCAAAGCAGGAGTAGATCCTTTAGAGGCATTTCAACTTGGATGCCAGTCCATCCTTTGTGCACCAGGGTTTTTATATTTGAATCTCGGTGAAGGGCCACTCGAAGAAATCGCACTGGCTTCGAGGTTGTCCTATTTTCTTTGGTCGTCGCCGCCAGATGAAATGTTGCTTGACTTGGCAGTTCACAAAAACTTAAGAGCAGAGTTACCTGAACAGGTCACACGCATGCTGGCTGATCCACGTTCTGATCGATTCGTACATCATTTTGTGAGGCGGTGGTTGGACCTGGACAACATTGGTGCGATGCCTCCGTCAGCAGAATTTCTTGAGTATTACCGAGATAATCTTCAGTCGGCTATGCGTCAAGAAACGGAATCGTTCTTTCGGCATGTGCTCGATACGAACCAAAACGTACAGGATTTTCTGGATGCAGACTATTCATTTTTGAACCGTGAACTTGCCTTGCATTACGGTATTGAAGGTGTTCAAGGAAATGGCTTACAAAAGTGTCGTTGCAAGGAAGTCGACGGGGTGGATTGATTGGCCATGGTGCATTCTTGACGGCATCAGCAAATGGTGTTGATACATCACCTGTTGTTCGTGGTATTTATGTGCTTGAAAAAGTGCTTGGTTATTCTCCACCACCGCCACCGCCTGACGTGCCGCTTATTGAGCCAGATATCCGTGGTGCTGTCAGTATTCGTGATCAACTTGAAAAGCACCGCAATGTTGCAACGTGTGCTGAGTGTCATCGAAAGATTGATCCACTTGGATTTGCCCTCGAGAATTATGATGCCATTGGGGGTTGGCGGGATGAATATGACGGGAAAGTGTCGATTGACTCGTCAGGGAAGCTGCCTGATGGAGATTCGTTCGAGACTCCGGCAGAATTTCAAGAGGCTCTTCTGAGGCGAAAGGATCAGTTCACTCGCTGCATCACGGAAAAACTTCTTGCATACGCTTTAGGCCGCGAACTAGAAGTCAGCGACAGACCTGTCATTGATGAGATCGTCCAAGAGATAAGTAGCCCAGGGAAGGGTCTGCGGGATCTTATTCAAGAAATTGTGGTGAGTCGCAGCTTTATTGAGAATTAAAGTGTGTGTTGGGTAGTTGATTGAACGAAGGCTTATATGGGGTGTGGGGTATGATTTTTTTGAAATGGTTGCGGCTGGGTTCTTTGCTATTTGTTGCATGGGTCTGCACGGGCACTGTCCGTGGTGAGAATCTGCCAAATATTATCTACATCATGTCAGATGAACTGGCGTATTTTGAACTTGGCCATATGGGGAATCCATATATTAAAACTCCTCGCATCGATCAGATGGCCAGAGAGGGCATGCGATTCACAAATGCGCTCGCAGGCTCGCCTGTCTGTGCTCCTTTGCGATGTAATCTCATGACGGGCAAGCATTCCGGACATGCGTCGGTACGAGCCAACGATGGTGGAACTCCGTTACGAGAGGGTGAGGAAACGATTGCTTCAATGCTGAAGCAGAAAGGCTATGCCACAGGTGGATTCGGTAAATGGGGGTGTGGAGGGCGTGATTCGACGGGCGTCCCGGAGAAGCATGGGTTCGATGTCTTCTTTGGATACTACGATCAGGTGCACGCACACTCTTTCTATACGCCGTACCTCATTCGTAATAGTGAAGAGGTTGTTTTGGAGGGGAATGTGGGTGGCCGAACCGGAAAAACCTATTCAGAGTATCCAATTCATGCAGCAGCCCTTCAGTTCATCCGAGACAATAAAGAAAGGCCCTTCTTATGTTACATGCCAATCACACCGCCTCATGGCATGTACGACATTCCTGCCGATGACCCCGCGTGGGAACTGTATAAGAACGAAGCATGGATGCGTGACCCCACGATTTCTCAAGACACAAAAAACTATGCTGCAATGGTTTCAATGGTTGATCGTGAGGTTGGGAATGTCCTTGATCTTTTGCGTAAACTTGGGCTCGAAGAAAACACGATTGTCTTCTTTACCGGAGATAACGGTGGGCAGGATCGATTTAAAAGCAAGGAACATCCGCGTGGTTTTTTTGGGCCGAATGTCAACCCAGAGACTAGCGTTGAGTTTCGCGGTGGGAAAGGCAATCTCTATGAAGGTGGCTTAAAGATTCCGTTTCTTGTTCGATGGCCTGGAGTAGTTGCGGCGAATACGGTTCGTGATCTTGTTTTTTATCAGCCCGACATGATGGCAACGATTGCTGACTTAACGAATACAAAAGCTCCTGAAGATACCGATGGCATTTCGATTGCTCCGACGCTTCTCGGGGCAGACGGATCGCAGAAGTTGCATAAAATGATGTATTGGGAGTACGGGAATCAGACGGCGGTTCGCTATGGAAAATGGAAAGCAATTCAGCCCGGAAAGCCAAAGGGAAGTAAGCAGAATCAGCCTTGGGAACTCTATGATCTGTCCAGTGATGTGAGTGAGTCCACATCTGTCGCAGAGAGTCATTCAGATATTCTTGAGAAAATGAAAGCCTTTGCAGATGCCTCGCACGATCCGGTTGAAGCCGGAACGTACTATGACAAAAGTCGAGAGCGTCACGAGCGAGACCGAAAGGCAAAGTGGGGGACGTTGCGTGAAGATCAAAGTCCCCTGAAAAACGCACAACGAATCCCAGAACAGGATATCGTGCCATTTGAAGAGATGAAGTTGATCCGCTGGAGCAGTGAAAACAGGGCGAACGACCGACTTGCGAAATATGCAATAGATGGAAAGCCGAGTAAAGTGTGGCATTCACAGTTTTCACAAGAAAAGAAGAAGCATCCGCATGAACTGGTGATTGATTTGGGTCAAACCCGAATGATCAATGGTTTCTATTATTTAGCCAGGCAAGATAAGGGGTGGAACGGTGCTTTTGAAGAAACAGAATTCTATGTGTCGGATAACGCTGATCACTTTCCAGAAGAGCCGTACGTGCGCTGTCTCTTTAAAAAGGAAAAGCAGGCTCAGCGTGTGGAGGGTGATGCAATAGCGGCTCGCTATGTACTGGTACGCAATATATCCGAAGTTTCAGGTAATGATTTTGGATCTGCAGCAGATATTGCAGTGATCCTCGCGAAGTAGGTTTGTGGCATTGCTTTTCATAATGTGTGCCCGTCCGCGACATTTGTATGGGGTAATTGGCATAGTGTGGGATGTGATGTCACAAATCAAAATCATTATCTACGTTCTTTCAGCGTTTGTTGGCGTCGGTGCAATCGCAGCATCTCATGTCGTTGCGTCCGATGGTAGTGCTTCACAAATTGATTTTTTCGAGGCCAACATCAGGCCAGTGCTTATCAAACATTGCTATGAATGCCATTCAGCCGAATCCGGAGAGGCAAAAGGCAGCTTGCTGCTTGATTCCAAACAGGGATGGCTTGTTGGTGGAGACTCAGGGCCGGCAATCATTCCTGGTAATCCAAATGAGAGTCATGTTCTTCTTGCGATAAATTACAGTGGCGACATGTCAGAAATGCCGCCGAAATCGCGGCTCCCATCCAAAGTTATTCGTGACTTTACTCAATGGATTGAAGACGGAGCTGTCGACCCAAGAGAAGCCGAAGGGGTAGCACAAGAAAAAAAGGTCATAGACATCGAGGCTGGAAAAAGCTTTTGGTCTTTTCAGCCACGTCGAACCTTCTCTGAAGATGAGTTGATTGATGGGCTTGCTTGTCCTCAGTCGCCTCCTGCTTCTGCTGACAAGCTTGTAAGAAGGCTGTTTCTTGATGTCATAGGGCTGCCCCCAACTCTGGATGAGCAGAGGGAATTTCATGAGGTTTATCACGGTGAATCTCCTGAGAGAGCAGTCCAGTTAGCTCTCGATGACCTCTTTGATCGAAAAGAGTTTGGAGAAAAGTGGGCTCGCCATTGGCTCGATGTCGCTCGTTATGCGGATTCGAACGGAAGTGACTTCAATCTTACGTATCAACAGGCGTGGCGGTATCGAAACTATGTGATTCATGCATTGAATGATGACCTTCCGTACGATCAGTTTCTTCAGGAGCAAATCGCAGGAGATCTTCTTCCGTACGACACAATTGAACAAAGAAATAGGCAGCTCGTTGCAACAACATTTCTGATGGTTGGTCCGAAAATGTTGACCGAACGAGATAAGGAGAAGATGCGTCTTGATATTGCTGATGAACAGCTCGACACAATCAGTCGAGTAACCATGGGGCTCACGCTTGGGTGCGCCCGATGTCACGACCACAAGTTTGATCCGATACCAACCGTAGACTACTACGCCATGGCGGGCATCCTCCATAGCACCCGGACGACCGATGGCATTCTCATGAACAATGTCAATGTTTCCGGGTGGAAAGAAACAGATCTTCTGATCGATGACGACGAGAAGCAGCGGTTGGAAGCGTTCCGTTTAAAGGTGAGAGACATTGAGGAAAGGATTCAGCAGAGAAAGCGGGAAAGAGAGGACGTTTTAGGCTCAGCAGTTGGCGTGCTCGTTGACGATAGTGACGCTACTCGAAAAGGGACATGGCGCAAGTCGACTCATCGTCCGAATTATGTCGGTGATCACTATCTTGTGGCAGATAATCAGAAGACGCCATTTTCAATTCAATGGAAAGCTACTCTACCCAAGCCAGGGAAATATGAGCTTCGAGTCAGCTTTCGAGGTGGTAAGGGGCTTGCAACGAAAGTTCGTTATACGGTTCACCATGCTGATGGCGAGAATCAAATTGTTGTTGATCAGACGGTCCTTCCTTCGATTGATCAGCTCTGGCAGCCGCTTGGCCAGTTTAAATTTGATACGAAAGCTGTCGTAAATCTTGCTGGTAACGGGACAGACAAGCCTGTTCTTGCTGATGCCGTTCGACTTGTGCATGTAGAAGATCTTGAGAAAGACGTGTCCACTGACACGTCTTCCTTGGATGAGGAGCTTGCAAATCTCGAAAAAACGCTCGCGGATATGAAAAAAGATAGTCCTGAAATGCCGAAGGCTATGGCTGCTGAAGACAATGGGCCTCAAGGCGTAGGTGACTTACATGTACGCGTTCGAGGAGAACCAAAAAATCAGGGAGAAAGAGTCCCGCGGGGTATTCTCCAGGTAGTGAACTGGAATGGTGAGACACAGTTCTCTATCCCAACTCATGAGTCAGGGCGAGTGCAGCTGGCTGAGTGGATCACCGCAAAGGAGAATCCACTGACTGCTCGAGTTATGGTGAATCGGATCTGGCAGCATCTGTTTGGCCGAGGCATTGTAGAAACGAGCGACAACTTTGGTGTGCGCGGAACGGTTCCGTCGAACCCCGAGCTTCTTGATTTTCTTGCCGAAGAGTTTGTGGAAGGCAATTGGTCAGTCAAAAGTGTGATCCGAAAAATTATTACGTCGAAAACATATCAGCAGGCTGTCGCTGACGTTTCCGAGGAAACTGGTGAAAAATCACACGTTCAAAAACAGTACAGGCGGCCTGCTCCGGCTGAGACAATTCGTGATTCGATATTGGTACTTTCAGGGAAGCTTGACAGGAAGCCTCGTGAGTCCGTTGTAAGTGAGTTGGGCATGCATGCTATTAATACAAACGGAAAGCGGCATGTGTCGTTGGGGCAAACTGGTAAGCTTCGACAGCGGAGTGTGTATCTACCTGTTGTGAGAGGTGCTGTTCCACCATCGTTGGCTGTTTTTGACTTTCCGAACCCCGATCTTGTCACAGGGAAGAGGGCAATAACAACGGTGCCTGCGCAGGCCTTGTTTATGATGAATTCACCATTTGTTCATGAAATGTCACATGCTCTGAGTTTGCTCTTACTGCAGAACAATGTGACAATTGAGAAGAGCATTCAGCAACTCTATCGACGTGTTCTCATTCGCCAAGCGGGACACAATGAAGTGCAGCGTGGTAAGGCATATGTTGCTGAGTTGATGGAGGGGGGGCAGGCACTTGAACAGGCGTTTGCTTCGTTTGTCCAGGTTGTATTCTGTTCAGCAGAATTTCGGTTTATTGAGTAGTGGCATCAGGAACACGGTATGAATCAGTGTCATCAATTCACAGCATCTTACAACCGCCGCCACTGGTTGCAGTCAACAGCCTGCGGTTTTGGGGCTCTCGCATTTCAGGCTTTCGCGCAACGCATTGCACGTGCTGCGGGTTCCGGCTTGGACCATAAGCCCCGAGCCAATCGCGTGATATTTCTTTTCATGCACGGCGGTGTTTCTCAGGTGGATTCGTTTGATCCGAAGCCCGCACTGACTGAGTACAACGGAAAAAAGCTGCCCTTTAAAGGGATTGAAAATCTGGATGTGTCACTGAAAGACAGGGCAGGAAACGGCAATCTGCTAGATACACCCTGGAAGTTTCAACAGTACGGAGAAAGTGGTGCATGGGTAAGCGAGCTTTGGCCTCACCTCGCAAAGCATGCCGATGATCTCTGCTTCATCAAGTCTATGCACACAAAAGGGACGTCGCATGGTCAAGCTGTTTCGATGATCCATACGGGTAACGATAATCTCTTGCGACCGTCGGTTGGTGCGTGGGTGAGTTACGGCCTTGGTGCAGAGAATGAAAATCTTCCAGCGTTCATCAGTATTACGCCGCCAGCGGGACATGGTGGAACCCGTAATTATGGTTCAGCCTTCCTTCCTGCCCATCATCAGGCCACAGCACTTGGTCACTCAGCGAGTAAAGCAGAAGATGCAACGATTGACTACCTCCAGTCGGATGGTGCCCACTCGGTGCAACAGCATCGCCAGCTCAAGATGCTTCATGAAATGAATACAAGGCATTTTGAAAAGAGCCAGGATCCACAGCTCGATGGTGTGATTCGTAGTTACGAATTGGCTGCGCGTATGCAAGGTGTTGCACCTGAATTAATTGATCTCAGTAATGAATCTGAAAGAACACGAAATTTGTACGGTATGGACCGGAAAGAAACATCAAATTTCGGTCACCGGTGCCTCCTGGCTCGTCGTTTCTGTGAAGCTGGAGTTCGATATATTCAAGTGAGTACGCCATATGTCTGGGACCAGCATAATAATCTTGTAAAGGGCCACACAAAGAACGCATTGAGTGTTGATAAGCCAATAGCAGGACTTCTTGAAGATTTGAAACAACGAGGTATGTTCGACGATACACTTGTCGTCTGGGGAACTGAATTTGGTCGTACGCCGGTTGTACAAGGTAAAAACGGGCGTGATCACAATCCTGCCGGATTCACTGTCTGGCTGAGTGGTGCCGGGGTAAAGGCTGGTTTCAGTCATGGTTCAACCGATGAATTTGGTTATTTTGCGCAAGACAACAAAGTGCATATGCATGACCTTCATGCAACAATCCTGCATATTCTAGGAATTGATCACGAAAAACTGACCTATCGTTATGCCGGTCGTGATTTTCGCTTGACTGACGTCTATGGCAACGTTGTCAGTGATATTCTTGCGTGATCTCCATACAAAAATTTGAACGGCAGATGGCCGAATGAAACGTCCGACGATTCTCTCACTTGGTGAAGTGCTGTGGGATTTGTTCCCGGATGGTGAACGCTTTGGTGGTGCACCAGCAAACTTTGCATGTCACGCGGCGATTCAAGGTGCCGACGTAACAATGCTCAGCGCAGTCGGCGATGACAAAAACGGACACGATGCTATAGGGATCCTCAGTGCATATGGCATCGACGTGAGTCTCATACAGATAATTCCCGATGCACCGACCGGGATGGTAAGTGTTGAAGTTGATGATGATGGCAAACCAACGTTTGTGATTCATCAGGGTTCGGCATGGGATAACCTCACTTGGAACGATGCGATAGCGTCGCGAATAGCTACAGTTGATGCGGTCTATTTCGGGACGTTGGGGCAGCGCGATCCTGTCTCACGAGCCACAATCCGTGAAGCTGTCGAGACGGCTGCCCTTGCAGGAATTCCCCGTGTTCTGGACATCAATCTCAGGCAACCATTCTTTGATGCTGAGATGATTTGTAACTCGGTTCAGCTCGCTAGCATTCTGAAACTTAGTGACGACGAACTGGTTGAGGTTTGCTCTGCCTGTAGTATTAGCGAGACCAGCCGACCGAACGTGATGCTGCAAGGCCTGCTCGAGTTTGGCAGTCTCGACATGGTTGTTCTAACACGCGGCGAAAACGGAGCTGTGCTGGTTACACATGAGGGCACTATCACTCAGGATGGAATTAATAGAAATGTGATTGATACAGTTGGGGCAGGGGATGCATTCACCTCGGCTTTTCTCGTCGGTGAACTGCGAGGTTATCCTCACGATCAGAACCTGAGAAAGTCCTGTGAGGTTGCAGCAGCCACGTGCGCTCACCCTGGGGCAGTTCCAGGAGCACGGAGTAACACATCGGACCATAGCGAGATATCTGATAGAGGAGCCGGCACATGAAAATGACATCAGCGATTTCCTGTTATGTGTTTATTTGCGCGTGTGCTGCCATCTTTAGCACGGCGACCGCACAGGATTCTGATCACACGGATATTCCTGTCGGCGGTTCAGGCAGGCCTAACATTCTGTTTTGTATTTCAGACGATCAAAGCTACGCACATACCGGTGCCAATGGTGATCCGGTGGTGAAGACGCCCGCGTTTGATCGAATTGCTCGTGAAGGGCTGCGATTTACTCATGCCTTTTGTGACGCACCGACGTGTGGGCCTTCACGATCAGCGATTCTTACTGGCCAGCCGATTTGGCGTTTGGCAGAAGCAGGAAATATTCACAGCACACTGCCTGCAAAGTTCACAACGTACACAGAGCTGTTGGCAGAAGCTGGATACTCGGTTGGCTATACCGGCAAGGGATGGAGCCCGGGGCGACTTGAACCGGGAGGTCGGACAACAAACCCTGCTGGCGAGCCATTCAATCACCACACTCTGAAGCCGGTCTTCAAAGGTATTCGAGCCACAGACTACGCGAGAAACTTTGAAGACTTTCTCAAGCAGGTTCCTGATGGCACCCCGTTTTGTTTCTGGTTGGGGACGTCCGAACCGCATCGCAGTTACCAGCCAGGTGCGGGGAAACTCACGGGTAAAGATCCTGCGCGAGCTGTTGTGCCGCCAACTCTCCCTGACAACGATATTGTGCGGAATGACATCATAGATTATTTCGTTGAGGTTGAGCACTTTGATTCGATGGTGGCTCGCGCGATAGCCACCCTCGAGGCACGTGGTGAACTGGACAATACGATCGTGGTCATCACAAGTGATCACGGCATGCCCTTTCCTCGAGCAAAGGCAAGTCTTTACGATGCAGGCTCGAGAGTGCCTCTTACCATTCGCTGGCCTCGTGGAATTTGTAACCCAGGTCGCGATGTGAACGCCTTTGTAAACCTCAGCGATCTCGCACCAACGTTTCTAGAAGCCGCTGGCCTCACGCCACCAGCCATGATGACCGCACAAAGCTTGATGGAGATATTCTTTTCAGGTGACGACCCTGTAGGACGTTCTGCGGCATTTATCGCTATGGAACGACATGATGGATGTCGGAAAGGTGGAAAAGGATATCCTTGCCGTGCGATTCGGACGGAAGACTATCTCTACATTCACAACTTTGAACCCACTCGCTGGCCTTCAGGGTCTCCCGATGCAAGTGTTTGCGCGCGATCAATACCGTACGGTGAGATCGACACATCACCCACCAAGACATTCATGATGGATCATCGAAACGAACATGGAGTCGCGGATCTTGCTGAACTTGCATTCGGAATGCGGCCAGCCGAGGAACTCTATGATCTGAAGAACGACCCACACCAAATGGTGAACCTGGCAGGATCGACCGCGATGACAGAGGCGCAGGCGTCACTTCGTGGGCGGCTTTTTGATCACCTGAAGAAAACCGGTGATCCTCGCATCGTCGGTGGCACCGTGGACTGGGATTACTATCCGTACTACGGAAAGATCAGCACGAAGGGATGGAGCGTCGATGAGAAGCCTCGTTCGTCGAGCAGCCAAGGTCGATGAAGATCGAAAGGAGCGTGCCGAAATCCTAGCTACCACGAAAGATGCCATGAGCAATCCGATGTATCTTCTTGCCAGTTTGCTCTTGATGCTCACGATGAACTTCGGCCCGTCTCTTGCGGCTCCCTTCGTATCCAAAGGGCTCTTCACCTATCCTGCTATTCCCGGGATTGTGCCATCCGGCTGCTTTTCGGCCCGCGTCCGAGTCCACGACGACCAAGCCTGGCGACCACTCTTTACCATGGAAACGGTTGGTCCGGCCAAGACTAAGTCCGGTATCCACTCGCGTGGAATCTACGAGAGCGTTACCGGCCTCTCCTCATCATGGTGTACCTTCGAGATGGATGTGCCAGTAACAGTGGAGATCACCAAGCTCAGCCCCGGCGACATTGAGACATGTGTGATCCGACCTATCTCCCGCCAACTGACGCCGGTGATCAGTAATGACAAGCGTTCCGTCAGCTTTCAGATAGAGCCGCGCTTTGCCGAGAAGACGACAGCCCGGAGCAAGCAGGTACCAGTGAACGTAGCCGTTGAGATCAACGGTCAGACGGATGAAATGATAACCGTCTTCGCCTCGCCGCACCTGACAGATAAGCCGCAACCTGATGATCCGGGCGTGGTGCAGGTTCACCCCGGCACCCAACCACCGGTAGATGGTGATTGGCAGACCCTCTACTTTATGTCCGGTGTTCACGGTCTTGGCAAGAAGGCGCATCCCCTGCGCCCCGGCAAGCAGTACTACATCCCCGGTGATGCCTGGGTAGACGGCAGCTTCGGCGAGGGCTTTCGGAACCGTGCTGACGAAGCCAAGGTCTTTGGCTTGGGTGTAATTTCTGGGCGGAAGATCGGCTGGTACGAGGTTGAGCAGAAGACGGCCAGCAAGCCCATCCACCTATTTGGAGCCGACACCGTATTGGAGGGACTCACCTTCATTGACAGCCCGTACCACACCTCGATGGGCGGCAGCAAAGATCCGAAGCGTCCGACCGTGTTTCGTAATATCAAGACACACAACTGGCGTACGAACACCGACGGCATCCACTTTTTCGGCAGCGGCATCGCCGAGGACTGCTTCATCCATGGGCAGGACGACTCGCATTACATCGCAGGATCCGCAGACATGGTGCGCTTCCGGCGGATGGTCTATTGGCGTGACGATACGTTCGGAGTTGACATGATCTTTACGGCGGAGGGCGGTCAGAAAACGCCTGGCAACAGCATCACTGAAGACTGCGACTCTATCTATAACAAGAGCACGTGGGGTGGGATTATTATTGATCAACGTGGCATCGGAGAGAATCGTTGGATCGATGGTGTGGGTATACGTGATTTCCGGATCGAGAATCCTGGTCGAAACAAACCCATCATAAAAATGTACCTGCCTGAGTATCCCTGCTCTTTCAAAAACGTGGTACTGAAAAATATCTCTGCCTTGACGGACAACGGGCATCCCCTCCAGATTACCGGCGGTGGGCCGGAGTCGATTATCGAGAACGTCACCTTCGAAGACATCAAGCTGGGCGACCGCTGGATCGAGGATTTCTCACCGCGCAATTTCACTCTGGCTTTCGTCAAGAACCTGAAAATCATACGCGATGGTAAAACCGTGGCGACGTACTCATCGGACATCGAGACAGATGCTGGGCAGATTCATCCAGACCCGAGCAACCTGCTGAAGAACCCAGGCTTCGAGATCGCTGGCTTTGCGTGGAATGGCCGGCAGGTCGGTGCGGCGGTTGTGCCACCACAGGAAGGTCGCTATGCCTGCCAGCCGGTGGACAACTTCAATAGTCGGAATCGCGTGAGTCAGCAGGTAACAAAAGAAGTAGAAAAGCACGGCGGCGGACGCTACCGGCTTTCGGCCTGGATGCGGATTGGCAGCGGCAAAGGCGTTGGCAAGGTGGCACTACAATTCATTCAGGTCAATCGCCAAACTGGCAAACAATATGTCGATGCCGTCACCATCGACCCGGTGGCACTGACAGCCGGTCAGTGGGTGCAGGTAGCTGGCGAGTTAGTTCTGCCCTGGAACCCCGAAAAATACGACTGGCTGCGTTCGGTACATTTTCAGGCCCAAGCCCAAGGCAGATTCAAAGACCTGTACATCGACAGTTGTCGCCTGGAAGCCCAGAATGAACACAAAGTGAGAGAGCGTTGATAAGAACCCTGATATAAGAAGCCTCAATAGATTGCCCGGCAAATCCACAATCAAAGCACTGCAGATGCATCTCTTGGAGAGAAACGAACGATGGGAACCCGACGAGCCCAAGTTTTCAGAGTCCAGCAACACTTACTATTCAATTGTCATATGACGAAATGTGTGGTGATAAACATGTTGTGTTGGGTTTTTTTGGTGAACAACCGGAAGTTGTTGGCCCAGAATTATCGCTTTCGAGTATTCTGCTTTCTTTCTGTGTTTCTTGTTGGCCACGTGGCGGCTTTTGCTTCTGATACGGACGTTGAACTCCTTTTTCTTGGTGATCAAAAAGGCCACAAGCCTTCATTGCGGTTCCGGATTATCGAACCAGTCATGGCAGAGCGGGGTATCAAGCTCAGCTATACCGAAGACGTGGACAAACTCAATGCCCAGTCTCTCAGTAAGTACGATGGTCTCGTTCTCTACGCCAACATCGACACCATTAAGCCGTTGCAAGCCCAGGCACTGCTTGATTATGTCGCCTCGGGGAAAGGCTTTGTGCCGATTCATTGTGCGACGTTTTGCTTTCGCAATTCGCCCG
This sequence comes from Pirellulales bacterium, assembly GCA_965249545.1. Classification (GTDB taxonomy): domain Bacteria; phylum Planctomycetota; class Planctomycetia; order Pirellulales; family UBA1268; genus UBA1268. Next base: position 1,497,900 of record CBDFMH010000005.1, read on the forward strand.
AAGTTGTCGCGTTAATGGGAGGTCAATTCAAAAGCCACGGCCAAGGCGAAATGACTACTCAGTTAGCCAGTGTGGAGCATTCAATTTTAGAGGGTTACAAGACCTTTACGAGTTTTGATGAAACCTATGTCCATCACAAGCACAATGAGCAGAATCGCTTGGTGCTGGAATACCGTGCCGGCGGAGCACAGTCAAATGGCAACACGCGTGAACCGTGGACATGGATTCGTACTCACGGCATGGGACGTGTGTTCTATACCGCATGGGGACACGATAGTCACACGTGGAACCAGCCGCATTTTCATAATCTGCTTGAGCGAGGTATCCGTTGGGCATGCGGCGCAGGTGAGACAGGAATTGTGGCTGCCCCGTCCGTCGCGACGGCCCTACCGCACATGCGGAAACTTCCGAATGGCCTCAAGCCGTTTGAGTATGTAGACGTGGGGCCGGAGATACCCAATTACAACGCTGATCGTTCCAAGGGTCGATTGGGCAAACCAATCAAACTCATGCAACAGCCGTCCCCGGCAGAAGAGTCCATCAAGCACATCGTGACTCCAGAAGGTTTTCACGTCGAGCTCTTCGCGGATGAGAATGATATCCATGGAATAGAAGACCAAGGACAGACCGGAAGCCTATCTAGCCGGTAAACCGATCGCGATGAACTGGGATGAAAAAGGTCGCTTATGGGTTTGTGAGACGGTCGACTATCCCAATGAACTCAGCGAGTCAGGAAGTGGCCGTGATCGTATTCGTGTGCTTGAGGATACCGATGGCGATAACCGCGCTGACAGGTCGTCGGTGTTTGCCGAAGGCTTGAGCATTCCCACTGCGATTGCCTTTCATCGTGGTGGAATTGTCGTACAAAACGGTACCGAAACGCTGTACCTGAAAGACACGACGGGCGACGGTACGGCTGATGTTCACAAAGTATTGATGTCCAACTGGACACTCGGAGACACTCACGGTGGCGTGGGCAACTTTCGTAATGGGTTGGATAACTGGATATGGGCGATGCAGGGATACAACACGTCGTCGCCAGTCATCAACGGTGTGGAGCAACCGGCATTCCGCATGGGATTTTTCCGATTCAGGCTCTCACAAGACGACGACCCGGTGGTCGAAAAGCTCGAATTCATACGATCGACAAACAACAATACGTGGGGGCTGGGCATCTCTGAAGAAGGGTTGATCTTTGGTTCGACGGCGAACCGGAACCCCAGTGTGTTTATGCCGATCGCCAACCGTTATTATGAACGAGTGCGCGGCTGGACAGCATCACTTCGCCTAGGCACGATCGCCGACACACACCTATTCCAACCGATTACGAAAAAAGTTCGGCAGGTCGATCATCACGGCGGCTATACCGCAGCCGCTGGCCACGCTTTGTATACGGCTCGAAATTATCCACAGGCCTGGTGGAACCGTACCGCATTTGTGTGTGGGCCAACGGGCAAGCTTGTCGGTACCTTTGTTATCAAGCGTGATGGTGCTGGTATGAAATCCAGCAGCCCGATCAATCTGTTCGCCAGCAATGATGAATGGACAGCTCCGATCATGGCGGAAGTTGGTCCCGATGGGAATGTCTGGGTACTCGATTGGTACAACTTTATTGTGCAGCACAACCCAACGCCGCAAGGTTTTGAAACGGGCAAGGGAGCAGCCTACGAAACCAAGTTGCGAGACACGAAGTATGGCCGCATTTATCGCATCGTACCGGACAAACCACGTGGGGAAGACTTGCAGCCTGTCGTCAAGAACAACGATGAACTGGAATCGTATCGTACGGATCAGCTCACACACCCGACCATGCAGGTCCGCCTGCACGCACAGAGGTTGATCGTCGAACACGGCGATACCGAGGTTGTTCCTGAACTCATCTCGCTGATTGAAGACCAAACCGTTGATGGCATTGGCCTAAACGTTGGCGCAATTCACGCGTTGAACACGCTGCATGGGCTTGGCGTGTTGCAGGACGACAACAGTCCTGCATTCAATGCGGTCACGAAGGCTCTGGCCCATCCGTCCGCCGGAGTGCGACTGAATGCGGTACGAGTTCTTCCGGAAATCCCGGCGACGCTTGCCGCGTTACAAGAGGCGAATGTGATCGCAGACACCGATGACCAGGTGGTACTGGCGACCCTCCTGAAAATGTCTGATTCACCTGGAGGCAAAGCAGGAAGAAACCTTAGCGAATTAATTAACGATACGAAGGTTCTATCGGATCGATGGTTGAAAGATGCTTTGACGAGTGCCGCTGCGATGCATGCCGAAAGTTTCCTGACTGCCGTGCTCAAGCATCAGCAATCAGTTGATCCGCGTTCGAATGATTTAATCGTACGGGTTGCCGAGCATTTCGCTCGCACGCGTCCGACGAAAGAGCCCGTGTCAGAAATACTGACAGCAATGGCGAAGAGTTCCAACGAAACAAGGGATGCGATCATCAGGGGCCTGGCTGCTGGCTGGCCGAAAGATCACATCATCAAGTTGGATGCATCTGTTGATGCCGATCTTCAATCGGTCTTTGGGTCAGCGTCTGTTTCCGTAAAAGCATCGTTGGCACGGTTGGCGGCATCGTGGTCGAACCAGTCGCTACAAAAGGAGATTGCTCCCATTGTCGCTGGATTCATCCGTCGGATTGAAGATGGTAGTTTGGCCATCAAAGATCGAATCAACGCGGCCAATGAACTGATGCGACTTGATTCTAGTCGCGTGGATTCAGCAGAGGCGATCGAGGGTTTAATTGGCCCGCACTCACCCTTCAGTCTGTCTGTCGGTCTGATCCAAACGATCAGCCGATCAAAGGCGGAAGGACTCGCCGAGCGGTTTGCTCGCATCAACAAGACCGCCACACCTGCACTTCGAGTGGAACTTCTTCGCGTCATGTTGTCGCGACCAGAACTGACAACGCAACTCCTGTCCTTGATCAAAACAGGTGATCTGCATATTTCTGATCTTTCGACGCAGCAGGTTGGCGTCCTTTCGAGGTACCCGTCGGCTGATGTTCGCCAAGGCATGCGAGATGTGATGCAGTCTAGTGGTGTTACCATCAGCAACGATCGCAACAAGCTGCTAGCTGCAAAAATGCCTCTCACGGAAAAGACTGGAGACTCAGGAATAGGCAAAGCGGTTTTCACAAAGAACTGTGCGACATGTCATATTTTTAAAGGAGAGGGCAAAAATGTTGGGCCGAACTTGAATGGTATGTCCGTGCACCCAAAAGCTGAATTGCTCACCCATATTCTTGACCCGAACCGCAGTGTCGAAGCCAACTATCGGCAATACACCGTGCTTACAGTGGATGGCGTCGTGATCAGTGGCCTGTTAGCTGCGGAATCGTTGGCCACCATCGAAGTTATTGATGCTCAAGGAAAAAGGCATACGATTCTGCGAGAAGACATCGAGGAGTTGATGGCATCGAGGAAGTCGGCGATGCCGGAAGGATTCGAGCAGTCGATCAACGATGAAGGCTTTGTAAATCTGCTTGAGTATCTGACCGAACACGAACAGTTCATTCCACTCGGATTGGAAAAGGTTGCCAACACGGTGTCGACGCACGGCATGTTTTCGCGTCGCGACAACAAACATGAGCGATTGATCTTACCGAAGTGGGGCACGATCAGCTTCAATGGCATGCCGTTCAGTTTGATCGATCCACAGGGGACCACCGTTAATAATGTTGTGATGCTCAACGGCCCTCATGGACCGTTCGCTCCGCAGATGCCCAAAAGCGTTAGTATCAGAAGTCGGACGTCAGTGAAGGGCATTCACATGCTCAGTGGTGTTGCCGGATGGGCCTCACAGAAGCCAATCCAAGGAAGAGCGTGTCTGATCGTGCGGCTCAAGTATGCCGATGGGAAAACTGAAGAGCATCCCCTGATCGACGGACAGCACTTTGCTGACTATATCGGAACGTTCGATGTGCCCAAATCACAACTGGCTTTTAAAGCAGCTGACGGCGGACAGCTGCGTTACCTTTCGATCCGTCCCAAACGCGATGAAGTTATTGAGACGATTGAACTCGTCAAACCTGATCATCACACGGCTCCCCTGGTAGTGGCAATGACCTTGGAGGTACCGGGGTCGCACGTCGATGCCGAAGTTCATGAAGACGACTGACCTTTTTCCAACGATTTAAAGAGAGAAGACACTTATGAAGAGCATTCGGTTTACGTTGATGAAAGCGTTATTGCTTGCCGTGTCCACGTCCACTCTTTTTGCGGCTGATCAGCAACCCAATATCATCGTTCTGTTTGCTGATGACCTCGGCTACGGCGAGCTTGGCTGTCAGGGCAATTCAGAAATTCCCACGCCGCACATTGACTCGATCGCGAATAATGGCGTGCGTTTCACCGACGGCTATGTAGCCGGTCCTAACTGCAGTCCTTCACGGGCAGGACTGTTAACTGGGCGCATTCCAACTCGCTTTGGTTACGAATTCAATCCTATTGGTGCAGTCAATGAACACCCTGGCATTGGTCTGCCTGCTGCGGAAGTTACGATTGCGGAGACGTTACAGAACGCTGGGTATACGACTGGGCTTATCGGAAAATGGCATCAGGGTGGCACGGCGGACTATCACCCTTTTCGGCACGGCTTTGATGAGTTCTTTGGATTTCTTCATGAGGGCCATTACTTCGTGCCGCCACCGTATAAAGGTGTGACGACGATGCTGCGCCGCAAGAGTTTGCCACATGGATACACCGGCCGTTGGGTTGGAGAAAAAGGGCTCATTTATACTGATCATATGGGCGGCAACGAACCCGACTACGACGCTGACAATCCAATCACTCGCGGTGGTCAGCCCGTTGTCGAAACCAAATACCTGACCGATGCGCTGACCCGTGAAGCTGTCGACTTCATCGACCGTCACGACGACAAACCATTCTTCTTATATCTCGCCTACAACGCGGTGCATAGCCCTCTTCAGGGTGCGGACGCCTACATGAAAAAGTTCGCGCACATCGAGGACATTCACCGCCGCATTTTTGCTGCCATGCTGTCGAACATGGACGACAGTGTTGGAGCCGTCATGGCACAGCTACGGAAGTCAGGCCTTGAAGAGAATACAATCGTCTTTTTCCTGAGTGACAATGGTGGCCCGACTCGTGAACTGACTTCCAGTAATCTGCCACTGCGAGGATCGAAAGGGCAGATGTATGAGGGCGCGTTGCGGGTGCCATTCATGATGCAGTGGAAAGGAACAATTCCAGCGGGCCAGACGTATGAGAAACCGGTCAGTTCGTTCGATATCTATGCAACCGCCGCGGCGAATAGTGAAGGCGTGATTGCGCCCGAGCTGGTTGAGGGCGTTGATTTGGTCCCCTTCGTCACCGGCAAAAAAAAAGGTTCCCCTCATGAAACACTTTTTTGGCGTCAGGGTGGGAAGTCCGGATTACGGCACGGTGATTGGAAGATTGTACGGATGGGCGGTCGGAAATCACCTGGTAAATCCCAATGGGAACTTTACGACCTCTCGAAGGATCTCTCTGAAGAAACGAATCTCGCCAAATCAGACCCCGAACGTCTTACCGAATTAGTGGAACGGTGGGAGAAGATGAATAGCGAAATGGCTGAGCCGTTGTTTTGAGTTTCAACGAACGTGCTGTGCAGAGAACAAAGGGGCAGGCCATATTGTTCGCGTTGCTCCTTATTTGCTTGCCGCATTCGTAACATTCGATCAAAGCGAGTGAAGTTCTTCTGACATTTATTCACGAGTCGCGATTTGTTCATACAAAAATGTATGAAAGGTACTGCTCGTGGTTGGTGCATACAAAAAAAAGTATGGATCGTACCAATCGCAATACAGTAGGTGGGATTGATCGTAAAAAACAATAGGACCCGTGCGCGAAATTACATGGTCACTCAAAATTTTCCGGCTAACCTTTTAGTTGTGAACGAGTTTTACTTAGGGGATCAAAGACAGTTCTGCAAGGAAATTCTGTTCATCTCTTCTGTTCGTCTGTTTTTCAAAAGCCAATTCAGCGTGTACGCATGATGAGTGCAGTTCTCGTGAGTGAAAAATACATGAAAATTTTTTTTATTTACCGACTGCCCGTTAACGCAGGTGGCCGGCTTTGGCTAACGAGCGGATGGGTTGTTATGTGTCTCATGCTGGCCGGCTGCGGCCGTGGCGATGGGGTGATCTTCATGCCAGTAACTGGGTCAGTGGTGGTTGCCGGCAAGCCATTGGTTAGTGGGCAGATTCACTTTGCACCTGATAGATCGAAGGGACATAGCGGCCCGATGGCGACGGGCGTGATGCAGGATGACGGCAGTTACAGCCTCCGGGGCCCGGGCCGCCACCGTGGGCTCACGCCGGGGCCGCATGTCGTTTATCTGTCCCAGCCCGTTTCTATTCCAACAATGACGGAAGAATTAATCGATGGCGAGATCGTGATGCGGTTGGAGCAACCAGTTGTCACTCAGTCCAAAATTCCCAAAGAATTTTTAGCCGCCGATCGCTCACCCTGGCGGGCCACGGTGGTGGCTGATGAAGAGAATCACTTTGACTTTGAGATTAAGCGTTAACAAACATAATTTTTATTGTCTTCTTAAATTTATTGTCTCACTATAAAAGGAACTTAAGCATGAGTACCTCGACAGGAAACCGAACTGACGGTCGCAGGAGTATTTTTAACAGCCAGACGTGGCACTCGAGTTCAGTGCCTGCTGCCTTTACGTTAATTGAACTCCTGGTGGTGATTGCCATTATTGGAGTCTTGGTCGGCCTGCTGTTACCGGCGGTGCAGCAGGCCCGGGAATCAGCCCGGCGGATATCCTGCCAGGCGAATATCAAGCAGCAAGCCCTGGCATGTCACAACTACCTGGATAGTAAAAATTCTTTTCCACCTGGGCAGAAGCACCAGTTGTCCACCAGTGCCCCCAGCAAATACTTTAGCTGTGGTGATGGTCAGGCTCCGGCAGGCTACAACCCGTGGTCCTCTGACACCCGCTCGTGGATCATCGAGATCCTGCCCTTTATGGAGCATGCACCTGAGTATGCAGAACTAGATGTGAGCAAGGATGTAACAAAAGCACCAAACAAGGCTGTCATTCAAACTGCCTTTGCATTTGCTGCCTGCCCGACCAATCCGGTGCAAAACATTTCGAGTATTTTTGGCGGTATTACGCACTACGGCGGCGCAGCGGGGCTGACCAACTGGCATTGCTGGAGAACGGCCCACGGCAACAAAGACGATGGCATGTTTTATGGTGTTGATGCCGACGCCAACGCAGGTGGTTGCAAAGAGAAGGACGTGACTGACGGGCTTTCAAAGACGGTGTTGCTTTGTGAAAAACTGGGCTACACGCCCACCGATTATGATCCGCTACAGGCAGGATTCACCACATGCCTAACCAGGAGCGTGCCTCCGACCAACACTGACTGGTATTGGGACTTCAAAGGCAATAACTATGGTGCTTTGACCTTGATGGCCAACGGCCCCAACACGGTTCAAGCCAACAAGGGCAAGGCAGCGTCATCACCGTATTCCTTCCACCCAGGTGGCCTGTCCGTTGCCTACGCAGATGGCTCAGCACAGTTCCTGAATGAAACAATCGATATCGGGGTCTGGAATGCAATTGCCAACAAGGCCGATGGCTCAACCCTGAGCCCCTAGCCTTGTTGTATGCCACTGCTCTGGCGGCAAGAATCATCAAAAGCGACCTTCCGAACACAATGCTATCCACTTGTTCTCACAACGCGCGGATCGCATTGTGTACTCTTTTCTCTTGCCTTGAGAATTTAAAACGCTGCAGAGAGGTAGATCTATTCATGACGAAACGCATGCAGAAATCACTCTTCAACTCGGTATGTCCATTAGTATTTTTCCTTAGTTCTCTTGTATGTCATGGCGCAGAGAAAGAGACCGCCGGGCCGAGCATCAAGGATGCTTTTGCCTTACCAGCGAATGGAAATTGGCAGGTACACGACAACATGCCAAATCAGTGGCCCGAGTTGGTGAAGCGCCTGCTATTAACCGCGGGTCCAGCGGCTTTCGGTGGTAGCCAACCAAACAAGTGGTTTATCCATTACGAGGAAGGCCCACAAGAAGATGTCGAGGCGACATATATCTGGCTCGGACATCTTGAAAATGGATACGCAATACGGAAAAACGGTCCCGCGAGATCGCCAGGGGAATGAGCTTACGATGAAGCATCAACTAAGAATCCAGTCACTTATGATTACATCCTTGCTATGCTGCGCGGCGCTACTCTTGATAGCGGATGATGCACTTGCTGCGCAGTTGCAGAAGGCAACGGAGCACCAGACAACGGAACCTTTTACCATCGCAGTTTTACCTGACACCCAGTTCTACTGCGATACCCGACTCAAGCTATCCGCCAAGTGGGGCAATGGCGACTTACGGCGTTACTTCTTTGCGCAAACGGAATGGGTCCGCGACAATCAGAAGCGACTCAATATTGCATTTCTCGTCCACGAAGGAGATATCGTTCAGGCTGACGCCCCAGAGGAATGGGCCATCGCGAAGGAAGCAATGTCTGTATTAGACGGAAAAGTGCCCTACTGCATGTGCTTGGGAAACCATGACATGGGTTTTGAGAAGGCAGACAATAAGTATGGCGGCAATATCGGCGTCAACCGGACCACGCATTTCAACACCTACTTTCCTCGCGATACGTTTGCAAAACGACGCGAGTTTGGCGGTACTTTTGATCCGAATCGCCATGACAATTCCTGGTACCACTTCGAGGCAGCAGGGATGAAATTCCTGATTGTTTCCCTCGAATGTAAACCGCGTGATAGCGTGCTGAATTGGGCAAACAAAATCGTCTCGAAGCACCCTGACCACCGTGTCATTGTCCTGACGCACGCCTATCTGAATCCAAAAAAATCAAGAAACACCGGGGGTGGAGTGAAGGCCAAAGGCAACACCGGCGAGCAGATCTGGCAGAAGTTCGTCAAGAAGCATGAGAACATCTTCATGGTTCTTTGCGGGCACCACAGTGGAGAGGCCGTTCGCACAGACACCGGAGATCACGGCAACCAGGTTCACCAGATTCTGTGCGACTACCAGGGGATGACCAACGGCGGGGAATCATGGCTGCGATACATGACCTTCATGCCAGAGTCCAACAAGATAAGCATCTCCACCTACAACCCCGCACTCGACAAATTCAGGAACGGTCCTTCCAGCAGGTTCGACCTGGACTACCCAATGACGCTGCTTCGTAAAGCCAAGGCTGCCAATGTTTCGGATAAGAATCATACAGTCAAAGCATTGGCGGATCGCGTCCGCGCGCATGTGAATAGTGAGCCGCTCAGATTCCCGAATCAGCACTGGGTTCGAGGTGCGTATTATGCAGGGCTGATGGCCATGTATGAAAGCACGTTGGATCGTGCGTATCTCGATGATTGCATGGCATGGGGAAAGAACGTTTCCTGGCAGATTAAGGAACAGGGGGGCGGTCCGTATGAAAGCGGGGCCTATCCACTTGTTTGCGGCCAGATTTGGTATGGGTGCTATCAGGCGAACAAGGATGAGATGATGATGAAGCCAACCCTCGCGTTCCTTGAAGACCCAAAGGTTGAGAATCCTGTGTCCGCACCGGGGAAATGGTATTTGGAAAACACGGGACATCGCTTTGTGGATGGGCTGTTTACGGCACCTCCACTGCTCGCGATGCTGTATCAAATGACGGGGGATGAAAAATATGTGGATTGGATGAATGCCTGCTTTTGGGATGTGCACAAAGAAATCTTCGACCGAGATGCGGGCCTGTTTTATCGTGACGCGCGTTCTAAACTCCGGAAGACGAAGAACGGGAAGAAAGTGTTGTGGTCCCGTGGGAACGGATGGGCATTTGGCGGTCTGACCCGAATTCTGAAGTATCTTCCTGCCGAGCATCCCAGTTACCCAAAGTACAAATCTCTATACATAGAAATGGCCGAGTCATTGGCAAAACGACAACAAGCCGATGGGTTCTGGCGAAGCAACCTTGATGATCCTGAACAGTATCCAATGAAAGAAAGTAGTGGAACCGGGTTCTTCTGCTACGGCATCGCCTGGGGAATTAATAATGGAATTCTGGACAGAGAGCATTTTCTTCCAGTTGCAAAGAAGGCATGGACTGCACTTGCTTTGGTTGTGAACGAAGATGGCCAGGTCGGATGGAGTCAGCCAGCTGGCGGTGGTCCCGGAAAAGTTGCGGAAGCAGACACTTCGAAATTCGGTACCGGTATCTTTCTGCTAGCCGCAAGCGAAGTGGTTCTATTGACGCAGGGTGAAGCCCTCGCAGCGTCGAAGCCACTTGGATTGCAACCAGGCCCGAATGCTACCGTTCTGCTCAATGGGAAACCCTACCGCGGCATTGGCATTAACTACTTCAATTGTTTTCTGCGCACACTCAAAGACGGCGATGACACCAGCTACGACGAGGGTTTCGCTGCCCTCGCTGAAAAAGGCATTCCCTTCGCCCGGTTCTGTGCGACTGGTTTCTGGCCGCGGGACATGAAGCTCTACGTCGAAGACCGCGAAGAATACTTTCGCCGGCTTGATGGGGTGGTCGCTTCGGCACAAAAGCATGGCATTGGTTTGATCCCTTCGTTGTTCTGGCTGTACGCCTGCGTTCCCGACCTCGTGGGTGAACCGATGGATCAATGGGCCAACCCAAACAGTAAAACGCAGGCCTGGATGCGGAATTATGTCCGCGAGGTGGTGACTCGCTATCGCGATAACCCGACCATCTGGGCTTGGGAACTTGGCAACGAATTCTCACTGCATGCCAACCTCCCGAACGCCAAAGACCACCGCCCCAAAGTGCATCACTCTCTCGGTACACCTGATGCCCGCAGCGCGCGTGACGACCTTACCTATGAGATGGTTGGCAAAGCCTTCACTGCCTTTGCCACCGCCGTACGCAAAGATGATCCGCACCGCCTGATCTTTACCGGTGACAGCTTTCCTCGCCTCTCAGCGTGGCATCAGGAAAAGGAAAACAGTTGGACGCACGATACCATGGAGCAGTTTGCTGAAATGTTAACCAAGGCAAACCCAGACCCGATTAGCGGCATTGGCTTGCACGCCTACGAAGATGACGATCAGCGGTTCGATGACGCCATGGCGGTTGCCCGCAAGTTGAACAAGCCTATCTTCATTGGCGAGTTCGGCGCGCAACACGAGACCGAACCGCAAGCTGCCAAGTTCCGACGCCTACTCAAGGCCGTCGTAGACAATGACATTCCACTGGCGGCTGTGTGGGTCTTCGATTATTCGAACCAGCGGGATTTTAATATCACCACCGACAATGGCCGTGCCTGGCAACTTGAACTAATCGCCGAAACAAATCGGAACCTGAGAATGCAATCTCAGGAGGAAGTCCACCCCGACGTCTGTGTATACGGTGGCACGCCGGGTGGTATTACAGCCGCAATCGCCGCCGCGCGGGAAGGAGCTTCGGTCGTGCTCCTGGAGCAGACCCGACACGTGGGCGGGCTGACCACAAGTGGCTTGAACCGCGATGAGTGCAACCACCTCGATCGCCAGACATTAGGTGGTCTTTGTGAGCAGTTTCTTGAAGAGGCTGTCAAACGAAGTAATGGCAGGTGGACGGAGGGTAATTCCCGCACCTGGCAGTCCGGAATCGCCGAACGGGTTTTCCTCGAAATGCTGAAGGAAGCCGGAGTCGAGGTGCGATACGAGCAGCTGCTCGATCAAGTAAAAAAAGACGGGACCCGAATCACTGAGCTTCTGATGCAGTCCGGTGATATTTACCAGGCGAATGTCTTCATTGACGCCACCTACGAAGGAGATTTGATGGCGAAGGCTGGAGTGTCCTACTCCGTTGGGCGTGAGTCTGCGGAGCACTATGGCGAATCGATTGCCGGTGTTCGCTACCTCGACGACAAGGTCGCCATCTCGCCTTTCGATGACGAGGGCAATCTGCTCTTTGGCGTGATGCCAGGTGAGCCGCCGGCAGCCGGCTCTGCCAACGAGGTGCCGATCTGCTACAACGTCCGCCTGAATATTACGACAGATGAGGTGAATAGAGTCCCGATCGAGAAACCGAGCAGCTATGACCCGATGCAGCACGAATTGCTGGCACGTGCACTCGAGGCCGGCTTGCTCAAAAATCTTTCGTCCATTATCGGTACCTACTCGATGGGTGAAAGCCGCAAGCGAGAACTGAACAACCGCCAGTTTTCAATCGTATCCATGAGCATCCCGGGCGCACAAACCTCATGGGCAGAGGCCAGTTTTCAAGAGCGGGAAGCGATTCACCAACAATACCGAGATTATACTCACGGCATGCTCTGGTTCCTGAAAACAGATCCTCGAGTGCCCAAACATATTCGCGACGAGATGGCACCGTACGGGTTCTGCAAAGACGAGTGGGCTGACAACAACCATTGGCCCTACTATCTCTACATCCGCGCGGCCCGGCGGATGCAGGGAGAAGTCGTGCTCACCGAAGCAGACATCATTGAAGACCGAGATAAAGAAGATGTGATTCACATCGGTTCTCACTTCATCGACTGCCACCACGCGGCACGCTACGCGGTCGACTCAGGCCACATCATTAATGAGGGACGGATTTGGAAACAGGGGGCACGGTTTGATATTCCCTATCGCGCTATTACACCGAAGGCTGGCGAGTGTTCCAATTTGTTGGTGCCAGTATGCGCTTCTGCCAGTCACGTCGCCTTCTGCACCATCCGGTTGGAACCGACTTGGATGCACCTTGGTGAGGTAGCAGGGATCGCCGCGGCGATGGCCGCCAAGTCAGGGAAATCAGTGCAGATGATTGACATCAAATCGCTGCAGGCTCGATTACTGGATTTAGGTATTGCACTCGAGCATCCCGAAGGTCCGATGGCCTATGAAAAAAAGCACGGCAAACCCAGAACGTTCGCACCCAACGACGTGGTGAAGGAATTCTTCGCCAGCGCTGACAAGGACGGGGATGGGGTGGCATCGAAGTCTGAGTGGGATTCGGCGAGACCCACATGGAAGTGGCTCTTTGACCACATCGACAAAGACAAGAACGGACAACTCGACCGGGCTGAGTACAAGGCCTGGCAAACCTACAAGAAGGAACGTCCGGACTGGTACAAGTCCCTGCGGGATAGTCTCAACTAAGGCGGTGTGAAGTAGCGCAACTGATGCCTTTTTGTTGTCCATGAAGAGACTGATGAAACTCACTGCGCACAACGCAAAAGCAAGTTGCTATGTAAATAAAAGAGAAGAGAAAGAAGAAGATGATATGAATGGGAAACTCTTTATCGGTAGTATTTTGGCGGGATTGTTCGCGCTGGCGCACACATCGTTTTCGGCGGAGTGGAAGCCTGTGGCAGGAACTATGATGACGGAGTCCGGAGAAAATATTTCCCCAGATAATGCCGCCAACTTACCGAAGGTGTCAGAAGAAGGCATTCCGAAAAACCAACCAAACTTTGTTGTTATTCTGACGGATGATCAGGGCTGGGGGACAACCTCAATCACGGTCGATCCTGCGGTACCGGAATCGAAGAGCGACTTTTTCAAAACTCCGAACCTGGAAAAGCTGGCAAGTCAGGGGCTGCGTTTCACGCAGGCCTATTCCGGCCACCCCAACTGCTCGCCGTCGCGCGCCGCGCTACTGACCGGGCGCAGCCCCGCCGCGCTGCACTTTACTGACATTTGCGGACGTAACGCCGGCGGGTTGTATGTGGGCAACAAAATAATTCCGCCCCAGCACATTAATGCTCTGCCGGAAAGGGAGCTTACGCTGCCGGAAATCATCAAGCAGCACCTCCCGGCCTACAAGGCAGCGCACTTCGGCAAGTGGCACCTCGGCAAAGTCGGGCCGGAAGGCCACGGTTTCGATGCGGGCGATGGGCCGACCGGCAATCGGGAGGGAAGTCGCAAGGACAACCTGCCCGACGATCCGAAGCGGATTTTCAGCGTAACCAAGCGGGCGAACGATTGGATGGCGGAGCAGGCCAAAGCTAAGCAGCCCTTCTATCTCCAGGTATCACACTATGCCACCCACCTTGGGCTCCAGTCCCGCACGGAAACAAAACAGCGGGTGGACAAACGCCCATCAGGAACGCGTCACCAAAACACGGAGTTCGGGGCGATGATCGAGGATATGGATGATGGTATCGGGCAGCTGCTCGCCAAGGTCGAGGAGCTGGGAATCGGCGACAATACCTATATCTTCTACACGGCCGACAACGGAACATTTCCGTTGGAGGAGCCGGGCAATATCAACGGCCCGTTGCGCGGCAACAAGGCCACGGTCTGGGAAGCGGGTGTCCGCGTTCCATTCATTATCGCTGGTCCTGGAATCGAATCCGGAACAGTCAGCCACGCCCCCGCTATTGGCTACGACATCTATCCGACCATCTGTGACATCCTTGGCATTGCCGATCTGCCGGAACAAGTGGAGGGTGGCAGCCTTCAGCCGGTCTGGGCGGCGAAGGCCGCTTCGGTCAAACGCTCCCGCCCGCAGCTCGTATTTCACTGGCCGCACTACCAGCACCAAAAGAAGAGCATCCCCGATAGCACCGTCCTGCTCGACGGCTACAAGCTCCACTATTTCTGGGAAACCGGAAAAGCCGAGCTGTACAACCTCAAGACCGACCTGGCGGAAACAAAGGATCTAAGCCGGTCCATGCCAGAAAAGGCCAAGGAGCTTGAAGCCCTTCTGCACGCGCATTTGAAAGAGATTAATGCCCAGATTCCCGAACTGAATAAAGACTACGATCCCGCCACCGACCCCGCGTTGGTTAAGGTGAAGAAGCCGAAGGACGACCCAGGCTACGCCAACCCCGGTCCGGATGAAGTCCAGCAAATTGCTAAGTTTTACTTTGCCGCCGTCGCACGGGAATCCCCGGAAACAGAGCCCGACTCAACCGTTTCGGAGAAACAGCCAATCTCACCGGAAACAGAAATGGCCATCATGAGGGTCATGAACCTGGAGAACCGCATTCAGACGCTCCAGACGGTTCCGGCAAAGATGACCGACAACGAGTTGGCAGGCCAGTTTTCCGGAACGTGGATCTGCTTCACGACCATGCGGCTGAATGGTCAACTGGGCCGGGGCATCATGGAAATCAGACTCGAACAAGACGGGGATAAACTCGTTGGAGAGGGTGGACAGCTCAAACACCCTTTCGATCCGCCCGCGACCATTCGCCCCATTGGCACAAGATCGGCAGCGGTGAGCGATTTCATCGGCCAGTTCAAGAAGGCATCAAAAGGACGACACAACATGGTCGTAATTGAGCGGCAGCGAGTAGATGGTCCAACGTGGGCTACTTTTACTGCCGTCATGGCCGGTGATGGTCGTACTGCACGTGGCACGCTTGTTAATGCAGGCGGAAACTACGGGTTGATGTTCATGGTGAGGCGAGAATTCCTTGCTGACTTCAAACATCTGCTCACCGAAGAAGGTCGTCGGGCAGAATCGCAGCGCAGATGGATCGGCATTGAGAACCTCGAGGTTGCTTTGGACACCGCGAGTATGGACACAGCCCGGATAGAGTGGTGGAAAACAGACAAGAATAAAGACGGAAAATTGCAGTATTTGGAATTTCCACACCCGGAATGGAAGCGAGCCAATCGCAATAACGACGACGTCGTCGACTGGGCCGAGGAAGTGTCGGATCGCGTTCTCAAGAAGTTGGCTGAGGAGGGAGACTTTTTAGCGAAGCATGGCAACGACTCGCAAAAGCAATGGCCGTCGATTTATGCCTGGGGCGTCGCTCACCCCGGTTTCGAACAGATCTTCCACTTCGTCGATTGGGATCGCGATGAAAAGATCACCTCGGCGGAATACACGGCCTTTGATGATCAGTTGGACGCTTACAACGATCCGTCCTTCCCAACGACAAACCAAAAAGGACAAACTCGCGAAGACCTTCGGTCGAAGAATCGCTCGCGGAAGAAATCAAAAGGCGTCACGAAGACGAAGCCCAACGCGGACCCGCACATTGTGCAAATGGAGGCCGCCTTCAGCGAAAAGAAGCTGGCCAAGTCACAGGAGATGTGGGCCGCTCTCGATAAGAATCACGACAAGCTCTGGCAGTACCGTGAGTTTCCGCATCCAGATTGGAAACGAGCCAATCGCGATGGGGATGGCAGCTTGAGTTGGAAGGAAGAATTGGCGGACCAAATGTTCAGGTCCCAATCGCGCACCTATCCGAAAGCACATGGCTCGGCTTCACAAAAAGAATGGTCTTCCCGTCAGGCGTGGGAAAAAGACAGGCCTGATTTCACAGTACTCTTCCCGTTTATCGACTGGGATCACGACGGAAAGATCAGCGCAGCCGAATACGAGGTCTTCGACGTGCAGATCAAGTCCTACACGGACGGTTCCTATCCAAAGACCAACGAGCGTGGCGAATCCGGTATGGAAGTCTTCAAGAGATTGGCGGCTGAGGCCCCAAAAAAATCTGTGCCAAAAACTGCCCCATCTCGAAAGACCTCGTGGGATTCCCGGGAGGAATGGAACCGCGATAAACCGACGATGACGTGGATCTTCCCATTCATCGACAAGAACAGCGACGGCAAGATCGACACCGATGAGTACCAAGCCATTCAGGAATATAAAAAGGAGCACCGCGATTGGCAGAATCAGGCGCGTAAGGAACTTGGATTGACCGGCCCGAAGGACCAGTAATGGCCATGATTGCTTTTGATGTCTACGTAAACAACTCAAAGAGAAGAGATTGATATGATTCTACATAAACGTATTTTCAGCTCATTGGTGATTATTGCGTGCATGTTATTAGTGGGGCGAGCCTCGGCATACGCCAAGCCCCCTAATGTCATTTTTATCCTAGCTGACGATGTCGGAATCGGTGACATTAAATGCTTCTATCCCGCGTCGAAAGTCACCACTCCGAATATCGATCGGCTCGCGAGTCAGGGTATGCGATTCACTCAGGCCTATGCGCCAGGGGCCACCTGCTCACCGTCTCGCTACGCACTGATCTCGGGTGCCTATCCCTGCCGCGGTCCGCTGCGCAGTGACACGGCAAAATCATCCAGCCCACTGACCATTAGTGTCGACGCCTTGACCCTGCCAAAGTTCTTTCAGATTCAGGGCTACCGAACGGCTCATATCGGGAAATGGCATTTAGGATTTGGTGAAAACGGCATCACTAACTGGGCTGGGATAATCAAACCGGGCGCACTTGAAATCGGCTTTGATTATCATTTCGCTCTGCCTAGTAATCACAACGACGGTTTCAAGACGTACGTCGAGAATCACCACCTGCTTTGGCTGAAGGAAGGTATTTCCGAGATTTCCGATAAGCCGACCATCGATCAACTGACCCGGATCCGATACGATGATGAAGGCGATTCGACGCTGACCGGAAAAGCCATCGACTTTATGCAGAAGAACCAGGATAACCCCTTCTTCATCTACCTGGCGCTGACCGCCACCCACACCCACATCACGCCGCACAAGAAGTTCCGTGGCACGAGTGAGATCGGCCAACTGGGCGACTACATCAATGAGCTCGATTTTCACGTCGGTGAAATTATGGGTGCACTCGATGGGTTTGGTCTGGCGGAGAACACCATTGTCTTCTTTTCGAGCGATAACGGTGGCGCGCTGAAAGACCACAGTTCAGCAGGTAAGAATCTGAGTTTGAGAGATTCCTCCCAGCAAGTGGCCGAGAAGGCCAAAACGGCCAAAACCATCGCGAACAAAAAGTTCGGTCACCGAACCAACGGAGACTTAAAAAAAGGCAAAGGCTCCAATTATGAAGGCGGACACCGGGTGCCCTATATCGTTCGTTGGCCCAACCGAATCGCTTCTGGTAGTGAATCCGATCAAATTATCACCCTGACAGATACGCTGGCAACCGTCGCGGGCCTGATGAACCAAACCCTTCCTGAATCCGCTGGCGTAGACTCCTTTGACCTGAGTCAGGTGATGCTGGGCAAAACAGTGGATGGACCCAAGCGGCCAGGAACCATACTTCAGACAAGTCGGGGAGCTTTGGCGTTTCGCCAGGGCAACTGGAAGATCCGTTATTCCAAGCCGACCGTGTGGGACGGCGACAAGGCGACCCTCCCGAAGATGGGCCCCGAACTTTATCATCTATCAAAAGATCCCGGTGAAGAGAACGATCTCGCCAGTCGACAACCTGAGCGAGTCGCAACAATGAGCGATCATTTGTTGGATGTATTGAATCGAGGGCGAAGCCGGTAATTTACCGAGCAACGAAATGCCTTTGCTCAAATCACGCCGAATAAAATCTATGAATCAATTTCCACTACTTGTACTGGCAGTTTCGTTAACTGCATCCCTCGCTTCGAGCCAGGAAATCCGCCCGCTCGACTGGTCCAAAATTGAAGGCGGTGCCAGCGACGATGAACTGGTCAATCTGTGTGCTACCGTACTTGAGCACACGCAGAAGGACATCGGGCGTGACTGGCTGGACAAAGTTGCCGACACCCCGGACGTCGACGGATTGCTCGACTTCGCCCGGATCGACGGTCGTTCCAAAAAGAGACGTAGACGCGCTATTGAAGACTGCATTCGCCCCGTCACCACCTCCTGCCGAACCCTCGCTCTGGCCATTCGCGGTGGCGTCTATGATGAGGCGCAAGCCGGCGCGAGCGTTGCCGAAATTGAATCCCTGTTTCCTCTTGTGCTCCGCTCCCTTGCTAAAGACCATGTCGTTCACGGTGGAATCGGGAAAGAGACCTGGGGTGACTCCTGGCAATCAGCCATGTGGGCAGGGCAACTCGCTCAGGCTGCATGGATTTTCTGGGATCAACTTGCACCCGAGGATAGGGAACTCGTCACTGCAGTGCTCATTCATGAGTCGAACCGCTTTCTCGATGTCCCACCCCCGACCTCCGACAAAAAGAGTACTGTTGATACCAAGGGTGAAGAGAACTTCTGGAACGCCAGCTGCCTTTTTACCACTGCGACCATGTTGGGTGGGCACCCGAACGAAGCTGTCTGGCGCGAGCAGGCCATTGTTTACCTGCTCAACGCCGTTGCCACGCCCCATGACCTCAAGAGCGATACCATCGTGGACGGCAAACCAGTCTCTGAACGCCTCCGTGGCTATTGCATCACTGAGGACTACGCTGTCGGCAACCACGGGGCCTATCCCCATCCCGGCTACACAGCTGCGAGTTATCTTGATAACCGAACGATCCTTTTCTGTACCCTGGCAGGTGTCCAACCGCCGGAAGCCTGCCTCTACAATGCCGTACCCATCTACCGCATGTTCGTTGATCATGCCTGGTCATCACCTCCCTCCCTGCATCCTGGAGGAACTATTTACCGGCCCGAAGGAGACATCTACTGGCCGATCGAAAAGGAAAAAGAGCGAGCTGGCCGATACTATATCTGGTTCAAGCAGGACGTCATGGCCGCCACCTACGGGCTCGATACGAGTTGCTCCACCAAGGCTGACGAATGGGCCAGGCGACACGGCCAATATATTGTCGATGCGCTCACCGGAAAGCCTACTCCGATACCGCTGGAGGCCTATCACAAAGGAGCATTCTTTAAGAATGCCCTGACCGCCTATCTCATTCGTGTTTTATACGCTCAGGGCAACCTTTCAGCCCCTCCCTCTTACAATACAAATCCGTAATCGTAGAACTGAAGCATCTTTCGGAATCAAACAAACGATGAAAATCCAACAAACGGTCCGTATGCGTGTGATTTGTACAACGCTATCGCTGATAGTCTGCGCCCAACTGCACGCGGCGCAAAAACCCAATGTGGTCTTTTTTCTTGTTGATGATCTTGGGCAGCGAGACCTGGGCTGCTACGGCAGCCAGTTCTATGAAACCCCAGCAATTGACCAATTGGCAAAAGAAGGCATGCTCTTTGACAATGCCTACGCGACATGCCACGTCTGCTCACCGAGTCGCGCGAGCATTCTGACCGGGAAGTATCCAGCGCGTACGAACCTGACCGAGTGGCTGGCCGGACGTCCGGAGAGAGAGTACGAAACACTGCATCACGCTGAAAAAATGACGTCACTACCGGACGAAGAGATTACTTTGGCAGAAACACTCAAGCAGCATGGATACGCTACCGCTAACTATGGAAAAGCACATCTGCGTAAAGATCCGAAGACCTATGGGTTTGATGAAGCCATCACAGGGTGGGTCAAATCCTATTACCATCCCTTCGGTCGTGAGTACGACAAATCACTGCCGGCGAACGAGGGCGATTACTACACCGATAAGCTGACAGATGCCGCCATCGATTTCATCGAGCAAAATAAAGACCAGCCGTTTTTCGTGCACCTTGAGCATTTTTCTGTTCATGATCCGATTCAAGGTCGCAAGGACTTGGTTCGAAAGTATGAAAAGAAACTCGCCGCTATGCCCCGTCAAGAAGGTCCGGACTTCATCCTCGAACCGAATCCGGATGGACCTGCGATTACAGAAGATGAGTTACGTGAT
Organism: Pirellulales bacterium; assembly: GCA_965249545.1. Taxonomy (GTDB): domain Bacteria; phylum Planctomycetota; class Planctomycetia; order Pirellulales; family UBA1268; genus UBA1268. The sequence continues at coordinate 1,518,302 of CBDFMH010000005.1, forward strand.
CTTGAAGAAGATGACACCAGTGAAACACACCAGGGTGATCGAGTCTGGTGGGTGAAGCAGAAGCAGGACAACATCGAGTTTGCTGGAATGGTCGAGGCAACAGACCAGAGCCTTGGTCGAATTCGGGCAAAGCTCAAAGAACTCGGACTGGAAAAGAACACCATTATCATCTTCACAGCTGATAACGGTGGTATGGCCGCTTCAAACCAGTACCGCGGGATCAGTCAGCCTCGCGAGGGTTTGGATAAATACTTCGCAAGCTCTAATCTGCCACTTCGCGGTGCGAAAGGTTGGAACTACGAAGGTGGAATTCGCGTGCCGTTAATTGTGTATTGGCCTGGGAAGACTCAGCCTGATTCAACTTCACATGCGATCGTGACAGGAACGGATTACTACCCAACCCTGCTCGACATGTTGAACCTCCCGGCGTTACCTGATCAACATCGGGATGGAAAAAGTTTTGTCCCTGCGTTGAAAGCTGAAGACTACGATCGAGGGGCCGTCTACTGGCACTTTCCCCATTACAGCAATCATGGTTTTCAAAGTCCTAATGGTGCTGTTCGTTTTGGTCGGTATAAGTTGATTGAATATTACGAGAATGGGACTGTTCAACTCTTCGATCTCGAAAATGATATCGGTGAGCAGAATGATCTTTCAGACTCACACCTCGCTGTCACTAAAAAGCTGAAAAAGATGCTTCACGATTGGCGAGATCAGGTCGACGCAAAGATGCCTTATCCTAAAACCGCAACTTCAAAGCCCGCACCGGGAGCGCGTGTTGCCAAGCCAAAATAAGAAACGTGGAGATAAGGACATTCACTACCGTGACCAGGAGGGAGCAAGAACTACCCGACGACTGCCCGTGATCGACATTCAGTAGTACTCGCAGCGGGTGCCCATTAAAACTAGTGACAGTACGTTGTTGACGTGAAACCAGGAATTCTTTGATGGAATATGCAAAGCCCGAGAACGCCGAGGAAAAGTTCGTACAGATGTTTGCCGGACACGAGCGCGAACTGCGCGGGTTCGTTCGGTCGATGGGGCTGGATTGGAACGCGGTCGATGATGTGATGCAGATGGTCAGTCTGGTGATGTGGCGGAAGTGGCATGAATTCGATGTTGGCTCGGATTTCATGCTGTGGGCTCGAGTGATCACGCGATTTGAGGTACTCAAGTTCCGGCGTAAGGTGGCGCGGGACCGGCATGTTTTCCGTGAAAACGTCATGGAGTTGCTGGCGGGGGCCGCGGAAGAGTTAGACGGCAGCGGTCGAAGCGAGGACTACCGGAATGCGTTGCAGGAATGCATAAAGGCACTTCCGGAGAGGTCAGGGCGCCTGATCCAAGCAGCATACGCCGGTGATCGGACGATTCGTGAAGTGGCCGACGAGGTCGGTCAATCTGCGACTGCGTTTTATAAGACGCTCAATCGGATACGTGAGAAGCTCCGCCAGTGTGTTCAGCAGCGTCTGGATGCAACGTAGCGGCAGAAATTTCAAAGATTTTGAAATTTCTGCGGGCAATCTCTCGGCGGCCGGGAGTCTGTTTGTATGGATAATCATTACCTGAACGAACTCACGCTGGCCCACCTCGACGGATGCATCTCGGACAGCGAATTCGCTGAGTTGCAGCAATTGCTGGAGTCAGATGCCGCCGCGCGTTCGCGATACGTAGAGCTGGCCTGGCTTGATGCAGAACTGCGGGAATCCGACGGTGCTGTTGACGAACCTCCGGATGAACGAATGTCGCAGCTATCAAACTGGTCTCGCATGCCACGGGTCGCTCAGGCGATGGTCATTGCTGCCGCTGTTCTGGTTCTGATAATACCGGCATGGATGCTGGTTGGGCCGGACAGGCCGGTTGGCAATCAGGTTGCTGACACGACGGATTCACCTCCGTCAAAGCCTGTGCGTAGTATCGCAGTAATATCCGCCGAAGCGGATGCCGTGTGGAAAACAAGTCGTGGCAAACGAATTGGCAGAGGCACCGCACTTGAGCCCGGCACGCTGACTCTGGTGGAAGGACTGGCTCAGGTTGACTTCTTTAGCGGCGCTTCCATTACGCTGTCCGGGCCGGCCGAGATTGAATTGAGGAGCAGAAAGCTGGCTGTTCTGCATCGAGGTCGTGTGCGAGCGGATGTCCCGCCTGCGGCTCGTGGCTTTGAGATTCAAACAGCGGATGTGCGACTCGAAGACCTTGGCACAAGCTTCGGGATCGATGCGGGCGACAACGGCAAGTCGAGTGTCACTGTGTTCGACGGTGAAGTACGGGCAATTGATCACCGGGGTGAAGAGCTATCCCTTCTTGAAGGTGACACTGCACACCTCGCGGGAGGAAACGCGTCGAAGTCTCCATCGGATAACCTCGGGACATTCCCTGATATTTCAGCAATTATCGAAAGGTCGGACGGCCTCGGCAAGTCGCGCTACGCCCAATGGAAATCGGCTGCAATCGAAAGACGGAAAGATCCACGGCTGATCGCTTACTATGACTTTGAAGGATTAGACGATACGTCACGTCGGTTGCCGAATCGAGCGGCCGTTGGAAAAGGTAGCGAACTGGATGGCGGCATTGTTGGTGCTCGTGTGTCCGGTGGTCGATGGTCCGAAAAACCGGCTCTTGATTTCCGTGGCGAAGGCGACCGCGTGCGGTTCAACATTCCGGGCGAATTCGATGCGATGACTCTTTACGCATGGGTTCGCATCGATGCCTTGGACAGAGGCCTGAATTCACTGTTTCTAACCGACCATTACGATGCTGGCGAAATTCACTGGCAACTGTCGGTTCGAGGAGCGTTGCATTTTTCGACAAGCCCTGTTGGTGTCCCGCCGGCTCCAGCAGGTCTGGAAGTCGCAACGAATGAACAGATTCAAGCTGAGAACCGCAGGTTTTTTTCCAATGAATTCTGGAATGCGAGCCAAAGCGGCAATTGGTTCCTTCTGGCAACAACGGTGGATTGTGCAAAGCAGCCGAGTGTCATTCACTACATAAACGGCCAATCCGTTGGGTTCAGCGGTGGTCGTAATATGGACCGTTCAATTCCAGAACTACGAATTGGGCGTGCTGATCTCGGCAATTGGACGGACCCGATCTGGGCCAAGGACATTCGTTCCTTGAATGGTCGAATCGATGAATTCGCTATCTATTCCGCGGCACTCACTCCGGACGAGATTCTGACGATCTACGAGGAGGGCCAGCCATGAATACGAATTCATATTTCACCCGGAACGATGACACGTGGGGCATCACTCCGTCGACCGTACTGGCTCTCACGCTTTCCCTTGTCCTTGGCACGAAAAGTCTGCTTGCACAGTCACCTATTTCCAGCAGTAACAGATTGCCGATCGAAGTGATTAGCGGGGAATCTCCGTTCGCAGAAAACTCGCAATGGCAACAACTCAGCGGTGGACACGCTGGCTGCGAAGGAGCGCAATGGGAGATCCGAAATGACATGCTGACGCTGATGTACGCCGCCCACCACGATCAGCTGGCGTACCGCTGGACTGAAGCGAACGGACTGACGGTCTGGCGAGATGACTCTCCAGAAGCGACATCATTCAGGCCAGACGGCAAAGGCGGTTACTACGTTGTCGAACAAACGACGCGACAACTCGCCCGCTGGGATGCCGATGGAAAACGTGTTGCAATTCTTGCGGATCGATTCAATGGCAAACGCCTCAATCGCCCTAATGATTGTGTTGTTCATTCAGATGGCAGTGTCTGGTTTACGGACCCGAATTACCTCTTCAGATCACGGCCCGAAGAACAGCAGGAACTCGATGGTCAGTTTGTCTTTCGATTCGATCCCAAAGATAGTTCTCTTCGCAAAGTCGTTACTGGCTTAAGGCTGCCCAACGGGATCGCATTGTCGCCAGACGGAAAATGGCTGTTCGTGACTGACAGCGCAAGTAACAACCTTTATCGGTGGCCGACTGAGAGCAACAAAGCATTAGGCCAGAGAAAAGTCTTTGCCACGTTCACCGGGATGGGAAACGATGGGATCGCGTTTGATCCAAAAGGACGGCTTTGGTGCTGTACGAAAGGTGGCGTTGTCATCTTGAGTCCTTCTGCCGAGACGCTTGCTCTCATCAAAATGCCCAACAAGCCGACGTCGATTGCATTTGCGCCTGCACCATCGCGCATGGTTTGTGTAACAACACGTGATGCGTGCTATATCACTGAACTGTCTGCGACCAAATCTTCGTTGCCAGCATCGGCAGGCATGGCTTTCACCGAAAGAAACGAGACGTCTGAGCAGTTATTCGTGCGACGCATCGTACCGCTTCTGCGTGAGAAATGTCTTGCCTGTCACGGCGATGATGTGGAGGCAAGAGAAGGTGGTCTTGATCTTCGTTCGTTGCAGGCGGTTGCTAGGGGTGGTGATAGCGAAGAACCAGGCGTTGTTCCAATGCATCCTGATCGCAGTTCAGTTTACCTGGCAATCACTCGTAACGACGACGCGTTTTCTGCAATGCCACCGAAAGAGTCAGAGAGTCTCACGAGTGAAGAAATTGACTGGTTACACGATTGGATTGTCAGTGGTGCTGAATGGCCATCGGAAAAAGATCAGGCGGCACTTCGTGCCAAACACGAAGCTGAATGGGCACAAGAAGATGGAGTTCGTGTCCGAACGTCGGGAGGACTCTCGGATAGTTGGACGAATCGAAACTATGATCCCGAAGGCCTTTGGGCGTATCAGCCACTTCGGGAAGCTGCTGTTCCTGATACCCATGAGAGTCCGATTGATGGTTTTCTTCAGGCGGCACTTCCGAAGGGTCTTCAAGTTGCGCCGCCTGCTTCTCGTCGTGATCTAATCCGTCGAGCAACCTTTGATCTCACCGGTTTGCCGCCGACACCAGATGAAGTGAACGGCTTCCTCGATGATACGCGTGAGGACAAAGAGGCATTTCAAGATGTTGTGGAGCGGTTGCTTGCTTCGCCACATTATGGTGAGCGTATGGCACAGCACTGGCTGGATGTCGTTCGCTATGCCGATTCCTCTGGGTTTGCAAATGATTTTGAACGCGGGAATGCATGGCGATATCGTGATTATGTCATCCGAGCCTTTCAAGACGACAAACCGTATGACCGATTCGTGAGAGAGCAGATAGCTGGTGATGAGATTTCGCCAGAAGACCCAGAGCATCTTGTTGCTGTTGGTTTTCTTCGGCAAGGGCCGTGGGAACTGACGAGTATGGAAGTTCCTCGGGTTGCCCGTCAGCGATTTCTCGATGATGTCACCAATAGTGTTGGTGAGACATTTCTTGCGCATTCTCTGCAGTGCGCGAAGTGTCATGATCATAAATTTGATCCAGTTCCCACACGTGATTACTACAGCATTCAGGCAATATTCAATACAACACAACTTGCTGAACGACAGGCAGATTTTCTGTCTCTTGAAAATCGAGATGGTTTTGAAGAGGAACGGTTTCTGGAAAAAATGGAGCAAGGGTACCGTGAGTCGCTGGCAGAATTGGAGGCTGTACTCCAGCACAATGCGATTGAGTGGTTCGATACTGAATTGGAAAAGGCCGACCCTGATCGAGAACAGGTGATTCGTGATTCTAAATTAAAGTGGATGAAGGCGGTCTCAAAAGCAAAAAAGAATAAGAAGAATATTGCATTTCAAAAAATACGAAGTGGGTTGATGCAGCAGGGGATTGCGCAAAGTGATCTTCCTCCTGTTCGTGTTGGCTTTACACCTCGACAAAATGGCATGCAGCGTGTTGCCACGAAGGGTCTTCAGCGATTGAAATGGGAGTTGGATCGATACAAACCCTTCGCTCTTTCGGTCTACAGCGGTCCAACGCCAACATACATAAAAGTGTTGGCACCACTTCGTATCCCGGAAGATACAGCAAAAGCCACATTTGAAGAGATGTATATTCGAACCGGTGGTGACCCTTTTGCAGAGGGTGATCGTGTGAAGCCGGGAGTCCTCAGCGTGCTCGAGGACCAGGTCGCAGTTGCCATCCCTGAAACACCAGAAGGCCGCAGGAAAGCCTTTGCTGAATGGGTGACTGATCCGAATAATCCGCTCGTGTCGCGAGTCATGGTCAACCGTATCTGGCAATGGCATTTTGGAAAGCCAATCGCCGGGAACCCAAATAACTTTGGTTCAACAGGCGGCTTGCCAACACACCCTAAGCTGCTCGATTACCTCGCGACAACGTTCATGGAAAACAGCTGGTCAGTAAAAGACATGCATCGCACGATTATGCTTTCGGAGGCATATCGCAGATCATCCACGCATCCAGATCCAGGTATGTTCGCTGAGCAAGACCCGGAAGGTCGCTCGTTCGCCGTGTTTGAGCCACGACGACTCTCAGCGGAGGAAATGCGTGACTCAATGCTGGCGATTACAGGAGAGTTAAATTGTGATGTCGGTGGAGTGCCCTGTCGGCCGGAAATCAATGAGGAGGTTGCGCTTCAGCCACGTCAGGTGATGGGGGCGTTCGCAGCTGCATGGGTTCCCAACCCAAAGTCCGAGCAGCGTCATCGACGAAGTCTTTACATCTTGAAATTGCGAGGTGTGAAGCATCCCATGCTTGAGGTTTTTAATACGCCTGCGCCGGACTTCTCGTGTGAACGACGTGAGTCATCAACAGTCACGCCACAGGCGTTAAATCTTTTCAACAGTAAGAATTCCTACGATCGAAGCCTTGCGCTGGCGCAACGTGCCTGGGATGAGAGTTCTGATGAAATTGGAAATCGTGATCTGCAGGCGTTGCGACGCGTTTATGAATTGGTGTTATGTCGTCAGCCCCAGCAAGAAGAGCTTGATCGGGCATTGGAAAGTTGGCGTTCTGTGGAGGGGAGTCTGCCTGCTGAGCCTCGGCCGGATTCAAAGGTGCCGCTTACAGCGTCACGTGAAGCAGTTGAAGAACTTTCAGGTGAACGCTTCATGTACGACGAAGTTCTGTACGCGAATCAGGAGTTCGAATCTGATTTGCAACCAAATGATGTTGATCGTCATGTGCGGGCACTTGGTGACATATGTCTCGTGTTTCTAAACACGAATGAATTCGTATACGTCTATTAAGGTTTGTAGTGATGCCACATATGAATCGACGAGAAAGCATGTTCCGCATTGGTACCTCACTTGGCAGTGTGGCGTTTGCGTCGCTCCTTGCTGGTGAGGCAAGGTCGACTGAATCCGCTGGGCCACTTGCTCCCAAACCAGTGCACATTCCAGCAAAAGCAAAGAATTGTATTTTTCTGACGATGACTGGTGGCCCTTCGCATATCGACACGTTTGATCCAAAGCCCACGCTCAAAAAGTTACATCTACAGGAATTCACACGGAGTGGTGAAACGAAGTCTGCGATGGAAAGTGGGAAGCGATACTACGTCCAGAGCCCCTTTTCGTTTCACCAGCATGGCGAGAGTGGCGCACCGATGGCTGACAACTGGCAGCATCTTGCTCGGGTGGCAGATGACCTGTGTTTCTTTCGTGGGTGTCAGGTCGATAGTGTGAATCATCCGACGGCCATGTATCAGATGAATTGTGGGAATCGTTTCGGTGGCGATCCTGCAATTGGTGCATGGGTGACGTATGGACTTGGTAGTGAGAATTCGAACCTGCCTGGATACGTTGTTCTCCCTGAAGTGTCTGATCCACAAGGAGGCGCACCGAATTGGGGAAATGGATATCTTCCTGCGTTCTATCAGGGAACACCCTTGCGGCCGACCGGCTCGCCGATCTTGAACCTGTCACCGCCACCTGGTGTGACCGCAAGTCGGCAACGGCAGAATCTTGACCTGCTCAAGGCAATGAACGAACGCCATGCAGCACTGCATCCTCAGCACGATGAACTTGCTGCACGGCTCGAGAGCTATGAACTCGCCTTCCGAATGCAGACGGAGATACCGAACGCGATTGACATGTCGGAAGAATCGCAGAAGACACTCGATGCGTACGGTGTTGGGAAAGCAGAAACAGATGCATTCGGTAGAAAGTGTCTTCTCGCTCGAAAACTTGTTGAAAAAGGGGTTCGTTTTGTTCAGCTCTATAACGGTGGCTGGGATAGTCATGACTATATCGAGCGAGCACATGGCAATCGTGTGCAAAGTGTTGATCAGCCAATTGCAGCTCTCATTGAAGATTTGAAGGCACGAAACCTTCTTGAAAGCACCCTGGTTGTCTGGTGCGGAGAGTTCGGCCGGTCGCCGGACAATGGCGTTCGTGGTGGTGTCGCATACGGACGGGATCATAATCCTGATGCCATGACTATCTGGTTGGCGGGTGGCGGTAGTAATGCGGGGCACACGATTGGTGCAACAGATGAAACCGGTATGACAGCAGTGGAAGACGTTCATCACGTTCGAGATTTCCACGTCACATTGCTACGACTCCTCGGACTCGATGACAACAAGTTGACCTACTACCACGCCGGACGCTTCAAGCAGCTTAGCCAATTTGGCGGTAAGGTGATTGATAAGCTCATTGCATAAACCGTTATCTTACTTTCAAACAAGTGAAATTCATGATATCACGCAATCGACGTCGTTTTTTACAGGCCTGCAGTACAGCTTCGATCGCTGTTCTCGCCACACCCGCGGTGGCCGTTGACCACTTTCAACGAGTAAATCCTCGAATCAAAGGAGTGTCACTGAGTGCGTATTCGCTCAGGCGTCACATGCAGTGGTGGAAGGGTGATCGAACTGATGAACACCTCGACATTCTTGGGTTTCTGGAGTACTGCGCGAGACTCGGACTCGACGGTGCGGAGCTGACCTCGTACTTCTTTCCTTCGCCACTGGAGGTCACGTACATCAATCAGGTGAAACGCCGCGCCCATTTGCTTGGGATTGATATCACGGGCGGAGCAATGGGTAATACCTTTGTGCATCCTCCGAAGAGTGATCTTGGTCGGAAAGAAATGGAATACTTTCAATTCTGGATCGATCACTTTGCCGACCTGGGAGCCCCAGTCGTTCGTATTTTCGCCGGCCGTGGAAAGCTCCAAGCCGGAACGGAAGACCAAGTCATGGCCAATGTGATCGCCAATCTTGAGCAGGCCGTAACGTACGCCGAGAAGCGTGGTGTGATGTTGGGACTTGAGAATCATGACATCATGAAGAACATCGATAATCTGTTGCACGTGATAAGTGCGATCGATTCACCATGGCTTGGTGTTACGTGGGACTCAGCAAATCTAATGACTACACCGAATCCCTATGCCGAACTCGCAAGGATCGCCCCACATGCAGTGACCGCGCAACTGAAGGTGATGACTCAGGTAAACGGCAAACCAACACCAGCCGATTTTACTCGGATGCTGGAACTCCTACACGATGCAAAGTATCGGGGTTATGTCGTTTTGGAATATGAAGAAAAGGAAGAGCCATATGACGCCATTCCCAGCTTTGTCAAACAAGTCCGTAAGACACTTTCTGATATGAACTGATCAAAAAAGAGGAACACTTCGAATGAAACAAGAGTATGGCCTAAATTATGTCACCCGCCGCACATTTACCCACAACGGTGTCGCTGCAATGCTCGCAGCTGGCGCGGCTCCTGCATTCGTCACTCATGCACGAGCCGATGAGCCAAATAAAAAACTTGGTATGGCTGTTGTCGGCCTCGGCGGCTATGCAACACGATCAGTTGGGCCTGAGATCGCTGCGTGTCAGCATGTTCGGCTAGCAGGTGTCGTCACTGGCGATGCAGAAAAAGGAAGAACCTGGGCGAAGGAACATGGTTTCGAGCAAGACGCAATCTATTCCTATGACAACTTCGACACGATTGCAGGCGACGATCGCATCGACTTGGTTCACATCGCGCTTCCCAACTCAATGCACGCGGAATTTGCCATCCGCGCGGCACAGGCTGGCAAGCATGTGATGGTGGAAAAGCCGATGGCGGTCTCCAGCCAGCAATGCGAAAAAATGATTGCCGCCGCGAAGCAGGCCGGTGTGCTGCTGGGTGTGAACTATCGGCTGCACTGGGAACCGCATCATGTGATGGCTACCGAGCGACTCTCCGGCGGCGCTGTTGGTGATCTGACCAACGGGAACTATGAATTCTCGTGGGGTTACGCCCGTGCGCTTACTGGTCCGAACAAGAACAAATTGAAGAAGTGGCTGCTAGACCCAAAGATGGCGGGTGGGGGCGCTTTGTTCGACACCGGCGTCTATCCCATTCAAGCAGCGTGCTATCTCACAGGTCGCGAGCCTGTTGCCGTGCGTGGATTCCCCACAACTCGGCACCCGGACCTCTTTCCCCACGGCGTCGAAGAAACAATGAGCTATGAGTTGCTATTCGACGACGGCTTTCAAGCCCTCTGCCGAGCCAGTTATAGCCAATCGTTTCACCAATGCACGACGCTAGGGCCGAAAGGATTAGTTGAGATTCTTCCCGGGCAAAAAGGAAGTGTTTTCGGGCAGTCCGGCGCAGGAAATCCAAACCCCAAGAGACTGTTTGTGAACAAGAAAGAAATTGAACTCAAGCAGACCCTTCAGCAAGCCGAGTTGCTTGATGCCTTTGCCGTGGCGATCAACCAGGGTAACAAGACGTTTCGGACGCCTGGGGAAATGGGCCTTCGGGATATCCGCATTGTGGAAAGAGTTTATGAGTCAGCAGCGAAAGGTGGACTCAAGGTTAGCGTTTGAATGGCTTCAACACCTGCAAATGAACAGGTTGAAAATGAAAACAAGACTCGATTCAAAACCACGAATTATGGCATGCACCATTCACGGCGGCAGATTGACCAGTCGATAGGTGATTGGAACAACGAAATTAGTTGCTCTACGCAGAATGATACAACAATTCATAGTGTAAAGCTCATTTTTGGCTGCTGTATTGGTAATAATGTCTTGCCGAACAAAAATAAGGAACGTGGAGAAAAGGACATGAGTTGGTGTGATCTAAGGAGGTCGTAAGAGAGCCTCGAAAGACGCACAGTCTGTTTCAAGGAGGGGGGTAAAAGCATGAAAATAACAAGTAGGTTGTCTGTCAGCCTCGTTCTGGCCGTCAGCTTAACTGTTCTCAACAGTGTGCAGGTTACTGCCATGGCAGCTGAGTTTTCAATAAAGCAGGAGCCGGCTGGCGATATTGCCATTTACATCGATGACCACCTGTTCACTCGATACGTCACCTCGGACACAGTTACTAACAAGTGCTACTTCTGGCCAATCGTTGGTCCGGGAGGCATCAAGATGACACGTGCCTATCCCATGCAGAACGTCGAGGGTGAGAAGCAAGATCATCCGCATCATCGGTCAGTCTGTTTTGGGCTTCACAGTGCCAATGGGTTCAATACATGGCACGAAGTCTTAACATTTACAAAAAAAGGGAAGGTCGACCCTCACAAGGCAGCGCATCTGGGGCATCAGGTTCACACCAAGGTCAGCAAAGCAGAGGCGTCGGGAAACGCAGCAACACTTGTTGTTGAAAGTGAAAACGTCACGCCGAACGGTGAGGTCTATATGCTGCAGACACGCACGGTGGATTTCCATGTTGCTGATAACGGGTCGCGGGTGATGGATATAGAAATTGTATTGAAAGGTATTCAAGACAAGATCACGATTCACGATATGAAAGATTCAGGTCTCACCGTTCGTGTCGCTCACAGTATGTGTGTCGACGCGGGTGAAGGTGGTCGCATTATCAATAGCAATGGAGATGCCAACGGAGATGCTTGGGGCAAGCGGGTGTCCTGGGTCGATTTCAATGGCCCCGTTGAAGGCAGAACAATGGGTGTAGCCATGTTGAATCATCCTGATAGCTTCCGTTATCCAACTCCCTGGCATGTACGGAACTATGGCTTGTTTACGGCTAACCCGTTTGCGTTGGGAAAAGTCGCAGGTGAGAAAGATTCTGGAGACGTAGATCTTGCCAAGAGGCAGTCAATCACACTTCGACACCGAATTATCTTTCACGCTGGTGACGAAAAGACAGCAAAGATTGCTGAGGCATGGAAGGCGTATGCGAAGTAAGAGTATAGTGGACTGATTGCGATTCATTTTTATCACGGGGTACTGCAGACATGGCACGAACAACACGACGACAGTTTTTCCAGACAAGCGCACTTGTAAGTGGAGCATTTTATATTGGAGGGACAAAAGCTTCTGGTGACGTAATTGGTGCCAACGAACGAGTTCGCCTTGCTGTCATTGGCCTCAATGGCCGGGGTAAGTCACATTTGGCAGGGTTTGGCAAACTAAAAAATGTTGAAATCGCCTCAGTGGTCGACCCGGATGAAAACGTGTTGAATCGATGTATAAGCAAAGTGCACAGCAAAGAAAATGGAAAGAACTGCCAAGGGCACAAAGACATTCGAACTGTTCTGGAAGATAAGAACATTGACGCCATCTCGATTGCTACTCCCAACCATTGGCATTCGTTGATGACCATCTGGGGGGCTCAAGCTGGCAAGCATGTGTATGTCGAAAAACCAATGAGTCACGACATCACCGAAGGTCGCGTCGCTGTTGAGGCGCAAAAGAAGTATGGCGTGGTTGTGCAACATGGCACCCAGCGTCGTAGCGATGCCGGAATTGCAGCGCTCCACGAAGCCCTTAAAAGTGGCAAGCTTCCTCGGCTCAAAATTGCGTATGGTTACTGCTGCAAGCCGCGCGACAGCATCGGATTCAAGACACCTAGTGATCCGCCATCGAATCTTGACTGGGATCTTTGGAAGGGCCCAGCTGTGATCGACCAATATCATGACAATTTGGTTCACTATAACTGGCATTGGTTCTGGGGGAGCGGAAACGGTGACCTGAACAATCAAGGAACGCACCAGTTGGATGTTGCTGCCTGGGCAATCGACGACGACCAAGTGCATCCAACTCGTGCGATGGCTATCGGTGGGCGATTCAATTGGAATGATCAAGGCCAAACACCAAACACGATGTTTGCGGTTGCAGAATATCCGAACGGCCAGTCAGTGATGTTTAATGTTCGTAACGTCAATCACAAGGGTTACAAGCATCAGGTGTTCAATGAATATTATTTGGAAGACGGCAGCAAGATTACTGGCGAAGGCACCTACACCATTCACCGCCCCGGCAAGGCACCGGAAAAGTTGGAGTTAGATGCAGGGTCGGTCACACCGGGCGGAAACTGGGGTGCATTTATTGCGGCTGTTCGTGCTGACGATCCGAACATGGCGAATGGGACAGCGATGGAAGCACACCGTGGTTGTGTAGTCGGTCACTTGATGAACAACTCATACCGCCTTGGCTCACAATTGCCTTTCAACGCAAAAGCCGGCAGATTCGGTGACAATAAGGATGCTTCAAAACACTTTCTTGAGCTGCATGAGGTTACCTCCGGTGGTGCTGGTGTGCCTGAGGACAAAGCCAGTTACACCGTTGGGCCGTGGCTTACCTTTGACCCTCAAACTGAACGATTCACTGGTGAGAAGGCTGACGCTGCCAACGCCTTGCTGAAGGATCCGAACAACAAAGGGTTTGAAGTTCCTGACGCAAAGAACGTTTGACTGAGGTAGCTTTGGTGAATTCAATCAATGCATGAATGGAGCTGCAGGTTCACACATGGTTGAGGTAGGAGAATTGGCAGCCCGTCAACTCAAGGACTATGACTCCCATCAACCGGGCATGCTTTTTGCAGAAGGATGCGTGCTGGATGTGTCGCAGGGGTACGAACTGCAAAACGCTGTTGCAAAGTTGCGGTTCCAGCGCGGTGAGCGATTGATCGGATATAAAGTCGGCTGTACCTCGTCAGCAATTCAGGAGCAGCTTAAGATTACGCATCGTGTGCGAGGGTTTCTTTTTGATACGGAGCAGTATGAGTCGGGAGTGACCTTACCTCTTGAGAGTTTTACTAATCTGGCAATCGAGGGTGAGCTTGCAATTGAACTGTCTCGTGAGCCAAGAGAAGAAGACTTTACTGATCATTTGCTACCGCCTTGCATCTCTCGGATATTCCCAGTCATCGAGTTGCATAACCATGTGATGCGGGGGCAGCAGGCATCGGCAGGTGAACTGATTGCAAATAACGCTATTCACGCTGGTTTTATTTCTGGAAAGGGTGGCCTGACATCGAATCATTTTTCGGAAACGATGTTTGATGGATCCCGGCTTGTGATCTTTCGAGACAATCAACTGCTTGATCAATGCGAGGGCCGGCTGTTGCTGGAGACGATTCGCTCATCACTAAAATGGTTGTGGGAGGAATTGTTCCGGCGTGGTGACCGGCTTCATGCAGGGCAGATTGTTCTCACGGGGTCTGTTCCCAAACTATTTCCAGTCGTAGATGAGTGTTGCATCCGGGTTGAGTCAGTGCCATTCGGTGACGTTTCAGCCGAAGTGAAAGAGCGCACTCACCAGAAACGCTGACTACAACGTACTGGGTATGCTGCCCTCTGTCTCCGTAAGGAACGTGACATCGCGTGACACAAACCGAAAGCTTGCAGGGAGTTTTTTTCCATCAAGCCGAATGACAACAGTATGTTTTCCAGCGGTGAGTTCCGTTGTAAAGTTCGTGTCTCCTTCAACGGGCCTCGCATCAATCCAGAGGTCCGCTGTGTCCGCACCGTTTGCACTTAACGTGACAGCACCATCTGTCGCTACTTCTACATTTGTCTTCAGGTACACATCGGCAGGACCTTTCTTCCCAGCTACTTTTGCTTTCTTGGCGAGCTGAACGCCAGAAATCGTACCATTCACTCTTGAGAGGAGTGGTACCCACTGATCGGCTTTTTGGCCAGACATAAATTCCTGAACATTGTCTTCATCGACACGATGCGTGCCCGTGAAGAGTTCATAGACTCGAGCGACACCACCTTTACTGGCATCGTAGTTTCCAGGCCTGCCGAGTTGTGTCAGGAACTTGATCAAATCGACCTGCTCTTGCTGACTTAATCGATCGACAAGACCTTCTGGCATCAATGACTTTCCGGGCTTCTGGAACTCAATTTCATCTTTTGGGATTCGAACAAGTTTGTTTCGTGCATCCCGGAGAATTAATTCTTCATTATCACTTCCGACAACAATGCCGGTGAGAATCAGCCCGTCAGCTGTCAGGATGTTTACAGAGTGATAGTTCTCTTTAATTTTCGCATTTGGCTTGTAAATCGATTCGATCAGGTAGTCGATCGGTGCACTGGCGCCCAGGCTTGTCATATCTGGACCGACTTTCCCACCAACGCCACCAATTGCATGACAGGTAATGCACTGCATATCCTCCCTGCTGTACACAGCTTCACCGCGTCCGGGATGCCCCTCGTGCTCAACGAGATCAATAAGCTCGGCAACACGTGCGGGTGTCAATTTCGGAGCCTTACTGACAATATTTGCATACGGTGAAATCGCAGCAATTAAGTTCGGCTCATTGCGACCGGCATCGCGAGCCGCCGTAAGGCCAGCGAGTGCGGCTACTTCGGTGATCCCGGTGTCTGGTATGTGTTTTGCCAAAACATTGCCAGTATTTTTCTTCACAAGAACCTGTCGCCAGAAGTTCAGCAACTGCTGCTCGTCCTGAAGGCCAGCAAGCGACTGATAAAATGGCTTTGCAGCACCTTGTGGATTCAATGCTGCCAAGTGGACGACCGCTTGCCTTTGGATGCGTTTATTCTTAGAACGCGTGAGTCGTGTCAGTGCTGCGACACTTGGCTGCCCAATCTCCTGCAATGACTGCAGTGCCGCGAGCTGGATGGGACTATCTGCTCCCGTGTCTACGAGGTCTGTGAGTTGAGTGATGCACGCGTTGAGCTTCCAAACTCCAACAAGCCTGACTGCGGCGGTCTGTACGGCTGGATTGGAATCGGTAAGGAGAGCACTTGCACGATTGAGATCACCTGTCGGTTTCTGCTTCCTCACACGCTGGGCAGTTGCAATCGCATCAATCGCTCGGACCATGGCAGGTTCTTCAAAGTCGTTCTTCATAACCTGCTCGAATAACTTTGTCAGTTCTGCCTTTCCACCAGCTTGAGCGATCAACTCTATCCACGGACCGGTACCATCTGCTGGTATAGCTTCTTTCACAAGACGCTTTGAGAGATAGGACGCAGCACGTCCTGGATCAATGCTGGTGAGGGCAAACTCTAATTGCTTTTCACGCGCTGGTGAGTCTGGCTTCCACTGCCCTTGGTCGAGTGCAATCATGAACACATCAGCCAGTTCATCCATCGTCGTAGCAAGTGCAAAGTCAAGAAATCTGTCTCGTGGTAAGTTGAGTGATATCAATGCAACCGATGCGGCTTCGGCTGTTTTCAGTTTGCCCAAACCACGAATGGCCTCGAGTCGTACACGTGGATGCTTATCCATAACTGCGTGCCGATAGATATCGAGTGCAGTGGTGGCATCGAGTGGCTGTGAACTATCTGTCGCTGGGTCAGCCAGATCACTTACAATGCGGATTGCTGCCGATCTGATTTTTGAATCGTCAGCGAGGACCAGCGCTCTAACATCTTCAAAATTAACAGTATCGAATCCCTGCTGAAGCCAGACACCCTGCAGTTTCTGGTATTCGTTAGAAGATGCTTTGGTCCACTCGTGCACCTGCTTTCCTGAGAGATCACCTCGCTCCAAGAGAACACGCCGTGACTGATCGCGTGTGTAGCGATCGTCAGAAATGAGCCGATCCAGTAGGGCCTTTGAAGCAGTTTTTGTAAGGTCTTCTTTTTCCTTCGGTGCACCACCCCTCCAGGCGACTCGCCAGATACGACCATGCCATCGATCTCGACGTTCATCACGAAAGTCGACCTCTCCATGATTAATGATCGGGTTGGACCAGTCAGCAATATAAAGCGCACCATCGGGTCCCTGCTTCACATCAATCGGCCGAAACGTACTGCTTGCGGTTCGGAGCAAATCATCTTCTTGGGTTGTGACAAACCCGGCGCCTTGGTCTGCAAGACTAAACCTGGTCACTCGGTTTGCCCGGAAGTCGCAGGTAATCACAGAGCCCTGCCACTCCGGCGGAAAAGAATTCCCAGAAATAATCTCAGCAGAGGCAAATTTGGGGTAACTTCCCGGACTGATCAGTTCTAAAACCCGCTTCGCTCCCGGTGTCGGATTAAATGCCGCGCCTGGAAACGAATAGGCGATTCCACTAAAGCCAGCCCCGTCTGTCAGGAACGATTGCCCAAAGTCATCAAACTGATGCCCCCATGAATTCACAAGACCTCGGAATATCACTTCCATCCGCATTGTGTTGGTGTTGTAACGAAAGCCGCCACCCGCCTTTAAGCGAACAATACCTCGTGGTGTCTCTGTATCAGTTCGCGTATAGATCGATTGATTCATATACAGCCGGCCGTCAGGCCCCCAGCGAAGTGTGTGAAGATTATGATGGGTATCTTCAGTTCCAAAACCACTGAGCACTCGCTGTTTCAAATCGGCTTTTCCGTCGCCATCTGTATCCTTCAAAAACAAGAGGTCTGTACTCTGCGCGACATAGCACCCCCCATCTCCAGGCTCAACTCCTGTCGGAATCAGTAAGCCGTCAGCAAAAACAGTTGACGTATCTGCTTTCCCATCAGCATTGGTGTCTTCCAGGATCAGAATTTTGTCTGGAGCTGATTGTCCAACTTCAATCATGGGATAGGCTTCACTACTCGCTACCCAGAGCCTCCCTGCCGGATCAAAATTCATCTGAATAGGTTTGTTGAGCTGAGGGTTTTCGGCCCAGAGACTCACTTCTAGATTTTCGGCAACAGTAAACTGTGGAGTCGGCTGTTGTGTGAATGTGGCGAATTGGGAATCAGTCCTTACAGGCTTCGACCCTACAGAAGTACCGTCTAACTTCCGAAGCAATGCAATGGCCTGCTCTTCTTCGACAATAAGTTGATCGTATTGTGGAATCTCAACTGCATTCTGCCCTTGCTCTCGTTTTCGGAATCCAAAAACATAGGCCATGTTCGCAGGACGAGACCGATGAAACCACCAGACGTTCTTTTTTAAAATTCTGCTTCTCAATGATTCAACATGGGTGTTAAGAATCCATCGATCATCGAAGCCAAGTGTCTTCCCTATCTCAATCGCAGCTTCGCGATACCCAGCGTCATTGAGGTGGATTGGGTCTTTACGCAGGTCATCGTCACGTGCAATATGTGAAAAATCTACAAATACGCCATTGTTCGAATCAGCAAGATGACGGACAGCTTTCGTATATGCGACTAACGATGACGCATAGACATGTTTTTTTTCGTGTGATTCAGAAAGACGTCCAAGTGGAGAGAGGAATACACAACGAAGACCTGGGTGTATTCGTTGGGTTGCATCGATGAGTCGTTGATAGTCTTGAGTAAATGCAGCAACTCCTTCAATGCCACCCTCAAGAGAACTTGCCATTCCGTACCCAAAGACAATGACAGTGGGTCGTGTGAACTCGAGCTGTTTTAGAAGTTGCTTCCATCCCTCATCAGCAGGCTCACGTCCGGCTGGCAAGAGACTCAAGCCGAATCGTGATGTGCCACTCGGCGTATCGGCACTCCATCCGAGGTTGCGAAACGTTACATCCCGTTCGGGAAACGCCGCTGTCATCATGAGTTCAATCCAGCCAGCGTATTGCTCCTGTTCGATCAGGGCATCACCAAGAAAAGCAACCCTGTCACCATTCTGCAACTCGAATGATTCCGCACTCCACGTAGTTGGTTGTACAAGATATACAGCCAACACGAAAAGTGCTGAAACGCGGATTCTCGACTGCCAAATCTTATTCATACCGAGTCACTCCAAGGTGGACACAACCGCAACTGCGAGGAAAGCGTTCGTACTGCTAAAATAACTGAAAGGGTGTAGGTCTCATGTCTTTATAAGAATAGCATGACACACTTGTTCGGCTTGCTTGTATTTTTCGTTCCGCGTTTACGAATGTCGATAGAGGGGGGCATTTCGTGCTGATCATGATTCGTGAAATGAAACAGCGATGAGAGTTTGTTTGTCAATGTAGTAATGCGTAACAATGCTACGCTTTTTTACGAAAAAAAATGAAGCATCTTGTTGGTTTGTTTGGGGGTTGGCATTTTTCAGTGTTGTTTTTGTACGTACGAAGCAGTCCGGTCTTTTTCGCAAGAATCGGCTGGAAAAAAAGGTGTTTTTTACTGTTCGGCCGGTACGTAAAGATCTATCGTGGAGTAAGGTGAAGAGGTTGAACTACATATGTTGTCGTGAGCATGCGTCATTGAGGGGCGAGGCAGAATTCAATTGAAAGAACACATGAAGTTTGTTCGGACTTTGTTCGACTCGTACTTTCGGTCATGGTGTCCGATGACAGAAATGAATTCAATAAGACTTTCGACTCTCCAGATGCTTCTTGTTTTCTCTGGAGTATGGGCTTCGCATGCCGCGTGTGATGATGGCTCCATTAGCTTCAACCGTGATGTTCGTCCAATTTTGGCAGAGACCTGTTTTCATTGTCACGGTCCAGATGAAGAAGGGCGGGAGGCAGACCTGCGGCTGGATGAAGAGAGTAGTGCGAGTGAGGATCGTGGTGGCTACCAGGCGATTCGTCCTGGCGATCTGAAGGCAAGTGAAGCTTGGAATCGTATTGTCAGTGATGACGATGACATGCTGATGCCTCCTCCAGAATCACATCTTTCCCTGAATAAAAAGCAAAAGGCTGTTCTGAAACAATGGATCATTGAGGGGGCTCAGTACGAAGGTCATTGGGCATTTGCTCCACCACAATCACCAGATGTTCCTAGTGTGCAGGGTATGAATTCTGGTTACGCATCATGGGGCCGAAACGAGATTGACTCGTTCGTGCTTGCGGGGCTTCTGAAAGCTGGTGCATCTCCTTCGCCAGAAGCCGATCCACGAACACTTATTCGCCGACTCACTTTCGACCTGACAGGGCTTCCCCCAACCCTTGAGGAAACACGTCGCTTCATTGACAACTATGAAACTCACGGTGAGCGTGCGTATCAAGAAACAGTACGTCGGTTGATTCACTCACCACATTTTGGTGAGCGAATGACGGTGCCTTGGTTGGATCAGGCCCGTTACGCTGATACCAATGGGTACTCAATCGATGGTGGTCGTGATATGTGGTTGTGGCGGGACTGGGTCATTCAGGCCTACAACGACAATATGCCATTCGATCAGTTTCTACGAGAACAGCTGGCTGGTGATCTTATTCCTGATGCCACTGACGCACAATTGATTGCCACTGGATTTAATCGTAATCACATGATCACTCATGAAGGCGGTACGATTCCGGAAGAAAATCTCACAAACTATGCTGCCGATCGTGTGAAAACAACGAGTGAAGTGTTTCTTGGTTTGACTTTTGGGTGTGCTCAATGTCATGACCATAAGTACGATCCAATTTCTCAGAAAGAATACTACGAGTTTTTTGCCTTTTTCAATCAGCTTGATGACCGTGGTCTTGATGGAAATGCTGGCAAAAATGCCATGCCGCAGGTGGCTGCTTCCACGGTTATGGCTCGGGATGAACTCACGAGCGTGAATGCTGAACTCGCAGCGGCACGCAAAGAGCTATCGAATGCAACGAATGGATTTGACGACTGGGTGACAGACGAACGAAGTCGAGAGCGACTTCGTGGAAAGCAATTCCGTTACGTCGATGCCGAACTGCTCGACGCTTCTGCACCAAATCGTCCTGGTCCCTACGAATTTGATTCTGACGGAACCGTCTCTTTATCAGCTCCGAGTAAGGGTATGGCTGGATTCAGTCATTCGATTCAATTGCGGCAAGTGGACCAGCAAGCAAGTGAAACGATATCAGGTATTTCGATCGAATTTGATCCCCAGCCGGTTCCTGGTGCGGCAGGGAAGGACACTCAAGAAATCACAGAGCCGTTGCTTTCGCTGACTCCGTTTGCTGATGGTGTTCCAAAGATTACAGCTGTGTTGGTTTCTGCAAACAAACAGCCTGCTGACCAGGTGGACTATCATTGTCAATGTCGGTTTGTTTCCGCCACAGCAAGTACGTCGGCCGATGGCCATGCGGCACCTTCGGTATTGGATGAACGAAACGTCCACTGGTGGCAACCATCAGAAAAAAATAAGAAGCAGTGTCTTACACTGACGTTTGATCAGGCTGTTGATCCAAGCAAAACACCTTTCCTGAGTGTGCTTGTCTTTTTTGGGCAAAACAAATCGCTGCCTTTTCGCTGGAGAGTGCGTCCATTTACGGGGCATGATCCCCAGAGTAAGTGGGATGATTTTATAGCTGCGGCTCTTTTAAAAGATCAGACGCAGTGGACGGAGGATTCCCGAGAAAAGGTGCTTTCAGTCTTTCGACAGACAGCACCTTCTTTGAGTGCACTACGAACACAGATCAGCAACCTGGAAGAGCGACAAAACATTCTCACAAAAAAACACTCGACGATGGTGATGAATGTATCCTCTAAGCCACGTGAGACATTTGTCTTAAACCGAGGGCAATATGATGCACCAACAATACGCGTAATGCCGCGAACCCCACAAGTACTGCCACCGCTTCGTGTTAGACGTAATGGAGCCAGAACAGCTGATGGCGATAAAGATCAAAAAGAGACTCAGGCGACTCGCCTCGATCTTGCAGACTGGTTGACAGCTCCGAATCATCCGTTGACAGCACGCGTTGCGGTGAATCGCATCTGGGGACTGTTTTTTGAAACAGGAATCGTTTCTACGTCAGCCGATTTTGGGTCGCAGGGGGAATATCCGAGTCACCCTGACTTACTTGACTATCTGGCAACACGTTTTGTCAGTCATGGATGGAATCAGAAAGAACTGATTCAGATGATCGTCTCAAGCGCAACCTATAGACAGCATTCGGTAACAACAGCTGAACAACTAGCAGTTGATCCGGGTAACAGATTGCTTGGTCGAGGTCCTCGATTTCGACTTCCTGCAGAATTTATTCGTGACCAGGCATTGGCCGTGAGTGGGCTTTTAGTGCCACGTGTCGGCGGGCCGAGTGTTCATCCGTACCAGCCACATGGGCTTTGGAAAGAGATCAGTCACTTTGGAAGTTCGCCGGCGACAAAACAGGTTTTTGTTCAGGACCATGGTGAAAAACTCTATCGCCGAAGTTTGTACACGATCGTAAAGCGGACCAGTCCACATCCTGCCATGGCAGCCTTTGATGCCCCGAATCGTGAAATGTGTGTAGTTGATCGGAGTAAAACGAATACGCCCCTTCAGGCACTCGTGACGTTGAACGATCCTCAATTTGCTGAAGCAGCGCGTGTGTTTGCCAGTTCTATCTTGCGAGACCAAGCAGCCAATGACGATCGTTCGCGTATCGAGCGAGCCTTCGAACGCATAAGCTCACGGCAGCCGGAAAGCTCCGAGATTGAAATGATTGCACAGCTCTTAGATGCCGAGAGAGCACGCTTTGAAAAGTCACCAATCGATGCAGAGCGTGTTATTGCTGTTGGTGAGTATCCTGTGGCACACGATATCGATCCGGTAGAACAGGCTGCGTGGACACAGATAGCAACGCTGTTACTCAATCTAAGCGAAGTTCTAACCAGACAATAGTCTTCATTAGTCATTATGCATTCACTTCCTTTTGACATTGAACTGCGACGAGCTCAGCTGCTGACGCGTCGGTCACTGCTGGGCAGTTCGACAGTAAGCCTTGGTGCATTTGCACTGGGGAACCTCCTCAAGAGTGAGAAGGCTGCTGCTGCCGTTGAGGAGCCCAAGTCTGAAGGACTTCCTGAACTGCCGCACTTTGCTCCAAAAGCCAAACGTGTGATCTATCTGTTTCAGTCTGGTGGCCCAAGCCACGTTGACCTGTTTGATTATCACGAAGCCATGGACTCGTTACACGGGACAGATCTTCCTGACTCTGTTCGTGGTGGGCAGCGATTAACTGGCATGACATCACGTCAGAAAAGTTTTCCTGTCGTCAAGCCGCTGTGGGGTGGTCGACGTTGTGGTGAACACGGCACCTGGATCAGTGACATTGTGCCGCATACGCAGTCGATTGCTGACGATATTACAATCGTTCGTTCTTTATGGACTGAGGCGATCAATCATGATCCAGCTGTAACGTTCATCAACACCGGCTCACAGCAGATGGGGCATGCTTCTCTGGGTGCCTGGCTTAGTTACGGGCTCGGACGTGAGAGCGATGACTTTCCTGCCTATATGGTTCTGCTGAGCCAAGGCAGCGGCAAAAATCCTGGACAGCCACTTTTTTCACGGCTGTGGGGTAGTGGGTATCTGCCCTCAAGCCATCAAGGGGTCATGTTACGGCCCGGTGTGAATCCTGTGCTGTATCTGAAGAATCCATCCGGAGTTTCACGCGATTCCCGACGCCAATTACTCGATACACTCGGCGACCTGAATCAAAAGCACGCTGCTGCGGCAGGTGATCCTGAAACGCTGGCTCGGATCGATGCCTATGAGATGGCCTATCGCATGCAGACGTCGGTTCCTGATCTGACAAATGTTTCTGATGAGCCAGAATCAACATTTGAACTCTACGGTGATGACGCCCGACGCCCAGGGAGTTTTGCTGCAAACTGTCTGCTTGCCCGACGCATGGCTCAACGTGGTGTACGATTTATTCAGTTGTTTCATCGTGGTTGGGATCAACACATTTCGATCAAGGATCAATTGCCAAAACAGTGCCGAGATGTCGATCAGGCTTCAGCTGCTTTGGTACAAGACCTGAAACGACAGGGCATGCTGGATGATACGCTTGTGGTATGGGGCGGAGAGTTTGGCCGAACGGTGTACAGCCAGGGTGCCTTAGGGAGTCCATCGGCGGGCCGGGATCACCACGGCCGATGCTTTTCAAGCTGGATGGCGGGTGGCGGAATCAAAGCGGGGTACGATTACGGTCAAACGGACGAGTTCGCGTACAACGTCGTTGAAAACCCAGTTCATATTCGTGATCTCAATGCCACAATTCTACATCAACTCGGTATTGATCACGAACGGTTCACGTTCAAGTTTCGCGGTTTGTCGCAGCGACTCACGGGAGTTGAAGAAGCACACGTTGTCAATGATATTTTGAGTTAACCAAGTAGGTGAGAGTACCTATTTTTTTCGAAACGGGGAGCAGTGGATATGGTTAGGAAAAGAGCGAGTCGAGTTGTCAGTGTAATTGCACTGATAATCTGTGCAGCAGGCCATCTTTATGGCGCAGACCAACACGGTGCAGATCAGCCCAACGTTGTGGTCATTATTAGTGATGATCAGGCATGGACTGATTACGGGTTTATGGGCCACCCTGTAATTCAGACACCGCATCTCGACAGACTAGCTGAGCATAGCCTTGTTATGGATCGAGGGTATGTTGCGGCACCGCTGTGTCGACCATCACTCGCTTCAATGCTTACCGGTCGATATCCATTTCAGCATGGTATAACTGGAAACGATGTTGACGGACCTAACAATCGTGCATCGCTTGATGTGCCGTTACGAGAAGCATTTCACAAACTTCCAACATTTGTCAAAACGCTTGTTGCCCATGGCTACCTTGCGCATCAATCTGGGAAATGGTGGGAAGGTTCTTGGAAGGATGGTGGGTTTACTGATGGAATGACCCACGGTGATCCACAACGTAGAGGTCGGCATGGTGATGCGGGGCTGAAAATTGGCCGTGAGGGAATGAAGCCGGTCACGCAATTCATCGACACGGCTGTCGCTGAAGAGAAGCCGTTTCTGTTGTGGTATGCACCCTTTTTGCCACACACACCACATAATCCACCACAACGCTTACTCAAAAAGTATCAAAAAGAAGGCCGGGCTGCGGACCTCGTCAAATACTATGCAATGTGTGAATGGTTTGATGAAACATGTGGAGAGTTACTCGATTACATTGACGAAAAGAATCTGACAGATAACACAATGGTGGTTTATATCTGTGATAATGGATGGGCAGCGCCGAGTACGAATGCCGACGACCCAAATCAGAAACTGTGGAAAGGCTATGCGCAGCGATCAAAAAGTTCTCCGTATGAGAATGGGATACGAACACCAATCATGATCTCATGGCCAGGGGTAGTAAAGCCGGAACGATCAAAGCGTTTCGCCCATGCAATCGATCTCTTTCCTACTATTGCAGCGGCAGCGGATGTGGAAGTGCCCGCCGATCTTCCTGGTGTAAATCTTCTTGACGCAGAGAAGCGGGATGCCCGGACGTGTGTTTTTGGTGTTTGTAATTCAACACATAACATGTCGCTCGGTCATTCAGATGAAACGCTGCAATATCTCTGGTGTGTCGAGGGAGACTGGAAACTCCTTGTGCGCTATCACGGAGCGGATACAACGAAGTATCACAATCTTCATGTGTGGGATACTGCTCCAGTACGACTTTACAACGTGGCAGAGGACCCTCATGAACGAAACGAATGTTCTGCGGAGCACCCCGATATCGTTGCACGGCTGAAGAAGGAGATCGAAGACTGGCATAAACCAGAGATCACGGCAAAAGCTGATCAGGTTTCTCTTGGTGGCGGCTGTTGTCTTCCAAGTGGGCGACAGGCATTCCTCATGAAGCCTGAAGGCATCAACACTATCGTTGAGAAATAATTTTTGCTGCATTATTCACACCTGGTAATGGAAGCAGAAACATTGTGATGGTGCCAACATCCGGCAGAAAATTACCTCTCGACCGAATGCTTGCTTTTGTTTTACAAGTGAGAGTAGGTTGCCTATAGAGAGTTCGCAACACGTAGCAGTTGCTGAATGACTCAGAAAGCGAGAGCCATCCCAGCTTGCCCCTGGGATGGCTTTTTTATAGGACAGCATCTTCTTGTTAACCTTTCAGGTGGAAGAAGCAATGTTCCATCGTGTGTATGCAGGATAGATCGTAGAGTCATATTTCAAGACCTTGTTTATGCCTTATACTGAGTGCAGAACGTAGGTGGTAGGTAGTGGCGAGCACCCCTTGGTTCGCTTCTGCCTACTCCTGCGTCTGCCACGAGGACTCTTTCCTGCTGGCGTGCATCCTGCTGAATCAGTCCGCCTTCTTGCGTCTATCACTTCCTGCTTGTCGAGTCTGACTTTTCGGACACAACGGCCGAGAGGACGTGCTGGGCTCTTCTATCAAAGGGCTGTACCAGGTCCGGCGTAGCAATGTCTGGTGGCAAACCTTTCAGGCCGGGTTTGTTGGTGTGGATTGCTGCCTCGTCTTGACGTTGTACGCTTCAACGACTCTGCCAAGCATTGTTTCGTTACCGTCTTCATACCAAAGACAGGCCGTAGAGTTAGCCTGCATGATTCGGTCCATTGCGTAAGTGGATCGCCTGCCGGCTCAGGCCGCGTTGGTGTCTGGACAAACGGAAATGCAACAAGTATTCGTGCTCGACAGAACATGAATCACTCAGGTGTTGGTGCCGAAGGATTCATCAAGTTGGGTGACATCAAAGGTGAGTTTCAACTCACACAGCGACTCGGAGGTTCAGCCAGTCCTGGTGGTGATGACGTCTTCATGCCAGAACCACTGAATGTTTCAATGTACGATCACATGCAGGCACCAGTGGAGAATGTCTCATTGTACGATCACGTCAAGTCACCACGCTATCAAGCGTTTGCCCTCATGGGACGCTAAATAATTCGGAAACATCAAAAGTCTTTCCCTTTCTGCTTTTGATGAAAGAATGTCGCCCTGGTTTGGTCAGACCTGGGCGGCGTTTTTTTGTGTGCGCTTCTTGGCTAATCAGTGCCGTAGGCCCATCTATAGCAGCGACATGTAAGTGTTTCGTATTTCGGATAGTGATTGCCCGTGGTGAACAAGGACATTGTGTATGGCGTATCGTTTGTAACTTCCGCAACAAATATCCCGCCACGTGCTGCTCTGCCTTTCGCATCCGTGGCGGGGTGTTGTGCAACACAAAAACCCGTGTGATGTCTTCATGGCAACTAGAAAGATCTTTTGTGTGGACCCGTCAGCAGGTTTTCATGGTTCACCTGCTGACGGGTTTTTTAAACGCACAGTTAACATGGATTCCAGCCTTTTCATCACTATCACCTGTGAAGCCATTCTTGGTTGTGAGAAGACCCATGTTCCCGGCCAATACGCTGCTGAACTTTTTGAAGATCTTAAAGCAGAGATGGATGGTCTGCCTATCAAAACAAATATTGATTGCGAAAGAGACGAAGAATCTTTGTGAAGCATCTTCCTGTGGTATCGGGTTGTGGAGAGACATTCATCGGGAGCATAGATGGTCTGGTTTCTGGTTGCAGGCGCTTCTGCAGAGAACTGTGAAGTGGAGGCAGTAGTTCAAAGCTCACGAAAATGAAGCAATAGAAACAAGAGCACGCTTCTCTGTGATCACGGATGCATATGAAGAACCAGTGGAAATGAGCAAATGCATTTCCTGTTTTACAAAGAGGCTCATCTGACGATCTGCAGTACAGATTGAGTAGACTCCAGGTATGAGAGAAGGCCCACAAGAAAGCCAACGAGGAGATGCTTTGTTTGAGGCCATGTTGAACGATGCACAGGTTGGACTGAAAGCACATCGTCTACAATTGTGGTATCCCAAACCTGGTCGGAAGTGGTTTTCAAAACTGCTCATCATCTTGC
Organism: Pirellulales bacterium; assembly: GCA_965249545.1. Classification (GTDB taxonomy): domain Bacteria; phylum Planctomycetota; class Planctomycetia; order Pirellulales; family UBA1268; genus UBA1268. The sequence continues at coordinate 1,545,714 of CBDFMH010000005.1, forward strand.
TTTATATTGGGTTCACCCGCCACCCCAGTTGGATGTAATATCAGCTCCTCAGCCTGCTTGTGGTGTGGGTATTTCGTCCAAAGCCACGTGTGGTGTCAGTGTCGACGAACTGAAGATCTATTCAATGGTCGCAGTGTTACCAATAAAACAGAAATGATATGTGGTCTAAAAAGAGGGCTGGTAGTGTCTTTCCTGCCTCGTGTATCTGGTGAGCAATCATATCGGTGTCCAGAACTGGCGAGAGACTGCTGAAATGCCGATATCTAGTTGTGGTCTTACTCTTCTTTAGGCGGAGAAATCAAAATGAACCTTCCTATCTTTGCTCAACAGGTGCAAGGCGACCCCAATCCTATCGCTGGACTGGTTGGTCTTGCTGTGTTTGTTGCGATAGTAGCCTCTTGGTGGAAGGTTTTTACCAAAGGTGGACAGCCCGGCTGGGGCGCTTTGATACCAATCTTTAATCTGTATCTCATTCTGAAAATGATTGGGCGTCCTTGGTGGTGGTTGTTGCTCCTACTCATACCGGTTGTCAATGTTGTTGTAGCGATAGTCATCACTCACGGAATATCTACAAGTTTCGGAAAAGGTATTCCATTTACACTTGGCCTAATGTTCCTACCATTTATTTTCTATCCAATCCTTGCTTGGTCAGATGCTGTTTATATTGGCCCGTCCCAGTCGTCATAAGGCTCCGATGTCAGAATAGTGTCGTCTCACAGCAGGCAATAGCCCCTGTTGAGCATTTCATGGAGACGCTTTTTACCGTTGATTGGTTAGAGGTTCTCACTGCGGCACGGGGGCCTACCGGTTCCCCTTGCGGCACTATGACGCCCCGCTTTTGCTTGGTGAAATTCCATAAGTAGTACGGGTACCTTTTAACCTCCTAATAAATGCCGCTTTGTTTGCCGATACACGATGAAACGGCATTCCTTGGGGGAGAGATCATGGGGCTGTATTCTGCTGGCACGAGGTGTACCTGTTGTGGCGGACGCCTGAGCACGGGGAAGCTATTTGAACCTTGTCTGCATTGTGGTGGGGAACCATACGCACACTTAAAGCGTAAGAGCGAAAACGACTGCGGCGAGTGTCTTGTACCGAATCAAATTTTCGTGGATTCCTGTCCACGTTATGGATGGGAAAAGCGACAAGCCGCATAGCTAAACATGAAACTACATTTTGGGGGGCGAGCAATGACACGATATCTCTCTGCGGAACAGATCACGAACGCAGTATGGCTGCTGATGATTTCAGCCGCTCTTGTCCTTGGTGCAAAGAGTTTTTCTGACTCGTCTCGCAGTGTGTGCCATAACTGTCCGGAGAAGGTTGAGCACGTTGGCAGTCTTAGTAAGTTGATGAAATAGTTTTCACGCAGCAAAATACTTATTCTCTGTTTGTGTTCGGTGCGGCGTGGTCATAAGCCTGATGCGTGATGTTTGTGTGGTGCCCTTGCCCGGTTGATAAACAGCATCTTCTTGTACCAGGGGGTCGTGCCTTTACCTTTTCCGTTTCGCCAATCCCACGATGCTATAGGGTTCTTGGTAGCCCATAAGCCAATCCTGTTTTCCTTGGCGTATCGTTAAGCCACTAGTTCTTCAGTCTTGTCATGCCTGCGATACCACCACGCCATACCCATGCGTACCATCATGGTGTTGATGGCCCGATCTTCAATGAAGATAGGGCCCAGCGTCCTGCCATAGTGATCTGTGCCACTACTCTTGATGGTGGCCGTCTTCCCAAAGGTAGCGGCTGGCAGTGCTTGGTTGGCGATAGTACCAAAAGGCTTGCCCAGTTCAGGTGTGTCTGTGCCAGACAGCCTTACCAGCAGCGTTTCGTCTTCAGTGCGTAGCGTGAGCGTGTCACCGTCACAACAATTTTTGTATCAGTAGCAAGGGTGGATAGTGCTAGCAATCGGAAGAGAGTGAGTGTTTTCATTGTGCTAGTGTGCAGAATGTATCTACGGAACTTTTTGATACGTTGAATTAATTATTTGATCGGCACCTAGAGGTAATCTGGGAGCCTCTTCGTTCTCCGAACCAAGAGATTTGTCATATGGATTGATGGTGTCTTGGCTCAATTTGACTAAGGCGAAATATTTCTGTTTTTCTTGAGTATCTCTGTGAGTTGATTTTCACCACCATGTTCCACCATAGTTGGGTAGACGTCATCCCACCACCGTTCATAGCTTTCTGCCATCGCCTCGACACGTTCAGGCTGCTCGCTTGAAAGATCGTTCTGGCATCCGGGGTCTTTCTTTGTGTCGTAGAGAACCCACTTTCCACGGGGGCTTACTCCCCAGTGAAACTGACCATTGTTCTTGGTGTAGTTGGCATGCGTGCTACCCTCTTCAATAGATCTCAAGGTGTGGCACTGCATGCCAAGCACATCTACAGTGCAATCTGGGTCATCACAGGGTCGGCTTCGTACGAGCAGGTAATTGCCTTGTCGCACACCAGCCATCGCATGCTTGTGTTGAGCCGCCATGCCACTGGGCCAACGGCCAACGTGTTGATAAAGGAGGCGATCGTTATGCCCTACGATTGGTTTTTCGGATGAAAGCAAAGGATTCAGGCTGAAGCCTTCGAGTTGAGGTTGAAGTTTGGTGGGAATCTCGGCACCTGCAAGTTCGCAGAGAGTTGGTAAGACATCGAGATGAGCAGTGAGTGTGGTTACCGTTTTGGGTTTCCACGTACCAGGCCAGCGCCAGAAGGACATGGCCCGACTACCGCCTTCCCAGATCGTGCATTTACTGCCGCGCATGTCGGCGTTGTAGATATCAAGACCTACAGTGACACCATTGTCGTTCATGAAAATGATGATGGTGTCCTGATCAATTTCTTGCTTCTTGAGAAAACTGAGTAGACGGCCAACGTTGAAATCGATGTTTTCGATCATACCGAGGTAGGTCGCTTCCTCATCGGTGCATTTTCCACGGTAGGGTTCGATATATTTCTCTGGAGCCAGCAGTGGCGTGTGCGGCGAGTACGTGGCGAGGTAAAGAAAAAAAGGCTGGCTACCTGCTTGTTTGATGAAGGACATGGCATGATCAAAATAGAGATCTTCACGAAAGCCTTTGCCTTGGGTATGTGTCGGTCGTTGACCATTTTTGTATATGGTCAACTTCGGGTCAAAGTGCTTTGCACCCTGCAGTGTCCAATCAAAGCCTCGGCGGTGTGGGTGATACTCATCATTCCAACCAAGGTGCCACTTGCCGATGTGAGCAGTTGTATACCCAGCAGTTTTTAGAATTTGGGGCAAAAGCGTGGCATCATTTCTGAGATGCTCGCGTGGGGCACGGGTGTGAGTGACACCGTTACGGAACTCGTGCATGCCGGTCATGAGGGCTGCGCGGGTAGGGGAGCAGGATGGGCTCACGTAGAAGTTGTCAAAGCGGACACTTTCATCATGCAGGCGGTCGAGTTGTGGAGTCTTCAAGAGCGGGTGCCCGTGCCGGCCAAGGTCGCCGTAGCCCTGGTCATCGGTAAGAATGAAGATAATGTTGGGCTGAACTTTTGCGTGAGCAACGGAGGCGTGGAGGACAAAGAGCACAAAGAGAAGGAATGGGAAGAGTTTCATAGATAGCGAGCAGCCTGCGGGCTGTAAGTGAGAGAGCATTTTTCTTTTTTCAATCTCCAGCATGACGGCTGGAGGAAGAGATGGCACTAATTATTTTGAGAAGTTTTTCAGAAGACAATCTGTGATTCGTTTGGCTCAAAAAAACAGAGATGAGAGCCAGGATGAAAACTGGGGAGAGGTAAGCTTTTCGAGTCTGGATCTCTGCCGGTACTAGAAAAGCCATGTCACTGATGATCAGTGTCTTAGGGATTTTTTATCGCACCACAGGAACAGTATGAGTTGAATTGGCAAGACCGCCAGCTCTGCCCAACCAGACCGTCTTACCTTTGATCCTGACTGTGGGTCGACCGCTTTGTTTGTGGGTGCTTGGTGCTGGTGTCGTGGCATTCTTACGTCGTCCTGTAGTTTGTTGCTCCTATGCCGAAAAGATCTGGAAATCTAATCAGGTGATCCGTTTTCCGTTGATCGCGTTTCCTGACGGCACAGTCGTAACACACGACTGGTATCTCTATTTAAAGTGTTCTCTTCAAACGGTACAAACGTTCGGTTCTTTTTTGTGTTTCAGTCCCGAACGTACCGATCCACCAGGCTGAGCTACGCCCCGATTGAAAGACACGAAGACAAGTGGCAGTCGCTTCACCTCTTTTAGAGGGAGCAGTGGCATCCTACACCGCCACGTAATGATGAGTACATGATGGTATGCATGGTCGCATGGACTATTAGTTGTGGTCATTACTTGCAGAAAGTGACACACACACAAGTTCCTTGTCATTCCGCACAAAACAACATCTATTGGCGAAAGCCGGATGACTCCAGACAACTGAACGACCAAAACATTCGTTGGTAGGTTCAAGCACATGCATTCGACCACGTTCTTCGTAGGCATCACGTGTCAGCCGCGCAAGAATGAGGTCACCTGTTTCACTGAACAACCAGACACGGAGTGGGTCATCCGGAACTGGCTGCCGAATCAGAAACGCGGTTCCATGTTTGGCCGGCCTGTCCGTGTCTGATGTGGGAACACTCGTTTCCCATAATCGGTCACCAGATTCGAGATCTACGGCGGTCAGCATTCCTGTATGGCAATCACATCCATAGATCGTATTCTTCTCGATGTAAGGAGTGCTGTTGGCACAGTACATGGCATTTTTTGGCCCACCTTGCCAGACAACTTGAGCGCCTGGTGAATCCTTCGAAAGGGAATAGAGAGCACCAATCTTTCCAATACCACTGGCAAAGAGAACCTGATTGCCGTTCAATTCTCCTAGCTGTGGAACCATAATCGACATGCCGTACATAGGTTTCAGTGGTTCTGACCAGAGTTGACGACCGGTAGCAGGTTCAAGGCTATTGAGGTTATCGGCATCCCAGATAAGAAGTTGCTGGATGCCAGCAGACTCAATGATCGTCGGAGGGCAGTACCCTTGCTCACTTGCAGTAAGAGCTCGCCAACGTTCTGCCCCCGATACACGATCAAAGGCGACCGCCACGCTGCCCTCCCCACCAACAACACATATTACAAGGTCATCCACTATGAGTGGGTGACTGCAGAACCCCCAAATTGGTGTCGAGGCGTTGTAGTCTTTTTTAAAATCTTTCTCCCACAGGAGTTTGCCGTTCTTGGCATCAAGGCAAAGGAAATTCCCTTCCGATCCAAGTGCATAAACTCGGTTGTCATGCACCGTAGGCGTACATCGTGGACCTGCTGCATACGAGATCGAGTAAGGGCAGTCGTACTCGTGCTTCCAGAGTTCTTTTCCGGTTGTTGTATCAAAACAAAGCACTCGCTCAGTACCAGAGAGAAGTGATCGATTGTTTGGATTGTTCTCTAAGGCACCCTCAGTTTTTATATAGTCGGCTACATAAAGGCGATCACCAGTGACTGCAGGGCCGGAGTATCCGCCTCCAAGTGGAACGCTCCATAGAATAGGCAGTCCATTTTCGGGAATACGCTCTATGATCCCCTGCTCATGCCAAACACCATCACGATTTGGTCCTTGCCATTGTGGCCAGTCATCACCCCTGACACCCGTGTTATATGGCAATACCGAAAGCGCAGTGGACAGAGCAATAAATACCAGAATTCTTTTCATGATGACATCTTTCTCTACTCGAGCGAGACCTGGTTCAAAGATTACGGCGTAGCCTCTGCTGTGGGCAGGTCTACAGAAACATCAATTCCATTGGGCCTCCAGTCTAGCAGTTCTATCTCGGCGGTTCTTCTTCCACGAAATTCATTGATCTTTGGCTTGAAGGCAATGTTAAAAGGCTCGCCCGGTGGTGGAAGGTGAGGAATCCACTCGGCACCACCGAAAGCGACTGCTCGAATCTGGACTCCATTTTGAACAAGCTTGACTGACATATGTTTGTCACCATTACCCATGGTTCGTGGAGGCTCTGCACAGGCGACCCCAGACGCACACAAATAGGGACGTTTGTTTCCTTGGCCGAAGGGAGCGAGACGTTCGAGTTCGCCGATGCTTTGAAGCGTGACACCTGCGAGAGTTGTTTCACCATCAAGTTGTATCTGGGCTTGTCGTAGTTCATTCGGCATTCGCTTTGTGACTTCCGCAAGAAACGCTTCTCGGAAGGTATCAATCTTTTCGTCTTCGATGCGAAGACCCGCTGCCGCGGCATGTCCACCACAAGTGAGTAAGAGTTCCCGGCATGCTTGTAGAGCCGCATGGACATCAAAACCGGGAACACTACGAACACTTCCAATCGCTGGTTTCGCAAGCAGTTCATCGCGGGCCAGCATCACGACAGGGCGATGCCATCGTTCAGCAAGTCTTCCTGCAACAATTCCTATAACACCAGCGTGCCACCCACGGCCTGCAAGAACAAGTGCAGGATCAGTTTCTGGATGAAACTTTTCTTTTGCCTGTTTTGTTGCCGAAAGCTGAATGCTTCGCTCTTCGGTCTCACGTTGTCCGTTTAATTCATGAAGATAGTTTGCCAGTGTCGTGGCACGGTCTTTGTCTGAAGTTGTTAATAACTCAATACCACACCCGGCCTGACCAAGGCGACCAGCAGCATTGAGTCGGGGGGCGAATCGAAAAGCGATATCCTCGCTATCAAGGGAAGACTTTTCGCTGAGTTTGGCAAGTTCAAGAAGTCGCGCGACGCCAGGTCCACCCTTTTCACTCAGGCACTTCAGGCCATACTTTACATACACCCTATTTTCATCAAGCAGTGGGACAACGTCGGCAACCGTACCAACCGCAGCGAGCCCCACGCACTGAAGCAGCATTTCTCGTAGGCGCGGAGTCACTTGTTTTGCTCCACATGATCGGGTGGCAATAGCCCATGCAAGTTTGAAAGCAACACCGGCCCCGCAAAGGTCCCCGAATGGGTATTCCGATCCAGGGAGCCGAGGGTGGACCAGAACATCTGCCGCAGGAAGGCGATCAGCAAAGTTGTGATGATCCGTGATAATTAATTCGAGGCCAATTTCACGTGCCACGTCAGCCTCAGCAACACTGGCGATACCACAATCGACGGTCACTACGAGTTCTGCACCATCTTGTTTCAAACGTCGTAAGGCATCTGAATTGAGGCCATAGCCTTCGTCAAATCTGTCTGGAACATACCAGTGGGGTTCAACATGGATTGCTGCAAGGCAATGACACAAAATGGCAGTTGATGACATGCCATCTGCATCGTAATCGCCATAGATAACGATCTTTCGTCCGGCTTTTGCGGCAGCAAGAATGCTGTCGGCGGCTTCTGCGATACCAAAAAGCTCTTCAGGTTCGCGGAGGTTAGACATTGAGGCATCGAGAAAGCCACGGACCTGCTTTGGGTCAGTTACACCGCGTGCTGCTAGTAAGCGTGCAAGAATGGGGGATATACCAGCAGCTTTTTCTAAGGATGCAACCGTTGTCGCGTCGTGTGGTGCGATGTTCCAGCGTTTTGGCACGATAGCCTCCCTGGCCAATATCAATTCAAAATTCAGATTTTCACAGTATAGCCGCTTCTTCACCAAACGTCGGGTATAGTGACACGATCAGAAAATACTGACACTACGATCGCTCCTTGATTTTCATTGTCCGAGATATCGCGATGTCCTCAATCATTTCAAATTCTGGAAAAGGCAAAGAGCTTTCTCGCAGGCGAACAAAGCCATCTCGTGAGGAATTGGGCCAAGGAGTGAATCTCTGTGAATACTGCACTGCGAAATGCTGTCGGTACTTCGCTCTCCCGTTGGAAAAGCCAACCACCAGGCACGAATTCGATGCCTTACGCTGGTCGTTGCTCCATGAACATGCCACCGCTTTTACTGAAGACGGAGAATGGTTTATCTGTGTGCATACAGTCTGCAAGCACCTTCAGGAAGATAATCGTTGTGGCATCTACAATTCTCGCCCATCAATCTGTCGTGAATACACAACTGATCATTGCGAATATGAAGATGAGTGGGTGTATGACCAATATTTTGAAACCCCCGAGCAAGTAGTTGAATATATGGAGGCAGTGCTTGGGCCCGGTGGCGAAGACGTCGGTGATGGTAAAAAAAAGAAATATCGTCAACGATCTATTCGAAGTCCAAAACCGGCGTTGTTAAAAATTCTGTAAATTCATCTGATCGATATAGTAATAGTTGTTATTCATTGGCTACGAGAACGTTTTGAGGAGGTATCATTCTGTCACGAATCACACCACGGACACTGAAAGGTTTTCGCGATCTGCTGCCAGCTCAGGCACTCGAAAGGGAGCGTATTCTTGAGATAGCACGTCAGGTTTACCAGTCGTATGGCTTCTCACCGATTGAGACGCCAGCTCTCGAGTATCTTGAGATTTTGACCGGCAAAGGAAGTGACGAAACGGACAAGCAGCTTTATCGCTTTACCGATCATGGGAAGCGAGAAGTTGGTATGCGGTTTGATCTCACTGTTCCGTTTGCGCGTTTTGCTGCTCAGCACATCTCGAAACTTGGTACCCCATTCAAACGGTATCACATGGGCACCGTCTGGCGTGGCGAAAATACACAGCGAGGACGGTATCGAGAATTCATGCAGTGTGATTTTGATACGATCGGTACAACTAGTGCGATTTCAGATCTTGAAACAGTCTTGGTCGTGCATGACCTGCTCACAGCTATTGGTGTCGACAGGTTTACAATTCGTATTAACGACAGAAGAATTCTTTCAGGTATCCTGGAGGTGCTTGGGCTCACAAGCAAGACAACACATGTGCTTCGATGTCTTGATAAGACCGGAAAAATTCCTCGCGATACGCTAGCCAACGAACTTCAGGAACAGGGTGTTTCTGTGCCATCGGTTGATTGTCTTCTTGGTCTTGGTGAGCTTTCCGGATCGGCAACAGATGTTTTGAGTGAACTTCATAATTTAGTCGGGGAATCTGCAGTCGGTGTACAGGGAGTTGAAGCCGTTGGTGCACTCTTGAACGGTTTGGCTGAAGTTGGGGTTGTTGATGATCGCATCACGCTTGATCCATCGATCGCAAGAGGTCTTGACTATTACACAGGCATCGTCCTCGAGAGCTTTCTTGATGAATTGCCAGATCTTGGAAGTGTCTGTTCGGGTGGTCGGTATGACAACCTTGCAGAACTCTATACAAAACAATCCCTGCCAGGAGTTGGCGCGTCACTCGGGATCGATCGCCTGCTGGCAGGCCTTGAAGAACTTGACAAGCTGAAGTCGTCCGAAACGCCAGCGTCAATATTTCTAGTGTATTTCGATGAGTCACATCTCGGTGATTATCTACGGATCGCAGCGAGGCTTCGAGAGCACGGCCTGTCAGTTGATTTCTATCCAGAGCCTAAAAAACTTGGGCAACAACTTAAGTGGGCAGGCAAAAAAGGGTTTCAGAGAGCGCTTGTGGTAGGCAGCGAAGAATTCAAGTCGGGTACAGCGCAATTGAAAGACTTGGCTACTCAGCAATCAATAAACATTACGTGGAAAGGCGATTTGGACCTTCTTGCTGATACGATCAAAAATGAACTGGGCAGATAAAAGCGTGAGAGAGAACGGTTGATGGCTATTGTTTTTCAATAGACTCCAAGCGTTCAGCAACTTCATTGGCATCAGCCGGTCGCTTGTCTCGTTCGCTTGAGAGCAGTTGCATAATAAGATCAGCAAGATCTTGGGGCATGTCAGGAACAAGCATATCAATGGCCGTTGGCTTCCCTCGGGAAATAGCAGCAAGAATGGAGACCATTGATTTTCCATCAAATGGAAGTTTTCCGGAAATCATTTCGTAAAGAATGACTCCGAGTCCAAAGAGATCGCTTTTTGCATTCACTTCATCGGTGCCAATGCGTTCAGGAGACATATAGGCAGGAGTGCCGATGACAGCATTGTCGATGGTTAAACGCCCCTCTTGATCTCCTGCTTCGTGAGCTAGGCCGAAGTCAATGATCCGAACGTGTTGGTTCGGTTCTTCAAGGAGAATGTTATCGGGCTTGATATCTCGGTGTACAAGATCCTTCTCGTGGGCTGCAGCAAGTCCTTCGCTTATTTCTCGTCCAATACGTACGGCCTCGGGGATGGGGATCAGTCCGCCTTGTTGCGCTCTATATTCGGAGAGATTGGGTCCGTTAATTAATTGCATAGCGATGTACGGGAGTCTGTCGTGTTCACCAATCTGATAGATCGTTACTATTGATGGGTGGTTAATTGATGCGGCCGTTTTGCTTTCACGAAGGAATCGCTTCTTGGAAACTTCGTCTTGAGCTCGACTTGGATGAAGGACCTTTATGGCAATGTCGCGATCAAGTTTGGCGTCAAAACCCTTGTAGACGTGTCCCATTCCGCCGCGGCCAATGAGGCCCTTGATGGCGAAGTTGTCGACAGTCGAAGGGGTTGTTGAAGTCCCTGAAGGAGTCGAGTGCCAGTTTGCTCTCAACGGTCTCAGTGAATCGCCACTCTGTGGATCAAAGGTGAGGGTTTCGGAGAGAGGCGAATTTGCTGAGTGCGTGTCGTTTGATCCGTCCTGAATCACAAGGCAACAAAAAGGGTCTCCTTTGTGCATACAACTCGTTTCTTCAATCAAGATGGTTTCACCGTAGTGGTTGGCAAGCCCCCGTGTAATGCCTTTTGCAAGCAGACATAACTGACGACTTGACGAGTAGACAAGGTGAAGTTCATTTGGTGAATGCCGTACGGTCTCAAGAACTGGTGGCTCAGCGCCCGGCTTTGCGGTACGAACCATCGTGTGGATGATGTCTTCAGTATTTTCAATGAGATCAAGTGTTCGCCACGTAGGATCAATATTTTGGCTAGCAACCTTGATTAGGTGGGGTGCCAGGAATTCACCAAATCGTTCAATCAGTTCTGGTAATGGCTCGCCACATGTGTCCGCAATTTTTTGCAGAAGCTCGATAGCATCTTCATCAGGGTATACTTCATTTGGAAGATATCTGTTGTCACTTGCTGTGACTGTATCTCGAAGCTTGAGCCATGTTGTTTTGCCCGAGGTGGCTTCGTCAGCAAACTTCTGGATGTAGAAAAAAATAAGGCCGTGCACAAATAAATCTCATTGTCATCGCCAACATATTTGGTGAGTGTCAAATATGTTGGTGTAAGTAATTCCGAATAAATCGTAACATACTTGGACACGATAAGAGAAGCTAGCAGTAGTCTCTTCAAGGGTTTATAAACAAAACCGTTATGGTGACTGGCAGAGACGGTTTCGGTAGAGCAAAAGGCCATGTGCAGCGTGGTAAAGAGCGCCACACTCAATGTCGATATCTGTAGTCTGTTCAAGTGTTATTGCTAAACGGTCCGCAGCACGTAATACCCAGGGTTCACGAAGTCGATCTGCAGGAAGTGCAACAGCAAGAAATTCAAAGATATGTCCGCTTGAACTAAGCTTTGCAAAAACATCAATAGACGAAGCTGGTCGTTCGAAAAACTGTGTAGAGAAACTGCCGTCTGCTTGCTGGAAACGACGCGATAGATCGATGCTATTGGCGATTGTATGCTCTGCTGATTTCCATGGTTCGGGAAGTGTCTCGCCCGCTTCTGGATGCCGACCGCGGTATCTATTCACTGCAGTCGCCAGTCCGTAGAGACGGTGGGATCCACCACAGGCGCTGGAATGCAGGTCAGCATCAAGTTCCATCTTGATGACTCGAGAGAGATCCCATTTCTCTCCGTTGGAGGCTTCCCATGTTTCGTCTTCGGGGAGATATGTGGCGAAGGCCATCAATGTCCATGTTGCTTCCTGCCCAGAGTGAAGATCGGCTTGGGCTTGTCGCAGCAGGTCATCGACGGTTGCTGACGTGTCACCCACGACCAGTGGTGTTTCGAGTGGAACCCCCCTACTCCCGCACTGTGAGAAATACCCAAGCCACTGATCTTTGTGTCCTTGTCCAAGGGTGCTTCCCTCCTCGACAAGAGCGATAATTCCGTGCTCACCATGTCGCAGTTTCCATCCTTGGAGAGTACCGCCTTCAAGTAAGTAGTTCAGTGCGGGCACGGTGACGGAATCGTGCACGATAGTAAATTGTTCACCGAATGCGAGTATCCCATGAACAATTTGCCAAGCTCCCTGGAGTTCAGTTGTGAGTTCTCTTCCGTTCTGGGTTTGCTTGAGTATTGATGTAATTCGTTTGCATAGATCATCTGGGTTAATCGTTGTGAGTTCGCCCGGATGAGTTACCTGTTGTTTATCCTTCCTGCACCCAATAGGGCCTAGGTAGAGAACGATGCCAATGGCAACGACTACCAGACGTAAATGATTTGAAGTGACAAACATTTTACTATTGAGGCGTTTCTTATTGAGGCAGGACACACTAGAGCATTGTTACGCAGTTTCTTCTGTGCAAGTAAAAGTTCGTCTGAGTAAGGAAAAGCAGGCTGCCCTCAGGCCTGCGAATGCACTTTGTAGCGGTGATGCAATGGTATGAACCTGGACACTCCCTGATTGGTGTGAAATATGAGGGCGGTGTAATAGGCCAAGAATTCCATTGGCTTTCTACTTTTGCAACTACTGATTAAGCGAATAGAGAAGAATATTGAGTGCAATTTTTTCAGCATCTTCTCGATCATAGCCGGTGCATTCCATGGAATTCTGCTTTTCAAGTGCACAAGATATGTCGAAGGGAGAGAAGATGACTGCCCACCGATCACCCATACGAATGCCTTCTAATTGTGGTGGCACCTTTCGTTTCTCAGAAGAAAGCGGCCCCCCTCCTGCAGCGGGTGCTCGCAGTGTCACTCGACGCAGGTCAAAGCCTCCATACGTAGATGCTGAGAAGAGCGGGTCATCATTCGGAATCGACTCAATAGTATGATCAGGGAGACCAGCTGAAAACTCCTTTCGGAAAGCATCGGTAAAAGGTTGAGATGCACAGACACTATCAGCAAGCAGTGTTCCTCCTCGCTCAAGAAACTTTCGAAGATTTTTTCGTTGTGCATCGTCAAATACAAATGCTTGTCTGCCGTGCATGAAAAGCATGTGATGTTTGAAAATTGCTGGATCAATGAGGTCGAGCTTTACTGGCGTGTCGTCGACGAGTATTCCAAGTTCTCGTGCAGCAGCTCTGAGAATGTTTGCAAGTGCTTTGGGGGCGGCGTCACAAAGCCCACCATGACGCAATTTTCCAATAGTTAGTTGGCCACGACCAATTGAATCTTGTTGCACATCTTCCGATTGGCTTCGAACAAATAATTCATCTTTCTTTTTTAATTCACGATTTGTTGCATAGGCGATGACATTGGCCCCGATTGCCAACGATGCATCAATTTGCTTACGGATGGGCTCATCAAATTCACCATACGAAGGACCAGCTAGTTCCCAAAGGCAGGACAGGCTTGGAAGACGTGGGGATTCATCCTCCGGTTTATTTAAGGGTGCATAGATCAGGCAGGTGCGGCATCCGTAGTCAACGCCGAGTAATGGGCGCTGAAATTCTGGAGCCACAGTCTTCTCGGCGTACCACGCAGGATGTTCCGGTGGAAGGAGGCTCAGTTGGTGTTCGGGTTCAGGGAAAATCTCACTCACCAGTTGGCGGAAAGATTTGTCAAAAGCTGCTCCTTCAGTACAGGTCGCCTCAGCAAAAATAAATCCACCTTGGTCAATATATTCTCGCAATCGGCGCCCGGGTTCTTTACCAAGATCTAAGCCAGCGGTACCTCCGATCCAGAGAACTGGTGACTGGGCAAGGTCCTGTGTGTTTGCTTCCTGTGTGTTGAGAACATGCCACGAGAGGCCTGCCGGATAATCCTCACGCCATCTTTTTTCAATAAATTCAACGAGATGTGAAATGTCATGTCCGTGCTGATTCCAGCCATTTCGAGGCCCGTGACGGCTTTTGGCAATGACAACAGGTCGACGACCCTTTGCAAGAAATAACAGGGCAAAACTCGTCGCCACGACGGCATCCTCAGACCCCTTGCTTTGAAAGCTTCCCGAAAGAGGGTCCTGGGATGAGACAAACATTTTTGCCCCTTCCAAATACCAGTCATGAGTACCGATGAATCGTCTGGCAGTAAATCGTCCTACTCGCTCCAGTCCGTAGAGGTAGTATCGAAGCCATTGCTGCCCACCAGGTGGATTTCTTGTAACAGAAAAATTCTTGCCGAGCCATTGAAGTCCATTTTCAAGAGGTTTTGCCGAAGAGCCGCCACCGCAGCACGAAATATTTGTTTCATTCACGAATGCGTCGGGACGCTCGGTATGTTCGTTCGTTATCCACATGCTTGCGATGCCTGCGCAGGTCATGCTACCGGTGCCATTACCACCCCCGGCGGTGTAACTCCATGAGCCATCCATTCGCTGGGCTGCTTCCCAATATTTTTTTGATAACTTCCACACATTCGAGTTGACTCGCACACCTGCACGTTGGGCTTCGTGTAATCCGAGAATTGCAAATTGTGAGTTAGAATTATCAGCGCCTGAACGGTTCGCTCCATAAGACCAGCCACCAGTTACTCCAGGGCCACTTGATTGACGATCTTCAAGCCAACGGGTATTTCGTTCGAGAATGGCTAGGTCCTGCTTCGGTGAAACCATCGCAAGGGCTTGGGTTTGAAGTGAAACCGAGTAGGTGTCGGTAGGTGTCTGTTCCCTCAGCCACGTAAGCGCTTTTTTCATGGCCTGCTCATCAGCATCAACGCCAGCATTCGCCAGAGCAAGTACGACCAGTGCAGTTGCTCCCACGACAGTTTCATCTGTCCGCATTGCTGACTTCCATGTGCCGTTTGGGCTCTGCTTCCGTATAAGCCAGTTTTTGGCTTGTTCTATTGCATTGCTTATTTGCTCGGGTCGGAGTTCATCTTCAGCAGGAAATGCAACCGGTACAGATACGATCTGGATGGCAGCAAGGAACGCAATGCACGAAATCTTCTTGTAACCGCTCGATAACACGTGATGCATGAAGCCTTCCAGATGAGGGGGAGGAGCCTGTCTACTGAACCTCATTCTACGGCATTGTCATCGATAGAGACATGTCTCACGTGCCTTCTTATCGCTGCGCCAACGTTTTTGTTTGCCTCTTGGTGGCACAAAGTCCGATACTTTATGGAGAAGTGGTTGGGATTTTATCACTTCTGCCATCATGTTCATAATGATTCCCGTAAGGAAGGAAACCGACTTCGTGTCGACTGCTGGAAAACAAAAGTCACTCGATGATGTTCTGCACGAATTTTCCCAGCATCGACTGCTCATGCAGGAAGAGCTTCAGAAAATCATTGTCGGTCAAGACGAAGTGATCGAGCAGCTATTTGCAGCGATCTTCACACGCGGCCACTGCTTGCTGGAGGGAGTGCCGGGTTTGGCGAAAACCCTCATGGTATCAACGGTAGCAAGAATTCTGGATGTTGATTTTAAGCGAGTTCAGTTCACACCTGATTTGATGCCTTCGGATATCACAGGGACGAACGTGCTCGACGAAGACGAGTCAGGCCGTCGTAATTTTAGGTTTGTAGAGGGGCCTATATTCACTAATGTGTTGCTCGCTGATGAAATCAATCGTACGCCACCGAAAACTCAGGCGGCCCTACTTCAGGCGATGCAGGAGCGAGAAGTTTCGGTGGGGCAAGAAACATACTCGCTACCAGATCCCTTTTTTACGATCGCGACACAAAATCCAGTTGAGCAGGAAGGAACATATCCGCTACCCGAAGCGCAGCTCGATCGATTTATGTTCAATATTAAAGTTGGATACCCAAGCGCAGACGAGGAAGAGCGGATATTGATGGCGACGACTCGACCAGAGCGTCCCGAAGTCCGCAAAGTACTGTCCGGTAGAGCGATTACAAATATTCAAAAACTCGTTGCTGGTGTTGCTGTAAGTGAGTACATCATTAAGTACGTTGCGACGCTCGTTCGTTCAACTCGCCCCAAAGATCCTGAGTCACCTAAGTACGTTAAAGAGTTAGTTGACTGGGGGGCAGGCCCACGTGCTGGTCAATTTTTGATACAAGGTGGAAAGGCAATGGCGGCTATGGATGGGCGATTCAGCGTGTCCATCGAGGACATTCGCCGGATTGCCGTGCCGGTGCTCCGCCATCGAATATCAACAAACTTTCAGGCTCAAGCAGAAGGCCTTACGAGTGAATCGCTTGTCCAGAGATTGCTGCGAGAAGTTCCGGAACCCTCGGTTCCTCCGTTGGTGAAATGAGTACTGCATGTCGCGCGCAGTTGAAGAATATCTCAAGCCGGATGTGGTGCAGCAGATTGCAAGGCTTGATCTGCGTGCCAAGTTTATTGTTAAAGGCTTTCTGCAGGGCCTTCACGCGAGTCCGTTTCAGGGCTTTTCTGTAGAGTTTAGTGAGCATCGGCGGTATGCGGCTGGTGATGATCCAAAAGATATTGATTGGCTTGTATACGCAAAAACCGATAAGCACTACATAAAAAAATATGAAGCCGAGACAAATATTACAGGATATCTTGTAGTCGATACGAGTGGGTCGATGGGGTACACCTATCGACAGCAATTCACAAAACTGGACTACGCGATATCGCTAGCCTCAGCACTTTGCTGGTTAATGGTTCACCAGCAAGATCCTTGCGGATTAATGGTTTTTGGTGAGAAAATCACTGCGAGCCTACCGGCGCGATCAAGGCGTAGCCAGATTTCAGAAGTCCTCTCCCTTTTGTCGAAGACTGAGGCTGTTGGTACATCTGAAATTTCTGCCAGTTTATTGCAGATCGGAGCAATGCTTCGTCATCGTTCGCTGTTGATGGTTTTTAGTGACTTGCTAGCGGAACCTGCAGCAATTCGTGATGCGCTGCTTCGGCTTCGTCATCGAAATCATGACATCATATTATTTCACGTGCTTGATGAAGCAGAAGTACGATTTCCTTTTCAGGGAATGGTAGAACTTACAGACCCAGAAAGTAGCCAGAGCATGGTTGTTGATGCAGATGCTGCTCGTCGTGACTATGTGACTGGCGTTGACGACTTTCGAGAACACTATAGGCAGGTTTGTCAGCAAGCGGGTATCGATTATGTGCCTCTTGATACAAGCATGCCGTTCGATGCTGCTCTCATGGAGTACTTAATTAATCGTCAGCAGCGAGCCTAGGTAAACACGCCCATTCTTCAGCGAGTACTATTGATATTATGGGCCTTTCTTTCCTGAACATTTTGTTGCTGAGCGGGATGGCGGTTGTCGCGATTCCTGTGCTGCTGCATCTTCTTATGCGACGGAAACCTGTGCCTCACCGATTTCCAGCACTCCGGTTTCTACAAGCTCGATCACATATGAAAAAGCGGCGGTTGAAACTGCAGCATTTGCTTCTCTTGCTGGTACGTGTTCTGGCTCTTTGCATTCTGGTTCTAGCACTCTCTCGGCCGGTTCTTCGTGGTTCGGGCTGGATTGTTGATCAGGAAGGACCAGTTGCTGTTGCATGTGTAGTAGATACCGCACCGCGTATGTTGTTGCGGCAAGAAAACCGTACGAGACTCGATGAGATTCGAGATATTGCTTCAAATCTTTTTGAAAAGCTTCCGCCAGAGAGTAAAATTGCAATTGTTGACACCGGTGATGGGGGAGCGAGTTTTTCAGCATCCGCAGTTGTTGCAGCAAATAGGATTGAACGACTGACAGCCGGCGCATCCTCGGTCAACGTGGCGACAGCAATGAATGATGCTGTGCGTCTCCTAGAGAGTTCAGACATAGAGCGCAAAGAACTTTATGTGTTTACGGATCTGTCCCACGGTGGTTGGGAGCAGCCTGTGGAATCTGATTGGGACTCACTTCATCCGAGTGTCAATCTTGTTTTTATTGATGTCTCAGCAACCCATCCTCAGGATTTTATTCTCGAAAGTCTTGAACTTTCTGCTGAGCGTCTCACTGTCGGTAGTCCACTGAATGTATCAGTAATAACTCGACGAGTGGGTTCAGAGTCTGCCCGGTCGGTTGCTATTGAATTTCAAGACCAGGAGGGCAGCTTTGTTCGCCGAGGAGAAAAGCCCGTTGTCTGGAAAGCCGGCGAAGAGGAAGAAGTACGGTTTGAAATTAATGGCTTGGAGCCTGGCGTTCATCAAGGACGAGTACTTATTGAGGGAGGGGATGGTCTGCCTGCAGATGATTCAATTGAATTCACTGTAGATGTTGGTCCACCAACACGGGTGTTGGTTGCTTCTCCAGAACCAGTTGGAACAACGGGTCTTATTTTTGTCGAAGCTGTCGCACCCTTTCCTCTCGTAAGTGCTGGACGCAGTAAGTTTACTGTAACACTGGACTCTTTTGAATCTTTAGAGAAGGCATCGTGGTCTGATTTTCTCAGCATTGTTTTGATTGATCCACCACCGCTACCTCCACGCACATGGGAAATGCTTCATCAGTGGGTCAGTAAGGGGGGTGGGCTTGTCGTATGGCTGGGGCCTTCAGCTGGCAAGCCCATCGAGTTTAGTTCAGCTGAGAGTGAGTCTGTCCTCGGTGGACAAATTAAACGAGTGTGGCGGTCACCAGACCGTTCAAATTACTTTGCTCCTTCTTCACTCGATCATCCTGTTCTATCGGCCTTTCGTCGCGTTGGAGATTCGGTGCCATGGCAGGATTTCCCGGTCTTTCGTCACTGGGAGTTTCAGCCAACTTCCAAGAATGATGATCCGCAGCCGTCACCGGCACTGTCTCTTGCCAGTTACCGCAACGGGTTACCGGCACTTTTTGAGCGGATTCTTGGTAAGGGGAGAGTTGTGATCGTCACGACACCAATATCTCAGGCGGCAGATGATCCGCAAGCGTGGAATCAACTCGCTACTGGGTTTGAGCCGTGGCCGTTTGTAATGCTTGCAAATGAGATTCTGGAATACGTCGTGGAAACTCCAGATTCTCTCAATATCAAGTCAGGCGAAGTTGCGAGGCTTCGTCTTCAGCGGCATGATTTGCCAACGGCCACAGTCCGCACACCACTCGGTGACACGTTTCCAGTAGCTATTGATCAGAATCAAGGAGCCATTGCTGTGTCTGCGACTCGGCAGCCTGGTAATTACCGAATTCGTTCTGGAGGTAATACGGGCGGGTTCGTCAAAGGATTCAGTGTACGTTTATCCAAATCAGCAACTGATTTTTCACGACTGAAAGATGATGAACTACCGCTCATGCTTGGTGCCGATCGCCGTATCGTACTCGACACTGAAAGCCTTGACCGTGATGTTATGAATTACCGGGTTGGAGCAGAATTGTCTGGATGGATTCTTCTGTTAGCGGCAGCATTGCTTGCTCTGGATTGGTGGATATCAAATAGGTTTTACGCGTCTCGTGAAGGGGCAGAACCCGAAGCAGGCGCAGCAGAGATATTCGCAGAGAGTGTGCAGGCAGATGGAGACGCAGGGGCTATCCCGCCTCCACCGGTTCCATCACCGAGAGCTGAAGAAGAAAGCATGCCTCCTCCTCTTCCCGTGGGAATGGGTTCCGAGACGGAGCATTCATCATGACTATGAATGGTCTATTTACTACAACATCAATTCATTTTGACCCAACAGGTACATGGCTGGGTATCACGTTATTGATTGTTTCCTTTGCCTGTCTCTTGTTTGTTTTGGCTCCTGATAAGAGCCGTCTGTCACCAGGCCGACGACTCACACTGATTCTATTACGAACAAGTGCTTTTCTAGTACTTCTCTTCTGCCTGATGAAGCCAAGTTTGGTTTCAACAAGACGACTCCAGCAGCCTACTTCTGTGCTCGTGTTAGCAGATTCTTCTGAAAGTATGAATGTAGCAGATAGTCCAAATGGGAAGACGCGATGGGAGTATCTCAGGGCGACACTTCGGTCCGCCATGGAGTCCACAAAAAATGAAATTGTGAATGAAAGCATGCTCATTCGGACTTGGGTTTTTGATCGTGAAGCGAGAGAAGCTGCTTTAGACACCCAATCGCTTGACATTGGTGAATGGAAACGACTTCCATCTTCTGAGGAAACAGCAATTGGTTCGGCAATGGAATCAGCTATACGTGCATTAGGTGAACAGCCGCTGAGTGCAGTTGTTTTGCTTAGCGATGGAGGTCAACACGCCTACCCACCGAATGATTTACCACCTCAGGCGGAGTCACGTCGTTTGGGTGAACGGGGTGTTCCGCTTTGGGCAATTACGTATGGTCAGTCCCGAGGTGCTGCGCAGGCAAAAGATGCATCAGTCGTGAGCTTAACAACACCCGATAAAGTCTTTCTTGGAAATACAGTTGAGGTTATCGGCCGAGTTCGATTAGAGGGCCTTTCTGGCCGTGAAGCAATCGTGCGATTGTTGGTTGAACAGACAGATGGTGAGCTCGCTGAGGTTGCGAGACGTACAATCAAGCCCACCGAAAGCACCACAGAAGAATCAGTTCGTTTTGACTGGACGGCTGATTCATTAGGTGAACGAAAACTTGTGCTGGCGATCGACTCAGTAGCGGGTGAAATTGTCCTCACGAATAATATCGTCTCAACCTTTGTTGAAGTGATTGATGGGGGTCTGCGAGTTCTGTACCTCGAGGGAAGTCCACGTGTAGAGCAAAGATTTTTGCGTCGAGCGCTATCGAGTAGTCCTGACATACAGATAGATTTTCAGTGGATCGATTCTATTCGTAGAAGTCGTTGGCCGATTAGTCTTGAGCAGGAGTTGGCCCGAGATTATAAGGTCTTCCTCATAGGGGATCTCGATGTGGATGCCATACGCCCGAAAGATGTCGAGAAGATTCGGCTTCTGGTGGAGAATGGAGCGAGTGTCGGATTTCTGGGTGGCCTTCATTCGTTTGAAGCTGGCGGTTGGGGAAGTTCATCGCTAGGAAGATTGTTGCCCTATGCTAGGGATCCTCTTTCTCGCCAACGTTTTAATGAGCCCATTCGGAAAGATCTCCATGTGAAAGGGCCTGTCACGATCTTTCCGGATGAACAATTTGGAGGCGTTTCAATTCTACGTCTTGGTCAAACCAGGGATGAATCAGATGAAGTCTGGCAAGGTTTGCCAGCATTGGATGGAGCAAATCGCTTGCCTCAACTTTTGCCAGTAGCAAAAACATTAGCCGCCACAGAGACAGGCCTTCCGCTTTTAGTTGCCCGTGAATATGGATTGGGTCGAGTGCTTGTCTTTGCAGTGGACTCTACATGGAGATGGGCGATGCAGGGATCCGCAGGATCATACAAACGATTTTGGCGACAATTTGTTCTCTGGTTGGCACGCCGAGATGACTTTGATGGGGAACGGCTCTGGTTAAAACTTGCCCGCCGTCGAATTTCTGTAGGAAGTCCATTAGTTTTCGATGCGGGTCTAACACTTCCTGACGGAACACTTGTTCAAGGTAGTTCTCTATCCGCTACCGTTATTGATCCAGCAGGAAATTCACGATATGTCCGGCTTTCAAAAAATAGTGAATCCTTTTCAGGAACAATAGCCGGATGTACCGAACCAGGAGACTGGCGAGTGGTCGTGAAAGCAGATGATCAGGGAGGAGAGGCTGCTGCGAGATTTGTTGTGTATAGACAAGATCTGGAGCTTGCGAATCCGCGTGCCAACACATTGCTTATGCAGCAGATTGCTAGTGCGACTGATGGAGGAGTCAGGCTTCCAGAGGAACTCCCCAGCATTTTCAAAGAAATCGGTCAAGCTCCACCAGTCTTTACGACCAGTGAAGACTGGTCATCAACACTCTGGGATAACTGGATCATCATCTCGATGTTCGCAGGTTGCCTCTGCACGGAGTGGTTTTTCCGCAAGCGGTGGGGGCTCGTTTGATACGGCCCTGTCGGGGTTGGCTTAAAATCCCTATCAAATAGACATTTTTAATGAGGCAATGCTTCGGTACGCGTGCTTTTCATATTTGGTTTCCACGACAGTCTTGCTAGTGTCTGGTCTGAACCACTTTTGTCGTGGAAATATAAAAGCTTTTAGCCTAGGAGGTCGGCTTTGCAAAAGCGACGACCAATTCGTAACAAGCTACTTGTGGTTGGGCTACTTGTTGGATTCACAGTAACACTCCTATCAGCTAGTAGCTTTCTTGGTGTGTATTCTTATAGAAGGTTAGTGAAAGCACTTAGTAGCCGAGCGAGCGAGTTGCCCCAAGCAAGCCGTCTGGCATCACGAGTCGGGCAATTGCGACTGTCACATTCGCGTGCAATGGCTGCTGTCGATCTTGGTCTCTGGACAGAGACATCAAAACAAAATGAACCACGGATCGAGTTACTCGAATCTGGAGAGCCAGATTTCCAAGAGCGGGGGGATAGGGGCACCACTGAATCAGGCCTCGCTAGTGAAGAGATTCAACTCGTGACGACATCAGATAGTTCGTTTCTTCAACAAATTTCTGAGACAGGTGCTGCCTTGCAGGATTATTGCCAAGAGCTTACTGCGGGCGAGTTAGACGAGCAGCCATTTGGAGATCGTAGTCATGAGAGAGACATAGCACGCAGAATAGCATCTGAGCTTAAAACCATATGGCAGTTGGCCCATGAGGCAGTTACATCTGAAGAGCGAGTGCCTGAGCAAAGGTTGTCAGGCCTCGTCGACGAACAGTTGGTAAAACTGACAGCTATTGGATCTCACCTCGATACGCTCGCGGTTCTCTCAGCAAAGCTACCAACTTTTTTACAGTCCCGTATGCATGATTTGGCACACGAGGTACGTGGTCGTTACCGCACACTTATTATTACAACGTGGGCAGCCGCGCTTGCTGCCGTACTCTTGCTTGTTGGGTTAGGGTTACTCACATACTCGTGGGTATTTCGTCCATTGCGACATCTTGGTCATGGTTCACGAAGAATAGCAGGTGGTGATTTTGGCTACCGTATCCATCTTGATACGTGTGATGAGATGGCTGAGTTAGGGCAGGCGCTCAATGACATGACGACTCGTTTTCAAGAAATCAGAGATGATCTCGATCATCAAGTTCAATTAAGAACAAAGGAAGTGGTCCGAAGCGAACAGTTGGCGAGTGTTGGTTTTTTGGCAGCCGGAGTCGCTCATGAAATAAATAACCCATTGGCATCTATTGCAATGTGTGCGGAGTCACTTGAATCCCGTATTGGTAACGAGGTTGACGCAGTTGCTTCACGTTACATTCAACTCATTCAAAGTGAAGCCTTTCGGTGTAAAGGAATTACGGAAAAACTGCTTGATTTTTCTCGTGTTGGAGAAGTTCGAAGGCAGGCGACTGCCCTGGGTGCGCTGACGCATGACGTAGTTGATATGTTGCGTCATGTAGGAAGGTTTGCTCAGAAAACTGTAACGATTTGTAATGGACCGGATGTCCTTGTCATGGCCAATCCACAAGAGATGAAGCAAGTAGTCCTCAATCTACTCGTCAATGCACTTGATTCAATTGATGAGGACGGTGAAGTTGAGCTAACAGTCAGGCGCGACGGGGACGAGGCGAGGCTGGTCCTTACTGACAATGGATGCGGCATGAATGAAGAGGTGCTTCAAAACCTTTTCGAACCATTCTTCACGAGCCGTATGTCGAAAAAAGGAACGGGGCTTGGTCTCTCGATCACCCATCGAATTATCAGTGATCATGATGGACGGATTGAAGTAAGAAGTAATGGGCCTGGGTGTGGGTCTACTTTTTCTGTCATTCTTCCCGTCGCGAGTATCACGAGTCATAGTTCTTCTGGAAGAGAAGGCCCAGTTCTGGAAGAAAAAAATAAGGAAACTAGTAGGGAGGGGAATCGTGCCCACCATGCAGCATGACAAAGAAACTAATGGTTTGTCGTCAGGTCGATCGCTACGCGTGTTATTTGCCGATGACGAGCCATCTATTCAGGAACTCATGAGATTAGAGTTACCGCGGTTTGGGCATGAGGTAACAATTTGTCCAGATGGAGTGACTGCGCTGGCAGTTCTTGATCAAAGTGAATTTGATTGTGTTATTGTTGATCTCGATATGCCTGGGGCAGGCGGGCTCGATGTTATTCAACGAGTTCGTGAAATTGCTCCAGACACTGAAAGCGTGATCATTACTGGCAAGTCTTCTCTTGAGACGGCTGTGGCTGGTTTGCGGCAAGGAGTCTTTGACTATCTTACAAAGCCTTGCAAATTAGTTGAAATCGAGGCCGTACTCCAGAGAGTTCGGACAAAGCGAGCGATGACTCTTCGGATGCGTTCGCTTGAACGACGTGTCAGGCAGGCCGAAGGTCGCATGCAACTTGTTGGCAAATCGTCTGTCATTGACCAGATGCAATCGCTTGTAGCAAAAGTAGCGGCCAGTGAGGCGACGGTGTTAGTTCGAGGTGAAACGGGTACCGGAAAAGAACTCGTTGCCCGATCTATTCATGAATTAAGTCATCGGGTTGATGGACCACTTGTGACAGTGAATTGCGGTGGTCTTCCGGAGCAACTTGTTGAAAGTGAATTATTTGGGCATCGTCGAGGTGCCTTCACTGGAGCAAGTGAACATCGAGCAGGCCTTTTCGAAGTAGCGAACGGTGGCACCCTGTTTCTAGATGAGGTCGGAGAATTGCCTCCATCGCTTCAATCACGGCTACTCAGAGTGCTTGAGTCAGGGGAAATTCGCCGTGTGGGAGACAATCATCCAATTACTGTCGATGTTCGAGTGGTATGCGCGACACATCGGTCTCTTGAGGAAATGGTGTCAGCGGGCACCTTCCGAGAAGATCTTTTGTTCCGTCTCAATACATTTGAAATTAGGGTGCCGTCACTTCGGGAACACATGAGTGACTTGCTGTTGTTGGTCAAGCATTTCATTGAACAAAAACAACAGAGCGTGCCTGAAGAAATGCAACTCATAACAGATGATGCGATCAAGATCATGCAGGCATATAGTTGGCCTGGAAATGTTCGAGAACTTGCCAACTGTGTTGAGCATGCACTCGTTCTTTGTGATGAGTTACCAATTCATCCAGAACACATCCCCCTCAGGATACAACGTGCCGTGGAGAAAACGGTACATGCTAGCTCACAAAGTGCTTGCAGCCAAAATGGTGATCCAGAGTCAGCCGCTCATGGAAAGAGCCTGGCTCCGAATCAGCCACAAAGCCTAAAGCAGTTAGAGATGCAGGCAATTCTTGATGGGCTTGGTAGAAACAGCGGGAACAAGTCGAGGACTGCCGACGAGCTTGGTATCAGTCTGAAAACTCTTTACAACAAACTGAACCAAATCGAGAATACAGAAATGAATCCTGAGGCAGCATGAAGTCACTATGAGAAATGAGCGCTAGCGGTTGGACTTATGTTTTCCTGACGACTCCAGCAAGCACTCCTAAGACCTTGGCCGAATCTACATAAATCGGTTTCATGGAATCGTTTGCTGGCTGCAGACGGATTCGATTTCGTTCGGGATACCACTGTTTGAGTGTAGCCTCACCGTCTTCTGTCTGGGCGACGACAATATCCCCATGCCGTGCCGTTTGACGCCTTTCAATAATCACCCAGTCCCCATCGGCAATCTGCGCATCAATCATGGAGTCTCCCATGACCTTGAGAACAAAATGATCTTCTCGGTCAAAAAGCTCAGTAAAGTCAAACCGCTCTTTTTGTTCTTCAGCAGTTCTGAGAGTGCCAGCTGCGACCCATCCAGCCATTGGCATACCTCGACTGTGAGGCGATTCAGTGACCAGTTCGATCGCCCGAGACATGTTGCGACCCCTCGTTATAAGCCCTTTTTTTTCGAGGGCCTTGAGGTGACAGACAACACCGTTCGGAGAGCGTATGGAAAACGCCTCTCCGATTTCACGTACTGTTGGACCAAAGCCTCGCGAGTAAATCCTGTCACGAATGAACTCATAGATTTCCATTTGCCGTGCCGTTGGCATATCTGCGGGATCCTGGCTCTCTTCTCCGGACTGAAGCAACTGGGAGAGCTCCGAAGCCGGACGCTTGGCTGCGGTATGGGCACGTGCGCGAGTTGATCCGGATGTTCTTCCCGAAGTACGGGGAGACTTTCCTGTTCCTCTACTTTGGCGTAACTCTTTTGTTGATCGTGGCATGATAAGTACTCTCTCGCTGTGCAACGAACCAAACACCTAAACATCTATATCCTACTGTACGGAGGTACATTGTCAAGGTCGGTTTGAGGTGTTTCCAGAAGTCTTGATCGCCTCATCACAGAGAGAGTCACTACACTATTGATATCGGCGGCGTACGCCTTGAGTGAGGTGCGGCGGCCTGCTTTTCCACAAACAGGAGAGACGATGAACACTCGTTGCGTGGTTCAGGAACTGAGGATTTTTCGCCGCTGGCAATCGAAATTTTATATTGCCGCTATGACATTCTGTTTTGTTTTTCAGCCGTCCGGAATGGTTGGGGGAAATCTATGTGCTGCAGAAGGCGGAATCATTGCTGGAATTAGGCTCGCAGGATCTTTGCCAGATGGCGTTGGCCAAGAGGGACTGCTTGGTGATGTTTCCCCGCAATTAAGTCGCTTCTTACAGCGGCTGGAAAAGGCAGCAATAGATGAAAACGTGAGTGGAGTGCTTCTCTCGATCCAGTCTCCAGAACTTGGTCGTGCCCGGGTGTCGGAAATACGTGAGTCCATTCAGCATATTCGTGCGCAAGGAAAGACAATTGTAGCGCATCTCATTAGTGGAGAGCCACTGGACTATTGCGTTGCTGCAGCGTGCGACAGAATTGTGATGCCACCTGCTGCGACACTTGCAATAACTGGCGTTCGAACGGAGGTGACCTTTTACAAAGGACTGCTTGATCGACTCGGTATTCAGGCAGAGATTTTGCAAGTCGGTGAATTTAAAGGTGCCGGTGAGCCTCTTACTCGAGACTCAATGAGTCCTCAGTTGCGTCAGCAATACGAGATGTTCGTTGGTGATCTCTTTGATCAGATGGTGGAACAGATTGCCGAAGATCGAAATCTTAAGAAGAAAAAAGTTCGAGAATTGATTGATGTTGGTGTCTTTACACCAGACCAGGCTGTGGAGTCATTACTCATTGATGGCATTGCCTATGAAGATGAAGTACTAAGTAGTCTTTCTAGTCGTTCGTCTGATTCAGAAGCAGAGTTCAAACGGGATTATGGAAAACAGGACGTTGATACAGACTTTTCAGGGTTTACCGGATTCATGAAGCTAGTAGATGTTCTCTCAGGTGCTGAAAAGAAATCGCAAAAGAAAGCGTCAAAGCGGATAGCCATTATTCATGTTCAAGGCGAAATTGTGGACGGCAGAGGCAGTGTTGGTATGTTTGGTGGGAGTGCCGCTGGTTCTGAAACCATTACAAAGGCTATCCGGCAGGCAACGGAAGATACATCGGTAGCTGCCCTTGTGATGAGAATTAATTCACCGGGTGGATCAGCACTAGCCAGTGATCTTATTTGGAGAGAACTCGATCGTTGTGATAAGCCTATTGTCGCTAGCCTTTCTGACACCGCTGCGAGTGGTGGGTACTATATTGCCGTAGCAGCAGATGAAATTGTGGCAGCTGCAGGAACACTGACAGGTTCTATCGGAGTTGTTGGTGGGAAGATTGCAATCGGAAATGCACTTGATCGATACGGTATTCATACCGATGTCGTCAGCCGTGGTCGTAACGCAGGATGGCTGTCTTCACAGCAGCCGTTCACGGCAAGCGAAAGAGATGCATTTCGAGCTACGATGGAAGACATCTATCGTCTCTTCACATCAAAAGTAGCGCAGGGAAGACAGCTTGATCGGGAGCACCTCGATACACTTGCTGAAGGACGGGTGTTTACGGGTCGGATGGCTCAGGCTGCCGGACTTGTCGATGCTCTTGGAACTCTCGAAGACGCTATTCTCAGAGCGGGGCAGCTCGCAGAGATTCCTGATCCGGTAGCAGCAGAACGACTGTTGTTACCGAAGCCGCGTGGCTTATTCGATGAATTCCTGGGTGTAAGTGGAATCAGTCAACCAAATCCTCTCGAATCACAAACTGCAGACGCCATTGCCATGCAGTTTTTCAAGCTTTTTGGTCAATCCAGCATGAATAATGCATTGATTGCCAGACTCTCAAGTAAGTTCCATCTTCTTAGTCTGGTCGCGTCGGGGCAGCCGTTGATGCTGCTGCCAGCAGTTGTTGAAATTCGCTAGGCAGTGCTTTGGGTGGCACGCTCTTCCTGCAAACAGCCGAAGGCCCGACTACCAGGCAAAGTGAGCAAAAGCCTTGTTGGCATCTGCCATACGGTGGACGTTTTCTCGTCGAGTGATCGCAGCACCTTCGCGTTTGTAAGCCGCTATGACTTCTTCTGCTAATTTCTGATAGGTCGGTCGGCCTTTCTTTTCGCGAACGGCCAATAAAATCCAACGTATAGCCAAAGACTGCTGGCGACTCCTGTTGACCTGCATAGGAACCTGATACGCGGCACCACCAACTCGTTTCGATCGAACTTCGACAGCAGGCTTTACGTTTTCAACTGCACGCGTGAAAACCTCGATTGGTTCAGCATCATTGATCTTTTCACCGACTACATCCATAGCCTTGTAAAAGATTTGCTGCGACACACTCTTCTTACCATCAAGCATTAAGCAGTTGATGAATTTACTTGCAAGTAGTGACTGGAATTTTGGGTCCGGCCTGAGTTGTGTGCGGCTGGCAGTGATACTTCCCATGAACTGATTTTCCTCAAATAAAAACTAAGTGAATTGGTACGTTGTCTAGTCGCGTTTTGCACCGTAGAGACTTCGAGATTGCTTGCGTCCCTGAACACCAAGGGTATCGAGTGCACCACGGATCACATGGTACCGAACACCTGGAAGGTCACGGACTCGACCACCGCGGATAAGAACAATTGAATGTTCTTGAAGGTTGTGCCCTTCGCCGGGAATATAAACGGTAACTTCTTTCTGGTTCGATAAACGAACACGGGCAATTTTCCGTAAAGCAGAGTTAGGCTTCTTTGGAGTCATCGTTCGAACTTGCAGGCAGACGCCACGTTTTTGTGGGCATCTATCGAGCACGGGTGATTTCGAAAACCGGCGTTTCGGTCGTCGGCGGCTACGGACAAGTTGGCTGATCGTGGGCATGGAGCATTTCGTAAATTGAGTTTTGTTTGTTTTTTGGGGACAGTGACAACATCAGGGTGATGGGCCCGAGTTTGCTGATTCTCATAGCTGGAAGAATCACGTCCTCAGCCCCAATAAGGTAGCTAAAAAAAGGATGCAGAGGAAGCGGCCTCGAGAAAATGGCGGCAAAATACCGGTCTGAGGAAGCCGTGCATTCCAGGTTATGCAATTGCGGGTGTCAGAATTTCACCGCGAC
This sequence comes from Pirellulales bacterium, assembly GCA_965249545.1. Taxonomy (GTDB): domain Bacteria; phylum Planctomycetota; class Planctomycetia; order Pirellulales; family UBA1268; genus UBA1268. The sequence continues at coordinate 1,574,865 of CBDFMH010000005.1, forward strand.
ATCCAACCAGGCTGTCTCCGTGCCACTGCTGCCAAGGATCGGTCCATGCAGTTTTTTGAGCGGCTGAAAAACCAGTGTTCGCAAGGTACTTCCCTAAAAGTGCCATAAAAGCGGGTCGCCAGATGCCACCTTTGAGAAAGGTTGGTGGAATGTACGTTGAGGCCTCATGACAAAAACTTTCGGTATCAAGAAGCACTATTGAGCCTCGTCGCATTCCGAGGCCAATATGAGGTCCGGGCTGTCCAGCAATGAGTATCGTGCCAGCCAGAAGTTCAAAGCCTGTTGCTTCGCCAGCGTTTCCTCCAATAGCGAGAAGCCCTCTTCGCATTCTGCTGCCGGCAAGCGAACCTACGGAGCCATCAATAATCACTTGGCCGCCAATCATGCCCTGGCGATCGCCAGGCAGGGATCCAACAGCATTGTTTCCGGCGTCTCCAAGAACACGGATTTCACCTCCCCGCATTCCACACGCGAGCCAATCAGCTGCCGAACCTTTGATGAGAAGTCTCCCCCCCGTCATCTGCTCTCCTGAATGTCGGCCGAGATTCCCCTGGACAATGATTGTTCCTGATTGCATGCCGGCCCCAAGAAAATGTACTCGCGAGAAGTCACCACGACACTCAATCTGTTCATCTTCTGGATTCCCATCGATATGAAAGAAGTCACCAAGCTGTGCTGGCTGATTATCACAAAGTACCGGTAGTTGCTTGATGGCAGCAATACTTTGTGTTGCTACAAACTCTGGAAGGAGACCCTGAACAGACAGAGATCGACATGGCAATCCTTCGTCTTGTGAGTCAGTCCGGACAGTGAGTAGAAGAGGCATGGCAAGGATTTGAGGAGAGCGTTTTAAAAAGTGTTTTCGAATATGATCTCGGAACGTTACCGGCAGCACCTATCACGAAAATGCCATGAAGGCAAAGCACGACAGAGTCAGCGTTGTACCGATCACTCGTAGCAGGGCCAAAAGTCTGCTATCCCCGAGTAGGAAAAGCATAGGCTTTTTGGCCCTTGTCATGCACATTCGTCGAGTCCGGCTGGAGAGTTTTTGACTGGACCTTACGGGTTGCGCGAGTCTTGTCGTCCGGAGGAGTTCAATTGTGGTCAGATTTAAGCCCACTGCGGGGTTTCTGCGTTGTGTCTCTCGCAACAAACTTTATACTTTCTCCAATGTTGGTTGATGAGATTTTTTGGTCGCTAAAGTGAGATATTGATCAGTTTCCGGAAATGGTAGGGCTATGCGATTCACGCTTCTTGATCGAATTGTCGAGGTTGATCCAGGGAAGAGTATTACCGCAGTGAAGGCGGTATCTTTGTCGGAGGAGTATCTCGCGGACCATTTCCCGAGGTTTCCTGTTCTTCCCGGTGTTTTCATGCTGGAAGCGATGACTCAGGCGGCTGCTTGGACGATCCGTTTGGGAGAGGATTTTGCAAACAGCATCGTTGTCCTGCGAACTGCCCGTAATGTGAAATACGGTGACTTTGTAGAACCAGGAAAAGTACTGACTGTCCACGCGGAGGTGCTGTCTCAGGATTCTCATCGTACAAAAGTGAAAGCTAGCGGGATGGTCGGTGACCGAACAAGTTTGACAGCTCGGTTAGAGCTTGAACGCTACAACCTCGCCGATAAGCGTCCTTATGGTGATGCAATGGATGTCCGAGTACGTTCAGAAATGCGACGATTATGGACAGTTCTGAATCCCGGGAAGCGCGGTCCCTCCGGGGCAGGGCAGATGGTCTATGGTATCTCGCCAGAAATGACCTCTCCGTCAGGCGTTGTGTAAGGCGAAAGCCTGAGGACCTGGAGGAATCCAAAGAAGCCTACAATCGCTCGTTTTTGCGTAGATTGCCTGCTCAATGTGCTGAATCTGCTGATTGTGCCGCTTTTACCAGCGAAGAATTCAATTACTCGGCTTTCCATCTAAGATGGTCGAGATTACAACCTACGATGGCGAACGAGTTTTCCAATCTTACGTAAAGGTGTGATGTCGATGCCGTCTCGAGATGAAATTTTTGAAAAAGTACAGGCTGCCCTGGTTGATGCCTTGGGGGTAGATGATGATGAAGTGACTCCAGAAGCGACAATGGTCGGTGATCTTGGCGCAGAGTCAATCGATTTCCTTGATATCGTCTTCCGATTAGAGAAGGCTTTCAGTATCAAGATTCCAAGAAGCGAACTGTTTCCAGAAGATGTTTTGTCCAGCACGGACTTTGTCGTTGACGGCAAGTTAAATGATGCTGGCATCGCAGCTCTCAAGGAGCGAATGCCCTTTGTTGATCTGGCAAAGTTTGAAGCGAACCCGAGTGTTCAGAATTTCCCAAATATTCTTACTGTCGAGGACATGGTTCGCTACGTTCAGAGTAAACTTGGCGGTTAATTCGACGTGCGATGCTCGTCGTGTTTTGAGCCGAAGTTTGTCTCGCTGTATGCTAAACGGAGTAAAACTGCGCTATGCGTTGGTTCTGGATCGATCGTTTCAATGAATTTGTTCGCGGTAAACAGGCGACAGCCGTGAAGAACGTTTCTCTTGCAGAGGAACATCTTCATGATCATTTTCCGGGTGCTGCTCTGATGCCAAATTCTTTGGTCGTCGAGGGAATGGCACAAACGGCCGGTCTGCTTATTGCAGACGCCTTGGAATTCAACCGACGGGTTGTTCTTGCAAAGGTTGCCAAGGCAGAGTTTCAATATGACGCTGTTCCAGGTGACTCAATTCTTTTTCGCGCGGTAATTGATGAACTCAAGCCGACGGGCTCTCTCGCTAGTGTGGAAAGTGTGATCGTTGATGAAAAGGGCGAGGAGCGGCCCCAGGGCAAGGCAGAATTGTTTTTTGCACATCTTGAGCCTGGTGAAGGTGTTCCCAAACTGTTCGAGCCAGAGGAGTTGCTCAAATGGCTCGATCACATGCACATCTACGATATTGGCCAAGATGAGGCCGGAAATCCACTCTCAAGACCTGACTGGTAGGCCTGCGAGCCTAATGTCGCTATTGTAGTAGCCATCAGGTTCTGGCATTAGGCCGGAACGTCTTTCCGGAATCTGAAAGCATGGAGGAGCTGTAATGGTGGCTGGTCGACGACGAGTTGTAATCACTGGAATGGGATGTGTGACGCCTTTGGGCGTGACAGTCGAAGAGCTTTGGGGAAACCTGAAGGAGGGGCGTTCTGGTGTTGCTTCTACCACAGTGTTTGATGCAACACGGTTTCCAACCAAAATCGCGGCTGAGGTGAAGAACTGGTCTGTATGTGATGAAGGTCAGACAGAAGATCGTTGGCGGCACTGTGGCCGGCATACAAAATTTGCTGTTGGTGCGGCGTCACAGGCGATGAAGAACGCAGGTTTCCCTCAAGGACTCTCCTCAGCGCCGGAACGACTTGGCATCTATCTTGGGAGTGGTGAGGGGCAGCAGGATTTTGACTCCTTTACAAAGATGATGATGGTCTCTATTGAGGGCGATACCCTGGACGTCGCCAAATTCACAAAACTAGGGCTCGAGACGCTTCATCCACTCACAGAAGTTGAGCAGGAGCCAAATATGCCAGCAGGGCATCTGGCAGCGTTGTTTAATGCGCAAGGTCCAAACCTGAATTGTCTTACGGCATGTGCTGCTTCAAGTCAGGCAATTGGTGAGGCAACCGAACTTGTTCGTCGCGGAGATGCTGACGTGATGCTTTCGGGCGGGACGCACAGTATGATACACCCGTTTGGTGTCACGGGATTTAATCTTTTGACAGCGTTGTCGACTCGTAATGATGATCCAACGAAGGCATCACGACCATTTGATAATGAACGTGACGGGTTTGTTCTCGGAGAAGGTGCAGCGATGGTTGTACTGGAAGAACTTGAGCACGCGAGGGCACGCGGTGCAGAGATCTATGGTGAGGTTGTTGGCTATGGCTCGACGGCAGATGCCTACCGGATCACTGACACGCATCCCGAAGGACGGGGCGCATCGAGTTGTATTCGAATGGCTTTAGAAGATGCAGGGCTTGGCTTGGGCGACATTGACTACGTCAATGCCCATGGTACGAGTACCAGCGTCAATGATCGGGTTGAGTCATTAGCAATTAAAAATGTATTTGGGGAGCGGGCGTATAAAATCCCCGTGTCGAGTACAAAAAGTATGATGGGGCATCTAATTGCCGCCGCTGGAGCAACAGAAGCTATTGTTTCTCTTCTAGCCATTCGAGACGGTGTTCTTCCGCCAACCACGAACTACGACAGTCCTGATCCAGATTGTGATTTAGACTACGTTCCGAACGTTGCCCGTGAGGCGCCCTGTAGACGAGTGCTTTCGAATAGTTTCGGGTTTGGCGGCCAGAATATTTCCTTGATCCTGAGCAGTTTTGCTGACGTCTAAGTGCCATAAGCAGTCCATTCGTGGTAGCACGAAAGAGCAGGTGCGAGAGCGTTGCAGTACTCAAATATTCGCCAAAAACACGGTTTTTGCCAAAAGTGTGAAAAGGCCGCAGGGTTTTCTTAATCGGTTGAACCGTTTCGACCGATACCTAAAGAACATTGAATGGTTGTGGCTATTTGGTGCGGCACGTGGTGTGTTGCCTCGTATAGAGCCAGATTGTTGAAAACGCTTGGGATAATGAAGCTATGAGACATCTTTCCGCCTGCCTGCTTGTTGTCGCCGTTCTGGGTATGACCAGCGGCTGTTCGCTGATCGACCGCCTATTCCTGATTAACGCGGATGGCCCGTATTCCAACCATTACGGAGGATGCCCAGCGGGTTGCGAAGATGGGTGTGAACAATGTAATGAAGCACCATGCGCTGATTGCCAGAGCGGTATCTGTCCTACGGGTGGCTGCAAAGATGGTCTTTGCCGCCTCGGGAAAAACTGTAATGCGTGCGCCGATGGCCGTTGTCACGAAAGGCATGTTGGGAGATATGGCGGTCTTGCCAAACACCGTCTGACTCCAGAAGAACAGTGTGAATTAGATGGCTCCGACTACGGAGCAACGTGCCCACCTGGTCCTCCGAGCGGTGCAGTGGCCTACCCGTACTACACAACTCGTGGTCCTCGTGACTTTCTCGCAAAGTGCCCACCTTCTATCGGACCGTAGGCTGGGATGAGCGATACTTATTTATGAGCCATTCTTCGGAAAGAATCTTTCAACAGTGGCATCGCTCGGTGGCTTTGTAACCATCGAAACACATACCATCGCGACAGTCGAACAGGCGATCATTGCCGCGACAGGCATGAGTTGCCAAGAACCATCTCCGTCAAGCGTTATTGGCACAGGGATGTTTACTGTGAAGTTTGGCTGTGCCGCAAAATCTGACGCACGAAACAGCCATAGCCAGCTCCCTGCAGCAGCTAAAACGCATGCATATGCCCCTGCTTTGGTCAGACGAGGCCAGTAAAGTGCCGCAAAAATAAGTGGGAAAAGGCTTGAGAATCCACTGAAGCACCAGACGCCGAGCGTGAATACACGTCGTGGTTCAAAGAGGCTCAGTCCATACGTCAGTGCAACGATACCGATAATAAAAAGCCGAGCAACAAGAAGTTGCTGACGGTCAGACAGACTTCGCTGGCCACAAAGTGGACGGACAACATCCTCTGTAAACATTGTTCCAAGACAAAGAAATTGACTGTCGAGAGAAGACATAATCGCTGCCAGAATTCCTGCTGTCAGTAGGCCGCCGAGTACGGGTCCTGCTAACTGTTTCACGAGGAAAGGCAGGACAGCATTCGGGTTGGCGGCGACAGGCGGAGGTATCGTTATAAGATCACTCGTTGCCCATGCCCCAATCAACACGCACGGAACCCAAACAATGGCAATAAATAATGGATGCGCAACGATTGGAAGCTTAAAACTTTCTGCGCTTCGTGCAGTGAGCCAATGTTGAAAAAGATGGGGAAACATGCCGACGCTGAGCGGAACGAACATGTAGGTAAGAAATTTTTCCGGTGGTATGTGCATTCGTGTTAGTTTTTCAACAGGTATGGAGCTGCTTGCCATCTGTAAACTGGCCCAGAAACTCTCTTGTCCGCCAAGCTGCCACGCAATAACCACAAACGTGACAATACCTAAGACCATGAAAACTAACGTCTGGAACGTATTGGCCCACGTTGTTCCTCTCATACCACCAAGAAAGACGTAAATCAAAACAATGCCGCATATGGCAAGTGACGCTAACGGCTTCGGGACGCCACCTTGTGAACCGTATATAAAGTTTGCTGGCTCTTCACTTTGCGGCTTTTTTCCTTGTTCGAGAAATTGGGGAAAGGTTCCCTCCTCAAACGTGCCGCCAACGACTTGGCCATCTCGTATCGATCCTGCAGTCACTTTATTGATGACAGTGCCAGACGCCATAACACCAATGAGAAGGTAAGGAATTACCAGCCCAACAAGCACAGGGAAGAGGATGACGCCAATCCAACGGCTCTCGAGTCGATCACGAAAGAATTGCACTTGAGTGCGGTATTCATACTTCTTGCCTAGCTCCCAAACTTTTACACCAAGAAGAAGAAAACAAAGAGAATGAATGATGCCGCTTGAGCTGGCAAGCATCCCGTAGACACCAACCCCTTCCTTGAAAGATTCGCCGGTCGAACCGACCAAGGCAAAGGCAGTCATGGTTGTCCCAAAAATGGACATCAAGAGAAGGAATGGGCCAATGGAATGGCTGGCCAGCATGTAGTCTTGGCTTGTTCCACGAAAAAGACGACTTGCCCCAATGCCGAGAAGGAGGAGAAGGAAAAGATAACCACTGATGATGAGAAGTTGTGCCATTATGCAGCGTCCCTTCCTTGGGCTGACGGTGCTTGGTCAGACGGCCAGCAGAAACGGGTTGCAAGGTACCATGTAAATGCGGCTGCGAGAGATATGCAGGCGTGGTATGCGAGAGCGACTGGAAGAAACCCAAAAACCAATGTTGTGTCGTCCCAAAACCAAATATCTTGATGCGCAATGATCAAAAAAAGAATTAATGCCCAAACGCCGTGTGCCGGTTTCATGAATACATTCCAGAGGTAAATTGCCCACCCAGGGACATCTGTTGTATACCGTCTGGGTGACTCTGAACAACAAATGTTTTATTTTGGGCCTTATTACTCTGTGAGAATTGTTCTCGGAGGCCGAGGTGTGTCGTCAGGCAGGGTAGGTACTGTGGCAATGACGTACAGCCCAATGCCGACGGCGCCGAGAGCCACATATTTTAGCCACCACGGGAGACTGTTGAGTAAGAGGCTGCAGATGACGACTGTTATAACCAGAGCTATTGTCCGATATTTTGCGGTTTTCCGAATACCTCGATACTCTTGCCAGTCATCAAGCGTCGGTCCAAACCACCGTGACCGATGCAGCCAAGCATGGATTCTTGGCGATCCCCGATAAAAACACCAACTGGCCAGCAAAAGAAATGGTGTTGTTGGAAGGAGTGGAAGAATAGCACCAAGAACGGCAAAGCCGACACAAATCCACCCTCCAACTACGTAAAAAAAGCTGCTCAGTGGGTCAGTCGTTGGCTTTAAGTCCATGCCTATTTCTCGTGATTGGGCTTTGGGCATATCTGGTGGGGGGATTTTAGCATGTCGAAAGATTCCGTATGATCATAGGTCACTGATTGTTCGCTTTCACCATTCTGACGGAGAGTTCTCTTATGCCTCTGGTTCCTTTGCGTATTTTGCTTGATCATGCTGCTGAAAATGATTACGGGTTGGCTGCTTTTAACGTCAATAATATGGAGCAGATCCAAGCTATTCTGGAGGCGGCAAAAGAGACAGATTCTCCGGTTATTGTACAGGCCTCACGGGGTGCACGGGCATATAGTCAGGATAATTATTTGCGGCATCTGATGCTTGCAGCAGCGGAGCTCTATCCTGGAATACCAATTGCCATGCATCAAGATCACGGTAATTCACCGGCAACGTGTGAGAGCGCGATCGATAACGGCTTCACCAGTGTGATGATGGACGGCTCACTCAAAGAAGATGGAAAGACTCCTGCTGACTTTGATTATAACGTTCAAGTTACTACAGAAGTTGTAAAGCAAGCTCATTCACGGGGTGTTTCGGTTGAGGGAGAACTTGGTTGTCTTGGTTCACTCGAAAGCGGACAGGGTGAGGCTGAGGATGGGCATGGAGCCGAAGGCGTGCTCTCCCAAGATCAATTACTTACAGATCCTGATGAAGCCGCTCGGTTTGTCGAAGCAACAGGCGTGGATGCGCTTGCAGTCGCGATAGGCACAAGCCACGGAGCCTACAAATTCAGTCGTAAGCCTGATGGTGATGTTCTTGCAATGAAGCGGATTGAGGAAATTCATGCCAAACTACCAAATTGCCATCTCGTTATGCATGGTTCATCAAGTGTGCCTCAAGAGTTGCAAGACATCATCAATAAGTATGGTGGCAAAATGCCTCAAACCTACGGTGTTCCGGTTGAGGAGATTCAGCGAGGTATTAAGCACGGTGTGCGTAAAATTAATGTTGATACGGATTGCCGAATGGCAATTACAGGTGCAATTCGTAAAGTTCTTGCCGAATCACCAGAGAAGTTCGATCCACGGGATTATCTCAAGCCAGCAAGAGCAGCCATGCAAAAGGTGTGCGCTGAGCGAATGGTACAGTTTGGTCAAGCCGGTAATGCTGGAAAAGTACCTGTGATAACGCTTGATGAAATGGCCAAACGGTACGGTTAGGAGCCATTCTTTTCCTGTGCCGGGGGGTCGAAACAGCCTATTTTCCGTGAAATGCGCGTTGTGGTGACGCCCGTAGTCGTCGTATAGTCCCAGCCCGTTTACCAAGTAGTCGGTGAACGAAATTAGGACTGGAGGACGACCGTGGTTGAATCGAAGAATCGAGCATTGCTTGAGCAAGCCGCTGCGGTGCTGCGCTCGGAGGCCACGGCGATTCTTGATGCAGCAGACATGCTCGATGAGTCGTTCTGTACGGCAATAGAACTTCTTCAAAACTGTACGGGAAGTGTAGTCGTAACAGGTATGGGAAAAGCCGGTCTCATAGGGCGAAAAATATCAGCAACACTTGCATCTACTGGAACTCCCAGCCACTTTCTCCATCCAGCAGAAGCTATGCACGGAGATCTTGGTGTTCTCCGGAACGACGATCTGATGCTTGCCATCTCACAGTCAGGAGAGACTGCCGAAGTGACACAGATCCTTCCTCACGTCAAATCGAGGAAGATACCTCTTATAGCACTTACGAGCCAGCGAAATAGTACGCTTGGGCAATTCGCGAGTGTTGTTGTCGAAACAGGTCGTCTTGTGGAGGCGGACTCATTAGGCGTTGCTCCGAGTACAAGCACTACCGTCATGCTTGCGATTGGTGACAGCATGTCGCTCGTGCTCAGTGGAAATCGTGGTTTTAGCCATGATGATTTTGCAGCCCGACACCCCGGAGGAAGTCTCGGCATGCGGCTTCTCAAGGTGGAAGAGAAAATGCGCCCAGTTGAGTGTTGCCGTTTAGCGAGGCCGGAGGATACTGTCCGTCATGTTTTTGCCCGTCCCCTCCCGTCGCGTCGGACTGGCGCTGTCATGATTGTGAATGCCGAGGATCATTTGGTTGGGATTTTTACAGACAGTGATCTCGCCAGGCTCTTTGGGAATCGTCAAGACGACGCACTCGACCGTCCAATCGGAGAAGTCATGACAAGTGAACCAATTTCGGTTCCGGAAGGAACTCGGTTGGAAGATGCGGTTTCTTTGCTCGATACACATCGTGTAAGTGAACTACCAGTTGTTGATGGACGCGGATGCCTCTCTGGTCTTATTGATATTGTTGATTTGGTAGGCGGTGATCGTTCTGCAAGTTCAAAAGATTCGAACAAGGAAAATAATGAGCATCGCAAGCATAGTTCAGCGGCCTGAGGAAACTCTAATCTTTTGGTAGGGAAGACAACGTCCGGCAGTAATTGATTTGTTTCATAGAAGTTAGTTTGAGATGACAGATGGCAAAATATCCAACAGATTTTTCATCAAATTCCAGGCTAGTAAATGGAAACAAAGTCCAGCTTCTTCTACTCGATTGTGACGGTGTTTTGACAGACGGCGGAGTGACCTGGTCAGAGAATGGTATTGAGCAGAAGACGTTTAATATTCGAGATGGACTAGGAATCAAGCTTTGGCAACGAGCTGGTTTTCAGGTCGGTATCGTTACTGGACGTTCAAGCCAAGTTGTCAAATGGCGAGCAACCGAGTTGCGTATCGATTTTGTCAGGCAAGGTATTGGAGATAAGGTCGCGGCGGTATCTGAACTGATTGCATCCTGTAACTTGGATTGGGATTCGGTTGCCTACATCGGAGACGATTTACCTGACCTACCAGTGATTCGTCGAGTTGGCTTCGGCGTTGCAGTTGCAGACGCCTGTCTAGAAGTTCAAGAAGCATCCGATTTCACGACACAGTTGCCGGGAGGCAAGGGGGCTGTGCGGGAAACAATTGAAATGTTGCTGCGATCTCGCGGTTGTTGGAAAGATCTCATAGAGCACTATCAAGGAAACGGGATTGCTTGATGGAACACCGATTGGGACGCACCGTGCGAGTGTTTCTCGTAGTCTTAGCGACGGCGGGTCTGTACCGTTTGGCAGTCGTTCCTTGGGTGGAACCTCGGTATCGTGAGACGGTGGATGTCGAGGAATTAACTCCAGAGCAGGCGGCAGCTATTCGCGCTCGGGCTGACCGTAGACTCGAGACAGTGAGGGAGCTCTTTCCTCCGGGTGCGTGGGAACATGAAGAACCGATCGTAATGGAAAGTCGTGGCATGCGACTTCTCTTTAAGCAGTATCACTCCTTGCCAGACGGTCGGGTAAATCTTGTTCCTTGTACGGTTATTGTTTTGCCCGATGGCCAACGACGAGCAAATGCGGAGAATGGTCGTACTGTTTTATTGCGTGCGCCGCAGGGTGCAGTCCTTGAATTTGATGAACCACTTGATTTACGTGCAGGGAGATTGGCTCGTCTCGTAGGTGGTAGCTTACGTGGTCAAGTGACTATCCGAGGGACTCAAAGTGCCGTTGGTGCAAACGATGATATCGAACTTGTTACACGTGACCTTGAGCTTGATGAATTTGAAATCCACACAAATGAAAAAGTAGATTTCCGCTTCGGGCGTTCTGTCGGTAAAGGCCGGGGGTTGGTGGCGACGCTTCTGCCAAGTCAAGCAGGGAGCGGCCACGGCCCTAATATTGGTGGTGTCGACACGATACGACTTGAGCGAGAAGTGGAGTTGCGATTAGAAGGTCTCGCAACCGGAGTATTGCCAGGATCAGGTGATCTCATGTCTCAATCGGAAACAGATGAACAGCCCGTTATGGTGAGGTGTGACGGTGGTCTGACCGCAAATCTTTCAGCGAATGTGATTACTCTTGAAGATGCTGTTGAAGTTCGCCGTGGCATGCCAGAGCAGGGAGGAGATAACCTTTCCTGTGATGTGCTTGCTCTCGTTTTGGGTGAGGCCGATCAACAGATAAAAGAAGGATCATCGAATGGTTTGGAGGTTGTAGAGATTCAGGCCAGTGGTTCACCAGTTCGGGTTCAAAGTATATCTGCAGGTCTTGAAGTGCGAGCTGATCGCCTCGGGTATGAACTTCGCACGGGTAGGATTCTGCTTGACGGAGAGGACCCGGTCTCAATTCACGCTACTGGGGTTGAACTCGAGGCGAAGTCAGTTGATTACACGCCGGGTCAAGACAATACAATTGGCTCGCTGATGGCGATTGGCCCAGGATGGCTCCGGGCAATGAATGAGGAACAGCTAGCCGTTGAATCCCGCTGGCAAAAATGGCTGCGGATTCGTCCAGATGATACAGGGCATGTTGCCTCACTATCGGGTCAAGCTGAGGTGTCTGTCGATTTACAGGGTAGGCTCACTGGTGCAGAGATGCATTTTTGGTTCGAGCAGACTCCTGCTCAGCCAACCGAACGTTCAGCAACCAACCGTTTACCAAAGGTGGCCTCATTAAATCCTCTGCGAATGCTCGTTCGCGGTGTTGTTGAAGTAGAAGTTCCAGAAGTCGCAGCACGTACAGATCGCATGGAAATATGGTTCCGAAGAAATGGTGAAGTGCAGGGTAGTCTACAAAAAGGCCAGGCTCCTGAGGAAGTTGCCGGTGAAGTTGGTGTGCGTGCCAACGCAGGAAAAACACAAAGCGTGGCGGGACAGAGTATCCATCAACCAATCCCTGCAATCCGGCCACCAGTTTCAGCTGATCGGAAACTGCTCGCAACAGGAAATCTCATTCGTGGGCTTGTTGTTCTTTCACCGAATCAGAATGAATTACAGGAGATGTCGCTTGAAGGCGAGGTTCAGCTTCTTGAGCAAGCTTCAAGTACAAACAAAGGAGAGCCTCGTCTGAAGATACGTGGGGATCAGTTGCAATTAACACGACCCTCACAGTTTGATGCGAAAGCGGTTGTTTCCGGGCGTCCGGCTATTGTACAAAGTGATGAGTTTGATCTCGAAGGCCCACTGATCGAGTTCGATCGTGGCCAAAATCGAGTAGCTGTTGATGGCGGCGGACAATTGACAGTTCCTGTTGCTGGCGCGGGTGTTGGTTTGGGTTCATTTGATCTCTTAGGGTCTGGTGGTCCTCAAACCCAAATGAAAAAGACCTCAGAAGTTGCTGAGCCTCTGGTGATAGCTTGGCAGGGTAGAATGGATTTTGATGGACAGACCGCCCGCTTCATTGATCGGGTACAGACGGCCAGTGGAGGTGTGTCGCTGCAAGCAGGCTTACTCGATTGTATTTTTACCCAGCCTGTGGACTTCAGCAGGCAGCAGGGCGCAGTTCCGTCCCAGCAGACAGATATCGCCCAAATTAAGTGTGGGGATGGCGTTCAGATAAGTAGCACGTCTGAGGTTGATGGAAATCTGGAGTCTCGTGAAAAGTTATTTGTACGGGATCTCTTTTTTGACAGATTGACAGGAGATGTTCGGGGAACAGGGCCGGGTCGATTAACGAGTACTCGCCGAGGCGAAGGGGGGCTTCCCGTGGGTACACCTGGTCTGCCAGGGCAAGAGCTTCGACAGCCACCAGCTATTTCCAAGTCATCTGAGAGTCCAGGAGTAACTTTTCTCGGTGTTGATTTTCAGAGGGGCTTTACTGGCAATATGAATCAACGGCAGATGGAGTTTCAGCAACGTGTGGAAACAATATGGGGACCTGTTGATACGTGGGACGCGAGCCTCGATCTGCATGACCCCAGGGGGCTTGCTGAGAAGGCTATTGCCGTAACAAGTGATACTTTGGGTATTGGCCAGGCACCTTCTGTTCCGGGGGTACCGGGGCGTTCAGTCGAACTGTCAGCTGGTGGAAATGTACTTGTCGAAGGTGACTCGTTCACGGCACGTAGTGCACGACTTTCGTTTAGTGAGGTGAAAGACCTGCTTGTGTTTGAAGGGGATGGAAGGAGCGATGCGCAGCTTTTTCGTCAGGATCGAGTGGGAGGACCCACATCGAGTGCATCAGCCGGGAAAATTCTTTATTGGCGAAAATATAATCGTGTCGAAGTAAAAGACGCCCGATACCTTGATCTCGATCAAATTGGTGGGGCAAACATGCCCCAAATCCCACGTTAGTCCACTTTCTAGTCATAAAAATATCAAGGCGTACTCAGTGCTGCTTACCGAAGGAGTGGCGATCACCATCAGAGATTCCTGAATCAGCCCAATAGTTTTCATGTTTGATTCAGGGAACACGTCTGGCTTCAGAATCAAGTGATTTCATGATGAATGCTATGGCATCATCAACAAAAGTGGACACAATATCGTCCTGATTGTTCTCGTCTAGAATCGCAGTGTGTGGAATTCCAAGTGCTATTAATTTGCTGCTTAATCGGACAGCACCATCGTGCCATCTTTCGTCGTTCCTATTGCTGACAAACCACTGGTGCCGCGGCCAGTTGAGCGGATGGACATGGAGGATGGCAGTTTCTTGTCTTGCCTGTTCAGGCTCATCATAAATTTCCCAGAGCGTATCGAATAGTTCGCCATCAACCCAGTTGTGTCCATGTCGCATGCCAAGATGAAAGTCGATTGCTGGTGCAATGGCCGCGGCTATCGGAAACTTTTCTGGGTGACGGTATGCCAATCGAAGTGCTGCCTGACCTCCCATGTCGTAGCCCAGTAGCCCAACCCCTCCGGACGTCTCACCTATGATGTGGTGGCACTCATCAAGAATAGGGCCTACGATATAATCCTCAGCACTCATTGTGGTGTCAAAGCGAGCCAGTTGTTGCTGTAGGCACCACGTTCGTCCCATGCGAGGTGCAAGGACTGGGAGGCCTACGGAAGCGAGTGCTTTATGAAGTGCTGGAAAGTCTTTTGGTGATCGTTCCTGCAGGTCATGGAGATAGAGAATAATACGCCCAGGTTCCGAAATAGTAGGGGGCGTAAATAGTTCACATGAGTGACCCGCAACTGAGTAACATGTCCAATTTGTAGAGGCATTTGTTGGCATGTAGGATTTTGAATTGTTGATGGATCAACTACCGTTCTGATGAGACGCCGCGATATGCACATGCAAAGTAAACTGAGTCGTCGTGTCGCATAAGGAGATCATAATGGAAGTTTTACTTTCTCGTGAGGAATTGTCAGAAGGTGTCGATAGGCTTGCTGCTCTTGTGCAGAACGATCGCGGTACGCAGTCTCTTGTTCTTGTGGGTGTTCTTACAGGCAGTATTATGCTTGTCGCGGATCTCTTGCGTAGGCTTGATGGCTCGATAGAAGTGGGGATGGTTTCAGCAAGTAGTTATCGAGGAGTTGAAACGACTCCTGGGAAACTGGATCTTCACCTCGATTTATTGCCCGATGTGTCTCAGAAACATGTCTTACTTGTTGATGACATCTTTGATACGGGACGCACAATGGCTGCATTGGTTGAGACGATCTATTCTCGGGGTGCAGCTTCGGTCAAGTCACTCGTTCTCTTGCGTAAGAAGAGTAGGGTCGAGGTGGTTATGAAGCCAGACTATGTGGGATTCGACATCCCGAATGTGTTTGTAGTTGGTTATGGTCTTGACCATAACGGTGCCTGGCGAAATTTACCTCAGATTTGCCTGATGGATTCACCGACCAATATTTGATTTGTTGATATATAAGTTGTTGTGGTGTTGGGGTATATTTTTAAACACACTATCTAGAGCAGCCGGTTGAAGATGCGAAGTAACTCAGAAACAACACACATGCTGGTTGCCTGTGATTGTGGTCCGGTAGGGAACGGCCGTCAGATTGAACTTGCTGTAACAGGACTGATAGCCGTCGGTCATCGGGTATGCGTTGTTCTGGTGTCTTCAGGTGGTGGTCTTGCAACTCGGCTTCAGGCAGTAGGAGCTACGGCATACGTTGTGAATAGAGGGCCAACGGTACGTCTTTCGGTGACCTCCCGCGTTGCCGAGATCATTCGGAACGAGCATCCCCAGACAGTGGTTGGCTGGGGTATTGAGACAGCAATAATCATTGCTAGTGCACGAGTTCTAACGAGGCATTCGTGGCGATACATTCAACACGTATCAGAGCCATTACGGACTGTGTTGGAAGCGGCAATCGTAGCTCGAGCAGATGAAATAATTGTGACAGGAGAATCGGTTGTGCAGGCCAGTAGGGGGATGGAGTCTTTACAATCCATTAGCCATATACCTCCCGCAGCTGTTGCTTTTGATGAAATGGTTGGCCGAGATCAATTGGCTTCACAGATCGGCTTGGATCCAAGCAAACAATGGACACTCTGTGTGGCTCCACTGGTCTCACAATCACGAATCGATAGGCTCATTTGGGGTTTCGACCAAATGGCTGTTGCTCGCAATGATGTAGAGCACATCGTCGTCGGAAGCGGTCGACTTCTTCGACGGCTTCAGCGACGTGCCTGGATCGAGGAGGTGGACGCCTCAACCCATTGGTTTGAGCACCTGCCCGTCCTCCCATCCCTGTTTCGGCACGTCCAATTGATTCTTCAGTCCGGGCGTGTTGCGTACGGTGGATGTTTGCTTGAAGGGTTGTCGCACGGTATTCCAGCTGTTGTGATCGACACGCC
Source organism: Pirellulales bacterium (assembly GCA_965249545.1). Classification (GTDB taxonomy): domain Bacteria; phylum Planctomycetota; class Planctomycetia; order Pirellulales; family UBA1268; genus UBA1268. The sequence continues at coordinate 1,590,865 of CBDFMH010000005.1, forward strand.
ACCAAGTCGTGACGTGCTTGGTGATAGTGGTGCTGGGATTCTTGTGCCTACAGTCCCAGGTAGTGAATTCGCTCGTCGGGCAACCGAGTTGCTTGAAAATGAAGAATTACGAACACGCTGTTCCTCAGTAGGCAAGCAACGGGCGAAAGAGATGTTCAGTAAGGAGGCATTTTTGTCCAAGGTGCTCGAAGTATTGGGTTCATAACCATCTCCCCTTATTGAGCATGCAAGGCTCTTAAATGTTGTCCCACAGGTAGACATCGGCAGTGCCCATTTTCATTTACAAGTCTCCCAGATTTATACACGGCAGCGGGCATTGCAAACATTTCGGCAAGTTGCTGATTTGGTCTGTACAAGGTGATGTCTGCGTCTGCGCCAACACCAAGATGCCCTTTCTGAGGCAGCCCTGCAATTTTCGCTGGAGCTGCTCTGGTAATAATGCATAACTCTTGAATCGAATACTCCCGAGAAAGAGATGCGAGTGGTGAATGTTTTTGAACGGCCGGATGGATGCGACGAAACGCATCACGCCGAAAGGCTTCATCACCAAGGAGTTGCATAAGGATAGGGTAAGCCGTGAAGTGTGCTCCATTTGGGTGGTCGGTAGAGAGTACGACTCGCCAAGGGTCATTAACCGACAGAAACCACTCAAGGCCAATGGCCCATTGCCATGAGTGAATGAGATTCTTTTCTTTATATTCAATTGGCAAAACACCGCAGCCACCCTCGAGCCAGAGGTCATGGGCACTCCAAGGAACGCCAGTTGTGTGAGCAAGGTGCTCGGCCGCCTCTGGATCACCAGTCATAGCCACGGTGTCACCAAAAAGTATCTGCCCCACGTCGAGGGTGAGATTTTTGTTTTCATGAAAATAATCAACAAGCTTTGAAACCCCAGAACCAAAACTGTCTGGATCAAGATCACCGCCCGTATAGCTATGAAATTGCACATGAGCGAGATGAGCAGGTACGCCATCGAGGGTCTGCATGGTTTCAAAAAGTGTCCGCCAATTTCCGGGGAGACCAAGGTGAGAGGTGTGGATATGAAGTGGGTGAGGCAGTGCAGCAGCCTGAACACCCAGGGCTAGTCGTTCAAGTATGGTGCGACTCGTCAGGGTTCTCCCCGGAAGAGGCGTATCAAGATCGTGATGGTCTCCACGACTGTCCTTCCAGAATGCAGCACCACCAGGGTTTGCTACCTTCACGCCCCATCCACTTCCTGTGCGAACAATAGAAGATATGCATCGCTCAATGACGTCAGGCTGACCGGCTTCAAGAGCATCGAGGAGCTCGGTGTTGTCTGCAGCAAGCAGATAAAAACCTTTATCAAGGATAGGTAGGTCGTTCAGCTCCATTGCAGCAAGTGAAGCCGCTCCAGTCGCAATTGCTGCATCAAAAACAGTGGTGTAGCCGAGTGATGCATAGAGCGATCCTGTTGAGTGAATGGTCGGAATAGCACTGGGCTGGTTATGGCTCCGACAGTGGGTACCCAACTGCGGTGACATGAGACGGCCAGTGTTTACTTTGGGCCCGGCAACATGACTGTGCAGATCGATGCCACCAGGCATGACGATCAGTCCCGTCGCGTCAATGTGACGAAACCGTTTAATGTTACTTGGAGAACAGACAATTCGTCCGGATTCCACCCAAATGTCAGTGACGATGCCATCGAGGCCATTCTTGGGGTCATGGATAGTTCCGCCAGCGAGAACAAATGGCTCGTGAAAGGGTGATAGAGAGGAATGAGGAGATCCATCAGTCATGGTGTACTCCTACGGCGAGTCTCAACAGCGACTTGGTCGAGTAAGCCATTCAAAACCTTTTGAATGGAGGGTTGTTGAGATGTGGCAAAGGGTTGTAGCGAGATCAATCTGCCGTCAGATCTCAACATGCCACCCTCAGTTGAGTGGCTGAGGCTGGCACAACCAAGCTGAATACTATTCTTGCGTTGTGAGAGAGGAAATGTATCAGAGACATGAACGACTGTTTTTGGGTTTGTGGACGTAGTCAACAAGTCTTTGATTCGCGAGGGCATGCGACCAATAATGAGCATGCAATCAACTTCATTTCGTTCAATGAGACGTTGTACGTCAGCCTCTGCGGGGAAAAATGCACTTCCCTTGATGGATGCGTACGGAATTGCACCAGGTGATCCAAACCGCCAGGTGCAAACAGTAGAAGCTCCGGCACAGTTACCACCTCCTGCAGTTGTTCCCGCGTTGAGTCGTATTCCAAAGCAGGGCTTCTGATGGGCAAGCGATCGTATGAGGTGTGATAGACTCCAGCTAACAAGGCCCGTCTGTTCAGTTATTGTGGAAATTAAGCCTATACAATGAGCCGTGTCAATTGATTTCTTGAGTTGATCGGCAATGCTCTCAAGAGCACCAGATGGTCTGTTCGTTGCCTTTTGTTCAACCTGAGCTTGCACTATACGAGCCAGGCTGACCAGCTGATTTCCTGCGACTGGAAAATGAAGATCATGAGAAGATGGTGGAAGTGCCGGTGTCGGCCCTATGCTGATAGTGCGACGAACGCCATTGTGTGGCACAGGTTGAATGAATCGCTCAATAAATCGGGGACTGTCGGCGATTGGATCGCAGCCCCAAAAAATAGCTAGGTCGGCACGGTCACGCAGTTCTTCGAAGTCAGCGGTTACGTCACCAACTCGGATTGCTGTCGGTGCCGTGAGGATGGAAGTTTCAGATGCATTGGCATCAATAGCAGCGTGTATCCTCTCAGCTAATGTGCATGCAATCTGAATAGTATCGATTGTTGTTGAAACAAGGCCCGTAACGAGTGGTCGTCGCGATGAAAGCAGTCGCTGGGCAGCCATGTCGATTGCCTTATTCAACGGTGCGTTTTTGCCATCGATCATTGATTCTGGTTGCAACTCACCATGAGCAAACCAGTTGTCAGCAAGTGCGCATCGAGTACCAGATTCAATACTTTGAGTGGTTAAGTCTTCACAAAGTAATTCACAACCACCACAGACAATCGGTTTGTCATGCCCTTCATCAAGCAATGCATCGGATGTCGTGTTGTTTGATGATTTCACGATTGTGGTGCTGTCCAGATAAAATGGATTTGAAGAGGAGTTCCGTTGTCTCGATGAACGAAATCATCAAATATCTCTACCACGAGATTTTACAACGAAAGAAAATGCTGATATCAAAATATATAACTAAGACAGTCCCTGGAGGGGCCCATCGCTACAGAAGTCAGGATTGCCAAATCGAGACAAGTTTGTAAGCCCCATGCCATGAGCAATGGATAGGAGCAGTCGGTTATGAGGTTCCCCGCCAGCATCTACCATTCGGCCGCCTTTGAATCGAAGCCCGCCGCCAATGAAGGCCCATGGGATATCTTTGTGAGAATGCGAGTTGCCTTCACCGAGTTCATTTGTCCAAAGGATGGTCGTATGATCGAGCATAGAACCACTTCCTCCCGGCTCTGGTGTTTCAGCTAGCCGCCGGGCAAGGTGTGCAATTTCTGAAGCATACCAAGTGTTGATTTTGGTAAGTTTTTCTTGAGCATCCGCATCAGAGTTTGGCTTATGTGAAAGCGTATGCTGTCGTTCCTGAATTCCAAGCCAGGTCATGCTCGCCTGCCCAACCGAATTTGTGAACTGAAGAGTCGCTACCCTCGTGAAGTCAGCTTGAAATGCGGACACAAGTAGTTCGGTTTGCATCCGACTTATTTTCGGCATCAGTTCATTTTGCTCAATGATTCCTTCTTCGAGGATGGGTGTTGGGTGGGCATCATCTGCATGGCTTTTCTTTAGTTCGCGTTCAAATTGTCGGACCATGTCCGTGTGCTCTTCAAGAAGTTGGCGGTCCTCGGAAGGCAGATGGTTTGCGAGTTTGGCAAGATCACCACGAACCTCATCAAGAACACTTTTCAAACTCTCTCGGTCCTTGATCTTGCCGTAAAGCTTATTGAACATCTGGTAAGGATCATCAATCGGTGCAAGTGGTTTATTTGGTCCTGCATAGACCATGCGTGTCCAAGTGTCAGCCTTGTTGGGAACGAGTACACCAAACTCAAGTGAACGAAAACGTGTTGTCGTTGAGGCATCGGTTTGCAAGTGCTCAGCGATTTCTTGGTCAATAGACTTCCCGCTGGCCCAGCCGGCGGGAGTATGGCTGCCTCCCTGAATGTTTCCTGGAAAAAGTTCGATGCCAGTCAGGAGGCACCCAATGCCTCGCATGTGCCCATCTCCATCCCCACGGATTTGATTATGAACTCCTTTTACAAGAAGTAGTTGATCTTGAATGGATTCAAATGGAGTAAGAATTGATGGCAGGGCATTTTGCTGTGAAGTAGTTGGGTCAGGATTGAACAGACCTGGACTTGCTGGCCAAAAATTTTCTTTTACGACGCCATCTGGAGTAAAGACTATCACGAGTCTTCGCTTCGTTTCCTGCGCAGTATTTGCGTCAGCCGCCATGCATGAAAGATTGCCGAGGTAAGGCAATGCAGCTGGTGCGATACCAAGGCGTTTAAGGATGGTACGTCGAGTTAACATAATTGCAATTTCAAGGGATGTATTGTTTGAAGAGGAGGCCCAAGGACCAACGCGTACATCGTGGCTGTAACCTCCGTACCATTATAACTTCGGCATCACCATTCTCACTACAAGGCTAATCCTCCACAGTGCTTGTAGTAGGCTTCGTCATCACCAGTGCAATTTCAACAATTAATTTACGGATGGAGTAGTCTTTTGAAATAAAACGATCTGTGAGTTGTCCAAGAGCATCGCTGCCCCAGGCCCTTAGAGGCTGTTTGGCAAGTGCATGGAAAAGACTTCGAACAAAGGTTTCAGAAGCATCTCTACTTGTGGCTAGATAGTGTCCTAGCTCCCGCCCGCCGTAAAAAATAGCTTCTTTTCCGGTTCGTGGTTGGTAGTTTCCCGTCGCGTTAATTGGTATGTCCTGACCATCACGATTTTCTGTTGTCCGAAGTCGACCGAGTGCATCGTATTCCTCTAATACAAATCCAAGAGGATTAATCATTGCGTGGCAGGTCTGGCAGGCAGATGCCTTGGTCTGTAGCGCAACTCGTTCTCTCGTTGTTAAGTCAGGATGAACGTTAGCTGGAAGTGGGGTGACAGCATTTACTGGTGGTTGGAGAACGTTGCCAAGAATGTTACGGGCAAGGAATACACCTCGGTGTATCGGAGATGTACTATCTGCGTAAGACAGTAAGCTCATCATATAAGGATGCGTGATTATTCCAGCCCGTTGTCCATCGTCTATCCTCACCGGCTGAAATGGCGAGTTTTTATTCAGATGGATATGAAAAAGTGGAGCAATAGAATCATTTAGAAAGACCGTGTCCTCAGTAAAGAATCTTCGGTAGTCAGAATCTGATGCCCACACAACATCATCAAGAAAAAGTAGCAGGCTTGTTCGCATAGCTACAGCAATTTCCTTTGAAAATTCTGAGAATTGAATGTGATCCTTGACTACATCAGGTTCATTTTTGATATGTAGCCAATCGATAAGGAATTCCAAAACTTTTGCTTTTGTTCGGCTGTCATTTAACATGCGATCGGCCTGCTGACGAATCTGATTGTCGGTCACTAGTTTTCCGGTTTGAGCAGCATTTAAAAGCTTTTGGTCAGGAATTGAATCCCAAAGGCCAAATGACAACCTGTTTGCAATAACAGACGGGGAAAGAGTTTGTGCGGTTTTGTTTTCTACTTCGTGATACAAGAACAAAGGCGAAGTAAGTGTTCGTAGTAATGACTGTCTGAGTGCTGTGTCGAGGTCCGAGTTGGCCGAAAATGACTTCAAAACAATCTGTTTTTGAATCATTTCCGTAACTGGTTTGCGGAAAGCTTTTTCAGCAAATGTAACGGCGAATTTTTCAAGTTTTACCTTACGGTCAGGTGTATTTCGTCGCACGTTCGCAAGTTCATCAATGTGTTTGAGGCAATAGTCGGCTGTGTCTAGTGCCGCCATGGTTGTGGCCGTAAACCATTCCTGTGATATCAAGCTGCCGCGTTCGTACCCAACTGATGCGTCGTCGGGAGGGAAAGAAGTCGGAAGAACATAGGTTTCGGGGCATGGACTCGGAGATAGGCATCGCTCTGGAATTACTTCAGCCACACCATAAGGAGGTTTCCAAAGTAATTCTATAAATGCATCAGTGTTTGGGTTGTCTTGACCTGCTTTAGCTACTCCTTGTCGGCCTTTTGAAAACTCAACCCGTAGTGGGACCGCGCGGCTGCCAAGCAACGTAATGCTCGCTTGATACTGCTGCTCGTTTCCAGACTTTACGGCGGCATCGATCAACGGTTCAGTCGCTCCTGTTTCGTTCACAAAGACCCGAACGGCCTGGTTGGTGCGGACGATGAATTCATAGCGCCCCGTTTCGGGAGGAATCACAGAGCCATCCCAGCGGATAGAGAATCGTTCAGGCTGAATTTTTTCTGGTGAGGGACTCGCTTCTCCAAAAAAGAATTGAATCTCTGGGTCGAGTTGTTCTAGAACGCATGAACGTTTACTAAATTTCCTCGAGTCAAAGTATTCCGCATGAAGCCCCCTTTGTTTCTCTGCCTTTGGGTGCGGGCGCCGAAAGCTTCCGATAATGTCGGCCAGAGACTCCCGCATCTGTCGTACTGTAAGACGGGATAGTTCTAGTCGGGCTTTCTTGTTTTTATCTTGTGCAATGAGGGAATAAAAAGATGAGTGAATTGTTTCAGCGATATGTTTCGCAGATTCACCAGTCACCTGTGATGGATCATCATCAGGCATCGTCTTGTCGATGTAAGAAACAAGTTGGTTGACTGAAAGATTTCCTTGAAGAGGGTCTGGGTAGGAATCGCTGCCCTCTCCATTGTCCCCGTGGCAACGACTGCAGTGTTCACGAAATAAAACAAGACCGTTTTGCTCTTGAGCGCAAGCGTTCTTCGTCGTCGCAATGCAAAGGAGGGAAAGAGTGAGGCGAAATATTTTCTTTCGTATCGTCATGTTAGCCATACGAATTGCAGGAATTCGGCTTCCAAGGCCCACTTCAACAGTAAAGTCGACAAGCCATTTTGAGCGACCTGATCCTACGTTGGAATAGGTTCACTATTTCCGATGTTTCAACAGCGTGAATTTTTAAAACACACCAGGAACTTGTAAAAGCTAGTCGTCGTATTCCTCAGGTCTGGCAAACACGAGCCGGCCGGCTGATGTTTGGAGCGTGCTGGTGACGCTCACGATCGCAGACCGGCCAATCATCTCACGGCCGTGTTCAACAACAACCATTGTGCCGTCATCGAGGAATCCAACGCCCTGGCTAGGTTCTTCACCCTGCTTCACAATTTTTACATCGATCATGTCACCAGGAACGTATGACGGCCTTAAGGCAACGGCAATATCATTTACATTCAACGCCGGTACGCCACGGACTCCAGCAATTTTCATAAGAGTCGGTTCGTTGGTAATAACCCGTCCTCCAAGATTACGAGCCAACTCAACTATCTCGGACTCAACTGATGCGCCGTCAGAAAGTGATCCTGAATGACCAAGGATTTCGACATCAATAGTTGGCGTGCCACGTAGTCTTGCGAGGACGTCGAGTCCTCGCCTTCCTCGCATTCTCTTCGGCTTCTCAACAGCATCTGAAGTCTGTTGAAGATCTTCCATGACTGATCCGGGAACGACGAAGCGACTTTGAAATAGACCGGTATCAGCAAGTTCAGCGATACGGCCGTCCACGATAGCACTCGCATCAAGTACGTTCGGTCGCAGCCCACGCACGTCTCGGGCAAATTCGACATATGGAATAATAAAACGGAAATCATTCCGTGTCTGCATGAGCACGCTTGTCGAAACATAACAAAGGAGCATGCCAAGAATGAGAGGCAGCCAGGGGAGTATTGGTGAGTTCGAAAATGAGGCGATAAGGGGACTCAATGCAAGCACGGCTACATACGTTAAGAAGACGCCGATGAGGAGCCCAAAATAGACGGATGTGATAACAGTTAGATCTTTTCTACGAATGAAAGAGTCAATCAGAATTGCAGTCAGGGGTATGCCGATCATTGTCAGCAAGACAACCCAAGGAACCCAGTCAGGTGCGGATCTGATTGAGGGTGAGTTTAAGATCAGAACAGCGATGCCAAGAGACACCATGCAAAACAGTGAGCGAAGTATTATGAGTGCCATTGGATATATTTCAATTTAGAGGTGGATGAACAGAGTCAATGGATGAAGATCACAGGCAATAGAAAGAGATGTCTGCACATCCAGAATATTACCATGCCAGAAAAATTGACGCGCAGCGTTTTGGCTCAATTGCGGCAGAAAGTGAAGTCGTTGGCAGTTTTCTTCAGTATAAACCTATGTTTCGAGCCGGTACGCGGCGTCTCGGTTGAAGAAACGGTCGGTCATGCCTGCGATGTAATCAGCAACACTTCGTAGCACTCCGACAGTTTTAGATCGCTGAAAATAGCCCGATGGCAATGCATGCGGAGCTTCACAATACCAGACAAATAAATCACGCATCTTCTCTTGTGATTGTTGCCGAATCTGCATGACTTGGTCACTTCGGTAGACTCTCTGGAACAAAAATTCCTCCAGCTCTTGTTTGCCTTGCTGGATTTTCTGGTCGTGCATTACAAGCCGATTTCCACCAGTAGATGCTTTCTTGATGCTATCAACAGACGTGTCACTCATAGTGCGTAAACGAGAAAAAGTTTCTGTAACCAGTCCTGCTACTTGCAATTCAATAAGTTCATGAAGCACCGCTCTGCGCAGTAAGAGTGGATCAAGTTTTCCATGCTGAGAACCAACATGTTCAGCCGCTTTTGCGACAAGTGGAAGTTCAAGTAATTCATCGAGTTGCACGAACCCCAACTCAATGGCATCATCGGCATCGTGCGTGTCATAGGCTATTGAATCGGCAGCATCGACTACTTGTGTCTCAAGTAGTGGAGGTGGAGCAGTCGGCAGTTTTGCTCTGACAGATTGCGCATCCAGAACTTCTTGGGAAAGGTTAAGCCCAGGAAAGTCAGGGTATCGCTGCTCAAGTAATGTCATGATTCGAAGAGCTTGGCGATTGTGGTTGAATCCACCGGCTTCTCGAAGCAATTCATCAAGCGTGTCTTCTCCGGCATGGCCAAGTGGTGGATGCCCGATGTCGTGCCCAAGAGCGAGGGCTTCCGCGAGATCTTCATTTAACGCAAGAGATCGAGCAAGTGTGCGGGCAATACTTGTAACTTCCAGTGTGTGGGTGAGTCTGCTTCGGTGGTAATCGCCCGGGTAATCAGTAAAAACCTGTGTTTTATGAGCAAGTCGTCGAAACGCAGCGGAGTGCACAATGCGATCCCGATCACGCTGGTAGGCGCTTCGGAAGGGATGAGGACTTTCTTTATGTACGCGGCCTGCTGAGTCGATTGCATGCATGGCATGCGGTGCAAGGATAGCTGCTTCACGAACCTGCCAACTACAAGGTAGTTGCATGATCTCACAATGCTCTGCATCGTCTCCAGTTGTTCGGGTCATAGACAGGCTCTCAATTGCTCCCATAAGTCATCCAGCGCCTGGGGAAGTACCCTCACTCCAGCAACACTGGTCATAAAGTTTACATCACCGGGCCATCTTGGTACGAGGTGCCAATGCAAATGTCCTGGTACCCCAGCACCTGCGACCTGACCAAGGTTCAGTCCAATATTGAAGCCTTGCGCTTCGATTGCTTTTGTTAGTCGCTGGCACCATACAGCCAGTAGCTGTTGGAGGTCGAGTAATGTGGGTGCATCAATTTCCAGCAGCGTAGCTTGATGTTGAAGGGGTGCAATAAGGAGATGACCATTCGTATAGGGATAGCGATTCAGAATCACGAGGCTCTGGCTCGTTCGTTCTAAAACGCCAAGATCACGATCATGGTGTTCCGATAATGCCGCGGCGCGGCAGAGAAAACAGCCTTTATCTGCTCCAGACCGCCACGCGGCCGGTTCCGGCAAGGTACCGGTTTCAACATTCCCCTTGATATAAGACAATCTCCATGGAGCCCACAGGGTGTCAGGGTGTTTGGAGTATTCAGTCATAGGTCTTTGTTGAAGAATAAAACATAATTACCACTAAACTATGGTACCCGAATCCTATAAAAAGGGGCGATTGTTCGAGATGCACCCGTTTGGTTGCCACAAGGCAAATGTAAATCAGGCTGCGAGAGAGGAGTATGTTTGTGAGCTTCAAAGTCGACCTAGATGTCTTTGCCGGGCCTCTCGATCTTTTGTTGTATCTCGTAAAAAAACATGAGGTTGATGTCACCGAAGTACCGATTGCCAAAGTGACGGAAGAGTTTGTCACTTACCTCGAGGTATTGGAGGAGCTGGCAATAGATCAGGTCGGTGAATTTGTTGAATTAGCCAGTGTTTTGCTGGAGATTAAGGCACGGGCTCTTGTGCCTCGGCCGGAAGAACAAGAAGAGGTAGTTGAACCAATTCGTGAAGACTTGGTTGAGAAATTGCTCGAATACAAACAGTTTCGAGATGCAGCGGTGTTGCTTGAAGACCGGGCAAGGGAGTGGGAATCACGGTTTATTCGTTCTCATACGGAGGAGTTGCCGCGGAAGGGTCCACCAGCAACGATTCACTTTGCAGATGCGCAGGTGTGGGATCTTGTGGGAGCCTTCACACGAGTTCTTGAACGCCAAGAACGAAGAAAACCACGACAAATCATTCAAGACGATACGCCGATTGAAGTGCACATTGAGCGAATTGAACAAGAACTTAAAGATAAAGGAAAAGTTGCGTTCACGTCGTTCTTTGATGACGACATGCCGCGGATGCGAGTTGTAGGAATCTTTCTTGCCGCCTTGGAACTTGTTCGCCGTGGCACATTAATCACCAGGCAGAAACACTTGTTTGATGAAATTTGGTTGGAGTACCGCTTGCCGACAGAGTCAGTGTCAGAAGGACTTTCATGATTGACAATGCTCCGGTTCGATCACTCTCGCATAAGGGCCTTACAGTCGAAGGCTATTCCCGAGCAGCTGTCCAGAGTTACTGGCGCGTGCCTGAATTGAAGCTTGGCTTTGACCTTGGTGGCCAGCCGTGGGGTTTTATGGCAACGTCTACGTGGTTCATTAGCCATACTCATCTTGACCACATTGCAGCGTTGCCGGTGTATGTTGCTCGCCGCCGCATGATGAAAATGGATCCGCCAACGATCTATGTGCCTGAAAAGTCTATTGGGCGAATTGAGAGACTTTTACGTGCAGTATCAGATCTCGATAAAGGTCGGCTCCCTTGCACACTTCTTCCGGCTTGTCCCGGGGAAGAGATTGAACTTTCCCGAGAGCATGTTGTAACAGTGTCGAGTACATGCCATACGCTCCCAAGCGTGGGCTATGTTGTCTGGGACCGGCGTCGCAAACTGAAGAACGAATATCAGGGTCTTTCAGGAAATCAGGTTCGTGATCTACGGCTTTCGGGTACCGACGTGACCGATGAGGTGCGAACCCCATTAGTTGGATACCTAGGCGATTCCAACCCGGATGGATTGGATCGATGTCCAGCCATGTACGAAGCCATGATCTTAATCACAGAGATGACATTTGTTGCGAAGAGTCACCGCCGAGAGAATATTCATAAATACGGCCATATGCATCTCGAGGACTTTCTTGCTCGTCGAGAACGCTTTCAGAATGAGGTGATTATTGCAGCCCATTATTCCACCAGATATACGGATGAACGTATTAGGCAAATACTTTCAAAGAGGTTGCCTGATGCGTTAGATGGCCGCCTCCAGGTGTGGCTGTGAACAGTTGTATTCGTCATGCCTATGTTCATGTACCTTTCTGTCGTCATCGTTGCGGTTATTGTGATTTTACGTTAGTAGCCGGACGAGACGATCTTTTTGAGGACTATTTCACAGCCTTGGGGGTCGAGCTGAAGCGGCTCAGCCAGCCAATCGAATTGGACACACTGTATCTCGGAGGCGGTACCCCGACTCATCTGGGCCCCGACGGTGTGAAGCGTTTGTTCTCAGAAATTCATGACGCCTTGCGGCCGTCACCGGTCGCCGAAGTGACGATCGAAGCGAACCCGTTAGACGTTACCGAAGCGATGGTCGAGGCATTTCATGCGTGTGGTATTAATCGGGTAAGCCTAGGTGTTCAGTCCCTTAACTCAATGACACTCGAAAAACTTGATCGTGATCATCGAGAGCGTGATGTGCAGCGGGTGATGGATTTGTTAAGTGAATCTGACTTAACGGTAAGTGTCGATCTCATAATAGCTGTTCCGGAGCAAACGCTCGATCTGGTTGCTCGCGATGTTGAGAAGATTATTTCCCTCTGCGCCCATCATGTTTCTGTTTACTGTTTGACGTGGGAGGAAGGAACTGCTTTTTGGGGAAAGCGCGCACGGGGGACACTCACTCCAGTTGTTGAAGATCTTGAACGAGAAATGTATGAGTTGGTAATAGATCAGTTGTCGGTTGCGGGATATCAGCAGTATGAAGTTTCAAACTTTGCTCAGCCGGCTATGACCTGTCGGCATAATGAAGCCTATTGGGATTGTCGGACATGGGAAGCATTTGGTCCCGGAGCCGCTCGGTTCGATGGACGGAAAAGAACGACAAATGTGAGAAGCGTGAGTGCCTGGATAAAAAAACTGCTCAATGATCAGAGTGTTACCGGCGATGTTGACACGATGACGCCAGAGGGAGCAGCTCGGGAAAGACTCGTTCTTGGTCTTCGCCAACAATGTGGTGTAGACCGACTAGCATTCTCTCAAGCAAGTGGTTTTGAGGTTGATGATTTAGCCAAGAAACCAATTCAAGCATGGGTTGCCGCTGGCCTTGCCGAAGATGACGGCCGCCGCATTCGACTGACTCGTTCTGGTTTGCTGTTGTCAGATTCGCTTTGGTCAGCCGTGCTGTGAGGGCTAGTCTCTTGCGATGGCAGCAGTTAAGTCGATTAAGGCCTTTTTTCCGTCAGCAAAATACATCAGCGTGTTGTCTGCAGCAAAAAGTGGGTTTGGGATTCCAGCAAACCCAGGTGAAAGTGATCGCTTGATAACAATGACTGTTTGCGCTTTATCGACATCGAGTATGGGCATGCCTGCAATTGGGCTATCAGGATCATTACGAGCAGCGGGATTCACAACGTCGTTGGCACCGATAACGATAGCCACATCGGTTTCAGGAAAAGTGGGGTTGATATCATCCATTTCGCAGAGTTGTTCGTACGGTATGTCGGCCTCAGCGAGCAGCACGTTCATATGTCCTGGCATTCTTCCAGCAACTGGGTGGATCGCGTACGCAATAGATGTGCCTCGCTCTTCAAGGACATCAGCGAGTTCTCTGACTGCATGCTGTGCTTGAGCAACAGCCAAACCGTAGCCAGGCACAATGACAACACGATCTGCTTGCTCAAGTACCATGGCTAACTCTTCAGTGTCTGCCGACTTTATCTTGCCGGCATAGACTTCGTCAGCATCGACGGTAGCGGTTGTGCCTAGGCCACCGAACAGGACGCCGACGAGGGAGCGATTCATAGCCCGACACATGATAGCCGTCAGAATGAGGCCGCTCGCTCCAACAAGTGACCCAGCAATCACCAGAACCGAGTTGTCGATAACAAAACCGGCGGCCGCAGCGGCTAGCCCCGAGTAGCTGTTGAGGAGGCAGATAACCACTGGCATGTCAGCCCCACCGATTGGAAGTGTGAGGGTGACTCCAAGAGCGGCTGCAACAAGTACAAGAAGAAGGAAGAACAGTAGCTGGGACGTGCTGAACACTCCCCACATGAGAAAAAGAGCAGCGAGTGCGAGTGTAAGACTAATCCATTTTCTATTGGGATTATCCCATGGCTTCTTGAATTGTGGCAGTTCGTGAAGTTTCCCAAATGCGACAAGACTGCCAGTCAAAGTAACCGAGCCAATAAAGCACGCCAGACCGATTGCAATCGCAAATTGCGTCCAGGGCTCAAGCGAAGCGACTGCAACTGCCTGGCGAGTTTCTTCTCCAAATCTGGCAACGGCTCGAGTGCTGGTTAGTTCGGCCGCAGCAACGAGCATTGAAGCAGCGCCCCCAAATCCGTTGAGGAGAGCAACCATCTGTGGCATTCCCGTCATTGGCCAGCGACGCGCCATTGTTGCGCCAATACCACCGCCAATACCAGCAAAGAGAACTAATAAGAGAAGTGGCCAGAAGCCATGAGCAGCAATACTCGTGGTGACAGGTTGTTCGAAGCAGGCAGCCACTATCGCGATAGCCATGCCTGCGGCACCGAGAAGATTGCCACGAACAGCAGTCCGCGGCCCGCTCATTTGCTTGAAAGCAACAATGAACAGCATTGAGGAGGTGAGGTAGGCGAGATTGATCCATGCCTGGCTCGACATAAGAAATCCTTTTTAGATAACAGAAAGAGTGGAGGCGATAACCAGTTGGGCTACTTCTTTTTCGGGTTAAACATTTCAAGCATTCTGTGCGTTACGACAAAGCCTCCGGCTACATTGATCATTGCCAGCAAGACTGCCAGAAGCCCGAATAAGGTTCCAAATCCTGTTGTGAGGCTGCCGGCGACAACCAAGGCACCAACAACCGTGACACCAGAAATTGCATTTGACCCACTGGTTAAAGGAGTATGAAGACGTTGTGGAACTTTTGTAATGACTTCGAAGCCAACCCACATCGCTAGCAAAAAAACTGTAAGGAGCCGAATGAATCGAGAGGCCGGATCTTCACCAGGAGTTGGTGCAGTTGCCAGAAGCGGTAGTACGTTGGCAAGTAGAACGATATTCATTACGTGATCTCGTGACTGTACAAGAGGAGGGTTTCAGTTGTTAGTTAGGAAGATGAAGCGTTCCCGGTGCCCTCTTGTGAAGGTGATTCACAGGGCAATTGTGGCATTCCAGCCAAGTCTCTCACCCGGGCGTGCACAACTTCTCCGTTCTGAGTGACTAGTGTTTCTCTGCAGATTTCGTCATCTGATGTTTCCTGAGGGAAACCACAGCTAACAAGATGGTTCAAAAAGGTAACAATGTTTTTTGAGTAGAGTTGACTGGTGTGCGTGGCCACCTCAGCTGGAAGATTGGTTGGGCCAAGAATTGTAATGCCATTGAAGCATGTTGTTTCGCCAGGAGTAGTCATCTCGCAATTACCCCCTCGCTCTGCTGCGAGGTCCACAATCACACTTCCGGGCTGCATGCCCTCAACCATTGCCTTGGTAATGAGTATCGGTGCCGGCTTCCCCGGTATAAGGGCTGTCGTGATGACAAGATCACATTCTGCAATGACTTTACCAAGTAGTTCTTGCTGCTTTTTGTAGAACTCGTCTGTCATGGCTTTGGCATATCCGCCCTTGGTTTCACTCGATTCCGTTTCTAGGTCGAGCTCGACAAATTTTGCCCCGAGACTCTCTACCTGTTCTTTCACTGCAGGCCGAACGTCATAAGCAAGGACCTGTGCGCCAAGCCGTTTGGCAGTTGCGATCGCCTGAAGCCCAGCAACGCCAGCTCCAAGAATGAGTGCCTTGGCAGGACGAATCGTTCCGGCCGCGGTTGTCATCATTGGTAGGATTTTCTTAAGTGCCGTAGCTCCGAGAAGCACAGCTTCGTACCCTGCGATATTTGCCTGGCTTGATAAGACATCCATGCTTTGAGCGCGAGTAATACGAGGAACGAGCTCCAATGCGTAAATAGTTGCCCCAGTCTTGGCATCTTCAAGACACGCCTGGCAGCTGCCGAGTGGGTCAGCCATCCCGATAATCGCGGACTTGGATGACATTCTTTTTCGGTCTGATTCCCATGTTTCGCCAGCGGCTCCACAGGTACGAACAGTGAGTACGCAGTCAGCCTCGAAAGCCTCGTCTCGATGAACGATCGAGCCTCCTGCCTGCTCATAATCGGCGTCACTAAAACCAGCCGCAATCCCCGCGTTACTCTCGATGAGCACGTCGTGATTGGCTTTAACGAGAGTGCTGACAATTGCAGGAACGAGAGCCACTCTGTGCTCACCGGGGAAAAGTTCCTTAATAACCGCTACTTTCATTGCGTGGCTCGAGATTAAAGGGGAATAGGAGGATTGCTTGATGACGAATAACGACGCAAGCAGCGATTGTGGTTTTGGTATCTTTGGGGTGATTCAACGCTTCGAACTGCTAGTTGCCAAGATTCTGCACTTTCTGGGGCCAGTAGGCAAATCGGTGCCATCCTGCGGTGAGTAGGAGGGAGACTTGAGAAGTTGTTGTTACGCTGGTATTCTTCGGGGCTCTGGCAACCAAAGGCCTGCATGAACTCAGGAGAGTGCTCCAAAGTAGGAAGTCACTTATTCTGCCGTTTTTTGTGGCTGCGGTGTGAGAAACCGTTTTGCCGAACCAAAGAAAAGTGAAAAATACAATGAACAAAACATTCATGGCCAAGCCAGGTGAAGTCGAACAACGATGGTGGTTGGTAGATGCCAATGAAAAACGAGTTGGACGTCTTGCGAGTGACATTGCGACGATCCTGATGGGCAAGCACCGACCGACGTACACGCCGCATGTCGATACTGGCGATTTTATTGTTGTGGTGAACGCTGAAAAAGTTGAATTCGGCGGTGATAAATGGCAGCAAAAAGAATATCGTTGGTATACCGGTTACACCGGACTGAAAGTAGAGACAGCCGAGAAACGACGTGATCGTCGTCCATCGCTCATCCTAGAGGAAGCAGTCCGACGTATGCTGCCAAAAAATAAGCTAGGTCGCAGTATGCTGAGCAAACTGAAAGTGTATGCCGGTCCGGATCATCCTCATGCGGCACAGAGCCCCGAGCCAAAAGAACTCGGTGCGCGTTGTACTGTTGGCCAGTAACCTATTTTTTAAGAACCACCTGTTTATATCAATTTGGAGTTCGACAGTATGTCTACCGATTCTTCGACAGAAGTTACACCATCACCAGCAGTTGCTGCTCCAACGGCGCCTGCGTCATCACTACCGAAGAAACGTATCGATTTAGCAGGCAATGTGATTGCGACTGGTCGACGCAAGTCTGCGATTGCTCGAGTTCGATTGCGATCGGGTGCTGGAGCAATCACAGTGAATAAACGTCCTCTGGATGTTTACTTTCCATCCTTGAAAGACCGGGAGCTGGTTTCTGGTGCCCTTGGGCACGTCGGTCAAGAGAAGACGGTTGATGTTGATATAACCGTCCACGGTGGCGGTGCCTCGGGACAGGCTGGTGCGTGTCGTCTCGGGATCGCTCGCGCTCTCAAGGACTTTGACACTGAATTAGCGGAACCACTTCGCCAAGGTGGATTCCTGACTCGTGATGGTCGAATGAAAGAACGAAAGAAATACGGTCTTCGTGGTGCTCGCCGCGGAACACAGTTTTCCAAGCGTTAAAGTAGTCATAACACGATTCAACGCTCTATTCCGCCTGAGCAATACATCTGGTCGACTTGGTCAGGTTTCCCTTTGCTAACAGCCGAAGCAATACTAGAAGATATAGTTGCCCGGGCTGAACGCCAGTTTTGCATGGCGCATGAGGAGAGATTCTTCAACTGCATTCTGGGCCTTTGCACATTTACGACTGGGAAGATTTCGAATGAGATCATACATCGCTGGATTCAGTTTGTTTTTCTTCATCGCGTGCCTGTTACCGCAGTCCCTGGCTGACGGCATTTCTTCGGCTCAGTCTTCAGTCGTTGCGAGCCAGAACATACTCGACGCAGAAAAAGCAGGTCTTGTCGATGTTAAATATATTCCCAATGACTCTCGCTCAGCGCAAATCGTCATTGATAATAAATCTGATCAGCCACTGACATTGCGTTTGCCAAAAGCGTTCGTCGGAGTTCCTGTTTTAGCGCAATTTGGAGGTGGCGGTATTGGTGGCGGTGGTATGGGTGGCGGCGGCATGGGCGGTGGCATGGGTGGTGGTGGTGGTCAAACGGCTGGTGGTGGCGGTATGGGCGGCGGGATGGGCGGTGGCATGGGTGGCATGGGCGGTGGCATGGGTGGCGGCATGGGCGGTATGGGCGGCGGCATGTTTTCCGTTCCACCAGAAAAAACAAAAGTTGTGAAAGTAGCCACGGTCTGTCTTGAATACGGAAAGCGTGAACCATCACCGCGAATGACGTATCGCTTAGCTCCCCTTGAGTCATTTTCAGAAGACCCAGCACTTGCGGTGTTACTCGATTCATTTGGTCGTGGTGAAATTCCGCCCAAAGTTGCGCAAGCAGCTGCATGGAATATTTCGAGCGGCCTCTCGTGGCAAAAACTGGCCGCTGAAGTGATTGACCGCCCGGGGGGTGTTCCTGATCAAAGGTATTTCACGCAGGCAGAACTTGTCGCCGCCCGTCAGGTGGTTGGCGTGGTCCACAAGCGGGTGAGTGGAATGCAGAAAACCGCTCCCCATCGCTCTTCTGGCGAGCGTTGAATAGTGGCGTGGCTTTCTTTTGAGCCACAATTCGCCCAAAATCTATAAGCCCACCCCCACATTTGCGGGAATGAGTTTGCTCACTCATGGTAAAAACTGTCTATGCCGGATGCGTGCCCCTCAACAAATAGTCAGTTTTGGGTTACAAGAGTAGGTGGAGTGGGGCGACTCGAAGCAAATACAATTCTTCACAGAATCATCGCTGACAATTTAATGGAGACGTGGCTGATATGGATAAGCAGGCAGAAACTCAGAGAGCACAGTCGACTGAAGTTATTGTAGAGGCTCGAAATCTCTCAAAGACTTATCGTGACTTCTGGGGACGGAGCAAGAAAGTTGCGCTGAAACCTCTCGATCTTGAGATTCGCCAAGGTGAAATTTTCGGGCTACTCGGACCAAATGGTTCGGGGAAGACAACAACGATGAAACTGCTGCTCGGTCTGATTTTTCCAACATCTGGAGAGGCTGTAATTTTTGGTAAAGACGCTACAGACGTCTCAAAGAATGACCGGATCGGATACCTGCCCGAAGAGTCTTATCTTTATAAATTTCTTGATGCGGAAGAAACATTAGATTTCTATGGACGCCTGTTTGACATGCCACCTGAGGAACGAAAGCATCGAGCAGATGCGCTGATTGAAATGGTTGGACTCGGGCGCGATAAGAAAAGGCAATTACGAGAGTACTCGAAGGGCATGACTCGACGTATTGGTGTGGCTCAAGCACTCATTAATGACCCCGAACTTGTTCTTCTCGATGAACCAACAAGCGGCCTGGATCCAATTGGTACCCGTGAAATGAAAGATCTAATTATCGATCTTAAAGAGCGAGGGAAAACAGTCATCATGTGTTCTCATCTACTGGCCGATGTTGAGGATGTATGCGACCGCATAGCAGTTCTCCATCAAGGAGAACTGAAAGAACTTGGGCGAGTTGATGAACTACTTCGCGTGACCGACATAACACAAATCCGTTCAACTGGCCTGCCGGTAGAGGCTCACGACGAAATCCGTGCAGTTATAGAGCGTCATGGTGGTACTGGAATTGAAATCGGTAGCCCAACAACAACCCTGGAGGATTTGTTCCTTGAGGTTGTTCGAGATACTGAGTCGAGGCCAGGCCGGAGGGCACGGCAGGATTGATAGTTGAGCTGGTTGGTGCCACTCGTGATTCGTGAAAGTTAAATCGTATTGTTTCTGAAAATAATAAGCAGAGCGCATCTACGATGACTGTATCTATGATCAAATTTTTACCTGATTTACAAACGAGCGCTGAAATCGATGGTTCTTGAACAGGAAATACCAACATTTTTAAATTGGTTTGGCCCCGCACTTGCATCCTACATGCTAGTTGCGTTTTTAGTTGCCGTCTTCGCAGCTCTCTTGGCGTGGATTTCAATGTCTGCTGTTTCAGGGCCGCTTGCAGCTGGCGATCGTGTTTATCGAGGCGTGTTAGCGGGGATTGCAGATCTTCTTGGCATGTCGCTGCGTCGTATTTGGGCCTTGGCACGTTTAGCGATCCAAGAATCACTTCGCCGTAACGTGCTCATAGTCCTCGGTCTTTTTGCTGTCATCGTCTTGTTTGCTGGTTGGTTTCTAGATCCACAAAGTGTAAATCCAGGAAAGCTTTATCTAGGCTTTATTCTCTCGGCGACCAATCTTTTAGTTTGCCTTGTGGTCTTAGTGCTTTCCGTTTTTAGTCTACCTGCCGACGTCAAGGCGAAGGCTATTCAGACGGTGACGACTAAGCCGGTTCGCACTGGTGAGATTGTCTTTGGAAGAATACTTGGGTTTTCTATTGTCGGTACGCTCCTGCTTGTGATCATGGGAGGCGTTGGGTGGGCCTTTGTTGTACGAAGCGTCAGTCACGGTCACCAGGTGACTGGAGCTGACCTTCTGGAAGAACGATTGGAAGATGGCCGCGCAACGGGTTTCGAAGGTCGGACCAGTCTCGATCGAGGGCATAGGCACCGTGTTGAACTTGATGCGAACGGGAATGGGTCTACTGATACCACCCAAGGCCATAGGCATACGATTCAACGACTGAGCGGAACTGGAGAAACTGCTCGGTACAAAGTTGGTTCAGTCGAAGGCATGCTCGAGGCCCGAAGGCCATTACGTGGCACGTTACGGTTTCTTGATCGGGAAGGTCGGCCGAGCGACAAGGGGATAAGCGTTGGGGCAGAATGGTCCTATCGTCAATATATTGAGGGTGGTTCTCTTGCTGCAGCAATCTGGACATTTGAAGGAATTACGTCAGCAGAGTTTCCTCAGGGTTTGCCTCTTGAAATGATCGTCAGGGTGTTCCGGACGTATAAGGGGGACATTGAGAAGGGCATTGCTGGAAGTGTCCGTGTTCGGAATCCCTCAACTGGATTGCAGAGCGACCCAATTTATTTTACAGCCAAGGAATTCACCATTGATTCACTCCTGATACCAAGAACTCTGGTTGCAACGTCAGCCGATGGAGGGACAAGAAAAGTTGATTTATTCAGTGATATTATCTCTGACGGTAGGGTAGAGGTGGTACTGCAGTGCCTCGAGCCAGCGCAGTATTACGGGGTTGCACAGGCTGATTTCTATCTTCGTAGTGGTAATGGCTCATTTGCTTTGAATTATGCAAAGAGCTGTTTAGGTATTTGGTTTGCAATGCTTTTGGTAGCAGCGATTGGAGTCATGTTCAGTACGTTTCTTGCAGGCCCTGTTGCCTTGCTGGCAACCTTGTCTGTCGTTTTGATTGGTCAGTTCCGTAGCTTCATCGAAGGCCTTTTTGATGCACAGGTGACGGGTGATAGCTTTAGCATGCCCGGTGGTGGCCCTATCGAATCCTTGTATAGGATTGTTACTCAGGCGAGTATCGTTGTGGAGCTAGACCAAACGCCTTTTGTGACAGCTATGAAAACGGTAGACACGTTCTTATTGGCTCCAATGCGGCTCGCCGCATCCTTGTTTCCCTCTTTGTCAGATTTAGGAACAAGTAATTTTGTAGCTAGCGGCTTTGATATCCCAATGAACCTGATTGGTCAGCACGCGTTTGAAACACTCGGTTATCTTGTGGCATTTTTCATTGCCGGGGCATTCATCCTTAAAGCCCGCGAGGTGGCATCATGACTGAAAGAAACAGTAGTCGTCCTACACAATCGAAACATCAGGAAAGAGGTGCTTGGCTTGGACTACGGCCAGAGACACTTGTAGCGCTCGTACTGATAGCGGTTCTACTTGTCCCGCTCTCTGCCCTGAGCCAACCGCGTGATTCTTCGTCTCCTGGTGGTTACTTGGCGAGGCTTAGGACAGAAGCCCAATTGTCTCAGGCTGACTTAGGAGAAATTGATCCAACGAGTGAAACAATGCGACTAGCGACACTCGGGCTAAAAAACATCGCCGTGACGCTGCTTTGGGATCGAGCAAACTTCTACAAGAAAGTGGAAGATTGGACAAATCTGTCGGCTGTTTTGGAACAAATGACAAAATTGCAACCAAACTTTTATTCAGTCTGGGATTTCCAGGCTCATAATCTTTCGTACAACATTTCAGTCCAGTTTGATGATTATCACGATCGCTATGCGTGGGTTATGAAAGGTATTGAGTTTCTCAGGCAGGGGGTTTTCTTTAACACGCGTGAGCCGCGTCTGCTTGGACGAATGGGGTGGTTCATTGGGCAGAAAATCGGTCGTGCGGATGAAAAAGTCCAGTATCGTCGTCTTTTTAAGGCAGACGATGATTTCCATGAAAAAGATCGTCCCGGCAGAACGCTGATTGAACGCGATAATTGGTTAGTTGGTCGTGAGAAGTATCTTGCAGCACAAAAACTTGTGGACTCAGGTGCGCCGCTAAAAACGACGCCATTAATCTTTCATTCTGAGCCAATGATGACAGCAATCAATTATGCTCGTGCATTAGAATCAGATGGTGTTTTTGATGATAAAGCAAGAGACGGTTGGGAGCTGGCGACAGAGGAAATGCGACGATTTGCTGTGAGGCAGATTCCAACAAGCTGGGATGTGCCGATTCGCTTGGGGCTACGAGAAGCCGAGTTGGCCCGAGCAGAACGCTTAGCAAAACAACTAGAGGAGCTACTCCCTGGAAAATTCGCTGAAATGGAGTCGGATCGAGAGAGCGCGTTGAGTGAGGAGCAAAGGGCGGCATTACAGGTCCCTCCCTTGGATCGCACAGAGCAACAGCAACAGTTGGTAGCAGACGCGCAGAGGAAAATGAAAGTGAATTGGCGACTAGTTGCTCAAAATGCTGCTCCAGATACTCGTGTGAAAGCAAAGCGTCTTGCTGAGGAGTATGTAGAGGCCACTGAAACTGCAGATATCATCAATCGATACAGAGATATTGTAAATTTTGATTACTGGCGGGCAACCTGTGAGATGAGTGTCACCGAGTTGGCCTTACAGGCTCGTGAGGCGACATGGCGAGCAGAGAAAGATTATGAGGAAGCCCGCTTGCAGCCAGCAAAGCAGGCATTTGAGGAAGCATTTAAAGCGTGGCGCAAAGTGCTTGATGACTCGGATGTACTTCGCAAGGATGCAATGACCCGGGAAGACATCATCGAGATCATTGACACCTACCGCGAGTTGCTTGAGCAGCTCGATGAGCCATTTCCGCAGCCCTTTATTCTTGACGATGTTCTAAATAGGACGTAGGGAAGTTCTGGCGTGTATGCTGTGATTTCGGTCTTCCGCAGGGACTTTTTTTGTTCAAGATAAGCCGGCTGGAAAGTCGGAGTTGTGGGCAACCCTGTTCATGCGACGTGAACAAGTCGTTTACGGCAAGAGTCTGACGGTATTTCCTGGCCTCATCATTTGATGAAAAAGTTCAACTATGCACAAAGTTTTTTCAGTCTTTTAAATTGCTGGTAAGATACGGGTACGACTTAAAGACTGAGTCGAATTTGTCGCGATGGTCCTGAATTGTCAGAAGAATCGATAGTAGTGCAATTGATTGCGGTTGAGGAATATCTAGTTCACAGCGCGAGAAACACATGTGCGGTATTGTTGGGATAGTTGCTCATGAAGATGTGAATCAAAATCTTTATGATGCCTTAACAGTGCTTCAGCATCGAGGGCAAGATGCCGCTGGTATCATGACCTGTGCAGAAGACAGAGTGTCGTTGCGAAAATCGAATGGGATGGTCTCCGACGTTTTTCGCCAAGACCACATGCGTCGGCTTGTCGGCCCTATGGGTATTGGTCATGTGCGATACCCAACTGCTGGCTGCAACAGCTCCGCTGAGTCTCAACCGTTTTATGTCAATTCGCCGTATGGGATTGCGCTGGCTCATAACGGCAATCTCACGAATTCCGATGAGTTAGAAGAAGAGCTATACAGGTCCGACCTGAGACACATCAATACATCAAGTGACAGTGAAGTAATTCTGAATGTGTTTGCGCATGAATTGCATAAGGTTGGCCAGCAA
The DNA here is from genome assembly GCA_965249545.1 of Pirellulales bacterium. GTDB lineage: Bacteria > Planctomycetota > Planctomycetia > Pirellulales > UBA1268 > UBA1268. The sequence continues at coordinate 1,614,642 of CBDFMH010000005.1, forward strand.
AAGCTTACGCCAGAGGGTGTGTTTGAAGCCGTTCGTAGTGTTCATAATCGTTGTCGAGGAGCATATGCAGTGGTCGCAATGATCACGGGTTATGGGATAGTTGGTTTTCGGGACCCCTTCGGAATTAGACCGTTGATTTTCGGCTCGAAAAAAAATGAAGGCGGTGGCCAGGACTTTATGGTTGCATCAGAGTCAGTGGCTCTGGTTTCTCAAGGCTTCAAAATTGAACGAGATGTGGCTCCTGGCGAAGCAGTCTTTTTCGATACACAAAACAACTGCCATGTGCGTCAATGCTCTGACAATGCGATACTCTCGCCTTGTATTTTTGAGCATGTGTATCTCGCGAGGCCCGACTCAATTGTTGATGAAGTGTCGGTTTACAAAACAAGGCTTCGTATGGGGACAAAACTAGCAGAAAAAATAAGACGTAATCGTCCTGATCATGATATCGACGTCGTTATGCCCATCCCGGATTCCGGTCGGACATCTGCGATGTCACTTGCGGAAAGTCTTGGAGTGCCCTATCGGGAAGGTTTTATTAAGAATCGTTATATAGGGCGTACCTTCATCATGCCGGGGCAAGCGGTTCGGAAAAAAAGTGTTAGGCAAAAACTGAGTCCGGTATCATTGGAGTTCAAAGATAAAGTAGTCTGCCTCGTTGATGACTCGATCGTTCGAGGAACTACGTGTTCGCAAATCATTGGGATGGCGCGTGACGCAGGTGCACGGAAAGTGTATTTCTGTTCTGCAGCTCCAGCGGTGCGTTTCCCAAATGTTTACGGAATAGACATGCCGACTTCTGAGGAACTTGTGGCTTTCAATCGTACGGATGAGGAAGTCGCTGAAGTCATTAATGCAGATTGGCTTGTGTATCAAGATTTAGACGATTTAGTCGAGTGTTCAAAGGCTGGGAATCGAAAGATTGCAACCTTCGAATGTTCAGTTTTTGATGGTAAGTACGTAACAGGTGATATTGATGCGGCCTATATAGAGAGAGTGGCGGCTAGCCGGAACGATACGTCTCGGTTCGGTTCCGATTCAACTACTCGAAGTGAGGCATCTCTAATTAATGTGCATAATGACGTTTGAATAAGTGGTGTGACGTACCGTTTGAACGCTTTCATCCAGTGGATGATTCGTTACAAGGGAAAGTTGATAGGAAAAAGGTCTGTCGCCAATAACCGTAGAGCCTTTTAGAATCCACAGTAATGGTTTTCGTGTTTGTGTAGTTAATTACTTTTTGACCAGTTCACCCATTTTTCAAGTTATGATCGATCCACAAAGACAGGAGGCTGTGCAGTCCGCGCAACTTGTGGTGGTGAAGATCGGTTCGCGTGTCCTGACGACCGAGGAGGGGCTTCTCGACATTGAACGTGTTGAAAAGATTGGACAGCAATGCCATGAACTTCTAGCAGGTGGAAAAAAAATAGTTGTTGTGAGCTCTGGAGCAGTCGGAGCTGGAATGGGCCGCCTTGGCCTGAGTGCTCGCCCATGTGCGCTCCCTGAATTGCAGGCGGTTGCTGCGGTTGGCCAAAGTTGTTTGACAGAGGCATATGAGCGATCGCTGAGAAGTTTTGGCAGGCATGTGGCGCAGTTGCTTCTGGTTGCGGATGACATGCATGACAGGGGTCGATATTTAAATATCCGAAATACACTTCGGTCTCTCCTCAAGTATGGTGCAATTCCGATCATTAATGAGAATGATTCGGTAAGTACCGCTGAACTTCAGACAACTTTTGGTGATAACGACCAGTTAGCCGCATTAGTTGCAACCCTTCTGGGTGCAGATGCTCTAGTGTTGCTCTCGGATGTAGAGGGACTGTTTGATCAGGACCCAAAGAATCCAGAGGCACGGCGGATATCGACTGTACGTGAAATAGATTCAACGATTGAGTCGATGGTGCATGATTGTTCCGGAGGCATCTCAAAGGGCGGTATGGCCAGCAAGTTGAAGGCCGCGAAGACAGTAAATGAAGTGGGGATTCACTGCTTTATCGGCTCCGGCAGACAAGAATCCATTCTTCAAGAATTTGTGCAGGGGCACGATGTAGGTACTTTTTTTCTCGGCAAGAATGATCTGATGCCTGCGAAGAAACGTTGGTTAGGATGGTCTGCATCCGTTTCGGGTAAACTTGTTGTCGATGCGGGTGCACGGCAGGCGGTTCTGGAGCGAGGCAGTAGTCTATTGCCGGCTGGCGTATTGGCTGTATCTGGAGATTTTGTCGTTGGTGATGTTGTGACACTTGAATCAACTGACGGCAACTGTTTTGCGCGTGGGCTTGTGAACTATGGTTTAGACGATCTTGAGCGAATACGAGGCCTTAAAACTGACAGGGTTTTAGAGATTCTCGGTGTTTGCGCGTGTGACGAAGTGATACATCGAGATGATTTAGTAGTAATAAGCCGTGACGAAATGACTTCACAAAGCCAACCGCCACTAACCCCAGAATCGCGAAACTAACCTAACGATGGTCGAACAAATACTGATCGTTTTCGTTCTAATTCTGGCGAACGGTTTTTTCTCGGGTGCCGAAATGGCGATTGTCGCGAGTCGAAAAGGACGATTGCGGCGACTTGCTGAACACGGTGACAAAGCAGCACAGAAAGCGCTTGATCTTGCGAGCAGTCCAGATAAATTCTTGCCGACTGTTCAGATTGGTATCACGCTAGTTGGAACTCTTGCTGCCGCTTATGGTGGCAGTCAGGTAGTAAGTACTATAGCGAACTGGTTGGCTGCGAACGGGCCGCCAGCAATTCAGCCCGTCGCGGAGTCAGTCGCTTTGACTACATTTGTAGTATTACTCTCTTTCTGCACGTTGCTTTTTGGAGAACTTGTTCCAAAGCGTTTGGCATTGCGCCGTGCTGAAGATGTTGCCCGCTTCGCAGCTCCAATTATGCAGGTCTTTGCTTCTGTAACACGTCCCCTTGTATGGCTTATGGGAGTTTCGACATCAGCTGTTTTGTTTATGCTTCGGGCCCATAAGCAAGATGAGCCAAGTGTCTCTGTCGACGACATTGAACATCTTTTGGAGGCGGGTAGAGCAGAGGGTGTTCTCGAAGCGGTTGAGCAGGCGGTTGCGGCAGAAGCACTGCGATTAGGCGAGCGAACGGTGCGGGATATCATGCGACCCCGGATTGATCTTGATGCTATCGATATCGATACGCCAGGAGATGAAGTTTTGGGAGCTATTGCAATGGCAGGTTACTCAAGACTGCCTGTTTACGAAGGATCTCTGGACCAAATTCTTGGTTATGTTTCGATTCGTGATGTCCTTCGACAGAATTGGATGGGGTGGCCAATCGAGTTGAGGAAGATGATGCACAAAGCCCTTTTTGTTCCTGAGACCATGCCACTTGATCGCCTGCTTGAACTTTTTCAAAAGGAACGAAATCAGTTAGCGATAGTCTTGGATGAATATGGTGGCACCGAGGGGTTAGTGACTCTTGAAGATGTCATGGAAGAGCTTGTCGGGGAAATTCGAGATGAACATGATCATGACCGAAATAGTGAATTTGTTCAGAGAGAAGATGGATCATGGCTTGTTGACGGTAGTCTTGCAGTGGATGACCTTTTTGGTCGAATGGCACTTCCTGATCCTGGGGGATCACGGGATTACTCGACTGTTTCCGGCCTCGTCCTCGATGAACTCGAAAAAATTCCCTCAGTCGGCGATGCCTTTCGATGGAATGGATTATTAATCGAGGTTGTCGATATGGATGGCCGGCGGATTGACCGCCTTCTCGTGCAACGAGTGTCCTCAGACGGTAAGTAAGTCTTCCGCAATCTTAGAAAAATTTGTAGTGCATTCTACAAATAAAATTGATCAGCCGAGGCGTTTTGCTGGAAGGCGATTTTTCTGAGGTGGTGTTTCGTTACGTTCAAAAATCGCTCTCCATACGGGAGCGCCTGCAAGTCGCGTGCGTCGCTCGAAATGAGTTCGGTATGTGGTTTCCGGTCCGCCTGGAGATTCATCGGACTGTTTGCTGAATAGCGAAGTGTCATCAACAGTTCTCGTAGCTTCATGGAAATACTCTTCAACATCAGTCCAGATGTGAAGTTGTGACCCAGATTGCATGATCCGACCAGCATGTTCCAGAAATTCTGGATTTAAGATTCTGCGCTTCCGATGCCGGGCTTTCCACCACGGGTCCGGGAAATAAACATGGACCCCCGATAACGATGCGTTGGGGAGGGAATGTCGGACCAGGTGCATAGCATCGCCGTGAATAACAACACCATTCGATGTATCACATGAGGCTAATCGAGAGGCAGCCATTCTGGCGTAGCCAGCGCTTACCTCGATACCTAAAAAATTTCGATCCGGGTTTGCTGAAGTAGCGGAAGTTAAAAACATCCCTTTTCCTGTACCAACTTCCAATTCAACAGGACCCGACTGACAGAAGAGTGTTGTCGGATCAAGAGGGGATTCCAAGTCAGCTAGGATTCGCAAATTCCGTGAAAGATCAAGGTCTTTTGGTGGCTTTTTGGGATGGCGCCGCGGCATGGCAATGAGTAGGAAAGAGCCCGGGGAGTCAGGACGTTGATGTGGTCTGGTTGGCGGCAAGGAAATCAACCGGTAGAGGAACACCTTTGATCACACCGTCCACAACAATATTCGAATCGACTAGTCCCTGAAACCGGCAAACAATCATCGCCTTGGGCCGTACCCGCACCCGCTCCACAGCAATAACGAGCCGTTCGCCTGGCCGCACGGGCTCTCGAAACCGGACATCTTCCAAGCCACCAAAGCCAATCATTTCCGCTTCAAGCAATTGGTGTTTCTGAGAGAAGTAGCTAGAGAGTTGTGCAGCTGCCTCGCACATAATGACTCCAGGCATCAATGGAACATTCGGGAAATGGCCCCGTGCCCAGAATTCATCTGCTGTCGTGTCTTTATATCCAACACAGAGACCGCGATCCTTGTCCTCGTGAACAATTGCCGTTAACTGCTCCATTTCAAAACGTTGCTGATTGTATCGGCGAATTTCCTCAATATCAGCAATGACAGCACTGAGGTCATATTCGTTCGGATGAATGATATAGTCGCGAGGGGGCACGGAAGGCTGCTCCAGAAATGGTCGTCGTGGAAGTAACTAGTTGTGTAGAACAACGGTCATTATTGCAATCGAGGATAGGTCTCGGTTGTTACGTCTTGATGTGCTTTCGTTTTGCTTTTCTTGCCTTACTGTTCGCTGGCCTTGAACCATGATTCGCTTTTTTGATTGTTCGGTGAGGTTTTGACATAACTTGTGACTTCCTTCGTTATTTTCCAAAAAGTAGGATTTTTACTTTACCACGGTATTCGTGTCGTTTCCACGGCGTTCATGGACTTCCCCGGCGAGACGTACGGAATGCTCTGAAGCCGGCCTAATTGAACAGGAAACAACCTGTTAGGCTCTATTTTTGGTGCTCTTCTGTACTTCGGCGTTCCGCATCAAGAGATTCGCGTATAGACGTCCTCAAGATGTCAACAAAGCTAGCAATCAGAAAGCCGAAGATACCACCAAGCACCGCTGAAGAGAGGCCTCCCAGGAGTGTTCCTGCAAAAGATGAGGATGTCATGAGAGACAAGGCGATTGCGCCTGATACTCCTCCAATCAATCCGCCAATACTCACCGATATTGGTAAAAGCCAACCTGTTCGTGAGTGCCGTTCGAGATGAGATGGGGAAGGAGCCGGAACATTGATGACAGATGTTCGTTGATGAGTGCGCGAAAGATCACGATCCGTTGCCTCTCGCATACGGGTGCCAATTGCATTTCCCGCGATGTGCATGGCAAGGCTGCCGAATATAACAAGCGAAGCCAACCAGCCGGCAAGTCCTAGCCAATTGATGGCAGAGAATGCGACTGCTAGAGCTGTAGCGAGCCAAAAGAATGTTTGTAATCGCATGAAGTTTTTGGCTTTGGGTATGGTTATTCAATTGCTACCGGTTTGTAAATCGGCAGTAATCGGTAATAGACCTCAAGCGTAAGAATGGCAAGTGCCGTGTGTGCGAGTCTACCGGCGGGGGCAAGGTGGCGGTCACGAATAGAATTTTTAGTAGTGCCATTGGGGTTGGTTAGGTACCAACTGCCAATTTCACAGGGAGGACTACCAAACGCGGGATTTCGCTGATTCATTCTCGTTGTTTCAGTGACCTGCATCCGTACAAGATAGTCTCGGTTTCGCCGGTTCCATTGCTCCCATGCAGGATGGTCAATATGAAGCAAAATTTGCGCGAGGTAAAAGTTTCTATAGAGTAGCAGTGCAGGATGTGTATTTGATTTGAGGAGTTGGTTGACCCCTTTAAGAAGTCTCGGGTCATTACTACTCCACCCTGTATAGAGTCGGCAGAGTAGGCCAACCGCAGACGTACATTCTCCTGGTTCTCGAGTTGTAGAGTTCGCAAACGAAGCGAGGTAATGGTAGCGCGTTGGATCACGGTTCATACCGCCGACCTTGTTCGCAACAACTTGAGTCCGCCCTGGACGACTCAGGGGGGCAGGTGGTGTGAGGCTATCAAGAAATTTATCTGCTTGACGAAAGATATCAGAATGAACTGCCGCCCCGGCGAGTTGGCTGCTCTTGAGTGCGACTACCTGCCATCCGGTAACCGTGATATCTCCTGGCTGACCGAGTTCGTAACGCCACCCGCCAAGTGGGTGTTGGTGCCGTGCAAGAAACACAGTCAGTGCGTTCACGTAACGTTCTAGGTCGGGGTCACCAGTCATGCCAAAGGCTTCCGCCATGACAAGGGTTGTGAGCCCATACCCATAAAGATCTCCAGAGAAAGTGGAGACAAAGTTAGGATTGTCGGGATGAAGTTCTTTTAGTTCGATGTCGAGTATTGTCTTGAGTTGCTCAAGACCTCGGTAAACGACTTCTTTGTAGGGACCATCTAAATGTGTATTTCCAGCCCCAAGGAACGGCAGGAGAGCAATGGATGTACTTGCTTTGGTATGGCCTTCTATATACCCCTTGGTTCGACACAGACACTGTTGCGAAGGGCGTCCAAAGGGGTCGATACAGTGGGGATGTTCAAACAACCAGGCGCCATTTGCTGCTTGATGCCGTGCAAGCCACAAAAGTCCACGTTCAATTGCGGCCTCACTCGCTGGTGAACCACCACGAGCACGTGCTGTTTCTCCTCGTGCGGCCCCCGAACGTTGTGATAGAGCAACTTTGGCATCCGCACTTGAAGCAGTTGCCCTGCTGCCGCCACCCCTCTGCATGTCGTTCTTTTTGTTATCCTGCTGCTCTTTGGGCTTCACCTGTCTGAGGCTGGGCTGTGCTTTCGTAGCAGTTTTTTCAGAAACAGGACTGTCAGGAGCCATTTCCTTGTTAGGGTCTGCTGTTTGCATCTGTTGATTTGTCTGGTTTTCATCAGGAGCTGTGACTTCTTCTTCACTTGAATCAGAGCGTTCTTCTGACGTTTCGAGAGGATCATCTTTTTCATCGGCCTCTGTAAGTAGAGTTGCAGTGTTATCGTCCCCATTGGTCTCTCCCCATTCCTGCTCGGACTCTGTGCCAAAATCAATGATGACTGGGGATAAGCGACTCGACTGGCTCTCAGGGGATATAGCCCAGAGCGTTAGAATTATTGCAACGATGAGATGTGTCGTAAGGCTGAGATAGACAGACCGCACGCTATTGCTTGCAGTGACTTTTTCCGCCCACCCGGTTCCTTCACAACGATTCCCCGCGGTTGCAGAATCCATGCGATGCTTTTTCGACGAATCTTCTTCGTAGGGTGGTTTTGTGCTCGCCATTACGTTTGATGGTGCCAGACCTATGTCTTGGGAGAGTGCCGATCAGTGGATGGTACGCCTCTTGGAGGAGAAGTGCCATGTTTTTAGTAAGAAACAGCCTTTTTAAGCATCGACCGTGACGTGGTAGAGGCTCCATAGGATTAGTCAGATGTGACCTTTTTCAACCCGGTTACTACTGCCACCGCTTGCGAAGGCGTTACGAAGCCTCTATTTTAAGAGGCTTGGGCGAGACTCTCTTGCGAAGTGTCGCCGTTGTTTGACCTTTTTGAGATCTGATTGAATGGCCAAGAGTAAAAAAAAGCTGGAAGTGATTCACCTTGTGTGTGAAGAGACCGGTGACGTGAACTATACGTTGCGTCGTAAGTCCGGCGGAGAAAAACTTCATCTGAAGAAGTATTCGTCACGACTTCGTCGTCATACTCTCCACAATGAGAAAAAGAAAAAGTAGTTCCTCGCAGAAAATGTGTTGCAACACTTTCTTTCCGGGCTGTTACGGAATCTTCTCCAGCATGGTTTCAAGGTCTTGAAGTCCCGACTGGAATTGTATGCCAATCTCGAGTGCGCAAAGCGGTCTATCACGAAAGCCTACTTCAGGAAGTTTGACGAGATCCTTCAGTGTTGTCACGACGATTTCAGCACCCACGGCTTCAGCCTCTTCTGAAATGTGGTGGATGTCATCGGCGGTGTACGTGTGATGATCAGGGAAGGTGAGGGTGGCAATTGGTTCCTGTCCGAGTGTCTTCAGAGTGGTATGAAAAGCGGCTGGATTCCCAATTGCTGATAATGCTAGTGTGCGTTTGTGTTGAAGTGTTTTTAGAGGCTGTACGGAACCGTCAATGAACCGAAGATTTAACGGTTTGTGTTCTGTTTCAATCCATGGTTTATTCTGTGATCCCACGAACTGAAAGCATCGTTCTCGAATCTCATTTCTTGTCTTTGTTGAGACCTGGTCCGTTCGTGTCAGAATCAAAGCGTCTGCTCGATTCAATCCTTCAAGTGGTTCGCGAAGGAGCCCACGGGGGAAAAGACGATTGCAGCCGAACGGATCAGTTGCATCAATTGTGACTAAATTAATATCACGTTTGATTTGTCGATGTTGGAATCCGTCATCGAGGAGCAAGACATCCGAACCTTTTGTAACGGCATCCTCTGCTGCAATAGTTCTTCGCTTGTTTGCAAAGTGAGGAACAGTTGGTAAGAGAATTTTTAATTCTGCTGCTTCGTCGCTGAGTTGTCCCTTTTCGGCTTTGTACCCACGACTGATAATGGCAGGTTTTTTGTTGTGTTGAGCGAACCATTGCGCCAGCCATGCAACAAGTGGTGTTTTGCCAGTTCCACCAAGGGTGAGATTTCCGACAGAAATAACAGGTGCGGATGCACGATTCACGGTGACAAGGTCGTGGTCGTAGCCATAATTCCGCAACCGAACAAGAGCCGCATACGGAAGTTCAATTACAGAGAGACCAGTCCGACCAAGGGTGGCAACGAGACCAGTGGCCCTTCCGTCAACCAGTCGTCGAAAACTCTCTGCGTCAGGAAGCATCTTGAAATTAGGCCCATTTCTACAATAAGGGGTTTTTTTCAGCTGTGAGTCGTACAATAGGAGAGTTATTCTAGTGACGTCAACGTGTTCCATGCCTGTGGCAAGAAATAGACGAGTCAAAAGGCAGGTGGATTTGGGGCACCGGATATGCCCGCTCCTTACGGAGTTGATGGTGTTTGAAGCAAAGTGAGACATCCCATGGCAATAGCAGGCAACCAAGCTGACTCTGAGTTAGTGCTGCATGATTGGCAGGGGGCGAACCGTTCGCGGGCCGCGAAATATCTCGATAAACGGCTTGCCGAAACGAGTTCAAATTACAAAAGTATGGCGGTTGCAACTTTTTTTCTGACGACGGCCATCGCAGGATTTGGTTGGTTGCTCTTCGGTGTTATTCTCGAGCATTGGTTGATAACTGGCGGAATGCCAACCTGGCTCCGATGGACGTGGCTACTTGTTGGTCTTTTTGGGGTTGGATTACTCGCGTTGAAATCACTTGTGCCAATTCTCCGGTATCGAGTGAATGTTCTATACTCGGCGAGATCAATCGAGCGAGAGTTCCCAGAACTTCATAATGACTTAGTCAATGCGGTTCTTGTAAACCCGGATGGAACTGATCCGCACAAAGATCTCATAACACGCTCGCTTGATAAAAGAGCAGCGAGCCAGATGACAGCCATCCCGGCGGATGCAGCCATCGATCAACAGCACCTTATTTCTCTAGCAACCATCCTCGCGTGTCTTGTTTTTGCAGGTACGCTTTACGCGTTGCTGTCTCCGAAGAATCCATTCGTAACAGCGGCAAGACTCTTTGCCCCCTGGTCTGGCTGGGCGGCGCCTTCTCGTGTTTTTATTCAGGACATTGAGTGTTATTGGGCTACGGTTTCTGGCGAAGAGAATGCCCCGAATACGTTGCCCCCTGGCAACTCCATGTTCGATGACAGGCAGCACCTTCAATGGCACAAAGGCAATGTTGAACTCATTCGGGGTCGGCAAATCGTTGTGTCAGCAGAGATAAGCCATTTGAGAGACGATGAAATCCCTTTTGTGACCGTGGCTTCATTACTCGAAAACGGGAAACGTGATCCAGAGGTGAAGCCATGGAAGGCGAGCCTTCGGAGGCAGCCAGACAGTGAGTTGCATTGGGTAAGGCTCCCTTCAAGTGGTATAGGGCTTGCCCGGTCAGTACGAGTAACACTTGAAGCTGGTGATGCACGGGCGGAGCCTTTTGATGTAACAGTAGTCGATGCTCCTTCACTCTTAGTAAAAAAAGTACGATATGTTTTTCCAGAATACACCGGCCAGCCTGATCAGGTTGTTGAGTGGCAGGGTGATCTTCGAGCAATCGAGGGAACTGAAGCGCAACTCGAAGTTGAGTCGAATCAGCCACTCGATGCAGCCTGGATCAACTTCCTCAATACCAAACGTTCCGATGATTTGCGGTTGGTTGTAACGAGCACAAATCAGCACGCCGCAACAGGGGTTCTTCGGTTACGGTTGGCGGCAGACCGCACGTCGGCAGAACATACCTCATACCAGCTACGTTTTCGCGCTCGTTCTGAAAACAGTTCACAACGTGCTCCTGTAATTGATGAATCGCTCACCCACCGCATAGAGGTTCTCCCGGATCTTGCCCCGGAAGTCACCATTGAACTTCCAGAGGCAGATTCAGAGCGAATGCCTTCTCGCGCTGCAATGAGGATTCGAGTTCGGGCGATTGATCCCGACTATGCACTTTCCAAGGTTGCTGTTGAGACTCGCCCTGAAGGGTCTGGTCTCATTCAGGATAAAGTTCTGTGGCAGCCAGATGCCACGGGGAATCAGGCAAATGGTGATGGTGAAGTTCGGGTGAGTACTCGTATTGTGCCTACTCAGGATGCTCCTGGTGCGAAGGTAATTGAGTACAGAGCGGTGGTCTATGACAACCGAAAGCCGGAGCCAAACAGTACAGCGACGACTTGGCGGCGACTCATAATTGATGAACAAAGCCCAGCGCCAAAGGAACCAGAAGAATTGTGGCCAGGTAGAAAGTCCAAACCACCATCGGAGAAGAATCCGTCCCGTGATGTAACGGATGGCTCAAATGGGAAGACTTCTCCAGAAGAGAAGCCAGCCCAAGGCACTCCGGAGAAGCAAAACTCAGATGACGACAGGCAGGCTCAACGGCAGACTAGCGAAACAATGAGCAATGATATTGCGGAGGAGAAGGATCAAAGTGCGAGTGGGAGTGCTGGTGAGCAAGAGGGACAGGGTCAACAAACTGGCATGTCGGCTGAGGAAAATGAGGGTGGTTCAAATGGTGAACCGCAAGCCACTGGTAATGAAGGTGAGTCGAATGTAAATCGAACTGACAAAACTCAGGAAACACAATCGACAGAAAGTGGGTCTGGCCAGAATGAATCGGGGGCTCGGCAACAAGATAGCGGCAGTGAGAATTCACGAAGTGAAAAGAATGAAGACGAAGGGGCTCGGAGCCAGCCGCAGAACGATGCCAAGGGTAATCAAGATGGAATGGAAGCAGATCCTCTGTCTGCTGATGGGGTAGACGATGGGGAGGCAATCGAGCGGATACTTGAGCATAAACGCAGGGAGACAGCTGACGGCAATGCCAAGGGAGGTGGTTCACCTCGTTCAGACGAAAAAGACCAATCGGGTGAAGGCTCTGAACCAGGTGAGGGCTCTGAACCAGGTGAACCAGGTGAGGGCTCTGAACCAGGTGAGGGTTCTGAAATCAGGTGAGGGCTCTGAAATCAGGTGAGGGCTCTCAATCAGGTGAGGGCTCTGAATCGGGTGAGGGTTCTCAATCGGGTGAGGGTTCTCAATCGGGTGAGGGTTCTCAATCGGGTGAGGGCTCTCAATCGGGTGAGGGCTCTGAATCGGGTGAGGGCTCTCAAATGGGTGAGGGCTCTGAATCAGGTGAGGGCTCTGAATCAGGTGAGGGCTCTGAATCAGGCGAGGGCTCTGAATCAGGTTCTCAATCGAGGGGCGAGGGTTCTCAATCAGGCGAGGGCTCTCAATCAGGTGAGGGCTCTCAATCAGGTGAGGGCTCTCAATCAGGTGATGGCTCTCAATCAGGTGATGGCTCTGAATCAGGTGATGGCTCTGAGTCAGGTGATGGCTCTGAGTCAGGTGATGGCTCTGAGTCAGGTGATGGCTCTGAGTCGGGTGATGGCTCTGAGTCGGGTGATGGTTCTGAGTCGGGTGATGGTTCTGAATCACAAGGCAGTCAGACGGAAGAAACGGATACAGCTAGTCGGCCCGCGACAGATGACACCGGGGGTATGGGAGAACGAGCTCAATCTGAGGAAGTCGGTACTGATAGTAATGCTATAGGGCAATCTGGTAGTGAGGGACTCGGGAACAGTTCAAGTAATGCCGGCGGTGCGTCGGGATCAAATGAAGGAACTGGTAGTTCAGGTGCGGGAGGAATGAGTGGAGGACCTCAGGCAACAGGAAAATCACAACGTGATAAACCTGTGTCAGATGTTTTGGATACAGAGCCTCAGAATCTTTCTTCCGTGCGTCAGGCAACGGATCTTGCATTGGACCATCTCCGTGACTCTATTCGCTCCACAGACGATGAGATGCTCAAAGAACTTGGTTGGACACGAGAACAAGCCGAAGCATTCTTGCAACGGTGGGAATCCATGCAAAAAGCAGCTAGAAACGGTAGCCAACTGCAGCAGCAAGCCTTCGAGCAGACGCTGCGTAGCTTGGGTTTGCGACCAGACAGAGTCAGATCGTCTCGTCAAATAGAAGCAGATTCCAAGGGTGTTCAGGTTGAGAGTCGTCGTACTCAGCCTCCCTACGAGTATCGTGAAAGATTCAAGGCTTTTCTGAAAGGTGCCAGTAGTCGTCAGGTGGATGTGAATGAGCAGTGAATGTGCTGGGCCCAGATACTTAGTTGCCTTTGATCGCAGGCGAGTGCCTCATTGGTTCACCGACGTGCTTGTACTTGGTGGAGGTCTCGCAGGACTTCGGTCTGCCTTAGCCGTTGAATCATGCCGTTCAGTCCTGGTGATCAATAAAGATAATCTCAACGATTCATCGAGCCAATGGGCTCAGGGTGGAATCGCGAGTGTCATTGATCCAGCGGATCGTTTTGATAACCATATCGCTGATACGATCAAAGCCGGTGGCGATCTCTGCAATCCTCACATTGTCGACTCGATTGTTCGCGAGGCTCCAGCGCGGATTGCAGAGTTGATTCAGTGGGGTACTAAGTTTGATAAACGGGATGGGGAACTTGAGCTTGGTAGAGAGGGAGGGCATAGCCACCACAGAATTGTGCATGCCCTCGGAGATGCAACGGGTCGTGAAGTGATGCGCGCTGTTATCCAACAGGCCGTAAACGCACCAAATATTAATGTTTGGCCGGAGACTTTCACAATTGATCTGGTCACACATGAAGGGGTGTGTCGCGGAGCGATTGTCTGGCACCCACAGCGAGGGAAGACGATGATTTGGGCTAGAAGAACCATCTTGGCTACGGGTGGTGCTGGTCAGATTTTTCGTGAGTCCACAAATCCAGCTGGCGCAAGCGGCGATGGTATTGCACTTGCGTGGCGGGCGGGTGCGGTTGTTCGTGATATGGAGTTTATGCAGTTCCACCCAACGGTACTCTACATTGCTGGCGGTAGTCGAAGTCTTATTACCGAAGCAGTACGCGGTGCGGGTGCCTACTTAGTAGATCGTGATGGGCATCGATTCATGCCTGGGTTCGATGCACGCGCTGAACTCGCGCCTCGTGATGTCGTCTCTCAGGCAATTACAGAAGTGATGCGTCGCACGTCACATTCAAATGTGTATCTCGACCTTTCACATCTCGAAAGCAATATGGTGCGGCAAAGGTTTCCCGGCATGGACAAAATCTGTCGCAAGTTTGGTCTGGATCTTGCCACAGATCGAATCCCTGTTCGTCCCGGTGCCCATTATATGATTGGCGGAGTTGCTGTAGATGCAAACGGCCAAACATCGATCCCACATCTTTTTGCGGCAGGTGAGGTTGCATCAAGTGGCTTGCATGGTGCGAATCGACTAGCGAGTAATAGTCTTTTAGAGGGTCTTGTTTTTGGCAGCCGTGCGGGTGAGCAGGTAACTCATGAACTTGAGAGAGCAGATCAAGGGAATGAGGACGAGAATGATCTTGAGGTTCCGTTTCTTACTCATGCACATGCTGTTGATCCAGCCGATGCTCCTGGTGGGGAGCTGCTGGATCTCTCCGACATTCGAAATTCTCTTCGGAGCCTGATGTGGCGACACGTGGGTGTTGAGCGAACAGGAGAATCGCTTCGGGAGGCACTGCAAACGGTCGATGGCTGGTGTCGATATGTTTTGCATAAACAATTTCCTGGACCTCAGGGATGGCAGCTACAGAATCTTCTTGAGGTAGGAAGGCTTATGATCTACGCATCGTTAGCTCGAACTGAAACTCGAGGTGTTCATGTAAGATCGGACTATCCTGCGACATCTGATGATTGGCGGGTCCATCTCTGCTGGCAACGAGAGGTGCCCGATCCATGGCGGACCCGTGTCGAATCGGGTTCCCCCGCGGTTTCAGGAGCGGGGGATTGTTTGCGAGAGAGAATCAATGAAAATAAGACGAAGTAGCGGGTTCCTCGAAGACCACAATTGAGGAACTGGGAATCAACTGTTTGATACGACTGAATTGAGTATGAGATATGACGGCAACAGCCAGTAATTCATCGAACGATGTGGGCGATGGCGGGTCGACCATTTCCGACGCAATGATAGAGGCGAACGGTCTTTGTAAGTACTACGGAAGCTTCATTGCAGCGGAAGATATATCGTTTCGTGTTCCACGCGGTGAGATCGTCGCTTTTCTGGGTCCGAATGGTGCCGGCAAAAGCACGACAATGAAGATGCTCACTGGGTATCTTGCCCCTTCTGCAGGGCGAGCGATGCTTGCTGGGTATGACATGTCCGTTGATCGGCTTGCAGCATCGAAAAGACTTGGGTATCTGCCTGAAAACGGACCGCTCTATCCTGATATGACACCGCGGACCTTGCTTGAATTTTTTGCTAATGCTCGTGGGCTTAAGTCGCCATATCGGGAAGAACGAATTGAGGCGGTGGTGAAGCAGTGCGAACTCGGTAGTGTTATCGGAAAAGCGATCGGTAAGTTGTCGAAAGGCTATCGCCAGCGTGTTGGTATGGCGCAAGTTCTCTTGCATGAGCCGGATGTCTTGATACTCGACGAACCAACGAGCGGGCTTGATCCAAACCAAATCCGCGAAGTGAGAGAAACTATTCGAAGGCTAGGGCAAGAGAAAACAGTGTTACTTTCCACTCACATTTTGCAGGAAGTTGAGGCCATGGCCGATAGGGTTATTCTTATTGCAGAGGGTCGTATGCGGTTTGATGGCACTCCGGCAGAACTGACTGCTGGGGGTGAGCGACTTGATGAACGTTTTTATGAGTTGACACGGGCGTCGTGATGTAGGCGTGCGCAGATTCGCAGTGATGAAGACTCGTTCTAAGTAGAGTGCTTCATCCTGACGCTGGTGCCCTGAGGCATGTTGGTAATGATTATACAGTTGGACTGTCATTGACTTGTAGAGAGAGGAATTAGTTGGCAATGAAGTGGTATGTTCTCGATGCAGTTTTTAAACGAAATTTCGTTTCTTATTTTTCGAATCCAACAGGATATGTCTTTATCTGTGTATTCGTTCTGCTTGGTTCACTTGCTGCATTTTGGCCGCCAGAATTTTTTAATTCGAATCTTGCAAACCTTGACCAGCTGAATCGCTATTTGCCGTATATATTGCTCGTCTTTATTCCGGCCATAACAATGAGCGTTTGGGCTGATGAACGCCGGCAGGGGACAGACGAACTAATCCTAACTATACCGGCGAGTGACATCGAGGTTGTGGTAGGGAAATATCTCTCGGCGGTTGGTATTTATACGGTGTCGCTCATTTTCTCATATCTATGTAATCTGGTCATCTTGCAGATTTGGGGCAATCCCGACCCGGGACTCTTTCTCACAAACTATCTCGGGTACTGGTTTGTTGGCCTTGCTATGTTGGCGATTGGCATGGTCGCAAGTTTCTTAACAAGTAATCTGACCGTATCGTTTATTTTGGGCTTGGCATTAAATGCGCCATTGGTTGTTGCTGACCAGGCGAGCAGTGTAATGGGGCCAAAGCTAGCATCGGTCGTTCGGTCTTGGAGCCTCACAGAGAACTTCATTGATTTTGGTCGTGGTATCGTCAGTCTTTCAGCCGTTGGCTACTTTCTTGGTATTGTGACAGTATGCCTTTACATCTCAATGGTTCTCATAGGCCGTCGTCATTGGACTGGTCGACGAGATGGCGCAAGAATGGGCACTCATTTTGTTGTGCGTACCGCTGGGCTTGCTGTGGCTGCTCTTGGGGTCGTGCTTACGTTTCGTGCGTATGATGTGCGAGCTGATCTTTCAGCTGAGCAGATCAGTTCCTTGTCTCGCGATACTAAGAAGCTCTTGGCAGGCTTAGATACTGAGCAAGCTATTGAAGTCACTGCTTACGTGAGCCCAGCCGTACCCGAAGACTATGCTCAGACGCGTCTCACCCTTCTTAATATGTTGCGGCAGTTTCAGCGCCTTAGCGGAGGGAAGCTTCGTGTCGATGTTCTAGAGACTGAAACAAAAACAGAAGCAGCCTCTTTGGCTAGCCAGCAGTTTGGCATTGAGCCGGTAACGGTTCTTTCTCGGGAGCGGGGCGCATTCCGGGACGAAGACATTTTTCTTGGCTGTGCTTTTACGTGTGGTCTCGAAAAAGTTGTAGTCCCATTTTTTGATCGCGGTACACCTGTCGAGTACGAACTGATTCGTTCGATCTGTACGGTAGCAGAGCAAAAGAGGAAGCGTCTAGGAGTCGTGACAACAGATGCAGATCTTTTTGGTGGCTTCGATATGGCTAGTGGTCAGCAGCGACCTCGGCAGCCAGTTCTCGAGGAACTCGAGAAGCAATACGAAGTTGTCCAGGTTGACCCTGCTGCTCCAATTACAGAAACATACGATGTGCTGATGGTCGTTCAGCCATCAAGTCTTGGTCCCGAGCAGATGAATAATTTTGTATCTGCGGTTCGTTCTGGGCAGCCGGTTGCAATTTTTGAAGATCCGTTGCCAGTCTTAATGAACAGTGTTCCGGGGACGTCTCAGCCGCGCCGCGGAGGTGGTGGTTCAATGGCAATGTTTCAGCAACAGAGTCAGCCTAAAGGTGACCTTGGCCAACTATGGGATGTACTAGGGCTTCAGCTCGCTGCAGGAAGCGGGCGTCCACTCATGGGGCAAATGGGCTCATCGCCCTATGTTGTCTGGCAAGATTACAATCCTCATCCAAAACTGGAACTACCTAGTGAGTTTGTCTTTATTGACGCGGAATTGGGTGAAGCTGATGGCGGCGCGTCTCGTAGTTTTAATCAAGCCAATCCAATTACGAGTGGGCTGCAAGAAGTTTTGTTCCCTTTTCCCGGGGCACTGTCTAAAGACGAAAAAGCTAATCTGGAATGGACACCACTTGTCACAACTGGAACACGTTCAGGCACGATTGAAGTCGAGCAGGTTTTGGGAAATCGCGGAGACATGCGTCAGTTGAGAATCTTCGAAAAGCCAGGTAGTCAGGCTATGGTTCTTGCGGCGGCGGTTGATCGGGAATTGCCAAGAACTGGAAGTGCGACCGAGAGTGAGAAAGGCCCGTCTGACGGAGGCACAACGTTGGTCCGGGCTATTGTTGTTGCAGATATCGATCTCATGGGGCCCCAGATTTTCGGACTTAGGAATCGTCCTGATGAAGTCTTTGGGCTTAACTTTGATAATGTAACGTTTGTTTTGAACGTGCTTGATACGCTTTCGGGTGATGATCGTTTTCTTGAAATCCGAAAGCGAAAGCCAAAGCATCGAACACTTGAACGTATCGAGGATACGGTCGCAGATGCTCGTGAAATGGCCGACAAGCAAAGGCAGGACTATATCACTGAATTTGATAAAGCAGAGCAAAGTGCGAATGCTGACATGCAAAAGGAAGTCGGAGAGTTTGAAAAGAAGATTGAAGATATGGAGTCGAGTGGAAATACAGATCGTCAGGCTGCCATGCAGGCGGTGCAACAGTTGGCGAGCCGCCAACGGTTAGCTCAACGAAGGCTTGATACAAAACTTGAGCAACTGAAGCGGAAGAGAGATGTTGAAATTGAGCAGGTAGAGCGATCTCTTGAGGCAACAATACGACGAGAGCAGGATTGGCAAAAATGGCTGGCCGTTATGTTGCCACCGATACCACCACTTGTTGTTGCTTTCTTTGTCTTTTTCCGTCGTCGAGCTCAAGAGCGTGAAGGTGTGGCAAAGTCACGCCTTCGATAGATTTTTATTTGGAGTAGAAGAACAAAATGAATATGGAAAGTGTCTCGGAAACACGTGACCCCGCAATGCGTAGGACGGCGGTCTTTCTCGGTGCTGGTTTGTTGCTGTTAGCTATGGGTTGGGCTGTACAGCCACGTTTCAAGCCGGCGATATTAAAACCTGCAGTTGAGCGTGTTCTCTTTCCTGCATTAACAGATGCTGAGAAGGCAGCGAGTCTTGAGATCATTCGGTACGACGATGAGTTGGCGACCCTCTACCCATTCAAAGTGATTAAGTCTGGTGGTGTGTGGGTGCTGCCGTCTCACCAGAACTATCCGGCTGATGCCAAGGATCAGCTTGCAGCCGCCGCGACAGAACTCGTTGACCTGAAGGCGCTTGATATTGTGACTGAAAGAGCAGCTGATCACGAAGTCTACGGTGTCATCGAGCCCGATCAGGAGAAAATCAAGCCTGGCATGACTGGTGTTGGGCAATTAATCGAGATACGTGATCTTTCTGGAAGTAAGAGTGCCCGACTTGTTATTGGAAAAGAAGATAAGCAGGCAGGAGTAGGAAGTGGTAGCCGACGACTTCGTTTTGTTCGAAAGGCAGGGCAAGATCCTGTCTATCGTGTCGAACTGGATACGTCAAAGTTCACGACGCAATTTGGAGATTGGATTGAGAAAGATTTACTCAAGCTGACTCCATGGGATGTTCGATCGGTTGAACTTGATAACTATACCCTTGCTGCTGTTGAGTCTGATGGACGACTTGAAGTTCGTCAGCAACGCAACGAAAAGATGCAGTTAGCCTATAACGACAAAGAGTCATCTTGGCAATTGACCTCACTTGAGTCGTTCCCTGGTAAAGACTCAGCAGAGCCAGTTTCTGAAAAGTTAAAAGATGATGAAGAAGTAGATTCAACAAAGCTCAACGACCTTCGCAATGCCCTAGGCGATTTGCAGATCATTGATGTTGCACGTAAGCCGTCTGGTCTCAGTGCAGATTTGAAAGCTGCCGAGAGTTTTGTGAATGATGTTGAGGCGGTGTCTTCCTTGCAGCAAAGGGGTTTCCTTCCGCTGCCGTCCGGAGTCATTCTTTCAACAGAGGGTCAAGCAGTTATTGGCATGAAGGATGGTGTCGAATATGTACTACGGTTCGGCGCAGGTACAACTGTTACGGAGCCCGGCAAAGCAGGGTCTGAAGGGGATGGCGATGCTCCTGAAGAGTCGGCCGAGACGGCTGCACGGTACCTGCTTGTTATGGCCCAGTTTAATGAGAATTTATTGGAACAGCCTGACCTCACAGAACTGCCTTCGCTTCCTGAGGAAGATGGTAAAAATACTGATAGCGGAGAACAGTCGAAAGATGATAAAAGTGAGGATGAGAAGGCCGAGAAGGAAGCAGACAGTGATGAGAAAGAATCGGCTGATCCTGATGCAACAGCCGCAGACCTTCTGAAACAAGCGGACGAGGCTGAAGTAGCTATGCAGAAGGCAATCGAAGATCGGCGTCAAGTGGAACGCGAGAACAGTCGGAAGCAGGAATCCTTTGATGAAAAAGTAGTTGAAGGCAAGAGGCGTGTGGCAGAGCTCAACGGCCGTTTCGCTGATTGGTATTACATTGTCTCCGAAGAAGAGTTTAAGAAAATTCATCTTAAACGTGACGCGGTGATCAAGGTGAAGGCTGAACCTGCAAGTGATACCGCACCAGGGCCGACTGTACCTGTGCCCCAATAAGAGGTAGATGGTTGTTCTAGTTCATTTCCCCGCTCGTATTTTATTTCAATGAATCGCGTTTCAACGAGAACCTGATGTCCGAAATACTAACTTCTCCTCGGCCATCACGATTTGGTCGAGCTCTCGGTTTTCGTGTTCTTTCATCAGGCAGTGCTGTTCCGGAACGCGTTGTAACAAATGCAGATTTGGGGCATCTTGGCTGTGACCCAGAATGGATTCTAAGTCGGTCGGGTATCCAAGAGCGACGGCACGTTGATCCCGGAATGGCAACGAGTGACCTTGCTGTTCAAGCAGCCGAACGTGCACTTGCTTCATGTGGTGATGTTCGTAGCAAGGTTGACCTTCTCGTTCTTGGAACGTTTACGCCTGATACAAGCCTGCCTTCCACGGCATGTATGGTCCAGGAAAGGCTTGGTATCAATGCGCCGGCGATGGACGTGACAGCAGCATGCGCGGGCTTTGCATATGCACTTGTAACAGCGGGTCAATTTCTTGCGACGGGGTCAAGCAATCTTGCGATGGTTATCGGAGTCGATACGAATTCACGTGTTGTGGACCCGAATGACATAAAAACCTGGCCTCTCTTTGGCGATGGTGCTGGTGCGGTTCTTTTAGAACGAGTAGAAGAAAATCAACAAAATGCCGGTTTGCTAGCGTGGTCACTTGGTTCGGATGGTCGTGGTTCTAATTTGCTTGTCTGTCCCATGAGTGGGACTCGGCAGCCAGTGACGGTAGAAGGTGTCACGGCTGGCGAACAGTACATGCAAATGGATGGGCGGGCTGTATTTAAATGGGCAATTCGTCTCGTTGAAGAGAACGTCCAGCAAGTAGTTCATCACTCAGGGGTGCCAATGGAGTCGATTGACCTCTTTATTCTGCATCAGGCAAACCTGCGGATTATCGATGGTATCCGGTCATCACTCGGCTTGGATGAAGAAAAGTTTCTCGTCAATCTCGACCGTTATGGAAATACATCAAGCGGATCTATTCCCCTTGCTCTTGATGAAGCCTGGCGTGCTGGACGAATAGGCCCTGGCAGTACAGTGCTGATTTGTGGTTTCGGTGGTGGTCTGGCTTGGGGTAGTGGTGTTTGGAGGCTTTAATCGTATGTGGAAATTCTTGCAGGAAGAAAAATGAAATCATTGCCGAAACGTACAGATGTTCGAGAGGGCGATACATGGGATCTTAGAAGTCTTTTTGCTTCTGATACGGAGTGGGATGAGGCGCTTCTCGAATGGGAAAAACGTATTCCACTTTTTCGGGATTACGTTGGGACGCTCGGTGAGTCGGCTGACAAACTTGCTCAGTGCCTCATTTTTGACTTGGAAATTGATCGTGAGGCTGACCGGCTTGGTACATATGCCCATCTGCGTATGAGTGAGGATACTGCTGCAACGCCTGCTCAAAGAATGATGGGGCGTTTTCAGCATGCGGCAACAAAAGCCGGAGAGTTAGCCAGTTTCCTGCAGCCAGAAATTATGGCTATACAGCCATCTGCCCTCGAGGGGTGGCTCGAAGAACCTGTCCTCCAGCCATTTCGTCTGATGCTCGAACGTGTAGTTCGAAATCGGCCTCATGTACTTTCTGAGCCAGAAGAAAGAATATTGGCCATGCAAGGTACCTTTGCCGGTACCGCAGGGAAGGTTTTTCGTCAATTGACGGATGCTGATATGAAGTTTGGCACCATTGCCGACGGCAAGGGCAATGAACTTGAACTCTCAAATGCAACCTTCACAACGCTCCTGCATGATTCAGTCCCCGAGGTACGGAAGGCTGCTTTTCATCAGTACTATGCTCAATATGAGTACCATGCGAACACGCTTGCAGCAACACTGTCCGGCTCAAATGAACGTGATGCATATGCTGCAAAAGTTCGATGTCATCCATCAGCTGTAGAGGCAGCATTATTCGCGGATAATGTTCCACTTGCAGTTTATGATCAACTTATCGCTGCAGTGCGAGCTCATCTTCCGATTGTTCACCGTTATTACGAGTTGCGTCGTCGCCTGCTTGGCCTCGATGAAATACACCACTACGACTGCTACGTTCCGCTTGTTCCTGAACTTGAGCAAAAACATACATGGGATGAAGCGATACAGGAAATTACGGCATCGCTTCAGCCACTTGGGACAGAATATTGTGATCAGCTTGAGGCTGGTTTGAGAGGTCGATGGTGCGATCGTTATCCAAATGTCGGTAAGCAGTCAGGTGCTTTTAGCTCAGGAACATATGACTCTGATCCATACATTTTGATGAATTTTCAGGAAGACGTTATTGAGCACGTCTTCACCTTAGCGCACGAAGCTGGTCACTCAATGCATACTCGGCTGTCAGCTGACGCTCAGCCATTTCAATATGCTGGGTACACGATATTTGTTGCTGAAGTGGCCAGTACGTTCAATGAGCAGCTTCTTACTCGCCATCTTTTATCCAAGGCACATTCACCAAAGCAGAGAGCAGCAATTATTTCTCGAGAGATAGACGCTATTCGTGGAACGATCATACGACAGACTATGTTTGCCGAGTTTGAGCGCATGAGTCACGCCTCAGTTGAATCGGGCGAGCCCCTGACGCTCGAAAAAATCCGCACACTGTATCGAGAGTTACTCACAGCTTATTTTGGATCGGGCTTCGCTATTGATGAAGAACTCGAGCTTGAGAGTCTACGAATACCTCACTTTTACCGCGCTTTTTACGTTTATAAGTACGCAACAGGACTGTCAGCATCTATCGCGCTCTCAAAGCGTGTCACTGAAGGTGGCCCAGAAGAGTTGGCTGCTTATCTCAAGTTTTTGCGTGGGGGGTGCTCGGAATGGCCACTCGATTTGCTTCGTGACGCGGGTGTAGATCTTGAGACCCCTGAGCCTGTGGGACTGGCTCTCACGAGGTTTGGTGAATTAGTTGAAGAACTCGAAAGTCTGTTGGAGTGAGGCCACCACTTTAACAGACCGGTTCTTCTGTTTAAAAAACGAGTGTCACTGCGAGTTCTCAGGTATCCTTCTAAGAGTGGTCGTTACTACTCGTTCTTTGATGCAATTCGTTTTGTGAACTCGATAAAAGACCGAACCATTGAACCAGTGCCACCGCCTGCAATTGATGGTCGTGGTTTGTCAGCAAAAGCTGGCCCAGCGATATCAACATGTATCCAAGGTATACCTCGAACGAATCGCTCAAGGAGTTTTGCGGCAGTGATTGCGCCACCAAGTCGACCATCACCAACATTCTTTATGTCGGCTACATCACTACTGATTTGACTATCAAAGTCCTTGTCCATTGGTAGTTGCCAGACCCGTTCTCCAACCGAACGTGCTGCATTCTTAAGAGCATCACAAAAAGGCTGATTATTTGTGAAGACACCAGCTATATCACGACCCAGAGCCACCATGCATGCTCCAGTCAGCGTGGCCGCGTCAATAATGCAGTCTGGCTTCAGATCAGCCACAACGTCCAGTACATCGGCAAGAACAACTCGTCCTTCAGCGTCTGTGTTGTGAATTTCAATTGTCGTGCCACTTCGGGCGGTCACCACGTCACCGAGTTTGTACGCATTGCCACCGGTCATATTCTCAACAAGCCCAACGGCGGCAACCACGTGCACCGGTATTTTCAGTGCTGCGATTGATGCTATGGCACCAAGTGCGGCAGCAGCACCAGCCATGTCACATTTCATGGCAAGCATTCCTTCTGAAGTCTTTAGAGAAAGACCTCCAGAATCAAAGGTAACACCCTTGCCAACAAAAGCTACCTTTGGAGACGTGTCATTGCACCCTGGGCCTCTGTAATGCAAAAGAACAATGCGAGGCGAACGGGTACTGCCTCGGGCAACGGCAAGCAATGCGTCACACCGTTCTCGCTCGAGTCGTGCCTGATCCCAGATTTCAATTTCCAGTCCAACTCGGCCTGCTATTGTCGCTGCTTCTTCAGCAAATGTTTCCGGGTACAGGTCATCTGGCGGCATGTTTACGAGTCGCCTGGCGAGTTTTACGCCATCACCGGTAACATGCCCACGCTGGACAACCTCCACGGGAGCTTGTAACCAGACAGTTTTCTCAAAAGGTGTTTGGTGTTTTTCTGATCGATATAAATCCTGGCCAGAGGTACCCATTGTCGCGCCAGCGACAGCTTGTTCGAGCTGGTCGTTTGACCAATTTCCGTCAGCCAGAAATCCGACAGTTGCTCGTGGTTTTCCAGATAGTCGTCGTGCCGCGGCTCCAGATGCTTCGTATAATACGCCAGCATCTACCTCATCGTGGGAACCGATTCCAACTACAAGCAATTGTTTGCAGGCAAGGCCTTGGGGGGCATAGAGCGGGACGCATTCATAGCGTTTCCCGGTGATTTCTCCTTGTTTGTAAAGCTGCTGAAGAAGTCCTCCTGTCGCTTCATCAATTTCTACGACCGGTCCACGAAGACCATCAGACTCAAGAAATACGACAAGGACATCGGCCTCGAAGCGGGCTGGCACCGCAGACGGATCTGCTTGAATAGCAGAATTCGTAGAATCATTTTGTGAGGAATGTAGAAATTCAAATGACATTATGGGGTTTTTCTCCTAGTGCTCTCATCTATCAGTGAGTTTTCTATATGGAGTGTGGCAGGCGGCCTATTGGGCTTCAACTCGCCCAGTGAAATCGTCGTGCTGCAAGGGAAAGAAGAACTGGAAGAACGAGTAAATTTCCCACGAGCCCACCCATTAAAGTCAGGCAAGAGAGTCTTCCAAAAGAGACGGTAGGTATGAATTCACTCGTTGTTAATGCGAGAAAGCCAACAACTAGGGCAAGTGTTGAAAAGATCATCGCCCGTCCAGCAGTCTGATGAGCAGAATGAAGGGCCTCGGTAATACTACCGTGCTGTAAGAGTTGTCGACGAAAGGCAGTTGTGTAGTGAATGGAGCTGTCCACTGAGAGCCCAAGAGAGACAGCAGCAATCATTGCAGTCCCCATGTTTATAGGCTCGCCTGTCCAGCCAAGGACGCCAAGAATGAAAATAATTGGCAGTATGTTTGGAACGAGTGCGATGCCACCAATAATCACACTCTGAAAACCAAATGACAGGAAAACAAAGGTACCAATTGCTGCGATCAGGAAAGTAAGCCACTGATCTTCTATCATTCGCTCAACAAGCTGAGCAAGCAGAACAAAGAAACCAGTCACTTCTCCGGTAGGAGTGGTTTTTGTTGGTGGGAACATTTCTCTAACCGTTTTTTGGACATGATCAATCAGTGATCTCTTAAGACGGGCAGGTTGCTTTTCGCGTGCTCGAAGCATGACTCTCAGCCACGTTGAATTGTCCAGCGGGTCTGTGCCTATGAGGCTTGCAGCAAGTTGCGGCATTTGTTGCTGGAAAAAGGTGACAGCTGTTCCGACAATCATGTTACCGGTAGGAGAGTTCTGTAAATCAGCTAAAGGAATTGGTGAAATGGCATCAAGGATATCAACAATACTCAGGACTTTCGTCAGTCCATGAGTTGTTATGTTACGTGTTGATTTACTTTGAATGCGTTTTTCGAGTTCACCTACTCGAGCCAAAGTTCGGGCATCGATTGGTTGCTTGACTGGAATGAGAATATCCCATACCCCAGCACCTCCAAGTTGGGACTCAATCATGTCATATGATTTTACAATGGGGCTTTCTGGACGAAAGTTTTTCGTGAAATCTGTTTCAACCCGAAGTTGAAATAATCCGAGTCCAGTAATGACAATGATTCCCAAAGAAATCGAAAGTATCGGTTTCGGATGCCGAATAATCCTCGAAACGATACGATTGAGTTGGCTGTCGAGCTGTTTCTGTCCCCACTTGCTGCTATGTGCCTCATTCTTGTTTCCAACGAGGGCGAACCAAGGAATGACAAGCCCAACAGAAACGAGCACCATGCCGGCACCAAGTGCCGTCATTACGCCAAAATCATGGACAGGACCGACATTGCTCGCAATGAGTGAACCAAACCCAATCATGTCAGTGATGATGGCTGCAATAATGGGCCAGAATAGGGTTTGGATTGTATTTGTCAGCGCTGGCTCTGGTGCTTCACCGTTCCCTACTCGTCGCCTGAATTCCACAATTATGTGGACAGTGGTCGCAATTGCCACCACTGTGACCATTGCAGAAAGCATCGTGGATACCATGGTGAGTTTCTGCCCAACCATCGCAAGTAAGCCACGGGTAGACCATAGGGCGAGAAGAACTACAGCAAGTGGTGCAAAGAGCCATCGAACACTTTGAAATAGGATCAGCAGGACAACAGAAGCGAGTACACCTGCTGTGACACCAAGCACATTTCCATCACGACGTAGCATTGCAAAGCCATCTCGAAGCATCACGGGTTCGCCGGCAATCGTTCCGCCTGGGTACTCCTCTACAATTGCTCTGATAGCATCAATTGTTTCTCCGATGCGTCCTTGCTGAATGTCTGAGTCTTCTTGTTTTTCACTTAGAACACATATGACGGCTGCAGTCTTTCGATCTGTGCCAACCGCGTATCCTTCCATGAGCTTTACGAGGTTTTCAGCAGCCGGGTTTGTATCGGTGTGGATGATGCCAGGTCCAAGCGGCGTGGTTGCTAAACTTGTTGTGGTGTGCACACCAGAGATTTGAGACAACCGTTTTGTGAGTTCATCGAGTCGAGAAAATCCTGCTGGTTGAAATAAATGTGGCTCATCATAGACGGCCAGTACAACAGAACTTGCACCAAATGTTCTGCCAAGTCGACGAAATGGAGGAAGTGCAGAATCACTTCGGTCAAACATCGCATCAATTGACTGGGAGTATTCCAAATATCTGGATCGCTCAACTGATATCAGACCAATTGCAATGCCAAGAAGCATGAAAATGAGCCGATGCCTGACAAGTGAGCGAGAGAGCCCACAAGGAAGACTGGTTGATTTTGAATATGCAAAAGGCATTCTGGCTTCGCTCTGAATGAGACTGAATCGCCCAGTTTACCCGGTCGGTTCGCTTAATCCTCCAGATTTTCTCCAAATTTGCGACACCTTGACCGGAATTTTGGCAGACCCTTATAGTCCCGCTCCTATTTGTATTTTCCCAATTAGCCGTGCCTTCGTGGCATGGGTTCAGCGGGTGCGCGTGCCTCAAAGCCTTTTTCATAGCGAACATTCCGGAGACTATCACTTTGGTCCAGGACCACCTGGAGCGAAGAGGATATTTCTATCGGCAATTCAACAACTCCCCATTGCCTCGTTGCTGGGTAGTACGGTGATCGTCTGGCTTTTGGTTTTTGGAGGCACAGTCGCGTGTTTGAGAACGGCTGATGCACAGCCACCTGCAGCTACTGATACGACTGGTGTGCTTGCGAGTTTACCTGCTCGTGGGTTAGTGGCAGCTATTGCCGAGGCTGGTCAAATCGAGGTGCCGGCAACAAATCCTCAAGAGCTTCTTAGTATTGCTGCGACTCAGGCATCCCGTTGGACAGAGGGCTCCTATGATGTCTGGCATCTCACAGGTGGTGTAGAAATTTACCAAGGACTCACTTCCGTCGAATCCCGTGAGGCCGTTATCTGGATAGAGCAGCAGCCTGTACACGAGGAAACGAGTGAAGGTATTGCGAGCCCACCCATTCGTACAGTCCTGGTTCGAATGGCGGGAAATGTTGTGGTTCAGGCGAGTCTTTCCTCTGAGTCTGATAGTGCACAAGCCGCTACCATTCATAGCGACCGCTGGTCAGGCCGGTTCGGAATCATTCGCGACCCCAAGCTTGAATTTAAAAGTGTTGTGTCGCCAGGAATCAAGCCAGCTATCTATGAGGCACCAGCACATGCTTCAACGACATCACCATCATCTGTCGAACTCGCTTCTGCCGAAGAGGAAATCGAGTCAGGAGTTGAGCCGGCACAATTTGCCGAGTTCGGTGAAGCCAATGGCGGTGCCATTATTCCTTCCAACCAACCGATTGTTGCTGGTCGGAGGCTTCGTGCTTTTCCACGGTCGAGCATGCCCCTTGCAGTGCAGTGGTTCCCAAGTCCATCGGGGCCAGAGTGGGTCGCTGTCATTACATCAGGCATCAATCTTGTCATAGACGGCGTTGACCCTGCAGGACCGCTCGATATTTCTGCTGATCGGATGGTGATATGGACCCGCGGGCAGGCACAGCCAGATCTTGGAGGAGATGCATCACAAACAGCAGATACGCCGCTCGAACTGTACATGGAAGGCAATGTCGTTTTTCGGCAGGGGCAGCGTGTGATTGAAGCGGTCAGCATGTTTTATGACGTGCCTCGATCAAGCGGTGTTATTACGGGTGCCTCTGTTCTCACTCCTGTTGATAGTTACGCCGGTCTTATTCGCTTGCGAGCAGATGTACTTCGCCAAGTTGATCGGAGCCGTTTCGTTGCACAGCAGAGCGGTCTTACAACAAGTCGTATGGGGATACCAACATGGGAGTTTCGATCTCGCGAACTCACGTTTACTGATGAACAGGTCCCTCTTCCCGGTCCGTTCGGCATGCCCATGATTGACCCGCTCACGGGTGAGCCAGCAGTCGAACATCAACAATTTATATCAAGCCGAGGGAATACCGTAACGCTTGGTGGTGTTCCGATCTTATGGTGGCCCGTGCTCGCGACCAATGCAACGAAGCCGACGTTCTATATTAATGACTTGAAAATCAAGAATGATCAGATTCTTGGTACGCAAGTTCTAACGAGCTGGGATGCGTTTCAGGTTTTCGGCTGGCAGAATGCACCAGCGGGAGTTGACTGGGATTTCAATGTTGATTATCTCAGTCTGCGGGGTCCAGGTTTTGGTACATCGCTTCTCTACAATCGACCTCAATTCTTCGGTCTCGGAACGCCTGCCAACGGCATTGCTGACGCATGGTTTGTTGTTGATCGCGGAATTGACAACCTAGGCCTTGAGCGACGCGACTTTTCGTATCCCGATGCTTTTCGTGGCCGAGCCTTCTGGAGACACCGTCAGGACCTGATTGCAGGATGGCAGGCACGTGGCGCAGCAGGTTGGATCAGTGACTTTAATTTCCTTGAGGAATACTATGAATCAGAGTGGGAAGAGGGGTATGAGCAACGCACATGGCTTGATCTGCGGCGGCCTATCGATAATCGACAGTGGCGACTTCTAACGAGTCTGCGAGTTGATCCATTTCTTACACAAAGTGAATGGTGGCCGAGGCTTGATCATCACTGGATTGCTCAGCCGCTTTTGCGTGATGCGCTCTCATGGTACGAGCATTCGAGTATTGCATATGTCCGCCAGGCAAGGCCTGCGGCCCCGACTGGTCCCGCTGCCGGGCAGCCGGGTCAGGGATATCAGTTCTGGACACTTCTGCCGTATGAAAATCAGGCGATTGGTGAGCGCCTTGTCTCACGTCAGGAAATCGATCTGCCGTTTCAGGCGGGGCCTGTCAAACTCGTGCCGTACGCACTTGGTGAGCTTGGGCACTGGGGGCAGGATATCGGAGATCCCAATAATAATATTGAAGGGAGCAGTATCGATCGCGCCTACGGTCAGGTTGGTGTGCGATCAAGCCTTCCTCTGTGGACGGCAGATAATTCAGTTGAGAGTCGTCTTTGGAACCTTCACGGATTGGCTCACAAAGTTATTTTTGAGGCCGAGTTCTCCTATGCTAATTCCACTCAGAACGTAGACCAATTCCCACTCTATGATCAGTTGGATGACGATACGATCAATCAATACCGGCGGAACATTGCTTTTTTTGATTTCAATAATCCCCAATCACCGCTTCCATCACCAAATGCCTACTACGCCCCATCCCCATTTGACTTCGCTGGTTCAGGAAGAGGGCCCAATAATGGTCGATATGACCCACGGTCGTATGCAATTCGGCGAGGGATTGGCAGCTGGGTTACTGGGCCGAGCGAGGTAGTCAATGACCTGACAGCCTTCCGAGTCGGTGCTCGTCAACGCTGGCAGACAAAGCGAGGGCCATATGGTGATCGCAGAATTGTTGACTGGGTTGTTTTTGATATTGATGGTGAGTTCTTTCCAACAACGAGCCAAAATTTTGGCCAGGTCCTCGGGCTCTGGCAATATGATTTCCGTTGGCATGTTGGTGATCGTACCACCATTCTTTCGACTGCTGATGTCGACTTTTTCACGGGTGGTCAGCAACTCTATACAGTTGGGGCTCTTCTGAACCGCTCAGCTCGTGGGAGTCTCTATATGGGGTATCAATCATTTGGTGGACCAATCAATGCAAGTGTTCTTACTGGTTCGTATACGTATCGGATGAGCCCAAAGTGGGCAAGTTCCTTTGGGTCGTCGGTTGACCTTACAGGCGCGAACATCGGGCAGCGATTCCAGCTTGTCCGAATAGGCGAATCGTTCTTAATGAGTTTTGGATTTAATGTTGATTACAGTCGTAATAATGTTGGTGTGACGTTTGCCATTGAGCCACGGTTCCTGTCAGGTACTCAGTTCGCCGGTAGGTCTGGACCTTCTGACTCAGCTGCTGGAACGTCTGCATTGGGTGGCTCACCAGGTGGTGCGCCGATTGCTGGAGCGTATGGACTCGAATAATTTTGTTGACGTGCGTGCCACACGCCCCATCCGACAAAAGTAATCGTGAGCAGCAGATACGCAGTCATCAATTCAAAAGGGCTTCGGCCGTTTGATTCTGGTGGCAAAGCCCCAATCGCCCACGGAAAAAACATCCGGCCATCAGCGAATGGAGAATGAATGATTCCGAAAAGAGTAAGTGTTGCAGCAGAAGCGCACCATGTAGCTGCTTGAATCATTTTTCGGTCAATAAGCGCAGCAGTCATACCCGCCCATACTAAACTCGTAATGATGAAGCCGGAAGCAAGGATCCTGAGACTGTAGAGTTCGATCGCTAGTTGGCCTTCTGGAGCTGCGCCTGCGGCCACAAGTTTATTAGTCTGAATGACAACAAGAGCAGCAAGCGCGGGCACGCACGCGATAGCCACGGCTGGATAGTGGCGTCTTGGAGTGGCTTCGAAGCTTTGAGCAGAAATTTCAAGGCCAATGAAAATCAGGATTGGGAGAATCGCTGCGGCAGGAATAAGTTCGTAGAGCAATGCAAAGGACCCGGTAAGTCCAGCGAGTCCAATAAAAATAGCAGTCGCTAGCGTGTAGGCTGCTCGACCACCCATAGCCTTGTATGCAGGATGACCAATATACGGAGTGGATTGGATGACTCCGCCGCACATCCCTGCAATAAGGGTGGCCAGTCCCTCAATTGCGATCACACCACGGGTATCGTATTCATCACCAGCAGCAGCAGCACTCTCAGTGCAGTCAATGCCACCGATAACAGTTCCCAGAGCAAATGGAATGACAATCGGCAAATATTTAAAGGTGAGTGGCCATGCTGTGACCCATGTGAACTGAAAGACGTCCAGCCAGCCAGTTGGCCAAAGTGCTGAGAGAGGATCGAAACTGGCATGGGGTCCACTTGATGGTAACCAGCCAAGAAATTGGCCAACAGCAGCGATTGAGCCACCAACAACAAGAGCAGCAAGAGCACCAGGGATACGCCAAGGAAGGGGGACTTGTGCTGTAAGGCTTGCCAATACAATACCCAACGAGACGAGACCAATGACCGGCTGAGAAAACAACTCAACAAACGGCAGGAAGCTAATGAGCGCCAGCGCGATCGCCGCAAGGCTTCCGAGTAATGCAGCTCGAGGGATCAGTTGACGTACCTTTGAGGCAACAGGTGCACAGCAAAGTTTGAAGATGCCACTTGCAACTATGCAGCACATGCCGATGTGCCATGCCTGGCGAGCTGCGTCAGTCTCAGATAAACCATTTCCAGTTGCTTCTAGGTAGGCTGGTCCGATTACAAAAAAGACCATTCCGAATGTACTCGGTGTATCCAGCCCTAAGGGCATTGCTGTGACGTCACTTCGACGAGTCTGCTTTGCAAGACGAATTGCCATCCAGGTAAAAAGCAGGTCACCGACGATAACGCCAAGAGCAGTTCCAGGAACAAAATGTGATAGCGCAAATTCAAGTGGATAATTGAAGACGGTCACCAACAATGACACGGCAAGTGTCAAATCAGCCAGATTGTCAAGCGATAGGCCGAAAAAAGCATTAGTGTCACCGCGTGTTGCCCAGCGATAGTGAGTGGATGGTGACATAGAAGATCTCTTAGATGGCTTGATTTTTAGGTCTATAGATACCCCTAACCGTCTGTTTGACCTGATGGTCGCAGCCGGTAACGGTACGGACTATACTCGGTTTGAGTTGAAAAACGAGTAGTTACTCTTTTTCATGGCATCAGGAGGGGCAACTTATTGCGTGCTCTCCTCTATAAAATAAAATTGGCGAACTGAGCCGAACCAGAAGACAACCTTCCACGTAGTAACCCATGGATATTGACCAGCCATCTTCGGAGAGAATCCATCCACTCGGTGGGGGAGCGTCTCTTCATGGTGAGACGGCTGGTGATACTACAGGCCGTCAACGTTCCCCGGCGGAAGAGCCGTCCGATGAGCAACTTTTTAAGACTTTTTGTGACACCGAAGATACCGGCGCCTATGAGGTGTTGGTTTCGCGTTATGAACGAGAGTTGTTTAGTTATCTGCGCCGGTATGTTGGGAGTGCTGAGATGGCAGAGGATGTTTTTCAGGCAACATTTCTGCAGATCTATGTCAAGCGGGATCGGTTTGAAGTGGGAAGGCGGTTTCGTCCGTGGCTGTATACGGTTGCAACGAATCAGGCCATTGATGCACAGCGAAGAAATCGACGGCACCGCATGGTAAGCCTTGATCAACGGGCGGGTAATGATGAAGAGGGAGACTTAATGTCAGTTGTGTCGTCGGCAGGTCCGACGGCAGTTGAAAATCTTGAAGACGAGGAAGCGAAAGAATGGGTGCGTGGAGCCGTAGACGACTTGCCGGAAACACTGCGAGCAGCGTTAATCTTAGTCTATCACCAAGGATTGAAATATCGCGAAGCTGCTGACGTTCTCGGAATACCTGTTGGAACCGTTAAGAGCAGGCTCCATGCAGCGTTACTAAAACTTAATCGTGCATGGACAAGCACAGATCAGTCGGAGTTAAAGGCATGAAGGAACAATTCGCCAGTCATCAACGAATCAAGCACGGCAAAAGTCGAAGTTGCTTGTCGCCAAAGGAGGGAAGGGTGGCATGCGTCAAAATTTAATTGGCTATTTGCTGGATAGTGTGGATGAGGACGAACGGGCGGAGATCGAATCGGCACGTCAAAGTCCTGAAACAGCGAGTAAAGTTGAGCACGAGCTTGCAATGATTGAACGGGCGTTGAAGCCACTGGAACGCGACCGAGGTGTTATCTCTCCACCATCTGGTTTGGCGGAACGAACAATTGCTGCAGTGAAGCAAGCTGCGGCTGATAAGAGACCAAGCCTTTCGGAAACAGCAGAATCTGATGCCATCATTCGGCCACGAGTTTGGCTCGATCGCGTAATCCTTACCGCAGCGTCTCTTGCGGCGATCATTCTTTTGGCCCCCCTATTGCTTGAAACGATGGAAGATGCCAGGGCTACCAGGGCCCAACAGAATCTGCAAAAGGTAGCAACGGCTCTTCAGGGATATGCCGATGTTCACAGCATGTACCCGACGCCGCCTAGCGAAGGGCCACTGTCACGCGCAGGACTGTATGCTCCTACGCTCGTATCAGAGCATAGGATTCGACCTGACGACGGCTTGCTCGTGTACCCCGGATCATCACTTAACCGGGATGGAGATTTTCAGGTACCCTCAAAGGAAGAAGTCGAAGCAGCTATTGGTACAGAAAAATTCGAAAAGTTGATTGATGTTATGGGAGGTGATTACGGCTATACGCTTGGCTATCGTGATGAAGCTGGTCGTTTGAAGCCGAATCGTAACCAGCAACGAAGCCATCATCCGATCATGGCAGATGCCCCTGACGCGAGCGGGAAGCAAAGTAGCAACCACCCCGATGGAGCACATCATATTGTGTACGAGGATGGTCATGTCGAGCGAATCTGGGTTACAAGCTCGACTCTTGATAAATTACATAAGAACGATCATTTGTATCTGAACAACGATGGGAAAATTGCTGCTGGAAAAGATGCGGAAGATGCAGTTATCGGTGATTCTCATCACCAGCCGTAGTGATAGGATGAGCCCCAAGGTTGCTTGTCACTGAGACAGGCTTGCCTCCTCAGTTGGCATGCGGCAGCGTGGTTGAGAAAGATATTTATTTACGAGTGAGATCTCGTGCTGCAGCGACAACGGCTTGAGTAGTTATGCCAAAGTGTTCGAACAACTTCTTGGCCGGACCAGAAGCACCGAATCCATTCATGCCGATGAATGTGCCTTTCTGACCGAGCCACCGTTCCCAGCCGAATCCTGAAGCAGCTTCACATGCTACTCTCGCTGGAATACTCGCTGGAAGAACGTGCTCACGGTACTCATGGTCTTGCTCGGCAAAGAGTTCCCAGCACGGAAGGCTCACGACTCGAGTTCGAATACCCTCTGAGTCAAGAATGTCAGCTGCATCAAGACAAAGTGGTATCTCACTACCCGTCCCGATGAGAATGCATTCGGCCTCGCCTCCTGTAGCTTCTTTTAATATATACCCCCCCTTGGCAACGCCGTTCGCTGGCCCAAGATTAGTTCGGTCGAGTGTCGGGAGATTTTGTCGTGAAAGTACCATGACGGCTGGCTGTTTCGGGTTCAGTAATGCACTCCGATACGCCTCTGCAACTTCGTTGGCATCGGCCGGCCGAAAAACATTCAACCCAGGGACAGCTCGGGCACTCGCAAGATGTTCAATAGGCTGATGAGTGGGACCGTCCTCACCAAGACCGATTGAATCATGCGTAAGGACATAAATGACACCAAGTTCCCCTAAAGCAGAAAGTCGAAGGGCAGGTTTGAGGTAGTCGAAGAATACAAAGAAGGTTGCGGCATAAGGCCGCAGGCCGCACAAAGCCATGCCGTTACAAGCAGCAGCCATGGCGTGCTCGCGGATGCCAAAGTGGAAGTTGCGCCCGCGGAGGTTCTCGGGTCCAAAGTCACCTGCACCAGGAATGAGAGTCATCGTCGATGGTGCAAGGTCAGCTGAGCCACCTAAGAACCATGGGATAGTAGTGCTAAGACTTTGGAGAACTTTTCCTGACGAGACACGACTAGCCAGTCCCTTTGTGTCAGTTGAAAATTCTGGAATTGCATCTGCCCAGCCCTCTGGTAACTTTCCAGCGAGCATATAGTCCAGTTCCTTCGCGGCGGTCGGTTCGGAAGAGGCTAATTTTTGATGAGCTGTCTGCCATGAGGCATTCGCGTGTTGACCGCGTGCACTTATCGAGCCTTGAAAATGTTCCGCAACTCCATTTGGAACATGGAATGTCTCTCGTGTAGGCCAATCATAAGCTTCTTTCGCCCCAGCGATCTCATCTGGTCCAAGCGGAGCGCCGTGAGATGAATGAGAACCAGCTTTTGTTGGTGCGCCAAAGCCAATGACGCTTTTGACGACAATTAGGGTAGGTTTTTCAGTTTCGTGCTTAAACGCTTGTAGAGCACGACTCAGGGAGGATGCATCGTTCGCATCATCAACATATTCGACTCGCCACCCAAATCCTTCGAATCGACGCCCAACGTCCTCACTAAATGCAAGATCGGTTTCACCCTCGATTGTTATTTTATTGTCATCGTAAATCCAGCAGAGGTTTGCCAGTTGAAGATGGCCAGCAAGTGACGCAGACTCACTCGCAACCCCCTCCATCAAATCACCATCACTGCACAGTACATATGTATCAAAATTAAACAGTGTTGCATCAGGACGATTGTATTGTGCGCCTAGCCATCGAGAGGAAATAGCCATGCCAACTGAGTTTGCACATCCTTGGCCAAGCGGTCCCGTTGTTGTTTCGACACCTACAGCCAAATGGTGTTCTGGATGTCCAGCACAAACACTATCGAGTTGACGAAATGCCCGAATGTCATCAAGGCTGACCGCTGGAAGCTTGTTAGCTTCGGTGTTTGGTCTGCCCTGTCGTATGCCTGCGAGGTGAATAAGGCTATACAGCAACATTGAGGCATGCCCACACGAAAGAACAAAACGGTCACGATTCGGCCAACTCGGATCAAGGGGGTCGTACCGCAGAAAGTCCTTCCACACCGTGTAGGCAACTGGGGCAAGCGCCATTGGGGTGCCAGGGTGCCCGCTTTTTGCAGCCTCGACAGCATCCATCGACAACGTTCGGATTGTGTCAATTGCAAGCTGATCTATGTCGGTGAGTGTTGGTGTATCTGAGCTAGGCATGAAGTGGCTTTCAGGCGTGGAGTGATGTGTGTAGGTGTCGCAATCAGGCTGGTAATAAATTCTTAGCGTACGCTGGAATGCGCACTACTATAAGCGATAATGCTCATGGTGACGACAGATACCGCTTATACGCGGTATCAAGTTCTTCTGGGCTTCTCTCGCAGAGTTTCCATAGCGTTTCCTGTTCGGCTGTTCCGCGGTACAACTGAACGAGGTATTCGATAAAAGCGTTTCGGTAACGGCCGCGTTCACCATTCATAAAAAAGTCTGCGAGACCGGATAGTTGGCTATATATTTTAGGCAATTCTGGTTCCTTCTGTAACGCACTCCTTCCAAGTTTTGACAGTTGGCGTAGGGGAATAAAATAGTTATCGTCGAGAAGCCTTTCCCGTGCCGCAGGAACGCGGCCATTTCGGCGCCCGCCAGCCGTGAAGCCAAAATCAGCTTCCTCAAGGCTTTCCATGTAGCAGGCGGCAGCCTCCAACGCCCACATGCCGTGCTTGCTTCCAGCTGAGGGGCTTGTTGGCCAAGACTCTGCGAAGAGTTGATGAGTTGCTTCGTGTTCTACAGTTTGAATGTCCGAGTCTTGATTGGAAAAAAACCATGCTGTTTGTGTGGGTGTCCAGTAAATGCCCAGAGTTTTCCCAATATTTGGCTCCAGAAGCTGCAACCTGTCGATGTACTCCTCACGATTCGCAAGCAAGACCACCTTGAATAAACTTGTTGGGCGAGGCCTTGCTTGTCCAACGATTCTGCGACTTAGCTCGACTGGAGTCATTACAAACCCCGGGAAAACTTGCCGCCAGATGAAACGAGTCAGTTCGAGTTGTTTTGCTAGAGCGGCTGCATGAGGAAGCCCGGCGGTCGACTGGATGTGCCAGTGGTCTGAATGAAACAGTTGCAGGGCTGTGTCGGAAGGCTGTGTCCTCGACTTGCCGGGAAGGACTAATAAATCATGAGACGATGCTTGGATAGTTTTTTTTCCATTTCTCAGCCAACCTTCGTCAGGAGAGTACTCTTTTTTTTGCGTAAGTTGGCGAGCAACATTTGGCCAAACCCATTGGTCACCATGCCTGACATACCCAAGAGCACGACGGCTCATTGCATGGTCAGGGTTTTCACGGAGAACACGAACAAGAAGGCGCATGGATTCATTGCTTGATTGCATACCATCGCGAGGGTGAAATTTCCTCTGTTTTTGAATTTCATCCTTGGCCCTTTCGAAAAAATAGAGAGCACGTTGTTGTCGAAGGTGCACGAAGTCCGTCCACACATGCTCGCTTGCCTTCTCAAGCCAAGCAGGCTTCAGAAGTTTTTTGTCGATACTCGCAATAATTTGACACTGGATCGGCCCCAGTTCATCTGGCAAAGGCCAGTTTTCAATGTAGGCTGCCAGACGCTCGTCGCCACAAGCCTGAGCGTCGCGAACAATCTCTAGGCAGCAGTTATTCCATCCCACGCCGATCGGATTTGCATTTTCTCCGATATCAGCATGCAGCTTTTGTGGGCAATCAAATCCAGTGCTTACGAGACAAAAAAGGAAAAGAATAGGGAGCCATGCAACCTTCGTTGCAATGGCGTTATTCCTCTTTCTCGAAAGCGGAATCAAACTGCACATTGCTGGGAGCAAAGTCAATATTTTGAACAAACTCGCATGCCTCGGTTGCGCCATGCTCACGATCCATTCCACAATCTTCCCATTCAACAGACAACGGACCGCTGTAACCAATCTCATTTAAAGCCCGAATAATCTCTTCGAAGTCGACTCCGCCCCGGCCAGGAGACCGGAAGTCCCATCCGCGTCGAGGATCACCAAAGTTGAGGTGGCTACCAAGAATTCCTCCCTTACCATTCAGGAGTACAACGGCATCTTTAATATGAACATGATAGATGCGATCCGGGAATGTTCGAATGAATTCCACTGGATCAACGCCTTGCCAGTGAAGGTGACTTGGGTCAAAGTTGAAACCAAATTCTTCTCGGTGCCCGACTGCTTCAAGTGCTCGTTGCGCGGTGATGATATCAAAAGCTATCTCAGTTGGATGTACCTCTAGTGCAAACCGCACACCAGATTCAGCAAAAACATCCAAGATGGGGTTCCACCGATCAGCAAAATCTTGAAAGCCGGCTTCAAGCATTGACTCAGGAACCGGAGGGAAAGAGTAGAGCAGGTGCCAAATACTTGACCCAGTAAAGCCGTTGACAACAGACACCCCAAGTTTTTTTGCAGCCCTGGCGGTTTGCTTAATCTCCTCAGCAGCCCGTTCCTGTACGCCTTCCGGATCGCCATCACCCCAGATGTACGGGGGCAGAATGGCTTTGTGACGTTCGTCCACTCGGTCACAAACGGCCTGCCCAACAAGATGACAGGAAATAGCATGCACCATCAGGTCATGCTGTTCAAGAAGGTCACGCTTCGTTGCGCAATAGCTGTCATCAGCGATTGCTTTGTCGACTTCAAAATGATCTCCCCAGCATGCTAGCTCGAGTCCTTGATACCCAAACTCCCGGGCTTTTCGGGCGAGATTTTCCAGCGGCATGTCGGCCCACTGGCCGGTGAATAGTGTGACAGGACGACCCATCGCAGCGAACTCCTTGAAAAGTGTGAAGAGAAAGTGATGAAGGAAGCATTCAGGAATGAGTTTTCATAGTCTTCTCGAATTCTGGCAGATTTTACATCAGTTGAAAACCATGCCGCAGAGTGATCGCCAAGAGATCCGCTTTGTGTGCAGCAAAATAACCCGCATCGATACAAGGTTGAGACTCGAATGCCTCGTTTTCAGCGGCGCACGACACTGCGGAGAAGTAGACAGCCCCAGGCTGCAACAAGAATATTTCCTCCCCAGACGGCAATAGGGGGTAAGTCACCAGCTTTTGCCTCGGAAACGCCGGCCATGAAAATTGGGTAGTAGACGAGAAGAATCGGTAAGAAACAAAGGAAGAAACTGGTAAGAAAATCCGCATTCTTCATCCGGATTGCCATTGGAGCACCTACAAGAACAAAAGCGAGGCAGCTAAAGCCATTTGCCCACCGTCTCCATGGCTCCATTGCAATGCGATTGAGACGATTGTGGTAATGGTTAATGGTTGCTTGTTCGGCGGCGAAGTGTTGCGGTGCTATAAGTTCAGCATGGCCAGTCAGGAAAGCCTCAGCAGTTCGGCCGGCAATTTGTTGTCGCGCGCGACTAATATTCAGGATTGAATCTTTTCGTGCCGCATTAAATTCATTCATCGCTATTTGAGATGGACTTTTGGATAAGGGATTGTTCTTACCAATTGAGTCCAGAGGAATAACTCGTTCGATAGTATCCGGGAAGGCAACCTCAACGTCACCAACCCGGACTACTCCATTTGTACAAATAGCAGTAATGCTTGCATTTTTGGCATCGGTTTTGAGCACGGCCTCCATCGCTGAGAGTGTCACAGAGGGGCTCGAGTTGTTCGGCTGGAATGACATCGTTGGCCGAATGAGGCGACGTCCTTGAACGCCTTTTACATTAATTGCAAGTTTGTCCGTGCTATAGGAGCGTTGCTGTTGTAATCGGCTGTAGATGATTTCTTCTAGACTTTGAACAACAACACCCCGGACACCCTCACGCCCCCATGAGACGGCGATGTCATTAAGCCAGACGCAGCTCAAGCTGATTAAAATGGCCAAAAAGGCAACTGGCCAGATAAGAGCCATTGGGGTGATGCCGGCAGCTTTGAGAGCGATGATTTCATTAGAGCTTGAAAAACGTCCAAAAACACTTGCAACTGCAAACAGTATCGTTCCTGGAACAGCGAACCGCATTGCATCAGGCAAGACATATGGAATGAGTGAGAGTATTTGTAGCAGCCCCAGTCCCTGTTGCTGCGCTTCTTTGGTGAGCCCAATGACGAGCATAAAAAGGGTGAGTGCCGTAAGTGCAACAAGAAAAACTTGAAGCATTTCTGAGAGCACGTATCGAGTGATTATTTTCATTGGCCGCATTCCTTCGCTGGCCTGAAGGATCGTCAGAGAGTGCTGGTCAGTAGCCTTATGACGATCCCTTGGAATCAGGATCTGTCAGCATAGACGATTGTAGAGTGTCAGAAAACGTCTGAAGCCCCGCGAATATAGCCCGAGTTGCTGTTGAAAAATCACTTGACTGAACGGCGTTTCGGGCTTTTTCAGTTGATTCGGCAAGTTTCTGAGATTCCTTCGTCAGATTGTTTTCCCCGAGTTCATTTTTTGCGTGGTCGAGAGACCGAATCAAGCGATTGAATAATTTTTCAGAGGGAGTGCTGTCATAACGCCGGTAAGGCCCTCTTCCAAGAAACGTTCCTCGGCCTGGTGAAATTACCTTGATCTTTTTTCTCGGTTTGAGGAGAGCAAAACTGAAGAATGAACCAAAAACTGAACCAAGCGTCAGTCCCATTGTGATAATGCTGCCTGCAAGCAACATGCGACGAAAAAATTCATCGTTTCCGTCCGATGATTTGTATGCAGAATAGGACACCAAGCAAAGAAAGAAACTCACAGCCGCTACTCCAAGAAAAATCCAAGGGCGACGGTGACTTGCGAGGCTCCCTCCGTCATCCGCTAGTGGCCATGCGGCTTCGCGTCGTGAATAATGAGTCACTTCTTCAGGGCCGGCTTTAATGATGATTACGGTGGTGTTGTCGGGCGCGCCTCGCACAAGAGCAAGTCCGACGACGGCAGCTGTGGCATCTTCCAAAGACAATTCCGAAGCAAAGACTGCAATCTCTTCATCACTCAATGTTCCGGAGAGGCCATCGCTACATAAGACAAAAAGATCGTTTTGCTCGACGGGGAATGGGCCTTCAAGGTCAATGTCAAGATCGCTGTGAGGGCCCATTGAGCGAGTGATGATGTTTTTGGGAACACTCGGAAGATTGGCTCCTTGTGCGGGGCGATTTTCTCCACTTGCGGCAGCAACTTCCCAGGCGAGTGAGTGGTCACGTGAAAGTTGTTCGATGGAATGCCCGCGTACTCTGTAGATACGACTGTCACCAACATGGCCAACAATGGCTCCCTGCGGAAGTACGACAAGTGCCGAACAGGTTGTACCCATTCCCTTGTAGTTGGGGTCGCTCTCGCCTTTCGAATAGATTTCTTTATTGGCCTGGCGAAGGCTTTGCGAGAGAGCAAGTGGTGGTGAATACTCCGGCTTGAGTTCACTGTAAATTTCAGGAATGCGTGCAACCGCAATACGGCTCGCTTCTTCACCACCCGCATGAGCGCCCATCCCGTCAGCAACAATAAAGAGCCATCCGTGCTTTCGGAAAACATTCGACGACTCGGCTGGTATGACTACGGCGGAGTCCTGATTGTTGGATCGTCTGCGGCCTACATGAGACCGCACATGGTATTGAAGAGTGTTACCCTGTCCCACTGAATTGCCTCGCGAGATCATTCACGATGAACGGTGTTCCATACGCTGCCTTCGTAGCAACGTAGTCAAAGTAAGAAATGTAGCAGGATTGGGGGGAAATTTCTTAATCCAAATCATTGTTTTGGGTGGCACAGAACGTCGATCTGGTCTGGTTTGATCAAATAAATCGCCCTAGTCTTAGGGCTATGATGATCAGGCACCGCGAAAATTCGTTACCTGCTAAGGCACGATCCGGGTTGTGTTTAGGTCGTTCCCTATGGAAAGCACCTACATTAGGAATAATGCTCTGGGTGACGGTTGTTCTTCTGATGTCCATTGGCTGTGTCCAGCGGCGAATGACGGTCAGGAGTAATCCCCCAGGTGCGCTCGTTTATGTTGATGATTACCAGATTGGGACAACGCCGGTGTCTACGGACTTTGTCTATTACGGCACAAGAAAAATTCGACTTATTAAAGATGGGTATGATACCCTCACGGTTCAACAGCCATTTCCAGTCCCTTGGTACGAGATCTTTCCTCTTGATTTTGTGACTGAGAATCTCTGGCCCTGGGAAATTCGAGATGAGCGTGTTGTCGACCTCGCAATGGTACCTGCCGGAACTGTTCCTGCGGAGACAGTTGTTAGCCGAGCCGAGTTAGCAAGACGGTCTGCCGGAAGCGGGCCGCCGGTTCCGGTAGCTCCCGTTGCCGTACCACCTCCATCATTCTCGCGAGGTACAAATCCTACCTCGCCAAACGTGTTGCCGCAGGCTCCAGTTGAGCCACTTCCGCCACCAACGACCGGCCCGGTGTTCCCGTTACCGCAATAAATACGGATGAGTAATTGAAGTTATGTGGCATAATAGGGCCATGTCTCCATTATCTAAAAAAGATGCTTTTTGCTCCCGTCAGCAACTTGAGGCAACAAAACTTCACCGCTTGAATGCCATGTTTGCAGAAGTACTTCCTGCGAATAGCTTCTATCGTGAGAAGTTCTCCGGATGTACAACACCGGTCCAATCGTTCGAACAACTTACTGATTTTCCGTGTACGGCAAAGTCCGAACTTGTTGGGGGAGAGAATACATTTTCTGCCCGAAACAGAACGTGGTGTGACCAAAAGTATGTTCGGTTTCACCAGACAAGTGGCACCAGTGGCCATCCGCTTCAGGTCTGGGACACAGAAGATGATTGGAATTGGTGGATGACATGCTGGAAGTCAATTTACTCACGAGCAGAACTCCAGCCCGGTGAACCAGTCTTTATCGCGGCTTCCTTCGGTCCATACATCGGCTTTTGGAGTGCTTTCGAAGGTGCAGTGGCAAGTGGCGGGCGCGCGATCCCTTCAGGAGGATTGTCGAGTGTTGCTCGCTTGGAACTTCTAAGAAAAACAGAGTCAAAAGTCCTCGTGGCGACTCCAACGTACGCACTGCATTTGGCCGAAGTGGCCAGAGAGCAAGGATACGAAACGTCTACGTCGACAATTCGTTGCGTTCTTGTTGCTGGGGAACCGGGCGGCTCTTTGGAAGCAGTTCGGCAACGGATTAGCTCAGACTGGGGTGCTGATGTACTTGATCATGCCGGCGCGA
Source organism: Pirellulales bacterium (assembly GCA_965249545.1). Lineage (GTDB taxonomy): Bacteria > Planctomycetota > Planctomycetia > Pirellulales > UBA1268 > UBA1268. The sequence goes on from CBDFMH010000005.1 coordinate 1,658,185, forward strand.
CGGAGATTGGCCCATGGGGCGTTGGTTGGTTTGAACACTCGGGGCTTGAGGTGTTAGAGGACTGGTTTCATCCGGAATTCCTCGACATCTCAACAGGTCAACCTGTGAGAGAGGGGGAGTCAGCCGAACTGGTGCTGACTACACTCGGTCGCAATGGCTGTCCAGTGATTCGTTATCGAACAGGTGATGTTGTTCATCCCGTGTGGCCAACAGAACAAGAGATCGCAGCGGGTCGATCACCGAGGGTTTGGCTCAAAGGCGGGATTCTCGGTCGATCGGACGACATGGTGGTGGTCAGAGGAGTGAACGTTTTTCCATCTGCGGTAGAGAATATTATCCGAGGATTTCCAGAGGTTCTTGAGTACAGGCTCACCGTCAATTGTGAGGAGAATCTGGATGTATTAAGCATCGAGATAGAGGATCGCCTCTCTGCACCTGATCGGGTTGCTCAGGAGTTACATGTTCGGCTTGGTCTTCGAGTAGACGTCACGAATGTTTCTGTTGGTACGTTGCCTCGATTTGAAGGCAAGGCTCGAAGAGTAATTGATAATCGAAAAAAGCTTTAACCAGTTACTTGAAAGGGAACTTCGTTTGAGTGATTACCGACCTTTAGCCATCCGTCGTCGTAACGATGGTGGCATTGAAATTGATTGGAGTGACGGCATGAAATCGGAGTATACGCCACAATTCCTTCGTGATGCCTGTCCCTGCGCTACCTGTCGAGAAAAGCGAACGGTTCCAAAAGATATGAACCCTCTTCAAGTCCTTCAGCCTGCAGACGTTGTTGAGATGGCAGTCAGTACCATGGAGCCTGTTGGGCAGTATGCGTACAAAGTTTTTTTTTCGGACGGGCACGACAGTGGTATCTATACCCTGGAATATCTGCATGAATTGGGATGATCACTCATTTGATAATTCCAACAACGGTGGCGTTGACTACGGCGGCGATCCGAATTGCATCGTGACAAGCCTCTTCACTCAGGTTGAGTTGAAGCAGGCTTGATTCGTGGCTTTTGAGGCACATTTCGCATCCTGCGAGTGCGGCGCATCCGAGGCTCATGAGTTCAAAGTCAGCTTTTGTGGTTGTTGGCTGATTCATGCGATTCATCCGAAGACGTGCTGGTCTCGCTGAATAGCTCTCCTTGCCGATCATATGTCGAAAGCGGTAATAAACTGTATTCATTGCCATTATTCCCCCAGCAGCTCTGGCATCACTGATGATTGGTTCACTGTCATTTCCCAATGCGTCGTTGAGGTCTCTCTGTAAGGCCGAAACAAATTCTTCTGACCGAACAAAAAAACCACAGGCAAGTGCTATTCCAAGAGCCTGCGATGGTTCAAGGTGTTCTCCCGTTAAAACGCTCGATAGATTAAGCCGTATATCTTTCAGTTCATCCGGCAGCGTTTCACTCAGTTTGTCGAGGGCAGGAGTTGGGATCGACATGGTGATTTTTCTCCTTGGGAGGCAAATGAAGTGGGTTTCCCGTGAATTGTAGCCATTTATTGAACGAATAGGGGTTTGGATGCTAGAGTCGACGAAATTTGTTTTTTTACCTCGATAAAGACCCTGCCACATGCCCCGCCGCGATGACCTTCGCACTATTTTGTTGATCGGCTCTGGACCAATTGTCATTGGGCAAGCCTGTGAATTCGACTATTCAGGCACACAAGCCTGTAAGTCTCTGAGAGATGACGGGTACCGAGTGGTGCTGGTCAATTCAAATCCAGCGACCATCATGACTGACCCGGAGACTGCAGATCGAACATATATCGAACCGCTTACGTGGCAAGTATTGGAAAAGGTCATTGCTGAAGAAAAGCCAGATGCTGTCCTTCCGACATTGGGAGGTCAGACCGCACTGAATTTGGCCATGGAGCTTGAGCACCATGGCGTTCTTAAGAAGTATGGCGTCGAGATGATTGGCGCACGGGCTGAAGCAATTCAACGAGGAGAAGATCGAGAACAGTTCAAGTCGACGATGGAAAAAATCGGTCTGGATACCTGTCGTGGACGGCTTGTGAAGTCTCTTCCAGAGGCGCGTGAAATACTTTCCGAGATAGGCTTGCCAGCAGTCATACGCCCGAGTTTTACATTGGGTGGATCTGGTTCAGGTGTTGCATACAACCGTGAAGAGTTTGATCAGAAAGTGCAGCGTGGTCTTGATCTTTCGCCAGTAAGTGAGGTCCTCGTTGAGGAGTCAATTCTTGGCTGGAAAGAATACGAGATGGAGGTCATGCGAGATGCAGATGATAACGCAGTTGTCATCTGTTCTATCGAGAATTTTGATCCCTGTGGTGTTCACACAGGTGATTCAATTACTGTCGCCCCGGCGATGACTCTTACTGATCGTCAGTATCAACTCATGCGAGATGCGAGTTTTGCAGTTATTCGTGCAATAGGTGTTGAGACGGGAGGCTCGAATATCCAATTTGCGGTTCATCCTGATACGGGTCGAATGATTGTTATCGAGATGAACCCTCGAGTGAGTCGGTCGTCGGCACTTGCGAGTAAGGCGACCGGTTTTCCGATCGCAAAAATAGCAGCCAAACTTGCCGTAGGGTGGCGGCTCCACGAGTTGGCGAACGATATTACGCAGAAAACGAAGGCCTGCTTTGAACCCTCAATCGACTATGTCGTGGTAAAAGTACCTCGTTTTGCATTCGAGAAATTTCCTGAAGCTGATAGCAGGCTGTCCACTCAAATGAAGAGTGTTGGGGAAACAATGGCAATAGGCCGGACTTTTAAGGAAGCATTTCAAAAAGCACTTCGAGGGCTTGAAGTAGGATCGTTTGGATTTGGTTGCGACGGAAAAGATCTTTGGGGTACGCCAACACAACCATCAATCGATGATATTCGTGCAAGAGTTGCCCGGCCTGATCCGGACAGAGTTTGGTTCTTGCGGTATGCAATTTTAGCTGGTTTGGGTGTTGAAGAACTACATACGCTGACGGGTATTGATCGATGGTTCTTGGATCAGTTGTTACAAATTGTTGAGTTAGAGCAACGCGTTCGAGATGCCGGGAGTCTAAAGGGCATTGATGACACAACGCTTCGCCAGGCAAAGCAGGCAGGGTTTTCAGATCGCCAGTTAGCGACTCTCTTGGGAGAGGTGGAACTCGACGTCCGAGAGAACAGGAAATCGCGAGGGATTGTCGCTACGTTTAAGGCAGTCGATACCTGTGCTGCAGAGTTTGAGGCTGAAACTCCGTACTACTATTCAACGTGGGAGGATGAAGACGAGACGCCGCCAAAAACAGATGGCGTAAAGCGAGTCATGATACTTGGAGGTGGGCCTAACAGGATTGGGCAGGGGATTGAATTCGATTACTGCTGCTGCCATGCCAGTTTTGCGCTGCGAGAATTAGGGATTGAGAGTGTAATGGTCAACTCAAACCCCGAGACAGTCAGCACCGATTATGACACGAGTGACCTGTTGTTTTTTGAGCCTTTGACAAGTGAAGATGTACTGAATATTGCGGACCGTATTAATCCTGATGGAGTGATAGTTCAGCTTGGAGGGCAGACTCCGCTTAACTTGGCAAGAGCACTTGCTGCCGCAGGTCTACCAATCATCGGGACAAGTGTTGACACCATCGAAGAAGCAGAGGATCGTGAAAAGTTCCGTGAGCTTCTGGATCGACTGAATCTGAAGCAGCCTGCAAGCGGAATTGCTCGTACTCTTGAGCAGGCACGCAAGGAGGTTTCGAGGATTGGTTTTCCTTCCTTGGTTCGCCCAAGCTTTGTGCTCGGTGGTCGTGCAATGGAAATTTGTTATGACCAATCTCAGTTTGAAAGGTTTGTGGCAGAAGCATTTATAGTTGCTCAAGGGCAACCAGTGTTAATAGATCGTTTTCTTGAGGATGCGACAGAAGTCGACGTCGATTGCATCTGTGATGGTACGGATGTGATAGTAGCCGGAGTTATGGAGCACATAGAGGAAGCTGGTGTGCACTCGGGTGACTCGGCGTGTTGTATACCGCCGCACAATCTGAGTAAGCAGACCGTTTCGGAAATCAAGCAGGCTGCTGTGAGCTTGGCCAAGAGCCTCGGGGTCGTCGGCCTTATGAACGTTCAGTTCGCGGTAAAGCGTGAGGGGAGCGAGTATGCCTTATACGTCATTGAGGTGAATCCGCGAGCGAGTAGAACCGTCCCCTTTGTTTCAAAGGCAACAGGCGTGCCGATTGCAAAAATTGCTGTAAAGGTCATGGCCGGGGAAACGCTCCCTGAACAAGGGGTCGTCACGGATCCTGTTCCTTCGCATGTTAGCGTGAAGGAAAGTGTGTTTCCGTTCGTCAAGTTTGCCGGCGTTGATATTGCCCTTGGTCCGGAGATGAGAAGTACTGGTGAGGTCATGGGAGTGAGCGATAACTTCAGTCTCGCCTTTGCAAAGGGCCAGCTTGCGGCTGGGACAGTTTTGCCAGAAACAGGCAAGATATTTCTGAGCGTCGCAAGTCAGTCGGCAAAAAAATCTATGGTGGACCTAGCTCGCCGTCTTGTGAAGTTGGGCTTTGAATTGATTGCTACTTCCGGTACCGCTGAAGCACTATCGCAAGCTGGAATTGAGGTTGAAGCGGTCAAGAAATTACAGGAGGGGCACCCAAACCTCATAGATCATCTGATCGATGGTCGCGTTCAATTGATATTCAATACGCCTCGTGGTAAGGGTGCACGCACTGACGAAGGTAGAATCCGAGCGGCCAGTGTGCTCTACGGGGTTCCTTGTATAACGACACTTGCGGCCGCTGAAGCGTGCGTGCGGGCGATGGAGGCCCTGAGAAGTGAGCCAATGAAGGTGCAGGCAATGCAGGATAGGTTTATGGCAGGGACAGCATCGATTGATCGATGAACGTTAACGAGAGTTCTGGCAGACGTAATGGAATCTCTTTTCCCTGAAGTACCCCCAGCTCCACGACCATTGCTTCCTAGTGAGCCGGATGTGCCGGCAAGCCTGACAGCAAGAACACTCGATGGTCTCGAGTGGTTACTGGCGAGAGAGTTGTCAGAACTTGGCGCTACAAATTTAAGAATTGGGCGTCGAACAATCGAATTCACTGGAACAACAGAGACGCTGTATAGAGCGGTGCTGGAGTCTCGTGTAGCTATTCGGATTCTCGAACCACTTGGTCGGTTTGCTGTGAGTTCACCAGAATCACTTTATAAATCGATATCAAGCGTGGATTGGGCAAAACATCTTCGTCCGACTCAAACACTGAGAGTCGATGCACGAGTCCATGATTCATTCATAGATCATTCACTCTACGCCTCCCAGGTTGTTAAGGACGCGGTGGTAGATGGCGTGCGAGCAGCACACGGTCGCCGGCCTAATGTGCAGTTGCATGGGGCAAGCCTTCGGCTGTCACTTCATCTTTCCGGAGAAACAGCAACTCTGTTTCGTGATGCAGCGGGTCAGTCTTTACACCAGCGTGGTTGGAGGAAAGGGAAAGTTGAGGCTCCTCTGTCAGAGGTTCTGGCTGCTGGTATTCTTGGGATTTCAGGCTGGCAACCGGGTGAACCCTTGATAGATCCACTGTGTGGTTCAGGAACGTTCATTATTGAGGCGGCAACCCAAGCGGCTGGTCTTGCGCCGGGTCTGTTGCGTGCAAGGAGTCGGAAGCAGGGTTTTTTTCGGTTTCATGATTTCGATAGAGAACTTGCTAGAAAAATTCTTTTCGATCTTGAGAATAGAGCCAAGGCACCATTAGGTACGTTTCATGCAAGTGATCTTGATCCTGCTGTAGTTCTGATTGCAGAACAATCGGCTCAATTGGCCGGAGTAGCAGATGCCATCAGATTTTCATGCAATCACTTTGAAGCGGTGAGCCCAGAAGGCGGGCCCGGTTTGGTGCTCACCAACCCGCCTTATGGTGAGCGGCTTGCACAGCCAAGAGCAGGAGCAGTATTTCGAAGGATCGGTGACTGGTTGAAAAATGTGTGTCCAGGCTGGCGAGCTGGAGTGCTCGCACCAGTTGAGCTTGCAAAATCAATTGGGCTGAAGCCATATCGCCGGGTAGTCCTTTCGAATGGTCCAATTGAGTGTCGGTTGATAGAGTTAGTCGTTCACGGAGAGAAAGTTTCAGGCACGTTTGTTGGGAATCACACGCCAGTAGAATCGGATGCAGAGCGTTCCACTTCAACGAAAAAATTGTCACGCAGCGTAAGTGACCAGATAGGTGATTTTCGGAGACGGCTTGCAAAGAGATCTCGTCATCTTGGGCGATGGGCGAGGAAGCAAGGGATTGAGGCATATCGTCTCTACGATCGGGATATTCCAGAAATCCCTCTAGTTATTGACAGGTATGGTGATTGGCTTCATGCCGCCGAATACGAGCGTCCTCATGAGCGAACAGCTATTGAGCATGACGTGTGGCTCGATCGACTCATTGAGGCCGCAGCTGATCAGCTTGGCCTTGCACCAGACTGTGTGTTCTTTAAGGTGCGTCGTCGACAGCGAACTGGGGGGCAGTATGAAAAAGTAGATGACCGGTCTGTTACTTTTCCAGTCAATGAACACGGATTGAAGTTTGAAGTCAATCTTTCTGATTATCTTGATACGGGACTTTTTCTCGATCATCGCCAAACTCGTGCCATGGTTCGTGGAGATGCGGCAGGTCGTTCTTTCCTGAATTTATTTGGTTATACAGGTAGTTTTTCTGTAGCTGCTGCTGCTGGTGGAGCAGAAGCAACCACAACGGTCGATCTCTCAAATACCTATCTCGAATGGGCGAGGAGGAATCTCATGGAAAATGGGTTTTTAGATAGGCGGCAACATACCCTTCTTCGAGATGACGCTCGTGAATTCCTCAAGCACCGTGGTCGCCGAGGCGAGCGTCCATTTGATCTTGTTGTAGTTGATCCACCAACATTTTCACGTTCGACGAGACAGCTACAGGACTGGGATGTGCAGCGGGACTATGCCGATCTGCTCCAAGCGGTTGCCGACAATCTTAGTACGGGTGGTATTGTCTATTTTTCAACAAATTACCGTCGGTTCAAATTTGATGAAAATCTCCTCGCTAATACGTACGATATATATGAGATTAGCCGGAAGACAGTGCCAGAAGATTTTCGGAATGCTCGGATACATCGTTCATGGAAGTTTGTGAAAAAGGACTGAAAAAGTTTCTTGGTGACTACATGAAGAAGGCGAAATCATGAGAAGTATTTGGTTTTGTCAGCAAAAACCACCATCGTTTAGGTTGCTATGGAACATCGTAGTTTGCCTGACGATTGGACTAAATTCTTTCGGCTGTCAAAAAATAGAATCCAATCGAGTGTGTCTCGTTTCGAGCCTGCCACGTACGGGTGTGTCTAGGCAGCTCAGTGATGAGGTTGTTCGAGGTATTCGGCTCGCAATTGATGAGGTGAAAGCAAAAGCCGGGCGGTTTACTTTGGAATATCGTGATCTTGATAACAGTGCAGCAGCGTCTGGCCGGTGGACAAGTGAAGGAGAGGCAGCCAACGCTCGTATGGCGGTCCAGGATTCCGACGTAATGGCGTACATTGGTACCTTGAACTCAGGAGCAGCCCGAGTCTCAATGCCTATTCTTAACTATGCTGATTTGTTGATGGTATCTCCAGCGAATACGGCCGTTGGGCTGACCAAACCGGGCCTGGGTCTTCCTGGAGAGCCGAACGTTTACCGGCCGTCTGGCAGATTAAACTACATTCGAGTTGTGCCGGCCGATGATCTTCAAGGTCCACTTGCCGCAGATTGGGCATTCGAGCGTGGGGTGCGTCGTGTTTTTGTCATTGATGATGCCGGTGTTTATGGGCGAGGTGTAGCATCTTTATTTGCTGATCGGTGTCGTGAGCAAGGAATGACGGTTCTCGACCACGTCTCGATTGATCCACAGGCAGCGGAGTTCAAATCGTTTGTAGGGTCGGTTATGAGTGCTGATCCAGACCTTATCTACTTTGGCGGTAGTGCTCGAACCAAAGGCGGGCAACTCGCACGTGATCTTGTGTCAGCTGAGAGCGAGGCAATTCTACTGGTTTCTGATGGATGTCGTACTGAAGCTTTCCTTGAAGCGGCAGGTGCGGCTTCTCTTGAGGGTCGGTGTTTCGCCACATCTGCAGGGCTTTCACCGCAGCAAGCAGATTGTGACGAAAAATTATTATTTCTTCGCTATCGGCAAAAGTATGGAACATGTCCAAGCAATGCGGCAATTCACGGTTATGAGGCGGCGAGGCTCGTGATTCGAGCTATTGCAGATGTTGGCCAGAAAGATCGCCGAGCCATCGTAGAATCGGCTTTTGCGAGTCAGGTGGACGATGGTGTACTTGGGCAATGGGGTATTGATGCAAATGGGGATACAACACTTCAGGAGGTGTCTGTGAGTGTTGTCAGGGATGGCAAGTTTGTTCATGAGGAAGTCATGTCGACGGCTGGCATAGGCAAAAAGGACGGCAGCAGATAAGACTTAGGGCAAAGAATTTTCCAGCGGATTACTTTGTCGGGACACATGCGTGGACGTAGCATCCTTTCTTGAGCAATGTGGTATCGGAATCACAAGTGGTGGATTTCTTGGGCTAATTGCTGTCGGATACACGTTGGTGTACGGAACCGTAGGCCTCATCCACTTCGCCCATGGGGATGTAGTCATGCTCGGAGGCTGCCTGTCACTGGCGATCTTGTCATTCCTTGTGCCACTCCCGGTCGATCCGCTGACTGGTTGCCTCATAGTAGTTCTGGCTGCTACGTGCAGTGGACTGTTTTGTGGCTGCATGAATGTTTGCATTGATCAGTTTGTCTATCGTCCGCTACGAAATGCCCCTCCTCTATCACCTCTTGTTTCAACAATCGGTGTTTCGTTTGTACTAATGAATGTGGGGCTTGTTTGGATCGGTCCGACTGATCGTGCATTTCCGGAGATTTTTCTGGAATCTACGCGTTTGGTTGGTGGAGTGCCTGTTGCGATGGCTGATCTTCTGGTCCTTGTCATCATCGTGCCACCCGTTTTCTGCCTGTACGTTCTTCTTCGTCAAACCCGTTTTGGAAGGTCGTTGCGTTCCATTGCTGCAATCACCCGTGCAACAGCTCGTTCGGGGGAAGCAGGGAAACTTGTTATCGCTACATTTTTTATAAGCGGATTTCTCGGTGGTGTTGCGAGTGTTGCTGCAGGTGTTCACGCAACGACAATTAACTATCAGATGGGGCATCAGATGGGGTTGTATGCGCTTACTGCAGCAGTGCTTGGCGGTATAGGGAGTGTTCCTGGTGCAATAGTCGGCGGGCTTATAGTTGGATTAATTCGTGCGATTTCAGTAGCCCTTCTTGGCCCTCGTTGGGCTATTGCATCGGTCTTTCTTGTGCTCATTATTTTTCTTGCATTTCGCCCGCAAGGAATTTTTGGGAAATCAAAGACAAGAGGAGGGCAGCGATGAAAATTCAATGTGCCTCCTTATCTGATCTGATGAAATGGCCGAAAAAAAATTGGGAGATACCAGTTTTTTTAGTTCTAGCCCTCGCGCCATGGTTTCATCCAGCATTGGCCGGAGGGCTGGGCGGACAGATAACATCGGTCTTGATAATTTGTATAGCGGCTCTTGGCCTCAACGTCATGGTTGGATTCACAGGATTACTTCACCTCGGAATTGCATCATTTTTTGGCTTGGGAGGTCTCTTCCTTGCGATCCTCACTGTCCCAATGAATCCCTTGGAGATCGGTTTTCTCCCAGCGGTTTTCGTCAGCGTTAGTGTGACAGCTGCAATAGGAACGCTGCTCGGCTCGCCAACGTTGCGTCTTCGAGGTGAGTACCTTGCTATTGTTACGCTTGGTTTTGGTGAAGTTGTTCGTGTCTTATTCTTGAACCTAGAAAATGTAACAGGTGGGACACAGGGGCTTGGTCCGATTCCACCCCCGGGATCTGGAATATTTGTTTCGGGGATAGATCTCGGCAGAGAGTTCGTTGTTGATTCACGATGGTTCTACTACCTGTCGCTCATCGTGCTTTTTGTTGTGGTACTGCTTGTACAAATTCTCGAAAAGTCAGCACTCGGCCGTGCCTGGATTGCTGTTCGTGAGGAGCCACTCGCTGCTGCGACAATAGGTATTTCAGCAACAAAAGTTCGGCTTTCCGCCTTTACAATAGCAGCAGGGATAGCCGGACTCGCTGGCTGCCTGTCTGTCGCAAGTATCGGTACTACCGGAGACCCAAATGCGTTTGGTTTTAATCGGTCAGTTGCGATTCTTTGCGCCGTCATAATAGGTGGCCTAGGTAGTATCCCAGGAACACTTGTCGGAGTCACAATCTTGTTTGGTTTTGACATAGTGGTCATTCCGTGGGTTGATTCCTGGATGCAGCGTATTCAGGGGCAGTTGTTTGATGTTAATTTCTTTACGCTTGGAAGTTGGCGATTAGCTCTTGTAGGTATCGCATTGATCGTTGTAATGCGATTTCGTCCCGTAGGGCTCATTCCATCACGACGTTTCGCTGCTGAGTTTCAGGAGTCACAACAATGACTCATGGAGAGAACACGAAAGCGAGCGACGGCTCTGTCCTCTCGGCAGACATTCCGCTTCTGAGTATTGATCGGCTTACGGTTCAATCGGGAGGGATACCGCTCATCGATGAATTAGAACTCGATGTGTCGGCAGGTAGTAGTGTTGCCATTATAGATTCGGGAAGAGGGTCGAAAGCTGCTCTGCTCGATGCTATCTGTGGGCTAAGGCCGGCATTTTCCGGTTCGGTCCGATTGGACGGGCGTCGATTGAAACAGGCGTTCTCGACGAAAACATTCTGGGGAGTACTGTTCACAGGCATTCTTGTTGGTTTGTTATGTGCGGCCGCTGCGGTAGACATCGATCGATTGTGGCTGGCTGTTGTAAAGCGAGGTCTTGTAGTGGATGAACCATTTACACCTGCAACGTTTGGGAGAAGACTTCGTAGTTATTTCCGCGCGGAACTCGCTGTTGACCGGCTGGCCGGTAATTGGCGAATTGTCACTGCAGACGGACGTGAAGTTCTTGCAGTGCGTCGCGATCTGTCGGAAGCCAGGGAATTACGGAATCAAATGCAAGCAGCAGTGACTGCTCGGCGAACTGGTCCGGGTGTTGTTCCCGACATAACCGATTTAGTCGGCGATGCAAATGAACCGCAACGCGAGCTACTATTGGATGAAACGACTCTTGACCGGTTGGCAGCCGGGAAACGTCGCATTCGTTTTCGTGGTTGGTCTGCTTTTATTTGTGGTTTGTTTCTGGGAGTTGGAATGTCGCTGGCAATCTGGCAGCGAGGGAGACGTTCGCCAGAGGTTGCTGCTCGGGCTGGAGTGGCCCGCACCTTTCGGTCTCCAAGAAACTTTCCAGCGATGACTGTGTTTGAAAATATACTTGTTACGGTAGAGCAGGGCGCTTATCGAAAATCTTCAGCATGGTGGCCACATATTAATAAAGCGAACTGTATTGAGCGGACCGAAGAACTCATTCGGTCAGTGGGACTGATCGATCAATCATTCTCGTTTGCTTCAGATCTAACACGTTACGAGCAACGTTGTTTGGAAATTGCCCGCGGTCTGGCTATGGATCCTCGGATTCTTCTCGTTGACGAACCAGCGGACGGCATGAACACTCAGCAGCAGCATGCGCTAGCAGACCTGCTGAAGGAAGTTTGTAAGGGAGCGTTGACGCTTGTCGTGACCTCGGCAGGAAGCGATCCGTTTGCGCTGATCTGTGATCGTACAGTGCATCTTTCACCGCACTAGAGGGGATCGAGGCCCACTCATGCTGATTCGTAGTCGCATTGTTTTACAAGTTTAAGAATTGCTGTTCCATGATCAGCCAATCGCTTTTCGCCAATCCCTTTACATTGCAAGAGCGTTGCCAGTGTGTCTGGCTTCTCACGAGCGATTGAACGCAATGCACGATCATCAAGAATTGTCCAGGCAGGCTTTCCTCGTCCGTCGGCTATTTTTCTGCGCCATTGTCTAAGGTGGTCAAAGAGTTGTCGGTCAACTCCATTCCAGTCATCAGACTCTTTTCGGGATCGTACTGCTTTCTTTAATCGTGGCTCAAGAAGCGTAACGGTTCGTTGGCTCCGAAGAATTTCCCAAGATTTTTGGTTTAGCATGACAACCGGTCGGTCGCTTTGGCTTCTCGAAAGATATTCTTGGTCCAGAAGTTGATGGACGAGATTCTCACACATTCGCTGGTCGAAGCTTTTTAGTAGTCCATATGTTGACAAGTGGTGATGTCCGTTTCGTTGTACCGCTTCTGTTTGTGCGCCACGAAGCACCTCGCAAAGGTGACGGACGCCAAACCGTTCTTCAATCCGGGCGACACACGAGATGATTTTCTGAGCAACCGTGGTGCTGTCAGCAAGGTTCGTTGTCTCCCCAAGGCAAATATCGCAGTTCTTACAATTAGAGAGTTTGTATGATTGTCCAAAATGTTCTGATAAAAAAGCATGTCGGCAGCGTGCTGCTTGGGCATACTGCCGCATGCGTTGGAGATGCAGTATCTGCGAGTCGATGAGTTTCTGCGATTCATCTTCAGTCAGTTCAGAAGATTCCGCTCCCCGTCGAATCAATGCCTCCCAGCTGAAAACATCAGCTGGTGAATAAAGCAGGACGCATTCTGCAGCGAGCCCGTCACGTCCGGCTCGTCCTGTTTCTTGCTGGTAGGCTTCGAGGCTCTTTGGAAGTCCGGTGTGTAGGACAAGTCTCACATTTGATCGATCTATGCCCATGCCAAATGCAACAGTGGCGACAACAACATCAAGGGTTTCCTTTGCAAAAGCTTCTTGTGTTTTGTGTCGTTTCTTAGCATCGAGCCCAGCATGGTATGGATGTGCTAGAAGCCCGGCTGCTGTAAGGTGTTTCGCTAGCCTTTCTGTCTCGCGCCGTGAAATGCAGTAAACAATCGAAGCTTCTTTGGGATGTCGCCCAAGGATTTCGAGTATCTGAGCTGTTTTATCAGTACGCTGGATGACACGGTAGGTGAGGTTTGGTCGGTCGAACGTGCCAACAAGAATTTCTGGGTTTTTGAGATGTAGTTGTTCGGCAATATCTTTTCTAACTTGAGGTGTTGCAGTGGCGGTGTAGGCATGGAAACTCGTCTGCGGGAAGCGATCTCTCAACGCCGAAAGTTGACGGTACTCGGGACGGAAGTCATGGCCCCACTGGCTGATGCAATGCGCTTCATCGATAGCAAATCGCTGAATCGATAAGTGCGAAAGTGTTTCAACAAGATTCGAATTAAAAAGTCTTTCGGGGGCTATGAAAAGCAAACGAAGATTCCCACTGCGAAGCTTTTGATAAGTTCTTCTTCGGTCGTTGTGAGAGAGACCGCTGTGAATTGCTGCCGCCGGGTAGCCGATAGATTCAAGTGAGTCCACTTGGTCCTTCATAAGTGATACTAACGGCGAAACAACAATATCGGTTGTTTCGCTCAGCAAAGGTGGCAGCTGGTAGCAGAGGCTTTTCCCGCCACCCGTTGGGAGCACAACAACGGAGTCCCTGCCATGAATGGCAGCAGAGATTGCTTCAATTTGCAACGGCCGAAATGTGTCGAATCCCCACCAACGAAGCAGTGTTTGTTGAATTTTTGAATCGGTTAGTTCCTGTCCGCCAGCTGGATGAGAGGGAGGCATTTGCTCGTTTACCTTCCTTGGCATGGATACCAGACCTCCTTGTTGGAATGAATCTTCTTAGTCAGCAGAATAGCATTTGGCAACAAAAGGAGTTGTCTGAGGAAAGGAGGGCAGGGAGGGGAGCCTCAAGAGGGGCACGAAAGGCGGGTCGTAAGGGAAATCTGTCTTGATTGGTGCACGAGGCGTTGCGAAAGTCTGTATCACCAAATGATCAACTTTCTCTGTTCTTTCTGTTCGCGTTCTGGCTCCTTGCCACCTTGGCAGTGGTGTCTTGGTTATCTTTTTATCTTGCTCGGGATTCAGTTTCCTGTTGAATCATCTGCAGATGAAAGAAATTCGGTAGTTGCTAATTCTTCTCCGGGGCTATCTGTTCGTGATTCATTGCCCGTCGCATCGGACGGAATGTTTTTAGCTGCAGAAGATGGTCATGCGATATGGGAGAAAACAATCAAGACAGTTGCCACTGACTGGCCTGTTATTAAAACTATTCCACCAGACTTTGATTCAATACCCCCCCGGGCTGGAAGGATTGTGTCAGCATGGGTAGAACTGCCACCGTCAGGAAAAAGGCAGGGCGAGCTGGTAGACGGACTGAGTGCTTCATGGCCGCACTGGCCTCAGCAACGTCAGCGAGTGGTTGTTCAAGTGCTCCCTGCTGCCAATGGTGCTTGGGTCGATGCAGTAGTGGAGACACAACCATTAGCATCGAACGATGCTAGCCTAATGCCAGAACGAGTCGTACTCACTGGCGGTTGGGAGACCGACTTGCGGGGGCAGCAATCGTCTGATGCAACCACCGATCTCGCGCAAAGAATGAATCTCGAAAGCGAGCCCGTTTATTCTCTACCAACACCACCAGAAATTATTTCTTCGCAGACTGTTCAAAAACAACCATGGGTAGGAAGTAAGTTTCCACGGCTTTCTCGCACAGGTCACCAGATTTTTCAAGATTACAGGAATTTTTACTCCTGCGAAAATCTCACGTGTGTCACCGCTGCTTTTGGAGCGGGTGCACTAATGGCAAATACCGGCTTTGATACGACTATGCAAAACGCTTGGCAGACAGGAATAACAGGGTCGCAAACCGGTGATTTTTTCTCGGCAACAAAAGACATCGGTGATGGGATTTACTTGTTGCCAGCTGCCGGGATAGCCGCAGCGGCAGGTGTTGCACTTGAAGGGATGCCAGTTGGAGATGCCTTGGGAGGGTGGGGTTCTCGAAGCCTACGAATATTTTTGGTGGGAGGGCCGCCCGTCTACGTTCTTCAGTTGGCAACAGGCGCCTCTCGACCAAGTAATAATGGTTCGGTTAATACAGAATCACCTTCAGGAAGCGACTGGAAGTTTTTTCAAGACAATAATGGGGTAAGCGGCCACTCATTTATGGGGGCGATTCCATTTCTTGCGGCGGCTGATATGGTTGAGCACCCACTCGCTAAAGGAACACTTTACGTGTGCTCTACATTTGTTGGTTTTTCACGAATAAATGATGATGCGCATTACTCTTCTCAGGCTTTTCTTGGTTGGTACCTTGCCTGGGCGAGTTCATTAGCAGTCAGCCGGACAGAGCATCATTTCGCCGGCTTCCAAGTACGAGTTGTACCAGTTCCAGTCGGTGATCAAGGCGGGCTGGGGCTGGAAGCGAGTTGGTAGAAATCGCTTTGTAAAGAGTGATGCCAATGGCATGGAATGCGTAATGACGCGTCTTATGCACTTTTTGGCTGCAGTGCTACTGAATTACGTGCTGTTTGCTTCTCAAGACAGGCTAGGCGTGCCGGCGAAGCCTGTTAATTGCTGAGACGACAAATTCATGGCAAACATTGTCAACAGTTTCGACTTCACCGATTGTACTCGGGAGAATAAATCGTAGTTTGCCGCCAACGTTTTTTTTGTCTCGGGACATAACCCCCAAAAGATCGTCATCCTTTATGCCGTTCAGTGTCGTTGTTGAAACAGGTAGCCCAAGTGTTTCAAGAAGTTTTTGTTGTCGATCAACAACGAGTTGATCAATACGGTTCATTGAGCAGGCGAGGCTTGCTGCCGCCATCATCCCAAGAGAAACGGCCTCGCCGTGGAGAAGAGTGCCGTAGCCAGTCGCTGTTTCGAATGCATGAGCAAATGTATGACCGTAGTTTAAGCAGGCTCGCAGTCCAGTGATTTCTCGTTCATCCCTCTCGACAACAAAGGTCTTGAGTTCTGCAGAACGGCGCACAATATGGGCTACAGATCGTTTGTCTCGATCTCTAACCGGAAGAGCATTGTCTTCGAGCCAATGAAAAAATTCAGCATCTAAAATCATTCCATATTTTACGACTTCAGCGAGCCCGCTGACATATTCACGATCAGGAAGAGTTGTAAGCGTACTTATGTCGGCCACGACTCCTCGAGGTTGCCAAAAAGCTCCAACAAGATTTTTACCGGCTGGAAGATTTACCCCGGTTTTTCCGCCGATAGCACTGTCAACCTGAGCAACTAATGTCGTTGGTACCTGCCAGAAACGTAAGCCTCGCGAAAATGTTGCAGCGACAAACCCCGTAAGGTCGCCTACAACACCACCGCCGACTGCGAGTATTGCTGTTTTGCGATCGATCTTGAGGCGAGCGAATTCATTCCACAATCGCTCAGATTCAGCAAGAGACTTGGATGCTTCGCCTGATGGAATCGAGAGGTGGTCGAGCGTTATCGACGCGTCTTGCAGAACTTCTGTCACCGTCTTTCCGTGTGTCGCACTCACGGCTTGATCAGAAACAACAACCGCTCTTTGCACGCTGTCATTTGCAAGTAAAACCCCAATGTCTTGAAGTATCGTGTCGCCAACATGAATTATGTACGAACGAGTTGCTGGTTGTGTCGTTGCAACGCGTTCATCCAGCCGCACATTGATTTCGTGTGGTTCCACGTTATGCCGCCGCCACTCGTTCAAGATCGTCGGGAGTCACAGTAATAATGCGAGCGAATCCGGAATGTTGACGTACGTAGTCAAGATCTAATGCTTCTTCTGGAGTAGCATGAAGCAGCATCTCAATGCGGCTACGGTCGTTCTCCGACCAATCTTCGTACTCATCAGGCCAAACGGTGTGCTTTTCGACAACGAGTGCATCCCTGTATGGATCAAACTGATTAGGCATCGGTGCTTTCTCTGACAATTATGTTGTAACGTTTCATTCGTACAAATTTACTGATGAGTATATATTGAGAAAGTGAGTGGCTCGACTATTCTTTGTTTTTCAGCAGTTTTTTCATAAAAAGGCAGCGTTGTGGTCCGAAGCACACCCGGTTCCATGCTCGTTATTGGTCTTCTTATTCTCGGTCTCCTGGCAGCTGGAGTCGGTGTTTGGTTTCAGTGGCAGCAGACTCGTCGATGTCTTGCCTTTTATGGCACAAGGGCCACAGAGCAGATTTCAAAATCACCTTTTGTTGAATTGTGGCAGCTGAAGCCGCTCGCTGGCGGGCGGCATACGGGGCGTTTAGAGGCAATTCGGGTGGAAGACATTACCGAAGCAAAAGGGCTGGTGCATCTCCGGAGGGGCCTTGTTGAAGATGCAAATTTTCATTGGGTAGGGAAAGACGATACGGAGCACCTGCCGTTGCCGGATGCTGCATGGGATCTTGCTCTGGTTTTTTCTGATACCAAACAAAAACCTGGCGTCGAACAAACCGTAGTTGTTATCGATTTCGTGGGAAATTCTCAAGGAGCGAACTTGACGGTGGCTGGGAGGCCTGGGCGGGTTGCTTTGGGGAAAATGGCAAAAGGTCTGAAAACGTGGGTTGAAAGTACAGCAAAATGGGACGGCTCGAACTAATTTGTGGGTTGGCTTGCGGGAAACACGGCGAAAAGACGTCTTTTGTTGAACATATTGCCGGAGTTATCGTCTCTGAAAGAGGCAGGTGATGCGGTAACCGATATTTGAGTTTTTTCAGCACCGTTTCCGAGAGGCTGGTGACATGCGATCGATTGCGATAGCGAATCAAAAGGGAGGTGTTGGCAAAACAACGACTTCGGTGAATCTTGCCGTCGCACTGTCTCGATTACGGAAAAAGGTTTGTCTCATCGACCTTGATCCTCAGGCCCATGCAACGCTTCATGTCGGTGTCTCACCGACATCGACTCCATGTACGGCTTACGATGTACTCGTTAACGAGCAGCCATTAGCAGATGCTATTGTTCGGGCTCAAGAAAACCTTTGGGTGGTGCCTTCACACCTCGATCTTTCGGTGGCGGAAATGGCTCTTGCGGGTCGTTCTGGTCGGGAGTCAATCCTGCGTGAAAGACTAAAAATTGCTATTGATAGTGGTGGTTCCCACCAGCTTGCAAACACTCAAGATGACAAGCAGCAGTTACAATTTGACTACATTATTATCGATTGCCCTCCGTCGTTAGGTTTGCTTTCATTAAATGCGATGGCAGCGGTTGATGAGGTTTTACTTCCTTTGCAACCACATTTCCTTGCCCTCCACGGGCTGAGTAAATTACTTGAGACGATTGAACTCTCAGCAGAACACATCAACCCCCGTTTGCGTTTACTCGGAGTGGCACTCTGCCTGTACGAGGCGGGTACGCGGCTCGCTGCCGAGGTTGGACGAGATGTCGAATCTTTTTTTGCAGAGGCGGGTCAAGGGCACCCAGCGTGGAAAGATGCCAGAGTGTTTCAGACGAAAATTCGACGAAATATCAGATTGGCTGAGGCACCAAGTTTCGGTCAGTCGATTTTCGAATATGCAAATGATTCCAATGGGGCGTCTGATTATCATAACCTGGCCGCTGAAGTGGATGCAGCTGTGCTGCCAAAGTTGCAGCCCGGAGAGCCATACGAAATAAATAAAATGGCAGCCTAAGCAGAATTCTTAAGTAGAAATATGGTGTGGTTCGGGCTGGTCTTGTTCGTGGGCGCTTTTCAGCCAGTTGATAAGGAGTGCAAACAGATTATGAGCCGAATGATAGATTTGAGGGCTCATTGACAACAAAAGTTCATAATGTGGTCATGAAATGCAAGGTTTTGCAAAAATAAGAAGAAGTGTTTGTAGGAGTTCCAACTGGTTTATTTGCTCTCTGACAAACAATAGCAGTGACTTTTTAATCAGTTGAGTCTTTCGGAATAATGCCTGGAGCATGTTATGTGTGGGATAAAGCAACTCGTGCGTCTGTGTGCAACCGCATTTATTGGCTGTGCAGGTTTGGCATTCGTCCTTGCGGATGACCGCCCGAGTACAAAAAGTCTGACTGTGATCCCGCCAGATCAATCTGTTGATGACGTTGCTCAAAAAGCCAATCTTCATGAGTTAGCGCAGGGACGAGGCGGAGCATGGGATCCTGCCCACGCGCCCACACATGAGACGTTAATTGGTTTAGCGAGTGACCGACAGTTTCTGCGAGATGTCTGGTGTCTTGAGTTTGCGTACCGGCCGCCACGGACAATAGAAGTAGAGGTGCCTGGGAAGAATCTAGAAATACAGAAAGAGCGAGTTTGGTATCTCCTGTACCGAGTTCGGAACGTTGCTGTTGATGAAAATGCGAAAGTGACTCCCAGTTCAAAGGGGTCCACGCGTCGAGTTGTATTTGAAAAAGACGAGGAGGGTAACGATGACCTTACGAAGCCAACGACGAAGTTTGTTAATCAATCGATTCACTTCGAACCCCACTTTGTTTTTGAGACTCATGAGGCATTAAGTCGGGCCGAAGGGCTTTTAGAGCATCAGGATCATCTCGATCGGCTCGTTTCAACAGCAGTTGTGCCAATTAGCCGTCGGGAAAAAATCCCACTCGATATGTTGCACGACAGTGTTTCGATTTCAGAGCGTCCTATCCAGCCTGGCGAAGAGAGGTGGGGTGTAGCTATATGGCAGGAAATTGACCCACGAATCGATTTCTTTACAGTATTTATTTATGGACTTACGAACTCTATTCGGTGGCGACACGACGCAGAATTTGAGACAGATCTTGAGCATGCTCCGGAGTATGAGCGTCGTGAGTTAGAATGCCTGCGTCTTGATTTTTATCATCCAGGGGATGCAGACCATGATGATTTCGAGGAAGTACGAGTTGTTCATTCGGGGCTATTTGAAAAATTAACGCTTGGGTCACGACTCCTTGAGGCTACCAGTCGAGCAGCTCTTACGCAGGCTGAATACGTCGAAGGTGTGCGTGACCTTGGAGTACGTTGGCAAGATTTCCTAGAGCCAGAGAAAGAAAACTGGGAGGGAGGTGCTGGCTTAGTGCCGGTTGAAATGTTCGCTCGAACGTTAGCAAAAGTTGACAGTGTGGCGGAACGCGAAAGTCTGGTGGAGGCCTTTCTTGGAGAGCAGGCTGTCGGCTGGATGGAAGAATTGCTGGAGGCAGTAGCGGGGCCGGTATCACCGAAACAAGATAGACGGAGGCGAGAGTCTCTTGGTCAAATCAATTTGACTCCAGAGCAGGTGCTAGCCGATCCATTAACCTCATTTGCTCGAATTGTGAATGAGCTTGAAAAAGCACCGGACATGAACATTCGACGTCAGGAGGCAGAAGGGTTTTTCGGAGAAGCCTCTTCTGTCCTTGATCAAATTTCTCATGAGGTAGCAATTGCTCGTACCGCTGCGTTGTTGCATCTCATGGAGGTGGATGGCGAGAAACTTCAGCAGGCAGGAAGTCGACGGGCACTTGAAGTGGTGTTGCCGAAGCTTCTAACGGTGGCAAACCCGGCCGAAGATGACACGGGACGGGTCAATGATCGAACTGAAGATGATCGTGAGGAACTTCTAAAAGGATTGTTTGGTCACGAGGGCCCAGAGCTCTTTAAAAGGGCCATGAAAGCCAATGAAGGCGAGGAATATTTATGGGACTTCCGCGATGCCCGGCAGGAGGATATTCTATAGGTTCCAAAACTGAGCGCAGTGGAACTGCCAGTTTCATCATCCAGTAAATTTAGAAGATTGAGGATTGAGCGATGGCTCATAAAAAAGGACAAGGCTCCAGCAGGAACGGGCGAGATTCCAACGCCCAGCGACGCGGCGTGAAAAGGTTTGGTGGGCAGGCTGTAACTGCAGGCAGTATTTTGGTTCGTCAAGTCGGTACAAAGTTCCACCCAGGCTCAAATGTCGGTATTGGCAATGACTACACTCTCTTTGCTCTCTCCGATGGTGTAGTCCGCTTCGATCGCAAAGGGCGTCGAGTGAATATTGATCAAGTTGCAGACTAATTTTTTCCAGTACTGGGCCCGAGAGGCCATCACGTGTTTGTTGACCGAATCAAGGTCGAGTTAGTTGCTGGCAACGGCGGCAACGGCATTAGTAGTTTTCGTAGAGAAAAATATGTTGCCCGCGGCGGCCCCGATGGTGGGGACGGCGGACGCGGTGGTAGTATTATTCTCGAAGCGAAGGTTGGGGTCGATTCACTTGCAGGTCTTTCTCACAGAAAGCAATGGCGAGCTGATCACGGAAAGTCAGGTGGGCCTCACAATCGCCAGGGGCGATCAGCCAAAGACGTTACCCTTTTTGTTCCGCCGGGCACAATCGTTGTAGATCAATCGACAGGACTTCAGATCAAAGACCTTGCTCGCCCTGGTGAGAAAATAGTAGTAGCGAAGGGTGGAGCAGGGGGGCGTGGGAATGTGCATTTTAAGTCGTCAGTCAATCGAGCGCCTCGTGAGTCGACGGCTGGTGAAGTGGGTGTCTCAAGGCTGGTGATTCTGGAGCTCAAGGTCATTGCAGACGTGGGGCTGGTTGGACTGCCAAATGCAGGAAAAAGCACGTTATTATCGAGGCTGTCCCATGCACGTCCAGAAATTGCAAACTATGCATTTACAACAAAGTCACCAGTTCTTGGGATTGTCGAGGTTTCTCCAGAACAGAGTTTCGTATTAGCTGATTTACCGGGTTTGATTGAAGGTGCCCATGCCGGTGTTGGTCTTGGCCATGAGTTTCTTCGCCATGTTGAGCGAGCAGGTATTCTGGTCCATGTTGTGGAGCCAGCCCCGCTTGATGGCAGTGATCCACTGATAAATTACAAAAAAATACGTCAGGAACTGAGCCTCTACGATGAATCCCTCGGTGCTCGTCCGGAGATACTTATTGTAAGTAAATCTGAGTTAGCGGAGGCCAAAGCGGTGAGAGAAGAGCTTTCCAGCGAGACGGGACTTCACGTGCTTGCGGTAAGTGCCGTAACCGGAGATGGGCTACCTCAGCTTCTTCAATCCATAACGAAAAAGCTTAAGAGCACCCATGGCAGTGATGCGCAGTAAGGCTAGATGGAAAGATTCGGTAATGTCCGCTGACGTCTCTATAAAAGAAGTTGACCGTACGAGTAATGTGTTGCTCGCTGATGTCGGTAACTCAAGGATAAAGCTGGCGCTTGTTTCAGGAGTTAGGCAGGGCATGCCTCTTTTGGAAAGACGGTATGAGCTAGAAAGTCGTGACTTCAGTTGTGACGATTTTGAAAGCTGGTTGATGGCAGTAGTTTCTCCTTCGACAACATTTTATATAGCGAGCGTTTGTGATACAGCAGCAGCGCAACTCGAAACAGCTATTTCAGCCATTAGCGGCACTCGGCAACTTCTTGTCCAACTGCACCGAGTTCATTTTTCAGATCTTCCTTTAGGAGTGAAGACCGAACAGCCAGATCGTGTTGGAATTGATCGGCTTGCTGCGGCTACCGCGGCAAGCCATCTTGTTTCGTCAAATAATGGCTGCATTGTCATTGACTGCGGTACTGCAGCTTCTGTTGACATGGTGGCATCAGATAGGCAGTTTCTTGGCGGTGCCATCTTGCCAGGACCGGCATTATTAGCTCGTTCCCTTGCTGATGGAACAAGCCTTTTGCCGGAAGTGTCTTCACTTGGCCACGCATCGCCTCCACCCATGCCGGGCCGTTCAACAAATAATGCAATAGCTGCTGGAATTGGTTTCGGAATTCGTGGTGCGGTTTGTCGTTTGGTAGACGAAGCCCGTCGAGAGCTTGGGTCTGAAGCAGATATATTTCTGACTGGTGGGTGGAGGGGAATTGTTCGGGGTGAATTCTCAAACGTCCGAGAGTTTCCAGACCTCGTTCTGTCCGGGATTGGCATTGCAGCCATGAGAATATCCGGCCTGTAGGCTCTGTCGTTTTACCTTGCCTCAAGATTCGTTAACTTCTTATTGCATTGATAATTCCTGAACCCTTTTACCGTTTGAGTTGCCGGTGACAGAATCTACATCCAGTCCCAAGAGTGTTCGTGAAAATGCTCGTGGCCATGACTTGGCGATCACTATCGCACGGATCATAGAAGAAACCCGGGGGAAAGATATTCGGATACTGGATTTGCGTTCAGTCACTGAAGTGTTTGACTACTTCGTTATTGCGACAGGGTCGAGCCGTCGTCAGATGCATGCAGTCTCCGATGAGATTGAGCGTGTTGTGAAGGCTGAGTGGGGCGATGAGAAGCGAGGGATCGAGGGTTACGATGAGAGTCGTTGGATTGTCCTTGATTACGGTGACGTGATTGTCCAGCTTTTCGATGCCGATTCACGCCAATACTGGGATTTGGAGCATCTCTGGGGTGATGCGAAACGCGTGGAGTTGCCCCAGAGCGAAGAGAGCCCCCGAAGTACAGACAGTTGAGTTTTCCGAGACGAACGCTTCGGGCTGTAAGGAGTGTTGGGAACACAAAAACGGTTGGTACGGAAGTAAGTCATAGCGCCCGCTTACGTGCTGGCCGAAGTTTTGTTTCGTTGGAGTACACATGCCTAGAAGATCGCATCCGTTGTCCGGAGGAAGTTCTGTGACAAATTTCAGGCGAGCGTTTCGTGATGTGCTTGCAGGTGTTCTTGAGCAAGCTGTATCTGGAGGAGATCTGAAAATCTCATCAGAAGAGATACCGGTTTTGCTTGAGCAGGTTCGTGAGACAGCAGACCCGAAGTTTGGTGACTTCACGGCAACACTGGCTATGCCACTCGCTAAAAAAATGGGTGTAAAGCCACGGGATTTGGCAAGTAATTTGATTGCGCGAATCAATAAGGATCAGCTGTTTGGGGAATATTTTCAACCAATCGATGCTCCCGTTGGTCCGGGGTTTATTAATGTGCGCGTCCTCGATCAAGCCCTTGCCGATGGCGTAAGGATGGCCTGCTGTAATAATCGCCTCGGTGTGGCGAAGGTATCTCAGCCACAGACTATTGTTCTTGACTATTCATCTCCAAATGTTGCAAAGCCAATGCACGTTGGGCACATTCGATCAACAGTTATTGGTGATGCACTTTCACGAATTCTGCGGTTTCATGGTCATTCGGTGATTACAGACAATCACTTGGGTGATTGGGGGACACAATTCGGGATGATTCTTTGGGGTTGGAAGCATTGTCGTGATGACTCTGCATACGAAGAAAACCCAACACAAGAACTGGGAAGGCTCTATCGGTTGGTTCGCAAGGTAGTCGATGCTGATCCTGAGGAACTAGCACACGACTCAATCGCGGCAGGACTGGCTGAGAAGTACCCCGATGCACGACAGGAAGTGCTTGCTGAAACAGTCAAGTTGCACGAAGGAGATTCGGAGAACAACAGTCTTTGGGAGCAATTCATGCCGGCCTGTCGTGAAGAAATAGAACGGGTTTATAGCCGGCTCGACGTCACCTTCGATCACACAATGGGTGAAAGTTGCTATCAACCACTTCTTGCCGGAGTTGTCGACGATCTTACTGCTAGCGGGATGGCACGCGAAAGCCGTGGGGCAGTCGGCGTCTTTTTAGAAGGCTACGAATCACCGCTTCTGGTTCAGAAAGCTGATGGAGCATTTCTCTACGCGACAACAGATCTTGCAACTCTTGCGTGGCGGGCCGAGCACTGGAAGCCTGATCGAATCCTTTACATCGTTGACCACCGGCAAAGCCAACATTTCCAGCAAGTTTTTGCAACTGCCCGTGCCTGGGGCTGTCGTGCGGACGAGCAGTTGCCGGGAATGGATCTGATCCATGTGGCCTTTGGTACAGTGCTTGGAGAAGACGGGAAGCCTTTCAAGACGAGAGCAGGAGATGCTGTTGGTCTGGAAGCTCTGCTTGATGAGGGGGTTCAGCGAGCATCTTTGATTGTTGGTGAAGGAGAGCAGACGCGACAGGGAATGGATGACGCCAGACGGCAGGAAGTAGCCGAAGCCGTTGGGATTGGAGCCATCAAGTACGCAGATCTATCACAAAATAGAACCACAGACTATGTGTTTAGTTTTGACAAAATGCTTGAATTGAAGGGGAATACTGCGGCGTATATGCAGTATGCGGTGGCACGTGTCGAAGGTATTGTGACTCGAGGTGGTGTTGATCGAGAACTTCTGCGTCATGAAGTTGTCGATGACCCATCTGTCTTGGAACTATCAGATCCGTTGGAACGAAGATTGGCCCTGACCGCGCTTCGGTTTGCCGCCGTGCTCGAGGATGTTGAACTCGACTACCGACCGAACGTGATGACGTCATGGCTTTATGAATTGGCAAGTTGCTTTTCAAGTTTCTACGATGCCCTCTCGGTATTGAAGGCAGAGGGCAACCAACGAACCACACGGCTTGTCTTATGCGACCTCACAGGACGGACGTTACGGCAGGGGATGGAATTGCTTGGCATACGCGTGCCCAATCAGATGTAATGCAACTCATGGCCTTTTGTTGATAAAAATCTACGGTCGATTGCTTTCATCGAAGGGAGCTACTGCTTTTGAACTGTTGTTGAAGGGTATGGCGGCCACAGTTTCACGGTGATGCTGGTGGCGATGGCTCAACCGGAGGCTCCAGAACCCCTCGAATGCGTCCCCAAAGGAGAACACCCTCAATAATCAACCAAAGCTCGACAGCCAGCATGACCAGCGCTATCGCGACGAGACCAAAGCTTCCGCCAGATAGCCATGCGTCAATGTTGTAGAACAACGCCCAAGCCGGTATCGCTAGCATGAAAACCATCGGAAGGCTGGCAATCCAGGTGGGTAACTTGCGGCGTCGAAGATAGAAGCTCACGACGAGAAGTGAAAGGCCTGCAAGTAACTGGTTTGTCGCCCCGAAGAGGGGCCACAAGATGAGCCCGCCCGTCCCTATTGTCTCCAGCGACCAGCTTTTTCCTGGTGCCGGAACCATCGCAAGTCCGAAAGCTGTCGTAACAGCAAAGAGCGTTGCGCCATGAGCTGTTGCTAGCCAGTTAAGAGGCTGCGTCACCAGTGATGCTGATCCGTGTGCCTTCATTGATGCAGGAACTCGGTTTAGAAGAGTGCGGGCTAATTCCTGTACGACATAACGCTGGAGTCGTGTGGCAGTATCAAGGGTCGTGCCGGCGAAACTTGCAACGAGTACACCAATGATCGCACGCGCCATCGTTGCATGAATGCCAAGTGATTCGAGGAAGTTTCCTGAGCCAACTACAAATGCTGCAATGGCCTTGCCACCAGTGACACCCTTCCAGTCAGCATATAAGACCTGCCAAAGTGCTGTGCCAGACAGCCCCGGATACTCTTCCGGCCAACCAAGGCCAATGCCACCCCCTACGGCAACAATGACCAAAACAGCAAGAAATCCCTCGAGTAGCATTGAGCCGTAACCCACAACTCGTGCGTCAGTTTCGCACTGGAGTTGCTTGCTTGAGGTTCCAGAGCTCACAAGGCAATGAAAGCCACTCACAGCGCCACAGCCTATGGTCACAAAAAGAAACGGAAATATCGGTGGGGCGTTGTGTGGATGCAAGTCAAGAAAAGGAGCGAACATTGTTAGAGCAGGCGGGGGAACAGCCGAAGAGATTGAACTCGAACCCATAAGAGCAGTTACAACCAGTCCCAAAACAACCAAGCCAAGGCTTGAGATCAATTGCAAGCTGTTGATGAAATCCCTCGGTTGCAGAAGTACCCAGACAGGGAGGACGCTCGCGACGTAACAATACGACAACAGGATTGCCACCCAGAGCCAAATTGGCCATGCCGCGATGAAGAAGTTCATGTCTTGAATAGCGGCACCCAATGAACCGCCCGTCCAAGTGGTACCGGGACAGCCTGCACCAAGCCAAACAGTCGCGTACATGCATGCTAAAGCAACAAGGCTGGGTCCTCGTAGGCTGCGACCCTGTCGATGCACCTGAGTGCCGATCAGGATGGCGATGGGAATCTGAAGAAAAACCGGCAAAATGGCCTCAGGGAACTGCACGAAAACATTCGCAATAACCCAGCCAAAAATCGCTAATACAACCCATAGTGCAAAGAGAAGGAGGATGAGAAAGAGTAGTCGGACGCGGGGGTTAAGAAGTCGCCCTGCAATCTCGCCAATTGTCATTCCGCGATTTCGAAGGCTGACAACAAGAACTGCCATGTCGTGCATGCCCCCAATGAAGATTGATCCGAGAATGACCCAGATAAGCGCTGGCCCCCAGCCCCACATAATCGCAAGCGCAGGGCCAACAATTGGGCCAGTCCCGGCAATGCTTGTGAAGTGATGTCCGAAGACAATTGGGGTCGGCGTTGGTACGAAGTCGTGCTCATCTCGGAACTCAATACTTGGCACAACAAAACTGGCATTGAGCGAAAATAGCTTGGTTCCGAGCCATCGTCCGTACAGAAAGTAGCCGCAGACAAGAGAAACTGCTGAAAAGAAAATAATAAGTATGATGGTCATATGGCTGGCCAGGGCGAGCTATTCTCAAAAAGTCGGACGCAAGGTTTGGCTTAGGTAGTTAGACTTGTCACAGTGTGACTCCCTTCCTCCTTACTTTGGGCACTGCTTTGGGAAATAAATAGATGGCTTTTCAACTGCGAAACGTAGTTTAACCGACCGGCTCAAAGTGTTCTGTTTTTCATAGCTCCCATTCATTACCTCTAGCAAGCAAACACGTCATTCATATGCCTCGTGTCCCTAGTAAATCGATCCAGAAGATCCGGAATATAGGCATCATTGCTCATATTGATGCCGGCAAGACAACTCTTACTGAGCGAATGCTTTTTTTTACGAAAGCAATCCACAGGTTAGGAGATGTGGATCACGGCACAACCGTGACAGACTTTGATCCAGAAGAACAAGAGCGGGGTATTACCATCTACTCTGCTGCTGTTTCTTTTCCGTGGCGAGATACCGTTGTGAATTTGATTGATACGCCTGGCCATGTGGATTTCACTGCTGAGGTTGAGCGGAGCCTTCGTGTTCTCGACGGTGCAGTTGTTGTGCTTTCAGCGCGCGAAGGAGTTGAGGCACAAAGTGAAACTGTTTGGCGGCAGGCAGACCGATATGCGGTGCCACGAATGGTGCTCGTCAATAAGCTTGATCGGGAAGGGGCAAGTTTTTTTGGTACAATCGATCAGATTCGTGAGCGTCTTAAGGCCGAACCACTTTTGTTGCAAATCCCTGTGGGAATCGGTCCACCGCACGTGGCTGATCCATTCCGAGGGGTGATTGATTTAATTACGATGGAAGCAGTCACGTTTCCGCCCAAGGATGAGGTACTTAGTGGTGCAGCCGCGGCTGTTGAGCCAATACGAAGAAGCATTCCGGCAGAGCTTGAAGCTGAAGCTGCCAAGTGGAGGGAGCAGCTTGTTTCGACCTTGTTTGATTATTCTGATGAGCTAGCTGAACTCGCAATTGCCGAGGCAGCGATACCAGTTGATCTGATGCGAGCGACTGTCCGCAAAGCCACGCTTCAACGCAAGGTAATACCTGTCCTGGCTGGGTCCGCACTTGATTGCATTGGCGTCCAGCCTGTACTTGATGCGGTTACCTGGTACCTGCCGAGTCCAGTGGATGTGCCTCCCGTGGAGGGGCTTGATCCAAAGAAGAAAGAGCCCGTCACAATACAGCGGCCTCCCGACCCGGAGGCCCCTTTCTGCGGATTGGTTTTTAAGATTCTTGCTGAAAAGCATGGGGATATTGCATTTGTCCGGGTGTACTCCGGGACACTGAAGGCTGGAAGCAGGGCGTGGAATCCTGAGCGGCAGAAGAAAGAAAATATCGCGCAATTATGGCACGTTCAGGCTGATCGTCGGGAGCAGGTGTCGTCCTGTTCAGCGGGTGACATCATAGGGGTCATTGGCCCACGTCAAAGCGTAACAGGCGACACGCTTTGTGATGCTCAGGCCCCAGTTGTACTGGAGTCAATTGAATTTCCAGAAACAGTTATTTCAATGGCGATTGAGCCAGAGACAAGTCTTGAGAGAAAAAAACTCTCCGAGACACTTGAAATGATGAAGCGACAAGATCCTACGTTTCGGGCGATTGAGAGTGAAGAAACTGGGCAAACACTGATATCTGGAATGGGTGAACTGCATCTCGAGGTCATCCGTCATCGGCTCGAACGAGAATTTAACCTGCATTGTCGGGTGCATAAGCCTCGGGTGAGCTACAAAGAAACGCTCGCAAAATCAGTACGAGTGCAGGGTGAATCGAATCGCCAGGTGGCTGGGCAGACGCTTGAGGCCACGGTTGCGCTCGCTGCTGAACCGACAGGCGAGCAGTCTGGCGTGACTGTCGAGCAGGGCTGGTTTCCCGAGTCTGAGCAGCTTGCTGAAGTCGCTCGAATAATGACTGAATCTGTGCGAGAGAGTGCTGAGAGAGGGGGCCTGAAAGGATGTCCGCTCTGGGGCGTGCGGATTGTAGTGCGCGAAACGTCTGTTCCTGAGCCACTCCCGACAGATGTCGCCATTCGAATCGCCGCTGCTGATGGTATTGAACGGATGCTCGAAGCGGCTGGAACAGTCCTTTTGGAGCCTGTCATGCGGATTGAGGTGAGTGTGCCGGAAGAGCATTTGGGTGATGTTATAAATGATTTGCAGCAGCGTCGAGCCATTATTACAGCGACTGAAATACGAAGCGGCATGAACGTTCTGACCGCCGAAGCCCCACTTGCCGAGATGTTCGGTTACTCAGCGGCCGTTCGGAGTGTTAGTCAGGGCAGGGCAAGCTTCACAATGGCTCCACTGAAGTATGGGCCGGCTTCTGCGGAAACAGCTGAGTCGTTTGTCTGACCAGATGGACCGGCGGTGCACAGAATACTCCGAAAAACAGGCCGGTGTGTTGACATCTCCACCCTGCGGTCTTACATTTCGAGGTTCCTCCACATTCGGCCCCCGGTTCCTCATTGGGCTTGGCTGAAGTGGAGTTTGCCGTTTCGACGGCTTTTTTTAGTCTCGGCGACAGTCCTGTCGACGTCATTCGCTCACATTTCAGTGGGTATCGGAGTGGCGTTTACAGAGCAGTTGTCATGACATTGTTTAGAGAAAGTGGAATTGGAGTTTTGCCGTGGCTGCGCCGACGCAGGAAATAATTCGCATTCGTATGGAAGCGTATGACCATGCGGTACTCGACCAGAGTGCTGCCGAGATCGTTGATACGGCCAAGCGAACAAATTCCGAGGTACACGGACCAATACCACTTCCAACACGAATTGAACGATACACGGTGCTTTCGGGCCCACATGTCGATAAGAAGGCCCGCCAGCAGTATGAAATTCGAACGCATAAGCGGGTTGTAGATATTGTACAGGCCACGGCCAAGACGATTGAGGCTCTTAATAAACTGAGCCTCCCAGCTGGTGTAGATATCAAGATTAAGGCCTCGTCGGCGTAACTCGTCGAGGTTGAAGAATGAAAGTGAAACCTGCGGGTTTCAAGGGTAAAGAAAACGCAAACTAGGAGCGCACAGTTCATGCTTGGAAGGCTTCGCGGGTAAGGGTCGAAGGGAAACGACTTCTCCCGCAGCTAAGAGGCTTCAGGTGTGACGGAAGAGGCTTTGTTAGCTTTGGCTGACGAAGCATCTATTAGCGAAATAAAATATGGCTGCAGAAGATCAAAAAGACGAAACGCCTGAAAGCCAGTCGGATAGCGACGCGTCAGCGGTTGCTACGGCACCTGAGCCTGCAGAAATGGGGCGGAAGGGTCTTCTGGGACGCAAGGTTGGGATGACCCAAATTTTTGATGACGACGGCACAGTTGTTCCGGTAACTGTTATCGAGGCAGGCCCCTGCACAGTGCTCCTTTCCCGTTCTGCGGATCGAGATGGCTACGATGCCATTCAGGTGGGTTACAGAGATAAGCCCCGCCGTCTAGCAAGTCGTTCTGTGCGTGGTCAGGTTGTCAAACTCGATAGTAAGCGTGCGAAGAAACGAAGTCATGCCGGGGTCGAAATGCCGGCCAAGGCTGACTGTGAGCCGCAGCGTTTTGTTAGAGAGTTTCGTGGCGAAACAAAGGCTCGTGTGGGCCAAAAAATTACAGTTGCAGTATTTGAAGGATGTGATGCCGTTGATGTGATCGGCGTATCAAAAGGCCGGGGAACCGCCGGTGTTATGAAGCGTCATGGCTTTAGTGGGCAGCGAGCAAGTCATGGCGTGAAGAAAGTGCATCGGCATCAGGGTGGTACTGGAATGTGCCAGTCCCCGGGTCGTCTCTTCAAGGGAAAGAAGATGGCTGGACGCTTTGGAAATGAGCGGTCCACGATGAGAAATCTTCGTCTTGTAGATATCGACAACGATCGGAATCTTCTGGTGGTGCGTGGCGCAGTGCCTGGGCCGAATGGCGGTTATGTCGTTGTACGGCAAACCAACAAAGTTAAGCGTTCGGGTGGTGTTGGAACTCCCACTATGAAGAAGAAGGGTGCAAAATGAACCTCACTGTCTATAACGCAGACGGAAAACAAGTTGGTGAGTACGAGATCGACCCGTCAGAGTTGTCTCCCAAAATCAACAAGCAATTGTTGCACGACGCGGTTGTGATGTATCAAGCTAATCTGCGACAAGGCACATTTCGTACAAAGAGTCGTGGAGAGGTTTCCGGAACGACAAAAAAAATGTATCGCCAGAAGGGTACCGGAAATGCCCGTGCTGGTTCGAAAAGAAGTGGTGTTCGTCGTGGTGGTGGGCATATATTTGCAAAACGCCCGCGAGATTTTAGTTGGAGAATGCCGCGAAAAGCGCTTCAGTCAGCAACCCGAATGGCGTTAGCGGCTCGTCTCGCAGATCAAGAAGTAACACTCGTTGAGAGCCTTGATTTTGACTCACCCAAAACAAAGTCAATGGTTGCGACGCTCAATTCGCTAGGCATGGCCGGCAAAACCGTCTTGGTTTCTTCGGATGCCCATAACGGTAATCTTTGGAAGAGCGCACGAAACATACAGGGCGTCACTGTCTCGCCGGTTGCTGAACTAAACGCCCTGTCAATCCTCCAGCCGAGAGCGATTGTGATGACTACTGCGGCAATAGATGCGTTTCGGGAAGAGACCAAACGACTTCGTGAGAGCAGCCGAACCAGGTCAGCTCGCAAGCAAGGTGGCCGCAAGAGTGCGAAAGCTTCTGCTCGGAGTCGCGTGGCGTCTCAAGGCAAGCAAGAAGGAGAAGCGTAGCTCATGGCGGTTCCTATCCCCCCAGCACCAAAACTGAATCCTAATCTCGCCCCCCATCAGGTCATTATTCGGCCGTTGGTGACGGAGAAGGGTATGCATCGTGCGAATCGCAACAATGCGTATGCGTTTGAAGTTGCGACAGCTGCAAGTAAGGCGGACGTTCGCCACGCAATCGAAGAGCTGTTTCAAGTGCGAGTCAGCAAGGTAGCGGTGCAGAATAGGCTTGGGAAGATGCGTCGCAGTCGAATGCGGCGAGGGAGCACAAAGCCATGGAAAAAAGCAATTGTGACGCTTAATGCAGAGGACAAGATTACGCTCTTCTAGGTTTTGCCACAACAATTTTGTGTACAGGTTGAAAAAACATAGCGACGGGAAGTACTGACTAATGGGAATTCGAATTTACAAGCCGACAAGTGCCGGACGCCGCACCGCGAGTGTGTCGGACTTTGCTGAATTGACCCCTGGTGCAGATGTTCCTAAAAACTTGCGAGTACGAAAGAAAAAAACCGGTGGCCGTAATAATCAAGGGAAAATTACATCGCGTCATCGCGGTGGTGGCCATATGCAGCACTACCGTCTTATTGATTTTCGTCGCAACAAAGATGGTATCCCTGGCAAAGTTGATTCTGTCCAATACGATCCAAATCGAACATGCCGCATAGCCCTTATTAACTATGTTGATGGCGAGAAGCGATTCATTCTGTCCCCTGATGGGCTTGAAGTTGGTAGTACGGTCGTGAGTGGCGCGGATGCAAGTCCTGAAGTTGGCAATTCGTTGCCTTTATCGGCAATTCCTCTGAGCACCACAATCCACAACATCGAACTTCAACCTGGTCGCGGTGGTCGGCTTTGTAGGTCGGCAGGAACATCAGCCACGCTTATGGCTCGCGAAGCAGGGTGGGCTCAGATTTCCTTGCCTTCCGGCGAAATTCGTCGTGTTCCGGCCGCCTGCCGTGCAACTATCGGGGCTATCGGAAACTCAGAGCATATGAATGTTCGGCTCGGGAAAGCTGGTCGAAGCCGTTGGCTCGGCAGGCGACCTCATGTCCGTGGCACAGCAATGAACCCGATTGATCATCCGCATGGTGGTGGTGAGGGAAGAACAAAAGGTGGTCGTCATCCTGTCAGCCCCACAGGCAAAAGTGCGAAGGGTGGCGGAACGAGAAAGCCTCGAAAGCCATCAGGCGCATCAATTATCCGTCGCCGAAAGAGTAAGCGGTACGGGCAGATTCGGGTGAAGTAGAAAACAATTTTCAAGAATAGACAAAAAAGCGACACGTAGGTGTGAATCAGGCAACTGGAAGGTAGATCATGGGACGCAGTTCGAAAAAAGGACCATTCGTTGATCCTCGGCTTTATGAAAAAGTCGAGAAGCAACTGTCTGGTGGTGATCGTGACCCGATCAAGACATGGTCACGTGCTTGTACGATTGTGCCCGAATTTATTGGGCTGACCTTCATGGTTCATAATGGTAAGCAGCACCTGAAGGTGTTCGTGACAGAGGACATGGTTGGTCACAAGCTTGGAGAGTTTTCACCCAGCCGTACCTTTCGGGGTCATGGCGGGAAGGGAAAGTAACGAGGTATTCATGGCCTATACAGCAACGCACAAATATGCCCGGATCAGTGCCCGTAAGGTGCGGCATCTTGCCAGCCTTGTTCGCGGCAAGTTTGCAGACGAGGCATTGGATATCCTGCGTTTCCAGCCACACCGTGGTGCGCGGATGTTGGAGAAAGTTATTAAAAGTGCACTTGGGAATGCTGAGCATCAGCAGGCTCCTGGTGTCGATGATCTTGTCGTGGTCGATGCACGAATCGATGGCGGGCCGATGTTTAAGCGGTATCAGCCAAGAGCGCGTGGTATGGCCTACGAAATCAAGAAAAGGATGTCACACATTAAGGTTTCACTCGATACGGTCGCCGTGGCAAGTTCCGACGGCAGCCAAACTTCTGGTGAAGCAGGAACTGAGGAATAGCCACGGTCTTTGACTGGTTACTCGGAAAACACAAAAGGGAAAAGAAAATGGGTCAAAAAGTAAATCCAACTGGATTCCGTACCGGCATTACCGAGCCGTGGAAGAGCCGTTGGTATGCGCCCAAGAAAGAGTTTCGAGGCTTGCTGCTCGAAGACTTTAAAGTTCGTCGCTTCATGAAGAAAAAGTATCGTTCAGCAGCTATTGCGAAGGTCGAGATAGAGCGAACACGGGACGAAGTGAAGGTCATTCTTCATTCTGCTCGTCCCGGTGTGATCATTGGCCGAAAGGGTCAAGAGGTTGACCGTTTGCAAGATGAGTTACAGGAGCTGCTTGGTCGAAGAGTGAACCTGAAGGTTGAAGAGATTACGCGACCTGAAATTCAGGCGCAACTTGTCGCAGAAGATATTGCAGATCAGTTGGTGAAGCGGGCTGCCTTTCGAAGGACATTGAAACGAACAATTGAGTCCACGATGGATGCCGGTGCGAAAGGCGTCAAAATTCAGTTGGCAGGCAGACTAGGTGGGGCCGAAATGTCGCGACGCGAGAAAAGCATTGCGGGGTCGATGCCCCTGTCAACAATACGAGCAAAGATTGATTACGGGTTTTGTGAAGCACTAACAGCACAGGGACACATCGGTGTTCAGGTGTGGGTGAACCAAGGGATGTACGAGGAGAACGGCGATGCCGCTGATGCCCAAGAGGGTCAAACACCGAAAAAGCCAAAGAGGTCGTATAAAAGGTGAGGCGACCCGTGGAAACAGGGTCATCTTTGGTGAATTCGGCCTCCAAGCCGAACAGCCGGGGTGGCTTCCTGCTGCCACGATTGAAGCCGGCCGAATCGCTGCCCAGCAGTATCTGCGGGGCGGTGGACGACTGTATATACGCGTGTTTCCACACAAATCAATTACCTCCATCCCATTGGAAACCCGTATGGGTAAAGGGAAAGGAGAACCTGATTTCTGGGCTGCAGTTATTCGTCCTGGGACGGTTCTCTTTGAGATTGGTGGTGTGACTGAAGATGTTGCAAAGGTGTGCTTTGCACGTCTTGCTCACAAGATGCCGGTACGAGTGCGAATGGTTAAAAAGAGGACAATGTAGTTCAGGAGAATCCGAGTTCGGCATGTCCAAAGAGTCCGACGGTCTCATGTTCAGAAAAGAAATGAAGCGATGACGAAGGCAACAGAATTACGAGAAATGAGTGACGAGCAGATTCGGCTTGTTTGGAAGGATGCGGCTGAATCCCTGTTTCGTCTGCGGATCCAGTCTCAGACGGAAAAGCTTGCAGCTCCGTCTGAAATGCGAAAACAGAGGAAGCTTATTGCTCGTTGTCAGACGGTTTTAGGAGAGCGGAGTCGGGAGGCGGGTGTTTCCGGTGAAGGAACAAGTGCGGACGCTGATTCAACTTCTAAAGTGAGTACTAACTAGAAATAAGTTCGAACGAAGGCAGAAGAGCACATCAGTGGCTTAGTCAACAAAAAACAAAAACGTAATCAGCGGTACAAGCCCGCTAGGACAAACAGGTATGCCAAAAAAAGTTGAAACCGGCACAGTAACAAGTGCTGCAGCAAGTAAAACACGACGGGTGGAGATTCCTCGTATTATTCGCCATCCTAAATATGGCCGAATTTTGCATAGCCGTACTGTCTGCCATGTACACGATGAGGCGGAGGAGTCGGCGCCTGGTGATCTCGTTGAGATCATGGAGTGTCCTCCACGAAGTAAGACAAAACGTTGGGAATTGGTTCGGGTTGTCGCAAAAAGCACGGCTGTCGACTTGGCGGCATTGCGGTCTGGAGCAAGAGCCACGGAGTTGCGCGAGGCATC
Organism: Pirellulales bacterium; assembly: GCA_965249545.1. Taxonomy (GTDB): domain Bacteria; phylum Planctomycetota; class Planctomycetia; order Pirellulales; family UBA1268; genus UBA1268. Next base: position 1,693,860 of record CBDFMH010000005.1, read on the forward strand.
AGTTCGTGACGAAGAAGCGAAGGCAACAGGTCAGGCTAGTGAGACGACTGCAGGCGGTGCAGGTGATGAAGAGGGAGTTGACGAATGATTCAGATGCAGTCGCGGCTCACAGTCGCTGATAACACAGGTGCGAAAGAAGTTATGTGCTTCAAGGTTCTCGGCGGTAGCAAGAAGCGAACCGCTGGGCTTGGCGACGTAATTGTCTGTAGCGTGAAAAGCGTTATTCCTGGAAGTGATGTCAAAAAGAAGGCTGTTGTGAAAGCGGTTATTGTCCGCGTTAAAAGTCCAACCCGCCGGACTGACGGGAGTTACGTGAGGTTTGATTCCAATGCCTGCGTGATTGTTGATAGCGATAAGAATCCTAGGGGTACTCGAATCTTTGGTGCTGTAGCCCGTGAGTTGCGAGACCGTAATTTCATGAAAATTGTGAGTCTGGCAAGTGAGGTAATTTGATGTTGATTCGTACAGGTGACACAGTTGAAGTTCAATCGGGTAACTCGCGCGGTACGCGTGCACGAGTCCTCTCGGTTGATTCTGCGAACGGCAAACTCGTCGTTGAGGGCGTCAACCGGGTCTATCGTCATATAAAAAGAAGCCAGAAGAATCCCCAAGGGGGGCGTCTTAGTAAAGAGATGCCAATCGATGCGTCAAACGTGTTGTTCTTCTGTGCGGCCTGTGGAAAGGCATCACGTCTTGGTGTTTCTCTGACCGATGGATCGAAAAAACGGGTCTGTCGGAAGTGTGGTAGTGAGCAAGGTGAGGTTGGCCGGTCGAGAGCTGGCTGAAAGTAGCCGAGGGTGTTTGTGGTTCGTAGGTAAGTGTTGGTGCTGGTAAAAAACAGGCAATACAAAAGATTTTTGGATACGGTTGAATTAAGGGAAACGGAAATGGCAAAAAAGTCAAAATCTGCAAAAGATTCAGTTAGTGAATCCGCCTCGGGAACACCGAGGCTGCAGGAACTTTACAATACGACAGTCCGCCCAGCGCTTGCAGAAGAGCTTTCTAAAAAGAACCCTCACGCGATTCCACAGATCGAGAAGATTGTAATCAACATGGGTGTCGGGACGGCAGTTACAGAAAAAAAACATCTTGAAGAGGCCATGGCAGCGCTTACTCAAATAGCAGGGCAGAAGCCTGTGGCAACGTTGTCGAGAAAAGCTGTTTCCGGATTCAAGTTGCGAGAGGATTTGCCGATTGGATGCAAAGTGACGCTGAGGGGACGCAGGATGTACGAGTTTCTTGATCGTCTTATCGCGTTGGCGCTTCCACGAGTTCGGGACTTTCGTGGCCTTTCGGCTACGGCTTTTGATGGTTGTGGTAATTACAGTCTCGGACTATCTGAGCAAATGGTTTTTCCAGAAATCAATCCAGACAAGTTCACTCGCCCTCAGGGCATGAATATTACCTTGGTGACGACAGCTCATTGTGATGATGATGCTCGAGTTCTGTTGCGAGCAATGGGGCTCCCCATGAAAAAGACTGAGGAGGAAGGAGGAACTGCGGCGTAGCAGTTCTGTAAATAACCTAATGCCGTCAGTATTCAGTAGTGACGGTTGGTAAAGATTATGGCAAGTAAATCCAAAATTGCCGCTGCAGAGCGGCCACCAAAATTTTCGACCCGAACTATTCGTCGTTGCATGCTGTGTGGCAGGCCTCGAGCGGTTTACCGCAAGTTTGGAATCTGTCGCATTTGTTTCCGGAAGTTGGCTGATCAAGGCAACATTCCGGGTGTTCGTAAGGCCAGTTGGTAGGAACGAAAATCATATGATGACCGACCCGATAGCCGACATGCTCACTCGTATCCGAAACGCTGTTCGTGTTGAACATCCAACGGTAGACGTGCCTTTTTCGAAGGTGAAGCGTGGTCTGGCAGATGTGTTAAAAAAAGAAGGATTCATTTGGGATTGGCGAGAAGTCGAATCTACGCCAGCACCGGTGCTCCAGTTGGAATTGAAATATGGGCCGAATGGCGAGCGTTTAATCCAGCATATTAAAAGGATTAGTACGCCAGGCAGGCGTGTCTACAGCAGGTCGGCTCGTCTGCGGCCCATCCTTAACGGGCTCGGTATAACAATCCTCTCCACCTCGAGCGGTGTTGTGAGTGACAGAGAGGCTCGACAGCGAAAACTTGGTGGTGAAGTTTTGTGTGAACTGTGGTGAGTTTTGAGAAAGCAATTGTAAGTTCGGTATCGATGTACTCAGTCTGTTAGTTGTTGCTGAGTCGAGAGAAAGGTTTCCAGCATGTCACGAATAGGTAAATCGCCCGTTGCCATCCCTCAAGGTGTCAATGTGAAGGTCGACAGCCGTTTAGTATCGGTTGAAGGTCCACTCGGCAAGTTGGAGCATGAGCATCACCCCGCAGTAAGTGTGGATGTAGATGACTCTGCAGCACTCATCCGTGTTTCGAGGGATGACGACGCGAAGTTGTCGAGATCTTTGCACGGACTGACTCGATCGCTTGTAAATAACATGGTTGAGGGAGTCACGAAGGGTTATGAAAAACGACTAGAGATTGTTGGAGTAGGCTATCTTGCGGTTTTGCAAAAAGATGTGCTGCAATTACGGGTTGGTTTTGCGAACGAGCTTCACGTTCCAGTTCCAAAGGGTTTAAATGTTACCTGCCCTGATCAGACCCACATCAATATTAAAGGCATCGACAAGCAGTTGGTTGGTCAATTTGCTGCAGAGGTTCGTTCGCTTCGGAAACCAGAACCGTATAAAGGAAAAGGAATCCGTTACGAAAATGAACAAGTTCGTCGCAAGGCAGGTAAGGCCGTCACGAAATAACGCAATGTGCCCAGGGCGGCTGATAGCGTGCTAACGAGGAGAAATTGAAATGGATCATGCGAAATCAATACTGCAACAGCGAACACGTCGTCGCCATCGCGTGCGCAAGCCGCTTCGAGGTACATCGGAACGGCCGCGGCTATCTGTGCGCCGTAGTCACAAACACATTTATGTACAAGTAATTGATGACGCATCTGGCAAAACGGTTGTTGCAGCAGCTACGGTTGAGCCGCAACTCAAGTCAGATGTTGCTTTTGGCGGTAATCGCAGCGCTGCTGTTGCCATTGGCAAGGCTGTTGCTGAACGGGCGAAAGCAGCAGGGATATCACGAGTCTGTTTTGATCGTGGTTCGTGTCGGTATCACGGTCGTGTTGCAGCGTTAGCTGATGCTGCACGTGAAGCAGGGTTAGAATTCTAAGCGAAAATTTATCAGGAGATTAAGCGTGGCAGCAAACACATCAGGTGGACGAAAATCCCCGGCAGGTGGACGAGAATCCCGGGCAGGTGGCGAATTCACTGAAAGAGTAGTGAAGGTTCGTCGATGTGCGACTGTTGTCAAAGGCGGTCGGCGTTTCAGCTTTGCAGGCCTCGTTGTTGTTGGGAATGGGAAGGGCAAGGTTGGCTGCGGGTATGGAAAGGCAAATGAAGTACCTCCTGCGGTAGAGAAGGGCATTAAGGATGGCATGAAGAACCTTGTCGAGGTTCCTCTGGTGTCCGGAACGATCCCACACCGTGTTGAGGGATTGAGCGGAACATCAAAAATTATTCTGTTACCCGCCAGTCCTGGTACGGGAATCATCGCTGGTGCTGCGGTGCGAGCCGTCTGTGAATCAGCTGGTATTCAGGATGTGCTGACAAAATCCCACGGCTCAGTGAATCCGCTAAACCTTGTGAAAGCTACCATTAATGGCCTCAAGCAATTGCGAACGGTAGAAGATGTAGAGCGGCTACGAGGAGTTGCTCTCTCGGAAAATTCATAAGACAAATGTGACACACATTCACTTAAAGAAGAATTGATTAAGCAGGTATCTCCATGAGACTCAATGACATTAATAAAAGTGTTCATAAAAACCGTAAACGTTCGCGAATAGGTCGCGGACCGGGATCCGGCCACGGCAAGACATCAGGCCGTGGCCATAAAGGCCAGGGCCAGTTGGCCGGCTGGAGTGCTCCTTCAATTTTTGAGGGTGGACGAAGTCCTATTATTCGACGGGTTCCGAAACGGGGCTTCAACAACCGTCATGGCAGAATAGTCAAGAGTATCAACGTGTCCGATCTCGAGTCGGCATTTGAGGCAGGTGCAGATGTCACACCTGAACTACTCCGTACTTCTGGTGTTGCGAAGGGTATTTGGCACGAATTAAAAATTTTGGGTGATGGGGAAATTTCAAAGTCATTATCAGTTTCAGCACACCGTTTTAGTAAGCAGGCACGTGAGAAAATCTTGGCAGCTGGAGGGAGCGTGAGTGAGGTGCCCGGCCCAGCAGCTCTCGTGAAGGGGCAAAAGAAGGTCCGGGACACCGAACAATCAGCATCGCCATAGATGAGTGTTTCAGGGTAGATTAGGGATCTTGAGGCAGTTCGTGTCTGGGCCTATCGAGATTTGAATTTCCCCAAATGCTTCTTGGCCCTTGAAAGCCAGTTACTAATTTTTCAACGCATTCGAAATGCTGAAGGAACAGCCAAAGTTTTTCGGAACAAAGACAGGGAGTCGCTGACGTGTTCGAGAAGATAAGAATCATTTTTACGATTCCAGAGTTGCGTCAAAAAATCTTACTGACTCTTGGTCTGCTTGCTATCTATCGTGTTGGGTGGCAGGTCCCTTTGCCAATTGTTGATCCGGCCGCAATGCGAGCCTTCGCTGAGGAGTCCGGTGGAATCAGTGATCTTCTCAAGACGGTCGCAGTCTTTTCGGCAAGTCAACTTTCTCAGGCCACAATCTTTGGGCTGGGGATAATGCCATATATTTCTGCATCAATTATTTTTCAGTTATTAGGTACAGTTTGGCCGCCTCTGGAAAGACTTCAAAAGGAAGGCGAGTCGGGGCGCAAAAAAATCAATGAGTACACACGCTACGCAACTGTTGGCATTTGTCTCCTGCAGAGTTGGGCATATGTTGCGTTTCTTTCGAATACTCGAATCGGTGAAGCGTCTCTTATCCAGTCCAGTTTTCTCGTAGACGGGAGTTTGCCGTTTTCGTGGCAGTTGGTTGCAGTGCTGACAATGACAGCAGGCACCGTTTTTCTCATGTGGCTTGGTGAGCAAATAGATGAATTTGGTATTGGGAATGGAATAAGTTTGTTGATTATGGCAGGCATTCTCGCCGCCATGCCAAGTGCACTTGTGTCACTCGCGGGAGACACAAGTTGGGAACTTGGTGGGGGCGGTGGGAAAATGGGTATTGAGACAATTCTTGTTCTGGCCGCTCTTTTTGTTGGCGTTGTCGCCGGGGTAGTCTTTATGACCCAGGGGCAACGACGAATTCCAACTCAGAGTGCGAAGCATGTGCGAGGGAGAAGAGTTTACGGAGGCACTCGTCAATATCTTCCACTTCGTGTGAATCAAGCAGGTGTTATGCCGATTATCTTCGCAAGTTCATTGCTGCTGTTTCCGCAGATGTTTTTTCAGTATTTGAGCAGCGCCTATCCAGGGAATACGGTGCTGGCGGCACTTCACGATTCGTTTACGAGAGGACAGTCATACCTCTACAATATTTGCTATATCGCGCTTATCTACTTCTTTTGTTATTTTTGGACGGCAATCACATTTAATCCTAAAGAAATGGCCGATAACCTAAAGAACTTTGGCTCATTTATTCCCGGCTACCGACCTGGAAAGAGAACCGCCGACTATCTTGAGCGGGTCATGGAACGAATTACATACGTCGGAGCGGGTTTTCTGGCTCTCGTTGCAGTCATCCCGACGATTGTGAGTGGAGCACTTGGCATCCCTGCTCAGATTGCTAGTTTTTACGGAGGCACCGGTTTGCTTATTGCAGTGAGCGTTGCGTTCGATCTCGTTCAAAAAATTGATAGTCATCTTGTGATGCGGAACTACAGTGGTCTGCTGGAGAAGTCATAACTTGATCTGTCACAAGCTTATGCAGCTTGGTTGTCTCCTTTTTGCCGTTTGAGCCATTTACCCCTTGGCTTCATAACCCTCTAGTTTCATTCCACGGTCTTGTAGTCCTATGCGGATAATCCTGATTGGACCACCGGGGGCAGGGAAGGGAACGCAATGCGAGAGGCTCGTCAACTTTCTTCGAGTGCCGCACCTCTCGACAGGCGAGATGTTACGAGCTGCCATTGCACAAAAAACAGCTGAGGGAAAAGAGGCCTCTTGCTACATGCAGGCGGGTCAGTTGGTCCCGGATCAACTCGTACTTGGATTGGTAACACGCCGACTGAAGGACCAGGATTGCCGGGGAGGCTGCCTTCTTGACGGGTTCCCGAGAACAATTAATCAGGCCGAAATGCTTGACGATCTTCTCGAGCGGCAAGCAATGAGCGTTGACGGTGTAATCGAACTATCCGTTCCTCAAGAAGAACTTGTCCGTCGTATGCTGGCACGAAAACGAGAAGACGATAGCCCAGAAGTGTTTGCTCGCCGAATCGAAAGTTTTGAAAGACAGACAGCCCCTCTTCTAAACTATTATAAATTACAAGGAAAATTAAGAAGTGTGAACGGGCTGGGTTCTGCTGATGATATCTTTGACCGGGTTCGGCAGGCAATCCGTGCATTTCGTCGAGCAAAACGCTAGAACATTTTAAAAATGTCATACAGTAAACTGAATCGTTTCGGATGTACGCTCTATTGTTGAGGAGAGGCCGCGGCAGGGTTGTTTTCTGCCCCCTCGGTAGTCCTGGTGAAGAGGAAGAACTGACGTGCTGAAGCTAAAATCGAGTCGAGAGATAGAGGCCATGCGAAAGGCCGGCCTTGTTGTTTGGGAAGCCCATCAAATTGCCAAACGTCTTGTTCGTCCAGGAGTCACGACTGGTGAAATTGATCAGGCAGTGGAGAAGTTCTTTGAGGAGCAAAATGTAGTGCCACTCTTTAAGGGGGTCCCGGGGCGAGTGCCTTTTCCTGCCGTATGCTGTATTTCGGTAAATGATGAAGTCGTCCATGGAATTCCCGGTTCTCGGAAGTTAGTGGAAGGCGATATTATCAGCATCGATACCGGCTGCAAACTGAAGGGCTGGTGTGGTGACTCCGCCTTTACGCATGCCGTTGGCCAGGTAGATGACGATGTTCAGAAACTCTTGGACTGTACGTCGGGTGTTCTGCAGTTGGCGATCAAACTTATGGGCTCACGAAATCGTTGGGGTGATGTTGCATCAGAAATGGCCACCTTTGTTCGAGATTATGGGTTTGCAGTTGTCGAGAATTTTGTCGGTCATGGCATAGGCAAGAACATGCACGAGGATCCTCAGGTGCCAAACTTCTGCTCTCCGTCGTTTCGTCGTAAGCATGATTTCGAGCTGGAACCAGGGCTTGTTATTGCGGTGGAACCCATGGTGAACATGGGGACCAAAAAAGTACGACCACTGCCAGATTTCTGGACCCAATCAACGGCTGATGGGAAGTACAGTGCTCATTTTGAGCACACAATAGCAATGACGGAGAATGGGCCGTGGGCGCTCACAGCGGACCCCCGATCCGGAGAAGAAGAGAAAACGACTGATGCTGCGACGACTTCTCAGGGGTAACTGGTCCATGCTCAACTAGCCTCATGTCAGCTTGGAATTCGCTCGATAGCCGGAAATTCGTGGGCCTACTTGTGAACTACCGTTTGCCGTGGCTATACTTCGAGGCTTCGATTTGTTCAGATCAACTGTCTTACTATTGCTGTGAGGTATGGCGCTGCTGCGTCATGATTTCAATGAAAGTGCGTGCCAGCGTCAAACGTATTTGCGATAAATGCAAGATTGTCCGCCGTCGCGGAGTAGTCTTCGTTTTATGCGACAATCCGCGGCATAAACAACGACAAGGCTAGTAGAACGGTTGAGGAAGCGCCGTTATCTGGCGAATCGAGTGATTGAGTCAAAGCAGGTAGTGCTAGAGGCTTGGCGGTTGACGAACATTCAATCGCCAGATTCCAACTGCTGTTTTAATTCAAGGTGTATCACAAATAGATTTGGTTCGTTCCTGAAAGCTTACCTATGCCACGTTTGCTCGGTGTTGACATACCTTCCGACAAAAAGACTATTTATTCACTTCAGTACCTTTATGGTGTTGGACCTCGCGTTGCAAGAGAACTTTGCCGCAAGGCCGGCGTGAGTCCTGAATCTCAGGCAAGGGAACTTCATGAGGACGAGCTAGCGCGTATGGCTTCGCTGCTCGACAAGGATTATGTCGTCGAGGGGCAGTTGCGAAGACAAGTGGCCCAAGGGGTTTCTCGCTTGAAAGACATTGGCTGCTATCGTGGGATTCGCCATCGACGTGGCCTGCCAGTTCGTGGTCAGCGTACTCGAACAAACGCAAGGACTCGTAAGGGGCCGAAGAAGACGGTTGCTGGCAAGAAGGGTGTAAAGGATCTTAAATAATCGGAGACGCTTCCGTAGGAATGTAAGACAGGAACGGTTTCAGAGCCGGGTGATACAAAACAACAGAATTCGACAGGAAGGAAAGTGGTAAGCCCGATCAAGCGAATCAGGGCGACTGAATAATGGCCAAGACAGCGAAAACAAAAAAGAAAAGTGTGTCCTCGGGAATAGCATTCGTTGACGCAACTTTTAACAACACAACGGTTACAATCACAGACCAGCGGGGTGACACGCTCTGTTGGGCAAGTGGTGGAACGTGTGGTTTTAAGGGAAGCCGTAAAGGCACCCCATTTGCGGGACAAATGGCCGCTCAACAGGCGGCTGAAAAAGCATCAAAGTTTGGCGTGAAGGACCTCGAAGTCCGTGTGAAAGGGCCAGGAAGTGGTCGCGAAAGTGCCATTACTGCTCTTCAGGCGGCTGGCATGAATGTGAAGAGCATTGAAGACATTACTCCACTGCCCCACAACGGGTGTCGCCCACCAAAGAAACGGCGTGTTTAAACGTGAAGTCGATGTTGATGCTGCAGCCATCGTCAACAGTTAAGTTCCTGAAAATGTAATTGAGAATAGAAGACACTAAGGAGAACCATATGCATATCCGCTGGCGAGGCCTCGAACTTCCAGGCTCCGTTGTCGCCGATACCGCGACGCTGACGAATACTTATGGCAAGTTTACAGCCGAACCTTTTGAAAGAGGTTTTGGGACGACTGTTGGAAATAGTCTTCGTCGTATTCTGCTATCAAGCCTTGAAGGTAGTGCAGTAACTCAGATCAAACTTGGGGGAGCACAGCATGAATTTACGACCATAAAGGGTGTCCAGGAGGATGTAACAGATATCGTCCTTGCCGTGAAAAGTATGGTTGTGAAGAACCATAGTGATTCAACACGGGTTGTTCATGTTGAGAAGAGCTTGAAGGGCCCGATCACGGCTGCTGACGTTCAGACAGATGAGTCTGTTGAAGTTGTAAACAAAGATCTTGTGCTCGCAACTCTTACAGACGATGTTCCATTTGAACTGGAGATGGTGATCGAAAATGGTCGTGGGTATGTGCCAAGTAGTGAGCACAGTCCGGACGGGCATGAGATCGGTATCATTCCTGTTGACGCAGTGTTCAGCCCAGTGACTCGTGTGCGATACGAGGTTGAAGAAACGCGTGTTGGCCAAAAAACAAACTACGACAAGTTGACTCTTGAAGTTTGGACTGATGGCACAATCACGCCGGAAATGGCGATTGTTGAGGCGGCTAAGATTCTTCGCAAGCATCTTAATCCGTTTGTTGGGTACACCTCGCCGGGGGCTTCAATCCATGCAGCTTCAGGTGACAACGCTTCTCCAAGTGAAGGTGTTCTTGATCTCGAAAAGCTTGAGGCTCCCCTTGAGAGTCGCCTTGGGATGTTGGTTTCTCAGTTAAATCTTTCGCACCGTGCTGAGAATAGTTTGATTCGGAATGATATTACGACCCTCGGTCAGTTGGTTGCGAAGACTCGCGAAGAAGTTGCAAATTTGCAGAGTGCCGGCGAGACGACGCTGCAGGAAATTGAAGAAAAGCTCAAAGAGCTTGGGGTATCGTTTGGTATGGAGTCAGCAGGAATGCATTCCTGAATTTCGGCAAGGCATATTTCAGAGATCGAAAGAAGAAAAGGTTGAACAATGCGTCATCGTCGCAAGGGCAGAGTGCTCGGTAGAAGTCCTTCTCACCAGCGAGCTATGCTTCGAAATCTTGCTTCATCTCTCGTTCTTACGGAACGAGAATTTGAGCCAGGAGAACCGGGTGCTCCGAAAGTAGCCGGACGAATCGTGACGACGGTCGCGAAGGCGAAGGAAGTTCGTCCGTTGGTCGAACGATGCATTACGATAGCGAAACGGGGGCTGCTGGCGGAACAAGCGGCTGAGGCATTTGCAGTGTCCGCAGACCGAGATACAGCAGAATGGAAGAAGTGGCGGCAGAGTGAGCAGTGGCAAAAGTGGGCTCAGGCTATGGCGCCTGCGGTTACGGCTCGACGTCGGGTGCTGAGGCTTCTCGGTGATAAGCAAGCAACTCGAATTCTCTTTAGCGAGGTGGCACCTCGGTTTGCAAGTCGTCCGGGTGGGTATACTCGGATTCTTAAGTTGGCGATGCCCCGTCTCGGTGATGCAGGCCCCCGGGCAATACTTGAGTTTGTAGGTGAATCTGTCTCGGCTGCACCAGTTGCCCCCGAACTCGAATCAGCCAACTCATAACTGATTTTCTCTCGGCTGAAACAGAGCCACAGGTGTTTCACCACTTCTGTAGGTTGCGTGTAGGCTTGACTCTTGTGTCTTAGGAGGAAAATATACAATCGTCCTAACGCGCAATTGTCTCAAGTGAACGCGAGGGTGCCGAATGATGACAGGGGAATACCCACGGAAATATGACAGCTTTACCAGTCGAGTTGTGGTGAGGCTTTCTCTGGTCTCAGTGGCGCTGTTTACATTTGCGTACCGCACCGTGCCTCTTTATGCCGACAATTCATCAGTAGTTCCTCAGGTTGCATTTATTGATGATCAGATTGAGGCAGCTTGGGCAGACGCGAATATCAAGCCAGCAGAGCAAGCCGCAGATCTCGAATGGTGCCGACGTGTCTACCTGGACCTCATAGGGAGGATTCCAACTATTGATGAGGTGTTGCAGTACAAGAATGATAGTAGCCACAACAGGCAATCAGTTCTTGTCGATCGTCTTCTCGGTGAAGAATACACACGGGAGTATGCAAAGCATTGGGCGAACGTATGGACGACGATACTCATTGGCCGAGACACTGATAATCGGATGATCGATCGAGACGGTATGCGGAAATATTTGCAGGCCGCGTGGGAGGCAAATATTCCGTATGATCAATTCGTTGAGGAACTGCTTACCGCAACAGGAGACAATGCTGCGAGGGAAGATGCCACGCTATTTAACGGAGCCACAAATTTCCTGAGCGGAAAGCTTGCTGATGGAGGTTTGCAGGCAACGGCGAAAACTGCACAAATTTTCTTAGGGCTGCAGGTTCAATGCACGCAATGCCATAATCATCCATTTAATAGCGGAGTAAAACAGAATCAGTTTTGGGAGTTGAATGCGTTTTTCAGGCAGGCCCGAGCTTTGCGGCGGTTTGACGGAGGGCGTCGCGTTGCATGGATTGAACTTGTTGATGAAGACTTTGCTGGTCAGGGAGGCGATCCAGATGAAGCAGAGATTTTCTATGAACTGAGAAACGGTTTGGTTAAAGTTGCCTATCCTGTTTTTGTTGATGGGACTGAGATCTCACGAAGTGGGCTGTTGCCCGGTCTACTCGAAGACGGAACGACGTATGGCGTGAATCGCCGCAGGGAACTGGCTTCTTTGATTCGGTCAAATCCATTGTTTCCCAAAGCTGTCGTGAATCGTGTCTGGGCCTATTTTCTTGGTTATGGATTTACCACTCCAATAGATGATTTTGGTGCCCATAATTCACCAACGCATCCTGCCTTACTCGAAGGGCTGGCTCAACGGTTCGCTGAATATAGTTATGACATGAAGTCACTGATGCGTTGGATTGTCTTGTCAAAACCGTATAGCCTCACCAGTCGCATGAAGGCAGAAAGTACAGCGGATGCACCGGACTCTGGTGAGCAGCCGCACTTCAGTCGTTTTTATGTCAGGCAAATGCAACCAGAGCAACTCTACGATTCTTTGGTTGTGGCTACAAAAGCAGATCGTAGCGAGGCTGCAGGCCGTCAAGATCGCTGGTTGTCGCAGTTTGTAATTGCGTTTGGTACAGATGAGGGTGATTCGAGCACGACATTTAATGGAACAATTCCTCAGATACTGATGTTGTTCAATGGTGATCTGATTCAGGCAGCTACGTCACTCAATCAAGATGGATTTCTTGACCAAATAGTGCTGGCAAATCGAACAAATCGAGACAAGATAAATGCCCTTTACGTGGCAGCTCTTGCAAGATGGCCGTCGTCAAGCGAACTGCGGTATGCAAATCACTTGCTCCTTGCTCGCAAGGGACAGGTCAAAGAGGCGTTGCAAGACGTGTGGTGGGCACTGCTGAACTCGAATGAGTTTATTTTAAATCACTAGCGAGGACGGTGTTATATGGATAGGACAAGTTATCGATCTGTACCATGCGGGAAGAGAAGTCGTAGGAATTTTCTTTCACATCTTGGCGGATTGGCAGCGTTATCGACTCCCTTTGCATCATTTACCAATTCGTTGCTTGCTAATGCCGAGGAGCTCAAAAAACAGCACAAGTCTGCGATTCTCCTGTGGATGGGTGGAGGTCCAAGCACGATGGATATCTGGGATCTCAAACCAGGTCAAGCAACAGGCGGACCATTTCAGCAGATTGCAACATCTGCTGACGGCATAGCGATCAGTGAACATATGCCGATGACGGCCAAGCAAATGCATCATCTCGCAATCGTTCGTTCGATGAGTACGCGTGAGGCTGATCATCAAAGAGGGCGTTACTACATGCATACCGGGTTTGTCCCAAATCCGAATGTAGAGCATCCAGGGTACGGGTCATTGATTGCTCATGAATTAGCGACGGCAGTTCCATCACTCGAAATCCCACCCTTCGTTTCAGTTGGTGGTGGCAGCGTTGGCCCTGGCTTTCTTGGTACATCGTGGGCGCCATTTGTTGTCAGTCCTCAAGGGGACGTGAAGAACCTCGAGTCACCAGTGTCTGAAGAGCGGCTGCTAAGTAGGCTTCAGATGCTGGCGGCCATTGAGGATCGATTTATTCAGGAAAGACGAGGCCAATTACCAAAAGATCACCGAGAAATTATCGGTAAGTCAGTCCAGCTTATGTCAAGCAGCCAGCTTGCGGCATTCAAAGTGTCAGAAGAGCCAGCATCTGTGCGGGAGAGATACGGAGAGACGAATTTTGGACGAGGGTGTTTGATGGCCCGGCGGTTGGTGGAAGTTGGTGTGCCTTTCGTTGAAGTTAATCTTGGTGGTTGGGATAATCACAGTAACATTTTTGGGACACTGGCTGATCAAAGATTGCCAAATCTTGATAGAGCCATGAGTGCACTAATAGCTGATCTTGCTGATCGAGGTATTTTGGATACGACGGCTGTAATTTGGATGGGCGAATTCGGAAGAACGCCCACAATAAATGGAAATGGTGGCCGTGATCATTGGGCCCGAAGTTGGAGTGCTGTTGTTGGTGGGGCAGGGTTTAATCGCGGTGTCGTAGTTGGGGAAACAAGTGCTGATGGGCGGGAAGTTGCCAGTGAACCTTATTCATCTCAGGACTTGATGACGAGCGTTCTAAAATCACTCGACATTTCGCTTGAGACAACATTTCGTGCCAAAAACGGTCGACCAATGAAAATTGCAAATGGCGGCCAGATTATTCCAGGTCTCTTCAGCTAGAAAAGTGGAAAACTTCCTAAAATGAGACCACGAAGTGGCTCAAGATCCTAGGCAGGCTAAACTTGTCGCGCAGGACTCGTTTTTCTGGAACTCTGTGAGGAAGCCATGGCTGTTGATCTCGAACGTGAGAATTGGTCTGTTGCCGACTCTACAGATCTCTACGAGGTTGCACGTTGGGGTAATGGTTATTTCTCGATTGCCGATAATGGCAATTTACTTGTTCATCCAGATAGAAACCCCAAGCGGCACGTTGATCTCAAAGAACTTATCGATCGACTTCAGGTGCGAGGCATTGATCTCCCAATCCTGCTGCGATTCGGAGAAATTCTGCAGCATAGGCTTCAAGAAATTCATCAAGCCTTTTCCTCTTCAATGAAAGAAAGTAGCTATCAAGGTGACTACTGCTGTATCTATCCTATTAAGGTAAACCAGCAGCGGCAGGTCGTCGAAGAGGTCTTGCGATTTGGTCGTCCCTATCAATTCGGGCTCGAGGCAGGTAGTAAGCCGGAGCTGCTCGCGGTTATCGCGTTGGCAGACAACGAGACTCCAATCATCTGCAATGGCTTTAAAGACGCTGAATTTATCGAAATGGTTATGCTTGCACAAAAAATTGGCCGGAACATCATTCCTGTAGTGGAGAGGTTCTCTGAACTTCCGCAGCTCTTGGATTGTGCAGAAAGAATTGGTGTCCGGCCAAATATTGGGATGCGAATGAAGTTGGCGACCAGAGGGAGTGGTCGATGGCATGCATCGGCTGGGTTTCGGAGCAAATTTGGGTTAAGTGTCTCTGAGCTCATGAAGGGAGTCGATCTCTTGGCTGGCCGTGATATGAGTGACTGTTTCCAGTTGTTACATTTCCATCAAGGCAGCCAGATAACAAACATACGACACATTAAAGCAGCGCTGAATGAATCAGCTCGCGTGTATGTAGAGCTTGTAAAACGTGGCGCAGGCTTGAAGTTTCTCGATGTCGGTGGCGGCTTAGGCGTTGATTACGACGGGTCGCAAACAAATTTTGAGTCGAGCGTAAACTACAGTCTTCAAGAGTACGCAAACGACGTTGTCTCTCATGTTCAGAATGTTTGTGATGATGCAGGTATTGAACATCCAACCATAATGTCGGAAAGCGGTCGGGCTGTGGTTGCGTACCATAGCATCCTGGTATTCAGCGTTCTGGGGGTTTCAGAACAAGCGAGCCATGAACACATTGGTCAGCCATCGCCGAATGTAGAGCAGCCAGTTCAGGATCTGCTTGAGACTTTTGAAGGTCTTAATGTCAGGAATTTGCTTGAGTCGTATCATGATGCACAGCAGTCGCTTGATACTGCAATGAATTTGTTTGCGAGCGGCTATCTGCCGCTAGATCAGCGAGCACTCGTAGAGCAGGTGTACTGGTCGATTTGTCAAAGAATTAACAAGCTTGCGAAACAGCTCGAATACATTCCAGAAGAAATCGAGGCAATCTCACCGAGTCTTTGTGATACGTACTTCTGTAATTTTTCATTATTTCAGTCGATTCCGGATTCGTGGGCAATAAAGCAGCTTTTCCCGCTGATGCCAATTCACCGACTGCACGAGCGCCCCGACTGCTCGGCAGTTCTTGGAGACGTGACGTGTGATTCCGATGGCAAGATTGAGCAGTTCATTGATCGTCGCGATGTGAAACGGTCCCTTCCTTTGCACTCACTCAGGAATGAGCCGTATTATCTTGGTGCATTTCTTGTTGGTGCATACCAAGAGATTCTTGGCGACCTTCATAATCTCTTTGGAGATACCCACGCTGTTCATATTAGCTCAGATGAACACGGAAGAGTCGCCGTGGATACAGTTGTGAAAGGAGACACCGTTAGCCAAGTGCTTCAGTACGTCGAGTTCAATCCGGAAGAATTGGCAAAAAATCTTCGATGTTCGATTGAAGAGGCTGTTCGTGATGGCTTGATAAGTGATGGGCAGGCTGGTCGTTTTATTCGTTTTTATGAAGATGGCCTAGGTGGCTATACCTATCTTGAGGAGTCGACTGTGGCAGAAAGCAGTTGAGTAACACGTGCAACTCATTCGTCTCGGGGCAACCGCCCTGAATCAAACACCATTGGACTGGGAAGGCAATCTGAGCCGGATCGTATCAGCGTGCGAAGAGGCTCGTCGTCGACAAATTTCGATTCTCTGTTGTCCAGAACTTTGTATCAGCGGATACGGTTGCGAAGATGCGTTTCATTCGTCGGGCGTCCTTTCAACAGCTATGGACATATTGCTCGAACTTGAACCGGTCAGCCGTGGGCTTGTTTTGGCGGTTGGTTTGCCAGTGCGGTGGGCCAGTGGTGTCTACGATGGGGTTGCTTTACTCGTCGATGGTGACCTTCTCGGCATTTCTGCAAAGCAGCACTTGGCGGGTGATGGTCTGCATTATGAGCCTCGTTGGTTTCGTCGCTGGCCATCGGGACGTCAGGATGTGGTCACGGTGTCTGGACGTCAATTGCCTTTTGGTGATCTGCGATTTAATTGTGGTGGAGTTCGAATCGGTTTTGAGATATGCGAAGACGCATGGGTTGCAGATCGGCCAGGTGCGCGACTCGCTGCCCGTGGAGTTGATGTGATTTTGAATCCATCTGCCAGTCATTTTGCTTTTGGTAAGGATGAGATTCGTAGGCGATTTGTCTTGGAAGGGGCTCGTGCTTTCGCCTCTGCGTACGTGCTGGCGAATCATCTTGGGAATGAGGCCGGGCGAATTGTCTACGATGGCAGTACGCTGATTGCTGGCCCTTCTGGTCTTGTAGCTCGTGGCAGACGATTCTCCTTCGCAGATGTTTCCGTTGTTGATGGTGATGTTGATATTGATGCCATACGCCTAATTCAGGCAAGAGGTAATTCGCACACGAGTGTTCCAGATCAGTGCGATGTCGTATCGCACAATTTCACGTTTCCTCCTCTTTCGTCTCGTGATCCATCGAACGGCGGAGACGGTCGAGATGAGTGGGAGCGTAGCCAGAAGCCGGGTGTTTGTAAGAAAGAGGAATTTACACGCGCGGTATCCCTTGGGCTCATGGATAGTTTGAGAAAAAGCAAAAGTCGTGGGTTCGTGGTAAGTGCAAGTGGTGGCGCGGATTCCTCAGCAGTCATTTGCCTCATTGCGATAGGGATTGCAATGATTGCCCGGGAACACGGATCTGATGCTGTAAAGAGGCTCGGCCTTGGTGATGCCTTAATTTCAAATCTCCGCGAGCTGTCGGGGAGTAGTTATTCAGATCCAGGCGTTCAAGCAATTGTTGCTGAAGTACTCACGTGCGTTTACCAATCAACGGTACATTCAAGTACGACAACCAGAGAGGCGGCGCGCGGAATCGCGTCTGCCGTTGGAGCAAAGTTCCATGAATTCGATGTCGAATCACTGGTGCAAAAATATGAAGAACTTGCAGAGGCAGTCATTGGTAGAAAACTTAGTTGGGAAAGTGACGATATTGCTCGACAGAATATTCAGGCCAGGGTGCGAGCGCCTGGAGTTTGGCTGTTGGCAAATCTTTATAATGCGATGCTTGTTGCAACAAGCAATCGATCAGAAGCTGCCGTTGGCTATGCAACCATGGATGGAGACACCGCCGGCGGAATAGCACCAATTGCAGGAATAGACAAAGCGTTTCTCCGGGAATGGCTTACTTGGATTGAACATGAGGGCCCTCAGGACGTTGGGCCGCTCTCTGCTATGGGAGCAATCAACAAGCAACAGCCAACCGCTGAATTGAGGCCAGTTCATGATGGGCAGACTGATGAGTCTGATCTCATGCCGTATGACGTGCTCGATCGAATTGAAAGATTTGCAATTCGGGATCAACAGATGCCTGTTGTGATTTGGGAGCAACTGATAAATGAATTTCCTCAGCACGATGCTGAGAGATTAGGTTATTGGACTGAACGTTTTTTTCTGTTGTGGTCACGGAATCAGTGGAAACGTGAGCGATTAGCACCGTCTTTTCATCTTGATGACGAAAGCCTTGATCCGAAATCCTGGTGTCGATTCCCAATTCTTTCCGGTGGCTTTTCCCGCGAGTTACAAGAGTTGCGGAAGAATGCGTCTGCCCGCGACATTCATTGGTGAAATCCCGTGATAGGGACGATTTGTGCCTTGAAAAAGGCCTCGCGATTGCTTGGGTAGATTGCTACTGTCCTAGAAATCATTGAGGAGTTTGATGTGCATGTAGTCTGGACTGGCCCTTCTGATCAACGACGTAACACTCCCTGCAGAGTGAGGTCAGGCACGCTGTGTCGCTGGGCATTCGTAGCTACGGTTGTAGTTTTTGGTCAACCTGAAAGTTTTTCACAGCAACAAGCTGCCCAGCCCTTGAGTCAGAATCAGGCTTCAACACTGAGTCCTGAGCAACGAGCGGCACTCGAACAATTATTGGTCGGATGGGAAGCTCGAAACGCGAAGGTGACGACTTGGTCGTGCACTTTTTATAAATGGGAGTACAACGCCTGGAGTCCAGCGGATTCTTCAGGGGAGCGATTAGCATTTTCTGAGAGTACAGGAGAAATAAAATACGCTGCTCCTGATAAAGGACTCTTTCGAGTGAAGTCATCAAAGCAGTGGAATCCCGAAAAAAGAACGTACGATACAAGGCCTTCAAATTCGGGTGAGCATTGGGTCTGCAACGGTACGAGCATCTATGAGTTTCGGCACAGTGATCGCCAACTCCGTGAAACAAAACTGCCACCTGAAATGAGAGGACGGGCAATTAGTGAAGGCCCGCTTCCATTCGTTTTTGGCGCAAAGGCAGACACCCTGAAGAAGCGATATTCGATGCGAATTATTACGCCTTCATCAGTAACTGACCAAATATGGCTTGAAGCACTGCCGAAATTTCAAGTTGATGCTGCAAATTTTTCAAAAGTTGAACTCATTCTCAGGGCTACAGATCTAATGCCCTTTGCCATTCAAGTATTCAAACCAGGTGGCCAAGACCGAGATGTCTATCAGTTTGATCCGCGAACGAGCCTCATAGATCGAGGGCTTGACCTGATTCGCGACTTTTCCAAGCCGCTCACTCCGCTGGGATACACATTTATAGAAGAGCAGGCTCCTGGGAACTGATTGTATCTGGATCGTCTCACCAGATAACGCTGAGGTCCATGTGCTATACTCGTAAAAGCAAACATCGCTGTGCGAGAAATACATGCCCCTCATTGACCCTAATCATCCGCTGGCAGACCTACTCGAACGAGATCAGAGGTATCCTCTGGATGCATATCTGTTTGTTCTCGAAGCCCTTTCTTTTGCTCAAGAGTCCCTCGGCATGGGTGAGCAGGAGAAGTCGAAAGACATGCAGTCGGTCCGAGAAAAAAAGAAAAGTGAAAAGCACGTGAGTGGGCAAGATCTGTGCGAAGCCGCTCGGCAATATGCTCAGCAGCAATATGGATATTTAGCAATAAAAGTGCTGTCGTCTTGGGGTATTTGTGCCACCGCTGATATTGGCGAAATTGTGTTCAACATGATTGACATGGGCCAAATGAGGAAAACCAGTGATGACCGTCGTGAAGATTTTCATGATGTGTACAGCTTCGAAGACGCATTTGTTAAGGACATTGTTTTTGCCTTGCCAGAATCACTTTGATGAAAGACCAAAGAAAGTGGTGCTACCAACTCAGCGAAAGTATGCCCTCTTCATTTTGATGATCGTCATTGAGTTAGTATGGTTGCTTGTCATGTGTGGTATGGCTTTTCTTTAGCAGTTTAAGAAATTGCTATTTGCTGCTTCCAACGAGAACGCGTCATGAGTTTCTGGATTGAAAGTCTTCCCTTTTGGATCGCGTTGGTGCCACTGGGTGCTTACTGTTGCGTAATGGGCGGGCTGCAACTCCGTCGTCGGCCACTCGTTATGTCTGCAGCGTGGGATAGTGCACTGCTTGGTATTGCCCTCTCGGGTCTCGTGGCAGTAGGGCCACTCGCCGCCATTCAGCCGTTATTAGGTGGGTCACCTTGGGGAGAGGTCATCTTGCTTCTTCTGTATGCCTTAGTTGTTGCGGTGTGCATCCTGTTTGCGAGGCCGCGTTTGCTAATTTACAACGCAACGGTTGAGCAGGTTCGACCTCTTGTTGCACAGAATGCAGCTGCGGTTGACCCCGCTGTTCGATGGGCGGGAGAGAGCGTTGCCCTACCAACACTCGGGCTGCAGGCTCATGTAGAAGGAAACGGTCCGTTGCGTACCGTCAGTGTAGTGGTTCTCCAATCAGGCGAAGCGGGTGAAGCATGGACTGATCTAAGCCGTCGGTTGAGAAGAATGTCTCGGCGTTTACGAGTGCAGCCAAGTCCAGTTGGGATGGTCCTGCTTGCTGCGGGATGCTTCATCCTGCTGGCATCTTTTATTTTGGCTATTGGTATTGTGTAAGTAGGTACACTGATCAACTCGAGTGTGCGGAGAAACACACGTTTGGTTTCTGAAATAAATGGACTGTCGTTGGAGTGAAGAGTGCCAATTCACGTAGATTTAAGCCCGCAAGAAATAACTGTACCGGTCGTGGTACGGAATGCATCACCCGCACGACTGTATGAAGATGCCCTCACTCGAGAGCAGGCAGGCGTTGTCTCGAGCGGTGCAATTGCAATACGATCCGGGGCAAAAACTGGAAGAAGTCCAAAAGATAAGCATATTGTTCGTCACAGAGATTCGGAAAAAGATGTGTGGTGGGGAACCATAAACCATCCAATTGATGAGCATACATTTCTTCTGAATCGCCAGCGGGCAATTGACTATCTCAACACACGAGATCAGATCTATGTTTTCGATGGGTTTGCAGGTTGGGACCCACGTCATCAGATTAAAGTTCGAGTGATCTGTGCTAGGGCGTACCATGCTCTCTTTATGCATAACATGCTCATTCGGCCTACACGCGAGGAGCTAGAGGACTTTGGGGCTCCTGATTGTGTCATCTATAATGCGGGCCAATTTCCTGCGAATTCTTTTACGGCACAGATGACAAGTCGTACCAGCATAGATATTTCACTTGAACGGAAAGAGCAGGTCATTCTCGGTACTGAGTATGCCGGAGAAATGAAAAAAGGGGTGTTCACGCTCATGCATTGGTTGTTGCCACCCAAAGGCGTGCTTTCGATGCATTGTGCAGCGAATGAGGGAAAGTCGGGAGATGTGTCCCTTTTTTTTGGTCTGTCTGGCACAGGAAAAACAACGCTATCAGCTGATCCAAATCGCAGGCTTCTTGGTGATGATGAACACGGATGGAGTGACGACGGTGTTTTTAACATTGAAGGTGGGTGCTATGCGAAGTGCATTAGCCTTGCTTTAGAAAAAGAGCCTGATATTTATCGAGCCATTCGATTCGGTACAGTTCTAGAAAATGTTGTTTACGATGAAACTACGCGTGAGGTGAATTACAATTCAAATGCGATAACAGAAAATACCAGAGCAGCGTATCCTCTCGAATTTATTGACAATACCCGGTCGCCATCTCTCGCTGGTCATCCTCGTCATGTGATTTTTTTAACGTGTGATGCTTCTGGAGTGCTGCCGCCGGTAAGTCGACTAACGCCTGAGCAAGCGATGTATCAGTTCCTGTCAGGATATACAGCTCGGGTGGCGGGGACAGAAATGGGTGTTTTCCAGCCCCAGCTTGCTTTTTCGCCATGCTACAGCGCCGCGTTTCTGGTTCGCCACCCAGTTGTTTATGCGCGTTTATTGTCAGAAAAACTTCGATGTCACGGGGCTCAGGCCTGGTTGGTGAATACCGGCTGGACTGGAGGAGGGCTAGGAGTCGGCCAACGAATTGATCTATCAAGCACTCGGTGCATTATTGATGCGATTCATGCTGGATCACTGACCAGTGAGCCAACTCAGCGAGATCCCATTTTTGGACTCGAGGCTGTTTGTCGGGTGCCGGGCGTCTCTGAGCGTCTCCTTGTACCACGGGATGCCTGGTCGGATGCGGCAGCTTGGGAAGAGGCCGCCCGAACTTTAGCAGAGAAGTTTCGAAAGAATTTTGTACTGTTCGAGGATGAGGCTGATGAGGCGGTGTTACGGGCTGGGCCATCCAAATAAGCAGAATTTCAGGCAGCCATGTTCTCACTTTCCGTTATGATAAGAATGTTGTGGATAGTTTTAATATGAAGGTTTGGCTTCATTGGTTTTCTGCTGTTATTTAATAGGCGAGATTAACTTTGTAAGGAGTTGCACATGATTTCCTTGTCCGTAATGAGACTCACAATCGGGTTGTTTTTCATTGTTGGGATGGTTGCGATGTCTGCATCGAGTAATGCAGCGTCACCGCTAGTTGGCTCGATGAAGAAAATTGATGGAACAGACCAGGACCTAAGTGACTACAGTGGCAAGGTTGTGCTCATAGTGAATGTAGCGAGTCAATGCGGCTACACATCGCAGTATGCTGGTCTGCAAAAGCTATATGACACGTTTAAGGACAAAGGTTTTGTCATTCTTGGATTCCCCGCAAATGATTTCGGCGCCCAAGAGCCCGGGAGCAACAGTGAGATTGCCTCGTTTTGTTCAAAAAACTATGGCGTTACATTTGATATGTTTTCAAAAATATCAGTGAAGGGTTCGGGTAAGGCGAGTCTTTATAAGACGCTTACGGAATCCGCTAACCCGTCAGGCGACGTGGGTTGGAATTTTGAGAAGTTCCTGATTGATCGCAATGGAGCAGTCGTCGGGCGTTTCAAATCAGGCGTATCGCCACAAGATCCAGTCTTGATTCAAGCAGTTGAGTCAGCACTTTAAAGCATGAAGAAACCGGTCGGGCATAAGGGACGGAATCGTATCATCTGTCTCCCTACGACAACGACATTACGATGCCTTGTAGTTAGTCTTGGTCCGACAGCGTTGGTTGTGTCTGATTTGCAGAGGAAGTTTTGCCCCGGATAACAAATGGAGGCCGGGCCTGTGCCTCTCGATAACAACGAACAACGTATTCCCCCACGATAGCAATCGCGGCAGTCTGGGCTGAGGATACAAATCCAAGAAGAGCGAAGAGTGTTGGAAGCGAAAGAATCTCTTTTGTGGGAAGGATTAGCCCGGTTACAAGTCCACACGTTCCCATAAAAGCAAACAGGGCAGCAAGAAACCAGATGAGTCGAATGGGTTTGTCTGATGAAAGAAGTACGGCATCTGCGGCGAGGGAGAGCAGTCGGAAGGCAGAGTATTTTGTCTCTCCGGCAATTCTAGCGTCTCGATCATAGTCAACTGGAGCATGGTTAAAGCCGGCCCACGGAACGAGGCTACGAAGGTATCGACGTTTTTCAGGAAGTGCACAGACAGCGTCAACGACCGCGCGATCGCACAACTTGAAATCACCAGTATCAACAGGTACGGGATAGGGCATCAGCCTAGCGAAAAACCTGTAAAAAAGCTTTGCTGTTACAAGTTTGAAAGTGCTCTCCCCATCACGTGATTTCCGACGTCCATATGCAACATCAACACCCGTTCGCCATGTTACGATCATTTCAAGGATCACCTCCGGTGGGTCTTGGAGGTCAGCATCAATTATTACAACAGCATCTCCTTGTGCCATTTCGAGACCGGCAGACATGGCAGCTTGTTGGCCGAAGTTGCGGGAAAACTCAACGACATGAATGCGTGAGTCCCCAGATGCAAGTTGCTTTAGTTTCTCGAGGGTGCTGTCATGACTCCCGTCATCAACGTAAAGAACTTCCAATCCCATACCTAGCCGAGGTGCAATGCTGCAGATGCGGGCATGAGTTGCCTCAATGATCGCTTCTTCGTTGTAGCAAGGGATGACAATCGACAGGAGGCCAGGACACGGACGCTCTATTGATTGGATAGGTGCCGTTGGGTCATGCCTTTCCGGCTGGTTCATTTCTTAATGCTCCGAACCGACGCAGTACGTTTCACGACTGTTCGTTCGGCTTCTTTTATATTGCCGACCAGAAGAAAGTCCTGGTTTTTGAACAAGGGTCGGGCGCGGCCTACGACTCCGGCTGTTTCTGGTAGAAAAGAGGATAACTCATGAAATTGATTTTCAGGGATTACAAGGACTGCATCTGGTCCGGTCGATAAAAAAGCGGCAGCGTGTTGAGCTCGATCGGAATCTGGGGCCCAGCGCTGGACAATGCCTTTGGCGTAATACACAAGGTTCGGCGTGATTTGAGAATACGCCCCTATTCGGGCGTGCCCGCCGGCGTGTGCATGGGCTTCATCAATCAAGACTGGAAGCGTGTTGGCGCGACTAATCCATGCCGCAGTTGGACCGACTGCCAAAGAAGAATAGAGAAGTCCTAGGAAAATCATTGTGGTTACAGCGTAGGCCGGCTGTTGTCGTGAACGCCACACAAGCCAAAATGCACCCGCTAAGGGAATGAGTCCGATGATTGCGGCAGGTTCGCTACCAGTTAAACCGTAAAACGAGCCAACCAAGATCGTGACACTTGTTGCAATTCCTCCGAAAGCGATTCCGCCGACACCGATGCCCATCCATCGCGGATAAAGCCAGGCAGAGCGTTTTACGGCTTCCATGGCGAGTGCAGCAACAAGGAGAGCAGCAGCTGGATATGCCGGCATTATGTAGTTCGGGAGTTTTGTGGCCGCAAGTGAAAAGCCACCGATCCAGACACTCATCCAAAGTAGAAGTAGGCTCAATGCAGGAGCCTGTGAGTTTTCAATTTGCGGGCTCTGCCCCTGTCGCCAGGTCTTCCAGAGTTGCCGCGTGGTTGCGAAGATAGCAAGTGGCAGGAAGCAACTCCAAGGATAAAATCCGACGAGCATTGTGAGTGGATGGAACAACAGACCGCCTGAATGCCGTTCCATAGGAGCTACGAAACGCCCGACGTTATGAACAAAGAAGAATCCTTTTGTCCACTCCCAATCAGTTTGGACTCCAACGCTTATGTACCATGGTGCGGCTACGAGTACGGCAGCAACAGTGACAATCAGAAGTTGAGTGTGTTGAATAGTACGGAGAGCGGCTGGAATACCGTTGGAAAGGAAGTGCCGAAGCGTTGAGAGCAACTGGTCTTTGAGCCGAACATCAGCAGGTTGCTCTTTGGCATGAGACAGGCATTGAACAAACCAAACCCAACCCATGACGACAACGAGTGGCCCGATATAGCCGATCGGTCCTTTGCAGAGGACTCCCAGGCCGAGCAAACTCCCTGCAAGAATGGCGTGCCACACGCGAACGGAGGAAGCACTGCTTGTCTGAAAAGGTTGCTTAGTGCTGTCGGTGTGATGGCGTCTGTCCGGGAGAAAAGGTTCAACCAGAAGGAGTGTCGCCCATGTCGACAGAGCAACAAGAATCGAGTCAGGGGTCGCGGCATGAGATTCGATTGCGACTAGTAAACAGCCGAGGTAGGCAAGGGCTGCAACAATGCCGGTTGCCGTACTGAAGCAACGAGTGCCAAGCCGAAGAAGAGCAAGAGACGTTAACAGGGCTGCAAGTGCTGCAGGAAGACGGGCAGCAATTTCATTCATCCCAAAAACTGAAAAACATGCGGCCATACACCAATGCATTAGCACGGGCTTGTCGACCGCAAGTTCACCGTTGAATAGAGGAACCGTCCAGTTGCCTGTTTCAACCATGGTTTGAGCGATAGCAGCAAATCGTGGTTCATCTTCATCCCAAAAAGGCATCCCAATGAAACCTGAGGCGAGCACAACGATTGCCACAGCAGCAACAAACAGCTGAGAGTGGTGTGTCATATAAGAAATGAACCGATTCATGAACGTGGCTCCAGGCAGGATGGTGTTCTAGTCAGTAGGGATGAGAACTTTGGGCGAGTGAACGGGTGTTTTCAGAGTGGGCCTTTGCGATGACCGCGAGGCCAGAATCAAAGGAACGGGGTTTTTCATTGAGAATTTCAAACCCAGGGGGAAGTAGCGGTAGGATCCCTGGCAGATCGTCTGATCGAACCACGAGTCGGGCGAAAGACGTATCACGGAGATGCCGAATACCTGCATGAATATCTGAAAGTTTCTTAACGGATTCGCCTGTGTAAAAGACAAGACTAGGCCGAGGTGTTTTGACGCTCGCCCAGACGCCTGTTCGTTGCTCTGGGGATAATTCGGCGAGAAGATTTGCAGCGCCTTGATGGTGGGCAAGGCGGACTGCTGCAACACCACCGAGGAGGGCTAGAAATAAGACTGAGGAACTTATGAGTGTACTGACGGCAAGCCCTCGCTTTCCGCGTGATTGTAAAATGAAGCACGCAGCAGCAGTCAGAACCGGAAGGAATCCAAGAAGTCCAAGCCATTCGTTTCCGGGGGCAAACTGATGGGAAATTACGGGGAGTCCGCCAATGAAACAAACACCGACTATTGCAAGGCTCAGCCACCCGATATGCATGACCACTGATGCGGCTTTATCTGATGTCATGTTTCTGAAGACCACTTTCTCCCAACCAGTGTGTCCGCAGATCCAGTCAGCGACGTAAAGAGCGGTAGCAATTGAAATAGCCGGGTATGCCGGCCAGATATAACCGGGAAGTTTTGTTCCTGCGAGTGAAAAAGTACCAATCCAGACCAGGGCCCAACATCCGGCAAAGGTAATAGCGCGGAAGTGGGAGCTCGTCAGGCGTTTTGTTCGCCAAAGAAATAGGGCATGGGCTGGAATGGCAAGCAGAATAATCGACCACGGGAACATCCCAATGGCGAGGATCATCGGATAGTACAGGAACGAACCGGAGTGCCCTTCCATGGGGGCGGCAAATCTCCCAGCATTATGAATAAGAAGGAAATCGGTAATCCACTGCCCGTTCGTCCGCAGACCAACCAATAGATACCATGGCAGGGCGACAAGTGTGGCTACAGAAACAATAGTAAGTGGCCGCAGGGAGACCGCAGTTGTGTAAAGCCAGGATCTGCCATCAATCGGATCAGATTTTTGTCGAAGGACTGAAGCGGTGAGAAGGAATGCAAACATCGGGAGGACGATGCCAACGGGACCTTTCGCGAGAATGGCTAATCCACAGGCGAGGCCGATGCCTATGGCATGCCTCCGGGTGATCATTGTGAGTGCTCCCCGTTGATGAATGGCATGAACATAAATGGCGGCAGCCAAAGTGGTGCAAAAAACAAGTGACGCATCAGGGGTTGCGGCTCGTCCACCGACACCCGTCCAAATGCACGTCGACATAACAAGGCCTGAGAGGAGTCCAACGAGTGGCCCAGCGAGAAGTCGTCCAGTCCACCATGTCAGGAGGCACGTGCCAACAGTCAGGCAGGCTGACCCTATACGAACACCAAATTCATTGCGGCCAAAAAATGAAACCCCGACGATTTGTACCCAATTGACAAGTGGAGGCTTTTCAACACGAAGAGTTCCGTTGTAAGTAGGCACAACCCAGTCACCCGAATCCAGCATTGCCAGTGTGCAGGCAGCATTTTTTGGCTCGTCTTCATCCCAGAGCGGGGCCGTACCAAGCCCCGGCAAAAGAGCGGCAGTAGCCGAAATTACGATGATCAGGATTGCGATTAAGGGGCTTCTGAATATCACCAGCGTCGCCCAAAGAGGATGAAAGGAACGGAGCAGGAGGGTAGAAGCAGCAGCGATGCTGGTCAAGCCGTACAAAATGACGTTTTTTAGGTATATTAAGGCCGGTTGACCGCCTGCTTGGGGCGGGTATGTTCAAGATCAAGCAACCACCTTTCTAAACGGTCTATTCCCGGGAGAACGCACCCCTTGGCTGACGAAAACACCCCATCTGATGACGCTTCAAATATGCCGCCATCAGAGAATGACGGCAGTGGATCACCTGATCGTGGATTGGGCGGCCGACTTATCGATCTGCCAATTGAGCAAGAACTCAAGGAGAGTTACCTGACATACGCAATGAGCGTTATCGTCAGTCGAGCTCTTCCTGACGTTCGCGATGGACTGAAGCCATCGCAGCGACGCATTCTAGTTGCCATGAATGACCTGAATCTTTCACCAGGTTCTTCCCGGGTGAAGTGCGCGAAGATATCGGGTGACACCAGTGGTAACTACCATCCTCATGGCGAAAGTGTGATCTATCCTACGCTCGTCCGTATGGCTCAAGAATGGAACATGCGGCACGTGCTTGTGGATAAGCAGGGTAACTTCGGATCAATCGCCGGATTGCCTGCCGCAGCTATGCGATACACCGAAGCTCGGCTGTCCCCGATTGCGTCACAAATGCTTGATGACATCAATCTCGACACAGTCGATTTTGTGCCAACCTATGATGAGCGAAATACTGAACCCGTCGTACTTCCGAGTCGTTTTCCAAACCTGGTAGTGAATGGAGCAGGTGGTATTGCTGTCGGTATGGCAACAAGCATTCCCCCGCACAATCTTGGTGAAGTATGTCGTGGGCTTGTTCAAATGATCGACAACCCAGACACATCAATGGCAGAGTTGCTTGAGATTGTCCCTGGCCCGGATTTCCCAACTGGTGGAATCGTCATGGGAAGGGAATCCTTGCTGCGTGGGTATCTGACTGGAAGAAGTACAATTACGCTGCGCGCACGTGCTCACGTCGAAGAATTTGGGAAAAATCGCAATAGGATTGTTATTACAGAAATTCCGTACCAACAAACACGAGACGCCATTGAGGAAAAAATTGCGGATCAGGTGAGTAACGAGCGAATAAAAGGAATTTCTGCGATTCGTAACGAAAGTGACCTGAAAGAACCTGTACGACTTATTTTGGAGTTGAAGCGGGATGCTGACCCGGACGTTGTTCTCAATCAGCTCTATCAATTTTCACCACTCCAGACGAGTTTTTCGCTCATCTTTCTTGCCCTGGTAGATGGCAAGCCGAGGATGCTCTCGTTCAAAAACATGCTTGAAGAGTTTCTGCGGCATCGGACGACAGTTCTTCGTCGAAGGACGCAGCATCTTCTTGCACGAGCGAGGAATCGTAAGCATACACTCGAAGGCCTTCTTGTCGCCTTGGCTAACATCGATGAAGTGATCAAAATCATCCGCAGTTCCAAGTCTCAAGCAGAGGCAAAGCAACGCTTGATGCAGATTGAAACACCGGCATCGCTGTTACAGCGGGCCCTTGGTGATGAAGGATTTGGGATTCTTCAGGAAGAACGAGGGAAAGCTGAGGTCTATGGGTTGTCGCCTGTCCAGGCTGATGCTGTATTGCGTCTTACGCTTGGGCAGCTCGTGAATCTTGAGCAAGAAAAGCTGGGTGGTGAACATCAGGAACTGCTCATCAAGATTCGTGAATTCCTCCGGATTTTGTCGAGTGAAGAAAATATTCGTGCATTGATAAGGGCGGATTTACTCGCTATCGAGTCAAAGTTTGCGGAGCCTCGACGAACCGAGATCAGTGGCGAAGTCGCTGATATTCGTGACATGGCAGAGTTAATTACCGAAGCAACGATGGTTGTCACAATTACTCGGTCAGGCTACGTCAAGCGAACTGCGGCTGACACCTATCGAGCACAACGACGAGGCGGGAAGGGGTTGACTGGGGCTCGGGTTGATGAGTCTGATCCTGTCGAACATTTTTTCGTGGCAAGCACCCATGATTGGTTGCTGGTGTTTACTACGCGAGGCAAGGTCTTTTCGATGCGAGTCTTTGAGTTGCCAGAACTCGCTCGTGATGCAAAAGGCAGGGCACTCGTGAATCTGCTGGAGTTTGAAGAAGGTGAACGGGTGGCAGAGTGTCGCGCGGTTTCTGGATTCGATAACCCAGATCAGTGTTTATTGCTTGCAGCGCGTAGTGGCACCGTGAAAAAGACGCCACTTGAGCAGTATCGTCGTCGACGTACAAAAGGCCTGATTGCCGTGAAACTGAAGGAAGGCGATGAACTTGTTGGTGCAGTCATTACGCAACCAGGTGACGAGCTTGTACTGGCAACGTCTTCAGGTATGGCTATTCGGTTCCCAGAATCCGATGCTCGACCAATGGGGCGTGATACCAGTGGTGTTCGGGGCATCAAGCTTGGCAAGGGGGATAGCTTGGTCGGTCTTGTTGTTGCAGATCCCTCTGCGACCCTTCTTACTGTGTGTGAAAAAGGGTACGGGAAACGGACGCCGTTTGGTGCAGGTACGCCGCTTACCGAGGGAGAACCTTCGGCAGGAGGCGGTGTTGAAGAATCTGAAACAGAGTCGAGTGGAATGCGTTACCGCACGCAGGGTCGAGGTGGTAAAGGGGTGCGTGACATTAAGACGACTGCCCGAAATGGCAAGGTCGTGTCGATTGTCTCGGTACGAGACGAGGATCAGGTCTTGATGATGACTGCTCGTGGGAAACTGCAACGCGTGAATGTTGGTGAGATTAAGGCTATCGGCCGAAATACGCAGGGCGTTCGGATCATGCGTCTAGACGATGCCGATTCGCTAGCTGCGGTGGTTCCTGTGCCACCAAGCGAACAGGAAGAGGCGGAGACTGTTCCTGAAGACGAGTAGCCATTGGCCAAGGGTTAAAGGGCCGGAATGAAAATAGCAGTAGTCGGCACAGGGTATGTGGGGTTAGTCACTGGTACATGCCTGGCTGACAGTGGTAGCGACGTCATATGCCTCGACATTGATGAGAAAAAGGTTTCTTCTCTCAAAGAGGGCAAGATTCCGATTTATGAGCCAGGCCTAGAAGAACTCGTTGAGCGGAATACGCGGGTTGGGCGGCTGCAGTTCACTACTGACACGAACGAGGCGGTTGCAGCAGCCGAGATAGTCTTTCTTGCAGTTGGAACACCACCAACTACGAGCGGAGCAGCTGATTTGACAGCTCTCTGGAGTGTGGTGTCATCAATAGCCTCACATCTCGCAAAAGACGCCATTGTAATAACAAAGAGCACAGTGCCTGTTGGTACTGCTGCCAAGATCGAACAACAACTGCTGGAAGCCACGGGTCACAAGTGTCATGTTGCCAGTAACCCGGAGTTTCTCAAAGAAGGGGCAGCGATAGAAGATTTCCAACGGCCCGACCGTGTGGTGGTAGGTGTGCGAACCCCCGAAGTTGCCGAAAAACTCCGAAGGCTTTACTCGCCATTTTTGCGAACTGAGCGACCGTTTCTGGTCATGTCGCCAGAGAGTGCCGAGATGACGAAATACGTGGCGAATTCACTTTTAGCGACCAAGATAAGTTTTATTAATGAAGTCGCAAATCTTTGTGAGCGAATGGAAGCAAATGTTGATGACGTTAGGCGAGGCATTGGGCACGATAGTCGGATAGGATTTTCCTTCTTGTTCCCTGGCGTCGGTTACGGAGGCAGCTGTTTTCCAAAAGATGTCCAGGCACTTTCTGCCATGGCGCGTGAGCGATCGAGTGAACTAACGATTTTGCAGGCAGTGCACGGAGCAAACCTGGCACAGAAGCAAGTTCTCGGAAACAAAATAACAGATTATTTTGAGGGCAATCTTGAGGGCCGTCGAATAGCTCTCTGGGGACTTGCTTTCAAGCCACGAACAGACGACATCAGGGACGCCCCATCGCTTGAGCTGATTGATGTACTTCTGGCAGCACGGGCAAAGGTTCGAGTTTTTGACCCCGAAGCTATGCAGAATGTTCAAGATATATACGGCAGTGCGCTGGAATACGCATCAAGCCCGCTGGATGCTGTAACCAATGCAGATGCACTGGCCATTGTGACAGAGTGGGGAGACTTCCGCCGGCCGGACTTCAAGGCTCTCAAGGCAGCAATGGCAAGTCATGTGATCTTCGACGGCCGTAATCTCTTTGATAGTGCAGAAATGCTTTCCAACGGGTTTCTGTACCATTCAATAGGCCGATCGGTCGTTGATGGTCGACCCAAAGAGGGTGGTTCTGGATGATTGTTGTCAGCGCCCTGCCTGCTTTATGTCGGTGGTTGTGATGATCTTTTGTTCAGAAAATTGAATAAAATTGCTGAGGCCGTTTGACATGTTTTTTTCACAGGGGTTAAAGTCCTCATTAGTAAATGAGGCTTTGATGAGTAATCGTATAAGGCTCTTTCCCCGGCTTATTATCTTCTTCGGAGTTGAACGTCCGTGAAACTTATTTCCGCAGCCGCTGCAATGGTGGTGCTTGTTCCTTCTTTTGTACAGGCCTCTGATGCAAGTAGAGTACCTCCATCAGCAAGTTTTTTTGGTATTTATGGTCTGTTTTGGATCGTGGCGATCATCGGCTCTGGTTATGCCCTTTGGCAGGCGTGGCAATTTTATCAGTGGATGGAAAGTCAGCCGGGTGGCTCTGAAAAGAACATTGAGATTGCAGGATATGTTCGTACGGGTGCCGATGCTTATCTCAGGCAGCAGTACAAAGTAGTCGCCGGATTTTTTGCAGTTATCTTTGCCCTTCTTCTCTTCATGGCTTTTGGACTCAACGTTCAAAGCGCCTGGGTCCCATTTGCGTTTCTTTCGGGCGGTCTGTTTTCTGGTCTGGCCGGTTGGTTTGGCATGAAGACCGCGACACTCGCAAGTAATCGAACTGCGGCTGGTGCGGAGAAGAGCCTGAACGATGGCCTTCAGGTAGCGTTTCGTTCAGGTGCAGTGATGGGGCTTACAGTGGTTGGGCTTGGTTTGCTCGATATTGTTGTTTGGTTTTTTATCCTGTACTGGCTTGTGCCTATGTTCGCGTCACCGTTGTCGCTTGAAGAAATTACTGTCACGATGCTTTGTTTCGGCATGGGGGCCAGTTCGCAGGCGCTCTTTGCCCGTGTTGGTGGGGGAATCTTTACAAAAGCAGCAGATGTTGGAGCTGACCTTGTTGGCAAAGTTGAGCAAAACATTCCTGAAGATGATGCCCGTAATCCAGCAACAATAGCGGACAACGTTGGCGATAATGTTGGTGACGTCGCCGGGATGGGTGCAGATCTGTACGAAAGCTACTGCGGTAGCATTCTCGCAACTGCTGCACTGGGCGTTGCTGCTTTTTCTGGTGTGTCAGACAAAGACTACTTTATGCAACTCAGTGCCCTCTTTTTGCCAATCTTGATCGCTGCAGCAGGCATTGGCCTTTCCGTGTGGGGGATCTGGCAGGTCAGGACTCAAGAAGATGCATCTCAGCGATCACTTTTAGCGGCGTTGGCTCGTGGGATTAATCTTTCGACTCTTGCCATTGTCGGAGCGGCTGTCGTGCTCACATTTTTATTGCTTGGGTGGTCGCATATCGGTGTTTCAGTCAGTGTCATCGTAGGTCTGGTTGCTGGTTGGCTCATAGGAAAGTGGACAGAATATTCGACGAGTAATGAGTTTGCACCAACCAAGGAACTAGCCGACCAAGCTTTAACTGGGCCTGCTACGATAATTATTGGCGGTGTTGCTGAGGGAATGCTTTCCGTTTGGGCGCCAGTCATGATTACGGGTGTTGCGACGCTCTTAGCCTTTGGTTTTGCCAATGGCTTCAGTTTTGCTGATCCAAATGCATTTGCTCTTGGTTTGTACGGTGTTGGGATTGCAGCTGTTGGCATGCTTTCTACGCTTGGCATAACACTTGCCACTGACGCGTATGGCCCTATCGCTGATAATGCAGGTGGGAATGCCCAAATGGCTGAAATGCCGGAGGTTGTTCGTGAGCGGACTGATGCTCTCGATGCACTTGGGAATACGACAGCAGCAACGGGCAAAGGATTCGCAATTGGCTCAGCTGCCCTGACTGCATTGGCGTTACTCGCTGCCTATGTCGAAGAAGTGCGGATCGGATTTGAACGGTGGGGTGAATCAGCTGTTACGGTGACCGAGAATAGCACCGCCCAGGCGGGGTCGTGGGTCAAAGTTTCAAACGACGTGCTCGTTAAGGCAGGTGCAACACCTGCGGAGAACCAGACGTGGCTTCTTGTTGATGATCGGGAGTTAAAAAACGCTATTACTGATTATGAAAAACTCCCAAGCGGTTCTGTAATTCAGAAGATGCCTGAGACCAAGCCACTTCAGACAGCCCATGACCTTGTTGAGGTGAGAGCAGCGAGAATGGCTGACTTCATGCGTTTTTATGACGTGACACTGATGAATCCAAAGGTGCTGGTCGGCATGTTTCTGGGTGCAATGAGTACCTTTGTATTTTGTGCGCTCACAATGAAAGCTGTAGGGCGTGCTGCCAAAGGCATGGTCGAAGAGGTTCGCCGGCAATTCCGTGAAAAACCTGGAATTATGGCGGGTACTGAAAAGCCAGATTACGCGGCGCCAGTTGCTATCAGTACGAAGGCAGCGCAACGAGAGATGGTGTTGCCTTCTCTTCTTGCGTTATCCGCACCGGTTGTCACCGGCTTGCTTCTTGGTGTCGGTGGTGTCATGGGACTGCTTGTTGGTGCTCTTACCACGGGCTTCTGTGTTGCTGTCTTTATGGCAAATGCGGGTGGAGCGTGGGACAATGCGAAGAAGCATATCGAAAGTGGTGTACACGGCGGCAAGGGCACTGAGGCCCATAAAGCAGCAATTGTCGGTGACACGGTCGGTGATCCATTTAAAGATACAAGTGGCCCAAGCCTGAATATTCTTGTAAAGCTTATGAGTATGGTCAGCGTGGTAGCAGCGGGACTTGTGGTCAGATATAGCCTTGAGGCGCTTGGCATCTTTTGAGTGATGGCTTTGGTTTTCGCGTTGAAGTAGCTCATTCGTCTGGTTCTCGGGCGGGTGTTCTCACCACTCCGCACGGACAAGTGCAGACGCCGCTCTTTATGCCAGTAGCGACATTGGCATCAGTAAAAGGTGTGGATATAGCTCGTGTTGCCGAAACTGGTGCCACAATGCTGTTATCGAACACGTATCATCTGCACCTCAGGCCGGGTGAAGAACTCGTATCTGGGTCAGGTGGTGTCGGGCATTTTATGGGATGGTCCGGTCCAACCCTCACCGACAGTGGTGGCTATCAAGTGTTTAGCCTTGCTCGGCAAGTTAAGGTGACTGATCATGGGGCAATGTTTCGGTCGCACCTCGATGGGTCTCAGGTGGACCTCACTCCAGAGAAGGCAGTTGCTATTCAAGAATCACTAGGAGCTGATGTCGCAATGCAGCTTGATCATGTGATTGGCCTTCCTGCCGAACGAAATGACGTCGCTGAGGCAATGGAACGATCGCTCGCGTGGGGGGAGCGTTGTTTAGCTGCTCGTCAAAAATCAGATCAGGCGATGTTCGGGATTGTACAGGGAGGGCTTGATCCTGAATTACGAGCAAACAGTGCCAAGCACCTTCGGTCACTGCCTTTTGAGGGTTTTGCAGTCGGAGGGCTGTCTGTTGGAGAAGGGCCGGAGGCAATGGCATCAACGCTTCAGGCGACAGTGCCACACTTACCAGAAGACAAGCCGCGATATCTTATGGGAGTCGGAAAGCCAGAGGATATTATTAATGCGGTTGCGGTAGGAATTGATATGTTTGACTGTGTTCTACCAACACGCTGTGGTCGTAATGCATTGCTGTATACGTTTGACGGCCCATTACGTTTAAGAAATGCTCAATATCTGAAGGACAAACGCCCAATTGAAAGTGATTGTCCGTGTGTGGCTTGTGGCTATACACGGGCGTACATGCGGCATCTTTTTCTGGCGGGGGAAATGCTCGGCCCTATTTTAGCCTCGATTCATAATCTCACCTTCTACCAGCGACTGATGGGGCGGCTTCGAGAGGCGATTGTGGCCGGCCAATTCCAAGCAGTTCGGGCGGATATTCTCGCCCGCATGAATTGAGGCTATTGTGCAAATGAGGGAGTGGAGTTGCCCTGTGTCCCGGTTGTCTGCATTCGGACTTGTCCGTTGGAACCATGGGAAACTACATTTGCTCTTTTCAGTGGAGTGGTTTTGCTCTCCTCTAGCCTAGGGTGCTTCTCATGCAAATCTTTGATCAAACTCGAATGGTAGCGCAGTTAGCTGCTACTGATTCAAAGCCTCCTGCGGGGCCCTTGGAATTATTGATCACCTATTTCCCGATGATCCTCATCGTTGTTGCAGCGTGGTTTCTCTTATATCGGCCAGAGAGAGAACGTATGCGGAAGCAACGAGAACTTCTGAGTAATGTCAAAAAAAATGACCGTGTTATTACCGCATCAGGAATAGTTGGTACTGTCTCGAGTGTAGATCGAGAGCAGGATCGAGTCGTTCTCAAGGTTGATGAAAGCTCGAATGCAAAAATTACATTTACCTTAGCAAGTGTGAATCGCGTACTTACTGATTCAGATAATGAAAGAACAGCTGGTGCTGGGGCATGACGCCCAAGTACCGCACTTTGTTGATTAAACTTTTGATGAAAGAAGATTGAGATGAATGGCATGGATGGCTGGTTCGGATTGCTTGCTCAGGTAACTGAGAACGCCTCTGCAGTGTGGTGGAACGAATCGTGGGCGGTCTGGGTGCTGACGCTTGCCATTATTTCTGTGCCAACATTCTTAGCATGGGTTGTCACGCGGCAACTCAAAGCAAGTGGTCTTTGGGGAAGGCTGTCGATTGTCCTTGTAGCTCTTGCAGCGGGCATTGTAGTGACTGCACTGGGATGGCCTCCTCGCATGGGCATTGATCTCAAGGGAGGGGTCATACTTGTCTACGAAATTGATTCTGCTAAACAGCCAGAAGGCGGCGTGAGCATGGACAAGCTTGTCGCTGCAGTAAGTCGTAGGGTTAATCCAGGTGGCCAGAAAGAGGTGACAGTTCGTCAGTATGGAACAAACCAACTTGAAGTCATTGTGCCTGAGGTGGATCAAGCAGAGGTCGAATTTATCAAGCGAATCGTCTCGAGTGCTGGTGTATTAGAGTTTCGTATAGTCGCTAATCCCCAGGATCCACGCCATAAAGAAATTATAGAAAAGGCGACTAGTTCTTCGGGGAGTTTGGTGAGTTCAGGAGATCGCTCAATCGGTAGATGGATACAGATCGATACCCAGAAGATCAATCCAGCTGGTGACTCAACTTTGGTGATGCGTCAAGCTGGTGATGGGACACCGGAAGTTCTTGTAGCACTGGATCGATTTGACGTGACGGGAGATTTTCTGTCGAGGGCTTCAGGTGGATATGACCAGAATTTGCAGCCCTGCGTGAACTTTTCTTTTAATTCTCAAGGGGCAGCGCTCTTTGGGACACTCACAAGCCAGAACCTGCCAGATCCAGCGAACCGTTTGCTTAGTCGGCTAGGGATTGTGCTTGACGGCGTGTTGCTATCAGCCCCCACGATTCGAAGTACGATTTCAAGTGACGGACAAATTACGGGCAGCTTCAAACAGGCTGATGTTGAGTTTCTTGTTGGTGTATTGAATGCGGGGAGTCTGCCTGCTGCCTTGTATAGTGATCCAATTAGCGAACAGAAAATCAGTCCACAGCTAGGGGCTGATACAATTCGCTCTGGTGCGAGGGCTATGTTGCTGGCAACAGTCGTTGTCCTGACATTCATGCTCATGTATTACCGCTTCTCTGGGATCGTTGCTGATTTAGCGGTTTTGTTGAATATTGTTCTTGTTGTGGCGCTGATGATTTCTATCAAAGCGGCCTTTACGTTGGCTGGACTAGCCGGCCTCGTGCTTTCTGTTGGTATGGCTGTCGATGCGAATGTGCTTATCTATGAACGAATGCGAGAAGAACTCGACCGTGGTGCGTCAGTTCGTATGGCTATTCGGAATGGTTTTCAAAGAGCGTTTTCAACCATCGTCGACTCGAATCTGACAACACTTATTACGGGCATCGTTCTGTTTTCGATTGGGACAGATCAACTTAAAGGTTTTGCAGTTACTCTGATTCTCGGCCTGTCTCTTAATTTGTTCACAGCAGTTTTTTGCTCGCGGGTTATTTTTGATCTTGCTGAACAAAAACGGCTGCTCAAGACTCTTTCAATGGCTCGCTTGTTTGGGAAAACGAGCTATGAGTTTGTGCGATGGGTGCGGCCAGCCGTTGTCGTGTCACTTGTTTTTATTACGATTGGTCTTGTTGCCGCATGGCAGCGAGGGCAAGGCATCTTCGATATTGATTTTACCGGTGGTACCAGTGTGCAGGTGGCGTTCAAGGAAGACCAAGGGCTCGATATTTCATCTGTACGAGAAGCTGTTTCAAGCCTGCCTGACGTTGCCGTAAGTTCAGTAACAGTCGGTGATGTCCCAGCAAATCTACGATATAAGATCGATACGTCGGAGCGAAGCGGTGATGCAGTTGAGGAGATGCTTCGAACCTCCTTCCCGGGTAGGTTGGCGACGTATTCAATGGGCTTTGGTGAAATCGTATCAACCGCTGATAAGTCTTCAGGTGATTCGCAGGGACCGGCAGGTTCTGAGGCAAACGAAGATGAAAGTGACCCAGAAGCGAGTGAAAAAAGTAGTCCCCAAGTACTCGAATCATTGAGTACTGCTGTTGAACTTGATTTCCCGCAGAAGATTAATCAAGTAACGTTGCAAGAGACTATCGAACAGGCTTTTAAGCAAGCTGGCCACGAGGGGGTTGCCTTTGAGTTGACGTCCCCCGGAATGCAAACACGAAAGAAGCCATATCGCACGTGGTCGTTGTCTACATCGCTTGCCCCGGAGGACACTCGTAAAGTGTTGGAGCAAGTTGCGGGTCAGTTGGCAGGTACACCAATTTATCTTTCGGCGAATTCAATAGGTGGGAAAGTCGCCGGCAACACAAAGGTGACAGCCGTCTATGCTCTTTTGGCCAGCCTTGTGATGATTGTTGCATACGTCTGGTTGCGATTTCAAAATGTGGCATTTGGATTGGCAGCAGTCGTCGCATTGCTGCACGATGTTCTTGTCACAATAGCGTGTATTGCACTGAGTGTTTATGTTGCCCCGTATCTAGGCTGGGCACTTGTTGATGATTTTAAGATCAGTCTTGATGTCGTTGCAGCACTGTTGACGATCGTGGGTTTTTCGATCAATGACACGATCGTTATTTTTGACAGGATGAGAGAAATACGAGGTAAGAGTTCAGCTGTCTCAGCTGAGATGGTTGATCGAGCCATTAATCAGACACTGAGTCGAACAATACTTACGTCGGGAACAGCCCTGTTGGCAGCCATCATTCTCTACTGTTTAGGCGGGCAGGGTATTCATGCCTTTGCTTTTGCCATTCTTATAGGGATTATCAGCGGTACCTACAGCACAATTGTGATCGCATCGCCGATAGTGCTTTGGTTGCAAGGGAGTGTAGGAAATGCGGCACCCGTAAAGCGTCAGGCTATAGCGGAGCCGCTGTGATGACGCTCTTGTGAATCCTTGCGGTTCATGCTGGTTGTGCAGGCTCGAGGAGAGTCGTTAGGTAGTCTTTCTAACGAAGAATGTATTCTTCGAACGCTTGCCGTCAATAAATGTCTCATAGTTATGGGTAATCGTAGTTTGCGATTCTAGGCGTTTTCAATTGCAAGGATGCAGCAGTTGGGCAGGGCCTCTTGTGCCTGCTCAACGCAGTCTCCAGCCTCTTTGTGGTGAAAGCATGACAAGTCTTGTTCAAATTTTTCGGTTTCTTGTTGGTTTAGGAATGGTTGTGGCGGGCGGCTTCGTTGCCGCGCCGTTTATCTCATCAGTCTTGAGTACTGTGTCCCGTGAAGTAGTCACGCAAATTCCTCGTCAGCAAACCAATCCTTTTGAAAGAGGCAAAGCATCGCAATCGATGCCGAATTCCTTTACGGTTCCTGTAAAAAACACTGAAGGAACTCGCTTTATTCGCCAGAATAATAACCCTTCGGAATCAGGGTTAAGTCGACTAGAGGGAATACCTTTACCTTCACAACCTCAACTCGTCACCCCGGAGAGAATGCCAGCACGTTCGCTAGGTAACGCCCCGCCGGGCATGTATGGCGCATATCGTACGACCGTTGAAATGCCTCCACCACCACTTCTGGATGGATCACACGCTGCCGCGTCGCATCGGCTCCACCTGGCTGGAAATGAAAATGTTGGCCCGCATCGAGAAATACCAGATTCGATTCCGGATCGTTATCGTGTGCAGGATGGCGATGATTTAACAGGTATCGCAACTCGCTTATATGGGCATCCACAAGCAGCATCAGCCCTGTGGCAGGTAAATGCCGATCGATTATCGAGTCCAGAAGTGCTGCCGATTGGCTTTGAGATGATCGTGCCACCTGCATGGCGTGTCTTTGGTAAGGGGTCGGTATACGACGGTACTCGTCGCATTGAGCCGTCTGATATGACCGGTACAAAAAGTACTCCTAACGCGACTGTCCATTCGACGTCAACGCAAAGCAGGGTACCAAGTCAAAGAGAAAACAGCTCCGAAGGTGCGGGTGGGCCGTGGCTTGGAAGTCCACCAAAACTGCAGTCAATTCGTCCCGAGGACACAGCCAGCAAGCGTAGTCGTGGCACGATTCGCGTTGCACCTGGTGAGACGTTAGCTTCGCTTGCTCAACGAGTATACGGGGATGTACACATGGCGAATGCAATTTTTGATGCGAATCGAGATCGCTTGCGAAGCCCTGCATTACTTGTACCTGGCACAGAATTACGACTTCCGTAATGTATAAGGGAAATCCTTTGGGAGCTTTTTCCGTATGTGATCATCCACGCACCATGGATCAACTAAGGCCTTGTTAATTGTTGCCAGACAATGTTTCGCTGATAAACCACGTACACAATTGCAGTGGAGTCCGATTTCCTGAGGGGAGAGATGCGAGTTTATCTGCGCGAAGACTTGAACGTATTTCTTCAAAGACAAGTGGTCCCGTTTTAGGCTGGTTCGGTGAAAGTTTCTTTTTGCTTTGCTCCTTTGTCCCATTTGCTGATTCCTTAAACCAACTCGTAGGACGTGCCCCCTTCAAACGCTGAAAAAGTTGACTTGATTGGCGATCGTTGCTTCCAGCAATGATCATGACTGGAAGGTATTCCAGCAATGGTTTCACTTCACGTTGACCAGAGGTTGTTCGAACGCCGAGAGCATTCGTGATGGATATTCCCTGGTCAGCCCATACGGGACTAATCAGAATGACAGTCTGAACCTGTTGTCCCTGTGGGCCTTGAGTATTTGGGAGCCAATTCCAGTCGGCTACGGCCCATGTTGCGGCGAGTGTGCCGCCGAGTCCGGATCCGATAACGCAAAGTTGTTTGAGATCGATGTCACCCTCGGCCTCTTTCTCTACAAGCCAGTTTCGAACCGTTTCGAGGTCGCCTTTGAGATTGGCACTTGTACGGATTCTGCCACCGCCACTTGCAGGAATCATGCGTAGTTGATTTACAAGAAGCCTTTTCTTAGAGACGTCGAGATCTGCGTTTTTGCTGCCTCCGTGTCCTCGTAGGTCAGGAACTGCAACTGCACAGCCTGCTTTCTGTAGGCCAGCCGCTAGCTTTCGCACAGTTTTTTCGGAGCCACCAATGTCGTGTACAAGAATAACGGTGGCGGTTGCTTTTCCTTGAGGTGGGTAATACACAAGTTGAAGAGGAACACCATCAGATGTTCTGAGACTCTTGACTTGCTCGACTGCAGGCAGTTTTGTCCTAGATTTTCCATCAGCACTTTGTGCTGTCATCGCCCAGCAACTACATGCGATGAGACAGAAGAGCATCATTTTCCTATGAATGAGCTGCCCGGAAACAAGCCGCCCAGATGTCTCAACGAGATGGCAATGAGATTCTTGAGCAGAACGACACCTGCCCTCAGCTAGCTGTTTCGGTCTCTTATTCTGAAAATGACAGTTAAAACTGGTAGTTTTTTGGGTCAAGCGGATCATAGGAAGTCGTCCGGAAGAAAATATTGCGAACAGGAAGGTATAATTTATCAAATTATGAGTCGGTTGTAGAGTTTTCTTGTGACAGGCTGTTTGTAATGGATTCTCAAAGTTTCTCATCATCGAAGAGTGGTTCGCCGTCAGCGCATCCCTCGCCCCGACCAGTTCCTGCAGG
This sequence comes from Pirellulales bacterium, assembly GCA_965249545.1. Classification (GTDB taxonomy): domain Bacteria; phylum Planctomycetota; class Planctomycetia; order Pirellulales; family UBA1268; genus UBA1268. The sequence goes on from CBDFMH010000005.1 coordinate 1,735,250, forward strand.
CAAGGATGTCCTGCCACCTCAAGTGCCGGGTGCTGTGACAGAGAATCGGTTGAGAAAGCAGGGCGGACGCTCGGGGTGGTTCGTGAGCCTTGGACTGCATGGTGTTGTATTACTCTGTTTGGCGGGCATTACGATCGATCCGCAAATTATCCATGCTCCAGCAATTCAGATTGAGCAACCAATTTCCGAGCCAGAACCAGAGTTTATATTCGAGCCAGAAGAGTTGGAAGTTTCTGATGTAGACCTGAAGGAACTTGGTGCTTTAAGTGAACGAGGCGTGACTGTTGCAGAGGCAATATCCTCAAACAAATCGGATATCCCTTTCATTCCTCCTCCACAAAATATGCTTGTGACGAAAAGTGTTCGTATTGAGCCCGTAACGTTTGAGTCCATGGGGCCCAATGAGGTAGATCAACTTATTGAGACAGTAGTTGGTGTGAATGTTGGTGTGGCAGCAACCGGAGCCAGTGGTGCAATTGATCGCCTCAGTCTTGAAATTGCCCGTTCGCTCGAAGATGCTCCAACAACAGTATGTTGGGTATTCGACCAGTCAGTGAGCCTTGCAGGTCAGCGTCAAGAAATAGCGAGTCGGTTAAAACGAGTGTTTCGTGAGTTGAGTCATGACAGTGAGGGTGACGCACCAGCAGGCTTGACGAACCTCGTTTTGGCGTACGGTCAGAGTTTTCAATTCATTGTAAATAAGCCAACACGTGTTTCTGGTGAAGTTGTTGAAGCGATTCAAGGAATTCAGGTTGATAATAGTGGCGTCGAAAAGACATTCACTGCGATTCGTGCCGCCGCGGAGCGTCTGAATGCCGTCCGTCGGGTTGGCCGTTCAAATGGAATGATCGTTGTCTTTACGGATGAGGTTGGTGATGATCAGTCTCTTGCCGATCAGGTTGCGACAATTTGTCGTCGATTAGGTGTTTCTGTGTGTGTCGTTGGTGTGCCGGCTCCTTTTGGACAGCGGTTTATTGAAATGAAGTATGTTGAGTTCGATCCAACATATGCGTCGGTAGAAGATTGGGCAGTTGTTGAGCAAGGGCCAGAAACGCTGTTCCCAGAAGCAATTCACATCAGTGACAAGTCGTTTTCGAATGAGGCAATTGATTCTGGATTTGGTCCTTTTAGTTTGTCGAAACTTTGTTACCAAACGGGTGGTGTGTATATCGCCGTCCATGCGAATCGTAACCTGCAGGGCCGTGTGCCTGATCGAGCGACGGCACCAATGTCTTCACGTATTCGGTACTTTTTCGACCCGGAGGCGCTTCGCGATTATCAACCAGACTATGTCTCAGCGACGAAATTAAGGCAGAAAGTGGCATCCAATGCAGCAAAGCAATCACTTGTTACGGCAGCAGCAGCAACAAATCTAAAGCCGATGGTCTCTCCTGAGACAGTGTTCCCCAAAAAAAGTGAGGGTGAATTGGCCAACCTTCTTTCTTTGGCTCAAAGAAGTGCAGCTGTTTTGCAGCCAAGAATCGATGCAATCTACAGACAGCTTTTGCGAGGGATTCCTGATAGAGAGAGTATTGAGGAGGAACGTTGGAAAGCCGGGTTCGACCTTGCGATGGGCCGAATCTTGGCAATGAAGGTTCGGACAGATGCCTACAATCTCATGCTTGCTCGTGCGAAATCTGGCATGCAATTTCAGAGGCCCAAGAGTGACACGTGGGTATTGCGTCCAAATGACGTTGTAAATGTTGGTTCACGAACTGAAAAATTTGCAGATCAAGCTCGCGAGTACCTACGTCGTGTAATCGAAGATCATCCAGGAACCCCTTGGGCATTTCTCGCGAAACGCGAGTTAGGCCAGCCGCTGGGTTATGCGTGGGACGAAATTCACACAGGTATTAATGATCCTCCGAAGCCACGACCACCGGGCAACAACAATACGCCTATGCCTCGTGACGATAAGCCTCGGTCGCTTGGTCCACCGATGCCGAAGCGTAATCTTAAGCGAATCTAGCTAGTTCGCGTTCGGGTCATAAAACCAGATTATTTGCGTACAAGGCAGAATGGTGTTGGGGCCTGTTGTACTCAGTAATTGGCAAGCGGAGTGAGCTGTTCTTTTCACAGGTGGATGTACGTTGATTTTGTCAGATCAATAGCCCGGTCATGAATCGCACCCCATGACAGTGAACGTTGTTCTAATAGATCAGATTTTCTTCAGCAAAATGAGCTCGGCTTTCATAGGCATGAAAGCATCTCGAAAGACGGCTCGCTAGAATCCGTAAAAAGAGTCCACGGAATTGTTGCTCTGATTGGTCAGCCGTTGGTATCGCGCTGTCTGCTGGGAATGTAAAATCTTCCATTCTCTTATCAAATACAATGAGGTCATCCTCGATATCATGGACCTGCATGTGAATAGTTGTTCTTCCACGATATAGTGTCGATCCTTCATGTAATGAGAAGTGGTCGAGGTCGATTCCAACAACAAGATCGGCATCAACAGATTTCCCAAGAGTCGAATAGTCGACCCAAGCATTTTCATCAAGCCATCGTGATACTTCTTGCTGACTAATGATTTTTACACCACGAACATTTTCACGAATGTTCGCACCAATGCGTTCTGCAAGCTCACGAGCAGTCCCGGCGTCTGTAAACTCGAGTTCAACAATTGGTTTACACACAACCACCACATGCTTCCCGCGAAGTCCACCATATTCAGCTGCGACATCTTCCGGGTGGAATAGGTAGGCAACAGTCAGTACCGTTGAGCAGCCACCTGCGTTTAGAACGATCCCACATCCTAGAACGAAGATCCAGACAGACTGATTGATGGTACGTCCGGATAGTACGTTCATTGCGTTTCCTCGGTGAGATAGAGCCATAGCTTCGCTGCGAGAATCAGAGGCTAGCGAGAGAAGTCGTTTAATCTCAACGGCAGTTCGTTCATGAGGACGTAAATTACCCCGTTTGGGAGTAGCAAATGCCACTTCTTTTGTCTGGCGTGGTAGACTGGAGAAAAGAGGAAGGCTTGCTGAGAGGTTTTACTGAAGGATTGGGGCTCAAAGGCGTGTATGTAGGGTCATGTGTATTGAGCAATGAGCATTAACGACGGACTTTCAGAATTTTCAACCGATGTTTCTTGTGGGCTACCATCCAGCTGGGATTGGCAGCAGCCAATTATCATTGGCGTGTCCGGTGGCGCCGATAGCATGGCTCTCTTGTTCAGCCTGGCGGAGCTTTCAAAGCTGCAGGAGAGTCCATCGGTCGTTGTAGCCCATGTTGAATATGATCTCCGGCCGGAGGCCAGTTGTGATCGGGAGTTTGTTGTTCAGCATGCCAAGCACCTTGGTTTTCCTTGCTATTGGAAAAAAGTTTGCGTTCAAGAAGCATCAAGAGCACAGCAGGGTGTTGGTACTGAGGCGGTAGCAAGACAACTTCGCTATGACTTTTTTACTCAGCTGGCTTTTGAGATCGGTGCAAGGCACGTCGCTGTAGGCCATACCCGTGATGATCAGGCAGAGACAATTTTGCATCGTCTGTTACGTGGGACTGGTCTTGGGGGGGTCGTAGGCATGGCAGGGGCCCGTGAACTCTGCGAAGGAGTAAGTCTGGTTCGTCCGATGTTGAAAATAAGGAGGCAGAAGCCACGAGAATTCCTCGAGTCTATTGGGCAAGAGTGGCGAGAAGATGAGTCCAATAATCAAATGTGTTTTACTAGGAATTTTCTTCGTCATCGTATGTTGGCAGAGGCTGAATCGGGTCCTTATCCGGCTGCCGTAGAGGCTTTAGTGAGATTTGGGGAACACGCAAGTGCCGAAACATCTTCTCGTTTAAGGATAATTGAGGCACTGATTGAAAAGAGTATCGAGCAAAAGTCCGATGGTGAAATAATCATTCATCAAAAACGGGTTGGAAATGATTCGGATATCATGCCTGAGGCATTGATTGAAATTTGGAAAAGAAAAGGCTGGCCGCGGCAGGATCTTTCTAGCCGACATCTCAAGCAGTTAACAGAAATGATTTTTTGTGACAGCTTGGGAAAAAATACTGTTCCGAATGCAGTTGATCTGCCGGGTGGAATTCATGCTCGTCTCACAACGAATGGTCTCTCAATTCAAGAGAATGAATAACAGGTTTTCTGCTTTCGAATGACACGGTAGCTAGAGACACGATGCAGAATGTCTTGTTCCAGCGAAGCATTGGCTCTTAAAAGGCATGGTTTTCCGTGTTGGGGCTGTTGTGCCCTTGGTGGCCTGTTGTGCCCTGGTGGCCTGCGGAGGCTAGCTAACAGTTGTGGTTTGCGGGAGAGGGGGTGTTTCTGTGGTCGTATTGGTGTCTTGACCGACACGAGTCGTCACTTCTATCGTCCCTTGTCTTCGTTTTATTCAAGCAGGCTTTTAATTTTCTAGGATTGCGCGTGAACAGTCTCTCAGACTTGCTTTGGTCGCTTGTCCGTTGGGCAATCCCTCTTACATTTGCGGGAGTTGTGGCAGCAGTAGCTGTTGGGACAAGCCGTATTAATGATGAGATTTGTACACGCGTTGAAGATGTACTTGCTGAACGGTTTCCCAGCCTGCATGTTGATGTGCAGCAAGCAAGCCTCAACGAAGGGAAAGGGATAGTAATTCATGGGCTGTCGCTAATCGACAAGACCGTGCCTGAGAATTGGCAGCAGATTTTCCGAGTCGATGAAGTGCATCTCGCATGCGATGCCACGTTAGCAAATCTTGCAATGGGTCAGCCAGACATCGAATCTATCAGAGTGGTTCGGCCGACATTACACGCAGTCCATTTTCAAGACGGCACATGGAATATTCAAAAACTACTTGGGAATTCAGGTGCGAATGTTGCCATTCCAGTTTCTGTTGAAGCGGCCACAATACTTTATGAAGATGTTGAGACATCTTTTCAGGAGACATTTCAACAAGGACGGCTCGAGCTAGAACCGGGGACAGCAGATAGGCGGGGGGAAACATGGTCAAAGATGCATCTGAGCCTTAATGGGCAGACTGTTGAGCAGCTTACGGTTTCCGGGGCAGTGTCTCTTTCTGCAAAGCGATTTGAGTTAGAGGCAGTTCTCCAAGAGTTTGATTTTCAGCCACGACTTTTCTCTCTAAGTCCAGTTCAGTTCTTTGAAGATACGTGGTGGAAGGAGGCAGTCGATAGCCTAAGCATGCGACTCTCACTTTCGTTGTCTGCTGCTGGATCTATGGACGCTCTTGCCGAAACAATATTTGATGTTCGCGGTCATGTGACGAATGGACGTTTTGAGCACCGGCGTTTGCCTTTTCCATTAGCTGATATCTCAGCAACATTTACGGCTAATCAGAGTGGATTCGAAATACAATCCATCGTTGCCCAGTCAGGTGGGTCGCATTTTCAAGGTTCTGCAAAAGTTGACGGATGGTCAAAGCAATCTGATTTTGATTGCCTGCTTGAAGCGGAGCGGCTCATAGTGGGTAGACAATGGCAGCCATTTTTGCCGGCGGAATGGATAGGCCATTGGCAAAAGATTCTCCCACAGGGTGAGGTTGATGTTCGCGCCGAAGTTCATCGGAAGAATGGTTTTACAATACCTAATGTGTCGCTGCGATGCCGCAATATTGCATTGACCCATTATCGATTTCCGTACCGACTTGATAGGACGGTTGGTACTGTGATCCTCGAAAACAAAGAGCTCACAATGCACCTGACGGGTCAGGCTGGTGGGAATCCTGTTCAAGTGAATGGCGTGATTGAATTGACAGATGCTGGTACGGTAGGGCATGTTGAGGTTCGCGGCAGAGACATGCCAATCGATGAACGATTGTTGACAGCAATGCCCGCCCGAGGAGCAGAGATCTTAGAACGCCTTCATGCTGATGGAACGTTTGACTTTGTCTTTCGCCAAGATCGGTCTCCAAAGTTTCCCAAAGGGCACTCGAATTCACTCGACATCAGGCTTAGAGACTGCACTCTCAAGGATGTCAGATTTCCGTATCCTCTGACAAATGTGCAAGGATCTGTGCAGATGATTGAAGAAGATTGGTCGCTTACGGAAATAACTGGTCGAAATGATACTGGAATCGTTCATTGTTCCGGCCACCTCGACCGAAGTGCAGGAGAGCAAGGCGTGCTTACGCTGGAATTATCTGGTCGTGAGGTTGTGTTAGATCAAGAGCTACGAGACGCGCTTCCTGCCAGTGTCGGTCGATTCTGGGACGACCTTGCGCCGCGAGGAAAAGCAGATTTTATTGCAACCGTAAAACATACTGTTGGACAAAAAAAGACAGAAGTCATCCTTGATGCAACTCCACACGCAAACACCGTGTCGATCGAGCCGGCTTGGTTTCCATATCGCTTAGAGCAGCTACAAGGCAGGCTGAGCTGGAATAACGGTCTTCTACAGCTTTCCGGGTGGCGGGGTGTCCATGCCCGTACAACAGTTTCTACAGAAGGAAACTGTCGATTTTTACCGGATGGAAGCTGGCATGTTTCACTTTCCCATCTGTCAGCTGACCGGTTTCGGGCTGACCATGAGTTGTTGCGTGCTCTTCCAAATGGTTTGCAGGAAGCATTATCAACCGTAGGTCCGAGTGGATTGCTTTCAATTGACGGGAGCCTCGATGTTTACTCAACGAGCGCTGAGCAGCAAGGCGACTTGACGAAGCGTCGTTATGCGGCTTCCTGGAATTGCCACCTTGACGTCGAGCAGGGATGCTTTGACGTAGGTGTGGCACTGAATAATGTCCATGGAGGCTTAAGTCTTCAAGGCAATACTGACGGACAGCGATGGTCGGCTGTTGGAGAAATAGATTTAGACAGCGCGATCTGGCAAGGCGTTCAGCTTACTCAGGTGAGGGGACCGATTCTTATGGATCAGTCAGGAGTGCGATTTGGTGCCATGACGGTGTCAGACGGCATGACACCTCGACGACTTTCCGCGAAGGTGGCTGGAGGAAAAATAGAAGTTGATGGCATGGCGTCCTCTTCAGGACTCGGGGGGTTTACTGTCGCAGCCTCCCTCGTCGATGCAGATCTTGAGCGACTCGCGTGCGATTCTCATGGAGCTCCTCATAGTTCTAAAGGAAGGGTTTTTGGGTCCGTTGAGATTAGTGGCACTCGCGCTGGAACACACTCACTCCGTGGTCATGGCCAATTGCGGATTCGGGATGCAGATGTGTATGAACTTCCCCTTGTAGTAGCAATGCTTAAGATGCTCCGAGTGAAATCACCTGATCTGAATGCTTTTGGCTCAAGTTTTATTCAGTTTCGTATTGCAGGCCCTCATGCATATCTTGATGAAATTGAGTTAGCGGGTGATGCGATAAGTCTTGTTGGGAATGGAGAGGTTGGTTTTGACGGTGACGTGCAGATGACTTTTCGGTCGATAATGGGAGATGCAGAGGAGCAACTTCCAGCGATGAAGCGCATGCTTGGTGGTGCCAGCGGGCAATTTCTTCTTTTGCACGTCGACGGTTCTCTGGGCTCGCCTGAGCTTTCTACTGAAGCGTTTCCTACACTTGCCGCAGCAATACAAAAGTTGCAGTCGCAGCGGCAAGAAAAGACCAGACCGCGGCGGACTGCTAGTCGGCCGGCCCATCCGGAAGTAAGTGCTGCAAGTGATTTATAGCTGCGGTAGTAAGTTTCGTCGTAGGATATGCGATAATCGTAGTGGGTGTTCCTGATCGGCTGCTTAATGAGGTGAAAGAGTAGTAGTGTTCATTAGGTAGTTGTACGGTAAGGAATTTTTTTAGGAGTGAAGTGAAGGTGACGCAGGATGACAGAATGATTCGTCAAAGTCTTTCATTTATAAAAATGCATGGCCTCGGTAACGACTATATTTATATTGATCGTTTCACCGAATCAGCGTCATTTGATCCAGCTGTTCTTGCACGACTGCTCTCTGATAGGCACCGAGGCATCGGTGGAGATGGTTTGATACTTGTTGAACCGTCGAATAAAGCGGCAGCAAGAATGCGAATGTTTAATGCAGATGGTAGTGAATCTGAGATGTGCGGAAACGGTGTGAGGTGTGTCGGACACATAGTTGTCTCACGTGGCTATGCGGCAGCTGGTAACTTAACTATTGAGACTGGGCGAGGAATCCTTGGCCTTGTTGTATCACCTTCAAGCTCGAGGCTTAGTCAGGTCCGGGTTGATATGGGCCAGCCTTTACTTGAGCCAGGGGATATCCCAGTTGACTCTTCTCAGGTAGATGGCCCCGTTATTGATTTTAGTTCAACAGTTATTGGTAATCATTCTGACTGGTGGGATGCGGCGATCTTGGACGCTCGCATGACGTGCGTTTCAATGGGCAATCCCCATGCAATTTTTTATTGTGGTGATGTTGAGAAAGTCCCGCTAGATACCGTTGGGCCAATCATTGAAAATCACAGTTTCTTTCCTCATCGGGTGAATGTCCATTTTGTCGAGTGTCAGTCAAACGATCGTGTGAAGATGGTGACATGGGAGCGAGGAAGTGGGCCCACTCAAGCATGTGGTACCGGTGCTTCGGCGGTATGTGTTGCCGGGAGGCTCACTGGCCGTACTGATGAAACGATCAGGGCAGAGTTGCCCGGAGGAGAACTGAAGTTGTCTTGGGATGGGCAAGGCTCCGTCTTCATGTCTGGCCCTGCGGAAGAAGTTTTCCAGGGGGTTTGGGAGGGTTTGGTTCCTAAGCCCGTTGGTTCTCGAGGAGGCTAGCGTAATCTGAGACGTGTAGTTTGTTCTTGTTTCTTAAGGGTGTCAGTTAACTAGTCAAATATTCGGCGCACAAAAAGCCGATAAGTTTTGCCATGAAAATACAATCTCAATTGGCTATAGGTAGCTGTTCTCTTGTAGCAGCAGCTGCTATTCGCCGATGGCTCGGAACGGTACGCTCTCGGGTGCAATATGGTGATCGATTAGTAGATCCTGTTCATCAAGACTTTCGTGGTCCAAAGATATATGTTTTTTGGCACGAGAATATTTTGTTGCCACTTTACTTGCGTGGACATTGCAACATAGCAATGCTTTTGTCTCGCCATGCCGATGCCAATGTCCTTGATCGAGTTGCACGGATGATGGGTTTTGGTGTGGTTCGTGGAAGTACCTTCCGTGGTGGCTCCACTGCTCTGCGAGAATTAGCTCACAGGGCAAGGAATGAAAGTCTCACGATTACTCCTGATGGTCCTCGCGGTCCTCGTCGTCGTCTTGCTGTTGGATGTGTGTTTCTTGCGAGCACCCTGAACATTCCAATTGTCGCGATGGGGTTTGGGTATGATCGGCCATGGCGGTTGGGCACGTGGGATAAATTTGCAATTCCTCGGCCGGGTAGTCGGAGTCGGGCCGTGGTGAGCCGACCGATTTATATTCCCCCAAAACTTGATCGAGATGGCCTCGAGGTACACCGTGTTGGGGTGGAACAGATATTGAATTACCTGAGCAATGATGCTGAAAAATGGGCTATTGCAGGAGGGCGTCGAAGCGGGGACTGCCCTGCACAGCCTGAGGTTTCACGAGTCGCAAAATGGTCAACTTCTTTAGAGGGGCCTCAAGGCATTTCTCTTGCCGAGGAATTCGATCGACTAAAGATTGAGCCGAGTATGCAACAGGAACTTTCGAAGGCTACCGGATAAACTTCTGAGGATAAGTCGGGTAGTCAAAGAAGTTTTTGATACTGACTGTTTTCATCCGTGTGATCGCTCTGCTCAAGCGTCTCGATCCGTCTTCTTAATCGTAGGAGTTCCTCTCTGAGCAATTGGATTTCCGTTTCGATGAGGAGAGGTTTTTCAGCCGTGTTCTTTGGTTGTTTCTGAGGCAGTATTGAGTTTGCTGGTTCAGGTAAGAGTCGTCGAACTGTTTGAATGTTTAGAGTTTCAGAAGGTAAATCATTTGCAGGTACACCAATGAGTGCCTGCTCCAGGGCCGGATCGATGCTTTGTAAAGCAACATCTGTTTGCCTTGATTGGCCACCAGGCAAAACGTACTGAAGTGAAACCAATGTGCCTGGCGCGGTGTTCCTTACAAAATGATTTAGCTCATCAGGCGATCGCACGGGACGATTGCCAAAAGCAACAATGACACTTCCGGGAGGTAAGCCTGCATTAGACGCAGGAAGGCTCTGGACAACGCCAAAGACGTAAGCCCCTGTCTGGCTTGGCAGCCTATATCTCGTTTGAGTTGCCGGATCAATTGGTAAGGTTCGGACTCCTAGTGCAGTTCGGCCTTGATAACTATCAGGAGTTGTGCGGCCCGAAGGCTTAATTGCTGGAGGTTGCTCAAGCGACGGTGGTTGTGAAGGAACTGCCTGTGGAGCAGGAGTCGGTTGTGTGCTGTTTGGCGAGGAAAATCGAGAGGGTAGGTTTGTCTCGGATTGCCGGGGTCGTGAGGAGGCGATTTGCGGAGGGACTGTGACTGAGGGTGGACTGAAGAGAGGAGCTTCTGACGTGCTTGAACCAGTTGTTCGCGTCGGTGATTGTGAGAATCGAGAAGCGTCTTTTCCCGAGGCAGACAATCCACGGTTATCAGCCAACTGGGATGGTGAAATCTGGGCAGGTGTACGACTTTCGGGAGGCCTGGTACGAGATGTCATGGTGACTTCGTTGACGCCTTCAGTGCGACCAATGAGCGCACGCACTTGTTTGTCTGGTGGAATCGCTGCTAAGAGTGCTGCCAGCTGATCTGCTGTTTGAACAGGCTCGCCATCTATTGCCAAGAGTACGTCTTGGGCCTGGATACCAGCTTGCATCGCTGGGCTTGGATCAGAAACCTTCACGATGACAAGTCTTCCAGTGATGATCGAGTCATCAACAATCAGCCCAAGCCAGCCAGAACCTTGTGGTCCTTTCTTGGTTTTTAATAAATTCTTTTTTGTTGAATTGTTGTCAGTCTTCCCCTCTTCATTGGACAGTACGGTCACTACCTCTGATTGCTTGTCTATCTTTTTTTCATCACTATCTTCACTTTTTGTAGTGTTCCGTTTCGGGGGAATCAGCTCTTCAGTCTCAACTGGAATTGCTTCCTTCTCTGAATGCAGTGGGATTTGGAGCGGTTCTCCAATCGAGATATCCTCTGCTCCAAGTTTTTCAGGTGATTCCTCAGCGAAGGAACGCACGTCGGTGGTCGTAGAGAGTGCAACAAAAACAGAAAGTGCACATGCGAAAAACCAGTGCTTTAAACGGATACCACTGCAACAACCAAAAGAGGATTTTAGCATGGTGATCTACCAATGAGATATTAATAGGAAGAAGAAGATAACAATAGCTTAGTAGACTTCAGCTTGGTTTTCAGGAGTCAGTGGAAAATAACGTCATTTTCGATCAAATTTGTTTAAAACTCAGAGGAGAAGCACGCGAAAAAGGTTATGGCGGACTTGATTTGGCAAATAAAAATTCTTCATGCATCAAACCCACAACTTTTCCACCAACGGTTTCAACAACATCACAACTACGAGACAGCCATGAACAGCGATTATTTGGAAGGTTGTTTGACAGCAGTGCTAGCACTTCTATACTCACCGCCGAGCGGGAGCATTTCTTTTTCATGAGACTCAGTCATGAATGGCAGGTGACCTTGTTCAGAACGAAAGATCGATTGCATTGGATTAATGCCGGGAGCTGCCCCGGGACATGGAGTGTCGCAAAACGTGGCAAAAATGAACTCTCACCACCCTTCAGGACGGTTTCAAAAGGCATCCCAAGCTTCTAGAGGATGTTCAAGGAGAGGTCAGGTTCGGCCCATAGGAGAAGTAAGCCTTCCGAAAGTTCCGGACCCAGCCACATCGAAGCCGGCAAGAGAATCATGTGAGGAGGGAAGTTCCTCGTTTGTTGCGTCATGTGCGACTGGTGAACGGATAAAAGAGGCACTTTTTTCCAGGCTCGGAAATGAGCGTTTTGCAGTGTGGTTTGGAGGCAACTTTGAGGTCTACGTCTCTGAAGCTGGAGCAAAAGAGAGTATCACTCAGGTGGCAGTCCTGTATGACCCCAATTACCCCGGAGACTGGCTCAGGAAGACATTCAACGGAGATGTGGCCCATTGTGCTACTGAAATCTTGGGTGGGCCTGTAGCAGTAAAATGGAGCCCTCTTGAGCAAGCCTCTTTTGGAGACTCGACACCCGCTAACGATACGAGAGAGGCTGATACTCCGAGGGGCTCTATTTCCGTTCCAAACAGACCGGAAGTTCACAACGCACGAGGGGGGCAGGAACAATTGCTCCCTGTCGGGACAAACTGTTCCAATCCGCGAGAAACGTTGCTGAGGAATACCAAAAAAGCCAGTTTACGTCGCCCTGCGGTCAGGTTAGATGAATTTTCAGTCGGCTCGAGCAACCGGATGGCGTACGCAGCAGTTGAGCTAGCAGCGAGCCGTCTTGGTGAAATGTCTCCAGTGCTCGTGCATGGTCCAAGTGGTGTTGGGAAAAGCCATCTATTGGCGGGAATATGCCACCATGCTCGTCAATCCCGACCTGGCTTGGCCGTAGCCATGTTCTCGGCAGAGCAATTTACTACGAATTTCTTGCAAGCCCTGCATGGAAGTGGTCTGCCTGGCTTTCGGAGAAGTTGCCGAGCAGTTGATTTATTAGCTATCGACGATCTGCAATTCTTCGTTGGAAAGCGAGCGACCTTGCTTGAGTTGCAAAGTACGGTGGATACGCTTCACCGGGCTGGCAAGCAGATAGTATTTGCGAGTGATCGTGATATTGAAAGTCTCTCCGGTCTTGGAAGCGAGCTAACAGGCCGATTGCGTGGGGGAATGACGGCAGGAATCATGCCCCCGGATTACGAAGTGCGACGGGGTATCGTTTCTGGGTTGGCCAAGAAGAGAGAAATTGATTTGCCGGCTGATGTCGTTGATTTCCTTGCCAACAGCCTTACCCGCCATGCCAGAGAGTTGATTGGTGGCATCAACAGGCTGGAGGCCACAAGTCACATGCTGGGTGCTCCGGTGACCCTGGATTTAGCCAGAGAGGCTCTTGCTGACCTTGTCCGATCAAGTGCCCGAAGTCTACGCCTTGCTGACATAGAACATGCGGTATGTGCAGCATTTGGAATTTCCGAGGCCGACCTCAAGTCAACGCGTCGCTCACGAGCTGTCAATCATCCTCGAATGTTGGCCATGTTTCTTGCTCGTAAGCATACTGGTGCCGCTCTTGCTGATATCGGGCGACATTTTGGTCGCCGAAGCCATTCTACCGTTCTAGCAGCTGAGAAAACTGTCCGTAAATGGATGACGGCTCAATCAAGTATTGTGCTTGCAGATGCGACGTGGGAGGTTGATCAGGCGATTCGCCGTGTAGAGGACGTCTTGCGAGCCGGTTGAGGTAACCACCTCCGGTTTCTAGGCCTCCACGAATACCGGTCCCTTATTGTAATTGCGGGGATTCGGAGACAAGGTGTTCTTTACGGCTCGCCTTGTAGCGAATACTCGATGCCGGTCCGTGAAACCCGACAACGCGTCTGTCGACGCTTACTGACCGTTTCAGTACGCAACCACGAACGATATCAAATGTAATTTGTCCCGACCAGATTCTTTCAAGGAGGCGTGACTCTGTCTGGGTATCGTGAATAGGTGTGAGGACCGTCGTGTCTACTTTGATGATGGCACGAACGTCATCGAGCTTCGATACCTGATACCGAAGTCGTGTTCTAACAGACTTTCGGGCCCCTTCTGGGAGGTCGACGACCACGGTATCAGGGACAGTCCAGATCGTCCCCACGGTCACTGGGTCGTCGGGCAAGGGTACGACCATGAGGTCACCCGTATTTGAAGGAGGGCTTGGGAAAAAGTTTTTACGGTTCATTATCCGCCCACATGAGTCAATCTTCAGTTCAGAAAGAGGCTTGCCGAGTCCAAGTTGTACGCCCCCGTACCCTTCTGGTGGTGTTTCTGGACTGTCACTATCCCAACGCACCGTCTCCGTGCCACTCGTTCGTGTCATCATTTTGACGTGGTCGACTAAATGCTCGAGTGTCGCAGATCCATCCTGATCAACATCAATTATTTTCCAGGACTTAATTGAATCAGTTGCAGTTTCAACATGCTGAGTGGTGCCATTAATTGTTGTCTCGGTAATCGCGCGATGAGATACCTCTGCTGAAATGGTTTCCCCTTGGCTAAATTTATAGCGAAGGAGTTGTGAAGGTTTTTCTGGCACAGACCCTTCTTGGGCATTCAGCTTTCCACCGCAAGTGAGTAGCCCTGCAAGGAAAATGAAAGCAACGTACTTCATGTCAGTTTTTTTCTTGTGCCGGGCGGGTGCGTCAAACTTCACGGCAGTCAATTTCTGATGATGTGTTTTGAATATCTCCTCCCCATGCCAATTTGTCACGGAGAGTGGAGTAATAACCATGTTGGTTTGTTTCAATGAGGCAAAATTTTGGTTTGGCGCGTGATATTCGGACTTTGTCCCCAGCCTTCAGTGATAGCAGCAGACGACCGTCAACAACACAGGAGGAACCGTTATTGGGAGATGGTATCACTAAGCTGTAGTTCCGAGATGCTGTGTCGATAACAGTGCGATGAGTAAGAGTGTGAGGATTCAGCGGAGTGAAAATAAACGCCTCCAGTGATTTCCTGACAATCGGACCTCCGGCAGACATGTTGTATGCCGTGGACCCAACTGGAGTACTAATGATTAATCCGTCGCCACGGTAAATAGTTGCCAATTCATCGTCTACGTGGAGTTCAACTTCAAAAAGTGAGAAAGGTGGGCCGGCTAGAAGCGAGGTCTCGTTGAGGCCAAGATCGCTGGCGACCATTTCATTTTCTCGTAAAACACATGTCTCAAACATCATGTGTTCGACCAGACGGAACCTCCCTGCGATGAGTTCATTGATGGCTATTTCAACTTCATTTGGTGAAAAATCAGCAAGAAATCCAAGCCGGCCAAGATTGACTCCGAGCACGGGTGTCTGCTGGTAACCCATCCATCGGGCAGTTCGAAGAATTGAACCATCTCCACCCAAGACGATGACCAGATCGGCATCGTGAGCGATGTTGGAAGCAGAACCTTCCCTGGGAGAAGGTTCCCACGCAGTTCTGGCTGCAAGCATGGTTTCGACATCGTGGCCAAGAGCAGTCAGGAGATTTTGGATTTCGTTGGCGAGTGGCTTGGTTTCGAGAACCTCTTCTGGGCCAACTACTGCGACACGAAGGCTTTCAGTCACTGGATTGCCTGAACAAAGACGGCTTCCGGTCATGGGTTGAGGAGTACTGGCGTCTGTCGATGAAAGCTTGGTGTCATCAGCCATAAGGATTGAGCCTGGGGGCAGGACCACGAATTGTTCATTCGTGGTCAGTCTTGAAGTGGGGTGGCGACGGCAGTTGTTGCAGTGTGCCCTGAAAGTTCTCTGCAAACACCAGCAATTCCGCTTGCATCGAGCGTGAGGCTTGAAAGTAGATCGGCTCGGTCTCCGTGCTCAATAAACTGATCAGGAATACCTAGCCGTCGTATCGGGCCCGTATGAAGAGCAGCGTCGTGAATGGCCTCGAGAATTGCCGAACCGAATCCAGCTTGGAGAGTGTTTTCTTCAACAGTGACAACCCAAGGGCTCATTTGTATTCGCTTGAGGAGTGTGTCTTTGTCCAATGGTTTGATAAAGCGTGCGTTGATCAAGCCGACATTGAGCCCTTCTTTTTGGAGTTCTTCAACTGCCGCCAAGCATGATCCAGCAAGACTGCCACAGCCGATAATAAGGCCGTCTGGTCCATCAATAAGAGGTTCGCACTGCCCCATGGTTACAGGCAGTCTGTCTTCACCAAAGCGATTACTGAGGCCCGATTCGAGAACTGCTTTTGGATACCGAATGGCAACAGGTCCGTCGTGCTTAAGTGCCCAGGCAACCATTGACGTGAGGTCATGTTCATCGGCGGGAGCAAGGACGGTCATGTTTGGGAAAAGTCGCATGTACCCTAGATCAAAGACGCCGTGATGCGTAGGACCATCTGGTCCAGTGAGTCCGGCGCGGTCTAGCATGAATACGACTGGTAAATTCTGTAAGCAGACCTCTTGGAAGATTTGGTCATAGGATCGCTGGAGAAACGTACTATAGATGTCAACGATAGGTCGGCATCCAGCTTTCGCTTGACCGGCAGCAAAAGCAACTGCATGCGATTCACAAATACCGACATCAAAAAAGCGATCAGGAAATGCTTCTCGTACAGCCTCAAGCTTGTTTCCTTGGCACATCGCAGCCGTCATGACGGTCACTCGGTCATCATGCTTCATGCAATCGGCAATAGCAGCACTCGCAGCATCTGTGTAACCCCGAACCGAGGATTTCTTGACCGCAACAATACAATCATCATCATCGCATTCGAACGGAGCAGGTGTGTGGAAAAAGACTGGGTCGTCTTCTGCAGGTTTGAATCCATGCCCTTTTTCTGTAAGTACATGTAAAAGAATGGGGCCTTCTTCATCTTTGACGAGTTCGAGGTATCGAATCAGATTTGGGAGCGTATGCCCCTCTACAGGCCCAAAATATCGAACCCCGAGAGCTTCAAACAGCATGCCACCGTGAAGTGTGGCTTTGAGTGAATCCTTCACATTTACGAGCATTCGCTCCATGGATTCCCCAACCATAGGCACACCTTTAATAAGGTTCCCTGCTTTGTCACGCAGGCCTCGGTACCAAGGATTGGTTCGAACCACATCAAGGTACTCGGCCAAAGCGCCTACCCGCGGGCAGATCGACATCCGATTGTCATTGAGAATGATAATGAGACGTTTTTTCAAAAATCCAGCGTTGTTAAGCGCTTCAAAAACAATTCCAGATGGGAGTGCCCCATCTCCAATGACTGCAACACTGTGGCGATCGTTGTGGCCCTGCAAGGAGTCTCCACTGGCGAGGCCAAGAGCTGCGGACACACTGCAGCCAGCATGGCCAGTCATGAACAAGTCGTAAGGGCTTTCAGAAGGGTTTGGGAACCCCATAAGACCACCACGAGTTCGAATCGTATCGAAGTTGTTGTATCTCCCCGTAATGAGTTTGTGGGGATAGATTTGGTGCCCAGTATCCCAGATGAGCCGGTCTTTGCTAAAGTCAAAAACACGGTGAAGGGCTAAGCAAAGCTCAACGACGCCGAGATTTGATGCAAAGTGTGCCGTTCGGCTCGCAGCAACTTGGCACAACGCTTGCCGCATCTCTGTTGCAAGATTTTCAAGATCGTCGGGAGAGAGTCCCTGAAGGTCGTGCGGTGACTCAATTGTTGGAAGGATAGTCGACATTATCTCCGAAAGCTCCTGCGTAATACCGTCTTCATCAAATTAACAGACTATTTCATCAACGGAGAACAAGAGTCTACCTCATATAGTTGTAGGCTGGCGACAGGCCTTTGCGGAGCTAGGAAGAGAGAGAAAAGCCTATGTTTGACGGCTCACAATCCATCTGGCCAGTGCACTGAGTGAGTCAGCAGCGTTGCCGTAACCAGAGATCGCAGCCGTCGCTTGCTCAGCGAGGGCATCAGCTCTTTTTCGGCTGAGTTCCTTCCCGATTGCCGTGGGGAAGGTAATTTTGCCCCGCTCAGCATCTTTCCCTACACGTTTGCCCATACTCGATTCAGACCCCTCTGCATCAAGAAGATCGTCGGCTATCTGAAAGGCGAGGCCGAATGATTCACCGTATTCTTTCAGGTCACGTCTGCACTGGGGATTACCACCCGCAGCCAAGCACCCAAGATCAAGTGAAGCCAAGAACAAGCGGCCAGTTTTTCGTCGATGAATTCGCTCCATCCATTCCACTTGCTGTTCAGGCGTTTGGTTGGAGAGATCAGGAACCCAGCCTCGCTCTGCAGCGAGATCATCCACTTGTCCGCCAACGAGTGACTCTGCACCTGCTGCTTGCGCTAATACTCGACAGGCTTCGGGAACAACATCTACGGGCATGCCACTGGCGAGTACCTGAAATGCGAGTGGCTGGAGAGCATCGCCGCAGAGTATTGCCGTCGCTTCATCAAAAGCACGATGGCAGGTTGGACGACCTCGTCGTAAATCATCGTCGTCCATTGCAGGAAGGTCGTCATGAACGAGGGAGTACGCATGGATCATTTCAACCGCCAGAGCAGCTGGAACAGCCTGTTCCCAGGTTCCCCCACACGTCCGCGATGCTTCTAATGCCAAGGCGGGGCGAAGCCTTTTTCCGGGAGCTAACAGAGCATGTCGCATCGACTCGACCAATCGAGGGGCTGCCTGATCAGAGAACGTCAGAGCAGATTCGAGTCGCGGGTTGATAAACTCCTGAACCTTTGTGAGTGTTTCTTGAACCAGCTTTTGTAAAGAGTCGGCAGAGGCATCCATAAAAGTCTCAAAAAAGTCACAAAAAAGAATCAGAATCAGGGTTTCGCTCAGACCAACATATCCAAAGGCACCCAGCCCCTTGTTCATCAACGAGTTGCTACACGTGTTTTACGCTCCAGCCGCGGGGTCGTCCATTCCGGGCAGTTGATGTCGAGGCCCTTGCTGATCAGTGGAGGTCCGTTGTCGTTTTCGTGTGGCTTTCCGCGCCTTCCCCTTTGTAGTTGTTCTTCTCGAAACGGGTTCGCTTTCAGCTGAGCCGGTGGCCTTCTCGAAGACTGGAGTCCCATCTTCATCAATTCGCACAAGAGTGACAACTCGCTGCTCTATATCACTGAGCTCTTCATGCAGGTGACGCAATAAGGAGACGCCTTTTTCGTATGCGGCAAGAGATTCCGTGAGCCCTAAATCCCGGGACTCCATCTTGTGAATGATCATGTCGAGTTCATCGAGTGATTCTTCGAAAGAAGGTTGTTTCTTTGTTGTTTTCGAATTCTTTTCAGTCATAACCGCCTCGTCTTATTACGTATCTTCAAAATTTTCGCCCGCGTCGCGGTGTCTTGACTCCACGCTTCGTTCAACACGACTGTACAGTTCACCCTCGGCTAGCCTAGTGGTAATAGTGGTTCCCGAAGGAGCTTGACGCCAGGAGTTGATGGGCTCGTTTGTTGTTGCATTCGTTGTAACTGAGTAACCTCGGGAAAGAATTCCAAGAGGGTTGTTGGCTTCGAGGAGAGCTGCAGCTGTGGACAATTGATCCTTTGCTTGTTGTGTTTTCTGGAATCCCTCGTGCTGTAGCCGCAGAGCCTTTTCATTGAGAAGGCGTCGCGTCACATTAATTTCACGGTATGGTGATGCAAGTGGTTGTGCAGCAGCGAGTCGATTCAAGTTTTGGCGGGCTAATGAAACGTGTTGAACCAACTCCTGATTCATTCTTTTTCCAGAAAGTCGAAGGCGATCGAGGATTTGTTGGCGATCTACAGCAATGTGGACGGCAGCATCAGTTGGGGTCAAGCCACGGACGTCCGCGACGAGGTCAACTAGAGAAAGATCAATCTCATGGCCAATTCCAGAAATAATTGGAATTGTGGACGCAGCAACTGCCCGCACGAGAATCTCTTCATTAAAGGACCAGAGGTCCTCAAGGCTTCCACCACCACGAACAATTGCGATGACGTCAAGCAGTGGATGTATTTGTTCTGCCTTCACTAATTCCGAAGCCAACTCCTCAGCCGCACCAGCTCCCTGCACGCGAGATGGAAAAAGCACGACGTCAGCAATCGGCCAGCGGTTTACAAGGGTTGTGAGAAAGTCTGAAACGGCAGCTCCGGATGCACTGGTAATGAGTCCAATACGGAGAGGGTACTGGGGTAGACTTCGTTTTCTGGCAGCAGAAAAGAGACCTTCCTCCTCAAGGCGTGCATGCAATTCACGTAGTTTTGCCTCGAGTGTGCCCATTCCTAAAGCATGACAGCGGTCGATCGTCAGTTGGTAGCTTCCTCTGGGAGGGTACACTTCAATCCGGCCGTGACAGACCACCTCCATGCCGTCGGTAGGCTCTATGGCAAGTGAGCCTCGAGAGCCTCTCCAGATCACACTGCGAAGGAGTGCTGTTTCGTCTTTGAGTCCTAAGTAAATATGCCCGGACCCCGCAGTCACTAAATTGGTGACTTCACCTGTAACCCATACATCAGTAAACCGTGATTCAAGGTGATCCTTGACGCGAGCGGTTACCTGCGACACGCTCAGGGCATCCTCAGGAAGATCTGCAGGTTGTTTTTTTGTTCCACGCTTCATTCCACATATCATACCAATCTGCGACGAAGTCGCTCTACCCAGTTCACGAATAACGAGTTCACCATGACATCACAGCCAGTCTCTGAGGGAACCCCCCCTCGATTTGCTCTTCTCATTGTTTTTTTAACAGTTTTCATCGATCTCCTGGGATTCGGTATCGTTCTACCAGTGATGCCGAGACAGGCGGAGCCTTACTTAAGCGAACTCGGTGTATCGCCAATAGCAGCAGGCGGAATCATAGGTATTTTGTTTTCAGTGTTTTCACTAATGCAATTTATTTTCAGTCCGATATGGGGGCGGCTGAGCGACAGATTTGGAAGAAAGCCGCTCTTGATTTTGAGCCTGCTGGGTTCGGTAGTCTTTTACGCGTTATACGGCTATGCCGTGTCTTTGCCATTTAACCAATCCCAACTTGCATTGGGTCTGATGTTATTTTCACGTGTCGGAGCAGGAATTGCCGGGGCAAGTGTGGGGACTGCAGCTGCCGTGATTGCAGATTGCACTACGCCAGAACGGCGAGCACGGGGTATGGCATTAATAGGTATCGCATTCGGGGCAGGATTTACGCTTGGCCCACTTATCGCGTACTTTGGCTTAATCATTTTTAATGAGCGGCCATGGGGCGTTGGAGCGCTCGCATCACTTCTTTCATTCGTAGCACTCCTTTTAGCGGTTTTCGCTTTCCGTGAGACGAGGGTCCCAGGTCGAAATGCAGCAAAGGATTTTTTCAGTATCAGTCGAACTCTGTCAGTCCTCCGAATCCCGGCGGTTGGTGGCCTGATTCTTATTTATTTCTTGGCAATCTTTTCATTCGCAAATTTCGAGGCAACACTTGCGCGGTTTACTCGGGCCGCGTTTGGAATGGCAGACGACGATAACTTTTTGGTATTCGCCGCTATCGGTGCAGTTTTGGTTGTGGCAGGTGGCCTTTATCGTCCTCTCGCCAAACGATATTCTGAAATATCGTTGATGACTGCCGGTCTCGTTCAGATGATCGTTGGACTTGGTGGGCTGGCTATGGTCTCCTGGTTGTTGTTCCAAGAAGGAGGAGGCACCGATCTGACCGCAGTCCCTGATGATCAGGGGGGCGGTCTGAAGACTGCTTTTTATATTGCCTCGGCATTCGCGGTATGGGGATTTGCTTTTGTGAATCCCTCGGTTTCTGCACTTGTTTCCCGATCCGCAGATTCGTCTGAGCAGGGAGAGGTGTTAGGAGTAAATCAGTCTTTTGCCTCGCTTGGTCGCATTCTTGGACCACTCGTCGGATCTCTTCTGTTTGCCGCACATTCATCTCATGCGATGCCATTTGTTGTGGCGGTGCTTACACTCTTCTGTGTTGGTGCAATCTTGATGAATGTTGCACGTTCTATCCGTAAATTGAATAACTAGATAAGAAAAACCTACTTCGGTCTGGAAAGTTCGGTCTGTGTCACATTATTTGAACCATCACAAATAAACGCCTCACGATTCAGGCCGAGCTGTTCTATTTTCCGATAGAGTGTGGCTCGACTGACCCCAAGCTCTTCTGCCGCCTCGGGTATTCTTCCTTCTGTTCTGCGTAAGGCCTCTGTAATCAATATCTTCTGCCAGTCATCCAGTCGCAGTGATCCTCTGAGGTTTTCTGAAATTTGTTGAAAATCAGGAAAGGCCATCGTCTGTAATTCTTCGGGTGTCGCATCAACTGTATCAACCGAAGCGAGTGAAGCTATGGGTTTTGGTTCATCTGATTTCGCAGCTCTTCTGTGCCCTGCGCACGCAGCTGAGGCAAGGCTGATAAGCGAGACAAAAAAACCAAAATCATTTTCCTGCAAGCGGTCATTTTCGGCAGTTGCGCACAGTACTGCCCAAGGGTGTTCGCCATCGAGTGCAGGAACAAACATGAGTCCATAGGCGTGATTGTTATCACTCTCATTGTGGCGATCTCGTTTTGCCCATACGGCATGACCATCACGAATGAATTCATGACATTGAGATTCTTCGAGACGCTCTGTGAGGTCGCTCGATGGTGGAACAACCAAAACGGACTCCATGGCATCCATTTCGTGAAGATCAAACCAGCCGACTGCGTCGGCCCCGGTATGTTCGGCAGCAATTTCTACGGTTGCCGCAATAACGTCTTCGATTGATCGTGAAGCTAAAAGGTGAATGCTGGTCTGATAAAGCAGCATTGTACGTCGGCCTTCGTCAATAACCCCATCACGTGCACGCTGAAAGTTGTGCCCCTCAATTTCACCAACGGGCTCGCACCGAAGAATTGTTTCAGGTTGATCCCCTGATTTTTCTGGTGAGCGTCTAGAAGGGATTCGAAAAATAAATTCGGTTGTACCGATCCGAATCGACATTTCAGGTCGGAGTAACATTTCTGTGACGCGTTGGCCATCGACCCAGGTGCCATTACGGCTTTCAAGATCACGAATCTTCCATTCGCCGTTGGAAGCATCTCTCGATATCGCTGCGTGTCCGCGACTCGTGAGTCTGTCAGCCACAACAATGTCAGCCTCTGCTGCTCGGCCTATCGTATTATCTTGGTTCGGGCGAAGCAGGAAGCTTGGCCCATTTCGCTGCGCAATTTGAAGCACGAGTGTCGCTTCGAGTTGGAACATCGAATCTCCCAGGCAGCCTTCTGAAGGGATTGGCGTACTGGGAATTGAGCTGCTCGACATGAAGCCAAGTTCCTGATCAGAGGAGGGAACGATTTTCAAGAAGTTCTGGTATTTCCAAATTGAGTACGCAGACAATTTTCAAAATGACGGTACGATATCAAAGACAGAATAACCTACAGGTATGAGTTTAAATGAACTGCCACGAACCGCAATCTCATCGTAGTGGCAAACTCAGGGAAATCTGTGAAGAACTTGTGGTGCCAGAAACAGGGGTAGTTGTTGTCGGTCACGGGACAGCGAATCGTGTTGGGGCAGCTGAAACCAAAAGTGTTGTCGCGCAGGTTGACGCGATTCTGCCGAATATTCCAGTTGAACTGGGTTATCTTGAAGTAATCGAGCCAACAATTGAAATGGCGGTAGAGCGTCTTGCTGCTCGCGGTTGTAAAAGAGTTGTCGCTCTTCCAATACTATTGTTTACCGCGGGTCATGCAAAACAAGATATTCCACAAGCGTTGCAGGAGGCAGTTGCTCGTCATGGGCTAAGTGTGATGCAGGCTGACCCACTCGGGCTGCACGAGCAGATTATAAGTCTTGCTCGCCATCGCTTCTATGAGGCAATCGAGGGTCTTGCCCCCATTGAAGGCGGTAGTGAGGCCCTTCTTGTAATCGGGCGAGGATCGAGTGATCCAACTGCCAGTCATCAACTTTGGAGCTTTGTACGATCAACCTACAGTTCGTTGGTGAGTGTTGCGAAATATCGGTTTGCAATTAGTTTCGTTGCAGCAGCGAAGCCGACTGTGAGCGAAGCAGTTGATCAATTAATGCTTGGCATCAAAGGGCGGCCGCCAGTGCAGCGAGTCGTGCTCCACCCGCACCTTCTTTTTCATGGGCATGTGGAGACCCAAGTCGAAAAGTATCTGGAAAAGATGCGAAGCCAATTTCCCGCTGTGGAGTGGGTGAAAGTATCTCGCCTTGGGGCTGCTCAAGAAGTTGCAGATGCGCTAGTTGACCGCGGATTGAGATGTCTTTGCAGCACGAATTGATTTTTAGACGAAATTTCACAGTACCTTTGCTCAAAAAAACATCTCGTCACAGAAGCAAAAAGTCGTCACAATAGATCTATGTATTTTGGTGCGGTGGTTAGATCTCGCGTGAGAACGCCCGTCGCAAGAATTCGTAGATACATGCTTACGTGTATTTTGGAAGGAGTTTGCTGCGTGGATTGCCACCTACCAGTAGCTATCAGGTCTGTGCCATTACGTCCCAGCAGAGTATCGGCTTTGGGCAGACTGTTTTGTGCAGTCCTTATGGGAATCTTGTTGGTGCCTGCACGTATGTCGGCAGATGAACGTGAAGCTCCGACGCCGGGCCCAAATGATCGGCAGATTACTCTGGCCGTGAAAAGTTATCTTGAAAGAGAACATTTTCTTCGTAAGCCAATAGATGATGAGATCGCGTCTCGTTGGTTCGATACATTTTTAGCAGCGCTCGATCCACTCAAAATCTATTTCCTGCAATCTGATGTCGACAGCTTTTCAGAAAAAAAGACAAGCCTCGACGATCTCGTTCGCAGGGGCGATGTGAGCTTTGCGTATGAGGTTTATGATCGTTTTCTCGAGCGGGTTGATGAACGGATTCCGATTGTTGAGGAACTGTTAAAGACGAAGCTTGATTTTAATCAGGAAGAGTCCATTGTCATCGACCGTGATATAGCTGTGTGGGCAAAGACACAGGACGAAGTCCGTGACAAGTGGAGGCGGCGAATCAAGTACGACCTGCTCGTACAGAAGATGGAAAAGGTTGGGCCTGAAGAGGCGAGGGAGAAGTTGCTGCGCCGGTACACCAGTTTTGCAAAGCGAATGCATCAGATGAACGCAGATGAACTATTGGAGACCTATTTGTCTTCACTTACAAGTTCGCTTGACCCACACACCAGTTTTATGTCTCCAGGAACGCTTGAGAATTTTGAAATTACAATGAGGCTTCAACTCGATGGCATCGGAGCTTCCCTGAAAGGGGAGGACGGCTATACCACGGTGGCCGAAATTGTTCCCGGAGGTGCTGCTGACAAGGATAGTCGGCTAAAAAGAAAAGATCGTATTGTTGGTGTCGGCCAGGGTCGTGAAGGAGAGCTGGTCGACGTTGTTGATATGAATCTCAATGATGTTGTGAAACTCATCCGAGGCAAGCGCGGGACGGTAGTGCGTCTCAAGGTTATTCCAGTTGGCCAAACAGTGCCGACGATTTTTGACATTGTTCGAGCTAAAATTGAACTACAAGATAGTGCAGCCCGTGGCGAAATCATCGAAGAAGGAATGAAGCCAGATGGTAGTCCTTGGCGTGTCGGGGTGATCAATCTGCCAAGTTTTTACATGGATATGGCGGCTGCACGGCAGGGACGGGCCGACTACAAGAGCAGCACTCGTGACTGCCGGAAGCTGCTAGAAGGGTTTCGTGAACAAGGAGTTGACTGCGTTGCTTTAGACCTTCGCAGTAATGGCGGTGGTTCTTTGCCAGAATCAATATCTCTAACGGGCCTTTTCATTGATACAGGCCCAGTCGTTCAAATTAAAGATGCGGATCAGCGAGTGCAGCAGTATGACGATCTGGAGCCCGGTGTGGTTTGGGATGGCCCGCTCGTTGTACTCGTCAACAAGTTCAGTGCGAGCGCGAGCGAAATTGTCGCCGGAGCGATTCAGGATTATCGCCGCGGTCTTGTTATCGGTGATTCAGCCACACATGGGAAGGGAACTGTGCAGAGTCTGCTTGATCTTGGACGGCAGCTTTTCCAGCGGTTGCCAAATGCTCCCTCGCTTGGTGCATTAAAAATAACAATGCAACAGTTTTATCGTCCGGGTGGACTCAGTACCCAGATGGAGGGCGTGAAAAGTGATGTTGAATTACCGAGCATAACGAATCATCTTCCTGTTGGAGAAGCGGATCTTGATCATGCAATTCCCTTTGATCGGGTTGATGCGGCTGAGTTTACATCAACTGATAAAGTGACTGATCCAATGCTGAAAGTCTTGCGGGAACGATCAGCTGAACGTGTTGCGGTCGATGAAGAATTTTTGGAACTTGCAACAGATATCGCTCGCTATGAGGAAAGGAAAAATGAAAAGACAATTTCACTTTTAGAATCAGATTTTATGAGAGAGTGGAACGAAGGGAAGGCCGCGGAAAAAGAAGAAGAAAAGAAGCAGGAAGAAAATGCGGGGCCACGACGTCCGGTTGTGACACGCGACTTCTATTTCGATGAGGCGATGAGGGTGACAGCTGATTATCTTGCGATATTATCTGGCGAGATGCCATTCATAGCGAAGTCTGGCGGCAAATAGGGGCCAGCACGTGTCGAGTAAGGATCGCTAGACGACGTTTGATTCCACGCAGGCGGTCATGAGGATTGTTGAAGCAGTACTTTCATGGCATCAATTGCGATTGGATGATCGGGTTGTTTCTGGAGGTCATTCCAGATGCAACTTGAATTTACTCGTTTGTTTCCACCACGTAGGCGGGTGGCTTCAGTGGCCCACCTTGGTGGTGGACTGTTCGTAAACTCTGCGAGAGATGAGTACCATTCTTTGCGACGTATTGGGGTGTTGTCTGAGACGACATAGAGGTTTTCTGGTGATGGGAATTCACTGATGTTGCAGATGACAGAGACTGCATCATCAACATGGATCAAGTTAAGCCAACTGTCTGGATCAGCAGGGATTGGCTTGTTTTCTCGAATGTCACTCACTCGTGGCAGACGGCCTGGTCCATAAATTCCGGCGAGTCGGAGTACGACGCCCGGACCCTTAGAGTGCTTTCCAAGAGTAGCCTCTGCTTCAAGGAGCACCTGTCCTGCCTCTCGTATAGGGCTTGCGGGCGTCGACTCATTGACATCGTCTGTAGTCTCATTTCCCCACACACCGGTCGAGCTAATAAATATGATCCGAGGGTTGTTGGGTGTTTGTTCAAGAATACGAAGAAGTCCGCCGACGTGAACATCGTAATAGCTTGCATTTGCATCTCTATCAAACCCGACCGCCCAGAGAACGGTGTCTACCTCTGGTAAGTTGCGGATGCTTGCTGGTGATTCGTCTGCAGCTGTTACATCTCCAATAATTGGGTGAATATCTGCTGCCGCTAGGAGTTGAGCGTTTGCTTCGCTACGAGTTGTAGCGAAAACAGTTGATCCAGATTGAAGCCAACGGCGTGCAACCCTTTGGCCTAGGTAACCACATCCAACAATTAATCGAGATGGATTGTTTGATTTTCTACGATTCATCGAGAGTTTTTGGTTCTGTAGGATACGAATTGTTTTGTGGTGTCACCTGTCTTTCCAGCCATGCACTGAGAATGACCTGAGCCGCAACAGCATCATGCCGCTCTTTTTTTCGGCCGCGGGTGAGCCGTGCAGGCCTCAGTAGTCCAGATGCTTCCTGAGACGTGTGCCGTTCGTCTTGAAAGACTATTGGCCGTTCGGTGATATCTGACAACCATGTCGCGAACTTCTCCACTTCAGATGACATTTCACTATTTCTTCCGTCGGAGTGGATGGGGAGTCCAACAACGAATCCGACAATTTCTTCCTGTTCCACGAGTTGTAAAAAAAATACGGCATCGGATTGTCGGTCTCCGGTTGTTTTATGAACCAGGAGAGGGCTTGCAATCATTCTTTCGGCATCACAAATCGATATGCCAATCCGGCGGCGACCATAGTCAACACCGGCAAGTCGACCTGAAGGGAGTTTTGTAGAATTCATTTTTCAGGAAGACTTGTGTGAAAATATTTCTTGGCGAATCGTCCCTGCAGAAGGAAACGGAGTGTTTCCTTCTGCACATCCGTGTTTTCCATCATACGTGAGTGGCGAACAGGTATAACCAGAAAGCCGTCTGAACCTTGAAGTTGTGTTTCCGACACGCGAACAATTGCATCGTCGTCACCTTCAAGGAGTGACGAGTACCCTTTGTTGTCACCTTTGCCGCCAGCTATAATTCCGTACCGGAACGGGGGGGTCTGAAGCTCACGACTGATATTGTCCCAATGCAGTACAAGTTCCCGCGCTGCACCAGATGCCAGGTTTCTAAGCAAGTGATTGCTTGCGGCCAGTCGAGCGAGGTCTGATCCTTGATTGGGTGGACCCAGCATTACCATGCGATCGATTCGATTTATAACATCTGGTTGTGCGTCTCGTAGCCACCTCCGCACAACAAGATTTCCCATGCTATGACCAACAAAACTGATGGCGGTTGTTGGTGGTAATCCTGCGAGCACCCTGCCCAGTGAATGGGCGTGTGATGCAAGGGACGCTCGAGGGCTTGCGTACCCGAAGGTTAGGATACTGGCAGTCATGTTTTCTTCAAGAAATGCAACAAGAGGCTTCATGGCACTTCGCCCCTCACCAAGACCATGAAGAACAATGACGACCTCTTTTTCGACAGGAGCTATGCATCCCTCTTTCATCAGTACGGAGAATTGAGCAGAGCAGCTTTTGAGAGTTCCTTCGATGACGACATGATCATCTGAATCTAAGAGTCGATATGCTTCGGACTGGACATGCTGCTGTATTCTCCAGTTGCTGACAACTCGTACATCCGACCACTGCAAGGCATCAGTAGCGGCCGTGAAGTTATCAAAAATTTTGCTGACCCAGTGTTTTTCAGTACTGTCTGGGGTGAGAGATTCTGTACCAGCAACCTGCGGAATCGCAATGATGAGAAAATATGATGAGATGACGCTCAGTTGCAGTACAGGGAATATTTTTAGAAATACAGTATTTCTTACAGATATTCGTGCCATTCTTTACTTTCTAGCTCAGCGACTACTTTGCGAATATGCTCCTCGTGCGATCTGTCAGCAACCAAGGTGGCATCATCAGTGTGTACTAGAAGGGTATTCTCAAGACCCAAAGTGACAATGAGGTGGTCGTCGCAGGTGTGCACAAGGACGTTCTTTGAATCAATTCCCAAGTGGCGACCAACAACAGTATTTCCATTTTCGTCTTGTCCTCGTTGCCGAGCGACAGCAGACCAGCCGCCAAGATCATCCCATGTAAATGGTGCTTCAATTACGGCGACTTCCGTAGCGTGTTCGAGCACAGCGTAGTCAATCGAAACACCTTTTATTGCTGCAAATTCCTCTGAAAAGACCTCATTGCGCTGAGGGTTTTCCCAGTTGTCTGCGATACGTCTTAAATGATCCAAGCATGCTGGTTGATGTTCCGAAAGCGCTTCAATGATTGTCTTTGCTCGCCAGACAAAGATTCCGGCATTCCAGAGGAAATTGCCGGCGGCAAGATATTCTTTCGCTACATCGACAGGCGGCTTCTCCCGAAATTGAGCAACACGGTGAACCGGTGCATCATCTTTTTTGTGCGGTAGGGTCTCTCCCTGTTGGATGTATCCATAGCTGGAGGAAGGAGTCGACGGACGAATCCCAAACGTGACAAGTCGATCCGGGTTTTGATTGACAAGATCATTTGCCTGCAGCAGAGCTTTCTGGAAGGATTCAGTCGGATCAATCACATGATCGCTGGGCATGACTGCCATCGTTGCGTCAGCATCTTGTTGAAGTACAAGCAAGGCAGCAAGTCCGATGCACGGCGCGGTGTCTCGTTTACAGGGTTCACCAACAATTGCAGTTGGCGGAAGTTCGGGTAACTGTCTTTGGACAGCTTCTGTAAGTCGCATGTTGGTGACAATGAGGGTTCGCTCCGGAGGGACGAGCCCGTGAAGCCTCCCTACGGTGTCTTGAAGAAGTGTTTCTGAGCCTGCAAGCGGCAGCAATTGTTTTGGTAGTTTTGCCCGGCTTGATGGCCAGAAACGGGTGCCTGATCCGCCCGCCATAATTATTGCATGAAGCATGGAAATATTCTCCGAAGAGGGGTGAGTTCTGAGTATCCTCAGATTGCCCGAATAATGTGTGGGCCGTCAATGCGGTTTTTTGGAAAAATACCAGATGTTGCAATGAGTCGTAGATCTTCGTCGTCAAAAACTGATGCAGCGTCGAGTTCTACGTGCGCACCTGATGCGACAAAGATACCAGCTTGCTCAAGATGCCGAATGGCATATGCATTGAGCGCCTGCCGAACTGTTTCCGGTGAGTCTTTGGCAGCACCAGACGGATTTTTTAGCGGCGCAAAACCTTCTGCCGGATCAATCTCCACGACAGTCACACTGTCTGCTAAGGGCATCAAGTCAAATATAAATCGTTCGAACTTGAAAGCATTTGGTGCCGATGGCTGAATGAAGCGACCATGCTCATTGATGAAAGGAACTTTTTTATGTGCGATGTGGAACGGAAGCCTTGCTTGGGATGAAGCAACACCTTCTAGGAAATGTGTTTCGAATGCATGGATTCCAATACTACCTGCAAAGAATCGTAATCTTCCGTCCGGAAGCCGCTCTGCAGCGATGGGTCGAGGCAGGTCACTATATTCAATGATTCTTGTTACTCCACCAGATTCAGTCACAACGCCAACCCGTTCCTCAGGATCAATCTTCGGAATAACTTGTGTCGAAAGTGAAGAACCAGAGAGCAGATGGTGGCCAAGAAATTCTGGATCGAGTGGCTTCGCAAGGGGGTTGTCTACCTGAAAGCTTACGAGTGTTCGGCAATCCTGCTGACGAAACCAATCAAGACCGCCACTTTCAGTAAGCGCCTGCAACATCCCACCATGGCCATCTGGTGCAACTGCAACGTGGTCACATGCATCAAGTAGAAGTCTGCCGGTCGTCGCATCAACTGTAGGTAGATTGCCTTGGCAGAAAAAAAAGATTTGATCGGCATCGAGGCCACAAAATTTTGCCTCGGCGAGAAATTTACGGGTTGCCCTGTCTGTAGAAGCACTTGTCATAATGCCTAGGGGAATACGGCTTCCAAATCGCTTCTTAATCGCACTGAGTTGTCCAAGGAGCACATCAAAAAGAGTTGCTTTCGATACTGTTGCAATCGGAAACGTTCCTTTCGGTTCGTTGAACCCAAGACGAGTGCCCTGGCCGCCTGCCATCAAGATTGCACCTACCTGGGCGGTGCGTAGGCATTCATGCCCTCGACTCAGAGCATCTGATGTTGCCGTATCCTGCTCTCCAAGTTTCTGACAATGTGGCGTCGCTGTGTTTTCAAAGCCTTGGGGTTTTACGATGCTTTTCTTTTCATGGCGGGACTCGACTAGTTTTTTGCAAGCAGCAACCTCACTCCAATCAATTGCCATGAGCTGGGATTGCAGGCCGTTGCGTTCTTCTTTGGAAAGTTGATCCCAGTGGACAAGGAGATGTTGTTCCCCGTGCGGTTCTAATAGATCGAGAAGCGTGGTTGGTGCTGGCATGAGTGGTGTCGTGCGATTGAAATTGATGCTGGATTAAAAGCCACGAACCCAATTCCACAGCAAGAAGCAGAGCAGGGGGAAAAGGATGAAAATAAGACCATACGTGAAAAGTGTAGTCCAGATGTGCTCGGGCCAACGCGCCATGTTCAGTGCATGCCTTGGTTGTGATGTGGTTATGAAGTGTTTGATTCTAACGGCTTGTTCACACTTAGAAAAACAGGGATAGAGGTTCCCTCATCAATTGGTTCTTCAACTCGGCATTCGATGCGAACACCCCATGGTAGTATTTCTGCTACCGTGACTGAAACTTCCAAGGCGTCATAGTCTGTAGTAACTTCAACGATGGGGATGGTCTGGAATGCAGGACAGAATCCAACATGGCCTGTCGTCAAGCGGGTTCCAGCAGAGAAAGCAATCATGAGTTGGCCGCGCAGGTATTCGGTCCCGTCTGGCAATTTATATCGTTCTTGCCAATGGAGCAATGTGTCCTTGGGTCCTGATTGATACCTTGTCGTTGGCCGGAAAATCGCCTGCCCACTCAAAAGTTTTTCGAGTGGCACTAACTGTTTGATATCTGTTTTTTCGCGACTAAATATCTTCCACCGTGGTAAAGCGTAGTTTTTTTCACTGGTAAACAGATTCGATTCGGCTTGTTCAAGTCGAAAAATGTTGAGCATGTTCTTGTGAAAAGTTTTTTGTAATTCGGTCACTACCGTCCAGTATCGAGTCAACGACATACTGGACAGTTCTCTATCGCATGAACGATGAGAAGGCAGGAATGCAAGAGTTCCCGCAAGAGCAATCGTTACGAACGTGGTAGAAGTAAGAAGAGGGAGCCAAATTCCAAGCGTTAGGAGTGCAAGGAGAACGCCGCAACGAGTCGTTGTCACCAGCCACCGCAAGGTAGGGCTCCATTTTGGCCCTGCGTTGTTTGCAGCGGCTATGAGACCACTCCCAACGAGGGCTACAAGGAGTAACACAGAGATGGATGGTTGAGATGTGAGTCCGCCGGCTATGCGGCGGGAAAGAATAATAATCGCAATGAAAAACGATGTGCCAGCGGCAAGATAGCTTACAGCGTTGGTTGCGAACTGCAGGAAGTCGGGGCACGAACTCTCACCTGTCGCAAATCTATCCGATCGTACGTCTTGTGAAGCAGGAAGCATGAATGCATCTCTGATTTATAAACGATTCGTGAATTCTTTTCCCTTACACGTCCATGACTCACTCAAAAGCAGTGTCGATGTCAGGTGCTATCCGCATGCACGTAAACAACGAGCAGTACTGCTTCCGTTCGTGAGTATCGTTTTCTAACGGGACGGATGCCTTAGCTTGCTGCAGCTGTCGAGGAGGCAGCCTCTGCCAAAGCACTCGCTTTATCAGTTTTTTCCCAAGGGAACTCGTCTCGTCCAAAATGCCCGCCTGCAGCAGTTCGACGGAAGATTGGTCTTCGGAGGTCGAGGTGCTCGATGATGCCACGAGGTGTGAGTGGGAAATGTTCTCGAATGAGTGCACACAGCCGCTCATCATCAACTTTTCCGCTTCCAGCGGTATCAATGTGGACGCTGACAGGCTCTGTGACGCCAATTGCATACGCCAGTTGCAGTTCGCACCGGTCTGCGAGTCCTGCTGCAACAATATTTTTTGCAACGTAGCGAGCCATATAAGCAGCGCTGCGATCAACTTTCGTCGGGTCTTTCCCAGAAAAAGCACCGCCGCCATGGCGACCCCATCCACCGTAGGTGTCGACAATAATTTTTCGCCCAGTCAAGCCAGCGTCCCCGTGAGGGCCACCTACAACAAACCGGCCAGTTGGGTTGATGTGGTACGTAATATCACTGGTGTCTAGGTCACCGGGAAGTTCCGGCTTTATGATCTTTTCAATGATGTACGTCTGAATCTCTTCGTTGGATACATGCGGGGCATGTTGCGTGGAGACAACGATAGTATCAATTCGTATTGGTTTATCGCCGTCGTACTCAACGGTTACCTGACTTTTCGAGTCAGGCCGGAGCCAATCTACGTCTCCACCAAGACGTGCATCAGCTAAACGATTTAGTATGCGATGTGACAAAGCAATCGGCAGCGGCATCAATTCAGGTGTGTCATTGCAGGCATAACCAAACATCAGTCCTTGGTCACCAGCTCCGATGTCTTTACCTTTGTCGGTGTCCTCATTGACACCCATGGCAATGTCACCACTCTGTTTGCCTACTGCAACGAGTACCGAACAGGTGTCTGCAGCAATGCCCATTTCGTCATCTGTGTAGCCAACTTCCCGGATGACATCACGAACAACCTGTTGGTAGTCAATTGTGCCTCGAGACGTAATTTCACCTGCAATAACTGCAAGGCCCGTTGTAACAAGTGTTTCACAAGCGACACGACTGTTGGGATCTTGGGCGAGGAAGGCGTCTAGGACCCCGTCCGAAATTTGGTCCGAAAGTTTATCCGGATGTCCCATGCTGACCGATTCACTCGTGAAGAGATACTTGCCACTAGCCACTTTGGATGCCTCTTGCAGTTAAGGGGAAGGCGAACGATTTTCGCCGAGTCATATTCTGTCTGATTCGTAGTATCAGGGTTTTGGGCCAAACAGACAACCGTGAGGATCAAATTACGGGAAGGAAGTCAAAAATCCTTGATGCAGTCAGTTTGGTGCCGCCTTGTTTTTTTTCAATAAGTTTCTGAGCGTATGTGCCAATCTTTCTGGAATACACTGGATCAATAAGACACTGAGTGACAAATCTTGTAAGTTCCACCCCATCGTGAACAACAACAGCAGCCTCTGCTTGAAGTAGTTCGGATACTTCGGCACGAAAGTTTCGTGTGTATGGCCCGAAGCAGACGGCGGCTCCGTATGCAGCAGGCTCGAGCATGTTTTGGCCGCCACGTAGACCGTCAAGGCTGCCGCCGACAAAGGCCACGGTTGCAAGGCCCCACCATGCTGCAAGTTCACCAGTCACATCCACAAGAAGAATAAATGACTTCTCCGATAGCTGGCTGGCTTGGTCGGTGAGTTTGGTCCGGGAATACCAGGGTATGTGGCACGCATCGGGCTGCTGCAAACGAAGTGTTAACCAGGTAGCAATCTCACGTGTCCGTTCAATGTGCCGAGGAACAAGAATGAGTTTCAGGCCAGGGTGTACTTTCTGTTGTTGCAGGAATGTCTCAACGGCGAGCGATTCTTCTGGTTCCTGAGTGCTTCCTGCAATAAAGACAAGGTCCTCTCTGTCGATTCCAGTAATGTTTCTGAGCTGCCGGATTTCATCATTGTGTTCGTGGCCGTGAATGCCATCGAACTTTAATGAGCCAATGGTTTCCACACGTGGAGCCCCAAGATCTGTGAAGCGATCTGAATCCTCTTGAGAACGGGACAACACAAGTGATATCCGCTGGACCATCAACGCTGCGATGCGTCCCAAACGCTTGTAGCCTTGGTGACTCCGCTCGCTCATGCGGCCATTCACAACGACAACAGGAATTTTGTAGTCTTCTGCTATACGTAACAGGTTGGGCCAGATTTCCAATTCAGCAAGGACAAGCACATCTGGCCGTACCCGATTGAAGGTTTGTTTGATCGCCCAACTGAAGTCTAATGGGCAAGGGAAAACATGGTCCTGCTCGCGGGCTTTGGTCGCGAGCTCGAGTCCAGTTGTCGTCGAACTTGAGATGACACAATCAATGGGTTGATTCTTCAGGCCAGCTTGATTCTCCAGTTCATTCACAAGGGTCCGGATGAGTTGTACTTCTCCGACGCTTACGCCGTGCAGCCAGATCCGGCAGTGGTCCTTCGGACAATCAGCCACGTGGACTCGCCCAGTGAGCCGCTCTCGAAGTGCGGCAACGGGCCGTTTGCCTGAAAGCCTTCTCCATAGAACCCAGGGCAAGGCAGTCATACCCACCAGCAGATAGAGCAGGTTTAGGGCTATCACTACACCTCACCTAGTCAGCCGGCGGACGCACTCGCGGAGCGGGCGCAACAGTTTTTATACTTTTTGCCACTACCGCAGGGGCATGGATCGTTTCTTCCGACCTTTTGGCCACTATTACGAATCGGCTGGATCGGGCCAGATTCACTGCCATCTGCCATCTGTCTTTCAGGCTCTTCAAATTGTGAGGCAGAAGGTGTGTCTTCATGGATAGCAGCTGTTTCCCGCCAGGTGCTTCGAAGAGCATCTTCTTCGACCTGTTCGATTCGGTAGACGATGTCAATGACACGTTCATCAATGCCGCTCCACATGAGATCGAATGTTCGCATGCCCTCACGTTTATATTCAACCTTCGGGTCAACCTGAGCATACCCACGAAGACCAACGCTACTCCTCAAGTGATCCATCGCGAGAAGATGGTCTTTCCAAGCATTGTCCAGTATCTGAAGGAGAACGGCACGCTCCATTCTTTGCATTTCAGTCCGAGGCGAATCGGGCTGTTTATGGCGACGAGCGCTTGCCTCACAGAGTGTCTGTTTCAGCTCATCGAGGCTGGTGGGTGAGAGTGATGTTTCGTCAAGAGTGGAGTCAAACCGGTCTTTCACCCAGGCGACGAGCCCGTCGCGATCAACTCTTCGTGACCCGTCATCTTGGCGGCCAGTGAAATGGGCTAGTCCTACAAGTACAGGATATTCGATTTCTCGTTGCTGATAGGCCTCTCTCGCCTTTTCTCGCACGATCTCTTTGAATGCTTCGGGATCCGGATCATTCCCCGAGATTTCAGTCAGGTCTGAATCACGTAGTTCGATAGCAAATCGCCAGTCTGTCCACGATCGTGCCGAAAAAACGCCGAAGTCTGGCGCAAGGAATCGTTCGCCATCATTCAGGTCAACTTTTGCGACTGCTTCACTTGCTCGCTGTTGAAGCCATTCAGCAACATCATTTCGTCCAACACGCTTGAGGTCCCGGTCGTTTACGGAAAGTTTCCAACGTGCATTGGCAAAGCTTGCAAGAGCTGACCAGTTCCAGTCCCGTTCGTCCTCACTTTGGGGAAGGTTCTCTTCAACGGCCTCAAAGATTTGCGCTTCGGCCTGCCGTGTCGCTTGTTCGTGGGCAATTCGAATAGCTTCTTCCGGACTTAATCCACGAAAGTCAGCACTGTCAAGTTCACACGAAAGTTGAGATGAAGCCCACCCAGCAAATGTCTGCGCGCCGTAGTCTCTGTCGAGGAATGTGTCGATGTGCTGATCTATTTGACGATCGACCATTTCAAGAATGAGTTCACGGCATTCACTATCACGATCAAGAAGGACCTCACCGTCACTCTCTGTAGCACGACCTTCCAAGATCCGTTGCCGGAAACCGTAGACCCGTTTCCGCTGCTCATCCATTACCTCATCATATTCGAGTAGGTTTTTTCGTATTTCAAAATTTCGCTCCTCGACCTTTTTCTGTGCAGCTTCGACGCGACGAGTGACCATCTTGCTTTCAATTGCTTCGCCGTCTTGCATGCCTAATCGAGTAAGTATGTTTTTAACCCACTCTCCAGCAAAAATTCGCATGAGGTCGTCCTCAAGCGAAAGGTAGAACCGGCTGCTCCCAGGGTCGCCTTGGCGACCACATCGCCCGCGAAGCTGAAGATCAATTCGTCTTGATTCGTGCCGCTCCGTTCCAACAATCTGAAGCCCGCCCATCTCACGAACTTTGCTGCCCTCCGTCTTCATGTTTTCGCGTTCGGAAATAGTGTTGATAAGATTATCCCACTCATCTTTTGGAACATCGAGCCGTGTTTCGTAGGTGTTTTGCAGTTGGGCCCACGCCATGGTTTCTGCGTTGCCACCTAGAATGATGTCGGTGCCACGCCCAGCCATATTTGTTGCTATTGTCACAGCGCTGAGTCGGCCCGCCTGTGCAACAATGTCTGCTTCACGCTGGTGCTGTTTCGCATTGAGTACCTGATGGGCAACTCCGCGCTTGTCGAGAAGGGATGCAAGCCGCTCGCTTTTCTCAATGGAAACCGTGCCGACAAGAATGGGAAGTCCTTTTCGTTGCACGTTTTGAATCTGATCAATTGGAATGAACTCAGTTTTCTTTGTTCCTTTGAGTTGGAATTCAAGGCCCTCGTCGGACTCCTTCACAATACTTCCGATTTTGGTCGTTTTGTTTGAAAGGTTGACTGAGTCCCAGCGGCTAATTCGCTCGATTTCGTCAGCAACGGCGATCCATTTTTCACGTTCAGTACGAAAGATAACGTCTGAGTGATTGAGGCGCTGGAGAACACGGTTTGGAGGGATGGCGATAACGTCAAGTTTGTATATCTTCCAGAACTCATTTGCCTCGGTCATTGCAGTACCGGTCATGCCGCCAAGTTTGTTGTACAGCTTAAAGAAATTCTGCAATGTGACCGTTGCCAGAGTCTGCGATTCTTCTTTGATTCGAACCCCTTCTTTTGCTTCGACAGCCTGATGAAGGCCGTCGGACCATTGGCGACCAGGCATAAGGCGACCGGTGAACTCGTCAACGATGACAACATCGCCTTGCTGGACAACGTAGTTCACATCCAGTTTATAAAGGTAGTGAGCCTTCAAGGCATTGTCGATCAGGTGGGGCCACTCCATGTTGCCCGCAGTGTAGAAGCTTTCAACGCCCGCAAGTTTTTCAGCCTGCCGAACACCAGACTCTGTCAGGCTTACCGTATGTTCTTTTTCCTGAACCTCGAAATGGTCATCTGCTTTCAGTTGACGTGCGACCTTGTCGGCTCGTGCGTATTTCGTAACGTCATCATGAGCAGGGCCTGAAATAATAAGAGGTGTTCGCGCTTCATCGATGAGAATGTTGTCGACCTCATCGACGATTGCAAAGTTGAGCCTTCCCTGTGACTGCTGCATTTGACGGGGGAAGCGTTCGTCACCCCGAGCCGCCATTCGCATATTGTCTCTCAGGTAGTCAAACCCAAATTCATTATTCGTTCCGTATGTGATATCGCAGGCATATGATCGTTGACGCTCATCAGGCTCCATGCCAGATTGAATTGCACCGACCGTAAGGCCGAGCCCTATGTAGAGAGGTCCCATCCATTCCATATCCCGACGGGCAAGATAGTCATTCACTGTAATGACGTGCACACCCTTGCCTTCAAGTGCATTAAGGTAAGCCGGGAGCGTTGCAACAAGTGTCTTGCCTTCTCCCGTGATCATTTCGGCAATCGCCCCGGAGTGCAGGACCATGCCGCCGATAAGTTGCACGTCATAATGCCTCATGCTGAGGAAGCGGCGTCCAGCTTCACGGCACACAGCAAATGATTCTATAAGCAAGTCATCGAGGGTTTCGCCGGCCGAGAGCCGATGTTTGAATTCATCAGTCTGCGCTCGCAGTTCGGCGTCCGTCATCGCCTCATATCGCGGCTCGAGCGAGTTAATTGCCTCGATCTTTGTTTCTAACCGTTTGAGGTAACGAGCATTTGACGAACCGAATAGACCGGTGATGGATCGCTCAACCCATGAACCTACGGCGGATGCAAAATTACTAACGAGGTCCCAGATGCGTTCCAGTTGTTCCATGATGGTGATATAAGGGGAAGGGAATAGCCGATAATCGTTGGTATGCGGTCTTCAGCCTCACCGCTTGTCGAACGCATGTTGACTACAGGTAGTTCCTGAAGCCACATGAGGAGGTGCTCACTTTGCTCTCAACATTCTAATTCTCACAGCGATGGTGGTAGGGGGTCAAGGTTACTCGCATTTTTTATTTTCAAAAGAAAGTACCCCCACGGTCGGTTGTTTTTGGTCTTCTGCGGTCAAGTGGTTTCACAAATGGGGAAATCATGGTGGAAACAGTGATGTTCTCGGGGGTTCGCAGGCTACAGGCAGCCTTAGCCAAGGGCCGGGTAAGGTGGCCCCGCTAGCCCATGGTTTCGTTTTCAGCGGCACACGGCAGGTGGTCCAAAGACAATTTTGCTGTGCTTCTGAAGCAAGTACGGCTCTTTGGTTTGGTGTGTGGGGCTCACTGCCGTCAAATATGTGCTGAGGGGTTCTGTTGGGTGCACTGCGGAGGGGGTATGAGCCGCTCGGTTGTTCTCTACAACAGCAGGCTGTGGAATCTGGTACCTTTTGCTTTCAATGGTTGTGAGCTGGAAATAAATTCCCGATGAGTAGCGGTTCGTGTCTCTATGTCTCCGTCGCATTTTAAAGTCGCATCGAGCCGAAACCTCCAAGGCCAATTTGTTTTTCTTGGTACTGGTACAAGTGTTGGCGTGCCGGTTGTTGGGTGTGGTTGTGATGTCTGTCAAAGTGATAATCCAAAAAACAAACGAACACGAACGAGTGTGGTCTTTGGGTTGCCTGACGGCATGCTGCTTATCGATACGACCCCGGATCTTCGCTCACAGCTTTTGAGGGAGCACATCAGCTCAATTGACGCGATTGTTTACACGCATGATCACGTCGACCACGTGTACGGCCTCGATGATATTCGCCCACTCTGTTTTCGTAAGGGCGGTCCCTTACCGGTATATTGTGAGCCTCGGGTGGAGCGACGAATTCGTCGAGCATTCGATTATGCGTTCGAGGAGCCTGTTGTTGCTGGAGGTGGTCTACCCAAGATGACCCTCCATCAAATAGGTCTCGACTCTTTTGGCTTGCTCGGAGTTACAGTTGTTCCTCTGCGGCTGCATCACGGTGCTTTTGAAGTGCTTGGTTTCAGGATTGGGAATGTTGCCTACTGTACCGATACAAATGAAATACCAGACCAGACGTGGCCCTTACTCGAGGGCCTTGATGTTCTTGTTTTAGATTGTCTGCGACCAGCACATCACCCCACACATTTCTCAATCGATGAAGCCGTTGAAGTGGCTCAGCGAATCGCTGCCCGCCAAACATACTTTGTTCATATGTCGCATGAGATTGACCATGGCTCGGTGTCGTCTTTGTTGCCCACCGGCATGGAGTTGGCGTATGACGGGCTGACTGTGCCATTATCGTGACGACGGACAATGTGCCAGAAGCCAGATTCGATGGATGCGAGCCAGTTTCTTTCAGCGGGGTCTGGTGTTCTTGTTGGCTCGCGCAGATTCGCTAAGAGGTTGCATCTGCCGCTGTCCTTAGTCCACGAAGAATACAGTCCTTTACGGCGGCGGATTCGCAATGAGTGAACACATCAAGGTTTGGCTTCCATCTTCGGGCATGACGGCGGTCAATAACAAGCATTCCCGAGGTGAGTTCACCAGCAGTTTCAATATCTGCGGCAACTGTTTCTTGATGGAAGAGTTCGGGGTTGGTTACTGCGACAAGAGCAACTACATCGTGCAGGTGAATGCCTTCGCTCCCTAGAAGTTGCCGATGTGCTCGAAATGCATGGCTTAGCATACGATGGAAAACCTTTCCGGCAGATGTAAAAGCATCAGGAAGTTGTTCAAGCATTTCTAGTCCGAATGCAACTTGCGACGTTGTCTCCAGAGGGACTAACGATTTCCGAAAGGGTTCACAGACCACGTGTCGAGCAGCAAACGGGTCACAGTAGAAGTTAAAGTCCGCAACAGGACTCGCTCCACCATGTGCATGTAATGTGCCCCCACAAAGAATGGTGTCACCAAGCAGTTCAACGATCCTGGGGTCACGACGAAGCAAACGAGAAAGGTTTGTTGGCGGCCCGAGATTCAGGAGAGTGACTTCTCGAGGATGGGCCTTGATTGTTTCCCACATGACCTTTTCAGCGGCATGGGTGCCGTGCAACGGAACTGCAGGCAGGTTGAGGCCGCCGAGTCCATCGGGCCCATGCATGCTCAGGGCCCGCTCTGGCATGTTTGTGTTTTCTGTAGCGATCCCAATTCGTGGGGTTCGCGGTGGGTCGAGATAGGTGACAAGCGCCTGAAGGTTTGTTGTTGCCTGTTCAGGCGAGACATTCCCCCCGGTTGCGGTTACAGCAAGTACATCAAGGCCTGGGTCAAATAACGCAATGGCGAGAGCGATTGCGTCGTCAATTCCTGGGTCCACATCAATAATTACTTTTTTTGCCATATCGGCATCGTACCGTTACAGAGCGAGTACGGAAACATGACATTATCGTCACACGGTGTAGTAGTCTGTACCATTGTCCGCCAGCATATATGGTGGAGAGGTGCGGTGCTGACTGTTCCGATTCACTTCCTTTTGTTTTGTCCCGGGATGAAAAATGGACGAAAATTGTGTAACCAGACTACGGCAGCAGATGGCCGATGCCAGCCGGGATGGGAAGTCACTCGATCGCAATACGATCACGGATCTTCTCGATGCAGTGCTTGATGATCACATGCCACTTGCTGATTTTGAAGATTGGCTGACAGGCTCGGCTAGCCGGCTGCCAACGGCCGAAGAAATTATTGGCGTTGTTGATGCCTTAAGACGTCGGATGGTACCGTTGCATTCATCTGTTCCAGCGCCAATTGTTGACACCTGTGGAACCGGTGGCGATGGTTCAGGCACATTTAATATCTCGACAGCGACTGCGATCGTTGTCGCAGCAGCGGGGCTTCCTGTGGTGAAGCACGGGAATCGGGCAGTTTCAAGCAAAACAGGTTCGGCTGACGTGCTTGAGCATTTCGGTGTCCGTCTGGACATTCCTGTACATCGTGTAGCTGATTGTCTTGCACAAGTAGGTATTTGCTTTTGCTACGCACCCGCCCATCACCCGGCTATGGCAAAAGTAGGTGCCGTGCGCCGTCGAATAGGAAAGCCAACCGTGTTCAACCTTGTTGGTCCATTATGCAATCCGGCCAATGTTACGGTGCAAGTAATCGGTGTCGGGCGGCCCGGTACGGAGTCGGCGGTAGCAGAGGCAGCTCGGCTTGCTGGCCTGCAAAGAGCAGTGATCGTTTCTTCAGAAGACGGTGTTGATGAAGTTGGGCTTTTTGCGCCGACGCATGTGATTGATGTTTCTGCAGACGGACGGAAAGAAATGGTTTGGACTCCTGAAGACTTTGGTCTCAAAACGGCTCCCGAATCAAAGAGAGAAGCCCTGTTGGTGGCGGATGCCGCAGAAAGTGCAGCGTGTATTCAACGCGTCTTAGCTGGTGAGGTGAGCCCAGCTCGTGACGTGGTTCTTCTGAATGCTGCGGCAGTGTTATGGGCAGCCGGACGTGCAGCCGATCTTCCGGAGGCAAGGATGCTTGCGGAGCAGGCCATTGATTCAAAAAAAGCAGTGCAGGTATTAGACAGCCTCGTGAGAATTTCCCAGCAAGGGAAATGAGAGGCAAGGCTGTAGTTGGCAGGTGACTTGCAGCTTTATTGTGGAGGTTCGAATGCTTCGCGAGAAGCTACGGTCACCTCGAGTGACAGAGGCTGGCCGTTTCTGAAGACTCGGATCCGCACTTCCTGATTCGTCGGTGTCATACTTACCATGCTGACAAGGTGGTCGTCGTCTTCGATCGGGTTGCCAGCGAATTCCAAGATAATGTCATTTGGTAAAAGTCCAATGTCTTCTGCTGGAGAGCCCGGCGTGATGCCGGTGACGCGGGCCCCTACCGGCCGAGTCATTCCGAGTTTATGAGCTGTGGCCAGAGTAAAGACTTTATCGAGGGCGACTCCAAGATAGGCCCGGGACACGGTTCCAGTTTCTACCAGTTGTCGGGCAACAAACATCACCATTGAGATCGGAATTGCGAAGCCAATACCTTCGAATCCACCTGAGTTGCTTGCTATGCAGGTGTTGAGTCCAACAACCTCGCCTCGAAGATTGACAAGTGGCCCACCACTATTTCCTGGGTTGATTGCCGCGTCGGTTTGGATGAAATTTTGAAAGCGAATACCACCTTCGCCTAACTCAAGGTCTCTACGCCCTTTTGCAGAAACAATACCAAGTGTGACAGAGTGTGCGAGTCCAAAGGGGCTTCCAATTGCAAGAACAGTATCACCAATCTGGACACCATCACCTTCTGAAAGACGCGCAGTAGGCAGATGGGACTCATTGATGAGCATGACACCAATGTCGGTGTCAGCGTCTGTCCAAACACGTGACGGCTGGATTTCACGTCCGTCATCGAGTCGGAT
This sequence comes from Pirellulales bacterium, assembly GCA_965249545.1. GTDB lineage: Bacteria > Planctomycetota > Planctomycetia > Pirellulales > UBA1268 > UBA1268. The sequence goes on from CBDFMH010000005.1 coordinate 1,778,124, forward strand.
TGTAATGTTATCCAGATCGGCCCCATGAATGACGTGTCGGTTTGTTATGACAACAACTTCATCAGCAAGATTTGTGATCACCCCTGAGCCAGCTTCTTGTTCATCATCACGTGATACGCGACCACGACTATTTGATTTAAGTGCATCAATGTGCACAACGGCAGGACGAAGAAGGACTGAAAGTCTACGGAGTTGTGCGCCTTGCATTTCCAGTTGTCGTGCATCGCGAACCACTTTGTCGTAAAGACGTTCCCGCTCGGTAAGGCTAAGACGACGGCTAATGGATGGATCGACTCGGTCTGTGGTATCCGTTGTTGTCGCCTGGATCGGGCGTAGCGGTGTTGTGCCCTGCTCGTCAGCCATAATGGGTCCGCTAACGATGTGGGCCAGCCATGCGGCTGCAACGAAGTGAGATCGAAGGGTAGAAAAAGGGGCCGCCATCATGCTCTGTCTCCACTTTGCATACAAATTCCTATCAAAGTATACATTGCGAAAACGTCAAAAAATGAGGGCCGCCTGTATTTAGGAAACGACGTAATTAGGCCTCTGCCTGCTGTTCTGCCATCCAGTGTCCACCAGATTCTTCGGTTTCTCGCTGACACTGAATGCACATCGTGGCGTAGGGTAGGGCTTGAAGCCGTGCGAGGGGTATTTTTCCGCTGCATACCTCGCATGCTCCGTAGGCACCAGAATCCATACGCTCCAGAGCGTTTTCGATTGATCCAAGTTCGCGCGCCTCCACCTCAGCGAGTTGAGAGCTTATCTCGTCCTGCGCGGTATCTACAGCGGCATCAATAACGTCTCCGGGCGACTCACTTCGCAGTTCTTTTAGTAACGTAAGGTCACCGTTCAGCGCGTTTCGGAGAGCATCCCGTCGTCGAATAAGGATTGCTCGGAGGCTTGAAAGTGCGTCTTTTCGTGCCATGGTGTTATTCCTCCTTTTTGCCAACATGTCGACTGGTAAACCAGCTTTGTATCGTGGCTACTCAAATGATACGGAGCAGTCCGGGTCTTGGTTCTGGAAAAGTCAAAAAAAATTGCCCCGTCTGCTAGGATTACCCCTTTTTTAGCTGTTTCGTATTCAGGGATTCGGGAGGTACGGAGGAGATCGACTTTTTGAATTGGTCACTAGCATGCAAAAAAAATGTGTGCTACTGATCGGCTAGCCTTCCTATTTCACCATGTACAGTCAGGACAAGGTTGCGGGATCCCCCACGGATTCTATGTTCACACAGGTAGACACCCTGCCAGGTGCCGAGGCATAGCTTTCCTGACCCAATGGGAATGATGAGAGAGCAGCCCAGCATTGAGCTCTTGATGTGAGCAGGCATGTCATCTGGACCTTCACAGGTGTGTCGATACGGCAGGTCTTCAGGGGCCACCTTCCTGAAAGCCATTTCAAGATCATACGGAACGTCTGGGTCCGCATTTTCATTAATCGATAAGCTTGCAGAGGTGTGTTGAAGGAAAAGGTGGAGCAGTCCGACCTGCGGTTTTTCCATGTGTGCAAGTGCCTGCTCAAGTTCATGAGTGATTAGATGGAATCCGCGGCTGCGGGGTGTCAGTCTGACTATGCGTTGTTGCCACGCCATGCTTCACGCTCTCTAGAAATGAAAGGAATACAGCGGGATCGAGAATAGGCCAAAAGAGTTTGGGATTTTGTCAGGTTTAATGGTGTCCAAAACACCAGACGACACCATCATCACTTGCGAGGACGACTCGATCACGAACAACGGCTGGTGATCCAGAGAAACCACCGCCAGCGTTAAACTCCCAGCACGGTGCCCCGTCATGGTCTCGAAGAAGTTTTATGTCACCCGCTGCATCGGCAACGAGAACACTTCCGGAAGGGTTTTCTACTGATGCGCCCTCTTCAATAATGCGTACTGACACTGGTGATGCATCGACACGGTTACGCATGGGATGTCGCCAGCAGAGGCTCCCATCTGTCTTGTTAAAAGCCTCGATTGCACGGCCCCGAGAACCAACAAAAACGATGTTGCCGGCCATGGTGGCACTTGAGCGATACGCAGGTTTTTGTGAGTCTCCGCCCGCTTGCCATCGAACTTTTTCCTGAATGTAATCAACGGCAAAGAAAATGCCTCCCTCGGTGCCAAAAAAAACATCTGAGCCGCTGATCGAAGGGGTCGTTCCAGTTGGGCCTCCAAGCGGAATTTCAGCGACTGTTTTTCCATTCTTTGCATCGAGAATGTGAAGCGTGCTGTCGCAGCCAGCAAGGAATACCCGGTAGCCGTCTTCCGCAGTAGCTACGGTGGGTGAACAACGAATCTGATCTGCTATTTCATGCCGCCAGAGAACTTCCCCGTCAGTAAGCTGAAGGCAAACAAGGGTGGCATCTTGAGACCCGACGAGCACGACTGGTGTCTCGGACGAGTGCAGAATTGTTGGTCCACCGGAAATCTCACCTTCCATCGAAAGATCCCAGACAACTTTGCCACTATTCGTATTCAGGCATCGAATGACACCGAGATCATCACCAACAACAACAAATGGATACTCTGATTCAGTCGAGACAGCAGCTGCAGATGGAAAGCCTGAGTTAGATGAATCAAACTGCCAGAGTGTTTTACCGGTATCCAGCGACAGCGCGGTGAAGTGACCATCGAGGTCCCCAAGATAGATCGTGTCGGCGTAGATCACTGGTGTGGCAGTAAAGGCACCACCTTCAAATCGGCGGTTCCAGTGTTCCTTAAGAGGAAGTTGTAGGACGACTGTTGATCGCCCTGCGCCGCTTGGTGTACCTCGGAACATGGGCCATGCTTCGGGGCCTGCAGCATTTTCAGCCCCGGGCAACGGGGTAGACGAAAGGAGGAGCAGGAATAGAAGCAGTGCTTTCGGTAGGTTGTTCATGGTGTGACGTTGAAAAAGGGGGTTTACGCTTTGGCTGATGCACGTTGGTAGAGATCAATAAAATCTGCAGACGAACAGGGCCGGGGATTGAAGCTGCTCGTCCATTGCATGGATGCCTCTTGGGCTAAACGCTCGATCTCATTCGTTTCGGTATGAGTTCCTATCACGTCACTAAGTGATTGGCAGAGGCCTGTCGTTTTAAGCAGCCTGTGTATCCAATCGGCTAGTGAAGTGTCAGGAGCATCGGTGCTGAGTCCAGCAATGGCAGCAAGTTCCACATACTGATCCTGCACGACTTTTCCATTGAATCGTATGATGTGTGGCAGCATGAGCCCAACAGCCTGGCCATGGGCAACCTTATATCGTGCCGTGAGCGGATTTGCTGCACCATGGGCCGCTCCAAGCATGGCATTCTCAATAGCGAGTCCAGCCCAAGCAGCCCCAAGTTGAACGGCTGACCTGGCATGAATATCAGTTGGGTTTCGGAAAACATCAGGAAGATTTTTGGTTAGTAATGTCCAGGCTTCTCGCGAAAAAACACGCGATGCTGGTGTGGCCTCGGTACTCACGTGGCTTTCCAGGGCGTGCGAGAGCGCGTCAATGCCTGTGAGTGCTGTGACGCGTGCTGGCTGGGTAACGGTCAAGCATGGGTCCAAGATTGCGACTCGGAAGGCGGCGTTGGGGTCACCGCAGGCCAATTTCTCTCCTGTTTGTGCGTCACTGATAAGTGCAAAAGACTGCGTTTCACTGCCCGTGCCGGCAGTTGTCGGGCAGCCAATTGATGGGAGGAGTGGTCGGCCTGTTGTGCCGCGGCCTTGATAGTCTTCCATTTTTCCGCCGCAACACAGCAGGAAATTGATTCCCTTTGCACAGTCCATGGAACTACCACCACCGAGACCGACAATGAGGTCTGGGTCAAAGGACTTGGCGAATGCGGTGCCAGCTTCGACCTGTTGTGTTGTCGGGTTTTCTGTGAACTCACTAAAGACCGTTGTCTCGAAGCCCGAAGCCTTGAGGGATGCGACGCCGGCACTCGTATGACCCGCCGCGAGAACACCGGCATCACTAACGATTAATACTCGATTGCCTCCGAGTTCTTGAGCCACGTCACCCAGTTCCGCAACACTACCCTCGCCGACGACAAGCCGCGTGTTTGCACGGAATGTAAATGATGACGGCTGCACAGCCGGTTTTTCCGACTCGTGTGTCATGGGGCTATGTGCCTGATTGAGCCGGAGCAGCGGTTGCGGTAGAGACTAACTCTGATGTTGCAGCCATTTGAAGTGCTCTTGAGCGATAAAGGAAATCGATGATGTTACCTTCATGAGGTTGCAACCAATTGAGCTTAATTGTTGGTAGAGGGCCAAAATTTAAACGATCAATATTGTTGGCGTGAATCAATTGTTGCTGAAAACTACTATCGTTTGTAATAGCTGTTGCAACAAGGGTAGGACCAATTCGGTCCAACATTTTCTCTTGTGGGCACTTCACCACACTGCAAAATGGAAACATGTATTCGGCACGTGCAATTTCAGGATCTGGTGAGTCACATTCAACAATTGTCGGCCGCAGCCATCCACATCGCTCTCCTTCGACGAATCGCGAGCCGTGCCCCGCGGTTGCATGACGAACACCAGGCTTATCAATGAGGCTTTCGATCTGCTGCCAGATGGCTTTGGCAGTTCCCGGAATAGTAAAGGCGGCAAGTGTCGCCTCAGGGTCATCCGGAGGGCGAACATCCTGCGGCCCGATTCGTTCAGCGAGTGCGTCAGCAATTTCATCTGTGTGGCGACTGGCATATATCGCAGAGCAGTTGATGCACCCCCGACCACTGTTTGCAGCGATGCTCTCGGCCATTACATCGATGTAGTCGCGCCAGTGATCAACACAGTCATCCCCCAACAATATTTTTGAAAATCCTGGGCCATGAACCTGAACAGCAGGATTGCCTCGATATTGCTCAACGGTTTTGGCTGATCCAAAAATCATGCTTCGTCCACAGTCCGCAAGGATTGCAGCACCCACATCTGTGGCACCGGGATAAAGCCCGATAGCCTCTTCTGGAATACCTGCTTCAATCATCGCTGCAGCCATTCGGTATGGGGTCCACGGTTCTTGACCTCCTGGCTTGAGCAATAAGCCAACTCCAAGTGCGATAACAGGAAGCCAGAGAGTGTGGACACCAGGTGAGTTGCTCGGAAGCACAAGTCCAAGGACTGGAGACTGACACTGGTAGCTCACTACCACATCTCGATGCTCGGTGCCGTATCCTTGCCACAGTATCTCTGGCGAAAGGCCTCGTGAGAGTGCATCGAGCATTCGATCCATATTGGATAGCACAAACAAATTCTTTTTCATGTTTGCGTGGCAGAGGCTCTCGGGCAGACCGGTTGTTGCCGACTGCTGCCGGGCAAAGTCATCAGGAGACTGTTTGACCCCGCCAACCTCGACTGTCCCTAACGCATAAAGATTTCCAGCTGTCTGGAGCCGTTCCACAATCTCTTCAGGATCAATTTTGAGAAGAGCGCTTCGGGCGTTGTCGGCTTTTCGAAGATCACGGCTTACTATGGCACCGCCAACTTGACTTACTTCCGCAACTGGCTCGCCAGTCATGAAGTGAACCAATTTATTTCTTTCGAGTGATTCGTATGGTTTACCGAACCGAAATGCGGTGAGGTGCATAGTGTTTTCTCCTACCAGAGAGAGGTCTTGTGCTGCTGAATCTTATGCGACAAACAAAAAAGTGTGCAGGGTTCCCACGGACACGGTCCAAAAGGTACTGGCCCCGAAGTGGTTTTTAGTAAACCCCGACTGTTGTGGCGGTAGCCAGTTTACTGAAAGGTCGCACGCCACTAATGCCATCCCATGGATAGTGTGCGTACGGGCGTTCCCGCTCACCTTCATCACGTTCAAGGAAGCCGGGGACAAACGTTTCTTTTGTAAGCGTTGTCAGTTTCACTCGGCCGGTTCCCCCGTAAGGTACCACCGAGTTTGTGTCATCAAAATCAACGACCTCAATAACGGCGCGTGGCTGCGGCGAATAATAGGCAATCGTATAACCATCTTCAGGAATCACGGGACGAGAGGCCGCGAGTCCCATCAAGGTGTTGCCATAGGTAGGGGTCATAAATGCACCGTCGAGAAGTTCTTCGACTGCAAATCGCGTCCATTGAGGAGTGAACTCGGTTCCGCCTGAAAAAATACCTGTGATGCCAGCTTCTCGAATGGTCGTCCCTTTCTTTTCAAGGGCAATGGCCAAGGCCTCAAGCAGCTTTGGTGTTGTGAACATGCAGCGAATATCATGCCCTGATTCAAGGACGGTGATCGCTTGATCAATACAGTGATCCTTGTAGGCCTCCAGGTGTTCCATCCATCCTTTTTGGATCAACTTGATGACCCAGCGTGGGTCAAGGTCGATGCAGAAACAGATGCCGCCACGGTGCTGCGCCAGATGTTCAATAGATAATCGGAGCCTTCTTGGGCCGGAGGGACCAAGCATCAACCAGTTTGCACCCTTCGGAAAATACTCTTCAGGGAGAGTCTCGCTGAACTCTTCGTAATCCGTTCGGAAGTCTCGCAGGTTAACTCGTGATTTGGGCGTACCGGTGGTTCCACCCGTTTCAAAAACGTACGCCGGCTGGCCGGCAAACCCTTTTGGAATCCAACGAGTCACCGGCCCTCCTCTGAGCCACTCGTCTTCGAATGCCGGAAACTTTTTTAAGTCGTCAAAGCAGTTCACTTCCTTGAGCGGATCAAAATTCAGTTTTTCTGCATACTCAAGCCAGAAGGGCGACCCTGTTGATGGATGGAAATGCCAGGCAACTATCTCAGCTGTGTGCGCGTCGAGCTTTTCTCTGCTCTGTTTGATACTTTTTTCATCGGCAACTTTAAAAACTGGAGGTGTTTCGGTCGTGTCTGCAGGCATCGAAATGACTCTTTCAGGATTGGGTGGAGGCCAGCGAGGTGTTTCCTCGAAGGAGAATTATTTTTGGATTTGGTCGGAGGGTGAATCTGAACGAACACTCTGAGTTGTAGTCGGTTGAACGCGTTGTGGCGACTTTCAGAAGAGGATGGAATTTAGTTTTGATTTTCATCCTCGGGCATTGCGAGTTGGCTTAGGAGTTGCATCACCCCATTAAAGTGAGCCAGACGAGGTCCGTATCGATCAATGAATTCACCAAGTGCATAATCACTGTCCGTAAAGTCTTCAGCACTTTCAGCTGCTTCTTCGGCGAGTGTTGTCAGGAAATCAGTATGGACGTGGGATAATCCTTTTGCTGCTTTTCGGCACGCTTGTGCGACGTAGGGATTATTTTCTCGCCACGTTTGTAACTCAGCGGCTCGTTGACGCTGCTGGAATGAAACATGCTTCAGCACATCGCTTAGAAGATCGCACGATTTCTTTTGGGTCACGAGTATTTCTTTGAGGACAGCTACCACTTCTGATTGCGAGCTCGTGTTTTTTTGCTGAGGGGCCGTTGTGTCTGTGGGGTCATTCGTTGACGTGATATCGATTTGTGTGCAGTGAGATGGAAGATTTGGCATTTTTCGAGTATCCGTGGGCGGTGGTAAGAACGCAATTAACTTCACTTGTTGAGAGTGTTCTTTCAGAATGTGATGGTATCCATTCTTTTCATTTGAACCAAATGGCGAGGCCCGTAATGCCGTTGTAACCGCTACAGACTACTCCATTTGGAGCAATCAGATGTTTTGCGACACCGGTTATTCAAGACTCTTCAGAGTTCTCCCGATGGATTGAGTCGGCGGGCGAAGAAATTGACGAAACCGCTAGAGGTAGTTTTCAGCCAACGTGGCGAACACCCTGTCAACGTTCTTTGGAGTCTGCCGAATGGTTTCAGGTGTGGTGTCATCGCACGACATGACGTTCGGTTTTTTGACAGTCTGCGACGCCGCAAATATCGGAATGTTTGGCGGTTATCTGCTGGTTGACATCACGGGTCGACCCCTTGAGTTTCACTGCACAGCACCACTACGGGTAACAAGGGCACAAGAGATTTTGTACGGCGCGACGCTTCAGAGACATCTGCACGGCGAGCAAATAGGGGGTCCCTTGCTGAAAGCCACACAGTTGTCACCAGTCGCGGTTCTTACAGATCGAGAATCATTGCTGCACGCACGTTCCTATGGAGTAAGTCCTGTTGTGGCAATTCACGAAACAGACCATCAGGAAAATAGAGAAGACGCCATGTGCTTAGGGTCCTTTCAGCTGCGCCCGCATGAGGAAGATATGTCAAAAATTGACAAGCTTCGTCCACACTTTGAAACGCTTTGCTCAAGTATTGAACTGGCCGAACCATTTAATCGTATTCGCGCAGCAATCGATGAAGCCAAGAATCATTGATAAAACACCACCTCATTTAGAATTCTGCTTAGTGAACTATGTCAGCACGTGAATCTGAGCAACCAAAGCGATCTGTTGCCATTGAGTCGAATGAATGTTGCCTTCCATCTTCATCCGTCACAACGGTGAAATCTTTTGTCTTGCCTGCGAGTCGAACGCTTCAGGTGCCTGTCCAGGCGAGTCCAGTGGAAGTGCATGACGTGCCGCTATTACGTCAATCAGTTGAGATTTATAGTCATCAGTTTGTCGGCGGTTTGTCCGTATCGCCGAAGATTCACAATCGCGAGGGCCAGACTCCATCGCGTGCTGCTGTGCCACGGAAGCGTACTCGCATTCAGCCGCCTCACGATGTTGTCAAACTGTCGGAGCGACTTTTTTATCTCCTGCAGCCAGATCTTGAAACGCTCTTGGCTGGTTGCCACTTGTCTTTTCCTCATGAACCATTTCCCTTCCAATTTGACGGTATGGCATTTCTCATGCCGCGGTTCGGAGGAATTCTGGCCGATGAAATGGGGCTTGGAAAATCAATGCAGGCGATTTCATCGCTTCGACTCCTTGTTCACTCGGGGCAGGCTCGTAGTGTGCTTGTGATTTGTCCAAAAGGTCTCGTTTCGAATTGGGCTCGAGAACTGTCCGTGTGGGCTCCTGAGCTTGTTGTTGGAGTAATTGCCGGCGATCCGGAACGGCGTCGGTGGCAGTGGTCGTTGCAAGATGTGCCTGTCAAGGTAGCTCACTACGAAGCTGTTATTCGTGACCGTCCAATTCTTGATGAAATGCGTGCCGAGTTTGACCTGGTCATTCTCGATGAAGCACAACGGATCAAAAATCGCGCAAGCCAGACAAGCAAAGCAGTTTGTTCGATTCCTCGAAAACGCTCATGGGCGTTGACAGGGACTCCGGTTGAGAATCGATCCGAAGATCTTGTGGGTATCTTTGATTTTGTTGCACCAGGGCAGGTTCATGATGGTATGTCTCCTCGGGTTCTGGGTGCTGCGGCCAAAGGGCATTGCCTCAGACGAACAAAAGACAAAGTCCTGAAAGATATGCCACCTCGACTTGATGCAGATCGATATATTGAGCTTTCAAATGAACAGCGAGAGACGTATCGGCGGGCCGAGGAGGAAGGTGTTCTGAGGCTTTCTGAGATGGGTCAGGAAGCAACCATCCAGCATGTGTTTGAACTTGTGTTGCGACTGAAGCAAATCTGTAACTTTGATACGGCAACACGTGCGAGCGCGAAGGCAGATTGCCTTGCAGCAGAGCTCGAAGAGGTGCAGTCCAGTGGCCGGAAGGCAATAGTCTTTAGTCAATGGGTTCAGACGCTTTCACGTCTTCGTGAGAGATTGAAAAGTTTCGGCCCACTTGAATATCACGGGGGTATGTCGACAGCGGCCCGAGATGACGCCATCGAATCCTTTCGGAATAAAAGCCAGCACTCGGTGCTCTTACTTTCATATGGAGCAGGTGCAGTGGGACTCAATCTCCAATTTTCACAATACGTTTTTCTGTTCGATAGATGGTGGAATCCAGCCATAGAGGATCAAGCGATCAACCGCGCTCATCGGATTGGAGCAGTGGGTGCGGTGACAGTTACAAAGTTTCTCTCTGTTGGCACAATTGAGGAGCGAATTGATGAAGTGTTAGCCAGGAAGCGGAACCTTTCTGATGTCATTCTTTCGCAGGCCGAGCCGGAGCCGACTGCAAGTATGTCAGCCGAGGACATTTTTTCCTTATTCGGTCTCAAACTCCCTAGTCAAGGAAACCGCCGAGCTGCCTAGTGCCTCTGGTTCGGGCCCGTGGTTTCCAGTGTTCCCAGCATGCACATGCTGATTTGTGCGACTCTTCTCGCTGTGAAAACGATTATGGGACGATATCTTCATTCGAGACAATCAATTATCATGGAAATTCGTATGTCGTCTCTCCGAAGGTGTTTTAATGTCTGCTACCTATAACTTTGATGTGGTGGTTATTGGTGGGGGGCATGCTGGCGTCGAGGCAGCAGCCGCCGCAGCAAGGCTTGGTGCTCGAACAGCGCTGCTCACAGCCAACTGCGATACCGTTGGCCAGATGAGCTGCAATCCTGCCATTGGTGGTGTTGGGAAGGGGCAGTTGGTACGTGAAGTCGATGCACTGGGCGGTCTCATGGGACGTGCCATTGATGCCAGTGGTATTCAGTACCGTGTGCTGAATCGTTCGAAAGGCCCGGCAATGCATGGGCCTCGGGCGCAGGCTGATAAGCGTCATTATCAGATGGAGGTGAAGCATCTCGTTGAGTCGACACCGAATCTCGTGCTCCGGCAAGAAATGATTGAAGGGCTTCTGTTCGATACGCAGACAAAAGCCGGTGAGAACTCAGTGCAGAGGCGGATCACAGGCGTCGTTGCTCGAGGCGGAATCGAGTACCATGCCGAGGCAGTTGTGCTCACAACAGGTACGTTTCTACAGGCGGTCATGCATACTGGGGAAGCCCAGACGCCTGGTGGTCGAGCAGGGGAGGGGACAACTGCTGGAGTAAGCCACGCCCTTCAGGAAATTGGCTTTCGGCTCGATCGATTCAAAACAGGCACGCCGTGTCGGCTGCATGGTGGAACGATCGACACGAAGCAACTGCAGGAACAGCCTGGAGATGCACTTCCACAGCATTTTTCTTTTTTGACAGACTCAATTCAACGAGAGCAGCTTTCATGTTGGATTACGAGAACGACTCCTGAAATTCATGAAGTGATCCGCCAGAATCTGCATCGTGCGCCAATGTACAGTGGCCAGATTAATTCACGTGGCCCACGTTACTGCCCCAGTATTGAAGACAAGGTTGTTCGTTTCTCGGATAAGGAGAGTCATCAGCTTTTTCTCGAACCGGAGGGACAGCGGACGCACGAAGTGTACGTCAACGGTATTTCCACAAGCCTGCCACGAGATGTTCAGGACGTCATTATTCGAATGATTCCTGGTCTCGAACAGGCAGAAATAATGCGGTATGGCTATGCCGTCGAATACGATTACGCTCCGCCGGATCAGCTTACTCTAAGTCTTGAGAGCAAGCCTGTTTCGGGACTCTTTCTCGCTGGGCAGATCAACGGTACGACGGGATACGAAGAGGCAGCAGCACAAGGACTCGTCGCTGGCACGAACGCCGCGCTGGCCCTTGGAAAAACAGAACCGATGATTCTTTCGAGGGAAGAGTCGTACATTGGCGTATTGATCGATGACCTTGTGACCTGCGGTGTTGATGAACCGTACCGTATGTTCACAAGTCGGGCAGAGCATCGGCTTGCTTTACGGCACGACAATGCAGATAGGCGATTGACGCCAATCGCCGAGAGGTACGGTCTCGCTGAGCCTGATCGTGTCGATCGATTAAATCGAAAGCTCAGCGAGATTGAAGCAGCAATGACTAGGTTGGCTAGTCATCGTGTGGATGGAGTTACGCTTGCGGATCTTCTCAAACGTCCGGAAGTGACATGGAAAGACTGCCTCGAAATGCTTCCGGCGCTGTCTTCTGTTTCTCACGAGGTGGCATTACAGATCGAGAATGATATCCGGTATGCGGGATACCTTCGTGTTGAGCAACAGCGGATCGAGCGAAGGAAACAACACGGAGAAAAGCCAATTCCAGAGGAATTTGACTATGACAGGGTGAGGCACCTTCGAGCTGAGGCTCGCGAGAAACTCGAACAAATAAGACCCCGCACGTTGAGTCAGGCCGGTCGTGTGAGTGGTATTACTCCGTCCGATCTTGCCCTCATTCTGTTGCACCTCAATCGGCCGGGCCGCGCATGAAAGGAAGCAGCGACTTGTGAAGATTGTTCAGATTACAGCTGGTGCAGGAGGTCGAATCTGTGGGTCATGCCTCCACGACAATGCACTTGTCCGGACTCTTCGTCAGCGAGGGCGGGAGGCTATGTTGGTGCCTGCATACGTCCCAACAACGTCTGATGAGGAAAATGTGGCAGAACCAATTGTTGTGATGGGAGGAGTTAATGTCTTTCTACAACAGAAGTCATCCATTTTTCGCCGTACTCCCCGTTGGATTGATTGGTTTTTTGATCGTCCGGTGCTCTTGCGAGCGTTATCGCGTTGGACTGGAAACACTCGTCCTGCAGACCTCGGCCCGCTCACTGTTTCTACGTTGCAGGGCGAGGAGGGATGTCAGCGGAAAGAGGTCTATCGTTTGGCAGAGTGGTTGGCTCGTGATGTAAAGCCAGATGTTGTCCACCTCTCAAATGTTCTTCTCCTTGGGCTAGCGAAAACGATACGGCAGACGACAGGTGCGTCTCTAGTGGTGACCCTCTCGGGTGAAGATCTTTTTATTTCTCAATTACCCGAACCGTATCAGCACGAGGTGCGGGAGTTGCTCGTGGAAAGAGCAGGTGATGTAGATCGGTTTATTGCGCTCAATCAACCCTACGCTGACCGTATGCAGAAGATTCTCGGCTGTCGGGAAGAGTGTGTTACGGTCATCCCGCATGGGATTGACCCGGAGGGTTTTCCGAACGATCCGCCCGACCTGATTGCTCGGAGAACCATACGAGCTGATCGTCGAGTTATTGGTTTTCTCGCAAGGGCGTGTCAGGAAAAAGGACTGGATCAGGTGATTCAGGCGACAGCATGTCTTGTGGAGAGAGGGATGGATGTCGAATTAGTCGCAGCAGGGGCAACCATTCCGGCGGAGGAAGAATACTTATTGAGATGCCACACGCTGGCCCAAGAGTTAGGGATAGCTGAGCGGTTTTGCTGGCGAGGACAAATTGATCGCAACGAGAAGATTGATTTATTGAAAGAGATTGATGTGTTCGCGATGCCAACGCCAGTTCCTGAGGCAAAGGGAATTCCGGTTATCGAAGCTATGGCAGCAGGCGTGCCAGTTGTTGCATCGGCCTCGGGTGCATTTCCCGAATTGCTTGGTATTCATGAGGCATCGCCTGCTGGCGACGTGCACATACCGGGAGACATTGCTGATCTTGCGCGTTGTCTAGAAGAGATGCTTCGTAATGAAAGGCGGGCTGTTGATTGTGGTATGGCCGGGCACGCTCGCGTAAGGAAGCAATACCAGTCACATCATATGGCTGCCGCGCATGAGTCTCTGTACGAAGAGGTACGACGGTAACCATTCATTTCCAGAGACCAGCAGATTGGTGAGAGTCGCAGATTAGACGCGACGCCCTGTTGTCAGAATGGCATGCCTGGTAGCAAACCTACTCATCTGGAGAGGAGGTATCTGCATGCTTCTTGCCTTCAGTCTTTTTTGTTCCGGGAAATAAGAGAGATGCGGCGACACTGATGCCGATGAGGCCAATAATAACAAGAAGAGATGCCCATGGCGGCACGAGATGTCCTTGAGCGTGAGCGTCCCAGCCGCCTATTTCTGCTACCCATTCAGTGTGATGGGCGGCTTCAGCAATCATCTTGCCGCCAACAAAAACGAGAACAGCTGAGAGTCCATAATTAAGAAAGCGGAAGAGATCCATGACTCCTGCCAAGAGGAAGTACAGTGCGCGGAGCCCAAGAATGGCGAAAACATTCGAGGTGAAAACAACGAACCGAAAATAGTGGGCATGCTGATTAACAACTCCGAAGATCGCTGGCACACTGTCAACTGCAAACAGGACATCAGTACTCTCAACAACAATAAGGACAAGGAAAAGTGGTGTTGCGACCCACCGCCCAGATTCTTCAACAAAGAACCGGTCGCCTGCAGGCTTGGTTGTGACAGGAATAAACCGTCTGAAAAACTTTAGAAGGAGATTGTCTTCTGGATGCACATCTCCACTCGAGAAAGCAAGTTTCAGCCCCGTGTAAACGAGGAATCCACCGAAGAGCCAAAGGATGCCCTGGAATCGTTCGACAAGTTCTGCACCCACAAGAACAAAAGTCAGTCGCATTAAAACAGCACCGAGTATTCCCCAAAAGAGGACGCGGTATTGATATTTTAGAGGTACGCCGAAATAGCCGAAGACAACTGCAAATACAAAGACATTGTCCATCGAAAGCGACCACTCGACGAGATACCCCGTCAGGAATTCCACTGCTGCGGCGCTTCCCAGCCACCACCAGATCAATCCATTGAATGTGAGGGCAAGAGTGGACCAGACACACGTCCAGAACGCACTCTCTGACAAAGATGGTTCACGGGAGTGTTTGTGGAAGACGGTGAGGTCCAGTACCAACAGAACTGAAACAAAAACGGCAAAGGCTGCCCAGTGCATCATTCGGATTGGGCTATCAGGGGCGGCACTCGCTGTTGGTGACTCAGCAATCGCAAGGAGTGCGTGAAGTCCAGTCCAGGTGTGTTCTGCCAGAGCGACGGAAAGTGCGGCGACCACGTTGGTGTACGATCCTTTGTATATTGCTAGGGAAAGAAGAGTGCAGATTGGCATCCGAATCCTATCAGACCGCCCCTAATCTGATGAGGGGCCATTTCCGATGGTCCCGCGAACAAAGCTTGTGGTCATCGCCCTGAAAACGTGATGGAGGCGACTCCAGTCATGATCTTCTGCCTGGCAAAAAAATACGTAACAGGCGGTGGCGGTCGCAAGACAGCGGACTTCCGCCGTATTGGTCAAATCAAGATACGAGAAGTTAAAATCGGCACCAGAAAGACTGCTACCGAAGATCTCATCTGATGCAGGATAGGCTTCAAGATCAGGGTATTCTTCCCGCAATTGCTCTGTTGTGGCATCGGTAAGTTGCTCAAAGTCGACCTCTGTTGGCTGACGGCTTAGCGACCAAAAGGCACCATCTGGGGCTGATGCCGTGATACTGAAGACGCCATCTGGAGAGCTGTCTTCCTCAATTGTCCAGTTCTCAGGGTATTCAAAGCGAATACCGTTGCGGTTGAATTCCATGCGTTTTTCCGGAAAAGTCTGCAAAAACTCGATTTGGAGCGGTATGGACGTCCTTGGACATGCCACGCTATCGTCTCGATTCGAAACATTTTACCACACCCGGCGGCTGAGTCGCCGACTCGTTCTTATGGCTCGTTCTTCAGGTACCCCGACGGCATTCTCCCGCATTGCTGCTGGCCATGTGGCGGATCTTGCTATTCCTGTCGTCATGCTTCTGGCCGTTCTTGTTGTTCTGGCCCCTGTTCCATCATCAGTTGTTGATCTGCTGTTGTCTGCAAATCTGACGGTTGCGGTTCTCGCGCTCTTGGGTTCACTGGCTGCCCGCACGCCGCTCGAAATGGCAGTATTCCCCAGTTTTTTGCTTACGGCTACTCTTGTTCGGCTGGTACTCAATATTGCGACAACGCGTCTTATTCTCTCGCAGGCTGGTACGGTTGGGGCCGGAGCTGCTGGTGATGTTGTCGAGGCCTTCAGTAGCTTTGTTGCAGCCGACAATCTTGTTGTTGGAATCGTGGTGTTTGCCATTATTGCAGTCATCCAGTTTGTTGTGCTTACCGCAGGTGCCACCCGAACGAGTGAGGTTGCTGCACGGTTTACGCTCGATGCACTTCCGGGTCGGCAGGCTGCGATCGATGCGGAGGTCTCCTCGGGTGGTTTATCAAGAGATGATGCGCGACAGCTTCGGAGTGAACTGCAACAGCAGGCTGAATTTTACGCAAGTATGGACGGTGCCAGCCGTTTTGTACGAGGCGAGGCTGTGGCAAGTGTTGTGATCGTCTTGGTAAATCTCGTTGGTGGCTTTGCCATCGGCGTTGGTCAGCTTGGTCTGCCTGCTACCGAAGCCGCTGGTTTATATGCCCGACTCACGATTGGTGATGGCCTTGCGAGTGCGGTTCCGTCGCTTCTTGTTTCTGTTGCGACTGGCCTGCTTCTGTCTCGATCAACTATGCGACAGAATCTGCCGCGTGAGCTTGGTAGACAGCTATTTGCACGACCGGCTTTGCTCGTGGTGACGGCTGTTTTTCTCGGTCTTCTATCGCTATCGGATTTACCTACTGTTCCGTTGGCAATCATGGCGATTGGGACGGCAACTGCTGCGTGGCTGTTTAGCTCGACCGCCTTGAAATCAATCTCTAATCAGTCGTCGAACAGGGGGGGGAAGCCGACTCAAAAAGTCGAATCGACAATCGACACAATTCTTGGTCAGAGCCGTTTGGTGGTGCGGGTTGGGAAAGACCTTATTGGTCTCATTGCTGGGGAGAGATCAGGCCTACCTGCTGCCGTCGAGGGTGTCCGCAAGCGAATAGCCGAAGATCTTGGAGTCATTGTTCCGGCGGTACTTTTTCGGGACGACACAACGCTTGCCAAGGGGCAATGGGTCATGGAATTGGACGGTGATCCAATTGACGATCCAGTCGTGCCAGCAGGTCAGTGGCTTTTGGTCCCCAGTGCAGGTGACGACGTGACTCGTCGGCGCTGGCGGGAAAAACGGGCTGCTACAGATGAAATTCTGCCTACCCAGTGTGTGCGGTGGGGGAGTCCTGCAGAAGCCGAGGAGGTTACGAGTCGTGGAGGGCTTGCCTTTATCGGTGCAGATGCGATTGCTTATGTATTTGAGGAAAATCTGCGTCGATGTGTTGACCGACTCTTGTCCCGTGACCAGATGGCGAGAATGCTTGAATCACTACGGTCTTCTGAGCCCGCGACTGTCGAACAAACGGTTCCCGATGTAGTCAGCGTGGCAACAGTACAACGGACTTTACAATGTCTGTTGAGAGAAGGTCTGCCCATTAAGCCACTCGCAGTACTTCTCGAAGCCATTGCGGATCATGCTTCGGAAGGGTGTTCGCCAGAACAACTTGCAGAAAGATTGCGGTCGCACATTGATCGCACGATTGTTCGTCGTCTTCGTGACCAGGAAGGGCATCTTACTGTTATTGAAGTGACCCCACGAGCAGTCGAGTCACTCATCGCTTCAGAATCCGAGGTGGCACTGCGCTTGGAACAAAAGCGACTTCTTGCTGAATTGCAACGAGCGCTGCGTCCTTTGCAGGAACGTGGACGGCGGTGTGCAATATCCGTTGCACCGAAGAATCGCGGGGCTTTCGCTGAACACATGCGAGCAGCAGGCGTGTTGATTGCAGTCGTTGCTGATACAGAGTTGCAGGGCCAGCCCGGTCTCGAAATCTTTGCCACTATTGGCACGCCAGGAAGTTCAGTTCGGGGTGGCGGTAGAGCAGCCTGACAATTTCTGTGCCCCCATTTCTTGGGAAGTCTGGGGGTATAGGGGGTCACGGTCGACCAGAACGGAAGTTTTGCTGAAGTTCCTGAAACGAAGCCGATGAAATGAAGTTGTGTTGGGGACGGGTTCAGGCATATCCTCCCATCTGGTCAGGAGACTGGCCAGCGGTTTGATCATGGAAGTTCAGACCGCTCGAAAGGCGATCAAGGAGGACTGTTGTGGCGAAGGATTTCAGCCAACCCCCACCGGAAGAGATGCTTGAGCTCTGGAAGACATTCAAGCGAGATCAGTCTGATCAGTCTCTGAGAAATCGTTTCATCGAAATCTTTCATCCATTGGTGAAATACAACGCTGAACGAATCTGGGCGAGACTGCCTGATGGTGTTGAGCTTGACGACCTCATATCGTCAGGAACTTTCGGACTCATGGATGCTATTGACGCCTACGATCTTTCACGTGGTGTAAAATTTGAAACTTATTGTGTGCCACGAATTCGTGGCGCAATGCTGGATGAGTTGCGGACGATGGACTGGGTTCCTCGTCTTGTGCGAAGCAAGGCAAGTAAACTCAACGAAGCTATCAAGACGCTTCAGGCACGGTTTGGGCGGGCACCGGCTGACGCCGAGGTTGCAGCTCATATGGAATTGTCTTCCGAAGAGTTCGAAAAACTTCTCGTGGAAGCCAATGCCGTAAGCCTTGTGAGTCTGAACAAAAAGTGGTGCGAGACGGACAGTTCCAAAGACGTTCGTGAGATCGATATTCTGGAGGACAAGAAGGGCGAAGACCCCACTCGTCGAATTCAAAAGGGTGATCTCATGCGGCTTGTGACAAAGGGTCTCAATCGGAATGAGCGACTTATTATCATTCTTTACTACTACGAAGAGCTAACAATGAAAGAAATAGGTCTCACTCTCGATCTTTCGGAAAGTCGTGTGAGCCAGATGCATTCTGCGATTGTTGAGCGACTCCAGCATCAATTGGTACCGAGGCGTAAGGAGTTTGCGGCTTAAGGTGGGTTAGGTAGTCTGCGTCAACAGTTTCATAAAAATGAAAAAAAGTTTTAAGTTTGGGTCCTTCTTTCGACGATATGACTAAACTGGTGTGTGGAGAGAGTGCAAGCCTTCGAATTCTGAATTGTCAGGGATGTCATTCAGTTTCGAATAATTAACAAAGTGAAAAAGGGCAGACTCGACGGATTTCAGTGAACCAAAAGAATGTTGAACACGTAAGACATTTCTCTTGGGGAAGCGGAAATCGAATCACGAACTGCAAGGAGTGCAATAATGAATATTTCAGGTGTAAGTTCAACGCATGGTTCAGCATCGGTGAACAGCGTTCAGGGTATTGAAGCGACGGAATCAACAGCAAAGACTCAGGCCGAGGGTCTTTCTGAAGTTCGAGACAATGTTTCGCTTTCAGTGGATGCCATTCAGGCAGTCGAGACTGTGGGTGATGTGCGTCTTGATAGAGTGAATTCGATCCGTGCTGCCATCGCCGACGGAAGTTATGAGACTCCCGAAAAACTCGACGTCGCAATCGATCGTCTGCTTGATCGCTTGTCATAAGCGTTCTGGCGTCCTTTCGCAGAACAAGTAATTAAGGCTCCTCAGGCCGAATAGTGGCCTGAGGAGCCTTTTTGTTTCCCGCTCTCGAGCTATTACCCCGCTTCATGTCTGTGCTATTATAAAAGATGGAACAAGTGCCTCATCGATGACGGGAGGCATTCAGTTCTTTGAGGCACGTTTTCAGACCAGCACAAAGCATTCGTACACATGTCAGTAGACGCTAATTTTTCTCTCGGCCATGTAAATACCGCCCTTACACCGCAAGAACGGTTTGAGGAATTTATGCAGACGCGTGGAAAACGAATCACGCGGCAGCGACAAGTCATTGTTGATCACGTGACGACTCGTCATGAACATTTTGATGCGGAGCAGCTACTGGTTGACCTGAAAAAAACGCCTGCCGGGGCACAAGCCAGTCGACCGACAATTTATCGAACGCTTAACGAAATGGTGGAAGCCGGCATTCTCAAGAAGATGGAGCTGGACGGACGGGCCGTCTACGAACATGACTATGGATATCCGCAGCATGACCACCTCTACTGCACGAGTTGTCAAAAGCTCATTGAATTTTCAAGTGAAGAATTGACCAGACTTCGAAATGCCGTAGCGGAGACACATCAGTTTCGAGCGCAGGGTCATCGGTTTATTGTGTCCGGCATCTGTTTTGATTGCCGTAGCAAACGAGGTACATCGCGTCACCAAGATCGCGTGTAGGTCTTCTTCAGGCAAGGAGCTTTTCTTTTGCTAGGGCTTTCGTACGCCACGATGACTGGCCTGCTGTTCGACGAAGAGCATTCTTTCGATTAACCTAATTTAATCGGTAGTTGGCTGCTCATAGCCGTAACGTTGGATGAATGGTTGCCATCGCTTCGCTATTTCTGAAATGATACGTGGGTCATGTTGATATGTATTCGTGGTGTACCCTTTCATTGACTCGGCCTGTTTCTCGAAGACTGGCCGGACTTTTTCAAAGGCTCCAAGTTTGAGTTTCTCGTACGCTTTCTCCATGCTCGATACGGGATCCTTAACAAGCTCTTCGTAGCGTATTTCATGGAGCTGGTCATCATTGAGTTCAGCCCGATCGCGTTCGAATGCCGAATACATCGTGTCGAAGCATTCAAAGACATATTCCTCAGCATCCTTTTCAGAGTCTATTTGCATTGCCTGAACATGATGCAGTGAATGCCAGAGCCGTTTTGTTGAAGGGAATACAACAAATGGGTCTCTGACAATGTGAATGAACCGGGCTCCCGGGAACATCTTCGCGAGTGTCGCCATCCGTGCGGTGTGCGTGGGGCTTTTCAAAATAGGTCGGCGAGCATCTCGGATTGCGAGTGTGCCGATAAATCGCCGTAGGACGGATTTCCATTGATTGATCTGATCGGCTGGCAGCGTTTCGAGGTCGAGGGCGGTTGGCTCGGCAGGCATGGTGTTCGGGAAAGCCATTCTGCGATACGGAGATGCTGCTCCCATGTTCACCAGCGCGAATTCATCTTCCTGTGGGCGGTGCCAACCGGCGGCAACATTATCCATGGGGCGCTTCGAAGGCATAATCCACGCGAGCATGGTTGTCAGGACCGTCTCTGTCAGCAAGAAGTGTCCAGGAGCAAAACACTGGTACGTTGATGGGCAGCAAAAACGATCATCAAGCATGAGGATTTCATGCAAGAGTGTTGTTCCGCTCCGCCAGTGTCCGATTATGAAAATAGGCGGGTCGGTTTCAGGAGGAGATTTCAGCTGCCTTCGATAGCGCGCGTTGCAGAGTGACTCAGCGATTGAATTGAAGCACGACGCGATTGAAATTGTGCCGAGGAGGCCCAGGCGACTTGGTGCAATGTTCCAATGATTCTGACGGACCAGTTCAAACCAGACCCGCATTGGCATGCCGTGCCAGAATCGTGGACTCCACCACGGATAACTGTGAAAGTCCTTGTTTGATGGTTTCTTCTTTGTGGGTGTATTCATCGGGGTGCGCTACAAGTGAGGTTGAAAGACGAAGTGCATGAACAGTTTTAGGAGTGCAATAGAGTCCAGTTATCGAGCATTTTTCTGTGTTGTGCTCGTTGCCGTGTGGAGAGTGTCTGTGGTGGTGGCGGGCTTGGTATCTTCTGTTTTTGCCACGATGTCGTTGTCTCCGTCGGTGCGAAGGTGACGTTCAGCGATCTGGCTCGAAGAAAGAGCGCTTTGGAGAAGAGGTGTGAGATCAGCCACCATAGTGTGACCGCTTCGCCGAATGATTTCATTGTCTTCCGTGTCAACAATCAGAATTGTCGGGAATTGTGTAACGTTGTACTGTCGGCATGTTTCGGCATGCCTGTCAGCGTCAACCTGCACACATACAAAACTATCAGTGAGAGCGACGATCGATGGGTCGCTAAGAGTTTGTTGTGTAAGAGCCATTGACCAGCGGCACCAGGCTGCTCGGAATACAATAAGTAATGGTTTGTTCGCGAAGTCAGCTAAACGCAGGCCGATATCACAATTTTCAATAAAAGAAATTCGTTCTGAATCATAGTGGCCAGGTTGCGTATCATTTTGGTCGATACGGTAAGTTACTGGTTCTGGCCAACGGTTATGCGTCGATTGTGTTGTATGGACGACTTCATCGCGAACGTCACAGCCGACGACGAGAAATGCGATCATGGCCAGTCGGATGAGGCGACGGTTATAAAACGGGGCCATGTGGTCAGTCCAGAACGGGAGCGAAGCTGCCTCAATGCAGCAGGAAATGCGGGTTTTATGACACTCATCTCTGTATTCCTTCGGCAGAGCACGAACGATCTGTTTGTTGTCCTTGACCTGGAACGGATGACCGTCCCAAACCCTCCTTTTTGCCAAGGTTCCATAAGGCTCTTGGTTGTTGCAGCAGATCGAGCGACGTTGTGTCTATGCATGGAAACCTTCTAAGGTCTGAATGGTTTGAAAGTTGGTGTCTCCGTGTCTCTGGTTGAATCAACGCTAACTTTCGCAGCTTTGTTGAGGCAATCGTGTCAACGAATCACAAAAAGAATTGGTTCGTACCAGTTGTGCTGGTTGTAGCGACATTTTCTGTCGGCTGCCGGCTTGTGCCTCGAAATGGTCCTGCTCCAGAGCAAGTTGCTGAAGCAAGGCGTCTCAGTAATCTGGGGCTTTCCGCAAGCGATGCCGGCGATCTTTTGCGAGCTGAAGGACTCCTGGAGCAAGCTGTTGATCACTGTCCAACAGACGTTGATTCTCGGAAGCATTACGCAGGTGTTCTCTGGGACCGTGGTGAGAAAATGGAGGCTGTTCACCAAATCGGAAAAGCGCTTTCGCTTTCACCGGGAGATATCGATTTATGCCTTGATGGTGGAATGATGTATCTTCAGCTTGGTCTTCTTGATGATGCTGAACGATTAGCGAATGAAGCAGTCGCTTCGGCTCCACGATCCTCTGAGGCATGGCACCTTCAGGGACAGGTGAATCTGGCTCGTGGTAAGCCGATTGATGCACTTGCTGACTTTCAGCACTCCTTGGCCTTTCAGCCAGACAATCGAGAAGTTCTTCGTGAAACCGCTGAGGTTTATCGGCAGCTTGATCGCCCCAAACGTGCGTTGGCAACGCTTGCGATTCTCGAGGAGACATATGGTCCGAATCAGGTGCCGGCAGATGTGCTTGCATTGGAAGGCTTCGCACAAGAATCACTTGGGCGTCGCATTGATGCTGTTGAAAGTTACCGGGCAGCGATATCCAAAGGCGATGCTCCGCCAGAGACTCTTGATCGACTGGCCGCTCTGGAATCAGAAGAGGCAGTGACCACGCTACGGTGACGACTCAGCCACAGCACGAAGAATGCCCGTCAGGGAGGGGAGGCTTATGCGTCGCCAGTTGAGCTTCGGCCGGTAAGAAGATCGAACGCGCCAATAGCAGGAACCAGCAGTGCTACCGTTGTGAATCCGTACGCAACAGCCACAACGAGGAGAACCTGAAGTGTATTGCCTTGGAGAAAGCCTGTGATCCCAACAAAAGTCAATGCTGGCAGGATGGCAGATGCCCAGCCAATCGCCGGTGATGGATTGCGGGCTGAGAGTGCTGCATACAGTCCAATCCCACCACCGACAATGACAGCAAGGAACGGAGCTAGTTGCAATTCAAAACTTGAGCCAAATGCGACCATGATGCGCATTGCAGTGGCAACGCCGATAAAGAGAAAGGCGATGGTTCCCAGCCCCACTGCAATTGCTCGGCGAGACGAAGGGTAAGAGAGGCCAATATGAATTCCCAAAACAGCGGCAAAAAATAAAAGGATTGCGGTACCAAGCAAGAGGTAGCAACCGTTTTCAAGTGAGGCGATCCCACTTGCAACAAGAGCAACGCAGAGCAAAAGAGGCAGGACGACAACCTCCCGTGCAACTGCAAGTGCCCCAAACAGTTTCCCCCAAATGAATTCTTTGGGTTCCAGATCACTCACAAGCAAAAGGTCGAGTGAGCCACGATCTCGTTCGGTTGTAATGCTGGTTACAGCAAGTGCCGTGACAGCGAGAAGGCTCGCTAATGCCATTGGAATAACAGCAACAGCAACAGCAAAACGATCTGGGTTCTCGGCACGAGCCTCAGACATAATTCCAGCTACTGCGGCGGCAAACAGAAGCATCCAGGCGAGCCTCACAATAACAATTGTTCGACCATATGCATTTGTACATATTTCTCGCCAGAGGATGGGGTTTTGCCAGATGTTTCTTGTGGGACGGTGCGTTGTCGAGCCGCCGGTTCCTCGAGCCTGAGCGGCTCGGCGGGCGTCTCGGGCCATGTTCCAGCTTCTTACCTGCCGAATTGCTACAAGGTTGGTTCCCACAATAATGAGTCCACAGAGACTAAGGAATGAACCAAGATTTCCGCCAGCAGGAGAGAGTGCGGCAAACATCGCCCGTGCTGGTGAGATCTGTTCTCCAACACGTGGTCCAAACCACGTGGCAACTGCCTCACCGGTAACGATCCATGCAACCAAAGCGAATGCGGTGATTGCAACTGCTTGAAACGTGGTGTCCTTCCAGAATGCCACGGTTGTGGCGATGCTTGCAGCAGAAAGAGCCGCAGCAGCTGTGACGACAAAGAGTCTTCCAAGTTGAATGCCTGTGACACCACCAAAAAGTGCAGCAATACCGAAGACAGGAATTGCTGAGACGAGCATGAGCATGACGCGTAGCAGGCTTGCAGCAAGTTTTCCGAGTACAAGTTCTCGTTCACTGAGGCGGCTGAGGAGCAAAAGTTCAAGCGTGCGACGGTCTTTCTCAACACTGACTGCGACAGCAGCCGTCATGGCAGCCGCCAGTACAGCGAGAGTCAGCTGTAATGGGGCGAGTGTCCTGAGAAGCGTTGCTCCAAATCTGGCCGTGTCCCCGGCGGAGGTAATGGCTTGGGTGCCTGTCAGAACAAGCCAGCATGTTGCAATAATCGCCAGAAGGCTACCGGCATAAATTGCACGGCCAATAAAGAGCCCTTTTGACTTTGGCGCAAAACGCACCTCTCGCTCAAAAACGGCCCCAAGCAGCATTGGTACGATTCCTTTGATTAGGTCATCCGGACTCCTAAGAATCTAACAGATGATGCCCTCACAGGAAATTTGAAATCGTTCCTATTGGGGTCTTAACACTATCTGTGTCCTAACGAAAGGAAATCTCACAGCGGTTTACTCAGTTAGCGTCGTCGCCACCGAATACGGCGGGTCTGAGTCGGGGCAGGCGTTGGAATTGCTTCAGGTGCCTGTGTAGGCCTCACCCTTTCGTCGAATGCCGGTGCTGTACCCGTACTGGGCATCGCCCGTATGGTGATTCGACCATTTCCGACGGGCATACCCGTTTGTGGAGGAACTCGGTAAGCAGCCTGTCGGCGGGCTCGAAGTCGGTCACTCCGAAGAGGAATGCCCGGATAGGCTTCGATTGGTGTTTCAAGACTTGGTAGCGGCACCCGGCTTCCATCACCATAGAAAGTAAACATCTCAATGGCATTTGCAGGGCGAGAACACATGAAAGTTGCAGTACCAGCGAATGTCAGAATCAGTAGATATTTCAAGGGAGTCGTAGCGAGCGTGCCCGGAATAGATGAAAAACATTCACAGGAAAGAGTGGAGCGTCGCATGCTGTGTCTCGTGGGGTGATAGGGTGTTCGTAAGCAAGACACTCTATTATGACGTCGTACTCTCTGCATGTCTTCAAAAAGCAATTAAAATACGTACGGTAAAGTCAGGACAACCGGCCCGACCAGAAAGGTCAACCAAAGCTCTTCATGCTCATCGAACTCTTTTCTTCATTTGTGCAGTTTGATTCGTTTCTCGATCGCGGGCAGATTCTTGCCGCAATAACAAGTGGACTAGCGATTATCTTTGTCATTCTGTCCTGTTGCGCTGCATGGTTCGTGCGAGGGTCAACGGCTGTCCCCGCCGCGTTATGGAGTGCTGCTGCCGCCCTTTTTTTTGCTCTGACAACGCTGCAACAAACGACAGAAAATCTGGATATCGCGACATTGGGAATTCATCGAGTCGTTATTGCCGCCTTGTCAGTTTGTCCAGTCATGTCTCTTCTGGGGGCAAAACGACCGCAGCATGGAGTATGGCAGTTTATTGTTGGAGCGCTCGCAGCGGTGCTTGCACTGCCAGCGGCATCTGCGATTCTCATTCATCCAGGAAGTCTTCCTGACCTTCATATTCTCGGACGATTTTTTTTACCCGTTTTGGTCCTAGTTGGGTGGATGAACTTTATAGGGACTCGCCGGGCAGCTGCCGCGACACTCGTTGCGGTGGGGCACTTTGGACTGATCTGGCCGCTTTTGCCAGGAATACAATTAGAAGATGCCTTGCCACAGCCAGCTCGCGACCTGGTGGCAATTTCTTGTATGACTGCTGGCGGTTTTCTTGCCCTGGCTCAAGCTGTTTTCGCTTGGTTGAGACGAAGGTTGGTGTTGGCCGACGGCGATAGGTTGCCACTAGAGAGTTCAGAGTTTACGTATCGTGTGAATACGTGTTTTCTTGCTCTGCGTGAAACACTTGGGGCGGCCTGGACGCTGCGGTTGGCTGAGCGTTTTGATCAGATGGCCAGGCGGCGTGGTTGGCCGGTTCAGCTCACGTTCCAGGGACTGCAAATGCAAGAAGAATTACGAGAAGCGAGCTGGGAGCCTGATGCTCTTCGAGCGATGGAGGCCTTGATGAAGCGATTTGTTTCATCGGCTTGGCTTAAGCGTCATGGCTGGGCAGGTTTTTCCATTTGAATAGTGTGAAATGCCACAGAAACGCTGGTTCAATCCTCCCAGTAGCCCCCAAATCAGAAGGGGAGTAAACTTTTTCCTAGTCGGGAACGTACTACCAGTGTTGGTTTGACACAGTATTGTTCCCAAGGCGGCTGCTACCACATCCGCACATTTTAAAACATGGAGTTACGTCGATGGCTGAAGAAACAAAACAAGCAGCACGTCCTGCACCAGAACCCGTTCCAGTTGATGAGACAAGCATCGCGGCTACGTATGCCAATTTTTGCCGTGTCACGGGTACGCCGGAAGAACTTATTGTTGACTTCGGTCTCAATAAACAGGTGGTTGGGAATGCTCCTGATACGATCCAGCTAAATCAAAGGATCATTGTCAACTTTTTTACTGCGAAGCGGCTTGCAGCTGCACTTATGATGGCCGTTCAGCGTCACGAGCAGGCCTTCGGAGTCCTTGAAACTGACGTGCAAAAACGTGTTGTTACACCACCGACGAAGGCCTAATGCAGGTCTTGGGTCTGGTGAAAGAATAGTCCATCTGGCATCGGTGTTCGATACGATCGTATGGGGCACCGATGCGATGGTCATGTTGGTCCTGAGAAAGTTTGAGCCCCATGAGCACTGTCGATCCCCGGTCGGTTGAAGAGGCCCGACAGCAGATTCGTGCGCTCATTAGCGAAATTGAAGAACTATCCAAAACGGATGCTGCGGAAGCCGAGTTTTTCAGAGGCCTTCTCGAGCGAGTTATTGAGGCCATGGGTGCGGTCGCTGGCCTCGTCTGGCTTACGGGCAAAGAGGGCCGTGTTGAGCCGATCGCGCATCTAAAAATGCAAGACACTGGACTTTCAGACAATGAGGAAGTTCAGTCCGCCCATAGCGGTATGGTGCACGCCTTAATGAACTCACCTTCCGGTCTTCTTGTTCCACCGCAGGCCGCGATCACATCTCCAGACGGCAAGCCGAGTGGCGCAAACCCTTCGAGCCTCTTGGTGGTCGGTGTGCCGATTGATCGTGGAGAAGATCGTCAGGGGCTTATTGAGATATTCCATCAGCCGAATCAGTCTGATGTTGAACGGGGCTACCTGAAGTTTTTACAGCAGGTTGCAGTTGTTGCGGGTGCGTATCTCGATCGAAAACAGATTAAAACACTCGATTCACAGCAATCTGCACTGGAGCAGGTTGATCGATTTAGTCGTGCGTTGCACGAATCGCTTGACCCGGTCGCAACAGCATTTGTTCTGGCGAATGAGGCTCGCCGAATCATCGGCTGTGATCGCGTCAGTGTTCTTGTGAAAAAAGGGCGGAAGTTACGGCTTGAGGCGGTCAGTGGGCAGGAGTCAATTGAACGCCGTGCCTCTGCGGTAAGAGCGATTGAATCACTTGCGCGGGTTGTTGCTAAGGCGCGTGATCCACTCTGGCATCCGGATGCAGAGCGAGAATTGCCGCCTCAGATTGAGGAGGAACTTGAAAACTACATTGATGAGTCGCACTCAACGGCCATGGCGATTCTGCCGCTTGAAAAACCCAGGCCGACACCAGTTGTAAAGCCAGGTGGGGTGGATGCCGTTGCGGTTGCTAAAGCGGAGTCACCTCCGAAAGAGGCCCCTGACCCAGTCGGCGTTTTGGTTGTCGAGTGGTTTTCGTCAACATTATTTGAAGGTGGCAAAAGAGCCCGTGTGGAACTGGTTGCTGAGCATGGTCGAGTGGCACTTTCCAACGCGATTGATCACACAACGATGCCACTTCACCGGCTGACCAGTCTTCTCAATAAATCAAAAGTTCTTACAACGGCACGAAACCTTCCAAAGACGGTGCTTGCTACAGTTGCTTTCATTGCTTTTATTGTCGCCTTAACACTGATTCGTGTAGACCTGAGGCTCGAAGGAAAAGGTACGCTCGAGCCTGTTCACAGGCGAGACGTCTTTGCTGATATTGAAGGTGTTGTTGAGCAACTCGAAGAGAACTTAAAGCACGGCTCGGAGGTGAAAGAGGGAGAACTTCTTGCGCAGCTTCGAAACACAGACCTTGAAGTAGCAATGACGGATATTCTCGGCAGGAAGGCATCGAGTGAGGAGCAGCTTGTTGCGACCCGTCGATCGTTGCTTGAAGACAAAGGTCTTTCCAACGATGAAAAAAATCGAATGGCTGGCCGTGCTGCTCAATTGCGTCGGGAAATTGAAAGTCTGGAACAGCAGCAACGGCTGTATGAGCATAAAAAAACAGACTTAGAAGTTCGTAGCCCCATAGACGGCGTGATAGTGACCTGGCAGGTCAGAGACCGTTTGCTTTTCCGTCCAGTGGAACGAGGCCAGGTGCTCATGAGTATTGCTGACAAGACCGGCGAATGGGAACTTGAGATTCACATGGCTGATGACAGGCTTGGGCATATCAATAAGGCTCTTTCAAAATCTGAAAAAGGTGGGCGAAAGTTAGAAGTCGACTACATCTTGGCAACGGATCCAGGTACTCGACATTATGGCATCGTTGAAGAAATTCATGAGCAGGCCGAGGTTCGAGGAGAGCAGGGCAATACAGTACTTGTTCGAATTACTATTGATCCGGCAAGGCATGAAAAAGAAGAGCTCGGTGCTGGAGCCACGGTGACAGCAAGGGTGAATTGCGGAGAACACGCCTTGGGGTACGTCTGGTTTATGGACGTCATGGCATTCTTTCAGACACAGATCTTTTTCAGACTCTGGTAAGAGAAGGACACAGTACATTAGGTGGACATTATGAAAGTTGTTTCAGGAATTGTGTGCGGTGTTGTCTTGTCGGGAGTAGGTTCGCTTTCAGCAGCGACGCTAGAAGAGCCGGTACTTCGTCGCTGTTTGGTCTCAGTCGTTGAAGAAGCTCGAGTGCCTGCACGTGAAGCAGGAGTTTTGGTTGAGTTATCAGTCAAAGAAGGGGACACGGTTCGTCGTGGAGGTGCCATTGCTCGAATTGATGATTCTCAGCCTCGCTTTGAAAAACAAAAGGCATCTGCTGAGCATGATCAGGCAATTGCCAAAGCGAAAAGTGATGTCGACGTACGGTATTCAGTCGCCGCTGAAAAAGTTGCAGAGGCGGAAGTTGAAAAGGCAGTGGCATCGAATCGAAGAATTCCAGGTAGCGTGACCCAGGTGGAGTTAGCAAGGCTCCAATTGAATCAGAAGAAGAGTGAGCTTCAAATTGAACAGGCTCAGCTTGAAAGGCAGCTTTCATCACTTGATGCACAGTCAAAAGAAGTAGAAGTGCTCGCGGCCGATAATCGAATTGAACGACGGCAGATCGCATCTCCAATTGATGGCATGATCGTTCAAGTCTACCCGCATCTTGGGGAGTGGATGCAACCAGGGGATCCGTTGGCAAGAGTTGTTCGAACTGACAAACTTCGGGTTGAGGGATATGTGGATTCATCCAAGTATGAGCCAAGCATGGTGCATAACCGACCAGTGACAGTCTCAGTGATGTTTGCAGATGAGCGCGAAGAATCATTCAAAGGCAGGATTGTCTTTGTGAGCCCGCTAGTTGAGCCGGGTGGTGACTTTCGCGTGTGGGCTGAGGTTGAGAACAGGCAGGCGACAGGTTCTGTTGAGTGGCTGCTGCGTGCTGGCCAAACAGCGACAATGACCATTCATTCCACGCAGGCCCCATTGCCGCCCGTCCATCGAACAGTGACAACAGCAGATGCCGAATGAGGTGAACCATGGCGATGGCTGAAGCCTTCCGCTCGAGTACGTCGCGCCCTGTGGGTCTGCGGTACCGTGGCGATTTGGTAACCAATCGTCAGGTGTATCAGGGGCAAGCATGGTATGTGGTCAAAGACCCTATTGGTTTGTCTTACTATCGGTTTCGTCCCGAAGAATATGCCCTCCTAGAAATGCTTGATGGCGAGGCGAGTCTCGAAGATCTCAAGGATAATTTCGAAGCCCGTTTCCCTCCTCGTCGAATTACTGTGGATGAGGTGTCTCGGTTTGTGTCGACACTTCATCGTAGTGGGCTTGTCATTGGTGATCGGGCTGGTCAGGGGCCACAACTCAATGAACGGCGACGGCAACGGGTGTGGTCGGAATGGAAAAACTGGCTGCGGAGCATTATGTGTCTGCGTTTTCGTGGCATTGATCCAGACTGGATACTGAACAAGATCAATCCATGGTTCGGCTGGCTATACTCACCACCTGCACTCATGGTTGCTGTTGCATACATATTCACCGCGCTCATGCTGGTGCTTGTTAACTTTGAAACATTTCGCTCAAAGCTTCCTGAGTTTCACCAGTTTTTTGCAAGTGGTAACTGGTTTTATTTGGCAGCAGCACTTGGAATCACCAAGGTGATTCATGAATTTGGCCATGGTCTTTCCTGCAAGTATTACGGCGGTGAGTGCCATGAGATGGGCTTCATGCTGCTGGTCTTTACGCCGTGCCTGTATTGCGACGTTTCAGACAGTTGGATGTTACCGAGTAAATGGAAGCGGATGATGATCGGCGCGGGGGGGATGTATATCGAGCTTATTTTGGCATCGACGGCAACGTTTCTATGGTGGAACTCACACGAAGGCCTCTTTAATCAGATGTGCCTCAACGTGATGTTTGTATCGAGTGTGTCAACGCTGCTGTTCAATGCAAATCCGCTCATGCGTTTCGATGGCTACTACATTCTCTCTGACATGCTGGAGATTCCGAACCTGAGAACCAAATCAAGTACAAGTCTGAGTCGGCTTGCGAAGAAATGGTGTCTGGGTGTGAAGTTGCAGGACGACCCGTTTTTGCCAAAAAGGAATCAGGGCCTATTTGCGCTCTATAGTATCGCGTCGACAATTTATATGTGGGTCCTGATGATTTCGATCTTCATGTTTGTCTGGAATGCCATGAAGCCGTACCGCATGGAGGCCATCGGTCGTATGCTGGCACTTTTTGGTATTTATGGTTTGATTGTTCGTCCGATCAGTGGCATTTATAAGTTTCTGAAGGTTCCCGGGAGGAGAGATGAGGTGAAGAATCTCAACATTACAATTACGGGTGTTGTGGTTGCGCTGATTGCGGCAGCGATCTGCTTCATACCGCTACCACAACGTGTCTGGTGTCCAGCGGAACTCCGGCCTCGTGGTGAAGAGACTGTCTATGTCACGGTTGATGGACGCCTTGAAGACATCTTTGTTGAGGCAAATGATCGAGTGTCTCAAGGTGATCAGTTGGCTGCATTTTCAAATGTCGATCTGGAACTTCAGATCGCCGAGCTAGAAGGCCAGGAGTCAGGGTATCGTGCGAGACTTGCCAGCCTTGAGCGAGAACGATTTACAGATTCAGCAGCGGGTATGGAGATTAGAACAGTTGAAGAGTCCTTGAAGAGTGTTGGGGAGCAACTTGCCAAGAAGCGCAAGTATCAAAAGGAACTTGTATTAAAAGCGCCACGCTCTGGTCTGGTGTTGCCGTCAGAAACCGTTGACGAGAAGCCAGATCCGAGTGGGCGTCTACCTGGCTGGTCGGGCAATGCACTGTCCAAAAAAAATATTGGTGCGACATTTGCCGAGGGCACGGTGCTATGCATGGTTGGTGATCCTGATCATTTTGAGGCCGTCATGATTGTCGATCAGAGCGAAGTTGAATTCGTACAAAGTGGACAGCGGGTTGATTTGAAGCTCGATGCGTTTCCATTTGAAACTTTTCAAGGCGCTGTGGATGAGATTGCGGAGACGCATATCGAAGTTGGGTCTGAAAGGCTCAGCGTAAAAGCAGGTGGTTCTGTCCCAACGACAACCGATGAGATGGGGCGAGAAGTTCCTATCTCGACGAGTTATGAAGTGCTGATGCAGGTCGATGACGCCGAAAATGTTTTGACGCCGGGTATGCGAGGGACCGCGAGGATCGAAGTAGGTAACCGCACAGTTGGTCAGTGGCTATTGAGATTGTTCTGGCAAACATTCAATTTCCGGATGTAATTTACGCGTTGTGAATCTTTTGAAGGGGCCGTCTTCGATGCCATATCTTTCCGGCATCACGATCTATCCGGTGAAAAGCCTGGACGGCCTGAGGCTTGCTGAAGCGACGGTATCGCCAAGCGGCGCGCTCATGCATGATCGACGATGGCGTCTTATTGATACTGAAGGCAGAGTAGTAAACGCCAAAAGAACGGACCGTTTTCATTCGATACGAGCACAATTTGAAGGCATGGATGATGACAGCAACAGGATGTTCCAGCCTCCTTCAGGTCATTCCGTGACGCTATGGATGGGCCATGACTTGAATGAAACGTCTGTCGATTCACAGTCTACTGAGACGTTCCCCTTGATCCCAGGATCGGAGGGCCCCTGTGAATGGCTGTCTGATGCATTGAGAGAACATGTTTTTTTAGAGGAGCGAGTGGAGGGCGGGTTTCCTGATGATCGTGATGCCTCGGGGCCTACAGTCATTTCAACTGAGACGCTCAGTGAGGTCGCACGCTGGTTTGGTTGGAATGATGAGGAAGTAAGACGTCGGTTTCGAATGAATCTTGAACTCACGGGTGAACCAGATCAGTTGTCTACGGACGAGAATCGAAACTCAGAATTGTTTTACGGCCCTTTCTGGGAAGATGGTCTGGCCTGTCCTGTGCAAAAAAAGAATCGAATAGATTCGTTGAGTGAAGGTGATGAATCACTTGACTATCTTCCTGTGGGTGAGCCCGATACTTTTTCAATTGGTAGAATTGAACTCAGACCCACCGGTGCTTGTCGACGCTGCGTTGTTCCCAGTAGAGACACCCGGACAGGAAAGAAGACCACACTATTTCGAGATGTTTTTGAGGCCCGTCGCTATCGCGGACTTCGGCAGGACGTTGACACAAGAGACTGGCAGGACTACTACCGGCTTGGTCTGAATACGTCAGTCTTGCGGTCACATGCTGGTGGCCGGATCGTCATCGGTGAAGAATTGAAACTACTTGAGACTTAATTAGGCTGCGTCTTCGTGTGCGCCGAAGTCAAAAATTTCGTTCGCAAAGAGACTTAGCTTTGGCCCAGATCCAACGGATAGCATATTCGAAGGAGCCGGCATACTGGTCTCCTGACCGATCGAAGCCCACGCGGCGAGAATGACCCGCTGATTTGTTGAGAGATGGTGCAAACTGAATGGTGTACTCAGGCCACTTATCCCAACGTTGTTTTGTAACGCTGATCGCACCATCTGCCGTGAGGAGTTGTTTTCAGACAATATCATTGCTGGTTTATCTGGAAAAGTTATTCGAGCAGGCAGAACTCTTCCTCGTGGTGGTATCGCTGGCGGAGGTATTACTGGCGATGGGTTCACTGGCGGTGGTATTACTGGCGGTGATGTGGCTACCGCATTTGATATACCCGATCCAATCGCATTTGACACGCCTGCCCCGATGGTCGTGACAGTCGTTGTTGGTGGAGAATAGGGTTGGGCTGCCGCATAATCCACGCCATAGCCCATATCGTCAAAGGCACCGACTGTGATC
This sequence comes from Pirellulales bacterium, assembly GCA_965249545.1. Taxonomy (GTDB): domain Bacteria; phylum Planctomycetota; class Planctomycetia; order Pirellulales; family UBA1268; genus UBA1268. Next base: position 1,811,657 of record CBDFMH010000005.1, read on the forward strand.
ACGCTGAGTGGATTAGTACTCGTGAAATCTAGTGTTCCCGTCATCAGTTCATTGCCAAACGTGGCATCATCCCAATGAGCAAATGCTGTCCCATCGCCACCATCCTGCTCGATGGGAACCCCGGCAGCAACAGCGGACGTACCAAACAGAAGGTTGTATTGCTCTACAGCTTTGGGGCCAGTGAAATTAGTCGGCGCATCGCTACCAAGCGGGATAACATTATTTTCCCAGCCACGTGAAGTGGGGAACCCAAGGCAATGGCCAATCTCATGGGCCATGATGGTAGATAACGCCGGGTTTGAGATATCTGCTTCATCTACGCCAATCTGAGCAAGGTATGGAAGTCCAGTGGCGTCAGTTCGAAAGAGAAGGGGTTGGCCCTGTGCAAGGGTGTTTCCATCTCCATCGGAGTCACCCGATAGGAGCCCGAGTTGCACATTGATCTGAATGTCATCAATAGTTCCAAAAATCCCACTATTTACTTCAGGAAGATTTTCAGTGATTACCGATTGCCACAGATTTGCAGCCAATCCGGAGGCGGTGACAAGGCTTTCTGGAACATCGCTATTAAATACAAAGTCAATTTCGAAATTAAGAGGCGGCACATAGTCATTAATAACGACGAATGACGTAATCTCTGACGGAGTTCCACCAATTGGGTTCACAATGACGGTAAAATTCTCCGTCCCTTCAATCGACTCCACAGGGTCGCGGAGCGTTTGGACTGAAAAATTCTTGGTTGTCTCACCCGGAAAAAATGTGATTCGCTCAGTCCGCTGCATGAAGTCACTGCCGATAGTCGCTGTACCAGATTCACTTGTGACAATGACAGACTCGGGGACCTGAGAAACAGCATCGAGCGTTAGTTCAAAGTCCGCTGAATTGCCTTCTGATACGACCTGGTTGAGCGGTGTGAGAGTAAAACCTGCCGGGCAATCACGCCGCTCAAGTGTTTCAAGAGAGTACACATGGTTCCGACGACGTGGCATGTAAATAGTTCCCGGGCATTTATAAAGACACTGTTAAAAAGAAGCTATGAGCACTTTCAAGAATCACTTCTTTGATGTTGATCGGTTCACCGAAGTGTGCTGTTCCGCACAAATCACTTTGTCTGAGAACAGACGAGCCAAACTTCCCATTTCAACTGACCATGCGATCTTGTGACGAAAAGAAGGAAGTCCCTACGTCTGCATGAGTGGAACGAGAGCGAGACGCCAGCCATGCACTGCTGCGTTCGGCAAACTGTGCCGGTTAGCGAAAAAAAATGGTATGCAACTATGTGTTGTGTTGTGGCGAAAACACCATGCAAACGGGTTGCGATACCATTTCGATCAAGTGTCTTTTGCCCACGCTCTGAACGCCGATTTCTTAAATGTGTGGAGATAGTGCGCCTGAAAGCCACTTTTCTGATGGGGAAATATGCGGATTTTTACGAAGTTACGTTTTTCAGCGAACCAATTCCTTGCACGTCCGTACTATTCGGAGGAGTCTATATATACATCGCTTTTGCTCTTTAGATCAGCGTTTGCCCGGCAAAAAACGAGAACTGGTGCAACTGTGTGTAACACGCGCCCAACCTCGTCGTTATCGGGTAGTAAAGCTGCAGGGGCTTGTTTGAGCAAAGTGTTTACAAGGACATTGCTATGGGATTGATGCACAATCTGTTTCGCAAGATCGATGAAAACATCCATCGGAGAAGGAGTAAACGAACTCGTTCCCGGTCAGAGTCACTTTCGAATATCGAAACACTTGAGCAGCGAATTGCGTTAACTGCCAATGTGTACACCACCAACAACACAGGCGACAGCCCAGGCTATGTCACGATTATGCTTGACGAGTCTGGTGACGATCTTTACTTAAGGCAAACAATTGAGGACTTCAGTGTGGGTTTCGACCCTGTTGCAAGGCTTCAATACGCGGACAACCCTGATTTTTCGTTGTCTCAATCACAAAATTTTTCAACGAATAGTGTGACTCGGCCTTTGAATGAGTATCAGGATGTCTTCGTTGGCCAAGGTGTGGCCAATGTACACAATCAATTAGCTGTAGGCGGCCTCAGTCCAGGCACTACGTTACCTGATGCAAATTTCTTTGACGGTGTTGCGAGAACGCTGCCTGTGGGACTGGCAGCTGACGAAGCATTTCATATTTTGCCAGGAACGCTTCAAGGCAACCCTGATTTTGGTGGCAGTTTTATTACCATAACAAATGGTAGTGGTGCTACTGAAGGCATGTCGGTAGCAACTCTCAATCTTCTTGATGAACAAGATCTGACTGTAAACGGTGATATACCATTGGTCTTCAGTCAAACAGGAGGGAATTCCGGAACAACATCAATCACGCTTGGTTTCGGTGGTGATGAGGACGTGACTGTCTCGGGAGAGGTAAACCTGTTTACAGGGCGGGTGACCTTAGATTTAGACCCAGCCACAAGTCCTCCTGCTGACGCACCATACAGCACAAGCTTTTTCTTCGATTATGGCTCGCCAGTCATAGCTGCTGACCCAAGTACCTTTACGCTTGCGTCTGGATTTACACTCGATGCAGGGCTCATTGTTGATCTCCCGTCAGTCGATTCAACAATCGCCATTAATAGCCCGGTAGCTATTCCAACACGTGACGCCGGTGATATAGGGCTTGTTGACCTCCGAGCGACCAATGTGCTCGTCAATGCACCAATGGCAGCCGATCAAGGTTTTCGGGTTGTTCAATCACGATTTCTTAATGAAGCGTCGGTGGAAGCTTCACCCGTTAGCGACGTGGTGACATCCAATGTTGTGACAATTGTCACTCCGGCGACTCCAGTTCAAGTTGGCGCGCAAGTGCTGACGCCGACCGACGAGGTGATTCCACCTGGTACAAACGTTACGGCAGTGAACGTCGTTGGTCTGAATACCGAGTTGACATTATCCAATTCAGTATCGGTATCACAATTTCGGAACTTGTTCTTCTACAACCCAAGTTCCAGTCAGGCTGCCGATGTGACGCTTGTTGCAGCGACTGAAAGTTCTTCGTTTACTCTTGATCCATTAGCAATTCTGGCGAATTTTGATATTCAGCCGGGTGCCATCGTACTCGACACGGCAACTGGCTTGGTGCCCCCAAATACATTTGTTGCAGCAGTTGATACGGTTACAGGGCGTGTTGATTTAACTCAGTCAGTTGCGCTTCCTGCAGGGACAACGGCACTGGATTTTTTCAACCCGGGTCTTGATCCCACGACAGTCGAGAATTTTGCAGCAACCGCTGCCATACAATCCAACGACTTTGTGTTCGAAATCGCAAATGATATCAGCTCTGATGTGCGTGATCGTGGGCGGCTTTATATAGCCAGTAGTAGCAGTCTTACGAATGTCGGTGGTGGGAACGCCTCACTTCTGTCTGTGAACACATCGATGGCCGATATTGTTTTTGAGGGTCAGGTGTCTGCAACAACGCAGTCATATTTCTTTGAGACCACGGTTGCAGAGACGCCATATACATTTACGACAAAAAATAGTTCAGGGCAGCCCTCTGGGTCGATTAACGCGACAACAATGGCGGTCATGCTTTCGAATACAACTGAAGCAGACCCAGCCAACTCCGTGGTCCAGGTTGTTGATATTGATACAGCTGTTGCAAGTCTTCGGCTTTCAGCTGGTTATGATGAACAGCTCAATCCACCATATGTTGATGATGAGCCAATTGGGCCCTTCCCATTCGCAGTTACTGTACGGGAGGCTGATGCACTATCACTTGATGCTCAAATCAGTTCTGGTGGGCCAGTCGACTTCACGGTAGGTGGCGATTTAGCACTCACAGCAACAATCCAGTCGCAGAGTGATCTATCATTCACTTCTGCAGGCACGATGACGGGTACAGCGTGGCTGACAACAGCTGATGGATCAATTGATATGTCGGCAACGGATATCAATATCAGTGGTCTTACGCAGGTCCTCAACGCACCATTCGACGGATTCAGTACAGATGTTTCCATCACCGCAAGTAACGGAAGTGTGTCATTAGGGCAGGGTGTTCGTGCGGTGAATAAAATCATCATCGATCAACAGAGCACGACAGGTTCAGTTCAGAGTAATGGAATTGTGTCAGCCTATGACGTTCAGGTGTTCGCCGAAGGTGACGTCGATATCGACACGTCAGCTTCATTTGTTGATGTGTCAGTTGCTTCAACCTTAAACGGTGCAGCCAATACTGCTCGAACGGTCACAGTCGATTCCGATCGAGACAGTCAGTTCCGCATCAGCACAGCCGGAGGCACTGCGAATGTGTCTGCGATGGGTGTTGACAACGATAATGGAACGCCAGGTGACATGACGGATGACATTGCAGCACTTTCACTTGAGCTGAGAGAAACGGCAGTTCTATCAGCAACAGCGCCGCAAGGAAGCATTGATGTTGTCGCTGTAACAAGTGACGAGTTGGTGATGGGCGTTGCCGCAGATCTCCTGCAAGGAAATGCTGCAAATATGCAGGCGGCAGGTAGTGTAGAAATCCGAACGACGCAGTCTCCTGTAACGGTTCTAGATGCCGCAGTGGCAGGGCAGGGTCAGTTGCAGGTTCGAGCCGCAGCTACGGGCAATTTGGCTGGAACATATTCACAAAATACTCCAGGTATTACACCCTCGACGATCACTGCTGCTGCCAATGGCAGTATCAACGGTGCTGTGCCGTTGGCATCGTTTGGTGGCCTTGATGCAACGACTAATCCATTGCGGTTCCGTGATCTCGTTCTGCTCTCCAATCAGACGAATGCGGAAGAAAATGGTGTCTATCAAGTTATCAGTCTCGGAAATGAATCAACGCCATGGCAGTTGCGTAGATATGGACTTGCCGAGACAACGAGTGAGCTGCCCGTTGGAACACGTGTCTATATCACAGATGGTGATGAACGAGGTGACACATATCGGGTTAATGAGTATGCCAATGTCATCAATTTCACACCACTTCGTGTCACATCGGGAACTGCTCGGTCAGCGAATGAAATTGCCGTGCGATTTGCAACAGAGGAGATCCTCTTTGGCACGTTCGATAATGCCACAGGTCAGATATTTGGAACTGGGCCTGACCCGCTCACTGTGAATGGCGAGTCGGTAGAAGTAGGCGACCTGATTCTTGTGCAATATGGTGCAGCTGAAGATGGGGCAGGAAACAACACAGAACCAAGCTCGGTTGCCAATGGTGTGTATCAACTGGGGTTAGGTGGAGCGGCATGGAGATTGGACCGCTATGACAATCCAGAGCCTCCAGCAGCACCGGCTGGCATTGTTGAAGAGGCAACCGTCGTGGTGATGGAAGGGTTCTATCGAACTTCGAGGTCTGGTCGAACATTTGATGTGGCGTACGACGGGCTTGGGCTTGTTGATCTCACCATTGCAGAAGACACTGAAATTGCAAGTGCGATTGGCTCGTATGATCCTCGTGACACTACAACATTGGTCGTAAGCACTGCTGGTGCGACAAACGATGCCGCAGGCTCCCTTGGCAAGATGCTGACGTTGGCTCAGGCCAATGAAGCAGAGGATCTTGTTGGCCAGAATATCCTTCAGGAATTGCGATTCGGCAACGTGCTGGGAAGCGTAACTGGAAATACAGGCACCATTGTCCTGCAGCAGGAACTGCCAGTCATTGAGAAACCGATTGTGATTGATGCGTCACAGCGATATACGCTTGATGCCTCGGTAACAAGTCAGGTGCTGGTAATCGATGGTTCACGAATCACAACATCTTCCGAAAGTACATTTGTGACCAGAGGCGACGAAGTCAATGGCCTTGTTCTTGGTGAACTAGCTTCTGCTGATGTAAGCGACCCTTTCCGGCCACAAGCGAGTACAGTCAGTTCACTACGCTTTGGAGGTTTTGAACAGGGTGCCGCCGTAGTTGTGGATGGTGCAAGTAATGTGCTGCTCGATAATCTCACGATTGGCCAGAATTCAAACGATGCATCGCAGGCAGTACGTTACGGTATCAGAGTCACTGGAGACAGTGGATTGGACGGTCCGGTGTCGATTGTTGGAGGCTCCGTTACTTCAGCGAACATTCCAACAAATAGTGAGCTTGCTGCGTCACCAACGTCACCCGCCCCGGTCACAAACTTCCTTGACGGTGCAGGAGTCTTACTTGATGAAGACGCACAGAATGTGCAGGTTGTTGGCACGAATATCGGTAGTTCGAGTGCTGCCAACCTGGTAGGCGTGCTCGCTCGAAGTAGCAATCTGCCAGATGTTGCAGGTGTATCCACTTTTAATTCGGTCGGAGCAACAGAGATTGATGACTTTGTCGCCTCGACAATATTGAACCTGTTTACCCTCACTATTCCGCCGACTGACAGTCAAGGCAATGCAATCGATATTGATGATGTCTTTGTCGGGCAGTCTGTAACAGGAAGTGAATTCCTGGCCGGAACGGTTGTTGTTGCTGTCGATAAGTTGACCAGGCAGGTGACTCTCAACCAAGCAGCTGTCCTGACAAATGCTGCCGCAACGATCACGCTTGGGACGCCAACGCGAACCTCTATAGAGAATAACTTCTGGGGTGTGATGCTCGAAACTGGTGCGACACGAATTGTGAATTCAGATATCGCCAACAATATCTACGACGGTATTTTCATTGGAACCCTCGACGGTGTTGCAGGGCCATTCACTATTGTAATCGGTTCGAGTACCACGGCAGGTACAAATAGCAATGCGATATTCAGTAATGGACGCAATGGTATCCGGTTTGCTGAGAACGTTCTGTCGAGTACTGGTGCAACAGACATAACAATCCAAGGTAATTACATTGGTAGTGCTGTTGGAAGTGCATTTGTTGGCAACACTCAAGGTTCGTATTTCTGGGAAGGCAATCCTGCCAATCCATTGCAATACGCTTTTGCAAGCCTCGGTTATGACTCTACGACTAACACACCAACACCACCCGCTTACATTTCAACTGACGCACTCTTTAGTGCTTTGATTACACCCGTGATCTGCGGGAGGCGATGTTGATTCAGAGGGGAATGAGAACGCTGACTTTGTTGACGGTGGTTCGACGATCCCACCAACGCCACCAGGGCCACCACCACCAGATCCGGATACCTGGTAACCCTCGTCAGGGTGAGTGCACGGTTCTGTGACCGAGAAACTGTGTCGGTTCGCCTTATGGCGAAATCGGGAAGCCATTGACATCGACCGTGACTGTCGAATTGTTCTCGACGTTCACTCCGGTGCCTGCAGCACCATTGACGTCAAACGCACTTTGGATATCGATGAAACCCGAAGATGCGGCTAGTGAAATGGCACCGAATGGTGGGTCGGTCCATGGAGTGACATTCACATTCGGGGTGGTGACGGTCTGCAGAGTGAAGGCAAGTGTGGTGTCACCACTTAGGTTGTCAAAGGTGTTGATAGTAGAAAATGTTGTCGAGGCAGTTTCGATGGAACTGACACCACCGATGGTGATCGTTCCGCCATTTGCAGCTGATATACCATGTGCCAACAAGTTTGGATTATTGATTGTCAGGTTGCTAAAGGTGGTTGTGTCACCCGCAGCAGCACGATCTGTTATGAGAATGCCTGCGGTCGTTCCACCCGTGACCGATATATCATTGAAAGCGAAGGCACCGCTGCCGCCTGTAACTAGTATCCCGTTTTGTCCTGTGCTGGCGAGTGACGCCCCGGTTACCGATACGCTCGCGTCAACATTCTGTAGAAGAATGCCCAAACCAGTGTCTGTAAACGGCGTCGCTGTTGGGCCACTTAATGTGATACTTCCACGACCTGCGTCTTCATTAGATCCTGTGGCTAAGAGTAAGTAGCTGGAGCTTGCCGTATTGTCAATTGTGCCAAAGTACGTGAAGACGGGCGCCGCCGTTATTGGCCCGGCACCATCGTCGCTGACCTCAATAGCAGCACCAGCAGCGGTGTTCCGAACGATACCAAGGCCCCCGTCCGATGAAATCCGTGTTGTACTTGCGTCATCAAAGACATAGATGCCTCGAAGAACCGTGTCTGTGAGTGAGATATTTCCGAGGTTATTCGTAACCGTATCGGCGTTATTCGAGATGATAATGCCTTCGCCACCAGTGTCTGAAAGTTCGTTGGTGGTGATGAGGGATCCCGCTGGTGGGCTCCCCACGGCGATATCGAAGGTGCCGGCACCGGTATTGCTGTCAATCACGACGAGCGGGCTGGCTATTCCGCCGGTATTCACGGTGTCACTCACGATCCGTCCGTCATAGCTGACATTGAGTGCGCCAGTGTTGTTGTCAATGAGAAGGCCAGATCGTGTCATGTTGGCGATGGTTGTGTCTGTGAACTCAATGCCGCCGGTTGAGTTCGTTATTCGAACACCACGCTGGATTGCAGCTGTGCCGTCGCCGCCAATGTTGACATTGCGAACGGAAGTACCGCCAGCCAACGATATGGCTGAGTTATACGGGTTGGCTGTTGTTCCAAAAGGCTGAGCGGTTCCATTGAGATCGCCACCCTGAACAAGCAGTGCCTCATTGTGATCCAACGATATCAAGATTTGCAATCGTCAGACCACCTTGGCCATTGGTGTCGATGCTTGTTGCACCAGGATTACTGAGCAGTGGATTGTTCGTGCTTTGTGCTGGAATCGTATAGAGGAATGCACCACTTGCTGGATTGAACGTTCCGCATTGGGAACCAACTTCGATAGTAAGCGGTCCGCCACTTCCAACAAGAAACTGATTGTCTGCTTGGAAGGCGAAAGGATCGCTATAGAAGTTCGGGGCAACGCGGCTATTGCCTTCGTGTACATAGACAATGTCCCATGCTTGCTGTGCTGCGGTTTGTGCGTCAGCAAGGTTTGTAAATGGTGCTTCTGCTGTTCCGTTCCCACCGGCAGCAGCCGTGTTATCAACATGAATAACGTTCCAAGCCTGGCCAGTGTTCGTGTTACTGGCAATCAACGGTGTCTGATGGCCACGAACAATATGCTCATTTCGCATCAGTGGCTGTTCCAGCTGATCTGGGACATTGCGTCGTCGACTGCCACCCATTCGGTAGGTCAGCCGTGCAAAACCGGTTGAGTCAAAGAATGGGTCATTGTTGTATTGCAGGTTAATGTCCCAATTGTTTGCAACCGTGATGTCAAACCGGGTGTACACACCGCCAAAGAATGGCACCATTCGTTCACCTGTTTCGGTGCCTTGGCTCCATTCATTGGCATTACCAAATGTGTAGCCACCAACAGAGATCATGCCACCAAATGCTTCAAGCTTTGGGATCCAGGCACCTACCTCAAGATCTGCTCCACCAAGGGCGGCATCAAGTCCATACGCACACAAAATATGATGTGAAGTGAAAGACTCGCCTGGGGCCCCGACATTGTATGCAGTTGTGCCAACAGGCATGTATCCATTACTTCGAATAGCTCCCCTGTCGGTTAGATACTCGCCAGAAAATCCAATTTGCTGATACACGTGACCGAATTGGCCATATATATCATCACCCGTGCCCGAATACTGGTTCATGTCACCGTCATAATCCCAGTACAGACCAAAGCCGATAAGAGATCCACTGTTCGTGAGTTGTTTTCGGACAACACCAACGTTTGAGAAAAATCCACCATTGGTTGAAAGGTGCGTTCGAAGGTCAGCAGACCAGAAACCACCAAGGTCATCCTGTGCATACGGAATGAAACCACCCAGCGTCATGTAGCTACCAAAATAACCAAGGCCTCTTCCGGCACCGTTTACTCCGTAATAGAAGAATCCCGGGCCAGCGTCATTGAAGCTTCCTAGTGCTCCGAGTCCACGATTCACAACACCATTGGCAACACCTGAAGGCTGCGACATTGATGTTTGACCGACTTGGGCAAATGACTGGAGCGGTGCTTGAAAGCTTAGCGTACCTATCAGGCCCATGGTGACCGCTCGTCGAGCATATTTCTTCCAAGCACGTGCGCGTCGTTGCAGTGCCCGAAGTCGCGCAGCAGACCGACGAGGAAGTCGCCGTTGACGTTTCTTCTTGGCCTGTAAGGTCATTTCTTTGATTCTTTGAACGGGGGCGTGTCGCATCATCGCTCCAGGTCCTTTTCACCCTTGGCCTTCTAGTACGAGAGGATCCCGCATAGAAAAACCGTTACGATCGTCAGTAGTGATCGTCTCTGGCCAACCCGCAGCATGAGAATTTCCGACAAAAGGTTCGGGATCGACACGGGCGTTGAAGATTGCCAGCCTTACCAGATCGCCGTAGTTCACCAACGAGTCATCGGAACGCGGGGTAGTCATCGGTGCTCAGGCGTAACACAGAGAGAACTCATTTCACGTGCGGCTGTTTTAGGCAAGGGAGAGAGTCCAGCCTAGTGTCTCAGGTCGACGTAGATGCCCTCAGCGGCCAGAGGTATTAAGCATCAACAATGCGAAATCGACTCACGGTGTTGGTCATGCCATCAATGGCTTCTTCCATATGAGCAGACGCCTTCCGGAATTCGGCAAGGGTTTCGGTAGCAGCTTTCGAATTATCAGAGAGAGAGACAAGGTTTTCGGCAATTTGGGTGGCCCCGGATGTCTGGGCTTGCATGCCTTCATTGACCTGATCAAAACGCTGATTCAAGCCCTGCACTTTATCAATAACAGTGGAGAATTGCTCGCTGATGCTGCTGACTTTTTGAACACCTGTTTTGACTTCCGCTGAAAAACGATCCATCTGCATGACACCAGCGGCGACAGCCTGTTGCATCTGTTCGACGAGTCGTTCGATATCAAGCGTGGCGACTGCGGTCTGGTCGGCAAGCCGGCGAATCTCGCGGGCTACCACTAAAAAGCCGTGTCCGTACTCACCAGCTTTTTCAGCCTCAATGGCAGCATTAATAGAGAGTAGGTTTGTCTGATCAGCCACTTTGGTGATGGTGGTAATAACCACATTGATGTCTTCCGCTCGCTGCCGGATGAGAGAGAGACGTTCGGAGAATTCCCCAGTTGCTGTTTCCAGATGGGACATTGTCTGACCAACGCCAGTCAAATCTTCACGGCCTGCTGAGGCAACTTCTGCGGTATCAGTGGCGACATCAGCAACGTCAGCCATCGTCTCACCCAATTCTTTGCCGGTGACTGAGATTTCACGACTGGCAACAGCGGCCTCACCAGTACTTTTTTCAAATGCCTGAACGACGGACTCTTGCTGGCTTGATGCAGTTGAAAGCTGTTTGGCGGTGGACGTTAATTCAACGCCTGATCGCTTCACCTGAGAAACAATCTCATGGAGGCTGCCAGTCATTGCGTTGATGTCGTGGAGCAATTGACCAGCTTCATCGGTACTGGAGATTGCATTCTTTTCGAGAACGGCACCAGTGAGGTCGCCTTCAGCAACACGTTGGGCTGCTTTTGCGGACTGCTCAATGCGTCGGGTCAGGCTGGCAGTCAACCAGTAAATGAGGCTAAGAATTGTCGAAAAGCCGATGATGGCTACTGCAAGAGTAAAAAGGAGTGGGCCGCTGATCTTTGCGATGACATCTTTTCGTGGGAGTTGCATCACGACGGTCCATGAGCCAGTCGGAACTTCTTTTGCAAAGTAAAAACATGTTTCATTTGACAGAGGATCGGTGGCAGATAAGAGATCGGTTGTTATGGATGGCCCCGTGCTTCCGTCATGGAAGTTCTTTAAGATCGTGGCATATTCAGTAGCACCAATTTTTTTTGTTTTCATATCAACGCCATCAACAGTGGAGGCAATAACCGAGCCCAGCCGGCTGACGAGTATGATGTCAATGTTCCAGCCAGCTTCCTTCTTCCGGGTCTTGATGGCTTCGAGGTCTTCTGTGAGTTGGTCAAGTGCACGGTCGACGCCGGCAACACCAGCAAATTTGCCATCGATCATGATGGGAAAGGTCTGCTCGACCATGAATTTACCTTCATAGTCGTAAGGCTCGGTCACCATTGCCTTATTCGTCTCGGCTGGATTTTCAGCCCGTTTTTTGCAGCCTTCGTAGTAGAGTTTTTCAAGGCCGACAAGAGGTTCGAGACTTATCTTGGTGTCATCGGACAGTTCGCGAAAGTAATAGGGAAGAAATCTTCCATTTTCGCCAAGTGCTTCCTTCGGCAGCGAGTCAATGGTCTGTGCATCCTTGCCATCAGCATCTGGTTCATATCCGAAATAGGCGGCTGTAAATTGTGGGTTTCCTTCAAGGACTGATTTGGCGAGTGCCATGGATTCGTCACGCTCACCAAAGAGCCCATGTTCTGCTGCCATTGCCATTGTGCGTGAGGCAGTGACTGCCTGAAGTGTGCCTCGATCAATCTCTGTAGCAATAACAGCCGTACGCTCACGAAGGATTTCTTCGGCAAGTTCTAAAAGTGCATTCTCAACACTTTCTGAGTTCGTGATGTGTATCACGGTGAAGATAATTGCTGCAGGCAGAATGCCGAGCAATAACATGCGATGTCGAATGCCAAGATTTGGTATTTTCATGATATGAATCTGACGTGCCTGGAAGCAGCAGGAGAGGCGTGCCGTAAGGAAACGAGACCAATGCAGCACCTATAGAATAGGCTACCTTGTAAAACTGTTCCGGTCAGGAAGAAAAAGCAGGCAGTGCATCAATTCGCTGATCCATACAACCGTTAAAGTCAGATTATGCCGTTTTGGGCGGCTCTTGTTAGGAAAACTATTAGAAAACCTCTGAGGAGCGAGTGGCTTCGGCACCGAAATGAATCTCATGAACACTCCGCAACACCAAGGCCCAACGGCTGACTGGCGGCTCCAGGACTACACAGCCATTCTCTTTGATTGTGACGGCACCCTTGCTGATACGATGCCTGCCCACTATCGAGCATGGCTTCATGTGACAAAACACCATGGCATTCTGTTCGATGAAGACCGTTTCTATGCTCTCGGTGGTCGGCCGACGCGTGATATTTTGGCAACACTCGCAACTGAGGCGTCGATCGAAATTGATCTTGATCAGGCATCAGAGATGAAGGAAGCGGCCTTTCTTGAGCAAGTGAAGCATGTCAAGGCGATTGATCCTGTGATTGCTGCAGTTCGTCGCGCCCACGGACATGTGCCCGTGGCGGTCGTTACGGGCGGGTACCATGATGTCTGCGAGAAAATTCTTCTCCAGATCGGTGCCCGTGAGTTTTTTGATTGTATCGTTGCCAGCGAAGATACAAGCCGACACAAACCAGACCCCGACCCATTTCTTGAAGCAGCTCGCCGCCTTGGTGTTGCCCCTGAAGGATGCCTCGTGTGGGAAGATAGTGATCTTGGTATTGAAGCGGCTCGTCGAGCAGGAATGAGTTGGATTGATGTACGATCGTTTCACCAGCCAGAACGACTGACTGAACGAAACCCTCACGCTGATACTGGAGTTGTAGAGTGACACCAAATCACGACGACGACAAATCATTGCCATTGAGTGAGTCAGTTACTGCAAAGGATATACTCGATGCAGCAGAGCGAATTGCTGATGGTATCTACCGTTCTCCCTGTCCGCCAAGTATTCCGCTTTCGGAACTCACAGGCTGCGACATTTTCTGCAAACTCGATCTGCTGCAGCGAACGGGGTCATTTAAAGAGCGTGGTGCACGCAATGCGCTCTTGCTTCTTGATAAATCACAAAAAAAGCGTGGTGTCGTCGCAGCTTCAGCAGGAAACCATGCCCTCGGGTTGGCCTATCATGGGAAGTTGCTCAAGATTCCGGTGACTGTCGTGATGCCGCGATTTGCGCCTTTGGTAAAGGTTGCAACCTGTCGGCGGCTTGGTGCAAACGTGCTGCTTTATGGAGAAACCTTTGAAGAGGCATGGCAGCGGGCAATCGAAATTGCGTCCCGTGATGGTCTGCGACTCATTCATGGGTTTGACGATGCAGAGATTATTGCAGGGCAGGGGACAGCGGCAGTTGAAATTCTGGAAGATGTCCCAGACGCAGATGCTATCGTCGTACCAACAGGTGGTGCCGGCCTTCTGGCTGGTGTTGCTATTGCGGCAAAGGCTCAACGACCAGATATCAAGATCATTGCCGTCGAGGCTGCTGCAGCGGCAAGCTTTACCGCTTCACTTGCAGCAGGGAAACCTGTGAATGCACCTGTCCGGCCAACACTTGCTGATGGCCTTGCCGTTGGCAGAGTAGGAGACCGATCATTTGCGTTAGCGGCTCCGCGAGTGGATCGTGTGTTGACAGTCGATGAACAGGCACTTTCTCTAGCAGTCTTACGCTTGCTTGAGCTTGAAAAAACATCATGCGAGGGAGCTGGTGCAGCAGCATTGGCGGCACTCATGGGAGAAGCAGGGCAGGAGTTGAAGGGTCGCAAAGTGGTCCTGCTGTTATGTGGTGGGAACATTGACCCCACAGTCCTCCACCGCGTGATTGATCATGGCCTTGCTCTTGATGGCAGGTTGTGGCGATTTACTGCAACTGTCAGTGATCGACCTGGAGGTATGGCGAAACTAACTCAAGTCATTGCCGACGCTGGAGCAAGTGTTCTGGAAATCAATCATGATCGAGCATTTTCTGGTCCTGAAGTCTTTTCCACAACAGTCGAAGTCACCGTGGAGACAGCCGACCAAGACCATATACAAGCGCTTCATGAGCGGCTTCGTGAAGCTGATTTCGAAGTGATTTCTGCCACTGGCTCTCGTTGATGCTCGGCTTCGTCGATCGCAGGCTTTGTCGATCGTGTCAACTTTGACGGCATGGTCTATCGGTTTCAGTAAAAGCCCTCCATTGAGCCGATTTCTATTATTTGACGTGGCGAGGCTGGTCGTCACCACGCTCTATGGAGGCGGGTATGAGCTATGCAGCAAGCCTAGCGAAAAATGGCATGACAGTTTATGTCAAGCAAAGTTCAAAGAGTGAACGAGGGTTTCCCGTGCAGGAACACAGACGGTTGCGGGCTGAACTGTTGCGGAAGATTGTTGTGCGGGAACGAGAACGGCAACTTTTGAGAAAAATGGCGCAGTAAAAGTGTGCTTCCATGCCGGCTGGAGAAAATAATGCAACAATCCGGCCGGAGAGCTGAGCGAGTGAATCGATCGATGCGATTCTTTGGTTTGCTCTTCTTTGCAGTCATGATGAATTTTCATGACAGTGGTCATGCAGCATATGGGCAGCAACCTTTCAGCGCGGGTGGCTGGAGTGGAGGCCGTCATGCCCAGCCATTTGATCCAGAACTCTTTTCAGATTACTTACTGAGTGATCAAACACCGCATCCTGCTGTGGCAAGAATCATAGCTCCGGAATCCACAGGTGTTTCTCTGGGGTCTGGTGTACTTGTGGATATCAATGGGTCTCAAGGGTTAGTGCTCACGAACTGGCATGTGATTCGAGACAGTCGATCTGCAGTACTCGTGCAGTTTGCTGATGGCTTTCAGTCAGCTGGTACGGTGATACGATTTGATGAAGCATGGGATCTGGCAGCTATTTCAATTTGGAAGCCGAAGGCGAACCCAGTGCCGTTGGCACAACGAAACCCAATTCCAGGAGAACCGCTTTCCATTGCTGGATATGGCCGAGGAGCCTACCGTGAACAGCGGGGGCGTTGTACAGAATATCTTTCACCCGGATCAGGATATCCGAAGGAACTCGTCGAACTGCAGGCACCGGCACGACAGGGCGATTCTGGTGGTCCGATTTTGAATACTGATGGCAGACTGGCGGGTGTTCTTTTCGGTGAGGGTAATGGTCGAACCGTTGGTAGCTGTGCCAGTCGTCTTCGAGTTTTTATGGCCAGCGTTGGGTCTGACGGATTTGAGGCAACGCCATCTTCAGTCGCAGCGCATACAACGCACCAGATTCAAAAACAGCCAATGCAATCCACTGAGCGGGCAATGCCACCTGTTCAAGCTTCTTCGCGAAGTCCTCGTATGTATCCCACAGCTGTTTCATCACCAGTGCAGCCAATGCCGCAGACGGTTGCGATGCCCTATCAGTCAATAAGCCAGCAGCCAGCTGCTCCGTGGTCTCTATTGGGAGATTTCCAGATGTCGGATGCGGTGAAGGCTCATTTTAATATATTTACTAATACAAAAGCATTGTTAACCGCAGTTGCTGGCATGTCTCTTGTGCTGTTTGGCTTGCGACTTATCGTGCGAAGTCGTCAGCAGGTGTCATGAGCTTTGCAAAGTCAGGCAGGCTTGAGCGAGGCCTCCTGCCCAGCTCAAGCCGCCTTCTCCGCCTAAATTTGATTAGGACTTTGGTTTCTTTGTGACGACGGCCTTAGTGATTGTGACTTCTTGCTGAGGTCGATCACCAGCGCCGGTTGGAACGCCACCGATTGCCTTGACAACCTGAAGGCTGGCATCATCTGCTGTACGACCGAATGCTGTGTACTGACCGTCAAGATGAGGAACTTTTTCTAAGCAGAGGAAAAATTGACTGCCTGCTGAGTTGGGGTCACTCGTCCGCGCCATTGAAAGAACGCCAGGTTCATGAGGGGTGTCGTTGAATTCTGCATCGATTTCGTAGCCAGGGCCACCTCGGCCACTTCCTTCGGGGCAGCCTCCTTGAATCATGAATCCGGGAATGATGCGATGGAAGCACCCAGCGTCATAAAAGCCATTTTCAGCTAGTGAGACGAGGTTGCGGACGTGGCCAGGAGCATTTGCAGCATCGAGCATGAGTCGAATAGGACCGGCTGATGTTTCAAGTGTGACTTCATAGTCGAAGCCATCAAGATCAACCGCTTCGGCGGCTTGTTGCAATTCACTGGCAGAGGGCTTTGCCATTCGTTCTCCTTCTCGAGATACTAAAGGTAGGGTGGTACATGCTACTATTATGAGAGCGTTTCCGCAGAACAGTCAGTAGACCAAAGTATATGCAAAACCAATCTGATACTACATTGCTCGGCAGTGATCTTTCAGGTCGCACCCTCGGAGGATATCGGCTCCTTCACAAACTTGGAAGTGGTGGCATGGCAGACGTGTACCTTGCGGAACAATTTTCACTCAATCGGCGGGTTGCAGTGAAAGCGCTCCGTCCTGCAACACTGATGCATCCTGAGGCAGTTGATCGTTTTGCCCAAGAGGCCCGTGCAGCCGCAGCGCTTATCCATGGCAATATTGTGCAGATTCATGAAGTCGGCTGTGTCGAAGGCATTCATTTTCTTGCTGAAGAGTTTGTTGCGGGTCCGTCACTTCGTGCATGGCTTAAAGAGCAGGGGCCGTTGGGTCCTGATGCCGTGCTGAGTGTCTTGATGCAGGTAGCGGCGGCGTTGGACTGTGCGGAAGGTGGCGGTGTTGTTCACAGAGATATTAAACCGGAGAACTTGCTGTTAACGCCACGCGGAGAAGTCAAAGTAGCTGACTTTGGATTAGCGAGAGTCCTTCGTGATAATTTGGAACTGACACAGACCGGCATGGCGCTTGGTACGCCTCTCTATATGAGCCCAGAGCAATCGCATGGTGGAAAAGTCGACGTTCGTAGTGATCTCTATTCTCTTGGTGCGACGGCTTATCATCTTGTGGCTGGTCAACCTCCTTTCCGTGGGACAACTGGTGTTGCTGTTGCGCTCGCCCATGCGAAGGAACAGTTGGAACCATTGGCAGATGTTCGCCCCGATTTCCCTGTCGCAGTTGCTGGTGTGATCGAGCGATTGCTTGAGAAAGACCAAGGTAAGCGTTTTCAGAGTTCGAGTGAACTTCTTGATGCGGTGGAGCCCCTGATGGCGCAGATAACTCCTCCGTCTCGTACCAGCGCGTTTCCTCTTGTTTGGAACCCTGAGACAACCTTTGGGAAAAAGTTTTCAAAAGACTATCTTGCGAAGTCAACCTTTTCTGCATCACAGATGCATTTAGGGGCGAGCCATCATGCAGGTACAGTTGCGTCAGCAACGGCGATGCTAAAGGCATCCCTTGATCGAGAGGAGATCGACAGAATTGTTTCACGTCGAGTGTGGGCCGTAACAGGCGCGCTTGCAGCATTTGGTTTTGCAGTTGGTTTTGCAGTTGGAAGGCGACGTCTGCCTCCGCCAGGGCGGCGGCCTCCTGCTCGTCCTCGGCAAGATGGAGAGTGATGTTTCAAGAGTTTTTGGATCGAAGACTTGAAAAGGCCAGTGTTGGCCGCTACTGTCACACTGTTCTGCCACGCCCCCATCGTCTAGTGGCCTAGGACATCGGGTTCTCAGTCCGAAAACAGGGGTTCGACTCCCCTTGGGGGTACTAGTTTTTCCAGACTTATAGTGGAAAACTGCTAATTCGACAAAAATGTGTCGAAAATGTGTCGATTTGCTCTCGATTGACGCAAAATAATTCCAAAGATTGTATTTGACATTCTAAGTTAGTATGGTATAATTGGATTTATCAGCCAAGGGGCATTAAAGCTAAGATATAATAAAGCTAAGAATAAACTGAAGTTGACAACTTGGAATGGACGATACTAATAATAGGAACACGAAACAGGAAAAAGGACATATCATGCCAAACTGGTGCACTAACAAACTGACCGTGAAACATGCCGATTCAGCCGCCATTAGTGAGTTTCTCGAAGCGTACAAAACTGGGGTGTGTGAACACTATATTCCCTCGCCTGAGTTCCCAAAGGATGAGGAAACACTGAGGCACGAAAAGGAAGCCAACTGCCTGTTTGCGGGTGAGGGCGAAATTGAATGGAAGCACCAGAATTGGGGCACGAAGTGGGATTTCGACGGGAGCGACAAATCCAATAAATGTGAAGTGAAAAGTGACCACGAAGTAAGGCTGGAATTTTACACAGCGTGGGCACCACCAATCCAACTGTTCAGGCAACTGTACTTGCTGGGCTTCGACGTAAAAGCGTCGTACTACGAACTGGGATGTGATTTCTGTGGTCGGTTCGTCAATTATGTGGAAGCGAACTACGACTTGGAGGAAGTAGCGGAAGACCCAAATTTGATTGAGGCGTTGGACTTGGTTGCAGAGTTTAACGAGTGGCGTGAAATGATGGCAGACTGCGAGGACTGCTAAACAAATCTCTCCGTGGTGTGTTCGGGTAGCGGTTGGGTCGTACCATCCCAGCCGCTGCCCAAAAACCAAAGGAAAAACGATGGCAAAAGATAATTTTGAAGAGCGATTGAAGAAGTTGGATGAGATGGCTGGAACGATAGCCACAATCCGAATGGAGAACTTTAACCTAATCAACGCCTATCGGAAGGTTGAGCAGGAAATAAAGGAAGTAAAGAATAAAGCTGAAAAAGAATTTGGTGGCGAGATTGTAAGTGAAGAAGTGTTGGAGAAAAAAATCACGGAGTTTATGAACAATCTGGAACTAAGGAACAGTGCCAAACCAAAATCACTGCAAAAGAAAAGCAAGCGACTTACAGGAATAATGAAACTACAAGTATTGATAGCGATGCTTCACGATTTCGATGAACAGGGAGTCGACAAAGTAACGCTGGAAGACATATCGGATTGGACGAATCTGGCCGACAGGGGAGAGAAAAAAGAAATACTGAATGACATGGGAGTTGGAAGGGTTGAAGTAGCCTCAACACAATTTTTCCAAACGAAAATAAAAGGGAACGCACTCCGACTTTATCCAGATGGAGCATACGAATCGAAATCAGCTCCGTTCAAATCATATTTCGATGTGAAGAAATGGCTGAAGTGGTTGTTGGATAACCAAACAAATCTGGAAAGCGGCAAGCAAGGCAAAGGCGTAAAAAAGTAGCCGCCGCATAACGAATTGAGACTAATGACAGACGAGATATGCGCTGAGAGCAAACCATACGAATTTATTATGGACATTGGGATGAGGATGAAATGAACAAAACACAAATGAAACAACGTTGTTCTCACGAGGGTGGAACGGCAGGCAAAGACAAGTTGGAAACGTACCAAGTTTGTGACTATCTCGGTTGGGGCAGGACGACTTTGCACAACGTTCGGAAGACGGATGTGAGATTTCCTAAGCCAATTAAGCAAGGTGCGAGGAAGTTGTTGTGGGATCGAAAAGAGTTGGATGAGTATTTGGAAAGGGGAGTGTGAGATGCACAAAAAAATCGTGAAAAGGAAATCCAAAAAAGGGAACAAAGTAACGTACACGCTCAGGTTTTTCCTGAAGGTCGGAAAAGATACCGACAAACAACCATACAAATCAGCAAACTTTCTGTTGAAGGGGAAGAATGACCCACTCCATAAAAATCATCAGCATTTGACCGACCTTTTCGACGAAATCGAAAGGAATTCTCGATCAGGTGCGGAGTTGAGTGAAGCGAGTAAGGAGACCTTACGAGAGCTTGACCCATTTGATGTTGAGGGCTGGAGGAATGATGGATGGTTTCAGACTGTAACGAACTTCTCACTTGGTGACGCATTCGACGACTACATAGATCAGAGGAAGAAAACGAAGCAGTGGAAGTGGCGTACAGAGAACAACCATCTCGCAAGCAAGCGACTAATCGGAACCGTGTTGGATCTTGGTAAGTCCGTAAAAGTCTTTTCGGTAAGGGAAATCGTAGACGCATTTGCAAAGCTCCGTGACGACTTCGGACACAAATGGAGCACGGTTGAAAAGCCAATGAAGCACATGAAGGCAGTCTTCACGCACCTAATCAAGAACAACGACATCAGTGAAAATCCGTTTGTCCATATCGACATACAAGATTTCAGGCCAAAGAACCTCAAGAAGGGCACGACGGATGATTTCGTTCCGCTCTCCAGTTTGTGGGAGTTTCTTAACACTTTCTACGAACAAGAGTTGGAGCAGAAAACGTTGATGGCTTATTGGCGTTATATGGGTGCGAGGAAGTTTGATCCAGTTGAAGACTACTGGGACGACCTTACGCAGGATGAGAATGGTAACTGGTGGATGATGCGATGGTGCATCAAGAGTGAAGATAAGTTGCCCGAACTCTGTCCCGTTGACGAGGAGTTCGTTCCACTCTTGCTCCAATATCGTAAGGCGATGGAGGAACAGCATGGAAGCCTAAAGCGAGTACCAATGTTTCCTTGGTTAAGACGATGGCACAAATGGGAAGTAGAAAACAAAAAGAATGAACGACGAGTTGATGGCTATTACATGAAGAGAATGATGAGTCGCATGGGTTGTCAATTATGGAAGCCCGTCATTAAATCGCTCCGAAGTAGCAGATCGAGAGAGTATCGACGCATAACGAACGGTGCGTATCTCGAATCGATTTGGATTGGACACTCGCAACAAATAGCCGCCAGCAATTACGACTCGGTGATGCCCGGAGACGCCGACTTTATACACAACAAGAAAGGGTTGAAGGTTGTTGACGTTGAAGATGAAAGCACAGACGCAGCATGAAAGGAAATCCAAATGATCGTAGCTTTGTTAATAGTTTTTGTGTTCTTTGCTTTAGAAGGGTAGGTGGGCAATGTTTTTTGAGGACTTTATGGACGACATTGTTGAGTACGAAAGTGTGATGCCCGGTGTCGTATTTGGAACAGTTGATGTGATCTGTGATGGATGCGGTGAAGTACATACGTACAACGTAAATCCAGATGGATCAAACCAATATTGGTGCAGCCAATGTGAAACAGTGACAGAAATTTAGGAGAACAACACAAACACCACGGAGAGATTTTTATTTATTTCCTTTTAATAGAAACGATGGTGTTGTGTGTCGGAAGCAGAAAAATTTACTGAACAAGAATTGTATAAGAAAAACAACGAGTCTCTCGTTTTAACCCTTGCAGCAATTAGGATTCTGCACGGAGAAAGAGCAGTGACACATTCAGTGAAAGAGTTTTTGAAAAACGGCCAAGGGAATCATTCTCAGGAGTGGCTGGATAAAGCGGTGAGTGCCTTCGAGCATTGGGCTAAAGGAGTAGAGGAAGTGGCGGGGCAAAGATTTCCTGGCTTGGAATCCTTTGGTTTCGACGAGCTTTGTGACTTGCTGGCAGATGCTGACCCACCATTGTTTGAATTGGTGATAACGGATGAGAAGTGTGACATCTGTCGTAGCTAAACAATGAAGGTCGACTGAGATTATTAAACAAAGACAAAGAAAGGGATGAAGGGCAAAATGAAAAGGGAAAAGGATTCAACGGGAGAAATGAAGCATCCAACTCCTTTTGAAAAATCCAGAATGAGGCAAGAGGATACGGTTGATGAATTTAGAAAGTGTGGAAAGAAAAATCCTGACCATACGAAGAATTATGGTCGGAAAAAATTCACGAAAGATTGGTTGACTCCTAAAGAAGCTGCACAATGTATTCCTTGTTCTATGGAGTGGTTGGGAAGATTTATGCAAGGAAAAGGAATGATGACCTTGCACTGGGAGTGGGATTGTAAAAACGAAAAGACAGTAAAAATTCGTAGAGATGACTGCCAAGAGTATGCATTTTACCTGAGGAAGAGAGGGATCAAATACAAATAGCAATCTTATTAACATTCCATGCCTGCATAACAACCTAAATAAACTCAGCCGCAGTAGTGATAACAATTCTGTGATTGCATAACGGTTCTTATGAAAACATGAAACTTTTCGCAACAAGAAACATACCGACTCCAGCAATTCAGGAAGGGATTCGTCTGAGTTTGCGAGCTGCTATCCGTAAGGAAACATTCCACGCCTAATTCATAATACACCCAGAACTGAAAATTCAAACATTTTTCACATGCTTATTCAATCAACGGTGTAAATAATTTTAGGCAATCGTGCTTATGGAATAGTTCTTGTGAAAAACCTTCACACAAAAATGATAAGTGAGTTCGTTTGGAGCTACATTCGAAACGATACTGACAATCCGTTTAACGATGTTGAGCAAGTGGGAAAGTTTATTGATGAAAAGATAAGACGAATTAACCATCATGAAAAGTTGGTAATCGACCTGAACAATAAGAATTTTCCGATCCAAAAGGTTGACGGCTTTGACGATCTTACGACTATAAGTGTGGATGCCACTTTGATTGACTACCAAGCACTGGAGAACTACTTTCATGAAACGATTCGAAGAAAATTACCTCTGTAAAAGCGATTTGATCCGAGCTACTTGCGAAGCAATCCCATACGCAAGCAACAAACAAATTCGGGACATCATTAAACAAAACCATAATGTTGACGTTGGCTCCAATTTGATCATTAGTTGCGTTGGAACGCATAAAGCACGTAAAGAATTAGGGGCGAAGGCTGGGTTGATAGATGATGCAAAAGAGTTCCTGAAGAAGTTCACGAACGATATTGATCATGCTTTTTATTGGTTGAGAAGGGCTGCGAAGGCACAATGAAACAGCTCGGACCAAACTTATATCACGGAAATTACGACGACATTGTGGCGTTGAGAAATCTGACACGGTTAGCAGAGGATAAGAAGAGAGATGACCAAAGACGACTGAAATCGATGCTGCCCTCAGACAGATTTTTTAAGGTTGCAAGCGATACCTGGCGAAAGCCAATGGGTGCAACTTATCCATGGACTTATCAAGCTCAGGAATACGGACTGGTGGAATTTAGCCGTATTAAGCAAAAGAACTTTCCTGATATTGACCGGATTTCCGACTTTGTAATCCAACTGCGATCACTTTATATCGTTGATCTTTACCAAGGGCAGGGAATAGGGCGGAAAATAATCGAGACGATAAAGAATATTGCAGAGAAAACATCTTGTTGTGTTTGTTTGTTTGTTCATCCATTTGGTTTCACCAAGAGTGGAGATGTACCATCAGGATTTACGACATTTTCAGAACTGACCCATGCTGCCTTGGTTGAGGAATGGGAAATTTTCTATCATCCTGAATTTGATGCACAAGGAATTTCTGCATTTTATAAGGAGTGCGGATTAACGAACATTTGTTTGTATTCGGAAGAAGACCATGGAGAGAAAGCAGATGGACCGAACAAGTGGAATTTCCATTTCATCTACATTCCCGATTCATTGGATTACGACTATCGAAAGAGGCTCGACTATCGATTGAATCTTGAGGAGTGCAAATATTGCAAACCAGAATGACGCTTATTGTCTGCACAACTGCTTAGAAAACTGAATCAAGCTCGAAATTTAGCGTGTAAGGCTTTCATTTAGATTCACCCACATATTCCATTCAAGAATTGAATGAAGGGTTGAACGTTCTTATTTTGAGCCCACGTGCCCTGCTGGAAAGCATCATGGACACAATTCGTTTGGTGCTCTTATAAAGCTCTGGTGTGTGTCCTTCAGTAAAATAAATATTTTGTTTTTCTAGAATTTTTTTAGTTTGCCAGTGCCCTTTTTGAGGAATATAATCTAACATGCGTCAGGCCTTATATAGGGGGGCAAATTTAAACGCATGCGACATGGTAAGTAACACATATCGAACATGTAGTGAGGAGTAATTTGATATTCACCTGTACTCCAGATGAAACCTAATTTGCTACACAGAATTCACAGGTACAAAACCCATTGAAAAGATAGAGTGGGCACTAGTGGCTAACAAAAACCCCAAAAGTGCTTCACTCATAAGAGATAAGAATTCTTTATCTTTGGCCCAACCCAGTCCTCGAATCTTCCTCATAGATCCGAGACAATGGATCAGTGAGAAAGCTTCTCTGCAACTCTTCCGATGCAGCAGCACTCACTTTCGACGAGCTTCCTCAAGTTCTTCTGATGAAATAGTATCGTCCCGGTTCCTATCCATTTTTGCAAACATGCGTTCAGCATTACCGATGACTTCAGCACGACTGAGAACCCCATCATCATCTCGATCGATCTCCTGTGCGTGCCCCTTTAGAAAACCTCCCATCGCGCTTCGTGATCCACCCCGTCCCTGAAGTTCGTTTTGACTAAGCTTTCCGTCATTGTTGGTGTCGTATCCAGCAAAGGCTTTCTCTGCTTCACCAACGATTTCTTCACGGCTGATGATTTTATTCTTGTCGAGATCGATCTCATTCGCATGCACGAAAATCCATGGTTGACGGGGACCGTCGCCGGGTTGTGGTCCCTTTGACCCACCAGTTTTTCCGGAAGGCCCAATCCCCTGCGGTTTGCCATTTCCACCACCGCGCTGCTGACTACCATGGCCTCGAAGTTCATCGGGAGAAATTTTCTGGTCTTTATTGACATCCAACTTAATGAGTGCAGCTGACGCTCCGCGGAGTTCATCCTTGTCGATCTGACCGTCGCCGTTTGCATCCAATGCGGCGACGATTGGATCATCCCCAGATCGCCCACCGCCCTTTCCGCCACGACTTTCATCACCGCGTCCCCGATTGCCTTGTGGTTCCTTGCCCGTGGGCCGTTGTGATCCTGGCTGTTCAGAATTTTGACGACCGTCACCGCCACCACGCTTGCGCGGTGAATAGGTTTCGGTCATTGTTCCCTGCGCCGAAACAAAGTTGAATGTTGCTGATCCATTGTCGGCGACCTCATACTCGATGGATCGTGGGTCTCCAAACACTTCGTAACGCACGATGAAATTGTCAGGCTTTGGATTCTCATAGCCAACGATCTTCGCTCCTTTCAGGCCAGGAAGTGCTGGGCGAACGCCTTGTGCGCGCGGCTGCGGATCAACCTGTCCGTTGAGTTCGATGACTTCACCATAAAAGCCACCGTTTAAATAGGGAAATGTTTTGGTGGCGTGATAGTGATACGTACCATCAGGGCCCTTATGGCCGTTCAACCAGTCGAGATCGGTTGGTGGCTTTCCGTTTGGATCGTTGTAGCCATAGATTGCATATCCATCGAGCGCTACAGCAACAGGGTTCCCTGCACCCACAATTTTTTCCAGATGCACTGGAGCGATGTGGTAGTGATAGTCGTCGGCCCGACCACAATGCCCACCCCACCTGTCGAGTTCACCTGCCAACAGCGTGTCCGTCTTGCCATTATTCTTGATCGGGTTGAAGATCGGTACACCGTTGACCGCCAAGGCAATTGCGCCGCGAAAGAAATGTTCTTTTGTTGACATTGGGTTCTGTGCGGGAACCGGGTGAAGTGGAATCTTCCACGCGTTATTCCCTGTGTATGCTTGAGGTAGTGGAACTTGTTGTTGCCATGCGGTGATGCCAGTCATCATTGGATGATCGGGCATTCCGGTTGATTCAACAAACAAGAAGTCACGGTCCCAGTGGAAGCGGATCGTCTTTGCGAAGGGCTTGAAGAAACTTGCCAGTGCCGGTGGATCTGCCACGCCTTGGTTGTCCTTCGATTGGAATGCAGTGAGACGCACAAACGGTTGGGTATTCAGTTGGAGCACACGCTCCTGCCGCTGATGCACGAATTTCAAATCTTCTGCCGTCAGTGTCTTTGAGGAAGTAGAGATCACACGACCATCCAGTGTCTGCAGTCTGATTTGATCGTGGTCTGCCGTCAGTAGAGAGGCTTTAACCATTGTCGGTGTGCCGTCTCCGGTCAATGATTTGATTGTCCACATGCGACTACGGGACGTTGCATCGGCATAATCTTTGTCGGCACGGCTGTGAGGGCTATGGCTGTGTGTGTCGTGTCCGAAAGTGTCTGTGAACGCATTTATTACTAGCCCGAAGGCCGTGATTGCGACAACAACTCGTACGATTCCCATTTTGCTCTCCCAATCGTATTGGTTTGCTTTCCCGGTTCTTACTTTTTATTCCGTCTACGGTTTCCGCCGCTATTTCGACGTCCACCACCGTCTGGAATCACGTTCGTGAGTCCCCGGAAATCATCACGTTCCTTTCCATCTGGTGGTGATGTCACGACGGTTCGAAACAGCACGATGTTGTCGAGCTTCACGTCGTCGGACCAAATAAATTTTGCCCCTTTGAAGTCGTGTGCAAAAAACGGTTCCTTTGGTCCTATTTCGTCTTCGGAGTATTCCTTGGCATTTGGCCACTGACTGTCATCGAAGTCGAAGGTATACCAGGCTTCTGGGATTGAAATGTTTTCAACTCGTGGGTTTTTTGTGTTTCCGCCGACTGGTCCCCAGGAGAACTTTTTAGCTTTCCACGTCATGTTCGTAACCGTCCCGTCACTCAGTTTCAGAATGAACCCACCGTCTCCAATGTTTGTATTTGCGTATTCCATTCCTGTCTGCGAATCTGCGTTATCGATACCCATCACAGCAATCGTCATTGGATACGCAGGCAGAATATCAACAGACACGACGTTATGCGGCACAAACTGAATTGAATCCACCGCTACGAGTTCTCCATTTACATAAAGCCTGAAGGCATTATCTGCGTATATATTCGCCCTGATCGTGTCATCCATTCTCGGCTTCCGGATAGGCTCTTCTGAAAGCACGATGCATGGGAATAAAACCGGCATGGATGTAATGAATGTAAATACTAAGTATCTCATAGTTCAGTCCTCTGGAATTTAAGTTTCGCGCCCCTTCTTGAACTACGCGAACATTGAATTAAAGGTCAGCCAGCGTACGGTCACAAGCGTGCAGATAAGACAGGCCCACCATGCACCGCGCTGTGCAACTCTGTGACCCCGCAAGACAAAAAGAATCCCAATAACACCCACTGTGACAAGGGTTTTAAAAGCTAGCAATCCAATCGGATTATGAATTAGCTGCGATCCGATTGGGTTGAGTTCTGTCAACGCATTCGCACGGCTTGCAAGCAATGTCCAAATGAGGTCTAGAACAGAAAAGGCTGCTATAAGCATGAGAAATATTTTGACACGCCGACCCATTACGGGAGACTCTGAAGGCTGAATATCAAGCGGTGCCTCGTTCGAAAGCAGGTTCCCAAACGCGATCACCACAAGAACCATGCCAAAAATAGTTAGAGGGTAAGAACTTGAGTTAAGATTTCGCCTGGCTGCAATCTCTGCCAGGTTGCGTTCTTCAACAGCCTGCTCCTTTTCCAGAACTTCACCTACTCGAACACGCAATTCCTGAGGACACTCAAAGCCATCAGCGAACTTTTTCCAATACGAGCTCTCACCGGGTAATTGTATGTCGCCTGCCAGGCCAGTATTTGCCAATGACTCCAGAGCACTATTATTGATCAAAGTCTTGAGTAAATCCGAAGTCTCCGTGTTGGCAAGCAAGAGAACTGGGGCATCACTATAGAGCACGAGAGTGCCTCCAGTTGTGAGATGCTGATACAAACGTCGAAAGCCTTGCTGTAACCATCGACCATTCTGAAGGGATTGTTCAGTTACAAGACTTTTTAGAACTACGCTATCTAATGGAACATCATTTATGAATACATTGTTTTCATCAAACCCGACACGGTAAGGCAAACTAACATAGCGATTCTCAACAAACAAAAACCCCTCTGTTACCTTCTTATCAACTGTGTGCTTCGTCATAGCACGAATGCTCTGACCGGCACTCTCTTGTGAAACGGCTCGAGTTTCACCCAAACACAAATTTGCCTGGGTCGTCAGCAACAGGATTACAACTAAAAACCTTCGCATCAGGCCCTTCCTGTCCCAGAATTTTTTCCAGCCTTTTTCCCAGACTTTTTCTTCATTTTACTCCCACCTTTACTCTTTCGGTCTGATGGCTCTTTCATTGGGTCATAATCAGGATTTGGAACAGCCATCTGCGCATTTACCGCGCTGAGATATTGCACCAACAATTGATCGAGAGCTCCGACTTTCCCTTGCATCTGTCCGGCAAGATCCCTCTGCTCTGCAATATCCTGACTGATGTTGAATAGGGCATACCGTCCACTCTCATAGAATTTCATTAACTTGTATTCATCAAGAAATATCGCTGTATGAGGTCCATCACCACTTTGATAATGCGGAAAGTGGAAGACCATAGCATCACGCACCCGCTGCACCGTTCCTCGACCGTCATCAAGCAAACTTACGAGGCTGCCACCTTCTATCCCTTTAGGAAGTCTGTTCATAGGCACACCTGCCCATTGGCAATACGTTGGGTACAGGTCATATCCAACAACTCGTTCATGACACCAGGAGTTAGCTGGTATCCCAGGACCGCGGATGATCATGGGGCTGCGAATTCCACCCTCCCATACGCTCCCTTTACCACCTGATAGCCGTCCCTTCTCGCCACTTCGTTTTCCACCACCACCACCGCTGCCGTTATCAGACATATAGATGACATACGTCGATTCTGTAAGACCCAACGATTCGATGGCATTCAGTACAAAACCAACTCCGGTATCGAGGTTTTCAGCGATTGCGGCACTGCCAACACGCTTTTCCTCAACGCTACTTCCCATCTTTTTTGCATACTTGGCAAGTGTTTCCTTCATGGCATTCTGAGGGGCATGAAGAGCATGCCACGACATCTGAATGAAAAATGGCTTGCCACTCTTTTTACTCTTTTCCATAAACAGGGCTGCCCGTTTTGCCATACCGACGATATCAGCAGGATTCGGGTCACCATACTGATGGGCATATTCATTCCCTATATCGCCGTCACCTTCGTCATACCCATTTGCGGCAGGACCACCACCATTGATATGCCACTTCCCATAGTGCGCCGTCACATAACCAGCAGCTTGCAGAAGCTCCCCGATTGTTGTTTCACTCTGTGAAATTTCCCTTGCATTGCGTGGCTCAATGAGCTTGTGACCGGCTTCTGGTCCCGCTGCCTTGGTCCAGTGCAATGCTGCAGGACTCTTGCCGGTCTGAAGACTTATTCGGGTGGGTGAACACACAGAAGCAGGAGCATATGCTGCTGAAAACCTCATTCCTTGGGCTGCCAATTTTTCAAGATTTGGAGTTTCCACAATCGAACTTTTAGACCATGGAATAGCAGGATGCATTGGCACGGATAAGCCATTCCACGCCTGATCGTCAGACATCATAAAGAGAATATTCGGCCGCTCAGCTCCAAGAACCCTCGAAGAGAGCAGAATCATAATAAAAAGTATCCAGTAAATTTTTTGCATCATGCGTCCTTACTTTTTCGAAATCTTTTTCTTCTTTCCGCCCTGTCCTCCACCGCGAACGTCCAACTCTTGTGCGTCCAGAACACCATCTCGATTTACATCAAGTTGAGCCAACACTACGGTTATTTTTGCAATCTCATTGACAGATAGTGCGTTATCCCGATTCGCATCAAGAAGTCGAAAGATTCCACCACCGGAGCCACCTTTTTGGTCGCCCCTCTTCTGCTTCTGCTGTTGCATTTTTTGTGGCTTTCCCTTTTGTGCCAAAACAGGACCCACGGAGAGACAGGCCATGAGGCATACTCCGATACTGACCCCAATCTTTATTTCCCAATTCTTGGTGAAGAGGTTTTTTACACCTTTGTCTCGGCGATAGATTCCACAAATTTGATTCATCTGTTTCTTTCCCGTGAGGTTTGAATATCTATTCACTTGGATTGTTTATCTGAAAGCACGTATGAAAAACTCACAGAGCCGTTCATTGCCTGCGTGCCATCACTCTCCGGCAAATACGCACGCACATAATCAATGCGAGCCGAAGAGTCATTTACGCGAACACGTATATGCCCACTGCTCCCCTGAACTTCTCCGGAGAGGTACCCGTACTCCTTTGCACTTTTTGTCCCCGATCGCGGGTGTCCAGGTTGTGGAACAAGTTGGTAGACGATTCCATCAAGTTCCTGTTTTATAAACATGTGGTCATGACCATGAAAAACAACATCAACGCCATGATCAACAAGAAGTTCATGAATTGGCTTCTGCCAGCCAGGACGATGCTTGGCAAATTCATTTTCACCGGAAATACCTTTACCTCCCCATTCCCAAAACGGTGCAGCTTCGGCACCACCTCGCTGATTTCGCTGACTTCCGCCAACAAGATGATGCAGAAAAACAAATCGGAGGTTGGCCTTGCTGGCATTCAAGACGCCTTCAAGCCAGTCGTATTGCTGTTTCCCGAGTGTCCAATACCAATTACTGGAATCACCACCGCGCGATCGAGTCGTTGTATAACGAAATGGATCAAGAACAATAAATTGGGCATCACCCCACTCAAACTCAAAATAGTTTTCTGGTAGACCAACATTCTGTTCCTGCTGTGTATTTCCCTCGAAGAATGCATTTGGACTTGGATTTGGAAAATACTGTTTTCGAGTGTTGGTAGCCCAAATATTTGACCCACGATTTCCGGACTCACCATCATGATTCCCAAGCGCAAAATAGAAGCCCGCTGAGTGACAGAGATGACCAAGGTAGTAGCGTTGAGCCATATACTGTGGAAGTGACAACTCGGGCTGAACATACTTACCCGTCATAAATGTGTCGCCAAGCGCAAAATGAAAGTCTGGCTGATCAACAAGCGCATTCTGGAGAGTTCGCAAATAGACGTCACCGCTTGTATTTTCATCCAGATGTGAATCTGCCTGAACCGTGAAAACAAACCCACTCTTTTTTTCACGCTGGGTGTGAAATGTGAATTCATCACTTTTCACCCAGTCTCCAGCGATCTGATAATGAACTCGATAGAAATATCGGGTGTTCTTATCCAGTGAACCAATCACGAAATCAACAGGCTCACCCGCTCGCAGATCACGAGTTGCTGTTTTCTGTGACAAATCACCACGTTTGTCCCCGTACTGTACGTAGGCCTTCACGTTACTGTGGAAAACCACCCGGATTGTTCCACCAGCATCGGTAAGTCGTCCAACAATAATATTGAACAAATGATTCGGTACGTTATTCGCCGGTGGAGGCTGTGTGTAGCCACCAAGCTTGCTACCACCAGTTTTCCCCTGTTGCTGAGTTGTCTTACCAAAAGCCTCGTCTCGTGTAACCAGCCCATCATTATCTGTATCAAGTGATCGTACTGACCTACTCGCGACACGCAGTTCTTCTGATGAGATAACTCCATCACTGTTTATATCGATGACACGAGCAAGCGGATCAATACGAGACTGTTGTCCCAATATTGGTTCTCCAGTTCCTGCAAGGAATAGTGCACTACAAGTAATTGTAAAAATATGACTGTGATTCATCGCATGTGATCCTCAATTTGGATTTCCTTTTCTAATCCATGATGTGCTGTGTGAGAAAAAAATGCTTCACCAAGGCTGCTCTCATCCTTTAAGTCAAACTTCACGCACTTCGGTCCTCCACGGCCACGTGGTAGCCCATCCAGAATCATGGAATGTATGGTGCCAACCACAGCATCAAAAACTATCTCAATCCTTTTTGGACCTTGTATATCACGTGATTGCCGAACCCCGACAAGTCTTGCCAACGACCGTATATTTCCGGACACATTTTCAGCATCTTCAAGTGAAATGCTGTATCCCCTCTCCAGTTGAGAAACATGGTCATACAAATTGACGAAGGGCAGGTCCTGCTGTTGGCCAGGAAGTTTTCCTCGAAAGCGACGAAGATCTGAACTGATACGCACGGGACCACTGTCTCGAAAGGACCAACTTACAGCACCATCACATCCCAATGTCCTTGTTTCTTTTCCTGATTTCAGTGGCATGACAAGTACAAATTGGTTGAGACCCCGAACGAAAAGTGTTGCACCATCAATGTTCTCCTTTGGTTCGAATTCCCAAGCCTCCTGCGAAAGGTTGAGAGGCTTCCTGTCATGGCCATATTCCTCAAGAACATGAATGTGATACGTCCTATCGGTTAAACTATGGCTTGCTTCTAGAACCTTCTGAAGAGATGCAACTGCACCAATTGCTCTTTGTTCCTTGGTGTCAAAGAAAATCATTAGAAACAGGGAAACTGCAATAACTACGGCTGATGTCGCTAGATAGAATCGGCGATTTGGTAATGAACTACGAAGCCTTTCCTTTTTCGACCCCACTTCGTTCATGGGTTGTGAAACATTATCCATTACCTGGCGAATTGCGTGCTCTTCTCTCTCTAGGTCACGATGAGTTACATCAGTTAAAAGTGCATGCACAAACATTGTTTCAGCACTGTTATTCGCGAAATCCTCTCGAGACATATTCTCATCAGGTATGTCATCTGACAGATCACCGTCAAGCCAGTGCGCAAGAGCGTCACCATCGAATTGCTTCATGATGTACCCTCCAGTTCGCCGAGCAAACCTTTTCGCTTTAAGCAATCTGCAATCATTGCCCGAGCACGCTGCAATCGCTTTTTGCAGGCCTCTACAGAAATAGCTAAATCTTCTGCTAGGCCCTTCACCTTCATTTTATTGTTGTACCGACCTTCAATAACTTCTTTATGCTGACGTGGTAGTGCTTCTAGACAAAACTGTAGTGCCTCTAACTTTTGGTCCCAAGTATCACCAGCAAGCGAGCGAATATGTTCAAAGTGGTAATCGATGGTATTCACAATGGAGTCATCAAGAAGAATTGGCGAGCGTTTTTCTTTACGGAAGTGCTCCTTCACTAAAATTCGGGCGATCCCGCGTAGCCAGGGACCAAATGGCCGGTTTAAATCGCATCGATCAAGGCGCCGCCATGCCACGATGAGAGTTTCTTGAAAAAGATCATCAACCGTGGCCTCATTGCGAAGAAAACTGCGGAGATAGACCATGAGCATCCGTGTATTCTCACGGCATAAGATCTCAAATGCTCTTTGTGATTTAGTAGGCACAGTAGTCTTTCTTGCTTCTAATTCCGTATCCATCTATTCAATACTGTTCGAACTATTGATTTGGGGACACAAGATATTCATTTTTATCGAACGCTATTCTCTCAAAACGGCCTTGGGTGCAAGAGAATTTGGAGAACACACTATTTAAAATGACAAAGATCATGTCCTTTTAGTGATAACCAAAGCCCTGCCACATGATCCGGTTTGTGCTAGAAGTTGACACGCTTGGTAGAGAGGCGGGTGTCCGAAGCCAGATCAATAGAGACAGTTCCTTGCGCTGGGGAAAATAGGAGGCTATCGGTCGCAGTTATCTGAAGCATATTTATGAAAAAATGCATGTACGTTCACGAGGTGAAGCCGTTGCTAAACATCTTGGGATTTGAAAACAGCGTCTAATCTTAAATATTTCCCGTCAATGTGTTTTCATGAAACCTGAGGGTTCAACAATAAAATATTTTAGAATCTGCCACACATATGCCACACAGATTTGGTCAACGTCATCAGTTGAGTTCTAACAGGCATTCACGATAACACTCAACAAGTAATACCCTCAATATTTTCACCTTATATAGAGAGGGTGGGGTTTTATCTTCAAAGTGCTTTCGCCCCATCGCGGCACGAAAATCGCGGGTGGCTAAGACATCTCTCGGAAGACTATTGAGAGAGTAAATAAATAACCAAGGATCATTTCTTGATTATGTGAGTTGATTAACCAGCATTTTCTTTAATTTTTGTTTAAATATTCAGATTTTTTTGATCTGGTCGTGGAAGGTGGCTTGGTCAAACCTTCTTGCCTCTTATTTCTACTCTGGGCATTAGAAATGGAACGGAGTGAATCTGGTAAAGGCTTATGACTAACTTGATTTTTCGGTCTTTAAGAATAGAACAGTCCCCGACACGATCTGATAGCCGAAAGCTTTTTATAAAATGAGTAGCGGAGTTTATCGTCTTGTTGAATGGTGGTGATTCATTGAAATATACGGCTTTCGCAACACTCTTATGCCTGTGGTGTGCTAACAATTTTGTTTTGGCCAATGACATACCAACACCATCACTTGACGAAGCCCTGATTGAAACATCTCTAAGACCCACACAGGATGTTTTGTATAAGAACATTTTGCATGTGAACAAGTCTCCCGCTCATTTGCAACTCCCACCACAAAGGCGCTACTACCTCGCGGATCGTGCGTGCGTTAGGGTCGGGTAAGTCGCCACTAAATGGTAGACTGGAAGGAACTGCCTCTGGGTACAGGCTCAAAGTCGAGTCCAATTCCGCACAAATGGACATAAACCGGGATGTCTTGACCACGTGCAGTCCGATATCTAGGATGAAGGTGTCAAAGTCAACCGTCACAAGCCCGCTGATGATATCGCGCAAACTCTTATCGACGCTGCAAATTACCCTAGTGGTACTGTGTCCCATCATTGATCTTGGGGACTGCTGCGGAGGCTGCGTGGAGCATTGCAAGCAAGTTTCTGTCGGCAGTGAGCACGATGCTGGCCCGTGCGAACGTCATGCTGCCGCTGAGCATGACGACGAATGCAAGCATGACGGGACAGAGTCGCCTTGCAGTCACAATTGCCCGCAAAGTGAGAACGATAGAGACTGTATCTGCAAAGGTGCGATTTCCACAGAGAGTGGAGCCCGCATTGAGGCTGATTCAAGCAAGCAAGTTTGCGGATACTTGCTACCTGATCTGGATTCCGCATCTGCGATTTTTCTCAACGCGCGGGATGTTAATGTCAATCAATCCGCCTCGGCCTTTGCGACACTTTCCGGGTGGGAAATCCGCGCGCTGATCGGGTCTTTGATAATCTGATTGCCACTCTGGCACGCGAGTCTGTGTTAGGACCAAGTTCGTCTTGGAACTAAGCCTCTTTCTCCACTGATACCAGCCGCGCGAATCTTGATCCGAGTCTGCGCGAAGCTTCCCAGCTAGGTTTAGAAAATCATGAGTCAGATTACTGCTAAGCAATCGGGTGATATCTCAGAAAATGCCTTGCGACGATCTTCAGATCCAGTGGTAAGGCCGTTGCATTGGTTGGGGGCTATTCTTAGGGCTCTGCCAACCGTTGTTGTTCTAGGGGCACTTGGAGGAATTGCCGCGTATGGGCATAGCACCGGTTGGAGACTACCGAGTTCAACAGGCTTGTTTGCTGACAAGACGCCTGAAGCGGACTGGTGTTCAGAGCACAGTGTTCCAGAGGCGGAATGTGTCGAGTGTATTCCAACCCTGCTGCCGGCAGCAACGGATTTTGGTTGGTGCAAGGAACATGGAGTGCATCAATGTCCCCATTGTCATCCTGAGGTAGCCCAGCTCAAACAACCACCGCAAGTTTCTAATTTGCAATCGAATTACATATCGAGAGCACTTGGAGCGAAAGACCGACAAGAGAACAACCTGGGATGCAATCTTTACAAAGCGCGTGTCCAATTTGCCTCGATCGACGCGGTTAGCAAGGCTGGAATCGATGTTGAACCCGCCGAAACACAGCGGATCTTCGAATCGGTCAGTGCGAACGGAGAACTCACGTACGATGAGACCCGTGTAGCACACATTTCTCCACGGTCCGAAGGGATTGTCTGGCGAGTCGACAAGAGTGTTGGCGACGAAGTGCGTCAGGGAGAGCTGTTGGCTCTGGTGGATTCGACGGATGTGGGTAACGCCAAGGCTGCGCTGCTGGATGCAATGGCGCAGGTCGACTATCAATCGCAGACGGTAGACCGTTTGTCCCCGTTAGTGGCCAGTCGAGCTATCTCCGGCGCACGCGTATTGGAAGAAGAGATGCTGCTCAAGCAGGCTCAGATTCAGCTAAATCGTGCTGCTCAAACGCTTGCAAACCTTGGCATGCCCGCTGGCGAGAGTGCGTTACGCCAACTGAGTGAGAAAGAACGCTGGGATGCCGTGCGGTTCTTGGGAATTCCAACTGCGTTGACTGAAGAGCTTGCAAGTTCGACAGCAACGAACAATTTGATCCCGGTCCTTGCTCCGATAGATGGCGTCATTACCGAGCTGCACATTGTTCAGGGCGAAGTCGTCTCCAAGTCGGACATGTTGTTTCAAGTCGTGGACACGAATGCTCTTTGGCTGAGATTATCGGTAGCCCTCGAGGATGCCAAGCACTTGCGGTTAGGGCAGCCAGTGCGGTTTCGCCCGGATGGGACGAAGCAAGATGTTCCAAGCCAAGTTGGTTGGATCAGCACGAATGTGGATTCGTCGACTCGAACCGTTGAAGTTCGTTGTGATGTTGCAAACACCAGCGGGGAATATCGCAATCAGACTTTTGGTTCAGGCGAAATCATCTTAAGGGAAGCCAGCCATGCAGTGGTGGTGCCAAAAGAGGCGGTCCAATGGGATGGTTCCTGTTTTGTAGTTTTCGTGAGGGACAAGAACTACTTCTCTGAAGACCATCCGAAGCTCTTTCATACCCGCTCTGTCAGGCCAGGAGTTACCAAGGACGGACAAACTGAGATTATCGCGGGCCTCTTGCCAGGTGAGGTCGTTGCGACCGAAGGCAGCAGTGTCCTAAGGGCTCAGATTCTCAAAAATAACCTGGGTGCGGGCTGCACGTGCGGTCACTAAACCAAACTGTCGAAGGAGCGATCGCATGTTGAATTGGATCATCGATGCTTCGTTGCGCCACAGGTTTGCGGTGATTGCATCTGTCGTCGTGGTGGCCCTTGCAGGCGTTGTGTCACTGCAGTATTTGGATATCGATGCCTTTCCAGATACGACGCCCGTGCAGGTGCAGGTCAACACGACGGCTCCAGCGTTGTTGCCCGAGGAAGTGGAACGCCAGATTACGTTTCCAATTGAGCAGGCGATTAGCGGACTGCCAGGACTGGATCAACTACGGTCTGTATCGAAATTCGGGTTTTCGCAGGTCACCGTTGTTTTTGACGATAGCACCGACATCTATTTTGCGCGGCAACTCATCAATGAACGGCTCGGCACCGTTGAGCTTCCGGCTGGCATTGAGCGACCAGAGATGGGGCCTGTCTCTTCCGGACTGGGAGAGGTGTTTCACTATGTCCTGACTTATGACGGCTACGATTTTTCGACGCTCGATCAGCAGGAGCGAATCAATAAGCTCACCGAGCTGCGAACGTTGCATGACTGGACGATCAAACCTCAGTTGAGAACGGTCTCCGGGACAGCAGAAGTCAACAGCTGGGGAGGTTATGAGAAGCAGTATCAAGTACGAGTGGATCCCGATCGACTAATTCGTCACGGCCTTACGTTCGATGAGGTCATCGAGGCCTTGCAGCAAAACAATCGCAGCGTGGGTGGTGGAAACATTGTTCGGTCGGGCGAGATGCTGCTCGTTCATGGCCAAGGGCGAACCACGACCCTTGGCCAGATCGCCGACATAGTCATCAAGTCAGTCGATGGCATTCCCATACGTATCGGCCAAGTTGCGGATGTGGAAATTGGCTATGAGATTCGACGTGGAGCCGTAACGGCAGATGGAAAAGGCGAGGCCGTTATGGGGCTCGGCTTCTGCCTGATGGGGGAAAACACGCACGAAGTGACCGAAGGGCTCAAGGCAAAGCTCGACAGCATCCGCAGTAATCTGCCGCCCGGTGTTCGAATCGTTTCGATGTACGACCGCACCGAGCTGGTCGACCAGGTCTTGGAGACGGTGCGTAAGAATCTGTTCGAAGGTGGTCTCTTTGTGATCGCAGTGCTATTCGTTTTTCTCGGAAACTTGCGAGCCGGTCTGATAGTTGCGCTCGCTATTCCGCTCTCCATGTTGTGTGCCTTTTCCGGAATGGTTCGATTTGGAATTTCCGCAAGTTTGCTGAGTCTGGGTGCCATCGACTTTGGTTTGGTCGTGGACAGTTCAGTCGTCATGATCGAAAACTGTACTCGACATTTGTCGCTAAATAGAGCGGGCAAAAATAAGCTCGAATTGATTCGGGACGCGGCCATTGAAGTTCGTAAGCCCACGCTGTTTGGCGAGTTGATCATCATGATCGTCTACCTGCCAATTCTCACGCTCGAAGGTATTGAAGGTAAACTCTTTCGGCCGATGGCGCTTACAGTCGTGTTCGCTCTGGCAGGCTCCATGCTGCTGTCCCTGACGTTGATGCCGGTATTGGCAAGTCTCCTTTTGCCTAAGCAGATGAAAGAACGTGAGCCCCTGCCAGTTCGGGTCGCGAAATGGATTTACCTCCCAATCTTGCATTTTACGATGCGGCATAAACTGGCGGTCATCGGTTTCGCATTGTGTGTTCTCGTCGTCTCTTTTGGGATGATTGCGCCCAATTTAGGCACGGAATTCGTCCCTCAATTGTCCGAAGGTGCAGTGGCTATTAACGTTGTGCGACTGGCCGGCACGAGTCTGGAGGAGTCCATACGCTACAACACGCAAATGGAACGAGCTGTCCTTGAGAACTTTCCCGATGAGGTAGCTCACGTCTGGAGTAGGATTGGTACGGCGGAGATTGCCACAGACCCTATGGGAGTAGAACTCACCGACCTATTCATCACTCTGCGACCACGACAGAGTTGGAAAAAGGCGACCACCCAGACCGGTCTCATGGCAGCTATTGAAAAAACGCTTCGCGATCTCCCCGGACAACGGCTGGCGTTCACGCAGCCCATCAAGCTTCGCATGGATGAAATCGCTACCGGTGTTCGTTCAGACGTAGCGGTGAAGTTGTTTGGTGACGATTTCGACCAGCTTGTGGATACGGCACAGAGTATTGAACGAGTCCTGACGCAGGTCGATGGCAGTGCGGATGTTAGTGCTGACCAAATCACAGGCCAACCTGTGCTGCAGATCCAAGTCAAACAAGACGAGATCGCGAGGTACGGCATTTCAGCAAGTTCCGTGCTCGACATTGTGGAGTCCATCGGTAGTTTGAATGTCGGTGAAGTTTATGAAGACCAGCTTCGATTCCCATTGGTCGTCCGCCTGCCGGAATCAAAACGAACCGATCCTGAAACGATTGGCAACATTCTTATAATGACTCCAGCCGGTGAACAAATCCCACTTTCCCGATTGGCGACAATCAAAACTGCGGAAGGTCCGTCGCAGATCGCCCGTGAATGGGCACAGCGCAGGATCAACATCTCAGCCAACGTCCGTGGTCGCGACCTGGGTGGCTTCGTCGCGGATGCTCAACGACAGATTGCCGAACAAGTCGACTTGCCCGAAGGCCGCTACCATATCGAATGGGGTGGACAGTTTGAGCACATGCAACGCGCCCGTAGCCGGCTCATGCTCGTTGTTCCGGTGGCACTCTGTTTAGTCTTTGCTCTGCTCTACATGACTTACAACAATGTCATCGATACGGTGCGAGTCTTTACGGGAATTCCTTTCGCTTGGACAGGCGGCATTTTCGCGCTCTGGATACGCGACATGCCGTTTTCGATATCAGCCGCTATCGGGTTTATCGCGCTGTCCGGAGTCGCCGTCTTGGATGACATGTTGCTCGTGTCCACTATTCGACAACTCCGCAGTCGCGGTGCCGCACTGGAGGCTGCCGTGGAAAGAGCCGCTATGACTCGTTTGCGACCCGTTCTGATGACGTCGCTCGTTGCAAGTTTGGGATTTCTACCGATGGCGTTTAGCACGGGGATGGGTGCGGAAGTTCAACGCCCCTTGGCAACCGTGGTCATTGGTGGTGTCATCAGCGCGACTGTCATGTCGCTGCTTGTACTGCGCGTGCTCTACATCGTATTCAAGGGTCCGACTGACAACAAACAGCCGCATCCTGAGATGATTACTGAATCACTTGACGAACCTATCACCGTTTAATTTCAATCCAGGGAGATGAATTGATGAAACGATCCAAGAAAGCGTTCACCTGTTTCGCGGCAGCGATGACGCTCACAGCTTTCTGTCTTTCCGGTTGCGGTTCACCGACGGAGAGCACAGCGTCACAAACCACGGAGGAATCGCCCGACAGTCACGAACACGCGGAGGGGGAGCACGAAACGGCCCATGACCATTCTGGTTGGTGGTGCAACGAGCATGGTGTACCGGAAGAAGAGTGCACGCGTTGTGACTCAAGTCTGATTGCTGAATTTCGAGCAAACGAGGACTGGTGCGATGAACATGATCGTCCAGACTCGCAGTGTTTTCTCTGCGATCCCGAGCTAGAGAGTAAGTTTGCCGCCCGCTACGAAGCCAAGTATGGTGAGCAACCACCCGTGCCGACGGATCCTTAGGATCGTATCAATAATAACTTCCGCAATTTCAAAGTAGCCATCAAGCTCCGCGTGATGATTGCCAAGAAAACAGGGAAGTTAATTTTGACTCATGCTTTAGCCGGCCCTGATTATTCGCCGTTATGTAGGCCGTAACGAGGAAGTTCGTTCACCAACGTTCAAACTTCCGCCAGCGTGCCGGTGCTATCGGCGAATGATTCGGTCTCAACGCCGAGCCGCTGAAGCAGAGTGAGATAAAGATTCGAAAGGGGTAATTCCTCGCGAGTTACTTCCTTCTGCCATGGTTCTCTGCCGCCCAGCCACGGTCCGCCAGCTGGATTGTCATCGCCATAGTTGAGGAACTGACCGTGCTTGAGCCCCATGTTTTTACCACCAGCCAGTAGCAAGGGATAGTTGCGCGATAGGTGGAAGGCGCTCGACGCGGAACCGAAAAGGAGGAGCGTATTGTCCAGCATGTTGCCTTCACCACCAACCTCGGGAGTAGATTTCAACTTGTCTGCGAAGCGCCCGAATTAAGGATAGGACGGTCAACGGCACTTTCGCAAGCATCTCGCCCGTCTGGAACAACCGATGAGGCGATTTCCGCTCCCTTTTCAGCCTAAGTCGCCGACTTGTACGCGTCGGGAACGGCAAAAAAAGTTGAGAAAGAGCGGGCTCACGGACAGAATTCTGCCCTCCGCGCAGACTGCTTCCGAATCGCACTCAATGCGGCTGCACGAACGCGTCGCGAAGGGTGGGGCAGCGACTGTTAACGGTGATGAATGTCGATCATGGGCAGGTCATCAGGTGATGCTTGCTCGAGTTCCCCATCACCAAAGCACGTTACGACATCCAGACAGCCAGTATTGTTAAAGAATAGCAAATGAAATGGTCGCCAAGTCGTATGACGCAAACGACATTTACTTTCACTCATTCTTGGACATAATGTCCGTTTGGTACGCTTAAGTATAAAGCTACTAGGGCTACCGATCAGCCCTGCATCGCAGTATCTGCTCTGTCGGCAACGGATGGCAGAACACGCTTCTGTGCAGGGCGTTTTATTTGGTTCCACCGACTCAAATAGAGTGTGTGAAGAAGAAAGGGTCTGCCATTTTCTTTTTTGCGCTAGGCGGATAACTGCGGCTCAATAGCAAAGTTTTTTTGCCTATTTCTTTCGCCTAGCAGTTGCGTTTTCTGGATACGTTGAACCGCCTAAATCTGGCTTCCGTATTGGGAGCATGCAACCAGAGGAGCAAAGACAATGAACCGGTTGGGTATCAATTTCAGTATTTCAAGATGCAACAAGAGACTGGATGCTGTAAAAAAAGAGTTTCAATTTTATGCCGATGAATGGAATGCACATGCGGAGTCTGTAAAACTTCTCGAGCAGGCTTTAATTTCCGCTGAGGAAAGCGACCAGCACATTGGGGACGCTGGTAAACTTAAAGCATCTGCATTAGTGTTCCCCTCCATGTACCAGTTTGTACATGCTAAAACTTTTAAGTCAGAACTGCGCTACCGTATCATTTGGCAGCAAAAACAGTGGGATGCCGCCAATAAACTCACTAGTTTTTATCATGCAAAGCTTAAGTATTTGGAAGAAAAGCTCGCTCTTCTTGAAATACAGAAGGATATCGCGCCGCCACCCGAACTAGATCCAGGCTTACGTGCAAAGCAAGGCTTTATTTAAGTAGGGCAGCAGGCAACCAGAGGAGCAAGGACTATGAACCAGCAGAGTATTGATCGCAGAATTTCTAGATGCGAAAAGAAAATTACTGCTGCAGACGAAGAAGCTAAATTTTACGAAACAGCTATCAACCATCATATGAAGAGGGCTGAGCATCTCTTCCATATTGCCTCAAAAGTAGCCAATTATAAGAAAACTGCCGATCAGATGGCGGATCACCCTCTGGCGACAATTGTTCAAATAGATTTAACGCAATCATATTTGCAATCGCCAACATATTTCCGTGCCTGCCTCGGCCTTGCTCGAGATGAGACATCCAAAATGGCAAGATGGCATATTAGCCAGCAGGAAGGGGCCAAAAAACTAAAAACATTTTACGATAGAAAAATTAACTACCTCAAGGAAAAGTTTGCTGTGCTCAAAATACAGAAGGATTACGAGCAGCAACCCGTCGCATAAGGATCAAATTCAATCGCTGCCTAGATTTCATCCGTTCAATAAATCAGAAGAAAGATCATGCTGCCCACTTACGAAGAAATTCAACGACGCCTTGCGGTTTATGAAAAAAAATATCGGATGGCAATTAGAGCCTCGTGCGAATACCGTAATGATCTGCTGCATCAGGGTAGACTTGCTGACGCTTCATTCAACTTTACACAAAAGTCGCTTGCGCCATGTATTATCAAGCTAAACGAAATCCGAAAACGTCTATGCCCGAATGACTATAGTGCTCATGTGAATAATCGAATCTTACAAAAGCATTCTAGGGTTAGCTATGCGATTGACGCTGTAGAGATAATCATAAAAGACATGTCTCGCGACAGTTGGGAAGTAATTAATCGTCGAACAGACGCTTACTCATATGCTGCCATGCGTTTTGAGTTCTACCGCATAAAAATAGAGCGGATGAAGAAG
The DNA here is from genome assembly GCA_965249545.1 of Pirellulales bacterium. Lineage (GTDB taxonomy): Bacteria > Planctomycetota > Planctomycetia > Pirellulales > UBA1268 > UBA1268. The sequence goes on from CBDFMH010000005.1 coordinate 1,854,693, forward strand.
AAAGTTGATGAACTACAAAATCGGTTAAGGGTAAAACAAGCATTCTCAAGAATAAAAGCAAAACGTAGACACGACAAGCAATATGCCACCAGGTTCTAAGGGCCAGCAACCCGTCGCGTAAGGCTCAAATTCAATCACAGCGGGCGCTACTACGGGATAGCATTAAAATGCTGATGTTATGAGTAGATACTATGAACAGCGAAGATTACTTTCTTTCTTATCAGACTCTCATTTAGATTCACTCACATATTCCATTCGATAATTGAATGATGGGTTGAACGTTCTTATTTTAAGCTCCGTGCTATTTCTACAACACCTAGCGACTTCCATGCCACAAAAATAAAATTGACAACTTTTAAAAAAATACCCCAAAGGTAAAAAACAGGGGATTAAAAGCCGCCAAGAATTATCCTAGGTGATGTGTCGAATATATGTCGATTTGATTGTGTTCAGGGTTGTTCATATTTGTTCATGATGAAACTTCTCGACTAAATTTATTGGGTGAGTGAACAATAAAGAACACTATTGAACTAAGATGAACGACTCATAAAATTAAGGGTGCGGCCTCCCTTGGGGGTATTATTTTTTTCACACTTATAGTGGAAAACTGCTAGTCCGACCATTTTGTGTCGAAATTGTGTATCGCTTGGAACACTTCTTGCGGGTACTGTTTTAGGAAATGTATTGGTGCTGAATCACGTTCTATAAGCTTTGTGCTTTCAAACCTTTCGGTTTCAAAATGTTTGGGTGATGTGGAACCGCAATCGGTGTCAGCATTCTTGGCAAGTGTTTAATGTTTTTTTCATGGTAACGATTACGGCGTTACTTTTTTTAATCAGATCGACCCTCACCTTCTAATATTTTCTGGGGTAGAAGTTCCCGAATACCATATGCTTTGGGAATCGGTAGGGTTGTTTGCTTTGCTCGAATCTGTATTTAAACGGATGTCGTGTGAGCCGTATTTTGTTAGTTTAGTAGGCTTGAAAGCTCTTAGGTTGGGATTATACGGACGACAGCTACATGTTCTGATAGAGGTTCTGTAGTAAAAATTTCAGCATCACGATAGTGAAACTTGTTGTCATAAAAAATCTAAAAGCGAACTGCTGGAAGCAGTTTTAGTCGGCTGTTTTGCCATACCTGCTAAGTTGGTAGCAGCATTTTTTTACAAACAAAAGATATCATGAAGCCATTGCTTTTCTTTTACCAAGACCTTCTTCCTCATACTCCTGTTCAAATGGTGGAAGAAGAGAATGACATTGATGATAAAAATCTTGTTCAAAGGATCATCGATGCATATTGCCAAAGTACCACTAAAATGAAGAATGCTGGTGGCCCAATCTGGGATCAGATTGCGAGTAAAACTCAAGATCTGCACGAATCGTTATGCTCAGGCGATATTCCTGCAGTGACCGAATTTCTCCGCTTCCCACATCGATCTAATCTGCTTTATGGATTTGAGATGGTTTTTAATGAGTATTCAAAAGCAGCAGCTGATAATCCAGGAATCCCCGCCTTGCAAGCTCAATGGACTCACGACAACCTCGTTCGATTAGCGGAAACAATGGGAGCAGTTCCTGTATATCTTCCAGAAGTCGATTTTCAGGAACGAATGTGGGAGCCTGAACAACTGGTCTCGGCAATAGAGCAAACGGTTGGCTTTGCGCTTCAATTTCCAAATACTATTCCTAACGAACATGGTATTCCAACGAGCCGCGGCGTGATTAGTCATCGCGCAGTTCAGGCGCTGTATCAAGCCTGGCGATTGTCTCAGTTGCGAGCTTTTACCAAAGGAGGGGAGACCGTCGAAATTGGTGCTGGCCTCGGTCGCACTGCTTGGTTTGCCAGTCTTTTTGGGCTTAACGACTATACGATTGTTGATCTGCCTATGGCTAATGTGGCACAGGCATACTTTCTTGGCCGCGCATTAGGAGAGGATCGAGTCGTGCTTCATGGAGAGTCTGATGGCAACGGCCCACGGGTACGAATTGAAACCCCCGCGTGGTTCCATCCTTCAAAAGACCGGTATGATATAGCGATAAATAATGACTCAATGGTGGAGATCGGTGTCGAGGCAGTTGAGGCGTATTGGCAACAACTTGCTATCCGAAGTGACATTTTTATTTCGATGAATCATGAAGCGCAGTCGTTTCGTATTGCTGACATTTCAAACCGCCTCGGGCAAGATGTACCTACGCTTCGATCGCTTCATCCGCTTCGTAAAGGCTATGTCGAAGAAATCTTTTTTTTCAATAAGTTCTGAAAAGTTACAGTCTGTCGCTGAAGTTTATTTCCTTCTGCTCCAAAAGTCTTATTGGAAAAGACAGCTGATCCCCCTCGTATGGCGTGTTGCTTCCACGAATACCATGACTCTGGCCAATGGTGGTCTCTCGTTGGCTTGAAGGGGTAAGGTTTATGAGTTCTCTCGAAAAAAAACGAGGTGAGCCAGCCTAGGGCAAATATGTGCTTGAATCTTCGTCATAAAGCTCGTTTGTTTCTGTGGGAATACGATACCGCTGGATAGTGGCTTTGAGTTCGTGACGTGGTCTTCCAGTACAACAGGAATTATAAGGACCGATAAGAGGGAGTGAATGTTTCACCTTGCCATTGAGGGCTGTTTTCGACACTATTCCATCTGCGAGAAGACAGGAGTATGAGCACATTGAATCACTGGGTTTCAAAACCTCGCAGGTGCCACCTCGAGAATTGCCATGCAACAGGTTTCTGAAAATACAAATCAAGTGAATGAATCGCATCACAACGTGGCGATTATTGGTACCGGATTTGCCGGCCTTTGTATGGCCATTCGTCTGAAGCAAAAGGGCGAAGAGGATTTCGTGCTGTATGAAAAAGCTGAGACTCTTGGTGGAACGTGGCGAGATAATACGTATCCGGGATGCGGGTGTGACGTTCCGTCTAACTTGTATTCGCTTTCATTCGAACAGAATCCAAACTGGTCCACAAAATTTGCCAGTCAGAGTGAGATCCTGCAGTATCTTCACCGACTCACAAAAAAATATCGAGTGGAGAAAAACATAAAGTTTCGTACCGAAATCACGGCAATCGTCTGGGACCAAGCAAGAAATTGCTGGCACTTGACGACTGCAAACGGGAAGCAGTTTACAGCAGCGGTGGTTATTTCTGCGATGGGAGGGCTGCACGTTCCTTCCACTGCCAATATCTCTGGCCGCGAAGATTTTTCAGGTCCCTCATTTCACTCGTCTCAGTGGCGACACGATGTGGAACTTCAAGATAAGCGAGTGGCTGTCATAGGCACTGGAGCGAGTGCGATTCAGTTCATACCGGAAATTGCATCTCGTGTGGAAGACTTAACAGTATTTCAGCGTACTCCGCCATGGATTTTACCAAGAAAGAATCGAGACACTTCAGCCTTTGAACGTCTGGCTAAGCATTGGCTTCCGTGGTACCAGCAGGCGTGCCGCTTGAGGCATTATCTGTCTGCCGAGGCGGTCGCGTTTGGTCTTACAGTAAAGCCGAAGTTGATGGGCCGAGGTCAGAAGCAATCAAACAATTTTCTTTGTGACCAGGTGCATGATGAAATTACTCCGTAAAAAACTCACTCCGCAATACACAATGGGCTGTAATCGAATACTATTGTCAGATGATTTTTATGCCACGGTGAATCAGCCGAATGTCACACTGGTAAACGACGCCATTCAGGAAATTACACAGGATGGTCTTCGTGATGTTACGGACAAGTATTGGCCGGCGGATGTCATTATCTTTGCAACAGGATTCAAGCCATTTAATCCAACACACGCTATTCATATTCAAGGGCGAGGAGGGCGTGTTCTTGCCAAGGAATGGGGGGGATACACCAGAGGCTTTTCATGGAGTATGTGTCGCGGGGTATCCGAATTTCTTCATGCTCATGGGGCCGAATTCTGGCCTCGGGCATAACTCAGTCCTACTCATGATTGAGACGCAGGTAAAGTATATTCTTCAGTGTCTGAAGTGGCTTGATCCGCGTCGGGGTCGTCCGCTGATGGATGCAATTGAAGTTCGAGACGATGTACAGAAAAAATACAACGATCGTTTGCAGCAGCGGTTTGAGAAAAGTGTCTGGCGGTCGGATGGAAGCGTTTATCAGCTGCCTTGCAAGAGTTGGTATAAGACGAAAGATGATAAGGTCTTCGCGCTGTGGCCAGGTTTTGTAAGTTCGTATAGGTGGGCAATGCGCCGTGCAGATATCAAGAAATTTTTAGATAAATCCTCTGATGAAAGTTGTATTTCAGATGTCACTGTCGGTCAGAGAAAGCCACGAAAGTCTGCGTGATGCATGTGCTTTCCACAGCATGTTGCACAATATGGTGAACGGTGTGGTGGGTAATTCAGCGTAGCGTTTCCAGACGCGGCGTTTCCGGAATAGCAATGCTGCAGGGGCTTTGGAGTAGCAGTCAGCCTTAGAAGTGGCGGTCAGCAAAATTGTGGATGGCTTGAATGACATAATCCACATCATCGTCACTTAATCTGGGATGCAATGGAATGGACAGTGCATCTTGATTCAGCTGTTCACAGTGTGGTAACCGCTTGAAAGTCTGGCCATAAAGTGGATTCATATGAAGCGGGTGGTATCGCAGGGTCGTGTAGATATCTGCATCAAGAAGTGTTTGTGCAAGGACATTACGTTTGGGACTCCGGATGCAATATGTAAAGAGCCCATGCGTATCACCGGATAAAGAATTTTTTGGTAGACAAATCTGAGGAATGTCTGCAAGTCCTTCGTCGTAGGCAGCCCAAATTTGTTTCCGTCGGTTCTGCAGTTCTTCGAGTCGTCGTAGCTGGACGGTTGCAATTGCTGCTGCGATGTTTGTCGGTAGCATTTTGATAAATGCCTCACGTATCTCGTATTTCCACCAGGCAGCCTGGCCCTTACTGTCTGTTGCGGTTTCAAATCCTGACTTGCCAATGCCGCAATATCGAAGCCAACGTGCGCGCTCGATATGCTCTTCACGCTGAGCTGTAATCGCCCCAGCCTCGCCAGCGGTGAGATTCTTAATGGCATCAAAACTATAGATGCCAATGTCTCCGATACCTCCGCATGGTTTCCCGTTATGAGTGGCAGAGACCGCATGGGCAGCGTCTTCAATAACTGGATATCCAAGGTCTAGGATGGGCTGCATGGTGACCGGGAGCCCTGCATAATGAACCACCATGATTGCTTTTGTTCGAGGGCTAATGCATGGTTCAATATCTTCGCGACGGACATTCATAGTTGTCGGATCAACGTCACAGAAAATAGGCCGATGCCCTGCAAGTAAGACTGCCTGAGCGCATGAGACCCAAGTGAAAGAGGGGATGATAATCTCATCACCAGGTGCCAGGTCAAGGAGTCGGACAGCCATGTACAGAGCATTTGATCCGCTGTCGACCATCAAACAGTTGGTAAGATTGAGATGCGAAGCAAATGCTTTTTCAAAGTCCTCTACTTTTTTGCCAAAACCCAGCCACTGAGACCGAAGGCATTCAACGGCGGCTTCAATTTCCTGATCACCAATGTCTGAGCCAAAGACTGAAATCATGAGTGTGGTATGAGGTTTGGAGATGCTGATGAAAGAGTCTGATACTGCATGATAATGTGGTCTTTCTCAGTTTTGATAACGGAGAATCGATTGTCTTTATACCAGTCGCACGCAGGGTTATTCGTGAGAACTTTCAATTGTACTGGTATCGCTTTTCGTTGTAGCGCGAATTCAATGACATGATGCAAGGCAGTTCCCATGCACCCACGCGAATGGAGCCTGTGGACTCCTCGTATCACGTTATAAAGATCCCAATGGTCGTCAAGAAGTCGAATGCCGATACACCCCGTCGGCAATGCCTTAACGAGAACCATGAAAAGATGGTCTTCATCCCGAGTGAGGTAGTGGGTGAACCACTGCCGTTGCTGTGCAGGGGTGATTTTTTCACGATAGAAAAACCGCTCAGAATGAGCGTTCCTCCATGTGCGTAGAGTTTCCTGGTCTTCTGGAACAACTCTACGAACAGAAATATCCCGATTTAGAAAGCACGTATCTGTATCGTGAGCACTTTGATGCATGATCGGTGTTACGAATGTGTTGTAAAGAATTGATCACGATTGGTCTGTGAGTAGTCAGTATGATCAAAGACATTCAGCAGGCTTAAGTGGCGGTGGCGAACTCTTGCAGTGACAGCTGGTCGAAAGCCTTGCTTGCGAAAACATTCAGCGAGTGGGGTGTCCAGCTGAAATCCATGCTCACGGATGATATCTGTCCGAAGCATCATGAGTCGCCCTGGCGGATTACCAATCGGGCAGGGCGGTTCAGTTGGGAAAGAATCGCGGGATTCATCAGCCCATTGAGGAACCCCAGTAAATGCCCGCTCAGGACTATTCAGTTTGGCCAGGAACTCTGCTGAATGTGTGTCGCCGCTCATAATTTCGCGTGCCTTTTCAGCATCAAGAAAGTCATGCGTGTCGATAAGACTTCCAAGCATGCCTATTGAAGGATCTGCTTGGACAATCCGATACATCTCCGAAAGCCAGCAGCCGTGGGAGCAGGATGCGACGACATCGCTCTCCATATAGACATGCCATGGGCCAACGTCTAAGAGTCGTTCTTCATATGCCTTGGTTATGTTCTCAAAGCGGTTGGTAGAAAACCGTACCACCTCGGCAAAAAGCTCTCGTCTTTCAAATCCAGCAATGACCTGATGTATGAGAGGGTCTGGATGAGCATTGTCAAGTAAGACCACTCGAGCAGGAGACTCAATAGTTCTGTAAAGAGAATCAAGGCACGACCAAAGGTAGATAGGTCTGCCCCATGATGCAATGAAAATCGTAATCGGTTCGTTTGAGTCTTGTGAGGTATTCATGATGGCCTCAATTGCTTTACGGCATTTCCAAACTGTTTTTCCATGGCTGCCGTTCGTTTGTTCGAATGCGGGATTTCTACAGAAGGATCTTGCTTGAGTCCTAAAAATTTCATCATGCTCGGAAACGTCTTCGTACCTGCAAGTTTGCCGTAAAACAAACGGGTCGGTTCTGCAGAAAAATATTTAAGAATTTCTGCTGTGTGGTTGCGGTAAATGTCCGTGTAATGTTTTCGGTGGTGCACGATAGAAAGCAGGTTTGGGCTTGTTTGAGAAACATGTTGTGCTGCTTCGATAGCCTCACGTTCGATCGCTCTGAGTTCTTGTTCTCGATTGTAGACCTTGGCGTGAATATCACTCCAGCCCGGATTTCGGCCACCGCTGTGCCGACACAAAGAATCGAACCAAGCGTCTGGTTCGCGATCAAGAAGAATGAACCGAGATTCAGGAAAACGCTTGGCGAGCTGAGCATACATTGCAGGAAACCACCATGGGTCGTCTTCAAGGATTTCAGCATCCTTGAACTCTGCATTGTCGAAAACGAGATCCAGTTCTCCATCAAACCATGAGCGGCTCCAACCTAACCTCGTCGCGGTTGGTGATCCGGCTCTTATGAGGCCGTGAGACTCAAGCCAGTCACCAGTCGATGTCGTCCCGCTTCGCTGCATGGAAAGGCAGAATAGTTTGAATTTATTTTTTTTCCGCTCACGCCGAGGTTGAAGAAGTCTGTCAAAGGCCACGAGATGTTGTTCTTTAAGTCGTAACGTACACGGGGGCGTGCCGATTTTTTCTGGAAAAATGGTTGGTGGAGGTGTTGTTTCAAGCCATGAGGAGGTGTGCCCACCGAAGGTATCATGGAGGCAATGCAATTCATGCCTGTAGGAAGCCGCTACTCGTGCCCGAAGTTCACTTGACATGTCCTCATCATTTGTTGCGTTGTTGACTGAAAGCTTGCACGAGTCTGGATGTTCGTGCCGAGGAATGTCAAGGAAGTCATGAATTTCATCGAGTGTTTGCTGGGGATAGTGGGCAATGGCATCATAATATACGATCAGTATTTGTTTGGGATCAAACCACTTGGAGAAACGGAGGAGTGTCTCTGAGTAGTGTCCTCGGGGTTTTCCATTGAGTGTATTGAAAAACGCCATGGCAGCTGGTGCTCCAGGTGCTAGTGTCCCAAAGCGATATTTCATGAGACACTGCGACCAGAATCGATCAATCGGATTTCGGATGCAAAAAATGAGTTTTGCATGAGGAGCTATAGCGGCCATGTGCTGAACGCTTTTGTCATCACAAATTGCATACCGAGGTGTAATTTCACCGGTAATTTTGTCAGGAGGAGTAAGCCCAAAAAGCTCGCAGTACCAAGCGTCATTCCAATCTGCAAAGTAGTAATGCATAAGTTGGCGTATGCGACTTTTGTCGTCAGATTCAACGGCATGGCGTAACGCGTCACATATTTGATTTTTCCAGGTGTTGTCTGAGAGTCGTGTTAAAGCATTTGCAGACGGAAAAGGACTTGCTGGAAGTTGACGATCGAAATAATGAAGTTCTTTGATAGGTGGCATTGCTACTGAAGGGCTTCGATGGAGCTGTGTCCATAACCACGTAGTTGCAGATTTCTGTGCACCGATGCCAATAAAGTCAGGCGGTCGGTGTGTGGGCTGTTCGTAGTCACCACAAACCACACTAGTAAGGTCACCCCAGTCAATAGTCGCATTGTTGTTGTATTTCATGGGCGACGCGACTCGATCTGTTCAGCTCATTCGCTCGGCTTGATACGAATTTTCTCTATTCATTGGTTTCCCGTACTTTTTGGGAATTTAAGTAGTGAAGTGAACTCAGCTCAATAGGTGTTTCGGCACAATGGAATACTTGTGAAATCGTGGGTGAAAAAGGCTGTCGGGAGGATCGGATAGTCGGAATCTGGAAATCTGGGTATCGTTGGATTAGCCAGAGAAGCTGTTTCGGTAAAGTCAATGTCGAAGTTGTCTTTGACGAGATTGTTTCGATCTACGGCTCGGCCATGTTGTGCTGGTAATTTCTTGGCAGGTTGCATTGGGTGGCCTCGTTTGATGCTATGTGAGCTTTCTCAGTGAGCTAAGTTATTAGTGTGCGTAGTCATTGTGATTTGGGTGTAAGTGCAAGAAGAATGCAGAAGTAGTTATGGGCGGCCATGGTTGTCCGATAAGAATCACAATCGTGTGATTGTGTTCATTACGGTTTGATTTAATCGGAGCAATAATGAAGGGAGAGGAGGAATTCAAAAAACAGGAAAAATTTTCTGTAATGATTCCGACATTTGAGCCCTCCCGGTTACTACTCGATGCGATTCAGTCAGTTTTGAAACAATTCGATGAACGAGTTGCGAATGGAACTGATCTTGCGAAAGACTCTCTGCAGATAACGGTTGTTGATGATGCATCGAGTACGGTCGACGTGTCGTCACTACTCAAAGAATCTGGTCTTGCTGATCGCGTAGAGTTTGTGAAGTCAGGTAAGCACCTCGGCCTTGCAGGGAACTGGAATCACGCAGTCTCTCTTGCGAGAGCAAACTTAGTCCATCTGTTGCATCAGGATGACCGTGTAGAACGAGGGTTCTATCAACAAATGTGGCAGGCATTTCAAGAGCAGCCAGAGTTGGGGATGGCCTGCTGTCGATCGAAGATAGTCGATGGCAAGGGCCACGTGATAAAGAAAACATCACGATTACGATGGCGGCGAGGGGTACTGAAAGCGTGGCTGTGGCGAATAGGCGAACGGCAGAGAGTCCAATGCCCATCGGTTGTTGTCAAGAAAGCAACGTATGCAGCGATCGGAGGATTCCGCCCTGATTTGGTTCAGGCCTTGGACTGGGAGATGTGGGTGAGAATAGCGGGTAAGTTTCCGGTGTGGTATGAGCCGAGGTCTCTTGCCGTATATCGAAGGCATAAACAAAGTGAATCGTCACGCCTTCTTGCCAGTGACATGGTATGGCCAGATATTGCAAAAGCGATCACAATTAATTCAGCGTCTTTTCCAGCTGAATTGCGGAGGGCCATGACATCTCGGAGCGCTCGTTGGCATGCGAAATCATGTCTTCGAAATGTAAGAAAAAATATACGCTTAAAGAATTATCAAGCCGCTGAGCGGACACTCGGTCAATTCCCGAAGATTGTTACTCTAGTTGCTGAGATGAGGGTAAAGAATCGGCTGGATCGTAGAGCAGACGGCTTGCGTAGACGAATACAAAGACATCGAGCATCGTAAGGACTGATCTAAAGGCGATAGCGATGCAGCAAATCAAGCGAGCACTTATCTTTGCACATTACGACAGAGACGGTGTTATCGATCCGCACGTGCAGTACGCGCTCCAGTGTTATCGAGAAGTTGTGAACTGTCTCATTGTAGTGTCGACATCGGCCACGGCATTGCCTGAAAGTATTGCTCAACACGTGGATCATTTTATCAGCCGTCCGAACAAAGGGTATGACTTTTGTAGCTGGAAGAAAGGCATGGGGTCACTAGGAGACTACCGACAATTTGATGAGATCATTTGTTGTAACGATAGTGTGTACGGCCCGCTCTTTGATCTCACCCCAGTCCTGGAAAGTCCATGTCTAGATGAAGTTGATCTTTGGGGGATGGTTCATTCTATGCAAGGGACCAAACAGCGTAAGACTGGTGAGCCATCGAATCATCTGCAGAGTTGGTTTTTTGGTATGCGTCGAAATCTGATTCATTCTCCTGTGTTCGATTCTTTTTGGAAGAGTATCACGCCACTCGATAAAAAAAATGATGTTATCAATGCTTACGAAATAGGAATGACAGAAAAATTTCGAGAGGCAGGTTTCCGTGTCGGTGCTATCTATGATTCTGCAGATGGCAGCATTAAGCCGAACCTCTCATTTCTTGAAATTGCCCCACATCTCAACTGGAGGAATATTCGGCATTCATATCGAGTGATAAAAAAGACCAGGCGACGTATCAATAATCCAAGCGAGTTGGCTCCGATACGGCTGGTTCAATTAGGGGTTCCATTCTTGAAGGTCAACGCGTTTGTAGTCAATCATTACGGATTGGACTTAGATTTTATCCGGAACGAACTCGAGCGAATGGCATATCGTCAGGAAATCGACTACGACCTTTCGTTGATTGATGCACATTTGATGAGAGTGACTCGCGGTTATTCTTAAACTGGGATGAAACCTTTTCGATATTTGGTATAGCCGAAGTACCAAGGAGTCGGATGACGTTGTCTTTGGGTGAGAGGAGAGTGTTGCGTTGTTTTTAGGTTGGCCGTATGTGTTTTGCTCAGAAGAAAAGTACGATGCAAGGCAGACAAAGTGTTCCAAGGAAACGCCCGTCCAAGGAAGAAAAACATTAATCAAGCAGTTTAGAGTGCTGTTCTTCGTTTTTTTTTTTGACAGTCAAGAGCAACGAGACGGCGATGCCTGCATGTGACGCATGCAGCAAGGCACCGTTTCAGCAGTAATTTCAGTATTCTTGCGACGGATTATGGCGTGTCATTCTGCAAGTTATGCCATGGATTGTGCTTCTCAGATGACGAATGTTGCCATTCACGAAAGAATAAATCTCGTCTCTCATCTGATAGTGCAACCGATTCTGTCCAGGGTTCAACAGCTGGGCGAGAGCCAGATAACTGACAGAGTTTCAGGTAAACACTCATAGCCTTCGGTTCAAATTTTCTGATGAACTCAACACGGGGCCCTATAGCAAGAGAAGAAAACTGTTCTTTCTTGAGCTTTTCTGGCAATAGCTCTAAGTCAATGCGAAGCCACTCCTGGAGAGATCTCAAAACGTCTGTGGGGGAAGTAACGAGTTGGGCGGCATCTATTACGAAACTTCTGTGTTTATGCCGTGTTGCAAAATGGAGGATAGCTTTGTTGTAGGTTTCCCAAACTCTGAGGGCGAATGGAGGTCGCAGGAAAAAAGTGTGGTCGCCGCGTCGGTAGAGAGAATCTACAACGTCCCACGGTCTTCGGAATACGAGCAGGAACTTGGCTTCTGGTACAAGTTTTGCCCACTCATTAAGAAAAAGAGTCGCTCGTGGCTGCTTCCACCCCCAGTGAGTACTTGATCTCCGGCGACTTGCTGAATCTGCCTCGGCTTGTTTCCAAGCAGGTAGGGGGAATGTGAGTTCGCTGCAGTTTGTAAAACCTTGGGAGTTGATACCATTCGCTTCTAGGGATTGTTCGTGAATCCTGCAGATAACAGGGTCTTCGAAAAATCCGTTTGAATTGCCATATCCGGCGTCGGTGAGTTGATCACCAAGATCAAAGCCTGAATCAGCAAGCATTGACCCCGTAAGAGATGTACCAGATCGATGCATGCCAGTAATAATCAGACAACAAGAAGCTGAGCGTGTGCTGTGTGTCGTGGTCATCCAGTGACTCTGCGAAAACGATGTTCTTGTGTCCAAAGGTGTTTGAAAGTCATGTGTTAGAAACTAGCAAGGGAGTGGTCTCTTTGTGAACCCCAAGAATGACAGTTCTTTTCTGGTCTGGCTCAATGAATTATCATTAAGAAAACATGAAAAGAGAGCCAGTAATTGGTTTCATAAAGAGTGTAGTATTCAGCCTTATTATCGTCCGTTTCAAGTTGGTTTGCGGTGTTCGTGATCTCTTGTTCGAAGACACCAGTCTAAGAATCAGGGAGGTAGTTGATTACTTGACGAGAACGTCTGGTGCTCTGCTGCCTCGTCGGCTGTTGCATACCCTACAAATTTCATTCCGGTAGTAATGTTGCCGATTTGGGAGTCCTACGCTTATGCTCTGTTCGTTCGTTGTGATTTTTTTTTGCAGTCAAACTAATTAATGACTGTCCTCCCCTGTCCTCAGACAGATAGAGCATCGATGAAAGTTGGACGTATCTTTGGTGACACAATGTCACGGGTTCCTGTGTTCGGTTCTTTTCTCAAAGCAGTTCAGGAAAGATACCGATGTTTTCGACTGCGATTGCGCGAGAAGAAATCAAACACAACCACTTCTGATACCCAACCATTCCTGACAAAAGAGATTCAGAAAGTATGGGCAAAACGACAAACCGTGGCTGCGTGGCTTGACGAACAACGTAGTGGTCACCAGCCAGTCAATATCTTCCCGATACCAGACGATCGTCTTCGACTCACTATTGTCACAGATAGCGTTGGCAAATCATCGCTGTTTGGTGGTGTTGGTACGGCACTTATTCTCGGCACGTTGCTTGCCAATCGGCTTGGAGCAACACTTCGATTAGCGACCCTGAATGAGCCACCTGACGCAGGGGCTCTGGGGCAGGTCTTATCAGCGGCCAAGATCGAACTTCAGCAACCGTTTGAGGCGGTTTTTACTCCACCATCTGGGAATAGAAGCCTTTCTGTTTCTGAACAAGACTGTTTCCTCTCAACGTCATGGTGGACAACCCGCGCACTGTTATCGAGTATCAATAGAGAACGGCTGTGCTACATCTTGCAAGAAGATGAGCGAATGTTTTACCCCTTCAATGATGAGCGACTTCGTTGCCAACACACGCTGCAGGAGCCAGGGGTATTTGTAGGCGTGAATACACACCTTCTGTATCACCATCTGACGTCTGGACCATATTCAATTCCTGGGTTAGCTGAGCGTTCATGCGCCTTCGAGCCGGCCTTCCCAGGTCATCAGAAAGACAGCATGCCTCATCAGGCCTCACCTACTGGCCGGCGGCAGTTATTTTTTTATGCTCGCCCGAATCATCCACGGAATCTTTTTTGTGCCGGGCTTGATGCGCTTTCTGCGGCAATTTTACAGGGCGTGTTCACGCCACGTGACTGGGAAATCTACCTTGTTGGTAGCCACATGCCCGACCTCGAGTTTCCTTGTGCAATGGAGCCGAAGCGAGTCGAGGGGCTCTCGTGGAATGAGTACAACGCCTTTGTAAGAACGATAGATGCAGGATTTGTGCTGATGGATACACCACATCCGTCCTATCCACCACTCGATCTTGCTGCTGCGGGAGCTGCTGTGCTTACAAATAGGCACGGTAGCAAGCGAGATCTTAGTAACTACTCAGCCAATATTATTATGGCTGATACCGATCACCAGTCGCTTGTAGGCGGGCTCAAAAAACTTGCCGAAAAGGCGTGTGACAATAATGCTCGGTCAACAGCTATGGCAGCAGACGGTATCTGTCGTGACTGGACGGTGTCGCTTGAAGACATTGTTGAGCATATGGCAGCACATTACATTGGTGGCGTCGCAGTGCAATCTACTGCTCAACAACTTCAACTTGTGTCTGGTCATAAACTCGACAACGGCAGCGATACCGCTGCCTACCTTACACCGTAGGTATAAAGCCGCGTATGTTTTCTGCTTTAGTGAACACTGAACTTGTATATGACCCACCGTGGGAACGAGAAACACTTGATTCTCGGGTCTCTTCGATTCAGGGTGAAAGGCCTCGTGTTGCTTGGCTGTACGAAAAACCAGACACCAGTACATATCGGTATCGTGTTTTTAACATGGTTGAGAGTCTTCGTGCAGACAGGCACGGGCGTGCTTCGGCTACCTGGTTTCAATTGAAAGATATTCCTGTGATCTTGCCGCAGCTTGCAGAAATCGACACCCTCGTTATTGCTCGGGTGAGGTATGACGCAGAGGTAGCAAGGCTTATTGCAACAGCTCGGTCGCATGGGGTTCGAATTTTATTCGATTGCGATGATCTTGTGTTTGATACTCGCTACGTTCACCTCATTCTTGATACCCTTGCGCAAAGGCAAGTCACACGAAGACCTAGACTGGTGGTTTGCGTATATTGGCCGTATCGAAGCTACTGCCAGACTTTGTGACGGTGGTATTACCACGAATGAATGCTTAGCCGAGCGGATGGAAGAAGTCGTCCGGGGGCCGGTTCGCATCGTACCCAATTTTCTGAATCGTCTCCAGCAAGAGGTTTCGGATCATCTTCTAGCAGCCAAACGAATCCGACAATTCGCAAGCGATGGTCCTCTCACTATTGGCTATTTTAGCGGTACTCCAAGTCATAAGCAGGATTTTGAAATCGTTATAAAGTCTGTGTGTCGCATCCTTGATCGCTATCCGGATGTTCGCTTTCGGATTGTTGGCTTTATGGATGATATTGGTGAGCTAGCACAATACAGTGATCGGGTTGATCGGCTGCCGTTGCATGATTGGGTGAATCTCCAGCGACTGATCGCTGAAGTGGAAGTAAACATTGCGCCACTTCAGGACAATATTTTTACGAACTGTAAGAGTGAACTTAAGTTTTTCGAGGCAGCAGCAGTTGGAACCTGGACTGTAGCAACACCGACCGTACCATTTTCGAAAGCCATGGCCGGTGAGTATGCTGGGCGACTTTGTGCAGCACACGATTGGGATACCGGTCTTGATGAGGCGATCCGTCTCGTACGAGATAGATCGCAGTATGCCAGTGTGGCAGAAGCAAATGCTGATTTTGTGCGACGTCACTATGGTTGGGACCGCTTTGCGGATGCAATCGTTGAGGCAACGCTGCCCTATGAGTGAGACAGATGACTTACGCAGTGACACATTGCTGGCAGGAATTTCTCAAGAGTCACGCATTGTTGAAGTCGGGGCATCGTTTCGGCCACTTGTTCCGAAGCGAGACGGCTGGAATACCTGCGTTGTTGATCATGACACACGTGAAGGCTTGCTTGCTAAATATAAGAAGGCAGTCATTGATGCCAATGAAATCGAGGATGTGGACGTCGTCTGGCAGGAGGGAAATCTTCATGAGGCTTTTCCTGTTGAAGAGTGGGGAAGTTTTGATGCTATTGTTGCTTCCCATGTGCTTGAACATATGCCCGACCTTTTAGCCTTTCTTGACAGTTGTCGGCGGCTTCTTCGTGACGACGGCATGCTTATTTTTGCGCTTCCTGATAAGCGATGGTGCTTTGACTTCTTTCGGCCAGCTTCGCTTGCCGGTGATGTTTTACTTGCACATCACGAAAGTCGGAAAATACATACAGCCGCGGTTCTTTTTAATGAAATTTCATATTCGATGACGTTAGGTGGCAGGCCGGGTTGGGCAGCTGGTGAAACAGCTACTGAACTTGCATTCGCCCATCAGCCGGGAGTGTCTCAACTTGTTTTTGAACAGATTGCTGGTGGTGATCAAACGTATCGAGATGCACATGCTTGGCAGTTTACGCCGGCCTCGTTTGAATTACTTATCCTTGATCTATCTCAAACAGGTGCCTGTGATTGGCATGTTGATTGGCTGAAGCCACAAGCAGCTGTCGAATTCCTTGGCCGATTGCGACCAGGTGCTCTGAGCTTCTCTTCAAACGCTGCGCTACAGCAGCGTCGCAAGGAACTGCTGATACAACTTGCAGTAGAAACGGCTGAGCAGTTGGAAACAATTCTTGTGCCAGAAAAGAAATCACAAGAGGAAGACTGATGCTCTGTTGGTAAACGGTATGAGCTAATGAATTAATCTTTTATTATATCGCAATGCAGTTTTTGTTATCCATGTACCTCAGTTAAAGATGTTTAAAAAATTTGTCTGATAGTTTGTTTTTTCCTGAATGTCTGTCTGGATTCAATCACCGAGGAAATGGTTCTGGTCGTTACTGGAGAACGTCGCATGCGTCGGTAGGCTTGATTAAGTGATCAGCATGCTGAGCAGGTCGGGTTTAAAGTCGACCGCATCTGTTTGCCAATGCCATTTAAGCTGCCAAACCGCATTGCCGCTCTTACCCCGATTATAGAAATCAAGTTCTGCTTCAGGCATTTCGACACCACACGAGAACTCCCGCCATGGCATGGTGATTCTGCGACGCAGTTGTAGGAAAGTCCGCGTTAGAGATGCCTCGGCTACAGCAGCCGACACAGTTGTTGGTGTGCATGAGCCAACGTCTCGGGATCACACTGGAACAGTGAGAAAGCTTCTCGCGTTATTGGGTCCATCAACGGTCCACATGAGCGAAGCAGGTAGCGTCTTTTGGAATCTAACGCTTCTGCATTGGATTCGATGGCGATCATTTCATGGACCGCCGGTAGAAGATAGCCCCACAGGAAGTGATAATAATGCTCACATGATCCAAACGGAACGCTAGCGTCGTAGTTGAGAGGAAAATCAGTTGCCATACTTCTACAGGATTCGAAAGTCGCGACGGTGCGTGTCGATCGGATGGACTTGCTGGCGGTGGATGTAGGTTTAAGTGCGGAACAAGCGTTCTTGCCGCATTCGTTCCTCGGTCTTAGCGTCCGTACCGGGGGTTTACTGATAGGAAATTTGATTTCCTCCAACAAGGCCTGAATCCAACCAACAGGCCTAAGTCTAACCAACAGAGCTGGGAGTGTCTCGTTTTCAAGATGCACATGAGGTGGTGGAGTGGGAGTTGGCCGCACTCAAAATCAGTCGTTTTAAGGCATAGTGTTGGGGTTCTGCCAGTCGCTGAATCTTGCTAATTTAACTTTCGTTAGTGTGCCCACTTACACGATTCGTAATAACCACGATTTCCGACAAGCGGAGTTTTTCGGATTTACCGTTTGTTGCATGCAAGATAATCCAAAGGGTCTCAAAACGGATAATGTCACAAGATACTTCTTCGCCAAAAATTTCCGATGTCGTCCTGAAGCCACTCAATCGATTCGGAGATGATCGTGGGTGGCTCATCGAACTTTACCGAGAGGACGAATTAAGTGAATCAATTCACCCTGTCATGGCATATATAAGCCAGACCCTTCCGGGTATTGTCAGAGGGCCTCATGAGCATCATGACCAAACTGACTATTTTGCTTTTATAGGACCAAGTGATTTTGAACTTACGCTTTGGGACGCGAGGTCAGAGTCACCAACTTTTGGTGTGAAGACACAGGATATATATGGTGATTCAAATCCCTTTGCAGTTTCTATTCCTCCTGGAGTAGTTCATGCCTATAAAAACATTGGTACACAGCCCGGGTGGGTGTTTAATGGACCAAACAGCCTCTACGCAGGCTGGGGAAAAAAAGAGCCGGTAGACGAAATACGTCACGAGCTTGATGAGAATTCTAAATATCACGTTGACGCTGACAAGAACAACGCGGCCTAAAGAGGTTTATTATGTCGAGTACCGTGAAGGGAATTGTTCTGGCTGGTGGATCTGGAACACGGCTCCACCCGATGACGCTGGCAATTTCTAAACAATTGCTGCCAATTTATGACAAGCCCATGGTGTATTATCCAATCTCAGCGCTTATGCTTGCTGGCATTCGCGATATCCTAGTCATTTCAACGCCATATGATCTTCCCCACTTCCAGAGACTTTTAGGCGATGGTTCACGGTTTGGCGTCTCGTTCTCCTATGCTGAGCAACCAAAACCAGAAGGGCTTGCGCAGGCCTTCATAATTGGTAAACAATTTCTAGCTGGAGATCGAGCCGCGTTGGTACTCGGTGACAACATTTTCTATGGACACGGCTTTCAAGGAGTTCTACAGAATGCCGAAAGCCGAGAGAATGGCGCAACCGTGTTCGCTTACCCGGTGACCGACCCAGAGCGATTCGGTGTTGTTGATTTTGATGCCTCCGGAAAGGTGATTTCTCTTGAAGAAAAGCCGCAGAGACCGAAGTCGAGATATGCTGTACCTGGCCTCTACTTCTACGACAATCACGTCACGGAAATCGCCAGCCAGCTTAAGCTGAGCGCTCGAGGTGAGTTGGAAATAACTGACTTGAACCGCTCGTACCTTGATCAAGACGAATTGTACGTTGAGAAACTTGGGCGAGGCTTTGCGTGGCTTGACACTGGCACGCCAGAATCACTTCTTCAGGCTTCGTCATTCGTGCAAACAATTCAAGAACGGCAAGGCCTCAAAGTCGCTTGCTTGGAAGAGATCGCTTTGTCTCTTGGCTACCTGTCGCCGTCCGAAGTGACTGAGGCAGGATTTCGTATGAAGAGTGACTATGGGAAGTATCTTATAGAGATCGCTTTCGAGGAACGATCGCAACCCAAAGCCAATCATGGAATGGAAAAACAAAAAGATAGCTATAACTGGGGTGACGGGTCAGTTGGGCACCGCGATCTGCCGAATGCTTGGGCCAATCGCCGTGCCGCTGCCTAGGCAAGTAGCTGACTTAAATCAACCTTCAGCTGTTGCGACCACTATAGAGCAAGTGCGGCCAGACACTGTTATCAACTGTGCTGGCTGGACAGCGGTTGATGACGCAGAAGCCGCCCCCGCCGAATGCCATGCTGTAAATGCTCTCGCTGTCGGCGAGATTGCAAAAGCGTGCAACAACATCCATGCCACGCTCGTTCAGGTGAGTACCGATTACGTTTTTGGTGCTGACTTGAATCGTTCTACACCTTTTTCTGAAACCGATCTTCCAGGACCATTAAATGTGTACGGCGCTAGCAACCTGGCAGGTGAAGAAGCCGCTATTCAGGCAAAAAAACACCTTATCATCAGAACTTGCGGCCTCTACGCGGCGAATGATCTGGGCCCTGTTCGTGGCCGAAATTTTGCCGATACAATGCTGTGCCTTGCAGCGGAAAAACAACACGTAAAAGTCGTGAGTGACCAGCACTGCACTCCGAGCTTTGTTCCACATGTTGCTGACGGAATATTAGATCTTCTGAGACATCAGGCGACGGGTTTATTCCATGTTGTGAACAACGGTTCGGCGACATGGCATGGATTCGCATATGAGTTATTTCAAGCCGCGGGAATTGACATAACGACACAGGGAATCCCAACGGACGAATATCCGACAGCAGCTCCTCGGCCAAGGTTTAGCGTTCTAAGCACAAATAAATTTGAGACAACGGTAGGGCAGCCGTTGCCGAATTGGAGAACAGGGATAGCCGAATATGTCAAAGCAATGAAACCATATCTCGCTCAAAGGGAACGGACCGCATGAATCCAATACTTGTGACCGGCGGAGCGGGGTTTATTGGAGGCGAATTTGTTCGCCAATGGATTTCCGAAGAAACTGCTCCTGTTATCAACCTTGATAAACTCACGTATGCGGGTAACCTCGATTCACTCAAAAAGCGTTTCAAAAAGCTCACGTCATCTTTTTGTCCAGGGCGATATCGGTAACTCCGAATGCATTCGACAACTTCTCGATAGACACCACCCACGGGCTGTCATAAATTTTGCAGCCGAGAGCCATGTCGACCGATCAATTGATGGCCCTGCTGCTTTCGTCGAGACAAATGTTCTAGGCACTTTTCGGCTATTGGAAGAGTCACGACACTACTGGCAATCATTGCCCAAACCAGAAAAAGATTCATTTCGTTTCCTGCACGTGTCGACCGACGAGGTCTACGGCTCCCTCGGAGCTGAAGGTAAGTTTACCGAAACCACACCGTACGCCCCGAATTCACCGTACTCTGCCTCAAAAGCCTCAAGCGATCATTTCGTCCGAGCCTACCATCACACTTATGGGTTCCCGTCGCTGACAACAAATTGCTCGAATAATTATGGACCGTTCCAATTTCCTGAAAAACTCATTCCCTTAATGGTTCTCAACTGCCTTCATGGCAAACCTCTACCTTTGTATGGTGACGGCACTCAAGTGCGTGACTGGCTCTATGTCGGCGACCACTGTCGAGCTGTTCGTGCGGTACTCAAACTCGGACGAATTGGGGAGGTGTATAACGTTGGCGGTGATAGTGAGATGAATAACAAAGATGTTGTCCATGCGATCTGTGATGCAGTTGATTCTTTGTCACCAGGATTACCTCATTCACCATCTACTTCACTTATCACATATGTAGAAGACCGGCCCGGCCATGACCGCCGCTACGCTATTAATTTCCAAAAGCTTCAAAGTGAACTCGGTTGGAATCCAACCCTTAATTTCCAAGAAGGTATAGCCCAGACAGTTCGTTGGTATGTGGAACATTCAGAGTGGGTAGCAAATGTAGTTGATGGTGGATATCGTAACATTCGCCTTGGAAAACCCGTTGAATAAAACTTCTGCTCATGCCGATCTCGAAAAACACAAAACCCTTTGCATCCGTAGTATTTTTCTAGTGAAGGTCTCAGGAAAGTTATGAAGGCTATTGCGCAGAGAGCATTGTGTGATCTTTGTTTTTTTGTTCATCCATTTGTTTAACGAACGGTGGAGACTTGCCGTTAGGAGTCATGGCATTTACAGAACGTGACCCACGTGGTCTTGATTAAAGAGTGAGAAATCTTCTACCGCTCTGAATTCGATGCAGAAGCGACAGCAAGTTTTTATAAGGATTGCGGACTGACCAACATTTGTTTGTATTCGGAGGAGGATCGTGGAGAAATTGCGATTGGCCCCAACCAATGGCAGTCCCATTTCATTTACATTCCAGATTCATCGGAGCATGATTATCGAAAGAGGCTCGACTATCGATTGAATCTTGAGGAGTGTGATTTCTGTAAGCCTTCTTAGTTTGGCTTATTGCCTGCACAACTGCTTAGAAAACTGAATCAAGCTCGAAATTTAGCGTGTAAGGCTTTCATTTAGATTCACCCACATATTCCATTCAAGAATTGAAATTAGCTAACCTTTTTCTAAAGGGTTTTATGAACATTGGTTCAATTCTTGGACATCGCAAAACAATTCTGTGACTTACCTCCGCGAAATGACACTTTTCGCCGAGCCACTTATGCGTTCAAACAGATTGCAGGTCATTCATTGGTGGCGATCCTGAGTGGCAATAATCTATAAAAATTCATCTAGACGCGTTCGATGAATCCCGGGCAGGTCAACCTTTAAATGGACATAGGCGATAACAAATCATTCGCGACAATCTTCGTGCATGATCTAATGTGGGTTGCCAATAGTCCATCGCTCCTTACCGTTTCAGGAGGGATGACTTCGACGGGTACCCACAATGAACCATTCTGTGTTGCAAGTGATCAACCATCGTTGAATCAATCAAAGATCGATGTTGATCACTTACAAGACTTTCTCACCAAGAATCCACATAACTCAGTTGGACGCTACTTTGAAT
The DNA here is from genome assembly GCA_965249545.1 of Pirellulales bacterium. GTDB lineage: Bacteria > Planctomycetota > Planctomycetia > Pirellulales > UBA1268 > UBA1268. The sequence goes on from CBDFMH010000005.1 coordinate 1,876,466, forward strand.
CATTGGTTTACTATTGGATTAAGTATATCCGTGGTCTTGAGGTCCTCGTTTGCAACGAGCAAATCAAGCGTGCGGGGCGAACCATTGGAGAAATCGATCTCGTCTTTCGTAATGAGCAGGATCAGCTTGTTCACTGGGAGACGGCTGTGAAATTTTTCTTGCACTTCCCACAACCCCATTCCTTTTCCAGTGACTACATTGGTCCCAACTCGCGAGACACTCTTGACAGAAAAATCAACCACCTTTTTGGACACCAACTGAAACAGAGTCTGGATGGGCCAATCAATGCTGATTTTCGCGAGGCATTTGTTCGCGGCTGTATTTTTTATCATCCAAGCAATCTGTCCCCAGATCGAAAACATAGCCGACTTCATGCGGCTCACTTACGTGGCCGTTGGATTCACTCGTCGGAAGTCAACAAACTCCCACAGCCAGGTAACTGGAACTACCGGTTGATGAGAAAGCCTCACTGGCTCGCGATGACACTAAATCAGATGCCAGCCATTCCATCAATGGAAATTGACCGCTGGGTTGAGCAGCAATTTGAACACTCTGATCGGCCGGTCATGCTTTGCACGGACCGTTCAATCGGAAGCCTGGACGGAGCATCCGATCGGATCATGATTGTCTCAGATCAATGGCCTTCATATTCGAAAAAGTGACCACGGGCCTCGGTGGTGACTCCAGCGGACACGATTGATGACGACAAAATCTTTACGACAACCTCCGTGACTCGGGCATTTCCCGATCAAGACAGGGGCGGCCCGAAGATCATGATCGAAACTCCATCTGGAGAAAAGCAGTTGCCGATCGTGCCTCGTCAAAAGAACTGGGGCCGATTCACATGGAAGCCATAAAGCGACTTAGCCTAATTGGCCCGCGTCGATGTGTTTCAACCTGAGTGTTCTTTGCAGCACTTGCTGACTACCTGTAGCTTTCGAATTTTGTTCTATCTGTAGTGGCGTTTAGGCTCCTAAGAAGATTTGACAGAAAGAATTCGATAGACTCAGTATTCTCCAGCCTGGGTGACACAATTTGGACATAAATACATGAAGATAAAGATATTCATACTCCTTTCCATTGTGCTCTTGAGTTTTTCGCAGGATAGCTTGGGACAACAAGTTTCAGAGATTGATGCAGAGGCTTCGTACAAAAAAATGCTTGGGGAATTGAAGGACCTTGAGCAATTGTCTGATGAAAAGACAGTACAAATCGAAAGCCTGAAAAAGAAAAATAAGCAGCTGGTCGCAGAGATAGAGAAACTCACAGCAAAACTTTCGATGTCTGGCGACGGTAGCGGTTCAAATCGAATACAGCCAGCCCCTGAGGGATCGTCAGGATTTGGCAAGCAAGTGCAAGGATCGATGGATAGATCACTCAAGCCAGATGATATGGGAAAGTACTTTGGTGTTTTTGAAATCCTCCGTTTAGATCTAGGAATTTCACAAAGAAAACCAAGAATTGCAATTCTTAAGCCTGTTGGGCAAAGAAGTATCGAAGCCTTGTCAGAGGCCGATGTTCGCTTTCAAGTTCAGACGTCGATTCGGTATCAAAGTTACAGCTTCGGCTCAACATTTGACCACGGTGAGTCAGTCTGGCAGTGGGTGTCAATAAGTAATGACACCATTACGCTGTCATGTGTTCAGGGAGCGGATAAAGGGTGCACGATTAGAATGCAGTTCACGGATGCCAATAGAGGTTCTATCTGGTGTGATAACGTACGGTGGCCTAAGACTGACCTGGAGCAGCCAGTGCAGTATTCTTTTGAAAGACAAAAGCCTGCGTTGGGCATGCGAGATAATTAGAAAATCTATCGCCATGCAACACGTTTGAAGTTAATGGGAAGTATTGAAGACACCCATTTTTCGTGTTGCTCAATTCCCTGTCATGCCACTTGTTTCGAAAGACGTCGTTTGCATGCCGAAAGAATTGTGTTGCCATAGAAAAGAAATGGGCCAATGACATTATGCACTGCATGTGATCGGTGTATTCAGCGTCTTCTGAATGAATTTAGCATGTTGTTCATGAGCTAAACATCACTCAGCTTATTCGGCACGGCGGGCGATAGGTGTTTCATGAAAACCTTCCCAGCCTACTGGTGCGGGGTGACAAGGAAGAATCACTTCTTCACAGGCCGCGCGTCGGGTGCGAGTACGTTCCTCAATCTCTTCCTGGATCGCTCTGACATAGTTCATTTTTTCTTCTTGTGAAAAACGATGGCTTCTTCCATCTTCATTAGGTTCAGTTGCTTCAACGTGTTCCCATTCTTTGATTGCGGCCTTGCAGAGCGTCGATTGCATGGCAAACAGGGGAGTGCCATCAGCACGCCACTGTTTCTCGTTACGAAGAAATTCATATTCCGGATGAAAGGAGTCAGGCAGCCGCCCCGGCACAAGTGGTAATCGACGAGTGAAACAAAGACAGAGTCTTGCGTAGGCAAGATCACCACATAGCATGCCCACAGTAAAATTGCGTACTTCGTTCCCTCGCCTGGCTGTGAGCACATATCGGTCATCATCGCGATTGTCATGAAGAGACCACCAGATAGTATCGGGGTCTGCCTTCATGGCAGCATCGATAGCTAAACGCACGCGGTCCTGCTCCTGCCAATCATAATCTTCCGCAAATGTAGCGAAGGGAGTTTCACTTTCATTGTGCATCACAGGGGCAGGGTTAGAACTGGCCATGTTCGAAATCAGGCTGCTGATTTCTTTCGAAGGAAGATGATTCGTGTGGTATTCAAGAAAGTGTTTTGGATCGAGTGGAGTTCGTACTCGTTCGATCGTAAAGCACTCGGGCTTCACGCTGTGAGAATCTGCGCGTATGACTGCCTGCACTGAAAAGTTATCTTCCATCATGTGTTCACGGAAGCACGCCAGATTAAAAATTTTCTGTGTAAACACTTGTTCGTGTGCCGGTAGTGAATCTGATTCCTCAGAAGGCAGAGGGCCGCGAAATGCCGTGACGAGCGAATCAGCGCCGAGGATGAAGTGGTCGTCGCCTACATAAAAAGCATTGCTGCCTTCCTCGCCCGCGGTAACCGCTTTGGCACGAATTTTGGCCCAGTTTGCTGCTGAGTCGGGGTCCTTCCCCGCATGAAGGGCTTCCTGCTGGAACTGCTCACGAAATAATTCACGGCCACGTTCAAAAAATGGATTATCAAACCACACCTGGTCGCCGGGTAGGAGCCGGTCTGTCTCGTAATGACGCTTCCAAAGAATGTCATATCCTTTGTTTGGAAGTTCATCAGGAATGACCTTGCGTCCCAGGAAACAGTTCATGGCATCAATGCCATCAGCGTTTCCTGTTGTGCGAAAATATTGAATGATGCCCTGGATAAGGATTAACGTCGTGTATTTCAGGCAACGGATGCGAGGGACGGGAAGCCCATCGGCACCGTGGAGAACCCAGAGATCTTCAATTGCTTCAACTGGTTGAATCCCAGGGGCAACAACAAAGCAGTCATTTTCAAGAACCCAATAGGCAGGGTTGCGCATTTCCGGTGAGTCATCTGATGGTCGAATCACTGTGCCGGTCATGACGGCTCGAACAATCTCAAGTCGCAGGTGGCGTTCATTGCTGCTGATATCTTCCTGTCCAAGAATAGCTTCAGCGCATGTGAGAAGAGATTGGCTCGTCGCCGACAAAGGAAGGCCAGAATGCGATTGCCGTATCAGTGCATGACTGGTGGTTTCAGGCCGGTCTGGTTGGCTTGAACCTGTGCGGGAAGTTGATGAAGAAGAGGAACTTTCAGCGTTCATTGAACTCATGATAGTAAAAATTATGAAAGACAGTTGTGTGTTTCATGGAGAGTGTCAGGGCTGGCCTTGGACGTTCCAGTTTATCTTCTTTTTCTGGAGAATTTCAGTTGTCCATGTCTGGCAACAACAGTCTGTTATGAAAAAGTCAGGCCAAAAACTATTCAAGTGGCTGTAATTCGATATTCCTGAACCAGACGGGTTGTCCCTCTGCTTGTAAGGCAATAAATCCAAAGCTGAGTTGGGTCGAAGTTCCGGCCTGTAAAAGTTTGTCAGTTGATTCGACTCGCCCTTCGGGATCGATTTGTGGATGCTCATACCGCAAGACTTCTTGGCCATTCACACGGTGGATCACATACTCATTTCCTTGTACCTCAATCTCAATGGCGACCCATTCCTCGGCGGGGAAGGTAGGCGCCGATGATTTCACAATATGCTGCGTGATCAACTTTCCGTCAATTTCTAGATTTGTTCCCGGGGTGCAGACATTACCCGTCGCTCGCTTACCGTTTCCTTCGTCGGCAAGGAATTGGAATTCCAGGCTCACGGGGAAATGCTGATCGAGTTCTAAACTCTGCGGCGATTGCGAATGAATCATTACGCCACTGTTTAGATTCACATACTTTGGAGCATCGGGCATCATCTTTCCGGTGAATCGATACTCCATGCGGAGGCGATACTTTGCGTACGGAATGTCGGTGTATAGGTGGCCGTACTGATTATCGAATTGTTGGTAGTCGTCATAAGAAACCCTCAGGACACCATCCTCGACGCGGAAGGTGTCGGCAAAGTTTTCTCCAAGAGGGTGTCCCGTGATTTTTACTGTCCAGCCAGAAAGATCTTTTCCGTTGAAGATTGAAATCCACTCCTGAGGTGAGTGGGTTGCAGGCAGTTCTTCTCCGCTTGTAATAGTTGGTGCGGCGGAAAGAAAAATACAGAGTAGGAAATAGCGTGCGTAATACATGATGGTCTCTCTGGTTGATCCAGTAACAGTCATTCAATATGTGGAATGGTACAGGGCCACAAGGACATGACCTCATTTTGTCCAAAATAAATTCGTCGTTATAGCCTCATCTACGGGGCTCGACGTCGAAAAGTGATCGGACGAAGAAATCTTGGCGACGGCGAAAAAGATAATCACTTTCACCAACTCCATGATTCCCGTTCGGCACAAAAACAAATTCAAAATCCTTCTTGCTTTGGATTAAGGCGTCAACTACTTGAAGTGTTGATGCAGGGTCGACGTTCGTATCGAGTTCTCCAACTGTGAGGAAAAGGTTGCCACGAAGTTTGCTCGCGTGAGTGACATTTGAGTTGTGCTTATAATGAGGCCCAATTTTCCCCATCCATGCTTCATTCCACCAGATTTTATCCATTCGGTTGTCATGACACCCACAGTCACTCGCAGCCGCTTTATAGAACTCGCCGTGGTGCAGCATGGCGGCGAGGGCGTTTTGTCCGCCAGCACTGCCACCATAAATACCAACACGGGATAAATCGATCCAAGGGTGTTGTTTCGCGGCAGCCTTTAGCCAAGCGATGTGATCGGGTAGCCCGGCGTCCGAAAGATTCTTCCAGCACACATCATGAAACTTTTTTGAACGCCAGTTGGTTCCCATGCCATCGATTTGGGCAACGACAAAACCAATTTCAGCAAGCCGTCGTTGAGAAATATGGCCTCCGAATTGTTTTCGTACATGAAAGTCGTGCGGGCCAGCATAGATATGTTCAATAACAGGGTATGATTTTTCTGGATTAAAATTTGAGGGGCGTATCAAGGTCCCGTAGATCAAGGTCTGATTGTCTCGCCCAACACTTGCAAAACGAATTGGTAAGGTAAAGTCTTGTCGTTTCAGTTTAGAAATGTCTTGGGTGAATAAGTCTGTTACGACAGTCCCATCCTTAGTCTCTCGTAGCTGTGCACGTTCTGGAAGGTCAACGCGCGACCACCGGTCGACGAAAAGTGATCGGTCTTCATTGAATTCCCACTGATGTGTGCCATCTCCATCAGTGAGGACAATCAGGCCGGTTCCGTCAAGATTTACTCGAGCCAGGTGGACATGGTAAGGGTCTTGGTCCGGGTAAATTCCCATAGCGGCAAACCAGATTACACCACGGTCTTCATCCACATGTTCAATTCTTCGAACGACCCACTCCCCCTTGGTGATCTGATTGATTTGATTCCCCGTAACAGCATCAAATCGATAAAGATGGTTCCAGCCGTCTCGTTCACTCGCCCAAACCAATTCATTTGACTGGTCGAGCCAATGAATCATTGTTTTTTGTGAGTAGTCAATGAATGTCTCTGATGTCTCGTTGACGATGTCTCGAAGGTGGCCAGTTTGTCCCTCAATTGATCGAAGTGATAATTGCTGGTGGCCTCGTTGATTAAATAAGACGTATGCCCGTGTGCTATCCGGTGACCACCGTAGAAAACGAACGTTCCACGAGTCTAGAAAAGTGCTGTCATCGCAAGGCAAAGCACGCTGTTCGATAAGGTTGAAAAGTCTTGGACGACGTTGCGAAATTGTGTCCCCTGCCTTTGCGTAGTCTATCCATTTCATTGTTGGCTGAAGTTGGTCGTGCGGTGCTGACGCGAGCAAGGGAATTCGACGACCGGTAACTCGGGTCTCCCGGAAACCAATCGCATACTCTCCGTTTGGTGCGTAGTGAAACCTGTTCAAGAAGGGGTCGTCCTGATGTCCATCAGTCGTAACCTGGTAGTCCTGTTCTGCACTGCGCAGCCAGACGTTATTGTCTCGTCTAAACAATTCAGTTTTGAGTTTGTCTTTATTGTGTTCAGCGATCTCAAGGGCTTTTCGAAATCCCTTCATGGCACGCTGCTGAGAGTCAATGCCAATCGTTGCTGTGCAGTCCCAAGCCGAAGCACTGAAAATCCCGGCAAGTTTGTCCGGGCTAAAGTCAACCACCCACTGATGGCCGTCAAAGGTAGAAAAAGAACGACGCTTGCCACCAGGGATACTGCCATAGTTTTTGAGTTTTCCGTCACGCTGCACCCAAAAAATTCGGACTGGACGATCAAAGGTGTTTTGGAATGTGAGCATGACAGGGATCTTTTGCCCGCCACTTTTAGACCAACTGCCTAGAGGAGGGAGTTGGAAAAAGTTTTCTAGTCGGCCTTTTTTTTCCGCCTCTTTCATTGTCATGGTTTCAGCAGATGTACCATCTATACGGCTGTATTTTTTTTGGCCTGCTACGGTGTGCTCAAAAATCAGGCCACGATCACACCATTGATATTTGAAACTCGAGGACTTTAAGGCATCAGGAAAAGTAGTCCGTATTTCTTCTGCTCTTTGGTAGTCCTCGCTGGTGCCTTGCGCAAGGACACAGGAGAATTGAAAGAAGAGGAATCCGGCCAGAATGAATGGGCGTTGATTAAGCAGCACGGGCATGGCCCCCTCAACAGTATTAGAAATACTTCAGTACAAATTACGCTTACAGGGAGTGATACGCCTGCACGAAGGCTACACCTCGTAAGGGAGCCTGGCCCCTACGTATCCTGACTAGATCATACGCTACAACCAGAGAGGGCATAGGTGGTACTATGATTTCAGGTCTACATGTATCAGTTGGATGGCTTTGTAGGCCGCGATGGGTTCGTGCCCGTATGAAGACTGCGCGCTGGGAAATACGTGAAAAAAAACATTGCGGAGGAACGTAAGGCTTATCTCCAACTTCACACGTGTGTGATCCTCTGGGGCTTTACTGCGATTCTAGGACGAATCATTTCTCTTTCCGCGGTGCAACTCGTGTGCTGGAGAATGGTTCTCGTCACAGTCGTTTTGCTTGCGGTACGTAGGACGTGGGTCGGCGTAGCCGGTATGTCACGACGCTCTATTTTTGTGTTTCTGGCAATAGGGTTGATTGTTGCAGCGCACTGGGTGGCCTTCTATACATCCATCAAGATCTCAAATGCATCGGTTGCAGTAGCCTGCCTTGGATTAGGATCCATATTTGCAGCGATCATTGAACCAATTGTCATGCGGAGACCTCACGAGCGTATGGAGCTTCTGCTTGGTGTACTTGCCGTGCCTGGTGTTGTGCTAATTGTAGGAGGAGTGCCATTGGACATGCGGCTTGGTATAATCGTTGGCGTGGTCGCCGCATTGTTGAGTGCTATTTTTACCACTCTGAATAAACGATTCGCATCCAACGGTGATCCATTTGCCATCACGTGTCTTGAAATGACTGCCGGTGCTGTTGTGCTCTGTGTGCCGGCTGCCCTCAGTGGTCTCACAATACCGACTCAGATGGATGCCATCTTGCTTGTAGTGTTGGCCGTAGCATGCACCTTGCTCCCTTTTGTGATGTGGATTCAATCACTCAAGTACGTGAGTGCATTCAGCACGCTTCTTATACTTAACTTAGAGCCGGTGTATGCGATTCTGCTGGCTGCGGTCCTGTTTCGGGAATATGAGGACCTGACACCTCTTTTTTATGGCGGCACTGCAATTGTTTTACTCACGGTGGTATTGCAGCCACAACTACGGCGGTTCACTTATTTCAAGACGGCACAATAACTTGTCAAAGTAATGGCACCGGCTTCATAAGAGAGATTCCTTGAGGACATAAGATAAGGTGGGAAGGTATTTGATGAAGATCCTGCGTATCAGTTTGAATTAAATAGTACTGAGCAGTTCTTCCGGGTTTTCTAGAAGAGAGATCATCCTCGCCAAAAGAGTTCCAGTGCTATGCTTATTGAGATTTCTTCTTTCAGGAGTCTGTACAAAATGAAGTATGTCATGCGGGTGATTTATTTTTTGCTGTTCATGTCATTCCTTTGTGGCATCAAGAGCAACGCTTCTGCACCCAATGTCCTTTTGATTTGCGTGGATGATTTGCGACCCGAACTCAGGTGTTTTGGTGCTGATTACATTCAGTCGCCACACATAGACACGCTCGCCTCTCAGGGCCGAGTCTTTCGTAGTCATTACGTGCAAGCTCCTACGTGTGGCGCCTCTCGCTATACACTCCTGACCGGGCGATATGGCGGGCCAAGTAATAATGCATTGTTTCAGCGCGCAACGAAGCTGCACGATCGGCCAGACGCAGTTTCGGCTTCAATGCCAGCATGGTTTCGAAGTCAGGGGTACACAACAGTTTCTGTTGGGAAAGTTTCGCATCACCCGGGTGGACTTGGAGGCAAAGACTGGAACGACTCGAACGAACCAGAGATGCCAGAATCCTGGGATCGTCACCTTCTGCCTGCTGGAGACTGGCAGCATCCTCGTGGATGGATGCACGGACTGGCCAATGGTGAAATCAGAGTCAATGCCAAAGACATGGATGTTTTTCAGTCAGTTGACGGACCGGACTCGATCTATCCTGATGGCATCTCAGTTCGCGAGGGCGTCCGTCAACTCACCGAACTTGCAGCCGCCGAGAAACCATTCTTTCTCGCAATTGGAATCCTTCGTCCACACCTGCCTTTTGGTGCCCCAGCAAAGTATCTCAGACCATATAGCGATGAGATACTGCCACCAATTCCCCATCCAGAAAAACCTCACTGGAAAACGACATGGCATAAGTCCGGTGAATTCATGAAATACAACCGTTGGGAACGAGATCCCTCCACTGATTCTGGTTTTGCAACTGACGTCAGGAAGCATTATGCAGCCTGTGTGAGCTACGCAGACGCTTCTGTTGGCAAAATCCTGAAAGCATTGAAGGCAAGCGGTGCCCAGAAGAATACGGTTGTTGTGTTGTGGGGTGATCATGGGTGGCATCTTGGTGAGCATGCGGTCTGGGGGAAACACACCCTTTTTGAAGAGTCACTGCGGTCACCATTAATCATTTCAAAGCCAGGGATGAAGTTGCCTGGACAGGCAACTGATGCAGTAGTGGAAACGCTCGACGTCTTTCCAACATTGTGTGAACTTGCAGGTGTTCCCGTGCCGGGGTTCGTTCAAGGAAGATCGTTAGTGCCGCTCTTTGAGTCACCAAAGGAAATCGGGCATGCAGCGATCGCATACTCAGGCAAGGGGCAGACTATTCGAACCAAACGGTATCGGCTGATCGATCATATGAACGGATATGTCGAACTGTATGATCACGCCAACCTTGGAGAAACCGAAAATGTTGCCGAAGCCAATCCAGATGTCGTGCAAAAACTGAAAAGGCAGCTTCGAGACCAACTCGACGGTGCATGAGAGTGAATCAAGAGGTAAGAGGGGTCGCTTGTTGTTTTAGAGGAGATCGGCAACTAGCCTCTCTGCGATTTGGCACGAAACCGGCGTGGCTCGTTACCAGATGGTGTCTTCATGAATTTGGCTTCGTGCTTGGTGATGCGGCCATGCGTGCGACGACGCCATAACTTAAAGGAGCTTGGTTTGAGCTCGTGACGCATCAATTTAATGACTTCACCTGGCAAAATACCGAACTGTTCCTTGATAGCATCGAAGCTGGTCCTGTCTTCCCACGCCATCATAATGATGCGATCGATTTCAGGTCTGCTGAGAGTAGAGGATTTCTTTTGCATGACGTAATGTTGTGAATTTTTCAGAACATGGGATTCTAGGCGCGTAATCGGATTAAAAAGACTATTCGCAACTATTATTTCGTTATCGTGCAGTTTGTGCTTGGAATGTGGGATGGCATCAATCAAAAAAGAAGCCGACATAACGCGGAATAGGTGACATGGATTTGCAGGATGAAGGCAGCCGCTTCGCTGCCCGGCTACATTCTGATGCGTTGTACGAACCAGAGTATCGCAGGAAGTACGGCCATTCCCAGGGCAACGGCTGTAGAAATAAATATCCCCGCAACTAGGTGCGTGAAAATCAGTGTAATCATATTCACTTGTATCACCTTTTAGTGGGCAGCGCTATCTATCTCAAGTAATCTTTTTTGGCAGTCACGGAGTCGTTCCCAGTCACCAAATTTTTCAAAAACGTCAATCATTAATTGAAGGCAGCTTTTGCAACAGACTTCTTTTGATGAGAGTGATGTGAAGAGGGAATAGGCGCCTTCGATATCTCCACTCATCGTAAGTGCGGCCGCGAGCGATCGTCGATAGGTACAGTTATCGGGAGCCAAGGAGACGGCTCGTCGCATCATGCCGATGACGGGCTTGGGTGCGTACCCGAGCTTGCGCATGTAATGAGCAGCAGCAAAAATTGCCTCATCGCAGTCCGGATCATTGTCGATCACGCGATAGCAAATAAAGAGGGCTTTTCTTGTTTCGCCAACACAGCCGAGTAACCCTGCTATTCGAGGAAAGAGTTCGGGAGGGACAGTGTCGACTTCTTCAACAAGAATATTTAAGGAGACTCTCGCGTCCTCATGCTGGTCATTTTTTATGTAGAGGTCGGCGAGAGCGAGGAAAGACTCTGACGTGAGGGGCGATAGCAAAAGTGCAGATTCAAACTCTGCAAGAGCCGCTTCGCAGTCTCCATTCACGTACAGTGTCAAGCCGTGAAGTTGAGTAAGCCGTCCATTTGTCTCGTTGCCAGGCTCAGCGAGAGCTCGCTCGGTAAGGGCAACCGCCTCCGAGTAGTCTCCTTGTTGAAGAAGGGCGCGAACTCCCTGAATCCAGGTTAAATCAGATCCCGTTGACATAAGGGCCTCCTTGTCGATATTGAGACTCAATCTCAATAAGGATGATTCTAGCGTCTTTCTCTGAGATTGAAAATGGGACTTGTCAGGATTTTGTCAAAAACTGATCGACAGGATGTCAGATAGGCATGTTTCGAGGGGTTTTGCTTCAGATTAAGCCAAAGGGAGATGCGGGTGAAAGAAAATAGTGAGTCTCAGAGGATTTGAATGGGGAAGCGGGAGAAAGAGATCGGTTCTACGAACGATTTCTTTTTGTGAAGCCAACTCACGATTCTCGAGGAATTAGAGTTAAATGATAGGTTCCAGTTCTGAGTTCTGGACCACGTCAAAAGTCTCTTCACAAGTGCTATCAATCATGTCCGCAAGCAGTCATGTAAAAAACGTTTCACTCGAGTCTTTCGAGTATGGTTTTTTACCCGTCGAGATGCGGATGCCACTCAAATTTGGTGGTGAATCTGTTTCTCACGTCAACTGTCTCCGAGTTGCTGCAAAGGTGGTGAACTCAGCAGGGCGTCGTGCAGAAGGCTGGGGAGAGACTCCTCTCTCGGTCACCTGGGCGTGGCCAAGTGCAACACTTTCGTATGACGAACGATATGAAGCGATGGTTGCATTTTGTAAGTTTACTGCCCAGGCATTTGTGGAAGTGAATGAGTCTGGTCATCCGATGGAAATCGGTCATGTGTTTCTGGCAGAGCGGCTGCCATTGGTCCTCGAAGCATTTAATAAAAGTCACTCTACAGAGCCGATGCCGTATCTGGCTGCACTTATTGTTGTGAGTGCGTTCGATATTGCTCTTCATGATGCATACGGCAATCTTCATCAGATCGATATCTATGATACGTACACCAAAGAGTACATGACTCAGGATCTCAGTCACTATTTTCGCTCGAGTCCAGAAGCCGATCGCTTTCAAGGGCTGTTTCCGTCGGACTTTTTAGAAGAGCAGCCATCAGTCAAAGTGCCTGTCTGGCATCTTGTGGGTGGGCTCGATCCACTCGAAGAGAGTGATAAGAAAGAGAGTGATCCAAAGGACGGGTACCCTGTTACGTTGACTGAATGGATCAAATCAGACGGTCTTCGATGCCTTAAAATAAAACTCAAAGGCACGGATTCGCAGTGGGACTACCAGCGAATTGTAAAAGTTGGATCAATTGCCATAGCTACTGGAGTCGACTCACTTTCGGTTGATTTTAATTGCACCGTCAAAAATCCAGACTATGTCAATTCAATTTTGGACAGACTGAAAGAAGAACACAAACAAATATTCGATCTCATTCTTTATGTCGAACAGCCATTTCCATATGACATTGAATCGAATCAGATCGATGTATCCTCACTCTCAGCGAGAAAGCCACTGTTTCTTGATGAGAGTGCCCACGACTGGAAGTTTGTTGAACTTGGTCGTCAGCTTGGCTGGACAGGTGTTGCCCTGAAGACATGTAAGACGCAGACAGGAGCCTTGCTGAGTTTGTGCTGGGCCAAAGCACACGACATGCCCCTCATGGTGCAAGACCTCACAAACCCGATGCTCGCACAGATTCCACATGTTCGACTTGCCGCGCATGCAGGTACGATTCGAGGGAGTCGAGTCAAACGGCATGCAGTTCTATCCGGCTGCGTCAGCACCTGAACAACGGATTCACCCAGGCATCTATCAACGGCGGAATGGCCAGCTTGACCTTTCAACATTGAGTGGAACGGGGTTTGGCTATCGTCTGTCCGAAATCGATCGGCAGCTTCCATTCTTTTCGAAAATAACAAAAAAGTAACGAAAAATAGCTGAAATTATGATTTTTCGTACGACGCAAGCAGGGCCGCCACCCCTAAAAAAAGGGGGGGGTGTTTGCGTTGCGCAAATTGCATTGAGAAATTATAACTTTCGAGATATTTTTTAGGTATCAGTCGCTATCTCTCATTTTGTTGAATAAGGTTTTGGCGGAATATGAAAAATACGAAACGGTGCGGATTTACGCTTATTGAGCTTCTTGTCGTGATCGCCATCATTGGCGTTCTTGTTGGCCTTTTACTTCCAGCGGTGCAGATGGCTCGTGAGGCAGCAAGGCGTATGTCGTGTGGGAACAATCTCAAGCAGATTGGCCTCGCGCTTCATAATTATGAAACGTCACATCGGCATTTTCCACCCGGATATAACGACGTGCTTCCGACGACGTTGGGGAGAATCCCGTCACCTGGGGAGCAAATTTCTGATGGCAAAAATATTACTGCCTGGTCGTGGGCAAGTTATATTTTGCCGTTTATGGAAGCAGATGCTGCTGGGAATTTCGATACGTCATACAGACCCTGGGAATACTTTGAGGCTAATCAAATTAGTTTGGATGTTCTCCAGCAGCCGATCTCCGGTTTCATGTGTCCGTCAGATTATGCCGGAGAAGATGTAAATATGGGGAGTGAAAGAGATGTCATCGTGTACGGGAATCCACCAACAATTGTTCCGCCCGGTCCACAGCCACCAGGCCATTCAGGCGCAACAATCATGCCTTCTGCACGGTCAAACTACGTTGGAAACAACACGTGGTTTGGATGGAGTGACCGAGGTCGTTTCGTGGGTGCGGACGTCAGGAAGGGAAACCAATATGGGAATATTGAAAGCCCCAGTAACTCGGGGATTTTCTGGCGAGGTTCCAAACTAAAAATCAGTCAGATTCCTGATGGTCTTTCCAAAACGATCATGATAGGTGAGCGTTCAACAGCAAGTGGGCAAGCAGGGTTGATCCATCTCACGCGGGCTAGTTCTGAAGCGCAGACGATAGAACGTACGCTTGGTACTGCAAACGCTCGCCTGAATACTCCACCGGACTCTTCTGGAAACGCCACCGAGGAAGGACGCTCGGGATATTCTTCAGATCATTCTGGTGGCGTGATCCAGTTTCTTTTTTGTGATGGATCTGTGCAGCAGATTCAGGATTCGATTGAGCATTATGCAACTGCACAATGGAAGTTGAAAGCTGCTTTGTTGTCTCAGTATGAAAAAGCATTTGAAAGGCTTTGTAGCCGGCAGGATGGAACGTGGTAGATACAAATTTCGAGGTTCGGTTCGTTGGTGGAGTAGGTTCATCTTCGTCCGCTAGTCACTGGGCTACGGATTAAAGTAGAAATTTACTGAGAGAATGTGGTTATTCAGATCAGCGCCATCCTCAGGGATGTCGATTTGCTGATAGAGATACCCGATTTCCGTCCTCCAGGGGCTCCGCTTATTCGGAATGCGTCCCATGCCAACAAACACTCGATTTTGGTTGTAACCGGTTACTGCTCCCCAGTCGGTATCGCGAAGATGTAAGAATATTTCATCCCAGGCTACCCAGAGTAGATCTGAGTGATGCTCAAGTGGCTTCTGTGCTCGCACAAGCTGTCGAAAACGCCAGCCAACCTGAGCCCCAGCTGAGACAAACCGCTGTTCTAGCCGACTACGAAATTGGAATGAAACATCGCCTCGCTGTCGTGTGGTTATCCATTGCTGCCAGAATCGGTTTTCATGAATATCAAAACCAGGGATTCTTTCTCCAATCCATGCATAGCCAGCCCAGATAGAATTTTCATCATTCAGTCGACGTCCGATACCTGGCCGAATAATTCCTTGAGTGAACAGAAAGTCATCACCAGAGTATCTCCAATGGGCATCAAGCCACCAGAGGCTGTTGTCACTTTGGATTCTTGGACTGTTAAATTCACCCTGTGAAAAGTAGGCCGTCCAGATACCCTCATCTACAAGTGCCTGGCCACATGCTCTAGGCCCTGCGGTGCATAGGAAAAAGAGAAGCGTGCAGGAAAACCAATTCAGCGTAGAGGAGGGAGCGGGCTTCATACGACAAAACATCGAAGTTTACGGCCATGGAACTATCCGTGAGGAGTCCTAGATTCTGTTAGTAAGAATCGGCATAAAATAATTCCCCGATGACAATCATGGAATGTGGCGATCTGCGGCCTGTAGTAAAGCCTGCGAAGACGGGTGATGCCGGTGGTTTTGATTAACTTTACGGCCCAACGATTCCGAAAATACTTGATGGTGTTCCACAAGATTTTTCAGGCCTATGAAACAATTGCCACAATCACGAATTCTCTCTTTTCAGTGTGCCTTGTGGCTGGGGCTCTTGTGCGTGGTGCTGCAATTGTCTGTGTACGCAGAGCCTTGGCAAGACAGTTCATTGGCCGAGTCATTGCGTCTCAATGAAAAGGGACAGAATCTTGCCTTGCCAGTCCCCCTGCCTTCCGGAAAGCCGGTGCTGGTTCCTGCAGTGCAAGGATATAGGACAGCCTCAGTTGATCAGGGGCCTTCGCCAAACACACTGGCTGAATTTTCATCATTATCACTTGAGAATCATCCGCGAATGAAAGCAGCAAGAGCTTCTGTCGAAGAGGCACGAGGCGAGGCAGTGCAAGCTCGGCTGTATCCGAATCCAACCTTAGCAGGGTCAAGTCCACAGTTGTCTGGCGCGGACAGTCAATGGAATGGTTTTGTTTCGCAGGAATTTGTCACTGCAGGCAAACTTAAGTTGGCACAACAGGCGGCACTGCGAGGCGTTCAAAGAACGGAATATGAGCTGATCAGAGCGAGATACGAGGTGCTTACGGGAGTTCGCCGTGCATTTTATGAATTACTCGTCGCACAGCGAAAACTTATAATTTTTAAACAGCTTTATGACATTTCGAATCGTTCATATCAACTTGGGCAGGAATTGGCTGCCGCGGGAGAAGGAACCAAAGCTGACACATTATTTTGGAGTATTGAGCGGGACCGCGCTGAAGTTCGATTACTCAACGCAACTGTTGATATTGAGACAGGAAGGCGGGAATTAGCAACCGCTATTGGACTGCCCATGGCAGACGTTGGAACTATTGAAGGTGACCTGTTTCAGGTACTGCCAAATTTCGATCTCAAACTCTTGCAGCGAATTGTGATTGCAAGAAATGCTGACCCGCAAGCAGCGCAAACAGATATTGCACGAGCTCAGTGGAAGTTGGAGCGATCCGTCGTTGAACCAATTCCTAATGTGACAGTAATGGGAGGGTACCAACGGCAGGTGAGTCCTGTCGGCCTCGTCGGCGTACCTGAACAGGACCAGGGAGTTCTTGAGGTTAGCTGCACCATCCCTCTTTTTAATCGCAACCAAGGAAACATTCGAGCCGCACGTGCAGAGATTGCGAAGGCAAGAGCAGGGCTACGATCAGTTGAAATTGGACTCGCTGATCAGACCGCACGAATTATCAATGAATATCGGCAGGCTCGTCGGCAAGCGGAGTGGTATCAAGAGCTAATTTTACCGAAGGCACGAGAAACCGTCCGCGTCACTCAGTTTTTATACTCTGAAGGGGAGCTTACATTTGTGAGATTGCTTGAAGCGCAACGCATCCTGACAGAGACAGAATTGTCGTATGTTCAATCTCAGGGAACTCGGTGGACAAGTGCAGCTGAAATTGCAAACCTGCTTCAGCTAGAGGATTTTCCACTCACGATGTCGACACCTGCAGCGATCGACCTTGAGTTTGTAAAGCAAGAAGGGGCAATGCAAAGACAGCCACCGGAACTGATACCGCCGCCACTGCAGTAATAATGGAGACTTTCGGTGTATTTCTTACTTTGTAGTTCCAGCAACAAATCCGCTTGGAGCGATAGCAAATGGCAGAACTGTTTCTGCCGTGGTTCCCGAATGCGAGTCAGTTACGGTCAAGATGAGTTGATGGTCGCCAGGGAGGAGGTGGGTTGGAAGATTCACGAAAAAGCGAGCGAAATAATCGCGTCGAACGGAAGCGCAGACCTCTACAAGGGGAGGGAGTGACCAGCTGTGGAGCCGCTTTCCGGCAGCATCATCAAGCCGCAGAGCTGTTTCAATGTTGGTTTCGAAACCTTCGTCAGATTCGCTTGATTCAATCCCAGTCAGCTCAAAGTAAACGATGACTTCACTGCCAGCGCAGAGTTCGTTTTGAGGAAAATCTTCAACCATTCCCCATCCAAGTACTTTCTGAGCAAGACATGGCCTGTGGATAGCCAGAGGTGTTTGTTGCGCTGGTGAAGCCTCTGCAGGGTCGTCTTCGAGCAAGTCGATCCGAGGAGTCTTTGGCACCTCAGTGGATACTGTCTGGTTAGACGGTGCTGTGGCAACCGGTTCTTGGGGCGATGAGCTTTTCGGTGAAGAGATGATAGCTACGCTGTCATATGAGCTGTCTAGGTCTTCAATTGTTGTTTCGGAAAGAGGGGCGGGCCGTGTTGTTTCCAAAGGTTCCTGGAAATCTCTACCATCGGCATCTACTTCATCGACTGCAGGAAGGTTTGAGATGGTGTTCCCTTCGCTTAATACAATTTCCGTGTTGTCAAGATACAGAGCCGGTGTCGTCTCCGTCGTCCGAAGGGCAGTGAGCGTGGCAGTGAACTCTTCAATGACAACTGGCCAATCAGCTTGCGGGGTCATTTCAAGTGTTTCAACGAGCGCTGCTTTTGACGCAGTATCAAGACTGTTTGTTTCTGATAGTGTGCTGACAGCTGCTTCGATGTCGAGAGAGATGTCATGTGGCTCATCCATTCCGAACTCACCCTCATCGATATAAGTTGGGGAGTCAGGAGTTTCTGGTGCATACGAAGCAGTGGCAGCCTCGTCAGAAGTCATCTTTGTCGATGGGTCAGATTCAACATCACTGAGAACAGTGAGTTGGGATACTGCTGCGGCCTGCTCGATGCCGTCCCGAAGTGCTTCCCTCATTGAGATGGCAGAACTGCAGCCAGTTGTTATCCCGATACCGATGGCAAGCAGCGTTACGCGCAAACCAATTCCGTATAGGCAATCGCTACAAGAATCGACTCGCGGGGTAGGGCGTTTTATGAAAACTTTTGTATATGGTCGGTGCATAGAGTTTTTTGTACCGAGGGAAGCAACCGTCCTCCCGACGGCAACTCGCTATTTTGTGGGGACAGCGGCAGCAGTTGGAAGGTATTTCAAGTGAGAAGGTAGATCTTTTTTCGGGCCTGGAGCAAGTCCAGCATTCTCAGGTAATGACGACGCGGCAGACCGCTGGTAGACTCTGCCTGGCTGACTTCTTTTGCCCATCTTTAACTGTTGTGCAGGGCCCGTTTCATGTCGCAATCAAAATCGTCCACCGTCGCACCAGTGGTACTCAGGGGGGATCTCCCGCCGAGGGGTTGGACGCATCGCCATCTACTCGACTTAGAAGAACTTTCGGCTGAGGAAATCAGCCTGATTCTTGATACTGCCGTAATGTGCAAGGAAGCCACGCAAGGATGTCGTAAAAAAATCGATGTTCTTTCGGGTGCTTCTATTGTGAATCTGTTCTTTGAAAACTCCACTCGAACAAAAACAAGTTTCTCTTTGGCTGCTCGCCGTCTGGGAGCAGACGTTATCGACTTTTCGGCTTCAACAAGCAGTTTGTCCAAAGGTGAATCATTCATTGACACTGCCAAGAATCTTGAGGCAATGGGAGTCGATGCCGTAGTCGTCAGGCACGGAACACCTGGAACACCTCATCTACTTGCTTCCCATCTTGATGTTGGTGTTATCAATGCCGGAGATGGACCGCATGCCCACCCGACTCAGGGATTGTTGGACATCTTTTCAATTCGGGAACGCCTTGGTGATCTTAAAGGCCTAACTGTTGGTCTGGTTGGCGATATTGCGCACAGTCGAACGGCACGGTCGAATTTATGGGGCCTGACAAAACTTGGTGCGAAAGTGATTCTTTGTGGCCCGCCCACTCTTGTTTCTGATGGTTGGCAAGAGTTTGGAGTAGAGGTGTCACATGACCTTGATGCTATTTTACCACGATGCGATGTTCTCAATCTTTTACGGATACAGTTCGAGCGACAAAAAACACGACCATTTCCCTCAGTCCGAGAATATGCCCATTTGTACGCCATGAATCGGGACCGTCTTCGTCGTGCGAAAGATGATTTGGTTATTCTGGCTCCTGGTCCCATTAATCGTGGTGTTGAGGTGACTGCGGATGTAGCAGATTGCCCTCAGTCGCTTATTTTGGATCAGGTCACCAATGGGCTCGCTGTACGAATGGCAGTACTTTGGCTCATCTGTGGAGTGCAGAGAAATGGCCTCACAATAGATTCTTCAGATTATAAGGGGCAAAAGTAATGGCATCCATGGTAATTCGTGGTGGACGAGTAGTTGATCCAGATCAGGGGATTGATCGAGTAGACGATCTGCTTATCCGTGATGGCTTGATAATGTCTATTGGTCATGATGGTAGTCAGCCGCTTGGAAAAGTTGATGAGACGATTGATGCCCATGGTTTCATTGTTACGCCGGGGCTGGTCGACATGCACGTGCATCTTCGTGAACCCGGTCGTGAAGAGGATGAAACTATTGAGACTGGGACCAAAGCAGCCCTGGCGGGTGGATTCACGAGTGTTGCCTGTATCCCCAACACTGAGCCGGCAATTGATACCCAGGCCAACGTAGAGTTTATTCGTCAAAAAGCGGCACGAGCAGATACCTGCAATGTATTTGTTGTTGCGTGTGTAAGCCATGAGCGAGAAGGGAAGGAACTTGCCGAAATCGGTCAATTGGTTGAAGCTGGGGCTGTTGCTTTCAGTGACGATGGATCGCCTGTTTACGATGCTGAATTGATGCGTCGGGCATTTGAGTATTGTCGAATGTTCGATAAACCAATTCTGGCCCATGAAGAAGTTTTAGAGCTTTCTCATGGTGGCGTTATGAATGAAGGCCTTGTCTCCATGTCGCTTGGCCTGAAGGGTATGCCGGCAGCAGCAGAAGAAGTCATGATCGGGCGAGATATTGCACTCGCAGATGTGACTGGCGGTCGCCTTCATGTAATGCATGTTTCAACAGCTCAGGGCGTCAGTCTGATCCGTGAGGCAAAAGCACGTGGCGTTCGGGTCACCGCGGAGGCCTGCCCGCACCATTTTACGCTGACGGACGAATCTCTTCGCGGGTTCGATTCAAACTTCAAAATGAGCCCACCGCTGCGAACAGCAAAAGATGTCGAAGGTATTCTTGCAGGGCTTGCTGATGGCGCAATTGACTGTATTGCAACGGATCACGCTCCACACGCACCAGAAAAAAAGTTACTCGAACTAGACAGAGCGCCGTTTGGCATCCTTGGGCTGGAAACAGCGGTTGGCCTCTCTGTGACACGTCTGATTGAGTCTGGTCGTATTGATTGGCCACGATTTGTCGAAGCCATTAGTCTACTGCCGTCGAGAATCCTTGGTATTAATCGAGGTACTCTCAGGCCAGGTGCGATTGCTGATGTGACGATTATCGATCCATCTCGTGAATGGCAAGTAGATGTCAATTCTTTTTCATCGAAAAGCGTGAATTCACCATTTCATGGATGGACGCTACGCGGACGAGCTGTTGCGACAATTGTTCACGGAAAAGTGAAATATCGCCTCTCCAGCTAGTTGTAGAGCAATGATCATAATTGACGGGTACAACCTATTGCATGCCTCGGGTGTGTTCGGTGATGCGCGAGGGCCACTTGGATTCGAGCAGTCTCGTCGAGCTCTTCTTGACCATCTTTCGGA
Source organism: Pirellulales bacterium (assembly GCA_965249545.1). Taxonomy (GTDB): domain Bacteria; phylum Planctomycetota; class Planctomycetia; order Pirellulales; family UBA1268; genus UBA1268. The sequence goes on from CBDFMH010000005.1 coordinate 1,897,325, forward strand.
GTTACTTGGGGCTGAGGCGGAGCAGACAATTGTTGTTTTCGATGCGGCTGATGCCCCCGATGGTCTCCCCGCAAGATACCTTCACGGATCTATTCGGGTATGGTTTGCTCGGGAATATCCAGATGCAGATTCACTCATCGAGGAAATGGTCGAGGAGGAATCACCATCGGGCCTGGTTGTCGTGTCGAGTGATCGGCGGGTGCAGGCAGCAGCACGCCGTCGGCGAGCGATTGCTGTCGATAGCCATGAATGGCTCACAGGAAAGCGTCGAGCGATGAACGAACGCGTTCGACAGAAAGAAACCAAGCCGACGGAGCCAGGGCCAGGAGACGTTGAAGCATGGAAGCGATATTTTGGTCTTTAGCCAGATAGTCTGTATTCAGTCAGTCTTGCCCCATCGAGCAAATTTACGATCAAGGGTAGATCGTTCAATGCCCAAGAGTTTCGCTGCTTTTGTTTTGTTGCCACCGGTACACTCAAGCGTCGCCAGTATGTGGCGTTTTTCGATAGTGGCTAACGTTTCTGGTGTAAACTTGTGGTCCACGGATTCGATTCGACCGGTATCGCCCGGGGAGGCAAGAGTGCTCAGGGCAAGGTCGGGAACATCAATAATGCTGCTCGAACTCAGGACGACGGCACGTTCGATGCAGTTTCGTAATTCACGAATGTTTCCGGGCCAATGGTATTCCTGCATTGCACCAATGGCTGCAGAACTGAAGCCCTCAATTTTTCGGCCAGTCTCTCGACTGAATACGTCTACAAAGTGATTTGCAAGTAACTCGATATCTTCTTGTCGTTTTCTCAGTGGAGGCACTGCAATTTCGACCACACGGAGTCGGAAGTAAAGGTCTCGTCGGAATCCACCACTTGCAACAGCGTCTTCGAGGTGACGATTTGTAGCTGCTACGACTCGTACATCAACCTTGAGTCGGGTGCTGCCTCCCACTCGTTCGAATGCATGCCCCTCAAGCACTCTCAAAAATTTTGCCTGGATGGTAGGGCTCATCTCACCGATTTCATCGAGGAAGAGTGTTCCGTTGTCAGCAAGTTCGAATTTCCCAGCCTTTTTATCAGTCGCGCCAGTGAAGGCACCTTTCTCGTGACCAAACAGTTCGCTCTCCAGGAGCGTCTCTGACAGAGCAGCGCAATTCAGGCAGACAAAAGGGCCGCTCTTGCGATCACTTGCATCGTGAATGGCTTGTGCGACTAATTCCTTACCAGCACCACTTTCACCTCGAACAAGGACCGTGGCTTTTGTACTCGCAACCCGCTCAACCTGTGATGTGATTGTTGCAAGGGCAGGGCTGTCACCAACCATGCGTGTTTTTTCACCGAGCCGCTCTTTGAGCAGTTTGTTTTCACTCGCTGCCGTCGCAAGTCGGGTCGAAAGCGTTTCTCGGGCTTCAAGATTTGTGTAAACCTGACCTATGGCGTCGCAGACAGCAATTACAAACTCAAGGTCGTCAGGAGATTTTTCATCACTACTCGGCTCACTGCTGAGGTAGATTGCCCCGACAGGTTTTCCATGCACACGTATGGGGGCGGCTATGGTTATTGCTGGTGGTTGTGCACCGACCGTCTCCGGTCCTGCTAATATGGCTTCATCTGTTGCAAGGGCTGCTTCAACCAGGTTCGTTGGAATGTCATCAATGCGAAGGTCTGATGGGACTGCTGCAACGCCGTATAAGTCAGTTACGGTCATCCTCTCTTCATGAATGGCCTCAGGCGTTGGAAGCAAAACCATTCCTTTGCTTGCGTTCGATCCAAGCATGGCAGACTCAAGAGCACGGTTTGCAGCAGATGATACTTCTGTGGCACGACCTAACGTAAATGCGAGTCGGCACAGTTCTGCAGCTGCCTGCCCTACTTTTGGAGCCGTTCGAGCTGATTCACGTATGTCATCAAGTAAACGGCTACGGTTTCGACGATAGCGAATCGTTGAATGCCACTCTGCGATTTCGGCAGACATTTCACCGGTTATGCCAGTGCCATCGGTATCAGATTCATCCGCCTCAGATAACGATGGTGGAGGCCCTTCACAGAAAAGGATCGTAATGGATCCGATCTGAATTGTGTCTCCGTCGATAAGCGTATGTTCTGATGTAATTTCATCGGCACCGATCGTTGTGCCGTTGCGACTTTTCAGGTCTTGGATGACCCATTTCCCGTCGTCGTTAACCCGTATCTCGGCGTGATTTCGGCTTGCCCGCTCGTCATGGAGCACAATGGTATTTCCAGGTGCACGACCGAGGCTGAGGACGTCTCCGGGAGTGAGCGGAGTAAGCATCGGGCCATTGGCAGGATCCCGAACAAGGACATGAGCATCGGCAAGTGGAGTAGATTTGTCGTTATTCATGCTTACATCATGGCCAATTGGGGCTCTCCTTGCGATATACACTCACACGCATCAATAAACCGAACCCAAACGTCATCGCATAGTAAGCCCTAATTTAGCAGGAAAAAGTCCGAGAATTCATGAAAACATTGAAGAATAGGCCTTTCGGGCCACAATTGCTTGAGTAAAGAGGGTTTGCCCTCAAGGGCGTGCTGAGGCTAGCATCTCACCTACATTGTCGTGCAATTAGAAATTTATACCGTTGCTCGAACAGTTGGCCTGATTTGAATTCCAGTCGAACGTGATGATGAGGGTTTTTATGCGTAGCTGCACACGAATGAATTTTTTTACGGTCTTTGAAAACAGTTTTGCGACGACGTGTTGTGCTGTTGTGCTGTTTGCAGTCCTGAATGTTTTCCTCACTGATCACGTATTCGGCCAATTTGCTGGTGGTGGGCTAGGTGCTCAGGCAGTTGGTGGTATTTCAGTTGATGCTGACGGTATCGTTCGCACGATTGAGCCACAGGCACTTGAAAGCATTGCCGCTCAGCGAAAAAAAATTCTTCAAGAAAATCCACCGCAGATAGGTCAGCGTTCTGATCTTCAAAAGGTTTCATTGAGACGTGTTCTCGAAGATGTTCAGCGGGCTGTAACAGAACGCGAACTTGTTTCTCCAGAAGTCTTGACACTTGGCGGGCTAGAGCAAATTGAATACGTGTTTGTCGACCCTGACGGACACGATTTGGTTTTGGCTGGACCAAGTGATGAAATTACCGTTGATGAAAACGGTATTTTCGTTGGTGCAACCAGTGGTCGGCCCCTTTTACTACTTGAAGATTTGGTCGTGGCACTTCGATCAATTGATGCAGCACGCATGGGTGGAATGCGTTGCTCTATTGATCCAACGCCCGAGGGCATTGCTCGGCTGCAGGAAGTTCTCAGTTCAACGAAGCGGATGCCAAATCCACAGAAAATCTTTCGATCAATGGAGGAAGCCTTGGGCCCTCAGCAAGTGACAGTTGGGGGTGTGCCCGCAGATACACACTTCGCGCAGGTTCTCGTAGCCGCAGATTATCGAATGAAACGAATTGGCATGGGGCTGGAGTCATCAGAAATTGCTGAATTGCCGAGTTATCTTTCAATGGTCCAGGCTGCCGCCGGTTCAACAATATTGCCACGGTTCTGGCTGGAAGCTCAATATAGCCCCATTGCACGGGACCCTGATGAACTCGGTTGGAAACTGACAGGTGGGAAAATGGTGTGCCTGACTGAAACCGATCTTCTGGCTCGAGAGGGTATGAAGCGAGGGAGTGGACGAACTGACAAGAATGCTGCACGTTGGTGTGAGCGGATGACTGCGTATTACGACGATCTGGCATCGAACAAGCCAGTTTTTCGAGAATTGATGAATTGCGTTGATCTGGCAGTTGTCGCAGCTTTAATTGATAGTAGGCAGCTTGCCGATCGAGCAGGGCTGGACCTCTCGCTATTGAAAGATACTTCTTCGGTTCAGCTCTCACGCTACGAAGTTCCAAAGCATGTGCCAACGGTTGCGCATGGCATGAAGCGAGGGAGTCGGTGGATTCTTAGTGCCTCCGGAGGTGTTCAGTTTCAGCCCTGGGCCTTCCTCGAAAACGTCGTCGAGGTTCAAGATATTGGCTCTAGACGACAACTTGCACTCGCATCCCGCCCACAGTCGGGTATCTGCTGGGAATGAACGTGTTCACCGGAGCCGTACTTGGTCGCTGAGAGTCTGATACGTTCTACTGCCGCGGTGCTGCCCAGCAAATGTCTTCTAAATCAATGCATGCTGTTGGGAAAGAGTGGTCTACCCATCCTTTGGATGCAAGGCATTCTAAGTCATGCGTCGGTGGCGGAGTGCTCTTTACAAGCAGTAAAGCAGACTCTGTTGTAGTGGCAATAGCAGCCGCAATTGAGTCGCTTGTTGTGTCCCATGAATGTGGAAGAGACCCAATTACGTGATCTGCCATACCCCGTTTCCTGATGTCGAGTACGATCGGAGAGGCACCCGTCTCTTCCTCGGCAAGTGGTAATTTCAATGTTGCCGCTAGGATCTGAGCTGTGATCCCCATGGCTTCAAGTGCAAGGTCGTGCATCAAAGAGTCCGGCAGTGAGCTGTTTGCATCAATGACTCGTAGCCCATCTACAAGAGGACCTCCCCCCGCGAGGATGACTACTGAATGGTTAGACAGTGATTCATGTGCAATGAGAGATTGAACAGCATGTTGCCATCCAGAAGTTGAGAAAAGGCTACCACCGATTTTGACCACAACGCGGAGCTGTTTACTTCTGTCGCGCGGTTGACGAAGCCAGCCACGCTGCCAGTCCCATGGGCTTTCTTCCTGTGATGTCATTGTATTCATAATATCTGCTGCGCTATCTTTGCTACGGCGTGCGCCGGAGCGACACGAGATAGATCAGCGCCCATGATATCTTTGAGAGAAACTATTTGAGGATTCCAGTTCATATGATCAAGAACTCTTCTTGCCAACATCTCACCTTGTCCACTTAGTACGACATGATCTTCTGGGAGCGGGTTCTGGATCATTGACCCCATGGCATTTTGAATCAAACGAGTCTGCGAGTCGGCAATTGCCGCTGCTGCTTCAATCGCATCCGCAAAAGTAAATGATGCTGGCTCAAGAAGCATAGAGCGAGCCATACGAACGCGAGCCGCATCACGAGTAGCCGGCTTGTGGTCGGCTGTGGTGCTTGATTGAGTGTCTTCAGGCAGGACGCCGAGAAGGAGCCAGACATCATGTGACGTAGCAAAGCACTCACATGCAACTGGCCGTGAGTCCCCCCGGTGAGGCAGCGACTGTCTGAGTGCGGGTACCGGCGTGCGTTCCATGCCCGTGTAGACGAGTTCACCGCAAAGAAGTCGATCCCAGTCATTCGTCCCCTGAGGAACTGGCTGTCCACATGCCAGGGGCACAATGTCAGTGGTTGTTGAGCCAATATCAATCAGCCAGCTACGCCCTGAAGAGACAATTGAGCCAGCGAGTCGAGCCAAAGCATGCCAGTTTGAAGCAGCGACTTGGAGTGGTTGGTGTGTAGCCTCAGTCTCCCCACGAAGTGAGCCATCGACGCAATAGAAAACGACGTCTCGTTTGCCTAGGGCAGCAGAACATGATCCAACAATGTGCTTGACGCCCGCGCTGCGGCCAGAAAAGCAGTCGGCAATCTCACCCGTCATGGTGACGGCATAGTGGCTGGACGGGCGGAGGCTTTTTATGTGAGCGAGGACATCGGGGAGTCGCTTCCATTCCTGCCACATTGCAAAAGGTTCACTGTAGGACCACCCGCGTCCGTCAGCAGCCTTGATATTGGCTCCACCAATATCAAAAGCCAGCCATGAATTGATCGACGTTGATGACATGAACGAAAACCATTACTTGAAAATGTTACACCACGGAAAACTCACAAACTTCAGTATTCCATGGCGCAATGTCGATTTCTTCACCTTGGACGTGATTGAGGAGTGGATGAATGAGGCCACCTCGCTGGGCACGAGATAAGCCAACAAAAGAAGTGGTGAGACGAGGATTGATTTCAAGCACTCGGTCGTCGTGCTCGTCATCGCGACTACCTAGAATCATATCAACTCCGACCCAGCCACGGGCTCTGGATCGCGTTGTTTTGTTGAGAGCGTTGATTGACCGTACTGCAAGAGACTGCATCCGGGCATGATAATCTTTGTGAGCAAGTCGACCACCGATGTACACCGGCTGTTGAGCGTCGGTGAACACTTGTTCCAGTGGGAGTAGCGGGACGATTGAATCGGCTCGACAGAGACAACAGACGCTGCTCGGGATGCCTGGAACGTGGCATTCGAGCCGTGAGTCTGTTTCTGGTGTGACAAAATCGGAGCGGTCCCGGATCATTATCAGGCCATCACATCCAGCACTTGTACGAGATTTGAGGACAGCAGGTAGTCGGAATCCGGTAGGAAGGTTCCCGCCGGTGGCTAATGTGCAGCCAGCAGGTGTCGGGATGCCAGCAGCTGCGAGCATCAGGCATGTTATCTGCTTGTCACTCGCGGCACGGATAAAAGGTGTTGGGCAATTTACAAGCCTGTCTCCGAAACCTGCTTGCTCCACAGCGATGATGGTCTGGAATAGAATATTATGAGTTTCCGGCGCGATGAGAATGATCTGGTCAGCCTCAGAAGCCATTGCAAGAAGTGACGATTGGCTCTTGCCAGAAGCAATTTTCTCAACAGTAACATGTTCAGAAAAACGGGGCATTTCCGTCACTGGAAGGGTTGCGTCAACCATTGCAGTGACTTCCAGACCCACGTTTTTTTCAGCATCACATGCGAGTGTCTCAAGCATGAGGCGGCCTTCCCTCAGGAAGTCTTCAAGAGGAGCCTTTTGCAGAATGTCACGAGCAGTTTCACTCTGCATTCCACCTGAGCAGCACCATTCATAAAGTAAGAGACGCATGCTGAAGTGCAGTTGAAAGAGAAATCAGAAGATTCCCAGCTGGTCGCGGGCATCGTCGGTCATGCGGTCTGGTGTCCACGGTGGTTCCATAACAATCCGAACCTCGACGTCAGCGACTTTTTCGTGCGTGTTGACAACACGTTTTGTGTCGGCAATCAATTGTGGTCCAGCAGGACAGGCTGGGCTTGTCATCGTCATATCAATTGAGACAAGTTGTTTCGTTTCGTCGGGGGCTTGACTGAAAGAAACGTCATAAATCAGTCCCAAGTCAACGATGTTTACAAATAATTCAGGGTCTTTCACCTGCTTTAATAATTCACGAACAAGATCTTCAGAGAGAGTCTGGGTTGTAAGGCTTTGAGTTTCAGCTGCCGCACCATCTGTCGTGTCACTAGGTGTCGTGTCACTAGGTGTCGTGCTTGTGTCTGCCTTTTGTGATGGAGCCGCATGTACAGTTGTTGCTGCTGGTGCGGTGGACGGTGCTGGATTTCCGTTCGGCCCCGATCCAGGCTCTCGAATTCGTACAGAGACACTCCCGTTTTCAACCTTCACATCATGTGCAAGGGTGGGTCGAATTGCTGGCATCGAAAGAGCTGCACCAGTGCGGATGTCGAATTTTGCACCGTGTCTCGGGCATGCGATTGTGTAGTCCTGAAGTTCGCCGTCTACAAGCGGACCTCCGTCATGAGTGCAAACATCATCAATGGCATAGAACGAACCACTGACATGGAAGAGGGCAATCATTTCGCCATCAACTTCCACAAGTATTTTTCCCGGGTCTGAAACGTCAGCTACTTCGGCAACATGAATAAATTCTGGCATGAAAGAAAGGCTTTGGGTGAGCGTTATGGATGACGATTTCTGCTGGGGTTACGATACTCGACGGATTCGGCTTCCTATAGCAGTTGCCAATGCCTCTCGAACAGAGGCTATTGTTATGCGGTCGAAGACCTGCTGGAAGAATCCTGCAACAACGAGTCTCGCGGCTTCGTCTGCCGACAGTCCCCGCGCTTGTGCATAAAAGATTTGCTCTTCATCAACGCGACCACTCGTTGCGCCATGGGTGCAGCGAACATCATCAGCCTCAATTTCAAGACCGGGAATTGAGTCGGATCGTGCCGCTTCAGAAAGCATTAAGTTGTCGTTGCGCTGGTATCCGTCTGTTTTTTGGGCTGCCTTATCAACCTTGATCATTCCACGCCATACAAGACGGCTGCGGTCTTGCAGTGCCCCTTTATAAAGGAGGTCGCTGCGGCAGGATGGGGCCTCGTGATGCTGCAGCGTGTTGTAGACAAGTTGTTGCTTGCCTTCAGTAAACATGACACCATTGACTTGAGCCTCTGCATTCTTGCCGACCATTGCTACATCTTGAGCAACTTGAGACAATCGGCTGCCAAGTGCTGCCAGCGTCCATTGTAATTTGGCGTTTTCATGAATAACTGCTTTTTGACGAGCGACGTGCCACACCCCGCGGTCCCAGTTTTGAACGTTCACCATTCGAAGGAGGGCATTTTTTCCGACGACTATCTCGGTGCCGCCGCAGTGGAAACCGGTTCCCGATCCAGTGGTTCCACACGTAGCGGTTTCTGTGAGAACGGTGGCTTCGGCGCCTTCTCCGAGAACAACAAGTACATGCGATGTGTCGACACCACCGTCATCAATGGCAGCAAGGCAATGAATTGGTTCCGCAATGCGGACGCCAGGTGGAACATAAAGAATCATACTCCCTCGGTGAAACGCACCATGTAGAGCAGCGAAATAGTCTTCCTTTGAATCAATGATCTGAAGCCAGTGGTTCTTCAGCACGTCACCGCTACTGGCAAGCACATTCTCGGGAGTACCGAAGAGAACTCCCTGCTCAGCGAGTGCCGGATCGATTTCATTCTGAACAACATGGCCGTTTATTGTCTTGAAATGACCCGCGTAGTCAGGCCGACCCATTGTCTGGACGTCATGAGATTGATCATTCGAGGATGGAAATCGTGCTGAAAGAAGCCCCGAAGGCGGTTCAGAAGATGAAGCCGGTCGCAGGCCCCACATGTCCGGCTTGAACATGCGAAGATCTGTTCGCATCCAGTGTTCTTGCCGACGATCTGGTAGCACGAGTTTCTCGAGTTGATCCATGCAGGAACGTCGTTGCTGGTCTGCCCATTCGGGCAGAGGGTTTTCAGCAAGTAGCTGGTGGAATGCGTCGCGATTAAATAGTGAGGCAGGGGCGGTTGTCGTCGTCATGAAGCAAGAATAAGTGGAGTCAGGGGGGAGGAGGAGGTTAGCCGACGGAGCCTTCCATCTGGAGTTCGATCAGACGGTTCATTTCGACGGCATATTCCATCGGAAGTTCTTTGACAAGTGGCTCGATAAAACCACCTACGATCATTGTGCTCGCTTCAGCTTCGGAGAGACCGCGACTCTTGAGATAAAATAACTGTTCTTCTCCAATCTTTGAAACACTTGCTTCGTGACCAATCGAGACGTCTTGTTCCTCGATTTCAATATATGGATATGTGTCACTACGACTGATGTCATCAAGAATGAGTGCATCGCAAACAACACTTGAGCGACTTTTCTTTGCACCTGGCTCAACTCGAACGAGTCCGCGATAGCTCGAACGACCACCGTTTTTTGAAATGCTCTTGGAGACAATCCGTCCAGAAGTATTTGGTGCAGCATGAACAAGTTTTGCGCCCGCGTCTTGGTGCTGGCCGGCGGTCGCAAATGCAATGGAAAGGATCTCGCCGCGAGCCCCAGGCTCCATCATATAAACAGCCGGGTATTTCATGGTGAGTTGGCTTCCGAGATTGCCGTCAATCCACTCCATCATGGCACCCTCATAGGCAAGAGCACGTTTTGTTACCAAATTGTAGATGTTGTTCGCCCAGTTCTGGATCGTCGTGTAACGGCAACGGCCATGTTTCTTCACAACAATTTCGACAACTGCGGAGTGCAGGCTCTCGGTTGAGTACATAGGAGCGGTGCATCCCTCGACGTAGTGCACGTGAGCGCCCTCATCAACGATAATTAATGTCCGTTCAAATTGCCCCATGCTTTCAGCATTGATACGGAAGTATGCCTGAAGGGGAAACTCGATAGAGACACCTTTGGGGACGTATATGAAAGACCCGCCTGACCAGACCGCCGAGTTGAGGGCCGCAAATTTGTTGTCAGTTGGCGGGATGATTGTCCCGAAGTACTCCCGGAGGAGGTCTGGATGCTCTCGCACCGCGGTGTCAGTGTCGGTAAAGATGACACCTTTTTTTGCAAGGTCTTCCTGAAGTGATCCGTAAACAACCTCGCTCTCAAACTGAGCTTTTACACCGGAAAGGAATTTCCTTTCAGCTTCTGGAATTCCAAGACGATCAAAGGTCTTCTTGATTTCCTCTGGCACTTCCTCCCAGGTTTTACCCTGCTGCTCAGCAGGCTTGAGGTAGTAAAAAATATCTTGAAAATCGATGCCTATATTGCCGCCCCAGTTTGGCATTGGCTTCGAGTTGAAAATGTCGAGCGATTTCAGTCTGAAATCTCGCATCCAGGCCGGCTCTTTTTTCATTTCAGAAATCTGAGAAACAATATCCCGGTCGAGTCCTCGACGCGCTTTAAAAACGGTAGGAGTGTCCGTACGAAAATCGTACTTATTGATCTCCCCAAGTGCGAGCGTCGAAGATTCCTCAGTGTCAATAGACATCGTATGATTTCCTTTTCAGGGTGTCGGGTGCGTCAGGATGTTGTGGCTTCAAGTCGACGTTCTGCTTCCATGGCCTCTTCAGCAGCAGCTGCCTCAGGGTAAGCCTTTCTGATTCGATCATAGCCCTGTTTGTGCAGTTCGGCTGCCAGTTCTGGGCCTCCTGATTCAACAATGCGTCCACCTAGCATGACATGGGTTTGTAAGGGGATGTTGTGTTCTAAAAGCTGCTCATGATGTGTGATAATCAGGATACCCATTTCTGCTCCACCGATTCTGGCAATACTTTCACTTGCAAGCCGCACGGCATCGGCGTCGAGACCACTGTCAGTCTCATCCAAGATGGCGAACCGGGGTCGAAGCATTGCCAACTGCAAGATCTCTGCCCGCTTCATTTCTCCACCAGAGAAACCATCATTGACGTACCGGCGAGCAAAATCAGAGTCCATGGACAGTTCTTGCATCTTGCTTTTGAGTTCGCTGCGAAAATCTCGCATTGGCATGAGTTCCTGACCTTCTTTTCGGTCAGGATTACGAACATTCGTTACAGAATGACGAAGAAAATCTGCGAGCCGGACGCCCGGGATTGCCATAGGTCGTTGAAATGCCAGAAAAACACCGGCTCGTGCTCGTACGTCAGGTTCCATGGCGAGTATGTCATGTCGTGTACCATCGCTATCGATCAACTCGACGGATCCCTCCGTCACCTCGTAAGAAGGGTGCCCCATAATGGCATAACCAAGCGTACTTTTCCCTGATCCGTTTGGCCCCATGAGCGCATGCACTTCGCCCCTGCCAATTGTCAGATCAACTCCTTTGAGGATTTCCTGACCCTCAACGGCAACATGAACATTTTTAATTTCTAGCCGCTCGCTCATTCAATTCACCAGACTTTTCTATTTCGAATTTCCGTAACAAAGAACTATGACTTCACCTTTTGATGACCGTAAACAAGCTCTCCATTATCTTTAACGGCTGAAGAAACGTAACCGGAATGATGTGGTATCGGGAGTTCATCAGCAATTTTTCCAACACCATCAACCTTCTTTGCAAGTTTCTGACCCATAATCTTGTCTTGAATTCTCATCAGACCTTCAAGCAGGCTTTCGGGACGTGGCGGGCAGCCTGGAACATACACGTCGACAGGAACAACGAGGTCAACGCCCTTTACAACGTGATAGCCCCACTTGAAATATGGTCCACCACCTGTGGTGCACGCACCCATGGCGATAACGTATTTTGGATCGGGCATCATGTTGTAGAGACGCCGTACTCTACTCGCCATTTTGTAAGTCACAGTTCCAGCGACAACCATCAGATCGGCTTGTCGTGGCGTGGCACGGAACGCACCGGCACCAAAGCGGTCCATGTCGTATCGGCTTGCACCCGCTGCCATCATTTCGATTGCACAGCAGGCCAGGCCAAACGTCATCGGCCAAATGCTGGATTGACGAGCCCAATTGATAGCTTGTTCGACCGTTGTCAAAACCATATTTTCTTCAAAACGGCCTTCGATCCAGGGCTGTGTCATTCCGGTAAACTCCAGTGCTACGTTGTAATCAGATCATCTCAACATGTCGGCACGAGATGTACCCCTCAGTACAATCTCTCTGTAGTACTACTATACGGTTATTATAGGGTTCCGACAGTTCGGGAACTGAATGTGCGGGGAAATCTACTGAAAACCCCCCATGTCGCCAAATTCTTCAATATTGGTTTCACAGGGACGGTTGCGAGGCTGGCCGTTCTGCCTTCAACGGTATCGAGGATGCCGGGAGGCATTGTGTTCGAGAATTCAGTCCCTGATTTCGACACTGAGATCAAGTTGTATTTCTGAAACACCTCAAACGGTGAAAAAAGACGCGTTTTCAGTCTGTAACACGTTTTGGGAAATATCGACGAACAACATCGAGAAATTCTGGCCGAGTGGTGACACGGGAGACATGTCCTCGGAAGTCTCGTGCTCCAGGAATTCCTTGAGCGTATGAGCACGCAAATTTTCTCATGAGGAGTGTGCCTCGTTCTACACCAAACCGGCTGCAAACGAGATTGTAGTGGTGCAGGACGATATTCTCCTGTTCGTCTGCTGTTGGGTCAGGTGGTTTTGGTTCTCCCCTCAAAAGTGCAGCAATCTGTGAAAAAATCCATGGTTTCGCCAGGCACTCCCGCGCGATCATTACTCCGTCGACACCATAATTCTTAAGTCGTGAAACGGCCTCCTCCGCAGAAGTGATGTCGCCGTTGCCAACCACCGGCATGCGCGAGACGCATTGTTTCACCTGACGGATCGCTTCCCAGTCTGCTTCGCCTTTGAAATATTGAGTGGCAACGCGACCGTGAACAGTAAGACAACTTGCCCCGGCTTCTTCAATTCGCTGAGCAACTTCAATCGCCGTCTGACAATTTTCGGAACACCCAAGACGAATCTTTGCTGACACAGGCGTGTCTCCACAGGCATCAACAACACGGCGAACAATTTCACCAACACGTTCGGGGTCGCGTAGCAACCATGATCCACTGTGCGCTTTTTCCGTGACCTGACGAACAGGACAGCCAAAGTTCAGGTCAATGACGCTTACCTGAAAGTCTTGTGCTAGTCGTTTGCCGACTTGAGCTAAATTTTCAGCGTCGTTATCCCACATCTGAACGGCAAGCGGTCGAGGTTCCTCACGCACGCCCCAGAGGCGATCTGGATGTTCACTTTTGTTGGTCTCAAGCCAAATGGCACTGCGGGCTGCAATCATTTCTGTTGCAAGAAGTCCCGCGCCACCAAACTCTCTGACAACTTGCCGAAAGGCATAATTTGTATAGCCAGCCATAGGAGCCTGCAAAACTGGAGGATCAACATCTACGTTGCCGATCGTGAGACGTTCATGCGTCTGTTTTGGAGTGTCAGAGGATTGGTGGGGAAGCGTCGCAGGCATGCTCTTCGTGTGTATATTTCGGGGAGATAAATTGTGGGAATGTCATTTTCTCGAGACGCCAGGCATGCGTGCTGTCAAAAAGAACCCGCTTTTTACAGCCTGCAGTTTGGATGCCCGATAGAGTTGCTGATGCAAGGCAATGGGAGTCTCAAATCAGTGTCGCGTGAGCTACCTGTCAGGTCATGGCTGCGGGAGTGTTGTTGTCTCCTCAATCGGTAGGAGTCCAGTTGCGGGGATAACGTTTGAGGCAGGTTGTGGTTTCCATTGGATGGGTGTTCCAATGAGCATCGATACATAACGGTCGTCGGGAACGGATGTATCTGCAACTGCCATCGCGTACTCTGCGATATCGAGATTGTATGTTGCGAGCGACTCCGCAAATTCTTGCTGCTGCAGGCGAAGCATTCGATGGGCTGCAACGACGGCCTCAATAGGACGTTTGCCGCGAGCATGGTCAGATTCGGCACGATTCATGGCAGACTCTGCAGCCTCGACTGCAACTGCTCGTGCCTCGACTGCGTCATGCTTACTCGGAAGCATTCGATCAATCGCTCGAATCCGTCCTGTTGCTGGTCGAGTTGCAAAAATTGCAGCAAAGTGGGTTTCATAGGATCCTGCAAGAGGGCGGTCAACCGGCCACGGTGCAGGTTCGCCTATCGGCAGCCTAACGAGATCAACGAGCTGTTGCTGTGCGGCAATCAACTCAGCATGGGCGTCTGCCAGGTCTGCCTCGGCTGCCGCACTTGCGACGTCGAGTACCATCTGATCGTGCGGGTCACTGCCGGGTGCGATAAATTCAAGACGTTCTCGGGCCTCAGTTGCAAAACGAATACTGGCATACCCTCGTGACACCTGCCAATACGCTTGAGTTATCCAGAGTCTTCGGCTCCGATCTCCCGACCGCTGAAGTGCCTCGATGAGTGGCAGTGGTCTTGCGTAAAGCGTTGCACTGCGAGTTGGGTCGATACGATTGTTGGCTTCGCTAAACTCCAGCGGCTCGAGAATTCGCTCGAGTAACAGCGTTGCAGCCGTCTTGTCCGGAGAGGTCACAGTCTCTGTAGAACTCACCACTGACGGATTCTCAGGTTCAATCGGGTTTGGCGGACGTGTGAATCCGGCGGGGGGTGGGGGCGATCGAGTGTCCGGCTGAATAACAATCGACACGGTGCCGTCAGCGGCCGTGTTTTGCATTGTTGGTGCTGATGCTGAGGGAGCATCTGCCGAAGGTGGCGGTGTAACGGGCTCAGCCGTGGGCTGTATCTTCTCTGAAGAAGTGCCAGAGAAAGAGTCCGTACTGCTTTCGTTGGTCTGAGTCGTTGGCTGCTGTTGTTGGCTGAGTTGTTGGCTGAGTTGTTGGCTGAGTTGTTGGCTGAGTTGTTGGCTGAGTTGTTGGCTGAGTTGTTGGCTGAGTTGTTGGCTGTGTTGTTGGCTGTGTTGTTGGCTGTGTTGTTGGCTGTGTTGTTGGCTGTGTTGTTGGCTGTGTTGTTGGCTGTGTTGTTGGCTGTGTTGTTGGCTGTGTTTTGAGGTCTTGGGCCGAAGGAGTGCCTTCTTTTGTAACTGTTTGGTTCGTGGAGTCCGGTTTTTCTTGAGGCGAAACATTCTCCTGCGACCAGACGCAAGGTGACGCAGAACCAATCACCGTCACAACAACCAGAAACAAGAAGTGTCCTGCGACGTGACGCGTGCGAGAGGTTTCAAAATTGGGCGGATTTTCCAGCCAATTGTGTGTATTCCGAGCCATATGGTTTTCCTGAATCGAGAAGGCTAAGACATTCACAAATGCGTGCCCAAGCCGTCAATCGGACTTTGTGGCGAGGGGGAGACTGCGACTTCCCAAAATGCCGTATCTTACCGATGTTGAGCTATTTACGGAACCGGGGATAGTGAGGCTCCTTGAGGCGGGAAACTTAGCTCGCGGCGTCAAGATATGGGTCCTGGCTCATTTGAATGTGCGACTCAGCTTTCTGTCTTTCCATGTATTCAAGTGCTCTCCGTTGCCGTCGATGTCGAGCCTCAACCCGCTGTTGAGCGCGTTGAAAGAAAGCCAGCAGTCGTTCAGGATGACCATCGAGTTGGCGCTCGAGGCGGCGTCCTATTCGTTTGGCACGTTTTGGTCCATACCCTTCAATCAGGATGTCATCGTCAACAGCTAAGAACTGGCGCCATGTTCCGGGATCGCCTTGACGGCCGCATCGTCCAACCAATTGTCGGTCAATTCGAGCAGAGTCGTGAAGTTCAGTGCAGATGACATGGAGTCCACCAAGTTCCTCAACACCATCTCCTAGCTTTATGTCAGTACCGCGTCCCGCCATATTCGTTGACACGGTAATTTGGCCACGACCACCTGCTGCGGCAACTATCTCTGCTTCTGAGGCAACGTTTCGCGCATTCAGAACAGTGTGAGGCAGGCCCTCGGATGTCAAGATTTTGGAAAGATCTTCTGATTTATCAATCGAGCGTGTACCAATCAGTATGGGTCGTCCGGTCACGTGAACATCTTTGATGTCGTCAACAATCTCACGCAATTTTTCATCGTAATTTTTACAAACCTTTGGCTCGAGGCGTTGACGTACGGCAGGTCTGTTGGTTGGAACGATCGCAATTCCGACATCGTAGGTGCGACCAATTTCACTCGCGCTTGTCGCGATGGTTCCTGTCATGCCAGCCAGGTTGGGCCATCGTGCAAAAAGATCTTGAATTGTTATTCGGGCGGCATGGCCACCTCGCCCAGTTTTTACTTCCAGCCCTTCTTTTGCCTCAACGGCCTGATGAAGCCCATCTCGCCATGACCTGCCCTCGGCAATACGACCAGTAAATTCATCGATGATAACGATCTCTTGGCCGGGTTCATCCTGTTTGTCTCGCACAACGTAGTGCCGGTCACGAATAAAAGCAATCTTGGCCCGGAGGGCAAGTTCGACCGAGTCGTAAAGTTCAAGCATGCTCACGGAGTCGACGAATCGAGGCCGTTTTGATGCTCGCACAGCACTGCGACCAACACCGAGGAGTTCGGCCGATCTTTTTTGAGGGTCATACTCATAGTGAAGATCAGCGACCATGCCGCTAGCCAATTCGCACGCGAACTGGAATAGTGCCGCCTTTCGTTGCTCGCGCTCTCCCATTTCCCCGTCAGGTGAGGAAATAATTAAAGGTGTCCTCGCTTCATCAATCAAAACATTATCGGCTTCATCCACGAGGGCGAACCAGTACGGCCGTTGGAGAAGCTTCGATTCGCCGGAACGAGCTTCTCCCATGAGGGTGGCCCCAAGATTTACTCGGCCTTCCTTCAGTTCTCGCTGCATCAGCCGGTCTTTCAGGAAGTCGAAGCCAAATTCTTTTGCAGTGCCATAGGTGACATCCGTTGCGTACGCTTTTCGACGAGCGTCAAAATCCATTTGGGACTCAACAATGCCAACACTTAGCCCAAGTGCTTTAAAAATTGGTTCCATCCATTCGGCATCACGTTTCGCGAGATAATCATTTACTGTTGCAAGGTGAGCACCCCGTCCGGCGAGTGCATAAAGAACCAGCGGCAGTGTCGCGACAAGGGTTTTTCCTTCACCTGTCTGCATTTCCACAATCGATCCGTTAACGAGTGCGATCCCAGCTAGAAGTTGCACGTCGTAATGTCGCATCCCGAGAGTGCGGCGACCGGCTTCACGAGTCGCTGCAAAGGTTTCAATGAGCAGGTCGTCAGTTGGTTCGCCCGATCTCGCACGATAGGAGAGGGACCTTCCGAGTCGACGCAGTCTGGTGTCATCAAGAGCTTTCATGCTTGGTTCAAGGCTTTCAATGCGATCAACCATGGCATAGGTCGATGCATTAATCGATGAACGAAGTCGCTGTGGAAGTATTGGTTGCCAGTTCCAGAACATCAGGAAATTTCAAGTTGAGTTTTAAAACACTACGGCCCTTATGGTAGCAGCGCATGCTGTTCCAACGGATACGATTGGCGATGTCACCGGCTTCGGGACGTGAGTTGATCTTTGCAACATTCAAAAGGGCCGTATAAGACGAACGCCTCGGAGGCATGAATGCTACGCGTCTCGGGCGACGAAAGATCGAGACTATGACAAACGTCAGTCCAAAGAAGCCTTCGCTGTCAACTCCGAGGACTAGTATCTGGGAACAGCAGCTGGAGTCGCACGAGCTGGTGGGACGGCATTGGGGTCAGAGAAGGGCCACCAGCTTCCATTTGTTGTCTGCTGTTGAGGTGCTTGCGGGGTGCCTTGGGGGTATTGTCCTGTCCATGGTTGTGGCTGCCCTGCCGGGGGTTGCTGGTAGCCAGTTGGCGGAGGTGTCCCGTAGCCCGGGTTGTATGTAGGGGGCGGTTGTTGCGTCGCGGCAGGCGGTGCAGCGGCTCCGTTCGATGGGGCTATCGGCGGCTGTCCGGTGGCTGCAGGGGTTCCGGCTGGTGGTTGACTCTGCGACCAATTCCACGTTGATCCAGCCGCTGGAGGTGGCTGGGTTCCTGGCGCCACCGGCTGGGTCGGGGCGGCAGGTGGTGGATAGCCTGTGGGAGGTGGTGTTGCACCCTGCCACGTTGAAGCAGGACCAGGCATTGGTGTTTGGGCGTATGAAACTTGGGGTGCACCAACCGGACCATACGGCGCTGGTTGGCCAATCGCACCAGTTGGTGGTGGCGGAACCATGGCACCGTTGTAGGTTGGCTGCGTTGGGGTCTGGCATCCGGCCAGTGAGAGTAAAAGTGCTGCACCCAACGCGACGGTTGCAAATGCAAGGTAGGCACGGTGGACTGTTGAGCCTCTCCGTGCTGCGTGCTGTGCGATGTCTTGTTCGACTTGGGCAGCAATTGGGCGTTTTGTCCGCTGTCCGAGTGTCTTATGATGTTTTTGCATGGCGGTTGAAAGCCCTTGGAGTGGCTAAGACCGAGTTAGCCAGATATGAAGCTAACTACTGGAAAATTTCTGTGCGACAATGCTGTTGCAGGACAATACTATCTATGCTGTGCGAAGCCATAGCAGTTCTGCGGGAAAGCTATCGAATCATGCATCAGAAATCGATGCGAGTGGCGAGATGTTGATTAACAGAAGCAACCAAAGTCCGTAAGGCCCCTAACTTCCGAACACATGCCAGTAGAAACATCCAACCTGGGCAGAGGTGTGTTCGATGGACTCGAGCAGGAGGCACGTCGTCTCGGTTTTTCACGGCTTGGTATCACGTCGGCAGAACCACCACCACGGCAAGATCGGTTTGCTCAATGGCTCGACCAGGGGTTTGCCGGCGTCATGGAGAACTGGTTGCGACGTCACCTGCCACTCCGCAGTAGTCCTGAGAGTCTGCTGCCCGGTACGCAAAGTGTGATCATGCTGGCTACTGATTACGAGGCGAAGACTGTTGATTCGAGAGAAAGCCCCGATCATGGACAGATTGCTCGATACGCTGTTGGACGTGACTACCACGACGTCTTGCGTTCACGCTTAAATGAGCTTGGAAAGTGGCTAGAGCATGCGATACCAGGTTGCAGAACTCGTGGTGTTGTCGATTCCGCGCCATTGGCAGAACGAGAGTTTGCTGCTCGTGCCGGACTTGGCTGGTTTGGTAAGAACACCATGTTGATTGACCGAGGTGCAGGAAGCTATTTTTTTCTTTCAGGTCTCCTTGCAACGGTCGCACTTCCCGTGCATCAGCCCACAGAGGTTGATCATTGTGGAACGTGCACGGCCTGTCTCGATATTTGTCCGACAGACGCTCTGCCTGAGCCTCGTGTTCTCGATGCGACTCGATGCATCAGTGCCTTGACTATTGAAGACAGAGGGCCTGTCGAGGACTCTCTCCGTTCTCATTTTGGGAACTGGATATTCGGTTGTGATTTATGCCAGGAGGTGTGTCCGTGGAATCGGCATGCCCCGGGGACCGAAGACCCAGAGCTCCAAGCTCTAGAAAATGAAGAGATGCCGTCCCTCGTCGACCTGTTACGTCTCGATCAGGGAGCTTTCCGCACAAAGTTTCATGACTCACCTATCCTACGTGCCAAACGAGTTGGTTTGCTGCGGTCAGCTGCTATCGCATTAGGAAATCATCCATCGGCGAGCGGTACTATTTCGGCCGGCCTGACGTCCCTTTGTGGTGTTCTTCACGACAACGAGCCTGTTATTCGTGGTGCAGCGGCGTGGGCGCTTGGGCAATGGCATCGTCGTATGCCAGCGATCGCAATCACGATTGTTGACGCTTTAAAAGCTCGGCTTGCAGACGAGCACGACGAAACCGTTCGTCAGGAGATTCTTTCGGGCATCGGTGAGAAGAGGAGTGAAAACGATACGTCCTAGCCAACGCGAAACACGTAAGAAGCCGGTCGCTATCCGCCGCCTGGGGTGAACTGGTGCGGTTCCTTGGTGATAGGGTGTTGGAACACGAGCAGCCTGATGATCGAACATGAATCAAAACCGGTGGCAATGCAGGCAACCGACGCTTGGGTAAACGCGTATTGCACCTTCTGATTACTTTTTTTTCTTCGGCTGCTTCTTGCGCGTATTACTTTTGTACGGTTCGCCGTTCAGGTAATCGATGCGGCGTGTGATGATATCGCCTGTGGTTGCAGGATTGAGCGTTGCCGCATCGATGGGGTACGCCGGCTGGTGGCAGTCTTGGAAATAGACGATCGAGTTCAATGCTTCGCCGGCTTCGACAGGGTTTGATGTTCGGTTCACGATATCGGCCAATATCGGCTGTGGATTGATTTTGTTAATCAGGCCGAGGAACTCAGCAGCTCGGATTCGCACCGTAAGAGATTTGTCGCGGACGAGCGGGACGACTACTTTCGCGAGGCTAGTGGCTTCGATGCCGATCTCGCTGCAGGTCATGGCTGCGGAGTACCGAAGCCAAGCGTTATCTGACTGAAGAGCGGCTGTAAGTCTTGCCTCGGCGGCTGAAAATGGCAGCAGGGCAAGATCGTGAATGTCGGCCATCTGAGTGATTTCTGCTTTGTGTTTCTGCCCGAAGCCGACCGGGTTGTCCATAATGCTGACCAACTTGCTTTCCGGGTAGAAACTAAGGTCAGGGAGTGCTCGTAGTTGCGTGGCCAGGCGGGCTCGCAGGTCTTTCAGAACGTTGGCATATCTGGGATTGCTTGCGAGGTTATTGATTTCGTGCGGGTCGGCTTCTGTATCAAAGAGTTGCTCGACTGGCTTGCTCTCGAAGAACTGCAGTTGCGGGCCGCTCAGTTTTCCGGCTTTGTAGAGGTCTCGCCACTCCGCAAATGCGAGCATGCGGTAGCGGTAGTTGTTCTGCAGTCCGTCTGGTAGGAACGGCTGGAAGTATCGGATGTATTGGTACTTACCTTTTCTGAGCGAGCGGATGAACTCGTACTTTTCATCGAAACGGTCGGCGTAGCCGAAGCTCTCGTCACGTGCATCAACTGCACCCGCCGTTATGCCCTTACCGAGGAACGGCATTCCGTCCATTTGCTCGGGCACTTTGGCTCCGGCAAGGTTCAGCACCGTCGGGCCGAAATCGATGAAGCTGACAAAACCTTGGGCTCGAGAGCCGTTTTTGCGATCGACCAAGTGCTCCCATTTTTCAGGCACGCGCACGACGAGCGGCACGTGAAGACCAGATTCGTAGATGTAGCCTTTGCCTCGTGGCAGCACCCCACCGTGGTCGCCGAAGTAAAAGACGAATGTGTCCTCGAGCAGACCATCTTCTTTCAGCTTTGAAATTGTGGAACCGACAATTTCGTCGATCACTGCCATGCGGTCGTGATAACGGGCATGCGTGTAGCGAAATTTTGCAGTGTCCGGAAAGTAGTCCGCCAACGTGATCGATGCTGGATCAGTGGTCGTCCTTTCGTTCTCGAACACTTCCTCGCTGAAGTGCAGCGAGCTTTCATGCGACTGAGCGTGTGATTCCATGTGGAAAAACGGTTGGTCTGGACTCTTCCGTTTTCTCCAGCTTGCTGTTCGCGAAGATTGGTCCCAGGCTTCTTTCGAGGGTGTCGCGTTGTAGTCCGTTTTGGAATTATTTGATGTGTAGTAACCGGCGTCTCGCAGAACTTCGGAGAACATTCGTAGTCCCTGTGGAAGTGTCGCGATGGTATGTTTGCGATGAAACTGAGTGCCGATCCGAGGCCCCAGGCATCCGGTCGCCAGAGTCGAGCGAGCGACCGAGCAAACTGGAGCGTTTGAAAACGCATGGTCGAAAGTGATTCCGTGAGCCGCCATCGCTTCGATATTCGGGGCCGGCGCTCCGTCTTTGAAAAAGTGCTCTAGATAGTGGTGTGAATTATCTTCAGATACGATCCAGACGACGTTTGGTCGATCAGCTGCATAGGACTGCTCAGTGAACCAAGGACTAAAGGCGATAACAGCAGCGAAGATTGCTGACCACAGTGGGGCGGCTTGCGAGGTTGGTATGTTCATAACCTGAATCTACTGAGAAAGCCTTTGCCCGGTCAAACCGGCTGATTGTGCCGGCTAGCTCTTTCGAGCAGGACCGCGTGTACCAGTGGCGGTAACACACTTTTTCATCGCAGGCTAGGCGAGTGTGCCGAGTTGGTCTTAGGGTTCATCCCACGGTCCAAGACCAATGGTACTACTGACCTCGAGCTTCGCTGGGTCGACCACTACATGTTTCACGCGAACTCGATTCCAAGTGTATGTCAGGTGCACGAGGCCGTCAGTTGTCTGGATCATCGCCGGATAGGAAAACTCACCGGAATCTTCCTGCTCAATACGCGCCGCCGCCTTCCATTGCAGGCCATCGTTGCTGATCGCGAGATGAAGCATGTTGCGTCTGCCCCAGCCATCCTCGCGGCCTTCGCCGCTGAGATGATTATAGAGTAAGAGATGACGCCCGTCGGCAAGCGTGAGCGCTTCAATGCCTGAGTTGTTATTTGGTAGATTCGATGCTTCGAGTTTGGTCCATGTCTGTCCCTGATCGCTGGAGAAGGCCTGTACGATCCGCTCTTCCTTCGAGCGAAACATTGCTTGTAAATGACCATCAGCCAGTTTAAGGAGCGTTGGCTGGATGACCTGAAACGGCTGCTCTATCGGCTCAAATCGTTGCCATGCCGTGCCGAGTTCAGGCTGCTTGAGATCAAGCAGTCGCTCAAAGTGAAACCGCCAGTCATCATCATGTTCCGTCGACGACGGGCAAAGCAAACTACCATCCGGTAGCAGTAAGGGCTTTCCGCGTACCGGTCCATCGATGCCCTCGGGTAATCGCCGACGGTCGCGGAAAGAGCGTCCGCCATCGTAGCTAATCACCAGTTCACCCCACCAGCGTGAAGGGTCAGGCCCGACCTTGAAGAAGAGCATCGTCGCCCCGTCGCCTGGTGGTTGATAGAGCACCGGGTTCCAACATGGATGCTGCAACCCCTCATGCTGAATTCCATTAGCCTGCTCTTGTGGTGTCGACCAGCCTCCGCCATCGTTATAGCTTGACCAGATGCCAACATCAGGATTTTTTTCCCGCGTGCCACCAAACCAGGCGGCGACAATTCCCCGCGGCGTCTCGCAGAGAGTTGAGGCATGGCACTGAGGAAAGTTTGCCTTCTCAAATACAAAATCCTCATGTACGAGGCCCGGAAATCTCGGGTTGCCTGCAGCATTTGGTGAGCGAACCTGCAGTTCGTCGTGAGAATAATGAATGCAATCGTCATGCTTGATGAAGTACAGCAAGCCGTTCTCTGCCCCGAGAACGAGATCAGGCTTGCCATCTTGATCGAAGTCGCAAGCCGTAGGGCTGGTCGTGTGACTTGAGACATTACGACGGGCGAGGTTGCCGATTTTCTTGAGTACGACCTTTCCATTCCGGTCTGCTACGTTGCGATACCATATGGCGTTCTCTGAATTCACAAGCAGATCGAGTCTGCCGTCACTGTCCCAGTCGACAACGTCGAGTTTCACTCGACCGCTACGGCCTGCGCTGCGTGCGTTGAGTCGAATGGAGTCGCCATCCTCATCAACAAAAATGCGTGGTTCCTCAGAGGCTCGGCTCTGGCAGGTTAGATAGCCCTCTTGATCAAGGATCACGAGGTCGAACTGGCTATCACCATCGAAGTCGGTAGCCAGCGGTGTGGTTCGCCATTGCGTCTGTAAATTGGTGGCTTCCGTCTGCCACCAGTACCAGACTGGCGGTCGCTCACGGGTCCAGAAGGGGAGTGGCTCTTCCCGGAGTCCCTCAGTGGTGTTGCGAAGTAGCTGGATACGCGGCCAGATCGAGTTGTAGAGAATGTCATCGCGACCGTCGCCATCCCAGTCGGCCACTGAAAGGGTGGTGTAGCCCCACTTCGCTTCAGCTGGCCCCTGA
This sequence comes from Pirellulales bacterium, assembly GCA_965249545.1. GTDB lineage: Bacteria > Planctomycetota > Planctomycetia > Pirellulales > UBA1268 > UBA1268. The sequence continues at coordinate 1,920,998 of CBDFMH010000005.1, forward strand.
ATGGAGCCTGATGGTCCAGCCATCACGCGAAACGTGCGGCCGTCGACTGTGAGAAGCTCCGGCGCTGACCACTTTGTCCCTGTCCCATTGAGATTGGTGAATATCGCGATGTTGCCCGCGGTGTTGCCGCAGAGGAGATCTTCATCACCATCCCTGTCCCAATCATGAGCATATGGTGTTGAGAGTGCTCCAAACTTTAGCTGGTCAGCTAGCTGCCGAAAGTAGACTGGCTGACGAAACAGTGGTGTCCCATTCGAAGTAAACGTCACATTCTCAACGAAGGCTACCCGGCCATCCTCGTCCCCTACGATAAGGTCAACGTCACCGTCGGCATCCCAATCGATGGCAGTGGGCGTGATCATCTGTAGATGCATTGAGAGTGGCTGTCCATCATCAGCAATGAGTTTGAAGCCTGAGCCGTATCGTGGCTCTTGCCGCGTACCCTCATTACGGAAGTAAGTGAAGCCGTCGAGAAACTCTCCGCAGATCAGGTCAAGGTCGCCATCGCCATCGAAGTCTGCGAAGTTCGGACTCGGCCAGCCGTAGACATCAATCGGTGAACCGCCTGCAAGAATTTTCTGCGGGGTGTTGGTGAAAATTCCGCCGACGTTTTCTATCAGGTAAACCCACCCATGAAGTGGACCGTTTCGCCAGCGTCCTTTCCCGTCGTAGGCCTGGTCCCACCCGTAGTCACTCCAGTCGCCGATACCAACAACTAGATCTTGATCGCCATCGCCTTCCCAGTCGACATATCGCCACATCCGGCCACGCGTGTTGCCGGGATGAAAGCGTGCGTTGGGGTAGATCACTGCCCCACCCTTATCCGCTGTTCCCGTCGTTCGGAAGTCTGGGTATGCGATGTTTTCACGGAGTACTCGCGGCTCGCCATCCACCATGCTCATCTGCACGTTTTGGCCGGTCGGCCCAATACGTATCGCAGGATTGAATACAGGCATTGCAACAGCAGGATTCTGCGACGGATTCTCAAAAAACCAGAGTCCGTTGGATGGCTTATCAGGACAAGACACGACAAGGTCAAGGTCCCCGTCCCCATCGAAATCCATCGGCAGCGGCCACGCCCAGAGCCCAACTCCCAGATCGACCACCAGGCCAGGATTGTTGTAGCTGAGTGGCTGTAGCTTCCATTCGTCTTCGGGGCCTGACGCAAATGAGGTGGAGGTCACAAGGACGGCGATCCCAATAAACACCACTTGACGACAACTCACCGCGTGACTCATTGCTTCGCTTCCTCCCTAGCAGACCGGCGGTGTGTCGAGCATACCTCCGCCATTGCCAAGAGAGTATCCCGAGCGACGGGCTCTTGCTAGCAGCCCCAATCAGAAGCGTGTCGCTGGATACCTTCGCCCGTTGGTGACCTTACACAGGGCTGTTTGTGCCGATCTATTCGCTGCGAAAGGCCCCCACGGTGTCAATAATAAGGAATATTCGAAAGCACCAGAAAGCTGCACCCGGCCACCATGGTAGTTCTACCGCCAACATTAAAGTCTGTGCCATCAATGCTGCATCGCGTATTGTCAGGTTGAATCTGGTAATGCGTGCGGGTAGAGATTTCCCGCTGACGTGTCTCGGCAGTGATGTCTACTCGGGGTTGATTGATTGTAGACAGCCGTCCGGAGCAGGCTCGCTTCGAAACGAAGTTCGATAGCGAAAAAATCCCAGATGGCTTCGCCCGTTTCAAATCCCAATCGGTCTCATCTTGGTAGACCGCGCCCCTGTGTGTCACGGGATCGTTTGTGATTCGCTAGCTGATTGGGTGGTCACTCTTCTATCGTTTCGTCGATATCTTCTGAAGGATCTCTACCAGGCCCATCCTTGCCGTAGTATTTCGATAAGACTGCCTGCCAATCGTCCAAGTTTTTTGCAGCAATAAATGCATTTCTTACGGAGAGTGAATCTGGGTGTAGTTTGGCGTACTTGATCGCAAATTTTCTCATCGTTCGCCCGGCGAGTTGCTCACCATGAAGCTCTACCGCTAGCCGGAAGTGTTCCGAAAGTACATCTCGTTGCGACAGAATTCCAGGCGGCCGAATGTCTTCGGGCGACTGGCCGTTAAGTAAATCGTGCGTTTGCTGAAAGATCCAAGGGTTTCCGATGGCACCGCGGGCTATCGTTACGCCATCGACGCCGGTGTGGGCAAGCATAGACAGGCATGCGGGGGCTGAAAAAAGATCCCCTGAGCCGAGGACGATGCGGTTCCCGGCGTGACGTTTCACGGCTGCCAGGAAATCCCAATTACTTGGCCCGTTGTACCGCTGCATAACGCTTCGGCCATGCACAGTAATAGCCGAGACTCCACGAGAAAAGGCGCCGTCGAAAATGGTAAAAAACTTATCTTGGCTATCTTGTGAGTCGTCAATGCCGCGACGCATTTTGAGGGTGACTGGGAGGTTTTCCGGTACAGCTTCTCGAACACGGGACACAATTTCGAGCGCCGTATCTGGCGTGCTAAGCAGGAAGCCACCGCGGCAGCGTCCGAGAACTTTTTTGACCGGGCACCCAAAGTTGATATCGATACAGTCAAAGCCCGCTTCAACAAGTCGGCGAGCGGCTGGTGCAAAGTCGTCTGGGTTCGCGCCCATGAGTTGTCCACCGACAGGGTGCTCTTCATCAGCGATTGCAAGCCGGGCAAGGTTCTTGCGGCTGGTGCCCACTCTGGCAAGAAACTGGTCGAGCATAACCTCACAAAGCGTGTATGAAGCTCCGAAGCGTCGTGCCATCACCCTCATGGGTAGATCGCTATATCCAGAAAGTGCTGCCTGGACAATCTGGGAATCAAGCGACAAAGAACCAAGGTTGAGTTTTTGTTGCCGAGGTCGATTTTCTGGTGGGCTTAGGAGCATTGCGTTTATCTCAGAACAGGGCATAGATCAAACCAGCTTTGGCCCTGTTCATGCATCCAGGCATTGCTAGCGGCAGGTCCCCAGTCTCCTGGCTGATAGTTTGGGATGGGAGGCGTGGTGTCGCTGTTCCAGGCACGTACGAACGGATCGATGATTCCCCAGGACTTCTCCACTTCATCAGAGCGTGCAAAAAGGCTGGCGTCGCCCGTCATGCAATCCAAAAGAAGTGGTTCGTAAGCCTCTGGGAGCCTCCCCGAGAATTCACGCGAGTAGCTGAATTCAAGGTCAGTGAGCCTTAGTCGCATGCCGTCTCCAGGCACTTTTGTGTGGAAGTGCAGTTGTATGCCTTCTGCCGGTTGAATCTGAATAACAAGGCGATTGGCTTCTCGTTGTGCTTGGGAATTGTCACATGCAAAGAGTTCAAGTGGCGGTTGGCGAAAGCCAATGACAATTTGTGTCGTTCTACAACTCATTGCTTTTCCACTTCGCAGATAGAAGGGGACTCCTTGCCACCGCCAGTTGTCTACTTCGAGTCGCACTGCCCCAAAAGTTGCGGTGTTACTTCCGGGGTGCACACCAGGCTCTTCGAGATAGCCCGAGTATTGCCCACGAATACTGGCATCAGCTACCTGCTCAAGTGTAAGAGGTCGAATTGCGTCAAGTACTTTAACTTTTTCATTACGGACAGCATCGGCGTTGAACCGTACAGGTGCTTCCATTGCAGTGACCATCAGCAATTGCAGGAGGTGGTTTTGGAACATGTCACGGAGCACGCCGGCTGAGTCGTAGTAGCTGCCTCGTCGACCAACAGGCACTTCTTCTGCGACCGTAATCTGAACATGATCGATATAGCGGCGGTTCCAGATGGGCTCAAAGATAGTGTTTGCAAACCGCAGCGCCAGAATGTTCTGAACAGATTCTTTTCCGAGGTAGTGATCGATACGGTAGACCTGAGATTCTTTAAATACAGTGTGAATGTAGTTGTTCAATGCCTGAGCAGTAACAAGGTCAGTCCCGAATGGTTTTTCAATAACGATGCGACGATCGCCATGATCCTCTGAGGCCATATTGAGGTTGCCGAGCGCAGCAATTGCAGGGGTGTAGAAACGCGGTGCGGTAGCAAGATAGTAGACCCGAGGGGTCGGGTTTCCTTCTTCGAGGGAGCAAAGCCGCTGCTGAAGCTTTTCAAAGTCTGCCGTGCTTTCAATATCACCAGGTTGATAGTGAATAATTGGTTCAAAGGTGTTCCATGCCTCTTGTGAAAATGGTTCTCCGCCGGCATGTTGTTCTGTTGACTCACGTAGGCTTGCCCTCCACTCGGCATCAGACATTTTTGTCCGCGAAAAGCCAATAATCTTCGTCTCTTTTGGTAAAAGACCAGCCCGCATGAGGTTGTAAAGAGCGGGTACCAATTTACGACTTGTAAGATCGCCAGACGCGCCGAAGATAACGAAGGTGTGCGGCATCAGTTTGTGTTCTGGAAAGGTGCGAAGGGTCGGTCGGGCTTCAGAGGGTTTCCGTAGTGTATTCGGTCAAAGGACGTGTCACTGAAGTCTTTGCCGAGGTCTTCGTGTATCGCTGCTAGATACGCATTCCGGTAAACCCGCCGTCTACGTAGATGCTCGTGCCTGTAATGAAACTGCCCGCGTTCCTGCTACAAAGCAGAATGGCAGCGCCAATGAGTTCGTCGGGGTTGCCAAAGCGATCCATGGGTGTTTGGCCCATGATCTGCGAAATTCTTTCTGGAGAAAGGATTTTCCTGTTTTGTTCAGCTGGAAAAAAGCCGGGGCACAAAACGTTCACTCGGACGTCTTTGGTAGCAAATTCTCTCGCCACATTCTGCGTGTAATTTACGACAGCAGCTTTTGAGGCCGAATACGCAAAGACCTTTGAAAGGGGTTTGTCGGCTGAAACACTGCCTATATTGAGGATCGCTCCACCCCCAGCAGTGGCCATGTGCCTGCCAAAAATCTGACAACCAATATGTGTGCTTTTAAGATTGGTGTTCAGGACGCGATCCCAGTCATCATCGGGTATTTCTTCATACGGAATGGACGAATTGACTCCAGCGCAGTTAACGAGGATGTCAGCCCGGTCACGTGTGTCGAGAGTTTTCGATAAAAGATTCTCGATGCTCTTCCTCTCAACGGCGTCCACAGCGAGGAAGCATCCATCTCCGCCGGCTTCACGAATGGCAGAAACTCGAGCCTCACCACGTTCTGCATTTCGGCCAGCAACGACAACAAACGCACCAGCTGCGGCGAGCCCGTCGGCAAGAGCGCCTCCTAGCACACCAGTGCCGCCAACAACAATCGCTGTCTGGCCAGAGAGGCCGAAGAGTGCGTCAAGATAGTCGTGTTTCATTATTTCTTTCTGGTAAGAGTTGTCAGGAATTACGACACCGGCCTGCGGAGTTCAAGCCATTCACTGTGGAACGAGCCCTTCTTGTCCGTTCGCTCATACGTGTGAGCGCCGAAGTAATCTCGTTGTGCCTGAAGGAGATTCGCCGGCAAGTGAGAACTTCGATACCCATCGTAATATGCCAGTGCTGTCATGAGGGCTGGTGTGGGTATGCCGTGAGCTGCAGCCGTTGAAACAACTGTGCGCCACGCGGTTTGGCTTTCGGTAAGAGCAGTCGAGAAGTAGGGAGCAAGCATGAGGTTTTCAAGTGCTGGATTCTCGCTGTAGGCCGAAGCGATTCGGTCAAGAAATTGTGCACGGATAATACATCCACCTCGCCAAAGCATGGCAATAGACTTGTAATCAAGCTTCCAGTCGTGTTCTTTCGCTGCCGCTGCAAGTTGAGCAAATCCCTGAGCATAACTCGCTATTTTTGATGCATAGAGGGCTTGACGAACCTGCTCGACAAACACGTTTGGGTTTTCGAGTGGTGGTTGCTTTGGTCCGCTGAGAATGCTGCTTGCACGCACCCGAGCATCTTTTTCGGCAGACAGACAGCGAGCATAGACAGCTTCGGTCACAAGTGTGCTTGGGACCCCAAGGTCCAAGGCGAGCTGGCTCATCCACTTGCCGGTGCCTTTTGCGCCCGCTCGATCAAGAATATTGTCAACAAGAAAGCTCCCCGATCTGCCGTCCGGGTCATGTGCAGTGAAAATATCACGTGTGATTTCGATCAGGTAACTATCAAGCTCACTTTGGTTCCACTGGTCAAAGACATGAGCTAACGCATCGTTGTCGAGCCCCGCGGCATGTTTGAGGAGCCAGTAAGCTTCACAGATCAGTTGCATGTCACCGTATTCGATGCCGTTGTGCACCATTTTTACGTAATGCCCGGCACCTCGTGGGCCAACCCACTCACAGCAGGGCACATCATGGTTTGGTCCAACATGGGCTGAGATTGATTGAAAAATTGGTTTAATCAGTGGCCATGCCGCTGCTGAGCCACCAGGCATGAGGCTCGGCCCTTTAAGCGCACCTTCTTCACCACCGGAAACACCGGTGCCAACGTAGAGGAGCCCTGCTGCTTCAACTTGTTTGGTTCTCCGCTCCGTATCACTGTATTGGGTGTTTCCTCCATCGATAAGAACATCACCGGAGTGCAGCAGAGGGATGAGTGTCTCAATAATGTGATCAACCGCTGGTCCGGCTTTCACCATCAGCATGATCTTTCGAGGTGGCTTCAGAGCAGCGACAAGGTCTTCAAGTGAGTGACAGCCAACAACATGTTCTTGGTTGCCGCGTCCTGCAGTAAAGGCATCGGTAACACTCGTTGTTCTGTTGTAAACAGCGATAGGGAACCCTCGGCTCGCAATGTTCAGCGCCAGATTCTCACCCATCACAGCCAAGCCGATCAGGCCGATATCGCACGTTGCTTCTGTCATGAAACTTTCCAGCAGAGTTAGAGCAGGCGTCAAGAGACGGAAATGTCTCATTTTGTTGAAAGAAAGCAGTCAGCCTTCGTTTCCTGCCGATCATAGCGAGAAATACCTGATCAAACCACTCCTGCTGGCCAATGCTCGGGGAAAACATCATCAAGAAGTTGTACGCGGCTGCCGATAACCAAAGCCAAGGGTGTGGATGATCGACACATTCGTTTCCATGTGACTCACTCGCGTTGAACGAATGACTGATTTTTCTGGCAGCCTTGACCTAATCGTCACTCTTGCAATAGCGTTACACAGAATCAGGCGCCGTAGCCAAGTGGCTAAGGCAGCGGATTGCAAATCCGCCATCGTCGGTTCGACTCCGACCGGCGCCTCTTTTCTTTTCTGTAGAAATATGTTTTCCCGGTGGGGTCGTCCACGAGGGGTGGGGAAATGGTCGCATCTCATTCTGGTGAATCAAAGGTGCCAAAGCGCACCATTATGATTGTTGAGGCTGCTGGTAAAAGCCAGGAGTCTCTCCAGAAATTCTTCATGGACCGCGGGTACCGAGCGCTCATTACTCAGGATCCCGAGCGGGCATTGATGCGATTCAAGACATGGCCTCGGCCAGACTTGCTTCTTGTCAGTGCGCAGATCATGCAGGAGCCTGTCATGAAACTTTTCAATTCATTTTCGAAGGACCGTTATCTCGCGCGTGTACCCGTTCTAATGATTGGAAGTAGACAGCGAAAACAGTTTTTTATTGATGAGGCAAAGACAGACGAACTGCGAAAAGTACTTTTGATACCCTTTAAGGCGGACACGCTCGTGTCCCTTGTCGAGTCTTTGATTGATCAGTCGAAATCTGACGAATAACTTACCTCGATGCCCTGCGAATCCAGTCGCCATCAAAGATGGTTGTAGGAACCTTGTTGAGCAGGAGAGGGGATTGCCTTCGGAGGGTGGAGACGGAGATAAGCGATAGCCTGTTTCATGTCAGCCAGTAAAAGATCGGCCATCTCGCGTGTAAAACCACGTTTTACGAGAATACGCTGGAAAGCTTTATGAGCGAGTTCCCCAGTAAACGGGTAGGCGGGAACTTGCCATCCGCGCATCCGAAGTCGGTCTGCCAGATCATACAGCGAGAAGCCGGGGTCAGAACCCTCGGCTTGAGTCCAGACGACAGCAGGAATGCCTTTCGATGGGGCCCCGTCATGAATTATTTCAAACCCATCAACACTCCCAATCTCTTTCGCGCAGTACTGTGCAATCTCATGAGAGCTGCCATGAATGGCTGTGTAGCCAGCTCTGCCGAATCGCACAAAGTCAAAGTACTGTGCGATCACTTGGCCTGCGGGACGTGAAAAGTTGATCTGGAAGGTAGGCATGTCGCCTCCTAGATAGCGGACGTGAAAAACAAGTTCATCGGGCAAGTCAGCAACGTCTCTCCATAACACCCAGCCGACGCCAAGCGGAGCGAGACCGAACTTGTGGCCAGAGGCATTGATTGACTTCACACGCTCGAGCCGAAAGTCCCATGGCTCGTGATCAAGAGAAGTGAATGGCGCTAAAAAACCACCACTCGCTCCATCGACATGGATAGGAATATCGATTCCGGTACGAGCTTGAAAGTCGTCTAAGGCGCGACTAATGCCGGCAACGTCCTCGTAGAGACCATGGTATGTCACGCCCATTGTTGGTACGACGAAAATAGTATTTTCATCAACTTGTTCGAGCACAGCATCCGGTGTCATGCAGAGGTTGCCGGGAGACATTTCAATTTCCCGAAGTTCAATGTCCCAGTAACGAGCGAATTTTTTCCAGCAAATCTGAACGCTTCCACAGACCATGTTCGGTCGATCAGTTGGTTTGCCAGCAGCTTTTTGACGGGCTTTCCATCGCCATTTGGCTGCCATGCCGCCAAGCATTGACGCTTCGCTTGAGCCAATTGTTGAGCATCCAACCGGCTTTCCGGGTGCGTGCCAAAGGTCTGCCAGAAGATTAATGCATCGTTGCTCGATTGCTGCCGTTTGGGGATACTCGTCTTTATCGATCAGGTTTTTATCGATCGCCAGATCCATGAGTTTGTGGACTTGGGGGCTCTCCCACGTCTGACAGAATGTCGCAAGGTTCTGCTTGCTATTGCCGTCGAGTAGCAGTTCTTCACTGAGGATTTGATAAATAATATCGGGGTTGCTGGTCCCGTCCGGGAAACAATCGTGAGGAAGCGGTTGAGTCAGGAGTGGCATAATCTCAGCGTCTAAGCCTAGTGCTGATGAATGCGGAGCCGATGATTTCGAGGCCATTGTGATCATCCTTGAGTGAGATTGCTTGAGTGATTGCATCGCGGAACTCCGCCTATGGTACTCAATGAATTCAGACACGTCCCGTGTTTTCGAAGTTATGCAAAGGCTCGTCTGACGTAAACGGGATGTCATTCAGATTGCTGACAGAATCAGATGAATCAGCTCACCAGTTTGCGTCACGGCGTCTCCACGCGAACAACTCAAGGAGCCATATCGAAAGAAAAATTCTCAAAATCACGGTGTTTTCTGTCGCCGCTTGACCCGGACGCCGCTGCCGACTAACTTTCCGAGTCTGGAAAATGCTTGATAGCACATCGACATTTATGTCTTGAGCTTGTACGTTTTTCATCCAAAGCGGTTCTTTTGAGGCCATTAAACCCGAAGTTCCGTCGCAGTTATTGTGCCTGGCTTGGTTTCAAGCCGTGTTCACATGAAACTGCCTGGTTCGTTGACAATTTGGTTGTGGTAATTGGCATCTTGATAGAATGTCGAAGAGAAATGATGTTTCTATGATTCATCATTGTTTCTTTTGCGTTCTCCCAAGGCAAACAATTTCGTGAGGTTCAATTTGAATCTCACAGAATTTAAGAGCGAGAAAAAAAACGTTACAAAAGGTGAGCCAAACAACGTGTTTGGATTGGTTCATCTGGTTGCGTGATTCCCGAGAAAGTTCGCATTGCGAGCATTCGATTCGGGTGGTCAAGCTACCAAGGGCGCATGGGGGATGTCTTGGCATTAGGAGGCTTTGAAGGGCGCGGAAGGCTGCGAAAAGCCTGGGGTAACCGTCAAACAGGTGATGATCCCGGGATTCCCGAACTGGCTGTAACTGAATACATAGGTTGCAGTGGCCAACGCGGAGAACTGAAACATCTAAGTATCCGTAGGAATAGAAAGAAAAATCGATTTCCTGAGTAGCGGCGAGCGAAAGGGAAATAGCCCAAACCGCGGTGGTTTCCACTGCGGGGTTGTAGGGCCCTCCACCGGAGTTATCAAACAATTAGCTAGCAGAACGATTTGGAAAGGTCGTCCATAGAGGGTGACAGACCCGTACGCGAAAGTTAATTGTCTCTGGAGGGTACCCTGAGTAGGTCGAGGCACGTGAAACCTCGACTGAATCTACGGGGACCATCCCGTAAGGCTAAATACTCCCTAATGACCGATAGTAAACAAGTAGAGCGATCGAAAGATGAGAAGAACCCCTGTTAGGGGAGGAATGTGAACCTGAAACCATGTGCCTACAAGCGGTCGGAGCGCTATGGCCTTTTTGGCAATGCGTGACGGCGTGCCTTTTGCATAATGATCCGGCGAGTTACCGTCAGCGGCTCGGTTAAGGCCTTTCGGGCCGAAGCCATAGGGAAACCGAGTCTGAATAGGGCGACTATTGGTCGCTGGTGGTAGACGCGAAACTGCACGAACTACCCATGAGCAGGTTGAATCGCGGGTAAAACCGCGTGGAGGACCGAACCCACTTGGGTTGAAAACCGAGGGGATGACTTGTGGGGAGGAGTGAAAGTCTAATCAAGCGCAGAGATAGCTCGTTCTCTCCGAAATAGCTTTAGGGCTAGCCTCGGGCAATAGATAGTGGGGGTAGAGAGACTGAATTGGATGGGGGCCCTTCCCGGGTACCTCACCGAACCAAACTCCGAATACCATTATCCGTACCCCGGGAGTCAGTCCGCGAGGGATAAGCTTCGCGGTCGAGAGGGAAACAACCCAGACCACCTGCTAAGGTCCCCAAGTAAAACTCAGTCACTAAGGAAGTGATTTTGCTATGACAGCCAGGATGTTGGCTTAGAAGCAGCCACCATTTAAAAAGTGCGTAACAGCTTACTGGTCGAGCAATTTTGCGCCGATAATGAACGGGAGTTAAGTTTTACACCGAAGCAGTGGGATCCACTTTGTGGATCGGTAGGAGAGCGCTGTACGTCAGATACAAGTCGCACCGAAAGGAGCGATGGTGGGGCGTACAGGTGATTATGCCGGAATGAGTAACGATAAAGCAGGTGAGAATCCTGCTCGCCGAAAGCCTAAGGTTTCCTGGGGAAGGTAAATCCGCCCAGGGTTAGCCGGTTCCTTAGTCGAGGCCGAAAGGCGTAGACGATGGATAGCAGGTCAACATTCCTGCGCCACATGCCGGACTGATGGAGGGACGGCGTCTGAAAGGTGAGGGGACGGATAGAAATGTCCCTCGCCTGTGTGGAGGGTAGCTGTAGGCAAATCCGCAGCGACATCCTGAAGCATGGGACAAAGACGTTTATGTTTCGATAGTCATCAGAAGGACGTCCAAGAAAAGCTTCTAGGGTTGATGGCATGTGACCGTACTAAAACTGACACAGGTAGGCGGGACGAGAAGTCCTAGGCGCTCGGGAGAACACTGGTTAAGGAACTCTGCAAAATGGCCCCGTAAGTTCGCGATAAGGGGTGCCCTCTTTGGTTTACGCTGAGGAGGGTCACAGTAAATCGGCATCAGCGACTGTTTATCAAAAACACAGGACTCTGCTAACTCGCAAGAGGATGTATAGAGTCTGACGCCTGCCCGGTGCTGGTAGGTTAAGGAAGAGGGTTAGCCGCAAGGCGAAGCCCGCGACCGAAGCCCCAGTAAACGGCGGCCGTAACTATGACGGTCCTAAGGTAGCGAAGTTCCTTGTCGGGTAAGTTCCGACCTGCATGAAAGGCGTAACGACTGATGCACTGTCTCAACCAGTGACCCGGTGAAATTGTAGCCGTGGTGAAGATGCCACGTACCCGCAGTATGACGGAAAGACCCCGTGAACCTTTACTGTAGGCTGATATTGGTCTTGGACGTGTTCTGTGTAGGATAGGTGGGAGGCTTTGAAGCAGTGACGCTAGTCATTGTGGAGCCAACGTTGAAATACCACCCTGGATTCGTTTGAGTTCTAACGCTGATTCCCGTGAAACCGGGCAGCGGACAGTTTCAGTTGGGCAGTTTGACTGGGGCGGTCTCCTCCCAAAGAGTAACGGAGGAGTTCAAAGGTACCCTCAGCCTGGTTGGCAATCAGGCATTGAGCGCAAAGGTAGAAGGGTGCTTGACTGCGAGACTCATAAGTCGAGCAGATACGAAAGTAGGACTTAGTGATCCGGTGGTTCTGAATGGAAGGGCCATCGCTCATCAGATAAAAGGTACTCCGGGGATAACAGGCTTATCGCTTCCGAGCGTCCATAGCGGCGAAGCGGTTTGGCACCTCGATGTCGGCTCATCACATCCTGGGGGTGGAGAAGCTCCCAAGGGTTTGGCTGTTCGCCAATGAAAGTGGTACGTGAGCTGGGTTCAGACCGTCGTGAGACAGGTCGGTCCCTATCTGCTGTGGGCGTACGAAACTTGCGAGGATTCTTCTTTAGTACGAGAGGATTTGGAAGGACGTTCCTCTGGTGTACCAGTTGTCGCGCTAGCGGCACGGCTGGATAGCTAAGAACGGAAAGGATAAACGCTGAAAGCATATAAGCGTGAAGCCCGCCTCAAGATCAGGTTTCGTAGGGTTTATACCCGAAAGTCCCCTGAAAGACGATCAGGTTAATAGGCCGGATGTGTACGTGCAGTAATGCACTCAGCTAACCGGTACTAACGGACGATTGCTTGACCACTCGTATCGAGTGCTCACTCTATTGCTCTCCTGCGAAAGCATGAGAGTGCCAATTACCACAACATTTTCACCGTGAAAGCGGTGATGCAATATTTTCCGGTGAACATATTTGAAAGGTCACACCCGTTCCCATCCCGAACACGGTAGTTAAGCTTTCAGAGCCGATGGTAGTGCCAAAAGTGCGAGAGTAGGTATTGCCGGAAATTTTTTACGAACCCCTTGGGCTCCTTTTGGAACCCGAGGGGTTTTTGTTTTACGGTGCCTCAATATGTTGATGAATCAGTTGTTCGATAAATTCAACGGGTAGACCAACAACATTGTCGGCGGTTCCCTTCAGCAAATGGAGGGGTAGAAGGCCATCTTGAAAACCGCATGCACCCGCCTTGCCGCACCATTCATTTGTTGTCATGTACAAATCAATCTCTTTTTTGTTGAGTGAGTCCATGAAAACTTCACTTGATGCACACCCTTCTGTTGTTGCGTAACGACGCTGCCCCTCAACAATGTTATTTTTGCTCGGAGTTCCTGGAAACCAGATACTCACGCCTGTAAAAACAAGGTGTTTTTTTCCCGAAAGTGCTTCTATCATCCGTCGAGCATCATGAGCGTCGCTTGGCTTTCCTAATATCGAACCCTCGATTTCACCAACAGTATCACATGCCAGAATAGCGCGGTCTTCGGATAGCGGAAGGTGTTTCGCTACTGCAGAGGCTTTGGTGTGGGCCAATCGAGTGACGAAATCCCTCACCGTTTCACCTGGCTGGTGTGGCAATGCCGAGGCTTCGGCCTGCTCAGGTGGGGCAATAATGGAAACATCCCAGCCTGCAGAAATCGCCAGTTCTCGACGACGGCGAGATTGGCTTGCTAGGATCAGGCGAAGTGGCAAAGGTGGCGTCATGAACAAGTGGCTCGTGGAAAGACTGACCGATAGACGAAGGTAATCAGATGAAGGTTCTCTTTGATGATTCAGAAATCATCGTTCTCGACAAGCCTGTTGGTCTTGCAACGGCCAACAGTCCGCGGGGTGAGAATAGCCTCTATGTTGAATTGGTGGACAGGTTTGGGTCAGGGTGTTTTGTCGGAGTTGTGAGTAGATTAGACAAGCCCGTGTCGGGCGTAGTTGTTTTTGGAAAAAATAAAACCGCTACGGCGAGTTTAGCTGAGCAGTTTCGTCACCGAACTGTCAAAAAAGAATATATTGCGATTGTTGAAAGACGATTTCCATCGGCTCTGGGCGAATGGGTGACTTGGCGGGATCGTATTCATTGGGACGATATGGCACGTCGTGCTGTTGTCGACGGCCCAGGACAACAGAGTAGCCTTCTGAGAAAAACGCGACAAAAGGAGTCAGATGGCGATTCTGCAGAAGCTTCTGCACGAGTAGTAAAACGAGCTGGAGAAGTCTCGCTAGTCGAACTGCAGCCGAAAACTGGACGCCGACACCAATTGCGTGCTCAGTTGGCTTTTCGGGGATGTCCGATTGTCGGTGACCGTATGTATGGCAGCCGACTTCCATTGAGTTTTGAGGACGATATGGTTATAGCTCTCCATGCTCAGAAACTTACGCTTGGGCACCCGAAGACAGGCGATAAAACGACATTCGAAGCAGAGATACCAAAGCTTTGGAAGTCACGTTATGCGGTCCTGTTTTAAAGGGAACCTTGCGTGACCATAAATGCACAATTCCTCTGTCGGGATTCCATTAGTTTCTGAGGACCGGTTACTCGATCAGGTCTTTCGCAAGCTTCTATTTCGTGAAAAATCTTTAAGGACACTGACTGATTTGGTAGGTTTTGACAGGAAATGTATTCAAGTAAAGCTCACGTTCCATCACCTTAGTTATTCACTTTCATTTTTAATTTATCATGCCTCAAAAAACTTCCCTGATTAAACGCTTTCGTCAAGCGGTAATTGATTCAGGGTTACTGGAAAAATCAGTACTAAATGCTGCAGAGTCATCAGTTCGAACATCTCCCGGAATGACTGCTTCTGATGAGACTGCAATCATTCGTGCGACGCTCAATTCACTCGTGGCAAAAGGGCATTTCAGTGAGGCTGATGCCACAAACGTTATCGGGTCGACATTTACTGAACTCGACTCTTTTCGTGAGGCATCACTAGCTAGCGGGCTTGGTGTAACTTTACAGACACTTGACGATGCAGAAAGTGTTGTGCGTTCATTCCCTGACAATGAATCAGTTGATGAGGCAACGATTGCGAAAGCCGTAGCAGACCGCCTTGTTGAGCAGGAGTTTCTGACCCCGTTTCAGGCGTCTCAACTTCTCTTGGGGCGAAAGAAGTTTCAGTTAGGGCATTACCGAATTCTTTCACAAATCGGAAAGGGAGGGATGGGGCTTGTGTTTCTTGCAGAGCATGAGCTTATGGGGCGAAAAGTAGCAATCAAGGTATTGCCGCGAAAGAAGGTGACGGATCAGTCAGAGGAAGCTTTTCGTCGTGAGATTCGTATGCTTGGTCGCCTTGATCATGTGAATTTAGTGCGGGCGATTGATGCTGGATTTGACGGCAATGTGTTTTATATGGTGACCGAGTTTATTGACGGCCTTGATCTTAATCGTCTTGTTAAAAAACATGGATGTCTGACTGATGATGTTGCTGCATCGATAATCTCGCAAGCCGCACGAGCTTTAGGGTACGCGCACGAAAATAAAATTGTGCATCGTGACGTGAAGCCCGGGAATATCTTCGTAGGTTTTGATGGCTGTGTGAAACTCCTTGACCTGGGCCTTGCTCGATCGGAAGCAGACGGGGAGGCCAGTTCGTTCAGCGGTGTAGTTGGGACAATTGACTATATTTCACCAGAACAGTTGGACAAAAACAGTGCAGGAAGTGTTGGGTCTCCCGCTGACGTATACAGCCTCGGATGCACGCTCTACTACACAGTGACAGGGGAGCCACCATACTCTGGAGGAGATCGTGGGGATAAAGCACGGCGTCATCTTGATTCCAAGTCGATCAGTAAAAGTGAAATTCAAAAAAATGCGAAGCGTAGCAGTCCTGGCTTCTGCGATGTGCTTTATGGAATGCTTTTGAAGGAGCCAGGAGATAGGTACCAGTCTATGGACGAGGTAATCGATTCACTTGGCAACTGGCTTCCGCAGAACCCACAACAGACAATTATGAATTGGATGAGTTCGTCGCCCGAGGCCTATTCTCATGATGAATGGGTACTCTCAGGAGAGGATCTTCTTAAAGACAGCAACGATGATGTTGTCTTGGAGCAGCCTGGACGTGGTTTCGAGCAGGGACAATCGAAGATTCCGACACAGGTGCTTCAATTGGTTGTACGATCCCTCATCGTTGGCGTCGGTGTTGGTCTGTTAGTCGCTGTTGCGGAGTTTTCATTTGGTGAGAGAGTGAGCTATCTTTCGGTACTGTTCGGCCTTGTTGGTTTCGTGATAGCGGGGGGAGTCCAATCTCTTCTGAGGGTCATGAAGTCAGGCGGGTAGAGAGTAGCACGGATCAAGACGCCTCAAACTGACAGGATGTCTTCCAAAGCCTCTTTTATGAATGGGAATTGATAGGCAAATCCTGTTTCAAGGGCAACCTGTGGCAGAACCTTTTGGGAGGCAAAAAGTACCTTGGCAAATTCACCAAAAACCAAACGTAGCCCGATGTATGGTGCAGGCATAAAAGCTGGGCGTTTCAGTTGTGCCGCAAGCGCTTTGGTGAATTCACTATTGCGCACTGGATTGGGTGCAACAGCATTCATTGGTCCGTTTATTGATGAGGTTTCGTTGGCGTGGGTGTAGAGCCGTGCGAGATCAGCAACATGTATCCACGGCATCCACTGTCGTCCATTACCAAGAGGGCCACCAGCGCCGAGTCGGAATGGAGTGAGCATTTTCGCTAGTGCTCCACCACCAGCCCCAAGCACGATGCCTGTACGCATCGTGACGACACGAACACCCTGTTCACGTGCAATTTCTGCTTCTCGTTCCCAGCCAATACATACATCAGCGAGAAAATCATTTCCTGGTGAAGACGATTCAGTTAAATCTTCTTCACCTCGATCGCCGTAATAGCCAACCGCACTGCTTGAGATGAGATTCTTGATGCCATTTTTGTTCTGCAAAATACCGGCAACAAGATTTTTTGTTCCAAGGACACGGCTGTCTCGGATTCGAGCTTTCTGCGCAGTTGTCCAACGACCCTCAGCAACAGACTCGCCAGCAAGATGGAAAACAGAATCAATACCGTCGAATGACTCGGGTGGTGGTGGCCCTTCCAGAGGATTCCAACCGATCACATCTCCTGCAAGATGCCCAATTTTTTCAGCCGCACGTTCTGGATTTCGCGTGAGTACGGTTGGTTTGTTCAGAAGCCGTAAGAGACGTGGGCCAACAAAACCAGTACCACCGGTGACGAGAGCTTTCATGGAGGAAACCTGCCTTTAGAGGTTGAGTGTGTGCAGTACTAAAATTTTCTTCTATTAAGGTCGGTCGTAGCCGCCCGGCCTCGGAGACTTAGGCGAGGTTGCCACATATTGATCAAGACAAGTGTTTCCAGAACAACATGCTTCTCAACCAGCTGGAAAGTTGGCTTCGTTTGAGAGACTGTTCAGGAAAACTCGTGCCTTGCCATATTCGCTGGAAGGATAGTCCTTCACGTGCTCTTTGAGGACCTCCATAAATTTGCTAACGGTCTTGCGAATGGCTTGGAAGTCTTGGAACTGAAGGCCACTCCCAGATGAAGCACGGCCGGCAAAAAGTGAATCAAGTTCCGAACGATAAGGAGTAAAGATGCTGTCCTGAAGAACAAGAGGGTATTGGATGTGGCCGGTCACCGGATCAAGTTGGGTAGAACTGAGGCGAGGGGGCGCGACTGATTTGGCAAGACGAATCGCATCTTCGTGCGAAATGCGCGAGGGTGCCTCATCGGCACGAGCTTTTCGGTTCGTCTTCCGCATATCGAAATAGGTTTCAGTCCATTTCTTTCGGTTGTCGATTTGTTGGGACTGCGCCGACTGATAATTCTGGGCAGCTTCTGAGTTTTGTAAGTTTTGATAGCCTTGAGCCTTCATCATGGAAGCCATTCCGTAGTCTGCTCCTTGCTGCGCAGTCGATGCGAAATTACCTCCACCATAACCACGTCTGCCCATGCCACCCATCTGTGCTGCGAGTGGTAGCACCAAAAAGCTCCAGCAAAGAATTCCACATAAAAACCGATGTTCCGTGGGGAAGGAGAGCGTCAGCAGCCAGGTTCGAAACTTCATGGAAAAGACCTCGTCGGATAACCAGTCAAATATTTTTGAAACCATGGGATTATAGTTTCAGCGAAAATCTACTGAAAATAGTATACTTTGAAAGACGAAATGTCGCGATGTGAGCCTTCTCCAGGACACATGGCCAGGATTTTAGCTGCCGGATTAAGGGCTTGCTGAAGTGCCTTTGGAAAAACAAAAACCCACGCAAATCGGAAAAATATTATGAATTCTTTTCGGATTCTTGGTTCTCTATGGGCTCTTGTCGTCTTGATCAGTTTTATTTCCGGCTGTTCTCAACCTAAACAAGACTCAGGGACTGCTTCTGTAATCCGAACTGATTCAGCTGAAGGGGACGGTGCTGCTGAGGAACAAAAGGCTGGTAGTGCTCTAGAAAATATGAATCCGAGTGAGAACTCCAGTGAATCAGGAGAGGTTCAACAAGAATCAGACGGCTCACAGAAAGCGACGGTTCTGTCAGAGGAAGAGAAAAGCAGGCCGGTTGTCCGTCCATCGGTATCTGAACAGCCAGAGGCTCGCGAACTGAACATTAATGAGCTTCGTGAGAAACTTTCAGCTGCCACAAATCCAGATGCTGTCGTTAAAGTGACTGATTCAATCGGTCGGCTTCGAGGCCAAGGGCAATCAGCTTTACCCGACTTGCTCAAGCTTACAGCAGATGCGGATCCAAGAGTGCGGTGGCACGCCGCCCGTTCAGTTGGGCTCATTGGTGAAGATGCAGTCGCAACTATTCCGACGCTCCTCACGCTACTCCAAGATGCTGATCCAGTCGTTGCAACGCAGGCTGCTGCAGCAATCGGTCATATACGAGAGGACGACGATCTCAAGAGCCTGTCAGATGCGGACAAAGAACTGTATGCCGATGCTGTAACACAGCTTGTGGGAACACTCGTTCATAATGATGCCCGTGTCCGCCGTGCATGTTTGCGTTCACTTCGAACACTTGATCCATCTCCAGAGCAGCTCATGCCTGTCGTGGATACAGTTTTTGCTTCACAGGATCCCGCTGTCATACTGCCTATCTTGCAAAGTATTGCTGATATGGGCTCTGAGGCAGTGCCATTCTTGGTCGAGCGACTCAAGCTTCCTCAAGGACGGTTTTGGGCGAGTGTCGCCATTACTGAAATCGGTCCGGGTGCTGCAGGTGCCACTCAAGCACTTATTGAAGCTCTGCCGGAGAGTGCGTTAGATGAGCAACTCCACGAGGTATTTGCCCTCGCTGCGATTGGTGAGGGCGCTCAGAGTGCGGGAGAAGCCCTGGTAAAATTATACAGTGATGGGGATTCATCGCTGCAGGGTCCAATCTTATATGCGATTGGAAAGTTGAAGTACAGAGAAGCTGAGCCGGTTCTGACACAAACGGTTGCAGAGGAGTCGCCACTTTCCGCTACGGCAGCGTGGGCTTTAGCCAAAATTCACCCAGATGACTCAGCATTGGTTGATGATGCGGTACAAAGAATGCGTGTTCAGTGCCAAAGTGAAAGTGTATTTGAACAAGCAGCAGCTGTATCAGCTTTATCAGACTTATCGGATTACATGGAAGCAACACAGCGGCAGAGCCTTGGAGTCTTTCTTGGCGACCTGCTAGAGAATGCACCAGAGCCAGTTCAGGAAGCAGCAGCAGCAGCAATTGTTCGACTTGGCAGTGAGGGTGTTCCTGCTCTTGTTTCTCTCTTAAAAGACACAGAGACACAATTCTTTGCTCTTGGGATCACCTCGGCAATTGGTGAATCTGCCGCCGAAGTAGTTCCTGATATTGTTGGATTACTCGATTCAAAAGATGACGAGATTGTTCACGAAGCTATTCTTGCTCTTGCTGCAATAGGTTCCGCTTCAGCTCCAGCTTCAGACAGAGTTCTCACGATCCTCAACGAATCAGTGCAAAATCAGAATGAAGTCGAAACTCGTCTTCATTATGCTGCAGCGTACTGCCTTGGACGCATTGGCTCCCCTGCCGCAATGAAAGCCCTTCCTCGACTGAAGGAATTGAGTGTTTCCTCGGATGGCATGCAGGCAACCGTTGCGATTTGGGCGGTTTTGCAGATCACTCCGGATGATCAGGAGCAATTTGAAAATGCAGTACCCCTGCTCACAGAAGCATTAGCTTCTGAGGAGCAGACCATTCGCCTTGAGGCGATTATTGCACTTGGTGATTTGGGCCCGCGGGCCAAAGATGCTATCCCAGCCATGGAGCTAGTTAGTGAAGATGATCCGGTTCGGACGATCCGGCTAGCGGCACAGCAGGCACTTGAGAAAATCCATGCTGACTGACAGAAGCTACCGCTAAAATTCTGTTTAAGGGTCTGGCTGACCGTTCTAATCGTATTGGCTGGCACTTAGTCAAGAAACGATCCTTCTTTCGTCGATATCACCTTTACTAGTGATTTGGGCGTCGCCGGTGTCGCTGTCTCTAGTAGCGGCACGTATGGTGTGAAAATGGGTCGGATAGGAATCTTCAAGAAACTGTGGCTCCTTCGATGCTCTCGTTCTAAAGGGGAGCGACCGCTTGTCCGAAGCATAGTTGACGGCCGTCCGAAGAAGATTTTGGAACTCGGACTCGGTGAGTTGTCCCGTACGCCGAATATGCTTTCACTCGCGTCACAAGTTTCTGATGGTCCGATTCACTACGTTGGGCTTGATCGTTTTGAGGCAAGGCTGCCTGAAGATCCCCCCGGTGTAACGCTCAAGGAAGCCCATAGCCGTTTGCAAAATTTTGGGCGAGTACAGCTCGTTCCAGGAAACCCGGATTCAACACTTGCCCGTCTTTGTAATCATCTTGGCTGGTTTGACCTCATTTTGGTTTCTGCCACCATCGATCAGGCAACCGTATCTCGCTGCTGGTTTTTTTTGCAGCGTTTAACTCGGCCACACACGGTCGTTTTTCAGGAATTGATCGAAGAGGCCTGGGAACCAGTCTCTCATCAAGTTATTGATGATCGAGCAAGTCAGCAGGTCCTTCGCAAGGTGGGGTAAGCCGTAGCTGCGTTCATACAGTGGTCCGGGGTCTCCTAGTAGCGGCAGCCCTCGCTCCCGGCTACATTAAAGGTTTCGTTTCCCTCCTCAATAATAACTGAAGTATGCCAAGCCCTCGAACACTCCTTGACAAAATTTGGGACAATCACGTTGTCTGTACTCCAGCTGGTGAGAATTCGTTGCTCTATATAGACCGTCACCTTGTTCATGAGGTAACAAGTCCACAAGCATTTGAAGGGCTACGACTAGCAAGTCGTCGTGTCAGAAGACCTGAAGCAACTTTTGCGACACCCGACCATAATGTGCCAACGACTGATCGTCGATTGCCAATTGCTGATCCAATCTCGAAACAGCAAATTGATACGTTACGGAATAATTGCAAAGAATTTGATATTCGACTTTTTGATCTAGGTGATGCAGATCAAGGTATTGTGCATGTCATTGGGCCGGAGTTGGGTATTACGCAGCCGGGAATGACGATTGTGTGTGGCGATAGCCATACCGCAACTCATGGGGCGTTGGGAGCCCTTGCCTTTGGAATTGGTACAAGCGAAGTGGAGCATGTTCTGGCAACGCAGACACTTCGGCAAGCAAAACCAAAATCAATGGAAGTGCGAGTGCAGGGAGACTTGCCCAATGGTGTCACGGCAAAAGATCTTGTGCTTTACATCATCGGTAAGTTGACAACCGAAGGAGGAACCGGCTACGTAATTGAATATACCGGTGACTGCATTCGTGGATTTGGGATGGAGCAGCGAATGACGGTTTGCAATATGTCGATTGAGGCTGGTGCCCGTGCAGGTATGATTGCACCAGACGCGGTAACCTTTGATTACCTTCGGGGCCGAGACTTTGTGCCAAAGGACTTTGAAAAAGCTGTTCAAGATTGGAAGAAGCTTCCTACTGATGAAGGGGCAACTTACGACCGAGTAGAGGTTTTTGAGTCTGCTGATATCGTGCCACAGGTGACCTGGGGAACAAATCCAGCGCAAGTCGTGGGCGTTGATGCAGCCGTTCCGGATGTTAATGGATTAAATGACCCCAATGAACGAACATCGGGAGAGAGAGCACTCGAGTACATGGGGCTTTCTTCGGGCACCAAAATCACGGATATACCTTTAGAGCGAGTTTTCATCGGATCGTGTACGAATAGCCGTATCGAAGATTTACGTGCAGCCGCTGATGTTATTCGTGGGTACCGTGTTGCCGGCGATGTGCATGCTATGGTCGTTCCCGGTAGTGGTCGTGTGAAGCGTCAGGCTGAAGAAGAAGGGCTTGATAGAGTCTTCACAGAAGCCGGTTTCGAGTGGCGTGAAGCAGGTTGCAGTATGTGCCTCGGGATGAATCCGGATACGCTTTCACCGGGCCAACGATGCGCCTCAACAAGCAATCGAAATTTTGAGGGTAGACAAGGGAAGGGTGGCCGCACACATCTCGTTTCACCAGCTATGGCAGCTGCGGCCGCGGTAGAAGGACGTTTTGTGGATATCCGAGAATGGAAATATCGATAACGCACCGGATTGTTCCGGTTTCTTAATTGAAAGGGTTTTTTGTGCAGTCATTTACTTTGCATTCGGGTGCTGTGGTCGCAATGGACCGCGCGAATGTTGACACGGATCAAATAATTCCAAAGCAGTTTTTGAAGCGTATTGAGCGGACTGGTTTTGGTCAGTTCTTGTTTAATGACTGGAGGCTTCTGGAAGACGGGTCTCTGAACCCACAGTTCGAACTCAATCTTCCTGAAGCGAAGGGAGCCACAATTCTGCTTGCCAGGCGTAACTTTGGTTGTGGTTCGAGTCGAGAGCATGCTCCCTGGGCTTTGGCTGATTATGGGTTTCGATGTGTCATTGCGCCGACGTTTGCAGATATTTTCTACTCCAACTGTTTTTCTAATGGTATCTTGCCAATTCGGCTTTCTGAAGAAGATGTTGAGCAGTTGTTTGAACTGGCAAAAGTAGCGACAAACAGTAATGCGGGAAAGTATGAATTGAGTATTGACCTCAACGAGTCCACTCTTTCTGATGGCGATAGTTTTCAGAGGTCGTTTGAGGTGGAGCCATTTCTGAGGCGATGCCTTCTTGAGGGCCTCGATAACATTTCTTTGTCGCTGCAGTATACGGATGAAATCAGTGCCTGGGAAAAAGCACACGGGTTGCCTTCCATAGTTCCTAGCTAGAGTGAGTCCAGTTTGAAGTGGCACGAGAAACAGTTTAAAAAAGTGCTGTAGGGGCTGATGCAGAATGACACAATCTCGACGTCAAAAAATTGAGGCACTGTTGCAAGATGAGCCTGATGATATTTTTCTTCGTTACAGTCTAGCTCTTCTTATGGAGGCAGATGGGGAGTGGGAGGTGTCGATCGACATCCTGCAGGAACTTGCCAGAGGCAATCCTCCATACGTGCCTGCGTATCAGATGGCAGCACAGCACCTTGTCAAATACGGGAAGCCCGAAGACGCTCGTCGAGCACTTCGGGAGGGAATTGAAGAAGCCCGTCGTCAAAATCTTACACATGCTGCCGGTGAGATGGCAGAGTTGCTCGTCTCTATTGGTGATGCTTAAGTGACCTTAGCCAGTTGTCTCTTCCAAGACTGGCGCTGGCTCGGCAGCTTCTGAACCTTTTGTAATAACAAAGCCCATCTCTTTGATCATCCGGTAATCAGCCTCAGGCAACTGCCCTTCTGTAGTGAGATAGTCACCAACAAAAATGGAATTGGCGGCATATAAGCCGAGAGGTTGTAGGCTTCCAAGGTGAATCTCTCTGCCACCAGCAATCCGGATTTCTGCAGCAGGGTTTACCATTCGCATCATAGCAAGGCCACGTAGGCAGTCGCGAGGCGAGATCACATCAACACCTTCTAAGGGGGTTCCATCAATCGAATTTAAAAAATTGAGAGGAATTGACTCGACATTCATTTCCCTGAGGGCAAATGCCATATCAATGAGGTCATCAGCAGTCTCCCCCATTCCCATGATGCCACCACTACAGAGTTGGAGGCCGGCTGAACGGCAGGCTTCTAAGGTTGCAACACGATCAGCGTATGTATGTGTGCTGCATACTTCTTCATAGTGTCTCTCGCTCGTGTTGAGATTGTGATTCACCTTATCAACCCCGGCAGCTGCAAGCTTCTTCGCTTGGTCTGGTGTTAATAAGCCGAGGCACGCGCACACGTTGAGGCTGTACTGTTCTTTAATTTGGGGGACTACAGAGCAGACAAAGTCAACTTCACGCTCTGACGGGCCGCGGGCCGAGATAACGATGCAAAACGTTTTAGACTGTCGCTCACTGGCAAGGCGAGCTGCTTCGAGTAATTTAGGCACCGACAGTAAGTTGTATCGTGGAATTTCCGCATCAGAAACTTTTGATTGCGAGCAATATCCACAGTCTTCTGGACAGAGCCCACTTTTTGCATTCATGAGAAAGAAAAGCTGGACGGTGTTGCCGAAAAAATGATGTCGTACCCGATACGTCGCTGCAAGAAGGTCGAGTATTTCTTCATCAGAAGAATCCAGGATTGACCGAGCTTCTTCTTTTTCAAGGGAACGGTCCGCGAGTACACCGGTTGCCATTTGATGCCAGTGTGAAGCGGATTTTGTTTCAAAACTGCCTGTCATAAGATTCCTTTCCAGAGCATAGAGAGCGTGTTTAGGATAGTAACCCGTAAGCACGTGATCAGAAAAGGAGTTTTGTTGATTTTCTGATATTCTCTCTTTTCCGTAACGTAACGATTGACCGTCTGCAGTCAATTAGCAGGCCCGGAATGCCTGCTGTGGGCAACTGTTTTGGCTTACGCTCGAACTGCCTCGTTCCATGCTTCCCTGAATGAGGTGCAGTAGGGCCGTGGTCTAATTTGTCGGAGAAGCATGGAAAAAGCTTGTAATTTTTCTTCAGGAGTGCTGGGAATAAGTAGGTCTGCTGGTGATTCGCCCGTTCCTGATCTTATAAAAGCTGCGAGTGCGAAAAATGCTTTTAGCAATTCGTGCCTTGCTGGGTGCTCCCATTGAAACGGGTATGAAATGAGAGCGTGAATAAGAGAGCAGGCGGTCCATAGCAAATGTGTTCACCGGATTGCCAATGACATTTATACTACGACGGATGTGAATTGTCGTATAACGCCGCCCTGGAAGAAACGAGCCGTTGTCTTCGTTGAGATTTCGGCAAGGAGGCGAGTTGGCCATGAAATTGCAGTTGTCGATCATCGATACAGTTGAGGAGGGGCTCTACTAACTCATTCTGGTCATTTAAGCAATTTTCAAATTGCTCGCGATCAGTAAATAGTTCGTCAATCGTTTCAACGGTAAGAGCACGGACGACACATCGTTCATTGCTGATAGTAATTTCATAGTTTTCGGATCCAGGCTGCTTGCAATCAAACGTCTTGAGACGCTTGGATTCATTCGCAACGTTTTCCAGAAGGGTGTCGTGTGGTGTATTTGTCATTCGTTTCAATTCTCCGCGTGCAACAAGCAGTCACTCATTCGGGTGAATGCTGCCCGCTTTTCTGAAAAGGGCTACCGAAGTCTGAAAGAATACGGTGCAGATAGCGTGCCAATCTGGGAATAAAAATGCAGCCGCTGATTAGACATCATCATTACTCCAATCGTCCCACTTTAACGTTTCGTAGGCTTGAGGAGTTCCACGGTTTCCCTAGATTGACGCGACTGACAAGCTTTCTTGAAATACTGTTTGAAAAATTTTCAAACAGTATTTCAATGACAGGAGACTCTAGCAACCACCATTATCGTGCGGAGAGCGTTGGGTCGTTGATTCTGAGCGACCTGATGCGCCTGTTCCTGTCACTTGCTTGTTGTGCATCTTGTCTCGCAATTCTGCAGCTAATTCGTAGTTCTCAGACTTGACGGCTTCCGCAAGTTGCTCATCGAGGGTGTCACCTAATTCGAATCGTTTACGGACGCTTTCCCGCATGTCACGAAGACGGACGACAAGTTCGTCATTTTCAAATTGGTCCTCAGCGTCATACTGAAGAAATAAATCATGAAACGAGTCCAGCCCTTTATTAATCTCAGCAATCGCGAGTTCCGGACCATCGTCATCAAGGGCGGCGAGTGCACTCGCCTGAACCCGGTGAAAGAGCACAAACGGTCTATATTGTTCGTGTGAGAGAATCCATTCTTCATCAGGTGAATGTTCTCGGACAAAGTCCATAAACGCAAGGCTGTGGTCGGCATCTTTTGCAGCCATTCCGTACTCTCGTAATGACAGCCAGCACAGTCGTCGATGATAGTACTGGACGAATTCACGGTCCGCTTCTGTGCATTGCTCTTGAGAAAGTTCAAATTCTTCACCTTCTCGGACGACTTCACCCACAAGGTAATCAAAATAGGTTTCTGCACCATGTGGCCGTGTGCCATCGGGACGAAGTTCAATCTCCATCTGTAACAGTCCCATATCAACACGCATTTGTAGAAGCTCTCTGCCATCACGTGCCGTGACACGACGTGCGTTTACTTCTCCAGGGATGTAATCCCAGTCTTCCAGTACAGAATCAATATCTTGCGGTGATGGCATAGTAATTTACTCTTAGAAAAAAGCTGCCTACGACAGTGCACGCCAGCGTAATCAAACCAGTTCAATTTTCTACTAAATAGTCAATCATTCCAATAGAAGTATATCATTCGTCGGCTTCTTGTCGGCCTGTAATGCCTTAGTCCATTATTTTTCGCCGGAGTTTTTTAGTTGCGCTTCGATGTTTCTTTCTCTCTAGACGCCTGGTTTTTGATGCGCGCGTTGGTCGGGTCGCACGACGAGTTTTTGGTAGATCGAGTGCTTTTATGAGTAAGGCAGAGAGTTTTTCGAGGCAGTCATTAACATTTCGATTCTGTTCTCTGAACCGCTGACTTGTGAGGACCAGTTCACCGGCTGTTGTGACACGATTTCCGGCATGAGCTCGAAGTCGTTGGGCAACCGCTGGCGCGAGGAAATCAGTTTGTTGCATGTCAATCCGCAGCTCAGCTCGTGAGTTCGTTTTATTGACGTGTTGCCCACCCGGCCCTTGGCTGCGTGAGAACTGCCAGCGGATTGCGTGAGCAGGGATGACGGTCTTGCCGATACGGATCGATTTTTCGTCATGAGGCATTGTGTTTTCGACGACTCTCATTGGGATAATATGGTAGCACTGTGAACTGATGCAGTCTGGCTCGTTGACTCAGAATAGGAAAGACTTCCAGATGGTTTTATTGAGATCAATTGTAACGTGTCTGATCTGTGCTCTGGTGTGTACGAGTTTATGTAAAAAAGGAATCTCGCAGGAGCGAGATGGTGGCAGCAAGCTTGGTATGGATGAACAGCGTTCGTTATGGACGAGACCTGGTGAAGATTGGTCTGGATTTTTAGGGCCAACCGGAAATGGGCGGAGTGAACTACGGGATGCGGTCGTGCCATGGGCAGAGACGGGCCCTGGAGTGAGTTGGACTCTTGAACTTGGTGAGGGGTATTGTGGCCCCGCGGTGTCCGAAGGGCGGGCCTTTGTTTTTGATCGGATAGCCGGCGAGGAGCGGCTGCGATGTGTCAGAGCAGAAACGGGCGAAGTACTGTGGGGGGAAATGAGTCCAACGGGCTACGTTGATATGTTCGGGTACGATGGGGGGCCGCGATCATCACCAGTACTCTGCGATAACCGTGTTATCACATATGGTGCAGAAGGCATGTTAGCGTGCCGACGGCAGGTAGATGGGAGCCTCCAGTGGAAGGTTGAGACAGGAAAAGAGTTTCACGTTGTTCCCAATTTCTTTGGTGTGGGCGCGTCGCCTGTTATTTATCAGAAAACTTCAGGCTCACAAAACAAACTCGTCATTGTTCAGGTTGGCGGGAGTGCCAGAGGCGGATCTCCAGCGAATCCGCAGCGACTTGATCTTGTGAAAGGCCTTGATAGCGGTCTGGTTGCGTTTGATATTGAGAACGGGAGAGAAGTCTGGCGAACGAGTAGTGAATTAGCGAGTTACAGTACTCCTTTGCTGAATACGTTCGATGGAGAAGTTCGCCTGCTTGCCTGGATGCGCGACCGGTTGTTACTCATTGACCCGGAATCTGGGGCTATAAAAGATTCATTTTTTTGGCGAGCAGAAGAATTGTTTAGCGTTGTTGCCGCTACCCCAGTTGTTCATGCTGCTGAAGTGCTTTTGTCTGAAACATATGGTCCGGGGAGTGTGCTCCTGAGTATTGAAAATGATTTATTCGTTGAGCGTCGCCGTGACTCTCCCGGTAGTCGTCACAGGAATTCACTGCGGTGCCATTGGGCAACTCCAGTGCTGCACGAGGGTTGTGTCTATGGCACGACAGGCCGTAATTCTGGTGATGCCTTATTTGTTTGTGCTGATTGGGAGACTGGAGAGTTGCATTGGAAAGAGCCGGGGCTTGGCCGAGCAGGTTGTACACTTACTGACGGCGTACTGATTGTTTTGAGTGAGTTTGGCGAACTGCTCCTCATCAAAGCGTCCAAGACAACGTGTGAAATTATCAGCAGGTGTGAACTTGAGGATAGGCAGTCCGGAGGCACATTGTTGAATCCGCCATGCTGGGCGGCGCCCGTTGTGGCTCATGGGTATCTTTATGTTCGTGGTGCTGGAAAGCTTGTGTGTATTGATCTCATGCATCAATAACACTGTCGTTCCATTTTCACACGAGGAGTCAACATTTTGGTTGGTGCTTTTGTCAAGGGCAGGGCCGGTAAAAAAATGAACCGCTCGAGTGCTTTCATGACTTCATGAAAGGATTTGAAAATGGCTATTTACGCAAGGAAATCAGATTCCTGAAAACGTTTGGTCGCTGCTTAAATTTTCTATAGACAGTTCGGCATTCAGGTGACCATACTTTTCGCTTCGGTTTGACAAGTTCTTAATTTATCGGTGTGCCAAATTAAGTCTGTCTGACCCATTGTTATTCAACTTTGTTCAACGTGTCGTCACGCGCAGAGTGAATATATTATTCATACATCAGGTGGCATGCCCAATTCTGGAGAATACCCGCCTATGCTTTCCCCGACATCGTTGCGGATTGCGGTTAGTCAACTAGCGACGCTGCGATGGGGTCTTGCGGAAGAACTCTGCCATTACACTGAGCATGGTTTTGATGCGATCTCACTGTGGCGTCCAAAATTATCAGATTTGTATCTCTGTGAAGCGAGAGAACTTTTGAATAGTGCTGGTGTACGGGTTTCTTCTATTCAGTGGCCAGGAGGCTTTACTGGGAGTGAAGGCCAGACGTTTCGGGAAAGCCTTGAGGATGCTTACGAGGCTATCGATCTTGCTGAGCAACTGGACTGCCCGCTTGTTGTCTTACGGACGGGATCGCGTGCCGGGCATACGCTCTCGCATGCTCGGCGTCTGATACGGCTTGCGATTGAGGAGCTTGCTCCGGCCGCTGAAGCAGCGGAGGTCACCCTTGTCATGAAGCCGTCGCAGGACGAAGCCAGTTTCTTAACGACATTGGGTGATGCCCTTGCGATACTTGAAGCCTCTGACTGCCCGAATGTTGGCTTAGCAATCGATCTCTGGTCATGCTCTGAAGAGTTGATTTCTTTCCAAGGCAGCAGATCTGTGTTTGAACGGATCAAAATTGTCTCAGTTGCGGATAGGACCGATGCAATTTCTTCCTGCTGTGAAAGGTTGCCTCCCGGTGTTGGAGATCTTCCGCTCACCGGGTTGCTTCGTCTCCTTGTTGAGTCTGGATACCGTGGTGAGATTGAGTTTGATCCAGTTGGGCAAACCGTTTCTTCCATGGGGTATGAAGAACTTCTAGCCTCACTTCGTCAGTATGTTGACGATGTTCAGAATGACATGAATGTGATCGAAAGCAACGCTTGTCGCAGTGCACACCCTCTTCTGATGGCAGAAGCATTTCCTCGGTAAGACGGTATTCATTCGGGCTGCTGAGCAGGATCTCTGAGATTCCACGCTTCGAGCCAAACAGTTTCGGTTGGCTCAAGATTGAAATTCTTGCGAAGTCGCTGATCAAAGTCGTGCATGTGCGCAGCGCCATAGAAAATGGCTACCGACTTCGCCCCGTTTTGTAATTGTTGTCTGAGAACAGACAAAGCAGCGGTATTTCGGTCTGTAATTAACGAAGACCCATCTTCTCCACCGAAGGCCGAGGTCAATATTTCCATGTCGGAAAATTGCTCTGCGAGTAGCCGTTTCATGCGGAGTTCTCTATTTGATCCAAAAACAATGCCAAAGAGATCACCGAATGAAAGGTCTGGGGAGTTCTTCTTTTCGTCTCCGTTCGCCCGATCCATGCTTTCTTGCATTACTTTCGAAAACATGGTCCACCACGATTCCCCCCTGCGCTGCATTGCAGCGCTAAACTGCCGAGGTGAAAGATCTGCGTGGACAAAGTTTCGCGGCTTGTAATTTATTTCATCGAGCTGGAACTGGAGTCCTAGCAATTTTGTGAGTCCTTGCTGGGCAGTGCCAATTGCTCCAGAAGGCTTGCCGCCAGCTTGTGGAATTCGTGCATTTGGTGGAGCAACTAATTCATAGAGAACAGCATCGTATGTCTCAAAAAGCCTATTCAGAGTTGAAAAGTATTCTCTTTCACCAATATGTACAGCAGCAATCAAATCTACGTGAACGGCTTGCCTTGGCTGATTTTGCCTGTCGCTGTATCGCACGATAGCGGTTTCGAGGGCCACTGGGCCACCAGCCTCATTGGGACGAAGACGCAGGAACTGAGGAGACTCAAGAGGCTTTGCAGTTGCTGTTGGGTCAGCTGCGGAAACAGAGAAAATCGTAGCTATGGCAACGTAGGCAAGAGCTGAAAGTGGCATCAATAAAGTCCGCATGGCAGTGTTTCTCTGGGGGTCTATATCGTTTTACCTTAGCACGCTTCCTTCCTCTCGTTCCGTGGGAGAGATAGTTACGGAATGGTAAGGCAGGTGGGATAGCGAGGTTTCCCGCTGGAATAATCGTCATTGTTTCTCAACTTTAGTCAATGCGAATGATCGTTAGGACCGATACCAGAGAAGAATCCGCAGGTGCGGATCGATTTGGATACTGATCCTTGGGACGAATGAGCAATGGTTATTCAGAAGCTTTTTTTGCGACATATCACCAAGTTTGCACGCGTTGCTGTGACCGTGATGCTGAGCGTGGCAATGACTGGGAT
This sequence comes from Pirellulales bacterium, assembly GCA_965249545.1. Lineage (GTDB taxonomy): Bacteria > Planctomycetota > Planctomycetia > Pirellulales > UBA1268 > UBA1268. The sequence goes on from CBDFMH010000005.1 coordinate 1,951,928, forward strand.
GTCTGGTCCGTGGATGTCAAAAACGACTGCCAGTGACTGGATGCCTTTACTACCGGATCAGGACTTCTATGACTTCCAGCTATTCGCGCCGCCTGATTTAGGTTCATACAACATGTATGAACGCGATGATGATGGTGTCTACTTTAAATATGACCGTCTGTACTGGGGTATCACGATTCCTCGAACTGTGCGGACTGCTGAGACCGAAAGCGGAACTGCGATTATTCCGACGCAACCGATTTCTCCTTTTACCATTGTTGATCTAAATAACGACTTTTTAGAATTTTCACGCGACAATCCGATTGTTGTTCAGACGACAGAAGACGGAGCACCGACGGAAGTTAATACGCTTGATAATATTTCATCGAATACCACTGTTTTTGAAGTTGGATCAGATCCGCTTCGACTTGATCTCAATACGAGTTGGATGCGAACAAAGATGGCATGGGGAAATCGATATGAGGGTGGTTGGTCGTATGGAGGCCGGGGCGTCAACATTTCCTATTTCCAGCTTGGCAAGCAGGAACAAACTTTTGGGACAACCAGTGAATTCGCGGTCAATTCGCCGACTCAGACGTTTACTTTTGAAACGTCTCTAGCCGGAGGTGGTGCTGGCGGTGGCGGTGGCGGTGGCGGTGGTACTGGTGGTAGTTCAGGAACTACTGTTTCCCTTGAGACCACAACCGACAGCCCGCAGCCCGATCATGTGATAACTCAGAATCTCTTCCAAAAAAATGCAACACAGATCCAGTCTGCAGGAGTTGCACTTACGCTGCGAAAGCAGTTGGGGAGACGAAAGGGGTCAACACGACTCACCTATGCCCTGGGCCCACGCTTTGTCCAGCTTGAGGATCGGTATGAACTCGATTATGTGAGTTTTCAGAATACGTTTAATTCACGTCGGCGGCGGCGGCGGCGGCGGCGGCGGTGGCGGCGGCGGCACGGGCGGCACGGGCGGCACGGGACAACGGCACAACAGGCACGGGACAACAGGCGGGAACACAACAGGCGGGAACAACAACACCGGCGGGAACAACAACACCGGCGGGAACAACAACACAGGTGTGACTGGTCCGGGTGGTGATGTTCAGCAGACGTTTACATCAAGCTTGGGAGGGGCTGGGATGCTCGGTATCACGACTGGAGATCTTCCCTCTACTATTACAGGGGAGGGGCCGGGTTCGATTTTCCAGACAGCACAGTGGGATACGTACACGTCCAACAATATGGTTGGACCCGAATTCGGCATGATGTTCGAGGGTAGCCAGGGTGCATGGGACTGGTATGCAGGCGGTTCCTTTACTGCTGGATTCAACTGGCAGAATAATATTTATAAGGGGGCAAATCTGCCACAGAATCTGGGTGCAGATTATCTGAGAACCAACTTTGCTGGAGGTGGTGTAACAACAGTTAATTTCTCTTCACCGGCAGCTGGAAATGATTCAACTTCGGTGGTTTCTGTTCCAACAAGTCCATTAATCGTTCAAGTATTTCCTACAGGTCAATCAGCTGCAACGAATTCAGCAGCACATGACTTCTCGTTCTCTCCTATTGGGGAATGGCGGTTCGGTGGCCGCTACCGAATCTCAAAAGCAATCAGCTTTAATTTTGGTTATACGGGCATGTGGTTGTCACAGATTGCCCGTGCGAGTTCAAATACCTCATATCGGAGTGTTATAAAGAGGAATCCTGCAGCTGCCAGGAATCAAACAGCAATTATTGAAGACAATGTTGCTACGAACCCTGGTGCGACTGCAATCGTTAATGGACAAGGGTTTGTGACAGGCTACACGCAGACTCCTATAGGAGCTCTTCCGCCGCTCACTGGAGGGGCTCGTTATGTGCCAGCAACGATCACTTATGGTAACGGGCCTGGTTCACGTACTGTGCGAAACCCTGAAGAATTTCTGGAATTACAGGAAACCGCGTATACACAACAAGTACCCGGGAATTCCGGCAATGAGTATGTGTTTACGAATGGAATCGATTTCGGGCTTGAAATAAAGTACTAGAATTTTCTTTGGATAGATGATGCCAAAGAAGGTCTAACCTTATCGGCTGCTGCTAACCAGTCTGCAGTGGCACCACGAGTTTTGGTTTCTGCGAGACGCTTGAGAAGGGGTGTCCAAAACGGCGTGTCGGAAGCTGTTTGAATCTTTTCCGGCAATTCAGTTGGCAGTCCCTTTTGGTCAACCTGCACAAAACCAAAAAGGCCATCCATCCATGGGACGTCTCCGTTCGCCAGAGGCATGCCGACAACACCGACAACGATATAGCACTGTCGTACCTGCAGGATAGCCCCTTGTAGTTCAACAAGGGTGCCCACTGGTACCGTTCGACGGCACTCCACGCTCAGTACTCGTCGGAGCATGAGGTTTGCTTCAGGGCCAACACCTCGTGTAGCGGTTGCATAGGCAGCCTCAAGACCATATTTCAGGAGACTGCCGGCGTAAAGCGTGCCGTAGTGGTTCGCATCTGCAGGGAGTACAAGGCGGTGTGTCGTTGTTTCATGGGTTTCGGACATTCATCCGTTATAGCGATGCATTCCAACAAAAACATAGTCCAACTGGTTGGCCGGTGATTAGTCGGACTTTTATTCTTGATTCCCGAAGAATGTGATTTGATTGCGTCACTTTTTGTTTGCAGTGATTAAGCAACCGAAACGGGCGGACTTTTTTCGCGTCGGTGAGCAGCATACGAGGGATCAATTTTTACCAGTTCTTCACGAACGGCAGTCACTGTTTTCTCTATCTGGTCCGTTGAGTGATTTGCTGTGATGAAGAACCGCAGTCGTGCTGCTTTTTCTTCCACTGCAGGGTAGAGGATCGGCTGCACGTTGATACCTCGTTCAAACAGCGCCCGTGATAATTTCAGGCTGTTGATTGAGTTGCCTAAAATAACGGGGACCACACCAGACCCACCCGAGGATCCAGTATTCAGGCCTGCCTTTCCTGCCAGTTCAATAAAACGTTTGGCATTTTTCTGAAGTTTCGTGACTCGCTGTGGCTCATCTTTGAGGAGACGCAAAGCTCCCAGCGCCGCACCCGCGGCTGGTGGTGGCAGGCCAATCGAGTAGACGAACCCTGGTACCGTGTATTTTAGCCACTCAACGAGCGTGGAAGATCCGGCGATAAGCCCACCACAACTGCCAAATGCTTTTGATAACGTTGCCATCCAAATGTCAACGTCTTTTGGATTCACTCCGAAGTGCTCGCCAATGCCTCGTCCAGTAGGGCCCATCACGCCGAGGGAGTGGGCCTCGTCTACCATAAGGAGTGACTTGTGTCGTTTTGCAAGACCAATGAATTGAGGCAAATCAGCGAAGTCACCATCCATGCTATAGATGCCCTCAATGACAACGAGGACACGTCGGTATTGGCTCCGAAGTTCAGCAAGCATGGATTCTGCTGCCTCATAGTCGTTGTGCGGAAAGGGCCTTCGACGAGCGCCTGAGAGTATCGCACCCTGAAGCAGACTGTTATGAGCAAATGCATCGTGCAGTACGAGATCACCCGGGCCAACCACATGGCCAATAACTGTTTCGTTTGTTGCGTGCCCCCCAACCATCGTGACGGCATCTTCGGTGCCGATGAAGTCAGCAAATGCTCCCTCAAGTTCTTGATGAATTGTTTTTTCGCCAGAGACAAGCCGACTTGCTGAGACACTCGTGCCATAGTGGTCAAGGGCGTCCTTTGCCGCTGCAGTCACAACTGGGTCGCCTGACATCCCTAAATAGTTATAGGACGCCCAGCTAATGAATTCACGGCCATCAATTGTTGTCTTGTCGGTTGTTTTTCCCTCGTGAACACTAAAGTAAGGGTTTTGCAGACCAGCATTCCGAACCATTGCGAAATTCTGTTGAAGGGCCCTTACTTCCGGGAATTGTGCGATGTCGTACGAGTCGGGGGTAATCTCTGCCACGACACGGGCAGAATGCGAATTTTTATTCCCCTCAAGTGGCATGTGGTCAAGAATTGCCTCTGTGACTTCACGACATGTCTCGATGGTAGGTAAAACCTGTTCAGGAAAGCGTGCGCCAAATGCTTCCTCGAGACTTGAAACGATTTCCATTCGTTCAAGTGAGTCGAGGCCAAGTTCGACGATGTTTGTGTCTAGCGTGAGGTTGCCGGCACGTTCCTTAGCTATTCTTCGGACATGCTCAAAGACGGTTTGAGTAACTTCACTTGGAAGTTCTCTGTTTGGTCTATGGCCGCGGGAAGTCTCTCCGAGAGGCCGCTGTCGTGCAAGCCTTGGAGTCTCGGGTGAAGATGTCTCTTTGGTTGAATCCAGCCAACTAATGTACTGTTCGATGACGGCGAGTGACTCATCGGAAAATTGACGTCGACACGCATGTCTCTGAATCTTCCCGCTTGATGTTTTGGGAATACTGTTTGGTCGTACTAGTACGATAGCTTCCGTCGCAACTTCATGCTCCGTAGCAAGACGCTTACGAATGGCATCAAATGCGGCCAGAACATCCGCCTTGTCTCGCTTGCCTCGTTCCAATTCTGCCACGATGACAACTCGTTCTCGGCCGTCTATTTCGACAGCAAATGCTGCAACACAGCCAGCCCGAACAAGGCCACTTGCTTCCTCTGCACAATGTTCAAGGTCTTGAGGGTAATGATTTCTGCCCCGGATGATTATCAGATCTTTGAGACGGCCGGTTACAAAAAGTTCACCATTATCAAAAAAACCTAAGTCTCCAGTCCGCATGTACGGCCCTGGGTTCGGCTTCCATCGTCCAACGTGGCCTGCTGTGTTTGCGGGCAGTTTCAGCATCGCCTGAAAAGTCGATTTAGTTTCCTCAGCACGATTCCAGTAGCCCTGTGCAACACTTGGGCCGCTGACCCAGATCTCACCAACCCGATCGGGTGGAAGTGGCTCAAATGTTTGTGGATCGACAATCAAAACATCTTGTCCATCCAGTTCCCGTCCACTGCCAACAAATTGTCGAGCATCGGGAGAAGAGTTTTCGTTGAGTGTGACAGTTCCAGTCTCGACTGACAGCGGATCAAAACGATGGATGACTGGTGGCTCAAACTTCATGCCACCTGTTACCATCAATGTGCTCTCTGCTAATCCGTAGCACGGATAGAAAGCCTCATTTCGGAAGCCGCTGATCGCAAAGGCTTCAGAAAATGCCTTCATTGTCTCGGCTCGAACTGGTTCGGCACCATTGAATGCGAGTGACCAACTGGATAGATCGAGAGACGCCCTCTGTTCGGGAGTTGTCTTGCGGACACAGAGTTCATAGGCAAAGTTTGGGCCACCGCTGATTGTCGCCCTGTATTTGGCAATTGCTTGCAGCCAACGGAGTGGCTTTTGGAGGAATGCAACTGGAGACATCAGCACATTAAATTTGCCGCCATAAAGTGGTACAAGGATTCCACCTATAAGTCCCATGTCATGGAAACTTGGTAGCCAAAAGACCCCTGATTGACTTCGGGTAATTTCGAAGGCTTGCATGATACGGAGTGAATTATGCAACAGGTTTTCATGACTTAGCATGACGCCCTTCGGCGTGCCCGTAGAGCCGCTTGTGTACTGCAGGAAAGCAAGCGTGCCACCCTTGATGTCTGGACGATTCCAGCGATTTGACCAAGACTGATCGAGTTCATCATTGACTTGCCATACGAGATGTTCAAGGCTCGGTGCGGAGGCTTTGAGAGACTCGAATCGGTCAAGGACATCTCGGGTAGTGAGCGCAACAGAGGCATTCGCGTCAGCAGCTATAGCTTCAATCCGTTCAACCGAGCGATTTTTTCGTGGAGGATATGCGGGAACGGCGATTGCACCTCCGTAGAGGCATCCCATGAATGCAGCAATAAAATCAAGGCCGGAAGGATAAAGCAGCAGGACCCGTTTGCCTGACATGCCTTGGTCCATCAACCACGCGCCGATAGTTCGGGCTTTTTGGTCAAGTTCAGCGTAGGTGATGTTGAGTTCTTCATTTTCGCCATCAACGAGGAATGTGAAAGCTCTGTCATGGGGGCGGTATGCCGCTCGCTGACGCAAAAGGTCAACGATGGTTGGGGCGAAGGAACCTTCGGGTAAAGGGGTCGGATTCACGTGTAGAAAGCTCTCCGGACCAACTGCCACGGCAAAGGAGAACTCATGCCGGGCAGCAAGGTATCAGTTGTTGGTGACGATGGCCCGCCTGGCCCTGGCACACTACGGTTTGTTCCACTTCCTCAGTGGAACTTCTGTGACGCATCCGGCGACACTAGTGATGAAATCCGCTTGGAATTCCACAACTCTTTCTAGCGTCGGCAGAAACTTCCCATCAGCAACAAAGTATAGCGGGGAAGTTGGTGTAATCGATATTTTCGTCGTGACCAGCCCCGTATAACACGGATGATCCAACACTTTTCAGGCCCACGTACGCCCGCTGGCACGTTCTGCCCGTTGAGCAAATCCACCGAGAAGCCCCCCAATAAGGTCCCAGCGGTCGTGTCGTCTCACCTCAACGTCACCCTGTTCATTCACGCGGACAAGGCAGGTGTCGGTGAGCCCAACTTGCTGAAGTTTCTCTGGTGAAACCTCGTCCGGTTCGATCATGCTCATTAATGCATGGCCGGTCATTTCAATAAATTTCATAGTAGAACACTTTCTTCTTACAACTTAAGTATGACATGTCTTAGTTGTGGTTGCCAGATTTTAGGGGTATGTCAATAAGTAAATGACGAGGACATTTCTTGAGGGGTATGACTACTACGGTTGGCTTGATTATTCTCATTCAACTTCATCTAAAGGTATCACGGTCGTGAAAACTCATGTTCGAGTTGTACGAAGGTGTCAGGGTCTATTGACTCGGCACGAATATTTTTTTCAAGTCCAAAGGTCTCGTACAGTCGATCAATCCGGTTCACCGCGTCGAGGCTTTTCTTCCCTCCAGCCAAATTTAAGAGAACACCTCGTAGCACCTTCCTGCGATGGCAAAAGATATCACGGACAAACGTATGAAACCGTGATAGGTCAGAGATCTGTGCTCGTCGATGTTCATCTAGGTCGAGTCGCACAATAGCCGAATCGACCTTTGGTCGAGGCCAGAATGCCGCAGGCGGCAGGCTTCGGATGATTTCACTACGGCATTGCGAGCCAATCCAGATGGAAAGCGCGTTGTAAGAATGATGGCCGGCTGAAGCGGTCATGCGATCTGCCATTTCGTATTGAACAGTTACGGTTGCAGAAGCAAAAGGCTTTGATAGCAATAGATTTGAGATGACCGGTGTAGCGACGCAATAGGGAAGATTTGCGACAAGAAGAAACCGGCCCTTTTTCCCCGCGGCTTGCCGTTGTTTCTCGGCTTCATCCAACGCACTAAGAACGTGAGGCGACAATTTGTTTTTGCTGGCTAAAACGTCTGTGTTAACGAGGTGGACATTGTCAGCGTCGATAAGCCGTTCTTGAGCCAGCGTCGCAAGTCGACTGTCAATTTCAATTGTTACCACCCGAAATGCCGATCGAGCGAGCCGTTCCGTGAGTGCGGCAGTGCCACTGCCGACCTCGAGGACGATGTCGTCAGGTTGTATATCAGCTGTCCGCTCAAGAAGGTCGAGCAGATTTAAGTCAACAAGAAAGTTTTGCCCTTTTTTCGAATCAATTGAAAAGCCAACTTCGGAGAAAAGCTTTTTCAGATAAGCAGTAGTTTGCCGAGTGGCGCTTTTAGTTACGATGCTTTGTTCACTCGTTGCAGTTGCGTTAGTTGTACGTTGGTCATCCTGACGCATTTTGCCAGATCGTTTTTTGTGCCCCGTCTTCGGGCGTCCCCGGCTTGTTTTTTTCATGAACGTGCTTCCAGCCAACGGCAGACGTATTTAGAAAGAAGGTCGGTTTCGAGATTTACCTCATCTCCAACAGCGAGTTCTCCCAAGGTGGTGTTCTTTAGAGTGTGTGGAATAAGAGCGACGCTAAAAGATGTCTCATTGACGTCGACGACGGTCAGGCTCACTCCATCAACAGCGACTGATCCCTTTGCTGCCAACTGGGCCAGCAAGTTTTTTGGACATGTGAATCGACACGTGACCCAATCCTGTTCCTGGATTTGCTCTTTAAGGATGCCGGGGCCATCGATATGGCCTGTTACGAGGTGACCATCGAGTCGATTCTGGAGTGTGAGAGATCGCTCAAGGTTAACTTGATCACCCTCTTTACAAGTTCCAAAATTTGTACGTTGTAATGTTTCAGGGCCGAGTTGAAATTCAAGCGTATCTCCCTCGGTTTGTACCACTGACAGACAACAGCCATTCGTGCAAATACTGTCGCCAATTTGTGTCCCCTGAGCCAAGGGGCCTGCGTGTACAGCAAGCCGCACACCGGGTGGCTCATGGGCGATGCGGTTGATCTTCCCGAGGTATTGCACGAGACCTGTAAACATTAAAAGATTGTCCTTTGGAGAGTGCCCGGCAGAGCAACACCCTTTTCTACCGTCGAATAGTTTGGGAAGATACCCAGACAATCGCAGGAATTGTTCCCACAGCCGAAGAGAGGCCTCGTTCGTAGCGGTCGTGCGACTTGATACGGTTGTGGTGGCTAAAGAAGTGGCGACTTTGCCAGTCCGCCGAAGATGCTTTTCCCTCGGTGATCCTGCAGTGACTATGAGTACGCATACACAGTTTCGATCATGCCCTTGCGTGAGAGTCTGCGGTTGCCACAATACGACGTTGTTGATTGTTTTGAAGCCGATGTATTTCGAATCCTGAGGAGTTCCCCAACTATGTCCACGATTGTTGACGTTCATGCCCGCCAGATTCTTGACAGTCGTGGGAACCCTACGGTTGAGGTTGACGTGTGTCTTGCCGATGGAACATTCGGACGAGCTGCTGTGCCTTCCGGTGCGAGTACCGGTATTCATGAGGCATGGGAGAAACGAGACGGCGACAACAGTACGTACCTCGGCAAGGGTGTTCTTGAGGCTGTTGAGAACGTGAATAATCGGATTGCTGAGGAGCTCGAGGGGTGCGACGCACTCGATCAAACCGGCATCGATATGCGAATGCTTGAGATGGATGGAACGTCAAACAAAAAAACCCTTGGCGCGAATGCAATACTAGGAGTTTCATTAGCGACGGCTCATGCCGCTGCTGAACACTGTGGCGTTCCGTTGTATCGCTATCTTGGCGGCACGACGGCAAGGCTCCTTCCTGCTCCCATGATGAATATCATCAACGGAGGGGCACACGCAGATAATCCGCTCGATGTTCAGGAATTCATGGTAATGCCGTTGGGTTTCGATACTTTTGACGATGCGTTGCGTGCTGGTGTTGAAACGTTCCATGCTCTTAAGAAAGTGCTGAGTGAGAAAGGCCTTGCTACATCTGTTGGCGACGAGGGTGGCTTTGCACCACAGATCGGGAGTTGTACTGAAGCGCTCGAAGTCATACTCACGGCGATTGGTAATGCTGGGTACCAACCTGGCTCACAGATTGCCATCGCGTTGGATGTTGCAGCGACAGAGTTATACGACGAAGACGCCGGCACCTACTCAATTGAAGGGAAAGCTTTGGATTCAGCAGGAATGGCAGCATTTCTAACTGACTTGGCCGGAAAATATCCAATTATGTCTATAGAGGATGGATTCTCTGAGGATGACTGGAAAGGTTGGAAGATTATCAGTGATAAGATTGGTGACAAAGTTCAGCTTGTCGGTGATGATCTTTTTGTTACGAATTCAGAGAGACTTGGCCGTGGTATTGCTGAAGGAATCGCCAATAGCATCCTTGTTAAAGTAAACCAGATCGGCACACTCACTGAGACAACTGCTGCAGTCATGCTTGCCCACCGCTCAGGCTATACATCAATTGCCAGCCATCGTAGCGGTGAGACAGAAGATGCCACGATTGCAGACTTGGCGGTCGGTTTATCGACGGGACAGATAAAAACCGGGTCAGCGTCGCGTAGTGATCGGGTCGCAAAGTACAACCAATTGTTAAGGATCCAAGAATCGCTTGGTGACGGAGCATTGTATGCCGGGCGAGATGTACGACTTCGTTGGCCGGGTATGTGTTAGTTCATAGTGTTGCCGTGGCACGGCGTCGTACTTCATAACTCAGCATCGCAGACGAAGGTTGGCTAATGGAGAATAATGAGACCCCAACCTTTCGGCTGATTGATAGCCCGTGGCTATGGGGACTCATGTTCTCATTCATGGCACTTGTTGGCTTGGGTCTTATTCGTCCAAAGTTTGATGTCCGACAGAGTCAAATTGAAGGCCGCTTCATAGGGCGCAGGCAGTCGTCTGTCGAACGGTGGCGTCGACAATCCGGGCTCGAAGAGATTGACCTTGCAGATTCTGCGGTTGACCCTTCAACAGTCAAGCCTAGACGTATTGTTCCTCTCTGGACCCTTGCGTCGGCTGCAACGGTTTCAATATGCGGCTGTGGATACATGCTCTATCACGAGTGGCGAAGAAAGGAAAGCTCTGGGTGAACTTTGAATAATCCAAGAGCAGAGAAATTATCAATGTCAGGCTAGCCCGCTGCAGCGACCGGCCGAAGAGAAGGGAAGCGGATAGTGATACCCGTCCCCTTGCCAATGCTACTTTCCACGCGAATACGGCCTTTATGTGACTCGATTATCTCTCGACAGGCGGTGAGTCCGAGGCCAGTCCCTCCCTTACCTGTTTCATCAGGGCCTGCTTTTGTCGAAAAGTTTGCTTCAAACATTTTTTGCATAACTTCTCGAGACATGCCACAGCCTGTATCACGGACGAGCAGACTCACTGATTGTCTAGCCGGGGTCGTGGCAATACGAAGGATGAGACGTCCACCATCGGGCATTGCCTGTCGGGCATTGACCAAGAGGTTCAAGAGTACTTGTTGAAGTTGGCCTGGGTTGGCTAAGACTTTGGGGACTTCTGAAAATTCACGCTCGACTTGTACTCGATATTTCATCATCTCACGTTCAAGCAAAACGAGTACTTCTTCAGTCAGACCTACAAGGTTCACCGGTTCCATGCGACTGGATGACCGATGGCTACGCGACATTGAAAGAACACTCGCTGTTATTTTTGCTGCTCGTGTGCTGGCAGAAAGAATGCGATTGAGGGCCTTGTCACGAGTTTCTTTGTCTGGATGCCTCAAGCCGAGTCGTGCGTAATTAAGAATGGTCGTCAGTGCGTTGTTGAATTCGTGCGTTGTCGTTCCAAGAAGTTCTCCCAAAGTGGCTTGTTTCCTCGCTTCGAGGAGTTGTGCCTTGAGGGATTCAATCTCGGTCATTGATGGCGAGATCGCGGCCGACGGGTCGACAGAACCACCCCTTGGATGGGGTGCGTCAGGCGTGTGGCCGGCTATGTGCATAAAATGTTCCAACAAATGAAGGGCAAGGTCCAGAAAGGCTGTTAAAATGGGTTTTTAAAGTCAAAACGCCTCTAATTCTTTCATCGACGATCCCTTGACGGCACTCCATTTCGATAGAAGTGAACATTTTTTGCCACTTGACCGTTGAAGTCACTGTGAGTCGCTCAGGTTTATCCGTTCCGTACGAATGCTCTGAGTTCTGTAAGTGTTCCCTTCTGGGTTTCCGGCAGGATATGCTTGTATTGCCAGTTCAGGTTTACCGAATGGGTGGATTAGGCGAACATAGAGTTCGTTCTTTTAAGGAGTTGTGTCGAATGAAACGAAAAGCTTTTACGCTCATCGAGTTATTAGTGGTCATTGCGATCATCGGGCTTATGATCGGTTTATTGCTTCCGGCAGTACAACAGGCTCGTGAAGCTGCTCGTCGTGCATCCTGTAAATCAAATATGAAGCAGATTGGTATTGCCTTCAATTTGTATCTTGATCGAGTGAATCGTGGGAAGTTTCCAGTAGCAGCTCAGATGCCAAGTCTTGAGCCCACATTTTACACAAGTGGCAGCCGGCCTATTTATCCAACGATTGTTTCCCAGCTTGGTTCGTATATCGAAAATCAAAAGAGAACATTTCGCTGTCCATCAGATATAACGTACTTCGAAAGAAATCCTACGTCACAAGCGGTGCTAGGTGCTCAAAGTGCCCTTGCCTCGATACCAGATTCGGAGAAGCCGGAAGAGTACAAGCCGGCAAATCTTTCCTTGGAGGGAACCAGTTACGAGTACCCACAGCGACGCCTTACGACGTCTGATCTGAAGTCCCCATACAACATACGTGGTAAGACTCGTGAGGAAGCCCTTTCTTCCCGCCGCACAGGAGACAATCTTGCCTCATCAAAGCTGTGGATTCTCTACGAGTTTGCTCCATTTCATGGAGGCGGAGTCGGTTCACTTTTCGGTAGCTCCGTGACCGAATACAACAATCCAGATGATGGCAGCAACTGGAGTGTTCCAGATGGAGCACGAGTTTTTCTTTATCTTGATGGCCACGTTGAGAATAAGTAACCAATGGCAAGCTCTTCCAAGAAAAAAACAGGTGGTAGTTCTGGGGGTTACAGGCGGTGGATAACTGCTGTATCTCTCACGGTAGTTGTCATCGCTATTTCAGCTTATTTTTTTCTTCGTCCTCGCGACTACTCCAATGATCCACAAGTCGTTGAAATTCGTGAGATTCAGGAAGAGGCGAGGAAACGTTATTTGTCGAACGGTGGACCTTCGACGAAAGCTGAAGCAAAAGCATTCGTGCAGTCGATGGAACAAGTCCGAAAAAAAATGGAAGGTTTACCTTCCGATGCACGTCGGGAACTCTATCGAGGGGGAGGCAATGTTTTCTATTCCTCCATGCGTCAACGGATAGATGACTACTTCAGCGCTTCTCCTGCTGAGCGGCAGCGAGTGCTCGACCAACAGATTCGTCAGTCGGATCTGATGAGTAACGCATTTTCGGAGGCTCGTGCTGCCCGTGCGGCCAAGGAAAGCTCGGGAAACGGTCCGGTGAAAGAAGGTCAACAGAGAGAAGGTCAGAGTAGTGGTCGTTCGTCATGGGCGAGTCAGTCGCAAGGTGACCGTAATGACTGGTTCAAAAATCGGATTCTTGATAGGACGACGCCGGAACAACGTGCCAAATATGTCGAGTACCGTCGTGCTGCGTCTGAGCGTCGGGAGGAATTAGGGCTTCCGGCAGGCTGGCCATAAAGCATCAGCATTGATTCACTTGTGGCGTGGATAACACAGCATTAAGAAAATGGTTGACACCCTAGGACTTTTAGCAGAAGCAATCCAATTAGCATGCGAATTGGGTTACGACGTTCGAGAAGAGCCACTTGGCGATACCGCAAGTGGTGAGGTTCGTATTGGTACTGACCGACACATTCTCTTAAACGTTTCAGACCTTCCTGCCGACCAGTTACAGCAGCTTACAAGAATTTTGGCAGCTGACGATCGTTGGAAAACTGTACCGGTCAGTCACCTCCTGAAGCGAACGCTCAGTGCCGACTGACTTTCTGCGAAGAAGCTACTCCACGGTTTTTTTCCCAGCCGTGCGGTAAAGCTGGTTGTGCGTAATAAATTGCTCGACATCTCGGGGAATGCGGAAGCGTATGCTGTGTCCGGTTGCTATTGATTCGCGTATCTGTTTCGCCCGGATGCCAATGCCAGGAACCTGAATTCGCTTTGTTTTTATTTGTTTCGACTGCTCGTTACTAAGTAGTGCCTTGAGTCGAGGCTCTTGAAGCGTCTTTTTGATGTCATCAATGCCGTCACGTTCAATTGCAAGAATTGTGACGGCGCTGAGAATTTCCTGTGGTTTTTTCCATGATGGGAGGTCCGCGAGAGCATCGGGTCCGAGTATGAGTGAAAAGTGATCTTTTGGGTATTGAGTGACAAGGTCATTCACGGTGTCGACGGTATAGCTAATTCCACCACGTTCGCATTCATTGAGAGAAACCTCAAGCTTGTCATGGCTTGCTAAAGCGAGTCTCAGCATTTCAACTCTATCTGCACAGTGCGCCAGAAGACTGTTTTGTTTATGTGGAGGGGTTGCCGCGGGCATAAAGAGCACGCGGTCAAGGTGGGCCTGTTCAAGGCAGCACTCGGCTATGATCAGGTGTCCAAGATGGACTGGATTAAAGCTACCACCGAAGATTGCCAGTTCTTTTGCCATGACTGCCGCTTTTTGAACGTATTTCGTTACTATCTGTGGTAGGAAGCCCACTCACTACTGTTCTTAGTTGTACTGTAAGTATGCCGTCTGATTCGTCACCTCAGCGCGAACTTTTTACGAATCGCCCAGTTTGGGAAGAGGACGACGTACGGAATGGCGTAATTGCAACTGTCGTGTTGCCAGAGGGCGTTGAAAAGCCGCTTGATTATCTTGTGCCAAACGAGCTGGTTGCAGAGGTAGAGCCAGGCCGTCGCGTTCACGTGCCACTTGGTAAAGGCAATCGGCGAAGATTGGCGTATTGCGTTGCTGTGCGACATGGAGAGTTACCACAGCATCTACTCAAGTCGGTGGTTGGTGTGGAGGACGAGAAGCCGCTTCTCTCGGAAAGGATGCTTGAACTCACAGGCTGGATGGCGGATCGATGGATGGCGCGTCGAGGCGATGTACTTGAAGCGGTGCTTCCCGCTGGAGTACGTCTTCGCCGTCAAGTGAAACGAGTGCCTGTGTTGGTGGCAACAGGAGAGCAGGGCAATCGCCGTCCGACAGAAAATCAAAAAAAGATTCTTGACGCAGCTAGTCAGCCCATGCCATTTGATGAACTGCTGAAGGTTACTGGAGTTTCGCGAGGTGTTGTTCATCGTCTACTCAAGGCAGGACTGCTATCAGAGAGTGGGTCGATTGAGCGCGACACCAAAACAGAATCAGTAGATGAGGGGTTTGTGAGTGATGAGCTACCAGTACTTTCCTCTGATCAAGAGAAGGCACTAGAAGCGATTCTCTATCCGTTACATCAAGGCGAGCATGAAACAGTCGTACTATTCGGTGTGACTGGAAGTGGCAAAACAGAGGTGTATCTGCGGGCAGTTACAGAAACTATCGCCAGAGGTAAACAGGCGATTGTGCTTGTTCCAGAGATCAGTCTTACTCCACAGACCTGCGACCGCTTTCGGTCACGTTTCGGTAAGGTAGCGGTGCTTCACAGTCATCTCACTCCAGCCGAGCGTCATGCTCATTGGCGAGAGATCGCTGCGGGTCGTGTCAATGTAATTGTTGGTGCTCGTAGTGCGATTTTTGCTCCGGCACCGCGTCTAGGTCTCATCGTTATCGATGAGGAACATGAAAATTCATTCAAGCAGGCGACTTCTCCTCGTTATCACGCCCGGGATGTTGCTGAATGGATTGCACAAAAAGAGAAGGTGCCTCTTGTGCTTGGTTCAGCGACGCCCTCTCTTGAATCCTTTTCGCGATGTCTATCGGGCGACTGGAAAATGTGCCGAATGCCGGTGCGAGTCGGTGGATCAGAATTGCCTGCAGTCGTGACAGTTGACCTACGAGATCGGAAGGCTCGTTCCAAGGGTGCCATAAGCCCACGGTTGGCGGCGGGAATTGAATGGGCATTGAATTCTGGTGGTCAAGTCATGTTGCTGCTCAATCGGCGAGGTTTTGCAACCCATCTGCAGTGTAAATCATGTGGACATGCCATGCATTGTCCGCAGTGTGATTTAGGCCTCACATTGCACCAGCCTGGTAATCGGGGGATCTGTCATGGCTGTGGGCTCGTGTCGGCAGTGCCCGAGTCCTGTCCCTCCTGCGGGATCAAGGAGATCGTTCATCGTGGGACAGGCACACAGCGATTAGAGGACCAAGTACGGTCGCAGTTCCGAGGAGTTCGGGTGGCACGTATGGATACTGACACAATGCGTACTCGCGGAAGCCACGAAAGGACACTCACAGCTTTTCGCAAGCACGAGATTGATTTGCTTGTTGGGACACAGATGATTGCGAAAGGGCTCGATTTCCCGAACGTAATGCTTGTGGGAGTCATCAATGCAGATGCGGCACTTCATTTGGCTGATTTTCGTGCCTCTGAGCGGACATGCCAGCTCGTCACTCAGGTAGCGGGACGGAGTGGTCGTGGGCCTCGTGGTGGCCGTGTAGTTGTACAAACGAGCACACCAGAGCATCCTGCAATGCGGGCAGCTGCAGTTCATGATTACGAAGCATTTGTTCAAAGCGAACTCCCAATTCGGGAGTCTCTCCTCTATCCTCCGTTTGGAAGTGTTATACGAATTGTTGTTCGAGCTGCTGTCAATGATGCCGCTTCTGATTGGGCGAAGTATCTAGTGCAACGACTCACTGAAAGTGCTCGGGAAAGCGATGGGATCCGGATTCTGGGCCCAGCGCCAGCACCAATAACCCGTATCCGTGATCGCTACCGTTGGCATCTGCAGGTGCACGGGCCAGACCCAGAGACGCTTCGAAACCTTGTCCGTCGGAGTACGGCTGGTCTCAAAACCCCAAAAGAAATCGCTTGGATTGTTGATGTTGATCCGGTTGAAATGCTTTAAGGCTTGATTCAAGGGAACACTTTCGATTCTTGGGTTCTTGAAATCCTTTGAATGAGCTTCGACACATTGGAAGCCTACTATTGCGATCAAGCGATATTGATTTCGCAGAGTTCCCGGTGATGCGGTAAGATACGGGAAAAGGTAGTGCTATATGGCGTATAGGTCATTTAAAGAAATTCTTGGTGAAACGAGCCTGGAGAGAAAATGTCGCTTTCTCTTCGGTCTTTGCTTGCTTCTTCTTATTACAGGAAGTTTTTGGTGGTACGGCCAACGAACTGAGGAAATCGTCTTCACGACAACAAGGAGTACGGGAAGGCACCTTGTTGACGCTGTGATGATTAATCATCACTGGAAAAATCTTGAGGCTGACAAGAAGTACACAAATCCGATTGAAACACTCGGCAAGATGCTTCAAAATCAGCCCTACAGTTGGAGGATTCTTTCTCCGGATGCTTCGCCTGAGGAGTTGGCCAGCTACACTCGACTTGATGCGGCTGTTCTTGATTATTTTGTTGAGAATCCACCGTCAAAAAAAAGTGATGAGTCATCAACAAGTCTCTTGCCAGCATCAGATGAAGAGTACCGAGAATATCGAACTGCTGATAAGAAAGAGTATCACTATTACCAGCCGATTCGTGTCCAGCAGTCGTGCCTCATCTGCCATGAATTTCGTGGCAGTGTTCGAGGGGAGGGCGGAGAGAATCCGCCACCAAACCGTCAGAAGTATGCCGATGGCGATCTTATGGCAATCGTAAAAGTTGTCATGCCAGATGGAATAACACGGCAAGCAATAAATTGGAATCGTGCGATCCTGCTAGCGACGGCAATTATTACGGTATTCCTTGCGATGCTTGCAGCCTATTTGATTGTGCGTTACGTCATTGTGAAGCCACTAGAGCATCTGCGAGATGTTAGTGACGAAGTCCGTCGCGGAAATGTTGACGCAAGGGCCGATATTCATACAGCAGATGAGTTTGAAGAGCTCGGTGTAGCTTTCAATAGAATGCTTCGAGGGCTCGTTGAGTCTCAGGAAGAACTGAAGAAAGTGAATGGTGACCTTGATGGCAAAGTTGATGAACTTGCGCGAGCCAACATGCATCTCTACGAAATGAATCGATTAAAGGGTGATTTTCTCGCCACTATGAGCCATGAGTTACGGACACCGCTCAATAGTATTCTTGGTTTTTCAGATGTGCTTGGGTCAAATCAATTGCTCGATGGAAAACAAGTTCGTTATGTCGAAAATATTCGGAAGTCTGGGCGCATGTTGCTTGAGATGATCAATGACATTCTTGATCTCGCTAAGATGGAGGCAGGGAAAATGGATGTTCGGGCAACCAGTTTTGAGCTTGGTTCTATTGTTTCGGCGCAGTGTGACATGATTCGGCCGATGGCAGAAAAGAAGGGAATTGATCTGACAATAGTGGTGAGCGATAAGATTTCGAAGATTGAACAAGACCAATCAAAATTGCAACAGATTTTGTCGAATCTTCTATCCAATGCCGTAAAGTTTACTCCAGAGGGTGGTCGTATTTCTGTTTCTGGCATGCTGCTTGATGCTGAGTATTTTTCACTTGAAGTTTCTGATACCGGGGTGGGCATTGCTGCTGATGAGCAACAGGCTATTTTTGAAAAGTTTAGGCAAAGCAGCGTTTTTCAGGCGGGTAATGATGCAATGACGCGAGAGATTTCAGGGACTGGGCTCGGGCTTTCGATTGTTCGAGAGTTGTGTCGTTTGCTGGGTGGTGATGTTACTGTTGAAAGTCATCTGGGGAAGGGCAGTAGTTTTCGAGTGCGACTCCCTATTCTCCTGAAAGCATGTGGCATGCCGCCGGCGATTCCGACTGCTTCATCAGCCTGAGTAAAGATTGACAACCGTAGGTGTTTCCTTCTTGTATCAGACCCCATATTCTTACATACGAGTTACAAAAATGGTGCGACCATTGGGTTTTTCCACTTCCTTCTGATCTGAAAAAGAATGATGTCTGCCGAAAAAAAGAAAACGCCAGAAGTCTTACTGTTTACCGACGGTGCATGCAGTGGGAATCCGGGCCCAGGGGGGTGGGCTTATATTCTGCGACACCCTGAGACCGGACGAGAAACATCAGCACAGGGGAGCGAGGCTGATACAACAAATAACCGCATGGAATTAACTGCCGCAGTTCAGGGGCTACAGCAATTGAAGCGGCCGACGTGTGTCGAACTTGTCACCGATAGTGTTTACGTTGGAACAGGTCTTTCAGACTGGCTGCCAAAATGGAAAAAGCAGGGCTGGAAGAGAAAAGAACGGGGACGCCTTGTGGCTGTAAAGAATGAGGATTTATGGCGAGAGTTAGATCGACTGGCAGCATCGCACAGTGTTGTCTTCCAACATGTCGCAGGGCATTCTGGCCACCCAGAAAATGAGCGGTGTGATGAAATGGCTGTTGCTGCCTATCAGCCACTCTTGCCTGGTTCCAAGAAATAATGGGCCAGCATGTCGATCGAAGAAGAAAACACAGAGAATGCTAGCCAGACTGAAACGGGCTCTGAACTCAGGATTCGCCTTGAACAGTTGCCGGGCGTGGGTTCAATTCGAGCAGCCAAACTTGCGAAACTTGGACTTGTTACCGTTCGTGATGCGTTGATGCATTTCCCACGAGACTATCGTGATTTCACTGGAAATCATTGCCTCGATGAACTGGTTGAAGGCGAGCATGCATCTCTAGGGGGAACTGTTCTTTCAGCTTTTCTTCGGACGATATCCCGTGGCCGCACAATGCTAACTGTTGAGCTTGAGACCGATCAGGGGCCAATGAGATGTGTGTGGTTCAATATGCCCTTTCTTGCACCCCGTTTCACAGAAGGCCGTCGATTAGTAGTAGCTGGCCAGCCTCGGCATAACGGCGCAAAGTGGGAATTTTCACATCCGGAGGTTCGGTGGCTTGAGGAAGCTGAAGATAGCAGCCCTGTTGAGTGGCTTGCGGTGTATCCGCTCACGGAGGGTGTGTTGCAATCTCACGTTCGGTTGGCTGTACAGGCTGCCCTTAGCACTGCGGCAGAGCACTTGGAAGAGTCACTCCCGGATGATCTGCTGAAGTCCAAGAATCTTCTATCGATTGGGGAGGCAATACGGTCGATTCATCGTCCTGGAAGTCGTGATGCGATGGAAGCTGCACGGAGACGTTTTGTGTATCAAGAGCTTCTCATGTTGCAGCTAGCGCTTCGGCTTCACCGTGGGCAGCAGGACGTTCGGCAGACTGCACCATCCATCGACATCGATAGCCGACTTGATAGTCGCATCAAAGCACTCTTTTCACATGAGTTTACGGCTGCCCAAAAGCGAGTGTGTGTAGAAATAGCGTCTGATATGAGACAGCCGAAGCCAATGAATAGACTCCTTCAAGGTGATGTCGGAAGTGGCAAGACGGCTGTCGCGGCTTATTGCATGCTTGCAACTGCTGCAACATCTGTGCTCGGAGACAAGTCGGAGGAAGACAGTTCCTCTACGAGATCATCGGCCCGATTTCAGGCAGCAATAATGGCTCCAACTGAGCTGCTGGCACGACAGCACTACCATACGTTGACCTCTCTTTTGGCCGAACGCGGATCTTCTCTTCAAGTCGGACTCTTAGTAGGCGGACAGCGGGTAGCCGAACGGCGAAAGCTACGAGAACAAATTGAATCAGGTGATATTCAATTAGTAGTGGGTACGCAGGCGCTCATTTGTAGCGAAGCAGCTTTTGCCAATCTTGGACTAGTCGTTATCGATGAACAGCATCGATTTGGCGTCCTTCAACGGTCACTTCTACGACAAGGTTCTCGTGACCCGCACACACTTGTGATGACCGCGACGCCAATACCTCGAACAGTAGCCCATGCTGTGTACGGAGATTTGGACATATCTGTCATTGATGAATTGCCACCAGGGCGGCAAGAAGTCGCCACGTATAGAGTTGCACATGATCAGGTGGAGCAGTGGTGGGAATTCTTTTGCAAGAAGCTGAAAGAGGGCCGTCAGGGATATGTCGTGGTTCCAACGGTTGATATATCTGGCCGAGATATGGCAAGTATTTCGTCGGCATTTGAGTCACTTGCAAACGGTCAGCTTGAAGCGTTTCGACTAGGACTTCTTCATGGACGAATGAAACCAGATCAAAAAGCATCTGTAATGGCAGATTTTCGTGACGGGCGTTTTGATGTTCTTGTAGCAACAAGTGTTATTGAAGTTGGGATTGATGTGCCAAATGCCACACTCATGACAATTCTTGATGCAGAGAATTTTGGACTTGCACAGCTTCACCAGCTACGCGGGCGGATTGCCAGAGGTCGCGTACAGGGTATCTGTGCTGCGGTTACTGATGCAGAGGCAAGTGACTCGCCACGTATTGAAGCATTTGTCTCTACTGCAGATGGCTTTATATTAGCTGAGCAAGATCTTGTTCTACGCGGTCCAGGCGATATTTTAGGTTCACGACAAAGCGGGTCGCCTCCGCTTTATCTCGCGGACCTTCTCCGAGACGGAGCAGTTGCTGCCGAAGCTCGAAGTGACGCAAAGACCATTTTTGAAAATGACCCCGCACTGGATAGCACGAAGTTTCTCAGGCTGAAGAAAGTGCTGTTGGGGCGATGGGCTGCGACACTCAACCTTGGCCTCGAAAAAGTGAGTTAACTGCGTTTCTGCTTGAATGATTTAGGCTGTAACGATTGCTTCGCCACTTTCCCAGTGCTGTCCGGTTCGGTCCACACGGTGATACAGCGTGTCTCTCTCGATTGGTTCTCTTCCTGCTTCACGAATCAAGTTTTTTATTTTCTCCACAGTGAGAATTTCAGGTGTCTCAGCCCCAGCATCGTGGTAGATCAATTCGTGCCGAACTGTGCCATCTATATCATCTGCACCGTAGGAAAGCGCTGCTTGGGCCGTGCCTAAGCCTAACATGATCCAATACGCTTTCATGTGGTCGAAGTTGTCGAGAACAAGTCTGCTGATGGCCATTGTTCGAAGGCTCATAGCAGCGGATGGCTTCGGAATATGAGAGAGTCTCGTGTTCTCTGGGTGGAAAGCGAGAGGGATAAAAGTCTGGAAACCACCAGTTTCATCCTGCAGATTGCGCAAACGAATCAGGTGATCGGTGCGGTGGTAGGCATTCTCAAGGTGCCCGTAGAGCATAGTTGCATTACTTCGGAGCCCAAGGGAATGAGCTACTCGATGAATTTCAAACCATTCTTCAGTATCTGCTTTGTGTTCGCAGATTTTATCCCGTACTTCGGGATGAAAGATCTCAGCGCCTCCACCTGGAAGACTTCCGAGGCCAGCTGATTTCATTTCACTCAAAATGTCAGTTTTTGATCGTTTCGTGAGGTGGCAGAACCAATTAATTTCAACTGGTGTCCATGCCTTCAGATGAAGTGTGGGATACGCTTCGTGTAAAATTTGAATGATGTTGAGATAAGAATCATAGTTTTTCTGATGGTGTAAACCACCAACAATATGCATTTCCGTACTACCCGCATCAACGGCTTCTTGTCCACGTTGAAGAATTTGTTCATCCGTCATCCAGTAGCCACGCTCGTCTCTCAGGTCCGCGCGGAATGCGCAAAAAGTGCAGCGGTAAACACAAACATTGGTTGGGTTGAGATGCGTATTAATGTTGTAATACCCAGCGTCTCCATTTTTTCGTTCGCGAACGATGTTTGCTAGTTCGCCAAGCTCATGGAGATCAACAGAGTCATCCCAAAGACCTTCCGCCTCTTTGGGGGTCAATCGCTCGCCGCAGACTATCTTTTCACGAATTGAGTCAAGTGATTGACGAACTGCAGATATCATGTGTGACTCCCTAAGGACCAAATCTCTCGTTTATGTAAGATAAAACCGCAAACGAGAGAAAAAAACAACTGATTAATTTATGCCAACCAAAGATCAGCGCTGATTCCAGCGAGGAGAACAAGGCCAATGACTGCATTTACCGTGAAAAAAGCCTGATTTACACGCGAAAGGTCTCGCGAATTCACCAGGAGGTGTTCAACGACCAGCAGTACGGCGATCCCGCATACGGTCCATGTGGTGTAGCTACCAACAAGAGGGGTTGTTTGTGGCAGTGCCAAGAGAGACGCAACCGCTAAAAAGTGAAAAAGACCGGAGATGTAGAGAGCCCCTTTAATTCCAAACCGAGAGGGCAGGCTTTGCAGGTTTTCGTTGGTGTCGAACGCCGCATCTTGACACGCATAAATCGTGTCAAAGCCTGCAACCCAGGCAGTAACGGCTAAGGCTAGAACGAATGCAGGGACGATATCTGAAGGATTTTCAAGTACTGCAGAGCCACGCACCGCGATCCAAGCGGCTAATGGAGTCAGGCCAAGTGCCGCACCGAGCCACACGTGTGCAAATGGAGTGAAACGCTTTGCGTAGCTGTACCCCAAGAGCCATGCCAACACCGGCAAGGAGAGAGCGACTGGCAACCAGTTCGGAAGAAATAGCAAGGTTGATGCTACAAATAGCACTGAAGATAAATAGACCAATTTTTGAACGTCACTCACGGAAAGGAGACCTTTCGGCAGGTGGCGATTCGCAGTACGGGGGTTGCGGGCGTCTATTTCTCTATCCACAAGGCGATTAAACGCCATAGCCGATGTACGAGCAGTAGCCATGCAGGCAACGATACCAACAGCAATTGTCAACCAGTGCAATGATGAGAGGTGTGGGTTGTCGGCTAGATCAAGATGGCCCGCTATCATTCCAGACATAATTGCGAAAGGCATCGCGAAAATGGTGTGAGAGAATCGAACGAGCTCAAGGTATGTGCGAAGTGTCGCCGCCATAGATTTCAATGTCCCCAGCGGCCAATAAGTTCATTTGTAATGTTCATTTGGTCACAAATACGGGACACAACAAAATTGACAAGATCATCAATGGTTTCCGCCTTGTGGTAAAAACCTGGTGAAGCGGGCAGAACAACGGCTCCGGCTTCGTGAATGGCTTGCATGTTTTTTAGTTGTGGGAGCGAAAGAGGGCTCTCACGTGGCACAACAACAAGTTTTCGCCGTTCCTTCAAATGAACTTCAGCGGCTCTGTGGATAAGATTGTCACCCATTGCATGAGTAACAGCGGAGAGTGTGCTCCCGCTACATGGACAAATGACCATTGCGCTTGTCAGGAATGAACCGCTCGCAATTGGTGCCATAAGGTTTTTGTAGTGATGGTACGTGAGGCGACCAGGCAGGGGCGTCGCGGTTCCGAGAAATTGCTCAATGGAAAAGTCATCAAGATCAAGTGACTCGCTGAGTTCTTGCTCGAACACTGCTTTACCAGAAGGGCTCACTGAGAGGTGGACGTCGCAGTTTGTGTTGAGAAGCACGTGCAGGAGTCGACGTGAATAAATCGCTCCTGAGGCACCTGTGACTCCTAGAACAACGGGGTGGTGAGAAGTGCTCATTCGTCAGTAATCTCGTTTTGTCCAGAAAGTTCAGTTTTTGTTGCAATTGAGAGCGTAGCTATTCCAAGGGTGAGAGGAAACTGATCAACACGGGCAAAGCCGGCTTTTTTTATGAGGGTAGCAAGAGTTTCACCGGACGGGAACTCTTCGACACTCTGGTTCAGGTAGGTGTATGCGTCGGAGTGGTTGTGGGCAATGGTGTTTCCAATCCTCGGTAGGATATTTCTGAAATACCATAAATAGCTTTTTCGGATAACCCAATTTTTTGGCAACGAGAATTCAAGGATCGCCAGGCGTCCACCTGGCTTGCACACACGAGCCATCTCAGCGAGACCTCGATCTGTTTCAGCAATGTTGCGTAATCCAAAAGCAACGGTCACAAGATCGAATGATGAATCTGGGAATGGCAGGTCCATAGCATCGGCTTCAATCCATTCGACGGGTACATTACGTGCCGCAGACTTTTCGATTCCACGGTCGAGCATTGGTTTGCAAAAATCACTACCAACCACACGGACCTGTGAAGCCGCTCTTGCTGCGTACGTTAGTGCCAAATCACCAGTTCCAGTGCACACATCCAAAATTGAACCTTTAGAAGGCGGGGGCGCACGTTTGACAGTGATTCTTCTCCACAACGTATCGATCCCACCTGATAGCATTCGGTTGACGAAGTCGTACCGCGGGGCGATTTCGGCAAACATGCCTTGGACTTTGCTCCCGCTCTTATCAACATTTTGGATTGCTTCGGTCGTAATAGCATCATCTCCACAGGTAAGATGTTGAAACTGTATTTGGCAAGGCTTGAAGCCACTTTGGTGTAATTGAATGATATGAATAATAACGCGGACAGCTCAATTACTACGCTTCGTTGGTATACCCATTGCCTCCCAGATGATATGCCCCGAGAGTCTGTAGCGGGAGGCATTGCGATTATTGTCGATGTTCTGAGGGCCTCCACAACGATTGTGACAGCCCTCGAAGCGGGAGCGGCCTTCGTAAAGCCGGTAGTCGAAGTCGAAGAGGCCCGTCGCCTGAAGAGCAGTTCTGGTGGATCATGGCTCCTTGGTGGAGAGCGAGGGGGTGTTCTGATTCCTGGTTTTGATCTTGGGAATTCACCTGTTGAATATTGCCGTTCTGTTGTTGATGGCCGCGGCATTGTTATGACAACAACGAATGGAACACTTGCGATTGAGCGATGCTTGGCAGCCGAGATGGTTCTGGTAGGAAGTTTTTTAAACCGTAATGCTGTCGCGAAGGAGGCTGTTCTTCTGGCATCAAATCGAGGGATCGATGCTATTCATCTCGTATGTGCTGGGACGAATGGTCATGAAACAGAAGAAGATTTTCTTGGTGCCGGATCTATTATTCATGCAGGTGTTTCAGGATCAAACAGGAATCATCTGCTTGATTCTGAAAGCGAGAAGGCGTCAGCGGAATTTTTTCGGGTAGTGAATGGTTCGGGTGACGCTCAGAGTCAACTTGTAGAGAGTTTTCATCAGTCACTTGGCGGAAGGAATTTAATAGATCTTGGAATGGAGTCAGATCTTATTCTCGCAGCAGCTCTGGACCAATGCCGCCTCGTGCCTTGTCTGTGCCCGAAGACTGGTCGCCTTGTGTCGTTTGATGCCCTGCAGTGCGTCAGGAAATAAGCGACACTGGGATCTTGAGGTTCCCGGTAGACCCGCCTTTGGTTTGATCACTACAATCTTGTCTGAATACTATCGTCGCTTGTTTGCCCTTTTTACGAAGAAGTCTTCAATACACCTATGTCAAAGCCTGTTGACCAATCACGGATGGATCGAATTGTTTCACTTGCGAAGCGACGTGGCTTCATATTTCAGTCAAGTGAGATCTACGGTGGGTTGAATGGATTTTGGGATTACGGGCCACTCGGCGTAGCGCTGAAGCGGAATCTCAAGGAGTGTTGGTGGCAAGACATGGTTGCCGGTCACGACGAGTTGATGACCCTTGCAGGAGCCCCTTCTTCGTATGAGATGACAGGGCTCGACTGTACGATCATCATGCATCCTCAGGTTTGGAAGTGCTCCGGCCACTTTGATCTATTTCATGATTGGATGGTTGACTGCCGTGAGTCCAAGCGCCGCTTTCGCTACGATCATCTTCACGGAAGATGGGCTACGTATCGAAATGCAAAAGTTTTCATCACGACGGATGTGTCTGGGGATGATGCAGAGGCTGATCTCATTGGGAAAGCACAGAAGTTTTTTAAGTTGCGCGCGAAGCAGGTTGGAGACGTTGAATGGTCAGGGGAGTTGCTGGCCTTGGCTGGAACCTCTCCCGACGACTCGATACCCCTCTGTGATGCAGTAGCGCCTGACGCTAGTGAGAAGGGGACGCTCACCGAACCTCGTGAATTCAATCTCATGTTTGAAACCCGCATTGGAGCGCTCGCTGGTGACGATGACAACCGGGCTTTTCTGCGGCCAGAAACGGCTCAGGGTATATTTTTGAACTTCAAGAATGTGCTTGACACCTCACGCGTACGCGTGCCTTTTGGAATCGGCCAAATTGGTAAGAGTTTTCGCAATGAGATAACTCCCAGGAATTTCACCTTTCGTTCGCGTGAATTTGAACAGATGGAAATTGAGTTTTTCTGCCGACCGGATGATTCTCGGAAGTGGTACCAGTTCTGGCGAGATCGCCGGTGGCAGTGGTACCTCAACCTTGGTCTTACAGAAGGCCGGCTGCAGTTACGTGAACATCATGAAGCTGAGTTGGCGCACTATTCGTGCGGAACGGCTGATATTGAATATGCCTTCCCGTTCCTCGCTGATGGCGAATACGGAGAGCTTGAAGGCATCGCTCATCGGGGAGACTTTGATCTTCGTAGCCATATGGAGGGCAAGCTTGTCCGAGAAGATGGAAAGCTGGTTCTGGAAACTGATTCAAACGGAAAACCGAAGCATCGAGGAAGCGGCCGTGACCTCTCCTACTTTGATGATGTAACTCGGGAGCGTTTTGTGCCGCACGTTATTGAGCCATCAGCAGGTGCAGATCGGGCAGTCCTTGCTTTTCTCTGTGATGCCTACCATGAGGACAATGTACCTGATGAAAAAGGAAATCCACGGGAGCGGACAGTGCTTAAATTGCATCCACGTCTTGCCCCACTGAAAGCGGCGATTCTTCCTCTGGTGAAGAAAGATGGCATGCCAGAGGTAGCAGCTGATTTGTACAAGAAGATTAAGAAACGGATGCCGTGCATGTACGATGCAAAAGGATCAGTAGGCCGCCGCTATGCTCGGCAAGACGAGGCTGGCACGCCGTGGTGTATTACGATCGATGGGCAAACAATGAAGGATCAGACGGTTACGCTTCGTGATCGAGACTCCCTCAACCAAGAGCGTGTGCCGATTGAAGAATGTGCTGAACTCTTGACGGAACGCCTCCTATGAAGCCTGCTATTTCTACCGTCTGTTCGCTCAATGCACCGCTGGAGACAATTCTGGAGGAGTATTCAGCAGGGCAGTGCCGTTCAATCGAAGTCTGGTTGGGGCACGCCGAACAGTATCTTGATGGAAAGCCCACTGAAGCGCTCCGTGAACTTTTTCTTCATCATGGTTGCGATCCCGTCGCAGCTACTTTTCAGGGTGGGTTGTTAACGAGTCAGGGCGATGCGCGTCGGGAGCACTGGGCCCACTTCGAGAAACGTCTTGCACTCTGCTCAGCAGTGTCCATACCCACGTTGATTCTTGCCGGTGATGTCCATGGGCCACTCGGACCTGAAGATTTAGGGCGACTGTCGGCAAGCCTTGTTGAATCCGCAAAGCGAGCGGCCGACGCTGGTGTGAGACTTGCTCTGGAATTCGATGCTCGAGCTAGTTTTCCTAATAATTTACAGTCAGCGGTCGCACTTGTCGAAGATGTCGGGCTGCCGTCTTTGGGGATTTGTCTCGACTGGTTCCACTTTTCCGTGGGGCCAAGCAAACTTATTGATTTGCACCTTCTTACGCCGGAGATGGTCGCTCTCGTTCAGCTATCTGATGTTGCGGATGTCCCGAGAGAGATGGCAAGTGATGCGGATAGAATTCTGCCAGCGGAGGGGAATTCACCACCGCAGCAACTCATCGCACATCTCGAGGCGATGCAGTATGACGGTCCAATTTCAATTGAACTTCAAAACCCTCAGTTGTGGCAGGTTCCTCCTCGCCAGTTCGGAGAAATTGCAATCACTGCTCTGCGGAAGCTGCTTGGTCAAGCGGAGATGGCGGCGGCAGATGACCATCGAGTCGAATAATTTTCTTAGGCTCTACGTGTTCTGTCAAATTGTTTGAATGCGCTTCGATTGTGTCGATTGGTCGAAGTTGATCATCTTCAAAATCGGCAGGTAGAAGGCTGAAATGTCTCGCTGATGTGAGAGTCTCAATCATTTCCAGGCAGTAGCCTTGATGAGTTACCCAAAGTGCTGGATCGTATTTCTGCAGATCGATTGATACCGAGTACGTTCGTAAAGTTTTTGAGCGTTTCAGTACATACTGCGGAAAGAATGAGATAGAGAGTTCTCGAAGAGTTCGATAGATTGGATCCCGGTATCGCAAAAATGGGCTGTTGCTTTTTGAAATTGCTCCCCAATACTGCCCTCGACGAAACAGGGCGACAACATGATCAACGTCAGCATCAGAAGCTCCCATATCCATAAGAAGGGGTTGTCGACCTGCCATCCAAAGGGCGCATGCCCCTACGAACGCGCCTTCAACACAATGGGCTTGTCGGAGCCTCAGTACTTCAGAAACGGACCGAGCCGTGTCTCCGTCCGGTTCGGTATTCCACGGTATCTTATTTACAAAATCCTGAATGAGCTCCGGGGTGCGTAATTCGGCCAGGGTACATGCTGCCTCTTTCGAGAGGCCAAGTTTCTCGCCAACTTTCACCGCCTTTTGCATTACGCACGCTTCCAGATCGTTTCACGGGGCTTGGAAAATTCTTGGAAATCCTGTTCGGACACTAAAAATAGCGAATCTGACAATTTTCGTCCAAATCTAACCACTGGGTGTTTTTCTGCTTGAGAACACGTTCTGGGTCGCCGTAACGAGAACAGAGGGTATCCTCGTGGTAGGCAGATCATGTGTGCGGTACGGTTTAACTTGGACGTTTTAGGTTCGACGGAGCAGATAACGCGTGTCAATCGAGCAAAATTCAAAGACCACCGGTGATATTCGTCGCATCGATCTCCACACTCCTGGAGGTCGGGATGAACTGGAATCTCTTCGCCAGACATTAGTTTCTCAGGGGGATCTCGTTTCGCCTGCGGGAAGACAGCGAACAATCGATGTCTTTGGCGAGCCGCTTTCACCAAGACAAGTCGTTGAGAAAATCTGTGAAGATGTAAAGCGAGAAGGGCTGTCAGCTGTACTCGATTACACCAAGCGTATTGATCATGCGAATGTCACGGAAGAGACCTTCCGGGTTCCGCTCCAAACTCTTGAAAAAGCCCACCAAAGCGTTGCGCCAGAATTTCTCGCTGCGATAAGAAGAGTCCGCCAGCGAGTTAAAAATTTCCAGGAGAATATTCTGCCAACTGATGTGTGTGTTCAATTGGATGGTGGGGGGAGCCTGCGGCAGCGGTACCTTCCACTTGATCGTGTTGGTGTATGTGTACCTGGTGGTGCGGCAGCCTATCCCTCAACACTTCTCATGACTGTGGTGCCGGCTCAGGTAGCAGGTGTTCCTGAAATTGTTGTTGTCGCTCCACCAACCAAGTTTGGCTCAGAAAATGAGCATGTGCTTGCAACGTGCCACGAATTGGGTGTGTCTACTGTCTTACGGGTAGGTGGAGCTCAGGCGGTTGCTGCAATGGCCTATGGTGTTGAGAGTCTTAAACGAGTTGACATCGTCGTTGGTCCGGGCAATCTGTTTGTTGCTTTAGCGAAAGAATTTGTTTATGGAGATGTCGCCATTGATTCAATTGCTGGCCCAAGTGAAATAGTTGTTGTTGCCGATGAGGATGGAAACGCTGAGACAATCTCTGCTGATATGCTGGCCCAAGCAGAGCATTCACCCGGGTCAGCCATTCTGTTGACGGCGAGTAAGTCGCTTGCAGATGCAGTCGAGTCAGTCCTCTCAAGAAGGCTGGAAACCCTTGAACGGGCAGAGTTGACTCGAGACAGCCTTGAGCGATTTGGGGCCATAGTGATTACCCGAAATAATGAAGAATCAGCGGAGCTTGCTGATGAGCTTGCTGCCGAGCATCTCTCGATTGACACGCGGGATCCTGAGGCGACGCTCAAGACCATACGGCATGCCGGTGCGGCATTCCTTGGTCCTTTTAGTCCGGTTGCTGCAGGTGACTATGCGGCGGGGCCGTCTCATGTCCTTCCAACAGGCGGTACAGCAAGATTTGCTGCGGGTCTATCGGCAAATCATTTTCTCCGGAGTGGCAGTGTTATTGCTTTGGCAGAAGCTGATCTGGCTGAAATGGCCGATGATATTCAGCTCCTTGCCGAAACGGAGGGCCTGACGGCCCATCGCCGGAGTGTTGAAACACGACTGGGACATTGAACATCAGTCCAGTGGTCCTGTCGAAACGGTTGAGCCGGTGGTACTGAAATTTCCGTTGCATTTCTGGGCTACACTTACAGGGTGCAGTCGTGTTCATGGCATTATGTTGAGTATTTTCGTATGACGATATCATCTTCCCAACAAGATTCACGTTCTCTTGTGCGGCAAGAAATTGCAGCAATTGCTGGATACATCCCCGGTGAGCAACCACAGGATGCCGGCTGGACAAAACTCAACACGAATGAGAATCCATATAGTCCGTCTGCGAATGTTTCGAAAGCGATTGCCGCTTCTTGCGAAGGTCGATCCCTTGCGAAGTACCCGGATCCTTTCGCCAATGAGTTCAGGAAGCAGGCAGCAAACGTATTGGGAGTTCGTCCCGATATGATTCTCTGCGGGAATGGGAGTGACGACCTGCTTACCATTCTTGTTCGCTGCTATGTTGGAACTGGGGATGCAATGAGAGTTCCCACGCCAAGTTATATTCTCTATCAAACGCTCGCAGATATTCAGGGCGTCCTCTGTGACAAAGTGGCATTTACCGATGAGTGGTTATTGCCCGAATCCTTTGCGGCACCGAACACATCGACTGGTGAGCCTGTCAGCTTGCAGTTGTTCCGAATCCCAACAGCCCATCAGGCACGCTGCTCCCACCAGAGCAACTTCTTGAACTTGCGGAACAACTGCCGTGTCCGCTTGTGGTCGATGAGGCCTACGGTGATTTCAGTGAGAGCAATTGTCTTGACTTGGTGGACAAAAGCGACCGAATTATTGTGACGCGATCGATGAGTAAGTCGTACGCGTTGGCAGGAATTCGTTTTGGATTCGCTGTCGCTCAGCCTGCCGTTATCGAACAACTCGCAAAAGTAAAAGACTCATACAATTGTGACGCCATAGCAATTGCAGCGGCGACCGCAGCAATTGCTGATCAGGATTGGTTGAGAAAAAATCAGAGTGCAATCAGGGCGACACGAGCGAGGCTAGTCACCCAACTTCGGCAATTCGGTTTTTCGGTGGTTGATAGTCAGGCGAATTTTGTCTGGTGCACCCACTCGGAGTCTTCACATAAAGAGATCTACGAGTCTCTCAGGAAGAGATCAATTCTGATTCGCTTTATGGCTTACAGTGGTTGGGGTGATGGCTTGAGAATTACAGTGGGTACTGATGCAGAGGTAGACGTACTGCTCGGTGCCATAGAGAGCATCATGCAAGAAAAAAATAGTAAGGAGTGATACACGTGGGACGAACTGCCACAGTTGCGAGAGAAACGACTGAGACGAAGATTGCGTTAGCTGTTGATATTGACGGCACAGGCCAAGCCACAATTCATACTGGCATTGGTTTTTTTGATCACATGCTGACTCTGCTGGCAGGTCACTCGCTCTTCGATTTGTCTATTCAATGCGAGGGAGACGTTCATGTTGATGGACATCATACCGTTGAGGACGTTGGGCGGGCGTTAGGCGTCGCGGTCAAGGATTGTCTCGGTGATCGCCGTGGCATTCGACGCTACGGCCATTCGGTCCTGCCGATGGATGAATCACTTGTGACCGCCGCAGTTGATCTTGGTGGTCGAGCAGCAACAGTACTTGCCGTTGAGTACCCCGTTCCGGCTATTGGGGCCTTCGACGTTCAGCTTGTTGAAGTCTTTTGGGAAAGCTTTGCTGCAACGGCTGGAGCGAATGTACACGCCGTGCTTCATCATGGATGCAATGCGCATCATATCGCCGAGGCAGTTTTCAAGGCAACAGCTCGAAGCCTCAGGATGGCCGTGGAGCAGGATTCTCGCCAGCCAGGTGTGCCAAGTACAAAAGGTATTTTGACTGACGAATAAAACCGGGGTGGCGTGAAGGGCTTTTTCACGCCACCCCAGTTCATTTGTCTTACGGAGTTCAGATACCAGGTTTTTGGAATACCGGTTCTGAAACACTTCAAGGCGAGCTACTCGTTGACGAATGTCTCGAGGAAGCGAGCAAGACTATGGAAGTCACAGCCCGGTTCGACGTACCGGACAACAGTCACGAGCGTCTTCGGGTCGACCAGCTCCTCGAAAGGAACGTAATTGAGGTCCAGTTGGCCAGAAACGCTCACCATGACGCCATTGAGGCCGCGTTCGGCAAGAGCACGATACCCGCCAACACCCAGTTGGCTACCGAGCATGACGTCAAACGCATGCGGTTTTGAGCACCGGGCTTCGTAGCCAAGTTGCAGTCCGACAACCTTCCGGCTGCGTCCAGTTTGCCGCTCGTATTCATCACCTACGAGTTTGGCAAACATCTTGCCGAGTTGAATCTGAGAAATCGTTATGTGGCCGTGGTCGTCTCGTGGGACACCTTCGAGCTGTTTACTTGGGAGGAATTCAGCTAATCCTTCTGCAAGGACAATGACGCCATACTCTTTCCCTTCTTTTTCTTCCCGTACTCGCATTGTTTTGACAATCCGGCCGACAACCTCATCCACATTCATGGCATGTTTCGTGCTGGTGTTACCGTCTGCGTCAGTGATGGTTTCATCCTCACGATACTTGCCGTGGATGTCTTCAACACTAATAACAAGACTGGCTTCTCCAGAAATCGCAGCGCCATAGGCCAGCCAGCCAGCACTTCGTCCCATTGATTCACAGATAAAATACGATCTTCCTGCATCAGCGTCATAAAGTAGATTGCGAATTTCACCTCCAAGAAAATCAACAGCAGTAAAGTAGCCAAATGTGAAATCGATGCCCATGTAGTCATTATCAATTGTTTTTGGCAAATGAACCACGGGTATCCGTGGGGCATCAGCTGGAAGCCTGTCTTGATACAGCTTGAACTTGTTCGCTGTTTTCAGAGTGTCGTCTCCACCAATGGATATCAATGCTTCAACGCCGAGTGAGAGAAGGCCTTCGTACGTGTTCTTGAGAGGCTTAACCCGTTCCTCGTCATCAAAATGTTCAGGATCCGAAATATGTTTTCCGGGGTTTGTTCTGGCGGTGCCGAGCATGATCCCCTGACCAGATCGAGTCCGTTTCAAAAACTCAGGGGTGACATTGATGTAGTCCTTGCCCTCAACGAGTGGCTTGTCAGATGAAAAATCAGCCAGCGATGAGTAGCCATGTTTCATTCCCACGACTTCGGTGTCGTTTCGCATGAATGAGGTGGCGGCTGTAGAAATAACAGCATTGGCACCGGGTGCTGGACCACCTGCGAATAATATGGCGACGCGATGAAAATGATGAGCTGCTTTTGGTGGGCGTGAGAGAGACTCGGCCATGAGCTTGGGGGCTCCGTGGGGAAGGGGAGGGGATGTCATATGCTTGGCAGAAATCTATCAAGCATTGGGATGCTTTTACAGGGGGGGCGTTGCAATCAGAACGAATTGCGTGTCGAAGCAAAGCTGCAACGAAGAATGCGTCTTGAAAAGCGGGGCAAACGATCAGTCTGCAAGAAGCCGTTCGACGAACTTCGTATCGATAGTTGCTTCGTGAAAAGCTGAGTGCGAGAGAAGGTCAAGGTGCAATGGCACTGTCGTAGCGATGCCCTTTACCTGAAGTTCGCGTAGGGCTCGGGTCATAGTTTCAATGGCGGCTTCACGGGTTGGCTGGTGCACGATGAGCTTGCCGATGAGTGAATCATAATAAGGTGGAACAACATACCCAGCGGTTACATGGGAATCAAAGCGAACACCAAAACCACCGGGGGCGATAATTTGCTCAATCGTGCCAGGGCACGGCCTGAAGTTGGCGGACGGGTCTTCTGCATTGATGCGACATTCGATTGCGTGACCACGAGGAACAATGTCTTCTTGCTTGAGCGAAAGTTTTTCACCTGCTGCTACAAGAATCTGTTGCTTGAGCAGATCAATACCCGTGACCATTTCTGAAACCGGATGCTCGACCTGAATGCGAGCATTCACCTCAATAAAGTAGAAATTATTATCTTTATCGACAATGAATTCGACTGTCCCAGCGGAGTAATATCCGGCAGCCTTTGCCAAACGAACCGCAGCGGCCGTCATGGCTTCTCGTGTCTCTTGTGGCAGTCGAGGGGAGGGGCTTTCTTCAATGAGTTTTTGGTGACGGCGTTGTGTTGAGCAATCACGCTCCCAGAGATGAAGCATTGTGCCGTGTTGATCGCCGAGCACCTGAATTTCAACATGCCTTGGTTTTTCAACATATTTTTCAATGTAGATGCCGGCATTTCCAAAAGCAGCTTCAGCTTCTGCAGAGGCCTGCTGCCACGCCGTTGAGAGGGCGAGGTCATTGGCGGCAACCCGCATGCCCTTGCCACCACCGCCTGCCGTCGCCTTGAGGAGAACAGGAAAACCAATTTCCTTAGCTACTTTGAGAGCTTCCTGTTCACCAGAGAGCAGCCCTGGGCTGCCTGGTACAGTTGGGACGTTTGCTTCCCGAGCAAGAGATCGAGCTGAGTTTTTGTCACCGACTCGCTCCATCGATTCTGGAGTTGGGCCAATGAAACCAATATCACATGAACGACAAACCTCTGCGAAGTGAGCGTTTTCTGAAAGAAAGCCATAGCCCGGGTGAATAGCCTGGACGTTGCCAATCTCAGCAGCACTGATTACACGATCAATTCTTAGGTAACTGTCTGCAGCTTTTGCTGGGCCAATGCAGACGGCTTCATCGGCAAGATTCAGATACGGTGCGTCACGATCAGCTTCGCTGTAGACGGCAACTGTCTCAATGCCAAGTTCTCGACAGGCACGAATGACACGAAGTGCAATCTCGCCACGATTTGCGATCAGGATTCGATTGAACATGGTTTCCCTGAATGTTGAATTATCGAGCCAAGCAACAGTGGCTCACAAAAGCTATGTCGAGAATACTTGCGACACGTAAAAGGACTCGTCATAAGAAGAATCTGTTTTAAGCACCTGGGTCGACTTTGATGAGTGGCTGGCCAAACTCGACAGGCGCACCGTTTTCAACGAGTATGGACACGATTTGTCCAGAAACGCCTGCCGGGATCTCATTGAAAACCTTCATGGCTTCTACAATGCAGACTGTTTTCTCAGGTCCAATACGGTCACCAACCTTTGCGAATGGAGGTGAGTCTGGGCTTGATGCTAAATAAAACGTTCCAACCATTGGGCTTTTGACCACAATCATACGAGCCTCTTCAGCCGATTGTGCCGGAGCAGCAGGCTGAGCGGGGGCGGCTGGAGCAACTGGTGGAGCAACTGCGGGTGCAGAGTACGATGCAACTTCACCACCTCTCTTGATTCTCACAGCGCTATCGGCATGCTTCAGATCGATCTCAGTGAGATCGTTCTCCTGCATCAGCGAAATAAGTTTGCGAATTTTGCGAACATCGAAGACGTCGAATGATTGTTGGGACCCACTCATGGTGTCCATTTCTCCTCAGGAGGCCGGAGGTTAGTAAAAGTATTTGTTCTGACTAGAAAATGTATCGGCAAACAAGGAAACCCAATTCGACCGAAATGTACAGAAACGGGCCATAATCGGGCCAAAGGTAGCCATTTTGGCCCGTTTTCGTCAAGTTGGGAGCAAATCCCTCGTCTCTTATGCACTGATTTCTCTTGTTTTCGGAAGGGGCCTTCATGGCAGATCGCTCTGGAAATTCATGCCACCAAATACCGGAAGGCCTCCCGAAGTTGCCGGTTCGGATCAGGGAATCCAGTAAATTTGACTACGGTCGTGTAGTTCTCGTGGCAGGGAGCCGAGGAATGGCTGGAGCCGCTGCGCTTTCTTCGATGGCGGCTCTCAGAGGTGGCGCTGGGCTTGTCGAGGCAATCGTTCCAGAGTCGATTCAGGCAACAGTTGCTGGATTCGACCCATGCGTGATGACACACGGTCTTCCGGAAGATGCTGCTGGGCGGTTTTCATTGTCAGCATTATCTGAAATTCATGACCGCTGCCAGCATGCGGATGTGGTCGCTCTTGGGCCAGGGCTTGGTCGCAGTGAAGATCTTGTAGAAATTGTTCATGATCTTTGGCAGACGCTGTCAATGCCGGCGGTTGTTGACGCAGACGCATTGTGGGCACTTGCCCAGAATGCGGAGTGGCAAAAACTGGAACATGCTGGGGCGAGGGTTCTTACGCCTCACACCGGTGAGCTTATACGTCTTCTCGGTTCCAGCCCTTCGCGAGAGCAAAAGCAAGAACGGAAAGACTTAGAAACGGCAGCGTCACGTCTTGCCAGAGTGACAAAGTCAGTCGTTGTCTTCAAAGGGCCAGCTTCTCTGATAACAGATGGCACGACAAATATACACAACGAAACAGGAAACCCTGGTATGGCGACAGCTGGAACGGGTGATGTTCTTACGGGTGTTCTTGCTGCTTTGCTTGCCCAACAACTAAGTGCCTTCGACGCTGCCCGGCTTGGTGCATGGATTCACGGGGCGGCAGGTGACGAAGCGGTTGATCGAAGTGGCGAGTGTTCTCTGACTGCCCGTGACCTTCTTAACTGTTTATATACACAAACAAGACGATGTGTCTCGAAATGTGCCGAACGATCTTGTTGAGAATTGTCGCGAGACGTGTGTTACGACCAGACAAGTGCGGTGGCTAGTGGCATGACTCCATCAATCTGGGCGAGCCATACACGAGTCCCGTCTGAGGGGCTGATTTTATGTCCCCCGGTAAATGAGCCAAAAGCAGGAAGAGTAAGCGTTGTGCCAGTCGTTACAAAACAGCGGCATGTCAGCCGATCTCCGCTAGTGCCCTTGATGGTAACGGTTGGATGAACATGGCCGGCAATCGTGAAGGAGTCAGGCTGTGCGTCGAAATGACTTTGGTGATCATGGACGAAGCGGAAAGGTGGCTCAATGATTTCCTCTTCGCATCGGTTAATACCAATTTCATGAGGCCGGAACTTTTTTCCAAGAGATTGTTCGTGATTGCCGAGGACAAGAACAATACGGGTGTCATGCGATTGACGAACCTGCTCACAAAATGCAGAAAACTCATCGAGCACCTGTTGTGTACATCCGGATCGAGCATGAAAGAGATCGCCTGTGATCAGTAGTCGCCGTGCCCCGCATGTCTGTACGATGCCGGTAAGTCGCTGGAGGTCGTGTTGTGCCGAACCCTCAGGAATCGCCATGCCGGCATGTCGGAACGTTGCCGCTTTTCCAAGATGGATATCTGAGCAGACGACAGTCGATGTTTTTGGGAGAAATGCAGCTCGCCCAGGAAGCAGAACAATGTCTGCATCAGTGGGCAGGGTTCCACCTTCAGCGATAGTAATTCGCACGCTTTGTGCCTCGTGCAAGGACGATGACGACGATGAATCTTTTTGTGTCATATGCGTGCTGCGTGCTCGAGTTCTTCAGCCATTTGCGTAATCCGTTGACGCCAATTCTGGGTTGTGAGACGTGACTGAATCTGTTCCGCCCAGATTGGAAATGCAAGTGGTGAAAGTCTTGGGGTATCAATCACCACGATTTCTTTCTTCGCAATCGCATCAAGTGCTTCAGAAAGTCGCTGGAATTCAAACTGGTTCTCCAGAACTTCTCGACGAGCCTGTTCAAGGAGAAGGTTTTCAGTGTCGTATTCGCTCAGAACATCAAAAATCAGACCAGCAGATGCCTGCGTTTGTTTTGCTGATCGCGTTCCTCCCTGAATCAGGCCAGCGACACGAGCAATTTCCCGAAATTGTCGTTTTGCCATTTCAGTTCCGTTGAGGCATGCAAAGAGGTCTTCAAGCAGCTGGCCAGGTTTGAAAAGTTGTCGAAAGTCACGAGCATCGAGTTTGAGTTGTTTGGCTCCAGAAAGCTCAAATCCCCAATCATTGGCTGCAAGTGTCAGCGTGCTCGGTGTCTTGTTTGCAATTCTCCAGGCAAGCAAAGCTGCCAGACCCTCATGAACAAGTCGGCCCTCAAAAGGGAAGATAAAGAGATGATGCCCATCTCGGCTGCGGGCCCGTTCGATCAGAAGCGTGTCATGTGTCGGCAACCGGCTCCATGTGGCTTGAGTTGTGATAAGTGGTGCAATGGCTGCCGTTTCAGGAGGCAGCGGAGGTGCAGATGAATCCTGTTGGCTCTCTCCAGCCAGACGGACCTGTTCAAGTACTGCTGCAGAAAGCAGTGTGGAAAGAGGCATCCGTCCACCATTCCATCTGGGAACTTGCAGCCCATGGCTTCCTCGGGATCGTTTGACCCAGGCTGTGAGTCCATCAAAACGAAACAGCGTGAGCGGTCGGCCAGCAAAAAGAAACCGATCTCCGGTGTTCAGGCGGCTGATGAAGGATTCTTCGACGGTGCCGAGTCGGCCACCACGACACCATTTGACCTCGACAGTTGCATTCGACGTAATTGTGCCGATGTTCATTCGGTGCCGACGAGCCAGTGCGGGGCTGGCAATATACCATCGCCCAAATCGTTCTTTAATTCGGCAGTAGTCAGGGTAGGCAGAAAGAGCATGCCCTCCGCGAGCGGCGAAGTCGAGTGCCCATTGCCAAGACTGGTCATCGAGATTTGCAAACGCGACCGTTCCCTTCACTTCTTTATACAGGTCGTGCTCACGAAAGCCTCCACTACATGCCACTGTCACGATGTGCTGTGATAAACAGTCAAGAGCATTCATGAGAGGGCGTCGGGGTTCAACGGAGCCAGCTGTGGCAGCCAGTCGTGCGGCAGCACATTCAATAAGTTCCAAGGCGTGAGTCGGGATGCAAATAAGTCGGCCAACTGCACCAGGCGTATGACCGCTTCTGCCAGCCCGCTGAAGAATTCGTGCAATTCCTTTCGGGCTTCCGATCTGAAGCACCTGTTCGACAGGGCCGAAATCAACACCAAGGTCAAGGCTTGACGTGGCAACAACACATTTGAGCGATCCATCGCGAAGACCTGCTTCAGCAGAATTGCGTAGTTCACGGTCAACGGAACCGTGATGAAGCGCGAGCGTGTCTTTCCAGTCTGGTCTGGCTTCTCGGATTGCGTCATACCAACGTTCAGCCTGAGAGCGAGTGTTTGTAAACGCGAGAGTTGTTTTGGCTGAATCAATTGCTTCAACAACTTGTGGGAGGAGCCGTAGCCCCATGTGTCCTGCCCATGGAAATCGCTCAATCGGGTCAGGGATAATTGTCGAGAACTCAAGCCTTCGTGGTGCATTCGCTTGTATCAATTGAGCATGGTCACGCCGCGTTGGTCCAACAAGTGTGGCAACGGCTTCATCAAGATTCGCAAGGGTTGCAGATAATCCCCATGTGATCACTCCGGGACGAATGGCCCGTAGCCTTGATAATGCAAGTTCAGTCTGAACACCTCGCTTCGTTCCAAGAAGTTCGTGCCATTCGTCGACGATGACGGTGTCGAGATCCGAAAATATTTCCTGGCTGTCTTCGAGTGACAATAAAATAGAAAGTGATTCAGGAGTGGTGATAAGAGCTTCGGGCCAATTCTGTCGAAGACGGCGACGGTCAGCAGCTGATGTGTCACCAGTGCGGGTGCCGACCTGCCAGTGGGACCCCAGCATTTCAGTCAGGTCGGCTAGTGGCTCTTGAAGAGCACGGGCGGTATCTGTCGCCAGAGCACGTAGCGGAGTGATCCAGATAATTCGGATGCCGGTTTTTTTGTGATGCGTGGAGAGAGCAGAGCTTCGACACACTGCGCCAAACCATGCTGCGAGGGTTTTTCCTGTACCCGTCGGGGCATGAAGAAGGCCGTTGCTGCCGGCTGCCATCGCTTGCCAGGTTGCACGTTGGAAATCGAATGGCGTTTGCTTACGATTTTTAAACCATTGTTCGCATGTCGCACCAAGAGTGGCCAGCTCAGTAACTGGTCTTGGAGTTGGAGCATCTTTTTTTCGTGACGAACGTTGTTTGCCTGATGGTAGCCGCCGTTGAGGAAGTGTGGCTTTAGGTGCTGAGGGCATTGGTTCTGCTCGGTTTGTTCGCCAGCTAGCTACTGTTCACCAGTTGCTTGTGCAAGAAGTGCTTTCAAGTCGCTGAGTGTTGCTGCCTCATGAGGAAGTTTATCTCGTCTCCATCTCGCTATTCGTGGAAAGCGAACTGCTATGCCCGACTTATGACGGGTTGATCTCGATACATTTTCAAAGGCCAGTTGGAATACAAGCGTTGGCCGTACGACTCGAACTGGGCCATGCCTCTCAATAGTAGTGCTACGGATAATCTTGTCGATTTCAATAAGCTCTTTGTCAGATAGCCCACTATAGGCTTTTGCGACGGTGACAAGTTGATCTCCGTTCCAGACACCAAGCGTATAGTCGGTGTGGAGACCGGCACGGCGGCCATGCCCAGCCTGGGCATAATGGAGCACGGCATCAATTTCGAGTGG
Source organism: Pirellulales bacterium (assembly GCA_965249545.1). GTDB lineage: Bacteria > Planctomycetota > Planctomycetia > Pirellulales > UBA1268 > UBA1268. The sequence continues at coordinate 1,992,476 of CBDFMH010000005.1, forward strand.
CTCCACTTTCCATTTCCACCAATCTCCACGGGGCCGTCCATGTGCATAGCTGCTTGTGATTCGTTTGAGCATGAGCCCTTCAACACCACGTCGGCGGGCTTGTTGTCGGGCGAGGGCGAGCTCGTCCCATGAATGACCAACAATAAGAGGAGAGTGAAACATTCTGATGTCACTACTCGCGGCAGGGTTGTGGTGAAGTGTGGTTGATCCGCCAGACAGCGCCGGTTGTCGCTGAAAAGCCGATGGCACGATAGCGAGGAGTTTCCTTCGGCGAAGAGAAAGTGGCTCTGATCGAATGTCCTTTCCCTGAGTTTCAAGCAGGTCGTACGCAACAAAAACCGCTGGGATTTCAGTACGAATCTTTTTACCGGCACGTTTACGGCTTGCCCTTCTCGACAGCATTGAGAAGGGAAGGAGATTGTTTGGATGGGCTGCAAGCAGTTCTCCATCGAGAACAGTGCCATCAGGAAGATGTTCTGCAGCGTCTACAATTTCAGGGAAGGCATCGTTCATCCGTTCTTCGCCTCGGCTCCAGATTGAGATTCCAGCAGATCTTCGCACAACCTGAGCCCGCATGCCGTCCCACTTCCATTCGGCTTGCCAGTCCGCAGCAGAGCCAAGTTCCTGAGGTTCATCACTTATTGGTGAAGCAAGAAAAAATGGGTACGGGCGGAGACTGTCAGCGGACGTTGGATGTGGTGAAATAAGTGACTGAAAGTCTTCTGCAGTCTCGATTGTTGCGGCCATCATTCGTTCGGCAAGTACTGCTGGCTCCAGACCAGACATTTCTGCGAGTGCTCGTGCGACTAAAGTTCTCGACACGCCAACACGGCAGCCCCCAGTTAGCAGTTTGTGCCAGACAATTCGTTCACGGGGCGTCAACCGTTTCCATGTTTCTTCAACGACCTGTCGTTTGTGGTTGTCCGGCTTTCCTTTGAGTCCACGTATCGTTTCTTCGAAGCAACGAGAGAGCGGTAGTGGTTCAGGGCTGTGGTTCTGGTTACACGACTTATCTGTGGGTTGGTCCGGTAAGATGAGGGCAAGTGTCTCGGCAAGGTCGCCAACGTGAGCATAGCTCTCTTCAACAAGCCAGAGAGGGATTTCGGCGAATTCTGCAGCCCACTCTCTGAGTGAACGTGTCGATACAGCCCGTAGTTGTTTGGCTCCACACAGCACTCGCAGCCCACATGCGGCGTCTTCAGGAGGCGCCGATACAAAGTACTCTTTCAGGGCTTCAATCTTTTGGTTTGTACTGGTTGTGCCATCCAGTTTCCAATACAGATCAGAGAAGCGTTTCATTGGGCAGCCTCTGCATCTTTGTTGTCAGTGCCGGTAGGTTCAGGAGTGATTGCCTGAAGATCTGAGGCGTCCTCGTCTGTGTCACCATCATCAGGATTTGTCTCACCAACAAAACGTGTTGCAAGTACCTCTGCCTTGAGGCCTTGTTCCGTAAGCAATCGTGCGACTATGTCTGTAAACCCGTGAGTAACAAGGACTCGTTGTGCGCCCGAAGATTGAACCGCCTGCATAAGGTCTGGATAGTCAACGTGGTCAGACAGAATAAAGCCCTTTGGGATCCCACGTCGTCGACGAACGCCACGAAGAAGCATCCAGCCGGAAACCATGGCAAGAGATGTCTCACCAAAGCGATTGATCCAGGTGGTGGCTGCAGCACTTGGAGGAGCAATAACAATTCCACGACCGCCGCCTATTTTTCGGCTATGCGGTGGTATTCGATTCATCGGTGGAAGCCGTACGCCGCTTGCCCGATAGGCCTCGACAAGTTTCATCACGGCCCCATGTCCATATATTGGTCCGATTGATGGATCGAGTAATGAGGCAAGCCGCTGTGCCTTACCGAGTGCATACGCCAATAGCACGCTGGTACGGCCAGAGTCAGCGTTTGCTTTCCACCATGTATTTATTTCATGAGCAACAGTTTCAGGAGCAGGCCAACGATACACAGGTAGACCAAAGGTGCTTTCCGTTACAAAAACATCACAGGGAACGGATTCAAAACAGTCACACGTGAAATCATTTTGGAGCTTGTAATCACCAGTTACGACCCAGGTTGTCCCCCGGTGGCTCACTCGTACTTGTGAGGAACCCAAAAGATGGCCTGCTGGATGAAGCGAAATATCAACTCCGTTGATAGAAAGATGCTCGTTATATCTCAGAGTATCGATGAGTGCCTGACTGCCCATGCGGGTACGCAAGACATGCTTGCCGGGTGCAGCGCAAAGGTAACGATCACTGCCCGGCCGGGCATGGTCAGCATGAGCGTGGGTGATAACGGCATGCGATACCGGTCGCCATGGATCGATATAGAAATTACCCGCCGCGCAGTAGAGACCGTTTGGCGTTATTTCAAGAAGATCTGGCACGGTGAGTTGAGCCTCCTGTAAGGTGGCTCACTGTTTTCCATCCCGTTCAGCGATATGCTGCATTGCCAACAGCCGGGAATCGATAGCCACCGAATCCAAATGGAGCGTAGCGTGGCCAGTCGCCTGGGGCGACCCCCGGCTCTGTTCCGTACATTTTCCACGTTGGCGTCCGCGGTATCGTCGGCGGAACATAATAGCGGGGTCGGCCCTCAATTCCGGTCACGTATGGGCTTGCCCCTGGTTTGTAAGGTGCTTGATTTCTGGGAGTTCGAGAATTCTGGTAACTCGAGGATTTCGTCTTCCTCCAGCGAGCAGCTTCAGCGGATGAAGCAACGCAGGCAGTCGCTAGGAGTATAAGAATCACAAAAGATGGTTTTTTAAAATTCATGGTTTCTGGACACCAGATGGACGGAAATGGCTTCAGTCAGAGTTTCAGAAAAATTCGAGTCTGTTTAACTCTACTCGGTGAAAGATGCCAGAGGGCTGAAGGTTCAAAAAATACATTCCTACGGGGCCGGTCGTATGGTTTATCTGTTTTATGAGGACATGGCGCGAGCATGCATGTCTGAGCGGTTTAGTGTTCCTGATGGTCAGTCACTAGATCACACATGATCTTTTTGTGGTCCAGCCCACCGAATCCGAACAGGCATGTCAAACGCCTTCTCGAAAAGATCAGTTCTCCGCTCTGCGCCCCAGATATCAACTTGAGGGTTGGCGTCAGACACAACGACAAGATTTGCACCATCGTTATCAATACTGGCAAGAACATCTTTTACTTGCTGTGATCGACTCCGATCGAGGCCCCCGGCGAGCCGTAAGATGGCCGCCATGCTCCGAACCCGCTGCTGGTCATCGGAGGAAAGTCGTGAAAAGTTCTGGTGTTTTTTCTTAGGAAATGCTCCGCGATGATAGCGCGCGATGTTCGCAATCATCTCAAGGTCTGGGCCTAATATTCCAGGGAGTCGACTGTTCCGTATGAGGTGGTAGCTGTGCTTGTGGTGTTGGTCGTAATTAATGACATACCCAACATCTTGCAGCCTCGCGGCTGTTTCAAGAAGTTTTCGGTCAGTTGGAAGAAGCTTGAGTGGTGAGGCAAGTTGGTCGTAAATTCTTCCAGCCAATGCCGCAACAGTCCGGCCATGCTCCAATTCACCAGAACATGTTTCTGCAAGCCGTTCGACTGCCCGTTCACTTTCGGCGGGATCGTTTGTCTCACCGCCAAAATACTCGTCCACCATCTCGCGGATGAGTCCGTCTCGAACTCCTCGAGTGTGAACCAGAATAGTATTGACTCGAAATCGTTTGAGGAGACCGTCAATAATCGAGAGTCCGGCAATAATAATATCAGCCCTATCAGATGACATGCCTGCCATTGATTTCCTTGATCGAAGCGACATTTTCTTAAGCTGATCAAGAAGGTGTCGGAGTTCCGCGTGGGAAACCTTGTAGCCAGCGACGGGGATGTCAGCCTCTTTCTTTGAAGCCATGACCAGCTCTGCAAGAGTGGTAAATGTGCCACCGGAGCCAACAAGGAAATGAGGTGCAAACAGAGGCCGGCTCGTCTCACGCTTTAAGCATCCCGTAATTTCCTTATCGAGCTTAATGAGTCCTTGCTGAAATTCGACACCGTCAGCACCGCTTCCAATTCCGCATCGTTCTGTAAGCCTCACTGCACCAAGCGGTGTAGAGAAAATAGATTCCACCAACGATCCGGTGGCGAAGACAACTTCTGTGCTGCCGCCTCCGATATCAGCAATGACTATGTTTTTTCCATTCATGTCGAATGCGTGCTGCACGCTGGAGAAGGCAAGTCGAGCTTCTCGCTCTCCAGAGATAACCTCAACATTGAGGCCAACTTCATTTTGTATTCGCTGGCAGAATTCAGGTCCGTTGGTGGCTTCACGAACAGCACATGTGGCAATTGTACGCAGTGCTGAAACCTGATACCCAGCAGCTATCTGCTTGAATGTCGCAAGAGCGTCAAGAGTTCTGGCCATCGCATCGTCATCAAGTCGCCCGTCAGAAGAGATGCTGCGGGCGAGTCTCGTCGGTTCCCGTTCCTCGTCGAGAATTCGGTAACTGCTTCCCCGGAACACTTCAGCAACGAGAAGTCGTACGCTGTTGCTGCCGATATCAATTCCGGCTAGGCGGCTTGCCATCTCAGCATTGAGGTAGATTTGTTTTTGATCAGGAGGGGTAGTCATGGGAGCTTGAACTCGAAAGAAAAATTTCACTCTCAGGTTTTTCTATCATACTTGGAAGGCCATTGCTGCTGATTGGGTTGCACTTCTAGTTCGTATGATTTCAACTATTGCTACCCCCCACTAATTTACCGCTTTCTGTAATTTTCACACGTGACACGAACATTTTCAGGAACTGTCTTTAGTAACCGCGAGGGTGTAACGTTGCCTGAAAATGGCTGCGGGATCACAGTTGGAAACTTTGACGGTGTGCATCTTGGGCATCGGGAAATTGTCGCGCGACTGATCGGTTTGGTCCAGCCGCACGGTCTGCCGGCTGTCGCATTGACGTTTGACCCTCATCCTGCAGAACTGCTTCACCCAGGCCTTGCCAGGCGTTTTTTAACAACAACGCAACGTCGTGCAGAACTTCTACTCTCTCTGGGTCTAGACGCAGTGTTTGTTCTCAATACGACCCCAGAATTGTTGAAGCTCTCGGCCGAGGAGTTTTATAGCGAGGTGCTTTGTCGATGTTTTCATCCGGCTGCTATCGCTGAGGGTGAGGATTTCCATTTTGGTCACAATCGACAGGGGACGTTATCAGATCTGAAGCGCTGGGCTAACAGAGATTCAATTGAGTTGACGACAGTATCCCCTGTGCGGATTTCTGGCACTGCAGTTTCGAGTTCAAGAATACGTGGTTTGTTGGAGGAAGGAAATGTAGCGGACGCGAATGACTTACTCGTTTTTCCATACAGGGTAGAGGGGCAGGTTGAGCAAGGTCAGCGACGTGGCAAGGCACTTGGTTTTCCGACGGCAAATCTTCGGAATGTGCATACGTTGGTTCCTCATGACGGTGTCTACGCAGGAGTGGCTACGACAGCATCTGGCGGCCGGTATGGGGCAGCGATTCATGTAGGAAAAAACATCACGTTCAGTGCTGCGGAAAGGACGATAGAAGTTCATCTGCTTGGTTTCGCGGGTGATCTTTACGGCCAATTGCTGCAGGTAGAATTTTTTCAACGGCTTCGGTCAACTAAAAAATTTGAGGGAGTTGAGGCACTTACGAAGCAGCTTCATGCAGATGTTGTGCACGTCGAATCCCTGTCACGGGGAAATTTAGAAAAACCGCAGTCTCAAGGAGTTTCACTCTCCTCGACGTGTTTTTCCGGGTAAACTAAGTGTGCTTTTTTATAGAAATTTCTGAATCTGGCTGCGTCCGTGTTTTACACAAAGGAAAATTCCATGCGTCTTGATTGGTCTGCGTTTCTTACAGTTATCGATGAGTCAAAGCGAGTTGTGCTCACAAGTCATGTTCGGCCCGACTGTGATGCTCTTGGTAGCGAGTTAGGAATGGCTGGGATTCTCGAAGCCGTTGGCAAGGATGTCCGTATAGTCAATGCGCAGGAGACGCCAGCCAATCTTCAGTGGATTGATCCCCAGCATAAATTGGAGTCATTAGCGAAAGGTGTTACACCAGCAGATCTTGATGACCGTGATTTACTCATAGTTCTTGATACCAGTGCGTGGGCGCAGCTTGGGGCAATGGGTGAGGTGCTCAAGCGACGGCGGGAACGTGTTGTCGTTGTTGACCATCATGTGAGTGAAGATGACCTTTCGGATCGCTGGTTTAAAGATACGACAGCTGAAGCCACAGCACGAATTGTGTATGAAATTGGTCTTCGCTTGCGAGTTCCCCTCACTGAATCGATTGCAACGCCACTGTACGCCGGGCTCTCGACTGATACTGGGGGATTTCGCTTTCCGTCCGCAAGCGGCGAGACATTTCGTGTGGCTGCTCGTCTTGTTGATGCCGGCGCGAGTCCGCCATTCATTTACCGAGAGCTTTTTGAGCAAGATACGCTTGCTCGACTACATCTCGTTGGTCGAACGCTTGCCGGAGCACGGACCTTCAACGACGGCAACTGTATCCTTTCGACAGTTCGACAGTCCGATATCAAAGAGGTCGGTGCCTCACCAGCTGATACCGAGGATCTTATCAACTTGACTCTTGCGGTGAAGGGAACACAGGTTGCCGCAATCATGATTGAGCAGCCTGATAAGAGGGTGAAACTCAGCTTTCGGAGTCGTGGTGCTGCTGACTGCAGCGCTCTCGCCGGGCACTTTGGCGGCGGCGGCCATAAAGCAGCTGCCGGAGCGATAACCACAGGGGCATTCGACGAGATTGAGAAACAGGTGACAGAAGCTGTTGATGCCGCGTGGCATGCTCTTCAACCGGCGTGAACTCGTTGCGTTCAGGAAGTTTCCGTTGGATGATCCGGTCAATACTAACGCGTCAAAAGGATAGACTGACTGGAATGGTGTATCCTCACCAACATTCTTGGAAATAAAGAGATTTCATAAGGGAGGTCCGGGCGTGACTGCGGAATCACATCAAGAACCAGCTGACGAGAAGACAAAGCGGCGGAGCTTCCTGACAGGTGCGTTAGCAATCCTGTGCGGAGGTCTTGCCACAGTTCCACCTTTTGGTGCTGCACTGTGGGCGATACTTGATCCCCTGCGTCGCTCATCGGGTGCGGCCACATTCCTCCCACTGACTGATCTCACGAATGTTCCGGCAGATGGTCAGCCTCGGCAATTTCCAGTGATTGCTGATCGAGTTGACGCGTGGACAGGATTTAAAGCCGAACCGATTGGAGCCGTCTATGTAAAAAGAGACGAGGGGAGCGATCGCGTTGAGGCGCTGTCCGCGACGTGCCCCCATGCCGGCTGCTTTGTTGAATTAGATGAGGCAGCAGCTTGTTTTCGCTGCCCATGTCATAACAGCAGTTTTACTCTTGACGGTGGTATTGTTGCACCAAGCCCAAGTCCTCGGTCAATGGACAGTCTTGAATGTGAGGTTAGCAAGTCGGGTGCGGTATCCGTCAAGTGGCAGAATTTTTATTCAGGTACTGAAGAGAAGGTGGCTCGGAAATGACAGACACCCAAAGTCCTGACACATCTTCGGATGCCCACGTGCCAGCTGGTACACGCGGGCTTGGTAATTGGCTTGATAGCAGAACAGGCTACCGAGCCCTTCTTAGAAGCGCACTTTACGAGCGAGTTCCGGGCGGGGCTCGTTGGCGTTACGTTTGGGGAAGTACGCTTGTTTTTGCCTTCATGACGCAAGTTATTACCGGCTTGGTGCTCTGGGCCAGTTACTCAGCCAGCGCACAGACTGCCTGGGAAAGCGTCTATTTCATTCAGTACGAGATGACAGGAGGATGGCTCCTTCGAGGTATTCATCACGTGATGGCTCAGGCAATGATTGTATTGTTGGCTCTCCATGTCATGCAGGTTGTGATTGACGGTGCGTATCGAGCTCCGCGTGAAGTGAACTTCTGGTTGGGTCTGATATTGATGACACTGGTTCTCGGCATGGCGCTTACGGGGTACCTTTTACCGTGGGACCAGAAAGGGTATTGGGCGACTCGCGTTGCGACCAATTTGGCTGGTCTCGTACCATTGATAGGGCCATCGATCCAGCAGCTTGTTGTAGGGGGGCCTGACTATGGCCACCACACACTCACGCGGTTCTTTGCATTGCATGCGGGATTTTTACCGGCAACGTTGGTTCTCTTTCTTGTCTTACATCTTTCGTTGTTTCGTAAACATGGCCTACACGCCAAGCAACCAGTCACTCAGCCTGATGCAATGTTTTGGCCGGATCAGGTGCTTAAAGATGCGGTTGCGATGCTTGCTGTGATGGCAGTTGTGCTAGGAGTGATTCTCCTGCCAGCGTTGCGAGCAATTCTTGCGGGGGAACCAATCGTTTCCGGGCATCTTGGAGCAGAACTTGGTGCGCCGGCTGATCCTTCCGAACCGTACGCTGCCGCCCGACCGGAATGGTACTTTCTTTTTCTGTTCCAGTTTCTCAAGGTTTTTGAGGGCTGGGGGGCGACGGGTGAATTTCTCGGAGCCATCGTCGTGCCGGGAGCAACGTTGGGTGTGATGTTTCTTATGCCAATTTTGGGGCAATGGAAACTAGGCCATCGGTTTAATGTAGTTTTTACAGTCGCAATTTTGGCAGGAGCCGGCCTTTTGACAGCCATGGCGGTGCACGAAGATTATTACGCCCTCTGGGCGGACCGATCTGCCTTTGCAGACGTTGAAAAGCTACTCGACTCAACGGGAGGGGATAGCGAGAAGATTGCAGCGGCACTCGGGCATGATGGAAAGAAAATAACGGACTTCGAGAACAGGCGTCATAAGCTTGAATCCATTCGTCGTTCCGAGTCGTTTCTGAGTGCTGTGAAGCAGGCTGGGATTGATGCTGATCGAGCAATAGAGCTTGCAGGACGCCCTGAAAAAATTCCACCTACTGGAGCACTCTCGTTGGTGCGTAGTGATCCGCTGACGCAAGGGCCGAGATTATTCGCACAGCACTGTGCAAGTTGTCATGCACATGTTGATCCTTCTGTAGAAGGTGCTGAGCAGGTTTTTGCAAAAGGGTCAGCTGCAAATCTTTTTGAATTCGGAGGAGAATCTTGGGTGCGAGGACTGCTTGATCCCAAGCAGGTCGCCAGCGCAGCTTATTTTGGTAACACAGCGCATAGTGAAGGTGACATGGTGTCATTCGTTTCAGAAGATTTCACAGACAAAGATGTCTGGAAACAAGCAGATAAAGAGGCCGTTGTGTTCGCTCTTGTTGAAGAGGCTGGCCTGCTCAATGGCACTGAAAGCACGAAGCTCGTCAAACGAGGAAGGGAATTGATTGCTGATACCGATCGCTGTGGAAGTTGCCATCCGTATCGAGGGAATGAGACGGAGCTTGGGTATGCTCCCGACTTGAACGGATGGGGCTCTACAGAGTGGGTAGTAGGCATCATCTCTGATCCAACCCACCAACGGTTTTATCCTGATACCAACGATCGGATGCCACGATTTGGTGTGGCATCCGAAGGTGGTCTGCCAGCCTTAACAAGTGAGCAGATTGAACTTATCAGCCGTTGGTTGCGTGGTTCCTGGTATCGGCCTGCGGTGAATGAACAGTCGGGGGCAGCTACAGGTCACCCATGACATTGTTTCGAACGCAGCTTCAGCGTTCCAGTATTACTTCAGATAGCCGGCCTCGGTGGGGATGTCCTAGGGTCTATTCAATGCCTCCAAGAGCAGTTGCGCGATGCACTCTTCCGACTCCAAGCATAAAAGCCGCTGTTCGTAGAGATACCTTTCTTGTTGAGGCGAGCTGCCAGACCTGCTCGAAGGCTTCTCCAAGAATACGGTCCAGTTCTTGCCGAACTCGATTCATTCCCCATTGATAATGTTGACGGTTTTGTACCCACTCAAACCAACTTGCAGTCACGCCACCTGCGTTACACAAAATGTCTGGGAGCACCGTGACTCCGATCTCGTCGAAGAATGCGTCAGCTGCAGGATTTGTCGGTGCATTTGCTGCTTCAATAACAATGGGTGCTTTGATGTGACCAGCATTTTCGCTTGTTAGAACGCCTCCAAGGGCGGCTGGAATCAAGACGTCGCAGTTGCAGAAAAGAAGTTCCTGGTGAGAAATAGCATCTCCTCCCTTGTAACCAGCCAACGCGCCACCATTGCTGTGGACGTATCGAATCATCTCAAGCACATCGAGCCCTTTTTCGCTGTGAAAGTTTGCGGTCGCGTCACCGACGGCAATAATTCGACATTCTGCATCACGGAGAAACTTTGCTGTGTGCGTGCCGACATTACCAAAACCTTGTATCGCGACCCGCGTGCCAGGTATTCGTCTACCAAGACGGCTGAGAAGTTTTAAGGTGAGAAGCCCGACGCCACGACCAGTGGCTTCTTCACGACCGGGCAGACCATGGTATTCCACTGGCTTGCCGGTGACACATGCAGGAGAGAAACCATGGAATTTATCGTATTGGTTCATGATCCATGCCATAACTTCCGACGAGGTTCCCATGTCGGGCGCTGGAATATCAACATCGGGCCCAATAAGGTCATGCACGTTGTCAACAAAACGTCTGGTGACTCGTTCGAGCTCTCGGGTTGAAAGAGATGTAGGATCCAGTGCGATGCCACCTTTGGCGCCTCCGTACGGAATATTCACAACGGCCGTCTTCCAGGTCATCAGTGACGCAAGAGCTCGAATCTCATCAAGGTCTACTTGAGAATGGTATCGCAGCCCGCCTTTCATTGGTCCGCGGGCGTTGTTGTGCTGAACTCGATACCCAATGAAAGTGGCAATAGCTCCTGAATCAAGTTCTACCGGAATCTGAACCTGTACTTCTCGTCGTGGTGTAAGGAGCAGTTGCCGCATATTCTCGTTGAGATCGAGTTGATCTGCTGCTCGATCAAAATAAATTCTGTTGGCCTCACTCGATCGCATGGTGCTCGACCTGTTTTGGGGATGTCACTGCTTCGCGTCGTATGCTCTGACGGGATACTGACTTTATCGTCGGTATCAAGGGATCATATCGGTCTAGTTTTGACTAGGACAACCGGAGAATCCGAACTGTCACGATTCTTGTTCGCCTACTGTCTATCCGTAGTCGCTATTTACGGGGTAATCTATACATAGTGCACTTTGCTTTACCGCTTGCTTTCCGTCGATGTCGACTGTTTGTAGCCGAGAATTTGTTTTTGGTCTTTTGTTATGCCTGTGCTGCCTTTGGATGCGTTCTGGGAAAAACTTGCTGAGAGTCGATTGCTCTCTGCAAAACAGATCTCAGGCATTCGTGCCGCATATCAAGAGTCAAAGAAAGAATCAGATACTCAAGAAAACCAAACGGCGATTGTGGCACAGTGGCTTGTACGACAACGAGTACTGACTCTTTGGCAGGCGAAACAACTTGCAAAAGGAAACGCCAGTAACTTTTTCATGGGGGATTATCGCCTCCTCGACAAACGCGGAATGTGTCCTGGCGGTGCTGTCTACCAAGGACGTCATGAGCCAACCAGGCAGGCTGTGTCTCTTGTGCCAATCGACGACTCGGCAAGTCAGCGGGTCGATGTTTGGACTGAGGTTGTTCGGCAGGTAGAGCGTGCTGCAGAAACGACATCTCCCATCCTCTCAAGAACATGGGCGTTGGAATCAGCCGGAGGAAGTCGGTTCATTGTTTGTGAAGATCTTATTTCTCAGGTTTCTGTTGCTGAGGCGATTCAAACGCGTACGTGGTCAGTCGTGGAGGCAGTGAAGACAATTCTATTGGTATGTCGCGGCGTCGCCGAGATTCATCGACTTGGTGGCGTTCATGGGATGATTTCAACCAGCGCTCTTGTTGGAACGTCGACCGAAACACCTTCTCAGAACGGGCCGCGGCTTCTGCAGTACCCTTTGTCAGGTGATCCGCTTGGTGTCTTTGCAGCCGACTCACTGAGGTCAGATCAGGTTGTTGCACAATTTGCCGAGAGTATTTGTTTTGTCCCACCAGAGCGGTTGGTTTCCGGGAAACCGGTAACACCGGCTGGTGATGTCTACGGCATAGGGTGCCTGCTTCATGCGATCCTTGTGGGGAGGCCTGCAATTTGGAAAGGGAGCCCGTCGGCAACGAGTACTTTTATTTGTGAAGAAGGAAGGCGTAACTCATCACTGTGGCCACCAATAAAAGGATGTCCTCAAGAAATCCAAAAGCTGCTTGATTACATGACGGCAACAGACCCGCGCCGACGCTACAGCGATGCGGTTGAAGCCGTCGATGCCATTTCAGCGTGTCTTCGGGGTTCAGCGGTGAGTCCAGAGTTGCCACCGCAGCGTGCTTTCCAGCCTAATCTGATTGCTGTCGCTGCTGGAGGTGGTGCAGAGTTCAAGACTGTTGCTCGAGGAAATGCTCGGAAGCAAAATCGGGCTTTTCGGATGCCGTCTGTTCCTTCGGTTCTTGCAGGTGCTCTTCTCGTGGCAGTCACAAGTTTTTTTATGTGGCGAATATTTTCACGGTTTGAGGGTGGTTCGAAAGAAAAGTCTCAGGTCTCAGTATCAAATGAGAACGCAGTTCTGCCAGTCTCAGAAGCCTCGGCAGGAACGCATCTGGTAGGCAAGGGAAACACATTTGTTCTTGCTGTTGATAACTCGTTGCCATGGATGCCGCCAACTGAACCATCGCGTCTCGTGTTCCGCTATTTACCATCAGGTTCACAGTTGATTCTTTCAGCTCGGCCTGCAGACTTTCTTAATTCTAAGGACGGCCAATTCGTCTTAAAAGCAGGTGGAGAACAACTGGAAGCAGTCGTGGTTCTGCTTGAGAGTTTAGTGAAGTGCTCGCTCTCAAAAATTGAAACGTTGCAAGTGAGCTGGCAAGCTGATGAGAACGGTCTACCACTGGTTGCGATTTGGGCTCACCGTTACGAGCCCGGCGGGCAGGAAGGCGCAAGAGCAAGAGCAACCAACGTGGCAGTTCCTGCTGGAAATTCAGGAGGGTGGCTTCGTTGGTATCCAAATGGCGAGAATGGCAATGATGTGGTTGTTGCGGTGCCGCAACTTATGGATGCACTCATGTCGACAACTGCTGAGATAAGCGAACTTCCTCGAAGTATGCGGCCGCTTGCGCCTGTTCTAGATGGCAATCGGCAGTTCACGCTTTTGGGTTCACCTCATTTTCTTGTCCACGATGGCCGGGTCTTGTTACCAGCGACAACGCTGCCATTACTTGACCCGATTGAAAATATTTTAGGTGCTGAATGTCCAGCGGCAGCAGTTTCAATCCATCTTGATGATCGGACCTATTTTGAACTGGATGCAGTGAGTCCGGCAGTAGGGTCTGCGCGGGTTCTCGATCGTCAGTTGGAAGTAGGGCTGCATCAAGTGTCCAAGAAGGCAGAGGCTGTGATCAGTGGTCGTGATCTGGATGTGTATGGGCGTCGTCTGGTGATGCGGCTCCCGGAAATCCTTCGTATAGGGCAACGGTACCTGCGTATTGGAATTGAGGGCCGGGACCTCGTTGTGGCGAATGCATATCTTCCAGAAATGGCAGCTCATAACATTGTGTTGGCTGCATCACTTCTCCTTGATCAAATTCAAGCCAATCCGATTGGCAGTCGAGTAGCGGAAGACAAGAGTGTTGGTTTACAGCAATCTGCTGCTGTCAAATTGCAACGGCCGGTGACATTGGTCTTTGATTCGGACTCGCTTGAGACGGCAATTGAAATGCTTTCCGAGGCAGTCGGTATTACAATAGAAATAGCTGGTGCAGATCTCGAGTCAGAGGGGATTACGAAAAATCAATCGTTTGGTCTGTCAGAACGTGACCGTCCTGCTGAGGAGGTTTTGCGTACAATCTTAAGAAAAAGTGAGAGTAAACCGGGGCAGTTAATTTATGTTTTCAGAGAAGATGGTGATGGCGAAAAAATCGTGATCACCACAAATACGACTGCTCAACAGCGAGACGAGGAGATTCCAGCAGTATTTCATGCCGTGCCAGCTCAATAGATCTCTTGAAGACTTCTCCTGAGACAGATAACGGTATATCTTTCATATGGATTTCCGTCTGGAACGCATGCTGAAAGTAGATGGTTGACAGGGTGAACCCCCTTGGCGGAGGCTCGTCGTCAACAAAGAAAGTTATTGGAGACAGACATGATTATCGTAATGAAGGCAGATGCTAGTCCTGAGCAGGTTGTGAAGGTAGCTGAGCAAGTGGAAGCCCTTGGTCTCAAGCCTCATGTGATTAAGGGGGCGGAGAGAACTGTTGTTGCAGTCGTTGGTTCAGAAAAAGATGCAACCGTGAGTGCAATGGAGACAGTTCCTGGCGTCGCGAGGGTCCTTCCAATATTGGCTCCATACAAAGTGGCCAGTCGTGAAGTCCAGCAGGAACAGACAGTGGTGACGGTTGGGCCTCTATCTATTGGAGGTGGTAATGTCGGTGTTATCGCCGGTCCATGTTCTGTTGAGTCACGTGAGCAGATCCGCGAATCAGCTCGGGCCGTTTTGGCCTCTGGCGCAACTGGTCTTCGTGGCGGTGCCTTTAAGCCAAGAACCAGCCCCTACAGTTTTCAGGGACTGAAAGAAGAAGGGCTCAAACTGCTTGCAGAAGCACGAGATGAGACAGGGCAAGCAGTTGTGACAGAGGTGGTGGCCACCGAGGACGTCGATCTGGTCGCACGCTATGCAGATGTTTTACAAATTGGTGCTCGGAACATGCAAAATTACCGCCTGCTTGAGGCAGTTGGCCAGTGCGACAAAGCTGTTCTTTTGAAGCGAGGTCCAGCGGCGACGGTTGATGAGATGCTTCTGGCAGCAGAATACATTCTCGATGGAGGGAATCGTGAGGTGATTCTCTGTGAAAGAGGAATCAGGACGTTCGAAGCACACACTCGATTTACATTGCCTTTAGCCACAGTGCCATGGCTTCAAGCTCGTACCCATCTGCCGGTTGTTGTTGACCCAAGTCATGGAACAGGTCATGCCGATCTTGTGCCTAGCATGGCTGCTGCCGCTGTGGCTGCAGGAGCCGATGGCTTGATTATTGAGGTACACCCTGACCCAAAGAATGCAGCGAGTGATGGCGGTCAGACACTTGATTTTGGCACATTTGAAAAAACAATGGAGACCTGCCGAAGGGTAGCCCAAGCTATCGGTAGAAAGCTTCATTAGATTTTCGTGACCCGTTGATCACTTGTATTACAAAGTCTCAGGGCTTGGCCTTACGCAATGCTGCGGAGTTCGTTGCCGTATTGTGCACGTATGCTCTCAACGCAGTCGTTTAAGCCATTCAGGATATTTTGCAGGGTGATATCTTTGCTTAAGTAAAATGGTTTTGTTTGCGATTGTCTCTCTAGTTGCTTTGCGAACTCCTCCAGTTCGTGTGCAGAGTTTGTCCGAATGGGTTTTTGGCTTAGTCGGTCGTACCTAAGTGTATTTCCGCACACACGTTCAATTACATGCTTTGCCCGGCGGGGAAGCGACAACTTTTCGCTGCAGAGAATTGGATACTTTTGAAAAGCGGGTAATTCAATATGAATCGACTCTAGCCAGTCGCGCCATTTGAACATGTTGAATCGATGGCCCATACGGAATGGTTGCCAAGCGGTGCGAAGTGCATCGGCAAAAATCGCTCCATGAAGGCTTTCAGTGAGTACACATTCAGACTGCGCGATATCTTCAAAAACCTGGAAGAATTCTTTGCGCGGATCGATGAAATGAAGTTCGCCAACGTTCCCAATGGTTTCCCAGTCGATGGTTGTGGCTGTCTGGTGATGAGGAATCACAGACACGCGATATTTTTTTGGTAAGGCAAGGAGTTTCTTGAAGCGATCGGTCGCAAGGCAAAGGTACGCAGAGTCACCGATGCTTTTCCGCAGAGGTATATTGAGTGCCTTCGCGGTGAGAGGGCCTCGAACGGAGTAGATGCTGAATTTTCCGTCTACTTTCGGTGGGCGTTGGTAGCCAGTGCCTGTACCCAAAACAATTTTTTCTGGGCGTTTCGGTAATTTTTGATTGAGGATTGTTCCAACGCCGAGGAACAGGCAGTCTTCATGAGTGTTGAAAAATGAGTCGCCAAGCAGCGTAGGCCAAAGCCACGTGTTGAGATCATCACCGAAGTTGCCCAGAGGTGTTTTGCAGTAATGTAGCTTCATGTGTTTCAGGTTGCCGTTGTGCAGAGAGTGCTCTAGTTCGTGCACTGTTCGTGAGCGATGAGATTGAAAGAGTCGACTATAGATAGCCGGAACTATTTAAGCTGCTCGCTCACCCTTCGTTTGTATTGGGGTTTCAGTTGGCGGGCGTGGTGCAAACCGAAGAAGAGATGGTCCTTGCGGAATGACCCGAGTCGGGGTGTAGATGTACTTGCTTTCTTCTGTTGCCAGCGAGCGTTCGCAGGCTGTCGCGAGCCCCTGGCTCGTATGCGTTTTCTTGGTGAAAAAGAGTTTTCTTATTTTCCAGCGTTGTTGTCGTACAAGCTTTGGTTCGATGTAACTTTTTTTATGTGAAAGATGGAGTTGTATAAATGAAAATTTAAGCCAGCGTGAAGCGATGCCGTTGTTTCGTAGCCGGACCCCAAGTTCACGGTCTTCACTTCCATATCCATACGACTCATTAAAACCATTTACGGACTCAATATCGTTTCGCCATAATGAAAAGTTGGCGCCACGAAGAACGCAGTATCGCCAGGTAAGAACATTTAGGAAATTTTCGAAGATACTTGGTTGGAAACGGAGTGAATGCTTACGTGCTTCGGGCCAGGTAGGGGCCAGAAAGGAAGGGCTGAATATCATGTTTTCAGTGATTTGGGAATCAGTGAAAGTTTTGTGGACATATTGTGGTACGTCGATGCCTGACCCGGATAAGAATGTTTTTGGGCGGGCATGTTTCAGGTGTGATTCAACAAAGTCACTTCGGGGAATGGTGTCCCCATCACAAAAAATAAGGTAGTCGCCATGACAGTGCCGTACCGCAAGATTGAGAATTGTATTTTTCTGCCACCCACGGTCAGGATGCCACACCACATCGATTGGAAGGGACGAGAAAAGTGTCTCGTTTAAAAAGAGATAGTCCGCTCGTCGTGACCCATCGTCAGCGATAATGATTTGGTCAGGATAAATTGTTTGTGAGAGCATCCCAAGAAGGCACATCCGCAATCCGGAAGGATTGTTGAACGTACTGATGACAACTGAGACGCTCACGAATACAGAATCCTTGCGTAGAAAAAAGGATTTCCTTCAAATATCCTCCACCATTAAGAAATCGGCTCTGAACAGGGGGGTTCTGCAGACGATATTTTGTTTTTTTCTGTCAGATGTGCAGACGTTTTGGTTTTCGTATTTAGCTCAGCATCACAAAGGCAATCGACATGTACAGGATAATACCAACGACATCGACGATTGCCGATACAAATGGATTGCTCATAAGCGCTGGATCAAGCCCAAGTGAGCGGAAAAGAAGGGGCAAGATTGAGCCAACGAGCGAACCAAGCATGACAACACTCAAGATTGTAAGCGGAATAACCAGTGCTTGAGCGGGTGAAGGTGCGTAAAGAAGGGCGAGTAGAAAACCTGGTATTGCGAGTAAGGTTCCGAGAAGAATGCCAAGAATGAGTTCACGACGCAGAATTCGCGGCCAGTCAGCAAGTGTGCAGTCACCCATCGACAATGCTGTGATGACAAGGGTTGCAGATTGATTGCCCGAATTGCCTCCACTGGCGATCACAAGAGGAATAAAAGCAATGAGCCAAACATGAGTGATAGGTGTTCGAGCCAGTACCATTGCTGTTACGGCAGCTGTGAAAAAAAGAATGGTCAGCCACACTCCACGCTTCCATGTCATGGTGATCAGCGCAGTCTCGAGATATCCTTCGCTAAGCGGTGCAACGGCGGCACTCATTTGAGCGTCTTCAGTGGCCTCTTCACGAACAGTATCAAGTACATCGTCATGAGTGACGATGCCAACGAGACGATTTTGGTTGTCAACGACTGGTATGGCAATGAAGTCAAATCGAGCAAGTTTTTGTACAACCTGTTCAGTGGATTCGTCGACTTTGACACTAATAATGTCTCGTTGCATGAGGTCAGCCACAAGAGAAGTTGGGTTCGCGAGTATTAAGTCACGGAGTGAAATAAACCCGACCAGGGTGCGGTCTGACTCCAAGATGTAAATGTAATAGATCGATTCACTGTTTGGTGCCTGAGTACGAAGTCTCGCAATTGCCTCACCAGCTGGTATGCCAGCTGGCAGGGAAGCGTACTCCGTTGTCATAAGACTGCCAGCAGAGTCTTCTGGGCAGGACAGAAGCATTCGAATGTCATGTCGCTCAGCTTTGGCAACAAGCGGAAGAATGGCTTCGACGAAGCTTGGATCTAGTTCACGAAGGAGGTCGTCTCGATTGTCAGGTGCCATTCCCTCCAGGAGTGGGCCCAGTTGCGAGTTGTTTGCATCTTCTACGAGTTGGATCTGTCTGGCGAGTGGGTAATACGGAAAGATTTCTGCTCGCTGCTCAACAGGAAGTGAGTCGAGTAGGTGCCAGATTTCATGATCATCAAGGCCCTCAGAAAATTCCGCGACGGTAGCTGGATGTAATTCTTCCGCGACTTCACGGATACCCACTGCGTCCTGCTCGTGGAGCAGGCTACGAAGTTCCGGAAGGAGGATAGGGTTCGCGGTAACCATAATGGTTCATCGACTGGTTTGCAGGTGTTCGGACAATGCGGTTGAAGCGGCTATAATTTTTTCGATTCGGATGACAGAATGGTTCACACAGTCTGAGGCGGCGGAGGCCTTGGTTACTAAGTATGCCATGAAAGTATGGCCCCCTGAATTTCTCTTGCCAAAAAAGTTGATGAAAAAAGTAATTTTTTTATTCGTGATATTGGCACACATTACGCCAAGTCGTGTTACCACAGGAGGAAGTCCGGAAAAAGGACTCCAAGTGCTGCTTGAGAAGGCATATCTCCCAGCAGATCTCGACCAAGAAGTATTTGATGCACTTTGGACAGTTTGGCCAGAGCACTTGAAATCACAGGCAGAACAGGCCTCGGTAGCAAAGCGACGGCAGATGGCAATGGATCGGTATGGCCTGCTCCCTCATCCGAGCGATCCGTCACGGTCAGTGCAGTACGTTGTCGATTCCAGTGGGAACTGGACCATGAGTTGCCTTGCCTGCCACCAAGGGCAGGTAGCCGGCGAGATGGTCCCTGGCATCCCAAATACAAACTACGCCCTTGAGACATTCACGGAAGAAGTACGGTTGGTGAAAATTGCTCAGGGAAAGTCGTTTGGGCATATGGACGTCGGGTCACTTCTGTTGCCACTTGGCACCACGAGTGGTACGACGAATGCCGTTATGTTTGGTGTCGCTCTTATGCATCACAGGGACGCAGCCCTGAACATCATCTCACGGCCCCCCCGATTTGATCTTATTCATCATGATATGGATGCACCGCCATGGTGGCATTACCGCAAGCGAAACACCCTGTACGCTGATGGCTTTGCTCCGCAAGGAAGCCGCATGCTGATGCAATTCCTGTTGGTTCGTGAAAACGGTCCGGAGAAGTTTCTGGAATGGGAGCCAGATTTCGAGCATGTTGAGGCCTGGCTTGAATCGCTGAAGCCACCGGAATGGCGCTGGAGCATTGATAAAAACTTGGCGAGTAATGGCGAGATAGTCTTTCGTGAGCATTGTGGTCGCTGCCACGGGTCGTACGGAGAAAGCGATGAATACCCGGAGGCGGTTATTCCCATTGATGAAATTGGGACTGATCGAGTTCGATTTGATGCACTAACAAACGTCGAGAGAAATGCGCTTAACGAGAGTTGGTTCGGTCATTTTGGTCGTGATGCAGCATCGATAGGTGCTCGCCAACGCCCGGAGGGATATGTAGCTCCACCGTTAGATGGAGTGTGGGCTTCAGCACCATATTTTCATAATGGTTCAGTTCCAACATTGTGGCATGTTCTTCATCCAGAAAATCGGCCACCTGTTTGGTGCCGGACGCCTGTTGGCTACGATACGGAAAAAGTTGGTCTGGAAGTCGAAATACCTAGCCAAAAGGAGTTCGCTATGGCCGTTTCAGAAGGGATGCGTTCTGCGCAGCGAAGACAATTTTTTGATACCACAAAACCCGGAAAATCAGCTGGAGGGCATACCTATCCTGAGGCGCTGAACGAATCTGAGAGGACTGCAGTGCTCGAATATTTAAAGACGCTCTAGTGAGCTAATTGAAAGCAGACTGTTTTTCATCATTGTGATACAGTGGTGGCGACATATCGCTCGCCATATTTCCATTCATGCCAATTATTTGGAGAAAATTCATGACACAGCTTGAACGCGCTCGTGAGAACGAAGTTACACCTGAGATGAAATTCATTGCCGAGCGTGAGAACTTGTCAGAAGACGTGGTCTGTAGTGAAGTTGCTCGTGGAAGAATGGTTATCCCTGCCAACACGGTTCATCTCACGAAATGTCTTGAGCCAATGGCGATTGGAATCGCTGCACTGACAAAAATTAATGCAAATATTGGTAATTCTGCTGTGACGAGCGATGAGTCAACAGAACTCGAGAAACTTCATATGGCAGTGCACTACGGTGCAGATACCGTGATGGATCTTTCGACAGGAAAAGACATAGACAGTATTCGTCGGGCAATAATCGATGCGTCTCCCGTACCAATTGGAACAGTCCCGATCTATCAGATGCTTGAGGAGCTTGGCGGTGACATTGATGAAATGAAGCCCCAGCATTTTCTCGATATGTGTGAAAAGCAGGCTCAGCAAGGCGTTGATTACATGACAGTGCATGCCGGGCTTTTACAGGAACATCTTCACCTCACAATGAATAGAGTTACAGGTATCGTTAGTCGTGGTGGATCACTTATTGCTCGATGGATGATGACTCACAAAGAGCAAAATCCGTTGTATACCCACTTCGACGATCTATGTGACATCTTTCGGCAGTACGATGTAACCTGGAGTCTCGGTGATGGTCTTCGCCCTGGTGCAATCGCAGACGCGAGTGACGAGGCACAGTTTGCAGAATTACACGTTCTTGGTGAATTGACTCGGCAAGGCTGGTCGAAAGGATGTCAAGTGATGGTTGAGGGTCCAGGGCACGTCCCGATGGATCAGATTGATATGAACGTCAAACGTCAGATGGAAGAATGTGATGAAGCACCGTTTTATGTGCTTGGTCCACTTGTCACTGACATTGCTCCAGGCTACGACCATATTACGAGTGCGATAGGTGCGGCGCTTGCGGGCTGGAGCGGTGCAGCCATGCTCTGTTACGTGACACCAAAGGAGCATCTTGGTTTGCCTGATGCAGAGGATGTTAAGCAGGGAGTCATTGCTTATAAGATTGCTGCTCATGCGGCAGATCTTGCAAGGCATCGTAAGGGTGCCCGCTCTCGGGATGACGCACTTTCACACGCACGTTTCAACTTCGATTGGAATGAGCAGTTTCGTCTGTCTTTGGATCCGGAAACAGCAAAGCGTTACCACGATGAAACGCTGCCTCAAGAGACGTTTAAGTCCGCTCAGTTTTGCAGCATGTGCGGCCCGAAATACTGCTCAATGAAAATATCTCAGGAAATCCGTGATATGGCCGCCAGCGAAGCGAAGAACGCTTCTGGTGAGCCAGTTCAAATTGAACTGCCTGCGACGTAAGAGTATTGCTTCGGGCCTACAGACAAAGTCTTGGGCGCTCAGCTATTTGATGCTCCAATCAGTTCCGTCAGCGCGGTCCTCTAATTGAATTTCGGCCTCATTCAGGGTGTCGCGGATGAGGTCTGCTGTTGCGAAATCTTTTGCCTGACGTGCTCGAGATCGTAGTTCAATGATTAGCTGCATTAACGAATCCAACAATTTCCCATCAGTTCCTGAGGGTACTTCTGCCGGTGGAGTAAGAAACAGCCCGAGAGTGCTTGTGAGTTCTCGCATTAAGTGCATGAGCCCATGAAGAGCTTCAAAGTCATGGTCCTTTGTTTGCTTTTCGAGCCCCTCGCTATCAATGAATTTGTTGATGAATCGAACAAAGTCGAACAAAGTCGCCACTGCTATCGCAGTATTGAAGTCATCATCCATCGCCTCCAGAAAACGATTTCGTAATGCTGTAACGTGCTCCCCAACCGTTTCATGAAACTCTGAAATAGCGGCATCACCATCGCAACGGTTACGTGCTGGCAGTGTGTAATACGAAGTTCCACAGAGCCTTTCATAGCGGCTGAAAAGCCTCTCGAATGCTTCGAGTGCACGAGCAGATTCTCCGAGTGGTTCTTCACCAAAGTGTATTGGGCTTCGGTAATGTGTGGACAGGAGCAGAAGTTTAATCGCTTCCGGTCGATGGCGGGCAAGGAGTTCCCGGAATGGTTCAGCTCCAGTCGACTTCGATATTTTTGTAGCGGCCAGATCGTCGGGAGTGGCACCGCCATCTCGTGGGCGACCGCCGACTTTCCCTGCTGCCCCCGCTGCTTGCATGAGTCCGTTATGCATCCAATATGTGGCCATGGGGCAATCGTGGAGTGATTCGCTCTGCGCAATTTCGTTTTCGTGGTGAGGAAAGACTAAATCGAGCCCGCCTCCGTGGATATCAAAATGACTTCCAAGAAGGGCCTCACTCATTGCAGAGCACTCAATATGCCAGCCGGGGCGTCCCGGCCCCCATGGGCTTTCCCAGGATGGTTCACCAGACTTTGCCTTCTTCCAGAGCGCAAAGTCGGCAGCCGACCGCTTTCTGGAAGCAGCAGCACCACCTTCTCCCTGTGTTTTCTCGAGCGAACGGTTGGTTAGTTTTCCGTAATCTTCATCTTTGGCGACATCAAAATAGACATCACCATCCGCGGGATACGCAAAGTCTTTCTCAACAAGGCCTGCAATAAATTGAATAATGCCTTCAATGTGGTCAGTTGCCTTTGGCATGGTGTCAATACCGTCGACGCCCAGCGCAGCAAGGTTGTCCAGGTAGTCGGTGGTCATTTCCTCAGCCAGAGCGGCCATCGACGTGCCGCGGTTTTTACTCTCGGCGATGAGTTTGTCGTCAACATCCGTAATGTTGACAACCCACGTGACGTCCCACCCTGAATAGACAAGATGCCGTTTGATTGTGTCAAAAATAACCGGACCAACCATGTGCCCAATATGACTCGGCTTGTAGACCGTTGGTCCGCAGAGATACATGCCGACCTTGCCAGGAACAACTGTTTTGAAGTGCTCTTTCTGGTGGCTTAATGTGTTGTAAAGTTCAATGTTTGGAAAGCTATGAGTGGATTGATTCATTTCCGGCATATTTCAGTGTGGCTCCCTGGTGTTTCAGAAATCTACAGTGTCTTTAGGTTTTGTTGAATGCCGCCTGTGTTTCAAGCAATACAATGCACTCTGCAGCGATTGCTCGCTCCTCACCAATCGGACCAACAGCTTCGCCTGTTTTGGCCTTAAGCCAGACCTGATTGATATCAAGATCCAGCAAATCAGATACATGTTGTCTGATTCCCTCTCTGTGAGGGAGGATCTTTGGTTTTTGAGCAAAAATAACGCAATCCATATTAACAATATTCCAGCCCGCGTTCTGTACTTGATCACGTGCTATTGCAAGCATCGAACTTGAAGGCCGATCTTTATTCCTCGGATCATCATCAGGAAAAAGTTCACCAATATCACCAAGAGCGGCGGCTCCGAGTAGTGCATCAGTCATAGCATGCAGAAGGACATCGGCATCGCTATGACCAACGGCGGATTGGGTATGAGGAATGTTCAAGCCACCAAGCCAGAGCCCATTTCCAGGCTCAAGTCTGTGCGTATCATGACCAATTCCAATTCGATACATCTCTAGTTCCCGTGTGGAAATCTCCAGTAAATGTTTCAAGAGCGGCAAGTCTATCGTTTTGGCCTATACTTCCGCATATGTACAACAGCAGTGAAACAAAAAGTGACCGCATAATCGAGGTCAATGATCTGGCCAAGGAATATCGCGTGTATGACAAGCCGGAAGGCCTCTGGGCAAGCGTGCGAGGTCTCTTTCGCCGGAAAAATAGAATAATCCATGCATTGCGAGGGGTGAATCTGAGCGTTGGACGTGGTGAATTCCTTGCGATGCTTGGACCAAATGGAGCGGGGAAGACGACATTTTTAAAGCTGCTCTCAGGAATTATTACGCCCACGCGGGGAACTGCCCGTGTTTTAGGCCACGTGCCGTGGGATCGAGCAGACGATTTCCGGCGGCGTTTTGCCCTTGTGATGGGCCAAAAAAATCAGCTCTGGTGGGATTTGCCAGCGGCGGAGAGTTTTCGGCTCCACCAGGAAATTTATCGGATCGACCCGGCTCGATTTGCGAAAATTCGTGATGAGCTTGTTGACATGCTGGGGGTGTCTCACCTTCTTGGACAACCAGTACGAGAGCTCTCGCTCGGAGAGCGAATGAAGTTAGAACTTATCGCAGCGTTACTTCACGAGCCTGAAGTGTTATTTCTCGATGAGCCAACTATTGGTCTTGATGTTGTTGCGCAACACACGATTCATGAGTTTCTCAGGCATATCCAAAAGCAGCGGTCGGTTACCGTTGTTTTAACAACACACTATATGAAAGATGTTGCTGCCCTTTGTGAGCGAGTGGTAGTCGTTACGCATGGCAGCATTCTTTATGACGGTTCGCTCGAGCAGATCGTTGACCGTTTTACTACGCATAAGGTGGTGACCCTTGATCTCGAGAATGCTCCTGCTCCAGGTGAAATGGAACGATTTGGATTCTCATGCGAAGTGCATGGGCCTCGTGTGTCGTTGCGGATTGATCGATCACGGATAGCAGATGTCTTGCCAAAACTACTGTCGAGTCAACAAGTCAGAGATGTGTCTGTCGAGGACGTGCCCTTGGAAGAAATTGTTGCAGGTCTGTTTCGTGGGGCAGCAAAACGGCAGGCAGGAATAGATCCGGAACAGGAAGTTGGAGCAGTATGAGCACCGCTGCAAATTCCGAGAGTCACCATACCTCGTGCGGTTGGCTCCCAGGACTACGGTCGTGGTGGCGAATGCTCATCATTTGCCTTGAGGAGCGATTGGCGTATCGAAGCGACTTTGCACTGGGTACGGTGATGCGTTTCCTGCCGATCGTCACACAGGTTTTTCTCTGGACGGCTGTCTTTGCGGCCTCGAATCGTACGGATATCGCAGGGTATTCTCGTGACAACATTGTTGCGTACTATCTGCTTACGATGGTCACTCGAGCTTTCTCAAGCATGCCGAGTCTGGCAGGGGGAATCTCTCGCAGTGTTCGCGATGGATCAGTGAAGAAGTATCTGATTCAGCCGATCGATTACATTGGTTTTTTGCTTGCTTCTCGAATCGCTCACAAACTTGTTTACTACATCGTGGCAATACTTCCCTTCGCTGCAGTTCTGTTTTTCTGCCGCGGTTATTTTCCTCCAGCGCCCGATGGTCTTACAATCGCCGCCTACATTCTGTCGTTACTGCTTTCATTCCTGCTCGGGTTTTTCTTGGAGGCAACTCTGGGAATGATTGCGTTTTGGTTTCTTGAAGTTTCCAGCATTATTTTTGCGTACATGTTGTTTCAGTATCTTCTTTCGGGGCATATGTTTCCGATTGATATGCTTGCAGATATACCAACAGGGATAACGGGAGTAAGTCTCGCGGATGTCGTGCGATTGCTGCCGTTTGAGTACACCGCCTACTTTCCTGCCGCCGTGTGGCTTGGGAAGATCACAGGTTGGGAGCTTGTGAGAGGACTTCTCATTGAACTCGCATGGCTCGTCATCATGATTGGAGTTTGTCGGTTTGTGTGGTGGCGGGGCACGAAACGATATAGCGGTTTTGGCGGGTGATTTCCGAGGCATCATTCATGAGACGATACATAAAAATTTTTTCTACATTTGCACGAGCCTGTCTCGTGCGCGACATGACATTCCGAGTGAATTTCCTGCTCGAGTGCCTGACCAGCCTTGGGTGGATGTCAATGAATCTAGCGTTTTACTTATTGATCTTCAGCTTTACCCCAGAAATAGGTCGTGGAAGTGGCTGGTCGCGTGAGCCATTTTTCGCATTTGTTGCTACCGGTCTCATTATCAATGCAATCGTTCAGACCTTGTTCATGCCCAGCGCTTCGGAACTTACAGAAATGGTTCGAACAGGTGGTCTGGATTCAGTTCTTGTACGACCCCTCGATGCTCAGTTTTTACTTTCAATGCATAGGTTTGATTTCTCGTCGATGGCGAACGGTCTTGTTGGACTTGGTCTGCTTATTTGGTCTGTACTCCGCTTTCCTGCTGCACCGCCACTGATTGCATGGCTGCTCTATCCGTTGCTCATTGTTTGTGGTGTGGCAATTTTGTACGGGCTTATTATTATGCTTGCAGCTGCAACAATATTGATGGGTAGAAACCAGAGTTTGTATGATTTCTGGTTTTATATAACCAATTTTTCACGCTATCCTGCTGAAATATATGCAGGCCCATGGGGCGATCCGCTCCGCACTTTCTGTACATTTGTCATTCCAATATTACTCGTAGTGAATGTGCCTGCAGGTACTCTCGCTCGTCCGCTTTCAGGAGAAGCGTGGGGAATGGTCGTGCTGACTTTTGCTGTGGCAGGCATTTCAGTCGGTTTGTCGAGAATAGTTTTTCAAGCCGCGTTGGCTCGATACCGTAGTGCCTCAAGTTAAGTAAAGTTTCAGAGTATGTCACAGCCTTCTGCAAAGCCGATGGGGATATCAGTAATCGCCAGTTGGTTGAAACTTTTCCGTGTGCCGAATCTTGCCACCGCGATAGCAGACCCACTTGCAGGGTTTTTGATTGTTGGTGGGTTTTATGAGTATGAAGCGCTACCCCTCGGCGGTTGGCTGGCAATCGCATCATCGTTGTGTCTGTATGCTGGCGGAATGGTCCAGAACGATGTCATGGATCTTCAGGTCGATCAAGCGGAGCGTCCCCATAGGCCACTTCCAAGCAAGCGTGTTTCTTTTGAGCGTGCTCGATTTGTATCCATCGGACTTCTCTTGTTCGGCGTTGTCTTGGCAGGTGTCGCCTCAGTGTTCATGCATGATGTGACTCCTGCCATTATTGGGGCAATGCTCACCACAGCAATCTGCTGTTATAACTGTTACGCAAAAGGTACATGGCTGGGGCCTTTGCTCATGGGAGTTTGCCGATCGCTCAACTGGTCCCTTGGAATGGTTGTTGCTGGTACGCCCTCGTTACCGCTATGGATGATTCCCTGCGGGATGGGTGTGTATGTGATGGGCATCACGTTGTTCGCTCGTGATGAGGCGGGTGCTGGAAAACGCTACCAGCTGCTTGTTGGTGCGATTGTTATGTCCGCTGGACTTGTTTTTGCCGGTTTAGCGCCACTGGTCAGCATCGAAGTGAATTCCGTGAATGTTCCGAACTGGCTTATTGGAGGTAGGCTCATTGCATGGCTTGCACTGTGGGGCGTGCTGGTGGTTTCAATCCTCATCCGTTGCGGCCAAGCTATTATTAGTCCGGTGCCACAACGCATGCAGGCGGCAGTTGGTAACGCGATTATGTCTATTATCACACTTGATGCAGTGCTGGTACTCGCGTTCTGTGGTGAGCAATGGGCGGTAACAGTATTGGCTCTGTTAGTCTGGTTCGTTCTCGGTCGCCGTATCGCAGCAGTAACGTGAGCATGATGTCCTATGAAAGCTGGGTACAGTACAAATAGCTTTGGTGACGCGGATCCACTAGATGCGTTATCACTCCTTTGTGAGCAAGGGTATGCATCACTGGCGATTACGCCTGATCGAAACATACTCAATCCATATGAGAAAACGTTTGCATCGGAGGTTCGTGTTTGGCAGCACGCCTTGGTGAAGGCCCAGATGAGCTGTGTTGTTGAAACAGGAGCTCGGCACCTACTTGATTCCAGAAGAAAGCACCACCCGACGCTTCTTTCAGATGCCCAAGATGATCGCAAGCGAAGAATTGACTTCCTGCGACGGGCAATTGATCTCGCTGGAGAACTGAATGCGGATTGTGTCTCTCTGTGGTCAGGTGCAGTTTACTCTGATGCTGACGATGTATTGCTATGGCAGAAACTGACCGATGGTGTTGGGGAGGTTCTTGACTATGCCAGTCGTTGTGGTGTTGTGCTTGGTTTTGAACCAGAGCCAGGAATGTTTATCGATACGGTAGTGCGTGCAGAAGAATTATTTGAGAGATTAGGTCGACCCAAGTCTCTGGGCTTTACCGTCGACATTGGCCACCTTGAATGTCTGGGAGAGAGGCCACTGGCAGCTACTGTGCGCGATGTTGCTGATCGTATCGTTAATGTCCACATAGATGACATGACTGCCTGCTGCCACGAACATCTGCCCCTAGGGAAAGGCGACATCGATTACCGTCCGATTTTTCATGAGCTCTTTAACGCTGGCTATCAAGGCGGCCTGCATGTTGAACTACCGCGCCAGAGCCATAGGTGGCATGAAACGGCCAAAGAATCATACGAGTTCATTCATCGTATGATTGGGCATGTTTCATAACAGGCATGTCGCTGGAGAACACTCGCAACAAATAGGCGTGAGCATCGTGCGCGATGCAGGCACCTCATAGTTGCTGCATCAGATCTATTTTTGGACTGCCGTGTGGCCTGCAGTTTCGTTGTTAACACCATTCAGGTGGCGGTTCAATTTCACCTCCAGGGCGGCCGCCGGCATCAGCTCTTCCGGAGCCTTCAAGGCGGCTTACAGCTTTTATTTCCATGTCCTCATTGCATGCGATTTGACATGACAGACGAAGTCCAGGTGTTGAAGAGAGGCCTCGTGCCTCAAGGACGTCTTTTTCTGCTTTGGTGATGGCTTTTGGCTCACCTGATACGAATTCAACACGGCAGGTTGTGCATCGTCCGAAACCACCGCATGCATGCAATTGATCAACGCCGCACTCATCCACAAGTGCATTTACAAGTCGTTTTCCTGCAGGTACTTCAAATTCACCAAATCCTTCAACAGTCAACTTTGGCATGTGTAGGCTCCTTTTTTAAAAAATGAAATGAGTAGTCTTTTATGAGTGTATGGATGGAAACGTTCTATGGAGAAGAAACAGGCCGTCGTGGTGGTCGCTTCTTTTTTCTAGGTGGGGGAGGGGGGTCAAGGTCTTTCGATAATTCAGTATCTGAAACATGTGACGAGATGCCTGTCTCAGGCACATCGAGTCCACTCGTCCAGACCAATGCATTGAGTATAAGAGTACGGAAGTCGTTATTTGCCCAATTTTCATGAAAATGACCACCAGTACATCCAAATCCACGGCCGCCGTTGGGCCGCTCGTAAGCCCAGGCAAGAACTTCGCGACTTCCTTTCTGTGACCGAACGGTTGGGTTGTTACTGTGAGGGCCATCGGGCCGCTCTCGTGTGCTGTCGGGTGGAATAGCCGTGAGGATTTTGATGACCTCGTCATTGGGTTCACGAAATCGCATGTGGTAGTACCACTCGTCATTTATTTCAAATGGTTTCACACCAGAGCAGATGGGATGATTTTTGGCTATTTCTGTTTTGACAAGCGTCCAATGGGGATTGACTGACCAATCCGTCTCAAAGAATCCACCAATCCAATTCAGAAATTCTGGGCCACCCTTTTCTTTGGGTACCTCAACACCGTAATGAAGACATGCAACACCAACACCACGTTTCGCCAGGGCGTCAATTTGTGCAAGTCTATTACTCTGAATAACAGGGTGCCCTTTGCCGCCATCAGAGAACAGGAGAATCGCATCAGCATTATCAAAAGCAGTTGGGTCTTCGGGCCAGCCATTGGTATGTACCGCAGTGATTAATTTCTCGCCGATGGATTTCTCAAGGCACTTCTGGAAGAGAAGGCAGCCGGCTCTGAACTCATGAGCTCCTTGAGCATGACTAGCACGCCCTGCTAATAAAATCAGTTTCTTACGGCCGTCCATAAGTCGGAGGCGTTTTAGCCGTATGTCTTTGAATTCAACTTTCATGGGCTGTCCGGCATGAAGTTGAAAGGCAAGTATTCCACTTAACGATTGCTTGCTCTCGTCATTGTCAGTTGTTTCTGACATCAACGTTCCGTTGATGAAATGTTGGAGATGATTGCCGCGGGCAACAATGCGATATTGATTCCATTCACCGCTCTTGATCACAGATTGCAGGTCTTCGCTCGTGCCAATAGGACTGTCTTGTTTCTTGACTCCAGCGGCATCGAGAGTGACTTTTTCACCTCGTTTCGTAACAATCCCTCGGCCACCTTGTTCGTAGAGAATCCCGCTATGATTTTTTCCGGATTCCATGTCAGCTTGGTAACCGGTGACACGAAATCCACCAAGATCCTGACTGCGGTATTGAATCCCGCTATTGCCGCCAGTAATCCTGTAGGAAAGCGTAAGTTCGAAGTCATCAACGGTTCCCTGTTGCCAGATTAAATATGTGGTCTTCTCTAATGGTGTTGTTGTTTCTCCGATAAGAACGCCATTTTCCACTCGCCAGAATTTTTGGTTGCCTTTCCATCCATCAAGTGATTTGCCATCAAAAATTGCAGGTGAGCCATCTTCACCAGAGGCGGAGCTGAGAGCTGCACCATCGAGAAGAGGTAGTGCAATGGCGAATAGTAACAGCATTGCAAGTTTTTTTGGTCCATCTGAGTGAAAGGGCATCGTGTTCATCCTAAATAGTAGTGACACCACACAGCAGAAAGTTGTTGTGTCCACATGAGCAGAGTAGCCAAACTGTCCCCATGCTTAGAAAGAGTATTGCACGATTGGGCCGGTGCAACAACAAGTAGCCAATGGGAGCATGGGGGCAACTGCAGTACGTGCCGTGGTTATGGAGTGGGCGTAACAAGATGGTCGGCGTCAAAGTAGTTTTCTTCGAGCCCGAACATTTCGAGGAATCTTGCAGTATTAAGAATTTTTACACCTAACTCATTTGCTCTATCAAGAACAGCTTGTCGCTGTCTTTTTTGTTCCCGGTATTCATCATCTTGTTCTTGCTGGTTCGGCATCCCAGCGTCAATTACAAACGTCGTTGTATAGCTGACTTGATCAGTAACAGTGCCCCCAGCGCTTTCAACTAAGTTTTTCAAGTCCTCGTCGTCAGTGGCAGAATCTCGATCAAGTTGGACATGACCGACAAGCACTACTTGCAGAGGCATCATAGGGCTCCAAATGTTCGTTGCAACGGCATCTCCTTCGACCACAGGATCGAAGTTCGAGCCACGCAAGACCCTTCCGCGGGCAGTTCTTTTGCTGTCGTTTTTGGATACGATTTCGACAAGGGCTTTTTTGGCCGATGTTAATGGAAGATGCTCCCCTGGATTGTAGACGGAGAAAATCGTGCCTATCCTGAGAGAAGCTGTTTGAGGGAATGCAATCACGACGGATTGCTCTAGTTCGTTTACAACAACTACTGTTCCGTCGAATCCTTCGACGCGATCCTCCGGCAGGCTGTTTTTGATGTACGAGTGGATGTAATCGATAACTCGCCGATCTGCAATTCGCATGTAGCCGAGGACTTGATTCTTTTTCTTAATCGCCGCTATTTGGTCGCTAAGTTCCTCAGCAATAATTTCTAGCTGTGACGAGGGGTTGTCTTTGGCTGCTTTGTATTTTTGCTGTGATTCAGGACGCATTGAGGGAAGCACGAATTTTTTTATTTGATCTTCCAAGGCAATCAATCGCTCTTTTTCTGCTCTTTCCTTTTCAACTTCTTGAACGGAGGCCTGGTATCTTTCAGTAAACTCGTCTTGCCACTTTTGGCTGTCCTGAGAAACCTTGGCAAGTTCTTTTTGCTTCTCATCTATTGCAGCACTGTGAGTTTCAGTTTTTTCATCTAACGACGCGCGAGATGCTGCAAGTTCAACTTCGAGATCTCGCACATTTGCCTCAAGAGTTTTATTTGCGCTGTCTTTGTTCGCAAGAGCTTTGTCAAGCGTTTGGATAAGCCCTCGGTATGTCGGGGTGGCGTTTCCATCATCACCATATTTTTTTGCTTTGTCCTGAAGGCTAGCTAGTTCTTTATCAACAGCCTCGATTGAGTCGCCTTCGTTCACGCCAATCCTCGATTCCAACAGATCTTTTTGAGACTGTTCGGCTGTAGCAAGGCTCTGGCGAGCTTGGTTGGCTGCGTCATCAGCAGCGATCTTCGCCGCTTTGGCGTCCTCATTTTGGGCATAGAAGACATAGGTCGTCACTGCCAAAACAAATGTACACATGACAAAGATGATCAGCGCGATCGTAAGAGCCTGAACGGGACCTTCTCTTTTCTTAGCCATTATTTTTTACAGTTCAGCCTGTTTTGATAAGGGAATTTAGGTTGCTCGACTCACGAACACAAACACCGGAAAGAATTTCTATCCTTAAATGAACCCAGTGTGGCATCGACAAAATTTCCACGGAGGATCAAGCCTGTGAACGATTGTAGGGTTCATACGGACGGCAAAGGCAAGATGGTGCTGCAGCAAGCCGATTATGAGGGTTGGTTCGTTTGTTGTGGCCGGCACCCGTTACGGCCGTTTTCTCCGTGCCCGTGAGTTTATGTACTGGATGAGTTCCGGCTCGAGAGAGTCTGGCGTCAAACCAAATGCAGTTTTGAACTCAGCCATCCGGGTCGCTGCGGAGTCTTTCGCAAGCGGTAGTTTTCGCTCGAAGTGTGCGATATATGAGCAAAAGGCCTCTTTTTTCATGGTTGCTAGAAATGAGACAAAGGCCCACGCGTGTGCGTACGCAACGAGTGCTTCTTCTGGGTCGTGAAAGGGCTTGTCGTCCGCAATAAAGCGGGAAATAAGCCCTGGTGTGAATTGCTGGACCACTAAGTCAAGTCGGGGTGGGTTGATGGCCCCAATCGATCGCCACCCCCTGGAATTCGTGAGATCGGGCGTTTCAAAGTATGTTGCAATTCCCTCGCTCAGCCAGACTGGAGTTGGTGAAAGCCGAACGTGCAGGCCAGCGTTGAATGCAAGTTGATGAGTTGCTTCGTGAACAAGTGTTGCAATAAGACTCGAAGCCCGGGGGTTTTGTAAAATCTTGGCACCAACTGAATGAGAAGACTGGCTTGCTGTCGTGTCAGTCGAGTCACTTTCTGTGATGTCATAGGTTGTAATTCGATTCGTTAGTTGGTTGTAATATCCCACAATGCTGTGTGAGGCATCTCCAACTTCTTTTTTGGCTGCACGGGTATAGTCGTTGCGATTCGAAAAAATGATGACTATAAGAGGCTGTTCGGGCTGACTGATATCAAGTCCCGCCTGTGACCAAAAAGCGTGAAAGCCGCTGAATAGTCGCTCAAGTAGTGCTGCAGACCAGCGGGCATACCCGAGTGAGGTGTCATAGCAAATCACGTAGTGTCGAGTCGTGAGAAATGTAAACCCAGCTGGAAGTTCAGCAACGATTTCTTGCCCCAACTGTTTTGGAGTAAGGAGGTACTCATCGTTGAGGATTTCACGATGGATGACGCTTTTACCGGGAACAACATGAAGCAACTGTTGGTTATCCTCAACCAGAAGACTGCCGTCTTGGGCCTCCACAACAAGTTTGCCACGCAGTATGCGTTGAGCACCTTCTGCCGTCTGCTGAGTGACCTTGATTGTGCTGGCAGTTTCTACCTCCAGCTCCGGAGGTGATGAATGGACCTGTGCTGCGAAAACAGCAGCAAGAACCGGTGCTATGCAGAGAAAGAAACAGCGTTTGCCCATAAATGGTACGACTTGCTTTCAGAGGAAACGGCGAACCATTACTGTACCGTACGTCTGCGTTTCTGCTCGAGACTCAATTATGAGGAAGTCGAAGAGGAGGAACACGCGAGCCGTGGCGGTCTAGGCAAGACGGGCTGTTTGTTTTCCGGTTCACAAGGCCGCTTTGGTGTTGGTGTAGCGTCGACTGAATGAGTACTTTCCTCTCTCAAGAGTATCAATTCCTACACTCTGTCTTCCAGAGGACTGTTTACACAATGTCACTATGTCTGTTTCAGGGTCGTCCTACGGCCGTTCGGAAAATGATGAAATTGAGAGCGTTGCTTGTTGGGTGTTTTCTCAGTTGTTTTGTAGGTGGCTGTGCAAGTTCCTTGCCGTGGGTCGATTCGCAACAGGCTGCAATCGAAAAAGAAAAGTATGGGCTTAACGCGGATCAAAGAATTAAAGAACTGCGACAACAGGCAAAAAAATCAAGAAGCGATGATTCTGAGGCACAGGCAGAGTTTTCACGAGAACTTGTAAATGAAATGTTGGCTGAACATGATCCTCGAGTGAGAGCAGAAATTCTGCAACTTTGTGCCGACTTCGACAACCCGTCCTCGCGTGCAATCTGTATAGGTGGACTTGATGATCCAGATACCCTCGTTCGTATTGCTGCCTGTGATGCCTGGCTCCAGATTGGAGGAGATGAGGCGGTTCAATATCTGGCCAATCGTTTCCGGAGTGATGAGGATGTTGACGTGCGACTTCATGCGATACGAGATCTTGGTGCTCTCGGTAACGAAGCCGCTATACCCGTGCTTGCAGAAGCACTTGAGGCACCTGATCCTGCAGTCCAATTCCGGGCCGTGGCTTCGCTTAAGGAGGTGAGCGGTCGTGACCTCGGTAATGATGTAAATGCGTGGCGTGAGTGGGCGGAAGATCCTTCTGAGTATCGTGAAGAATGGTCAGTTGCTGAGGTATGGCGACAGATTTTTTAGGTTTGAATTAACCCATCAATTGACATGTTTTTTTTAAAGTGAGATTCCAAGGAAGTGGCTACGGGTTCTTATTTTCTGGTTTTGGCCATTTGAAAGAAGGCATGCATTGGGCTCAATGCGGCCAAAATTCCAGACTGACTCTGTGTGTACCAGCAACTGCAGCAAGAAAATCCTGACAAATCTACGAGTTTTCTGATTGTAGAGTTTGGGGAGGTTCTTTGGGTCTTTGGCTGATAGTCGCTTTTCTGATTGGTTCCGACCGATAACCACGGTATCTGTATCAACAGACGACTCCTACTTGGGTTTCCCCCTGATCTTTTGCGCTTGTGTGGAAGTTCGGGCGGCTGTGTGTTGATGCTGTTACGGGGCTTCCGTCAGGTGTGCCACAGAAGGTCTGTGGGGTGACGGATGCTCTACGAATTGAATCCTCAACTTGACGCGACCAACTGTGCCACAACCCCCTCCTGTCATTGATGTGAAAAAAGAGTCTTCGCGCACAAGAGCATCGGTACCTCTTTGGTTCATGGAGCGGTGCGTCCCTTGGCAAAAAGGAAGTCAGGGCGTGACACGTGCGGCTGTCATAGGTGCTCTCGTCTGTATTGTTTTTATCGAGGGGCTTATCTTCGCGGCTGTCCCACGAGGTAGATTTGTCGATCGGTTTCTCCGTGCTACTGAACCAACACCGCAACTTATTTCTGTACCGATACCAAGGCCACCGACAGTCGCTGAAAAGCTTGCGGGCAAAAAAAAGCTAGCAGGCATCCCAACGGAAGAATCAAAGAAGTCTTCTGTGTCGAAGGTCGACTACGATTGGGAGTCTTTTGTTCGTTTTGCTGAGGCAATTCAGGCTGTTGGCGAGCATGTTGCTCGTGTTGCTGTTGATCCAACGTACGGCCCCGCCGAGGAGCCGAAGTACCAGCCCATTTTTGATGCTTCAGAGTTGGCTGTGATTGAGGAGCAGCGAGTTGCCTCCTCGGTAGGCAATGGTGCCGGAGGGAGGCAGACTCCTGTTCGTGTAACCGCAGCATCATCAAATCCGTATGCAAGTAAGAAGCCAATTGGGTCGCTGCCTCCAAAGTCTGCGAGGCTTCAGCGTCTGCGGGTGAGGATCGCTCAGACGCTTGCGACCTATCAACGCAGGCCGATGAATACCTCTCATCATAGCCCGTGGGAGATTATGCATGGTTTTGTGGGATTCGGTATTCCCACAAAGATCCGCGTCGGTGGCCCGCGAGGAGAGTTGGTCAACGCAATCGGTTGGATGAATTCCGGTGGACGGTGTCGGGGGCAGGTCATGCTTACCCTACGAGATGAGAGGCCACATGCATTGTACGGCGTTGGTCTACAAGGGCATTCTGCACAGTACCTGGCGATCCTCGCTCAATGTCGAGTCTCGGCAAAGTCACCCCTCTTGCTTGGAGGGAAGAACTTTACCGTTGCTGACCTCATCGAGGATGAAAAGTTGAATTGCCGTTCCGGGACAGAATTAACATTTGCACTGATCGGGCTTGCCCATTATCTACCTACAGATGCTGTCTGGCGAAGCAGTGATGGAGAAATGTGGTCCCTTGAGCGTTTGATGGAGGAAGAACTCCGGCAGCCAATCAGAACAGCGCCTTGTGGTGGAACGCATCGCCTTTTTAGTCTTGCGTATGGTTGTCAGCGAAGACTGAAAGCAACGGGCCGACTCGATGGGGTGTATCAGCGGGCTAATACCTATGTACGGGAATATCAGTATCTGACCCTTCGACGTCTGCAGAATAGAGATGGTTCATTCAGTACTGAGTGGTTTAAGTATCCCGACAACCGAGACGACGACATTGATCGGAAAGTGCAAACAACGGGGCACATCTTGGAATGGCTTGTAGCGTCTCTGGAACAAGAGAAGCTTTACGAGAATCGCATCATTGCAGCCGCAGAGTTTATCGCCACAGCGCTCGCCCGAGAGCCTGGACGGAACTGGAAAGACGGCCCGCTTGGCCACGCACTGCACGCCTTGTCTATCTATCAAGAGCGAGTGTGGGGTGTGGTACTGCCAGGAAATGTGGTTGCTTTTACGGGGCCGATGAAGGCGGCCGCCACAGTTGAAGTGGCTCGGTCTGATGAAGAAATTCGACAGGCGACGCTGCCGAACGATGATAAGACCCGGTTGTAAAACGTCTTTCTTGAATGCGAAGCGAGTCGCCCGTATCTTTCTAATAAGAAATTCATACGGCGTCAGTTTTTCAGCATTTGCGGTCAGCAGCCATGAGCACACTAGTACTCTCTCCACAGCTAGTGCAAATTCTTGAAGCCGCATCGCAACTCGTCGATGTGACTGATTCGGCGGCTTTGCTTCTGGTTGTGGAGCAACGACTTGATTGGTCGCGGCTTCGTGACTTACTCAGCACGCAAACCGTATTGATAGCCTCAGATGATGAATCGCATCTTGTTGGGGTTACAGATCATGGTATGGGTCGGATTATGATCGATGTGACCGGTCTTCCCGTGCATGAGAGATTAACCCAAGCCCTGCTTGAGTGTGTCGCTGAAGACAAGATAGGTCCGGAATCTCAAGTGGTTGCTGCTTACAGTGGGTTTGAGGCGGGCACAGTAGATTCCGTAAGCGTGCTCCGATTGACGGAGCATCTTGGCCAGTTGACGAGTCGCGATTTACGAAACCTTGATACAAAAGTGCCGCTTGAGACGCTCAAAGTCGTAGTTGATATGGCTGTTGAAATTGGTCGCGAGGGGCGGGAAGGAAAACCTGTCGGCACACTGTTTGTTGTTGGCGATGCGCGAAAGGTCATTCAGTCAAGTCACTCGACAGGATTTGATCCAGTTCGTGGATACAATCGTGGTGAACGCAAGCTCAACGATGGCCGCGTCCGTGAAGGGCTGAAAGAAATAGCACAGCTTGACGGTGCGTTTGTTGTCAGTGCCGATGGAACAATTGAAGCAGCAGCTCGCTATATTGATGCGTCAGCAGAAAGTGTTTCTGTGGCGAAAGGTCTTGGGGCGAGACATTGGGCGGC
This sequence comes from Pirellulales bacterium, assembly GCA_965249545.1. Lineage (GTDB taxonomy): Bacteria > Planctomycetota > Planctomycetia > Pirellulales > UBA1268 > UBA1268. Next base: position 2,030,059 of record CBDFMH010000005.1, read on the forward strand.
AGCGGCAATCACTCGAAGGACGAAAAGTGTTGCTGTTGCTGTAAGTGAAACGAGTGGCACGGTCCGCATCTTTCAGAACGGCGAGGTCATCTTACGAATCGAGCCATTTCGACGTGCCATGAAGTGGAAAGACTTTGAGTACGAGCCACCGAGCGGTGATTAGTATGTGGGCATGAATCTGAGGCCCACGGGGTGGTATGATCTGTGCACTTCGCTATGGCACAAAAACAACCTCAAAACGATGTCGATCTTTCGGGACAGAAGGTCTGGGTTATTGACCTCTTTTCTCGTGTCTATCAGCTCTTTCATGCATTGCCTGAAATGAGTAGTCCCGAAGGCACACCGGTCTCGGTCATATTCGGTCTCACGCGTGATCTGATCGATATCACTGAAAAGAAAAAACCAAATTATTTGTTTTGCGGTTCTGATACGCCAGAGCCAACGTTTCGTCATAAGCAATTCGAGGCCTATAAGGCAACGCGTTCGGAGATGCCTGCTGACCTTGTTCCGCAGTTGCCTCTTGTGAAAAAACTGCTTGAAGTGTTCGGTGTGCCGTGTCTTGAGCTTGCTGGCTACGAAGCGGATGATGTGCTTGCCACACTTGCGGTTCAAACAGTTGCGGCTGGAGGTGAATGTACACTTGTTACATCAGACAAAGATGCTCGGCAACTTCTTGGGCCCCATGTTCGGCTTCTTAATTTACGAAACAATGCCTTTGTTGGTGAGGCTGAACTGCTGGCGGATTGGGGAATAAGGCCTGATCAGGTTGTCGATTATCTGTCGCTTGTGGGCGATGCGGTTGATAATGTCCCGGGCATTCCCGGTATTGGTCCCAAGATCGCGTCCAGTCTTCTGCAGCAGTTTGGGACGCTAGAGGAAATTCTATCTCGGTGCGACGAGGTCAAAGGGAAAAAGCGTCAAGAGAACATAGCGTTGCACGGAGATACAGCAAGACAGGGCCGAAGACTGATTCAGCTTGAACTGAATACACCGATTCGAGATTCCGTGGGAATCAGCAGTTGTTCAACGTCCAGATCCGGAGCCACTCACTCAGTTCTTGCAGGAACTAGGCTTTAAGACGCTTGTAAAAAAAGTCCAGAGTCTTTCCGGTGGAAAGACGTCTGCCGCGAAGCCGTCAAAAACGAGTGGTCAAGGACTCTTAGCGCTCGGTGATGAAAGCCAGGGTGAACATGCTCGCTACCCGGCGCCGGTGCTGCCCGCAAAGGATTCTGCAGTCACATCAGCTGTGAAAAAACTTCGAGAGAGTGTTTCGTCTGGTGGTTTTTTGATTATGTCTATAACTGAGTCTGCAGTACGGGGCCGAAGTAAAGCAGGAGAGCCTCCCGTGTGGCCAGAAGTTACAGGCCTTACTCTTCTGGCCCACACGGATTCAGGTACTCAGGCGAGTGTCTGGTTTTCTGCAAAGCAGATCACATCGTCCGATGCGATACGAAAAATATTGTCCGATTCTCGAGTTCCAAAAGTTGGCTATGACCTGAAACGACAAATAGTTGCCCTCTCGCGACTTGGTATTGACCTGATTGGGCTGCATTTCGACCCGTTGATCGCAGGCCACCTTCTTGATGCAGGACAGCGGAATCAAGGGCTTTCTGATCTTCTTGACCGTTTTGCCGACGTGGATTCATCAGGCACTCAGGTTCAGGACGTACCTCAGACAGCAGAGCAGGCCGCCTCTTCTTGCCACAGTGTTGCATTACTCATTGAGGTGCTCTCGGAGGAAATGCAAACGGGTGGGTTTGGATCTCTCTTTTCCGACGTAGAGCTGCCGCTGGCTGAAGTGCTGTCTGGAATGGAGAGTCGGGGCGTTCGTGTTGATACGAAACTGCTTTCTGGGTTGTCAAAAGACTATACGGCAAAAATAAAAATACTTGAGAAAGAGGCGCATGAATTGGCTGGGCATGCTTTCTCACTTTCTTCACCGTTGCAAGTTCGAACGGTGCTGTTCGAGGAGCAGGGCCTTCCAGTTGTGAAGCGAACGAAGACAGGACCGAGTACAGATGCGGAAGTGCTGGAAGAACTGGCACCTCTTCATGAGTTGCCAGCCAAACTTCTGCAGCATCGCAAGTATTCAAAGCTTAAAAGTACATATGTTGACGCACTTCCGTTTCTCGTTGATCCACGAACAAGCCGAATTCACACGACGTTCAATCAGACTGTTACGGCCACCGGAAGGCTCAGTTCAAGTGATCCAAACCTGCAAAACATCCCGATTCGAACTGCAGAAGGGCAGCAGATTCGGTCTGCTTTTCGGCCAGCAGAGGAGGGGTGGCACTTTCTTGCCGCAGATTATTCACAGATTGAACTGCGTATTCTTGCGCATCTTTCTGGTGACGCTGCAATGCTCGAAGCTTTTCGCAACAAAGAAGATATTCATACTCGAACAGCGGCTGCCGTCTTTGAGGTGGAATCAGAAGACGTCACCTCTGAAATGCGTCGTACAGCGAAAGCTGTGAATTTCGGGATTCTTTACGGACAGTCAGCATTTGGGTTAGCGAAGTCACTCGGTATTTCTCAGCCTGAGGCAGCGGAATTCATCGCGTCATATTTTGAGAAGTTTGCTGGCGCATCTCAGTTTATCGATGAGGTGCTTGATCGGTGTCGGGCTGAACGAGGCGTTGCGACGATGTTAGGAAGACGGCGGGCAATAGATGGTGTTCGTGATCACGAAGGACGTCGAGGCGCAGGAGGTGTCTTTGCGCTTTCCTTGCCGGAACGGACTGCAGTGAATACTGTTGTGCAGGGTTCTGCCGCAGATCTCATTAAGCTGGCGATGCTGAAAGTGGCCCGTCGGCTTGTTAGTGACAGGTTGTCGTCATTCCTTGTGCTTCAAATTCATGATGAGTTGCTCTTTGAATATCCGGATGCTGAATCAGAGTCACTTCAGTCACTTGTTGTGCATGAAATGGGAAGTGCCATGGATCTTGAAGTGCCGCTGGAAGTTTCAGTACAGACTGGATCAACATGGGCCGAGTGTGAAAAATAAAGGTCGTCTGAATGACTGTCGTTGGTCTTATTGGGAAAATTGGAGCAGGGAAAACAACAGTTTCCAATCTGTTTCGAAACCATGGTGCAGTGGTCATTGATGCTGATGCTTTGACGCACGATGCGCTCAGGAATGAAGGTGTTCAGGAACAGGTTCGAGCTCGTTTTGGTACCAGTGTCTTCACGGGCAATGAGATTATTCGTTCACGCTTAGCGGAATACGTATTTGGCAATCAGCCAGAACAGAAAAATGCGCTGAAAGATTTGGAGGCCATAATTCATCCGAGGGTTCGGATTGGGCTCGAAGCACGGCTGCAGGCGATTGCTCAGAGAGAAGTTGGTCATGGAGCGGGAAGAACGGTTGTCGTGCTTGATGTGCCATTACTCGTACAGGCAGGGCTTCATAATCGTTGTGATCGGCTGATCAGGCTTGAGTGTGAGGATTCTGTAAGACATCAGCGATTAGCTGCCCGTGGGCTTTCTGCTAAACAGGTTGCTGCACGAGAAGAAGCATGGAGTCAGGGGTTTCCAGACGACTCATCCTCTTTTCATGCGGTTTCCACCGTGGATACATCAGTGGATATTGCCTATACTAGGCAAAAGATTGAGAAGCTTTGGGAGGAACTCACGCATGGTTCATCCTAGTCGGCATTGTCAATTCCCGCCCCCACTTCCTTCCTTTGGTTTGCCTTCAACAAGCTGGTATTGAGATCACTCGGCGTCAGGCTGTGTCCACTCAATGAATTGGCGTTGTTGCAAAGCAAATCTCATTTCGAGAGCTGAAGACTGATGTCAGACAACGATCGTACCCCGGAAGATCTGCCAACTGACTCTGAAGACAAGCCACTGTCTATCGCAGAGGAAATTGCGACGGAGGTTGATGATGATGATCTGGAAGTACGTGAGCGGTATGACCTGCTCAAGCAGACTGATACAAAAATTGCTGAATTGCAAAAGCTCTCAATGGCAGAACTCATCGAGCTCGCTCGATCTGAAAAGATTGATGGAATTCCAGGTGAGAAAAAGCATGATCTCATTTTTAAGATTCTGAAAGAACGAGTGAAACTCAACGGTCTTATGTTTGGTGAGGGGACACTCGAGATTCTGCCAGACGGCTTTGGATTTCTACGAAGTCCTGACTACCACTACTTGGCATGCCCGGATGATATCTATGTTTCACCAAGCCAGATTCGACGCTTTGGTCTTCGCAATGGGATGAGTGTGGCTGGTCAGATTCGCCCGCCAAAAGAAAGTGAACGTTATTTTGCGTTGCTTCGTATCGAGGCAATTAACGGAGACGATCCTGTTCGACTTGCCAGTAACGTGTTCTTTGATGATCTCACCCCGCTGCATCCGGACAAAAGAATTCAACTCGAAACCACTTCCGAAGAGCTGTCGACACGCATCGTTGATTTGATTGTTCCGATCGGTTTTGGCCAGAGGGGGCTTATTGTGAGTCCTCCGCGTGCCGGGAAAACGATTCTTATGCAGAAGATGGCGAAGGCAGTGCTGGCGAACTACCCAGAGGCGTTTGTATTCATGCTTCTGATTGATGAGCGTCCAGAAGAGGTCACCGACATGGAGCGTCAGGTGCAGGGGCCAGGGTGTGAAGTAATTAGTTCGACGTTCGATGAAAATGCGAGTCGGCACGTTCAAGTAGCCGATATGGTGATCGAAAAGGCAAAGCGCCTCGTTGAATATGGCAAAGATGTCGTTATTTTTCTCGACTCGATCACGCGTCTTGCACGAGCCTGGAATTCTGAGGTTCCAAACTCAGGGAAAATCCTTTCCGGTGGTGTGGATGCCAACGCCTTACAAAGGCCGAAGAGGTTTTTCGGGAGCGCCCGAAAAGTAGAGGAGGGCGGTTCGCTGACGATTGTCGCAACGGCCCTTGTTGATACGGGCAGTAAAATGGACGATGTTATTTTCGAGGAGTTCAAGGGGACCGGGAACCTAGAAATTGTTCTTGATCGTCGGCTAGTCGATAAGCGTGTGTACCCGGCAATTGATATCAATCGATCTGGCACGCGACGCGAAGAAATGCTGCTTAGTAGTGATGAGTTTCGACGAACAAGCGTATTGCGAAGAGTGCTTAGTGAAATGAATCCACCTGACGCAATGGAGTTGCTCATCAACCGTTTGTCAAAAACGAGCTCAAACCATGAGTTCCTACAAAGTCTGAAGTCTTGAGGCATCTATGCGGGTTCCACCACAATCTGTTCCACATAGCGAAGCGGTTGCAGGCTGCAAAACGCATGCATTACAAACGGAGTCAGCTCCAGGCAATGTACGCGTCGCCATTGCTGTGTCGAAATATAACGAGGCAATCACAGGCCGACTGGTAAACGGGGCGGTCGAGACACTCAATGCCGCCGGTGTTTCATCTGAACAAATTGAAATAGCAGAAGTCCCAGGAGCTTTCGAGTTGCCGCTTGCTGCTCATGCTCTTGCCAGTAGTGGGCAGTTTGCAGCTGTGCTGTGCCTTGGTGCAGTCATTCGCGGTGAGACAACTCATGATCAACACATCAATACAGCGGTTGCCAATGGTGTGGAGCGTGTTGGTCGACAGTATGGAATTCCCGTTCTCTTCGGGTTGCTCACGTGTGAGACGCGAAGCCAGGCAGAGGCACGGGCTGGCGGTGATGTGGGCAACAAAGGCGATGAGTGTGCGAAGGCTGCGATTGCCATGATGAACCTGTTGGAAGATCTTCCTAAGAATTGATTCAGCCTCTCCTAAGACTCCACTATACTTATCATTCATACTTTCGATTTCCATTTTATTGTTCGGATTGCTTAATTATGTCGACCCGCCGTCGTGCCCGCGAAGTTTCTCTTCAGGTGCTGTATCAGTTTGATCTTAACCCCTCAGCTGCCTCAATAGATTACAAGCCTTTTTTGTACGCACGGCTTCAAGACTCAGCGTCGGTTGTTTTTTCGAAGGCACTTGTTGAAGGTGTTTCACAACACCAGCAGCAGATTGACGGTCTTCTTGATCAGCGGTCTGAACATTGGCGAGTAAGTCGAATGGCTTCAACGGACCGTGCCGTTTTACGGCTGGCGGTGTTTGAGCTTGCCTGTTCTGACACGCCCGGCCCAGTTGTGGTTGATGAAGGTATTGAGCTTGCGCGTCGCTATGGTTCAGCCAACTCAGCTCCATTCGTGAGCGGAATACTCGGGCGTTGCCTCGACGATCGGGAAGAACTTCGAAAGTCACTACAAGAAGAAGCAAACCCAGCCGATGCCTAGGTCATGTGATTCATTCCTCCTATTCTTTCACGATAAATAAGTAGTCATGGCATTATTTCGCTTTGGAAAATCTGCGTCCGAGTCGTCATCAGGTGAAGAAGAACAGCCTGTTGCAGCCAAGCCCGGTGTTTTTGATCGTCTTCGGGCTGGTCTGTCAAAGACTGCACAGGTTCTCAATACAGACGTGCGAGACTTGCTGAAGCAGGAAGGACGACATGTTGATACACCATTTCTTGAGGAGCTTCGCGGCGCTTTGGTGCGAACTGATATGGGGCCTTCTGCAGCCGAAGCTATTGTGAAAGATGTTGAGGAAAGGCTGCGATCCCGAGTTGTTGACCCAGAGGTTGTGGTTGAGTCAATTCGCCGAACGCTATCTGAAAAACTCGCTGGAACGACTGGAGACCTCATCGAGTCATCATCCGGGCCAACGGTTATTTTGGTAACGGGTGTTAATGGATCAGGAAAAACTACCTCAATTGCTAAGCTGACTCGCCGGTTTACCGAGGCGGGGCTCCGTGTTGTTCTTGGGGCGGGTGATACGTTTCGTGCTGCCGCTGTCGAACAACTATCAATGTGGGCAGGTCGTTTAGGGGCGGAGATTGTGCGTGGCGATCCTGGTTCTGATCCCGCGAGCATTGCCCATCGGGCAGTCGCGCAGGCTGTCGAAGGAAGCTTTGACATCTGCATTATCGACACGGCTGGTAGGCTTCAGAATCAATCGAACCTGATGCAGGAACTTGGGAAGATTCGTCGCGTGATAAGCAAGCAGATTCCTGATGCACCCCATGAGGTGTTACTCGTTATTGATGCAACAGCCGGACAGAATGCTCTTTCTCAAGCCGAGGGTTTCAAGGAGGCCGCCGGCTGCACCGGAATCGTTCTTGCTAAACTCGACGGTTCCGCTCGCGGAGGGGTGATTGTGCCCGTAGCCGAACGGTTTGGGTTGCCCGTCAAATTTGTGGGGCTCGGTGAATCAGCAGATGATCTTGCGACGTTTGATCCTGAAGCATTTGTTGATGCGATGCTGGAAGGCGTCCTGAAACCTTAAGACCCTCTCTTCTTCTCTATTTTTACATAACGATCGTACCGGTTTGGGAAAGTGTACGGCTTTCTTCAGTGAAAATCAGATCTGTCACATTCTTGTGACGAGATTACAACTGTAGGTTTTTAGTGAAAATTTTGGCGGAAAATTTCATTGTTGCCTACGCGCCTAACAGGTAGCAATGGACGCCGCCTGATGATTGACACCTATGGATTGGGGGACTTTCAAAGATGCGATTTCTTAAGTTTAAGCTGCCGTTGTGGGTAGCCGCTGGTCTGGTGACTTCAACAGTTGTTGGTGCAGAACCAACGATACCGTCACAAGTCGATACCAGCATTTATGATTCTTTTGCACAGGCTGAGGGGCAGGCGCCCGTCACACTGATGCCTCGTGCAGGCGTACCCGATGAGGACGTCTATCAGTATCGTGGAGCTGCACCGCAAGAAGCAGCAATTGAAGAGGGAGCAACGCGTTACCTCGAAACAGACTTTTTATTAGACCGCGGAATCGAAACCTATGGTTTCGTTGAACTCGGTATTGGTGCCAATGCCTTGGGCTCCCCTTGGAATGGTCCAATCACGTTTAATGATCGTGCGTGGCAGGGGCAGATGAATCAGCTCTATCTGATCAATGAGCGAATTCTGAAAGACGAAGGAATCAGTCTGGGTGGTCGAATCGACCTGCTCTACGGTACTGACTTCCTGTACACCCAAGCTGCTGGGCTGGACGGATTTGCACCTGATGATTGGGCTACAAACCGTTACTATGGCTTGGCTATGCCACAGCTTTATGGTGAAGTCGGAAACCAAACGCTGAATGTCAAGTTTGGACATTTCTATACCCTGATTGGTTATGAAGTCGTACCGGCGATCGGTAACTTCTTCTACACGCATGCTTACACCATGCAGTATGGCGAACCGTTTACCCATACTGGTGTACTTGCAACGTGGAATCCAAATGATCAGTTGTCCATCATCGCTGGTATCACCAACGGTTGGGATAACTGGGACGTTGGCTTGCCAACAAATCAGGCGAACCCTTCTGCCGGAAGCACGAGCAATGCATCGTTCCTTGGAGCTGTAACATTCTCCAGTTCTGATGGAACTCAGGCTCTTACTATTGCCAATGCAAGTGGTAATGAGGCTTCTGGGGCAGTGAATGCTGGTGGCCAAGATTTCATTGGTAATCGAACAGTCACCAGTGTTGTGTACACGAATGAGTTAACTGACAAGTTAACGTACGTGTACCAGAGTGACATTGGTTATCAGGCACATGCTAATACCGCTGTTCAGACTCAGGGTCAGCAGGCTGGTTCAGCGTACTGGTACGGTGTCAATAACTACGTGTTCTACAACTTCACAGATTACCTGATTGGTGGTTTTCGATTGGAGTGGTTCTCGGATGTGAATGGATACCGCGTCGGTACCGGTGGCTTCCGTGACGGTGCCCTTGTCGGTAACCAAAACGGCTTTGCCGGTAACTTCTGGGAAGCAACTTGGGGTCTGAACTACCTTGTTGGCAACAACTTGGTCATTCGTCCAGAAGTACGGTATGACTGGTACAGCCGCAATCAGTCACAAGCGGGTGGGCCTTACAACATGCCATTCGGATCGAAGCTGAATAATAACGGTCAGTTCTATGGTGGTTGCGACATCATCTGGCAGTTCTAAGAATCGAGCTTGAAGCTACCAGCCCCTCGGGGCTGGTAGCCCAGGCCAAGAAATCCTGTTTAGGCGAGGACGCCGCTCACTTCATGGTGAGCGGCGTTTTCGCATTTCACTATGCCAAACACCGCTGTGTTGCTTGAGTCCCTACCGCCGGGAATCGAATTATCTAGGTGTGAATTGAACTGCCTGTAGGGGCTCCCGAGCGCTAGTTCGCGGCTCGGGCTTGGATCGTCATAGGAATAAATTGCATGAAAATACCTGTTTTCTCCGCTGAGTGAGGACTGGGAAGGAAAAGTATTAGGCGCAGGCAATTTGGGCGATATAGGCTGATTGCCAGTTATTGCGGTCGCTGCTACCGTTGTAACCAGTTGCTCAAGGAAGGTCCTCGTGACCAGGGCGACGTTCACCCGATGACAGTCTGGGTGAAATAGTATCACGGAGGAAATTGCCGATGACTTCTCGGATTGGGCGAGCGTTCGCTCTTCTACGACGCGTTGCTTCGATCGCTGCCGTGACGGTGCTTGCTGTATTGCTCGTAGGAGTGTCAGCACAGGCCTCTGAAGAGTGGCTTACCGATTACGATGAAGCGCTTGCAGAATCAACTCGGACTGGCAAGCCAGTGTTCACTCTATTCACAGGTAGTGATTGGTGTCCCCACTGTCGAACACTTGAAGAACGTGTTTTTTCAACCGCTGAGTTTGAGTCATGGTCTGAAAAGCACGTTGTGCTTCTGATGATTGATCTTCCTGAATCTGGAATCAGTCCAGCCGTTCGCAGCGAGCGGTCCCGTATCTGTCTGAAGTACGGGGTTCGAACGTTTCCTTCTGTCCTGGTACTGGATTCATTTGGTGAAAAAATTACGGAAGAGAAGGGGTACCGGGGAACTTCAGCGTCTACATGGATCAAACGATTAGCCGCAAAGGTTCCTGCTCCTGAAGCAGTTGCTGATCTTGAAGAACCAATGCTGACCAGTCTCGGTGAAGCTGTTGATGAAGCTCGGGGGAAAAACCGTCCGATCTTGCTTGTGGTAAGTGGCAGCCGAGATAAGACAGCGATTATTCGATCAGCAACACTCGTCAACGACCCGGAATTCGGCGCACTCGCCGAGGAGAGCTTTGTGGTTGCTGCCATACCGGCCTCAACAGAAGACGGGCAACCGACGGATACCTCGTTAGAGCAACTACTTGGTGGCACCCTTGAGCCAGATGCTGTGGAGGTCATCGTGACCGACGATGGTGAAACGCCAGTGTTCATGGCGTCGGGGAGTCAGTCGCCCAAACGAATTGTCAGTGGGCTGCGGCGGTTTCTTATCGCACGACAAGATGCCCGCCAGGCAGCTCCAACTCGCCGATAGTGCGACTGAACAGTACTTATGGAGATTTCGTGTCTGGCTCTTCAGCAAGACTGGGATTGCGAATCTGGAACCGCCCAGCCTCGGTATTGAGTTCGGTAATCAATGCCCGTAATTCATCAAGTGATGCATAAAATAGTGCGTTTGCAGCAGAGGACTCACCGGCTGCAGCCCGCAGGTTTTCCATGGCATCACGAATTTGCCCAGCACCCTGTGATTGTGCCTGCATGCCTTCATGAACTTGATCAAGTGAATTGCTGACCGAGGCAACAGGTTCGACGACACGTCCGAGACTGTTGCCGATTTCTGCAACTGTCAAGACACGACCACTGACCTCATTCCGAAAGCGGTCCATTTCCATTGTTCCACTTGAGACAGCTGCCTGCATTTCGCTGACAAGACGTTCGATGTCTTTTGTCGCCAAGGCTGTCTGGTCAGCAAGACGACGAATTTCTTGAGCCACAATTCGAAAGCCTCGTCCCGCTTCACCAGCTTTTTCTGCCTCGATAGTGGCATTCAGTGACAAAAGGTTTGTGTGTTCCGCGACTTTTGCAATTGTTGTAACAACAGTCGTAATACCTGCAGCTCGCTGGCTGATTGCAGACAGTTTGCGGGTGAAAGCATGCATGGATTCATCGAGTTGTTTCATAGACGTCGTCATGCGATCAACGCCAGTCTGGCCCTCATCGGCAACGAGCTGCGCCTCGCGTGCTGTTTCACGAACGTGGCTTGTGGCTTCGAGTAGTTCGTTGCTTGTCGCGGAAATCTGACTGACAGCAGCTGCAATCTCTGCGGTCGACCCGTCAAAACGGCTGATGACATGCTCCTGCTGCCGAAGGGAAGCTGTTGTGTCGGCTTCTACTGCAGAGAGTCGGGCGCCAGCTGTTTGAATACGGCCGATGAGTTGACTGAGTGACGTGTTCATACCCGAAAAGGCTTGAAGTAATCGTCCAACCTCATTGTGGCCCGACTCGTGTGGCTGACTTGTTAAGTCACCAGAGGCGATAGCTTCTGCTACTGCAGCAGCTTGCCTGACAGGCATTGCAATCGAACGACCGAGCCAAACTCCAGCAAGTATGCCGGGGATGCCAATCGCGCAGGCAGCAATGAGACCTGCGAGAGACTGCTGCCACATAACGCTCGAGGCTGTTTTTGTCGAGATCGTCACCAGAACTGCACCGCCGATAGAACCATCGGCGGTTTCTATTGGAGCGGCTACGTGATAACCATTGATATCAAGGCGGCCAATTGGTAACTGCTCTAAAATGCAGTCGCACACAATGCCTCTGTCAGTATCAGAGAGTGCAGCCAAATTTTCTTCAGAATGATTTTTGGCAACGCTCCGAGTAACAAGAGGAGTGAGCTCTGATGACAGGATGGTAATTTCCTGGACATCACCACCAACGAGTTGGTCAAGAAGTCGTTGGAGGCCAAGGTTCTGATCGAGTCGCTCAAGAAACGATGCCTCCATACCAACCTGTACGATACGTGGTTTGTCGATGCCACCCACCCCAACGTACTTAAATATCTTTTCATCGGCTTCACGTTTTTGTGCTTCTTGGACAACGCTTTGGGTCTCACCCTCAAGAAGTGGATAAAACGCAGAGGCCTGAGGCTGTTCGGTTGGATCGGGAGAGAATGTGAAATCTTTGGCGTCAGCTGTGTAAACGACAGTCTGTCCAGTCGAGTCCGTGGCGAGCAGTTCAATCCCAGCAGCCTTAGCTATCGGTTTGAGTCGTTCGCGGATGGCTTCGTTTGATATGCCTGCGGCTTCACCAATTGCGACTAAGCTTGCAAGGAGTGAAGCCTGCGTGCGCATCTGCTTGCCCATTTCATCCTCAACTTGACGAGGGACTTCGGCTGCAAAGGCCGCTGCGCTGGCCAAACTCGTTGCAATGCTGTTTCCTCCAACACGCACCTGTTCCAGTACTGCTTGGCGACTTGCCAGCGTCTCAACAACAGTTGTGACAGCAGCGACCAGCGTAATAAGAAGGGCCGCAATCAGGGCGATACGGGAACGAAGTGACATGGCTGGAAGTGCAGGGGATCCAAGAGATTGGCGAGGGGCACATGCCCCGCAACACACAAAAAGACAACCCTTAAAGTTAGCCCACCTTTTGTGACTATGCCAGTTGGTAAAGTCCAACACCCTGCGGAAGCCGAGTCATCTTGCCGGCATACGATGCGTCAGAACTGCTCAATTGGCCGTGCAACCGTCACGACCGTTTCAGGCGACGGCGATGGGGTCGCGACGGTGGGATGCCGCAGAGTCATGTCACGAGGCTGTTGATACATATTTGCTAGCCAGCATCCGACGATAGGTAGCAGTGTGAAAAGCGGCGCCATGATCCACGGAAGCCATGGCGAAAGGGCATCCTGCTGTCTTTTGGGACTTCTTGGTACACGGTCCTTCACGACAAGGACGCGGCGATCGGTCTGCATGGATTACCCTAAACGAGTACAGGACACCTCAACGACAGATTCCAGATCTGCCAGAAAATGGATAAATAGCTGTTTCCCGCCCGTTGTGACAACGGAGATTTCGTGTTTTTCGTAGTCATTGAGCGTGGGTAAGCTAGGGTAAAGTGGCCGAGGCGGGGCTCGAACCCGCACGGAGATTCCTCTCCACGGGATTTTAAGTCCCGTGCGTCTGCCAATTTCGCCACTCGGCCAAGTGTTTCAGGATACTAGCCGCTAATGGTACTTCACCGCAAATGGTGCCAACTTTACCCGCAGGTCTGGAATTCAATGCTCTCGCAGCGTACGGTCAGATGCATCGAAAAGTGTCGAGTTTCTTCTAATTTCGTTGATCATAAGACCAGTGTTCGCAAAGTACAGGTAGGGCGGTGACGTGACAGAGAACGAGTTCATAGTAATGCCAGGATTTGATGGATTTCTGGGAAGTCGAGCATCAATTGGGATGGATGTGGTGATCGTCGGCCTTGTTTTGCTGCTGCCAATTCTTTTCGTCAGTATTATGGCAGTGAAGCAAGGGCGGTACCGTCTGCACAAGTCATTGCAGATTTTCATTATGGCCGCACTCCTGGCTGCCATTGTCGTTTTTGAAATCGATATTCGTTTGTTTAGTGACTGGCGAGTTCGTGCGACGCCAAGTCCGTACTGGCCAGTAGGTGTCGGCACTTCGCTAGCTGTGCATCTGGTTTTTGCAGTCTCGACTCTCGTGCTTCTTTTGTGGGTGTTGATCGAAGCGTTTTTGAGATTCCCCAAGCCACCTGCTCCAGGAAGTCACAGCAAGAGACATCGGCTCATGGCACGATTGGCGGCAATTGATCTGCTGATCACAACTGTGACAGGTGGTTTCTTCTACTGGCTGGCTTTTGTCTTGTGATCGCCACGATGGGCCGCACCTTAATCAAAGACAGCGTTCCGAACGTTCTTACGTTGCCGGTGATCTGTTGAGCCATCGACAAAGGCCAATGCCGCCAAAGTAGAGTGCAGCCAAAGGTGTCGCAAGAAGCAGCATGCTGTAGGGATCCGCCGGTGTGAGTATTGCTGCAGCAATAAAGATTACGACAAACGCCATCCGCCATTGGCTCACGAATGTTTTTACTTCAACAATGCCAAGCCGATCGAGGAAGACCATGATCAAAGGGAGTTGAAAACCAAGACCAAAACCAACCGGCAAAAACAGGACGAAACCAAGCCACTCACTGATTCGGGGATCGGGGTCGAGACCAAGCCATTCGTTAAATGCAAGAAGGTATGTGAGTACGAAGTCAAAAACAAAAAAGAACGCAAGAAGGACTCCGGCAATAAAGAGCCCGGTGCTCACTGGAAGGAAAAGATGCACGACGTTCTTTTCGTGCGGGTAGAGCCCCGCCGCAACGAAAGTCCATAATTGGTAAATAATCCAAGGCCCAGCAAGTACAAGCCCAACAAGAACAGATGCCTTAACGTAGATTCCAAATGCTTCTTGAGCGCTGAGGGTTGTAATGCTTACTCGACTGTCTCGGGCAAGTGGTTGCCAGAGAAGGACGGGGGCGAGGGATTCTATGTCAAACAGGTCGTTGTGTTCTGCTTCTGTCTGTGCCCCTGGCAGTCGATTTGGGTGGATTTCACGAAGATCAAAAGAGAGGTTGTATTGTTCGACTGCGTCCACGACTTCCGTTCGAGAATACGGAAGTCCAGGCCCGCCGCTTCGTCGTGGCTTCCAGGCGTCAAAGGTCTCAATCGCACGCTCGGTGTAATATTCGCCCAGCGCCTTGCGTAAAGGAGACTCGATAATGTGGATCACTGGTCTGGCAACAAAAAATCCGATGACAACGCCGCAGACCAGACCTATGGCGGCCCGAATGAGACATGATCGAAGTTCTTCAAGGTGCTCTCCGAATGTCATCGTCGAACTGTTGAAGAGATCGTCTTTGTCCGGAGTTATGGCGTTTTGTGTCATCATTCTTGCTGAAACGTACCTGTGACGGTCCTGAAACTCTATGACTCGCTATGACCTGCTCTGAAGGACAGCAGTAATCCAAGAGTAATCAGCCACTGTCGTCTGTGCTATGGCTCGCGTTGTTTGCTGTGCAAGAGAGGCCATTTGCCAGCCAGAACTGCCTTGCGGACCCAAATAGAAGGCTCAACGATTTCTTGCTCGTCGTGAAAAATAAAGGTACTTCTAAAGGTGTCTCAAGACTTAACCGGTCTACCCCCACCAACCGTCGGACGTTGAACAGCGTTCAAAGACACTCTTACTAGAATCTTTGGAACAACGCATTGCCCTGGATGCATCTGGTGTCAAGCCACAACTTGAACCAGTGCGTCAAGTCTATATTGATGAATCACTTGTGGGCCTGAAGGCAAACAGCCCCCCCTGTAAAAATATTACGAATTAATTTACTCAGCTTATTGGGAAGGTTTGTAGATTGGCGACTGATTCACCAACAAAGGAGAGGGCGCTTTCATGAAATACTCTGATTGGTTTTTTGTACTGATCGGTTCTGCCTTGGTGTTGATCCTAGCTGCTGGTTTGTCTTTCCTCCTTGGAGATCCTTTACTCCTTGCTGCGTTCGGACTTTTGGCTGCGTTCGGACTTTGTGTTGGTGTCGGTGCGGGGTATTGCATCTCAGGCAGGTTTAAGACCACCGTTGGTGGCGAACTGTCAAAAGACGAACAGCAGCCCCCCCTGTAAAAATATTGTGATTCAATTCAGGCTCATTGTGCGATTGTGTGCTGGAGCCCATTTCTCCTGCCTAGTTCCCGCTGCCCCACTGCCTGTGTCGTGTATTCACACGACACACTCCTGTGATAACAATCGCATGCCGATAATCTAAATGTTCCCTAGGCGTTGGTGTTTAAAGGTCGAACCGAGTTGCGTGCTCAGCCCGGTTCGGCCTTTTTCCGTGTGTATGCCGTTTTTGGAAACTGTTCTCCGTGTAAATTCTCACAGAGCTACTTTTTCGAAAAAAGGTGCCAATTGGTGCCAACTCAAAACCGTGCCGTCAAGATTGCGTTGTAGCGCTCTGTGGCTTGCCGGCTTCCCGGTTTGCTCAGGACGAATTCCCGTCTGTCAATCCTCAGCCTGTGGTGTCCACATTTGTGCAATCGTGGTTTCCGCAGCGTGCCGCGTTTACGTGTACCCATTTTGATGCCCTCCAGAATCTTTGGTAGTTGGGAGCAGAAACAGGTGCGTTCCCGGTTTCATTGCTCAAACCTGATTCCAGACGGCATAACCACGACAGGCGGTTGGTCCGGTTTGATCCTATTTTCTATGCGTTGGCTACAATCCCTTCAATGAATTGGAGCGAACGATTCCGGCGTTCTACTTGCCGTAGGTGTTTCCAAGTCCGGGACGATTGTCCGTTGGCTTGACGTCGCACATCGCATCATACACCTTGCGGACTCCTTCAACGAGCGTTTTGACATCCTTTGGCTCAAGGACATGCAGTTTCTGCATTGATCGCCAAGAGCTCAAAATAAGACTTTTTAAGAATTCATTTTTTTTGACAGTGCGACCACTCTTGCGGAGCATCCAGTCCTCATTGCCGTGGTTGGCATCCCAGTCGCGCCATTTCTTTGACATGCTGAGTGTCTCCTCGATACGAATCTCGAGACCACCGCGGAGTTTCCCTGTTTTGGGATCGAGGAATGTTCGGATTTCACTGTCGCCGATCTTGCTGAGTGCTTCGGCGACAATTTCGAGGACAACATTTGTTCCGACCATGCCCTGTTTCATTGCACGATCGAGGACAGGGCGGAGAAGATCAGCGAGTGTCTGTCGATTGAAATTCGCGATTGTCAGCGTTGCTGGTGAACGAATCATCGAATGGGTCCTGTTTTGCCATGGGCGTGAGGGTGCAACGCAAGCACGAAGTGTAGGTTCTCCAAAAGACCATCGAGTAAAATATATACCACCTATCGCACACTATGCCCAAGACAGGTTTCAGCAGATGGTAGACGCGGATTAAATGAAAGAGCCTTCAGGATGTATTTCAGGTGCGTGCTTGAGACGTAATTTCACGCCAGGAAAATCTATTCTTTTGTAATCTTTTCTCAGAAGTGTCTCATTGCCCGTCAGAGATTCTCAGTGTTTGCACCACCTTGGTGAGAGGGGGTATTCTTCACAGTCTTTCCTGCAAAACCCACCAAGGTGACTTCATGATACGGATACATCCTTTTACTGCATTACGACCTTCATTTGAGGATGCTTCGGAAGTCTCGAGTGATCCCTACGATGTTATTTCGACAAGTGAAGCAAGGGAGCGTGCGGCAGGGAAGCCGAAGTCATTTCTTCACGTCGTCCGCTCGGAGATCGATTTGCCGGTGGAAACAGACTGTCATGCATCAGAGGTTTATCAGAAAGCGAGTGGCAATCTTCAGGGCATGATTGCTGACGGGGTGCTTCAGCGAGAGTCGCAGCCAAGCATTTATTTGTACAGGCAAATACGAGAAGACATTGCCCAGGTCGGTGTTGTTGGATGCGTCGAGGCAGAGCAGTATCGATCTGGTGAGATTCGAAAGCACGAGAAAACCAGACCAGATAAAGAGGACGACCGGACTCGTCACTTACTTGCTACCGCAAGCCATGCCGAGCCAGTTTTTTTGTGCTTTCGTGATGAACCAAATAAGGGCACAACCATTCATTCGATTATGGAGACTGATATGGAGTCGTCACCTCTGTTTGACTTTGTCGCTCCAGATGGTGTGCAGCACACAGGCTGGTGCGTGGCTGAGCCAGCGAGGTATGTGTCGGCATTCGGACAGCTGAACAGGCTCTATATTGCGGATGGTCATCATCGATCAGCTGGGGCGGAGCGTGCAGCAACAGCATCCAAGCAAGTGGACGGACACCATAGTGATGGAAAAGAATATGGCCGGTTCCTGGCAGTCGTCTTCCCTCACGATCAGTTGAGAATACTGCCCTACAATCGCGTTGTAGCAGACCTGAATGGACTTTCTACAGATGAGTTTCTTAGCAGGTTACGGGCTGTTGGTTCCCTCGAGCAGGCACAGGCTGGGACGCCAGAAAATCCAGGACAGGTTCTTGTTTTTGTTGCTGGTGAGTGGTGGCTCCTTACGTTCCCTGAGTCATCGATAGATCGAAACGATCCCATTGCCAGCCTCGATGTTGCTCTTCTGCAAGATCGAGTGCTCGCACCGATCTTAGGTATTGGTGATCCACGAACGGATTCACGCATTGCTTTTGTTGGTGGAGTCCGTGGTTGTGAAGAATTAGAGAAACGTGCGGGCGAACGTGGTGTTGCGTTTTCGATGCACGCGACGAGTGCAGATGAACTTCTCGCCGTTGCAGACGCTGATGAGATCATGCCACCGAAAAGCACATGGTTCGAGCCGAAGCTACGTAGCGGTCTTTTTGTGCACGAGTTCGAAAGAATTGACGGCGCAAAGGCTTGATGCAACTCAGGTGTTTGCCCGATTCTCAGGCAGGCACGCTTGGGTAAGATTGATAGAACTTGCTTCATGTGATGATTGCCAAGAGCCTGACTTGAGTGGGTAACGGCTAAGGGCATCAATCGCAAATGGGAACGGAACTCAAAAATGCTACGACTGGAGTCTGAAGTGCCTGCGAAACAATTCCCTGATCTTTCACGAAGAAAATTTGTTACTCACGTGAGTAAAGCAGGCATGGCCTTTGGTGCTGCTGGGGCAGCTATGACGACCTCTTTCCTTCGTGCAGATGATGCTCCTGTGGATGCCTCTGGAAAAGTGATTGCCGGCTTTGAAACGAATGAGCCAGCGGCAAAATCAGACGGATTGTGGAAACCCTTCTCTGATCGAAAAATACGTGTTGGTATTGCAGGATACGGTCTATGCAAATTCGGTGCACAATTTGGTTTTCAGGATCATCCGAATGTTGAAGTAGCTGCTGTGACTGATTTGATTACTGATCGCCGCGCGGAGTTAGCAAAGGCATGTCGTTGTGCGCAAACGTATGAGTCCTGTGAAGCAATGCTTGATGATGACAGCATTGAAGCAGTTTATATCGCGACGGATGCGCCGAGCCATGCAGAACTGGCGATCACCGCACTGCTTCGTGGTAAGCATGTCGCGTCTGCGGTGCCAGCAGTGTTCGGCTCTCTTGAAGATGCCGATAGGCTGTTCGAGGCCGTCAAGAAGACGGGGCGTCACTACATGATGTTTGAAACATCATGCTTCCATAAAGATCTCTACGCATGGCACCGTCGGTATGATGCAGGAGCCCTTGGGAAGATTGTGTATTCTGAGGGAGAATACTATCACTACTTCGGTAAGCCTTTAGGTGGATACAATCCGAAAACACGGACTGTTGATAGAAACGGTTGGCGCAATGGACTGCCGCCTCAATGGTACCCAACACATGCGACAGCATTTTATGTTGGCGTAACAGGCAACTGTTTCACGGAGGTGTCTGCACTTGGAACCCCAAGTGTTGTGCCCCATCTGCAGCCCAAAAACAATCAGTACAAAAATCCATTTGGATCAGAAGTTGGACTCTTTCGGACAGCTGAGGGAGGCATGTCGCGAATGGCCGTCTCGTGGGATATGCCATCTGCTCATGGAGAACAAGGCAGAGTCTATGGTCAAAAGGATGAGAAAGTTCGTGTGTCAACTGCCCGGCCACCACTTCCACCTAGCATGGCTGCTGGGTCACATGGTGGCTCGCACGGTCACCTGACCAGTGAATTTGTAGACGCTATTCTGCGGGACAGAAAACCATGGATAGATGTCGCACAGTCACTCAACATGACCGTTGCGGGTATTGTCGCGCACCAATCAGCGATTCGCGATGGTGAGACGCTTCGGGTTCCTCAGTACCGCATGTAGCACAGCAAGAAACCATGAACTGGTAATGCGTGGCTGATTTGCTGTTTGCAATTATTCTCGCTCAGTCGCCGTCATTTGTTGTGACAACCTTTGCGAATTCACGCGCCGTATTTGCCAAAACGACCGGCGTGAGCCATGGCCAGAAGCATGAGGTGCTTGGCAGGAAATTGCCCAAGACCACCGCTGAGGCAATTTCGTTCACCGAAAGCCGTTGCCCCGTCTGGACGACATGGGTCCGCAACCAGAAGAGTCGGTACAGGATGCCAGGAATGACTTTTGAGCTTGCTCGGAGTGGAGTGATCCCCAGTCACGATGAGAACATCCGGCTTGAGTTCTTCAATACGAGGAATCATCTTGTCGAGTTCCTCTATCTGTTTCACTTTGTTTGCAAAGTTCCCGTCCTCGCCAGTTGAGTCGGTGTACTTGAAATGCAGGAAGAAGAAGTCGTAGTCATTCCAGCAGGCTTTCAGTTCGTCAACCTGCTCTTCGAGTGTCTGCGGTGTGCCTACAAGTTTCATGCCGACAAGACTGGCAAGCCCCTTGTACATTGGGTAAACCGCAATTGCAGCCGCGCGCAGCCCGTAGAGCTCTTCATACGTCGGCAAGGCTGGCTTGGCAGCAAATCCCCGTAGAGTCAGACCGTTCGCTTTTGGCTCATCCTTGAGAATTTCGCAGGCCTGCCGAACAAACTCTTTTGCAATATCGGCAGTTTTCGCCGCTGCTGGATCAAGCGGCTGTGGGTCGAGAGGTGGTACGCCAGTAGCCTGAGGATCGGTATCAGCAACTCTGCCATCAAGGCCAGTTCCTCTGAATACAACAACGAAACGGTGCTCTTTGACCGGCTTCACAAAGACTTCATAGCCGTCGATTGCAACAGCCTGAAGTTTTTCGACAACTTGAAAACTCTCCTCTGAAGGGATACGACCAGCCCGTCGATCGCTGATGAGTCCATTGGTATCGAGTGTGCAGAAATTACCACGAGCAGCGACGTCATGAGGGCCAAGTTCAAAACCAATGCCGGTCGCCTCGAGCGCTCCGCGGCCGATCTTGAACTCAAGTGGATCGTAGCCAAAGAGGCCAAGGTGCCCGGGGCCTGAACCTGGCGTGATACCAGGTAGCACTGGGATGCTCGAGCCGCTTGTGCCAACTCCAGCAAGCCTGTCGAGGTTTGGTGTCACAGCGGTCTCAAGCTCTGTCTTTCCACCCGGATCCAACGGCAGCCCGCCTAGCCCATCTGCAACGAGCATAATAATCTTGGAGCTATTCGTGCTTTTGAGTTCTTGGATCAGTTCGTGTTCAGTCACAACAGGGTCTCCAGAAGACGAGTAGAAAAACAGACAGACGGATTCTCAGTTGTCGGTTTCAGGGCCGGGGTCTGCAAGGGGAGGGGCTTCACGTTCGTGCTGCCAGCGAAGCTTGAAGCCGAGATGGGTCAGATAACCAATCGGGCCTGACAGAAATGTAAGCGTCAAAGAGAGGCTGCGGAGCGGCCAGGGGATGCCACACGCGACTGCCTCGCGGGCAATCACGGTTCCGACCACCATGTCGAAGGTGAGATAATGAATCCAGGCTGCCGCGAATACAAAGTCATCGCTGAAAATAGTGCGGAGTCCGGAAAGTGTCATCACGTCGGCCTGTGGAGGGCCAATCGTGGCGAATTTCCACGAAATAACGCCTAGGTAGATGGCGGCCAATACCCCAGGAACAAGTTGCTTGCATAGCGTGTCCCGGAGGAAAATATGTCTCGGAAACAAGATCAGGGGGATCCAGGCAAGGAGTGCAATTGTATTTGTTAATTGAAAGAGTTGCTGAGCCATCCTCTTCTCCGGTAAGGTTTCGCATTCTCAATGCGATGGTTGGTATGCTTCGCTTCGACTGAAAGCCTAGCATGCTCAAGATTGAGCATCGTTGTTTCCATGTTTTCCTTTCATTCCTTCAAGAGCTATCCCGATTATGAGTGCTGTTCGATCCAAATCGTCTGATGATCCGATTTCCTATGATGCTGCTGCTGTGCTTGCTACTGGTG
The DNA here is from genome assembly GCA_965249545.1 of Pirellulales bacterium. Taxonomy (GTDB): domain Bacteria; phylum Planctomycetota; class Planctomycetia; order Pirellulales; family UBA1268; genus UBA1268. Next base: position 2,051,673 of record CBDFMH010000005.1, read on the forward strand.
GAATTCACCAAGTAGATTTGGATGACCTTGAGGGACCGCTTTCTACTGCAAGGGAAGAAAGCCTGAATGATCTCGATCGTTGGCGAGCGGATGGTGCTGGCGGAGAGTCACTCGATCCAGCATTTCTTGATTTGCCGGAACGACTCTTGGCTGATTACGGAACAAGGCGTCCGGAGAGTGAACTGTTTGCAATACTTCAGACGGCACGGCGACTTCGAGAAGCCGTTGATCGTGTTGTCGTTCTCGGTATCGGCGGGTCCTATATGGGCACGCGTGCACTCTTCGAGTCATGCTGCCATCCTTTTCACAACGAACTTTCTCGTGGAGAACGAGGCGGACGGCCTCGGCTGTCGTTCGAAGGATTCAATATTGATAATGACTCTGCACAAGGCCTTCTCGATGTGCTGCGATCACACCCAAGCGGTGGCGACGGGGATGACCTTCTTGCTCAATGGGCGATGCTCGTAGTCAGCAAAAGTGGTGGCACTCTTGAGACCGCTGCAGCGACACGACTTTTTCTCAGTGCGCTTTCTGAATCACTTGGCAGTGACGCCAAGCGAGTAGCAGAGCGAGTTGTACCGGTAACCGGAGAAAGTGGAAAGCTGGCGAGCCTGGCGAAGACCCTCGGATGTCCTGATGTTTTTGGCATTCCTGATGGCGTTGGCGGCCGCTTCTCTGTCTTTACCGCGGTGGGTCTATTGCCCGCCTCACTTGTTGGGATCGACGTTGTGCGTTTGCTGGAGGGTGCTGCAGCAATGACGCGACGCTTTCGTGAGTCACCGGTTTTGGAAAACCCCGTGCTGCAATACGTTGCAGTGTCCCACTTGGCTGAGAAAAAAATGGGAGCAACGATTCGAGTTCTTTCGAGTTGGAGTAACCAGCTTGAATCAGTCGGCCTCTGGTACGACCAGTTACTTTCCGAAAGTCTTGGGAAGGATGAAAAGGGGGCGACACCACTTACTACAGTCACAACGCGAGATCTTCACTCACGGGGGCAGCAGCATCAAGATGGTCGCCGCGACAAGATTATTACGAATTTGTGTGTTGGCGAGGCTCGCCGTGATCACATTGGGCTGCCGCCGCTGAGCGGCTCTTCCGGAAACGAAGATCAGCTCGATGACCTTATTGGTACAACCTGGCCATCGATGCTTGCAGCTGCGACGGATGGTACGAATGAAGCATATGCCTCGGTAAAGCGTCCAACGGCCACGATTCACTTGCCCCAAATCGATGAATTTACAATTGGTCAACTTCTGCAGATGCTTATGCTCGCTACGGTTGTCGAGGGACGGCTTGTTGGAACAAATCCTTACGGCCAGCCGGGCGTAGAGGCATATAAAAAATTCATGATGAAGAGGCTTCGCCCCGATGGGTGATTGAAGTTCTATTGTCTGGCGTTCTTAGGTCTCAATGCTCGGAGGGGTGGGGGAAAATGGCCGTTACAATCACATGGACAGGACATTCAACGTTTCTTGTCGACACTGGAGCTGGAGTGCTTCTTATCGATCCATTTCTTGATGAATGTCCAACGTCCTCCACTCAGGCATCAGATGTTTATTGTGATGCAATTCTGATCACTCACGGCCACTTTGATCATGTTGCTGACACCGTATCGATTGCAAAAAGAACACAATGTCCAGTTCTGTGTGCCTTTGAAATAGCCGAGTGGTTGGCCAAGCAAGACATCGAGGGTGCTGTAGGCATGAATCTTGGTGGCACGACGAAGGTGCCGGGTGGTTCTGCGAAAATGGAAATGGCGCACCATTCATCCAGTCTTCCGGATGGTACATACGCCGGTCCCGCAGCGAGTTGGCTGCTCGATGTAGGAGGGAAGCGAATATTTGTAGCGGGTGACACATGCCTCTTTTCTGATATGGAACGTATCGGCAGGCCGGACAGTCAAGGTAGGCGACTTGACTTGGCAATTCTCCCGATCGGTGACATGTTTACGATGGGACCAGCCGATTCACTCGAAGCGATTCGGCTCTTAAGGCCGAAGTTGGTGATGCCTTGTCATTACGGTACATGGCCTCCTATTGAGCAAGACGTGGAGGCATGGGCGAAATGCGTTCGTGACGGAGGTGTCGCTGAGCCGCAGGTGCCTACACCCGGACAATCAGTAACCCTCAAGTAAGTCGAGGCTCAAGAATCTCTGGTTATTAAATATTGCGAGGAGGCAAGTCAAAAGAAATGGAAGATTTTCAGTCGATCGATTCGCTCTCTGGCACCTGCACTTCGACCTTGCTGTCGACAACTCGCACTGGGAAAACATCAACCTTGAGAGCCGGATTATCACACCAAGCACCATCGCATGTCTGAAATCGCCATGCATGCCAAGGGCAGGTGACGACACCTTCAACGATAGGTCCGGAACCAAGTGATGCGCCCATATGTGGGCAGAGATCGTCCATTGCATGGTAGGATTCACCATCGAAAAAGACCGCGATGAGTCGTCCGGCAACTTCGAACGTGCGGCCTTCACCAGCCGGTATATCACCAGCAGAAAGAACTGGTGTGAACGGAATGTCTGGGGTGTTAGTTGTCATGTGTGCTCCGTCTCTATGATATCTGAATCGTCAGATCGATCATCTGTGTTTTCCGTCGTTTTTTATAAGAGCAAACAACGTGCCCCAATCAATCAAACTTCTGGTGCTTGATGTAGACGGCACAGTTACGGATAGTCGTCACGAAGTCACAGCAGCAGCGAAGCAAGCTGTACAGGAGGCGCAAACTGCAGGCATACGTGTGATGTTAGCGACCGGTCGTCGATATCGGGACGTCCTTCCTGTGGCCACTGAACTGGGGCTCGTTGGGCCAGTCGTCACAGCTTCAGGGGCACTTGTGAAAACACCAGTGCATCACGAAACGATTTTTTGCTCGGGTTTTCAGGAAACGACACTCTCACAAGTTCTCGAGTGTGTGGTCGGCCTTGGCCACGAGCCAGTTCTTTACACCGACAGTTTCAATGAAGGTTTTGACTTCTACTGTCGGACGCTTGTGGCACGTAATAAGGATGGTGAGCTGACCGGATTTGGTGAATACCTCCAGAAAAACAAACAGCTGGCTCGGGTCGTGGCAACGCTCTGTGAATCTCCACCTGCAGATGCGTTTTCAGGATTTGTCATGGGAAATGTCCGCGAAATGGAGTCACTCGAGTTTACCCTGAATTCACGTTTCCCTGACATGTTGTCTGTCCATACGATACGCAGTCCCCGGTATCGTGATTGGCTTTGTGAGATTGCTCCTGCTGGAGTTGACAAGTGGTCGAGTGTTCTCCAGCTTGCAGAATCATGGGAAATTCCAGCCGAAGCTATTTGTGCTGCGGGTGACGACCGAAATGACCTCCCAATGATTATTGGGGCAGGTCTTGGTGTTGCGATGGGGAATGCACGCCAAGAAGTGCAGGACGCCGCAGATCATGTCGTTGGTTGCCACGAATCTGGTGGGCTTCTTGAATTAGTGGAGATTCTGACAAGTCGTTAGCGCCTATCCCTCGCATCTTGCCACGGCGAACTGCTTTTGACGACTCGCCTTGTGAGAAAAAGGCGTGTTCTCTAGAGGTAGGGTCGTGTCTCTTCTGTCATGCCATTCGGTTGAAACGCCGAATCTGCACATGGAAAATCTACATGGACCTCAAGATTCAGCGACCATCGCCAACCTGCAAAAAGTCCGGTTCTGAATTCAAAGCTGGCGATGTAATGTTTTCTGCGCTCGTTCGAGAGGAAGGAAAACTCCTTCGCTATGATTGGTCCCATGGCGAGTGGGCAGGCGCTCCTGATGAAACACTTGCATGGTGGCGAAGCGTTGTGCCGGAGCAAGAAGACGGAGGAGTCTCTTTAGCCCCTATTGAAGCTCTTCTGGACACCTTGGAATCGCTTGCTGATCAGCCTGAGGAAGCGTCGCTTCGCTATTTGTTAGCCCTTCAGCTTCTGCGTCGTAAGGTACTTCGATTTGCTGACAGCCCCGGTCAAGACGAGACGGAAAGTAGCGAGACATGTGATGGTGAAGATGAAGTTGTGTCGCTTGTCTGCCGTCGAAGAGATTGTTCGTACGAGGTTGTGGCAGTCATGCCTGAAGCCGAAGAACATGCTGCACTCGAAGAGCGACTGGCCTCGCTCCTGTGGTCTGGAGGCGAGTCATGAGTTCTTCTAAACAGTTGCCGGCTCAAGCGTCTGTTCCATTAGTGCTTTTTGTGACTGCTGTTGTTCTTGTTGCCGGCAGTGGTGCAAGTTGTCCGAATGTAATCCGTGGCTATCAGGTTGGAATGATGCCGTTGCCTCGGACACTTCCGGCACAGCCAACCCGTGAGCAGATCATTGCAGCCGTTGAGGATAACACGTCACGCGTGCGCAGTTATGCGGCCACTCAGGCAGTCCTTGTTGTGCCGGGGGTGCCACGGCTTTCTGCTCAGGTTGCCTGTGAGCCTCCGAGACGATTTCGGTTGCGTGCCCAAACATCACTGACTGGGAATGAACTCGATATTGGCAGTAACGACGATCTTTTTTGGCTCTGGATTCGCCGGCATGAACCGCCGATCATGCTCTTTTGTCAGCATGATAAGTATGAACAATCCTCTGCTCGACAAGTATTGCCGATTCGAGCGGACTGGATGCCGGAGTTGTTGGGCCTGGTTCGCTTCAGTCCTCAGCACCGACATGAAGGGCCATTTATGACTGCCGATGGTCGACTCGAAATTCGCAGCACGATTAATTCTCCAGACGAACAACTGGTCCGATCGATTATCCTCCATCCGATGACAGGGCTCGTCGAAGAGCAGCACTTGTTTACGTCTGCTGGGAAGCGTTTGGCAAGTGTTCGTGCATCACGACATCGAGTAGACCCTGGGTCGGGTGCAGCGTTGCCGCGGCTTATTGATGTTTCTTGGCCGGGATCCGGAGTTGAGTTTACTCTGGAGGTGACGAGTTTGGTGACGAATGTTCCGTCGACTGATCCGGGCCAACTCTGGCACATGCCAGCGTACGATGGGTATGAGCCAATCGATTTAGCCGATCCATCAGTCGTCATCGCCCCTGCTGTTGCTTCGCCGGGTCAATGAGTCTTATCGGGTCTCGTCTGGCATGCTGCTATTGTTGTCCGTCTGGTGGTCATTCTGACGGATGGTTTTACGAGCTTTGGATAACCGAGGTCCAATTGAGTTGACTGGAATTCCGGTTGCGTGGGAAATCTCACTGTAACTATGTCCCTCGAGGTCGTGCATACGAAGAAGTACCTGCTCTTCTGTCGAGAGATGTTTCAGGTAATGTTCTACTTCATCTTGTTGTGCAATGTGTTGTTGCGGAGGGATAGTACGGTCTGTTTGTTCTGGCAAAGAGGCATTCTGGGAAAGAGTTTTTGGGAGGGTGCTTTGTTTGAGCATGGCTCGTACGGTGACCCGCCGAGCAATGACCGTGAGATAGGTTGTCAATGTTGAGCGGCCGGCAAAGAGCCTGAGAGAGGCTGCGTTACGGTAAACCAGTTGGGCAAAGACTTCGGCTGTGATGTCGTCACAGTCGGCGGCTGTGATGCTCCAGCCTCGTCTCTGTGCGGTCTTGGTGACGACTGCTCGAATAAGACGTCCAAATCGTTTGACAAATGTATTCCAAGCCTGGGCATCGCCAGTAAGACATGCCTTGATGAGTGCCTGATCAATAGGGGAGCAGTGAGACCGATTCTCTTCACCCAAGTTTCTCGTGCTCTCAGTCACGCCGATGTCTCCGCAGAAATTTTGCAGTTTATGAAATATACCCCCTGTTTCTGACGACAACCAAGCCGGGTGTGTGCCGAAGAGACGAATTCTGCACCCCTGCAGACTCTTGCTGAAGTTTGGATTCCAGTTTATCCGATGGAGAATTCGTTGACAGGTGGCTCAGTGCTGCCTACGATGCCGCTGTTGGGACGTCCGTCGATATCCATAAGGCTTGCCTATTCGATACGGCTTGACGTCTTGGCTGGTTTGGAGTGCCGATGTGCGTAGTCGCACAGCGGCTGGTTTAATGACTTTTGGTAAAGGAGTGAGCCTGATATGACGCATGTCGTTGCTGAACCCTGCTTCGCCTGCAAGTACACAGACTGTGTTGTTGTTTGCCCGGTCGAATGCTTTTATGAAGGCGACCAGATGCTTTACATTCATCCAGATGAATGCATTGACTGTGAGGCATGTGTCCCAGAGTGCCCGGTAGAAGCAATTTTCCACGAAGACAATTTGCCGGAAGAATGGAAACCCTTTACCGAATTGAACGCTGAGATGTCACCGCAACTGCCTGTGATTACAGAGAAGAAGGACCCACTCTGTTAAATGTTTCTGCCGGTAGTCGCCCTTCATCCCTGATTCGTAAGAAACAAAAAATGGGGCCTCATGCTTCTCGTAGCAGTGAGGCTCTGTTCATTGTTGAAGATCCGCAAGCCAGTACGCCTTATCAACGAAACTTCTCCAACTCACATATTTTGGGTTATGTAGTTTCATGGTGAGGAGAGGGCTGTACCTGGGCTTGCGAGGTTTCCGAATGAGTTTCATGCCAGCCTCTCGTGGAGTCCGTCCTCCTTTACGCACATTACAGGCGACACATGCACAAACGATATTGTCCCATGTGGTTGGACCACCCTTGCTCTTTGGGATCACATGATCGAGCGAAAGTTCGCTTGTCGGCTGGTTACGGGCACAGTACTGGCACCGGTTTGCGTCTCTGGCAAACACATTCTTACGATTAAATCGCATGTTTTCTCGTGGCAGTTGGTTGCAACGAGGCAGCCGAATGACGCGGGGGGCCTGGAGGTCATACCCAACACCTCGAATCCAGTCCTGATCGGGGGAGCTATCGAGTGCTTCGAGAGCAGAGAGTTCTCGCCATGATTCAATAGAGTGAGCTGAAAAATGGCCCTGATCAATATGCACAACTTCTGCAACATCGCGAAAAAGGAGTGCGAGGGCTCTGCGGACATTCGTGACATGGACAGCAACAAAAGAGCGATTCAGCACCAGAACACTCATGGCCAGAGCTGTGTGTCGTTGAAATGGGAGGATTGTTGCGGTGCTCATCCTTGTGCCCTTGTTTACGTTGTGTGCTTATTTGCGTTGCTAGCTACTTCTCCATTTGACCGAACAAAAGTGTACTTGCTCGCTGAAACTGCTGCCAAATCAGGATTTCCTTAAATTGTCGACTCGAGCTGGCAGATCCAGAGATTCGGAAGATCAAAATGATGGAAGGTTTATGGCTTGCCTTTCCTGCCGGATACCGTCACACTTCAAGGATAACGTCTTGAGGGATAGCGTCTTGGCTGGGTGAGGATGCACTGGTGAAAAACCAGAGAGTCCCCGACACAGAGTTATATTTTCATTTATTATTTCGACAGACTCTGGAGGCAAATGTGCTTCACTATTCTTGTGACTTCTGTCAAAGGCCAATCGACCCTGCGGTCTGTATTCGCCACGTTGTGAAGATCAATGTATTTCCTGCGGTCGATTCCCAAAATGATGAGAGCTGTTCCCACGAAAGTGAATCTCTCGGTGACGATCACCTCGATGACATGCATGATCTTCTCGAAAGACTCGAGGAGCAGGATCTTGCCGCATTTCTTGACGATGGCACTCGTTCACTTCGATTTGATTTGTGTGATGCGTGTCGGCAACGTTTCCTTCAAAATCCTTTAGGGATTCAGTCAAATAAGTCATTTACTTTTAGTGACAACTGACCCCAGTTGAAGAAGCGATTCTTGTGATCCGCATGTCGTAAACGTAGCATCTCGTGTTGCGTGCGGCTGCCGTAGATGCAGAGCCCTCTTTTTTTGCACAGTCGCGGATGAGCCGCTGAGTACGGTCGTTGGGATTCATTTTTTAGCAGGAACTTTGTGTCACGCTTGCGGAACTTTGGCTGGTCAGTAGGTTTTGGATATTCAATGCCTCTGCAGGAGAAGTTTCATGACGACTACTACGCTTTCCATCGCTACCATTGCCGGAGACGGAACTGGCCCTGAAGTAACATCGGAGGCCATTAAAGTTCTCGATGCAGTTGCCCGTCTGGATGGATTTGAATTTACTGTCGAATCCCTTGATTGGGGCGGCGATCGGTATTTGCGAACCGGTGAAATAATCCCTGAGGGCGGCCTCGATCTGCTGCGATCAAAGGACGCTGTCTTTCTGGGGGCAATTGGTCATCCGGATGTTGCACCAGGTGTTCTTGAGAAAGGCCTGCTCCTTGAGTTGAGGTTCAAGTTGGATCAGTACATCAATTTGCGACCCGTGAAACTTTTGCCTGGAGTTGAAACACCACTTGCGGGCCGTGGGCCTGACGACATCGACTTTGTGGTTGTGCGAGAAAATACCGAAGACCTTTATTGCGGTGTTGGTGGGTATTTAAAGAAAGGGACTGCGGACGAAGTTGCTGTGCAGCAAGCTGTGTACACCCGAAAGGGTTGCGAGCGATGTATTCGCTGGGCTTTTGAGTACACCCGTCGCAGGAATAGCCCCAAGAAGACGTTAACGCTTGTCGCGAAAACGAATGTATTAACGTTTGGTCACGATCTCTGGTGGCGAACCTTCCAAGAGGTTGCGAAGGAATATCCAGATGTCAATACAGACTACAATCATGTCGATGCCTGTTGTATGTGGATGGTAAAAAACCCTGATGCGTACGATGTCATTGTGACCACGAATATGTTCGGTGACATCATCACTGACCTCGGGGGTATTCTTCAGGGTGGGATGGGCGTGGCAGCTGGCGGAAACCTCAATCCAGACGATGGCGGAGTGAGTATGTTTGAGCCGATGGGTGGAAGTGCACCGAAGTACACGGGCATGAACAAGATCAATCCAATTGCGGCCATCAATGCAATGGCGATGCTCCTTGAGCACTCTGGTCATCCTCAGTCAGCTGCCCGAATTGATAAGGCCGTAGCTTCTGTCACTGGTACGAAAATGCAGAGCCAGGCTGCCGGACGCATGGGTTTCAGTACAAGTGAGGTTGGTGACCTGGTAGTCGCCGCCCTCGATTCGCCGGAGTAATGTTCACGCAGTTCACGCGGTTACTGTTGAGACACGACTTCCTGTTTTCTGGCTACGGGCAGCTGCGTCAACAATCTGGAGGGCCCGCGTAATATCCTGGAGGCTACCCATTCGGCGAACGAGACTCATTGTCGAACGATGGAATTGAAGCAGCATCGATTCATCGACGGGCCGTTCATTTTCCAGTGCCTCTTGGTGTCTTCCGGCTTCATCAAACCAGACAAGGTTTGTCGGTGGATCGATAAATGCGATGCCATGCTCACACGCGACTTGCAAGGCAGCTGGAGGCCGAAAAGCAACAGCTTCCTGCCATGAGGAAGGGATATATTGGCCATAACTGATTTGGGCCAAGGAACGGGTCGTGGAATCTTCGTCGCCCGGAAAGTCCAAGCTCATCATCTGATAATCAGAGAGTTCATCCTGACAGCGACTGGTGTGGTGAACTGAGACAACACTTGTAGGTTCCTTGTTCACAACATAACGGCACCAATCGACCATCTCAAGAAGATCCCAGCTGTCACTGCCTGCGGTGCGTACAGATTGCTTGCACGGATTCGACGGCTGGGGGAGTCGATGGTGACAAAAAAGCATCTTGGGGCGTCCGAGTTGCGTGGCGATGAGTTCTTTCAGTCGGACCGTTGCTGGCGCATGTCTTCGTGTCAGTTCGGCCATAAAGGCAATACCAGAGGATTCAACCCGATTGAAGAGTTGGTTCAATCGGCTTCGGCAGGCCGGAAGAGAAGCCGCCGAATACACTGCCTTTCCTGCGTCACACGCAGCGAGGATAGGAGCGGTTCCGTACCACTGGTCACCGAGACAGAGAACCGCATCGACATCTTCGCGGCCAGCCGTGACTCTGAAGCCATCAACTGCTTCGGCATGAAGTTCAGACGCTGCACGAGCAGCCCGAAGTGATACTTGCTCACAAACTGCTCGAACTTCAAACCGATCAGCAAGCGATCGAATCGCCGGAAGGTATTGCCCTTCCCAGCGATCTCCCAGGCCGACAATTGCAACGCCCAGTTTCATGCCGTGCCTTCTGAAGATAGTGAGCTGGAATCAGTGGATTCAGTGGCCGCTTGTTCTTGTTCGTGTCGTAAGCCTTTGTCAGCGATGTCCTTACGGCACCATGCGCCTCGCCAGCGGATTTCTTTGACGCCCTCGTACGCTTTGAGTTTTGCACGTGCCAGAGATTCAGCATGAGCAGTTACTCCCAGAACTCGGCCACCTGTGGTCAGTACTGTTTCCGGATCGTCAGGGCTTGTTGTTGTTGCGGCATGGAACACGACAACATTGTCCAGTTCGTCTGCTTGACCAAGCCCACGAATTGCGTGTCCCTTTTCAACAGTGTCGGGGTAGTCCTCCGAAGCCATAACGACAGTAACGCTCGCCCCAGATTTCCATGTTGGTGCGGCTATTTCATTGAGACGCCGATCAACGGCCGCGTCAATGAGTTCAAGGAGGCTCGATTCAAGGCGGATGCAAAGGGCCTGGCATTCAGGATCACCGAAACGGACGTTAAATTCTAGGACTTTGGGACCTTGTGACGTGAGCATGAGGCCGGCGTAGAGAATCCCATGAAAAGGTGTTCGACGTCGACGCATACCGTGAACAGTTGGGACGAGAATCTGTTCCTCTATCTCTGTCATGAGTGCCTGGGTCACAAAGGGAGCAGGGCAGAAAGCGCCCATTCCACCAGTATTCGGTCCACGATCACCATCAAGCGCAGCTTTATGGTCCTGCAGTGGTGGTAGCGTCACGATGGTACGGCCATCTGTTATGGCAATGACACTGACCTCAACGCCATCGAGCCGTTCTTCAATGAGCACGCCAGATGCTGCTGTACGAAATTGCGGATCTCGCTGTAATTGGTTAATTGCGTCAAGTGCTTCTTCACGGTTGCTGCAAACGAAAACACCCTTGCCGGCGGCGAGTCCGTCGGCTTTCACAACAACAGGTTCATCCTCACGGGACTCGAGGAAGCCACGGGCTTTGTCGAGTGAATCAAACTGCCGATAGGTCGCAGTTGGTATATCGTTGGTGTGGAGCAACTCTTTGCAGAAAATTTTGCTGCCCTCGAGTTGAGCTGCGAGAGCGCTTGGACCGAATGTTCGAACACCAGCGTCGGTGAGTTTGTCAACAAGTCCATTGACCAACGGGGCCTCAGGGCCAACAACAACAAGGTCGATTTCATGCTGTTTCACGGCCGCGAGAAGGGCGTCACTGTCAGTTGCCTGAATAGGTAGGTTCGTCGCTTCACGTGCGGTCCCGGCATTTCCAGGCGCGGCGAAGACATTGGCTCCGTCGCGGGCCAATTTCCAAGCGAGGGCATGTTCGCGTCCTCCGCCGCCTACAACAAGTATGTTCTTAGATCTGTGCATGAAAAAATTTATATCTCTGGTTAAAAAATCTGCTCTTGGTGTATTGTGAGAGGGTGTCAGTATCTCTCAATTCTGCCCTAATTCTGGAAAAAGTATTGAGGGAATTGAGCAGGTTTTCAAAAACCCTCTGAAAACAACCCGAAATAAGGGCTTCGAGGGCGTATTCCTGCTCCATCCGACGTTGACACCAGCGGTGTGATCGATAAAGTTAAATAGAGTTCGTGAAAAAAATCACGAAGTCGTCCAAGGTCCGGGAAAAATGGATTTTTTATACGGAAACAGGTCGGTTTTGCAAGACGCAAGCGTAGGAAGAGTGCTGTTGAAAACGTTCATTGATTTCACGAGGCCTCCGTGTTGTGCCGCTGGTACAGGGAAGGTGCGTTGCAGTTGGGTGAGGGTGCTCCATGGCTGAAAAGAAAAAGATGTCGGTGGCGGACATATTGGCTGCGGCGAGAGCCGATAAGCAGTCTGTGTCAGACGCTGAGAAACCCGCGGCAACACCAGAAGGCGCATCTGCTGACTCGAGTCCAGCAGAGGTGAGTGGCGTAGAAAGTACGCCCAAAACTTCTGGGTCATCGGAACGTCCAAGCGTGTCGGATATTCTTGCGATGGCTCGATCAGGAAAAGGAAAGCCTGCTGAAGAGCCGAAAAAGTCGTCCACTCCAGCAGCGAAGCAACCGGCGGCCAAGAAAGCCGTCGCTGCGAAAACACCGGTTGTAAGCGGTGCGAAAAAGAATGTGCAGCGAGATACGGCAAGCATTCTCGAGGCAGCGAGGGCAGGAACGAAACCGGGTCCGGTGAGTAAGTCGGAGGCACCGGGCTTTTCGAAACCTGCAGCAAAGCCAGCAGCAAAAAAGGTTGCCAAAGCACCTCCGCCTCCCGTTCCACCACGACCTGTTCGTCAGAAGTCGGAGAAAGCCGCGAAGGCAGGAGCCAGCGAAGATCGCCGGGGTTTCCTGGCTTACACAGTTGGTTCATTTATGGCGGTTGGGTTCACAGCACTCTCGGTAACCGGTGGGCTTTTCGGTATGGGGCTTGCGAGGTTTTTCTTTCCGAATGTGTTGGCAGAACCGCCAAGTAGTTTCAAAGTTGGGAGTAAGGAAGGATTTCCTTCCGGAGTCGTTGAAACAAAATTCGTCGCCCAGTATGGCGTGTGGGTTGTGAATGCAGACTTTGAGGGTGTCCAGCAGATATATGCACTAAAAACTGTATGCACGCACCTTGGTTGCACCCCAAATTGGCTCGAGGCTGAACAAAAATTCAAGTGTCCTTGTCACGGCAGTGGGTTTTACAAAGATGGGATCAATTTCGAAGGCCCCGCCCCGCGTCCCCTTGAACGATATGCGATCAAAATTGCTGATGACGGTCAACTTGAGATCGACAAAAGCAAATCGTTTCAGGAAGAACTTGGGCAATGGAATGACCCGGCGTCGTTCGTAACAGCGTGACAATAATACAGCTCGCTATGACGAGCACTTTTTAACTTAATGAACTGGGCTGCACTCAATGGCCATTGGTGAAACAATCCGAAACTCACAAATTTGGAAAAGTATCTTTCGTCATCCGATGCCGTTAGATCGTCGGAATCGAATTGTCGTCATGCTGACGAACTTTTTCCTCCACCTTCACCCGGTTTCGATTAAGAAGCAGGGAATAGCACTTTCTTTTACGTGGTGTATGGGCGGAGTCACCTTTTTCCTGTTTCTTGTTGAAACGGTGACAGGCGTGCTTTTAATGTTTTACTACCGTCCAACGCTCGAGTGGGCATACAACGATATCCTTGCGCTTCGTGACGTGACGAGCCTCGGCATCCTTCGGGAATTGCATAGGTGGGGTGCGCACGCAATGGTTATCACAACATGGTTACACATGTATCGAGTGTTCTTGACTGGTAGCTATAAACCTCCAAGAGAATTCAACTGGGTAATCGGAGTCATTCTGCTTTTACTCACACTGTTGTTGTCTTTCACGGGCTACTTGCTTCCATGGGATCAGTTAGCGATCTGGGCGATTACCGTCGGTTCGAACATGGCACGTGCCACGCCAATTCTTGGGTATGAAGGGCCTGGTCAGCAGCTCTTGACCATTGGCGGCATCGATATGATCACTGACGGATCTGATGCTCGGTTTGGTCTGCTAGGCGCACGCTTCGTTGGTGAAGAAACTTTGAATCGGTTTTATGTGCTGCACTGCATTGCTATACCGCTAGCGGCTGCACTTCTGTTGGCCATTCATTTCTGGAGAGTTCGTAAGGACGGTGGTATTAGTGGTCCTCTGTAATCGATACGAATGTCGTTGCTTGTTAGGCGAAAAAGAGTTTCCTGTTCACGTTTTTCACGGTCGAAAGTAATCGTTCAAAATGCATTCAAGTGGTTTTTTTCTTAACGACGTTGCTGGGTTTCTGGGTGGGTACTACACCTTCCTGGCAATTATGAATGGCATTGCTGCTTTTATTTTGTGGCGGAAGAAAAATGCGCCGGGGTGGGCGCTCGTGTGGTCTGTGTTCGCGGGCGTGATGATGATTCTGGCTAGCCTTGCCTTGTCGGCGTCGAAATCCATGGTCCCTGCGCTGCCGATGGCAGTTCGTAGTCTCGTAAACAGCCTTTCTGGCCCGGTGCTCTACACGCTTGGAACAACCGCTTTATTTACTGGGCTTTTCGTTTTCCGGAAGTTCTTTGTCCAGCCAATGATCGCTTGGTCGGTGTTGAATTTTACGTTGCTTCTTCTTGGCTTATCGATGGCAGATGAAAACTTTGCAGCCATTGTGATGAAGCCGGACAATGTGCCGATTGTTGGTCTTGTTTATTTACTGGCGTTCTTTACGTGGGTGGCAACAAAGCAGGCAGTAGTCAACGACGAGCGAATAAAGCAGGGTTTGCCGGTTGTTGAAAAAGTAAATGACGAGAAAGTGCTTGTTTGGCCAGATCTGGTGTACACGGAATTGATTTGCATGGTCGGTGTGTCTGCCTTGCTTCTTGTCTGGGCGCTTTTCCTTCCCGCGCCTCTTGAAGAGCCGGCTTCAAGCGTGAAGACACCGAATCCTTCAAAGGCACCTTGGTATTTCCTAGGCCTCCAAGAGATGTTGGTGTATTTCGATCCTTGGTACGCAGGTGTTGTTTTGCCGAGTCTTGTCGTTTTTGGCTTGATGGCGATGCCCTACCTCGACTTCAATAAAAAAGGAAATGGCTATTACTCAATTGAGGAGCGGAAGTTCAGCTATCTCGTGTACCAGTTCGGCTTTTTTGAGCTATGGATCACCCTGATTATTCTTGGCACCTTTCTGAGGGGGCCCAATTGGAATTTCTTTGGTCCGTTTGAATATTGGACACCGTATAAAGTGGAAGTTCTCAACAACGTCGATCTTCCACAAATGTTTTGGGTTCAGTGGCTTAATCAGCCTCTCCCACGCGCTCCAGAAAATGCTGGAGTCCTATCACAAATTGGATTTATATTTTTGAGAGAGGCACCCGGATTGCTCATTATGGGCGTTTACTTGGTTGCTCTTCCGCCTTTGATGGCCGTCACAATATTCCGTGGTTTTTATGCCAAAATGGGCTTCATAAGATACATGGTGATGTCGAATTTGATGCTGTTGATGCTTACTCTTCCACTCAAAATGATTCTCCGCTGGACAGTCAATTTGAAGTACATAATCAGTATTCCAGAGTTCTCGTTAAATTTTTGACTTTTCAGACCCAAAAGCGATTAATTAAGTAAGTCGACCCCCGCGAGCCTATAGATGCCAGCTACAGAAAAAACTTGGTGGAACATGCACGTCCTCCATATCACATTTTGTGTGTTGGCGGTGATGTTGTTAATTGCGACTGTAGTTATGCTTGCCGCGGATCATAATCGACCCTGGAAAAAATATCAGAGAACATTTCGCGCTCTCGAAACGTGGTCGGCCTCAGCGCAAGTTGATTCAGAGGACTCGTTAGCGTTTAAGGCAAAATCGATTGAACTGGAGGCTTCTCTGGCCGAAGTTCGAAGGGCAGATCTTGACCCGGCCTTAGTCACAGAATTTCTTGAGCGAGCAGTCACAGTCAAGGAGGACGCGGAGGCCGCTGCGTTTGCAAAAGAAGACGTCAACCGCTTGCGCGAAGCACAGGATCCAGATAGTCGATTTCAGATCCGGGGCGACTTACTGCAACGTTTTCAAGACATCGTTGATCGTTCCAGGTTTCGTGAAGATAACCTTGCCGGTAGTTTAAAATTGCGAAAGGCAAAGCTTGATAAGCGGCGAGCTGATTACGAGCTAGCTGTTTCCGAAGAGAAGGATGATTCGAAGCAAAAGGAGTTGTTGGCCCTTGCCGATGACAACAGAAAAGAAGTTGCAGAGGCAACACTTGCTTTTCAGGCAGCCAATACACACCGGAAACAACTTGTTGAGACATTGAGGAGGATCACGTCGCCTGAGGATACTGCTGCGAAGAGTCTCGCAGATCATCGGCAGACGTTGGCGTTGCTGAAAAAAACCCTGAGTGATCGAGCGCCGAATGCCGGCAAGACGGTCCTTGAGTTACCGGTTCTTGATGCGTTTAATGGTCCATTGCGTATCGATCAGATCTGGCTTCCAAAGTTAACACTTAACAATAACTTCCGAGACGTCGCTCGGTTCGACAGGTGTACGACGTGCCACCAAGGCATGAATAAGTCTGCACCCGGGGCGCCGTCAGAGCCGGCCTATCCAGAGGCAACAATGGTTGAAGTGGTTCTTCCAACGCCGAATGAACCGCCAGCGTCTGAAGGAGCCGAGAGTGAGTCGCTTCAGATGGAAAACGCCTTCGGCTTTTCGCTTGCGAGCCAAGGATTGTTCCGTGAGGATTCCCCGACGATTAGTGTTGTTTTGCCCGAATCTCCAGCTGCAATTGCAGGCCTTCAAAGTGGAGATGTAATTACGTCTGTTGGTGGTGGTCGTACCTCCGTTCGCGAGTTGGCAGTTACTGCGTTACTCGAAAATGTTTCATGGGGCACGCCTTTGCGGTTAGAAGTACAGCGGGGTGTCCCACAGCCATATGCAACGCATCCGCGGCTTGACCTTTTTGTAAGCGACTCCAGTCCTCATTCAATGCAGACGTTTGGATGTACTATCTGTCATCAAGGGCAGGGTAGTGCAACAAGTTTCAAGTGGTCTTCTCATACACCAAACACGCCGAAGCAGTCTCACGTCTGGCATGATGAATACGGTTGGTTTAACAACCATCACTGGATTTTTCCGATGCTGCCGGAAAGGTTTGAAGAATCAAGCTGTTTGAAGTGTCATCATGAGGTTGTGGATCTTGAGCCAAGTGAGCGATTTCCGGAGCCTCCGGCGCCTAAGGTTGTTGCCGGCTACCACTTGATTCGTCAGTACGGTTGTTATGGGTGCCATGAAATCAAAGGGTGGTCGGGTCCAGATCAGCGAGTTGGCCCAGATTTGCGACTCGAGCCAAATTATCATGAGGTTGCTCAGGCTGTAGCTGTTGATCCAGGTGCGCAGGAAATGGATGGCACCTTCAATGATTGGGTAACCGATGTAATCTCAAGTCCCGATGGTAATGATGCTCGGCAGCGTCTTCGTGAAGCGATTGATGCAGATGCTGCACTCGGTGATGACGCGAAGTTGACCGATCGGACTCACGTACTCGCATCTCTCTTGAAGACGCCCGAGACGCCCGGCATGTTTCCGAAGGTAGGGCCAAGTCTTCGGCATGTTGCTTCGAAAGTTGGCTTTGAGTGGCTGTACGCGTGGCTTCGGAATCCTCAGGACTTTCGGCCGTCTACAAAAATGCCACGATTCTTTGGGCTATGGGAGCATCTTGAGGGAGCGGGGCTTGAGGAGTCTGAGCGCTACGAGCCTCTCGAAATACGTTCCATGATCGCCTATCTGACGTCAAGTAGTCAGCCATTCAAGTACATAGAACCGTACCAGGGTATTACAGCCGCTGCGGATGTTGTTCGGGGTAAGAAAGTTGTGGAGGTTCGAGGATGCCTTGCATGTCATCAGCATGCTGATTTTCCTGCCGCCGAAAGCAATCATGGTCCGGATTTGTCTCGCATTGGGGCGAAGGTTGCAAGTCAGCCAAACGGTGTTCGGTGGCTCTACAGCTGGCTTCGTAATCCGGCGGCCTATCACCCACGAACAATCATGCCAAATGTGTTGCTTGAGCCCGTCACGAATGCGGACGGATCGGTGAGTGATCCTGCTGCGGATGCGGTGGCGTACCTCTTGCAGTCAACAGAAGGATGGAAGCCAGAAGACATTCCGGCGGCAACGATGTCAGGTGATGAGAAAGCCGCGCTTGAAGAGCTTGCGATGCTTTATCTGGAAGGTCGTTTTCCATCTCAAAAGGCCTCCACCGTCCTCCGTGATGGGCTCCCCGAGGGCACAAGGATTCTTGGAGATGAAGAGGTGTTTGTCGGCTTGGCTGCTGCCGAGCGGGATGAGGTACTTCTCAATTACGTTGGCAAGAAGACAATTGGAAAACTTGCTTGCTACTCATGCCATGACATTCCAGGCTTCGAAGATGCAAAACCCGCTGGTGCGGCACTTGCCGATTGGGGGAGGAAAGATCCCTCAAGAATTGCTTTTGAGCAAGTTGTTCAATTCGTGATGAATGATCTTTCGCACGGTGGTCATCATGATGATCCGCACAAGGGAATGATGTCCTCGCATGCGAGCCATGCTGGTGCCGAAGTTGAACCTGTTCATGATGCTCATGGCGAAAAGACGCACGGAGTCAGTGAGGCGAGCGTTGTAGAAGACGATGTATTTGCAACTGAACTGGCCTACGGAGTTGGCGAAGAAGAGCATCATATTTCACCAGAAAGTCTGGACCCGGATACGGGCTATTTCTTAGAGAAGCTGCTTGGGCATGAGCGAGAAGGTTTTCTTTGGCAGAAGTTGCGACGTCCGCGGAGCTACGATTACAAAAAAGTTGAAAACAAATCGTATAACGAGCGCTACCGAATGCCGCAGTTCCCGTTTGATGCAAAGCAGCGGGAAAAAGTGATGACTTTTGTCCTCGGTCTCGTCGCTGATCCTCCAGCGAGTGAATTTGTCTACAACCCAACACCTCGTGAGAAGGCAAGGCTTGATGGCCTTGTGGTAGCTGAGCGTTTTAACTGCTCCGGATGTCATACGCTCCAAATGGACCGTTGGGATCTTGCGTACGAGCCTGAGACGATGGGCGAACCTCCTGCTTTCAATGACTATCCGTTCTTCAGAGGGCATTTCTCACCGGATCAGGTGCGTGATTCGCTCGAGGTCGACACTGCCGGTCGAAGGCGCACGTCGATCGTTGGTATGCCGATTCTTGATCCTGAAACAGGAGTCCCACAACTGGTTGATGAGGATGGGATTCCTGTCGAGCCAGATGAAGAAGATGTCATTTTTCATCGACCTGTGTCGCTCTGGAAAGATGCTCTTGTCGATGGTGAGGCGAGGCTCGTTGGTGGGCCGAATGTGTTTATTCCCGAAGACGCGATACAGGCTGGCAAGCACTACCCGGCAAAAGGTGGAGATCTTGCAAGACTGCTCTTCCCAGTTGTGATTGAGGATGAGAAGGCAATTAATCCCAATGTCAAGCCGAGTGATGCATGGGGCTGGCTTCCCCCGCCACTTGTTGGCGAAGGGAAAAAAGTTCAGTCTCCGTGGCTTCACAAGTTCTTTTTGAACCCTCACCCCATTCGGCCAGCGGCTGTCCTCAGGATGCCCAAGTTCAATCTGCAATCGAGCCAGGCTGCCGCATTGGTTGACTACTTTTCGGTAGTGGATGGAGCTGAGTACCCGTATGTTTACGACCCGCGTCTCGATGAGTCGGCAGTTGATATTGCTGAGCAGCAGCATCCTGGGCATCTTGATGGAGCCATGCGGATAGTTACGAATAACAATTATTGCGTGAAGTGCCATCTGGTTGGTGACTACGCACCACCGGGTAACCCGAAGGCTCTTGCTCCCCAACTTGAGCGAGTGCACGAGCGTCTTCGCCCGGACTACGTCCATGGCTGGATAGCGAACCCAAAGAGGTATCTTCCGTACACCGGAATGCCTGTAAACATCCCATACGATAAGCCGGTTAGCCAAGATCTGTACGTCGGTGATAGTGAGCAACAACTCGGTGCGCTGACAGACTTGCTTATGCACTATGATGAATTTACGAAACGGCAATTCTCTCTGGAGCCATATCTTCCTAAGGCAGCATCGCCTCCTGCTGAAGAGCAGGCCAGTGAGGGATCCGCAGAGCAAAACCCGGACGTTCCAAAAGCTTCTGACGAACAGGTGAAGGTGGACGATCCGTCTCCAAATGACATTTCCGTAATGAGCGGTACTGGTGAATCGATCAACTCCAAGAATTCACGTTCTTCGGGAATGCCAATTCGTGGTGCAAAGGCTTATAGAACCGTAACTCAAGTAGAATCTCCCCTTTGAAAGGATTTCAGCATGGCTCGTAGCAAGAACTCTGTGGGTGTCAATCGGTATTTGAATCCTGCAATCAGTTTGTTCGTTTGCTTGTTTGTGTTCGCACTTGCGAGTCAGGCTCCGGCTGCTGAGTGGGCGAGTCTCAAAGGCCGGTTTGTATTCGATGGTACACCGCCATCTCCTGTTGAAATCACCGCCGATAAGGACGTTGAAGTGTGTGGCAAGCACAAGCTTGTAAACGAGGAACTTGTTGTTTCGGATGACAAGGGAATCGCAAACGTTGTCCTGTTTGTTCGCTCAAAGGGAGTCACGGTGCATCCAGATTTGGAAGACGGGTCGAAGGCAGATCCAGTCGTTCTAGATAATAAAGATTGCCGGTTTCAGCCCCATGTGGGATTCGTCCAAACGGGACAGACGTTGACAATTAAAAACTCTGACTCAGTAGGTCATAACAGCAACATCGCAACAATGAAAAACTCACCAAGCAATAGTCTTGTTCCGAGCAATGGTTCGTCGGACGTGACGTTCAGTAGTGACGAAGCTATTCCAGCGTCAGTGACATGTAATATTCATCCTTGGATGAAGGCGTATTTGGTGATTCGCCCAAATCCATATGGCGTGGTAAGTGGGGCAGATGGCAGTTTTGAAATAGAGAATCTTCCGGTGGGTGAGGAACTTGAATTTCAGCTCTGGCACGAGAAGGGTGGATATCTTGATGAGTTTACACTCGGAGGAAAAAAGGCTTCCGCAAAAAGGGGTCGAATAGATTTCACTGTTGAAGAGGGTGGAACAGACCTCGGTGACATCGTTGTAGATGCCAAGATGTTTAACTAATTTGATAAGTGGCCATATGTGGTCTTATTTGCTTTTTTTGGAGAAAACGAGAATCGACTGAGATGCTGAGACATTGTTACGAAATACTGTTTGTGTTGTTTGCAGCAACACTCTGTCTTGGGTGTGGGCAAAAACGAGTCGTAGGTCCTGCACCTGACATGGCAGCTGCTCTCGACTTGCGAGAAACGCTTGAGAAAGAGACTGGTGCCGAAGGCAAAGTTGAAGAGAAAGCCCTGGGTACCGGGTGGGCGTCTCTCAAAGGGAAATTTACTTTTGCCGGAAGCCCTGGTGCCCCGAAAGCCCTCGTTGTCGATAAAGACACTGCTGTGTGCTCCAAAGACGGCATGCAACTTTTCGAGCAAAGCCTCATCGTTGACGAGGCAAGCAAAGGTCTCGCAAACGTTGTGGTTTTTCTGCGGAAGTCAAGTCGCGTGAAAAACGAGTCGGCGACAGAAAAACTCGTTATGGATCAAAAAAACTGTGAGTTTCTCACTCCTGTTTTTGCGGCACGGGTTGGTCAGGCTGTTGATGTGAAAAATAGTGATCCAATTGGTCATAATACGAATATTTCGGGAAGTAGTTTTAATCAACTTATCCCCTCCGGCGATTCGACTGTGTTTACGCCAAGTCGGGAAACTGGCTTGCCAGTTTCTGTGACCTGCAACATTCATCCGTGGATGAAAGCTTATGCGGTTTTTCGGAAAGACGGGTATGTCGCGGTATCTTCTGGTGATGGAACGTTTGAGATTCCAGATCTTCCAGCTGGAGAACCACTTGAGTTTCAGGTCTGGCATGAACGGGCGACCGGCCGTAGTGGTGCGTTGGAGCTTGATCAGCCTGAGTTGAAGTGGAATTCAAAGGGTCGGTTTAAGATTACTTTGAAAGAGAATGAAGTGCGTGATCTTGGGACGCTTGAAATACCCGCGGATGCAATTAGTGGTTGATTCAGTCGTTCAATGTGCCTGCTCCCCTCCTTGGAAGGGGGCTGGCTCCTAGTAGCGGGGCGCTGGTCTATTCTTAAGGTAGAGAAGAGAAAGTTTAGTTTTAATTATGGAGTCAGTCGTTGTGAACAACGTGATTGCATGGTGTTGTGCGTTCGGTCCAGTTCAGAAAGCAAGAGTTGCGAACTTGCTGGGTCTGATGTGTGTTGTTTCCGTCTCTTTATTGGCAACAGGATGCGGCCAGACTCCGGCTGCTACTTTTCGTCTCAATCTTGTTGAGTCGTCGAAGCAACAACTAACCGCATCACAAGAACAACAAGTCGCTACGATTCTCGCGGCACTTTTCGGAACACCGGATGAACCACGGGTCCCCCCTGAGATTAATCTTGATGTCGCAAAACTAAAACTTGCCGCTGGTCCAGTTCGGAGCGATATCGTTGGACGGAAGAATGGGCTGTACAGAGAACATTGTGCCCACTGCCATGGTGTCACCGGTGACGGAATGGGTCCAACTGCAGCTTTCCTGAATCCATATCCACGAGACTATCGCCCGGGCGTCTTCAAATTTAAGAGCACGGAGCGGGCAGATAAACCAACCCATTCTGATCTGGTGATGGTTTTACGGAACGGTCTGGCTGGCAGTTCAATGCCATCCTTTGCGCTTTTGAGTGATGCGAAAATTGATGCACTTGCCGAGTATGTGAAATATCTCAGCGTCCGAGGTCAAGTTGAGTTGTCACTGATGCGGGCATACTTTGAACTTGATGATGAAGATGAGGGTGTCTTGCCCCAGTCACGCGAGTTCTTGTTTGAGGAAATCATTGATCCGGTCACGGAAATGTGGGCTGCTGCCGATGATGCAATTATCGACGTACCTGATATGCCAGCAGACCTCGATATGGTTGCGTCGATCGCTAAAGGAAAAGAATTGTTCTATGGCAACAAAGCAAATTGTGTGAAGTGCCACGGGGTCAGTGGTCTTGGTGATGGCCAAGCCAATGATTATGACGACTGGAATAAGGTTGTCCTGCAGGCACAAAAAACAGTAGATGGTGGTGTCAAGCAGGCGGAAAAGGCATCGACATGGGATATGTCAGCCGAAGAGCGAGACGAGCATCGAACGGAACTGGCATGGCTCGATCGATTTGAGACTGTTCTCGATGGAAATGCGTTGCGTCCCCGTATGATTCGTCCAAGAAACCTCCGGCAGGGGGTGTATCGCGGCGGAATGCGTCCCCTTGATCTGTATTACAGGATTCATGCCGGAATCAATGGGGCACCAATGCCTGCTGCTAAAGGCACCGTGCCACCAGAGGACATCTGGCACATCGTTAATTACATAAAGTCGCTCCCGTATGACTTCAACGGAACGCTCGGAGTGGATCGACCGATGGTTGCCCGGGATCGCATGTAAGTTCAAGAAGCAAATTAAAAAACAGAAGTTATTTTTGGAGACAATGGGATGAAGCGTTTAGCAGGACTTTTTTGGAGTCTGCTCTTTCTGGCTGTTCCGATTTTGGGAGTAGTCACTTTTGCGGTTGCTCCGGCGTATGACATCTGGCTTCCAAAAGACGTGTCAGAACACGGTGCGGCCGTAGATGGACTGTTCTACTTCATTCTCTGGCTCACCGGTGTTGTATTTGTTGTAACGGAAGTTGCTCTTTTTTGGTTTATATGGAAATACGATGCGAACAATAAAAAGGCTGAAGTTAAATATCGTCACGGTAGCCACGTTCTGGAAGTCGTGTGGACCATCGTTCCGGCGGGAGTTTTGCTGTTTCTAGCGATCTACCAGATGAACACATGGGCGGACGTCAAGATGCGAAGGCCCAACATGGCTCCGACCGTTGAGGTCATTGGGCGTCAGTTTGAGTGGAGGCTTCGCTATCCCGGGCGCGACGGTGTGCTGGGCACCCCTGACGACCTTCATCTTGTGAATGATCTTCATCTGCCCATCGACGAAGATATTCTCATTCAGTTGAAAAGCATGGACGTGCTCCACAGCTTCTTTCTGCCTAACGTAAGAATTAAACAGGACGCAGTTCCCGGCATGAAAATTCCAGTCTGGTTTAAAGCTCGGGAAGAAGGTGTGTTTGACATTGTCTGCGCTGAACTTTGTGGCTGGGGACATTACAAGATGAAGGGCAGGGTGACGTTTGAGTCACGCAAGTCATTTGAGCAATGGCTTGAAGTCAAGTATCAGGAGCAAGAAGCTACCCAAGCGAGTAACGCTGAGACTTGATTTTGAGAAGTCACTGAAAAATTTGATCAAGCTAATAAAAATTCCTAGACATCCGCTTCACCAATGAGGTTAGCCGTGAGTACTGTAGAAACGAAAGCAACAAGCGTTCAGGATGCACCAGAAAAGCAAGAGACTCATGTACGCGCCCAGCCGTCTTCGGCACGAAAGCTGTCGACGTTCCTTTCCACATATGTTTTTTCAAAAGATCATAAGGTTATTGGCCTCCAATTTCTTTTTTCAACGCTTCTTTGGTTTCTCATTGGGGGCCTACTCGCACTAGCCGTGCGTTGGCAGGTGGCCTGGCCTTGGTCGGACGTGCCCGTTGTTGGAAAGCTTTTTGCTCAACAAGGTGGGCAAATGGCTCCAGAGTTCTACACAATGCTCTTTACGATGCATGCAACGGTCATGATTTTTCTCGTGATCATTCCGATTCTTGCTGGTGCATTTGGCAACTTTCTCATCCCGCTGATGATTGGTGCTGATGACATGGCGTTTCCGACGCTCAACATGCTGAGCTATTGGTTTATGTGGCCCGCGTTTATTGCCTTTGGTTCAAGTTTCTTTGTCGAGGGTGGGGCGGCTTCGAGTGGTTGGACAAGTTATCCAACTCTCGCAACAAACGTGAATTCATCCCCAGGTGCTGGGTGGGGGCAAACGCTCTGGCTTATTGGGCTTACCTTTGTTGGTGTGTCGTCAATGCTTGGAAGCGTGAATTATATGACCACAATAATTCTGATGCGGGCACCGGGTATGACGATGTTCCGCTTGCCTATGACGATTTGGGCGATGTTCATCACAGCCGTCCTGCAGGCCTTCGCACTCCCTGTGCTTACTGCGGCTGGATTCATGCAATTAGCTGACAGGTCTCTCGGGACGGGTTTTTTCACTCCCGAGGGCAATATTGTGAATAACGCCATTGCGACAGCTGGTGGAGGACAGCCACTGCTGTGGCAACATCTCTTCTGGTTTTATAGTCACCCCGCCGTTTACATCATGATCTTGCCGGCAATGGGCATGGTCTCAGATATCCTGACATGCTTCGCGCGAAAACCGTTGTTCGGATACCGCCCGATGGTTTACTCAGTTGCAGGGATTGCCGGGTTGGGTTTCATTGTGTGGGGACACCACATGTTCATGTCAGGTATGAATCCGGCTCTTGGGGTTACCTTTATGGTCTCCACGATGATGATCGCTTTGCCGAGTGCCGTGAAGACATTTAATTGGCTTGGAACAATCTGGGGTGGCCGAATTCAGTTTACGACATCGATGCTATTTGCATTGTCGTTTGTTTCCATGTTTATTATCGGTGGACTGTCAGGGATTTTCATGGCGGCGACTCCCGTTGATATTTTCATCCACGACACGTATTTCATAGTTGCTCATTTTCACTATGTCCTGTTCGCTGGAACGGCAATGGGTGTTTGGGCAGCTATTTATTTTTGGTTTCCCAAGATGTTTGGCAGGACAATGAATGAGTTCTGGGGCAAAGTGCACTTCTTTCTAACGTTTATTTTCTTGAACGGCACCTTCTTTACGATGCATATTTTGGGGGCGGTTGGTTTTCCCCGTAGGCTCGCAGATGCGTACCATTACGAAACGTTTCATCACCTGCAACCACTTAACGCGTTCATGACGTATTGTGCTATCGGCATGGTGGCGAGTCAGATTATCTTCGCAGTCAATTTCTTTTGGAGCATGTTCTATGGGCCAGTAGCTGGCCGAAATCCTTGGAATTCAAATACTCTGGAATGGACGGCGCCGAGCCCTCCTGGTCATGGCAATTTTGATTTCCAGCCAATTGTCCACCGAGGCCCGTATGAGTATTCAGTGCCCGGTGTTGAAAGCGACCACCTCATGCAGACGGATCCTCCGAATGCAACCGCCGCCGCAGCCGCCGCCGCCGCCCACTAAGAGGTTGTTCTCTGTTCAGTAAATATCATGCCAGATAAACTAAGCCCGCCACACAGTGCAGTGAAGAGTCCAAACGTGGCTCATTGGATTGCATGCTGCCTTGTCGCTGTAACCGGGGTGTTGCTTACTTTTGGCGCTCTCGTTACTACGTATGAGGCAGCCATGGCTGTTCCAGACTGGCCAGGGACCTACGGACACAACATGTTCCTGTTTCCTTTTGCGGAATGGTTTTTTGGTCCATGGGACCTGTTTCTGGAGCATGGCCACAGGCTTCTTGGTGCTTCGGTTGGTGTGATCTCGCTTGTTCTGGCAGGTGCCGTCTGGAAGACGAATCAGTCGTCTGTGGTTCGAGGTTTGGTTGTAGCCGCAGTCTTTCTTGTCGTGTTGCAAGGCGTTCTTGGGGGTCTGCGTGTCTTACTCGACGACAAAACTGTCGCCAAAGTTCATGCATGCACGGGCCCGCTGTTTTTCTCGGTTGCCGTGGCTGTTGCTACGCTGACATCAAGACGAGTTCAGAATAACCAAGCAAGGTCGGAAACAGTGGGTTCGGGAATTCCCATCGGTGGATGGATCGCATGTGGTCTTCTGTTTGCCTCATACATTCAACTTGTAGCCGGAGCGCAGTTGCGTCATTTAGATCCAACAGTGGGACCGATCACGTTTCGTTGGCTCGTTCTATTTCATCTCGTCGGTGCTGCGACAGTTGCAGTATTGAGTTTGGCTGCTGTGTGTGAGTCGTTCGGCTTTTTGGGCGTCAGTGATACTCAGAACGTCGGTCGTCGATTCTTGTCATCGACCATACTTTTTTTCGTTTGCAGCCAAGTCCTTCTCGGGTTTGGAGCCTGGATTGTTAGCTGGGGACTGCCGCTTGGATTGCTTCCGGACTCTGTTGCTAGCAGAGTTCCTGAGACGGCTTCGGTAGTCGTTGCAAGGAGTAGCCTGTCTTCGTTTGTTGTGACAGGGCATGTTCTTGTTGGGATGATGATCCTTGGAGCAAGTGTTGTTTATTGTATTGCGAGTGGTGGTCTGCCCGAGGCAGCAGGTGTCAAACTAGTTTCTCGGCGGAGGGCATTAGCGTGACGCAGTTAGTTGCCCAGCATCATCTCGCCTCTCCCCCATCATCTGCCATTTCTGATGCAGCGACACGCCCTCGTGTTGCATCACGACGCTCTGTGCTCGCGGATGCCTCACAACTCGTGAGGCCGCGCATCGCAATGATGGTGCTTGTGACCGTGTTTGCGGCAATGTGGCTCACATCAGGTTCTCGTGAATTGAATTGGCTGTCTGTTGTTGGCGTTTTGTTTGGCACAGCAGTCGTGGCAGCGAGTTCAAGTATCGCAAATCAAATTCTTGAACGACACACAGACAGACTGATGGCTCGTACGGCGTCACGTCCTCTTGCTGCTGGACGACTGTCGAATTGCTCTGCTTGGCTTCTCGTTGTAGCGGGTTTCATTGGGGGCTCTGGATGCGTGTGGTTGGCTGGAAACCTGCAGGCGGCATGCGCGGCAATGCTTACATGGATTCTTTACGTCGGGGTCTATACGCCACTGAAAAGAATCACACCACTCAATACAGCGGTTGGCGCTGTGGCAGGTGCCCTTCCGATTGCAATTGGCTGGCTTGCTGCAGATGGCCCGCAGCAGTTACTGGCTGGTGACATCTCTGCATCGCTCGCTGTAGCAGCCCTTGGTACAGTGCTCTATCTGTGGCAGTTCCCTCACTTCATGGCCATTGCGTGGCTCTATCGCAAACAGTACGGGTTGGCAGATCTTAAAATGCTCACTGTTACTGACCCAAGCGGTTTACGAGCAGCGGGGCAGTCGTTAGCAGCAGCTCTCGCCATGATTCCGGTAAGTTTGGCAATGGCAATACCAAGCGGCAGTATCCGGATGTTTCTCACTGCAGCACTCGCATCTACCGTCTATGTGCTTGTTTCCGTAAACTTTGCTTTCCGACGAGATGATCGGTCCGCCCGTATTCTCCTCTTTACATCGCTGGGTGTGCTTTTGATTCTTATGACGTCTGCAGTAGCCTTTAGTGCCCCAAAGATATTGACAGGTTCGTACCTCTAGTTCTTTTTTGTTTTTGAATTACCACACGACTCAAGATATTCGACACGTTTTATGAATGCTTCAGCTGCTATTGGCCATGAAAGTCACGGACACCATGGGCCAGTCCTCCAATATCAACCCGGTTTGCCGCTCTCTCGAGGCAAACTTATTATGTGGCTTTTTCTGTCGACTGAAATTATGTTTTTTGCGGCCTTGCTCGGCAGTTACGTTGTCCTTCGCTTTGGTGCCGCTGTGTGGCCCAAGCCTCATCATGTGCACCTGAGTGAGCCAATTGGCGCTTTCAATACGTTTGTGCTCATTTGTTCTAGCGTCACCGTTGTACTTGCACTTGAGGCAGCCCGAGCAAATAAGCGGTCTCTCGCAAAAGCATGGATGCTCATTACTCTCATACTGGGATCTCTTTTTCTTGGTGTGAAAGCATATGAATATTCTTCCAAATTTGACCATGGTATTTATCCCTGGGCTCCACGTGGAAGAATTTATGAGCGTCCTGATCTCTATTACGGTTCAGCCGTGCGAGCAAGACTGAGTGATCCGGCAATCCTTGCGAAGTTGAAGGAGCTCGACGGGCAACCTGAGAACGAACTTTCAGATACTGAGATCACGGGACGTCGCCGCCTGAAGCAAGTCAGAGACATGGTTAATAACCCCGACCAGCAGGCGTTCGATCTTGCAGTTGTTGCAGATCAGATCATGCCACTGCCGGGAGAAGGTTCCGATAGCCATGGCCATGGCGGTGGACTCAATGACACATTTGCATGGCTTCAATTACCGGCCGTGATACCCGGAGGGAATATGTGGGCGAGTACCTATTTCTTCTTGACTGGCTTTCATGCAATCCATGTCATTGTTGGGTTGATTGTATTCAGTATTTTACTTCTTTATGAACTCGGTCCTAAAACCGCTGGTATGATTGAAAATGCCGGTCTCTATTGGCATTTTGTAGATCTCGTTTGGATATTTCTTTTTCCACTTTTGTATTTGTTTTGAAGATATTTGATGAAAATACTTCAGATCGCTTTGTAAGAAGGCAGTTATGAGCAATTCAGAGCCCCACGAGAGTTCGAATGTAACGCACGGGCCAATTACTTCTCCAGGTAAGTTGCCTGAAGATATTGAAAGTGTTGCAGAGGACGAGCAAGCACATGAGCAACATGGCGGAATTATGCAGTACATGGCTGTGTTTGTTGCTCTATGCTTCTTAACAACAATGTCGTTCTTGACCTACTCGCCCTATTGGCCGTGGAGAGATGAGCCGCAGGTCGGCTGGGCCTTTATGATGGCCGTTTCGTGTACCAAGGCATTGCTCGTGGTGCTCTTTTTCATGCACGTCCTGTGGGAGGCTAATTGGAAGTACGTGCTCACAATTCCCGCAGCCATGATGGCCATTTTCCTGGCTATTATGTTGATACCAGACATTGGCCTGCGAAACCGTATGGTTGCTCAGGAACGTGCCCTCCACATGGCACGTGGTTCCGATGTTTTGCTGTTAGAAAAAGCTGCATCCGCCGATTCATCAGGTGAAGTTGAGAAGCATGACCACGAATAAATTACGAAATATAAAGCGAGCTGCTTTCTTTACACTGCTGGCCATCAGTTTCATTGGCTGTAGCGATTCCGGTGATTTAGAAAAGTTGCAGGCTCGTTCGAAGCCGGTCAGCCTAAACGAAAGCCGAAAATCCTCCGATGCGACTCCAGTTTCACTAGGTGAACCTGCAGCGAGATTTGAACTGACGGATCAGGAAGGGAATCAGTTTGATTCGGCAAGCCTGAAAGGCAAGGTGTGGATGGGCAGTGTTTTTTTTGCCAATTGTCCGGGCCCATGTTTCCGTGAAAACCAGGCAATCGCTGATATCCTTCGTGAGATAGACGACCCGAATTTTGTTGCTGTAAGCCTGACTTGTGATCCTGAGAATGATACTCCTGCAACGCTGGAGCATTACGCCGATCGTTTTGAGGCAGATCCTCAGCGATGGAAGTTCTTAACCGGAGATATGGATGTTATTAAACGGGTGGGTACGAAGACATTTTTGCTGCCAGTAGAAATAGGCGTGCATTCTGAGCGAGGCGCTGTGTTTGACCGCCAGGGACGACTCCGCGGCAGTTACCATCTGTTGCAAGAAGACAGAGTGGAACGGCTGAAAAAACTTATTCGTGATGTCCTTGCAGAAGATGATACGACTGCCAATGCCGAGGGATCAAGTTAATGGGGTATGAGTGGCTTGCGACATTTAATGCGGTTCTCAACGGTATTGCCGCTGTGCTTCTTGTTGTGGGATGGGCCCTCATTGCACGTGGCAACTGGAAAGCGCATCGGGCGGTCATGATCGCAGCTTTTTCGGTTTCAACAATTTTTCTTATCTCATACCTGGCCTACCATTATCTGGTTGGCCATGTTTCGTTTGGCGGGCAGGGGCTGATACGGGTCGTGTACCTCTGCATTTTAGTGTCTCATATTATTCTGGCAGTCGCAGTTCCAGTGCTGGCAGTCGCCATGTTCGTTCTTGCGTTTCGTGGCAGTTGGCACCGTCATCGGCAATTGGGAAAGGTCACGTTGCCAATCTGGTTGTATGTATCAGTGACTGGTGTCATTATTTACTTCATGGTGTACGTTTTCTTCCCAAGTCGAAAAGATCATGCTGAAATAGTGCTCAATCAGAAATGCACGTGTTGTTCTTTAGCATAAAAAACAACACTATTTACAAAGTCTTCTTTCAAGATTAGAGGCTTGGCTGATGATTTGTGCGATCTGATTTTTAGACAACGACCTGATGTATCTAAGTAGCCAACTCGCAGCCCCTGCAGCCGAAACGCTTTGTTTTTGTGACGAGGAAAGGTACAGAGCCACGTGGGAATTGGTGAAAAGCCCATGGATTCTTTGTTTTAGCCGGCACCGAGTAGAAAATGATCGTCCCTGTCTTGGGGCGATGAATCGTCTACAATTAAACTATGAGAAGGTATGCTTTAGCCGGTTTGTTCGTGTTGATCATCAGCATTACCGTAGGTAGTGATGCGTGGGGTTGTCCAACCTGTAAAGACGGGCTACAGGCAGCTGACAGCGAGGGCGCGAATATAGCTCGCGGATATTTTTATAGCATTCTTTTGATGATTGCTATGCCGTTCACGCTTGCTGGATCATTCGGTCTTTATGTCTGGCGAGAGATGCGGCGGCAACAGCATGCTGAAGGCAGCAATGCCGCCAACATCGTCGTCCCTGTGGCCGGGGTGCCTCATGTTTCCGATGGTTCTCCGGGAAGCTCGCATGAAAATCATGTGCCAAGTGTATCGACCTGAGAACTTGCAATTTCCCCACGTACGAATGCAGAGCACGATCGCGCTCTTTCTTTTGTTCGCACTTCGGGTCGGAACTGCATCATCGGCCATTCAGTCGCCAGCAGAATATTTTTCGACCTGGGGGCTTTCTCCGGCATACGTACAGGAACAAACTGCAGCCATTGCCGGGCGAGATGAATTCTCTCTTTCCAGTGCCGAATTCCAACTGATGGTCCGGATGCTGGACCGTTTTCAGGGGGCACCGGATCAATGGCGGCAGGAATGGGGAAATAGTTCAGTCGAATTCAAAAGTGGTCAAGCAAAGAAGTGTCAGGAGCAATGTCGGTCCGTTCGCATCCGTGGGAAGATCACCAAGGTCGTCAGGCTGACAGCTCCAGATGATGTGGTAATGATCACAAATTCGAAAGATATCTTTGCAGTACAGCTCCAGCTGAATAACAAAGAGAAGGCGTGGCTTGTAGTGCCTGATCTTCCCGTCGGTCTACCCGTCGATAACAATCTCGATGAAATATGTGGGGCTTCAGCGATCCTACTTCACGTCCCGGATCATGCACCAAACACGCAAAACAAAGAGCAGGTTCTGGCGATAGCTCCGAGACTGAAGTGGTGGCCGCAGACGCCGTTTGGACGACTTGGTATGGACTATGGCCTGTTCAATTCTGTTGATGACGGCATGCCTCTACAAGCGTCAGAGGCAGAGGCGTTTTATGCCAGTCTTTCGGCGAGCAAAAGCCAAAAAGACATCCCTGATGCCCCTCTACTTGATGACACGTCGCTGGTGTCATTACTTGACCCAGCCAGTGACTGGTTGCGACTGCATCGCGGTGATCAGATAGTGCTTAATGGAACAGCTCGTCGTATTACAAAAGTTCGTGTAGAAGCAGGTCAGGATCAGGACATACTCGGCAGTGATCACTACTGGGAGATCTTCGTTTTTGTTGCGACGCCTCTACTCCAGATTGGCGAGGGCTTCCAAGACACATACCCACTTGTTTTCTGTTGTACAGAACTGCCCCAGGGGTTGCCCATTAGTGAACAAGTGAACGAACCAATTCAAATTGCGGGTTTTATTTTTAAGCGATACCGATATGTCACGCAGCGTTTGATTCGTCAGAGGAATGGAGTTGGGGCAGGACGGCCTCAGGAGTCACCTCTGCTCATTGGGAAAACCCCGTTTCGGTTGCCAGCAAGGCAGCCATTGCAGTTTCCTGGCGGAATGACGTGGTTGCCTGTACTCACTGCTCTCGCACTGGTTGGTTGGATCGTGAAAGGGTTTTGTCAGAGTAGGCGTCGTTCTCGATTGACAGATACTCTTCCCGACCAAATTCAACTTCCATAGGACTTTCAAGTCGAAAGAAAGTTAGAGAACATCTGATTTCTCGGTCAAATTGACCAACGCTTGTTGATTTTGTGAGATTCGCAACACTGAACACTCGGAAATGCTTTTGCGACAGAATTTTAGTCGATTTTCCGAGTCAAAGCGTTATCGAGGAGCTTAGCGTGCTTCCGTTATGCCGGACTGGGATATCCCCAGTATTTGTGGTCAAGAAGAGGTCCGAGATTCAAACAAGAGGTAAGGAAATGAGACGAGCCAAGATTTCAATTATTGGTGCCGGAAACGTTGGGGCCACGACCGCACATTGGTGTGCAGCTGCAGAGTTGGGCGATGTTGTCCTTCTTGATATCCCGGCAACAGAGGGAATGCCAGCAGGCAAAGCTCTTGATCTCTTTCAGGCTTCACCAATTATGGGTTTTGATTCGAAGATTACAGGAACAACCGATTGGTCTGATACGGCTGCAAGTGATGTCATAGTGGTCACGGCCGGAATTGCTCGAAAGCCTGGCATGAGCAGGGACGACCTCTTGTCCACAAATGCAAAAATTGTAGGTGACGTTGCTGGGCAGATCAAAAATACCAGTCCCGATGCGATTGTCATCGTTGTATCCAACCCACTCGACGCGATGGTGCAACGAACATTTCAGGTGCTTGGTTTTCCACCATCGCGTGTGCTAGGCCAGGCAGGCATCCTTGACACGGCACGATACCGTGCTTTTCTGGCCATGGAATTAGGCGTGAGTGTTGAAGATATTACTGCCATCCTTCTTGGTGGGCACGGGGACACGATGGTTCCAATCCCGAGTTGCACAAGTGTTGGGGGTATTCCAGTCACCCAATTGATAGCAAGTGACCGACTTGATTCAATTGTGGAACGGACACGAAAAGGAGGCGCTGAGATTGTCGGTTTACTGAAGACAGGCAGCGCGTATTACGCTCCAGCTGCAGCAAGTGCCCAAATGGTCGAGGCCGTTGTTCGAGACAAAAAAAGGTTGGTTCCGTGTGCTGCCTATTGTGATTCCGAGTACGGTGTTGGTGGCTATTTTGTCGGTGTTCCAGTTATCTTGGGCGGCAGTGGAGTAGAGAAGATCATCGAACTCTCGCTTTTACCTGATGAAAAAGCTGCATTGAATAAAAGCATCGATGCAGTTCGAGAGCTTGTTGCTGTCATGGGGCGACTGACGGCTTAGCCGGGAGGTTCGCCATTCCCCCTAGACCGCCTCGTCAACCAGTTCCTTTCGAAGCACGTTGTTTTTAACGGGTAAGGCTGCCATTGCCCGGATTGTACGACTGCGTTAAAAACCCGAAGCACGGTGCCATGAACGTGATTGTTTGTGGTGACAGCCGCCAGTCAAAGAAACTGGTATGTGCATCGAGAGTTTTGCAGAGGAGCTGGAATGGTTAATCAAAGTGACTGCTGGATTGAAGACCACAGTGGCGTTCATGGTGTGTCATCATGTTGGAATCGCCTGAGTAGTGATTGCTGTGTTCAGCCTGAGATTGAACAAGATCGTGTCTTTTTACCTCTTGGCTACGAGCCGGGGTATGACTATCCGCTGCTTGTCTGGCTTCCACAATCGACTGATACTTCCTTTGACTTGGGTCGTACGATGATGCGGATGAGTCTGCGGAACTATCTTGCAGTGTTGCCTGCTGTTCCCTCTGATTCTGAGAGTTGCTTTCAGGCGATTGACGCAATGGTTGAACGATACAGTGTCCATCGTCGTCGGGTTTATCTTATTGGAGTTGGAACAGGTGGGGAGAATGCTTTTCGTTTGGCATGTCGCAATCCAGAATCATTTGCCGGTGTTGTTTCAGTGAACGGTCAGTTCCCCGTCAATGAAGGTTTACTTGGTCAGTTTGAGTGTGTTCGCTCGTTGCCAATGATGCTGTGCTGTGACGAAAGAGCTAACGCGGCAGATTCATTGATGGCCCGTGACATTGATAAAACATTACGACTCTTTCATGCTGCCGGTGGGCTTTTGTCCCTTCGAGTGTACCGAGATAAAAGTAACAGCAGATTTCCTCGAGTGCAGTTGGCAGATATTGTTGGTGATATTGATCGTTGGATTATGGATGAGGTTTGCCGTGTACCAAATGACCAAGTAACCGCTCTTGTCTAGTCTGGGCATGCTCAAAGTAAGAAGGCTTTATGATGAAGGAATCGGTAACATCGCTGCAGTCTGCTGATAATTGGGGCCATGGAGCGGCTTTGCAAGGAATCGTAGAAGACGTTGTGAGCGATTTACAGCGGCATCATGCTGATACGGGTGTGCCATTGCCCCATGTGGCAGTCGATGTTCCTCGTGATCATAAATTTGACGGCAATGTCGCTGTTCTGAAAGAGTTGCTCAGTGTTTGGTTTCGAGATGCGGTGCGGGCTGCCGCTGGGAATGCAGCGATGGCACGTACTGCAGAAGTTCTGGTTACAAGTGTTGAGTATCCGGATTGTATCGAGATTGAAATTGCCGACAGTGGTCCGTCGCTTGCGGAGCGGCAGGGGCTTGGTGGCGGTGTTGTTGGTCGCGTGCATGTAAGTGTCCAGCAGAAGTTGCTTGACCAGGTTCGTGGAGATGTACGGCTTGATGATTGTGCCGAGGGCGGTGTGGCGGTGACGTTACGGGTCCCGAAGGTGGTCTCGCAGCGAATGGCTGCTTAATTATTTCGCCTTCCTGAAATGGAGATTTCTGCATGGATGCAGCAATCGAAGCTGGTTCAAGACGTCAGTCTGGTATGCGACCGATTCAAGTAATTGGCCTGTTTTTTCTGCTGCTTACTGCGGTGGCTACCGGCTTGTTGATTGATTTTCCTGAGAAGGAGAAAGCTGGCGAAGTTGAATTGCTCGCAGGGGCGGTTCTCGGCCCGGCTGATCTAGCTGTTATCGAAGCCGTCTTTGATCGGTCTGGTCTTGATTCTTATCGCGTAGTCGATGGTCGTCTTTATGTAGATGGTGGTCGGCAGAGTAGCTATCTGAGAGCAGTTGTTGATGCTGGTGCATTGCCTCCGGAGTTCGGTGGAAGTCTGCGGCGAGCCGTTGAAAGTGACAGTCCTTGGCGAAGTAAGGAGACGCAGGCGGAGTTGGTGCGGGTCGCTACTCAGGAAGAGTTGTCGCTGGTGATTCGGACAATGCCAGGAATTGAGCAGGCTGCGGTGCTTTATTCAGGAAGTAATTCAGAAGGTCTGTTTCGTGATGCGAAGGTAGATGCACAAACGGCGAGTGTCAGTATTCGTACGGAGTCAGGTGAAGAATTGGATCGACATCGAGTTCAGGCTATTCGCGTACTTGTGGCCTCTTCAATCGCAGGGCTTCGCGTTGAGCAGGTGGCACTTACCGATCTGCGAAGTGGACAGGTGTTTGATGGCCCTCTCGTGTCGGACGCTGAATTTGTTACCACAGATCCAGATCGGGCCAGAGCTGTCGCGTACGAGCAGCATGTCACTGCAAAGATAAGGCAGGCGTTGGCTTTTATTCCCGGCGTTTTCGTTGAGGTGAACGCGTCTGCCATTGAGCTGGCCGCTGAGGATGTCCAAGGCAAAGAAGAAACGGGAGGCGATGTCCGGGCCGCCGCAAACGTGCCTGCCATTGTTGGCGTTGGCCTAGGCAGTGTGAAACGTAAGCAGAGCGTAGGGCAGGTCGTCCATGTTTCCGTGGCGATTCCCGAAACGTACCTCGATCGTTTGCGTGAAGAGATATACGCAAACCTCGAAGATCCAGCTGGTTCTGAAATTGAGAGACTGCGCACGCTTGTTGCAGGATTGGTTCCTGCCACTGAGCCGTGGGGTCGTGCTATGGTCACGATTACTCGGTATGTAAGTAACAGTGCGGCTCGTAGCGATCAGGGTGATGAGGAGTTCCCAGGTCATATAAGTCGTAGTGACACTCAGCCCATGCCGTCACCGGCATACTCTTTGTCGAGCTTTTTACCAATTGAACAGAATTTCTCAATACGATCCGCCATGACAGGAAAACGCGTCGCGTTATACGGGTGCATGGCATTAGGCCTTTCCGTAGTGCTGATGTGGTGGCCGGCGTGGCGGAAACAGGGACAGCGGTCGGATTCTTTTAATGATCATGACCGTGATTCGATTGATTGGGCGACACTCAGGCGGTCGCATCAGTACGAAGGGCAGGATGAGGCATAGTGAGCCCTATGAAAACTTTTTCTTACTACGAGAAGTGGTTGGGCCATATTTTTATTGTGGTGCTGTCCATCTTTGCTCCTGTTGCAATGTGTGCAGGTGACGTGCCTGACGCTCCCGGGACGATCGGTAGTTTGCCTAGCATTCCGCTTTCTCTGGAAGGAAGTTCGGCAAGTCAACCTACCGAGCAGTCAAGTGACCTTGCCTGGAACAGTGAGATGGCTTTTGATTGGAAGGCGTGGGCCGTGGTTGGTGTTGCTGGAATTGTGTTGGTTAGCATTCGGCTCTTTGGTCGCCGGACAGTCTTGAAGATGCCTAGCGATGTGTTTGAGTTACTTGGCGAAGCTACGCTAGGCGGGGGGCAGCCAGTTCGAATTGTTCGTTTCGGACCGAAGACGCTCTTGGTGAGTGTAGGGAGTGGTGGTCCAAAAACGCTCTCGGAACTTGATGATCCTCTCGCTACAGAATGGATTGCAGCAGCCTGTCGCGGAGAACAGACTCTCCGGTCTTTGGTGAGTCATTC
Source organism: Pirellulales bacterium (assembly GCA_965249545.1). GTDB lineage: Bacteria > Planctomycetota > Planctomycetia > Pirellulales > UBA1268 > UBA1268. The sequence goes on from CBDFMH010000005.1 coordinate 2,088,749, forward strand.
AAAAACTGGTGATGATTCGAGTGGTGCTGATGTCGCCCATGTTCTTCAGTCAGTTCAGGAAGAAGATGGAAGTGGCTCTGTTCGTTCACATCAGTCTGAGGTGGCGTAATGACTGCCTCCGGTTTGGAATTAAAAAAAATCATCCTCGCTCTGGTGCTGACTCTGCTGGTGCTGACTCTGATTGCATCAGGTGCCAAGGCTCAAGAAATTCAGCCAGATGCTGATCAGTCGCAGTCGGAAGCGATGAGAGATGGTCCCGATGCCGGAGACACTGCCGAGAGTGTTTTGCCATCGAACGAAGATCAGTTGCCTGTAGACGTAACAGGTTTTTTTGATCGTCGTTGGGCTGATCGTCTCCTGCCGGCAGCATTAACATTCGGAGTGATGAGTCTGGCGCCTGCGCTCTTACTCATGACAACATGCTTTGTTCGAATGTCGGTCGTCTTGTCACTCACAAGGCAGGCTATCGGTACTGTGAATCTTCCTTCAACCCAAATTATTACATCGCTGGCATTGTTTTTGTCAGCACTTGTGATGTGGCCAATTTGGACCTCTGCCTATCAAGCGGGAATTGAGCCCTATCAGGCAGGAGAGATCACCCTTCAGGAAGCATTAGAACGTGGAAGTCTCCCAGTTCGTCGCTGGATGGCATATCAGATAGAGGAAGCGGATAATCGTGACACCGTTGCGTTATTTCTTCAGCGACACCCGGGTGGTATGAAGCAGGTGGATAGTTATGACGAAATACCTACCGAGGTTCTCCTGCCGGCTTTTCTTGTGAGTGAACTGGAGGTCGCATTTATGATCGGCTTTCGTATCTTGCTGCCGTTTCTTGTTCTTGATTGCGTTGTTGCAACGCTGGTTGTCTCAACGGGGCTTGTCATGTTGCCCCCTACGATCGTTTCTCTGCCATTGAAGCTACTCGTGTTTGTCATGGCGGATGGCTGGTCTCTTGTTGTTCGGGGACTACTCGATGGGGTTCGCCTCAATACGTCGTAGGTTTCGCGGCTCGATTGTTTTCGTCACTCTGGTCTGACAGTTTTCAGGAAGTGTTGTATGGCAACCTTTGATCTTGTTTCACTCGTTCGGTCTTCACTCATCGAAGGTGTCTTGCTGCTGGCTCCGGCCCTTTTGGCTGGCCTGTCGGTGGCTTTGGTGGTTGGTGTTCTGCAGTCAGCCACTGGAATCCACGAACCGCTCATTGGCATGGTTCCACGGCTTGTGGTCATGGTGGCCGTCATGTTCATAACAGGTGGTTGGATGATTGAACGATTTGTGAGCCTTTTCCAGGCTAGTGTTCTTTCGCCCTAGGGGAGTCTCGGTTTCTCATGACATTGGTGTGTGTTTTGCTGGCCACCGAATCAGTAGCCAACCCGGGATTCTTCGACTTGTTTTCGGAGTCAACATTGTTTGTCTCTGCCGGAGTGCTTACTCGCATTGCTGGTGTTTTGCTCGGCGGTGGTATGCGGCTTTTTCCGGGCGGGACTGTTCATCTTCGACTTGCGATTCTTTTCATTCTTGGACTTGCCGCTGCGCCAGTAGCGATCTCGGTGGTGCAGGTGCAGAACGTGACTGAAGAATTATTTTTTCCTATGGTATTGTCAGAGCTACTCGTAGGCGGCTGTCTTGGTTTGTCGATAAGCTTTCTGGTGACAGTTTTCGAGTCTGTAGGTAGTGTGTTTGCCAATGTCGCAGGACTGAACTGGGCAGATGTTTTTACGCCGGGTGGTAGTGGAGGTCCAGGTGTCGCCCGTCTTTGTGGGTGGGTAGGCCTTGCCTCGTTTGTCGTAGCCGGCGGTCAACAGTTAGTAGTTGCAGGATTAATTGATAGTTTCCTGCAGATGCCTGTAGGTGCACTTGCTGGCGCAAATGAATTGCTCGGGGTGCCAATTATAATGAGGTTGATCGAGTTGCCATCTCTTTGTCTTCAGCTGGCTCTCATGATATCCGCTCCTATTCTCGTTGCCGTGATAACAGTACATCTGACGGCAACAATCTGTATGCGTTGTATAGCGGTCACGCCTGGACCAGGGCTTCTGCAGGGAATCGCAGCTGCCGTGATGCTTGGTGGTCTGATTGTCGGAAGCCAGCAGTGGGCTGGTCATGCAGGAGAAATTCTTCGCGCTCCATTCGAAGCTAGTTTTGGATCAGCAGACTCGTTATATCCTGCAGTCAGTCAGGGCGTTGTAGAGACGGGAGGTTGGATCAGTGAGTGAAAGCCATGATCGAACCCTTCCTGCCACGCCTCGTCGCAGAGAAGACGCTCGGAATAAAGGTCTGGCTCCAACGGGTGCTGTGTTGGGGTGGCCTGCTATGGCAGCAGTGGTTTTGGTTGCACTACCAATTTGGTTTCGTGCGACTGTCTCAGCTTCAGTCGCTGCAATCGAAAATATTCAAATGACTGGAAAGGGTGGGAGTTATCATGTTTTTCTACCACTCATTTTTCCGACAGTTGTTGTTGTCGTACTTGCTCTCGGTGTTCTGTTGCTAGTTCGTACATTTTTTGACGGTGCGGCATGGCGAATCGACCGCCTTGTTTTTCGATTTGAGCGGATTGACCCAAGCATTGGTTTACAACGTATTGTATCCGCAGTCACTGTTGTTCGGGTCGTGCTTTCTTTTGTTGGTTTTGCCGTTCTTGTGACTGCGGCTTGGTTATTGGCAGGGCCGCTCATTGTTGTTCTGGGTGATTTACCGGTGCGTCTTGGTCGTGGAGCAGGGCAGGGCAGTGAAGTGCTGTCTGCGGCTGTGAATTATCTGTGGGGCATTTTGGCAGTTGCAAGCATTGTTTCTGTTATGGATTGGTGGCTCCAGCGATTCCGTTTTGAAAGAAAGATTCGGATGACTCCGAATGAGTTGCGTGAAGAGTTAAGGAGCCTGCGGGCAGATCCTAAGGTGCGGTGGCAGCGCAATGGGTAGCGTGATTACACGCGCAGTTCGCTTTCGTCAGTCCGTTCAGGGCATTTCTTCAGGGCTTCTTTCACCGGGCCATCCAGAAACTCATCTACCTGAGTAACAGCTCGTCCTTCAAGGCCTTCTATTGTCAGCGAGGCTTGTAGATCAACGTTCTTAAAAAGCGGATCCGCTGCGAGGCGTTCAACCAGATCGTTATCACGACCATCGCGGATGCCTGCTGTGGCTGCGTGGCTGTGGCGACGAATGGCCTCATGAAGTTCTTGTCGATCACCTCCGGCAGTGGTTGCAGCCATCAAGAGGCGTTCACTAGCCAAGAATGGAATGTGCTGCTCAAGATTGCGACGAATGCTTCCGGGAAGGACAACAAGTCCACCAGCGATGTTTGAATAGATTACGAGCACCGCGTCTGTTGCAAGAAAAGCCTGTGGAAGTACGAGGCGGCGAGGGGCCGAGTCGTCGAGTGTTCTCTCGTACCACTGCACTGCAGCCGTTTGGCTGGCCGTCTGCTGAAGACCCATGATAAAACGACTGAGGCCGCACATTCGTTCCGCCCTCATTGGGTTTCTCTTGTACGGCATTGCAGATGATCCTACTTGGTCAGTTTCAAAAGGCTCCTCGAGTTCACCCCATGCTGCTGCAATTCGAAGATCGTTTCCAGCTTTGTGAGACGATTCTGCGATACCACCAAGAGTTGCCAGAACTTGGGAATCAATTTTCCGAGGGTATGTCTGTCCCGTGACTGGAAACGATTTCTCAAAACCCATTTTTTTCGAAACAAGTTCATCAAGGTGTCTTACTTTGTCGTGGTCTCCATTAAACAACTCAAGGAAACTGGCTTGTGTGCCAGTAGTGCCTTTTACGCCACGGGCGCACAGGTGTGCCCGTCGATGATGGAGCTCCTCAAGGTCGAGAAGGAGGTCAAGAATCCAGAGGCATATTCGCTTTCCTATGGTAGTTGGTTGAGCTGGCTGTAGGTGCGTACGCCCAAGACAGATTATTGACTTTGTTTCGCGTGCTTTGTTCGCAAGCCTTTCAATAACCGTTGCTAAACGGGCTGTTGCAAGGTCGAGTGATTCACGAATCAAGAAAAGATCGGTGTTGTCTGTTACGTAGGCACTTGTTGCCCCGAGGTGCATGATAGGCTTGGCTTCGGGGCAGTCTTCTCCATAGGTATGAAGGTGAGCAAATACATCATGTCGTGTCTGGCGTTCGAACGCGGCTGCTTTCGCAAAGTCAACAGTATCTAGATGTGACCTCATCTGATCAAGTTGGGAGGGAGTTATGGGTAATCCCATCTCAGCTTCTGCTTCAGCAAGCGCGAGCCACATTCTCCGCCATAACCCATATCGATGCCGATCACTCCAAATGTATGCCATCTCTTTCGAGGCATAACGATCGGCCAGCGGATTGCCCCACCGTTCAGTTCCCTCGGACTGCTCATTCACCATTTTTTCAGTCATCACTAGCTTTCGTTAAGAATGTGTTCGGTTCTTAGATTGTATTTGTGTCTTTCCGGTCGATGCTGACATCATGCAGAAGAAACGCTCAATAGCTAGCCTTGCTCGTGGGCCTCGAGATGCTTCCGCTTTCAGTGATCGATCAAGAGACTCCAGCCAGTTTGGGAGTTGTCGACATCGATGGCTACCAAGACTCCGTAGCGCCATTTCAGCCTGGTTCATGGCTTTTGGCCAGCTCGCGACTCCGGCCTCTTTCAGTGCTGCACCCAGACTGGCTGGACGCTTGGGACCTCCAAGCAATCGTGCCGCTGTCGAATAGCGTCGAAGTACGGTTGCTGCTTGTGCAGTCAGTCCAATAGGGCTTTCACCGGATTGAATAAGCTTGTCAAGGAGCGAGATGGCTTCAGTCGTTCGACCTGCCGCTGCTGCGTCAACCATTTCCCAGACGGTTCGTTGGTTCCCCATGCCTTCGAGTGAATCAACCATTTCTGGCAGAAGTGTCCGGTTTCCTTCCTGGGGCAAGGCTGTCGCGAAGGTTGTGAGAGCCTGATCTATTTGGCCAAGTTCGTCACCAAGACGTTCGAGTATCGTGCCGGCTGTTACTGCAGGCAAATCAATTGAGTGTGCTTGTCGTGCCCATTGGCGAAGCCATTTTGTAAGGTCGAATCGGGGAGGCGTTGAAGTGGTGATAGCGAGGCCGTGTTGATGCACCGCTTTCGCTAGCCGGGTGTTGGAAGGAAAACTACGCACTTCCAGAATGAGGAATCCAACAGGGCCGGATTCTTGACTCGCAACACGTTCAAGAATTTCTCGATGCGCTGAAACAAACGAATCGGCTCGTCGGACAATAGCAATTCGTGCTGCATCACTAAACATTGGAACTGTTGCAACTTCGTCAAGAATATCTCTTGGATCAGGCTGATCGTCACCTGAGAATTCACGGCATGCCCACGAAGTGTCATCTTCGTCCGGGTGGATACACTTTCGTAGCCGAGACAGGATCTGGTGATTCACAAACTGATCATCACCAACGAGCACAACCATCGATGGCTTTCGCGCCTCTCCAATGATCAAATCTCTAAGGCTTTTGGGGTCGAGCAGCAAATCCAGTCCCAGCACACCCGCCGTCTTTTTTGCCACTGGTCTTCTCCTCTGGGGACGAAAGAAAATCACTCGTACGCAGTGTAGCGAGATTTATCAGGAAGCGGTCAAGCCTCTGGTAAAAAGCCGGCAGAGAAGGGCGCCGTTGCGAGATGGACGTTAATTTCAGGGGATGTCCGTAGGCACGATCTGAGGGCTGCCAAGTGTGCCGATGAAACGAGCCGTGCGTAGAGTGATTGGATCAAGCGTAATACTCTCGCCGATGTTTCCGGCTGCATCGGGCATCTCAATTCGAACAAATACACGACTTGGGAGTGATCGGTGTGGCTTCCAATTGAATGTGCCGTTGGTAGCTTGGTCCGTTGCTATTGTGGCCCAGGGCCCAGTCTTGTGAGGAGAATATGACAACCGAACGCTGTCTGGAATCGCCAAGGGGTCTTCGAAGGCATATTGAATATCGAAAGCATCCGATTCATTTCCATCGACCGTGGTTACGTCAAGGCTCGTGACTTGTGGTGGTGTTGTATCGATCCCGATCCAGGTTGATGGTGATTCACCTGCCCGAGGGGAGATTGGAGGGCCAGGGATATCTCTAACAATTTCCAAACGACACCCAAAGAGTCCCTCTCCCTGGAATTCCACTTCGATGGGACTTACTGTGTCTTCATCAACTGCGATTCGCTCCCACGAGTGGCCACCATCTCGAGTGCTCCATAGTTCCACCCGGAAAGGACCTTGTAGGTCTTCAGGTACATCAAAACTGTACTCCCAACGAAAGCTTTGCACTCGCATGAGGTGGAGCGGGCGGCCTTGGTATTCCGCAACAAATCCAGTTTCCGGATTTTGCGAAGAGCTCGGCTTCCGAAGCTTTTCCTCTATGGCGTCTGCGAGTGTTGGTGAGGAAATTGTGAGTAGGGGGGCCGTGGAACCTCCTGCTTCATTACGATCGTGTGCAGTTCTGGCTTGAGCTGGCGAATGTTGAGAGTAGGCAACAGGTTCCCCGTCTGACCACGGATTGCCAGGAGTTGGTTGCCACCCCACGCCTGTGGTATTCGTCTCTGAGATTGGGTTCTTCACTACTACAGATTGGGTCTGGCGATTAGATCTGGCAAGTGGTGACGGAAGTGCTGGTGCAATTATTTCATTCGCAAGGTCAGATTGAGATACGTTTGGATCAGCAGACAACATCGAGAATTGCTTCGTCGTGCGATGACCAGCACTATCTGCAACAGAGATTTTTACAGTGAGCTCATCAACCTCTTGTCCAGCCCACCAGATTTCTTCACCAATAAGATGTGCCGGTGAGCTTCTTGAAAGAACGGGCTCGGTGGCAATTGATTTCCAATCGCCACTTGTTTGTCGGTATTGGAAGAGAATTGAATCTACATTAATTGAGTCGTCTGCTGCAGCATAGCGGCAAACGATCTCACCATCTGCCCCTTTCCACACGCGACCAGAGAGTCGGGGAGCTGCGGCATCAACGAGAACTCGTGCGTCAGGCCCCTCACCACCTCGGGCTCTATTCTTTTGGTCAATTGCACGAATACGAAACCAGTATTCACCGTCAGTATTCGCTTCAAACGGGATGGATGAATGTGGCGGTGAAGTCGAACCTGCTGGTGTCCAAGTAAGCCCAAAATCAGTTGAGACACTCATTTCCACCTGCTGCACTTTAGCATCCGGTGTTGCCGGCTTAGGCAGCCGGAAGGGTATTGCGAATTGCCGCTGTGTGGTGCGAACAAGCTCTGGCAGCCTGGCTGACTTCCCTAACGTCGTTGCTGAAAAGGCTTCAGAAAAGCCAGCAACAAGGCAGAGAAAGAGGAATAGCAAGGCGTTTAAGCGAAATGTATTCATAGACTTCATGAATCTTTCCAAATGTCCGTACATTGACCTCACAATCGATATCGGCCATTTGTTTCCGAAAATCGTGCTTTTCCGATACAACAGATTTGGGTTATGAGCTCAAACGCATATGTGCCGTTCAACTTCGCGGCTCGCGAAAACAGGGTTGTTGAAGCGAACGACGAAAGAAGGGTGGCCTGCGGTGGCCTGAGGCGACGAAAAGATGTAGGCAGACACATTTCTCTGTGAATTCGAGGCGAAAGACCACGATTTCCGATTCGAAGACAGCTTTTCAAAGGAAGGCAGGTAAGTTTGGTTCCGTTGCTGATCAATTCGTTGATTCTTTTGGCTGTCGTCGCCTGTGGGATCGTTGTTATCGTTCTGATCCGTGAAAAACTCCGTGGAACTGGTGCGGGTCGTGGCGATTGCGACGAAACGTGGGAGCAAACACTCACGGAATATAAAAAACTGCGGGATAGAGGTGTGCTGAAAGAAGATGAATACCGAAGAATAAGAACACTCGGTGATCCTTTTTCTAAGGTAGCCGGGAATTTAGCCGAGACGTCACCCATAACAACGTGGGTGACAGGAGAGGACAGGAGGAAGTAAATAGATGCCGACCGGAAAAGACGGGAATGGAATTGGACGCCGGGGGGCCGGTGGCACGACGAAGAAAAATGCCTTCTGTTCGTTTTGTAGAAAAAGCTACCGGGATGTCGGGCCGTTGGTTGAAGGACCAGGTGATGTCTATATCTGTAGCGAATGCATTGAATTGTGCCAATCAATTCTCGATCAAGAGAAGCGTCGAAGAGGAACGAGCAAACAACTCTTTACGTCTATTCCGTCACCACGAGAGATCGTCGGGCATCTCGACCAGTATGTTATCGGGCAACATCATGCGAAGAGAGTGCTTTCTGTAGCAGTGCACAGTCATTACAAGCGACTGATGATTGGAGCAGAAGGGGGTGACGTTGATGTTGAAAAATCAAACATTTTGCTGATGGGTCCAACGGGTTGTGGTAAGACTCTTCTTGCGAAGACACTCGCAAAGATTCTTGATGTCCCATTTGCCATCGGTGATGCGACTACTCTGACAGAAGCTGGTTATGTCGGTGAAGATGTAGAAAACCTCTTGCTGAAGCTACTCAGCGCAGCTGACTTTGATGTGGAAGCTGCCCAGAGGGGCGTCTTATATATCGACGAGATCGATAAGATCGGGAAAACAAGTCAGAACGTCTCTATTACCCGCGATGTCTCCGGAGAAGGTGTACAGCAGGCACTTTTGAAAATGCTGGAAGGAACAGTAGCAAACGTGCCACCGCAGGGCGGCCGGAAGCATCCAGAGCAGCAGTACCTGCAGATTGACACCTCGAATATCTTGTTTATCTGTGGCGGAACTTTTGTTGGCATGGACAAAATTATTGCTGGGCGGCTTGGCAAGCGAACCATTGGTTTTGGCCAGTCAAATAGCGTAGAAGCAGAGGCAGACTTGGCGGAGTTGCTCCCGCAGATTGATTCCGACGATATCTTGGAGTTTGGCCTGATACCAGAACTTGTTGGCCGGCTCCCTGTGATTTCTTCACTTGGTCCGTTGAGTGCAGAGGCCCTCGTTCGAGTTCTCCTCGAACCACGGAACGCACTAGTGAAGCAATATCAGAAGCTCTTTGAGATGGAGAGCTGCAAGCTTGAATTCACGGATGATGCCTTGCTCGCTATTGCCCGTCGGGCCCTGAAGAAAGAAACCGGAGCTCGAGGTTTACGTTCCATCATGGAAGATGTAATGCTCGATGTGATGTTTGATCTCCCTGATAACACGGGAAGTAGCTACCTCATAGAAGCAGCGCATGTTGATGAAAAACAGCCAATTCTTCCAGTTCCAGCAGCTCGTCCGAAGAGTGCGTAGTCGGCTTGTTAGTGATTGCCTGCAAGGCGGATAAGGGCTTCAATTCCTCGCTCAAGCATGGCGTCGGACACTGTGTACGAGATGCGGAAGTGAGTGTCGGCACTACCAAATACAGTACCCGGCACAATGAGTAGTTGCTCTTGCTTCACAGCGAGCTCCGCAAATTGCTCGGCCGAACTGCCAGGAGTTTTTGGGTACAGGTAGAAAGCTCCATCGGGATGCGTGAAGTCGTAGTGGTCGCGCAGGCCCTCGACAAGACGGTCTCTTTTTCTTCGGCACGCATCGAAAGACTTCGTCATATCGCAGTCAGCCGCTGCAAGAGCAGCCCATTGTCCTGCTTGAGGTGAACAGACAAACGTGTATTGTTGCAGCGTAATGCAGGCATCAATAATTTCTGGTGGACCGTGCATGTAGCCAACTCGCCACCCGGTCATAGCGTGAGATTTAGAAAATCCATCAAGGATGACAGAGTTTTCGCTAAATGTTGCAGCTGAAGAAAAAGGGTGGTCGTAACAGAAGCCCCGGTAAAGCTCGTCGCTGATGAGCGTCACTTTATGTTCATCTGTTAGATCGGCAAGTCGCTTCAATGTTTCGGATGAAACAACCTTTCCTGTTGGATTGTTTGGGCTGTTCAGCAGGACGGCGCGAGTCTTTGGCCCGATACGAGACGCAACTACATCGATGTCTATCTCAAAAGTTGGAGATAGATCGATTGCCACACAATGCCCTCCGAAGAATTCAATGAGCGGTCGGTACATGACAAATGCTGGTTCGAAAATAATGACCTCATCACCCGGGTCGATGAGTGCCATAAGTGCTAAGACTAATGCCCCACTTGTACCACTCGTGATGCAAAACGCTCGGTCGGTATGCCCAAGCTGTTCTTGGACCTCGCTCGAAATGCGTGAACGAAGTTCTGGTATTCCTTGAGTGACCGTGTATCCATTTTTGCCACTCATCATTGCCTCGTAGGCTGCGTTACGAGCGGCCTCAGGCATGGCGAAGTCAGGCTGGCCAATGGAGAGGTTGATTGGGTCTTCGAGTGTCCGCATTAATTCGAACACACGCCTGATCCCAGACGAGTCAAAACGAGCTGCCCGGCGAGAAATAGCGGGTCGTTGATTGTCGGAAGAATCTTTCACCGAAGATCAACTGCCTCGCCCCGAAGAATCCTTGAACAGCTCATCAAGTAGTTCGCCGAGTCGCTCACCACGAGCATTGAGGCTCACGACGTTGCCGTCTTTACCAATGAGGATAACCGTAGGAATGCCGCTGATGCCATAGTATGTGGCGAGTGGGTGTTGCCACCCAGATCCTTCCGAAGGTTCAAATAGAATGGGCCATGGGATTTTTCTTTCAGTAACAAATTTTTCAAGTGCATCACGTTCTTGGTCCAAGCTAATCCCAATAACTTCAAAGCCCTGAGAATGGTATTTTTCATATTGCTCTAGAACGTTGGGTATTTCTGCAATACATGGACCGCACCAGGTTGCCCAGAAATCAACCAGAACAATTTTTCCAGTAAGTGTGCTTTGGTCGAATGGTTGCCCGTTGAGTAGGGTCCCGGTGATCTTCATGGGATTTCCAGGAAGAGAGAGCCGACGGAGTGTACCCTGAAAGCTTTCGGCCATCTGTCGAATACTCTCGTTTTTACTCTTTGCGAAAATAGGACCAAATGTTTCGTAGGCCTGCTTTGATAATGCTTCACCACCAGGCATATGCTCAAAGGCACTTGCGAGTTGCATTGCAAGACCAGCAGTTGCGGTGTCATCTGGGTTAGCCGTTAGGAGTTCACCGGCTTGTTTGATTATCGCAGGTGCTTTCTCAACGTCTCGTTTCGTGAAAAGTTCTTGAGCCTGCTGCACTAGCAGCAACCGTTTTGCCTCGACGGCAAGGGCAGGGGAGGGCCCTTCAATCAGGCTTTTGGCGAATGCCTGTAGGTCTGAGGAGGCAGCCGTATCGCCAAGTCGGCTGAGCATCATGAGGCTTTGAAGTTTTGCAGTCGCGGCTTCATCGAAGAGTTCATCGGAATCTTTGAGTTGCGCCAGTGCGTTGTCGGCAGCCTCCACTGTGGCTGTTGCAATGGCTTGCATGGATTTCATCATTTCTTCACGTGATGTCGGCTGTGCAGCGTTTTGCCTTATTGTTCGAATGTAGTCGAGCATCTCCTCGGGAGTTCCTTTTGGAACAGGAGGGATTTCTGAACTGGTGGCTTCGCTTTGATTGGCGGTTCCTGGTTCAGCGGAAAAGGCCAACGTGCTGAGGTTTCCTGAAAGAAGCAGCAAGAAAAGTGGAATGCCAAGAGCGGTGAAAAAACGAACCATCAGGGGAGCCTCTTCTGAGTCTGGAAGTGGTTGCTGAGCAAAAGGATTGGCCGAATGCTAATCCCAACATGCTCCAGCCTACTCTGAGACAGACCGCTTGGGCAATTGATAGCCAAAAGTTCGCTTTAGGGAGTTCGAAACAGCCTATTGGACAATAGTTCTCATGCGAACAAACCCACTCTGTCCGGCCTCAAGAGGAGATTCTAGCTGCCACGATACAGATGTTGTGCCATCGGCTGCCGGGACTATTTTGATCTCCGAGGGAAGGTTGGCCGCGGGTGAGGACTCAATGAGTTTCAACCGCTGTGGTAAGACATCCATAATCACAATATCAGTGAGTGGCACATCTCCCGAATTCAAAAAAGCAATCGTGAAGTCAATTTCTTCACCGATTCGTGCGGAATCACTTCCGGATCGTTTGCACAGGGTCAGTTCAGCCCGTCCGAAAGACTCAACTCGCAGTGTGGCGATTCCCTGACTTGCAGAAGTAACATCAGCCTTTTGGTCATTGAAGACTGCGTTGGCTGCTGTGAGTCGTGTCCAGGCTATAGGGATATCAATGCCAACGGACTCGGCGATATGTTCTTTCTTGTCCGCAGACTTCACATGTGTGTCGTACACACGTTCACCAGCTTTTGCCTGACCGAGGGATTGATTCGGTAGCATTGCAGTATCGACGCCAAGTGGCCCTGAACGTTCTTCGACGGCCAGGCCGGATTTTGATTTTCGTGCCATCTGCAGGCTTGTTAGCTGAGCTGCATTACCCGGCGGTTGAAGGATTGTCTGGCTGGCGAGGCTTTTATCACTAGAAACTCCAGCAGGTCCCAGAGGGACCGATTCCTCGTGGAGCCGTGTCACGTTTCGGACGCTTCCAAAGCGAGGTGCATAGATGCATTCACAGTTTGTGCGGGCGATATGCGACGATCTAGCAGCGTTGATGTCGTTCAGGTCGGAATTCTCATCTCTTCGATAGCGAGCCACAGTGTCGCCAGCCGAGAGGCCTCCGATGTCCGCGCGGCCAACGGGATATGCGGAATCTCTTCTATCTCCCCCATTGCAGATCACTGGTGGAAGGGTTGGCGCAAGGTGCATGATATTCGTACGACCAGGATATGCCGTACACTCACAAGACTCTGCCTGAGACGATGAAATCTCCTGTGACGGCGTAGCGGCCATCAGCTGGAAGTTCACAAGTGCAGTACAGGAAAAAAGAGTAATAACTATTTTTTGTATGGATCGTGCGTGATGTCGATACAAAAAAAACATTGGTATTCCTGCGAAAATTACAGAGGCAAGCGGTTGCCGATTCGCAATTCGGCGACTGGGGCACCAAGGGTGCTTGCAACTGCAAGGCAACTGTCGCCCGGCTGGATATCAAACCACCTGTCTGCAAGAACGTCAGAAGCCTCCGGTTCATTCGAAACGTATACAACACGTTGCACATGGTTCCCTGAGAACGCCTCGTTCAGATCATCTTCATCAATTACAATTTCGATTGGAAATCGCCACTTCTGCCCGCGTGGTGTTACCAGCGGAGATAAAATGCGGAGAGAAGGATAAAGCTCATCTGAAGGACGATGAGGCACTCCTGTAATCCTCAACCGATAGCTGAGGCCAGGCAATAAACCGATCCTTAGCGGAAGTGCCTCGGATTGCGACCAGCCGGTTCTAGTTTGAATTGAAACAAGAAGGCCTTTCGGCCCTCTTAGTTCGACTGGTTGCTGGTACCGCCCTACTTCATCCAGACGGGGACCGAACTGCGGGGGGCGGGACCTGCCAATCGCTCCCGGTTCTGTCTTTACGGCGATTGGTTTCCCCAACCGTGTTCCTTCAATGTCGCCAGCTTGGGCTACTGTCATTGTAAGGACCACCGTGGCAATCGCCGGCATTCCGCCGAAGTTCCGCAGCGCGGACCCTGTCTGGATGGAAGTATCAGTTTTGGACATAAGTTGTAGTGAGGGTTCTTTTGATCAACTGGACTGTGCATCGTGCCGTTAGTTAGTCGCTGGTTCAGCTTCCCTTAGAAAGCTGGCGGTGTCGGAGGACAGACGATTGCCGCTGCTGCTTCAGCATCTGGATCTGGCCCACCATTATCAACCCAGCGGGTGCGGTCTTTATGAGGCTGCTTGAGGCGGACCTGTGGCACATCCGAACGTTCTGAAACGTATGCACGAGACGCAGGTTTTGGATAGCTCAGCCCAGGCGCTTGTTGCACATGCAAGTTCAAGTGTTTTGTTGGACCAGGAATGTTCGTTCTTGTGTGATTCGTAATCGTATGTTTCTTCAAGCCAGCTGGGCCACCCAGCGGTATGTGTGCAGGACCTGGAAGCCCAATGGGTGTACCAGTAATAGGCATTCCATAGCTTGGAGCTGTCATGCCAGCCACAAAAGCGGGTGGTAATTGTCCTGATGTGTCACCACAGGGCATGCCAAGAGGAATGCCTGCCGCGGTTTGTGAAATACCACCGGTAGGCACAGCTCCTTGCATCACGATGGATTCAAGATCTTTGTTTCCGATTCGAATAATGGCCAGGATTGAGCCCCGGCGATCTGCTTCGACGACAGGATCAATGCCCGGGTCAAGGCGTGTGCTTACGAGCGTTTCAACTCCGGCCACTGCAAGTTCCTGATAGTCTGGATCAGGCAGATAAACAACTTTTGTGACAAAGTTCCCTGTTGTCACTTGATCGAGATCTTCGTCCGTAAGTTGAACAGGAACGGTGTTGTGCGCAATGAATGCGGCAGTCCGCGGTGTTGTGGGAGCGACTTCAAGCGTCGGATATAATTCTGTTCCCTCTCGGCCAGGGATATTCGTCAACTTCAGACGGTAGATTGCTCCTTGTGGAAAATCGTAGCGGCCAGGGGTAACGAGTGGGGTTGAGTCAAACCCTCCCGCTGTAGCAATGTCCCAGCGAACCTGCATACCATCCGGGCCCAAGAAGCCTACCTGGGACAGTGGTGGTCCGTTGGCCACGAGAGGGGCCATGCCGCCCGTTGCTAATGCGGAGACGCCGTTTTCTGACACAAATTCTTCGTATCCAACGGGGGCTATGATGCCTGGACCGGGACCATCAACACCAGGCCCTGGGTGGGCGAGCATTTGAGGTGGTGGCAACACGTTTGTGTGTGGCTGAGCAGCAGTCCCAAGGCCGGCAATCCCCGAAAGAGGGGAATTTGCTGGGATGTGGCAGCCAGTAAGCGCTGTCACCAACGAAAGCCCTATAAGTTTTCGAGCACAGATGTTGAATTTCACTTCAGAGTCTCCAGCCTTTGGGAACCGGGTGGGGTGTGGCGTTTCTTGCTATTTTTGGGCAACCGAAAATTCGGCATGTGCCTTTCGTTTTCCATTTCATAGACTTCTGATATCCCGACACCGGAACGTTTCTGTGTGTCGAAAATCAGTGCTTTGGCATACTTCGACTTTCCCGCACCGAAATCTTTGGAAAAACCCGTAGAAATCACGAAATTGGTAGATTTTGCCCCAAGTCCCAAGATGCTTGCGTTGGATTTCAGACGTTTTTTACGTTGTTTTGTCCTGCTGTTAGTCTGGGTAACGTCTCTGTTCTTCGGTGGGAGAAGTAGATCTCAAGAGAAAGCTGAGAACAGCGTCTATCAGCAGTCAGCCAGTTCAGGGGTTCGCCAGACTGCTGAGTTGGTCTCTTCTCAGAAGCAGGCTGAACGTCTGGTTGCTTCAATGCTGTCGCGTCTTGGGCGTGTAGAGTCCATCTCCGCACGTATCAGGCAACGCACCCGAGCTGAAGGAATGGTGATTGTTGGAACAGGGCGATATCTGCAACAGGGCAGTGGGGTAGATCAGCAATTTCGTTTTGAGGTAGTCAATAAAGCGGATACCGAAACATTTGAGTTGCTTGAAGTTTCTGACGGGATTTCTTTTTGGAAATTTCAAAAGGGAAGCAGTACGCCAGTACGTCTGGCCCGAGTGGACATTTCTCAAATCCGGACAAAACTCAAAGATTTTGGCATCGAGGAAGGTCAGGCCGTTGCTCCTCATTTGGGTGGATTGCAAGGGGCACTTGCACACATACGGCGTTATTTTCAATTTGAATCAGCCGAGAGGGAATCGCTTGAAGGGCTCCCGGTCTGGCGAGTGGTCGGTCGATGGGACTCAAGTCGGCTGGTAGAAATTTTCCCACACCTTAAGGCGTTGCCGAATTCTCCAGAGGGCGTTGCCGAGGAGATTCCTACAGGAACGCCTTGTTCCGTAGAGTTAATCATTGGGAGCGAACAGCTGTTTCCCTTCCGAATAACATGGAGTGGTCGGAGCGACGATGGCGAAGTTGAACCAATATCCATTCTCGAACTCTACGAAGTAAGACTGGGGGAACCGATAGACTCAGCTGCATTTGTGTATAAGCCGTCGGCAGAAGGTCTTCTTGATGTGACAGAGCAGTTCGTTCGAGCAATCCAGCCACTAAGGCAATAGTGTGACCCAAATTTGGTGCATTTTATTCGGGTATGAAACACGTTTTGCTGTTTCGTTGTTGGGAAGCGGACTATCCTGTTGTAGAGCGAGAAACGTACATAGCATCAGCGAGGCTTCACGTGTCTAGGGAGTAATAATGGAAAAAATATTCACATCGGTGGCAGTTTTTGCAGTGGCGTTAATGGCTGCAACCGCTGGGCTCGGTCTGTGGCTTGGTGATCTTCATGGTCAAACGGATCAGGCGATTCTTCGTTGGGGAACAGTCCATCGGCTCTCTGGTGTCTTAGCGGCGTTGGTAGTTGTTCTCGTAAACAGTATGTCGGTGACGTACTTTATTGGGACCGCGCGGTGGTGCAAAGAGGTTGTGGAGACATACCGGCTGTCGGACAATTTTATTTTGAGAAGCAAGGTGATAAAAAGACGTTCGTTTCCGTTTGCTTTACTTGGCATGCTTAGTGTTGTTGGGATTGTTGCCTTGGGAGGTGCTGCAGACCCGGCAGCAGGGCGAAGAGGGAGTGAGGCATGGGTCACGCCACATCTCCTGGGTGGAATAGGACTCACAGGTGTTATTGCTGCGTGCTTTCAGTGTCAGCGGGCAAAAATTACCGAGCAACAATCCTTGATTGAAGATGTTCTTGTTGAAGTACGAGCGATGCGTGAAGCTCGTGGTTTAGATGTTGAACCGAACGAGATGACGGTGGGCTCAGCAGACGCTTGAGCTTCCATTCATCAACGTGACTACAGAGAGTTCTCGGTCATTTTAACCACAATTTGATTGTGAGAATGACTCGTTTGTTCAAGTGCAGTCATCACCCATGCCAACGCAATTCCGGCTGCAAGAGCGACTGTCAAAAGGATGCGGTCGTGACTATGGAACTGTACTTCCGGTAGTAGGTCTGCTGCAGCTATGCAGAGAAATGCCCCAGCTGCCAGACCAAGCGACGCACCTGTAAGTGATGATTGGGAATCACCAAGGAAATTAATTCCCAAAACAAAGAAGAAAGCGCCTGCGGGTACCGCAAGAGCGTAAAGAAAGTTGAGCGCAAGCCGCGTATTTCTTGGAATCCCTGAGCCGAGCATAAGGGTTGAAATAATGCCAGCATCAAAAGGCTTGTGGAGAGCAATCGCCAGGAATGTTGCAAGGCCGGCCAGCCACGTGACACCGTGCCCAATGTCCGAATGGACGGCTGCTGCAAGTGCCGCGCCATCAGCAAGGCTGTGCAGACCAAGTCCAATAAAGGCTCCGCTCCATCCCAATTGACTTGGGTTGTGCGCGTGTCGGGCAGGGTCTGGAGCGTGACCTTGGAACTGGTCATGTTCGGTTGTGTCGTGAAGGCATGTTGTGGTGCTTTCGCAACCGTCGGCGGCATGGTGTGAATGACCATGAAATGCTCGTTCAAGCAGAAACATCACAAAAAACCCAAGAAGGACCCAGTTCATTGTTTGGTCAATGCGATTGTCTAGTTCGAGAAATGCGTGCGGTATCATGTGGAGCAGTCCAACACCGAGTAAAACACCGCCCGTAAAGGACAGGAAGACCTGCAATCTGCGGTGGCCGAGCGTCAGGAAGCTAACGGAAACGCCGCCTGCGAATGCCGCAATCGCGATAAGAAATAGGTAGCCGGCAAGTAGCGGTTGAGTGCCCAAGTAAGCAGTGCCTGTTGCTTCCAGAGGAGGGGCCATGGGACGTAGTTCTTTCTGGAAAACCTGAATTCTCTAGCAGCACAGAGGTGTACACGACCTGCATGATCCCTCACGCCAAGGAGTCAAGCAAGAGGATGACCGAGTATTCCCTATGGAGAAGTCTACCGATTACCATCCGGAGTCTCTCAACGTCTATAAAGCGGCTGCGTTGTGGGGTAGGTAGGGTATTGACGGGAGGCCTGCTCCATCTGCTGGCGAACTGCCGACAGATTCTCGTTAACAGCCGCATCACTCACAGCCAAGGCTCCGAGGATTATGAGAAGGAGGTATGTCACGATATTGGCCCATGCCTCATTACCAAGAAATTTCACTGCTGTTCCAAATGACTTTTTTATCTTGGGGCCGAACATACCAAGTTTCACAGACCATATTTCATCAAGGATCAGATGGGTCAGGAATCCGAGGACAACAGCGCTTGCGACAAAATATCGGCGTATTGGTTCTTCAGATGCAAAAATGAGGAAAGCAGTGAGCCCTGCGATGGCAGCTGCCGGTACGCTGTGGAACATTCCTCGATGGACAGCGAATTGCTTCAGGAGATATGTGACTCCAAATCGAATTGCCAGATAGATTCCAGCACATACGAGAATGAGTGCCTCTGAAGGCATGCTGATTTGTTGGATTCGAGGTAACAGCATCACGGGCACAACAGCGGCGGCAAACGCAACGCTTTCTCTGAGAGGAATGCCTGGTCCGCTGTCCAGATCAGGGAGCATGCCTGCAACGGAGCATAAGCCAGCCCCAAGAAGGCATGTCAGCGGAGGAATCTCACCGACATACCAAGCGGCTGTCCCGTAGCCGATGCCGACGATCGTCGAACCGGTGATGTGCTCACGGAATCCCGGCACTCTGCGAATCCCTCCTCGAGAGGCGTTCCTCTGTAAAAAGTTGCTGCGAATTGCAGTAACTTTGGCCGTTGCTGGCAATTGTTCCCTCAATCACCAAGCGCACAGGGCGCCACAAAACAACGTCTTTATATGACCTTCGGCTTATTTGGTCGTTCATACAGAGGGCCTTTTCTTTTGCACCCCCTGCACTACCGACACGTTTTATTCTGCCCAACCAGCAAGGCAGGAGTTTTCAGAATAAAGCGAGCGTCACAACAAGAAACAAGGGATATTGGGGGGGCTGGGGGTTACGCGAAGCCTGGGGCGGGCGTGCTGTGGTTGCTTTCTCTTCGAAACTGGACTTTTTGGGCAGTGCCGGAGACCCTACAGTCTCACTCGATCCAATTTTGGTCGGCGTGTCGGTCAAAAGAGTGTCGATTAAGGAGAGAACGAGTGGCGATAGATAGCTATGACATGGTGATGCTTGGGCTTTTGGCTACTGCTGGGGTCCTCGGCTATTTCAAGGGAATCGTCTGGCAGATCGCATGGATCGCCGGAATCTGCCTAAGTTCATACGTTTCACTCCGTTTTAGTGGGGAACTTGCTCCGTTTATCGGTCAGCAGC
Organism: Pirellulales bacterium; assembly: GCA_965249545.1. GTDB lineage: Bacteria > Planctomycetota > Planctomycetia > Pirellulales > UBA1268 > UBA1268. Next base: position 2,107,892 of record CBDFMH010000005.1, read on the forward strand.
CGCCTTGGAACAGGCTTCTGGCAATGCTTGCTCTCTATGTGGGCACATCGCTGGTTGTTTGGATCACATTTCGGTTCGTGTCTACATTAATTGACGCAGTTCATCTTTCAGCGTTTGATCACCAGTTGGGCTTGCTATTTGGCCTTGCGAAAGGCGCTCTCATTTGCGTGGTTGTAACGTTTTTTGCAGTTACAATGATGCCAGCGTACCGGGGAGAAATAACGGGTAGTCAGAGTGGTCAGATTGTCGCAAAACTCATTGGTGAAGCAGATCAATTCCTGCCAGCAGATATCCATGAGACCGTAGATCCGTTCCTGCAGCAGTTTCGCCAGCAATTCGATGGTGATGGTGGGCGTTCGCTGGAAGGTGGTGTGGCGGGGGGATCTGGCCAAAACGGAGGCACCTCCTGGCAGAGTGTGCTGGAGGGCGTGACCTCAGTTGCCGCTTGGGCTGGCGTTGAAACAGATCATTTGTCCGGAGAGAAGGGGGCTGCGATGCCTTCCTCAGTAGAAGCAGCTGCCGCGTGGATGAGTTCACCACGCTCTTCCGAAACGGGTGTCCAGGCTGCCGGTCGGTATCTCGATCAGAAGTCTGCATTTGGTGGCAGCAACGTATCGGCGCCCGCCGGCATTCTCAATCAGCAGCCAGGAAATGTGCCGCAGCGGTTTCCAGTTGGCACGCAGACTCCGCTTCCTGTTCGGCCTTAGAGCGGGGGCACGAGGCATCAGGGGAGAGTGGCTCTAGAAAGTTCCGTACATCCTGTAAAACAGGACGGAAACCGGACATAACAGACATTATCGGACGTTAGAGAAGGGGTGGAAACAGCCGGGATATGCTCTTTTTTTGCAGTGTCCCCCTGCTTCGGCCGATTATCCTTGGGGCTTTTCAGTCTTCAAGGAAGGCACCCATGCGGCGAAATTTGTCGTAACGATTCTCGACAAGTTTCTCAATTGGCAGGCTGACCAATTCCTTGAGGGTTCGCTCAAGGAATGTCTTGAGTCGAGCTGCCATCAAACGCGGATCGCGATGCGCACCACCTCGAGGTTCATCAATAACTTTATCAATCACGCCGAACTCCTTCAGGTCCCACGCTCGCATTCTTAACGCTCGAGCGGCATCAGCCTTGAATTCAGCACTTTTCCAGAGAATGCCAGCGCAGCCCTCGGGCGAGATTACGCTGTAATACGCATGTTCGAGAATTGCGACACGGTCCCCAACACCGATTCCCAGCGCTCCTCCAGAACCCCCCTCACCAATTACAACACAAATAATCGGTACTTTCAGCGAAGCCATTAGGAACATGCTTTCGGCAATCACTTGCGCTTGCCCGCGTTCTTCAGCGCCGACCCCCGGATAGGCTCCAGGCGTGTCAATGAGGCAAATCACGGGCAGGCCGTACTTCGCCGCCAATCGCATTTTCCCCATCGCTTTGCGATATCCTTCGGGATGAGCGCAACCAAAGTGGCAGGCCTGTTTCTCAGCGAGCGTTTTCCCTTTCTGGTGACCGATAACAAGGACTTTATGACGATCAATTTTCGCAAATCCGGTGAGCATGGCGGGGTCATCACCAAAAGCCTTGTCGCCATGGAGTTCGACAAATTCATCAAAAACAAGCCCCAAGTAGTCACTCGTTTTTGGTCGGTTTGGATGTCGCGCGACTTCGACGGTCTGCCATGGGTCAAGATTGCTGAAGATTTGTTTTTGGAGATCAGCACATTCTCGACGAAGTTGTTGAACTTCTTCTTGAGACTGCTGGCCCAATGGTGCTGTTTCGAGGTCAGCAATTTTGTCCTCGAGTTCATAAATAGGTTTTTCTAAAGGCAAACGATGGAGTCCGCGGGCCATGGTGGTATCCCTGGAGTAACAAAAACAACACACGTATTCTCGCCGGCAGACCGAACTGCCGTCAATCGGCTTTCTTGGATGCCGCAGAGCGAGCCTTTGGAGTCAGGAATGGTGTGTTGCGAAGGTGTGCAGCAACTTCGGCCATGGAAGAAGGCCTTTCCGTCGGTCGTTTCGCAAGAAGTTCACGAATGAATCGGTCGAGTTCTGGTGTGACGCCGGGGTTTGTTGCTGATGCAAATGGCGGCGTTGCGTACAGTTGCTTGCTGAGGAGTTCCTGTTGAGTCGATCCGGTGAACGGAGTATGGCCGGTAACGAGCTCGTAAAGGAGACAGCCGAACGAGTAGATGTCTCCAGCATACCCGACACGGCTTCCCCGAATCTGTTCCGGTGACATGTAGCTTGGTGATCCTTGGACAGTCCTCTTCATTGATAACAATTGAGAAAGAATTCCTGGTGGTCGTGAGGCGATGCCAAGGTCAATGAGCCGGATGTTCCCTGAGTCATCAACAAGAATATTTTCTGGTTTGAGGTCACGGTGGACCCAGCGTTTCTCGTGAAGATGACTAATTGCATCGGCGGCATTTTGTGCAACGAACTGTGCTTGGCCTATGATCGACTCTATCCCAGCAGTAAGACGCATTTTTAAATTCGGGTGTCGGAATAATTCCATGACAAGGTGAGGTAGCTGGCCAGCCGTTGAATAGCGTTCTATACGAATTATTCCAGAATGGTTAAGTGAGTTGCTCACGATGAGTTCATGCTTGAGAAGTTGACGGACACCCTTGTCAGATACCGACTCAGGGGACACGAGTTTTACTGCAACACGTTTCGTTTGGCTCTCATCGGAGGCTTCCCAGATTTGACATTTACGGCCGACGCCGAGTTGACGAACAAGTCTGAGGGAACCAAGTTGTTCAGGAGGACGAGCCATTACGCACTGCTACTGTTTGTGGTTTGAGATTGATTTGTAAAAGCAAAAGGCCTTGCGGTGGCGCAGTTGGGCCTGCGCTTGTTCGATTTCGGTCGTCAAGCACATTGCCAACCCATGTTTGTGGGCGTTTACTCGCGCCAACCATAAGTAGTGTGCCAGCGATAATTCTCACCATATTGTAAAGGAAACCATTTCCCTCGATCTCAATCCAGATTTCAGAATCGGGGGTGGATTCTCCTCCATCTCGTCTCTGAATGGTCAGGTCATTGATTTTGCGTACTTTTGAGGTGCGAGGAGAGGACGGGTTTTCAAAGCTGGTGAAGTCGTGCTCACCAACCAGGAAGGAAGAAGCTTCCCGCATAGCCGGAACGTTTAATCGAGAATTCCATTGCCAGACAAATGGCCGAGCGAGCACGGGTCGAACTTCTCCGTCATGAATGCGATAGCGATATCGTTTTGTTACGGCATCGGAAATAGGATTAAAAGAAGAATTCACTTCACTTGAACGGAGCACCACAACATCCTTTGGAAGATGAGCATTGAGCGCTCGTCGCCAAACATCCGGTGTAAACGGGCTTGATGTTGTGAAGCTGGCTACCTGATCTGCGGCGTGAACACCAGCATCTGTACGGCTACTGCCCTTTGGCACGACTGTTTCCCCACAGATGCTCTGAATGGCATCACTGAGAACGCCCTGAACTGTTCGTTGATCGGGTTGAATCTGCCATCCACTGAATCGTTCGCCATTGTAAGCAAGCCGGAGCTGTAGTGTTCGGCTCATTCCATCATTTCTCGTGCAAGGTGCTCGGCAATTTGAACTGCATTCGTTGCGGCCCCTTTCCGTAGGTTGTCCGAAACGCACCACATTGCAAGAGAGTTTTGGCCTGATGGGTCGCGTCGGATACGACCAACAAAGACATCATCCAGGCCTCCGGCATTGCGTGGCATTGGATAGGTGGATTCAGAAAGGTTGTCATTGACGGTAATGCCAGGAAATCCAGATAAAAGACGGGTTGCTTCCTCTGGAGAGAGAGGCTTCTCGGTCTCTATTATTAGGCTTTCGCTATGGGCGTCGGCGACTGGAACACGAACACATGTAGCGCATACACCAATAGTGCTGTCGTTAAATATCTTTTGAGTTTCTTGGACCATCTTCACTTCTTCACTTGTGCTGCCCCCCTGTTTTGCTGATCCAATCTGCGGAATGAGATTGGCTGCAATCGGGTGAGTGAAAATATTGGATTCTTCTGGTGACTTGTTGAGCCATGCCTGCATTCCATGCTTTAGTTCTTGCGTTGCAGCTATTCCTGCGCCGCTGACAGCTTGGTAGGTGCTCACGAGTACACGTCGAACGTTCGCTGCGTCGTGGAGTGGCTTCATTACCATCACCATCTGTGTTGTAGAGCAATTCGGGCTAGCAATAATGCCGTTATGGAGGCTGATTGCTTCTGGGTTAATTTCAGGAATGACCAGAGGGACATCCGGTTGCATGCGAAAGTAAGCGCTTTCATCGACAACAACAGTGCCGTGTTCTACCGCCCAGGGAACGAATTCAGCAGCGACTTCATCTGGTGTGCTGCCAATTGCTATTTCTACACCTTGAAAAGCATCAGGAGTAAGAGCTTCCACAGTAAGAGTTTCTTCTCCGTATTCAATTGTTTTGCCTGCAGATCGTGGCGAAGCAAGAAGCTTTATATTTTTTGCTGGAAATTTTCGGCTCACAATTTGCTCAAGAATGATTTTTCCAACAGCACCAGTAGCGCCGACAATGGCAAGCGTATTGATCATGAATTCTTTCCTGGGGCAAGTTTTTAATCTGTGTGTGTTTGGAGTGTATTCAGGTCTAAAGGAAGAAAAGCCATGTTAGCAATTAGCATAGCGATCCCAAACTCCATCATGCCCATCGTAAGCCCAATTCCCAAGTGAACGAAGACGGCCATCGCCAAAACCAGTGGTCGTGTTAAACGAGGCCATATCAGCGCGGAGTATGAGACTTCCCAGAATAGTGTTCCAAGCGTAAGGGCATTGATAAGTAGTGGATGCCAGGCGAGAAATGTGAGATCAATCGTGCGGTATTGGATATTGGCTACCGCACCCCAGAGTGCGGTGCCTTCCCACCAGCTTGCCCCGAGCAATTTCCCACACCCGGAGAAGAAATAAAGTATGCACAGATGGACCTGAATGAGCCTCAACGCAATCGTTGTTTCAGTATTTGGTGCGGACTGCTTTTTCCAAAAAATACTGTCCACTGACAGGCGGGCTCCCGCGGTGCCAATGATCAGGGGCACGAGCATAATCCCAAGAACATCATCAAATCCAAAGGTATTCAGCGGTGCGCGATTTACGGCACTCACATATCCGGCTAAAGCAATGCATGCCGCAGGCCGGGTGAGAAGCCCAACGGATAGTGAAATTGAGGCGAGAAGGCTTACGGCTGTGAGTGACTTTGTCGCGAGGAGTGTTTGTGCCGGGAAATACCAACTCCAGTGCCAGGGCTGATCATTGAGTCGCCAGACATTTCCGGCTGATTGCCAGCCGCTGAGGCCGAAGAAGCCTTCTTGATCAAGCAACCAGACAAAGTTTGACCATGCCAGGAGCGAGCCAACGAAAATCCGCAGTACGCTCAGAAGGAAAGGATTTGATGGCGTAAACCAGAATGCCGTCCAAGCCGTCCACCAGGAGGCGAACCAGTTCAGGCTTTCTCGGCCAGAAAAATTTTCACCATATTCGGGTTTCATTGGGATGCCTTCTTCCGCCACGCGTAGCTGCCCAGTGGAGTTATCAGGTCATCCCCTCCCCTGCCCTCTTTTAGTTCGAACGTATCCGGCAAGTAATGCTCAACAAGTTCGAGGGTAACCTCCTGTCCATTGTGCTTTGTCAGCAAGTGAGTTGCGATATCCTCAGCAAAAGGTTGCCAATCACGAGTTGCTTCACGACGGATTTCTGCCGGTGCAAGCGGCGGCGGAACCAGTGCTGCAATTTTTTCTGGAATCATGAATCGGCGGTGGTAAAGGAGTCGTGGCCAGTCCGTTTCTGTGTCGGGTATGATCCCTTTCAGATCGTATCCGCCCGCAGTCACCATAGTCCATCGAATGGAATGGCCAGGTCCAGGGTTTGGGGCAAAGAAACGATACCCATGGCTTAAGCTCATTGCACCTACAAGTGGCCGGAACGGCTGGAGAATTACGTTTGCAAGCTCACTCGCTGGTGGTGGGCCTGCGAGTGGTGGTAAGGCTATCGCCAAAAGATATAAAAGGATGCCAGCAGACGCAAAAAGTCGAACAGCGAGTGGCCACCCTCGCCGGACGGTCGGATTCTCAGTGGCTTGCTGTTCTTTGATCATGGTCGCTTTGGGCTTTTTCAGGAAGACGCGATAACAGAATCCATCGGCTTTTCAACGAGCCTGACAAAAAGATTTCCTGTAGGGTCGATAAACGAGATGCTTTAACAAACCTAAAAAAATCCCCCATGGCTTAATTGAGCCATGGGGGATAGTACGAATTTTTTGATTGTACGTCTTGTTTCGATTCGTTACTGAATTGATGCAGTCTTTTCAATAAGGCTTGCATCAGCGAGAACATCAGTTGTCTCGAAAGAGAGTTCGACATCATCTCCGGCGGCAAGATTAATAACCTTCGAAACAGTCTTTTCCCCACCGGCATGCTTGGTCACAACACGAATCTCGTAGTTCTCCCACGCGGAGCCGGTTGGTAGAGCAGACGTTTCGAATGTTCGAGTCGCTCCTGTCGAATCAGTCATATTGCCTGCAAGCCATACGGTTGATTCTTCTGGAACATGAACAGTAAGACTCGTTGTCAATTGCAAGGATTCTTCGAAGGAAACCTTGCTCAATTCACCGGCCATTACACTCACTATTTGAGTCTCTTCAACAGGTTTTTCGCCGTCACCAACCACCATTGTGACGGTGTAGTCATATGTCGCACCTTCTTGAAGACCGCGCGAAACAAACCGGCGGAGGCTTCCTGTCGATGTTGTTTCAGATCCATTCACGAGCACTTTGGCATCATTTGGAACCGAGACAAGTAGAAGAACGCCGTCTTTCGGAACAAATTCAGTTGAGTCGGTTGGTGCTGGTGTTTGAACTTCTTCGCCAGAGTCTCCGGCAACATCACCAACAGGCTCATCTGTGATGACACGATACGCATCGACAGGCATGCTGGATGTCATTGGAGACATTGATGAGTAGCCGACACTTGCTGCCGGGGCGGCGTACCCGTAGCTGTATCCGTAGTAACCGTACGAACCACTCGAGCTACCGCCACTGGAACTGGATCCACCAGAACTGCCATAGAAGGCAGAGTGGCTTCCGCCGGAGCTGCCGTAACTTGAACGTGCAGCGTGCCGGTAGGCGCGTCGAGCACTTTTGCGTTCCCAGTGAGTCATTCGGTGACCACCTGATGAACTGCTTCCGCCATAAGATGATGACGAGCCGCCGTACGATGATGACGAGCCACCATACGATGATGACGAGCCACCTGATGAACTGCTTCCGCCACTACTGCTCGAACCCCCTGAGGAGCCATAAGCAGCGGTGTAGCGGTGGTTCCAGCCAGCCTGTACGTCACAGCAGGCAGATGCCACTATTGAAAGAACGGTGAAAAATCCGACCGAACGGATGAATCGGTGAGCCAACATGTAGGGCAATCTCCACGGCGAGTTGAAAGGGATAACGACTGCTTCTGAAGATCGCAAAACGAATCGATCAAAAGCAGAATGAACGGACTCCCCTAGAATAGTTTGACGGCTGGGTAAAGCAAGAAGGAGGGGTAGAAAATAGGGATTACGTAAGCAGGATGGCTTTTGGGGCCTCCGTTTTGAGCAGCGTTCTTGCGCCTCCTCATGCCGGAAATGATGTTTTCTGACCGTTTTACGCGTGTTTCAAGGTCTTTCAACCGCGACGATTTGGATTTTGTCAACTTCAATCTGACCGGTAGCACCCATGAGTCCCACCTGCAGAATTGCCTCTCTGGACCATGTGGGCACCAATAGCGAGCCTGTAACGAGGGTCCATTCACTGTTCAAAATCCTCAGCGGAGCAACAAGCCGCGTCGAACGCGCCCTTCGCTCGTCGAAAAATCGGATCGCAACGCCTGGTTTTTCGGCAGGTATCCGGCCACTGCCGAGCCCCGCCACCCGCACCTGATATGAAATTTTCAGTTCACGAACAGAGCGGCCATCGATTGGAAACCCCTGGAAGATATGCGCTGGTCGCCCAGGCTCACTGTTTTTGAGAAGAAGATGTCTCCGGCCATCTGGTGAGTTGCCGTTTTCAAGAAGGGCCTCTTGTCGGCCGTAATACCATGCGGTTGGTGTTTCACTATCTGGCAAACACTCTTCAAAGCTCGAATTCGCTAAGCGTGGTTTCACTCCATTCGGAAGCACCGCGCGCCGTTCTTCGGCTTCTCCTGTCATCGGAACGAATAAACTTGGCACGAGATCCGTCCGCTCCAACTTCCCTGCTCTTTTCTGGAGCCGCACCAATGTTTGTTCGTATCGTTCACCCACTGGAATAATCATAATGCCGTCTTCAACAAGCTGATCGATGAGTGGCAACGGAATTTCTTCAGGGGAGCACGTGACTATAATCTTGTCGAAAGGCCCCTTCTCTGCCCATCCCATAAACCCATCACCAATTTTTGTTACGACATTGGTATACCCAAGTCGTCGTAGTGTTGAGCGTGCCCGCCGCCCAAGTGCATCATGTATTTCAATCGAGTAAACCGTTCCTACAAGCGGCGAGAGGATCGCAGCCTGGTAGCCACTTCCAGTTCCGATTTCGAGAACCCGATCAGTAGGTTTCGGATCGAGTTGTTCGGTCATATAGGCTACGACAAAAGGACCAGAGATGGTCTGTCGCTCTCCAATGGGTAGAGACATATCAAAGTAAGCCAGCGGCCGTTGAGCGGTAGTAACGAACTCGTGACGGGGTGTCAGTCGCATGCTTTCAAGAACACGAGTGTTGGTGACACCGCTGGCGGCTATGTCTTCACGAACCATTCGCTCTCGAGCATTTGCGTACCGGTCAGCTGAGAATTTTCTACTAGGTACCGAGAATTGAACCTGCTTTGCTGCCGCGGGCTGGGCAAACCCACTGCTGGACATGGTGAGTAGCCCAGAGAACACAATAACAGTGGTGAGAAAGTACCGAAGCATAAATCTACGCTGACTGGCCATCCTGCAGTTTGCCCCAGCCTTGTGGGGCATCGTCTGCCTGCCTGCCCAAGGAGCCTTTTGTCAGTTCCAGGAATGCCGTTTCCAGGTTTATTTCCTCTTCCCTCATTCCAAGCAACCGTTCACCACTCGCAACGATTGTGGCTGGAAGAAGTGATATATCAACCGAACGGTCGTCGAGTGTTGCACGGATGATGCCTTCGAGGATGTTGACCTCAGCGATGCCAGGACAATCTTCCAGAAGGCGGGCTGATTTCTCCGGGTCACCTTCCACTTCAATGCAGATGACAGGTCGGCCTCGAACTTGAGCAAGAAGATCTGCTACGTCGCCCTGGGCAAGAAGTTGTCCATACTCAATGATTCCAACACGATTGCAAATGTCAGCCAGTTCGGGAAGGATGTGACTTGATACAAGAATGGTTTTCCCGAGATCTTGAAGTCGTTTGAGCAGACCCCGCATTTCAATACGGGCTCTTGGGTCGAGGCCGCTGGCAGGTTCATCGAGAAGAAGCACTTGAGGGTCGTGGAGAAGCACTCTGGCCAAGCCGAGACGCTGAGTCATGCCACGAGATAAACTGGTCACAAGTTCATCTCTTTTTACTCCTAGATCAACCAAGTCGAGCGAACGTTCCGCAACCTTGCGTCGAGCGGGCCCATTGATGCGATAGGCAGCAGCGAAAAATTCAAGGTACTCGATGACTCGCATGTCGTCGTATACACCAAAAATATCTGGCATGTAGCCAATCGCCCGGCGTATTTCCCGCGGGTGGGTGTAAATTGAGTAGCCGCATACCGAAGCTTCTCCCCAAGACGGTGACAAAAGTGTCGATAAGATTCGGATAGTCGTTGTTTTCCCCGCACCATTTGGGCCGATAAAACCGAATAGATCTCCTTGCTCGAGTTTTAATGTCAGGGACTCAAGTGCAAAAAAGTCACCATATTTTTTGGTCAGGTCAACGGTTTCGATCATGTAGATATTTCAGGTTTTGTGTCAGGGAGTTAGTTGCGAAGCTCGAGAACAATTCTCCAGAGAGTTGTGTCTCCTGCATCCTTGAAATGTTTGAGTCCGGATTCACTTGGTTTTTGTGGCAGCCATTTTGTGGCAGAAGGTCCCATGCCCATAAGAATGATACGGTCTAAAGCAAGGAGGTGAGTCATGTCAATGTGCTCGAGTCGCCCCGATTGGAGTCCGGTATACTCTGATCCACCGGTCGCGCGATGCATGCCAGCTACTTCGAGAATTCGTGATATGTCTTGATCATCTGATTTCCATCGTGCTGAGACATTACGGTCTTTGACAGCTCGTTTTTTTGTTAGAAAAGCCCCCAGAGATCGCGGGCCTTTTCCTGCTTCGAGATCAAAAGTGTCACCCGGGCGAAGGGTGCCAATGTCGTAAAGCCAGCCTGCGTGCATGAGGACGCAATCGTTGAGAGATACATGAAGTTGGTTCGTGATTGTTCCGCGAAGGGTTCCCTGCCCCGTTCTGCTAAGCGTTGATTGTATTGAAACAGTTGGCAGTCGGCTGGTCGAGTTGGCCTCAAAGAGTTGGCTTGAAGCTGCCGCAATTGAAATGTTCTGAAGTCTGGCTGCGGATGATCCGTATGCGTAGGGGGCTCCAGCAAGAGAAGGATGTGGCGTTAATGCATCAGGGCCGCCGATGTTTCGTCCAGATGCTGCAAACCAACTCACCACTGAACGAGAATCTTCTCTGGAGGTGTCTTGCGTAGGGTTTGCAGACAGGTTGAATCGTCCATTGTTTGAAGCCCAGATGCCGGCAAAGCTGGTTGATCGACACGTTTGGGTCGCCTCGTCAATATCAAAGACACCGGCAGTGTGGATCTGCCATCCATCAGATTTAAATTGATGTGTGGTTGACCAAGTGATTCCTGTAAAGGCGAGGACAATGAGCGGCAAGGTCAGCCAAGTTATCCATCTAAAACGCTCGCTTCGTCGGGCGATCCACCAGTCAAGTGGAAAGAGTGCAGCAACATAGAGCATTCCGATGAGTGCAATGAGCTCAAACGGAATAACGGAGACACTCTGGTAATTATCGACTGCAAGCCTTAATTGTCCTGCCAAGTCGAGGCCGCCCCGCCGCGCCTCCCCTGCTCTTCCTTCAGAATCTCCACTGTCTTCGATATCGAGTAGCTTTAGTACAAGTGAGTCGGTGCCAGGCCATGAGGCAAATGTTCGTGTATCAAGATCGATACCAATCCATGTGATCCGTCCAAAGCCATAGGCGCGACGCACGACAAGTGGTGGGTCGTTTTCGGTGCCACCAACTGAAGCCTCGATCACACCTTGTAGTTTTGGAAGATCTTCGAAGATTGGAATCTGTAACTCTTCAATAGCTCGGCGGGCGAGTGGTCGACTGGATCTCGCATATGTTTCAAGCGCAGATGCCCGACGTAATGGGACTAGCCGGCTGAACTTGCCAGGCAGCCATGACTCGAGAGATGGAGACGTTGATAGAGCAGCCGGAAGCGACATTCCTGATATGAGAAGGAGGTCACCTCCCTCCCGAATCCATGCATCAAGCTCAAGAAGGCGATCGTCTGAAATGCCTCGTGTCACCGCATTTCCGCAGATTATCGCCTTGTCGATGCCGTCAAGCGTTAGCCCCGGAGGGCCAAAAACAGGAGAGAGTGGAAGCGATTCGGAACGTGGCTCAGGAGAAACCACAAGCATTCGTGACCCATCTTCCCGAGCCGCAAGTCGAGACGCTCTTGTCGCATTCTCGAGGTCGCCGAGAAGCATCAAGACTTCCTGACTTGATTTCAGTAGTTGCGGAATTGGCACTGTTTTTGAAGCAACCACCTGCGCGAGATCCGATCTGTCTGCCTTTGGTTCTGTCGTGTCGATGACCACGGCCCGAATGGTGCTGTCTCTGCCGCCAATCTTTACAAGAAGCCTTGCTGCCCATTGTGTATCGTTTATCGAAGTGGGACGAACCAGTGGTGATCGAAGCCATTGTCCATCTGGGTCCTGCGCTTCTACAGCAACGTAGCGAGTTGATGGTTGCGCAAGAGACTGTGGAATGCGAAGTGTCACCGGCGTCCAGTGGCCTGCACGAACAATTCCATTGAGGCCAATTTCAGCCGAGAACTCCTGACTGTCAGATGTCGCCATACCAACCACCGGTGTGGCAATCAAAAAAAGGAAGCAGAGCAAGAGCTGCTTAGGAATCATTATGGCTTCTCCGCATCGGGGCAGGTGCAAGAAATTTGCCCGCAGCCAGGACAGCCATGTCCATATTTTTTTGCAATTGCCTGCTCGAGGTCGACATCGACAACATTTGCAATGGTTGCGAGCCATGCCAAGACGTCAGCAAACTCCAAGGCCTGCTCTTCAGGCGAGCCGCTTCGTAAGGCAGTTGCGAGTTCCCCAATTTCCTCTGTCAGCCACATGAATGTTCCTTCGACACCACGTGCAGCATCCTTGTCGTGGTACATATTGCGAATGAGTTGTTGGAACTCACGAAGTGTCATCTTGTGTTTACTCGATTAGAGTCGTCTTGGTCATGTTCGTCGAAACTCCCAACCTTTGATGATACCAGAGCGGAACTTTGGAGGCATGTAGATGGTCTGCAATGCCGCATGGTGCTAGCAAGGACCCGATATTAGGCGGAAGCAGCGGTTTTCTGTGTATGTACAGATGCCATAGGTTCTTGGGGTAGCAAGAGTTCCAAGAGAGTGGACAATGAAGAAGGTCTGCTAAATTAGACTTGTGGTTCCGGGGCCACATTATTCTGAGAAGTGTCTGGATTATTCTGGAAAGGCAAGTTTTTAACTGATCATGTCTGCTCATCAATCAGTCCAAATTTTTGATACGACGCTTCGAGACGGAGAACAGTCTCCGGGTGCAAGCATGAATCTCACTGAAAAAATTGAGGTTGCGCATGCACTGTCTCAATTAGGGGTTGATGTCATTGAAGCGGGTTTCCCAATTGCTTCTCCCGGTGACTTCGAATCAGTCCGCGAAATCGGTCGTGCAGTTCGCGAACCGATAATTTGTGGCCTCGCTCGGTGCAACGATAGTGATATAGACCGCGCCTGGGAAGCACTCACTGAAGCAGCCCGCCCACGAATTCATGTATTTTTAGCAACGAGTGCAATCCACCGTGAGTTCAAACTCCGGATGGATGAAGACGAGGTCGTTCGGCGAGCGGTAGCAGGTGTCCGTCGAGCAAGAGAGAAATGTGAAGATATCGAGTTTTCGCCGGAGGATGCTGCTCGTACAGAAATAGATTTTCTTTGTCGCGTCGTTGAGGCGGTTATCGATGTTGGAGCGACTACCGTTAATATTCCAGATACCGTTGGGTATGCTACGCCACAGCAGATGTTTGATGTGATCCATGCGCTTCGGAATCGTGTCCCAAATATCGATAAAGCAATCCTGAGTGTTCATTGTCATGACGATCTTGGTTTGGCGGTTGCAAACAGTTTGGCAGCTGTTCAGGCTGGTGCTGGTCAGGTTGAGTGCACTATCAATGGGATTGGCGAACGAGCCGGGAATTGTTCGCTTGAAGAAGTAGTGATGGCTCTCAAGACGAGAGCCGACTTGTATAAGTGCCAGAGTCGAATTGCTACGCAGCGTTTAGTACCAACGAGTCGACTTGTTGCGAATATCACAGGAATTCAGGTGCCACGAAACAAGGCTATTGTTGGACGGAATGCGTTCGCCCATGAGGCGGGCATTCATCAGGATGGCATGCTGAAAGATCGAAACACATATGAAATTATGCGTCCAGAGGATGTTGGGCTTGAACGGACTGATCTTGTGCTTGGTAAACACAGTGGTCGAGCAGCTCTGGCAGACCGGGCCGCCGTTCTTGGTTATCAGCTGACAGGAGAGCAGCTTCAGACAGTTTTCGAACAATTTAAACTGCTGGCAGATCGGAAGAAAGAAATCTATGACGGAGATATTGCAGCACTCTGTGAACAGCAATTTGCCGTACTGCCAGAGCTTTTCGTTTTTGAAGGCTACTCGGTTTCGTGTGAGAGTGGCAATGCGCCGACAGTGACGCTTCGCGTGAAACAAGATGGAAAAAGTCAGGCAGTGTCGATAACAAGTGGCGACGGTCCAATTGATGGCATCTTTCTTGCGATTGAAAAAATAACAGGTATCACAACGGTCTGCCGTGATTTTCGGGTGCAGGCCGTTACGGTCGGGAAAGACGCTCAGGCAGAAGTGTCTGTTGAGCTTGAAGCGACTTCTGAGCGATATAGAGGACAATTGCACCGAGGGAGAGGTGTGTCAACTGATTCACTAGAAGCGTCAGCAAAAGCATTCCTTGCCGCAGTGAATCGTGTCGCCATCGGAGGAAAGCCAAGGCTTCATCCTCAGCAGCTCTGATTGCTCTGTGATTCGTTTCAAGGGTCATGTTTTTAAATAGCTTCTTCTCCTCGTTCCCCTGTGCGGATACGGACGCATTCATCCATCGGTAGGATGAAAATTTTACCGTCACCAATCTCTCCAGCTACTCCCGATCGGCCACTCTTCTGAATCGCTTGGATGGTTGGCTCAACGAATTCATCATTAATAGCTATTTGAAGCTGTACCTTGCGCAAGAGATTGATCGCAATTTCATGACCACGGTAAGTCTCCGCGTGACCAAGCTGCCTGCCGAAGCCTTGGACATCGAGAATCGTCAAACGAAAGACCTCAACTTCCGACAAGGCTTGTTTGACTCGTTCAAGTTTGTCGGGCTGGATGATCGCAATAATCAGTTTCACCGGATTCGCCTTTGAGTTTGTGTCAATAATAAACAGCTACGTCATGGTACCCTTTTCAGGACTAAGCATACGGATGCCCCGACCTGAGCGAGCTAGGCGGACTGCTCACTCAAGCCATTGGGGCATCCATAAATGGAGGGTTTATAGACACAGTTGCATGCTTTGTTCACGTGTTTTCTTGGCTGATAGATGTCGGTCTTTTGTTGCCGTTTGCGACTGCTGCACTCGTTGAAAGGATCAGCAAAACACGTCACGTTTTCCTGGAAATGTGAGGGACTAATTATTGAGGCATTACGGCAGAATGTTTGGTTGCGCAGCCACAATCTCTCTCGTGGGCAGATTTACTCACACTCCTAAGATGAAGCATTGCAAGTTCTGTGCCGACATAGCATGTGCGTATTGCCGCAGAAGCTAGGATTCAGAAAGCCCCTGTGTTTCCGGCTTATGTGTTTCCGTCAGTACGTTTTATTGATCAGTCAAGATTCCACTGAAGCCCCGTATTCATGCACTTGGTGCCTGTATTTCGGGCAGATGAAAAAGGTCTCGTTATGAAGAATCTCCAGTCATACAGAAATGACTCTGAGGCGATGCATTCACACATTGCTCGTGAATTCCATCTCGTAACTGGGCATGAGCTGCCGCCTCCGACGGCCGTCGAAATCGAAAGCTTCTCCGGGAGTCAATTTCGTGGAGGACGACTTAAAGCAATTGAACGGCTACAGAAGATCGAACCAGTTCTATATGGTCGCACCAGGAATTTTGTCTCAGGCGATGTTACGAAATTGTCTCCGTGGCTTCGTCACGGAGTATTGTCTCTTACAGAGGTTCGTGATGTAGCTCTTTCAAAAGTACAGCAAGCATCGCAAGCCGAAAAACTTATTGCCGAATTGGGATGGCGTGATTATTGGCAGCGGGTTCGTGCAGCTCGCCCTGAGGGAGTGTGGCATGATTTCGAAACTCCCGCCACAAGGCATCGGGGGCAGATGATTGACTATCTTCCCGATACGGTTGCGCATGGGGAAACTGGCTTGGATTGCATCGATGCATTCTGTAGAAAACTTACACACGATGGTTGGCTTCACAATCACGAACGGATGTGGCTTGCATCCTGGCTTGTTCATACTCGCAAAGTGAATTGGCGGGTGGGTGCCGCCTGGTTTCTTCAGCATCTGCTCGACGCTGATCCCGCCAGTAATAATTTTTCTTGGCAGTGGGTTGCGGGAACGTTCTCTAGCAAGCCATACATTTTCAACCGCGAGAATTTGGAGCGTTTTACTGCTGGGATTTATTGCGAAACGTGCCCTGCTTTCGGGCATTGTGATTTTGAAGGGACAT
Organism: Pirellulales bacterium; assembly: GCA_965249545.1. Lineage (GTDB taxonomy): Bacteria > Planctomycetota > Planctomycetia > Pirellulales > UBA1268 > UBA1268. The sequence goes on from CBDFMH010000005.1 coordinate 2,123,930, forward strand.
ACGAACAGCTTAATGAAAAGTTGTTTATGAATGATTCTGATGAGCGAGAAGTGAGACTCACGATACCGCCAGTAGTGTCATGGGGCTCTTCAGATATCCCTGGTAAATCGCTTGTATGGATGACTCTTGACTCACTTTCTGCGTGTTCTCCTGCCAAACTTCACTTTTCAGAGTCACCGGCAATTTTTGTATTTGACCAGCACTGGCTATCTGATGAACGTCCCTCTTTTAAGCGTATAGCGTTTATTTGTGAGTGTTTAGCAGATCTTCCAGATGTGGAAATATGGTTTGGAGATACTGCTACGGTTTTGCAGGAGAGAGCACACGCGAACAATGTGAATGCTATCAGTGTGGCGAACACATCTTGTCCTGCCGTGGGTCACGTTGTCGACAGGCTATCCAGTACAACGCCAGTTGTTCCTCTTGATTGGCCGTCTTTCTGTGACGCTAGTAAAGTAAAGGATCTTGGCAGATTTTCGAGGTATTGGAACAAAGTTTCGAAGACGGCCTTGAGGCCCACGTTCACTGATGACCGGTTCTAAAGTACTCCGAGCGATTCGACCCACTGGCAGAGTTTAGATGCTCTTTCCGTTTCATCTCCTAATGGTATTTCGCCGACAGGCATACCGGCTTGGCGGAGTCGTTTCATGGTTTTTTGATACTTCTGGCTTTCTTCCTCTTTGTTTTTTTCCGTGGTCGTAGTGCCAAATAGCACCCAGCGGAAACGATCTGGGGAGGCTTCGCGGATACGTGTTCGGCGAGGTATGTCAGCATCGATTAGGCAGACCCCTCGAGCTATCGTGTCGAACCGATTTGCTCCCAGCCAAGCGAACGTCCCGCCTGCTTTTGAGCCGGCAAGGGCAATTCTGGTTGGATCAATTTTGCAGCGTTGTGCTAATGCACCAATTGTCTTTCCGACCCGCTCCAGATCTGCTTGCCGCCAACTGCCGGAATCTGAAGATGGTATTAAAACCAGAGCAACTCGATATTGGGCAGCAGCCTCCCGCCAGTTCGATGTCCAGGCGGTCACAGCTTTTTCTGAGAGCATCCCGGATGGCTCGTCAAAAAACACGAGAACGCCAGCCGGCGGGCCATCCTGCTGTTCAGGGATAAGTGCCCACGAAGGTTCTGCTACCTCCGGGATTTCAAGCTTCACGACCGCAGGTGGTGGGGTGTCCTTATTGGTTGAGTCGAATTCAGGAACCTCATTTGGAGGTTTTTCTGGGAAAGGTGCGGTTGTGACTCGGACCTTTCGAGACGTTTTCGAGTTGCGAATCTTGAGGACAATATCAGTATTGATTGTGAGCCCACCGAGGAGCCCGGCTAATTGGTTCGATGATGTGATTGATCGCAGAAGAAGATCGTCTTCATTGGTTTGTGAAACTATTGCGGCGCCAGTGATCACGTCTTGAGGCTGGATGCCAGCTTTCTCTGCCGGACCGTTCGGCCACGTCCACTTGACAGTGACGCCCTCCTCTGTGTTTTTTGCATTACTCTTCGATGCCTGACGCATTGGGACAATGCCAAGCATCGATCGCTTCCACGGTGGTAGTTTGCCAGTGAGAACAGCACGAATTGATAATGGTGTTTTTTTCTCTGGACGTTGAACGGTGATTTCGAGAGCGTCGCCTGCCAATTTAGGTGTGAGTGCATGTCGTACATCTGCAATGCGTTGTATCGACTGACCATTTATTTGTGTAATGAGATCACCGCTTTTGAGGCCCGACTTGGCTGCTGGTGAGCCAGTTCGGACTATTTCTACAATAGGGCGTCCATTGATGGGGTCCGTTGTCGAGTAGCCAATTCCCAATAGCCCAGGCTTGAGTGTCTCCCCTTTCTTGAGTCGAGGAATGAGCGGAATGATATCGTACATAGGTATGGCGAACCCGACACCCGAGTCATACAGCTCGGTTCCTGTAGACATGCCTGCAGTCTCTGCAGGAAGTGGTGCAATGATGCCAAAAACCTTCCCCTCAATGTTGAGCAAAGGCCCGCCGTAATTCACGGGCGATATTGCCGCATCGGTTTGAATGGCTCTGCCCCAGCATCGGCCTACGGCAGAAACAATGCCTATAGCGACGCTCGGCTCGTAGAGATCCCATACTCGGCCAACAGCAAGTGCCCATTCACCGGGACGCACGTTTTTTCGAGGTACAAATTCAGCTTCAGTGAGTGGCTCTTTGGGATCACACTTGAGAAGAACAAGGCGGCGATTGAGGTCTCGTCCAGTGACTCGCCCTACAAGTCGTTTAGGCGACTGCTTTGAATTTTCAGTTGTTTTTTTCTTTGGTGGTAGCGTGATGACTACTTCTTCAATATCAGAGGGAACGGCAAATTCAGTAGTAAGAATCCAGCCATCGGTTCCAACAACAAGACCACTCGATGGACCTGCAGTCGGTGTTGCTTCACGCGCGCCTTGGAGGGTGGCTACAGATAAACCACTTGGTTCAATTCGGACAACGGAATCAGCAATTCCATTCAGGGCCTTTTGGAAAGCTGTTTGTTCAGCGAGGACTCGCTCGGGTGGTGTCTGTTGTGTGGCTTGAGCCGGGTAGCACGGATTCACAGATACGGCACAAAGAAACCATACGCCCAGCATCAAATGAATCAAAGTAATTCGTCTGAAGACACCATTCATTTTTCACCTTTTCCCTCTGGGTTCGGTAAGAGAGGGAACGACGCCCAAATCTACCAGGACGATTCTCCCATTACGTATGACATTCAATTGAATGGGGTCACCAGGAATAAGATAGGAGAGTTCTTGGCGAAGACCTCGCTGTGATGTGACGGTGCGATTTCCAACCGCGACAATAAGATCATCGGCCTGCAAGTCAGTTTCGGCAGCCTGCGTGTTTGGCACAATCGCCTCCACGAAAGGCGGCGTCAAATTAAGTAAATCGGGAACTAACTCCAGGCCAAGTAACCGGATGTCAAAATCCGAAACCTCTTTCTCGCCTGCAAGTGATTCGTTGTTTCTTCCGCTTAAGATAGCTTCAAGTCCGAGAGCCAACTCGTTCGTTGGGATTGCGTAACTCAACCATGTCGCATTTTCAGCAGATCGTAATTCCTTACCAAGCATGCCAATGCAATTCCCCTGCCAGGTAATGAGACATCCACCAGGAGAGCCCGGGTTGTTGGTTGTGCAATCCAGAATATAGACATCTCCACGATATGCAGCCTCGTGAGACCCACGGCGGGCTCGAAGCGGCACGTGGGCCGCAATGACGCCCTGTTGAATGCTTACCCGCTCGTCACCAACTGCCACCCCGAAAAGATTTGACAAAGCCAGCACACGGGTTCCAACAGCTTGTCGAGGTGAGTCTGCCGAAAGCTTAAAGAAAGGCAAATTAGTGCCGTCTATTTTTAAGACTGCTAATTCTCGGCGCAGGTCCGCACCAACGAGGCTCGCGGTATAACGGCGGCCATCATCGAGAACGCAATCAATCACTTCTGAGTCGATTGCTGTACTCAGTACTGTCAGGATATGGCCCGATGGAGAGACGAGTATTCCTGTTTGGTATGACTCCAAGCCACGAATGCCACCTGCTCCGTAGAGTTTCACGACACGGCTTGCAGCATCCACGCTTACTGCTGTGACGTCACCGCCCATCGCTCGAGTTGGGCAGAGTGCGAGAGGAGTAACTGCCAGTACTATGACTACTTGGAGTATTCTTGAGCACATAGCAGTGTAGTGTTGGGTTCTCAAAGTCATCTGCTTTTTTGGTCACCCTTCTCAAAGTGGAATGTAGCAAATCGGTCGCCGTCATAGTCGACAGTCAGATGCGTTGGCTGCCAGTACGGTCCGCGTTTACTTAGTCCAGTGAAATGCAGGTCGCACGAAGTAGAAGAGGATCCAAGAAAAAATGTCACGTGTGAAACATTTCCAAATTCATCAATAAAAAATCGAGATCGACAACTGCTTGTTGTCAGTTCAAGCACATCAGCCAATTGGTTTGTGGATGTGGAATAAAGGGGCTGCTGCCCCCAGTAGGTGATACGCCCATCAGTATTCTGCGCACCTTTTATAAGTAGGCGTCGCCACATTGTTAATGCCGCTAGCATGCCGCCTGATCCTGGAGGGCTTGAGTCAAACCCAGCTTCAGCAGAGAGGCCTGCGTCGGCAGCAGCCTGTTCCCAACGAGATATTCCGGTCGGAAGAGAAATTGTTGCCGACTGGTCCCCCAGTTCAATCTCAAAAGAGCCGCCGGCCTCAAGCTGTCCGTGGTATCGCCACGAGATTTCTTGTTTTTCAGACGCTGATTTTCTGCGTTGGAGAACATCACGGACCCGTTCAAGTTCGATTCTGTTGAAATAAAAGTTGGCGTAGCCAAAACGAGGTTCATAGAATTTTCGAATTGACTCTGGAAGGTCTGCCGGATCAGGGGCCAAAGGGTTTGGCTTGGGTTTTGGGCTGTCGCCAGGTTTGTTTTCTGACAGGGGAGCTCGGCGCCCAGCCATGAGTTCATTGAGCATTGCAGGTGTGTGAACTCCGGCTAGCTCAACAAAGATTTCACTTGGTCTTCCAGCCCTTCGGAAGACCACAGGAATCCGCCAGCCAGCTGGCAGGGTCCCGAGAATGTTCTTGAAAGCATTGACGCTGCGAACACTTCTTCCCGCCAATTCAATAATCTCATCATCGATTCGCAGCCCTTTCCGCCAAGTATCTGAAGATTCAAGGATATCGGAGACAACAACTCGTCCATCAGCACTTGTCGCAACGGTTGCCCCAAGGGTTGCATGGTCTGCGAGATGGCCACTCTTAAGTATCCCTAGGAAATTTTGAACCTGATTAGAAGAAATGGCATAGCCTGCCCCGACGTTAATTCTTCCACGTTTTTCAAATGAAGCACGGCCGTTAATACCAATGAGTTCTCCACGTGCATTAAAGAGCCCTCCGCCTGAATTGCCCGGATTGATAGCGGCATCGACCTGAAGACAATCGGCGTATTCGAGAAGAGTGCCGGCCGGAAATTGGTAGCGATGCACTCCCGAAACGATGCCCGCACTTACGGACGGCTGAAGGTTGGTTGCTAGTAAAAAAGGATTTCCGATGGTGTAGCAGGCATCGCCAACCGAAACGGTGTCGCTGTCACCGATAGGAGCGTAGGGGAAGGCGTCTTTTCCAATCAATTTAATAACTGCAAGATCACCCGTCGGATCCAAGCCCACGAGGACGGCCTCGTAGAGTTGCCCATCGTTGAGTCCACACCGCATGGTAATTCCAGCTGGCTGGACGACGTGAAAGTTTGTGAGGGCGTATCCGTCAGGACTAATGAGCACGCCAGAGCCTCCGCCGGAACTGCCAGCAAAAACTGATACCGAAGTTTTTGCAGCGGTTTCAATTACGCGGATGCGTTCTTGCTGAGCCGAAAGAACTTCTGGGAGCGTGTCGTTGTTGCCGGCAGAAAATACAACCGGGCATGCAGCAGCCAGAAGTGGTATCAGTATCACTATGATGAAATGACGACCAGTTTCTTTCGTAATGGTTCGATTATGAATTGTTTGCATATTGATTTACCGCTCGATTCTTGGATTCTTGACTTGAATCGGGCCACTGAGCAGAGAGACCATAGTCTTTTCATCTGTGCCGTTCAGAGGTTTCTTTAAAAAGTCGACAATGATTTTCAGCTGTTTGCCACCGTTAAGAGGGATGTCGACAGAGAGAGGCTGATTGCTCATGTCTCCTTCCTCCGGGTTTCCGAGCACGGTTTGGAAAACTTCAGAATTGTCAATCTGAATCACGACTGCCGTTGGTGAGACAGAATTTTTGGCTAGCGAAAAACTTGCTTGAAAACGGCGCGAGTCGTCGGGAACAGTCCATGTTATTTCGGTTCGAGGATGAATAAGCAGTGCCGGAACTGATACGTCTTGATCTTCATCATCAGGTGTCATGATGATTCTTGGTGAAAAGTACTGTAAAAGAGTTGCGTCGCCTGCAAGTCCACCAAAGTAAGGGTCAGTTCTCGAGTTTGCTGGTGGCCTTCGGGTAAGGTCAATGTGTCGTCCGAAGGTGTAATCGATCGATGATAGAGCATCTGCTGGCAGGGTAATGACGAAGTCGTCTTTGATTGATGTCATCGTTACTTCCCAACAAAGTAGGTCTTCATTCCATGTTATTTTACGGCACTTCATTTCAACTTGCGGTGAACGCAAGAGAATGTCGAGCGCGTTGGGCTCTATAGCTTTGCCGGGTGTCTCTCCAGGGTGCAACCAACAGATGCCAAAAATCTTGCTTCGCTTGACTGGAATGCTTTCACCATCGAGAAGAACTACAACATTTTCTGGTGTGATTTGAGTGATTGCACATTCAATGAATTGCCACGCAGTATCACGCTTGATGGCAATGATGTCGGCTGCTGGGTTTTCAGGGAGTTCCGCAAGCCACTTATATGTGTCCGGTGAACCTGACTGAGATTCTTTAAAAGCAATCCAGTGGACAGTATCTCGTGGTACTTCAAGAATACGATCTCCAATTGATAGGAAAGCCGTTGAGTCATCTGTTGAAATGGTATCGGCTCGTACATAAGAGCCATTAACAAGCCCAATCATGAGTTCGTTCGAGTTGGTAGAGCGTGCCGGTGCAGTTATTTTACGGACAGAGGGTATTTTTAACGTGCTTGTCGCAATAGGAGTTTTTGACGTGTCGGAAACAGTGACATTTTCGTCATCTAGATGCACAAGTTTTCCACGAACGATGTCTCCGTTTGAGAGGGTGACGGTGACGTCTTGTTTCTGGACGTTTTCTTGGGCAGGGGTCAGACGAGGTGCCCAGAGTGCGAAGAAGACAGCGACACCTGTCAGGAGGTAGGGGTGAGCGGTCCAAGCTTTGCCGCAGATGTGGCTGCCGGATTGTCGTTGTTTGATCAACTCGTGTTTTTGGGGAACAAGGACTGCCACTTCATTTCTTCCGTTCGTCTTATGGCTTGCCTGTTGCAAGTCGCTTGAAGTATTGTTCAATCGCCTCTCGGTAGTGCGCTGGGTAGTCTCTGCCAATTTGCTGCAAGGCGTCTTCCCTCTCACGAGGTGGGAGATCGCCCCATTCATCAGTTTCACCGAGTTCCCGTTTTTTTACTTCACCTCGGCCTTTGCCACCAGCGAGTTGGCTGTCTTCCATCGGCCGGCCGTCGGACATGCTGCCACCAGAACTGCCTGCACCTCCGGAAGCCTGCTGTTTCTTTTGCTCCTCGAGTTTTTTAATTAGTTTGTCGAGTGAATCAATGACTCCGCTCTGGACGGCCTGTACTCCAGGCCCAGCATGCCCGAGTTCAAGTCGTCGTGTTACGTCTCTCATTCGCCGGGAAATGTGGTCGAGAGAATCTTCTTTGAGAGAGGTTATGTCGGTTTCCAAGAGCAAGGCAAGTTGTCGGTACCGGACGGGTAGCTCTTTTTCTCTTTCAAGTAGTTTGGCGACACTCTGTGCAGCCTCCTCGATTCTCAGGAGCCAATATTCACAGGCAGCCTTGCAGAAAAGTAAAGTCGTGGGGTCGACACTAGAGTCGAGGGGTAGGTTTTCGAGGAGCAGTGCCGCCTCATCGTAACGGCCGAGCCGGATTAACTTCCGGGCAGTCCACAAACGGATCGTCTCGGTAGTAAATGTATCGTTTTCAGTCTGAGTGAGTTTCTCTTCTAGGCGGATGATTTCAATGGGAGGCATGGACGAGAGGTCATTAAGCAATCCTTGGTGTTGTTTCTCAACAGCGCAGATAATCCGCATGAGATAGTCAAGAGTGTCCACGCCATTGCGTGGTGTAGTCGTTGCCAGATTCGCTCTTTTCTGGTTGGTTTCCGTTTGGTCCGAAAGCCATTTTTCTAGTCGCTTGGTATTTTCCATCTCGCTTGGTTGGCTCCAACTCGCTCTTCGTGCAAGCTCATCCTGCGGGGAGAGGTTTTTGGAGGACTCTCTGGAAATCGGTGTTCCCTCTGCACGCAAATGTGCTGGAGCCGTCAAGATGAGACAGGTGCAAAGACAGGCTATCGCTACAGAGAGCTGATCTGCGTTGATTCGTCGCAAAGTTTTGCCTCCTGAGGGACTCAGGGCGTTGAGTATTTTCATGGTATTGTTCGAGCAGAGAGAAGCCATCGTCAGAGTATACTCCGAGACATGTTTTCGATTACTCAGTGCGGCCGGTTGCGATATCATGGGCAGCACGCTCGACCCGTTCCTGTCGATGCGCCAGCCTTCCAAGTGCCTCGATTAATTCGGTCTCTGAAGCCTGTTCGGTTCCCTCGTTGAGCAGTGCGGAAAACCGAGATGTTCTTCCATTTACACGTGTTTGGAGAATCCGCAGCATCTTAAGTTCAGCGATTTTGTCTACGAGTGGCTGCTCGCCGGGTTTTGCTGGTCGACCACGAGCCTGTCCCTGCTCCTGCCTGTCCTGTTGCTCGCGTTCTGCTCGCTCGAGTGCTGAGAGAAGTTCTTCTAGGCTGGCCACCAATCCTTCAACAATGCCTTGCGTAAATGAACCGTAGTCACTTCTCTTGAGCCGGTCTGCTGCCAAAGATGAGTCTTCTCTGATCTGCTGAAGGGCTTCTGGTATTGCTACTGCCGAGCCATCATCGCGGACAAGTGTCAATGCCCGCGTGATGTTTGCAGTAATCACATTTTGTTCAGATCCAAGCCGAGTGGATTCAAGTTCTCGTTCTCGTTTACTTGTCGTGGCCGCCTCATTCAAGAGTTGCTCGACACCCCGGAGAATCATTCGTTCTGCCCGTAGCATGTCTCGGATTCGTGCCTCGAGCTTGACTAAGAGACGCTCAATCTCTTCTTCGCGGAGTTGTCGAAGGATTTCTTCAAGTTCCGCTCGAGCGGCCTCTAATTCGGCTAATGCTTTTTCCTGCTCTTTCCGTGCTGCTTCTGGCTCAACAGCATCAAGTTTCTCCTTCGCTTCCTGCATCCGTGAACGGGCCGCCTCGAGCCGTCGGTTTGTTCGGTCTGCCCGAGAAACTTCATCATTTCCTTGGGGTTCCTGCTGGTCACTTTTTTTCTCACCTGAGTCACTGCCTTGATCCGGTGAGTTGCTATTCTCGCCCCCCTGCCCTTCGGATGATTCATTTGAAGAACCATCCTGCGCTGATTCTGATTGTGGCTTGTCGTCCGAATCACTTTTGGATTTTATGCCCGCTGCGTTGGCTGACTCTTGACGAAAAGCGTCGACATCCTCAGCCAACGACTGAGTATCATCTTCAAGAGTATTTTGTTTCTTTGCTATTTCGTCAGGGTTGCCGCCGGCTTCCGTTGTTCCCTCAAGGCCCATTTGTCGAGCAATAAGATTGTTTATTCGTCCAAGGAACTCTTTCACTTTTTTCTTTGAGTCAGTGACTGTTTTTCTGTTTTCTCCAGACTCAAGCACGGCAAGCAATTCGCGCAGGCGGTCGATGGCAGCATCTTGGCCAGTGCCTGCTTTCAATAGTTGACCCTTTTCCAGGAGTTCGACAATCGTATCGAGACGATCAGTCACCTCAAGTTCTCTTGCTTGCTCGAATGCCGAACGAAGAGTAGTCGCTCTACGTGGATCGGTCGTGTCAAGAAGGTCAGCGAGACGAAGGAAGGTTGCCTCCAGCTCACGCATTCGATTACTGAGTGCACGTTCCCTTTCGGCAAGTTGTGAGTTTGGTGGTGGTGAGGCAGTTTGTGCCGGTGAGACAGATTGTGCCCACCCTTGTGACACTGCGGTAATCGAGATAGCAATGCCTAGAAGGAATCGCCTCGTGAAGGCAAAAGTTACGAAGAATGGCTGGCCGTTGTTTTGTTGGCTTTGTATCAGCATTTTTGAAAATCGCTTTATAGGCCCTTCAGTAGGTCACGGGCACGCTGCTTTTGTTGCTTGCTTGTTTCTCCACGGATCGACTGCTGTTGCTCGATAAGGGTACGGAGGGAATCAATAACTTCATTATACGTCTCCAGCTCAATCATTTTATCAAGTACAGACCGCATGCGATCAAGGCAGGTATCAGCCATCTGAATGAGGCGATTTGCGTCTGTCGGCTGGTCCGAATCGTAGACCGCCAGGCGTAATTGCTCGATTGGTCCACTTACAATCTTTTCAAGCGGCGTTGCTATCTGATTCAGTAAACGTTCCTCGAGTGGTGCAGTAAGAAGCCGGTTATTGAATAATTCATCCGAGATATCTCGGAATGATGCCGCGATCTCACTGGTTTCTCCATTCGCCCTGGAAGTCGCTTCAGCAAGTTGGGATGTTGTTGTTTCGTTGCCTTCTTCCTTTGCTGTGACATCGGTTACTACCCGGTCCCGTTTCTGCTGAAAATCTGCAATCAGGCTCTCGAATCGGCGACGCAGAATGACTTCTCTGGCCTCGAGCATCGCGAGAAGAACCTCTGGTGAAACAACACGGAGTCGCCAAGGCTCTGTGGTGCTTGTTTGAGGGCCACCAGCAAGACCACACCGGTCTTTTGCAGAGACAATCAATTCCAGTTCATCATCGACCTTGGCGGGGAGTGATGCAGATTCAATGCGGGGTGATGCTTCTTTGATGAGATCAAGTACGGTGGATGAATGGGTGGCGAGTGAAATCGATGTCTGCTGGAGCTCGGTGTCAGCCGAGTCAGCAGCAATGTTTGTGGTGCGTCGAAGAGAGACTGTTGCCTCAGCGAGCCCATGATCATCCTGAATCCTGCCCGTAATCGGAATGGCTGCAGAGGTTGTGATTACTGATGAGATGCCATCAGGAGTGACTTCAATTTCTGGAGGCAGGTCCGCCCGAGAGAGTAGTTGAAAGCGAATGGGCTTCTGATTTGTAATACCAGTAGTGTCTGTGAACTCAATGTCCAAGATGCAATCGTCGAGTACTGGGCCGAGTGTTCCGGAGAGACGTCGCGGTTGTTTATCGGGAGAAATGTTCTGGCTTGATGTTTCTAATGGCTTTGTTGTGAGTTGTGCGACAATAGATTCTTTTTCCATAGTCTGGGCTTCGGAGGCTTGTGTGCTTGTTGTGACGTTCTGTGGTGCCGATGGTATGGGAATTGAACGGATGGTCGCTCTGGATAGCGGCTTTGATGATTCGGCGGTGATTGAGAGAGTGGAGCCTGCTGGTACTTCGACAAGACGAGTTGCAGCAAGGGGTCTTGGCTCACCACCGATGTACTTAGGCGGAGTGATTTGTAGATTGATTGTGGCTAATGATGGAGGCTCTACTACTTCGAGACGTAAGTCTCGAAGTCTGCCGTCACCTCCGCGAACCTCAATGGCCAGATCCTCTTTTGGTTTTTTAATGATGTACGTAAACAGTCGGGTTTTCTCCTCAGAAGCACCGCGAGTTCCCATGCGGTGAGTCGTCCAGCCTTCTTTTCCTCGGTGTTGTAATTCAACAAATTTGGGTAATTGTCCAGTGGATTGAGCCGTCACAAGAATTTCAACATTCGCTCCCCGGGCGACTCTTCGAACACCATTTGGAAAGCCAGCGATCGAAAGAGTAACCTGCCGTGGCCAGGGGGTGTCACTCAACAACAGCATCCGTTGCACCCACGTCTCACGAACAGTCGGCAGGAGAACGAGCACGGCAGCCATTGTTCCAACAGAAAAACCACTCAGCCCAGCTTTCCGCAGAAGATGAGTGCGTCTGAAGAGGCGTCCCATTGTGATTCGCTTGATAGATGCAGCAGCAATCGACGTTGTGCGATCAAGGAGACTGACGTCAATTGTCGACAAAGCCGATTGCGTTTCACCGAGACGCAGTTCTACTGCCGTCGAAAGACTGTCCTGTAGCTCCGGGTGCGTCCGTTCAACAAGTAATGCAAGTTGCTCATCGCGTAATGGCGCACGCAACCTCCTGATGAGACGGTTTAGAGCAATTGTACTGACCCAAAAGCAAAGTGTTCCTGTCGCCAGGAGTCGCACCACTGGCGGAGGTTCAATAAGCCAGTCAAGTAGAAGCGTGCTCCAGAACCACGCCGCTATCGATAGCCCAATAAGTGAAATCGCCTCAATGAGAATCCATCGCCGAGCCCGTTTCCGTATTCGCTTGAGAAGCTGAGAAAGCTTGTAGTCGTTTGTTGAACCATGCGTCTTGCCACGTGGGGGTTTTCCAGTTTCTGGTTCTTTTTTCAGTGGAATACTTGAAGCAATCATAATACGTGACTCTGAAGCCAGTCTGCTGGCAAATAGACTAAGCGAGTTTTACCAATCTCCGAAGAATCCACTCAATGCAAAGGAGAAAAATTCCAATACCCAGTAAAAAAGTGTTCAAGGTCTTTTTGAATGTTTTGTCATTTTCGCCAGTTTCATATTCTTTACGAGAGCGGTCTTTGAGCGAGTTGACCATCTTTGTGATATCAGCCGTATTCATTGTTGGTCCAGTTGGAAACCAGGTGGAGCCACCTGTAGTCATAGCAACCTGACTTAAAACCTCCCGCTCAAGTTTTGGGTGAGCCAGTTCACGGTCTGGTAATGTTGCTTGAATTCGACGAATGGTCCGGTCATTTTGGTTGCCATCAATAGTGAGGACGATCTGCCAGCTACCTTCACTCGATACGATGAAGCTGCCTTGGAGACCACCAGCTCGAACTGGATCTGAGACGATGGGTACCTCAATACGTTGTCCATCAGGACTGATTACTTCGATTTCGGGTTGAATGTCTTCCGAGGTATCCATGATACGCGCGATAATCGTCTCTCCAACTGGATAACGATCGCGTTCAAGCATGAGTCGGCCTCGACTTGATCCTCGTAGAAGTCGTCCTTTGGCAACGTGCCGCACTGTCTGCGTGACGAGCCGTTCATGAGCGGCTGGATCGACACCACGTATTCGCCAGAGTTCTCCAGACCCCGCATAAAAGACTGTGCCAGATCCGTAGAGTTGGCCCGCAAAATAGATCGGGCCTCCGCGGGTAAGTCCAAGTCCCTCATCCCGTCCAATTCTGGCATAAACGGTGGCTCCCGGTTTAGCGACCGATGTATCAAAGCACGCGTAGAATCCTGGGAATTCACTCCAGATGGTCTGGCTCGCAATCGGATTTGAGGAGAGCCATAAAAACTCACTATCGTTGCCGTCAGGACTAAAACGGAGTGGTAGTGGATCAATGGCGGAGAGTTGTGGCGTAAGCATGATTTGCTCGCCGCGGCGAAGTTCAACAGGGTGAAGATTTCGAATTGCCTCAAAGCGTCGATTGGTCAACCAGCTTTCCATATAGACGTTACCGGCGACGAAGAAGAGGCCTCCAGAGTCTTCGCTCACCCAGCGCTCAAGGCGAGCGGTCGATGCGGGGTCTAATTGCTCCCAGTCGTAGTCAATTGCAACGATAACATCATATTCATCCAGTGCTTCCCTACTTTCTGGAAAGCCATCAAGGATTTTACGAGCATCTTGCGATATTCCTGACGGTGCCGAATTCAAAAGGACATCGACGGCAAAACTCTGATCTCTCTGGAGTACATTTCTCAAGAAACGATATTCCCGACTCGGGCCACCGGATAAAAGCAATACCTGAGTTTTTGTATCGACAACTTCAATGTCCGCAGCTTCTAAATTATCTCCTGAGCGACTATCCGTTTGTGGAGGAATTACACGGATTGCAAGCACGCGGCTGCCCGGATTGTCCAGGCCATCCAAGTCAAAACGTACGGCTAAGAGTTCACCATCAGCCGCTAAGCGTACTTCAGTTGTATCTATGATGCGGCCAGCGGACTCTTTAGAAGAAGCATCGATCATAGTACCCGCTTCAGCTTCAAGAAGTTCAACTTGAGCGATCTCGCCTTCAAGGCCCTGACTCTGGAGATAACCAGTGATACTAAAACTGTCGCCTGGAAAAATACGTGGCGGAGCGAGGAGATCAGCTACACGTACATTTGCAGGCAATCGCTCTGATCCAAGTCCTATAACATGCACCTCGGTCGATGAATTGGCGACCGTAGCTGCCGCTTGTATGGGGTCCATTCCTGAATTATTCCCACCATCCGTGAGGAGGATAATACCAGCGAGTGATTCGTCAGGTTCGCGCCGCATGACATTCAGGAGAGCATCACCGAGTCGTGTTTCCGTTCCCTGTGAGAGCAATTTGTCATGCCATTCCTGAGGGGCGTCCTGTGTCACGGGACGCCCGGTTGGTTGTGTCTCCTGAGGAAGTAAGACAAGTTTTTCGGAATCGGTTGAAAAATTCCACACCGACACCTCATGCACCTCACGAAGGGAAGTGACAAGCGGGCTGTTGTGAAGAATGTTTTTCGCTACCTTCGCCCGACTCGTCTCTCCTGCTGTCTGGTTCGGTGTTGTGTCATCGGGTCCGGCGTTAGCAGCCAGCGTCATACTCGCGCTTCCATCGACAAGCACAGCGACTCGGGATGGAAAACTAATTTCATGTTCTGCTGTGCGGCTGATGTCGAGCAAGCCAAGAAGTAAGATAATCCACGCAAAGATGCGCAGCAGTGCCAGAGGCGCACCTTTCCAACGAGGTATTTCGGCAGCATCAAGGTGATATGCCCACAATACGAATGCTGCGACAGTTGCTACACATGCCACGAGAGCGGGCATGTGCCACCATTCCGAAAAGCTGTCGAGAAGACCGCTCGAGATACGGTAATCAACATGCTCTGTCACGCAGAATAAAGTGTGCGCTATGGTGTCAGGAATGTTATGCGTCATCGTTAGGCTGAAAAGTGAAAGGTTTATGTTCTCTTGCTTGTTCTGTGGTAGCTCACGGCATAGCCCAGTATTTGTTCACAGACTAAGACGATAAACAAAATGAGTAATAAGGGCCGGACCAGAGATGTACCACCACGACTCTCGTCACGAGGTTCAAGGTCGTTAGCCCTGTCGTATGAAAACGAGATGCCGGGTAAGGAATCGGGTAATTCAGAGAGCGAAACTCGCTCTAGATTGCCTTCGATGGGATTAATGTTGACGGCTGTTACCAGTTCTCGTCGAGCTCCAGAAACAGTTTGCCAGCGAGCTTTGTACGTGCCTGGCTCGTACGTGTCTTTCATCGCGGTTGCAAGATTGCCGTTTTGATCAATGGATGCAACTTCCTGCACAACACGCTCGTCTGGCGGCAAAACGTAATCAACATCAACTTGATCAATACCCTGTTGAAGGGTAATCGTGATTGGCTGCCCGACAAGAACTGCGTCTTGTTCTCGCTGGAGTCTGGCAAGGTGCCTTTCAAGTTCGAGCATGACGACAACCCAGCTCGGGTTATTTCTCGCCCAATTGTTCCAGGTGGGTGCAGCTGTCGAGAGGAATGCAACTCCCATGCCTTCACCGAATGGCTTCTCAACGGCAAAAAATGCCTTATTCCTGAGAGATAAAAGTCGACGAAGGCCGGTGCCGGCTGGAGCCTGAAATGAACGGTCAACCGCCATATAGCGATCAACACCAACAGCATCCAGGAAAGGATTTCGACGACCACTAAGAATAGCGACAATGGGATGCTCTTCAGCAACGATGTCAGGGGCATTTGGGTTTTGTTGGTCCTTCAGAAGATCAACAGCACCAGCTAGAGGAACAGGGAAAATACCTTGCCCATTACGAAATAGAAATTCATTTATTGATTTATAGTCTGTCTTTGGGCCGACAAAGAAAACGACACCGCCGCCGTTTCTTGCGTAGTCTTCTAGCGGTCTGATTGCTCTCGCATCAAGAGGTGGCACATCAAGAAGCCATATAGAATCAAAACTATTGAGTTCGAGTGTTGTAAGGGCACGAGGTTGCTCAATGCGTGGCCGAAGTCCTGTTGCTGCAGTTGCGCCCGGGTTCAGTGCCGTTGCCAGATAAAAGGCATCATCCTCAAGGTTTTTTCGGTCACTGGTTGTAATGAGAAGGACTTCAGCCTCATCGACCGCTTCAACTACGGCGGTCCGGCGGTTATCTCGTGGCAAGCGGTCCACTGGTAATTCAACTTCAACCGTATGACTGCCAGTGTTCTGAAATCGAGACTCAAATCGAACAGTGGCAATGTCACCCGCTGGAATTGAATCTATTTGTAACCCAGGCCGTTCAAGCCGGTCTTCTCGGATAGTAAGAGACACTTGTTGCGAGGGTGATGAAGAGTAGTTGCGAACAGTGACTTCCCACGGGAGCAGTACGTTGGAAACAGGTGTGCCACCAATCATTTCAATGCGTTCGACAGTAAGATTTGATCTTGGCAGGTTTCTTAAAAATTCTGTGTCAGATTCAGTTGTTGCTGTATCAACGATGTGAATTTCTATTCCTGTGTCTGCCAGTGGTTTTAATACGTTGGCAATGTCTTCAGAAGCACGCCAGTCGTTGCTTCTCAGGTCAGTTATGAGCCAGAGAACACCAGACCCGTCATCTCCGGCAAACAGTGGCACAATGTTTCGGAGTCCTGGAACAATTTCTGTTGTGGTGGCTGAAAGTCGGATCTTTTGAACATCGGTACGTACAGAGTCCAGGTTTTGCGGTGTAACTGCCTCCGCATAGATGTCAAAAAGTTGCTCATCGGTGGTCGCTTCGGCAGTGTTATCTGAATCGCCAGGGAAGGTTCGTTGAAGTCGAGAAAGACGGCCAAGAGAAAAGTCCTGCTGGCCAGGTGTTGCTGCAAGTTCTTCAACCAAACGTTCTATCATCTTGCGGCCGCGACTCATCGCGGTCGTTGCAGGTAGGTCAGATGAGTCGCCAGTTCCGAACACTTCGCCCATGGAGTAGCTGTCGTCGAGCAGAACGACGTGTCTTGTTCGGTTGCCCCCGAGTACACCACCGAGATTTTTATCCCAGCGAGGCTGTGCAAATAACAGAGCAAGGCCCACGATTGCCAGAATTCGGAGCAGGAGCAGGAGAATCTGCTTTAAAAGAATACGAGTGCGGTACTTCCGTTGGCTCGCAAGGAGAAACTCCATCGCTGGCCAACGGACGACTCGATGTCGTAGCAGATTTATAAGATGGATGATTACTGGCGCTGCCGCAAACGGCAGCCCCCACCACAGTAACGTCATGAAGTCAAATGTTGGCATCGGTATGACTTTTTTTCACTGTGGAGAATGAGAAAATCTGAACTATGATCTACCGCGTGTTCTGGAGCGTCGAGACAGAAAATTAACAAGAGTTTTATCAACCGCCTGACTTGTTCTTGCGAGTTGATAGTCGCACTGAGATGCAGCCGAACGATTTCGCACTTCTGCAAGAAATTTTTCCATCGCTTCAATATATCCATCTCGTAAAGCACGTGGATTGCAACTGATCTCTCCGCCTGCCTCAAGCCCCTCAAAGCGGGTCGGGCCGTCGAAAGGAAAGTCAATTTCGTCGTCATCGAGTATGTGACAGATAGCAACATCGTGCCCTCTCTGCCTCAGAACCTGGAGTCCTTTGCAGAGAGCATCCCTATCCCCGAATAAGTCGGAGAAAATTATTACTAATCCTCGCCGTGGTAAATTCTCTGCAAGGTTTCGCAGGACAGCATGAAAATCGGAGTTGTGCCGCTGACGAGGTTTTTCAAAGCCTGCAATAAGGCTGTTGAGGTGAGAGCGATTTGTTCTTGGTGGAACATTGGTTCGAATCTGTTCATCAAAAACAGACGCACCAACGGCATCACCTTGGGAAAGTCCAAGCCAGGCAAGGCTGGCTGCCAGTGTGGCTGCATAGTCGTACTTTGTTAATCCCGGGGCCTGATCAAAACGAGGCGGGATGTAGTCCATGCTCGCAGAGCCATCAACAAGAAGAAACAGCCGAAGGTTCGTCTCGTTCTCGTATTCCTTGACGTAGAACCTGTCTTGCCGTCCCCAGACCTTCCAGTCGACGCGTCTGAGGTCGTCTCCTCGTGTGTATTCACGGTGTTGAAGAAACTCGACGGAGTTTCCCTTGTAAGGGCTTTTGTGCATCCCCGCAAGAACTCCTTCGACAACGGCCTGAGCTCTGAGGTCAAGCCGCCCGATACGAGCGAGCACCTCAGGAGGCAAATATTGTTTGGAAGCGGGGGTCACGCGTGAGTTCATCCTCGTGTGCGGGGGTTGTCTCGATAAGTTGCTTAATGATTGAGTCTGCCGTGACACCCTCACTCTCTGCAGCAAAGCCGACGACAATTCGGTGTCGAAGTACTGGTGCGGCGAGAGCTTGAACGTCCTCAATGGTCACATGTGATCTTCCTTGAAGAAGGGCTCTCGCCTTGCAGCCAAGAATTAAATATTGAACTGCACGTGGGCCAGCGCCCCACGCAAGTTGATCAGACACAAATTCTGGAACGCCATCACCACCGACACGTGTTTGCCGAACGATCGCAATTGCATAGCGTGCTATATGGTCACTGAGGGGAACCTCCCGGACACTTTTTTGAAGAGCAATAATTTCTGATGCCGTGAGTATTGGTTTGACGTCAGCTGTTGTTGTTCCGGTTGTTCGCTGAGCAATCTCAAATTCTTCTGAAAATGATGGGTACTGGACGAAAACCTTGAACATAAAACGATCCTGCTGTGCTTCTGGCAGTGGATAGGTGCCTTCTTGCTCAATCGGGTTTTGTGTTGCTAGGACAAAAAAAGGATCGGACAGTTGATGTTGCGTGCGACCAACGCTGACCTGCCGCTCCTGCATGGCTTCGAGCAGTGCAGACTGTGTTTTTGGAGGTGTTCGATTGATCTCATCGGCAAGGATCACGTTTGAGAACAAAGGCCCCTCGATGAAACGCAAGTTCCTGCTTCCGCTGCTCCGGTCTTCTTCAAGCACCTCTGTCCCAATGATGTCAGCCGGCATGAGGTCAGGAGTGAATTGTATTCTGCTGAAGGCCAGGTCGAGGCTTCTGGCAAGTGTGCTGATGAGCAGCGTTTTTGCCAGTCCGGGAACCCCTTCCAGCAAACAGTGTCCCTGAGAAAAAAGACAGATCAGTAATTCATCAATCACTTGTTGTTGGCCGACGATGACTCGAGAAAGTTGATCAACAATCTTTTCGTGAGCCTCGTGTAGCCTGTCGGTGGTTGGCGGGAGTTGAGATTCGGACTGCATTCACGGCTCCAGAAACATTTTCAAAGGTTGTGGTTGTGTTGGAACAGAACAATCGATCATTAGATGATACCTCCTTTGGGCCGGTCCAACCAACTGCATGAGTGCGTCTCATGGGTCGGTACCGCACGATCTCCGTAAGGAGCCCGTTAACGCTGGTAGATCGGCAGCATCCCATTGTTTAGTTGAAGAATGGTGAGATTTGTGGCAGTGGTGTAGACGGGCCCAATGTATCCCTGCTGCCAGAAAACTCCTGCACGATCTTTTGTTGCCTCTGCAACCAAGCGTTTTTCGATTTGCCGACGATACTCAGACCACTTCTGGCCACCTTCGCGATACATTACCTGCGAGTAATAGTAGTGGGCATAGTGCCAGTGGCCAAAGCCAGCGTTTGCAATGTTTCCCAGATGCTTTTCCGCATAGGTCAGCATACGAGGGACATGAGTGTCATCGTATTCGCCGGCGTTGAATAAGCATGCGATAGCTGCTGCAGAAATCGCTGGTCGCCCTCCTCCTCCTTTTGAGCTGTATTGCACGCCACCATCTGGCATGGTGCACTTGTGGATGTACGCAATGGCACGATCGATTATCTCCCGCGGAACCGGAATACCAGCATTTCGACAACCTCGGAGCCCCTGTACTTGTGTAATTGTTGTTGACCCCTCGTCGAAGTCATTTCCATCCTTCGCGCTGACATACCCCCAGCCGCCGTCTTTTGTTTGTGCTCGCCCCGAAAATTCGACAGCCTGCTCAAGAACTTGAATCAGTTCACTTCGGCGAGCAAGGTCCTCTTCTTCACCGAGGACCTGAGACAGGAAGAGCATTGAAAATCCATGTCCATAGGTGTAGCGGTCATCTGTTTTTGGATCACCGATGAGTCCGTTCGGCCGTGAACGACTTATGAGATAGTCCACAGCCTGGGCGATTGAGTCAGCATATTTCCCTTGTGTAGGCGTAGAGCCTTCGAGAAGCAGAGCCGTTCCGGCAAGGGCCGTCATCGCCGTAGGGTACCGGCCTTCATTGGCTGTCCAGTTGCCTCGTCGCGACTGATTTGCCACGAGCCAGTCAAGACCGCCCGATACAGCCGCGTTTGCATCGATTGACGCCGCTTCAGCGTGATGAAACTGCCAGAAGATGTCTGGTTGAGCAAAGGCAGTAAGAAGTGAAATGACGATTGTGAATGACACAAACCTCTGGTTGGCATGTCGCCCTAATCCTCTAGGCAGGTTTTCATTCATTAATGCAGGTCTCTCGTGATGGCACAATTCAGGTATTGCTGGGGTGCTTGGGATGTCGTTTCGATGGACGCAATTTATTGGCCAATTATCGCCCGTTCAATCCAGTGTTTCACTTCACTTAGAATATCCGTGTAGACCAGCGGCTCTTCTTCCGCGCGAAACGGCTGAGTGTTTTCGCTCGGTAATCCGGTAAAGTGAAGCATGATCTTTGGAATATTTCCACCCATCTGTCGTCTACTTAAGATTCTCATTTCAACGGTCGAATTCACGGCATCGCCACGTACGCTAAGTTCTGCTGTGCTTGTATTCTGATCGGGCTCCATTCGAAGTTTGTCGTCAATGTGGAGTAATGAACCAGTTCGTTTGTCGAGGCACAGCAGGCTTAGGCGGTAGCGTCCCCGGTAGTTTCCTCCCTGCCCTGTAGACGTATTTGCCATACGCAGACGGCGACCAAATATGAGAGTCGGGAGGCCCGTGGGTTGTGGAGTTTGAACAATGTGCCGCTGGATCGAAGCAGGTTGAGACCACATCATGTCACCGGTCAGTTGGCTGATGGACCAAATTGTTGATGACTCGGCTTTCAGTTGTCCCGGGCCAGTTCCAAAACGGTTTATTGCGTCAATTCCGTTAAACCGTTTTTCATCCTGTCTGTTTTCTTTTCGGATCGCGAACAGAATATAGCTGTCCTGCCAAGCGAGGCAGCGGAGTTGCTGAAACCCGGTCGGCATTTCTTGCAGGGTTGTCGTGAATTTTGTTCTTCCGGCTGCAATGTCGATGGCAGTTAAATTGCCGTCTTGGGTTACCACGAAAAAGATATCATCATCAACAATGAGCCCTCGGGCCGAGGGAGGGCATTTACAAACGATATGTTGGCTGTTGTCACGTACATCAAGTACCGCTAACTGCATGTTCTCAATTGTGCCAGGATCAGTTGGATTCACAACAAGAAGATGCTTGCCAGAAGCGCTGAGTCGGTTCTGTCGGGGGGGGAGGTCATGGCAGGAAATGAGGTGCCCATCTGTCATTGAGAGAATCTGTGATTTTTTCCCGTCGCGTCCTGTAATGCAGAGCACTTCGGAGTCACCAAATACTTCTGATCCTACCGGGATGTTTCTTCGTCTCCACAGAATCTCACCAGTTCGAATATGGCGTAGCTCAAGCGTGGTGCCAGAGATTACGGGGACGCCTGTGCGTTGTGGGTTACCAATGCGAAACGTCGGTATTCTCTGGATTTGATGATTACTTAATTCGACTGCGACTTTTGATTGAAGCGGTAATGGCCCGAGAGGTCGCAGAAGTCGTTCGAGTGAGGTGCTAGGGGTCTGATTCGAGAAGTTTTGTCTTGGATGAATAATACGGTCGTCAGTTGTTGCCCAGAGAAGTCGGTGTTCACCATCAGCTGGTTCGCAAATTTCAAAAGCTGTGAGAGAGTGGTTGGTTTGGAGGAGAAGAATACGGCTTATGAGGAAAGCGGAGTGCGAACGGAGACGAAAATAATTCGTAAGATGGGGATGCTTTGCTCCCTCTAGATCAATCGAGATAGCATCTCCAATCGGTGCACCAAATTGGTCACGAAGGATAATACTTTGTCCGGTATGTTCCAGAGTTGCATGAGGAAAGCCAGAATTCTTGGAATGAATGAGCCTGATTTGCGTTGATTTATTCAGGACATCCCCTACCTCCGCTGCTTCTTGACTTTGCGTGACATCAACCTGTCCGAGTGGCCACGTATCGCGCACAAAGCTTTTAGTAGCATCAATTTTTCTTGATGTATTTCGTGAAAGCTTTTGCTGATCGATGTTGTTTGGGGCAAGAAGCTGAAGTTGAAGGAGGATGTTTTGTCGGGCGATACCCGTTAGGTCGGAGAGTTCCTCTTGCAGTGTTTGTCGAAGGCTATTTGTAGCCGTGGCTGCAAACTTACGGTTGGCGAATCGATCTATAAAAACATCAAGCGCAACGTGTCGAGCTGAAGGATTTGAGATAGATGCAGCTTTTTGGAACTCATTTTTTTCATCCTGGTCAATTATCTGCTGTATTTTTCCAGATGATGGAGTTTCAATGATTTGGTTCAGCTTTCTTTGGAACCAGCGGCTTGATGCGATCCAGAGTGATGTATCTACGGGGTCGCGTATTAACGTTTCGTCATCTGGTGGTGGTGAAGATGTTGATGATCCAAGGCAGTCTTGGCAGACCTCCCAAGCTTTCATGGGTTCGTGTGCTTGAAGAAAACCCTCTGCGGCAAGCTGACGAATGGTTTGAACCGTCTGTTGAGATGGGGCGATTTTAACACCCTCAGGCCAAAAGTCGGCAGCAGCTGAAAAGTCATTTTTCAAAGCAAACTGAATCGCTTGGCTCAATGCAGAAGCTGAAGGCCGTGGTCCCTCACTGCCGTGAATGCGTCGGATGTCTTCCAGGCCTTCAGTTGTATTGCCTTCGTCAAGCCTGAGCTCCCCTCGCCAGTTGACAGCCCATGGATTATTCGAGTTTTCCTGCAGAGCGGTTTCAATACTGCGTTCAAGATCAGCAGTCTGGTGGTACACATCAAGAGAATCCAATCCTTGGGAAATCACTTCACCACGGTATGAGATAAGGTTGCCGGGAAGAGCGGAGCCTCGGCCAAGAGATGTCCCTACTACCTTGCCATTCGACGTATCAATTTCAGCGACTGCTGGAGTATCGATTGGGACATAGAGACGGTTTTCAGAAAGAATCCCTCGGCCACAAACCAATTCATCATTGAGTCCGATCGTTTGTTTCCAGGCGATCTTTCCGTCGTCGAGCGAGACTGCTGCTGCGGTCTTTTGCCCCAGCAGGATGACCATGCGATTTGTGATCCCAGCGACCGTGATAAAATCATTCCGTGGTGATCGCCACAGTAGTTTGCCGGTGCGGACATTGACGCAATGAAGAAATTCTGAGCCGGCTGGCGTGAGCAGTACTCTGTCCCCGGCGATGATGGGGTGGGTATCGACCCACTTGCCCCCGTCAGAGTTCCCCTCTGCCGAAGATTTCATTTGCATACCCGCCATGTTGCCTGCCAAAACCTGAAATCTCAACTGAATACCATTTGCTAATCGTCGTACATCGTCTGGTTTTGGGATAGTAAATCGATATGCCCAGAGAAGTGTACGAGCCGCCAGATCAACTGCTATTACCGCACCAGCGCCGGTTGGACATACCAGGATGCCTTCAGCAAAGGTAGGTGAGAGCCCAAGCTGTTTCCGATCATCTCGGTTGTTGATGTCGTATTCGACGTCAACCTCGGCGAGTGGCTGTGACCAGAGTGTTTCACCGGTCGCTGAAGACAATACGTCGAGTCGTATTTGCTGTCGTTCTTCGACAAGAACAAAGAGCTCATTGCCGAGTGGTAAAGGGCTTCCCAAAAACCAGCGCGAGCCTGGTTCCTCTTTCGATACGTGCTTGTTGGCTCGTGGAAGTTGCCAGCGAAGCTGCCCGTTCTGCGAAATGTCGTAAGCGACAAGGCGGTTGCTGCCCTCAGTAGAGCGTAGGCCGCCAGGTTGTCGGAGTCGTTGTCGAGAGATTTGTGACGGAGCTCGCTCAACAGCAAAAACGAGTTCTCCATCACTTGAGAGAGTTGATGCAGTTGTGTCATAAAACAAGGCGTCGAGTGGATGTGTGCCTCGTTCTTCAAACTCCTGCTGCGCACGGTCCGTGATGGCCGATGTCGCTAACTTCCCTTCTATCCATAATCGTTTCCCTGACTCGAAATCGATGGCCATGACACCCGCACGTGATTGAACAAGCAGCGAATCACCAACAGCCAGAGGTGTTCCGGATGGAAGGACTGGCGATCCTTGCTCGGCAAGGAGTTCTCTTCTTTTTGCGAGTAGCTGTTTCTCTTGTGGATGAAGCGTGAGCGGGACGCGAAACCGTGGTACCAAAAGTGGTCGGTCGCAGGGACGCACGGAATTACGGTCAGGTGTGCCTCGACTCATTTCCCAGTTTTCGGCTGCAAGGGTTGTTTGAGAACCAGGGCCGGAAGTCGCTATCCTCAATTTGTTTATGAGGAGCTGGTCGCGCAAAAGGTTCTTTTCAGGAATTGGCTCTCCACCGAGTCGGGTCGGTGCATCAACGTCATCAAGTAATTCCCTCGCTTTTATTTTTTTGCTTGGATCGATTGCAATGCTTGTTGCAGCCTGCATGAGTCTGAACGTTGGTAACATGTTGTCTGGGAGATTGGTCATGGGGCTGGAAGCGATTCGCTCAAGCCATGCTTCCGCTGCGAGTGGTTGCCCAGACTCAAGGAGGCGTGCTGCAGTCAGAATTGCCGCACGGTGCCCAGCTTGCGTATGGAACCATCTGCGGGCAACAGCAATGATCCCCTCGTTATCATTTTGATCAAGAGCTGTCTGAAGGGCGCGATCTGCACGGGTTCGAAACTGAAGTTGATATGCCTCAGCTCCTGCTTCAGGAAGCTCACCGATAATCTCTGCAACAAGTGCTTTCATGCTACGGCAGGTCTGGTCGTTCCCGTCGCCAGCCTCCAAAAAAACATCCTGTTCGACTGTCAGCATTTCATCGAGTAATGCCGTAGCATCGGCCATCCGGCCTCCGGTTATCAGTCGTTTGGCCTGATCGAACTGTCGTTCACGAAGTCGCTCACTTGGTAGATAAACGCCGTTGTTCACAGTCTCTTCTTCTGGCGAAGCTTGTGAGGAATCCTCAGCTCGTACAAGAGAAAAGAGGCCATCGTGCAGGAAATCCAAGAGATTGGGGCTGCGCATTGCACCAACCAAAAACGCGCAGGCAATGAGTATGAATGCCCACAAACTGTGCGAGGAAAGGTAAGGGAATCGCTGAGCAGCCACGGTGTTGAATTTTGGGGGTGCCATAACTCCGTCTCTGTCTTTCTTGAGTTCACTCCACAGTTGATCGTCTGTGCTTCGGCCGCCATCTCCTGAGATCATTATTACAGAGCGTTGCGTTTGTGTCCGGTTTGCTGACCTGCGAGCCCGTCGTTCACAATTCATCGAAGGTGCCAAAATTGGGACAAGAGCTCAAAAATACCCTTTTTGAGGGGTTTTATTCCTTCCAAGGTCGCAAAAGTGATGGTTTTTTTGGGCTGTCTAATAAAAAAACACTGTTTTCCCTTGCATTTTTACGGGTAATGCCTCTAATCGACGCCGCAAGCGGCCGTTTTCGGTCGAGCACCGAAATGCGGTCGGAGTTATTGCCGCACAAAACTTTTCTCATACGGGAGGCACGAACGATAATGGCGAAAAAGACTGGAAGTAAGCCAATGACAAAGACTGAGATCATGCGTGCGATCTCAGAAACCACAGGTTTGCCGAAGAAGGACGTCGTAGCAGTCGTCGAATCGTTGACTGAAGAAATCGGTAAGGCACTCCGCAAAAGCGGCATCGGTGTCTTCTCAATTCCTGGCTTGGTCAAGATTGAACGACGCGCGGTTCCAGCTCGTCCGGCTCAGAAGAATGTGAAGAATCCTTTCACAGGCGAGCTGCAGGATCGTCCTGCAAAGCCAGCTAGCGTGAAGGTTCGTGTTCGCGCTCTGAAGAACCTGAAGGCAATGGTCGAAGTTTAGTCAGAGTTACGACCATGAGTCGTCGACGAACTATTGATGAATAAGAAACGGGTGGCACGTTTACGTGGCACCCGTTTTTTTGTAAGCAAACAGCCACTTGGCACATGGGAAAGAGCAGCCAACGGATGTATCCATCACCTAGCCCTGGCCAGGAAAGTGATCTGAATGGAGAGCACAAGATGTCTCGTTTGACGGTAGTTTTTTTTGTACTACTTCTATGCATGTGTCACGAGGTGCCGGGAGCAGACCAGCCAAATGTCATTGTGATTCTTACAGATGATCAAGGGTGGGGAGACCTGAGCCTTAACGGAAACGTGTCCATTCAGACACCACATATCGATCAATTAGCAGGTGATGGGGCGAGGTTTCAGCACTTTTACGTCAGTCCAGTCTGTTCTCCAACGCGTGCAGAGTTTTTAACGGGGAGGCATCACGTTCGCTGTGGCGTGTATTCCACTTCTGAGGGTGGTGAACGCGTAAATGCCGATGAGATAATGATCGGCGAGGTTTTCAGAAACGCAGGATACCGAACTGGGGCGTTTGGCAAGTGGCATAGCGGAATGCAGCATCCGTATCATCCCAATGCACGAGGTTTTGACGAGTTCTACGGTTTCTGTTCGGGCCACTGGGGAAACTACTTTAGTCCGATGCTCGAGCACAATGGGCAGCTTGTCCAAGGAGACGGATACCTAGCGGATGATCTCACGAATCGTGCTATCAGATTTATCGAAAGCGAGCACAAAAGCCCATTTTTTGTTTATCTGCCATATAACACGCCGCATTCACCCATGCAGGTGCCGGATAGATGGTGGAATAAGTTTAAAAACAAAGAGCTCACTCAAGATCACTCGAAAAAGAAAAATGAAAAAATTGACCACACGCGAGCAGCACTCGCAATGTGTGAGAACATCGATTGGAACGTAGGCCGACTTCTCTCCAAGCTCAGAGAGCTGAATGTAGAAGAGGATACGATCGTCGTGTACTTCAGTGACAACGGCCCGAATGGTTCACGGTGGAATGATGGCTTGCGTGGCCGCAAGGGATCCACCGACGAAGGGGGTGTCAGGTCTCCCCTGGTTATTTGTTGGCCCGGGGTGATAGCAGCGGGCACTGTTGTGACCCAGATATGCTCAGCGATGGATCTGCTGCCAACTCTTGCAGAGTTAGCAGGTGTTGAGGTTGTCGGTGCGAAACCGATAGATGGCTTGAGTATTGCGCCACTTTTACTTAACAGGAAGACTGCCTGGCCGGACAGGACGCTCGTCCATCATTGGAAAGATAAGGTGTCTGTCAGGACGCAAGGCTTTCGCCTTGACTACGAGGGGCAGCTCTATGACATGGATAAGGACCCGGGGCAGCAGGTTGGGCTCAATGACTCACAGCCAGGGCTGGCAGCGGCTCTTCAAGACAAAGCGGACGGCTTTCGCCAGCACATGCTTTCAGAGTATGGCAAGCCATTCGACAGGCGGCCGTTTGTCGTGGGGTATGAGGGCGCGCGTTTAACACAGGTTCCGGCTCGTGATGGCGTTGGGCATGGCAATATCGAGAGGTCGAACCGATTTCCAAATGATTCTTTTTTTGAAAATTGGACAACGGTAGATGACTTTATTTCATGGGAATGTGAGGTTGGTGCTGCTGGAATCTACCGTGCTGAAATTTTTTACACCTGTCCCAAAGAGGATGTCGGATCCATCGTTGAGCTGGTCTTTGGAGACAGTTCGCTCACCGGAGAAATAACGGTTCCTCATGATCCGCCTCTGACTGGAATGGAAAATGACCGATTCAAGCGAACGGAGTCGTACGTCAAAGATTTTAAAAGAATGACTCTTGGTGAAATACAGCTTGAGGAAGGTGAAGGCACCTTGACGCTTCGAGCGAAGAAGATTCCTGGTGACACGGTTATGGATTTTCGCCTGTTGTTACTGACTCGTGTGGATTGAATGTAATCAAGGATCGGGTGAGTGTGTTTCAATGCAGCAGGCTCGAGCCGAAAGGTCATTGTTTAAAATGAGACTGTTTTGTCGTTTTCAGTTGGCTCTTTGTTCCTTTTTTTTGTCGTTGTTGATTCTTTCACAGGCGGACGCAGTAGAACGTCCAAATGTGGTCTGGATTGTGGTCGATGACATGTCCCCGAATTTCTCGTGTTATGGCGAGACGGCCATTCAGACACCACATGTGGATCGCCTGGCAGCGGAGGGCGTACGCTTCACGCGTGCATATGCCACGTCACCCGTATGTTCAACCTTTCGGTCTGCTCTGATCACCGGGATGTATCAAACAGCAACAGGGACACACCATCATCGAAGTGGCCGAGGATCGCATCGTATTTTTTTGCCTGCCGGTGTGAAGCCAGTGCCACAACTTTTCCAAGAGGCTGGGTATTACACATGTATCGGAAGTGGTTTGCTTGACCTTGACTACCGAAGTCAGCCGTTCACAGATCGTTCTCGCGGAAGAATGGGCAAGACGGACTACAATTTTGATTGGAAGCGTTCGATTTACGATGACAATGATTGGTCTGGACGTCGCGCAGGACAGCCTTTTTTCATGCAGGTGCAGTTGCATGGAGGAAAACTTAGAGGAGCCTCAGCCGAAGCGTATGCCGCTTTTGAGCAGCAGGTAAACAACGTGGTGGGAGAGGCTACAGATTTTGGCGATGTTCTGTTGCCGCCGTATTACCCTGCGGATCGTATTCTCTTGCAGGATTGGGCGTTGTATCTTGATTCAGTCCGCGTGACGGACTATCACATCGGGCGTGTGCTGCAGCGGCTTGAAAAAGAGGGGTTGCTTGAGAATACGCTGATTGTTTTCTTCACTGATCATGGGGTGAGTCATGCCCGTGGTAAGCAGTTTTTATACGACGAAGGGACGCACGTACCTCTTGTGATTCGAGGCCCGAACGTTCAGGCGGGGCGTGTTCGAACGGACCTGGTCGAGCATATCGATGTTGCGGCGTTGTCTCTTGCAGCGGCAGGCATCAGTGTTCCGGATTGGATGCAGGGCCAAAATATTCTTGCACAAGATTTTCAGCCCAAACATGCAGTTTTTGCAGCTCGAGATAGGTGCGGAGAGGCCGTTGATCGAATTCGGTCGGTGCGCAGTGAAGACTTTCTCTACATCAGGAATTTTTTTCCAAATCGTCCGCACCTGATGCCAAGTAACTATAAGGACAGCAAGTTAATCGTTCAGCGACTCCGAGAACTTCACGCGACCCAAGGGATTGGTGCGGTTGGAGAAGAACTTCTGTTCTCAGAAGTCCGTTCGGCAGAAGAACTCTATTTGTATCGTCAGGACAGGTGGCAGATTTATAATGTAGCTGAAAACAAAAAGTATACGGACGAGTTAGTGCGTCATCGTGAGCTGCTCGACGAATGGATCAGGCAGACAAACGATCATGGCACCGAGTCTGACGACGTCTACGTGCTTGAAACAGAAGATCAATTGAAGGGGATAAAAAGTGAAGTGTCGCGGAAAACGTATCGTACAAACATAGAGACGTATAGGCGTTGGGCCAGAGAAGGTAGATAGCGATGTGCTAGTCACGGTTTGAATTATTTCCAGGAGCATCTTGTGTTGGAAGTAGGCAAATGAAGGCTCGAACTTCGGGGCTACTGAGTGGCAGTCCCAAAGGCCTTGTTCCTTGCTCTTCGGTGAACAATTAATTTTTTACTTTACCACTGATATGCACACCCAGTACATTAGGTGAAAATCAATGTGCACAAAAAGTGAGTGCGGAGAACTGTTCTGCTAGCAGTGTTTGTTCGGTTCATTTTGGTTTCTGGGGAGGACGTGAATAATGCAACGGAGTCTTCTCTTTTCGATGATCGGCTCTTTTCATGGGAGTTCTCGTTTTTTTGGGTGGTTGCTGCACCGCGGCACCAGATAGAGTTGAATGCAACGACACGGAAAACAATTCAAAACAAGCTGAATAACAACCAAGCCGTCCAATCCGTATGGAGGATGAATAATGTCATCTGATGCAGCGATAACGAGAGCCAAAGAGCGATTCGAAGCATTACGAGCCAGGGATGCTGTCGCAATCATGTATTCCGAATCGGCGGCAGAACTAGTACCTCTCTCTCCCACTCATCTGCCGAGGCATTTTCGCAAATTTGAGGGCATGAGAGCGTTCAATTTCCATCCCTGCAAAGATCGTCGGGGGTTGGTTGTTACTCACTCGAGTTGCACCGAATCTGAACGACTCGTCATCGAAGCGTTTCGCAGCGTTTCAAAGGATTTGGAAGAGCATCTTGAAGCACACCAATACACTACCCGTTTCAGAATCAGGGAACTGGATTGGGCCATCGCTTTGGTTGAAGCCTCTCATAAGAAGGTGCTTGGGTCTGAGGGGTACGAATGGCAATGGTGGCAGGATGCCGACGATGATTTGCTGATAACCGGCAGAATTGCCGAGTGTTGGGACAAGAGTATGAACATCATGGACAGGTATTTCATCGAACTGACCAATGCTGTCGAAAGTAGTCTCAGGTTGATTGAGCATCTTGCGACAGAGCCAGCGGTGCCAAAGCAGGCGGTCGCTAGGGACAAGACAGCTGACCAACTGCTACAGGATTTGTACGAACGTAATCCCAATTTCGCCTGCACAGCAAGTTTGAAAGTATTGGCGGCAGACTTGGGGTTTGCATCACCGAGTGCACTCGCGGCGACACACTTTTACAGAAATGTGTTGAAGGAAAAGAGAGACGCGGTAAAGGAAATCATTAGTCATCGCAAACAGGCTGAAAAAAGAATTCGGGCGGGCATGCCCTATGTTGATGATAAGGAAACCATCGACGCAGTTAATAAAACACTCGGTGAGTATTTCGAACAGATAGCAGACGAAGTGCATCGAGTGAATCAGGAGCTTTAGAAAGCCAACGATACGACACATTGAGGCATTGGAGTGTTATGTCATTGTCTTTGCGTACATGTCTAACTTTGGTAACCGCTGCTGTTATCTCCTCTGCCATGAGCTCACAGGTTGTGTTGGGGCAGGCAGAGCAATCGCAGGTGCTGAAAGTCATAACGCACAATGTCTGGTATGGATTCACAAAAAAACCTGAGCCCCGTCACGGCGAGTGGAAGCAGTGGATGGCCCAGCAATCGCCTGATGTTGTTTCTCTGCAGGAACTCAATGGGTTTTCTGCGAACGATCTTGCAGAGGACGCAGCATCGTGGGGGCACTCGTACTCAGAGATTCTTAAAAAGGGAGGATTTCCGACAGGAATCACATCACGATATCCAATTTCACATGTGCGTCGAATTCAGGAAGGGTTCCACCATGGGCTCCTGCGATGTCAGATTCGGGATATCTGGTTTTATGTGATTCATTTTCATCCATCAAACTATAAGAAACGCATTGAGGAAGCAGGTCTACTCAAGCAGGACATCATGAGTCTTCCCGGTGAGAGCCCTCGTGTTCTCTTGGCGGGAGACTTCAACGCGTTTTCACCCAAAGACGAATACCATTATGGGAAAAACACAAAGCTGATTTCTTTCTTTGAGCAACTCGACGCAACAAAGTCGTCGGCTCGTAATCTCAGTCATGGTGCAATTGACTATGGGGCGATTGAGGCTGTTTTGGGACACGGCTTCATTGATGTCGTTGCCAGTCAGCGATCTGCAGATAGCCCATACATCGGAACGTTTCCAACACAACTGATTGATGATAAAGACCATGGGCCAGATCGACGAATCGATTATATTTTTGTGTCACCGAATCTGCAGGAAAGCGTTTTGTCTGCTGGGATTCTTCGTAATGCGACGACTGAAGTGTTGTCCGACCATATTCCAGTCGTTGCCGTTATCGATATGGCTAAGGAATGACCGGTGCTGAGAAGAGCTTGGTGTTGTTGCCGCAAATACAAACTAAGCAATGTTCGTGCTGGCCGCAGAGGGGGCTATTGAATAGGTGGCTAGAGATGTCAAGAAGAATCAGGAACAAGATTGATAACCGAAGGCGTTAATCTTCGGGACGCGAAGCGAAGGCAAGCCGTACAGCCAGGGCAGCAGCTACTACTACCAGCACAACAGATAAATAAATTCCAGACATTGCGACCTCGTCGACCCAAAGCCTCATCCAATCCCTGGACTGGAAGTATCTGAGTACTAAAAGAAACGTTGCCCAACACAAGGCCAAAGTTAGGGTGGGTTTAGAAGCCGTTCAGATACCCAGCTATCGACCGAACAAACTGAGATGAAGGAACAATCGAATTCGGAGGTTTCAACCCCCCCTGCCCTTGTTTTTAAGTGGACAGAGGGAGGCTCGAACTCCCGACACACGGATTTTCAGTCCGTTGCTCTACCAACTGAGCTATCTGTCCTGAACCTCAGGAAACCTGTCGACTGAGCGACAAGATGCCGACGAACACCCCTATTGGTACGGTTGTTTTGCTCTGTTGTCAACGAGAGTTCGTGCCGCCGGGGCTCTGGGGTTTGCCAATCTGAATTGATCCGATTCACGTGGCTGCGCGGTTGAGTCGGTCCCGTACCGCTGCCCACTCTGGCCCTGAGGGAACCGCGTCAACAATCAGTCGATCGAGTCCACGTTGATCAAGGGCGTGGAGTGTGGCGTAGAGGCTGCGGGCGTACTCGGCGGGGTCTTTAGGCATTGGAATGACAAGCACCTCTGGAGACGTTGCAAGCGTTTGTACGGCGTTGTCCTCAGGAAAGTTGCACAGCCAGCCTACTCGGTGTCCGTCTTGAATGAGCTGTGGAATGACGGAGGGTGCATCCTCGGATAACGTGAGTTGTGTCCGAGGTGCGTAATGCCGCTGCTGTGTTCCGGGGCTGCGGAGAACTGTATCAGCCGCACTGCCCTGCCCTGCTCCAGCTGGTGTTGATTCTGCCGAACACACATTCGTTCCTAAAGCTTCTGCAAGCTGCTCAGAAGAAATCGGGCCTGGACGCAGAACTTTTGGTGGGTCGACAGTACAGTCGAGAACCGTTGACTCAAGACCATGCTCACAAGGCCCATTGTCCAGAATCATACCGATTCGATTTCCAAGTCCTTCTAGAACATGTTGCGCTGTTGTGGGCGATACGGCTTCAGATCGATTTGCACTTGGAGCCGCTAAAGGGCATTGAGACAATTTGATAAGGTGATGGGTAGCTTTAAGGCTTGGGCATCGCAGCGCAACGGTGTGCCCCCCAGCGGTGACAATGTCTGGTACGGCGTCAGCTTTTGGGACAACCAGAGTCAACGGTCCCGGCCAGAATGCAGCGGCCGCTTTCTGGGCTATATCCGGCCACTCACTCGCCAGCGTCCTTGCCATGCTCTCATCTGCAACATGCACGATGAGTGGATTCGTCGCTGGCCGGCCTTTGACGTGAAAAATCTGTGCAACTGCATCAGGGTCCATTGCATCCGCTGCCAGACCGTACACAGTCTCGGTGGGGATGGCTACAAGTTGGCCGTTCGCAAGCTTTTCAGCGGCTGCTGCGAGGGCTGCCGCAGTCGCAGGATCAGGCGTTCCAACGCCCTCTGGCCAATTGATCGTGGCAAGGATTGGGAGTGCTGGACGATGTACGGGAACTGGTGTCATATCGTTACCGGTTGCAGATACAGGGAACACCGAGCATGATGGCATCTTCAGCAGACTAGGCAACCCGTTTTTTGGAGCTTTTTATCAAGATGGCCACACCTTCCTCACAGGGCTCACCTGCCCCCGCTGTTGGAATCATCATGGGTAGTAAATCAGACTGGAAAACGCTTGAGTGTGCGGCAACCACTCTCAGTGAGCTTGGTGTGCCTCATGAATGCGAAATTGTGTCCGCGCATCGCACACCAGAGAAACTCGCTGAATATGCCCGCACGGCCGTTGAGCGAGGGTTGAAGGTCATCATTGCCGGTGCTGGTGGCGCAGCCCATCTTCCAGGGATGGTGGCAGCCCAAACGCCATTGCCAGTGCTAGGTGTACCTGTGGAGTCAGCCGTTTTACGTGGCGTGGATTCCCTGTTATCAATCGTTCAAATGCCTGCAGGTATTCCCGTTGGAACGCTGGCAATCGGAGGTGCTGGTGCTGCGAATGCAGCACTTCTTGCCGTTTCAATTCTGTCGTTAAATGACGATGAATTACGAGAACGTCTCTGTTCATATCGGAAGGCGCAGACCGATCGAGTGCTCGCTGATGATCTCCCTCCTGTTGTGTAATTCTCTGCTGAAAAATGTAAGGTGTCTGCATGAGTGATGACGCTGTCCAACTCGATCCGGTCATGCCTGGTGCCCTGCTTGGGGTTCTTGGAGGCGGTCAGTTGGGGGCAATGTTTGCAGTGGCTGCTCGCCGCATGGGGTACCGCGTTGCTGTCATCACCGATACTCAGGAATGTCCCGCTGCTCGTCACGCAGATCGACTGCATGTAGGTAGTTACGATGACCCCGCTTTTCTGTCACAGGCAGCAGAAGGACTTTCTGTTGTCACGTTCGAATTTGAGAATGTACCCGCAGCAGCCGGTGAGGCCCTCAAGGCTGCTGTTCCAGTTCGTCCTCACCCCGAGGTCCTTTTCACAACACAGAGCCGGGAGCGGGAAAAAGCATTTCTTGTCGAACGAGGCATTCCGTGCGGGCGGCACGCAGTCGTTCGCACCGAGGAAGAGTTACGAAAGGCGGTTGATAATATTGGTTTACCAGCTGTTCTGAAAACAGCAGCCTTTGGCTATGACGGAAAAGGTCAGAGGATGCTGAAGAAAACGTCAGACATTCATGACGCATGGGTGAGCCTTGGTGAATTGCCATGCGTTCTTGAGGAGTGGATTGACTTTCAGTGTGAACTGTCAGTGGTTGCTGCGAGAGGTCTGGATGGTGCTGTCGTTGCTTTTCCTGCCATACGGAATGAACACGCAAACCATATTCTCGACGTGAGTTCCTGCCCTGCGGAGTTGCCGGCAGAGGTGTTGGGAGAAGCAGAGCACCTTGCAGCGACAGTCCTTTCAGAGCTTGGCGTTGTTGGCGTGGCGTGTGTGGAATTCTTCCTTGCCAAAGACGACAGGCTTCTGGTGAATGAAATTGCGCCTCGGACCCATAATTCAGGGCACCTGACAATTGAGGCGTGCCCTACCAGCCAGTTTGAACAGCAGGTGCGAGCGATCTGCGGATTGCCACTAGGCGAAACCACCCCGCTCGCACCGGCAGCTATGGCGAATCTTCTTGGCGATTGTTGGCAGTCAGGTGAACCAGTGTGGGAGCGAGTTTTTGCCGTTCCTGGTGCGGGTCTTCATCTTTACGGAAAAGTAGAGCCGAGACCTGGCCGAAAGATGGGGCACATTACAGTCACAGCCGGCACAACGGACGAGGCCAAGGCATTGGTGCGTCAGGCACGGCAGGGTGTTGCTTCTCGGTAAGTAAAACTTAGATAGAAACTCGGCTCACTGCGGCTTCAGTGAACGGCCTTTCCACGATGTTTTGATTCCAAGCAGGCGGCGGCCCAGAGCAAACCACTGCACTGCCAGAAAGATGCCCACTGCGAGTGGGTGAAAAAAGACACTGCCAGCCGATTGCTTAAAACGATTGAGCGTAATTAATCGTGGGAAATAGTTCAGGGCGAGACCGAAAGATATCCCAGTCATCGCAATCCAAGATTGGCTGGTACCACTAAGGATACATATCAAGAGCAGTGCAGGTGCAACCACGCCACCACCAAGCAGAATCGTGAAGGGAACGATCGTCCTGGGTGCCCCTATGCCTTCCGTGGCATTCTTCGTGATGCCCTGCAGGACGTCTCGATTTGTTTCGTACATTCGGCACGACGCAATGTCACTGGCATCAAAAATGTCAGTCCGAAGTCCGGCTTTACGAAAAGCCCTTGGGAGCATGATTCCGTCGTGAAGCGATGACTTGATGACGGCGTGTCCTCCTGCCTTGTCGTAGGCCGAGCGAGTTGTGATGAAAAGTTGCCCGCAGCCTGCTGCAAGGGATGGGTCGTTTGAAAGTCGGCTTCGAGAAAGAGGCAGGTAGCCAAGTAAAACAAAATGAATCAAAGGTAAGAGGAGCCATCCGGCTACTGTCGGTGTTTCCTGGTGGGGGAACCCACTGCCAAGATCGACTTTTGACCGGTTTAAAAAAGCAACGCTACGTGCGATTGCGTCTGGCTGAACAGTTACATCAGCATCAAGAAACAGGAGAGTATCAAAGCGAGCAGACTCGGCTAATTGGTAACAGGCGTGCTGCTTTCCGCACCATCCCTGTGGGAGCTTTTTGCCATGAACAAGTCTCACTCGTGGGTCGCGGTCGCTCCATTGCGACACACGTTGTGCTGTTGAATCGGTGCTCGCGTCATCAAGTACAACAAGTTCAAGCTGAACGCCCTGGCTCGCCAATATATTGCGAATGAAACCATCGAGAACCTGTTCTTCGTTTCGGGCAGGCACTAATACGGAAACTGGTTCTGAGCATTCTGCCTGCGGGCTTGTGCAGAAGATTTTGAGGTTCTGCCACGTAAGGGCTGCAGGAATGGCAGCAAAAACACACGCAATGATTGCAAGAACAGAGAGCACAACGTCCATTTCGGTCACGATGGATCCTCTTCATGCGCCGGATTGAATGTTTTTCCGGAAAGAGAGGAGCGAATTCGTCGAATGATGTCGTACGCACCTCCAATGCCGACAGTACCTGAGGCCAATTCGGTAAATGCGTCTGGGTTTCGAGAAATCGCAGCATCACGTAATTCGTTTTGTGTTTCCTCGAGTGATGCTTCAAGGATTCGGTTCCACTCGTCTGCGTCTCGTCCGGTATGTTGATCTATTTGGTGGGGCGTGCCGAAAGAAACGATTGCTTCCGGTAATCGTTCATTCCAAAATGGATATTCGAGCGCGAATGGAATAACGATACCACGTTTCGCAATGGCAGCAGCGTGGCCGACTCCAGGCTTTATGGTGACGGGTCGGTAACGTGGGTCAACAAAATTTCCTTGGGCCGTAACCCAGAAAAATACATCTGGGCGTTCAAGAGCAGCCTTGGCGAGTCTCAGGAAGCGAGCTGCTCCTTTCCATGAGTCTGGTTCAATTCCTAGAAAACCGATTTTTTCAAGAAAGGAGTATCGTCCCAGCGCAGTTGAATCAATCGGCCCGTAGTTCAGTCGATCAGGAAACAACTTTTGCGCGACTGACAGAAAGATCAACGGGTCCCACCAACTCGGATGATTCGTATAGAGAAGCACCGGCTCATCAATGATGTCTGGGATGGGCGACCTTCCATCTGATGGCTTCAAGAGACGAACGGCATGAAAATGACGCCGGATGTATCCGCGGACATACCACATGAACCAGCTATGGAGATGTTTTGCATATGGTGGTAGCGTCGTGTCGCCACGCTGACGAGAAAGGGAAGTTTCTGGAACACCCTCTAGTCTGCTCACGATGCCACACACGTCGTCTGGTTGATTGCTCCGATGGGTTCGACAACCCGATCTTGGTCGACACAGTCGCCAGCTATCCACCCAGACATGAGTACCATCGGCATGCCAGGACCAGGGTGAGCAGATCCTCCTGCCATGTAGAGTCCTTCGACATCAGGCGACCTATTGGCCGGTTTAAAAGCACCGAGAAACCGCCCATGGCTTGCAAGACCATAAATCGCCCCGTCCAAAACGTGATAACGATCCTGAATGTCCTGAGGCGTGAGTGCTTTTTCAACAACGATGTGCTGTTCAATATCTTCAAGCCCGGCCGTTTGCTTTAGTTTCTCGATGATACGGTCTCGGTAGGCAGGCAGCATGTCGGACCATTTATGATGAGGCCGAAGATATGGGGTGTGGACAAGCACGTAGAGAGACTCACAGCCCGGCGGTGCTACCTCAGGCTCAGTGACCGCAGGTGCACAGACGTAACACGTTGGGTCTGGTGCTGGCTCACCTTTTCGATAGATGGCATCGAACTCTTTATGTGGATCATCAGAGAAAACAAAATTATGGTGGAGCAGTTGCTCGTATCGCCTGTCCAGCCCCAGGTA
The DNA here is from genome assembly GCA_965249545.1 of Pirellulales bacterium. Taxonomy (GTDB): domain Bacteria; phylum Planctomycetota; class Planctomycetia; order Pirellulales; family UBA1268; genus UBA1268. The sequence continues at coordinate 2,161,568 of CBDFMH010000005.1, forward strand.
GAGAACAACGCCCGAGCATGCTGGTTCATAATTTCTGCGCCCAAGGAATCGCTTCTGTGGTCGGCCGTCGAGCAATTCCTGGTGGGTGCGGACGCTATCAGAATTACTGACAACGGCCCCTCCCCTGATGGTTTCTCCATCAGCGGTCAGCACACCAACTGCTCGGTTGTTCTTCACAATTATCTGCCGAATTGCGGTGTTTGTTCGAATCTCAACACCAAGACTCAACGCAAGTTTCGTGAGAGCTTTGGGAACTGCGCCCGTGCCGCCGCGCGGGTACCAGACACCGTCATTTGATTGCATGTGGGCGATACCACAAAGAACGGCGGGAGACGACTCAGGGCAGCTTCCGACGTATTGCGTGTAATGGTCGAGCATTTGAGCAGCGCGGCTGTCTGGAACGTATGATCGGACCGTTCCTGCAACGCTATGGCCCGGTCGCATACGCATGACTTCGCGGAGCATGGATACGGTGACACTCCTTTTGGGGTCAAACATGTCTTTAAGACCACCAATAGACTTCCAGAAGAAAAAATCATCTGATATTTTGTGGAGTTTTTCTGCGAGATCCATGAAGCGAGCGTATCCGTCTCCTGCTCCTGAACCTGGAGAAAACTTCTCCAATTCTTTTTTCATCAACTCAACATCGGCATGAAGATCCAATGTTGTCCCGTCGGTAAAGAAGCTTCGCCATTGTGGGTCGAGTGGGACAAGATCAAGAGCTGTTTCCAGCGGCTGATTGGCTTCATCAAATATTCGTTTGAGGACAGCAGGGATGGTCAGGATCGTCGGGCCCATGTCGAAGCGAAAACCAGCCTCCTCATGGACCGCTGCCTTGCCACCAGTCCAATCATTTTTGTCGCATAGTACGACGGCATAACCACGAGCAGCAAGCGTACACGCCGTTGCAAGCCCACCGAGGCCACCACCAACGACGATGACACGATTGTCCACTTCAGCGTCGCTAAGTTCTCTTGGGCGAATAGTATCCTGCACGATTTGTTCAGTTGATGAGTCGCTCATGAGTCCATCGATGGATCTGTCCATTTCACGTTTCCTTTTTGATGTCTGGCTCAGAGTCTATGCAATAACGATCGTCAAAGGTCTATGTGCGAGCCGATGGCCGCTGATTCAAGCAAAATCCCCGTCACGAAATGGGTTTCTCGACGGCATTTTGGAAGCTTTTCTGCCTTTGCCTGAACCTAACTGCTACTTCCAATCGGTTCAGCCGGGGCGTGTTCTTGTGCCTGCCACGGCTCATTTGCGTGTCCTGCTGGTTCACTTGCATCGTTCGGCATGCCAAAGTCGCGAAGTAATAAGTCTGTCGTGATTTTCGCCGAGGAGTAAATCACCGGAAGACCACTACCGGGGTGGGTGCCACCACCAACGAGATACATGCCGTCAATGTCTTCGAAACGGTTATGTGGACGCATGTGAAGCATCTGGTTCAGATCATGCGACAGATTGAAGGTGGCCCCTCTGTAAATCGCGTAGTCTTCCTGCCAGTCATCTGGCGTGATCATTTTCTCATAACGAATACGCGGCCTGACATTTTCAATGCCGATTTTTTCGAGTTGATTAATTGCAATTTCACGAAAAGCAGGAGCCTCTTTTTTCCAATTTATGTTCGGGTGTTTATGACTCACTGGTATCAGAGCGTAAAGTGTGCTCATTCCGGGCGGCGCTAGACTGGAATCGGTAACTGATGCATTTTGAACATACATGGACGGGTCATTGCTTAAACGATGACGCCGCTCGATATCAGCGAGATTTTCCCGGTAGTTTTCAGCTAGATAAATGTTGTGGTGCGGAACAGATTCATAACAGCCTTCAAGTCCGAGGTAGAGCATGAATGTGGAGCATGAGAACCGGCGAGATGCTATTTTTTTATCGCTCCATCGTCGTCTTAATTCATCAGGTACGAGCCGTGTCATGGCTCTGGCGAAGTCGGCATTCACGACAGTTGCATCAGCTGAATATGTCGCTTTCGAGGTGGTTACTGAAGTAATTCTCTTGCCATGAAACTCCATCGACTCGACGGGTTCGCCGTAGTGGATTTCAACGCCCATTTCTTCCGCAAGACGGGCCATTGTGGCAGAGACTTCACCACACCCACCTATCGGGTGAAAAACACCATGTTCGTATTCAAGAAACGACAGGATTGAAAAAAGACTTGGGCAGCGAAATGGTGACATTCCAAGGTATTTTGACTGGAATGTAAAAGCGAGACGAATTCGTTCATCAGAAAAAAATCGGGCAAGTTCGGAATCAAGGCTTTTCCAAGGCTTGAGCAGAGGCACGAGTTTAAGGAGGTCGGGATTCGCCAGATCGGTCCATCGTTCGAATGGTTTTTCAAGGAATGGTGCGAAGCGGACAAATTTCTCCCGGGTCTCAGTCATGAATCGAGTGAAAGAACCGCGATCATTTGGCGAAAGTCGAGCGACGGCATCTTCCATCCTTGCGAGATCAGGCGTTGCTAAAAGGTCACCACCTGAACCAAAAATAAGGCGATACTGCGGATCAAGTTTGACCATCTCTACTTCTTTGTTGAGGTCATACCCGCACGCAGAAAAGATGTCTGACAGGACACGTGGATAGAGAAAGAATGTAGGTCCGAGATCGAAACGAAAACCTGTCCCGCTTTCCAGTGAACTGGTTCGGCCTCCTGGAGTCTCAAGCCTCTCAAGGACCCGTACTCGAAGGCCGGCCCGTGCCAACAACATTGCAGAAGCAAGACCGCCTGGTCCGGCACCGACGACTGTGACTGTTCGTGTCATATATTCCGGTTTCAAAAAGGTCTTTTTCGCCGCCTGCCCCAATGTATTGGGCACGTGCATACTCGTCCCACTATAGATCGCTCAAGGGGGCGGTCAAGAATCTCGGCTGTGCGAATTGAAAAAGTTCAATTTGCTGACGTGAAAACCTCAGTATGCCGGGTAAACAACAGCTCGTGCTGGACGATACCGGCCGAAAAGACCTCGACGATAGTACGGAGTAACATACGCCGTTGGGGCATAGTACGCCGATGTTGGAGCATAGTACGAGGTTGTCGGGGCATAATACGCGGCAGTTGGAGCGTAGTATGTTGTCGTCGGCGCGTAATACGCGGTGGTCGCCGCTGGAGCATAGTACCCTGTCACTGCAACAGAACTCGCTGGGACTGCTGTTGCAACTTGAGGCGAATACGCAGTCACAGCCGAATATGTGCCAGAAGGGGTATATCTCGCAACATAGGGTGTTGGTTGGGCAACAACCGGTGAGTAGTAAACAACCTGCTGGGCATATCCCGAAGCGGCACAGACAAGACTAGCCACGAACCCCGCGAGTATGAGCGGAAGTCGTCGCATGATCATGTGGGAAAACGGCTGAGTATGTGACATCTGAGAGACTCCGAAGACGGGAACGAGTGACTTTGTATGCGTAAAGAATACGCTAGAGGTTGCTAGGTTCGCAAACGGGCGGTAAAGTTCCCGCTGTCGGTCAGGTTTAACCCGTTTTTGCCTGACGTCAATTGCCTTGTCGAAATGTCAGTATTCGGCGAGTGTAGAGTCAATTTGAATACTAGTGTACTGCCTGGAGGCGGGGTTCGGACGTGAAAAAATCTCCATCCGAACACCAGCCGTCTGATTTGACAGCTGGTTTTGCGTCGCTCTTGGCCGTTCGGTCGCTCACTGTGCTGAACGACAATATGGCGAGATGGATCGTCATCGGACTAGGCAAACGAGCCGCAGCATCAGTTGGTACGGCTCCTGCTGCTGTGCTGGCCGTCGGCACAGCAGTGTATGTCGTGCCATTCGTCCTCTTTGCTTGGCTCGCTGGTTGGCTTGCAGACAGATATTCAAAGCGATCTGTTGTAATCAGCTGGAAGTTTGCTGAGATACTGATCGGCATTATCGCCGCGTTTGCCGTTGCTTGGGGGGCGGGGTCTGGCGTTGTTTTGGGAGGCATTCCTCTCGGGCTCTGGCTGCTGCTCGGAGTTGTTGGTCTTTTCGGACTGCAGACGACATTACTGAACCCAAGCCTGCTCGGGACAATTCCTGAGACAGTGCCCGCGGCAAAACTCTCTTCAGCAAATGGGGTTTTCGCGCTTGTGTCCCTTGCTGCCACACTCGTGGGAATGGCAGCGGGTAATTGGTTGGCCGATATCACATGGCTCACTCCGCAGCCTGATGCAGATCGTCCACTTCCACTTTGGATGATGAATCTTCCCTTTGGCTATGCGTTACCAGCCGCCGTTGGACTTTTTTCAATTGCCTCAGTGGGTTGGTTGCTTTCTCTACGGCTACCAAAAGTTCCTGCTGCAGACCCAACGGCGGTGTTCCCGCGAAATGGGATATCAAAAACAATAAACGACCTTCGTGCTCTTTGTGGTTCTCGCCGGCTCATTGGTGCGGCAGCGGGGATTGTGTTCTTTTGGGGCATCGCTGCAGTCGCCCAATTGAATGTCGATCAATACGCGTTTGAATCCGGAGCGACAACCCAGGGTCAAGTGACCCCTCTTCTCCTTGCACTTGTGATTGGCATAGGAGGAGGCAGCCTCCTTGCGGGTCGGCTTTCTGGCCAAGGAATTGATGAAGATTCCCAAGTGAATCTTGGAATCGTGCCAGTTGGTGGAATGATTATGGCGATAGCCTGCCTTGCCCTGTCCTTTTCCGGCCAAGAAATTTTCCAGCCAGACAAGTCCTTTTCGATTGGTTTGATAACAGCGGCCTGGTGGCTTTTTCTCCTCGGCGTTGGAGCTGGAATGTTTGATGTGCCCCTTGAAGCATATCTGCAGGAACAATCCCCGCCTGATCGTTTAGGAGCAACATTGGCATCCACAAACCTGTTGGTTTTCACGGGCATGTTAGCCTCGTCTCTTGGCTACTACGTCTTACGAATGCCTGTGGGCCCTGAGGAGTTGGCGAAGCCGCTCTTTTCAGCACGTGGAGTGTTTTTGATCTTTGCAATGCTTGCGGCCATTGCAACGGTTGTTGCGATCCTTTCAGCGCCTCGATCTTCTCTACGTTTGTTTGTGGATTGGACGGTACGGCTGGTGTACCGGTTTCGTATTCAGGGGGCTGAAAGTCTGCCGACTCATGGACCCGCGGTCATTGTTGGAAATCATATCTCATGGCTTGACGGTTTTTTGGTTGTTCTTGCGGCTCGAAGACCGGTTCGAATGGTTGTCTACGGCCCAAATATTCACGGGCGTTTCCTGAAGCGACTCGCTGCGCAATGGAAATTTATTCTTTTTGATCCGCATCCAAAATCAATTGCTCGGGCGCTCAAAGAAATCGAAAGTGGATTGGCCAACGGAGATTTTATTGGGATCTTTTGCGAGGGTGGCATATCAAGGACAGGGCAGGTGCTTGGCTTTAAGCGAGGGCTTGAGCGGATTCTCAAGCGTGTTGATGCCCCTGCTGTACCATTGGCCATCGATGGTCTTTGGGGCAGTATCTTTTCATTTTCTGGCGGGAGGTTTTTCTTTAAAGTGCCATGGCCATTACGGCGAAAAATCACCATGCGATTTGGGCCGCTTGTTCCTAGTGGGCAGAGTCCTTCAGTTATTCGACTCGCGCTTCAGGAAACAGCAGCTCGAGCGGTGTTCGATAGATTTCATCACAATCCAAAGTGTGATGTTACGTATGCGGCCTTTGCAGAAGCATTAAGTGGGTGTTGTGTTCTAAGACGATTTGATCATCTGCTTGTGACGCTTCAGAAAGATGATCCGCTGTATGATGTATTCGCTGACGCCCATTCTCATCAACTGTCCGTGTCGGTTGAAGCCTGCCAGGAAGCAGTGTCTGCTGATGAATTCGTGCGGTTGTTTCAGCGACGTCGGGTGACAGTATGGATCGCCCGGCACCAACAGCTCAGTGAGATTATTGCCTTCGCACGTGGAGAGCCACCAAAGCTCATTGTATTTCCTGAGGTGATCATCGTGCCTGTTCGGTCAGCGGCTGAAGTTGAGCACGTTGCGAAGACACTCTCAGAATTCGAGGCAATGTTTGGTGTTACGCCTGTTGTTGCCTTTGCGCCACCTGGGTGTGGCCTTCTTGCTATGAGTACGCCGCCATCGCGGTCGGCAAGCCAGGAAAAGACGTACGCTCCTGATTCAGTCGGAAGAGTTGTCAACGGTGCGGTCGTATGGCCTCGTGCGTCGTTAAGAGAGCCAGCAGGTTTTGAGCCTTTGAGTGATGAGGCTCCTCAGCCGAATGGAGACAGTACTTTGGTCGTATCGGCAATGAGTCAAGGATCTGATGGGATTGGCTGGAACGTGCTCGATGAGCAGTTCGATGTCGATGAAAACGGGTTCCTGAGACTCCGCTTGGACCGTGAGGAATAACGGTGTATTGTTGTGTGGAGAAACTGCACCCCTAGCTCAATTGGATAGAGCATCGGTCTACGAAACCGAAGGTTACTGGTTCGAATCCAGTGGGGTGTACTTCAATTGACGAAGGTCGTCGGAGCCCATTCCGGCGGCCTTTTTCTGTTTCAGTTCTGTCGTCCCAAGTGCAAAGAGATCAAAGGGTTGGCGAAATTTGGCCATCAGTTCGCCGTATCCCCACGTCGAGTTCGATAGTACGAAATCGAGCAATCGGCGTTTTGCACTGGCTGACTGCTTTTCAGAAATCACCTTTCATCTTCACGGATTCCGTCGTGACAAAGAGGGAGTGCGAGCCCTTTTTTGTAATAGGATGGCCCTGAGCAAATAGCCTGTTCGGATTGCCTATGGCTTTCCCCATAAGCTGTATCTGTGCAGGATCTTCACCGGGTATGGCGATCATCACGTACGAGTGCACAATGCGTACAGTGATCGTGCCCTTGTATTCAAAGGATGAGGCGGAGTCTTATGACCAAATATTGCTGCATGTATTTGTTGATACTTGCCGGACTGACGGTTCCATATGCTCGCGCTGCGACTACCGAGCAAACCAACAGCACGCGTTACAACGTTCTGTTTATTGCCATCGATGACCTGAACGACTGGGTCGGTTGCCTGGGTGGGAACCCGCAAGCGATCACACCGAACTTTGACCGCTACGCGAGGGATCACGCGATGGTCATGAACAAGGCCTACTGCCCTTCCACCGTCTGTGGCCCGACACGCTCAGCGCTCCTAACTGGAAAACACGCGACGTATACGGGCGTGTATGGGAACGGGCAAAACCTGAAACATGCCCCGAAGGCGAAAGACCTTCTCACCTTGCCAGAATATTTTGGTGACCATGGCTACCACACGCTTAGCCGCGGAAAGATTTTTCACAAGCATGGCGACCCTGATGCACCGGATGGCGTGGATGAAGGGCAATGGGCGTTTCATGAGTTTGTCAAAGCGAAGGGGTCGAACGGCCCAACCTTATGGGAAGAAAAGCCCACGTTGGCCGGCGTCAAGTCAGGTGGCACTCCATTCACATGGGGGGCCGTGAAAGGTCCAACAGAAAAAACCAAGGATTACGCGACATGTGCATGGGCTGCAGAGCAACTACAACGTGACTTCGACGGGAAACCCTTTTTCATGGCGGTGGGCCTGTCGAAACCGCACCTCTCTTGGTATGTGCCGCAAAAATTCTTTGATCTCTATCCGTTAGACGAGATCGAGGCCGCGCCCTTCAATCGTGACGATCTTAACGACATTGTGCGAAAAGACGGGAAGCCAATTTTTAAGCCCACTTCCCGATTCCTTGTGGCTGATGGGAACGACATGCACAAGCAGGCGAACCGTGCCTATCTCGCATGTGTCAGTTACGTCGACCATTGCATGGGCGTCCTGTTTGACTCACTCGAAAAGAGCCAGTACGCGGACAACACTATTGTCATGATCTGGGGTGACCATGGGTGGCACTTGAGCGAGAAGATGCACTATGGAAAAACGGGACTGTGGGAGGAATCGGCACGCGTGCCTTTCATCGTGAACGTTCCCGGCGTCACGCCGCCGAACACGAAGTGCGATGGTGTAGTGAATTTGATCGATATGTATCCAACGTTGATTGAGTTATGCGGTCTTCCTCCTAATCTGGAGAATGACGGGCGCAGCTTCACGACGTTGCTTAAGAATCCATCGATGGAGTGGGACCAGCCGACGCTGACAACCTATCAATGCAAGAACCATTCCATCACTGACGGACGGTATCGCTATACGTGGTATGGCGGGCGTGCCGATGGTGCCGAGGAACTCTACGATCACGATACCGACCCACTCGAACACACCAATCTTGCAAGCGATCCAAGCTACAAGGAGGCCATCATTCGGCTCCGTCAGCACGTGCCGACGCATCACGAGCCCAACAGTCCGTCCAATCCACACGATGGGCTGAAAAAGTCAAAGGGTCAAAAAAGTGAGGATCCCAAGAAGGCGAGGTTGGGATGAAGGTTTCTGTTCTCATTGCCCTTACCCTGAGTCTCAACTGTCTCGCCATCCCGGCGTTCGCTGATGAACCTGCAAAAAAGCTCAACATTCTTTTTCTTGGCAACAGTTTCACCGCTCGGCATGATATTGCTGGCCTCGTAGAGAAAATTCTCGAAGAGGGTGATCCCACGACTGACGTGCATGTGCAGCGAGTCATTTACGGTGGGCAGAATATGTTCAAGCACTCGACCTACTACTTCAGCCAGAGTTTTATTGAGGAGAGCAGGCTTACTGAAGATGCCATCGCCCACCGCATTGAAACAATGAAGGGGTTTCTCAAGTCTGACACCGCACCCAACCCTGAGGAATGGGACAAGCACTGGGATTCGCTCGGCAAAACGGACGTGTCTTTTACTAGCATTCACAGCCACATCAAGAAGGCCATCAAGAACCACGAGACCTTGCTCTGGGACAATCCTAAAACAGAGTGGGACTACGTGGTTCTGCAGAGTTGGCGAGATGTATCGGATCAGCCGAATCAGGCGTATGAACGCTACGCAACAAAGCTTGCTGAGATGGCGAAATCACAGGGCGCCCAAGTCATCCTCTATATGACGTCGCCCGAAACGCAAAACCAGGACCCGGTAGCCGAGCCGTATAACGTGACATCTGCCGACCGAGACACAGCGGTGGGTAGACGGATGAAAGAGGCCTTGCAGCCAAAAGCTGTGATACCTGTGCCCCTGGCGATAAAAAATATTCAAACGGGCGATGCCGACAAGCCGGGTACTGATCTCGTCTTTCGTTACCACAATGATGGGCATCCAAATCAGACCTGCGCCTTTCTGGTGGCCAACCTTTTCTATGCAGCGATTACCGGAAAGAGTCCTGAAGGCCTTACGTTCAACTCAGTCACCGAGAACAAGTTGAAGAATGGAAAAGACCCAGACGGCGGAGAACCAACCGTGGTCTTCGACAGCAAAGAAAAGGCCTACTTACAGCGGATGGCCTCCGAGGCAGTACTGGAATTCAATCGCGGTTCCAGCGGCCATTCGCATGCTGGTTGAGTTACATATATTCATGAATGAAGCAAGGTGCACGATGAAACCATTTCTACTGTTGGCAGTACTGGCTTTTCTGTCGTCGAGTGTTTACGCCGAGAAGCCACCGAATATTATCCTGATCCTGACTGATGATCATGGCTGGAGTCAGCTATCACAGCCGATGGATCCACGCGTGTCGGAATCGAGGTCTGAGTATCTGGAAACACCACATATGAATCGGATCATGAACGGGGGAATGCGATTTACGAGTGGCTACTCGCCAGCACCCTTATGTACACCCACGCGACGCAGCATTCTTTGCGGCACAACTGCGGCCCGCAGCGGGACGGAATTTAGGAGCCCGTGGGTGCCGGCTGATCACATGACAATCCCCAAGGCTTTGCAGCGTGCAAATCCAAACTACCGGTGTGCTCATTTTGGGAAATGGGGTGAGCAGATGATTTCAACACCAGAGGAGTGCGGCTACCACGCCAGCGATGGGATGACGGGCAATGGCACGGGTGGTATGCCGAATACGCTTGGCGTGAAAGGCTCGCACGACGACGGGCCGCCGCACTTTATCGACAACAAGGATGCCAAACGGACGCCGTCGATGACGGACCGTGCGATTGCGTTTATCAGAGAGCAGGCAGAAGCTGATAAGCCCTTCTACGTGCAGGCCAGTTACTATGCACAGCATCTATCGGTGGTCTGCACTGAAAAAGTATTAGCCAAATACAAAGCCAAAGGTGTTCCTGATCGGGGGTATCCACAGGCGTGGGCCGCCATGATGGAAGAACTTGACAAAGGTGTTGGCCGCCTGCTGGACACACTCGATGAACTTCAGATTGCTGATAACACGTACGTGGTTTTTACTGCAGACAACGGAGGGCGTGGCACGGTTCCTGGTGGGGATACAAATCGACTGCCAACCAATCATCCCCTTACTGGTGCCAAGCACAGTCTGTATGAGGGAGGCATTCGCGTGTCCCCTTTATTGTACGAGGGCCAGGAGTGAAGGCTGGTTCGGTAAGTCATGTTCCGGTTGCGGGCTATGACTTCCTGGCAACTTTTTTTGAACTCGCCGGGGGGACCGGTTCACTTGGTGATGAGATTGATGGGGGCAGTTTTTGTTCCGTACTGAATGATCCAGCAACGGTATCTGTGCAACGTCCAGGCAATGCTCTCATTTTTCACAGGCCTGGCCGCTACCTGGAATCAGCCATTCGCGAAGGTGAATACAAATTGTTCGTGAAGTGGACGCCGCAGGGCAGTATAGATACGCGTGAGCTCTATCGCGTTCATCTGAACCCAACGGAGCACGGGCACGATTTGGCGCAGGACAATCCAGAACGAGTTGATGCGATGGAAAAACGGCTGCTCGACTATTTGGCGCAAGTGAATGCCGAAAAGCCTGCCCCGAAGAAGGTCAAACGGAAAAGACGAAGGCAATAATTTTTTAAATAATCCAGATCGCAAGACAGTTCAGTCTGCAGACCAATCCGCTTTATTGAGTGCCGGTATCTCCGTAGTCTCGGCCCATCAGGCTATTCAAGACACTGCTCTGCCAGTCATAGAGTTGTTTTGACAGCGTCTGAACAATGTCAGGATGAACTTTGGCAAGGTTGTTTTCTTCACCCGGATCTTTCTTCAGATCAAAAAGTTCGACTCCTGTCTTTTTTTCTCCATCAATGACTAATTTGTAGTCGTCCGTCAGAATTGCTCTCGCGCCCGTAAAATCCTGTTCCCTTATTTTTGGGTGGTGAAAATTTTTGAAAGTACGAGTCAAGAGCCCGTCCTTTTCTTTCACGGTCGGCGTCGTGCCTTTTTGGAGTTCCGGGTCGATGTACGGCTTTGCTGATTTGTCATAATCTGCCTTGAAGGACCAGAACTTGATCGCCTCGCCGCGCTCGTTCTTCGTTCCTTGCCAGTGTGGCACGAGATTGATGCCATCGAGAGGAACGTCTGGTGGTGTTGCACCAGTCAACTGGCACAAAGTCGGAAGAATGTCAGCTGTGACAGCATTCACCGTGACGACGCGTGGTTCGGAAATTCTAGCGGGCCACTCAATGATTCCGGGAACCCGAATGCCGTTCTCGTAGAGTTTTCCTTTGAGTCCTCTGAAACGGGACTCTCTCAGGCCGCTTGGTGGAATACCGTTGTCTCCACAATACCACAGCAAGGTGTCGTCTTTGATGCCGAGCGTTTTAAGTGCATTACGTAGCTTCCCGATTGACCGATCCATGGCTGTAATTTCTGCGTAGCGTTCAATCAAAACGTCACGTAAAGGTCGCTTGACCTGCTTCCCGGTTGTATTGGAAGTCAACCTCACCATCGTCTCGCTGTATTTCTCTGGTAGATCCTCATAAAGAAGTAAATCTGTCTCCATGCCGCTGTATGGTTCATGGGGTGAGCCAAACCAGATGACTGTAAAGAACGGGACGTCCTCCAGTTGTTTCTTTTCAATATATTTGATTGCTTCATCAATCAGGATTTCGGAACTCTCGCCGTAGAACTTTTTGGGCGGCCCGCCATTGCGAGACAAGAACGGATCGAGTTCAAAAAAATTGTCATGCGAAAGCCATTCATCAAACCCCATTGCTCCTGGATTCGTTGGTGATGTTGTTTTGACAGGACCGACATGCCATTTCCCAAAATGTCCAGTCGCGTATCCGGCTTTCTGGAGACAGTGAGCGACTGTGATCTCTTCTGGTCGAATCGAACACCCTGGCGTGAACGTCCCGTAGCGGTTGGGGTGTCTGCCGGTCAGGACATTACCCCGCGTGGGCGAACAGACTGGTTGTGCATAAAAGTTGTCCAGTCGAAGTCCAGATGTCGCCATTTCATCAAGGAAAGGTGTTTTCACATACGGGTGTCCGTGGTACCCAGTTTCTTCCCAGCCATGGTCATCGCCCATCAGTAGGATGATATTCGGACGTGCTTGGCTTTCTTGCTGCGTTTCAGCGAATACGGTATGCGGTACAAGGCATACGGTCAGAGAAAGAAAAATGGAATGTGAGATACGGATCATGTGCGTAGTCATTGAGGGGGTATCCAGCGAGTGCTTTGTCATTCTTGCAATCTGTCCAAACACAAAAGTGTAATGGTAGCGTGTCTGTCGGCCTTTCCCTCGTTTCGTGTCAGACGACTTGTCCACATCTCAATCGTGCGGCAGGAAAAAGCAGTAGCATGAAACGAAATAAGCAGCAGCGTGACATGAAACAAGCACTGTTTTTAATCTTTATGCCGGAAAAAACGCGTGACGTGGCTAATGGGGGTAACTTTTGATGATGGCAGAACGCTCGGTGGCTACCACAACCTTTCTCATCACGGTAAGGATGAAGTGAAGTTGGGACGGCTTGAGGAAATCGAAACCGCACAAATGGAATTGTTCGGTGGGTTTCTGCGGGATCTTAAGAGTGTCAATGAGGTCGATGGTAACCTCCTCGATAACACAATGGTTCTCTATGGCTGTCATATGGGCGATGCCAATATCCATAATAATTCCAACCTCCCAATCATTCTTGCCGGTGGGGGGTTTCGGCACGGGCGGCATCTTACATTCAACTCACAGAACAACACTCCGCTGTGCAATGTCTATGTGAGTATGCTTCAGAAAATGGGTATTGAGACTGATGGTTTTGTAAGTAGCACTGGAACGCTGACTGGACTGGCCTGATATTGCTTAATCGAATGACGAGTAAAAGTTTTTGATGGACGTTGTGAAAAACCAATCAATGAACCGGCCGCTACTCGAAGGCTAAGTATCGGGAGCAGCGGTTTAATGCAATAGGACGGCGAGTTTTTGAAAGAAAATTCCTTACGAACGAGAACGTAATGAAAACCACCACGATATGTTTAATTGTGTTTGCGTCGATACTTTCTGTGTGTCGCACGTTTCACGTGAGAGCAGACCGCCCTCACGTCATCCTTATCTACACTGACGATCACGGATACACCGACCTTGGACTGCTCGGCATAGACAAGCATGTTGACACACCTCATATGAACAAGCTTGCCCGCGGCGGCGCACTAATGACCGCGGGCTACAGTTCGGCTCCGCAGTGTCAGCCGTCACGCGCCGGGCTGATGACCGGGCGCATCCAGAACGAGTTCGGCTTCCCGCACAATGCCTGCGACGCGGGCGAGGGGAAGGGCCGCATGCCACGCACCTACGCCAAAGGTACGGACATGGCAGGTCAGCCACTCCTGACCATCGCCGACCGGATGAAGAAGCTCGGCTACGTCACCGGCTTCTCCGGCAAGTGGCACCTTGGCCCGCCTAACAGCGGCAAGCCGAAGCACGACCCACGCGCCCGCGGCTTCGACTACTACTGGAACGGCTCGATGACGAGCGGGCAGGCCAATATTACGCTCGATGGAAAGCCTGCGGAGCACAACGCCAACCGCGGTCTGCCCGAGGGCATTGCCAACCGGGTCATCCTTCAAGGAAAGTACGGTGAGTCGTTTATCGAATTCAGCCAGACAGGAAGCAAGCCGTTCTTCCTATACATGCCGCTGTATGGCCCGCACATACCGCTCATTGAAAAGTCCGACCCGTATTACAAGAACTTCCCCAAACTCGACTATCCGCACTACGACGATTGGCGGGACGATCGACGGCGCATGGGCCTGGCGCTAATCAAGTCAATCGACGATGTGGTGGGCGGGGTGATGGCCAAACTGCGCGCGCACGGGCTCGAAGAGAACACGTTGGTTCTCTTCGCCAGCGACAACGGCGCGCCCACGAAGATGGGGCGCAACGAGCCGGGCTTGCCCGGTGGCCCGCCCGGCACGAAGGGCGGAGTCTGGGACGGCTCGAACAACGTACCCATGCGTGGCGAGAAAGGCAGCTTGCTGGAGGGCGGCATCCGAGTGCCGATGTTCGCGTACTGGAAGGGAAGGATCATCCCGGGAACGGTGATCGAAGAGATGGTGACGACCCTCGACCTCACCGCGACGACGCTCAAGGTCGGAGGCGGAGCGATCCCCGACGAGTTTGATGGCGTTGATTTGCTGCCGCGATTGACGGGCAAAGCGGGCAAGATTGATAGGCCAAAGCCAATGTTCTGGGAGTTCTGGCAAACCCAGGCGGTGCGCGTTGGCGACTGGAAGCTGTGGCGCTCGAATAAGCAGGAGTTGCTGTTCAACGTTGCCCAGGACCCGTATGAATTAACCGATCGTACGCAATCCGACGCAGAGGTCGCGACAAGGTTACGGAATTTGTTGGATCAATGGTCTGCTTCGCTGCCGCGTCTGAACAAAGCCCAACAGGATGCGAGCGAGGTATTCGCCTGGCCGCTCTCGGGCGCACCGAAAGGCACTAAGCCCGATCCGCGCTACCGAGTGCCCTACGCCAACCCGAAGCCCACGCCCTACCCCGCTCCAATTCAGGGGACTCTTTCGAAGTAAGCAGTAAGGAAATTGGTGACTGTATGAATGACTGGACGAGAAGAGATTTCATAGGTGCCTTCGGGGTGACGGGCATGTTGTTGCCACTACAGCTCTCGCATGCGAAAGGTTCGGGCAGTCCTCCGGAAATTTCAGCCAGTGTTTTTCCATGGGATCTGGCCGATGAGGGGCTGGAGCAGGTGCTCGATAACCTGCAGGAAATGGCGGGGACCAATTCGGTCTACATGTGCAACCTTTCGCAATCGACCCGCCCCTTTCGGGGTGGTGAGTATCCCCACAATCCTGTGAGGAAAACCTACACCTGCGAGGATTGCCGAATTTACTGGCCGCCGGACATGCAATACTACGGCAAGATCAAACCCCTGCGGACCGAGCGGGAATTCCTCGCCAAAACCAATTGGGTAAAGGAGTTCACGACGGCGGCACACAAACGGGGCATGAAAGCCGGGGTTGAGCTGTTTCATGCCTGGATTGATCCATCCAGATTCGAAAAAGAGTTACCGAATTCCATCCAGGTGAACGTATTCGGCAAGCCGGTCATCACGCACAACTACGGCAACCCCGCCGTTTGCCTGAACAGTCCGGCGTTCCAGGAGTATGCCGTAGGGCTCTATTTGGATCTCGCCGCCAACTATGACCTGGATTACCTCCAGTCTGTCCTGATCCCCTATGTGCTGCCGACCAAGTACCTGACGCAGAACCTGCCCCCGGATCCCATCGAATGGGCCCTCGTCGCCCCGGAAAAAGGCGGATGCTTCTGCGTCCATTGCGTGGCCGCGGCCAAAAAGTCAGGCTTCGATCTGGAAGAGGCGAGGAAGGAACTCCTCATCCTGGCAAAGCAGGACAAGCAGCCCATCATGGAGTCCGGCATCCTGGCAGAAGAGTATCTCCGACAGCAGCCCGTGCTGAAACGCTGGCTGGATTTCCGCTGCGAGTCGGTGAACAACCTTTACCGGATGACCAGTAGCGCGGCGAAATCCTTCAAACCGGAGATCGACATTCGCTGGAATCACTACACCCGCACCCACAGCTACTATTCCGGGATCGACCTGCCCACTTTCACCAAGCACGTAGATTCCATCCGGGCCAATGCCTTCGTGGAACACTCAGACGATCTGAAACTCGTTCATGATAAGGTGAAGTACCTGGAGAATTTCGAAAAGATTGCCGGGGATCGCGTGCACTGGGTGGCGGCGTTGGATATCCGGGGCAAGGACCCGGCGGTTCTGGAGAAAAGTGCCGAACTCTCCTCGTATACCGGCTGTGACGGCTATGCGCTGAGCCACTACGGGGGCGCTACCTTCGAGAACTTGAAGGCGGTGAAACGGGGGCTACAGAAATCAAAATGGGCGGCTCACTTTAAGTAGAACGAATAATATTATGAATGCTAAAACGAAAACGATCATCTTTGCGGCAATCGCACTATTGGCTTGCTGTTGTGGCAATGCCACCGCGCAGAAGCAGACTTCAATGAATGTTGTCTTCATTCTGGCCGATGACCTGGGTTGGGCCGATACAACGCTGTATGGGCATACCAAGCTTTATCAGACACCGAACATTGAGCGCTTGGCCAAGCGGGGAATGACGTTCAATCGCGCGTACTCCAACAGTCCGCTATGTTCGCCCACGCGCGCCAGCCTGCTCACCGGACAAACACCGGCGCGACACGGATCAACGCGACCTCAACACCACACGCCAGTGGCACGTCTCAAAGCCGTTGTCGATGCGAGAGCGAAGCCCGGAATCAAGGCCAGAAGTGTATCGTCCGTAAGTCGACTCGATACCAACTTCCCGACGCTGGGGAAACTCTTTAAAGCCAAGGGATATCAGACAGCTCATTTTGGTAAATGGCATCTAGGGAGAGATCCGCATATCCCCCTGAATCATGGGTTCGATGTGAGTCTCCCCTTAGCGGCCGGCTCAGGTCCCGCAGGTGGCTATATTGCTCCCTGGAAATATAAAGAGCTCAAAGCCAACAAACCAAACGAACATATTGAGGACCGTATGGCAGAGGAAGCGAGCCAATGGTTCGACTCGCTTCAAAGTGACCGCCCCTTCTTTATGAATTATTGGCAGTTCTCGGTTCACGCCCCTTTTGAGGCGAAGGAGGAACTGATCGAGATGTACCGCAAGAAGATCGACCCCAAGGATGCCCAGCGGTCTGCACTTTATGCGGCGATGGTTCACTCTCTTGATGATGCGGTGGGGTCACTGATCGACATGGTGGATGCCGCCGGTATCGCGGACAATACCATTATTGTTTTCTACTCGGACAACGGCGGACATATGTACGCAAAGCTCCCTGACGCTCCTTCGGCTACCAGTAATCGTCCCCTGCGCGGAGGAAAAGCGACCATTTATGAAGGTGGAATTCGGGTTCCCGCCATTGTCGTTTGGCCGGGGGTGACGACACCGGGCAGCCGTAGTGACGTTCCGATTCAGACTTCAGATTTTTATCCGACTTTTGCGCGACAGCTGGGGCTCGATGTTCCCGATGATCACGTGGTGGATGGGATCGACATTACCCCGGTTCTCAAGGGTGGGGAACTGGATCGGGACGCCATATTCACCTACTTCCCTTTTGCCCCACCCGTGCCCGACTGGCTTCCCGACTCTGTCTGCGTACATGCCGGCGATTGGAAGCTAATCCGGCTATTCCATGAGGGTGAAGATGGTCAACATGCCTATCGCCTGTACAACCTTGCGGAGGACGTCGGAGAAACCAACGACTTGGCGAGCCAGTATCCGGAGCGGGTGGCGAGTCTAGATCAGCGAATCGAGGAGTATCTGACTGATAGCAATGCCGTTGTCCCGCTTCCAAACCCTGCCTTTGACCCCGCTCAATATCGTCCGGAACTGATTGGAAAACCACGCAGCTCCAAGAATCGCAAGAAGTAGACTTTAACGAAGTCTCGAATGACAGAACCTTATGACATTGCGGGCGAAATCAAAATGGGCGGCCCACTTTTGAACGTAGGTCAAAGAGAAAACCAGCAAACACTTATGAAACTTCCCACTTACTCCACTACAACGAAAGCACTCAGGCTCTTCGTACTTTGTCTTGCTGCTTCTACATCATCGTTTCAAGTGGCCACCGCAGAGCGTCCCAGTGTGGCAGAACGCCCCAGCGTGCTTTTCCTGAACATTGACGATTGGAACGACTGGAACAGCGTACTCAAAGGTCACCCACAGGCGATCACGCCGAATCTCGAACGCTTTGCTGCTCGCAGTGTCACTTTCACCCGCGCGATCTGTTCCTCGCCCGTTTGTTTCCCCTCGCGAACCTCCCTCTTCTCCGGACTGCATCCGGCGCGCACCGGTGCCAAGTTCAACTTCAACTGGGGTAACTCCTGGCGAAGCTATGTTCCCGATGCTGTCACTCTGCCAAAGCACTTCAGTGCTCAGGGCTGGAAGAGCATTGGCATAGGTAAAAATTTCCACAACGCAGACAAAACCGAATTCGACCAATACACCCCCCGCAGCAAAGAACCGAAGGCGATTCCGAAAACATACAGGAATATCAATTCGTCTGGCCGTTGGGGCGTGGCCGCTGTGCCGCCCCCCCAAATGCCCGACTACATTTCGGTGAGCAAAGGGATCAACGCCCTGGAATCGAATCGCGACCATCTTTTTCTCGCTCTGGGAATTTTTAAGCCCCACGTGCCCTGGGTGGCTCCGCAAGAATACTTGGACAGGTATCCACTCAAGAGTCTGGTCATGCCCGAGAGTCGTACCGACGATCTGGATGACCTGCCTGAGCGTCTCAAGTTGATGGCTCATAACGAGGCCAAGTTCGGACCCAACTATCACCGTAAGGTCGTGGCCGCCGGGTACGACAAGGAGATGGTTCAAGCCTACCTGGCTTGTGTGAGCTTCGTCGACGATCAGGTTGGCAGAATTCTGGACGCCTGGTATGCCAGCCCCCACGCCGAGAGTGGCTATGTCGTGCTCTGGAGCGACCATGGCTACCAACTGAGCGAGAAGGAGGGATGGTCAAAAATGAAACCCTGGTATGACTCGGCCCGCGTCAACCTCATGATCGCAGGCCCCGATCTGGCCAAAGGAGCATTCTGTGACAAGGCGGTGTCATTGTTGGATCTCTACCCAACTCTGGTCGAGTTACTGAAACTACCAGCGCCCCCACAAAAAATGGATGGAAACAGTCTGGTCCCTTTGCTCAAGAACCCGCAAGCTGATTGGGACAAACCCGTCCTGATGTCGAGCGAAGCAGATGGCATACGCTACGACGTGGTCATGGACAATGACTACCGCATGACACGACTCGCCACTGGCGAGACGGAGCTGTACAAACTCGCCAACGATCCCCACGAGTTCACCAACCTGGCCAGCAAGCCCGAGTACGCCGAGGTCATCGCCAAACTAAGCCGGCACTTGAGTTTCAAACACCCCAAACCAGGCAAAGACGGATGGCTGGAAGCAGAAGATATCCCTCGCCAATCCTCATCCGACTTTGGCCAGCGCGGCAACTTTCACTACCCCAAAGTTCAGGCCGGATCTTCGCAGGGGAAGGTGGTTTGCGCTGACCTTCGCGCGGGAGTGGGAAGCTATATCGAATTTGTGGTCAAGATTGAAAAAGCGGGAGACTATGAACTCTCTGTCGTGGCCTCTGCACAGGGCCCCTGCCTCCTCTCAACGGCTGCCGTTGTCGACGATGCTAAACAAGCAGATTCCGGATACCCAATGAAGAAACTGATGACAATTGAGAAAAGCAAAGCTGGATCTTTCGAGCTCGCTTCAGCAGGTACCACCACCTTTAAGCAAACAGGTCTTCATCTCTTACGGTTTAGCTCCAAAGTCGCCAAACAGGTGCTGGAGATCGACCGCATACAAATCCGTAGACTCCCAGATTGAAACGGAAAAGGGGGGCCGTATACGAAAGGTCGCGTCATCCCCAGCAATCGACATGCGACGCTTTCCACGTGGATCGGTGATGTCGCCGTTTTGGATCGCGTGCTTTCTGACGACGAAATGAAAAGGCTCGCGACCGTTACCAAGGGCGATCGAAAGAAGGTACTGAATTTTGAAAGTGGGAACTCAGCTCAGCGCAAATAGCAACGTTAAGGAACATCGTTACGTTCG
Organism: Pirellulales bacterium; assembly: GCA_965249545.1. Classification (GTDB taxonomy): domain Bacteria; phylum Planctomycetota; class Planctomycetia; order Pirellulales; family UBA1268; genus UBA1268. The sequence goes on from CBDFMH010000005.1 coordinate 2,181,455, forward strand.
ACATAACAAAGAAACTAAAAACAAACAAATGATAGCCTCACGTACAGACCGACTAGTGATCACTATTTTATGCTGTGTCACTTTCTGGAGCACCGCAGTCATTGCGAATGCGGAGGAAGAGAAGTCAAGCGAAATAATTATGCTCTGGCCCAAGGATGCAGCGAGTCAAGATAACGAAGGCATGGGGAGGCCCAAGCCTGATCGTGGTGATGGACATATACGCCTCACCGATGTAACCAAGCCTTCATTACGCTATTTCCCGGCTCCCGGTAAGAAGCAGCCTGTACCCGCGGTCATTTTATGTCCGGGAGGAGGATACGTGTCTCTTGTCACAACGAAAATGACTCCGATTGCCGAATGGCTTAACAGTCACGGCATCTCCGCATTTATCCTGATCTATCGGGTCCCGAAAAAACGCAAAGATGCGTTTGAGGATATTCAGCGAGCTGTCCGGATTGTCCGCTCGCGAGCATCAGAGTGGAACATAGACACAACGCGGATTGGCGTAATGGGGTCTTCAGCGGGAGGACACCTTGCGGCCCGAGTCAGTACAGGTTTTGATCTCAAAACCTACGAGGAAGTCGATCAGATTGACGCTGTCAGCTGTAAACCAGACTTCACAGTTTTACTTTACCCGGCCTATATGAACAAAGGGAAAGAGCTGAGTAAGGACTTTTCTGTTTCCAATAAAATCAGTCCAACTCTGATCGTTACAGCCAAAGACGACGGCTTTTTTCCCGGAAGTCAAATTTATGCCGAGGCTCTGAAAGAATCCGGTGCATCCATTCGTGTCCACTTTTTTGAAAAAGGCGGTCACGGATTTTCCCTTCGGCCGAAAGAATACCCACTGTCCACTTGGCCGGATCTTTGCGTGCAATGGTTGAGAGACAAGGACATTATTGAAGAAGCCGAACAAGAGAACACACCTAACCAGAACTAGCTCGAACGCGGTTCGATGAAGTGTTCCAACCTTACGAATATCTGACTCGAAAAACCCTGATTACATGCTTACAGTGAGAGACAAGTGAGAATTTGCAAAAAACTGGTGTGCTATCTGATGTTGGGTTTGGTGATATCAGTGGGTTGCGCGGAAGCCCAGGCAGCATCAAAGCCCGACAAAATCGTGGCGGCAGACCTCCTGACCGTGAAGGAACCCGGATCGCAAGCTGAGTTACGGTTACGGGTCATCCGCTTGACGACGCAGAGCGGCGCTACAGGCTATGGGGATTACCTGGATTTCGGTCTACCCACCGAAAACGAGGTAGAAACACTGGCTCGCTTGGTGAACCGATACGCTGCGCAGGGTTACAAACAAAATATCTTCCTGACCGACCCATCCATGCGGGCCGTTGGCAGCGGTCACACGGTTCTTGGCCAGACTGCTCATGACGTTCTCAATGCCCAAACGCCCTATTGGCCCGGGCGCGCCTTGTATCACCGTGAAGGCTTTGGACGGATGTGGCAGGGTCCGGGAAAGTCAGCACTCATCATTGCCCTCGCAGACCGCCCTGCTCGACCTCGCTGGGGAAACTGGCCCCGGCCAGGTCCGGCTCTGTCCGTCGATCACAATTGACCGGGAAGAAGACGGCAAGCGCCGGCTCTGCACGCCTGAGGAAATGCAGCAGAGGGTGGCATCGCTCAAGGAAGCCGGCTTTACCGCCGTCCGGCTGGAACTGGCCGGCGTTCTCGATGATGAGATGAAGGCACGCGGCGAATGTGCCCCCTACCGCTACCCGCAGGAGGTGCTGGGTCAGATCGACAAACTGGTGGTGGCATCAAAAAAAGCGGCCGGCACGGCAATGGATGTCACGGTCGCTGCCGATTTGAACTTGAGTACGGACGGCCTGACCTACCTCGCGCTGCATTGCCAAAGGAACGAGGTGACCCTGCTTGAGAATCCCATGGCGGTCCGTCACCTGCTCGCACAGGGTAATGCCCGCAAAGAGTTCAGCCAGCCTCTCGGATTCGGCGGAGACTACCACGCAATCGAGGACTTCGCCCAAGGCATCAAGCAGCAGATTGGCACCGTTCTGACGCCGGATGCCGGCCGCATTGGCGGGGTGACGATGCTCGCCCGGACGGCCGACCTGGCGAAGGGCACCAAACTGAAGGTGGCTCCGGTGGCGCAAGCGGGGCCGCTTTCATTGCTGGCTGTCGCACGCTCGCTCACCGGACGCGATGAAGTGCTGTGGGTGACCTCCCCCTACCAGGAGGAATGGTTGAAGGAGGACGGTGTGCTCAAGCACCCCTTGAAGATGGCGAACGGATCGCTCGCCACGGAATCGTGTGAGATTGATGAAACAAAATTTCAGGTCAAGCGAATTGCTCAAGAAGAAACAAAGAGCTCGAAAAAATGATCAACCACCAAGACATGAATCATCGAACTAATCGCCGAAACTTTGTTAAGCGGGCTACCTTCGGTGCCGGTGCTCTGACCGCGCTACCGTTGCTGGACCTTCGGCTTCTGGCAGCGGACTCGGGCAGCCGCATTGAAGCCCTGGAACTGCTTGTGTTGAAACAAAACAGCGAACGGCGGCGCGTGTTGAAAGTTATCTCAAGCACAGGCGCTGCAGGCTATGCGGATTTCCCGGACCTCGATTACGCACCAGCCCTTGGCGGTGTCGCCAAGAACCATTTGATAGGAGCCAATCCCTTTGCGGTGGAGGCCATCTGGTCAACCATGCGGCGGGCTGGTGTCCTCTGTTCGCATCGCACCGCCGTCGATTATGCCCTCTGGGATCTCCTTGGTAGGGAGACCGGAAAGCCTGTCTACGAACTACTCGGTGGTCCGGTACGTGACCGAATCCGGATCTACTACTACGGCAAGCCACCCAAACAGCAGCTAGAAAACGAAGACGCCTGGCGCGCCCTCGGTCGAAAACTGGCCACGCAACCCGGCGCGGTTGTGAAGGTTGATCCCTGGTTGGTGTTCGAACGATTTGGTGACAGGAAAGTCTGGGAGGACACGGACGATGAGGTTGGCGGAAGAATGCCGACCGAGGAGAACATCGCCTACAACGAAATGGTCTTTCGTTGCCTTCGTGAAGGGGCTGGGGACAAGGTGGACCTGATCCACGGCGGCCACGGCCAGTGCAGTGCCGAAGGAGCCATCGCAACCTGCAAACGGCTCGAAAAGTATGACCTTTTCTGGATAGAAGAGCCGGTGGCGCCCACCAGTAGCATGGATGAAATGGCGAAAGTGGCGCGTGCAACCACGGTCCCCATTGCAACGGGAGAAAACCTTCAGGGCCTGGAAGACTTCACCCGTCTGATCGACAAGCGTGCCGCGTCGGTGCTCAATCTACCGCCACCCAGCGTTGGCGGACTGACCGAAGCGCGCAAGATTGCCACTCTCGCCGAATTACGGGGCATGCAAATTGCGCCGCACTTCTTTTCGTATGGACCTTTATGCTGGGTGGCAATGGCCAACCTATGCATGGCCACGCCCAATGTCTTAATTCTCGAAGCAAATTCATTGCGAGAAAGTCCGTCCGGGCCCAAAGGGCTCAACAAGAATCAGTTTTTCAAAGAACCGATCAAAATCGACGGCTACTACTTCGTGCCTTCCGGCAAACCGGGATTGGGCTATGAATACGATGAGAAATTTGTTGTGAGCAAGATACGGTTGGCGTAAACGCCAATTAAAGGCCTCTTTTTTTGTGGCTCTATTGTAAGGTTCGTTGAACAGTGGTTGTTAGTGATGTCAGAGCACTAGCAAGTCACGAGACAATCTCTAAGAAGCCCCAAGTGTTTTTCAAAGTACGCGGTCATAGAGACTTTAGGGCGAAGCAGTTGTTCGAAAATAGGCATTCCAGGATTTTTTATACTTTTTATAATGTGGAATAGCATGGGCTATGGAACGGCCGAATCTAATTTTCGGGTTCTGCTAGTAAATGCACTTGGATAAATGTTAAACTCGACAGTTGGGAAAACTTTTCAGGTTTAAGTTGCTTTGGGGACAGTTTGTTTATGAAGATAATGCTTTTCATGATTGCGATTTGTTTGTTTGGGAGTTCTGCCTACGCCGAAACGCCGAAAGACATCGAACATGTTGTCGTCTATCAGGAAGACGGCAAGTTTGCGGGCTGGCCGGCCAATAACGGGGCCTGGATTTTCGACGGTGACGAATTGCTTGTTGGATTTACCCGTGGAATATATGAACTCGATGAAGGAGGCCACAATATTGCAAAAGGGCTGCAGGAATGCTGGCTTGCCCGTAGTAAAGACGGCGGCGAGACCTGGAACGCGTACAACCCCGACAACTATGTTGGAGATTCGGGGGCCAAGCCAAAATGTCGACCACTCAAAAAACCAATCAACTTTGAACATCCGAAATTTGCGTTACGGATGGTTGGCGCCGGGTACCACGGGGCCAAAGACGGACGAGGACATTTCTATTACACATACGATGGTGGAGAGAACTGGAATGGGCCGCATCGATTTGGCAATCTTCACGAAGCGCCAGAACTCAAGAAGGCCAATCTTACTGAGTTGACGCCACGAACTGACTATGTGGTGACTGGGAAACACGAAGCCGTACTTTTGCTTTCGAGTCGCAAGCGAGGCAAGTTTGGAACAGATAGAATTTTTACGGCAAAAACGGAAGACGGCGGCAGGAGCTTTCAGTTTCTTGATTGGGTCGTTCCAGTTGATGACAGTGCCCGCGCTGTAATGCCAGAAACATTTCGTACGTCTGACGGCACGCTCGTTACAGCAATGAGGCGAAAGAGAAAAGATAAAGATGATGGCGAGGTGAACTGGGTCGATGCGTACACCTCGACAGATGGTGGCCAGTCGTGGAAGTTCACCGCCAAAATCGGAGATTCTGGAACCAATAATGGTAATCCACCAGCAATTGCCGCAACGGCCGATGGCAGGCTGTGTGCGGTTTTTGGTGAACGTGACGAGGGCAGAATACTTGCTGCTTATAGTTCAGACTTGGGAGAAACGTGGACTGATCCAATTGTTCTTCGCGAGGACTTTGGATCCGAAGATAACGAAACGAATGATTTGGGATATCCCCGTTTGCTCAGACGCTCTGACGGAAAAATGGTGGCTGTCTATTACTATTCAACAAATAACTGCCTTCACCATATCGCGGCGACTATTTGGACGCCATGAATAAACCGGACTGACATTTTTACGAATAAACAAAAATTCTGTAACGCTAAACGCGTGACGAAGTTGTTGGTTGATACCCAGCACGATTGCAGCCGTTCTCTCACATGGGACCAAAGCGTTTGTGTCGTTCCAGTGGAGAAATAACATGGAACAAAAAAACCCAGTCTCGCGGTAGAAGTGCAAGACTGGGTTCATTGGTTTTTAGTCAGTCAAAGCAGACTATGGAATCTTGCCCTTTGGATTTCCATCAGCACGATTACCGAGATAATTGTAGGCTTCGAAATCAATGTTTTCACTTAGGAAGTGTACTGCTCCATCGGCGGTTGCTGCTCCAAATACGCCTGGGTGATAGCTGCTGGCACCGCTATTTGTCGTCCGAATACTGTTGTCACCCACATCCATTGTTGGGTCCTCGAGTATGAGCGAGGAATTTGGACGAATGCCAGTGGTTACGCCAACCTGATCACCAACGTACATTCTCGACCACGCAGCAATTTCCGGTCGCCTCTCAAGTAAAAGAAACGTGTTCGATAGACCGTCAGTGACAAAACTGAACTTGCAGGGGAATTCACATCTCCAGTTGAAGATGCCTGGTGTTGCTCGGTTGTCCAATGCGTCGCCTAGCACTGTTGCGCCGTGCCAAGTGGCTCGGGCATTACAAAAACTTCGTTTTTTCGCACAATCTGGGGGCAGTGATGGAAATGCGGATGGTCCGAGGTTGAAGTCATAGCATCGACCACCCCATCGTCGCGTATCACTTGGGTAGGACCTGCCATTTATCCACTTTCCTTCGAAAGCAAATGGATTAGATGGACAGAACTGCACCGTATATTGCGGTGACTGATTATTCGGAGCAACCACAGTGGCGTTCGGTCCGTTAGTTTGATTTCTAGTTTCCAGATCAAGCTGGTCGTAAATCGTGCTCATTTCAAGAAAAGGCATGAGGTGAACAACCGCTGTGCTCCAGTTGTTGTTGTTTCTGTCGAATGGCTTGGAATTGTGCGGCGAATGAAGTCTTCGATTCGTTGCAGACGGAAGCGTTTTGTTTGCATCAGCAAACGTATGATGCGCCATAGCGTTTTGTTTTAATTTGTTCCCACATGTCGAACGCCGAGCAGCTTCTCTCGCTTGTTGGACCGCCGGTAAAAGAAGCCCGACAAGTACGCCAATAATAGCAATGACAACGAGAAGCTCGATCAGCGTAAAACCAGATTGGAATCTTCTCGATTCATCTAAATAATCATTTCTCATAACTCTCATAAGACACCTCCAATGACATAAAAAAATAAAATCAAAGGATGCGCGAACTAGCAATCAGCTAAAAAATAAACAAGTTCCCGACACCCGCAACTATCACAAGCGTACTCCTTCTGTGAGCAGTCGCCAAGACTTAGATGGAGGCATTCGCCAGAAAATGTGGCCAACAAAAGTAGCCATACTTGGCTTGGTACAAAAACATGCGTGTTTTTGTACACACACGTTTCAGTTTGTACAAAAGCATGCGTGCTTTATGCCAATGCACTCTTTCGTTTGTGACGACCTTCGTGGACAAGCCTGCCATTAATCACTGCCGCACCTATGACCACAGCTCTCAACAGCCCAATTAGTCCCGGTATTCGTAACGATGTTTACCTGGCATTGGCACTGGATAGACACCATTGACGTCGGCACGCACAGGCGCGACTGAGTTTTCATTCATGCCTGCTTGTCGTGATTTTTTGCGTTCTTCGCGTTTTGCTTTTTTTATTATTTTATCATCCATCTTTGATTGATCGGTTTCTCCAGCCTTGCCCCTCAACGCCTCTGGTACCGTTATTTTTTTGCCCTGGATGCCGATTTGTTTCACCAGTGCAAGCTGTTCATTGATCTGACCTGGGGGCGAGGTATTGCGTCCTGGTATAAACTCTCCGAAAGGACGACCAATCGCTTCAAGGTCATGCTGCATGAGAGAACGCATTTCTTCAAAGTGATCGGCCTGTCTCTTGTCATTCGCCAAGTTCTGCATTTCCTTTGGGTCAGTTTTGAGGTTGTACAGCTGGTCTTCATCAAAGAACGCAGGGTGGTCTGCCCCTCTCACTCCTATGCCCAAACGCCCGATGTAAGACATCGCTCTTGGTAGGTTCTGTGGTGAAGCTTTCTCAATTGCTGCGACCTGTTCTTTGGTATGACGAACGGCGATGTAAGACCATTCTTTCGTGACCGTCGCCCTCGCCGCACCCATTTCGAGGTACAGATGATCTCGCCAGCCGCTTGCTTTTCCATTTTTGAAAAGCGGAGTAAGGCTTGTTCCATCAATGTGGTACGCGTCTGGTTTCTTTGCCTCAGCGAGCTCGAAATACGTTGGTGCAAGATCGATGTTCTGCACAAGTTCGTCACACACTTGACCTTCTGGGATTCCGTTTGGCCAACGTATGATCATGGGCACCTGACAACCACCATGTGAAAAGACAGATGCCTTACCGTCACGGCCGTGATCTGGTGCAAAAATGACGAGTGTGTTGTCATCAATCCCAAGTTCCTTGAGTTTTCGAAGGATTGCTCCAAGTGAATCATCGATCCACGCCTCACCAGCCACATGGCTGTCGGGATCAAAACCTTTCTCCTTAATTTCTTGTAGAAGTTCTGCTCGCGGTGTCATCACCTCAGGCAGACTTTTGACTTCCCCTTCTCCAGTTATGAGTGGATGATCCATCGATTTTCGCCAGGACTTATCGGGCCCATGGAGGAGTGTGCTGCAAAGATGAAGGTAAAAGGGGCCGTCCCTGTTTTCTTCAATGAACTCGAGAGCTGCCACCGTCGTCCATTCTGGGTTATGGGATGAATAGGGGCTATGAATGTTTTCCGGGTAGACGTTTTTCGCCCAGGAAAATCCCAGTGTTTGAAGGTAACGACACATCCAACGTTCATTGTGTTTGAACTGAGCCGAGGTTTCAGGGCCAGGGCTCGCGTCTTTCGGAATATCGATCCATCCGTTTTTTCCTTTGTAGAACTCCGGGAAATCCAGCTTGGAAGTGAGATGATATTTCCCGACAAACCCAGTGGTGTAGCCAGCCTCACGGAGAACACTCCCCACGTTCATATTGTCGCGTTCGAGTGCAACATTGAAATTGGGAAGGCCTTGGTTCTCTTTCCCACCAACTTCGTCAATGTACTTTTTGCTGTGTGAGTTTCCAGCAAACCGACCGGTTAAAAAGGTGTATCGGGAAGGCGTGCACACCGAGCTGCTCACGTACGCACGGGTGAACTTCATTCCTTCCTCTGCCATGCGGTCGAGATTCGGCGTGTACGTGTCGCCCCCAAACGCGGCAATGCTTGACGGGTTCTGATCATCGATCAGAAACATGATGATGTTCGGGCGCCCTCCATGAGCCACAGAAACAAACATTGCTGATAAACAGAACATTGAAAACGAGAGGAAGCGTTTCATGAAGAAGTGCCTTTAGTGTGTGACGATCTGGTGAATTTTGGATTTAGTATTCAGTGATTCAATGGCAGTAGGATCAACTGATACACAGTTTGAGAAATCACTGGTCTTTTAATGTTTTTAAAAAGAAGTCCAGTACCAATTGCTTCGCTTCAGGTGCTTGGAATTCCTTGCCACCATGCCCGGCGTTTGCAATCACTTTGAGTTCCGATTGTGCTCCAGCAATCAAAAGATTTTCATGTAAGTGCTGACTTTGTGATAACGGAACGCCAGGGTCTTTTTCGCCATGCATAATCAGGAATGGTGGATCATCCTCTGAAACCTGATAGAAAGCGCTTGCTTGTTTGGCTAATGCCGGTACGTCTCGGACTGTCGCACCAAGCAACTTTGCACCGTTTGATTGTGCAATGTCTGCTTCAGTCCGAGTTTCCGAAATTGTATTTGGCGGCATGGTCAGCAGGTCTGTCGGGCCAAACCAATCGCAGACAGCCTGGACGCGGCTCGAGGTTTCTTCGCTATCTGGCGGGTCGAGTGTTCCTAAGAGAGCGACTAGGTGCCCGCCGGCTGAACTTCCCCATGCCCCGATTCGATCGGGGTTGAGATTGAATGTTTTTGCGTTCTCTCGAAGCCAGCGTACTGCTGCGCGGCAATCGTCAATTTGAGCGGGCCACTGGGCTTGATGCGTCAGCCGGTAATCGATGCTGGCGACAGCAAACCCGTGAGCAGCCAACCACACCGCTGGGCAACGGTCTTTGGAGCCATTCTTCCAACCGCCTCCGTGCACCCAGACAACAACCGGAAGCGTCCCCGAGGCTTTCTTGGGTCGATAGAGATCAAGCTGGAGTTCCTGTTGATCAACTGTTGAGAATATGACATCGCGTAGAACGTCAACACCTTCAGGGGCCGGTATGAGCTTGCTAGGTACTTTGGCTTTCCCGCCAGCCTTGGCATGTTCGATGGTGAAATCAATGAGTTTTTGACTAGTGAAAAATCCTTCAAAAAAATTGTGGCCCTGCCCTTCGACCACTTCTAGTTCGACAAACGCTTGGGCACCAGAAGAGCTGTATATTTCCACAAGTCGCTTGGCATTCTGTTTCAGTGGAACAACGTTGTCACTGTCACCGTGAATAATGAAAACCGGAATCTTTGCTTTGGCAAGTGTTCCAACTTTTTCAATCGGATTATGTTGTTTGATTGCCGCGGCCAAATCTTTCTCAGACATCTTGTACGCGGGAGCCGCTCTCTTCATTCCTGGATACGTCGTCAAATCAAAAACTGGATAAATTCCAGCAAGTCCGGCAACCTTGTTTGTGTTGCGAATTGCCCAGCTGCTCGACCAAAGCCCACCGCGACTCCGGCCAAGCAGACATGGTTTGGCACCAAAATTTCGTTTGGTCGTCAGCTCTTTGTAGAGAGCCGAGAAGTGCTTGCGACCCTCCGGCGACCCATAACTTTCACCAATATCAATACCAGCAACTGCAACACCTGCGTCAAGAAATTGTTGGTGCATCCACTTTTCGTGTACGTCAGGGAGGCGGGGTAGCGTTGGTGAGTACATCACCCATGGCTGAGGTGTTGATCGTTTTTCCTCACTTGGCCAAAGAATAAACGCAGGGCGATCATCGACTAGAAAAGTCTCGCCCTCAAGAATTAGTTCCTTAATTGGACCGGCTCGCTTGTCTTGCGACTCGGCTTGTGATGAGCCAAGCATCGTCATGAAGGAGGAAGCCAGGGACAGCAACAGAAAGATCTTACGAGAAGCCAATTTAAGTACCTTCTGTCATTTTTTCAGTTTTGCGTTTTTCGCGTGCGGCTTTCTTTTCTTCTTTTGACATTTTCTTGGCTGGTGCTCCGGCATCAGGATTCCAGCGTTTTTCCTGCTTGCTTACCGGGTCTGCCATTTCGTCGAGCCATACGTTGTATTTGCTCGTGAGTTCGGAAACTACCTTTGGGTGTTTTGTAGCAAGGTCGGTGGTTTCGCTGAGGTCCTTTTCAAGATCAAAGAGCTCAATGCGATTCTTCTCTGCGACGAGTTTCCAGTCTCCGGACCGAATGGCCCACTTTCCTTTGGCTCCCGCAGAACTCCAGTACAACTCATTGTGGAGTTTGTTGGTTTTGCCCTTGATTGCCGGCAAAATGCTCGTTCCATCGAGAGGCTTGTCCGTTGGCGTGGGAAGTCCAGCGGCGTCAAGAGCTGTAGCAAACAGGTCGATTGACCACATGGGTACGTCACACTTTTTTCCCCCCTCTAATTCAGCTGGCCACGACACAATAAACGGGACATGGATTCCGCCCTCGTAGTCCATCTGCTTGAAACCACGCAGCGGTGCATTGTTTGCGTGCATGGTACCGGAGCCACCGTTGTCGGTAAGAAAGATGAGCAGCGTGTTGTCAAATAAGGCGTGCTTCTTCAGCGAGTTCACGATCTCCCCTACTCCCATGTCGAGGTGCTTGATCATGGCCATAAGAGTGTCGCGTGTTTCATCTCCGGTGACCTGCTTGATGTCTTCTTCAGGAGCCTCTGGTGGAGCGTGCACCGCGTTGTAAGCAACATAAAGAAAGAACGGTTCGTCTTTGTGTCGGTCAATAAAGTCGACCGCCTCTTCGGTAATGCGAGTGGTAAGATAGCCTTCTTCTTTGATAGGTGTGAGGCCACGATAAATAGGATGGTTCATGTCTGAGTGGTCAAAATAGGGATGTGCCCCGCGTCCCATGAAGCCATAGAACTCATCAAATCCACGATTCATCGCGTGGTATTCTTCCGTGAGTCCGAGATGCCACTTGCCGAGGGCACCAGAGACATAACCGGCTGGCTCGAGTCGCTGAGGGAGAAACACTTCGTCGAGTGGAACGCCCGCCTGAGCCCCCCTCCCCTGCTGTATAGATTCCAAATCGTTGCTGATACCGTCCCGTCATGAGTGAGTCCAGCCCGATGTCGGTGTAACACACATGCCCGCTCGTGTGCCTAGCCCTGAGTGCAGATAGTGGATGAATCTGCGAGGGCATCGATATGTGGAGTGCTGACTTCCGGCGGAGAGTGCGGGTTGTAGCTGACGTCAGCGTAGCCCTGATCATCTGTGAGGATAATGACAATGTTCGGTTTATCTGCACCCATGACGATGCATGGCAAGCAAAGAAAACAAAAAAGTGCTACTTGTGTCACTCGTCGATGGATCGTGGTCACGTGTTCAGTTCCCTGTCTACTCGAAGGTAGGTTGTTCTCGTCCAAAGGAAAGGTGCGGATCTGTTTCAGGCCGCTCGCGAATTAAGAATCATTCGTTATGGCATGGTCGATCAAGCGGCTGCGCCGCTGCCCGTTCGTTTCATTTTCGTTTTTTTCTACTTTTCTTTTCTTTCTTTTCTTCATGCGTGACACTGCGAATATATGCTTCGGTTTCACTCCGCGTAAGTCCGCCAGACTTGTCTCCGTCGGCCCGTTTGAAAATGTTTTCAATATGATTACCGCTTGTACAGATGCTGGCAAACTCTTTGATGGAAAGCGTGCCGTCTTTGTTTTCATCTGATTGATCAAACCATTTGTCTGCGGCCATTCGCGAGAGTTTCCACCACGATACGCCGCTGAGTGCTGTGTTGAATTCAGTTGCGTCAAGCACGCCATCTCCATCTTGGTCCGTCTTGCGAAATGAGTCAGGGCCATGCTTTGGTGAGTAATAAATGTACGTGCTGAATTCAGGGTAGCTGATTGACTTGCTGCCATCTTTGTCCACCTCGTTGAACAATTCTTGCTCCGTCATCGTGAGACGCTGCTCGCCAATCGCCGATGGCTCGCCAATTGGTGGAGTGAAAGTGATGGTCTTAATTTGTCCGTCTTTTCCACACGAGGCTTTTACTCCAAACCCTGCCTGTGGTTCGTGCTTGCTTTTTCCTGAGAATCCCACGAAGTAGACCTTTGACTTTGAGTCCAAGCGAAGCGTACGGAGGTTCTCGCCAGCCTGCTGGACATCAAATGCCTTGCCCGAGGAGTCGACGCGTGTCAGCGTGCCAACGACAATCGCACTGTCTGCACCTTTGCTATTCGGTTTTGCATAGACCTTCGCAGAGCCGACAAAGAAAATGCCGATCAAAACGGCAGCTACTGTACGAGATGATTTTAGCTTCATGTGAATAGCTCCAAGATAGGTGGTTCTTCGTCACCGATAGTCATAGGGCGACCGGAAGGTGAAGTCGCTGGTTTTTCAATGTCCATACCGGCCGCGTATGCGATGCTCGCGTGAAAGGCTCCAACTGAGACAGCATCGTCTTCTGGGTAATAGCCGGCATCGTCACTCTTCCCGTAAACAAACCCCGCTTTGGTGCCCCCACCGGCAAGAACGGTTGAAAAGCAAACCGGGTGATGACTCCGACCATCACCACTGAAGTCGGGTTTGCGGCCAAATTCCGTCGCGACAACAACCAGCGTTGAGTCGAGCATTCCTCGCTGTTCAAGGTCAGTAATGAGTGCTGTAAATGCTTGGTCAAAGACTGGTGCTACTTCACTCATTTCATCGGCAAGTGCTTTATGGTGATCCCACCCATCATGCTTCACTTCGACAAAGCGAACACCAGAATCTACCAGCCGGCGAGCGAGCAGGCATCCCTGGCCGAATGAGTTGTCACCGTACGCTTCTCGCTGTTCCTGGGACTCATCCGACAGATCGAAAGCCTGTAACTCCTTGCTCTTCATTAATGCGAGGGCATCGTCGTAGAACCCGTTGTACGCGTTGACGCTCTTGTCATTAAACTTTTTTCGAAAGTCTGCATCGAGTCCGTTCAGTAATGCGAGGCGTTTTTTTGCCTCAGAAGTGCTTCCAATTGATTTGACATCATTAATGCCCTGAGCAGGATCACCAATCGCGAGAGGTGCATAGCTTGAAGGGAAGAATCCATTACCCTGGTCAGAGCGGCGATTGATGCACACGCTTGATGGTAACGTGTCGCTGCTTCGCCCGAGATAGTGGGAGCCCCAAGCTCCGAGGTTGGGGTGGAGGATCGTGCCTCGTTTTTCAAAGGCAGTCCGCATGAAGTATTGTGCTGGTGCGTGGACACCAATCTTTGCCTCCATTGAGCGAATCAGGCAGACGCGGTCTGCCACCGTTGCAAATTTTGGAAAGAAATCAGTGACTTGGAAATCAGCTGAAGTGTTAATAGCTTTGGCAGGTCCCTTTGATTTTCCCACTTTAGGGTCCAACGAGTCGATATGACTCAAGCCGCCGCTGAGCATCAACCAGATCACACGTTTTGCTTTGCCGAAGGCATCTTGTTTCTGAGTTGTTGAATCAGCGGCAGTAAGCGGTGCCGCCCGGAGGACACTCAAGCCGAACGACGTCGCGGCACATCGTTCGACAAAATTTCGGCGAGTGAGGGTGTCGAGTGAATTGAGTAGTTGCTTCATAGTGGATTCGATCGTTAAGCAATTCGTTGGTGAATGACGGTGGAGTAAAAATTATTGGATGAACATGAACTCACGCGAGTTCAAAAGGGCCCAGACGACGTCACCGTAATCGAGCCCTTGATCAAGTGCGGCGAGGCACTGCTTCATGTCTTGTTCACGTGGAGGACGTGAAAGCATTGCGTGATAGATCGCGGTGATCTGCATAGCCTGCGTGCCTTTGGACTGAGTTGTTTGTGTACTACCAGTCTGTTTGGATTGCATGTTTTTTCGTTTTGCTCTGTTTTCTTTTTTGGCGGCCTTGTTCCTGGTTGTCTCTTTTTGAGTTGTCTCGGTGTCTGACACTTTGCTCATCAGGCTTTTTGCGACCTCACCATTCATCATTGCCAGTGATTCCGTGATCCCACCTTCAGTTGATCCGTCATCAGCAATTGCACGAGATGACTGACCTGCGACTTGTAGGAAATGTGTGGGTGGCATTGGTTGCGGCAATTCCGAAGCCCTCAGCCATGAATCTTCACCGCGTAGTTTGGTTTTTCGTCCTTTTGTAGAACTCATGAAGAGACCGCGTCCACCATCGCTGTTGGAGTCTTTTGTGCTCTGTTGCTCAGTCAGCAATGTTTTTGCAAAGGCAAAAATTTTCTCACGATCTTTTACAATTTTCTTTTTATCATTCTCAATTTCAAATGGAAAAACCAGGCGTTCAATGCTTGGAGCATGGTCTGTTTTAATCTGGTCGATCTCCGGTCCTCGTAGGAGGAGAACAATAGAGTCCCACGTTTGCTCAGCTGTCATCCGACGCAGGAGTGGGCCAGGGAATCGAAAGTCCTCGCCCTCAGGTGGCGTCATGCTGGCCTGCTGTTGATATGTCTTTGTGTTCAGTACAACTCGCTGAAATTCACGAAGATCAAAGTCGACATCTCGCATGAGCTCGCCAAGAAATTCCAGCAGTTGTGGGTTTGTGGCGTCTTGAAGAGTATCGATGTTCGTTACCGGTTCCATCACAGCGACACCAAAAAATTTCTTCCATATACGATTCGAAATCGCCTCGGCAAATCGCGGGTTCTTCGGTGATGTCATCCAGAATGCGAAGAGAGCCCTCATATGGCGAGGGTCTCTGGTCGTTACATTGGCTCTTTTGTCACCCTCCCACGTTATAAACTTCGGAATAACCTTCTCGCCGGGCTTGGCATCGTCATACGCGTAGTCCTCAGGGAATACAGTCGAACGGGTGTTGTCAAAAACGACACGCTCCATGTTTGGCTGGAGCAACGTCACGAGATTCGCCTTTGAGAAACGGTCGTCACGCAGTGTTATCGCTGGCTTTCGCGTGTCCACACGTTCAAAGTCGGTTGAGCCAAAGAAGGAAGCCATTTCGTAGAAGTCTCGCTGTGTCCATTCGGCGAATGGATGGTCATGGCATTGAGCGCAGGCAACATTGGCTCCCAAGAATGTGGTAAGCGTGTTGGATAGACTGTCGAGCGGCATGCTGGCATCGCGTAAGAGGTATGCGGTAGCACCATTCTCTCCAAGCCGACCTTCTGCGGTGAGCATGTCATAGACAAGTTCATCCCATGGACGATTCTCCCGAAGTTGGGACTTGAGCCATGTGTGGAAGGTATAGGTCTTTCCGATTCGGTAATAGTCATCTTTGACACGAAGCATGTCTCCCAGCCAGTTGAACATGTGAGACTCATGACCTGGAGATTCGAGTAGCTCATCAATCAGTCTCGCACGACGGTCTTTACGAGTGTCTGCGTAAAAGTCTTGCAGTTCCTCGCTCGTCGGAATGCGGCCGATCACATCCAGATATACTCGGCGGACGAATTGGATGTCGCTAGCGGGTGGATTTGACTGGACTTCATGCTTTTTTAGATCAACGGTAATAATTTCGTCGATCCGTGCGGAGGCATTACTCGAGTTCTCGGCATGCGCATATGTTGTTGCGACGATGAGCCCCAGGAACAAGATGCGACAGACGGTCAATATTTGAGTTGTTGACATGTTTACAAGTCCGAAAGTGTTGTTTCGCTACGAAATGTGTTGTTGAAATTGATTCGGGATGGAGTAGCAATTTGTGGCTGTTCTAAAACGATAACTCGTATTTGATCAACGGCTGAACTAGCTGATAGATCGAGTGATAGTGTACGTCGGTCATTGCTGAGAGTCACATTGTCGCGACCTGAATCAGGCTGGTCGTCCGGACGGGCTGGTTCAATGCCTCGCCGGGTGTTTCCATAATTTCCTCGCGGATGCCCGAGTAGTTCGTCGGTGCTGATCAGTTGGGTCGTGCCACCGATCAGTCCAAGGATTGGCCGATTGAATGTGATCTGTCCGATGACTCTCGCACCGTCATTTTCGTTTCGGAAGAACTCACCGATCGGATTAAGTTGCAACAAATAGCTGCCAACGACCTGTCCAGCACCAATCGACTGTCTGTTCCATCGTCTAACGCGGATGTACTGTCCAGGTTCGGTCACATTGACTTCGAGGTCTGATTTCAGAATGACGCGGGAGCACTCACGGAACACCAGGATACGGTTACTGTCTTCAATTCTACCCGGTACAAAGTCGGGACCGGGAGAGACGAATTTCATGAGGCCCGTTGCCTGCAATACTCCAGATGTGACCGGCCACGCGTTTTCATAGCGCATGGTTGCATACGCCACCGAATCGATAGATTCGGCTTTTGGGCTGGAACGTACGGCACTGCCCTCGCGAACAAGTTGTGGTGTGTTCTTGCTGTCAGTACGACTGACCTCAACCTCTCCTTCGAAGACGCAAACGTCGGTTTCACCGTTTCCGCCCACCGAGACGCCAAAAGCAGTTCCGAGATCGACCACATCCATCGCTGGTGTGAGTACTTTGAAACCAACCGCAGAATCTGGCACGGAGGCTGTAAGGATTCCACTCGATAGGACTGTTCTGTCGGGTGACACAATTTCAAATTCGGCAGGCCCCTGAAGCGTGACCGTGGCACCATTGCAAAAGTCCAACCGTGCAAGGCCGGTCTCCAGGTGGACTTTGCCTTTGTCGAACCGATCTCCCTGCGATCGTTCTTTGATTCCCCATTTCGCATGGGATGCGTACGCAAGTCTGGCAATTGCTGGAGAATCATTGTTCCGCTGTGATTGGGTGTCAGGAAAAGGTAGGAAGATGAAGAGTGAGGCAGCTGCAGCCAGAACCGCTCCCGCGACTGCAAGCCCAAGGTGTGACGTTCGAAATTGTGATGCTGGAGCCTGTACGGAGCCTGCCACGAAAGAGTCGTTGTTCAGAAATTCCATGAGATCCTTGGTTGGAAGACCAGCGTGAGTTGCCGATTCGATCTGACACCCATGTTCTTTGATAAGTCCCGTCACAAGTCGCAGGTCATTGAATTGCTGCACGCGATCAGGTGAGTGTGCAAGCTCACGATTGAGTAAATCCAAGTCAGTAGCATCAATTGCGTCTTCCAAGTAAAGAGTTGTCAGATGCAGGAAATCCTCGTTTTTCATGAGACGGTATCTCCCATGTCGATCGCTGCCATCTTTCTTTCGATGCATTGCGCAAGTGTGACGTAAATTCGCTGCAGAGATTTGTACACAGTCTCTGGCTTACGACCGAGTTTCTCCGCCACCTGAGTCCCTGCCAATCCGTCAAAGTAACGCAGTCTGATTATTTGATGAGATTTATCACTCAATTCTTCAATGCAATTGTGGAGTGCGTCGACTCGTGCCGGCATGTCAGCGGTGTCGCGTCGCTCAAGCTCGGCGTCGACAAGTTCCAGGATCGATTCGTCAAGCAACGCAGCCTTGTATTTCTGTTGACGAATGAACTCGTAGCATCGGTTGCGAAGTACCTTCCATGACCAGTCACGCACATGTTGAGGTCCCTCGAAAGTGCTGTCGTTTTCGAACACTCGTGCCAGCATGTCTTGGTAGGCGTCTTCAGACAGGTGAGACTGACGCAGAATCGACCACGCAAGGGCAATCTGTTTTGTCCGTTCGGGCATCAGTGCTCTAAGAATGTCGGTGCGGTCCATACCGTATATCATGCCCGAGATATGAAAGTGTGGACATTGTTTTGGAAAAAGAGTTCTCGTCTGGTGACCATCCTTGGCCAATGCCGCTGAAAACGAGAATAAATGGGAACGCACGGTATCTGGCAATATGTCTCAATACGCTTACGTCTCATCTCATTCTGTTTCTTGCTTGTCAGAGTAGACTGTTTGGCTGTGCTCCATTCGTGAGAACCTTGCGAACGTGCCGTTGGCTGCCTGTCGTTACCAGCAAGTTTGTCGGATAGTTTTTAAGTAAGAAGGGAAGAAGACCATGAGGTTGTGTTACTGCTTCATTCTTCTGGTTATGGCATCTGTAGCCAGAGGGGAATGGAAGGTAGCCTCCGAGGCAATGGTGACTCGGTGGGGCAAACAGGTAACTCCCCAGAATGTTTGGCAAGAGTATCCACGCCCCCAATTCCGACGTGATGAGAACTGGAAAAACCTCAACGGTTTATGGCAGTATGCAATTTCTCAGAATGGGATGACTCCCCGAGACTATCAGGGCGATATTCTTGTGCCCTTTCCCGTAGAGTCAGCACTGAGTGGTGTGCAGCGGCTGCTCGCCCCTGATGAGACGTTGTGGTACCGACGTATGTTTCGTCATCAAACGCGTGGCGGACATCGCACTCATTTGCATTTCGAGGCGGTCGATTATGAGTGCACCGTATACATCAATGGGAAAAAGATTGGGTCACACAAAGGAAGCAGTGACCCGTTCACGTTTGATATCACGGATGCGTTACAGCCGGGGGATAACCAGTTGGCCGTGAGTGTGGTTGACCAGACTGCACCATCGCAGACCCTCGGGAAACAATCACTCCAGCCCAAAGGGATTTATTACACCCGCGTGTCAGGGATTTGGCAGACCGTATGGTTAGAAGATGTACCTGAGCGACATTTTCACATGGTCAAAATGAAGCCGAGGATAGCTGAGGGTACGTTGCGTGTGTTGCCAACTCTTGAGGGGCAGCCGTTGAAGTCAGAGCGCATTGTGATCACTGTCCGTGATGGTGAACGCGTAGTTGGTGTTGCTGACGCCGCTTTGAGTGTGCGGATACCTGATGCAAAGCTCTGGTCACCTCGAAGCCCGAGTCTCTATGACATCACTATGGAGTTGTTCGATGGCGAAGCACTCATTGATCGTGTCGAGTCGTATGCAGCCATGCGTGAGATAGGAACTGTTCGCGGACCTGGTGGCCAGATTCGCATGACCTTGAATGGCAAAGTGGTGTTCCATTACGGCACGCTGGATCAAGGTTGGTGGCCTGACGGCTTGCTGACACCGCCTAGTGATGCAGCGATGCGTTTTGACGTCGAGTATTTGAAGAAATCCGGTTTCAACATGATCCGAAAGCACATCAAGGTTGAGTCGCGGCGTTACTATGCTCATTGTGATCGAATTGGGATGATGGTTTGGCAGGATATGCCGAGCACTGGCGGAAGGCCATTTTGGAGCAAGCTTGCTCCACATCCAGTGGAGGATGAATGGCCTGCAGATCGCCATGAGCAGTTCGTCGAAGAATTGAAGTCGATGGTGGGAAGTCTTCGGAATCATCCATCAATCGTGATGTGGGTGCCCTTCAATGAACGATGGGGCCAGCATGAGACCATTCGAGTTGGTCAGTTAATGGAAAATCTTGATGTGACGCGTCTGGTCAACATTGCCAGCGGTGGCAACTTCTTTCCTGCTGGTGATGTTGTGGATCGCCATAATTATCCTGAACCGATGTTTCCGTTCGAGGACCAACGATTCAATGACTACGTGAAGGTAGTGGGTGAGTTTGGTGGCCATGGCTTTGTCGTCCCCGGTCACCAATGGAATTCAGAAATGCGGAATTGGGGATATGGAGATTTGCCGGCCACCAAAGACGAATACAGACAGCGATATGAACGCTCGTTTGACGAGCTCATGAAACTCCGACGCCGAGGTGTGGCGGCAGGTGTGTATACGCAGACGACAGATGTTGAGGGTGAGGTCAACGGATTGATGACCTATGATCGAGAAGTTCAGAAGCTTTCAGCTGACGAGTTGCAACAATTACACGAGCCGGCTCGTTTCTGAATTTTGTCTAGCATAGTAAGGATCGCGAGCCCCATCAGTGATGGTCTGATTTTGGATCTTCAGCTTTAAAATCGACTATGCAAAGACGATCTGTTTTTTTCGCAATGGTACGCTCTGAAGAATGTTAGTGCAGTCCATGACATGCATCCTGCGGCAGATGTGAAAATGTGTCCACACCAGTCGTAATCATGAGAAATCTTAGCGTGGGCAGTAGGTGTGAAGCTCATGTCGATCACAACGTGTCTTTTTTTCATGCATGAATATGCGAAGCATTCAAGTTGCTGTCGTGGGGCGTGTGCACGGCCATCGGTGATTCGCTTGTGCTGAGATCCGACACGATTGATCGATTGCCAAGTATGTTGATGTGGATTGTTGATACATTGTGTTGGAGCCGCTCAAATTAACTGCATTATTTTTTTGAGCCGAGACCAGTGTGGACGTATTGACAATAGTAAGTAGGACCCAATGAAAAAAATACTCATAGCGATGTTGATAGCGATGGGACTAAGTAGTGATGTACGTGCAGATACTCCACCCAACGTGATCTACATCTTGGCAGACGACCTCGGTTATGGTGATTTGAGCTGTTACGGTCAGACGCATTTTCTGACACCGAACATCGATGCCTTGGCAAAGGAAGGCATGAAATTCACGCAGCACTATTCCGGAAGTACCGTTTGTGCTCCGTCGCGTTGCGCGCTACTCACGGGTAAACACATCGGTCATGCAGTGGTGCGTGGGAATTCCGAATTGATGCCGGAAGGGCAGCAACCGATGCCGGCCGATACCGTCACTATGGCGCACATGTTCCGTAAAGCGGGCTACACAACGGGCCTGTTCGGGAAGTGGGGCCTCGGCGCGCCGGGCAGTGTCAGTGAGCCACTCAAGATGGGGTTCGATCGCTTCTATGGCTACAACTGCCAGCGGCAAGCGCACCATTATTATCCCTACTTTCTTTGGAACGATAACCACCGCGAGATGTTGTGGGGTAACTTCGGTACGGAAACACAGGAGTATGCCCCTGACCTGATTCAGGATCAGGCGATTACGTTTATCCAAGCCAACAAAGACCAACCCTTTTTCTGTTTCTACGCTCTTGTTCAGCCGCACGCCGAAATGTTCGCACCGGAAGAAAAGATGGCGAAGTACCGCGGCAAATTCCTGCCGGAACGTTCTTACGAAGGGACCGACTCAGGTCCGAATTATCGTAAGTTTGCCTATGGGTCGCAGCCCGAGGCACACGCCGCTTTTGCTGCAATGGTCGAGGTGATTGATGACGACGTCGGTGAACTCGTCGCCACGCTCAAAGAATTGGGGATTGCCAACAACACGCTGATTATTTTCACTTCCGACAATGGCCCACATCAGGAGGGCGGGCACGATCCTGCCTACTTCAACTCGAACGGTTCCCAGCGAGGGTTCAAACGTGACCTCTACGAAGGTGGAATTCACGTGCCAATGATCGCAACGTGGCCGGGGCATATTTCAGCCGGAACACAAACCGACCATCTTTCAGCGTTCTGGGATGTCTTGCCAACGGTTGCTGAGTTGGCCGGTCAGCCGGTTCCCGAAACCGTTGATGGCGTTTCGTTCGTGCCGACACTACTCGGTAAGCAGGGGCAGGAAGAGCACGACTATCTCTACTGGGAGTTCCACGAAAAGAAAGGGCGTGTTGCAATGAGGGAGGGCAATTGGAAAGCAGTTCGTTACAACGTTGCAGTCAACCCGGACTCACCTCTGGAACTCTTTGACCTTTCAGCAGACCCAGGCGAAACAGTAAATGTTGCTGAACAGCATCCAGATGTCGTGGCAAAAATGAATGCACAGATTAGAAGTGCGAGGACTGCTTCCACGTCACCGGACTTCAATTTTCCTCTTGTTCGCAAGAAGGCACGTGGTGGGAACGCCCACCAAACAAAGAAATAGTGCATCGAGGGCCTGGAGTACATCAAATCAAAACCCTCATCATCTAAGAACAACCGAATAACGTATCCAGTTTTATATTTTCCGTCAGTCTGATCGTCGTCTTTATAGACGGCTACTTAAGACGGCTACTTAGCTCGTGGCTCAAGCGGCCTTTTTGGGTTTTCGTGCTTCGGCCGCAACCGCCTCGTGAAAGAAGTTTTGATGGGCCGTCTGCCGGTCGCTGTTTGTTCATTACGGTTTTTTGAGGCCAAAAAATCTGTTCGTTGGTCTGTCGTCGCATTTCGGCTATTCTTCAGCAACCGAGGGTACGGGCGTGCCCGTTGTCGACCTTTTCATCTGATCTTTCATTTTTAGAGGATTGTCGTGTCGAGTATCTGTGTTCTTGAAGATCCCCTGCCGCCGGTAGCCACTGACAACGACGAAATTCCCAGTTCGGCCTCAAAAATACGGTATCCGACAAAAGCCGAAGTGCTTGCTGCCATTCCTGCAGAGTGCTTCGATCGCAATCTATTTAAGTCGTCACTCTATTTGTTCATATCTCTGGCGATGACGATCTGCAGCGGAGTTCTTGCATATTTGTTGATTCCATTCACCTGGTCTTGGCTTCCTGTATGGATTGGTTATGCCATCGTGGCTGGAACTGCCGGCACGGGTTGCTGGGTTGTCGCACACGAATGTGGTCATCGGGCGTTTACAAAACACAACTGGCTACAGGATATGATCGGTTACTGTCTGCACAGCATCTTGCTCGTGCCGTATTTTTCCTGGCAACGCAGCCACTCCCTACACCATGCCCGTACCAATCACCTCGATATTGGTGAAACACATGTGCCAAGGCGTGACACAACACCCAGCGGTGCAGCCCGGCTATGGTGGCAGGAAACAATCGGTGAAGAAGCGTTTGCCATCGTCTTGATCACAGCCAACTCTTTGATTGGATGGCCCCTCTACCTGTTGACCGGCGCCACGGGTGGCCCGGCTCGGGGTACTACGAATCACTTCTGGCCGGCTTGGCCATTCTCTACGGCACTCTTTCCGGGAGGCTGGACACGCAAAGTCTGGCTGTCGGATGTCGGCGTTCTTGTCACGCTCGGCCTGCTTGGCTGGTGGACGTATTCCTCAGGTTTTCTTCCGGTACTCGTGCTCTACGTTGGCCCCTACTTGGTGGTCAACTTCTGGCTGGTTTTGTACACCTGGCTTCAGCACACTGACGTTGATGTTCCACACTTTGACGATGAGGAGTGGACGTGGGTAAAGGGAGCCTTCATGACGGTTGACCGGCCGTACGGCTCCATTCTCAATTTCATGCATCATCACATTGGTAGCACGCACGTCGCGCATCACATGGACGCTCGAATCCCGCACTACAACGCGGCCAAAGCAACACGTGCCTTGCGGGAAAACTTTCCCGATCTCTATCGTTTTGATCCGACACCGATTCCGAAAGCACTCTGGCGAGTTGCGACACGATGCCACGTCGTGTCGAAGCGTGACGAGGGATGGACATACGCTGGATAAAATTCTGGCTGGTCTTCGAAACGCTTTTAGAGGCCTGTGCACTCCGTAATTCCGGAAATCTCAGTAACCTTATGCGATTCATGGGGCCAACATCCCTGTGGTTGTGCCTTGGCGAAGAGTTGTTCGACCGTTTGATTCGGTTTGAATCGGTTGGCAGCATCCACGCGTGATTAATTGGGTTGCCATCGATTAGGCTGGAAATATGAAACGGCATGTGGCATTAATCATCGAGACGTCGAGTGTCTACGGGCGTGACCTCCTTGCGGGGATTGTGCGGTACATGCGAATGCACGATCGCTGGTCAGTGTTTTTAGAGCAACGAGACCTTTTCAAACAGCCACCGTCGTGGCTGAACAATTGGCAGGGTGACGGAATTATCTCCCGTGCAACGACGCCTCGATTGCTTGATGCCATCTCAAATACCGGTGTGCCATTTGTTGAGTTGACGGATCGGAAAGGTGATGTTGAGTTCTCTCAGATTCGCTCCGATGACGCAGCAATCGGACGCATGGGTGCGGAGTATCTGCTGGAACGAGGTTTCGAGCGCTTTGGTTTCTGTGGATACAATAGAGAGGCGTGGTCAAAACGTCGCGAAGATGCATTCGTCAGGATGGTTGGTGAAAAATCATCAGGCGAGTGTTCGCTATATAATTCTGCTTGGCAAGGTCGAGCGGCGCGAAACTGGGAAGACGAGCAGCAGTGCATTGCGGATTGGCTGCGTTCGTTGACGCCTCCTTTTGCGGTTATGGCATGCAATGATATTCGTGGGCAACAGGTGATCGATGCTTGCTCTGAACTTGATATGGCGGTTCCCGAACAGGTTGTAGTCATGGGAGTCGACAATGACGAGCTGCTTTGCCGCATGTGTTCACCGCCACTGACGAGTGTGATCCCTAACGCTCAGGGTGTTGGTTTCCGCGCGGCAGAAGTGTTGGCGAAGCTGATGGACGGGAAGTTGCCTCCATCTGAAGTTCAGTTGATTGAGCCGCTTGGTGTGGCCACTCGCCAGTCGACCGACGTGGTAGCGATCGATGATCGCGATATTGCAGCAGCGTTACGCTACATTCGTGAACACGCATGCCGTGGACTGACAGTCGATGAGGTGGTTCGTAATAATTCAGTTTCTCGCAGTACGCTTGAGCGACAGGTGAGAAAATATCTAGGACGTACGCCACAAGCAGAGATTCGATTTGTTCAGGTCAAGCGTGCACGAGAGTTGTTGATTTCTACGGACCTTTCCGCCGAACAAATTGCCGCATTGTGTGGATTTGAGCATCCGGAGTACTTGCACGTTGTTTTTAAGCGAGTGACAGGCATGACGATCGGAACGTTCCGCAAGCAAGCCAAGCCGTAGCATGCTTTGGCGAGAAGTCTTGTGTGGGCGCTTTTGAGTGTTCTGATGGACCGAGTTGCTGTCAAGGAATGTGATAATATAGCTCAGTTGTGCGACGACCTGTCTCATTGACGGCTGGTCTGAACTGTGGATCATGGTTCTTGTTGCAATTTCATTGTTTGTTGTCAGTTTTTTAGACGAGTGGCATTCGTTGACAGATTTATCCCATCCAACCTCGTTGCCCGCAGCCGAGCAGTTCATAGATTTGCGTCAGCGTGTAGAGGCTGAATTTCAATCACGATTTGGACACGTGCCATCGGTCGTTGCCGCGGCTCCTGGACGCGTGAATCTGATTGGCGAGCATGTCGATTATAACCATGGCTTTGTTCTTCCTATGGCAATCGAACGCTACGTGATCATCGCGGTAGCTCCATCTTCTGATCCATCGCAAGAGCACGCAGCTTTCTATAGTAGTGACATGCAGGAAAGCATTGATGTTCCGATCGGTGCATCCTTCGGACCAACGTGTTCCGGGTGGGGACGTTACATTGAGGGTGTTATTGCCGGTTTCGTGTCAGGGGGCTGTAGCGTCCCGCCATTGAATGCTGTTATCGGTTCAAATGTTCCACATGGTGGTGGGTTGTCTAGCAGTGCAGCCTTGGAGGTGGCAACGGCAACGATGCTCGAGGGCATCACGGGTCAACAGTTGGAGCCATTGGAAAAGGCGATTCTTTGTCAACATGCAGAGCATAATTTTGCTGGCATGCCCTGCGGAATCATGGATCAGGTTTCCAGCGTGTTCGGCATGCCTGGCGAACTGATGTTACTAGATTGCATCAGTCAGGAAATACAAACCGTTCCGTTTCACGAGGAAAACGTCTCGGTGCTTATCACCAACAGCAACATAAAGCATGAGTTGGCAGGCGGTGAGTACGCAGAACGAAGACGTCAGTGTGAGTCTGCGTTTGAAAAATTGGGTTTGCTGTCTTGGCGGGACGTGACGTTGACTGACCTTGATTCGGCACGCAGTCGGCTGACCAACGACGAGTTGGCATGCGGGCGCCATGTCGTAACCGAAATCGCGAGGACTTTGGACGCAGCCGAAGCCTTTGCGGACGGTCAGTGGGCGTTGGTCGGTGAACTGATGTACTCCAGTCACGAGTCGCTACAGAAAGACTTTCGAGTCAGTTGTGCTGAGCTCGATGCATTGGTTCGAATCGCTCGCGAGATAGGTCCTGAGGACGGTGTCTATGGTTCACGAATGACGGGCGGTGGTTTCGGTGGCTGTAGCGTCACATTAGTGCGTTCGGACCGTGCAAAGGCAGTGCGCGAAAGAATTTTGATGCAGTACGAAAATGAAACCGGTGTCCAAGGGAGTTCCTTCACAAGCCGCCCGGCGATCGGTGCTCATCTGATCAAAAGGAATGCTCATGACAACTGAATATTCACGTAGTCGGTTTTACTCACGAACCGGAAACCGTGTGTTGGGCTCTCCGCATCGTGACGTGATACCTGAGCAATGTGCTGTTCGGCTGCAAAACGTATCGGATGCCCACGGCCTTGGATCGGAGTGGGGTCAATGAAAGTGCTGGTGACAGGCGGAGCGGGTTACATCGGAAGCGTAACTGTCGAGCAATTAGTCGAGGCTGGGTATCAGGTCGCTGTGTTTGATAATCTCTCGCAAGGTCATCGTGCAGCGATCCACGAAGATGCAAGTTTTTTCGAAGGCGATTTGGCTCACCGTGATTGCATTGACGCGGCGATCACTGAATTTTGTCCGGATGCTGTCATGCACTTCGCAGCGAAGTCGTTGGTAGGCGAGTCCATGCAGTCCCCATTTCTTTATTTAGGTGACAACGTTCGCAATGGACTGAACTTACTTGAAAGTGTTGTTGAGCACCGCATCAAAAAATTCATTCTGTCATCAACAGCCAACCTGTTTGATAACCCAGAGACAATTCCGATTGATGAAGAAGAATGTATTGTTCCAGGAAGTCCCTATGGGGAATCCAAGTACATACTTGAGCGGATGCTTCACTGGCTCGATCGAACTGGAAAGCTGCGGTTCGCTGCACTACGTTATTTCAATGCGGCAGGTGCGACGCAATTACGAGGCGAAGATCATGATCCGGAAACTCATTTGATTCCCTTGGTGCTTCAGGTCGCACTGGGGCAGCGGACGGACATCAAAGTCTTTGGTGACGACTACGATACTCTCGATGGGACGTGTATTCGTGACTACATTCATGTGGCGGACCTTGCTCAGGCACACAGGCTGGCCTTGCACGCGATTGATCAAAAGTCACACGTTTATAATCTGGGGAACGGACTTGGTTTCAGCGTTACGCAAGTACTCGATACGGCCCGGAGAATAACGGGCCATCCCATTCCCAGTGAAGTTGTCGGGCGGCGGCCAGGAGATGTTGCCACGTTGGTCGCAGCGAGCGACAAAGTGCGCATTGATCTCGGTTGGGAACCCGAACACCCAAAGATTTCACAAATCATTGAATCCGCATGGAGATGGCACTCTGATCATCCCCAAGGTTACAAAAAATAGATAGCGATCGAAGGAAATCCGTGTAGCCTATCGGTCAGGCGAATTTACTCATCACCAGTTTCGATACATTAGTAAAGGCGGCTCCCTTGTTTTTAACAATTGCTTCATTTGTTTGCTTTACTGCTCTTGTGGCGTTTCTCACGTGGCGGATTACTCGCAATAGCGATGTTCAGAGCGATGAAGGCTACTTCTTGGCGGGCCGTAGTTTGACAGGCGTCTTCATCGCCGGGTCGCTGTTACTGACGAATCTTTCTACGGAACAGCTTGTTGGCTTAAACGGAGATTCGTTCAAAGATGGGTTGTCGGTCATGTGTTGGGAAGTTGTCGCAGGAATTTCGCTTGTTATTTTGGCACTAGTGTTTCTCCCTCGGTACCTGAAGTCGGGCATCGCGACCATTCCGCAATTTCTGGAAATGCGATACGGCCGTTCTGTTCGTTCGGTTACCGCCGCAATCTTCATTGTGGCGTACATGATGATCTTGCTGCCGTTTGTTTTATTTTTGGGAGCGAATGGACTCAATGGCATGCTGGGCTTGCATGTAAAGTTCGGTGTCGACGAACTGACAATGATTTGGATGTTGTTGGTTTTCATTGCTACGCTTGGGGGAGCCTACGCAATTTTTGGTGGTCTTAAAGCAATTGCAGTCAGTGACACGTTCAACGGCGCCGGACTACTCGTTGGTGGTCTCATGATTACGTTCTTTTCGTTGCAATTGATTGCTGGCAGTGAAGGTGGCTTCATGGGTGCGTTCGAGAAGATCGAAGCTGCCGACCCTGATGCGTTTCAGTCGCTGGGGACATCGGACGAGTCAACTCATTGGCCGACATTGTTTACTGGGGTGTTGTTGCTGAACTTTTTCTACTGGACGACGAACCAACAAATTATCCAACGAACATTTGGTGCCAAGAACCTGGCTGAAGGTCAAAAAGGTGTCTTGCTGGCAGCATTCTTCAAGATCCTCGCGCCGTTGATTTTGGTGCTACCCGGAATCGCGGCGGCTTATCTGGTTGTTACAGCAGAAGACGTGCAGATGATTGAGTCGGTTGGAGTAACCGATGATGGTTCATGGAACACCAGTCGAGCGTACGGTGCGTTGGTCGCGCGAGTGCTACCAAACTGGTTACTTGGTTTTTTCGCCGCTGTCGTGACCGGTTCAATTCTCTCGACGTTCAATTCGGTCCTGAATTCTGCAGCAACCCTATTTTCATTGGACGTGTACAAGCAGTACATCAAACCGGCAGCGACAGGCAGCCAAGTTCGACGTTCTGGGCAAATTTGCAGCTTTGTTGTTGCCGTGCTTGCTGTGATCGCTGCCCCGTTCGCATTTTACGGTCGCGATGGAGTGTTCAGTTTCTTCCAGGGCTTGAACGGTGTCTATTTCATACCGCTAGCCGCTGTCATTCTGGTTGGCCTGTTCAATCGCTGGGCGGATGGGCGTTCGGCGTTGGTAACGTTGATCGTCGGTTTGTTTCTAATGATAGTGGGCACATTCTTTGCTGGTGACAATGAAGGTTGGATGGCCAGCACGTTTGGTAGTGCATTCCATTACATGGGCGCCGTGTTTGTGCTGCTGGTCACATTGCAACTGGTCTTATCACAGCTTGGTTTTCGTCGTGAGACCGCGTACGAACAGATTGACGTGCAGGCCGTTGATTTGACTCCGTGGAAACCCGCACCCATTGTTGGCGCGATTCTTTGTTTGTGTGCTATTTCCGTTTACGCCTACTTTGCTATGTAGTGCAGGCTGCCGGCCTGCGATGTACTTTTTACAATCAATAACGAAACATCCCAAAGGATATAGTGAGATGCAACTTATTCGTCGTACCATGAGTTTATGTACTCTTTTCTGCGGGCTGGTAGCTTGCGTGATACTTTTCGCCTCAACTGCGTTGGCTCAGGTGAAGGATTTTGACTCGATCAAACTCTACACGCTGAAAAATGAATCTGGCATGACGGTTTGCGTGACCAACTACGGCGCGATTGTCACGTCAATCATCGTTTCTGACCGAAACGGGAAGCGAGCCGACGTGGCACTTGGCTACGACCGTGTGGAGGACTATATCAACGCTGTCGATAAACCGTACTTTGGAGCCGTCGTTGGCCGTTATGGTAATCGTATTGCGAAGGGTGAATTCACGTTGGACGGCGAAACCTATTCGCTCCTGAAAAATAACGGCGAGAACCATTTGCACGGAGGAGCCATCGGGTTCGACAAAGTTGTCTGGACCGTTGATGAATATGTCGAAGGCCAATCACTGACCCTGTCATACCTCGCCAAAGACAAGGAAGAAGGCTACCCAGGCAATCTGCAATTAAAGATTACCTACACGTTGGCTGATGATAACTCGCTTATTGTTGACTACCATGCGACGACCGATAAAGCGACGCCGGTGAACGTGACTCAGCACACCTATTTCAACTTGAAGGGTGAGGGGCAGGGTACGATTCTTGATCACCAGTTGATGCTCAACGCAAAGAAGTTCACTCCGGTTGACGAGAGTTTGATTCCGACAGGTGAGATGCCCACTGTCGCTGGAACTCCGTTCGACTTTACTACGCCCAAAGCTATCGGTCGCGATATTGGCCAGCAAAACGAGCAACTCGTCTTTGGGCTTGGTTACGATCACAACTGGATTCTTGACACAGACGGCAAAGAAGGTGAACTCTCACTGGCTGCGCAAGTCCACGAGCCATCATCTGGCCGCGTAATGGAAATCTATACGACTGAACCAGGTATCCAGTTTTATTGTGGTAACTTTCTCGATGGTCGACTGAAGGGTAAGTCAGGTAAGCCGTACGTTCATCGTGGTGGATTCTGTCTTGAGACACAGCACTTCCCCGACAGTCCAAATCAACCCAACTTCCCATCAACAATTCTGAAACCGGGTGAAACGTATGATTCGAAGACGGTATTCAAGTTTTCAACAAAATAATCATCACAAGAATGACCATATGAAAATAATGCAAAGGCAAACATTTCGGTGTTGTCTTGCATTCGTAGCATTTCTTTCGATCCTGTCCTTGAAGGGCAGTCTCGTTTTTGGTGATGATCGCCCTAATGTGCTGCTGATTCTTGTCGATGACTTGAAGCCAGCGTTGGGATGCTACGGTGACTCAATCGCTCAAACGCCCAATATTGATGCGTTGGCCGCGCGCGGGATGCGGTTTGATTTGGCGTATTGCAATCAAGCGGTTTGCGCACCGTCGCGGTTTACGTTGATGCTAGGCTCGCATTCGACGTCGACGGGTCTCTATGGACTTGGCAGTCAACTGCGACAAGCCTTTCCCGAAGCCGTTACATTGCCACAGTATTTTGCCCAGTACGGAGGCTATCGCACGGAGTCGCTTGGCAAAGTTTTTCATGTTGGGCACGGGAATCAAGGCGATCCAGAATCGTTCAGCGTACCTCACTATCACGACAAGGTGATTGAGTATCTCGATCCGGCCAGTTCGAATGGCGGTGAGTTGACTCGCGAGGAAGCATTTTTTACGAATCAGAAGCTCGATCAAGTGAACTCATTACCGCGGGGCGCTGCCTTTGAATCTCCGGACGTCGCTGACGTATCGTATGCTGACGGTCGTGTTGCTGCCGAAACGATGAAGCGATTGCGGCGCGCGAAAGAGCGGCGTATCAAAGATGGCACACCGTTCTTGATCGCGGCTGGGTTCGCTCGCCCGCACTTGCCGCTGTGCGTACCAAGGAAGTACTGGGACCGGTTTGATCCAGCAAAGTTGCCAATGCCTGAATTCGAGGAACTGCCCACTGATGCTCCCTCGGTCGCGGGCAAACGTGGTGGTGAGATTCGTAATTACTATCCTGTACCAGACAAGGGAGATCCGGCTACGATCCCGGAAGATGTAAAACGCAAATTGATCCACGGCTATTACGCCAGCACAAGTTTCGTCGACGCCCAGATTGGCAAAGTGATTGATGAATTGGATCGGTTGGACCTGGCTGATGACACGATCATTGTTTTGTGGGGCGACCATGGTTTTCATCTGGGTGATCTTGGCATCTGGACCAAGCACACGAATTACGAGCAGGCCAACCGTATACCGATTCTTATCACCGCTCCCGGCATTACAACACCGGGATCATCCACACGACAGCTCACTGAAAGTGTTGACATCTTCCCGACACTGGCAGAATTGGCGGGCCTGCCTCCTCCGCACGTGCCGCAACCGATGGACGGTGTAAGTCTTGTCCCTGTGTTGAAAAACCCGGATGTCCGAGTAAGAGACCACGCATACCATGCATTCCCCAAGAAAAAGCTCGGGCGAGCCATTCGGACGCAGCGTTACCGCCTCGTTGAGTGGCGACAAGTCGGTAAACCAGTCGAGTCCGCCGAGTACGAACTCTATGACTACAAGACCGACCCACAGGAGACTCATAACCTTGCCGCAGACAATCCGGACATTGTCGCGGCCTTACGAAAGACGTTGGCAAAATATCCGCAACCGATTCGTCGAAAATCCAAGTCCAAACCAGCAGCCACAACGGTGCCAGCCAAAGCTCAGCAGCCAGCGGCCAAGGCTGAACAATCAAGGAAAGAAGCCCTTGTTGAACTTCCTACAGACAGAAAACCAACCCCAGTGATGGACGCCGAGACAATCCGTGCAGGGCTCAAGTCACATGACAGGGCGCTGTACATCAAGTCGGGTTGGATTCGCGATCCGTATATCTCGATCGGTCCCGAGAAGAAGTATTACTACCTGACGGGCACGCAGCCAAACGAAAATGACCCTCGGGAAACCAAGAACCCATACAACATCGGATTGGGTGAAGAGAGCATCGTTGGTCACCAAGTTCGGTTATGGCGTAGCAGAGATTTGATTCAGTGGGAATCTTTAGGACAGATTTTTACAGTCGACGATACGATGAAGGCGAAGAGCGGCAAAAATATTCCAAAGCGTCTGATCTGGGCACCGGAAGTACACTGGCTGGCAGACAAGGGCTGCTGGGCATTAGTGCATTGCCCCAAGAAACACTCCAGTCTGGCACTGACCAGCGGTGCGGAGTTGCAAGGCCCTTGGACGCACCCGATGGCTGGCAACATGGGGCAGCGGCACGACCCTTCGATTTTTACTGACGATGATGGCAGGCGTTATCTGTTGTGGGACAACACGTTCATTGCTCCACTCAACGATAGCCTTACCAGCTATACCGCCGAGCCGGTGCGAATTGATCCGGCTGGTTCTCGTCCGGGGCCAGACGGCAAACCCATCAGTCACATCGGTCACGAAGGAGCGACCATGATCAAAGTCGGCGGCAAGTACGTTCACTTGGGCACCGCATGGTCAACTGATCAAGGACGAAAGGGGTCGTACAATCTTTATTACTGCGTTGCCGACAAGATCACTGGTCCCTATGGGCCGCGTAAATTTGCCGGTCGCTTCCTTGGTCACGGGACACCTTTTAAAGATATGAACGGCCAGTGGTGGTGCACGGCCTTCTTTAATGGGAACGCGCCGCCTGAATCACGAGACGGTATCGCGTCACGTAATATTGGTGATAACGCCAGGACAATCAACGAACAAGGTGTCACCATCGTGCCGCTTGATGTTCGGGTGCTCGACACTGGTGAAGTTTATATCCGGGCGAAAGATCCCGCTTATGCAGCACCCGGACCGGATGAAGTCCAGCAGTTTGCGAAGTAATCAATGAACCCGGCAAGGGAGCAGAGATTGAAGTGTGAGCTCAACCATGCGGTTCACTGTCGGAGATAAAATGCCACGAGATCAACGCCTGAAATCGAACCCAGCATTACCGTCAAAAGCTTGAATGAACGTTGTGAGAGATTAGCAAACAGAGATAAAGTAAAATCGTACTGAGAGAATAGTAAGGAGCATCCATGAACCGTCTCACCTGCTCCATTCCAGCGAAAACTCTTAAGCTCTTTGTGCGTTGTCTCGCCCCACACGTCGGAAGCCTATGCTACGCCTGACAATATGTCTCAATACGCGTACGGATCGTCTCATTCTGTTTCTTGCTTAGCGAGGTAGAATAATCTCGGGTTTTATTCTTTACTACATAGAATCGGACGATATTTATGCATTCTACATTGCGATCATTCGTGGCGGCGATTCTTCTTTTCGCGACGTTCTACTCGGACGCGATGTCTCAGGAACAGCCAAATATCATTGTGATTTTGGCAGACGATCTGGGATATTCTGACCTAGGTTGCTTTGGCGGAGAGATTACAACCCCAACACTCGATTCACTCGCTGAAAATGGCCTTCGATGTACCCAGATGTACAGCACGGCTCGATGCTGCCCATCACGTGCGAGCTTGCTGACCGGTCTCTACCAGCATCAAGCGGGCGTAGGCCACATGGTCTATAGGAATTGGGGCGAAGGGTATGAGGGTTCTCTGAATGAAAACTGCATAACCCTTGGTGAGGCACTTAAGTCTGCTGGGTACGCGACGTTTATGAGTGGCAAGTGGCATGTCGCTGCGCACAATGATCCACCGGCACATTCCCTTCCAGAGAATCGTGGCTTCGATCGATCGACTGCTGTACGAACACACATCGATAGCTACTGGAAGGTTTTGGCCGGCTGTGATATCTACCGCGACGGAAAAATCCTTATTGAAGGAGACAATGAAAAAACAAATTTACGAAACCCTTATAAGCCTGATCAGGATTTCTATACGACAGATTTCTTTACAGATGTTGCGATTGAGTACATGGAAGACGCATTACGGGCAGATGAAAATCCTTTCTTTCTTTACCTGGCATATAACGCCCCGCACTTTCCGCTTGAAGCCCCCGATGAAATTATTGCCGAGTATGAACGCCAGTTCGAAGATCCTGAGTGGCTCACAACATGGGGCCGCGGATGGGATGATATGCGACAAAAAAAACTGCTTCGGCAAAAAACACTTGGTGTTGTTCCTCCGCAACAGCAATTGCCTGCTGTGGACTCGTTTCATAATCAGTCAATTATGCCCGGCCTTCAGACTGGAAAAACACTTATTGCTTTACCAGCATGGAATGATCTTCCGGACGATGTGAAAAAAGAGACTCTGTTCCGCCGTAGCATGTACAACGCCCAAATCACCTCGATGGACGACAATATTGGGCGAATCGTACGTATGCTCAAAGCGGAGGGTGCATACGAAAATACACTGATTCTTTTCGTTTCAGATAATGGCTGTTCCGGTGAAATGGGTGTCTTCGGAACCCATTTTAAGGGAGGGATGTATGACTACACGGCAGGAAAATTCAAGAAGGGGAAATTTATTCCTGATGGGGAAAAAGAAACAGACGCATGGGCGACTAAAGACAAGCTCGGAGGTGTCGGCTATCAAAAAGACAACTATGACACGTGGAAGAAGTTCAGTGGCTGGGCAACATCTCAGGGCCAAGGGTGGGCAGCCTATTCAAACACCCCATTTCGTAAATTCAAAAAGTTTGTCCATGAAGGCGGAATAGCGTCACCATTCATTGCACACTGGCCCAAAGGCCTGAAGTCTAAGAACAAAGTCATAAGCCACCCGTACTTTCACTTTATTGACATTATGCCAACTCTTTTAGACGTGGCAGGCATTCAGTACCCGGATCATTATCAAGACAAGGCACGCGCACCCTTGGAGGGAACCAGTATGCTTCCCTATCTTGTTGATCCTGAAAAATCGACACCTGATCGATCACTGTTTTGGCAACACGAAACGCATTCTGCTTCACGAAACGGGAACTGGAAAATTGTTACAGATAATGACCGTGCGTCTCCAATTAACTGGGAGTTGTATGACCTCTCGAATGATCGGAGTGAGTCACACGATATTTCTGATCAGCATCCAGAAATTGTCTCGGCAATGGACGATGAGTGGCAGAACTTTGCCAATCGGGTGCATGCGAAACCCTTTCCGGAAGACCGTGATTTTCCGACTGTGCGAAGTTCAGTGAAAGGAGCCAATGGTAGATCTCTCATTGATAGCTGGGAGCCGAAGACTTCTTCAGACCAGAGAGTTCCCCGTCTCAGTTTTCACCCGAAAAGAGGCAGTACAGAGTGGTTTGAGTATGAGTTTGAGACACCACAGGAAATAACAACCGTAGGAGTGTATTGGTTTGATGAAGCTCAGGCTGCTGCGTCGTTTAGAAACGAACGGAAGGAGATTCTTCCGCAGTCATGGCGAGTTCTGGCCTGGGTTGATAATAAATGGAGCGAAGTGGATGTGCGGGAAAGAGAGCCGGGTGTTGAAAGAGACCAATACAACTACGTGACGTTCAAGCGTCCAATTCATACCCAGAAAACCCGTATTGAAGTTCAGCTCCATGACGAGCTTTCTGGGGGGGTGTTGGGGTGTCGGTTTCATGCACCAGCCCAAAAGGTTGTAGAACCTGAAAGTGATGATCCTGACAATGAGCTTCAACGCATCAAAGCATTAGCGAAGGCTACCCTCAATGACGATGTCGATGAGTTCAATGGCTATTCGCACCTCAACGGAAATCGCCCCGAATTTGATGGCTGGCTTAATAAGCAAAACAATAAGCCTTTTCTTCAGGAGTCGATTCCAAAATTTCTCTGCTCCCATGAAGATTACACCGAGGTCTTCAACTATCGCTGGTGGATGATCACAAAGCATCTCAAGGAATGGGAAGAGGACAACAAAAACTATTTTGTCTTCACGGAGTTTCCAGGATTCCCTGGCTGGGCATCGAACAGTGGTGCCATCCCTGCTCCTGCTGGACACCAGTTCTATGATCTTCGGTGGATGCGAGATCCTCAGTATCTGAAGTCGTATGCTGAATATTGGCTCAGTGGTCCACCCTCTCACGAAATGCAGTATCAAAATAATTGTTGGCTCTCAACATTGCCGCGTCCGCAAAGCCATCATTACACAAGTTGGATGATTGATGCTTCTGAAGCGATGCTGAAAATACACCCCGATGCTCGATGGCGAGACCGATTGCTTCCATCCATGGAACGTCATCAGGAAGTCTGGGATCTCATTTTCGGAGTCAATGCTCCTCAGACCACGACGCACGGTCTCTACAAGTGCCTTGATATGTACGATGCCAATGAGTTTACGATCTCAACCACGCTCGGTTTAATTGCTTCCGAAGGAAGTTTTTCTGACTACACAGCAGAGTTGAACAAGGAAGATCCCTATAAGGGCGAAGAACGCTGGCGGCGTTACTTTACAGATGGCAAAGGGTGGCAGGCGGCTTTCAAGGAAGGCTTAAAAAGCAAGCCGCTGGTCTATCCGCAAGCCTTTGACCTCGATGATTATCAAACGCAGCCGCAGCCTTTTGGTGGAAATCATGACTGGTATATCGATAAAGACGGTGAAAGAAAAATAAAAAATCCGAACAGCTATCCAAACTGTTTTACGGTCCGCCCGTCACTGAATTGTTATATGTACGGAAATCTTCATTCGCTTGCCAACCTCTACTCCCTTCAGGCGGCAGAAGACGGTAACCACTCTTCCAAGCAAAAGGCTAATGTGTACTCGAAGCGTGCATCTGAACTTCAGAAGAGCATTCTTGATTCACTGTGGCACCAGCCGTCACCTGAGGATGCCTTTGTTTTTTACAAAAAACGTGGGTCGATAGATGACCCCTTTTTCTATTCTCGCCTTGCCGGAGATAACCTGCATACGGGCGGCGTTGTCGATCAGTTAAGCCTTGTTCGAGAAACGGTCGGCTACACACCATGGTATTTCTCCATGCTTCCTCGTGATGACAGTCAATACGATGTTGCATGGAAGCAGTTCGGTGATGAAATGGGATTCCGGCAACCTTTTGGCATGTCCACCACCGAATATCGGCATGATTTTTTTAATGAGATGTCATATGGCTGGAATGGCCGCGGATGGCCCTTCCAAAACTCTGTTGTCTATAAAGCGTACGCCAAGTACCTCCGGGACTATAAAGCAACTCGAAGTGCCATCAGTGAAGAAGATCGTCAGCTTCTGTATGACCATGTAACCCAATATGTCGAACTTCATGGGCGCCGCCGCAGTATTGGCGAGTGGTATCTACCCCGTACTGGAGGATACCGAATGCCTGGTGGCGGTGATGTTGTGCAAAGTTTGCCTGCCATGGGAAAAGGGTTTGGTGATGTTCAAGACTATTTTCACTCAACATTTCCTGATGTGCTTATTGAAGATCTCATTGGGTTCCAGGGCAGTCATGACGATAGCTTTGAGATTCACCCTCTGCTACCAAAAAAACAATGGAAATTCTTCTACCTGGGGGACCTTCGATATCATGGCCACGACGTCGATATCCTTTGGAAAGAAGATTGGTCTTCAACGACTCCCGGCATGCAAAGCAAACTGTTTGTATGGGTTGATGGAAAACGCGTTGCTGAAAGCAATGATCTGAATAGTCCCCTGCAAGTATCCCTAGATTAATTGGTCATCCATATTTACTTCCTCAAGCTCTAGACTTATGCCCATTCTGAAATTCTCCAAGCTCTTCTTTTCGGTAGCCCTCTTTTTTGTCATGTGCTGCGTCGGTCACCCATCGGTCACCACGCAACTCATGGCGAGTGAACGGCCAGCATTCACAGATTATTGCGGCCGTCTTGAACACGACATCCAAGGTCGTAAGCACGGTTTTCTTGCAGGTAACGTGACTTACTACGTTGGTGGATTTCACGCGAGTTGGAGGACCATTGAGGATGAAACCATAGGCCTGACTCATCCCTTCTATCATGACCTCCGAGCTCGTGGTGCCGCACGTGTGCGAAGTGAGATTACTGGCACAGAGAATACCGGTACTGGTAATGATTATATGAGTTGGGAATTCTACAAAGACACCCGTGTGTTGTATGGAAGTGTCATTGTGGATGGAAAGACCTATGAGACGCCTAAGCCACGCATCATGCGATGGCGCCCCGATCAAGTCATTTGTGAATATGACCTTGATGGCATCACGATTCGAGAGCGGAAGTTTATCGGAAGCAGCGATGCAGCGGCTTCAATTATCACTGCGTCAAAGCCGGTCACTCTTCAGTTCACCGGTCAGAGTTTGTTTACGAGGAATAGCGTCTCATCTCAGGCTGCTGCCAGGCTTGATGATACAAAGCGATCGATTCTGATTACTGAGGCTGGCACGATAAAATCTCGTCCAGACCCCGGCGGCCCCGAACGCATTGGCCCATCGGTTTATTCAGGCATGACCACGGTCCTGAGTGCCTCAACGGAACTCGCAACAAGCCTTGTTCTTGAGAAAGATGCCAAGGGTGTCATGCACTACACGTTTTCAATCCCATGTGATTCCAAAGGCGCTGTTGTCTCTTGGGCAATGCACGATGATGAAGCCACGGCAATACAGGCTGGCCATGACATGATTGAGCGTCATGCGGATGCCCTTGCCGAGAAAACAACGGCTATGAACCAGCTCCTGAATGATGAAATTCCTTGGTTTCGTTGTCCCGATGAAAAGTTTGTAGATATCTATTACTACCTTTGGTCTCTCTACCTGATGTATTCAATTGATGTAGGCAGCGGGTGGGAGATGGAGAGCCACACCCAGACGGCAGTGAACAATTTTCTTGGCCTTCATCGTTATGACGCGATGTTTCAAATAAAAGTTGGGGCGTGGGCCGCTGATAAGGCTCACTACGGCTACGGAAATGTTCTGACATGGAAGCACCTCACTGAAAACAACCGATTTCGTGAACTGCCCAATGGCATTCGGATGCTTTCCGACAACAAGGGGACCTCCTGGCATAGTGGTGCCTACGGTGGAGAAATGTCTGAGCATGTTCTTGGTGCGTGGCAAATGTATGAGCATACGGGTGACGTAGAGTTTCTACGAGCAAGTTATGAAGATCATTTTGAAAAGCTCTTTCGTAAGAGGCTCACCAATTTTGCGATGAATGAGTTCGAAGTGGCGGAAACACTTGCTCGCATGGCGTCAGTTCTTGGCAAAGAAGCAGATGTGCGTCACTGGCAATCACTGGTGCGTACTGATCCTGACCATGTTCGACTCATGTTTGATCAGCGATGGGAGATGAATGGTATAGAAAAGTATTTCGCAGGTCCAAAGAGTGGGTTGATTGGGACAAATTCATTTTGGGCGATGCGTTCACCGTATTTCCCGAAAGAATATGCTGAGGAAATGGTGCAGCACTGGGCAGTTGATCGCGAGAAAGGTTTTTTCGGTGAGTTTTTTCCACTTGCGATGTCGAAACAATCCATGCAGGAGTTCGACACGAAAGTGGATGATTCCTTTGGGTATACGCCAGACACGGCCTATTTCATGCTCGACGGAATGTTCTGCCAAGGGCTTTCCGTTGCCCCGGAATTAACACTCAACCACATTGGCAATTACAACTGGCACGACGAATGGAACATTCCTGTTGCACCAGAAGCGTACCGCCGTGACCGCACGCTTTTTGGAGACCAATATTCAAACTTCAATGCTGGAAAAATCCTGCTGTATCTTGAAGGTCTAGGTGGGCTTAAGTATTCCATTCCTGAGAATAAACTGTTTGTGCGTCCAGCCCTGCCAGACGCCTGGGAATGGATGGAAATCCGACTGCCACTCAAGGGTGAATGGACCACGATTCGCTATGAGAAAGATGCAGTAGACGTCTCGGGGTCGCCATTATCCTGGAAGCAAATTTCAAGGGGTGATTCGAATTGATTGAACGTAATGCTTTGCAAAGTTGGTTTGCCCTGCACGGCACGTAAATTGCTTTGGCATTCGCTTTATTGAGGAAAAGAATCTTATGGATTTAAATCGCATCAAGCCCACGTGTGCTTGTCTGGTTATGACCTTCTAGAACCAAAGGTCCGAATTTCGATCCAGATTGAGTTTTTCAAGATTCTCTTCGCAGTGCTTTATTTTTGCTGTGCTTTCTTCCAGCTTTTTGCTGAGTTCAAGATGGTCTTCTTGTGACAAGCCTGTTTCACTCAACTGCTGATTCAGCTGATCAACTTTGGCTTGATATGTTGCCGTCCACTTTTCCAGCTCTTCCGTCCGGGTCGCGTAGACCTCATCCATTGTCCATGCGCCTACCTTCTGAAGATACGCATCCAACTGCCGTACCATTTCTGCCGTTTTCTCCGGCATCTGTTTCGTCAAGTCATTTGTCTCGCCCATATCTTTTACGACATTAAACAACTTGATTTCACCCGAATTGAGATGTCGCATCAGTTTAAAATCACCGCTTCTGAATGCGGTAATTGGTACCGTGTAGTGTGCCGGGAAGTGAAAAACAAAGCCGGTGTCACGTGTGGCAAGCTTGCCATCGTTGCCGTTCTCAAAAACGGGTCGCAAACTAATTCCATCCAAATCACTTGGTAACGCGGCCGTACTGCCAGCAAGATCGTGCATTGTTGTTAAATAGTCCCACTGTGCTACCGGTTGATCGCATTGCGAATTCGCTGCAATTCCAGGCCCGGCCACAATCATTGGAATGCGTAAGCCACCCTCCCACATTTTGGCTTTTCCGCCTTGGAGAGGAGCGTTGCTCTGGCCTCCGCCGTTATCTGAAGAAAATATGACGTAGGTGTTGTCCTCGAGTCCCTGTGCCTTGAGTTCGTCGAGAACCATTCCAATCGATGTGTCCATGTTTTCCATCATGGCCGCGTAGTTGGCTTTTTCCCAGAGTGCCTGTAGTTTCTTTGGCATCTCACGGGCATTCGTATCAAATTTTGAAATATCCGGAATACCACCTTCAATGCCATTCTCTGCGGCAAGGATACGAAGATATTTGTCTCGCGTGCTCTTGAGTGATGTATTGCGCACATGCACTGCATAATGGGAGATCGTCATGAAAAATGGTTTTCGATCCTTGCCGCGTTCTTTTAGAAATTCTTGAGCGGTCTTTGCCAGACTGAAGACACGCTTGGGATCGTTCTCCGGTATTGGGGTTTTATCGGCAGGTTCCCACCAATCACCATGTCCATTCCCATTGGGATGTTTATGATGAAAATCGGTCACGTCATAACCGTGATCCTTGAACCAGCCCATTGGTGTACAGCCTTTGCCATAAAAAGCTGTGACATACTCTTCGTTGGCTTCCTTGAGCATCTCTGCGATGGAGAGGTTCTTGGTCATATCAATCTGTTTTTTGTTCATCACAACGTCATGGATTGATATACAACCCACACGTGCCGTCGTTTTGCCAAACTGGATGCTCGCGCGTGATGGCGTGCATACAGGTGAGGGACAATACGCACTAGAAAATCGCATACCCCTTTTGGCTAACTTCTCAAGGCTCGGAGTCTGATGAAGTGCATGGGCTAATTCAGGACGATCTTTCATCATCGGGACGCTTGTCTGCGTGTACCCGAGATCATCTGCATAGATAATGACAAAGTTTGGTGGTTCAACTGCATATGCCGTGATTGCTGTGATCGCGAGCATCATACCGATCATTATTCTCATCTACCGTCTCCGTTTGTGTTTCAATACACCGAGTACAAATCGGTTCCTTGTGGTGTCAATCACCCACATATTCAGCCCAACGTGATCTCACGTATTCTTCAGCCCCTTCTTTGGGTACACCCTCACGCCATGAAGCGTTTGTAGCTTGGCGTCGACATTTTTCCTTATTCAGTTCATTCCTAAATAGTGTCGCGTTCAGTTGTTTCAATAATTGTGCTTGTTGTGTGTCGAGATCGGCAGGGTTCTGCTCCCGGAGCAACGTGACTTTTTTTCTGTAGGACTCTTTCGCTCGTTTTCCAAAGGTGTCCATGAGATTATAGAGCGCATCACGCACCTGGGCGGTTGTGCCGCCATCAACATCTTTGACATAAACGGCTCGGATTGTGTCCATCGACTCAACCCTCTCCGGCATAGTCGCTGCAAGATTTTCCTGCTCGGAATAATCTGTTTTGATGTTGAAGAGTTTCATTTCACCGGTATTGAGATGTCTCATCAACTTATAGTCACCGATGATGATGGAACTGATCGGTGGATGATAATGGCACGTGTAATGATGGATGATGCCTGGAGCCAGTCGCTTGACGGCGCCCGCGTTTCCGCGCAGAAACACATCACGCAGACTGCCACCGTCCACCTCATCAGGTAGATTTTTTTCACTACCACTCAAGTCATGAAAGGTTGGCAGAAAATCCCACTGCACAATGGGCACATCGCATTGTGCCCCGGCTTGTATCTGTGGGCCGGCAATGACTGTAGGAACCCGAATCCCACCCTCAAACATGGAACGTTTCCCTTCCTGCAAGGGGCCATTAAACCGCCGGTTCTGCCCGTTGACTTTTCGGCGCTGCGAATGCCCTCCTCCATTGTCCGAAGTGAAAATAATGTAGGTGTTTGCGAGTTCTCCTTTTTCCTTCAGTGCGTCGATCAACGCCCCGACATTCATGTCCAGTTCCTCGGTCATTGCCGCATAGACAATGTCACGGTAGACGCTCGAAGTTTCATTATCAATTCTTTCAACATCCCTGCCCTCTGCTATCCAGCGTTGTTTAGTTCGGAGAAAAGCCTCATCAGTTGCCATGTGAGGAATATGAACGGCGTAATGAGAAACCATCAAGAAGAACGGTTGTTTACCTGCGTGTTGATTGACAAAATCAACAGAGTCCTTGCTCAGTGAATGCATCCGCTTCGGGTTATTTGTTGGAAATGGTGTTTTCTTTTTCACGTCCCAGTAGGATCCATGCCCGTTGCCGTTGCCTCCGGGTTCACCAGGTACTTCATCCGTGACGTCGTAGCCGGCTTCATCGAATCGTCCCATGGTGCTACAGCCTTTTCCGAACATCGCTGTCGCATAGTTTTTCCCCGATGCTTTCAGCATCTCTGCAAGAGTCACTTCGTCGTCGTATCCATTGGGCCTCTGGACCGCAGTTAGCACATCAAAGACGTTGCGGCATTGGAGTCGGGCTGGTGTTTTTCCAAATTGAAGACTCAATCGTGATGCCGTGCAGGTTGGGGTCGGTGCGTAGGCAGTCGAGTAGCGTGTGCCGAGTGCCGCAAGACGATCAAGCCCCGGTGTTCTGATGAAGCTGTGCTTTGTTGTTGGGTCATCATCCATCATCTGGACGGACGTGTCGGCATACCCCAAATCGTCTGCATAAATCAGGATGAAATTTGGGGCCTCTGCTGACACATGCTGCACGATGCATATAAAAACAACGAATGCGATACAAGGATTCAATTTCATAGACGTTTTTTTCTGCCGGGAGTCGTGAGGATTTGTTGTTTTTATTCTGATCTCGCAATACTAATTGCGGTTGGCGGTGCCACGTAATTCATGCAGTTGAATGAGTGCACGAGATCGAGACAGTTGTCGATCCTGAAACTCCACATGATTTCTAGAGATGTCTACCTGAAACGCTTTTTGTTTATTGGTAGGGTCCGCGTGAAGATCCGCTTTCAATTTCTCAAATCGCTTTCTCCCATTGGCGATCCAGCTGTCCTCGAGCAGTTCCACGTAATTACGACGAATGAGGGTTACGGTCTCGGCATTCACTGAGTTCAAATAGCTGGAGCGCTGCTTATCAAGTTTCTTCACCAGCTCTGGCATACTTGATGAAAGGTTGTGCTGTTCAGTAATATCATTGGCGACATCGTACAACTCAACATCCAGCGTATCGAGATTTTTTATTAACTTGTAGTCGCCCATGCGAACTGCAGACTCGGGATCACCTGTGTGCCAGGGGAAGTGAAAGACGAGTGGCTTGGTGTTACGCGTTATCTTCCCCTTATTGCCTCTCATGAAAACATCGCGAAGGCTTCCTCCGTCCAGTTCCGAGGGTAGCGGTTGTGCCCCACCTGCTAAGTCATAAAACGTTTGCAGAAAATCCCACTGCACGATTGGTACATCGCAATACGTTCCTGGGCTGATCCCCGGCCCACGAATCATGCTGGGCATCCGGATTCCACCTTCGTAGAGATTTCCTTTTCCACCCCGCAGAGGCGCATTGCCGCGGAAACCACCGCCGTTGTCAGACGTGAAAATGAAAAACGTATTCTCGGCAATCCCCAGTTCGTCGATTGCGTCAAGCAATGTCCCCGTTGCACGATCCATATCATCCAGCATTGCAGCATAGTTGATAATCCAGCCATGGTTGTACATGGAGATGGAAACCAATTCCTCAGGGTTGGTATCCTTTTTCTGGTACTTGCCTCCGTGTGGCAGTGTCTTGTACTTCTCTCGAGTTTCTTTCAGAGAGTCATGCCAGATATGCATGGCATAGTGCGAAAGTTGCAAATAGAACGGCCGATTCCGTTCAACTTGCTGCTTCATAAACCGGATGCTTTTCTTAGTCAGCGAGAATATGCGCTTCGGGTCTTCTTCGGGGAGAGGTGTTTTTCCATCATCAGCAAAGTCGCCCGGCCCATTGCCATTCGGCCCATCGGTCACATCATAACCCGCGTCTGTGGGTTTGATGCTTTCGTTGTGCCACTTGCCAAAATGTGCCGTT
The DNA here is from genome assembly GCA_965249545.1 of Pirellulales bacterium. Taxonomy (GTDB): domain Bacteria; phylum Planctomycetota; class Planctomycetia; order Pirellulales; family UBA1268; genus UBA1268. The sequence goes on from CBDFMH010000005.1 coordinate 2,226,185, forward strand.
CGATAGGAGGGGTTTGCTTTCTTCAGTGCCTGCGGAATCGTTATTTTCCCCATGTACTGTTTCTTCGCCTCAATCGAAGACAGCACGGTGTAGCGAAGCCGGCTGGGTGTCATTCCATGCAGCAGGCTATTGCGTGAAGGTGCACACAAGGTTGACGGTGAGTAGCACGACGAGAGCACCATGCCGTCTTTCGCAATTCGTGCGATGTGTGGCGTTTGGAAGTAATCGCTGCGTGTATCTGCACGGCCTTTGATCATCTCAACAGACGTCTCTGCCCATCCCAGGTCGTCAACGTACACGAGCACAAAGTTTGGTGGCCCAGCTGCCTGCGCCGTGATTGTGGCAAGTGTGAAGACTGTACCGAGTAAGGTTTTCATCAACTGGCCCAACAAGTGAAGCTCTGTTGTCTTATCAAAATTCTTTGTACAAAGATTTGTCTAGTCATCTTTTGACGAGACGTCGAATGTGAATGTATTGCTTCCGGATTCAACTTTTGCGGTGAAGGGGCTTGTCTCAGAGTTATTATATTTCTCGGGAACGATCACGGTTGGTTTCGCATTTTCAGCCTCTTGCTGAAGCCGGTCCTGTTCAGGTGTGCCATACCGAGGGTCATCTTCATCGATGTTGGGCATTTCCGGCATCTCAACTTTGCTGACTGTCACGCTGTAGTCGCCAACTGCAGTACCAGCGCCGGGTTTTGCTCCTTGTGTATTCAAGGTAAATGAGCCATCAGATTGAGTCTTTCCTGCTGCACCCTTTCCCGCACTCCCTTTGGGTGAAAAGAAAACAGTGGCACCCTCAAGTGGAGCTCCATCAAGTGTCACAACACCTTGCACGTATTCAACCGCGGGGCCAGACTGACCGCATCCAACAGAAAAGACGGCGAGTGCAGACAAAAGTGGTAGGAAGTAGTGTTTTTGATGGCAGAAATGATATCGCATTGGAATCCTCACGTGTAAAAAAGTAGCAATGTTGGCGGGATCAAGAGGAGGCAATCAGGCGAGAAGATGCAGGAAAAGGCATCCGGTGCCCTGTGGGGGCATCTTCGTAGAACAAAGATGCCCCACAGGACGTTGGATGGTCTGCAATGATTATGTTCCGGTAGTCACTTCACCACCGTTCATCGAACCAAGCGCACCTAAGACGCCACGTTGGCTGGCACCACTGTAACCGTTTGCATTACTCCAACCTGTTTGTGCATGCGTTGGATCACCAGCATCAATGTTGTCGTTGTAAAACTTCACAGATCCATCAACATGAGTCATCACGGCTCCGCCAGGATGATAACTGCTTGCTGGATTGTTCTGCCAACCTTCCTGGGCAACTGCACAACGAGCGGAGTTTGGTGCCGCATGAGTAAAGAAACTCGTAAACCCTTCTTCGGAGTCAGCCCACCGAGTTCCAGGTTGATTCGAAGGGCCACCAACTTCGCCAGGTGAGTATTTACCGTCAGCACCGATAAGAGCTTCGCAGGTGGCTGGCCCTGCCTTGCCCCCTGCCATTCCAGCAGCGACCCCCCAGCCGCCTGCTCTTGAATCACCACTCATGTCACCGATGCGGGCCTCACCAAACATAATCGTATTGGATGTCCCATCAACGATGTCTTTGAATTGGATGTTTTGCATTTTTACTGATGTATTCCAACCAGTCCATCCGGCGGCCCCGGGCCCTCTCGGAGGTGCGGTTGGCCAAGGACCCCATGTTTCGATTCGCATATCTCCTCGATTGAACCGATAGTTGGTGCGACCACGGCTGGTACCCGCTCCACTAAATCGTGATCCGTTAAAATCCGATGGGCACAGCAACTCTGTGAGCTCTGTATTTGTTGTAGCGTGACCGTTCCATGGTCTGAAACCAGATGTTGACGTAATGCGTGCTATTAAAGTTTGGTGAAGCGGCATTTGTTCGACAAACGGGAGCAAGGTGACGATACCACTCCAGCGGTTAGAAGAATTATTGTGTTGATAAATTGCATAGATTTCCTGTGTTCTCGTTGCCGCAGGAAGTCGCTTGTTCGTACTTTCATAGTTCAAAGCAGCAAGTCCTAGCTGCTTCATTTTGTTAGTACACGCAGATCGTCGAGCCGCTTCTCGAGCTTGCTGAACAGCAGGCAGCAGCAGGCCGACAAGAACTCCAATAATCGCTATCACGACAAGCAATTCGATGAGCGTAAAGCCCCTTTGGCCTGTCCTCTTGTGTTGAGAAATGAGCATGATGACCCTCCAAAAATTTAGAAATGAAAAATGATTTGTCTTTGTAAGGTATATGTGTGTTCCGAAAAGAAGACAAAAAGCCCTTGTGTTCGCTTGACTCATATACCCCGTAAAGACTCTAAAAAGGTACTGAAAAACTAGTCTGCCGGTCAATGAGACTCGCCGTCAACGTCCTGAGACATTTTGTCATTTCTAGGAATGCAGACCTCTGCGAAGTGGATTCCTCTGAGTATTTATTTTCAGCGAGTGCAGGTGGTTCAATCGACTTTTAAGGACACTGTATGCGTTGCGTGGCCCAGAGTTCGTACAGTGCCATGCGAATCTTGTCTTAAATATTCATTTCATAAACCAAGCCATCAACTTCCACCTTCCGGCGGTTCGGCTTGCTTGGCCATGCCGGTTCTGACATCTGAGATCGCCATTCGTGATAGAGCGTTTCCAGTTGTTCAACAATTTCAGGTTCTGATTTCGCGAGGTTGCTGGATTCGCCAATGTCGCTGGCAAGATTAAACAGCCAAGTGTTCTCAAACGATTTGACAAGTTTCCAGTCGCCGTGGCGGACCGCAATATTAGGGCCGTTACTCCAGAAGAGGGTGTCATGTGGTGAGCCAGATACTGGTCCCTTGATGAAGGGTGTGAGGTCTACGCCGTCCAGGCTTATTTCGGGCGGCAGTTTGATTCCCGCCGCGTGACAAATGGTTGGGAATAGATCGAGCGTGCTGGTTGGTTGATCGTATACAGAGTTTGGTTCAAATGTGCTGGGCAGTTTAAGAACCATTGGCACACGGATGCCTCCTTCAAACAAAAAGAGCTTGCCTAATTTAAGTGGCCCATTGCTTTGCACACCGGTATAGATTGGTCCACCGTTGTCATTGACGAAGATCACAAGTGTATTGTCTGCGAGTCCGTGTTTGTCGATCGCGGCAACAATCGCGCCTACCGCATCATCGAGAGCACTCGTCATTGCGTAGTAATCACGCTTGGTTTGGTTTGATTCGTTTGGGAACCGGTCCTGATATTTTTCTGTCGCTTCGATCGGTGTATGCACGGCGTTAAACGGGACGTATGCAAAAAATGGTTTCTTGTAATTCGCGTCGATAAAGGCAACGGTCTCTCTGGCAATTGCATCAGTTAGATACTCAGGTTCAATCAGAGATGACGTGTCACGCATGACGGTGCTGTGGAACGGCTGCGGGTTTTTTGCAGGAAAAAATGAATGCGCGCCAGCAAGAAACCCGTAGAACTCATCAAAGCCACGAGCCTGCGGGTGAAACTGAGGCTGTGTGCCTAAATGCCACTTGCCAAACATTCCCGTGACGTAGCCGGCCTGCTTCAGGACATCGGCCATTGTGACAACCGATGGATCAAGGCCGCGGTGCAGGCGATTGGTGATTGCGCCACCGGCAGTATTGAATTCAAATCCAAATCGTTGTTGGTATTGCCCCGACATGAGCCCGGCACGAGACGGGCTGCATGATGCTGCAGTTACATAGGCATTCGAAAAACGAACGCCTTGTTTACCAAGTGCATCTATGTTTGGCGTGGGGATTTTTTTAGATCCGTACAGCGATGTGTCGCCGTACCCAAGGTCGTCCGAGAACAGCAACACGATATTTGGTGGACGTGTGTCGCCAAGCGTTATGTCGGCGATGGTTGAAAGAAGTTTTCGTTTTGTAGCCTCATCCTCAGTGCTCGCTGGAAAGACTGGTCTGCCGGATGCCTCTTTAGCACCTCCTGCATTTTCGCGAGCACGACGGCGTTGAATAAACGACTGAGCCTCTTTGCGGGATACAAATCCATTGGAGTTGGCATCCATTCGTTGAAACAGCGTTTCATTTTTGACTTCTTCAGGCCCAAGTCTGCCATCATTGTTCACGTCGGCCTTGGTAAATGCGGAGTCCTCGTTTGCTTTCGGCGGAGTTTCTGCTGCGATCGCTTGAAAGGAATATATGAGTAAGAGCACGAGCAGCAGATGCGTTGAGGTCGATAGTTCTTTCATGACAGAATTTCCTTTGCTGGTGCCCAAATGGTTAGAAGAAGATCTATAGAATACCGCCTGCTTCTGTTCGTCGTGGACATCTTTTTGTGTAGTTCGTGAAAAATTTATGTATGCACGTTCAACGGAGCGGCTTCACTGTCATTGTGGTAATGCAGGCCGTTGCGGGAAACGTCCTCGTTAAGGGGTACTCGTGCTCGATGGTGCGCTGCATACCAAGCGATTGGATTTATGGTGCAAGCGGTGCAGATGCTGGGAGTATGAATCGAATTGCGTTGGGGATGACGCTGAATTCAAAATTTTTTGAGGAGACCAGTTCAAGGAGCCAGTGGGCACCGGTCTTGCCTGTGTCTCATTCCTGAGCCTCCGGTGAAGCTATCACGACCATTCCTAGGAGGGGAGATGCTCCTTCCACTTTGACGCGAATGTCCGCGCCCTGCTCGGCTCCAAAGTTGGCATCACTGATTCGGAAGCGATGTTCTTTCCAGAAAGGTTTGCCTTTCAGCTCAAAGGTAACACTGTCGCCGAGTTTCATGCCGCTTGGGCTCTGGTAGTACGTTTCGACAGTGCAGTTGTTTTCAATCCGGAAGTAGAGGGTGACTTCGACTTCCTTGATCAATCCGTTCTGAAACCCAGGATTGGTCACCTTCAACCAGTAACTATCTCCCTCCACCAAGCGTGCGGACGGCAGCCGACGTCCATCCTGTGAGTCCTTTGCCAAGCCTGAATTCGGGACGATCAAAGCGTCCTCCATGCGGAGGTTGCTCGTATGCAATTCCAAGCCATATTCCTTCGGCGATGGCTGATTCGCATCAGCGAGAATATAGAGTGTCTCGATATGATTGTTGGCCTGGAACTTTGCGGCCGCAGAGCGAAGAAATCCTTTCGCGAAATGAAAGTCCTGAAAAGAGACTTCGCCCTGGTTCTCATAACCGAGGTGATGCGAAGTGCAGCCGCCCGATTGCGCTGTAATTCGACCATCTTTTCCACAGTGAATGCTGTTTGCTCCCCGGTTACTTGGCCCGGTAATGGAAGTGAGTTGGCAGAAGAGATGCCCGTCCTGAGCATTCCAGGTTTCATCCGACGTCCCCATCGCAAGGCTGCAATAGAATCGGGCCTCACCTTTGAAGCCAGGGAAGGTTTTGATGCCATAGGTTCCGTCACGGCCTCCGATGTGGTTGATGTTGCAGGTCGACGAGATAATGTCGAAGGTCTTCGACCCGTTCTTGAACGCGTAGCCCTGCTGCAGTTGCTCGCCACCGACCATCAGGGCCTGACCACTGGAGTCGTCTACCGTCATCAGTGTGTGTGAGGCGTGGTTGAAAATGCTCATCACAACGTAGTCGTCGCAGCCGTTTAAGTAGATGGGCTCATAGGCTTCGTTAATTCGGAACTTGAATTCTTCCAGCGCTGCAGTTTTCGGGCTTCCGGGGAGCCAGGCATCGCGCCAGAAATCGGGCTTGATGTGACAGTTCTGAATGCGTCCGCCTGAGCAATGGTTCGCCCGGTAGGTCCGGCGGAGTCCTCCGATGAAGGAATATTCTATCAGGTGATTGTCCCCATTGAGCTCCAGTCCCTGGTAGGGATTGGAGGCGGAGCAGTCGATGACGTAGTTCCCCTCTCCATTGGCTCGCACCATGTAGGGATACTTTTTGAAGTTCTTGTAGTCCTGGTTCGGGTAATAGAAGCCGATACCGCGCAATCCGCTACCGTCCCCCAGAGTGAGAAACGGTGTTCCATTTTCGTCACCCTCACCAGTCTTGATGAATAGCACACTTCCCAGTTGGGAGCCTCGCTTATTGCTGACTGTATGACGTCCGCCACTGTTACCGCGAAGTTCCACTCCTTTGCCCAGTTTCAGTTCCTCCGTGATCCGATATTCGCCATCGGGAACCATTACGATCCCACCGCCGTTGGAGGAAGCGGCCTCGATGGCTTTCTTCAAAGCCTCTGTGTCATCGGCCTTGCGATCGCCAACGGCTCCGTAGTCCTGGACGTTGAACAAATCGACTTTCGTAGGTTTGCGAATTCGATCATAGGTGTTCTGAAAAGGCGGCAGCTGCTCGTCATATTGATGCTCGCGATACACCGCGCGGCCGAGGATCTTCGTCTTACCCTTCACCGTGCAATTGACCAGTTCGGCGACTCCGTTTTTGATGGAGATCGAACGTTCTCCACCCTCGATGTGGGTGCTATGCATCTTGTAGTGCGTGCGGTCCTTGCCCCAGATGCCATATGTGGATCCTTGCAAGGTGCTCCCCACGATGTGGAATCCTTTGGCGTCATCTACATGGAGTGCGGTATCGCAATCGGTAACCGTGAAGTAGGACAGCTTCCCGCTGGCATCATCCCCCGAGACCCCGCGCTCGAAGTGGAGTCCTTTCTGATACCCGGAGATCGTCGAAAAACCGGCATAGAATCCATCCATCTCGTAGATGTGGAGACCGGTTCCGTGCTTACGCATATAGTCGGCATGCGAACCGCCTTGGGGAGGACTTCCGGGCAATTTGGACCAGGTCCAGTAGTCCGGCGAAAAGTTGATCGAATCATATCGCGATACGGCAAAACTTCTGTCGGCCGACAACCCGGAGTGCAGCGGGCTTCCATAAATACCTCGCAGGCAACAGGTACTCGCCTGCGATAGATCGATACCGCGCCCAGGGTTGATCAGGGTAATATTCTCAATCGTCACCACTGATGCCTGCCCGCGAATCACCAACGGGGATTCTGCTACTGATTTTGGATCGGTCGATGCCGTGATCTGCTGGCCAGGATGCCAAAACGTCAGGTCCCTCACGCCACAACCACTGCCTTTGATAAGAATACTCTGCTCGTGTTCCTGATTGTGAATCATCAGGATGGTACCTTCAGCCGGGCGGTCCGGACCGATCAGACTCCAGCGTCCGCGAAGAACGACGTTGGATTCAATCGTCAGCATGCCCTCTAAGCGGTATCGGCTCTCCGGTATAAAAACAGTACCGCCCCCGGCTGCGCTGGCGTCATCGAGAGCTCGTTGAATCGCAGGTGTGCAATCTGCTGTGGCAGGATCGGCTGGGAGTTTGTATTGCGGATCGGTCACCGAGCAGAATGCGACAATCACGTCATCCGTGGGAAACTTTGGATCTTCCCCAATAACCCTCCAGCCTGCAGCGTCAACCGTCGGAACGAACGCAAACAGGCCACAAACAGCCGTGAGAATGACGGTTGCACAATTGTTTTTCCTGATCATATGCGGTCACGAAGTTTGCTTGGTGTTGGTCAAAGAATTCGCCGAGTGATTACCAGATTTCAAACGTAGTAAAACACTGCGATGTGGAATCATTGATAATGACACAGCCCACCTCATTGTTTCTCGGATTTCTATGATCGTGGGTTTTCCGGGGCTTTCGGCACGCCCCATCTTTTTGCGCTCCACCGATAGCTGTTGCATCTGCCTTGCACACTAACCTCAATACTCAGCCGCCACAGGCACACCAGTTTCACCCTATATGGTTACCTCAACACGTTACGTCGAACGCATCAGCTAGTATTGATGAACTATCCGCTTTTTAATCACGTGCTGATTTTTCAGTTCTTTTTCTACCCTCGTCTCTTCGTCCTACGGTCTGCCGTCTTCAGCGGGCTTTTCTCCCTTGATAAGAGCATAGCCCTGACGCGCAAAACGTTGCCCGAGAATGATGTAACCCTCCGGCCTGTTGTAGTGAACTGCATTCACCATCTTGCCATCGACCTCCCGATCATTGAGATCATCCACATCGACCCAGGCGCCGCTAGTGTCTTCATCGACGATTTCGCGTTGAGCTTTTCGTACTGCCACCCAACTCGGTTTCTTTTGAGCAGCATCGCTTATGCGACCAATGACTAAATTCATGTCGGGTCGCTTCAAGTCACGTCGAAGATTAGTAATCAATAGCTTCAACGCTTCTTTGTACGCCGCATCCGCTCCTCCACTGGCATCGCGTTCACCCTGCATCCAGCAAAACGTTACCGACGCAAACTTTGGGTGCTTCTTCAGCATCTCCTTATACTGATCCAGAATCGGCTGATAGAACTCGACCTTTCCATCCTTGTGGATTCTCTTTATATGCTTTTCATCGAGTCCCTTCTCCTTAGCGATCGCGACCCATTCCTCCAACCAACGGCAGATAGGTTGCCCGCCTTTGGCGACCTTGATGTAAACGACCTCGTCGCCTTTAAAGAGCTTGTTGGCCTCCGGCATGAACCCGGTCTCCGGATCCATACCCTGCATGTTGGATTGCCCGGAGAGGATAAATAGATGAACTGGCTTGTCTGCTGCTACCACTACCGATGCCGTGAGCAAGAGTGTTAGAAGAGTGATGATTTTCATATTGTGAAATCCTTGATTTAGTCTTGTTTAAAAAATTGATAACTCACTCCAAATTCACACATCGGTAAACTTATTTCGAGGGCGGTTGGTAGGCATCTTCGTTCACCAGTCCCGGCTGCATTCTGGTCCACCATCGATCGTAGACAGCACGTAGTTGAGCCACGACTTCGGGATATTCATCGATAACATTTTTAGTTTCACCAGGGTCGTTCTTGAGGTCGAAAAGCTCCTCCCCATTCTTGTTATTCACCAGAGTGAATCGTTTGTTCTGGATTGAAACTCTGGCGTATTTCGATTGGGCGGCCTCACCCGGTAACCAGGCACCCACGTGGTGAACCAAATGCCGGTCGTCCTCCCAATCGGTCTGGGGGTTCTTGAACATGGGAACCAGACTGCGCCCCTCAACCTGTTGCTTGAGCTGATCGGTCATAGGGGTGCCGGTAAGTTCCAGGAGAGTCGGCATGATGTCCATCTGGCTTATCAGTGCTGCGCTTTCTGAACCACCCTTGATGCCGCCGCCCGGCCATCTGAAAAAAGCAGGTACACGGGTACCGCCCTGGTACGGGTGTCCCTTTTGACCGTTCATCCCGGCATTGTAAAGTTTCGAGGTTCCCGACGCGCCATTGTCACTTCCAATAAAGATGAATAACGTGTCGTCTGCGATGCCCCATTCTTCGAGTTGGTGAATCATCTCGCCGATACGTTTATCAATGTTTTCAACCTCCCAATAGATTTTGGCAATCTGTACTGTCATTTCCGGATGGGTACCAAGAAATTTTTTATAATCCTCATTCGGCATATCACTCGAATCCTCTTTGTAAGGGCCGTGGGGGGATTTGGGTGGGAGATAAACGAAAAAGGGTTTCTTTGTCTGACGTTGAACATCCATCCATTCTGTTGCTGTATTAAAAAATAAATCAGTAGGATAGGTGCCATCCATTCTCTGCGGATTTCCATTGTGAGAAATAGTGGCTTTCATTCTTGCGCCCTTTTCGTAAACCCAGCTAACATCAAACCCGCGATTCTCGGGACGGTAAGGCCCTTCTTTGCCATTGTGCCACTTGCCAAACATACCCGTGGCATACCCGGCTGTTTTGAGGGCTTGCGGCAGCGTGATCGTATCCAGGCTCAAGCGCTCGCGCCCTTGGATGGTATGGGTCACACCGCCCAAAAACTCATGGCGGCCACCCAGAAGTTTCGCACGGCTGGGAGAGCACCTTGCACTGGAATGATACCGCGTTAAGAGCAGACTTTCTTTCTTAAGGGCATCAATATTCGGGGTCTTTATGACAGGATTACCGAAACACGAATGATTACCGTAACCGGAATCATCCGGCATAATAATGATGATGTTTGGCTTGGAAACTTGTACAGGTTTGGCTTCAGCTCCTGTGTTGACCGTAGAAACGAATACGGCTACTAAAACTAATAAAGCTTTGCTTTTATTCGTGTGAAGCATGATGTCCATCTCCGAAAGGTTTGAGTTCGTTTCCAGAGTCACTGCTCATCTATCTTTTGCTCTTCAACGGATGGTCTTGAGTCTTTTGCGTCCGTTCTCATGCGAGGCAGCAATCAGTCACCTTGACCAATCGTGTCAACAAGACGAACCCGCACCGCATCAACGAAGAGGTCAGGCGTGGCGGAGCCAGGTTCATCGTTCCCCGCGCCCAGCGAGATCACGATGCTCCGCGTTCCTGGCGGAACTTCAATCGTGGCTCGCAAATTGTGCCAACCCGTTTGGTCCCCAGTCGCGGTTGTGTAGTTCCGCCCAACATGGCCGAGGACGGTATCAAAGAGCAACTCATGATCATTCCAGATTGGGCGCACTGCTTCAGGCTCCTGACTGAATAAGCCCAGACGAATCTGAAACGTAGATGACTCTTTTGGGTTTGATGTAGCAAACGAAGCCTCGACCTCGACCGATCTGACACGATCAGCATTCGCCTTTGGGTGCTCATCCAAATCAATGATGTAGCGTGTGTAGGTGAACTTCTGTGTGCCGCCTCCCACAAACTTTCCAACACGACTCCCTCTCACAGCAGAAAGTTCCTGTAGTTCAGGGACTGAGGACACTTTGCCCTGCCAATGGTTCGGACTCGTTGGAAACCTGCCTGCGATAGTCAGTTCTGGATCTTCAAAACTCTCAACGACAACGTCCCTGCTTTGCCGCTGACGTGTCTTGCTGCGTGGAATCGCGTAGGCCCAGACCATGGAAGCACCGAAGATCCCGATGAGAAGCCCCGCAGCCAGTGACGTGAGGCGGAATCGACGAAACATCGGGTAAGTCTTTGCAGGAGCCATTGTTAATTTTCCGGTAGTAGCCTTTAAAGAGGCACTTTGCATTGACTGCTCGATCATGCCGTGAACAGAAGCCAGATCCCAATAACGCTGTCGGGCTTCACTGGACTCTTCAATCCACAGACTCAGTTGTTTTGCTTCTGCCTCACTCAGCTGCCCTTCGAGGCAGGCGTCGATGAACGCGTCGAGTTCTTTTTTGTTATTCATTTCTTTGATCGTGTCTTTCATTGTGCAAGTTTTGTTTGAGAGTGGATGCAGTCACGAAGAGTGGCCCTCGCTTTTGAAAGTGCGACGCGAACCGCGATCGATGTCATTCCAGCTGCTTCGGCCATTTCGTCTGAACTCTGTCTTCTGGAATACCGTCGCCATAAAAGATCACGCGCCTTTGGAGCTAGCTTCCCAAGACATTTTTCGAGGGCGTCTTCTCTTTCGGTCAGCGTTTCTGCAGCAGGCGCGTCAGCGGCCAAAGCACTGATGGCAGCTTCACTCAGTAGGTTGGATCGTTGTTTTTGACGGAAATTTTCAAGTACTTTCAGCCGGGCGATACTGCAGGCCCATGCCACAAAATTTGTTCCCAGCTCAAAGGTGGAAGCTTTCCGTGAAACTGTCAAAAAAGTCTCTTGCAGCACATCGTCTGCATCCGCCAATGAAGGTTGCAAGGCCCTGACAAATGCCCGAATCGAATTCTCATGCCGCACAAACAGCAACTGCACCTCTTCGGTCGCGCTGGGAGAACCACGTTGGTGTTCTGGGGTATTCATTACAAATAATGTCAGAGGGGACGGAATTGTTTCTGAAAAAACAAGAAGACAGCGTGTTTTGTGGGAGGACCACACTCAGAAAAATGGTATCCGTTCACTATTTGACCTGCTTGTATGAAGCGGGATCGGGAACGCTATTCTTGATTCGTTTGCGTGTGTTGCCTGACATGGCCGTGGTAGAGATAGAGGGCGCCGTAAGTCCAACCCTTCAGTCCAGGATAGTTCGCGCGATCCATGCTGAGTGCGATATAAGGCGCGGGATAGCCTTCTGGAAGAGGGATGACATTGGGCCAACAGCGGGAATTCTCTCCCTCACTCCATGGGGGGCGATCCATATCAAGAGCACCTAAAGCATTGAGCTCCGGGTAGGAGTAGACATGGAACTGCCCGCCTTTCCCACCGAATAATGCATAGTATTGATCACCGAATTTCTGAAGGAGACAGCCAGTGCTGTTGATATCAACCGGTCCGGCGATCTGTTTAAATGGTCCGTTCCAATGATCAGCTTCATACAGTGTGGCTGGATAGCCCGGGCCGCCTTTTGTACAGACCAGAACTCTCCACTTTTGAACGCTGGCGTCGTAAATAATATGTGGGTCTTCCTCGCCCCCAGGCATATCGACCTTCGCGGCCTTCATGATGGTGAAACCAAATCGCGGATCACGTTGTGACGACACCGCCCACAATTGCTTCGGTTCTATTTTCTGTGGATCACCCTCAGCAGAAAATCCAACGGTGAGCCCCCGCCATTGTTCTGCGCTCCGGTCATAAAAAATATGAGAGGCAATTTCATTACGGAGCAAACCATCACCCCTGTCAAATACGATGATGCTCTCAAGTCGCACATCGAAAACTGAGGGGTTCAGGCTGAACACGCCCTGCAGTGGGTGCGGCAGATGTCGTCCTCGTACAGACATGGTGAACCACAGCCGACCGTTGTCGAGAAGTGGGGAGCCATCTTCATAGGTGAGCGCGCAGATGTCTGCTTGGCCGACTCCTGTCGTGAGCGCAGCATTCACTTGATTGATGACGATCTCCTGCCCAGCGTTCAGTTGGGTGAGTAAGCGAAACTCGAACGACTGGATATGTTTTTTCTCTCGTAAATCAATGAGTTTGGAAAAATCATGTGTACTCACAACTTCGTTACGGCCGTTCCGAACGATGAAAACGTTCAAGCCAGTTCCGAGGAGCTGAACTCGTAACGTAAATGGCCCTCTTACAGGGTTCTTGAGATTCGTGCTCTTTTCTTCCAGCTGCTTTCCTTTGACCATGACGCTCCATCGCAGAGAACGGCATTGGCCGGAGTCGAAGCAGGCTACTACTGATACCCGGTTTTGGTTGTCTGGCGTGGCGAACTCCACACCAGCCGTACCAAACTGTTTTTGGCTCTCAGCAAACGAGACGTCGAACGTGGCAAATGGATTGAACCCTCCCATCCACAACGCGGACTCGGCAGCGTTTTCGGATGTCACTCGAAGGAGTGCACCGTCGATTGTGTAGCGACAAGACTCGCTCGTTATCGGAATCTGTGGGTACTCAGTTGTGAGGTTTACCACCTGGTTCGGTGTAAAGCCTGATAAAGGAATGGCAGAACTCTCATCAAATGTAAACCTGCCGACCGCCTGTCGCTTGAATGCAATATCTAATGGGGTGACGTCGTCTGCTGCATATGTTGCATGGCTTCCCACGATGGTGAGCAACACGATGCAAAGCAGTTCGAATGGTCTTTTCATGACGATATGTCTCATCACTTCATCTCTCTGATCCGGATGTTTCGCGGCGACTAGGCAACTATTTCTTTCACCACATGCCCATGGACATCGGTCAATCGCATGTCTCTGCCACTGAAACGAAACGTGCTTCGGGTGTGGTCGACGCCCAATAGATGAAGCATTGTGGCGTGCAGGTCATGCATTTCAAGACGATTTTCAATCGCGCGATACCCGAACTCATCGGTTGCGCCATATATGATTCCTGGTTTCACACCACCGCCTGCCATCCAGACCGTAAAGCCGTATTGGTTGTGATCTCGGCCGTTGGCTCCTTGCGCAAATGGAGTGCGACCGAACTCGCCCGCCCAGACAACGAGCGTTTCATCAAGCATGCCGCGTTGGCGGAGGTCTTGTAACAAGGCAGCAATTGGCTGATCGACAGCTCGTGCATTGTCTTCATGACCTTTCTTCAGGTTCTTGTGTTGATCCCAACGGTCATGGCCAACATTTGGACAGGTCAGTTCAATGAAACGAACCCCCTGCTCTACCATCCGCCGCGCAATCAGGCATTGTGCTGCATAGGTGCGAGTTGGTTCATATTCTGACTCGAGCCCATAGAGTTTTTGTATGTGCTGAGGTTCATCACTGATTGACATGACCTGCGGAACCGCCATTTGCATGGCGTACGCCAATTCATAATTTTTAATTGCAGATTCAATGCTGTCGTGCTTTCCAAACTGAGCTTCAGCGGAGGCGTCCAGGTTGTTAATAAGGTCGAGTTTTGCTCGTTGGTCCTGTGGTGTTGTCTTATGAGGCTTGATGTTTGCAACGCCTGTGCCTGATGGCTTGAAAATGGAGCCCTGATAACTGGCCGGAAGAAAACCACTGCCAAAGCAATCGAGGCCACCTGGAGGAATGAGGCCGCCATTGAGCACAACAAATCCTGGCAGGTTCTGGCACTCACTTCCCAGTCCATAGTTGACCCACGCCCCCATGCTTGGGCGGCCTTGGAGTGCACTTCCGGTGTGGAGAAAGTAGTTGGCGAATGTGTGCTCTGGAAACCCCGAAGTCATTGACCGAATGACAGCAAGTTCGTCAACGCATTGGGATACGTGTGGAAAGAGCTCACTTACTGGAATGCCAGAATCGCCGTGCTGTTTAAATTTCCACGGACTTGCAAGCAGGTTCCCGTTGTTATTGAACTGAGTTGGTTCGACTTTAAAAAGGTCGCCAGGATCTTTGCCGTCGTATCTATCGAGCAGTGGTTTTGGATCAAACGTGTCAACTTGTGAGGGTCCACCATCCATATATAAGAAGATGATATTTTTTGCTCGAACCGTATGGTGCGGCCCATGGCCAGCCTGCACTGGTAAATTTTGTGGTACTGCGTCACTGGTAAATGCTGGATCAGCATGAAGTGCTGCAAGTGCCACTGCACCAAACCCATTTGCGCATTGCGCAAGCATCCCACGGCGACTCATGGGACTGGGCCTGTGTTGGTGACACGGAAATGGATTGTGGTGAATCATCGGAGGAATATGAACTCCTTCGTGTTCACGAGAGCATGAGCTAGTTCTGACCAGCAGGTGTCGTCAAAGTCATATGCCTTGTTGTCGGATGTCTTTGAAGACAGGAACGCAATGGATGTAGTTGTTTCTTGTTCGGTTGGATAACGGCCGAATGCTGAGAGGTACATCCATTCGATCCGTTTGGAGGTGGCGTCGAAGTCCGTGCCGGTTATTTTTTTTGCTGCTTGCTTGCTCCAGTCGTCTGCCAATTCAACGACGAGGGGGTCGTTCAAAAGAATCAGGGGTTGGGCCGGAACGTTTGAGACATTGCGCCGACCCATGGAGCTGAATGGCGTTGGCGTATCGAATGCCAGCATGAAGGGCGAAAGGAAATTACGCCGCACGGAAATGTAAATAGAGCGACGACCATCACCATCAAGGGGGCCACTTTTTTTGGGCCGTCCCCTGCCGTTCATGAATGATGTGAGGTGGATTGGAACCGGAGGACCGAACGCGGTTGTATCGAGTCGGCCAGAAAGGGTGAGGAGAGAGTCTCTGATTGCTTCACCCTGCAGGCGCTTCGGGGGGCAGTGATGCCATAGCAGATTGCTCGGGTCCAGTTCTTGTGCCTTCTGGTTGGCATGGCTCGACATCTGGTAGGTCCGCGAGAGGACGATGTACTTGATCATGCTTTTGATGCTACGGCCTTCTTGCAGGAATCTGGTCGCAAGATGGTCCAGGAGATGAGGGTGCGTTGGTCGTTGCCCGAGAAAGCCAAAGTCGTCAGTGGTTGGCACAATGCCACGGCCCATGAGATGGTGCCAGATGCGATTGACGATGACCCGCGAAGTCAGAGGATTGGTTGGATCGTTTACGAGTTCTGCCAGTTGAAGTCGGCCACTCCCTTTTTCGATTGGAAGTGGTTTGTCACCCGAGATTGCAGTGAGGAAATGCCGAGGTTCAATCTGTCCGGGTTTTGCTGAGTTACCACGAATCAGAATACGATCGTCTTCTCCGGTTCCGTCCATCATCGACAGGGCCAGACGTGATGTACGGACAATGCGAGAAGCGAGTTGTTCTCGTTCACCTTTCCAGGAAGCAACGATGTTGCGGGCCGACAGATCAGTTTCAGTCTGGGCGTCGTTATTCAGTATGGCTTCGGCTGTCTTTGCATACTGTTCATATTTCCGGTCGCCCTCATTTATTCGTTCTTCGAATGTGGCTAATTCATTCTTGGAAAGCCCCTGGACAGCCAGGCGAACAGCTATCTGCTTATTTGCCTCAGGTATGAATTCGAGGTGGACGCGATGCCCCACGTATCGGTCCAAGTTCAGCCGCACCCATCGCTGGCCCTCTTTAAAATGAACGACAGTCTGTTGATGGAGTGGACCGGCAACCAGACGATGCGAGTCGACGCAGGCAACAATGTGCCCCGCGCCATCAACCAGGCAATGAACCTCTCCATCTTTTAATTCAAAGGTTGGTGAGCGAAGCGTTCTGCCACTCTTGGGAATTTTTGTGAGCACGCTTTGGTTTTGGAAAGCACCTTCTGTGATCGATTCAAGACCATTCCAGAGCGGTTCATTGACTGCAGCACCAAAAGTGCTGATTTTCAGGTGGCCAGTGTCGCCGTCCAGGTATGGGTCCCCTGCTCTTCTCGGAGATAAACCAAAAATAAATCCATCCTGAAGGAAACTGTCTTGGGGAAGGTCGGAGTAATTAAACAGTATGCAATCGTCAGTCAGTTCTGGAGCATTGTCCGGGGCCCGAATGCCACTGCTCTCAAGCAGAGTATGAATTTGGCGTTGGTGAGTGGTGTTTATTTCAGCCAGTTCGGTCGCAGTTTTCCGGTTTTGCTCCATTGATTCAAAGCGAACCTGTCGATAATCACTGCTTTGTAAAAAACCGCTGAGTGAATAGTAATCAGCCGTTGATATGGCATCGTATTTGTGGTCGTGACAACGCGCGCAGGCGACGGTGACACCAAGGAACGTTTTTGAGAACACATCGATCATGTTGTCAAAACGATCTGCCTCATCTTTTCGGATGTCGACTGGTGAATGAACCCATTCGCCTAGAAACCAGAATCCTGTCCCAAGAACAGATTCATTGAAGTGTTCCTTTGGGTGCAGTCTGGGGTTTGCGAGGAGATCACCAGCAATGTGTTCGCGGACGAATTGGTCGTATGGAACGTCAGCATTGATCGCTCGAATGACATAGTCGCGGTATTGAAATGCATTGGGCGTATCATTGTCGAATTCATGTCCTCGAGATTCTGCATAACGGACAATGTCCAGCCAGTGCCGTCCCCATCGCTCGCCAAAGTGTGGGGATTCAAGGAGTTGATCGATAGTGTGTTCAGTTGCCTGCGGGTTTTTGTTTTGGATAAATGCTTTGACTTCATCTGCCGTTGGAGGCAGGCCAATCAAATCAAAATACAGGCGTCGAAGGATCGCTGTCCGTTCCGCATCTCGAGATGGCTTGATATGAGCCTGTTCGAGTTGTGAAAGTATAAAAGAGTCGATGTCATTATTTACCCATTCAGCATTGTGAATGGGTGGCATTTCAGGAGTTTGCATTGGCTGCCATACCCAGAAACTGGCTTTTCTGTTTTCCAGATCGAATTCCTGCACAGACTTCTTGGTAGGGGCAGGTTCGTTTGGCCAGGGAGCGCCGATATTGACCCAGCGGGTGAGTGTCTCAATGGCCTCGTCGCTCAGCTTGCCCTTCGGTGGCATTTCATATGAATCGTAATGAAGAGCTTCGATGAGCAGGCTGCTGCTTGCGTCGCCCGGAACAATTGCTGCTCCTGAATCACCACCCCGTACGTGAGACGCTCGGCTATCAAGCAAGAGGTTTGCTTCAATACGTTTGGCTTGAGTGCTGTGGCACTCATAACAATGTCTCGCCAATAGTGGTCGGACATCTCGCTCGAAAAACTCAAGGTGCTCGGGCGAGGGCGATTGCTCTTTCGCATGAGTTGAAGTGTTCATAGCGAACAGCAAGCAGAGCAACACAAAGAAATGAACGAATAGTCGCATATCACGCATCACAAACCGAACAAATATTCATAAAGTTCGTGGAGGGGAATCCACAGCCACAACATGCGTCACCGCTTCTCGTGCCGTTGTGTCGTAAACATATGTTACATGTCTTAAGTATATTAGCCCGCTCAACGGTGGCTGTTTCCAGCAAGCAGCAGTATCTCCCAAATTGTCGCGTGTTTTTTCCGGCTGAATGCCTAAAATCGACGGGAATCGAGTTTTCGTTTGGCCCGGAAAGTCAGTCGTGGAAAGGGACATTGTTACCAGAGGTTCAAAACTCATGGCATCTCCTGCAGTGACATCGAACGCAACGATATTGCGGCCCGAGGCATGGGAATGGCACCTTTTTGGGCTGATCAACCCTTTTGTGGTAATCGCTGGAAATCTTCTGGGTGGATGGTTCACTGCAACTGGAGTGGTGTACATGCTTGGTATCGGGCCAGTACTTGATGTGTTGTTGGGAAAGTCTGATTGCCGAAAGCGGCCCTCACGCGATTCCGGGCAGCCATTTGAAGTCATGTTATTTGCCCATGCCCTGCTCCAATTACTTGCAGTAGGAACCCTTCTTGTTCTTGCGACGAGTGGGTCACCGGTATGGACTGTCGTTGTTGCTGCAGTGAGTACGGGTATCAATTCAGGAGCGTCTGGGTTGATCGTCGCTCATGAACTCGGACACCGACGAAAGAAATCATTCTCGTGGTGGATTGCACAACTGAATCTTGTTTCAGTGCTCTATCTTCACTTCACAACTGAACACAATCGAACGCACCACAAACATGTGGCTACCATGGCTGATCCAGCGACAGCTCGGTATGGTGAGTCAGTCTGGTGGTTTGTTGCCCGGACGGTACCGGGGCAGTTTCTCGACGCCTGGCGACTTCATGCTGCGCGTGGTCATTCCCCAATCACCAACCCAGTTGCCCGCGGCGCTGCATGTGAGGTGCTGCTTGTGGTCAGCATTGCCGTGTTCCTTGGCCCAATTCCAGCTCTTGCGTTTCTGATTCAGGCGGCGTCCGCTGTGTCCCTGCTCGAATACATTAACTATCTGCGTCACTACGGTTTACAACGGGATGTTGGGAGTCGTCAGACTGGTGCACATTCGTGGCAATCTGAAAACCGTTGGTCACGATGGACCTTGCTGGAGTTGACTCGTCACCCAGCTCATCACCTTGAGGCAGGAAAGCCTTTTTGGAAACTTCAGCCGTATGACAATGCCCCCGAACTCCCGTCGGGATATTATGGGTGCTTCTGGGTTGCGTTGGTGCCACCTTTGTTTCGCCGACTGATCCATCCTAGGATGCCTTCAACCAACACACTGGTTGTTCATGAGGAAGCCGTGTAGATCGTGCCCTGTTCCTGATTTATGGCGTTGGTCGCGAGGGGCTTAGAACGGCACATCATCATCGGCCGCTTCTGCTAAGACAGAGTCGATGTCAGGCCCCGCGCCAGATTGAGCAGAACCGCCTCCGTTTAGAACGCGAAACGACATCGCCTCAGCAGAAAGAAAATACTTTGGTTCGCTTGATTCATCACGTTGCCAGCGTCGACCGCTGAGGCGATAGGAAACCTCAATTTCATCACCAAGATGTAACTCATCAACAGAGTCGCAGGCGTCTTTCAAGAACTCGACGGGAATATAGTTTGTAAATCCACCGCCTTTGGTTTGCTCAAGAACAACGAGTCGCTTTCGAAATCCTTTTTGCCCATATGTTTTGGTTTCTTCGATGAGGTGAATCGTTCCTTTGGCTGTGGCGTCACTCATTTGCTTCTGGATCTTTCTTCAGTTTCTTAACGTGTGTTGTCGAGTCGACACATTCAATGGGGAGGAAAACTGTTGTCGAAATATTACCCGATTCTAGCGAAATCATACAGAAAGGCTCGAAAGCGTTTGTTTTGCATTGATAAAACGGGGTGCGACGAGGCTGGTGTTCCATTCCAGCAGTCTGCTAGTCTTCTGGGATGAAGAAGAGTCAAAAAGCCAAGGGGAGAGATCCCCATGAAAGCGATTCTCTATCACCTTCAGGGGATGACGCTCCTCCGACCCGGATCGTCGGGTTTGACCCTGGGTTGAATATCACCGGGTACGGCGTTATTGAAGTCCTTCCCGATCAGCATGTGCGTCTCGTGGAGGCTGGTACGATTCGGCCAAAAAGTAAGGATGATATTGAGAAACGACTGCACGTAATCCATTCCGGTGTCTGCGAGATACTCGAGACATTTACGCCACAATCAATGGCGATTGAGCAGCTCTTCGTTCACGTCCGTTTCCCAAAAACAGCGATTCTGATGGGGCATGCTCGTGGTGTGATCTGCCTGGCTGCTGCACAAAAAGGAATTGAACTGCACCATTATCTGCCGAATCGAGTAAAAAGCATGCTGACAGGAAGTGGTCATGCTGGAAAGGAGCAAATGCAAATGGCAGTGCAGCGCGAGTTGCGATTGAAAGCTCGCCCTGAACCAGCCGATGCTGCTGACGCACTTGCAATTGCACTTGCGGACTTTTACCTGCGGCTTCGTGCATTGCCTGGCGTGCAGTCGCAGTTTCAAGACAACACGTAGGCATGTTGCTTTGAAATGCTTGACTGAGTAGATGTTCTTAAAACGTGTTGTGGCTTTGGATAGAGAAAAATGATTCGTAAAATTTCGGGGACCCTTGAGCGTGTGGAGCCGACAGCTATCGAGCTGGCAGTTGGCAGTATTGTGCATGAGGTGCTTGTCCCTGACATGGTAAGAAGCCAACTGCAGGCCAAGCTTGGTAGTGATGTCTCTCTCTACACGCTTGAATACCTTGAGGGTAACCCAACACGAGGCAATCTTGTGCCACGAATCGTAGGGTTCCTTTCGGAAGTCGAGCGAGAATTCTTTGAGCTATTTTGTGAAGTCGACGGAGTTGGTGTTCGGAAAGCGTTGCGGGCCATGGTGCGTCCTGTTGGTGAAGTCGCGACGGCGATCGAAGAGCAGAACGCAACTGCGTTGTCCAAATTGCCAGGCGTGGGTGCGGCGACAGCCGAACGAATCATTGCGAAGCTCCGTCGGAAAATGCCAAAGTTTGCACTGCTTGTGGCGAAAGATTCTCCTCCTGGCTCAACGGCTGGAAGTGATGTGCTTTCGGAAACGGCTGATGTCCTGCGAAGTCTTGGCCATTCTGAAGGAGATGCTCGCAGGTTGGTTGATGGACTTCGAGATAATGGTCGTAAAATTAAAGACGTTCAGGCTGCTCTTGAATTGATCTACAGGCAGACGCACGCAAAGAAGTAATTATGGAAGAAAGCCCTCGCCAGAGATGCGAAGGTGATTCAGTCTGAGGAGGCTTTTGTGAGTGAATTTCGAGAACCATCGATTGAGTCGATGGAAGATTCGCAGCCAGAGGACCGTGTTCTACGTCCTCAACGTCTCGAAGAAATGATCGGCCAGCAAGATGTTCATGAACGGCTTGCTATCGCAATCGATGCGGCTCGTAAGAGATCAGAACCCCTCGGCCACATTCTGCTCGATGGGCCACCGGGCTTAGGCAAGACGACCTTTGCGACATGCATACCTCGAGAGCTAGGAACTTCGTTGCAGATTGCCAGTGGGGCGGCACTTGGTGCTCCGAAAGATCTGCTGCCCTATCTTACAAACGCTGGGGAAAGTTCGGTCTTGTTCATTGATGAAATCCACCGTTTACCAATTGCGGTAGAGGAGTTCCTTTATCCCGCGATGGAAGATTTCCGTATCGATATCATTCTTGGTGATGGGATGAGCGCACGGACAATCAATATGCCCCTTCAGCCGTTTACGCTGGTTGGTGCTACAACGCGTGCCGGACTTCTTTCAGCGCCTCTTCGAGATCGTTTCGTTGTTCGAGAGCATTTGGATTACTACAGCATTTCTGAGCTTGCCAAAATAGTTTTTCGATCAGCAGGAAAACTCGACATGCCAATGGACGATGAGACAGCGACAGAAATTGCAGGGAGAAGTCGGGGCACACCTCGTCTGGCGAATAATCGACTTCGCTGGGTGCGGGATTACTCAACAAGTCGGGCCAATCGGGTTGTTGATCTCGATATAGCGAGGACAGCACTTGAGATGCAGGGAATCGACGAACTCGGCCTCGACGGTTTTGACCGCCGATACCTCGATACACTTCAGCGTGTTTTTGGAGGTGGGCCGGCGGGTATTGAAGCCATTGCACACACGATGAGTACGGCTGTCGACACCCTTGAAGACGACGTTGAGCCTTTCCTTTTACGGTACGAACTGATTATTCGAACCCCGCGAGGTCGCCGTCTTACAGAGCGGGGAGAAGCACACCTCGGTGATGCCCCAAGGTCTGGGCCCCAGCAGAAATTGTTCTGAAAATATCCTTTGCCCTTGGTTGAAGCGAACGGTTCTTGACGCACATCACGCTGGGACGTAGATTTAGAGATTCCAATAAGCCAAGTGTGGCTCATTTATAGTGAGAAGTAATTATGGCCGTCCCAAAACGCAGGCATTCCAATCGTAGAACTGGCACCCGTCGGGCGCATGATTTCCTTACACCTAGGCAGTTGTCGTTTTGCCCGACTTGTGGGAAGGCTGTGCCAACCCATCGCGTTTGTAGTCATTGTGGGTACTACATGGGCAAACAAGTAGTAAAAACCGAGGATTAGTCTCTTGGCGGACGAATCGTTCGCGCTGCTCTTTCCGGGCCAAGGCGCACAACACGTCGGCATGGCTGGGCCTTGGTGCTTTGATTGCCCCCCTGCCCTGACTCTATTCCAGCAGGCGTCAGAAGTTCTTGGGTATGACCTGCTTGAAGTTTGTACAAATGGACCAGCTGAGCAACTCAACACCACTGCAGTCAGTCAGCCTGCACTGCTCGTTGCGAGTCTCGCAATGCTGGAAGTTCTTCGTCTGCAGGATGGTTCACCCTTTGCGCGTGGCGGTGATGAGTCCTTTACGGCAGGTCTTTCCCTTGGGGAATATTCTGCCCTTGTCCACGCCGGTGCGTTGGATGTGCAGTCGGCTGTCCGAATTGTCGACGTGCGCGGCCGTGCCATGCAGGCGTGTGCCGATGCTGAGCCTGGGGGCATGGTCGCTATCCTGGGTCTCGACCGAGACCGAGTAAAAGATGTGTGCGGTATATCGCGTGGGAACGATGTTCTCTCAATTGCAAATGTTCTCTGCCCTGGAAATATTGTTGTTTCAGGAAGCCGTGCGGCCTGCGGAAGAGTGGCAGAAGAGGCCATAAAAGCAGGTGCCATGAAATGTATCCCGCTGGAGGTTGCTGGTGCATTTCATACCAAACTTATGGAGCCAGCGAGGGATAAACTCGCCACAGTTCTTGAAGAGGTAGATCTTCGTGTCCCAAGAATTCCGGTGATTAGTAACGTTGATGCAAAACCACATACTGATCCTGATGAAATTCGTGGTCTTCTTGCTCGTCAGGTCTGCGGTGTCGTTGAATGGCATGCCTCAATGGAGTTTTTGCTATCGACGGGAGTGGGGGGCTTGTGGGAGGTTGGACCTGGTCGTGTCTTAAGAGGTCTTCTCAAGAGAATCAACAGGAAAATGCCGTGCAAAGGCGTGATTGATAGTTAAGTGTATTCAGGAATTCTGTCTCGCGGGCGGCCATCGTAGGAACGTTGCGAGATCGAAAAACAGACTCTAAACAGTGGAACGGGGTAAGTCGTATGGCCGAAACGAAACAGGTAAAGCCATTGCAGGTCGACCTGTCAGACCAAGTGGCTCTTGTGACCGGCGCAAGTCAAGGCATAGGTCGGGCT
Organism: Pirellulales bacterium; assembly: GCA_965249545.1. Taxonomy (GTDB): domain Bacteria; phylum Planctomycetota; class Planctomycetia; order Pirellulales; family UBA1268; genus UBA1268. Next base: position 2,249,812 of record CBDFMH010000005.1, read on the forward strand.
ATTGCGGAGACTCTTGCAGCGAACGGAGCAACAGTCTGCGTCTTGGCACGGAATCAGGAAAAACTTGCTTCGGTCGTCGAAGCAATCACCTCTGCAGGAGGCAAAGCCGATGCAATGCCCTGTGACGTCTCTCAGCCTGATGCGATTGAAAAGGTAGTCGAGACAATTGTTGAAAAGCACGGACGCCTCGATATTCTTGTCAACAACGCGGGCGTCACCCGTGACACGCTCCTGCCTCGGATGAGCAATGATGAGTGGGACGAAGTCTTGTCGACAAATCTCCGAGCACCCTTCTTGTTTATGCGAGCAGTGAGTCGTCCAATGATGCAGCAACGGTATGGAAGGATTGTAAATATCTCAAGCGTCTCAGGGATGATAGGAAACCCCGGCCAAGCCAACTACTCGGCCTCGAAGGCAGGCCTCATTGGGCTTACTCAGACGGTGGCAAAAGAGTTGGCCGGTCGCAAAGTCACTGTGAATGCCGTTGCTCCGGGCTTCATTGCGAGCGACATGACAGATGCCCTAGGACCTGCCCTTCTCGACGTGGTGAAGAAACGAGTACCGGCGAAGCGGTTGGGTTTGGCGACAGAAATTGCAGAAGCTGTTGCGTTCCTCGCTTCTCCGTCCGCTGGGTATATTACGGCCCAGACTCTTGTTGTGGATGGCGGTTTGATCGGTTGAGAAGGCCTCATTGCCGTTTTTTTGAGTACGAACTGGACAGGGTGTGGCTTCAGCCGGTATATCTTGCGTTTAGAGAATAGGTTGTTTCAAGCTATTCAAACGAGTTTGTGGTGTAACTGCTGACAGACTTACACGATACATTTCATACCTTTCACGCGATTCCGATCGCGAATCAAAATATTTGGAGGATCAAACGTGGCATCAGTCCAGGATCGAGTGATCGATATCGTTGCTTCTCAGTTAGGCGTAAGCAAGGAACAGATCACTCCCGAGACATCGTTTATCAATGACCTCGGTGCCGACTCTCTTGATACTGTTGAGCTCGTCATGGAACTCGAGGAAGAGTTTGAAATCAATATACCTGACGATGCAGCTGAAAAAATTCAGACTGTTGGCCAGGCGGTTGAGTTCATTGAAAACAATCAAGGCTGATACGGTTTCTGGAAACATCACAGGTTTGGCTTGGGGTTGATCAAGGACGACATGAAGCGACGGATTGTGCTTACTGGCCTCGGAGTAGTTACTTCTCTTGCCCGGCCGGTTGAAACCTTATGGAGTCGACTGCTCGCTGGTGACAGCGGCGTAGGCCCTATTTCTCTTTTTGATGTGTCGGGTTACCGAGTCCAATTCGCTGGGCAAGTTCAGTGGGATGGTCTAGCCGAAGGTGTTGCAAACGTAAAAGAGCTTCGACGGCTTGATCGGTTTACACAATTCGCGATCGCTGCCTCAGCTGATGCGGTGCGAGACTCAGGTATCGATTTTGGAAAAGAAGACCCGTACCGATGTGGCGTGATTGTCGGTTCAGGTATTGGAGGGCTGGCTGAGTTCGAGGCACAGCATGAACGACTGCTGAAAAAAGGCATCGACAAGGTGTCTCCATTCACCATACCAAAGTTAATTGTGAATGCTGCGAGTGGTCATGTCTCTTCAATCCATGGCATCAAAGGGCCTAATTTTGCAGTCGCTACGGCGTGTGCAAGCGCTGCAAATTCCCTCGGTGAGGCTTTGCGAGCGATCCGGTATGGCGATGCCGATGTCATGGTGGCTGGAGGGAGTGAAGCTGCTCTTACTCCTATGGGGCTAGCAGGGTTTCAGAATATGCGAGCCTTGTCGTTTCGAAGTGACGCGCCCCAGCAGGCCAGCAGGCCTTTTGATAGTGACCGAGATGGTTTTGTGCTGGCAGAAGGGGCTGGCGTCGTTGTGCTTGAAGAACTCGAGCACGCTCGGAACCGTGGGGCAAAGATATACGGTGAACTGATGGGGTATGGAGCAAGCGGTGACGCAGGGCACATCACCCAACCTGATGGGGAGGGACGTGGCGCAGCCAGAGCAATGTCGATGGCGCTTGAAGACGCCGGTGTGTCGCCGGAATCGATTGATTACATCAATGCTCACGGGACGAGCACTCCACTTGGTGATAAGGCAGAAACATTAGCGATTAAAAAAGTTTTTAGCGAGCACTCGAAAAGCCTCGTTGTTTCAAGTATCAAGAGCCACCTCGGCCACACGCTTGGAGCCAGTGGCGGCATTGAATTGGTTGCCTGTGCAATGGCGCTCCAGCACAACGTGATTCCACCGACAATAAATCTTGAAACACCAGATCCTGAGTGTGATCTTGATTACGTGCCAAACCAGCCACGAGAATTGAAGGTTCAGGTGACTATGAGCAATAGTTTTGGATTCGGCGGGCACAACGCCAGTCTGGTGCTTGGCAGGTATTCCTGATGCTGCTGTGCGTTTTTTCTCAGTGAGTTGGTTGGGTGAATCTTTCTTGTGAGAAAACCAGAAGTCCAGTTTTGCTTGAAGCGGAAGTACATAATCAGAAGCCAGCTAGTTTTTTTATGCGATGCTTTTCAGTACCTGATGGAGCCAGAATAACGCATCGCCTGATGGTTGTGTTCTGCATCGGCTGGTTGCTGCTGGCCAATTGGATTTCTCAGCGTGCGTATTGCCAGCTTTCGTCGACTGCGGGGCAGGTATGGAAAACATACAACGTTGAGCCTTTTCTCCAGGTGGCTGGAGTCGGAAGTGAAGAGCACATCGTGCACTGGATTCTTCAGCAGACGGGGTACGAGCGGTGGCACGGAAAGCATGCGGCGTCTTTATCGGCGGATAAGATGAAGCTTTCGTGTTACCACACGCCGGACATGCAGGAAAAAGTTGCCACCATTGTCAAGCGGTTTACGGCAGATGATGCATTGCCTCATCGTTTTCAGATTCGTGTTATTGGAATCGGGTCAGTTCGGTGGCGGCAGCAGGCATCAGAGACCATGACGGCAATGCCTACTGCTACCGCAGGCGTTCAGGCTTGGGTTGTGCCGCGGGAGAATTCAGCAGAATTACTCAGTCGGCTCTTGTCACGAAGCGACGTTGAAGAATTACCTGTCGGGCCAGTTTTCGCGGCGAACGGTGTGCCTGCGACGTTATCTGGGGTTCGTGAAAGAACGTACATTCAGGATATTACGATCGATCCTGCATTACCCAATGGATGGCAGCCTTTGTCGGCAACCTGCCGTGAAGGCCTGAGTGTCGACGTCCAGCCGCTTGTCTCTCTGGATGGTGAACTTGTTGATGCCGTTCTTCGCTGCCGTATCGATCAGATTGAACGCATGGCCTCAGTCTCGGTTGCTGTGCCCGTTGGCGATCGTCCTGATGTGAAGCTCGAGGTGCCCCAGATTTCGGCAGTACGGATTGGCGAGCGGTTTCGCTGGCCAGTCTCTCGAACCCTTGTTGTTGGCTTGGGTTTAGTCCCCTGGCCCGTACCGGGCCAAAATAAGGCGGCATCGGCAGGTCTTTTTACTGAAATCAAACGCAGTGACGCGATTGTTGTGATTGAGCCACGTCTTCGTAACGTAAAGCCGCAACAGTCCGCTCCACCTCAATCTGATATAGGATGGATTCAGTCGCGTTCTTTCAGTAGCTTTTTTTCGTCAGCATTGGCATTTTGAATAACGGTCAAGTTGTTAGGTTCTACACAATCCTTTTGAAAACATTGTACTTTGGTTTCTTCTATGAACGTATCGAATGAGCGACGGGTTGTAGTAACCGGTGTGGCAGCTATTTCACCTTTTGGCCTTACCGTTGAGGATCTCTGGTCAGGTCTCACTGAGGGGCGTTCAGCTGTTGGGCCTCTCTCTGCTTTTCCGGTCGATGGTTTGCCGTTGCGTTATGCCGCTGAAGCACGTTCTTTCACCGGACATATCACTGAGTTTGGCGACCTCGACGGCACCCGAAAGAAGTCGATTCGAAAAGGCTTGAAGGTGATGTGTCGTGAGACTCAGATGGCAGTCGCAGCGGCCCAGCGAGCTCTCTCAGATAGTGGCCTTGAGACGGGGGCATCACCGACAATCTCTCCAGAGCGATTCGGCTGTGTGTTCGGCTCCGACTACATGCTCACAATGCCCGAAGATTTTACGGCAGCAGTTGAACGTTGTCGCGGAGAGGATGGGCAGTTTGATTTTGAACGGTGGGGTGCTGAAGGCATTCCTTCGATGACACCACTTTGGTTGTTGAAGTATCTGCCGAATATGCCAGCGAGTCATATTGCTATTTTTAATGACCTTCGGGGGCCGAGTAATTCTCTTACTTTGCGAGAAGCAAGTGGTCATGTCGCTGCTGGTGAGGCAGCCATTACCATTAAGCGTGGGGCTGCCGATGTGATGCTTGTAGGATCGACAGGCACCCGCATTCATCCAATGAAAATGGTGCATGCAATTTTGAATGAGCAGGTGGCTCTAGGCGATGACATGCCGGAGAATTGGAGCCGACCATTCGATCGTGACCGACAAGGCATGGTACTTGGTGAGGGTGCAGCGGTTCTTATCATGGAAGAACTTGAACATGCCAAACAAAGAAATGCAAAAATGTATGGTGAGATTCTTGGGCATGCAGCGGCGGCTCACAGTTCAGGAATGGCCGTTGGCCAACGGCAGTCCGTTGTCCGTTCAGTCGCCTCTCGAGCACTCGCGTCAGCAGGAATGAGTCCGGACGGTCTTGGGCATGTTCACGCACAAGGGTTGAGTACAACCGAGGGCGATCAGGAAGAATATGCAGGGCTCAAAGAGGCTCTGGGCGAAACCGTGGCCAAACTGCCGTTTATCGCGGCCAAGGGCAATTTCGGAAATCTCGGAGCTGGAAGTGGTCTAGTTGAATGCATTGCGAGCATGCTGGCCCTCCAAAACGATGCCCTGTTTCCGCAGAAAAACTATGAAACACCAGATGTGGACTGCCCAATCAGTGCGGCAACTCGAGGCGATTCTGCCGGAGACAGCTTCCTGAGCCTGGCAGTAACACCGCAGGGACAAGCCGGGTCACTTGTCATCGGGCGGTGCCCAGAAGGGGCCGCCGGGGCTGGTTCTTGACAGTTTCCAGTGCCTGTTTTACCTTTTGAAGCTAGGAAGGTACCTCGTCGTGCCTTCATATTGGTTTGTGGCGTGCTGGTTTGAGGAAACGTTGAGATCGCCTTTATCGGGTGCTTTTTGATGGCCACGGTAGCGTGGAGCGTCGACTTTTCCGGCACAACTTGCAAGTGCCGGCCCCCGATCACTGCACTTGGAAGTTACATTTGGCGGTAGTCGATTCATATTGGATCGGGTTAGTGAGTTCCGAGACACGCATGAAGCCAGAAGAAATTCTCCGAATTGTCGACGCAATTCATCGCGATAAAAATATCGACAAGGAGATCGTCTTCCAGGCGATTGAGTCTGCGCTGGTTACTGCTTTGCTGCGACATTACGGCGAAGAGGCAGAAGTAATCATTCGAATTAACCGTCAGTCAGGTGCGATTGCCGGAACCCACGATGGTACAAACATCGACCCTGAAGAGATCACTGGCCGCATTGGTGCCCAGACCGCAAAGCAAGTAATCATTCAAAAGATTCGTGAAGCTGAGCGGGACTCAATTCATGACGAATACGAAGAGCAAGTTGGCCAGATGGTGTCTGGGCTCGTGACGCGTTTCGATGGTGGAGTTGCCACGGTTTCTCTTGGAGTGACCGAAGCAATACTACCCCGTAGTGAGCAGATCCCTGGTGAGAGCTTTCATGTAAATGAGAGAATACGAGCCACGATCTTTGAAGTTCGAAAATCGGGTAGTCGTGTCAAAATTATCCTTTCCCGTATTCGTCCACAGTTGGTTCAACGTCTTTTTGAGCAGGAAATTCCCGAGATCATTGACGGTGTGATTGAAATCCGTGCCATTTCTCGAGAGCCAGGGTATCGCAGTAAGGTTGCAGTAATTAGTTCTGACAACCGGGTAGACTGCGTCGGAGCATGCGTTGGTGTCCGTGGAAATCGAATCAAGAATATTGTCGAGGAACTTGGTGGTGAGCGAATCGACATCGTTCGTTGGAATGACGATCTTCAGGTGTTGGTCCCGAATGCTCTTCAGCCAGCCGAAGTGGATGAGGTTATTCTCTGCCAGATGCTTGGCCGTGGTATTGTTCTCGTTGGAGAGGATCAGCTGTCACTGGCAATCGGACGACGGGGGCAGAATGTTCGACTCGCTAGCAAGTTGTGTGGCTGGGATATCGAAATTATGACTCGCGAGGAACTTGACCAGCAGATTGAACGTGCTGTGGATGGGTTTTCGTCGATTGAAGGTCTTGAGGAATCGATTGCTGAACGACTTGTTGGTGAAGGGTTCTTGTCATACGACGACCTCTCTGTCATCGAACCAGATGACCTGATGGAAATGGGAGAGTTGTCAGCAGAAGCAGTTGATGCGATTGTGAATGAGGCGGAAAATCGAGCAACTATTGCCGAAGAAGCAGCTGCGGATGAGCGGCGGAAGCAGCGGGAACAGGAGCAAGTTCCCGGAGAAGCCAAAGAAGGTGATGGAGAAACAACTGCACCAGCTGGTGAAGTTGTTCAGGAACAGGAGCAGGAGGCTACCTCGCTAGACGAGCCTTTGGATGCTGATGTTGCATCAGAGGACGCAAGTGAGGCATCAGCACCTCCGCAATCTAGTTCATGATGACTCAGGAATTTTTACAGTGCTGGCAAGGGTTTCTTTGTCGGCTGCAGAGTACAAAAAAAGGTCGGAGTAAAACTCGTGGCGGTTCGCATATACAGTCTTGCGAAGGAATTAAAACTCGACAGCAAAGAGCTCGTCGAACTATGTACTCGCGCGGGTATTCAGGATAAGGGGTCAGCTCTTGCCAGCCTCGACGACGCGGAAGTCGCTCGAATCAAAGAATTCGTAGCAGGGAAATCAAAGGCGCCTGAACGGCCGAAGGCCACCACTGAGACTGCGGCAACTCCCAAAGCGCCTGCTGTGATGAAGCGGGAAGATTATGTCGCTCCAACTGGAGCCGCCCGTCAAGGTCGGCCAAAAGAGCTTGGCTCAAAAGCTCCTGCCCCAAAGCCCGCTCCACTGGGTAGGGCTGCAAAACCTACCAGTGAACGCTCTGGTGTGGACGACCAAGGCAATGAAGGCTCACCTCCGATTCAGGTGAGGCCTGGGGCGAATCGGGGTCCACGATCAGGGAATAAGCCAGCGCCCAGACCCACGTTCAAATTGCCACCTATGCCAGCAGCAGGTCGCAAGCCAGTCGCCAAGACGCCTGATGAGCCCGCTGCCCAGAAGCCAGATGTCAAGCTTCCCCTTGATGCAATTCGAAGTGCGAAAGCAGGAGGCACGAAGCCACTTGCAGAACATATGCGGAAGCACGAGGACCGGCAGCAAGATCATGGGGGAGGCCAGCGAGGTGGTCAACGAGGTGGTCAACGAGGCGGTCAACGAGGTGGCGGACTATTACGAGATGGAATGGCTGGTGGTGGTTTGGCTCCACCGCTTCCGCCTTCGGAGTCTGGCGGTCGACAGCGGAAATCAGGCAAAGGTGGGAGTCAGCGAGAGGATCTTCTCGGTGGTCGCGAGATGCGACAGCTGCATCGGAAGCGTCATGATCGTCGCGGCAGAGGAGACGATGATGAACGCTCAATGAGACGCCGTCGGCCGCGTCAACGACGTGGTCCGTCTGTTTCAACTGCAGCACCCAGGAAAACGAATGCTTCAGTTCAAGTTCCATGTACAGTCCGGGCGTTTTCTGAAGCAATTGGTCTCGCTGCTAGTGAAGTTCTACGAAAACTGCTCAGTTTCGAGCTCGATTTGATCCCGAATATGAGTACAGCGCTTGACAAAGACACGGTCGAGTTACTCGCTGCTGAGTTCGAAGTTCAGCTCGACATCAAGACGGCAGAAGACTTGGAGAAAGAATTACTTGCTGGGTTTGATGCCGTGGATGAAGACCCTGCCCTGCAGCAATCTCGAGCACCGGTTGTTACATTCCTTGGTCATGTAGACCACGGAAAAACATCATTGCTCGACAAGATTCTTGGGAGTGATGTCGCTGCAAGGGAAAGCGGTGGTATCACGCAGCACATGCGTGCGTACACCATTGATCACAACGAAAAACCGATTTCATTCGTGGATACACCTGGTCACGAAGCATTCACTCAAATGAGGGCTCGTGGAGCAAACGTAACAGACTGTGCAGTGCTTGTCGTTGCGGCTGACGATGGAATCATGCCACAAACAGAAGAAGCAATCAGTCATATTCGTGCAGCAAATGTACCCATTGTCGTTGCGATTAATAAAATTGATCTTCCGGGGGCAGATATTGATCGAGTCTTTCAGCAGTTAGCGGCCAATGAGTTGCTGCCAACTGAATGGGGTGGTGACACCGAAGTTGTTAAGACAAGTGCAGCAACAGGAGAGGGCGTCGATGAACTTCTCGATACCCTTTTAACGATTGCCGAGTTGCATGATGTTCGGGCCAACCCGGATCGATCTGCAGCAGGTGTCTGTCTTGATGCTTCTATTCACGAGGGACAGGGAGTGGTGGCTTGTTTGCTTGTACAGAAGGGCACGCTTCAGGTCGGGGATGCTGTCGTTTGTGGTGAAGCCAATGGAACGGTCAAGTCGATGCATGACACATTGAAGCATCGAAAAGTAAAGCAGGCAGGTCCATCACGGGCAGTCATGGTAACTGGTTTTGATATTGCACCGGGTGCAGGTGAGCGTTTTCAGGTTGTGGACGCGATTGCTCTTGCCCGCGAAGTGGCAACGAAAAGAACTGATATTCGACGGCAGACGAATCTTCTGTCTGCCCCTGTTCATGTCTCTTTTGAAAACTTGACAGAGCGTCTTGGCACACAGAAGACACCAACGCTCAACTTGATAATCAGAGCCGATGTTCGTGGTTCAATTGAAGCCATTCTCAAGGAATTGGAAAAATTAGAGCATCCCGAGGTGCGAATCCGGATTCTTCAGGCGTCCGTTGGGGGTATTAGTGAAGCTGACATACAGCTTGCAGACGCTTCGGATGCGGTCGTGTTAGGATTTAATGTTGTTCCCGATGACCGTGCGAGGTCACTTGCCGAGGACCGTGGTGTTCAGGTGCGTCGCTACGACATTATCTATCAAGTAACGGATGATCTGAGGAAAGCACTAGAGGGAATGCTCGCACCTGAGAAGCACGAAGTGGAACTCGGTCGGGCGCTTGTTCAACGGACATTTTCGATTAGCCGAATTGGAGTCATTGCAGGCTGCCGGGTAGTCGGAGGTATTATTTCTCGAAACGGTCGATTGCGAATCATCCGGGACAGTCGGGTTCTCGGTGACTATCCGGTTGATACGTTGCGACGTGAGAAAGATGATGCGAAAGAGGTCCGGGATGGCCTTGAATGTGGAATAAAAGTTGCGGGTTTCAATGACGTGAAGGAGGGCGACATCCTCGAATGTTATAAGATCGAGGAAGTTGCACGAACACTTTCGTGAGTACACGTAGACTTCTCAAGGCGGCAGAAGCGGTGCGGGAAGTGGTCAGTATGGCCATCCTTACGCAAGTTCGTGATCCGCGAGTCCAGGATGTAACAGTGACCGGTGTCGAAATGGCCCCAGATATGCGTTCAGCCAAAGTCACGGTATCTATTATGGGAAGCCCAGCAAAGCAAGAACTCGCGCTGCGTGGATTATCAAACTCGGCTGGTTTTCTGCAGGCAAAAATTGCAGAGCGAATTGACACTCGGTATATCCCAAAACTACGGTTTGAAATGGATCAAGGCGTGAAGCATTCTCTTGAGATTGCTCGAGTTCTTGGCGATGTATTGCCGGTTTCAGATCAGGACAAAACACTCGGTGAAGAATCAGGTGCCCCTCAATCTTCAGAGGTTGCCAAACAAGACCCTCAGGATGATGCTGAAAGAAGTCTATGACTGCTAAGAAAAAAACAACGAAGCCAAAGTCTCAGAAGAAGCCGGCAACTAAGGCCAAGAAGGCCAAGGTTGCAAAAAAAGTTTCAAAAAAGAAGACGTCAAAGGCTAAGAAAAGTGCCGCCGCTAGTACTGCACGAAGTGGTGCCGGTAGCAAGAAAGCATCGAGTAAGAAAAAGTCATCCAAGGTAAAGAAGGCCGGCAGTTCCAAATCCAAGAAAACGCCTGCCGTCACTGCCAAAAAAGCTACCGCTGGCAGCAAAAAAGAAGTGTCTGCCTCTGCGGCCAAAAAGGCAGAGGTCGAAAAACAGAAGCCAAAACTGACTTCGGCCCAAAAGCAAAAACTCATTGAGAAGATACACAGTGTTCTCAAAGGGCATTATTCGCCACAATTGCCGAACACGACACGCCCTCTTTTAGAACAAGTGCTTTTTGCGTGCTGCTTAGAAAACTCGCATTATGGTGATGCCGAAAAAGCGTTCTCAAATTTACAAGAGAATGCTTTTGATCTCAATGAGATTCGGGTGACTACTGTTGCTGAATTGGCAGATTTACTTGTTGGCTTGCCCGACCCATCTCGTGCTGCGTTGTCACTCAGACGAGTTCTCCAGAGTGTGTTCGAATCGACATATAATTTTTCTTTGGAGCACGCTAAAAAACATTCTGTATCTCATGGGGTCAAGACGCTCGATAACCTTCGGTCGTTGACACCTTTTACAAAAGTTTTTGTAACGTCCACGGCACTTGGAGGTCATGGTGTTCCGCTCGATCACGGAGCAATTACCGTGTTGTATCTCTCCGGCATGGTGTCCTTTGAAGAGTACCAGCAAGTGAGTGCTCCGGGGCTCGACCGAATGGTGACGAAGAAAATTGGTAAAGATTTCAGCTCACTTTTGCATCAATTTGGTGCTGATCTACTTTCGTCGCTACACGGTGTGAAATCCAAGAAGATCCTTGGCGAGATTGCCACCGATGTAAAAGAAAGAATGCCAAAGCGAGGTGAGAAATTACCGGAGCCACTCATTGCTGCTTTATCCGCAACGAGTGATGGCGATGTGTCTGAGCAGCATCGGCCCGCTGGCCCTCAGGCGGCACCTCGTCCTGCGGGTAAAACGCCACAGCCTCCCCCGGGTTCTGGGCCAAAACGGGACGCTGATGGCACTCCGATCGGCACTCGATCTGGACCGAAGCCTTTTGTTGTGAAGCCAAACAAAGCCCGTTCTATAACGATCAAGCCAGAGCTTGCCGCGCAAAGAGAAGCTGCAGAGCGCGAGGCTCTGAAAGCGAAGTCAGAAGCAAAAAAGGCTCGTAAAGCCGATAGTAAGCCAACGGGCAAGAAGAGCGCTTCCGCAAAGAAAACAAAAGCGAATGCAAAGCAGGCTCCGGGCCACTCTCGGAAGTTAGCGAAGAAGAAGCCACGTTGAGAGACGGTCATAGATACGTTTATAGCAGTCTCGAGATAGCTTCTTGAAAGGTGCTATTGAGAGAGAAACAAAAGGAGTTACGGCAACGTGGCAGGCCATTCTCATTGGGCGAATATTTCACGAAAAAAATCGCTTATTGATGCAAAGCGAGGGAAGCTTTGGAGCAAGCTGGCGAAAGCCATCATTGTAGCCGCAAAGCACGGCGGTTCTGACCCAGATGCAAATCTTCGACTCCGCTACGCCATTGATGCAGCCAAGGCTGTGAGCATGCCGAAAGACAATATTCAGCGTGCCATAAAGGCTGGTTGTGGAGAGCTAAAAGGTGGGAATCTCGAAGAGTCGGTCTATGAGGGCTACGCCGCCGGGGGCGTTGCAGTTCTGTGTGAAATTCTCACGGATAATCGGAATCGAACAGCGCCGGAAATTCGTAAGCTATTCGAGCTTTGCGATGGCAAACTTGGTGCGACTGGGTGTGTTGCATACTTGTTCACGAGGACAGGTATGGTTCGAGTTCCCAGCGATTCCAGTGAAGAAGACCATTTCTATGAAGTGGCTATAGAGTCTGGTGCTGACGACGTGACTACTGTTGACAACTATTGGGAAGTAACGTGTGATCCTCAAGTTATGAGTGATGTGGTGGCCACAATCAAACAAGCTGATTTCGTAATTGAATCAAGTGAGATTATCCGGGTGCCCTCCACGACGGTTGAAATTGATGATGTCGCGACGGCACGTAAGGTGCTGAACCTCATGGAACGACTTGATGATCACGATGACGTTCAGAGTGTTTCTGCGAATTTCAGCATTCCAGATGAAGCCCTCAGTCAGCTCGAGTGAGGTCGATAGAGAAATGACAGGCGAAGGCACTATTCAGTTTTTTCAGTAACTTCTTCAGTGTGGTCAACCGATGGCCAGTAATCTTCAAAATCGAATTCTGGGCTGTTGTCCAAATCATGACATTCGAGGCAATTAGAAATTACTTTTGTCTTGCTTTCCGGTGTGTCGATTGACATAGCAAGTTCTTCACGAAGCCTGTCACGCTCAGTAACACTCGCGCGAACATCACCTCTCTCAACGGCTGCATGAGCAGCGGCAGGACCATGGCAATTTTCACACCCATTGTGGGCAAGATGCGGTGTTTTCTGCATGCTGAGAAAACCGCCTTCAAAGGGTTCGTACCTCTGAGGTGCCCAGCCGACAACATGACAGGAAAGGCATTCCGGGTCACTATCTCTTCGAGGCTCTTGGTCTTCCAGGGTTGTGAGTGCGTACGAATGAGAGGAGTTTTCCCAGACTTCGTAGGCATAGGCATGACAGTCCCCGCACGCGTCACTTCCAGCAAATCGACGACCAGTCTGATGCCGCACCGGAGACAGGCCCAAACCTTCAAGGCTGAGCGATTCAAGCTGCCGCTGGTACGTGGCAAGTAAATCAATCATGTCTTCAGCCTCCCCCCATCGAGCATCCAGGGGTACTCTTTGGCTTTTTATTGAGTCATCTTTCGTGTCAAAGAAGCCAATTGTTACAGCAAACATGCCTTTGTGCCCAAGCTCTACAAGTCGTGCACCATTTTCTAAAACAGGAAGCTTTGAAGGTGGCTCGTCGGCACCTCCAGCGGTAACAACGATATCAAACTGAGGGAAAGACTCAGCTAGGGACCGTGCCTCTTCGGGATTTCCCCATGAGAGAAGAACATAGTGGTCGCACAGCCCGGGCTGCATTAATTTGACGACTTCTTGAAGTGCTGCCTCCGCGGCGGTGACTTCAATTGCCGCGTTGCGGATTTCTCCGGATTTACTGTTGCCGAGCACTGAAGTAATGCCAATACGGAGACCACCAATTTCGACAACACGAAAGCGAGGAGTAATATTGGCATCAAGCCCAAGAAGGCCCACATTGGCACTGAGAAAAGGAGTTGGCTCGTTCCCAACGGGTGCAACAGCTGCAACGAGTTCTTCTGCTGGTAGGCGTAAGTCCGCAGGCCCAAATCCAATACCGCTATAGCCCATTTGTCGTAAGCCATCTGCAATCGACTGGTATTTAACTTCTGCCTGTCGGCCGAATCTCTTTACAAGGCCACCCAGATCGACTGCCACAACAGGCCAGCCCGCTGACTTCAGCGCGGTTAAGAAATTCTGCCGCCTGCTTAGGCCACCCTTTTGATTTTCCTTTCCGGTGCAGCCACAGGGTTCGATGTACCCATCAAGTTCACCAGTGATAACAAGAACGGCTCGAGGGGTGGGCCAGTCTGTAAAGAGGCTTCCATTTCGCTGACGAAATTCTTCTTCAACCGTATCAGAAATGCCTTGACCTCGATCAGGCGTGGCGGCAGACATTCGGACTGAAAGTATGCCTACCAATACAATTGCAAGAAGCGTGATGCGAGCAAGTCGGCATGTGATCGACTGCGAAATATGTTGTAAATGACAGTGCATAGATGAATGGGGGCCACCAAAGTCTGGACTTCGCTTATAGGTAGACAAAACAAAACCTTTCCGACCTTTAGGTATCGACTGAATCCCAGCAGATCGTTCACTATTCGGCAATGGCAACGCACACGGGAATTGTCAAAGTAGGAGTTTTGGGGTGTCCGGTTTCCAGGAGGATATACCCCTGTTTAGCGGTTTCAGTACATAAATTATTCGCTGGAGGTGCTCCCGGTGGAATCTGAATTTCAATACCGATTCGAACAACATCCCCCCCTCCTATCTGGCTGGGAGGATCGATTTTGACAGAGAGCCCCTCTGGAACAATATCGACGACACGTGGTTGCACGTCGTTACGAAATTCACCCTTGGCGGTCAGGAAAATCTTTGTGTTCAGGCCAGTTTGTCCGGAGACCGTTCCCAGCCTCAGAGCGTTGGAGCGACGATCCCATTTGCGGCCAACAAGCATCAGGTCCCCGCTGACGATGCCTGCTATCGGGACGACAGCTGTAATTTCTTCCTCGCCGAGAGAAAAAGAAGCCTCGACAGCCGTCCGTATCTTTCCCAATGGAAGACCTGACGCAATATCAAGGGATAAAAAGAAACCGCCCTTTGCTTCAGGTTCTTCTTGTAACTCATCTTGTGTCAGCGGACGACTCTCTACAACTATTCTGTCAGCAAAAGAATCATCAGTGATCCGGCAGTTGTTGAGATGAGGGAGTTGGTCACTAAAAGTGTAAATTTTCACCTCGGCCTGAGATGTTGCATTGGCAGAAATTCCAGAAACCATGATGCCATTTGGCTCTGCTTTCCATGTTGGAATCACTGTACCCTCAATTGCAAATGCAATTTCTGGCTGATCTGGGTCGTTGGTAAGTATTGTTGCGCGTTGCCGGAACGGCCCCCCTTCTCCTTTCCCTGTCCATTCTATCCGTACAATAATCTCATCACCTGCTGAAACGGTTCTACTATTCTTTCCCTCACCCTCGCCCTCGAAGTCACTCACGGTGCATGTGCAACTGGTTGTTCCTTTCGTGATCAGGAGGGGTGCTGTTCCAGCATTGCGTACGACAAAAGCGTGGCTACCGGTGCCACCGAGGCTTACCCGACCAAAGTCGTAGGTGGTCTCAGGGGTTTCCGCTACCGGACGCGGACCAGATGAGTTAGCTGATCGGGTCCCGAATGACCCAGTTCGTAAAGGTGTTGTTGTTGCCCTTAGCAGGGCTGTACCAGAGCCAGTCAAGCTGCCGAGTATTGCGGCAATGATTGCAACGAACCATGGATTTGGCAGGCTTAGCTTCATGGTGATAACCAGGGTGATCCAATTTGACGAGCATGTGAATGCCACATCTCTTTATATACTGCAGAGCGGGCCAAATCACCTCCGTCATCAAACATGTTAGTACGAACGACTAATAACGCTTCTTCGTTGAACGGATTTCCCCGTGTAAAGGCATTTTCCGGGTTCCTCAGGCCAGTCCATTGGGGTGCAGCGGACGGTAACCTTTAGCGGGTCGAGTGCCTCCGCAACAGCAGGATCATCGGCGACATGTACGTATGCAAAGCCACTAGTGTCTTGCTTTGAATCAAAGAATTCTGATATCTCAGCTTTTTTGTCAATTGTTGATGAATGGCTTTCACGAAAATCGACTGCTTTCTTCAAGATGTTCGCTTGTACGGATTCCAAGAGGTCGGCAGCCTTTTTGGGAAAGTCCTCAAGAGGCATCGTGAGCTTTTGTTTTGGTGGCTCGTCGCGACGAGCAATACTTACGGTTCCTGCTGCCAGATCACGGGGGCCAATCTCAACACGAACAGGAACACCTTGTTTGATATGCTGCCAGACCTTGTCCCCTCCACGCATGTCACGGTCATCGACCTTGATACGAATGTTTTCATTTCGCCACTGAGATTGTTCTAGCTGCTCCTTCAACTTGTGGCAGCATTTCAGAACAGCAGATTGATCCTCATCTGAGCGATAGATTGGGAGCAAGACAATCTGTTCAGGTGCTATACGAGGGGGCAGGACCAAGCCATCATCATCTGCATGAGTCATGATAAGACCTCCAATCAGACGAGTTGAGACCCCCCAGGAAGTTGTCCAGCAAAAAGCTTCTTGGCTTGTCTTGTCTGTAAAGGTTATGTTCTGTGCCTTGGCGAAATTCTGGCCAAGGAAGTGTGACGTTCCGGCCTGAAGTGCCTTTCCGTCCTGCATCATGGCTTCAATAGAGTAGGTTTCAACAGCACCAGGGAATCGCTCGCTGGACGGCTTGGGCCCTTTCCAGACGGGTATTGCCAGATCCCGTTCAGCGAACGTTGCATAGATGTCAAGCATTTGCAGTGTTTCCTGAATCGCTTCTTCTTCTGTCGCATGGGCAGTGTGTCCTTCTTGCCATAAAAATTCAGCAGTTCGAAGAAAGACCCGCGGACGCATTTCCCAACGAACAACATTTGCCCATTGATTAATTAGGACAGGCAGATCTCGCCATGACTGAATCCATTTTGCATACATGGCCCCGATGATTGTTTCACTTGTTGGTCGGACAACAAGCGGCTCTTCAAGCTTGCCTTTTGGGACGAGACGACCGTCGGCATCGAGTTCAAGTCGGTGGTGAGTGACCACGGCGCATTCTTTTGCAAAACCTTCGACATGTTTTGCTTCTTGTTCCAAATAGGACAAAGGAATGAATAACGGGAAGTAGGCATTCTTGTGACCTGTCGATTTGAACATGTCATCAAGGATTCCCTGCATTAGTTCCCAGATAGCAAATCCATGCGGCTTAATGACCATGCAACCACGGACGGGGGATGCCTCAGCGAGCTCGCCAGACCGTACGACCTGCTGGTACCATTCTGGGTAATCTTCCTTGCGGGTAGGCGAAATTCCGTGTTTAGCCATTGATAGCTGCAATCTTTTCGGTGAAGAGAGGTATGAATTCGTTTCAGGGCGTTTTTACCTGGCGTTATTGTAGCGAGTTAGTTGGCGGTTGAGATAGTTTGGTAATAGACTAGGAGATTACATAATTCAGGTTTCCGGCAAGCACCGGCCTGCCGCCTCCTTACTATTGACCCATATGTCTTCACCACAGTCGTCACGGAATGTCTTTCCACCACCAAGAAGCCGTCGCAAGTGCGTAACAGAACTTGCTCCTCAGGTCACAATCGATCAGGTTTTTCTCGCAACCCGGAAACAGCTCCGGCCAAATCGTCACGGGCAGTTGTATCTTCAGGTTGAGTTGGCAGATCGCAGTGGAACCATTACCGGACGCATGTGGAATGCCTCAGACGAACATTTCGAAGCATTTTCTGAGGGAGATTATGTTCGCGTTGCCGGCACAACGCAGCTTTATTCCGGCGCACTGCAGGTTATCCTCACCGAGGTGGATCAGGTCGATCCAACACGAGTTGATGAAACAGCGTTTCGTGTGCTGACACAAGACGCTGTTGCACAGCTCCGGCAAGAGCTCAATGATTTTTCGACGACGCTACAAGAATCTCTTCCAAAGCTCTTTTTTGAGGAAGTGTTGTCAGATGTTGGGTTGATGGAAGCCTTTGAGCGATGCCCAGCTGGTATTAAACATCATCATGCGTATGCAGGTGGATTGCTTGAGCATGTTGTGATGTTGTTGCGGCTCGCTGACCGAGTCGCTTCGCTCTATCCTGATCTTGATCGAGATCTTTTGCTTGTCGGTGTACTTGTGCACGATATCGGAAAGACGGTAGAGCTCGAAAATGAAAAAGGTTTCTCTTATACCGATTCAGGTCAGTTGCTCGGTCATGTTCTGCTTGGAATTGAGATCGTCGACGACAAAATACGCAAGATCGAAGAGAAGACGGGCTCGCCGTTTGATCAGGAGGTTGCAAATCGTATTAAACACATGGTGGCAAGCCACCACGGTGAATATGCATTTGGAGCCCCCAAGCTGCCGATGACACTGGAGGCCATAGCACTCCATTTTATCGATGCACTTGATGCAAAACTGATTGGTACATTGCAGCTCTTTCAGTCAGAGGCCGCTATCGATGATGGCTGGACGCAATATCATCCGAACCATGGGCGAAAGTTTTTCAGAGGACGTGACGGTAATTCCTCTTGAATAAAGCAGAGTAAAGTCACCCTGCCCTGCACAAATCCAAAGAAAAAGACATATGGCCAGGACGTTGGTGGTTGGGCGGTTTAGTCGCAGCAGGCAGGGGTATGGATTTGTGCGGCCCTCTGATGCACGGCCGACTGATCGAGATGCTGATATCCGGATTCCGCTGGTAGCCTCTGCAGACGCGGCAGACGGTGACACTGTTCGTGTAAAAATCACCAAAGAGCGTCATGTTGGAAGGCCGGGACTCTCTGGCGAGGTGGTTGAAGTCATCGAAAGACGTACGACGCGTTTCGTTGGCACGGCCTTTCAATCAGCTGGAGAGCATTGGGTCCAACTTGATGGCACGCAGTTCCCGAGACCTATCTGGGTTGGGGATCCAAGCGCGAAAGGTGTGCGTGATGACGACAAAGTAATCGTTGAACTCATACGCTTTCCGAGCCCTTTGCAGGATGGTGAGGGGGTAATCGTTGAGGTCCTAGGGGCTTCTGACGCTCCAGGAGTTGATACGCAGACTGTAGTGGCTGAGTTTGGTTTGCCCGGCCCCTTTCCCGAAAGTGTTTTGGAAGACGCGCGACGACAAGCTGATGAATTTGCTTCTTCTGTTCCAGCTGGTCGACAGGATCTTACTGACGAGATAATTGTCACAATTGATCCGAAGGATGCTCGTGATTTTGATGATGCAATTTCACTCACGCGACTGGAACAGGGTCACTGGTTGCTTGGGGTCCATATCGCGGATGTTGCCCATTTTGTACAAAAAGGTTCGGAACTCGATCGAGAAGCCCTCGCCCGTGGCACAAGTGTGTATCTGCCCGATCAGGTTATCCCAATGTTGCCTGAGATTGTTTCGAACAATCTCGCGAGTCTTCAACCAGACCGTCTTCGGCTCGCGCGTACGTGTTGGATTGAATTCTCTGAGGATGGGGCTCCTGTTCATACTGAAGTCCAGCGCACGGTTATTAAGAGTTGTCGGCGTTTTACATACGAAGAAGTCGATGTGTTTATCGGTAACCCAGATACCGAAGAAATTGTGATGACGTCATCGGTTCGGAGCCTGCTCGGGAGAATGCAGCGACTTGCTTCTATGTTGCGCAATCGGCGACTGACACGCGGCGCGCTCGAGCTCAATATGCCTGAAGTGAAAATAGATCTCGATCGATCGGGCCGTGTTGCTGGTGCTCATGTTGTTGAGAACACTGAGAGCCATCAGATTGTGGAAGAATTTATGCTTGCAGCAAATGAGGCTGTTGCCAAGAAAATTGCTGCTGCAAAAGGAAAATTCCTGCGGCGAATTCACCCGTCACCGGACCTGCGGAAACTCCGACAGCTAACAGAATTTGTTCTCGAGCTTGGTTTTGAAGTTGAGTCACTTGAAAGCCGCTTTGAATTGCAACGTTTGCTTGGACTTGCCCGTCACAAGCCCGAAGAGCATGCAGTCCACTACGCAGTTTTAAGAAGCCTTTCGCGAGCGATGTATGCCCCTCTAGACCAAGGACACTATGCGCTGGCCAGTGATTGTTACTGTCACTTTACATCTCCGATTCGTCGATATCCTGATCTGACGATCCATCGGGCACTCGACAGTCTGGAGGCAGGCAAGAAGCCCCCTGGTGACCATCTTGAGCAACTTGGAGAGCAATGCTCGGAACTCGAGCGACGGGCTGAAGCCGCAGAGCGTGAATTGATAAAGCTCAAATTGCTGCATTTTTTGAGCAGTCGTGTTGGGATGGAGCTTGAGGGTGTTGTAACAGGCGTTGCACGATTTGGCATTTTCGTCCAAGGCATTCAACTACCAGCTGAAGGGTTGATAGAGACAGAAGAGTTGCCATCCGATCAGTATCGATTCGATAGGGCGTCTCATACTCTCAGTGGTCATCGTCCGGGAAACATATTTCGACTGGGTGATCCGATTCGAGTATGTGTGCGAGAAGTCGATCTTGGGAAGCGACAACTTCTCTTCGGCCCGGTACAGGGAAAAAATGATTCCAGAAGGAAGCAGAAGAGTCGTCGTCTTTCGTCGTCGCGGCGGAGTCATTCCCGAAAGGGGCAAAACGATATTCGGCAGAATGAGAGGCAACGAAAAACTCAGGTGGAGAATGGACCAAAACCAGCTAGTCAGAAAAAACCCTCCGATAAGGGAGTCAAGCGAAAGAAATCAAAACGGCATAAAAGCCGGTGAGGCTGGTTGCTTTTGTGAGAACTCGTACAATCAAGTTTGAAAAAAGGTCTATACCGTTGACCAGTCGTTCCGTCGTCTGTCCAAAAAGGATTCATGAAATAAATGCCGCAGCGAACACCTCTTGCCGAATGGCATGAAAATAATCGCGGACGAATGGTTGATTTTGCCGGTTGGTCGATGCCTGTCCAGTACTCCTCAATCGTTTCTGAGCATCTTGGCACTCGTAAAGGTGCGGGTGTCTTTGATGTGTCGCACATGGGACGAGTTGCAATTGAAGGGAGTCAGGCGACAGAATGGCTTGAATCCAGGTTGACTCGGCAGGTACGTGACCTGCCGGTGGGTCGAGCCCGTTACACATTAATTACTGGCGTTGATGGTACAGGTGGCAAGGTTCAGTTGGATGGAACTCCTGTCATACTTGATGATGCCCTGGTGACCCGTCTTGCGGATCAGAAGGATGGTACCCGGCGTTTTATTCTTGTTGTGAATGCCAGCAATCGGCAGCGGGTCGTTTGCTGGCTTGAGGCCTGTCTGCCACCAGAAGGCGTCACTATCAGCGATATAACAGAAGAATCCGCAATGATTGCTGTGCAGGGTCCACGGGTGTTTGGGCACAAGAAAGACGATGTTCATGAGGGGCCTTTGGGACATGTCTTTGAAGAAAGAATTCTTGAACAACTTGCTGCGCTGCCGAACTATGGTGCCCTTGAAACCCAATTAGGTGGAGAACCGGTTCTCGTGAGTCGGACCGGCTATACAGGCGAGGATGGAGTTGAAATTATTCTGAAATCATCGCAAGCGCAGGGTGTATGGGAAGAACTGGTTGAAGAAGGCGGTGCTATTCCTTGTGGCCTTGGTAGTCGTGACACCCTGCGGCTCGAAGCTGCTATGCCGCTTTATGGCCATGAATTGCACGAAAAAACTGACCCCTTTTCAGCAGGTCTTGGATTTGCGGTGAATATTGATGGTCGAGATTTCCCGGGAGTTGAAGAGATACGAACACGTCGTGGTGAGAGTGATCGCCGTCGCATTGGTCTGGTATTCGAGTCGCGTCGAGCAGCTCGAAGCGGTGATCAAGTCATGTTTTCCAAAAATGGGATGGACTCGGTTTGTGGAGAGATCACGAGTGGCAGTTTTTCACCAACATGTGAGCGAGGAATAGCTCTGGCCGTAGTTGATCGAGTGGTTCTTGAGCAAGAATGCGAACTCGAAGTTCTGGTAAGAGGTGTACGGCTGCCGGCGAAACTCGTTTCCCTTCCATTTTATCGCCGGCCTCGCCACGATTGATACAACCTATTGGATCTTGATCTGTCTATACATCAGTAACCTTTGGAGAAATGTCATGGAGAAGTCTCGCCGCTACGCAAAATCACACGAATGGGCACGATTAGAGGACGACGGATCGGTCACAGTTGGTATATCGGCGTATGCCGTGGAGGCTTTGACAGACCTCGTTTTCATGCAATTACCTGATGTCGGTGCGACTGTAACTGCTGGAGAGTCGTTCGGTGAGATCGAAAGTGTGAAAGCAGTAAGTGATCTCTATGCACCAATTTCTGGAAAGGTAGTTGCTGCAAATACAGAGTTGCCGAGTCAGCTCGAAACGCTTGGTAGCGATCCCTATGGAAGTGGCTGGGTTATTCGTATCCAGCCGGATTCAGTCGAGCAACTCGAGGCACTCATGAATCAGGAAGCGTACGATAAGCTCATTGGGGGGTGATGAATTTGTCAGGTACCAGCAAGTCTTCACCGAATGAAAAACAGCCGATCGGCCTCCATGTCTGGCGAGACCCTCCGGCAGCAGGTGGATGGAATATGGCTGCTGACGAAGCACTTGCTCGGCAGTCTGAGGAAACGAACCGTGTACTTATGCGGTTATACGGTTGGCACCCGCACACGGTCTCACTCGGTAGTTTTCAGCGGTGCGTTGATTTTTCTGAAACACTGGAATTATCTCACTGGCCAGTTGTTCGTCGGCCAAGTGGAGGTGGCGCAATTATTCATGGGACTGATCTCACCTATGGACTGGCAGTTCCAGGCAGCCATGACTGGAGCCGGGGAACGGAGAAGCTTTATGCCGCAGTCCACGGCGCTCTTGTCGAAGAACTTGGTGGCCGTCATCTCAGGGCGCGTATGGTGGAGACTACGGGTCGGGAAACGGAACAGAGTTTTTACTGCTTCAATCGTCGGGCATTCGGAGATCTCGTCGTAGAGGATGCATCTGGCACTTCCCCGCACGGGAATCATAAAATACTTGGGAGTGCGCAGCGGAGGCTTTCTGGAGTCGTTCTGCAGCACGGCAGTCTCCTTCTGCATAGAAATCCTCATCTCCAAGGTGAAGGCAGTCACGTTGGCCTTGGAGACGTACTTCAGGCTGGCTCCGGCTCAGTAAATGACGTGGTTGACGGTTGGCTTCAACGCCTGGCAGATCGGCTGAATGGAGAATTGATTGTGGAGGCGGGACCTTCATACGAAAAAGAAAACGGTGAGATCGCTAGACGAACTGAGCGTTATGAAAGCGTGGCGTGGCTGCACAGACGCTGAACACAAGTGCCAAAACAAGGTTTTACGTCTAATTCCCTTCGTGTCCCGCCTAACCGGGGGGGCGCAATTTGTTGTCGCTGGACTTTACTGACGCAAATTGCTAGCGTTAAGGAAACGTGTCAATGGTTTTTATTTTGTCCCGATCATTCTGACTCGTTTCTGGGGATTGAAACATGAGTCTTTACCAAGCTAGGGCATATGATCGCCAAATTAGTGATCGCCTCCGGCAAACGTGCTGGACGGGCGATTTCAATGAAACGGGACAAGTTACTTATCGGTCGTGCAGAGGAATGTGATCTTAGGCCTCTCAGTGAAGAGGTTAGTAGGAAGCACTGCGCGATTATCAAAAAAGACGATGTCCTCTGGGCAAAGGATCTCCGCAGTAGGAATGGTACCTTTGTGAATGGTCTCCGCATTAGTGAACCAAAGCCGTTGGCTGATGGTGACCTTGTTCGTGTGGGCTCGTTAGAACTCAAGGTTTCTGTCGCGGTTGAGCCAAAACTGGAAACCGAGGAAGACATTTCGAGGCTGTTGCTTGGCGGTGATGATCCTGTTGGCATGCATGATACGACCCGATCAATTGAGACCTCAGATGATGACTCCGCACTTGTTCATGATTCTAGTGAACCAAAGGGTAAAGATGCGGCTGGAACAACGTTGATTTCGTCTGCAGAGGTTGTTGATGAAGACGATGATTCCTCAGCTCACGGGAAAGCCGTTGAAGAAATCCTGAAATCTCGTAACAAACCGGGAAATTTACCGAAGTCGAATAAATCGGATGGTTCAAGTCGGGATGCGGCAGCTGATGCCCTCCGGAAATATTTCGGTAATCGGTAGTTTTCCAGCGGCGTTGCTTGGTCGTTGATTTTAGTGCAACTCATACAACCCGACCTTTCGCAAAAAAATTGCTATTTTGCCTGCCCGCTTCTGTTGGCATGAGCAATACTTCTTAGCCGACCGGCATGACTGTTTGTTTTTAACTCTGGCATGTCAGGATTTCACTGGAGTATTCGGCGATACATCAAGCCACTTGCAACAAAATTGGGAGAGATTCAATGCCATATAAGCAAGAAATAGCAGCCAGAAGGCGAGCCATCGATCCAGCGACCTGTGAGCGTGACTACGATTCTTCAGAGCTGGAGTTCATGCAGGCTCTTGAAACATACAAAAATGAAAGCGGGAGACGATTTCCGACCTGTAGTGAGATGCTTACGGTGCTTCGGTCACTCGGATATGTCAGAGTCCTGCCGTGCGGTGTGTCGACCGATTGAATCTTGCGTATGAGCTGATTTTATAAGCAATATTCGCTCTTGCCCCGGTGAAGTGCCACGCGATACCGTCTCACTTGCGTTGTCGTGAGAATCTTCGGAATGGTGGTGGAGCACAATACATTGAGAGAAGGCAGGTTTTTGTTTTGTCGAGCGGGGTCGGGTGTTTCCATGATCGGCATAATTTGTCTCAGTCTACTCTGCGGCTGTGGCAGATTTGTGCAATCTGACTCTGACAAAGGTGTGAGCCTTTATCAGCAGGGCAACTATCTTGGTGCGGCGAATTCCTTCCAGAGAGCCCTTGAGAAGCAGCCCGGGGATGCGGACTGTTTTTACAATCTTGGAGCAACCTACCATCAGCAGTCAAAACTTTTTGGCAGGACTGGCGACCTTCAGACAGCTGAACAGTACTATCATCTTTGCTTAGCAAGAAACCAGAATCACGCAGCATGTCAGCGAGGGCTTGCAGTGCTTCTGGTTGAAACCGGGCGTACGGGAGATGCTGCGACGCAACTCGAACAATGGGCTGCAAGGGAGCCCGCAAACCCTGAGCCGAAAATAGAGCTCGCTCGGCTTTGTCAGGAACAGGGCGATAACCTCGATGCAGAGAATTATTTAGTCGATGCAGTTTCAGTTGATCCGGACAACCCCCGGGCACTTGTTGCACTCGGTCAAATTAGAGAATCTTCCGGCGATGCGCAGCAGGCACTTGTAAACTATTCAAAAGCTCTTGAATTAGACCGAAATCAGCCAACAGTGGCTGCCAAAGTGGCTACGCTTTCAACAAGTGGCCCTTCGCCGGTTATTGCAACTGCGCCTCCAGCCGGTGGATCACCCTACTCTCCTCGGTGATTCCGCCAAGAAACGGTGGCCCGTTGACCCTGCGGGTAGAGGGGCCGTAATCTTGTGCATACGAGTATTTCGGCGCGTTACGCAAAGTTCTTCCGGAAGGCGTTTTCCGTGGGGACATGCGTAACGCTGAGAGTCAAATCATGCCCGCGGTATGCCGGTGGGTTGTGGTTCCTTTATAAGCAGGCAGCGACGGAGAAATTCATGGCGACGGTTGCTGATAGGGTATTTAACTTTTCAGCAGGGCCTGCAGTGTTGCCATTGCCAGTGCTCGAAAAGGCTCAAAGGGAATTGCTGTCCTTGCCCGGTGTTGGCTCATCAGTGCTTGAAATCAGTCATCGTAGTAAGGCATTCGATGGCATTCTTGAACGCACGCTAGCGGGTCTGAGAAGCCTTCTAGGAATTGGTGAAAAATATGAAGTTGTATTGCTTCAGGGAGGAGCCAGCCTCCAGTTTTCTATGGTTCCGATGAATTTCCTGGCCGGCCAGTCTGGTGCTGCCAACTATGTCCTCACTGGAACCTGGGGTAAAGGAGGACTGAAGGAAGCAAGTCGCATTGGTAAAACTCATGTTGCTTGGGACGGTGCCACAAATGGATACAACTGTCTGCCCTCGGCTGATGAGATCGGGCTTTCTGAATCCCCCGCCTATGTTCATGTTACAAGCAACGAGACAATCCAAGGAGTGCAATGGCAGCAGATGCCATCATTCGAAAACGTTCCACTGATTTGCGATTCATCGAGTGACTTTCTTTCTCGACCGGTGGATGTTTCACAGTACGGAATGATATACGCCTGTGCTCAGAAGAATGCTGGGATTGCCGGAGTTACGGTTGCAATCATTCGTCGCGATTTGCTTGCCCGTTCGCGGGACAACTTGCCCGCTATGCTGGACTATCGAACATTTGTTGAGAAAGGATCGCGACCAAATACGCCACCAGTTTTCGCCGTGTATATTTTAGGCTTGGTCTGTGAATGGTTGATGAATGAAGTCGGTGGTTTGCATGCCATTTCAGAACGTAATACGGCAAAGGCTACGAAAGTATACGAAGTGATCGATTCGTCGAGCGGTTTTTACGAAGGGCATGCCTGTCCTGCAGGTCGGTCCATTATGAACGTGACGTTTCGTCTTCCTTCAGAGGATCTCGAAGCTACTTTTATAAAAGACGCAGCCTCGGCAGGTCTCACAGACCTTAAAGGGCATCGGTCAGTGGGTGGCATTCGAGCAAGTATCTACAACGCTATGCCGGAAGAGGGAGTTGAGGCGTTGTGTCAGTTTATGAATGATTTTAAGTGTTCTCATGGATAGGCGGCCCTGATCAGCTTGCTTTGTGAGTCACCATTTGGATGAGTCACAAAGGGCTTGTCTTAGTTTTAAATAATACGTTGTGATCCCTATTCAAGGAGTACCGGTCTCGCACAGGTGCAAACAAACTATGCCATCGATAATCGTGCTCGATAAACTTAGCCCAGATGGGCTTGCTCTCCTTGATGCGGCTGACCGGTTGGGGATTTCCTATGAAGTGAAGACAGGCCTCTCAGGTGAAGAACTGAAGAATGTGCTGGCATCGCATGACGGAGCCATTTGTCGCAGTGGCGTTAAAATAACGGCAGAAGTGTTAGCAGGAAACCATCGCCTTCGCGCTATCGTACGTGCTGGAGTCGGTACAGATAATATCGATAAGCAGGCTGCAACTCGCCAGGGGATTGTTGTGATGAACACTCCGGCAGGAAACACAGTAAGTACTGCTGAGCATGCGTTTACGCTACTCCTGGCACTTTCTCGAAATGTAGCTCCTGCCGATGCGAGCCTTCGTGAGCATCGCTGGGACAGAAGCAAGTACATGGGGGTGCAGCTAGCAGGCAAGACACTCGGTATCGTTGGTATGGGGCGCATCGGGCAGGCAGTGGCTAGTCGCGCCCGTGCTTTTGATATGAGGGTTGTCGTCTATGACCCCTTTCTGGCAGCGGAGCGTGCTGGTGAACTTGGTGTTGAATTGTTTGGAAGTGTTCGGGAAATGTTACCGGAACTCGATTATCTGACCGTCCATACGCCACTCACGGACGACACTCGCCACTTAATCGGCAAGGCAGAGTTGTCGTTACTCAAACCTGGTGTGCGGTTAATCAACTGCGCGCGAGGTGGTATCTATGATGAAGAGGCACTCCTCGAGGGTCTTGAAAGTGGCGTGCTGGCAGGTGCTGCACTTGATGTCTTTGAGACTGAGCCGTGTACAGAGAGCCCGTTGTTTGGCCGACCTGATGTACTTGTAACACCACACCTTGGTGCGAGTACCGAGGAAGCTCAGTCACAAGTTGCGATTGAGGGAGTGAATTTACTCACAGATTTTCTTCGTACCGGGACTATTCGTCATTCAGTTAATTCAAGCCCAATTGACCCTGCGGACCTTGAGGGTCTTCGTGGTTTTCTTGATCTTGGGTGGCGGCTTGGTGTCTTGCTATCCCAGCTCGACGATCAGCCGCCAAAGGCAGTTTCAATTGCGTACAGAGGAGAGATCGCATCGAGGAATACCCGACTTATCACGGCTGCATTTGCTGCTGGGTTGCTTGAAACAGCACTTGAAGACGTCAATATTATTAATGCGGAGATGTTGCTGAGGGAGCGAGGGATCGAGCTTGTAGAGCAAAGTAGAACTGACCCAGGTGCATTTAGTTCAGTCGTCGCTGTTGATCTGGTTGTTGGTGACCATGTGCATCGTGCAGCAGGAACTCTTTTTGGTCGATCCATGCCCAGACTCGTTCAACTTGAGGGGCATCGTCTGGAGGCCTATCTTGATGGGACACTTCTGATTTTCATGCACGAAGATGTCCCAGGGATCATTGGGAATGTCGGTACAGCGTTTGGCGGAACTGGCGTGAATATTGCTCAGATGACCGTTGGTCGTTCAGCGCCCGGTGGTGACGCGATTGGTGTACTCAGTCTCGATCAGGAGCCGTCAGACGATTCGTTATCAAAAGTACGGACCTGTGAAGGGATACATTCCGCAAAAGTGTGTAAGTTGCCGATGGCCGGACAACTTCCCTACTGGTTAGCTGCTGGATCGAACAGTTCAGACGGGAGATAATACAGAAAGCCTGGCTTGCGTCTTGCACCTGCATTCGTTGGTTAGGTCGATTTGTTCCATCTTTAAAATGGTCCAAAAGCTATTGTGTTGTGGACAAGTCGGACGATCCACCAGAAGACGAATTTGATTGCATGCTGGACGATGCACCATCAACCGGGCCGCACATGCTAGAGGAATAAAAAGATGCAAAAGATGCTCAGTAGCATTTTGGTTTTAGGTTTCTGCCTTTGTCTTGCTTCAGACTTGATCGCTGACCCTAAAACCGCACTGAAAAGAATAAGTCAACTAGATGATGAATTCGCAGGATTGACTAAGATAGAAATAAAGGACTCACTCGGCTCCCCTGTGCGCGCTAGTAACAGACGAGAACACGCCTTTTGGTACTACAACTGTGCAGTGATCAACGACGATACAGGAAAAGCATATGATCAAATTCGTATCTTTTTTCAGAACGGCGTAGTGGATGCTGTAGTTCCGCACATGTCTGATGATCCCAATTAGCTTTTCAGCTTCCCCCTTATTTTCCACAGTGGCGACTTGTCTCGAATGTTATGATGGAAGAACCAGCAAAACTGTTGTGTTGCTCCATCCGGCTTGTTCGCGCCGGTTATAGGGCTTTGGTTCTTTCGTCTGTCTGTCTGGTGTGGATTACCCTTGTCGGAGTTAGTGTTCCGGCAGAATCGATGCTGGAGCAATCAGCTTCACGGCTCATTACAGCTCTTGGTGAAAAAGGCTATCACGATACGGCAGTTGCTGTACTCGACCAGCTTCTTCACAACAACGCGGTGTCGGATTCGTTTCGCGAAAAGATTCCTTTATGGCGTGCCAATGAACGTGTGGCTGGTGTTCGTGGGACTGCAGACACAGGGCAAAGGCAGCGGGCGTACGAGCAAGCGATCAGCGATTTCAAGCAGCTCCTTGAAGGCGATCAGAATCCGTCGGTTGCCGCCGAAGCAGCGTTTCAGTTGGGGATGGTTTTTCTTGATATGGGAAGACTGTCGAGGAATCAGGTAGCCATGGTCGGCAAAGATAGTAGCGAAGCCCAGCAATGCTTCTTGTCTGCAGTTCATGTTTTTGTAGGGCCTCGGTCGGGCCAGACAGCGCTCAGTGCGATCGAGGAAGAACTCCAGCAAGTCGAAACGCTCATTCGTGAGTTTCGAGACCAGCGGTTGATTACGTCGACGGATCGTCGCCTGCTCAATCAACTAGAGCAGAGTCGTGAGAAACTGCGGGGTCGTCGCGTGCAGGTTCAATTGCTTGCTGCTGAGGCATGTTCGGAAGTGGCGGAATGTTTCGAGCAACACTCAAAAGAATGGGGCCGAAGTCTGGAGGATGCCCTGCAGCGGTACCATGCGGTGTATCTGTCTACACCAACACGCTCTGCAGGACTTTGGGCACGACTTGAGGAAGGGAAGACTCTTCTTGCTCTAGGTCGGAAAAAAGAAGGACAGGAGGTTCTGCTCGAGATTACAAAATTACCAAGTTCGGAAACATTAATTTATCAATTACGAGTGAAGGCAGTCGACGCATTGCTTGCCAACTGGCTCAACACAGCGAGTTTGATAGACGATAAAGAATTTGATGAACGGCTTCGGCAATTTGCCCTCGGTGATAATCGGGACTCTGCGATCAATTCAGATCTTTTGGCAATGAAGTATCGTTCAGCCGAATTACTATGGCGACGGCTCGAAGCATCATCTGCAGATTCGAAAGATGCCCGCAAGTCGCTGCTGGCCGATATTCGCACTCTTGCTCGGGATGTTGCAAAAGCTGGTGATGTTCATGCTGCATCTGCACGGAAATTGCTCGAGAAGTTAGGGGGGCAGGACGCGGCATTAGCTGAGCGACTCGGCCGTAGCTTTGCGGCATCCTTTCGTCATGCTGAAAAAATCTTAGAGCAGTACCGCACGAATCCATCAGGAACACAGCGGTCAGTAGCTCTCGCAGGGCTTCAAGAGGTGCTGAAGAGTGCGCCAAGCCAGCCAGCCGAAGATCAAGAGCTGAAAAAAAAGCAATTGTCACTTTTGTGGTATCAAGTAGCACTCCTTTTTTACGAGGATGAACGATACCACGAGGCGGTTTCGCTGAGCGACTTTCTCGTGAAGCGTTCGCCGTATGATCCTATTGCCCAAAAAGCTGCCATTCTTTCGTTCGCCAGTTGGCAGGCTTTAGTGGCACAGCAAAATATGGATTGGGGCGAGAGTGCTACGGCCCAAATGGGTGAAATGGCATCGGTGATCATGGGCCGATGGCCTCGTGATCGATGTTCTGCCGATGCCGCAGAAGTGAGCATTACCCTTGCCTTGCGAAATGGGAATAGTGCAGCTATCGAGAGCGTGTTGCAGAGTCTTGATGAGAATGTGATTGGACGGCCAGAGGTGCTTTTGCGTGGTGGAGTCGCGCTATGGCATCTCTGTCAACATCCTGGGAACGGGCGGAACAGCACATCGGGCGTGCTGAGGACGGAATGCCTTCAAGACGCCAGCCGCGTTCTTGATGAGGGGTTGGCAGTCATTGATGAGAAAAAAGTATTGCGAGGCAAGACCTTAGAAATTGCAGTGGCTGGGGCTATTGCGCGTTGTGAAATTTCTCTGTACTCCGGCAACAATGACTCCCTCGATCTTTTTACACTTCTTACTCATGCTAGATACGGGCCGTGGCAGGTTCTTCGAGAATCCTCAACAGAGTTTCCACTTTCAATTTATGAGGCTGGTTTGCATGTGTGCATTCGGGGTTTTGCCAAGGTGCAGCGATATGACCTAGCAATGCAGGCAATGAAATGTTTGGTAGCAAATGTTTCTTCGGACAAAGAAGCAAGGCTTCGGCTTGTCAGAACGGCTATCTCAGTTGGTAATAAACTTTTTGAAGGACTAGAAGAAGGTATAGAGCAAGACAGCACGACAACTGAACAAAATGGATTTTCGGAAGACGAACTTAAATTTATTGAGCAATTGCTGGACTTCACAAAAGCTGCCACAGATCAATTAGAGGTACTGTCATGGGTGGCGTTTACCTCAGGTAGACTTGGGCTTCCAGGTGATGGTCTCGGTTCAATTATTCCCAACGAAAAAAGAAAATCTTTTCTCGCTCAGGCTGCTGTGACAATAGAGGAAATTCTGTCGCACGCCGCGCTTCCTCAGTCGGCAAAGACTTCTTGGCGACGCGAGCTGGTGGCGGCCAGGTCAAATCTTGGTCAGTGGGATGAGGCTCTGGAGCAGATGAGAGTCATATTGGTGGATCAACAGAACAATCGATCGCCAATACTCCAGCAGTATGCAGCGGAGTTGTTCCAGGAGGCAGCTCAGGATTCACAGAGTCTTGAACAGGCACGAGAGTATTTTCGTGCGGCGATTGTCGGTAGTCGTGTCACGGTAGACGTTGGCGAAAGCATTGTTTGGGGCTGGGGCTCACTTGCGAGTCGAGTTTCAAAGGCTGCATTTGGCTCGCGTGGTGGTGTCGCCGACAAGATGCGGAATGTTTATTTCGAGGCGCGTTATCGGCTTGCTGCCTGCCGACTGGCATGGGCGCGGAAGGAGGTCGATACGTCTATCAAGACTCGTTTGCTCAAAGAGGCTGAAGCCGACATTAAAATTGAGGCCCAACTGCATCCCGGCCTGGGCAGCGATGCGTCGAGAGAAAAATTTGAGACATTGCTGGACGCAATTCAGCAGGAGTTTGTGACAATTCCGAGGACTAAATGAAGACTATGAAATACAAATATCTAGAAATCATACCAAGAAGTATCTCGGGATTTGTTGAGGTAGTTCTTCGCTCGCTTCTGATCTGTTGTGTCTATGCCGCATGTCAAAATGAAGCACGCGTTGTCGCAGCGGATCAGGTAATTACCAGTAAGGAAACGGTATTTGGGAAAATAGAGTCTGTGTCGACTGAGGCGGTTCGGTTGCTTCCTCGAGGCTCTACGAATGCTATTCGAGAAATAGGCGTGACAGATGTTGTGATGATTCAATTTTCTGATGAGCCAAAAAATTTGATCGAGGCAAAAAAGCGTATCATAAAGAATGACTTTAGCGGTGCCCTCGAATCCCTTGAGCAAGTCAATGAAGATGAAATTCAGAGTGCCTCGGTGGCGGTGCGTGGTGAATATGCATATGCTCGAGCGGTAGCCGCTGGTCATGTTGCTATGGGTACTACTAGAGAGTTGTCTCCATCTCTAAGTTCCATTGAAAATGTGCTCGACCAATTTACTCGTTCAATTCATTATTATGACTTGCTCGAGACTGCTGGTGATCTCGAGCGAGCTCTGGGGCGATACGATAAAGCCACGGCGCTATATAAGAGAATTTCACGGGGTCCCCCGCCCATGGTGGTCCGTGCAGAAAGACTTCAAGGGACTGTCCTGGCCGCAGAGGGTCGTCACGTAGAGGCAATTGCAGAATTTGAAAAAGTGCAATCAGCTGATCTCGATGGGAGTTTTATTGAGCAGGAAAAGATAATGGCATGTCTTGGGCAGGCAGAGAGCCTTATTTCTTTAAGCCGTTTTGACGAAGCAGTCTCTCTTATTGGTTCGATGCTTGCGGAAACGTACCCTGAGGGAGTGCCTGTTATCGCAACCAATATGTTGCTTGGAAAGGCGTATAGTTTGCTCGGCCAATCGCTCCTGGAAATGAAGCAGGATCAAGATGCTTTGATTGCATATTTAACTGTGGATCTAGTGTATGGTGATGCCCCTGACACGCACGCCGAAGCACTTTTTAGGTTGTTTCATTTGTGGGACACGGGAGGCTATCCTCGTCGTTCGGCTGAAGTTCGTCAAAGGTTAATGGAGACCTATCCGCAAAGTACGTGGGCTGCTGAGTTGGATCCGTCTACCAAGTAAATCGACGTAGCATGTTTGATGGTCATGGAGTACAACCAGTAAACTTTTAGCAGTCCTCAGGAAGTTTTTCTGATTTAAATGGCACTTTAGGATGA
This sequence comes from Pirellulales bacterium, assembly GCA_965249545.1. GTDB lineage: Bacteria > Planctomycetota > Planctomycetia > Pirellulales > UBA1268 > UBA1268. The sequence continues at coordinate 2,282,507 of CBDFMH010000005.1, forward strand.
GTGATTAATCAGGGCTTATATGCCAGAAAGCAGGGATGTTTACAGATGCAGTTTTTCAGGAATCATCTACGGCCTCAGTGTCAGATTTTTGTAATAGGAATGGTTCTTCTGTGGTCGGCTGTTGTAGTGGGCCAGGTCGCTGACGAGAGTCAGCCTGCCCCTCCAGAGGCTGGAGCGGTGATTGGAGCAGTGACCGATCCTGCAGCGGTTGAGCCAGCAATGCCTGAAGCAAATTCAGATAGAGGTGGCAATGACGTGGTCCCGGGCGCACCGGATAATTTACTTGTCTATTATATAAAAGCGCTTGGTGCGACTTTTGTGATTGTTTTTGTCGCACTTTCGTTCGCACTCGTGGCGTTACTTGTAATGTGTTTTTTGCAATTACGCCGTACGGTTCTTATGCCCCCCGGGCTTATTGAAGAATTCGAAAACCATCTGGACAAGAAAGAGTTCCAGCAGGCCTACGAACTTGCAAAAGTGGATGATTCCTATCTTGGTCGTGTCCTTGCTGTCGGCCTTGTCAAGTTACAGGTGGGTCGGCAGCAGTCGTTTGATGCAATGCGCGAAACCCAGGCTGAGGAAGCAATGCAGCTCGAGCATAAGATCAGTTATGTGTCTCTTATCGGTGCATTGTCACCAATGTTTGGATTGCTTGGAACAGTTAGTGGTATGGTGAGTGCTTTCACTGTTATTGCTCAGTCTGCAACACAGCCCAAACACCATGAGTTGGCAAGTGGAATATCACAAGCACTTGTGACGACCCTCATTGGGCTTTGGATAGCGATTCCTGCTGTTGCGTGTTTTAGCCTGTTTCGTAATTGGCTTGAGCAACTCAATAGTGATGTGGATACTGAAGCAGTGCGTCTTATTTCCAAGGTGCCGCTGACTCAAAAGTAGTGTCGCGGTGACAACGGCCAATCAAATCTACAGGAATTTTCGCAGTGATACGGAGAAGTAATGGGCCAGCCATAGTTGAGAATGACATGACGCCCATGATTGATGTCACGTTCCAATTGATAACCTTTTTTATGTTTGTACTGAATTTCAGTGAGGCAGAACAGGATGAACGTATTCAGCTTCCATCGAGTCAATTAGCAAAGCCTGCCGAGGGGGTTGTCGAGGCGCCTATAACCATGCAACTCATGGCGAATGGCGGAGTCTTATACGCTGGTGAGATCATTCCAGTTGACGAAATTGGAGGCTCGTTACAACGCGAGCGAGATATTATTGTTGCATCTGATAAAGATCCAAAACGTGCAACGGTAATTGTTCGAGCAGATGGTCGGGCAAATGCTGGTGACGTACAGCGAGTTATTCAGATTTGCCAGGAGCTCGGATTTCAACAATTCGCGCTCCGTGCCCTTTACAAGCCGGACTGAATGATGCCCCCTCCCCTTCCCCGTCGACGGCTTGAAAAAGTGGCGGTCAATATGACCCCCATGATCGACGTTGTATTCCAGCTGATGATTTTCTTTATGCTGACATTTAATATTATTGCCCCGGAAGGCGATTTTGATGTTCGTATGCCGCTTGGGAAGTCATCTGCAGAGCCTCTTGATGACCTCCAGTTGCCACCAATCCAAGTTCGTTTAGCATCAGATACTGACGGCACACTTGCTGGGATTTCGATGAACGGTGAGCCCGTTCAAAATTTTGGTGATCTACGACAAAGAGTCGCCGGCTTTGTGGACGTTGCTCTGGAGAGCGGAGCCTCACTTGAAGATGTTGAATTAGAAATTGATTGCGACTACGAACTTAATTATATCAATATTATTGATGCAATTACTGCAGTATCTGGCAGGATAGAAAATGGACAGCTCATTGAAATGGTGAAAAAAATCAGCTTTGTTCCACTTGAACGACAGCCGTAGTTTGCCCGGGCTGAGTCACTCAACTTCTTGGATGGTATTGCAGGTGGACACTTCTCAGTCGTCCGGAATCGACGTGAGTGTATCGCTGTGTTGTAGCAATGCTAGCGTGCCCTAGCATTTCCTGTACGTGCCTGAGGTCAACTCCACCAGCAACAAGATGGGTGGCAAAGCTATGTCGGAGAGTATGGGGTGAAATGTCATTGGCAAGGCCAGCAGAGGCGGCGTGTTCGCGGACAATTTCCCAGATTCGCATTCGGGAGAGTCTATTGCCTCTCGTGGAGACAATGACATAGTTCTGATCACTCGAGCGCGATACAAACTGAGATCGATGATCAAGAGTCCACTGTGAGATTGCAGCATGAGCCTGCTTCCCCAGAGGCACGACTCGTTCCTTATTCCCTTTGCCGTGACATGTGCAAAATTGTTCATCGAGATGAAGGTCGTCTATTTTAAGTGAAGACACTTCCGACGCGCGGCAGCCAGTGGCATACAGCAGTTCTAAGAGAGCACGGTCGCGTGATCCAGTAGCAGTAAATCGAGAGGGGCTGTCAAGTAATAAGTCAACTTGACGGGATGAGAGGACGGCGGGGATCGTGTCATCGGGGCGAGCCAAGACAAGCTGTTCAGCGGGGTTTTCAGTCATGACCCCTTCAAGTTGAAGGAAGGAATAAAAGCACCGAAGTGTCGCTGCTTTTCGAGCAATTGTGGCCCGAGATTGTTTCTGATCGGAGAGCCAGCCAAGGTAATCTCCAAGTTCTTGGATCGTTGTTGTCAGGGGTGAGTGGCCACTGAGCCACGCTCCGAATGATTGAAGGTCGCGCTGGTATGCCGACTGGGTGTTCTCCGCGAGGCCTCTTTCATGACGGATGAAGGCAAGAAATCGCTCGATCAGTTCGTCTATACAGATCGTCGAAAGAGGCTTACTTTGTGGACCTTCAAAAGCAATCTTACGAAGTCGCGAACGAGATGCAGGTTTTTTCTGCTTCTTCAGACTCGTGGCTGTTTTCTTTTTTCCCATGGAGTTGATATATCTGAGTGGACAAAACTTCCTCAAATCAACTCCACAAATCAAGGATCGTATCCCAGGTTCGGAGCGAGCCAACGCTCGATTTCCTTTTCTGGCATGCCTTTTCGGATAGCGTACGATTGCACTTGTTCACGGGTGATTCTATCTACAGCAAAGTATCGGCTTTCAGGGTGACCAAAGTAGAGTCCGCACACACTCGCCGCTGGCGTCATTGCAAAGTTTTCTGTGAGACTCATGCCAGCGACTTTTTCTGCATCAAGTAGTTGGAATAAGGCCGGTTTTTCTGTGTGATCAGGACAGGCCGGATAACCGGGAGCAGGACGAATGCCGCGGTATTTTTCCGCAATAAGATCATCTGCACCGAGCTTTTCTTGCTTTCCAAACCCCCAGTCTTGCCGGGCTCTTTGATGAAGCCATTCTGCGAACGCCTCAGCGAGCCGATCAGCAAGTGCTTTAACCATGATTGAATTGTAGTCATCATGATCTTTATCAAACTGTTCGGCAAATTCATTGCAGCCATGGCCGGCGGTACATGCAAAGGCCCCAACATAGTCTTTGCGTCCACATGACACAGGTGCGACAAAGTCGGCTAGCGCGTAGAAGGTTTCTTGTCCACGTCGTTCCCATTGTTGTCTGAGAGTGTGGATCCGACCGGTTTCATTTTGGCGGTTTTCATCATCAAAAAGAATGATGTCATCTCCATCACTATTTGCAGGGAAGAAGCCGTAGACACCACGAGCTTCAAGTTTCTCTGTGGCGACAATGTCATCTAAGAGTCTCTGTGCATCATCGAAAAGTTTTTTGGCTTCATTTCCGACTGTCACATCATCGAAAATAGTGGGGTATTTTCCTTTTAGTTCCCAGGCCATAAAAAATGGTGACCAGTCGATGAAGGGAACGAGTTCCTCAAGTGAAACTTTTGGAAGTTGCCGAAGGCCAAGAAAATCCGGTGTTCCAATCTCCGCGAGTGACCAGTCGGTCGTCCATCGTTTTTCTATGGCAGATTTATACGGTACGAGTTTTACTTGTTGGCGATTCTGGAAATTTTCAAGGTCTCTGGCCTGAGCCTGGCGGTTTGCTTCCGCAAACGCCTCTTTAGAGGCTGGGTTCAGTAGTTTCTCGACAACACCAGCGGCTCGAGAGGCGTCTGTTACGTGAACGACGTTTCCGGTGTATTGGGGGGCAATTTTCACCGCAGTGTGACGCGTTGACGTCGTCGCGCCACCAATCAAAAGAGGGACCTCGAACTTTTCATGTTGAAACTCTTTGGCAACCTGAACCATTTCATCAAGACTCGGAGTGATGAGGCCAGAAAGACCAACAATATCCACATTCTCCTCACGAGCTTTGTCGATGATCGTGGCGCACGGAACCATCACGCCGATATCAATTATTTCGTACCCGTTGCAGCCTAAAACAACACCAACAATGTTTTTTCCAATATCATGCACATCACCCTTGACTGTTGCTAGGAGAATACGGCCACGCTTTGTTTCCTCCTCACCTTGTGCTTTTTTCTCCTCTTCCATGTAAGGCAAGAGATGTGCAACGGCCTTCTTCATGACACGTGCACTTTTTACCACCTGAGGAAGAAACATCTTGCCTTCACCGAAAAGATCGCCGACTGTCTGCATGCCACTCATCAGCGGCCCTTCAATGATCTGAAGGCCTGTGTCGTACTTGGTTCTGGCCTCTTCGATATCGTCCTCGACATGATCAGTAAGCCCTTTAAGTAGTGCGTGTGCGAGCCGATCGTCGATATCAAGCTCCCGCCACTCATCAACTTTCTTAGAGCCGCTTTCGCCATCACCTTTCACGGTTTCTGCAAAATCAATCAACCTGTCCGTCGCATCTTCCCGGCGGTCAAACAAGACATCTTCAATTTTCTCGAGGAGTTTGGGGTCGATGTCTTCATAGAGCGCAAGCTGGCCTGCATTCACGATCCCCATGTCCATGCCGGCTTTGATGGCGTGATAAAGAAAAGCAGCATGCATCGCCTCACGAACAAGGTTGTTTCCTCGGAACGAGAAGGAGATATTGCTCACGCCGCCTGAAATTTTCGCGAGCGGCATTTTTTCTTTGATTTGTCGTGTCGCCTCAATGAAGTTTATCGCATAGCGATTATGCTCCTCCATCCCAGTGGCTACCGTGAGAATATTGGGATCAAAAATAATATCCTCGGGAGGGAAGTCAGCCTTTTCCGTAAGAAGTTGGTAGGCTCGAGCACATATTGCGACTTTATTATCTATGTCGGTTGCCTGGCCATGCTCGTCAAACGCCATAACAACGACAGCGGCTCCATAATCACGAATAATTCGAGCCTGTTTGAGGAACACATCCTCGCCCTCCTTCAGGCTGATTGAATTGACAATGCCTTTTCCTTGGATGCATTTTAGGCCGGCCTCAAGGACTCCCCATCGAGAAGAGTCAATCATGATGGGGACACGAGAGACATCAGGTTCACTCGAGAGGAGCGTCAGGAATTTCGTCATGACAGCTGGTCCGTCGAGCATGCCTTCGTCAACATTGACATCAATAATGTTGGCCCCATTTTCAACCTGTTGTCGGGCGACACTCAGAGCAGCCTCATAATTTTCTTCTTTGATAAGCCGGGCGAACGCTCGTGATCCTGTGATGTTTGTGCGTTCACCAATGATCGTAAAACTGCTCTCAGGACGGACTTCGAGAAGTTCAAGGCCAGAATAACGGCTCAATCGCGGTTGATCTGGTGATCGTCGTGGTGGGTGAAGAGAGACTTCGTCAGCAATAGCACGAATATGGTCTGGAGTTGTTCCGCAACATCCACCAACGATGTTGAGAAAACCATCACGGGCAAATTCACCGATGACGGACGCCATCATTTCTGGAGTCTCATCAAAGCCCCCGAGAGCATTTGGCAACCCTGCATTGGGGTAGCAACTCACCATACGAGGACAAATACGAGAGAGGTCTGCGAGATAAGGGCGAAGCTTTTCAGGGCCGAGGGCGCAGTTAATTCCAGCGCTCAGTAAGTTGGCATGAGAGATGCTCTGATAGCATGCATCGACGGTCTGAGCAGAAAGCGTCCGTCCGCCTTCGAAGACAGTAAACGATGCCATGATTGGTACTACTATGCCTGTCGACCGGAAGGATTCTTCAATAGCCAGCAGGGCCGCTTTCAGTACAAGGGTGTCAAACGCTGTTTCTGCAAGAAGGAGGTCGACACCTCCCTCGAGAAGCGCTTCTATCTGCGCTCTGTAGCATGCAACCATTTCATCAAAGGTGACATCACGATGTCCTGGGTCAGCTACGTTTCCAGCAATTGAGAGCTGCTTGTTCGTTGGCCCTATTGAGCCTGCAACAAAACGTGGCTTGTCAGGGGTTTTCAGTGTTGCCGCGTCAGCGGCTTCCCGTGCGATCCTGCAGGCAGCAAGATTCAATTCTCGGGTATGGTCTTGGAGTCCAAAGTCTGCCAAGGCCACAGGTGTTGCACCAAACGTGTTGGTTTCAACAATGTCGGCACCAGCCTCTAGGAACGAGGCATGAATCTGCTTTATGGCATCTGGCTGGGAAAGCGTTAACGCATCGATACAGTTTTTGAGATCACGCTCATTGTCTCGGAAAGGTTCGCCTCGAAAACCCTGTTCATCCAGGCCGAGAGCATGAACCATTGTGCCCATAGCACCATCTAAAATGGCAATTCGTTCATTGAGAACGTTGAGAAAATCTTTCGAACGGTTGGTGGAAATCTCCATCGCGCTTTCTGGTCGGTCGTGGGGTTAATTAGGGAACAGGATCAGAAGACCGGTGTTTTCACCAAAATACGTCGAATCCTGCTTGAATTATAGGCCAGTTCGTGATCTTGGGATACTGCGATGCGTTCTTTGCGGGGATTGCCCGGTGCTCATGAAATACGCCTGCATCTGAGAATTTGGGCTGATGGCCTTGGATGTAGTGGCGGAAAAAGATTTCTCAGAAAATGACCACCAGTTCTGCTGGGTCAAACTCTACCGAAGGACTCGTTGGTCTTTAAAGGATTTGGCTCATTTGAGACGAGAAACTGATCAGGGGAAGTATGGATCTGATTGCAATTTTTCCACGTGTACGGCATACGAAACGCTGTCTTCTGTCCGAAGACAGTTGTCTTGAGCCTGAGTGTGCCCCAGAATCGCTGGTCACAACTGAATCAGTGACACAGCGGAGTTTGTCGTCAAAAAAAGAAAATGAGTTGCTAAAACAATACGATGCGGCTTGGCTGGCTGGCTTTCAAGCAGAATCCAATGCCAGCAAGGCATCGGGTTTCTTGAAAGTGTGTCATCACGAACGCACGATTCGTTCCAGCACCAGGAAGACTCGACAAAAACCTCTGCCCGACCCGGTGACAGTCCAGAACAGCAGACGGCACGTGAAGGAGTTGGGATCTGCTGCGAAAATGGAAAAAAGACATGTTGGTGATCGACGAGTCGCAGACAAGTCTCGAGGAAATATTCGCCTCGCGGCGTTGTATCTGCCATCGCTGACGTTGTGGGTCCTGTCGTTTGTTGCGGCAGTCATCTGGCTTGGTGTCTTTATTGTTGAGCGGCAACCAATTCAACATGAGGAAGTTCAGGGAATAAGTGCTGTCCGTTTTGCGGAAACAATCCCCTCATCCTATGAGAAAGAAAAGAGTAGGCAGTAGATGCAATTCGATCGGCTCGATCAAATCTTTTTGAATCACGCAACACTCCTGAATCGGCAGGGTGGATTGCACGCAGTGGCTGGTGATCCTGGCGACAGTCCTACTACTGTTGAAGGTCCAAGCGTTGGGGGAGTTCTTGGAAACACTGGTTTAAAAAAAGAGCAACAGGAGGCTTCATCACAACTGGAGATGTGTGAGGGTGGTGTTCTTGACGACGTACTTGCGATGCTCCTGACAGCAGTGCCAGAGCAGTGGAAATCGCTTGCAAATCGAGTTGTTGATGCACGGAATAAAGGGAATCGCATAATTGCTATCGCTGGCCATCATGCCCAGGAGGGGCGGACAACCATTGTGCAGGGTATTGCCGAAGTCTTGCGGTCACATGGCTGGCAGGTGCGTTGCCTGAGGTCTTCACAAGAGCTTTGGCGCGAGTTGACCGCGGACTCTGGGAGGTGGCAGCAGCGGCAGGACGTGCAGGGGGGTGGAGAGTCGCATGGAAAAGAAGATATTACTCTCGTAGATTCAGGTGTCTGGTTTTCACCCGGCCCATTTCGGACGCAAGATATAGCGTCGCGTGTTTTTGGTTGTGATGCCGTGTTGTTGGTTCGTCACGCCGATGTGGCCCCCTGCCCTAGTCGTCAGCAATTACTATTGAGTCTCGGCGTTTTTCCAATTGGAGAAGTTGTAACCTTCTCTGGTGATAAAGAATGTGGTCCTTCTTCGCGGGAGGTGCTGAAATCCTCCTGTGGTGCTTAATCCGGAGGGCACTGTAATGGTCTGGAAAAAGTCATTTGGTTCTTGTGAATCGCCAGGAGATGAAGTTCGGAAAATGGAACTGTTGCGAACAGAGAGGACTGTCGGAGGCGGTACGAGCCAATCAGCGAATCGGCATCAGGATGTCAACTTGTTCCACTCTCAGCGAGCCGCAGTTGCACGTTTGCAGTATGCCGTTACTCAGAAAGCAAGTCTTGTGATTCTATGTGGTCCGGGTGGTTCCGGTGTGTCGACTGTTTTGACCGCCCTTTCCTCAGATCTTCACCGCGTGGCACACGTTGTTCGGCTTGACTTGAGTACACTCACAGCAGTTCCGCCATGCGCGTCGTATTCGAAGTGTGATGCGATTGTTTTCGTGATCGATAATTGCCACCTTGTGTCAGATGGCATGTTAGGCACAGTTGCCGAGGCTATATGGCAGCAATCACCAAACGCGTCTGTTGTTCTTGGAGGTCGGGGGCGGTTGCTGACGCTTCTTGCACGAGATCGTGGTTTGTTAGACAAGGCTTTATTGCGGTCGGTTCTACATCCGTTTTCACTCCCCGAGACTTTGGCTTTCGTGCAGTCGCAATTAAACGGTGTTGGGTTGATGTGTTCGGAAAGAGTACCGGAAGTTATTCACGAAGTAACAGCAGGCATTGCAAAAGATATTTTTCGCCTTATTGGTATTGTTCGACTTGTTGGCGGGGGGCATGCCGAACGGCCCATCGAGGTCGCTGATATCGAGCAGATCCACGAGCGACTTCATGCGGCTGCGGCATGAACTTCTTGTGCGTGCAGTGAATCACACGAATTGAAAAAGGCGTTTGGTTTGATTGTACGCGACCGTACTCCGTTTACGTCGATGTGATCAGGGTTTTAGTGGTTGCTTCTGCGTACACTCCAGCAACGGGAGATCAGGCTGTCTTCCCATCGCGTGCCGTTTGTTCATAAGCGAAGTTCCTGCAAGTGGCCGGAATCCGGTGTTTACCTGATCTGGCTCTGAAAACGCAGGTGTGTTTGTTACAACATCGGAAGGCTCGCTAATTCGGGGATCAGTCCAACTGATATACAAATTGTTGGGAAGTGCTTATTGAGGAGGGTTGGAATGCAGGAATCGACAAAATCAGGTCAGACTTCACAAGATTCGGTGGTGCCAAAGCAATTTGTAGCGCCATTTATTCTCGTCACGTCACTTTTTGCGCTGTGGGGTTTTGCGAACGATATAACCAATCCATTGGTCCGCGCCTTCAAAGAGATATTTCTCATTTCTAATGCGCAAAGCAGTTTAGTGCAGTGGGCCTTCTATGGTGGCTATGCCACGATGGCGATTCCCGCAGCACTCCTGATTAGAAAAGTCTCGTATAAGTCTGGGATTATCATTGGCCTTCTTCTGTACGCGCTAGGCGCTGCAATGACGATACCGGCCAGCTTAATGATGGAATTTAATGTTTTTCTTGTTGGGTTTTACATTTTGACGTTTGGTCTTGCGTTCTTGGAAACAACGGCCAATCCATATATTCTCTCGATGGGGCCTCGAAGTACTGCAACGCAAAGGCTGAACCTCGCACAAGCATTCAACCCGATTGGTTCACTCACCGGGATGGTTATTGCCAGTATGTTTATTCTCCCAGGACTTGAGGTGTCCAAATTTCGAGACGCAGAAATTAATAACCATCCAGAGTACAAGACGATGCTTCCCAGCGATGTCGATAAGCTCATCACAAAGGCTATGGAGCAGTCTGCAAAAGCAGACCCCGGTGAGCATGCCGCAATGGTGTCACACGATTTAGCTGTTGTCCGGACGCCTTATGTGGTCATCGCGTTAGTTGTACTTGCAGTGTTACTACTTTTTGTTATCTCGAAGTTGCCCGATACGGGACATGAGGAGGAGCAGATTCATCTGGCAACTCTGGCACAAAATCTGTTCACGAATTGGCAGTATATAGGGGGTGTTATTGCGCAGACGTTCTACGTTGGTGCACAAATAATGTGCTGGACCTTTATTATTCACTATGGGATGACACTCGTTGGTTTAAGTTCAGCACAGGCACAAACCTATAATATAGTTGCAATGGGTATTTTTCTTGCGAGTCGATTCATCTGTACGTTCATACTAAAGTACGTATCACCAGGCTTACTGCTTGGCGTGCTTGCTGTTGGTGGTGGTTTACTGACTGCTGGGGCAATCTTCTTGCAGGGTCTTACAGGGCTTTATTGTCTTGTTGGCGTCTCTGCCTGCATGTCAGTGATGTTTCCAACAATTTATGGAATCGCACTCAATGGGCTCAGTCCAAATGATGCCAAGTTAGGATCAGCTGGACTAATCTTTGGAATTGTTGGTGGTGCCTTCATGCCACGTTTGCAAGGCGCAATCATTGATGGTGACGGAATGATTATCGCTGGTCAAATGCTAGAGTCGGTACGAGTTTCTTTTTTTCTGCCACTCAGTTGTTTCGTTGTTGTTGCAGTTTTTGGATTTGCAGTTGCGTTATTTTCCCCTAAGGCTGCAGCAGAGGGTTAAATGAGCAGGCGTTTTATCTCACAAGCATTCTCTTTTCGGTGAAAATTTTCCATGAGTACAGTCCCTACGGTTTGGAATGGTGTTCTTCCGCGAGTTGGTATTCGACCAACAATTGATGGACGACTTGGTGGAGTTCGTGAGTCGTTGGAAGATCAGACAATGAATCTTGCCAAGCGAGTCGCAGAATTAGTGTCAAGCGAACTGCGGTACCCAAATGGAGAAGCAGTCGATTGTGTCATAGCAGAAACATGTATCGGTGGCGTTGCTGAGGCAAACGCATGCGATGACTTATTTCGCCGTGAAAACGTCGGTGTTTCACTGACTGTGACCCCCTGCTGGTGTTACGGTAGCGAGACCATGGATATGGACCCGCTGCGTCCCAAGGCTGTGTTTGGATTCAATGGAACGGAGCGACCGGGCGCCGTGTACCTGGCTGCTGTGCTCGCCGGGCACAGCCAAAAAGGAATACCAGCCTTTGGAATTTATGGCCGAGATGTTCAGGATGCAGGTGATGCTGCCATGCCTGTGGATGTACGGGACAAAATTCTTGATTTTGTGCAGTGTGGTTTAGCGGCAGCCTTAATGCGGGGAAAAGCTTATTTGTCGATGGGTGGAACCTCGATGGGTATCGCTGGTTCAATGGTCGACTATGCATTCTGGGAGAAGTGGCTCGGCATGCGAGTTGAGGACATTGATATGACCGAGTTCGTTGGTCGTATGCAGAAGGGGCAGTTTGATCCAGAAGAGTTCAAACGAGCAACCGCGTGGGTGAAGAAACATTGTGTAGAGGGTGAAGATTACAATAGTCAGGAGACTCAGCGATCGCGCGAGCAGATCGATTCAGAATGGTCGGACTCTGTCAAAATGTCGTTGATCGCTCGAGATCTGATGGTCGGTAACCCGCAGCTCGCAAAGATGGGCTTGGAAGAACAGGCACAGGGGCACGGTGCTATTGCCTCCGGATTTCAAGGGCAAAGACAATGGACAGATCACTTTCCAAACGGTGATTTCCTTGAAGCGATTCTGAACACGTCATTTGACTGGAACGGAAAACGATCGCCATACATTGTTGCGACGGAAAATGACGCACTCAATGCAGCAACAATGCTTTTTGGTCACCTGCTTACGAATTCAGCTCAAATATTCGCTGACCTTCGAACGTATTGGAGTCCGGAGGCTGTTGCAACGGCTTGTGAAGGCTACACACTTCAGGGCGCTGCTGCTGACGGCCTTCTGCACCTCATTAATTCTGGTCCCGCTGCACTCGATGGGACGGGGCAGCAACAAGATCAAGACGGCGCGCCAGCGATGAAGCCGTTTTGGGACATAACAGATGATGAAGTGGCAAAGTGTCTCAAGGCGACAACATGGCACCCTTCAATAACTGAATACTTTCCGGGTGGTGGCCTGAGTACTCGATATCGAACCTTGGGAGATATGCCGGCCACAATGACTCGAATTAATCTTGTGGCAGGTCTTGGGCCAGCGATTCAGATTGCTGAGGGGCAGACGGTCGAACTTCCAGATTCGGTGCACGACGTTCTTGACCAACGTACGAATCCAACGTGGCCAACGACCTGGTTTGCGCCGAAAATCACGGGCCGGGGAGCATTTACATCGACGTATGAAGTAATGAACCACTGGGGAGCAAATCACTGCGTGATGACTGCCGGCCACGTCGGGCATCTGTTCATTACGTTGGCATCTATTCTTCGAATTCCTGTTTACATGCATAATGTGTCGGACGAACGAGTTTTTCGGCCAAGTGCGTGGAATGCTTTTGGCACCGATGGTCTCGAAGGAGCGGACTTTCGGGCCTGTGAAGCATTTGGTCCGCTCTACGCACGTGTCTGACGAATTCTTGTCGTGGCGTAGGCAGTGTGAGTAACAGCATCTTTCAGGGATACAGAAGCATTATGTCAGCAACAACGTTAGAAACTCTGCTCGAACTTTCTCATTTTCTTGGTGAAGAGAAGCGTCAGTTGGCGATTCTTGGTGAAGGAAACACGTCGGCACAGGTTGACGAGTTGACGTTTCTCGTCAAAGCAAGTGGGAGCTGTCTTCAGACTCTTGCGAAAGATGATCTTGTTGCCTGTCGATTCGATGCCCTACTCCCGATGCTTGATCAGGACGAGATGTCAGATCAGGCAATTGAAGAATCACTCATGGTGAGTCGGGTTGATACATCTGCAAAAAAACCATCTGTTGAAACTCTCTTCCATGCGTATCTCCTTTCATTGGAAGATGTTCATTTTGTCGGACACACGCATAGTATCGCGGTTAATCAGATTCTTTGCTCACCACTTGCAGATCAATTTGCAACTCACAGACTTTTTCCAGATGAGATTGTCTGCTGCGGAGCTCGCTCGGTATTGATTCCTTACACTGACCCTGGGCTGACGCTTTCAAAATCCATTCGTAGTGAAACTGATTTGTTTTTGAAAGAGCATGGTTGCGCACCGCGGGTGATTCTCTTAGAGAATCATGGCATTATCACAATGGGCAAGACGGCAGGGGCCGTAAAGGCGGCGATGCTTATGGCTCACAAAGCAGCGGAAATATTTGTAGGAGCAGCCGCTTTAGGGGGGCCTACGTTCATGGGCCCAGAAGATGTCAGCCGTATTGCAAATCGAACTGACGAGCACTATCGACAGCGTGCGCTGAAGTTATAGGAATGAGTTCTTTGCCCAAGGGAGTAAATGAAGACGATCGGGGAAAATCGTGTGTTCTCCTGATAGAGCAAAAAATTTAGGAGATTAGACTAGTGATTTGTGGTGCAATGCTGCCACGGGTTTATCCTGCAGGTGTTTTCTTGTGACAGACGGCAGTGAGTCAAACTTATTAGGACGCCTTTGTTCAGGACACTCAGCATTGTTTTTTAGGTATGGAGTTACATGATGAGAATTATCGCATTTGTCAGCATGCTGATGGCGATCGTGCCGCTGAGTCTCATTTCCACAGGTTTTTCTGCTGAATCGGTGGGGAGTCAGTCTGACATGGATGGCTTATGGGGTGCTCGTGTTGTGAAGCTACGAGCAGAAGACGCCAAGCGAGGGCAGCTTTTTGATCAAGGCAACTACGCCATGTTTATCCACTGGGGCCTGTATTCCCAACTTGGTAATAAGGTAGACGGTCAAACGTACTATGGTATCGGCGAATGGATAATGAATCAGCGAATGGCAGGTATCCCAGTTGCTGAATACAAGGAATTGGCGAAAACCTTCAATCCAACAGATTTCGATGCTCGTGCTATTGCAAAACTCGCTCGCGATGCAGGAATGAAGTACATCGTTATTACCGCAAAACATCATGACGGTTTCGCGATGTATGAATCGCAGGCATGCGATTTCAATATTGTGGATGCGACTCCATGGGGCAAAGACCCAATGAAAGGTCTGGCGGCGGCTTGTCGTGAAGAAGGACTCGGTTTTGGTTTTTATTATTCCCATAACCAAGACTGGACGTTTCCTGGCGGTGGCGGTGGGCCGAAAGTTGATGTGAGTGGCAAACCGGCAACCTTTGATGACTATTTCGAGAAGAAATGTCTTCCTCAAGTGCGTGAGATAACGACACAATACGGTCCAATTGAAATTGTCTGGTTTGATACTCCTGGGAAAATGCCGAAGCACTATGTTGAGAAGCTGGTTGAAGTAGTGCACACGAACCAGCCTGGAGCACTCGTGTCAGGTCGAGCCGGTCATGAATTAGGTGATTATCAGACGCTTGGTGATATGGAGGTGCCAATCGTAAATGTTGATGGGCTCTGGGAAAGCGTTGACACCACCAATGATTCCTGGGCTTATGCGTGGTATGACGAAAACTGGAAGTCTCCAAAGCAAATTCTGGAGCGATTGGTTGCTTGTGTTGCCCGGGGCGGCACCTACATGCTCAATATTGGCCCCCGTGGCGATGGGAGTGTTTCCACCCGATGCGCTGCGGCATTGCGTGGCGCGGGGGAGTGGATTTCTCAGTATCCCCAAGTCATCTACGACGTTCAAGGTTCTCCTTGGAAGCATTCCATGCCGTGGGGTGATGTGACCCAGAAAGACAACTCATTATTTCTGACCGTTTTTGAATGGCCGGTGTCTGGTGAGCTTTACCTGCCAAATATTGAACAGGATGTTCGGGATGCACGCTTGCTTCGGGGAAGTGATTCCACGGAGCTTCTTTGTCAGCGTCGTGGAAAGCACGTTGTGGTGCAGGTGCCAGAAAAAGCTCCAGAATCACTTGCATCAGTCATAAAGCTAACATTCTCAGAGAATCCAGTAGTTGATCCGGTGTTAACGCTTGATCCAGAAGTGATGACGGAACTTGCCGTTGAGTTCGCTGATAGCAATGGAGTAAAGAAGTCCGAAAAACGATGGATGGAAAAGTTTGGTGAATGGAAACGGATTGTTCATGGGCATGATTTTGGTCCGGACGCGGACCTGTCGTGGGAAGTGGATGTTCTTGTGCCAGGTGAGTATCAGGTGTCATTAAATTATGCTGGAGAGGGAAGGCTTGTGTGGCACGTAGGTGTTCAAGGTGGTGAATCGATCCTGAATCAGCAGAATTCCTCCCATAATTATCAGACTTTTCCGATTGGGTGGCTCAATTTCCCAAAGAGTGGCAGATACCGAGTCTCTGTTCAATGCCTTGAAGGCAACGTGGAGCAAGCAAGCCTGCATGCAATTCTTTTTGATGCAGTGCGATAACACTGCAAACACGAGTTTATTTTCAGCAGTATTCTTTGATTGAATAAGGGCCGTTGGGATGTTCTCTTGGATCGTGCCTGGTTGCTAGTCAGTCGCTGGCTGGATTTATGCGTCTCAGGATCGAACAGTAATGTCTCAAGTGCTCAATCTTCCTTTTATGCATGGACGTCGTCGTGGCTGGATCACTGTGTGGTGCACCGTGCTGATTCTTGCAGGACTCAATTTTTCTTTTGGTGCAGAAAGGCCTGCCAAGACCATGAATTTTCAAAGCGACATTGAGTTTCTGCAAGAGTGCACAAATGTCATTCTACTCCGAAAAGATTTGGCAGCTGTAGCTGTCGCGCCAGCGTATCAAGGTCGAGTGATGACAAGCACATTCGACGAAGAGTCAGGTCCTAGTTTCGGTTGGATCAATCGCCCGGTCATTTCTCAGGGCATTCTCTCTGAGTCGGAGAGAAAAGGAACACTGCAAGAGCATATTCACGTGTTTGGTGGTGAAGAACGCTTCTGGATAGGGCCTGAGGGTGGTCAGTATGCACTGTTTTTTAACCCTGGCGTGAGTTTTGATTTCAACAATTGGAAGACCCCTGCAGCGATAGATACAGACTCATATAAAGTTGTTGCGCAGCAGGAGGATTCAGTGTCATTTCATCATTTTTGTAGTCTTCAGAACTATAGCGGCACTCATTTCCAGGTTGGAATTGACCGTACAGTCTCTATGCTTCAGGAAAATGATCTGGAAATGATTCTTGGGCAGAATGTGCCGCAAGGGCTTGAGTTCGTTGGGTACAAGTCCGACAACCGAATCACAAATCGTGGCAATGAGCCTTGGGGCCCTGAGAACGGGCTTCTGTCTATTTGGATACTTGGGATGTACAACCCGTCGCCATATACGACTGTCATAATTCCACTCCGGGATGAAAAAGAGACGGACTCTTTGGGTCGTGTTAATGACGAGTACTTTGGTCCAGTTCCACCGGATCATCTCTATGTTCGTAACGACACAGTCTTCTTTCGTGGGAACGGTCTTCGGCGTGGAAAGATTGGTGTTGGCCCAAAATGTTCCAAGGGTCTTGCGGGTAGTTATGATGCAGTTGGAAAAGTGCTCACTCTCGTTATATACGACGTAAAAGATGCTCCTTTTGGCTACATCAATTCAATGTGGGAATTACAGGATGAGCCTTACGTGGGAGACGTTATTAATGCCTACAATGACGGTCCACCTGACAAAGGGGAGGCACCGCTTGGTCCATTCTATGAACTCGAAACGTCTTCTCCGGCGGCAGCATTAAAACCAAACGAAACGATGCAGCACGTACAGCAGACTTGGCATCTGAAGGGTACAGAGAAACAGTTGAAGGTATTAGCCTACCAATTACTGGGCGCTGACTTGTCAGGAATTGAAAAAGGTTTTATGGGAGAGTGATCCCAGAGTTGCTCAAGTGATGAGTGCGTTTGGTAGTCGGCTTTCGTTGTGCATTCGTATGTGGATATTGTTGGCGTCCCAGTCCCTGCCCCGTTAGCTCATTCAACGGGTGAATGAATTTTTCACGCGGCCGAATTCCCGGTGTCACGAGACAAGGTTTGTAGTTTCTGCAAGACCCGCTCGTTCAGCGGAAAAGAAGTCCATCTGTAGGTCAGTTGAGATTCCACACATTGAATCAGCGATGAGGTGGGCTGTACCTGTGGAGAGATGGAAACCAGAGCGGTAATGTCCAGTCGCGAGCCACGCATTGTCTACCGCCGGCACGCGTCCAATGGTTGGAAGCCCATCAGGTGAGCCCGGTCTTAGTCCAGCCCAAATTTCTTTCGGTTCGCGAGAAATGAGATCAGGGAGAAGGTCTCCAGCAATTGTGCTTAGCCGGTCAAGAGATAAAGGTGTAGTCGAGCCGTCAAATCCAACATCTTCAATTGTTGATCCGATAAGAATATGGCCATCATTTCGTGGAATTATGTAGTCAAGACCCGAGCCGATGTTGATTATATGACGGAGCAGTCCAGGATCAGTCTTGTGTAGTAAGATTTGCCCTCTCCAGGGTCTTGTGGGCACGTTGATGTTGAGTTTGTGAAGCAAGTCCTCTGACCATGCACCTGCTGCAATGCAGAATTGGGCCGCATGCATTGAACACTGTGGTAGGTTTCGGCCCTCAATGTTCATTGTGACGATTCGGTCCGAGTCGAAATTAAAACTTTGCACCCGTGCGTCATCTATGATTGCCACGCCGCGTCTTAAGCACGCCTCTCGCAAGGCTTGAAGGTGCCATGGGGGACGGACTTGTGTCTCGTCTGGAAGGTAGTAGGCACTTCTCAGGTGGTCAGTAATAAAGCCACTGTTGAGAGCAGGTTCGAGTTTCCTTACGTCCTTCAAAGAAATAGGTTCATGCTCTACTTGTAAGCGTTCCCACTTCTCAACGCTGTTGAGAATGTCGGAGTTTGTTTCTTCTGTTGTTGCTAAGGAAAGGCTACCACAGCGATGAAAACCGTTGTGGATACCGGTTTCTTCTAGAAGTGATTCTGCCCATTGTCGGTGTAGTCGATCGCTGTACTGAGTCAATCGTTCAATGGGTGTTCCCCGTAGTTGTGTAAGCGTGTCTTGTGGTTGGGCTGGGAAAATGCCAGCTGCCGCCCAACTGGCACCATGCCGCAGGACATCACAGCTGACCACAGACACAGACCTGCCGCGTCGAGCAAGTTCCCATGCTATCGAGAGACCGATGACACCGCCTCCAACAATACAACAGTCATGCATTCGTTGGGACCTGTGGGCTGTCAGCTATATTTACCCAGACGTGGACGTGTGGCGCTCCTCGAAAATGCCAGACGAATGACGGCCCCTCGAGACGCCAGTTGTCCCACACGCCATCGTTGCCGAGGTCTTTGTCTTGGTAGAAAACCAGCCGACATGCATCAATTCCACCCTGTGAGGCAAGGCATTGGTCGACCTCAGCCTGATCACTTGGTCGAAATGGTTCGAGAAGAAGTTTAAGGACCTTCCCTAGTTCGTTTTTTTGTTCATTTGTAAGGTCTGTGACTGATAGCCCTGGTCGCTCAACTTTTCCGTGAAAGCCGATGGCATTTTCTTTGGGTGACCGCGGAGCAAGTGACTGGACCTGTTGGTGCCTATCAAGCATTGCATACACCTTGTTTGCAGCGACTGCTTGCGGCCAAAAAACATTTCCCGAATGAGTAGGCCCTTCATCAAAACTGCCGGTATCATGTCCATAGAAAATAGGTCCACCAAAGGCAACATGATCAGCAGAGTCACCGTCACACCTTAAAGTCATGTGCCGGCCAGTTAATAAAAACTGAAACTTGCCGCTCCCTGGCTCACCGAGAAGTGACACGCTTTGTGAATAACCGAAGCCGCCGCAGTCATCTTCTAGTTGTTTATCAAAACGAGGTTGCCATTCCGGTGTAATGAGGCCATCAAATATTTTTCGGACCATTCCCTGTTGAGTTGGTGTAAAAAAGTCACTCGCGATCTCTGGTTTGCTTGCCTGCCAATTGTTTGCGACTCGGGTACGAAGCAGTCCATATTTTGGATGCTTGTAATCCCATGGAAAGCAGACCTGCTTTCGCTGAGTTGGTGTTAGTGAGGCGTGAAGTTCTCCGGCAAGAGTTTCAGCTGTTGAAGATTGTGTCGCTTCCGCAGCATAGGCATGACTCCAATCAGAACCACGGAGTAGCGAAGTCAAACTGATTGCTGCCGAGGCGTTTGTAAGGAAATTTCTACGTGAGGTCGATTTGTCTGCTGGCTTTGAGGGCATTGTAGAGGCTCCTTGTTACTTCCGTTGTTACTTTATTTCTACACGAGGTGATTGAACGGGTGGGCTATGAATATGTTTTGATCCCGATGTTTTTCAGAGCGTAACACAGGCACGCCGCCATTAAATAATAGCAGGAATCATGAATTAGTAACGTTGTTGGCACGCGGGGCAAAAGAAAGTAGATCGTTGCGACTGAACGACACGTTGTATTGTGGCTTTACATTGAAAACACTCATTTTTGGAGCGTCCATATACTTTGTGCAATTGTTGGTATCTTCCGGGGCGATTGTCGGCTGTTCTGTACGTTTCATCACCGATGGACGATCCTTCCATTTTAATTGCATGGTGGAGAATGCGGGAGCATGCGGTGGCTAAACGATGATAGGCGGCCTGGGTCAATCGGTGGCACCTCGTTCGAGGGTCGATTTTGGCCTCATAGAGAATCTCTGACGCGTAGATGTTACCCACACCGGCTAAAATTTTTTGATCAAGGAGTGCAACTTTTATATGCCGCTTTGAGGCACGAAGTTTTGCATGCAGGGCAAGTCCAGTGATCGTAAGGGCATCAGGACCTAATGTGTGGCTACCAAATCGAGATTCGAATGTTGATTCGTCAAATAGTGTGATTGTTCCTAATCCGCGTCGGTCCCAAAAAATGAGAGGCTGTTTTTTTGCTGTCGTGACTATGAGTCGCACGTGCTGGTGGGTCGGAGGCGAAACTCGCAGGAGCAACCCAGTCATCCGAGGCTCAAAAACCAAGAATGAATCCATCTGGTGTTCATTTTGTCGCACACGCATGACCGCCCGTTTACCGAGACGCGTGACGTCCAGAATGCAAGCACGGTGAAGTTTGGCTGCCATTGTTTCCGGCCGGGGTTGGATTGGAGATGGCCGCCGTGTATGTCGTGGAAAGTGGGTGTTTTCAATAATTTCTCCACGGAAACAGGCAATTCCGCGGCACATCGTTTCAACTTCCGGAAGTTCTGGCATCGTTCACGCGAGATACGAGGGAAAGGGAAGAATCACTAGGTCAAAATTTATAAAAGGAGGCTACAATCCAGTGTGCTTCGAATTTGGTCGAAGCATCATAAATAGTAGAACGTATGGCTCAGAAGGCCGTGATTAAATGTTTGGAGTTTTGAATGCCAAGTGTTCCTGCTGAGACGGTTGATCAAAAACTCTCTGCTGTACCTGATGATCTTGGTCGTTTCGGTTGCTTTGGTGGTCGGTATGTACCTGAGACACTTTCAGCAGCACTCGATCAGTTGGAGACGGCGTATAACGAAGCTATCGCAGATCCAAAGTTTATCAGTGAACTCGAAGGATTGTTTGCAGCCTTTGTTGGGCGTCCTACTCCCTTGCTTTTCGCCCGAAGGCTCACTGAAAAAGCAGGTGGGGCTCAGATTTACTTCAAGCGAGAAGATCTTAGCCATACAGGGGCTCACAAAATTAATAATACGCTGGGTCAAGCACTGCTTGCGATTCGCATGGGCAAACGACGAATTATTGCTGAGACGGGAGCAGGCCAGCATGGTGTGGCAACGGCAACGGCATGCGCACGATTCGGACTTGACTGTGTCGTTTACATGGGATCAGAGGATGTTCGTCGCCAGTCTCCGAATGTTCGAACGATGAAATTAATGGGTGCGGAGGTCCGTCCTGTAGAGAGTGGTTCTCGTACGTTGCGAGATGCGATTAATGAAGCAATGCGAGACTGGATGGCATCCGTTGAGACGACGCATTACATCATTGGTTCGGTGGTGGGTCCCCACCCATTTCCGCGTATTGTTCGAGATTTTCAATCAGTGATTGGGCGCGAGACAATAGATTGCTGTAAAAGCCTTTTCGGTAGGCTTCCTGATACTGTTGTGGCGTGCGTCGGTGGCGGCAGTAACGCAGCCGGCATGTTCTATCCCTTTGTAGACTATCCAGACGTTCGTCTCGTTGGCGTTGAGGCAGGAGGCCGTTCGAGTGGTGATGGTGAGCATGCTGCCCCCCTGACCTATGGAACACCAGGTATTCTTCACGGCAGTCTCAGTTACGTCTTGCAGGACGCAGATGGTCAGACGGCTGATGTTCATTCAGTGTCTGCAGGCCTAGATTATCCAGGAGTTGGTCCTGAACACAGTTTCTGGAGAGATTCTGGGCGTGTTGACTACACCAGTGTAACCGATGCCGCAGCACTCGATGCCTTTGATATGGTAGCTCAGCAGGAGGGCGTTCTCCCTGCGCTTGAAACCTCGCACGCCCTAGCATGGGCCGTTGATGCTGCTTCCAAAATGCGTCCGGAGGAAGTCCTGGTCGTGTGCATGTCAGGTCGTGGCGATAAGGATGCTGCTGAAATAGCAAGGCTGCGTGGGCACGAGTGATCAGGTAGATGATTAGGCTTGATGCCTTTCCCGTAAGTGATTTTCCATAACAAGAAATAGATAGTAAATGGCTGCCAAAGACGCTACGAGAAAAACAGGAATTGAACTGCTGGGAGATGCGTTTGCTCTGTGCAAGGCTGAGTCGCGTCGTGCTGTTGCCCCCTTTGTTACAGCTGGTGACCCAGATAGCAAATCGACGTCTGCTATTTTGGAGTCGATTTGTGCAGCAGGAGCAACGTGTTGTGAATTGGGTGTTCCTTATAGTGATCCTATTGCTGATGGGCCGGTGATTCAGGCCTCGTACACCCGCGCACTGAACGCCGGCATGACACTCGCGAAAATGTTCGAAGTCGTGGCTGCATTTTCGAAGTCACACTCCATGCCCTTGCTGGCGATGGCGAGTTATTCACTGATATTTCGCAATGGAATCGAGACATTTGTTAAGCGTGGTCAGGAAAGTGGTCTGGCAGGATTCGTTGTCCCTGACTTGCCACTAGAAGAATCTGACGAACTGGACACGCAGTGCCGGCTTGCAGGCCTTGCTCTTGTCCGACTGGTGACACCGACAACGCCTCCAGAGCGTGCTCGAGAGATAGCCAGACGGTCTACCGGATTTCTTTATTGTGTATCAGTTGCAGGAGTGACAGGAGAGCGGACTGCATTACCAGAAAATCTGGTTGAACGTATCGAATGGTTACGTGAAGAATCTAAGGTGCCGATAGTAGTAGGTTTCGGAATATCAACTGCTGAACAGGCAAAAGAGGTTGCTGCAGTTGCTGACGGTGTCATTGTCGGCTCTGCGGTAGTCCGCTGTGTCGAAAAGGCGCATGGTGGAAAATCTGCGTCTGATACGGCTGGTGATTTTGTTCGGGAACTTGTCGAAGCATGTCGTCTCAATTGATCTCACATGCCTAGTCGAATCAGTCCCGTATAAGCGAATACAAGACCTGAGCGGGCCATGGTGGGTCATATGTACAGGATTCAAGAGGACAGCCTGCTTTTATAAGTGCCGCTACTGCTTCCTCAATTGGACCACGGTTGGTAGGTAAATAGCAGGTTAAGAAATCGTCATCGACGACTGTGCTGGAAAGAGTGAGGTGGCGGATAATCTTGGCTGCTTGTGCTGCAGAGGATGGGCATTTGAGGCGGACGCCCCATTTGTCCACATTAGTAAATTGTTTTGGCTGAAAATGGCCAGCAGTTACTTTCTGTCCGTCGTTTAAAACAAGTAGGTTAGTGAAGTTGTTGGGAACATTTGCATCATTGAAAACAGCAAGAATGATGCGGCCTGTGAGTTGTGCATTGGTAGTCAGTTGGTCAATGATCTGAAAGCCAACGGGATCGAGTCCAGCGTACGGGTTGTCGAGTAGTAAAATATGGGGTTCACAAAGCAATGCACGAGCAATCAGCAATCGCTTGCTTTGGCCCGAAGAAAGAGTGTCGATCCGGTGTCCTCGCAAGTTGCCCAGAGAAACCTCTTCCAAAGCATGATTAACGGCGTCATCCATTTGTTTGCCACGAAGCCCGGAGTTCATTGCAAATAACTCAAGGCATTCATCTGCTCGTATCATTGGCCATGTTCTGTTGCCGTCGGGCACGAAGCCAATGAGTTGTTGATTGAGTGGCGAGTCCGTCGTTGACGAGGAGTCGGCGAAAGATACGTTGCCAGACTGAACGGGGAGGAGCCCGGCAATAGTTTCAAGAAGCGTAGTTTTACCTGATCCGGTGGGTCCGATGACAGCAACAGATTGCCCGGGATAAATTGTGTGAGTGACTTGATCTAATGCAATGACGCCCTGTCGCTGGACAGTAACTTGTTCAAGCGAAATCATTGTTTCCCTGTATTTGGAACGCCATTGTCTTTGAGCCGTTGGATTGTCATCTCGATTGCTACAATAAGCCCTTTGGCTTTGTTAAGAGTCTCTTCAAATTCCTTCTCAGGTTGACTGTCTGCAACAATTCCGGCTCCCGATTGAATATGGGCATTGCCTTGAGTGATGACAATCGTACGGAGAGCGATACAGGTGTCCATCGAGCCACAAAAATCAATATAGCCAACAGCTCCAGCATAGGGGCCTCGCTTGTTCGGCTCGAGTTCATCAATGATTTCCATTGCACGGATCTTTGGCGCTCCAGATACGGTGCCAGCGGGTAAACACGCCCGTAGGGCGTCAAAAGCAGTAGCCTCAGGTCGTAGTTTGCCATTGACGTTGCTCGTTATGTGCATGACATGGCTATACCGTTCAATGGTCATAATGTCACTGAGTTCGACAGAGCCAAGTTCTGAGACTCGTCCGATATCATTTCGACCGAGATCAATGAGCATGACATGCTCGGCACGTTCTTTTGGATCTGCTAGCAGCCCATCAGCAAGTTCAACATCTTCTTCAGGGGTTGCTCCGCGCGGCCGAGTGCCTGCGAGAGGCCTTACTGTGACTTTCCTGTCCATAACACGAACCATAATCTCGGGTGAACTTCCAACGAGTGTTGCCGATGGTGTGCGGAGGCAGAACATGAACGGACTCGGGTTGACAACACGAAGTGTTCGATAGAGTTCAAGCGGTGAGTCATTAAATGGTATTGAGAGCCGACGGCTTAGCACTACCTGAAAGATGTCACCAGCATGAATGTAGTCGACCGCCTTCTCGACAGCTTCTAAATAGTTGTCACGACTTCGATTAGCAGTGATGGTCTCCTGTGTCAGTTGGATTGGGCTGTTGAGTGAACTTATGTCATGAAGAGGTGGCCAGCCACAATCCTGCTTGAGCTTTTCGATGGTCTGATTCACGCACGTCTTTGCAGATTCATAAGCGGATTCGATGGCCTCGGGTGATTTCGCAGTGGTCTTTGCCAAGGCGACGACGTCAATAGATTTTGAAACATGATCAAAGACAACGAGTTGATCGTAAAGTGCAAAATAAATGTCAGGTAAGCCAAGGTCATCCGGAGGTGTATGCGGAAGATGCTCTGCATAACGAATGGCATCGTACGCCGCATAGCCAATTGCTCCGCTTGTAAACGGTGGCAGCTCATCGAGACGGGCTGGTCTGAACTGTTCCATTTGCCTCTCAAGTTCGGCTAATGGATCGTCGACCTGCAGGTTCTCATCGGGTAGCCCTTTGCGTCGAATTGTTATGTTTGGACCGTGGGCCTCAAATTGCAGGAACGGTTCGGACCCAAGGAAACTGTACCGCCCCACTTTTTCCCCCCCAATAACGCTTTCAAAGAGGCATCCATCTGATCCAGTATCGATTCGAGCAAAAGCCGATAGGGGAGTTAAGGTGTCGGCAAAAATGCGTCGACAGACCGGAATAAGAGTTTCGCGCTGTGCTAACTCCGAGAAATGCTTGAAGTTCGGGAAATGGTTCATGGGGGACAGCGACTAATTTATTTCCACAAATTTTCAGTACGGTCTTTGGTCCTATTTGGGACTATGGTTTAGCTGGAGTCAATGGGGAGCAAGATTGCGTCATA
This sequence comes from Pirellulales bacterium, assembly GCA_965249545.1. Taxonomy (GTDB): domain Bacteria; phylum Planctomycetota; class Planctomycetia; order Pirellulales; family UBA1268; genus UBA1268. The sequence continues at coordinate 2,307,643 of CBDFMH010000005.1, forward strand.
TGGTCCTATTGATCTCCTCGAGAACAAACTTTGATGGTGAGCGAGTTTTGTATGCTGAAATACCTGTTTTAGAGTGGACTTTCAATGATTGCAGCCCGTCCTTTCCTGGCGAAGGGCTGCTCATGTCACTTTTCGAGATCGTCTCGCCCGAGGATTGGATGTTGGAGCGATTCGGCTCCACTGTGTTATTCCAACGAATTTTAGGTCGGAATAGTGATACTTTTCCCAATTTATACACGTTGTTGGCTTCTGTACGAAACCATTATTTTAAGAGTGTTAGTGTGCTTTACACTGAGTACAGGTACCATTGCTTTTAGGAATGTCAAAGAATTTCGGTATCGTGTGAGGATAGCTCCCAGATATCGTTGCTGGTAAAGAAGGAAGTTTTCTGAGGGGCGATATCATGCAGTGTCAGCAATGCGATAAGCAGGCGATGTTTCACATTACAGAACTTGAGGCCGGCGAAGTTCGAGAGCTACACCTATGTGAAGATCATGCGCGGGTATATCTCAATCAGGCTGAGTCTGATTCACAACAGGAAGACTCTGATACTGAGAGTGGCCCTCTTGGTGTTGGGCAAACAGCAAAAGAACTTTCTGAGATCGACCAACTAGTGTGTGATATGTGTGGCATTACATTTTTCGAGTTCCGTAACCAGGGAAGACTAGGATGTCCTCACGATTACGTGCAGTTTGAAAATGAGCTCGAACCCCTGATTGCAAACATCCACGGAGAAGTAGAGCACCGGGGTCGGCGACCAAATCGTCAAAAATCGGTAGGAGGAGAGGTTCTGCCAGAATCGACGGAGGAACTCACACGTGTGATCGGAATGCGAAAAGACATTCGTAATGCTGTGGAGGGTGAAGACTATGAGAGGGCTGGAAAGCTGCGGGATAAAATTCAGAAGATTCTTTACAAGTGGCATGCCGAAAATTCAAAAAACTGATTTTTCCATTTTTCACAGATAACGTCACGTGCTAAGCACGCATTCCGGCTACGTTTAAATTTTGAAAAAGGAATACTGTTAGAGTAAGCATATGAAATTTGAAGTTTTAAAAACATCTGTCGGTGAATGGCTCAAGGGCACTGGTCCAGAGTCAGATATCGTTATGAGTAGTCGGGTTCGACTTGCACGGAATCTTGCGCACTATCCCTTTGTCAGTCGGGCCTCAGAGACAGAGCGGAGTGAAATTGAGGATTTTCTTCACTCGCATCTTACGAAAACATCTGTCGGTTCACGTCTGGAATATACAAATTTGGGCGGTCTCGAAGATCTTGATCGTCAATTTCTTGTCGAGCGGCAGTTGATAAGTAGGGAGCATGCAGATGCCACAGGCGCTCGTGGGGTGGCAATTGATCCTGCGGAACAGATCAGTCTTATGATCAATGAGGAAGATCATCTTCGAATTCAGTGCATACATAGTGGCTTAGATCTCGAGGCAGTCTGGGAACAGATACGTGGTGTTGACGAAGAAATTGAAGCCGTCGTCCCATACGCTTTTCATCAGCGGTGGGGATATCTCACGGCATGCCCAACAAATGTGGGTACCGGGATACGAGTGAGCGTAATGCTGCATCTACCTGCGCTCGTAATCACTCGGCAGATTGACAAGGTTTTTCGAAGTCTGCACAAAATTTCATTGGCTGTTCGAGGCCTGTACGGAGAGGGCTCACAGGCCTTCGGAGACTTTTATCAAATCTCAAACCAGATAACACTTGGCCGTACAGAGGGTGAACTGATTGCCCAAGTCGCAGACGTTGTGCCGGTGCTAATTGATTATGAACGTCGCGCTCGGGAATTCCTCTTACAGGAAACAGAGCAGAATGTTCACGACCAGGTCAGCCGTGCCTTTGGGATTTTAAGAACAGCTCAGACGATTAGCGCCGAAGAAACAATGCAGCTCCTTTCGCGGGTGCGCATGGGAGTGCTGCTAGGACTGGTGGATGATCTTCATGTATCTGACGTCAATAAGTTGCTTGTTCGCACCCAGCCAGCACACCTTCAAAAGATGAGAGGTGTTGATCTCGATACAAAAGATCGCAATATCGAGCGCGCACGATTTCTTCGTTCGTATTTTGAATCGGGTTCACCAGACGACAATTAGTTATTCGTAAAGCACAACGAGAGCTTGTGTCATTTCTTGAATATCTGCGGCAATTCAGGAAAACGATGGATGTTAGGTGTCAGCAAGTTTTGCCCGAAGTGCGTCGACCACTTCAGGAGGTACAAATTTGCCCAACGCAATGTCGTTTGCGAGAGGAGTAATCTGCTTCAGTAGCGACGAAGAAATATGAGAATATTGGGCGTCGGCCATCAGGAAGACAGTCTCGATTCCAGGGTCGAGCATTCGGTTCGCCAAGGTCATCGTGAATTCTGCCTCAATGTCGGTCAGTGATCGAACGCCGCGAAGGACAACCTGTGCTTTCTGTTCACGAACGAATGTCACGGATAGCCCGTTGAAGCGTCGGACAGTTACATTGTCCAGATAAGCGACTGCTGCTTCTACGAGTTTGACCCGCTCTTCCTGATCAAAAAGAGGCTGTTTATCGGGGTTTATACCTACGCCGACGACAATATGGTCAAATATACGGCTTGCTCGCTCGATCACATCTAGGTGACCAAGTGTGATTGGATCAAAAGACCCTGTGTAAACGGCGACTTGACCATCATGAGGTGGCACGAAAAATTACTCCAAACAATGATTCGTGATGGACGATAAAGATTCTGTTGGCTCCCTGTGAGTCAACAAGTATGGTATCTCAAAGGGAGATCTCAAGTGGAGAGATCTCCAACACTTATTTTTTCTAAATTATATGGAGGGTCTCACGGCGTGTCGAAGTCCGTTCCGTTTGTCGGCATGGTGGTTTCTGGGATCGTAGGCATCCTTTTTTTGGCTGATTTAGCGGTCGCAATCCCATTTAGTCGGGTGAGCGTGCTTGCCGATGTTGGATTTATCTTAAGTAGTGGAATTCTGGCCTATTTGAGTTGGTCGACTTTGATGAGCAGAAAAGAAGAATAAATAGCCAGAGTAACTGCGAGCCGTTGTTTTAGGCTGCTTTGAGTATAGAAGTAGGAACTTCTCTAGAATTATTACTCGAAATAAATTCAGGAAGTTGGTCTAAGCTAATTACCGTTACTGCCTTCTTGGAAACGAGTTTGTGTATCCGTCGCGTTGCCCTGCTGAATTTTTTATGGTCATAGGTGCCTTTTAGGGATGCAGCATCCCAAATTCGAAGAGTTCCCGGTCGTTCTCGCTTGCGTGCCATGGATATAAAAAAATTCTGGATTCGTTCTTTCTGTTTTGGAGTGTTCCGTGATACCTCCCACAGTCCCCATTGAACGTTACGGCAAGGCCACCCTAAAGGGGTTGGTCGTCGGGGAGATGATGTTGTGCTGTATGACTGTGTAAGGATGACTGAGATGCCCTCTTCGACAAGCAGGTCGTGGTAATGGACCCGCCCGGCCTTTGGCGCGACTATCGTTTTGAGGTTCGGGAAGCTGCGTCGTGCCGAATGGAGCTGCATACGAAACCGATGTTTCGAAGCGATATCTTTGAGATGCATCTCTAAACAAACAGTCTCGATAGCATGGGGCATGTTTTCGAGTGTGTCCAATGTGCCGTACCAGGATATTGGGAGCTCGCTGGTCTTCTGAACATCGAAGACGGTCTCTATTTGTCTGTTATCGATAGGTACTGGTGCACAAACGATGTGTGTATCGGACAAACTCTGGTACTGCACACTAAACCTCCGTGGCGACTACGCTCGGCTTAAGCCATAATTCTCTGACAAGTCCTGGGAACAAGCCTTATTTTTCATGTGCACAAGCACATCCTACCTTGACGGTATCGACGCAGATGCAAAATCGCTTCAGCGATTCCCACCTTTTCGGCTTATTCAGTCGGCACTGTTTTCCCTGCCGGAATTTCTTTACATGCCGAGGCTTTAGCGTGGTTCTGTTGCCAAGACTCTATTGAATCCAAAAGTGACTTCATAGAGGCCTCAGTTGCTTCAACTGTCGCTGGATAGCCGAGTTCAGTGAGTTTCGAGGATGTGATTGGTGAGATGCTCGCGATTTTCCATGTGAGGAGATGATCCCCAAAGACATTCACAGCTGTTTCTGCGATAAATGAACTTGTTAGTAGAATCCAGCTAACGGGGAATTGTTCTATCATTCGAAGTGCTGTTTGTCGGTCTGATGAAGTGGGTTGACTCGAGTAAGCGGCTACCTGCCTGACTTCATGGCCAGCGGCTTCGAGTTCTTTGTGTAAAACGTCGCGACCTCGTTCGGCTTGAATAAGAAGAAATCGTTGCCTCTTCCCTACTTGATTAAGAGCGTGTACGAATCCTTCAGAAAGAAACCTGTCGGGGACCAAGTCACAAACAAAGCCCTGCTCTTCAAGTGCTTTTTTTGTTGCAGGTCCGATGGCGGCAAGTTGCGCACTTCCCAGTGCACGTGGATCAAGTTCCTGTAGTCGCATCTGTCTGCAGAAGTGGTCAACGCCATTGACGCTCGTAAAGACAATCCAGTCAAAAGACCATGCGTCATCGACGGCAGTTTGTAATTCCCTTGGGTCACTGGCTGGTACGATATCAACTAAGGGTAAGTGCATTGCCTCACCTCCTCGCTGTGCAATGTCAGCAATAACCGGACCAGCCTGGCCTGCTGGACGGGTGACTAGAAGTCGGCATCCGTGCAACGGCGATGCATGTTTCTTTTGTTTCGGGCTGCTCATCGGTGTTTCACCAATCAAGGCAACAGCTGGTGAAGGGATTTTCGATATATCAATGTCCAAAGCACATGAGCCAAGAGTTGTCTGGATGATTCGCTGGTCAGGCCAACTGCAGCGACTTACAAGTGTTACCGGTGTATCTGGTGATCTTCCTGCTTTGAGGATTGCGTTTGACCAGTGTTGAGCCTGTTCAACACCCATGTAGATCACGATTGTTCCTTCTTGGATTGAAAGATTTTCGTAATCAAGTGTTTCTTTTTTGTCCTTGGCTTCGTGGCCCGTGACGATAGTGACACTAGATGAGACGCTGCGTGACGTAAGCGGAGTAGCTGCTGCTGCTGCTGCTGCGGTTGCCGATGTAATGCCAGGAATAATCTCAAACGAAATAGAATGTTCGATAAGCGGCTCTATTTCTTCACGGAGTCTTGCGAAGATAGTAGGGTCACCTCCTTTCAAGCGGACGACGGTGTGACCGTTCGCGGCGCATCCTGCCAGGTAGGTTCCGAGCGTAAGGCCAGTATCATTTCCCGAGGAGCGTTCCAGGATTTCAGACAGTAATATTTTCTGTGCCCTGGGTTGAATAATGTTAAGAACCGCGGGCGATACAAGTTGATCATGGACAACAATATCGGCTTGCTCAAGTGCTCGGATTGCTCGAACAGTCAAAAGGTCTGGCTGTCCTGGCCCTGCACCAACAAAGAGAACATGCCCTCCGCGCTGAGCATAGTCGTCCGCGCTCACAAGAGGCGAGTTGTTATTGTTGTCGGATGGATCAACAGGACTTTTCATCTGATACCTAAGATTTTTTCTCTCCAGCATAACGAAGCAATTCGATTGAGTGTACGAATTAAGACAAATATGTGCTCAGAGGAGTTGTTGTCAGGTGCCTTTTGACAAGGTCATTGAGAAAGGAACCATTGCTGTCTCGTCCAAAAAGTGAGATTCTTTTTTTCGAGGGTAACGAGTAAGTTTTGTTAGGATTTTGGGGTCTGGTAGTACGATCATATCTTTTGTTCAATTTGTAGGAAGCATGTCAGAAAAACAGGAAGAAAAGAGAGTGGTTGGAACTCAAGGTAATACTGGGAGTATATCGCCGCCATCACCTGCTGAGCGTAGTCGACTCACAAAATGCTTTACAACGGGATCAGACAACCTGAGAAAAGGAAATTATGACTACGCAGTTGAGTTATTTGGGAGTTGCGTAGCAGGCGATCCGGCAAGTGCAATTTATCTGCAGGGTTTTTTAGAAGCCCTGTCTAAGAAGTTCGGTGGAAAAAAGAAGAGTGGTCTCGCTTCTCTGCTTTCTGCCGGAAGTCGAGGGAGTCTTAAGCGTTTGGTCGCGGGCGGAAAGACGCGAGAAGCAATAAAGGCAGGCCTCGATGTGCTTAAGAAAGATCCTTTTGACATAGCATGTATTCTGAGCATGGCTGATGCGTGTGGTGATGCTCATTGTCTCGATACGCAGGGATTGTTTCTGCGAAGAGCACTCGATGTTGCACCCAAAGACATTGCAGTGAACAAGCACTGTGCAAGCTATAAGGAACGATTAGGTGAGTATGATCAAGCAATATCCTGCTGGCAGCGACTTGCTGGTACAAAAAGTGTCCGAGAAGAGGCCGAACGTGAGATCGCACGGTTAAGTGTTGAGAAGACTCGACAAAAGCTTGAAAGTCGTGGAGCTAGCCCAAAAGAGTCCAGCGACGTGTCACCTGTGGAGCAACTCCGGCAGAAACTGACCGCATCACCAACTGATTTTGAAACGGCGTTTGAGCTCGCAGATTTGCTGGAACGAGAAGCTGCAGTTGAAGATGCAGAAAAAGTGCTTGTTGATGCATTGGCAGCATCTGGCAACGACCTGAAAGTACGAGAACATCTTGAAGACAGGCAGATTCGTTGGGCAAAACGTAGGCTTATGCTTGCTGAAAAGCAGTTGCAAACCACTGACAGCGATGATAACAAAGAAACAGTCGCTCGATTAAGAACAGCTCTGCTTAAGCAGGAAATTGATATTTTTGCCGCGCGTGTAGAGAGGTATCCAGATAACGTTGCCTGGAAGTATGAGCTTGCCATACGTCTCAAGACTGCTGATAGCCCGGCAGAGGCAATAAAATTTTTCCAGCAGGTCCAGCTAGACGCGCGTCGTCGCGGGGCTGTAGCCCTTGAGCTAGGAGAATGTTTTCAGAAAATTAAGCAATACCCATTGGCTATGCGAAACTACCAGACGGCGGTGGAGAGTCTGGGAGATCGAGAAGTCGAATTGCGGAAAAGAGCCCTGTATAGAGCAGGTGTTTTGGCTGCTGCTCTGAAAGATAAAGATGGGGCTTTGAAGTTTCTATCGAACCTTGCTGAAATTGATTTTGGGTATCGTGACGTGGCGGAACGGCTTAAAAAACTGAATGCCGGAGACGCCTAAGGCAGTCATGTTTTTCTGTCCACGTATTCTGGAAATGCCAAGATCGAGCATGTTTTGTTGGGGTACTGGCGGAATCGTGTTCTGTCGGGTATTTTAAAGTTTCGGCTTTACAGTGCCTTTCTCGCGGTTTTAATCACGTTCAGGAATGACAGAATGCCTCATTCGGCAAGTGCTAAAAAACGATTACGTCAAAATGTTCGAAGCCGTGATCGAAACAAGGCTATGAAAACGGAAATCAAAACATCGATCCGAAAAGTGCTTGAGGCTCTTTCAGAAAAAGACGTTTCGACAGCGAATGATCTTTTTAAGTTGGTTGCCAAAAAAGCCGATCAGGCAGCGACATCAAAAACGATACATAAAAATAAGGCTGCTCGGATCAAGTCGAGACTTTCTGCCCGCATCGTTAAAACCGCTCAGTCAGCGGCTAGCTAAGAGTGTGCGTCTGAAGTTGCAGCAGATTGATCACTCAGGTCATTGCATCCCATTGAATTGCTTGGCTGTCGAAAATGGGTCCTTCAATGCAGGTTCTTTGGTAATCCCAGTCGCCTTTTTCGTCGAGGACTGGTGCAACGCAGCTAAAGCAGATCCCGATGCCACATGCCATTGGTGTTTCAAGTGATACCTGGCAATTGAGAGAGCGTTTCGCTGCCCACTGTGCAACCGCACCCATCATTCCTTCAGGGCCACAGCATGCAATTGCAGCATGCTTGGATATGACATCTTTTTCAATGTCATCGAGAAGATCAATGACCGTGCCATGATGCCCTTTCGATCCATCAAGTGTTGCGAAATGAGTATCCATTCCGTGGTTGCGAAAGTCTTCGGCATGTCCGAAGAGACTTGCGTGTCCTGCCCCCCAGCAGAACGTAGCTTGACTTGAGGGGGCTGTGGCTAAGAATTCCCGGCCCAACATGAGAAGCGCTGTCTGCCCGATACCACCTGCAATGAGTACGAGGTGATCAGTCGGAGGAATTTGAAATCCATTGCCCAGCGGGCCCCAAAGAGAAACACTGTCACCAGGCCGTAACGAGGTCAATGTTGTTGTGAATTTGCCGGCTACCGCATAGACAAAGTCTACAAATCGTGGATTTCCGCACCCGTTGTCGGGTTCAAGAGGCATCGGTTGCCAGCGGTCTGGTGCTTGATGTTGTTGGAACACATCATATATCGCAAGAGGTCGGGCAAGAAGTGGGTCGTTCCGGCCAGTGAGACGAACCATTGCGAATTGACCGGGACGAGTTGTCGCGGCAAGGTTTGGGCAGTCAACACGAATTCGCCATGTTGCTTCAGCAATTTGTTCGTGAGCAACGATTTCAGACTGTTGGTAATAGGTCTTACACGAGTGATTGGTAGATGACATTGATAAAGTGCGATTGCTAATTGATTCAATAAACCGAATAATTCATTATTCTAACCCGCTGGTTCTCTAGCGAGTACGTTTTCTCCACGAGGACGCTTTGCCTGGGCGTTTTGGCCGTCGTTTTCCACTCTGTTCATTCGACCGACGACCACTCTCGCCATTGGAACTGTCACGGTGTGTTCTTGGTCTGCCACCGTACGTCCTTTTGGGTGCATTGGTGCGTGGTGCTCGTGTTCGAAAGTTACCTACTGCGACAGTTGCAGATTTACGTAAACGCTCGACCTCCTCCCACGTCAATTTGCGCCACTGCCCTGGCAGAAGATTTCCAAGAGTCAGGTCACCCACTGCTATGCGCTTAAGTTGCTGTACTTTATGGCCAAGAGATGCAAGCATTCTTCGTATTTCTCGATTACGCCCTTCGTCCAGCACCATCTCCAACACGGTGCTTTGTTTGTGTTGTGAACGGACTGCAACCCTTTTTGCTTGCACAGTCGCTTCTGCAAGACTAATCCCTTGCCGCAGTGATTCAATTGTCTCCGCCGTCGGAATGCCTGCAATTTGAACTAAATATTTTTTTTCAACTCCATATCGTGGATGAGTGAGAAGATTGCCAAGTTCTCCATCATTGGTCACAAGAATTAGGCCTTCACTTGCGCGATCAAGACGACCAATGGGGAACAGTCGTTGATCTGCCGGCACGAGGTCAATTACCCGTGGTCGGCCTGAAGGATCGTAATTCGTTGTCACCACCCCAACAGGTTTATTGAGGAGATAGACGGTACGTCGCGGGTTGGGTAATCGTTCTCCATCAACACGAATCTGCTGTCGGACCGGATCAACCTTACTTCCAAGAGTCGTAATAATCTCGTGATCAACCTCCACACGACCGGAGGTGATGAGTTCTTCACATGAGCGACGGCTGCCGAGACCCGCTGCAGCAAGCACTTTTTGAAGTCGTTCAAGCCCATCGTCATCCATACCGAAACGTGGATTCTTTCCGTATCGTGGGCGACCCGATTCAGGCCGTTGTGGTGCTTTTCGGGCCAGAGGGCTTCGAGAGGTCTGTCTCGCGGCTTTTGACTGGTTTCGGGGTGATGGAGGCACAGGATGAGTTTCCAGAGGAAGTAGATATCTCTCAAGGATACAGCATTGTGCTACCGAACGGGCGCCCACCAGCGAGATCGTGTGACTTCGGGTACCGGATCCGCAAAATCACGCGGCCGAGTTCCGTCCATCAGTGGCAACCTCAATACAGACGGTGCAATATCGTCTTGCAAATAAGGGTCGAAACGAACCGCTCGCCGTCGCTGTTTGGCGGCCGGGCCAGGTTGGGCCCAGTCGGGCCGGCCGAGTGAGGCACAGCCTGTGCATGCGAAACAGCAAATTACTACCACTGCGCGGGTAACGTGCATGGGTGCTCACTCCAAAAAACTGGTATTACTCGGAACAAGCTGAGAGTCTAGGGAGGCCTCCGGCTTTTCCCAAGGTCGAAAATCAGATGTTTTCAACGTATTTAATCGTTTTTTCTACCGTTTCTCGTGGTGGCGGAACAGTGATTCTTAGAAGGTGAGGATTCTCGTGATCATCTCGCTGGCATGAAAGACTCTGCGGTTGAAGCTCGGCAGGAAAGAGAACGCAGTCACCTTTTTGAAGTGTTGGTAGATTCCAGTCAGGGGGAAGCTTCAACTCACCAGATAACACTGCAATAATTTCGCAACAATTTCCAGCTGTCATCCACGCTGAATTCGGACGCACCTCGTCGAAAAAGAAATAGGAGCATTCAACAAGTCGCCGAACAGCCGGGTCAGTTGTAGGTTTTTTTGGAGCGAGTGTGACTGGCCCCAAAAACCGAGTCGCCTCAATTCCTTCGTCAAGGTGAAGGGCTCTGGGTATATTGTTTTTATCGACACGGTTCCAATCAAATAGACGGAAGGTGATATCACTCGACTGTTGAATTTCGGCAATGACCAAGCCCGCTCCGATTGCATGAACAGTACCGGCAGGAATGAATATGCAGTCTCCTGCCTTGGGTTCGATGACGTGGAGCACTTCTTCACACGTTCCCGCCGAGATTGCTTTCCGTAGCGAAGGCTCGTCTACGCCATCCCGCAGGCCTGCATAGATTTTGCTCCCTGGTTCTGCTTCGACAACATACCAAGCCTCAGTTTTTCCTCGGTCGGGTGGTGTTCTTTGTGAGGCAGCTTCATCGTCCGGGTGAACCTGTACAGAAAGTACTTTGTGCGCGTCGAGAAATTTGAATAAAAGAGGGAACGTGCTTGGTGTTGAGATGCCGGCCAAACCTTGCGGGTCCTCCCGCATTAACTCACCGAGACTTTTTCCAGCAAGCGGACCGTAGCGGACAATGCTCTGGTCGCTTCCGTGATCGACGATCTCCCATGATTCGGCGTAGGGCCCAGGCTGCTCTAATTCACGTCCAAGCAAGCTCTGGAATCGGCGGCCACCCCAGAGATACTGACGATAGAGCGGTTTAAAAATAAGTGGGGTAAACATGAATACTTCCAAAGTGAGTGGTGTATGAGGAGCAGAGTGGATTGCCATTGGGCCCCTTGAAAGAAGCCATTTAGGTCTGACCGTAGCCTTCTAAAATACGGCCTATACCAAAAAGACACACTGAGGTAACCAGCACCATCAGCATCTGCCCAAGGCTAATTGTGTGATTGAGCTCAAGGATAATCGCAAATGCCGGAAGGATTAACCCAAGACGTTGACCAGTTTGTCCGAGAAGTCGCATTACTAAACTGCTTTTTCAACAAGTATTGATGAGGTTGTAAGGCATGTGTAAATGCGCCTTGGGTGGCTGACTCATGCTAAAAGGTCCGATAGTTTTCAGCGTGGGGTTGTGTCATTGCTTTGTCTGGCAATACTGCAACTTCCATATCGAATGCCCCCATTTTAGCTTAAGGAGTCTCTTATGACGAACCATCGCTCTGGCGCAGTTACTTTCAAAGGCAATCCGTTAACACTTGTTGGTGATGAATTAGTGCCTGGAGCGAAGGCCCCGGATTTTGATCTTCATTGTTATGGTGCAGATGGGATGCAGCAAGTGAAACGAGACGATTTCTCCGGAAAGCCACTTATTGTGAGCGTTGTTCCCTCCCTCGATACACCAGTCTGCCAGGTTCAAACAAAAACTTTCAATACACGAGTTGCCTCTCTGGGGGACACGGTTTCTGCCTTGACGGTGAGCCTTGACTTGCCATTTGCAATGAATCGTTTTTGTGGTGCTGAATCAATCGAATCCATGAAAAATGGAAGCGACTATATGGATCGTAGTTTTGGGAAGGACTGGGGCGTGCTCATCGATGAGCTGAAAATTCTCGCGAGAGCAGTTTTTGTTCTCGATAGCGAAGGCGTTGTTCAGTATGTCCAAGTTGTTCCAGAGGTTGCAGAAGAACCAGATTATGATTCAGCAATAGCAGCCGTGGAGAAGTTGTTGGCGTAAATCTTGGGTTGCTTGATGGCGGGAAGGGATTGCAGGCTCTGAGGTTCTCTTAGTCTTCGAGGCAGCCTCGTATGTCCTGTTTTGCACGAGTGAGCGCCTCGGGTAGCTTTGCCGAGAGCTTGCCGCCAGCTTGTGCTAGATCTGGACGTCCACCACCACGGCCTCCCACGAGAGCGGCAGGTTCGCGTATCCATGTGCCTGCTGAAACTCCCTTGGATTCAACTTCGCGACTAATCCCTGCAACAAGTGTGACTTTTCCATTCTCGGTGCTTCCAAGAAGGACAGCGATAGGGCTCGCCTTTCGACGAAGTTGGTCGATGCATTGACGCATTGCTGCCGCATTACAACCTTTTGCGTCTGCTACAACAATCCGAACGCCAGCGACTTCCTCTGCTGAATTCAGTAATTCATCGATAGAAATGTCAGCTTTATTTGTTGCTGCCTGTCGTTTTAGGGTCTTAAGCTCTTTTGTTAACGAGTTTAGTCGAGTTGGTAGATCAGGTACGGGGACCTTAAGGGCATTTGCTGAGTCTGTAAGAGTGGCTTCTGCCTGCCGGAACCGTTCGAGGGCACGGTTTCCCGTTACTGCAACGACTCGTCGTGTTCCGGCTGAAACACTCTCCTCATGAATGATTTTTACAAGTCCGATTTCACCGGTGTTGCCGACGTGCGTACCCCCGCAGAGTTCCCTACTGATTCCATCAATGGAAACCATTCGGACAACGTCAGGGTATTTTTCACCAAACAGCATCATTGCACCAGCGTGCCGAGCCTCTTCCAACGGCAAGAGGTTTGCTGATACCAGTGCCGCTTTCAGCGTGCCTTCATTCACCATTGCTTCAATATCCCTGAGCGTTTCTTGACCAACGGGTGAAGCATGACTGAAATCGAATCGTAATAAGTCAGCGTCAACTTTTGAGCCTTGCTGTACGGCGTGTGACCCGAGAAAATGCTGTAACGCAGCATGGACAAGGTGTGTTGCCGTATGGGCTCGTCGAATTGCTTTGCGTCGACCTTCGTCTACGTGAGCATGAACCTCTTGTCCAAGTTCGACTGAGCCTTCCCGGAGAACACCGCAGTGGAGAAAAAAATCACCTTCCCTTTGGGTGTTGATCACTTCGAATTTACCATTTGGTCCTTCGATCCATCCAGTGTCACCAACCTGTCCTCCGGATTCGCCATAGAAACAGGTTTTGTCCAGAATGACAGTAATGAGTTGATCTGCGCTGTGCTCAATTGCTGGCGGTACAGCGTCTGCTTCTGTCAGTGATTCGCAGAGACGATTTTGTGCGATAATGCCGACGATGGTGCCGGTTGTTCTGGCAGATTCGTAGCCAACAAAATCCGATCCATGCATTGCTTTCTTTAATGCATCAAGCGGTCCAGAGGTGAATACTTCACCTCGAGTGCCAGCCCCAGATTTCTTTCCGTGTGCTTCCATGGCGTCCCGAAAGCCGTTCCAGTCAAAAGCGCAATTCCTTTCAGCGGCCAGTGTTTCAAGAAGTTCTGGGGGAAAACCATATGTTGTATAGAGTTCAGCGGCATCCTCACCACCGACCAGACCGCCACCCGTTGAACGAATTCCGTCAAAAAGTTTGTTGATGCGCGTGAGGCCACCGCCAATGGTTGCTAGGAAAGACTCTTCTTCTCGTTTTATAACGCTTGTGACATGCTCAACAGTTTCAGCCAACTCCGGATACGAGTGGGTCATTTGCGTTATGACTGCCGGAGGGAGTGTGTAAAGGAATGGATCTCGCATGCCCATTTGCCAGCCATCGAGTACGGCCCTCCGTAAAAGCCGTTTGACAACATACTTTTCTTCATTGTTTCCCGGTAGCACATTCTCATGAATAGCAAATGTGCAGGCTCGAACATGGTCAGTGATTCGGCGTATCCGGCGGCCGTTGTCGTCGTCGGCTATGTATTTCTGCTTACAGGTTTCAGCGACAGTTTCAACGATGGGCAAAAGAATATCGATATGGAAGTTGCTGTCGACTCCCTGAAGCATCGCGCATGTGCGCTCCAGCCCCATCCCAGTGTCGATGTTCCGGCTTGGAAGTGGTCGGAGGTTATCGGGTGGATCACCAATTCGGTTATGTTGCGTGAATACTAGATTCCAGATTTCAACTTCGCTGCCGTCTGGCATTCGGTAGAAAACTTCACTACAGGGCCCGCAGACGCCATCAGGGCCCCGGGAAGGAGCACCTGCCGGCCAGAAATTGTCATCTTCACCCATTCGTGTGATGCGGGTTGATGGCACTCCGATCTCGTCAGACCAGATACAATATGCCTCGGCGTCGTCTTCATAGACAGTTATTGAAAGGAGCTCTGGAGCTATGTTCAACCAATCGCGGCTCGTAAGAAATTCCCAGGCCCACAGAATAGCTTCACGTTTAAAGTAGTCGCCAAAGCTAAAGTTTCCTAGCATCTCGAAAAACGTATGGTGTCGTGGTGTTCGCCCAACGTTTTCAATGTCTCCGGTTCTCAGACATTTTTGGCAGGATGTTGCTCGCGTGAAGTCGAGCTTGCATTTCCCAAGGAAATGATCCTTAAATTGATTCATGCCGGCTGGCGTGAATAACACGGAAGGGTCCCACCGTGGAACAAGCACATCGCTTGGCCTACGGATGCAACCTTTTGATTCAAAAAAGGCAAGATACGCTTCTCTGAGATCATCTGCCTTCATCAGTTTCTTTGCTCCGGAACGTGTCGGGATTATCGGGGGTATGTCGCACTATACAGGGTCTCGGTGTGTGATACAGACCAGTTGTTTTTGCTCGTATGCTGGCTAGCACCGTGAGCATCCAACGCCGTCTATTCAGCATTTTCCCGAAAAAACCCCTCAGGAGTCAGAGTCTCCTGAGGGGGTGTATGGAAGTAGGCTTCTTAAAGAGGGTATCAATAGAACGGCTGGAGCAGGAATGGTGTTTCAGGTCACGCCTTCTCCTCTTTTTCAGTCTCCACGAGAGGTTCTCGGCTTGTCACAATTTTCTGCCGAATTTCTTCGGCGACGTCTGGATTCTCTTTGAGATAGAGCCGTGCCTTTTCGCGCCCCTGCCCCAAGTGTGAGTCGTTATAGCGGATCCACGTTCCTGATTTTTCAATCAACTTGGCAGCCAGCCCGAGATCAATCAGGTCACCCTCCTTACTGATTCCATCAGCATGCATCATGTCAAACTCTGCAATGCGGAAAGGCGGGGCAACCTTGTTTTTGACAACTTTCACACGGACCCGTTGCCCAACGACTTCTTCACCATCTTTGAGCGCTCCGATTCGACGGACGTCTATTCGGGCCGACGAATAGAACTTCAAGGCTCGTCCGCCGGGCGTTGTTTCTGGGCTACCGAACATGACGCCAATTTTTTCGCGGATCTGATTAATAAAGATCACGCAGGTCTTACTTTTGGCTATCGCACCTGTAAGTTTCCTCATCGCTTGGCTCATGAGTCGAGCTTGGAGCCCCACAAAAGAATCACCAATTTCACCATCGAGTTCTTTTTGAGGTACGAGAGCAGCAACAGAATCAATGACAATGACATCAACGGCGTTTGATTTGATAAGCAATTCTGTGATGTTCATTGCTTCTTCACCGCTGGTTGGCTGGCTGACGAGTAGTGTTTCGAGCGTTATGCCAAGTTTCTTTGCCCAGCTTGGATCGAGTGCATGTTCAGCATCAATAAATGCGGCGACCCCGCCGTTGGCTTGAGCTGCTGCCACGGCGTGAAGAGCGAGTGTGGTTTTGCCACTCGACTCCGGACCAAAGACTTCGATAATTCGACCCCGAGGGAATCCATTTCCACCAAGTGCTAGGTCGACGGAGAGGCTTCCGCTTGGAATACCCGGAACAACTACTGTTGAATCTGCGCCCAGCGGCATGATGGAGCCTTGACCAAACTCTTTTTCGATCTGTGCAACTGCTGTCTTCAGTACGGGGTTCTTTTCGATAAATGCATCAGCTGAACTTGCCGCACCTTTCTTTTTCGTTGAGCGGCTACTTGCTTGGGATGCTACGGCCTTCTCTTTCGTTTGCTTCGTCTTGGCCATACGTGGTGACGCTCCTTCTTTTTGTGATGACGATCCAGATGGTATCTTGGGTGATTGTTGTACCGCGCTAATCATTATCGAGTCCTTTCAACGATTCTTTCTGCGCGAATGCCACCATTACGACAGGCATTGAAACAAAAGTGTGACCAATTCTTCGAAAAACGGCTACGCCACACAGGTCAGTTTTGAATCTTTGCAATACATTAGGTTTGCATTCGCGTATCTCAACCAAGCGAAGGGCACACACCACATCGCACAATCACCCCCACACGTCGAAGGTGAACATGCGTATAGTATCGGCATTTTCCTGCGTTAGCAAGTGGAAAAACCGAGATTTCTACCTTGTTGGTGGTCTGGTTCCTGTCACACGGCCATAGAATCGTCAAAAGCTAAGCATTTGTCGGTACTCTTTGAATCGCTGGTCGACCATTGAGCGATCCAGCTTTTCGAGTCGGTCAAGGCTGAAGTCTTCAACGGTAAAGCTGGCAGTAACAGTTCCGTAGGCGAGGGCTTCTTTCAACGCCTGAGGGTCGAAGCGGCCGATTGAGGCAAGGTGCCCCATCATGCCCCCGGCAAAACTGTCACCGGCACCAGTCGGGTCGAGTACTTTTTCGGTCGGAAAGGCTGGCATGACATACATTTCATGCTCACTAAAAAACATGGCGCCATGCTCACCTTTTTTGATGACTACAAATTTTGGGCCCATTGCCCGTATGGTGTGACCCGCTCGGACGAGGTTTTCATCCTCCGCAAGTAGTTTTGCCTCGGCGTCATTAAGAACGAGACCATCAATTTTTTGCAGCAGTTCACCGAGCTCATCTCTTTGTATGTTGATCCATAGATCCATGGTGTCCGCAACAGTCAATTCAGCATTCTTGGCTTGTTCGAGAACGTTGAGCTGGACTGCAGGGGACGCATTTCCAAGAAAAAGAAATCGGCAGTCCTGGTGCGATGCGCCTAATTTTGGCTGGAATTCATCAAGCACATTCAGATGCACTTCAATGGTTTCGCGGTCATTCATGTTTGGAAGGTACCGGCCTCGCCATCGGAATGTCTTGCCACCGGGAATTATCTGAAGCCCCGATGTGTCGATTCCCTTTTGTTGAAGCATGGAAGTATGCTCTGCAGGCCAGTCTTCGCCCACTGCTCCGATCATGCGGACCGGGGAGAAAAAACTTGCTGCATATGAAAAAAATACAGCAGAGCCCCCGAGGACATCGTCTCGCCTGTCTGTTGGGGTTTCGACGCAATCAAAGGCTACACTTCCAACGACAAGCAGCGGCATTCATATCTCCTTCGCAACTGAAAATTTTGGGTCATAAACATAGTTTTCTGAGAAAACCATTCATCTTGAAATCGAACTGTACCCGTTTCCTGCACCGTGCGCCTACCAAAGCCCCTTTATTGACAGAAATCAAGAGCAGCGCGGAGTCGATCCAGAGATTTTTCACGACCTAAAATAACGAGGCAGTCATAGAGCCCTGGCCCGACTGTTGTCCCTGTTACCGCCACACGCACCGGGTGGATAAGGTCGCCGACCTTTTTCTCTGCATCTTCAACAACAGACTTGAGGGCAGATTCGAGCGTTTCGGGATGGAATGGCTCAACGGCTTCAATGTGCTCGATGAAACGTTTGAGCAGATCTGCAGTTCCGGGCTTCGCCAATCGTTTAGTGACAGCTGCGGGATCCAACACCAAGTCTTTCACGAGGAAAAAAGTGGCATATGTCAGGATGTCTCCGGCAACCTTGAGACGGTCGCCTGATGCTTCAATGATTTGAGCAACGAGAGCTTTTATTTCATCAGTTATCGGCTCGTCAACGAGGCCGGCCTTCAGCAGAAATGGCATCATAATGTCCAGTTTCTCGGCCGTGGAGAGTTGCTGCATGTAATGATCCTGGACCGTCCACAACTTCTTTGGGTCAAAACTTGCGGGTGAGCGATTCACACGTTCGAGTGAAAAGTGCTCAATAAGTTGACTGCGACTAAAGAACTCGGTGTGATCATCAAGAGACCAACCAAGAAGCGTGAGGTAATTGTCTACGGCCCATGGAAGGTAGCCAACGTCGCGATAGAAATCGACAATAACCGGGTTGAATGTATCGGACTCTGGTTCGAGACCAATCTGGTTTGCGATCTTCATGCCGTGCTCATTGACCTGAGCAAAGTCACGATTTTTGAGATATTTTGCAAGTTTACGCTTGCTGAGCTTTGTTCGACTCCCGGGTTCTGCAACAAGTGGCAGATGAGCAAAAGTTGGCAAGGTGTAGCCGAGGCTCTGGTAGATAAAGGCTTGTCGAGGTGTATTGGAGAGGTGTTCCTCTGCTCGAATGACATGACTAATCTCCATATCATGATCATCAACAACGGTTGCGAGGTGATATAGGCATGATCCATCAGCTCGTTGTATGACGTGGTCCTGTTCCCGTTCCCAGGCAAAGGTTACCTGTCCACGCACTTTGTCATCGATGACGAGATTCCCTTCCCTTGGCATTTTGAGTCGAACGACAGCTCGACGTCCCTCCGCCTCGAACTGAGCAGCGGCTTTTTCATCAAAAGCCGCAAATTTTCGGCTGTAGAGAAACGGACGACCTGCGGCCTGCGCTTCCTTGCGTTCTGCATCAAGTTCCTCTGGGGTTGCAAAGTCTCGATAGGCGAAGCCGGTGTCAAGAAGTCGTTTGGCTGCCGTTGCGTATCGGTCCGCACGTTGCGACTGAAAATATGGCCCATGATCACCTCCAACGCCCGGGCCCTCATCCCAAGTAATCCCAAGCCATTCCAGGCCTTTGAGAATTGGTTCCAGGGCGGTTTCCAGATTACGGATTTCATCGGTGTCATCGATCCGCAAAATGAATTTGCCACCGTGGCGTTGTGCAAACAGCCAATTGAATAATGCGGTACGGACACCGCCGATGTGAAGAAAGCCAGTCGGGCTTGGCGCAAAACGAGTTCGTACTGTCACGGGTTACCTCCGACGTCACTATCGGGAAACGAGGGCGTTTCGTCAAAGGGACGCTAAGCAGCCCGCCCGTTCCTCGCGAGTTTGCGAAGCCGACGGCGTTCAGACTTTGATAGACGGCGCTGTAGAGGAGCTTCGTCATCACCTGTGTCGAGGTCACTATCGATTGCATCATCGTCACGCACTGGGTTCTGGCCGGTAGTGGCGAAATTTGGAACCTCTTCGAAGTCAATGGCTGTTGTTGCCATCGGCCGTGCATGATCTGTGGAGGATGCCGCAGCCGAGGTGACGGGTCGAGTTTTTCTCTTGGAAGCCGGATTCTTCCTCTGTTTGCAAAGGCCATCTATCTCTCGGAGGCTACTGCGAACGGCCAGGATCATTGCAAACAAGATACAGCCACTACCAGCGAGCCATGTTGCATTTGCGAGAAGAAGAAGGCGAGGATCGTTTACAGAAAACCAGACGCAGGCTGTTGAGGCACACCATAAAAGAAGTCCAGGAGTCAGTGCCATCAAGGAGGCGAGCCGTTCACGAAGCCTGAAGAACGTTGCGAAAACTGTAATGCTGATACAAAAAGAGCCAAGTGAGACCCACCAGCCAAGGCCCTGCGGTCCAAAAGGCGTATTCGTCATCTGAAGCAACGCTGCTGCAAGTGCTGGCCCAATCGGTAGTGTTGTTGCCAATGACGTACTGGTCCACACGATCGCCAGAGTTCCCCATAGCCGAAAGCCAGGGTTGGATATGTCGCTACGATTTCGATGAAGGGATCGAAGGATCAAGGCTGTTCCGGTCGCAAGCAAAAGAAATGTCTGTGTGAGCCATCCTGCCAGATTGGCTTGTCCCTGTAGCCCAAATCCTCCGCGTAGAATGTCAACACTCAGGCTGTATTCGCCACCATCTGGCACGAATTCATAGCTCGCAAATTCACGGCCCAAGCAAGGAACAAGAGCAAGTGAGAGTGCGCAGAGTTGGATTGCCGCAACGCCGAATAGAGAGACTACTCGAGTCGGGACAAGGGAAGCCAAGTGCCTGTGAAGGGGCGGAAGCGTCTCCGATTTACCGGAACTCGTATTCCCACTCCCCTGATGTGGTGCTGTCTTGACGGCGGAAGTTGGAGCGATCGGTCGCTGTGGCTGGCTGCGACCGAATAGTCGGGTCACGGACGGTCTCCTTACGAAAATAGATTGTGATGCATCATAGTCTCTTTGATTCTCTGTCGGTTTTCTGGGATCGTTTACTGAGATTTCGTGGTTTCAACGCAGGTCTCTGCGTGATCGGCTTTTTCTACCCGATCGTTAGAGTTTCAAAGTGGTGGCCGTTCCGTGAAGCGTTTGCCCGTTCGGAACAACTCAGGTACGCTCTTTCCTGTAAAAGGTCACCTTCGACTGGTTTTTCCACCTATCCACTTGCTTTTCGCGGAGACGTACATTCATGGCTTACACGCTTCCCCCACTCCCCTACTCCTTTGACGCACTCGAGCCTCATATTGATGCTCGCACAATGGAAATTCACCATGACAAACATCATGCTGCGTATGTGGCAAACGTAAATAAAGCTCTTGAAGGGAGTCCATTAGCGGAACTGCCAATAGAAAAACTCATCAGTGACCTGGAACAGGTACCGGAAGCAATTCGTACTGCTGTACGCAATAATGGCGGTGGACATGCAAATCATTCACTTTTCTGGGAATCATTGGGAGGCGGTAAAGGTGGTGAACCGTCGGGAGAACTCGGTCAGGCAATTTCCTCGGTGTTCGGTAGCTTCGCAAATCTCCAAGAGTCGTTTACCAAAGCAGCAATGACACGTTTCGGTAGCGGGTGGGCCTGGTTGTCTGTTGATCCTCAAGGCAAACTCCTTGTAGAGAGCACGGCAAATCAGGACAGTCCGGCCATGCATGGCAATATTCCCCTTGTTGGAGTCGATGTGTGGGAGCATGCCTACTATCTTCTCTATCAGAATCGCCGAGCCGATTATGTGAAGGCGTTCTTTGACGTCGTGGATTGGGATGTGATTGGGAATCGTTTCGTGGCAACCAAGTCGTAGCCCATTCCCCCAAGCCCTCCTGTTTTGAATGAATTGTCTGCTGTATCACGATCTCAACGTGATACAGCAGTTTTTTTTAGCTGATGGTAATTCAGATAAAGGATGACGTTGACAGCTAGCCGATAGAAAACGTATTCCCTGCCTAATCCGATTTTCTAGCCATGCTGTTTGGGAGAAACGTTCATGCATCTGATCACCCGGATCAACCATTGCCGTTGGAGTGCCGTAGTAGGCACAGTTGAGTTGTCGTGCCTACTCGTACTCATTGCCTGCGGCAGTGGTTGTAAGAGTGGGGCATCAATGGGTACCTCGTGGGGATCACTCGGTATGAGTGGGCCTGATCCTGCAACGCTTGCTGAGGCACCAGCGTTTGAGGGAGATACAACAAAGCCATCAGCCACCGCGCAGCCCTATCCAACAACATCGACACCTGATAGCTACGCGTTGCAACCGAGCGATCAGGCTCTTCCTGGCGACCAGGCACTGCCTGCCATGGTTGCTGCAACATCTCCGCCCCCACAGTCTCCTGTGACATATGGGT
This sequence comes from Pirellulales bacterium, assembly GCA_965249545.1. Lineage (GTDB taxonomy): Bacteria > Planctomycetota > Planctomycetia > Pirellulales > UBA1268 > UBA1268. The sequence goes on from CBDFMH010000005.1 coordinate 2,329,198, forward strand.
CAGCGCCTCCGGCTGATCAGCCAACGACACCAGCCCCAAGTTCAGTTGCATCCGCATCACCGCAACCGCAGGTAGGTCCGTATCAAGCGGTACCAGCAGCGGTACCAGTCGCAGCTGGCTCACTAGCAAGTGCCCCTCAGGCATCTGGCACGACAAGCCGGTTTAGCTCTGCCGCCGCGAGCACATCACCTCCACCGATGGCGGGTAGTGCGGCAAGTGGCCGTTTTTCAAGTTTGGGGGATCAGCGGGTCGCTGGTCTTCAGCCGTCGGCCAGTATGGCTGGGAGCCGATTTAGTAGTCCGCCGGCAGTCGGTTCTCCAGTGAGTCCTGCATTTTCGCAGACCGCTTCCAGCGAACCTTCTTCGGGAAGTAGGTTTTCAGAGATGCCTCCCTCTTCCGTTGGAACACCAGCAGTGTCATTCCCCGAAACCCGCCCAAATGCTCAGCAGAGTGTGTCCTCGATGAATTCTCCTGAGGAGTCACCATTGACTACTCCGGAAGGTCATCCGTCTCTTGAGGCGCCGATGCATTCTCCGCCTGTGCCTCCAACGTCTCGCCGTCCTGATCCTGGATACAGGCCGGGCGGCACTTCGAGTTATCAGCCAGCAGCGCCCATTATTGTTCAGTCGCCAGAATCGGAGCATCGCCTCGATGGCGGCGGCGGGCAACCGGCTCCTGATCAGGATATTACTCCGGCCTCATTCGAGGCTCAGCTTGGTAGCCCGCAGATACCGAACTAGGTTTTGGTTGGTCTGAGCAGAAGAAGATTTCTCGATGTTCGGTAGTCACCAACCCATTACCATATTTGATTCGATAACTTTTCTGGCTCGCTCGAGGTCGTCTCCGGTTTCGTTCATGTAGAGACGTATGGCGTGAAGCTTGTCACCAGATGCTCGAGCGAGGCAGTCGCGGGCAGTGCTGCTTGGCAGGAGTGGCTGATCGTCGTGTGTTTCGGACACAATTCCCAACGCAGATTTTGATATGACCCATGTGTCTCGCGGTCGACGAGTGAGGCGAAGAATTTTCTCTTGGGGATAGGCTTCAGCAACGACAGAAGATGCAGAATGTTCATCCTCTGCCCATGAGATAATGATGTGTGCTTCGGTTTCAATTTCGAACAGTGGCATGGACGGAACTTCCTTTCCCCAATCAAGAGACAATTGTGCGGGTATGTAGTGGAGCTCAACGTCCAGTTTACCGTGCCCGTGGCCTTCATGGAATGATGCAGATCGGGGCTTTTGTAAGCTTTCCGATCTCTTGCTTGGGGCTCAGGCGGAGCGAATCATATTTCTGACGCACCAAAAATAAAAGAATGACGTCCCCCCGCTGCAGGTGCATTACAGGTGCACATTTCTTTTGTGGTCCAACCGGAGATTTTCGGTGACTGGCTTTTCTTTCGTCACTTCCGAGCAGGTTTTTGTCGGAAAAGGCTGAGACCCCTTTCTGGCATCCTTTTTCTGTTATATTCTGATCTTCTTGCGAGAGTTTCTCGCCCTGAATTTCTGCAATTGTTTCGATTAAAGAAATTTGAGGGGGGTGTAGCTCAGTTGGTTAGAGCGCCAGCCTGTCACGCTGGAGGCCGCCGGTTCGAGTCCGGTCACCCTCGCTTGTCGATTGAATGCTGCGGGCGGAGATCAGGCTTTCGAGATCCACATCAGATTCCATAGGATCGGGGCGGCACTCCGAAGTGGTGATCAATTACAATGGCTCCAGAGCTTGAGCACGATTCTTTGGTGGAGATGTATTCTCTTTCCTCCACTCTGCTGCAGATTGTGCAGCAGGAGTGTTTTTTGATGGCGACGATGGTGGCTCGAAGGTTTCCACGTGCTTTACAAAATATACGGCTAACGCGAGCACCCCTACTCCCACTATTCCAAGGCAAAAAACGATGAGCCATAGACGGTTTTCTTTAGCGTCTTGCTGCCGTTGTTCTAAAGCCTTTGCCTCGTGCTCAGCGACGAGAGGAAGATAAAGATCTACCTCCTCAGGCTTGCAGCACATCCATTTAGCCCAACCGATCTCTCGTGAGCAATGCATGCAAAACCCAACGCCGAGCTTGGGGATGGGGCCTCCACACCAAGGGCATTTAGCGACACCGCGTTGAGCACGGGCAAGCTCTTCCAGGGAACTCTGCATTTCTCGCTGGGTTCGGAGCTGGCCTTGGTGTCCAAGAGCGTCCACCATCGTCCCCGAAAGCATCATTTGCTTCTGTCGATCATCCATCTGATCACTTACTTTTTTGAATGGCCCCCGTGAAAAACCACGCAGCTACAAGCAATACCCAAAACAGTGGGTCAAAGCCTAACTCTTCGAAGTAGTCCCAAAAGAGAAATCTTTCGTGAAGATAAAAGTGATACCCCAACCTCAACAGGCAGTAACCAATACAAGCAGCAAACGAGAGGTACGCAAAGATGCCCTTCATAAGACCCTCTTTTTTACTCTTAAAATAAAAAGATTGCAAAAAACAAGAAGCCGCTACACTCATAGCATTGGCGTTTCATCCGGGGACTACGAGTTTGCGATCAAGATTTAAGCGGTGCAGATTTCTCTGTCACGCTGGAGGCCGCCGGTTCGAGTCCGGTCACCCTCGCTTGTCGATTGAATGCTGCGGGCGTTCCCGACGTTTTTTCAGTGTGGTTTACAACAATGCCTATTCCCTGCGCTGGACGAGCCATTGTGACGGGTGCAGTCAGTGGCCTTGGGAAGGCAATCACCAAAGAATTGGCAAGTCGCCGGTGGGAGATTGCAACGGTCGATTCGAAAGACACAAGTGATCAGGCCTGGTCCGATCTTGAACATGATGTTCTCTCTCATGGTGGAAAGTATCTGCCAAGTTCATTTGATGTTCGTGATGTCGACTCCTGGCGGCGACTGTCTGATCAACTTCTAAAACAATGGCCTTCCATTGATCTTCTTGTTAATGCTGCGGGTGTTGGTGCAACAGGTGAAGTTGGACAATTGCCAATCGAGCAGTGGCAACGAGTGCTTGAAACAAATCTCCTTGGCACGGCCATCGCCTGCGAGACATTTCTGCCGCGTATGCGAAGCCAGCAGCAGCCAGCACGAGTATTAAATATTGCCTCGATAGCAGGGCTTTTATCACCGCCCTCGATGGCTGCCTATTCGGCAAGCAAGGCAGGAATTATTGCCTTGTCAGATGCTCTTGCTGCAGAGTCCCAAGGGCAGCCAAGCGTGACTGTCGCATGCCCTGGTTTTTTTCGATCCGGGCTTTTGAATTCGTGGCACTTCACCCAAGGCAAAGAACGTCGAGAAGCAGATCGTCGTATGGCGAAAACAGCGTGGACGTCGGAGTTAGTGGCTCGGCATGTCTTGGCTGCAACTTTTCGAGGGCAGCACTATGTGGTTCTCGGTCGACAAGCTTGGATGCTTTGGGTGCTGAAGCGTTTCGCGCCACGCCTCACAATGAAATTAATCGGCAGGATGTATCATCAACTCTCACCAGATGAGTAGGCATTCATGAGAGGCGGTACAAGTGTTCCAAGATTGCCCAAGAATCAGACAATGCCTGTCATGTCCTGAAGCCATGCTCGAATCTCATTTTCATATTCGCTGGCTAAGCCACCAACAATGAGTTGCCGGTGGAAACTTGCCGCACCCTCTTGCTTTAAATCGGCATCTTCAGCGCTCGGAAATCGTTGGTTCGGATCTGCGGCAACGAGGCCGCCACAGAAATTCATCAGAAGTTCGTTACAACTGACTTCACCCGGAAGAATTTGCGGCAGTCTGTGAGCCAAAGAACGTTTTGCCTCGAGCAGGTCTTGGAATGAAGACAGGCCTGAAAATGGAGGTTGGCCGCTCAGCATTTCCACGAGCACATAGCCGAGGCTCGCTAGATCTGACCTCGGTGAATGTTCACGGCCCTCTAATACCTCCGGTGCGGCATAGGCGGGGGTGCACGTCCTGCGAGATGGTGCAGTTTCTAAAGCCACGGCTGAACCGATATCGATAATTTTCGCATTGCCAGTGCGCTTCACCATGATGTTGGAGCTCTTCACGTCACCATGAAGAATATTGACTCGGTGAAGTGCCGCCAAGGCTGCCAGGCATTCGCGCACGATTGCAATTGCCACGCCAGGTTTGAGGCGAGACTGACGTGGCCCCGGAGTTACGATGACATTGTTCAAGTACTCCCAGCGAGACGCCGAAACGCGTTCTCGTGTTTTTTCAAGAAGATCTGGGGCGAGGAGTCGCGAAAGGTCATACCCATCAATCCATTCCATCTCCATAATTCTAATCTGGCGCTGCTCAACAAAGTTTTGTACATCGAGCAGGTTGTCTTGTTGAATCTGGGCGACTTGTGCAGAGACACGCGCAATTTCCTCCATCGCTACACCATATGATTTTTCTGAATCGTATCGCTCAGGAGAAAAAACCTTGAGAGCAACCGGCAGTGTAAACCCATCGGTTCCTTTCCGAGTGGTCAAGAAGACTACGCCCTGCCCCCCGGACCCAAGACGTCGTCCAAGATTGTGGTACTGAGTCCAATTGAGCCGGCCGCCATCAAGAACATCGCCGTATCGAGCAAGGAGCGCGTCTGGACAGCGTCCCCCTGCTACACCTGCCGCCGGTAAGGTTGGTTGGCCATCTTGGAAAATTGTTGTTGACATGAGAGACGGCCTTGGGCCGGAAGTGTGTTGCTGTTTGGGGAAGGAATGCTGGAGTGAAGTCTGTTTGGAAAAGGTTTACGGTTGATGATGGCGGAATGACAGTTAGGAAGCTGGCGGAGGAAAGCCTAGTTTTTTGTCAACAGAATTGATCAGTGGCTCGCCCCGTCTATATCGTATGATGTTTTCACAAAATAGATCAGTCATTCGGTCAATTCTTTTTTCAGATTGTCCACCAACGTGCGGAGTAATGATGAGTCCAGGTGCAGTCCACAGAGGGCTATCCGCCGCAGGGGGTTCCTCTGGAGTGACATCAAATCCAGCAGAGTCGAGATGACCTGATTCCAGCGCATCAACGACTGCCTGCTCGACTACAAGATCGCCGCGGGCAACATTTATCAGCACGGAGCCGGGCTTCATGGCAGAAAAGGTAACGGCATCGAACATCTTTCGTGTCTTGTCAGTCAGAGGTGCCGTGAGGAAAACAAAATCGGCTTGTGGCAGAAGGTCATGTAATTCATCTGGTGAACCAAGATGGTCCACAAGTGGAGCAGATCGATTCGGAAAGTAATCCGTGGCGATTATGCGGGTCTTCAGTGGGCGGAGAACCTCTGCTAAACGCTGTCCATTGCCTCCAAATCCAACAATGAGAACAGTTGATCCGGTAAGGTCGCGAGTTGGCCTTCGTACAAATTCTTTCTGGTGCTGTTGCTGGAGAAACAAGGGGATTCTTCTGGAACATCCCGTAGCCAAAGCGAGTGCATGTTCTGCAACCTGGTCAGCAAGAACACCCGATGCGCTCGATACAACAATGTCTGAATCGACAACGCAGGGGACAAGACAATGATCGAGTCCAGCTGCTGATGACTGAATCCAACGCAGGCGTTGAGCTTTGACGGTATCTTCCCACGGTACCGGTACCTTGGCATGTCCGCAGAAGATATCAGCGTTCGGTAGTTCTTCCGCGATTCGCTCTTGCCCAGCAGAAACCACAGTCGCGTCTGGATAGACAGCTTGAATCTGTTCGATATGTCGAGATTCAACCGGGTAGCAGAGAACGATTCGCACGCAGAATTTCTAAGGGCTTAAGTAAAGTGAAAGAATTGGAGTGCTGAGAGTTTTCAAAGCATCCACTTGGTACATTCGTAGACCGATCGAAAATCGACTGAATGCGTTATTATGAGGTATAGCGATCAATCGCGGAAAGCGCAATATAGGAATTGAGACCGGATATCTAAAGATATTTGTTGTAAAAGTACGAGATACCTGAAAAATAGGATATTATTGAATTGTTCGCCCGCACAGGCGTGTGGTAGTCATAGACTGCAGGTGGCGACATTTATATTCCAGAACCATTTTTCTTTGGACGTACATTGAGCATGAGTTGTATGCGAACAGCGGTGGTGGTGACAGCCGCTCTCACCTTTTTACGAATAGTCATTGGTCTTCATTTTTTTCTCGAAGGTTCCAGTCACTTGAGAGATCCTTCGTGGTCAAGTGTGGGCTTTCGGAAAGCAGCAGTTGGGCCACTCTCTCCTTTCCTTAAGGCAGATCTTCCTGAAACTGGTGACTGGAAGAATACGCTGGGGGAAGTCCAAGACGCTGATCCTGTGCTCGTTGCGAATGCAGCAGAAAGCTGGCGGTCATCCCTTGTTGAACAGTGGAAGAAACTTGGGGCGCGACGCGAAAACGTCCTGAGAGCCTCAGGGTGGACGCCTCCAGAAAAATGGTCGGACACGTCATCAGCAGCAATTGATGCCGCCGGCAAAAAACTCACAGCGATGCTTGATTATGCCCAGCCAGACCTTGTGGATTATTGCAGGGAAACCATTCGACTTCGAGAGACTGAGAAATCAGCGATGGCTCGAGACGTTCCATTCATGCGAGACCGAGTCTCCACCAAGCAGCGGGAGCTAGCAGTGCAGAAGGCGGGTTGGATGGAAGAAGCAGACGCCGTTGGTCGAGAATTGGTGTCAACGTGGAATGAAAAGTTGTCGGCTCAAGACAGGCGAAGAGCTGCCACCGCAATTGAGCCGACCCGGCTCTGGAAAGCAGATCGGTTTGTAAGTTGGTCTCTTACGACCATTGGTGCGTGTTTGGTCATCGGAGTACTGACGAAGTTCAATGCAATGGGAGGTGTCTTTTTTCTCCTCTCGGTTGTGGCATCACAGCCATTTTGGCTGCCCGCAGCACAGAGTACCTACGAGCAATGGGTCGAAATAGCAGGGCTTCTTGTCTTGGCGTCGGCACCACTTGGAGCATGGGCAGGTATTGACGCATTTCTGATGCCTATACTTCAGAAGTACTGTCCAATGAAGATGTGCTGCAACTCCAAGAAATAGTATGTTTCAGGAATCGAACGAAGAAATTTTTATTACGAAGTCAGTGAAGCGGAGATAATATTTGATGAACCTAACTCCAGAACAGCAAAAAGTGGGTAAGGAAAATTTTAACGAAGCCGTAGCGGTAACGCGGCGCGACTTTCTGTCCGGTACTGTTGCTGCGGGTTTGGCAACAGGAGCTGGGCTCGGATCAATCTATTTCGGGTATGGAGCAAGTGTTGGCGATCCTTTGCGGGTTGGCTTTATTGGAACGGGTGATGAAGGGAGTGTGCTGATTGGTGCACATAACCCCGACTACCTCAAAGCTGTTGCGATTGCGGATATTCGACCCTACAACGTATTTCGTGCCTTTCACGGTGATGTATCCAGTCCGAATGCTCAGCGAGTGCGGCCCGGTCTGATGTCGAAGTATGGTTGGAAGACCGAAGATGAAGCCCGTAAGCAGGTCAAGGTGTACGGTGCGTATGAAGAATTGCTCGCCGATAAAAATATTGAAGCTGTTGTTATCGCGTTACCATTGCATCTGCATGCCGAGGCAGCCATTAAAGCCATGCGGGCAGGTAAGCACGTGCTGACGGAGAAGCTCATGGGGCACTCGATTTATGAGTGCAAGGAGATGGGTCGAACTGCTCGTGAGACAGGGAAGATTCTAGCTACCGGTCATCAGCGTCACTACAGTGTTTTGTATGACAACGCTGTGCACACGATTGGCGATGCTCGTCTCATTGGCGACCTGCATTCGATCCGTGCCCAATGGCATCGTGGGAATCTGCCTGGTAAAGATAGCTGGAAGCCACCGCTGCCTACCGACGAGGCGCTTCTCAGTAAAATGGCCAGCTGGAAACGAAGGCTTGAGGAATCAAAGCCGTCAGAAGTTGACGTGTGGGCCAAGCGAGTCGCACAATTAGAAGCGCAGTTAGCTGACAGTGATGTTGCTGCCGAGATGTTTGGATATACCGAGAAGCAGTTGCCAGACGGGTCGCCTCGTACACCCCTTGAAGAACTGATTCGTTGGCGGCTCTGGAATCGTACCGGTGGTGGGTTGATGGCAGAGCTGGGGAGTCATCAGCTCGATGCCGCTGGCATTTTCATTTCGGCCATGCATGGAAAAGGTAAAAAGGTGAAGCCTCTGACGGTGACTGCTGTAGGGAATCGCAGTATCTTCCCTGACGACCGTGAGGTTGATGATCACGTCTATTGCATGTACGAGTACCCGGCGCCCGATTACGCAGAGAATCCAAACAAGAAAATCGTAGTCACATACTCATCAATTAATGGAAACGGGTTTGGTGGGTACGGTGAAGTGGTTATGGGAACCGAAGGCACCCTTATTCTCGAGCAAGAACAGAATGTAATGCTCTACAAGGGATCGTCGCGGGACACTCGTGTGACAGTCTCAAAGTCGAAAAGCGGTGAGGCGGTTCTTGACACAACAGAAAGTGGTGGCGCTGGAAGTGTTGCTGCTGTTCCAACGGAGTCATCAGGGAAAGCCCCGCCTTCCCGCGGCTATACCGAAGAAATGGAGCACTGGGCATGGTGTGTTCGGAATCCGGATCCTGCAAACCAGCCTCGATGCAAGCCAGAAGTTGCGATTGCTGATGCAGTCATTGCTTTAGTGAGCAATGTGGCATTAAAGAATACAGATGGACAGCCTCGCGTTGACTTTAAAGAAGAGTGGTTTGATATCGAAAGTGATGTCACTCCGGAAGGAGTTAAGCCAAATCTACAGCGCGAGCAATATAAGGCATAATCTCTGAGAGCATGTTCATACGGTAGCTAAATTGATCTGGAAATGATTTTTTTGCACAGCAGCCTGTGACGATGTTTGTTATGAAAAAAGGCTGTAGGGCTTTGTAGGGCACACGACTAGAACCCGTTGAAACAGACTGGTACTCGAGGGGATAATTATGCTGAGGGAATTGTGTCGTGTCTCAGGTGCACGGGCTGTGATTGGTCAGTTTCTCCTACTGGTCTGCGCGTTAACGATTGGGTGTAGTGAATCACCGCCACCGCCACCACCAGTTGTTGATGTTCCGGTCCCCGTTGAAGAACCGAAAGTCATTGAACTGGCTGAAATGGTTGACGTCGTGTTAGATCCAGCCGGCAAAAGTGAACTCGCAGTGCGAGTGACGAGGAATGGCAATGAAGGGAGTATTACGGTCTCTTTTCAAGGCTTCCCGGAAGGAGTCAAGCCATCTCCGGAATCACTCGTCATAAAGGAAGGTTCTTCAGCCGGAAAAGTCGTTTTGCAGGCATCATCAAGTCTTGGTGATAAAATTGTTAAATCGTCTGTTTCAGTGAAAGCGGAATTGAAAAAGATGTCTGCTTCACGTTCCCTGAGCGTTGTTGTGAACAAGGTTTCGCGTCCTGAGTTCGGGAAGGTTGAGATGGTCGTACTTCAACCGGGTGCGAGTAAAACTATTTTAGTTCCCTTGAAGCGGAACGGTTTTTCCGGCCAGGCGCCTGTCGCCATTTCTGGAGGGGGCACGTCACTCACTGCCGAAGTTGAGCCTCCACCCAACGGCGAGACTGCCGAGGCCGTAAAGGTAGTTGTATCTGCCAATACAACTGCGGTTGATGGCCTTGTCAATTTAGAGGTTTCTACAAATGCGTACGGGCGAAAGGTTGAAGGGAAAATTCCAGTTGAGATTTGTCGGTATCCATTTCGGGTGGAGTCCTTTCGTGTCATTGATCTGAAGCCGAGTTCTAACGAGGTCATTCGACTGCCAGTCAAACGAGAGAGATATAGTGGCCCGCTGGAGTTTGTGTTGAAAAATCTTCCCTCTGGGGTTGATGCCTCAGTCATGCCGATTCCAGCAGGTGGCCAGGAGATTTCCCTTGCTCTCTCGGTATCCTCAACTGCCAAACCGCAAGTTCGGTCAAGTATGATTGAGGCAACTGGTGGTGGTTTACAAACAACGAATTACATTATTTTACGTGTTCTCGCTGATGATACTGAGAAATTACCAGCGGGGATAATCAACGTTTCTGCAATCAAGAAGATTTTTTCAGATCCGGCAGCGTCCGCTCCTCTGCGAAGAAAAGGTTCCATTGGTGGTCGTCTTACCCTCGCAAGTAAGCAGGCGCTCATTGATTTCTATGGAGCAACCCCTCGGTCATTGGAGTCGATTCGTGAAGGTATTGAGTGGCTAGCGGATTGCCAGCGTGGTGATGGGTCCTGGGCGCTCGATGGGTCGCTTGAGGATGCCGGGGAGGGCGAAGCGACTGAGGGTCCAAGTCCAAACCCGATTGGCGCTACGGCACTCGCATTACTGCCGTTTCTTAGTGAAGGTATTGCCCACAGTCGTGTGCCCGAAGGACAAGAAGAACTTGAGCAATATCAAGGAGTCGTTGAGCGGGGCCTGGTCTATCTTGCACTGAGTCAGCAACGAAGTAACGACATTAATGACGGGCGTCTCGATGGCGGGATGTATGCCCACGCACTGGCAACCATTGTGTTTTGTGAAGCGTATGGGTTGTCTGGTGATGAGCGACTGCGGGGGCATGCTCAGTTAGCTTTGAAATATCTCCTTAATGCACAGCATCAGGCTGGTGGTGGATGGCGCTATTCACCAAATCAGCCCGGCGATCTCTCTGCAACCGGCTGGGTCTTTCTTGCGATTCGCAGCGCACAACTCACAGGAATAAATGTGCTTTCTCAGTCACTTGAACGCGCGGGACGTTTTGTGGATTCATGCGGAGTTGGTCCAGAAGACGTTCCGCTGTCCCGGTACTGTTACCAGCCGAGTGGTACTGAAAGTACTGAAAAACAAAGTATGACAGCGGCAGGCCTCCTGACCCAGCAGTATCTTGGGTGGAAAAAAGATGACCGAAATCTCATAGCGGGTAGTGCCTATTTGATGGCAAAGCAACCGCCGGAGCAAAGCACTAATCTGGGAGACATTTATTTCTATTATTATGCGACTCAGGTCCTTCATCATCTTGAGGGAAACAACTTCGATCTATGGAATCATCGCATGCGAGAGCATCTTATTCGCACGCAGGAAAAAGACAGTGAGTTCAAGGGTAGTTGGCGTCCAGACGGCGTTCCCCATGGAAATACAGGTGGCAGAGTGTACGTGACGAGCCTGTCGTTGCTGACACTCCAAGTCCCCTACCGTCACCTGCCGATGTACCGACTTTTTAAAATTGGTCGAAGTCCGGACTGATACAAGCAATACGGATGTGTTTTTGAAAGGGTTAGGATGGTCGCTTCCTAACCGATGTCTAAGAAGGGGTCGCACGCCGCCTCTTTCCGTAACCCAAGTGCTTTTCTTAGTGCAACAAGATCAGCGTTACTCAGAGAAACGAATACAACTGGGTCTTGGACCATTTCTGGATCGATGAGTCGGTAGCCAATAACATGAGATCCTTGGATGATTGGTCTCCTTCCGTAACCAAACATCATGTTGTCAACTTTTTCAAAAAAGTCACCCAAAGTTATTTTTGTTGGGCGTGGTCGTCGTATATAAAAAAGTTCAATAACATCTCGCCAAAAGTGCGGCACGAATTTTTGTCCAACATCGGCATGACCAACGCAATCTCGATTTGTGCCAGCAATGAGTGTCGGTAATTGTTTCAAATGAAGGGACTGTGCCCGGCAGGATTCGGTTATTGTCGTGGCAAGGTTAATCATGAAGTCGGCACTGTAGCAGTCATCACATATGATTGTCAGATGACTGAGGTCAATACTAGAAGAGTCGTTTGTGTGTGCCGCAGCAGTTAGCAGTGTTTTTGCAAGTCGATCAACTGGTATATGGTAGCTCTGGATTTCTTTTGGCAGTCCATGCCCCAGAACAATGATGGTTGTCGGTATGTTTTGTGACTCAACTGCAGTGGTAACTGACTGAAGGAATGTGTCGCCAACTTCTTCAAGGGTTTCTGAAGGGCTGGTCTTTTTAAAAATTGTGGAAGTGCAATCATAGGCTGCAGCAAGCGACGAAATCTCTTTAGGGTCAAGGCCATGATCAGGATCGAGTAATCCGATTAAGTTACAACCGGGCCCAATGACTGGAGCATCTGCAACAGCAGTTCTCTTCATGTCAATAAATTGTGCAAGAGCGACAAGCCGGGCGTGTCGTTGTGTTGAGGAGAGTCCACTCAAACTGTCAGAATATCGTTGGGACAGGTAATACAGCGACGGCTCAAGCTGGCGGTAGTGTTTTGGCGTGACGCCTAGTGCCTTGGATACAGCAGGAGAGTCGGCTTGCTGGAATTCGATGAATTCTTCAGCGGAAAGTTTCGTTGAGGTGGGAAGGAAAAGGAGTGGGATGCAGCCGGTTATGAGGAGGCAAGAAAGTCTCGCGAGTGCAGTCTGACGGTGGCATGTTTGCTGAGTTTGCATGGGTAATGCTCGCAGGTGGGAGTGGAAGAGTCATCGATTATACGACCAGACAAAGGTGTGCCGAATTGCAGTCTTGACGGTGCCGGCAAGATAAAATACTGTACATAAGTACATTATATACTTTTGCCGGTTTTGCGTTGTGACAAAGCATATTCCCCCACATCCTCCGTGTACGGAACTTCACCAGATGGCTGGTCGTGCGCAGTTGCAGCAACTTTCTCGCATGGTTTCAGAAGGTTCCTCATTGCCGGGATGCATTGAAGAGAGAGCCGGCCCAACGGTCGTGAGTAGTGGACTGCCATCACTCGACCGCCTTCTGAGATATAGAGGGGTGCGGCTGGGCACTCTTATGGAATGGCTTGAGTCCGACGATGAGAGTGTGGCATCAGCTTCTGGGGCAACAACGTTCGCTCTAGCTGTGGCCATGCATTTGCAGAACACGAACGTATCAACTGGGTGTCGTCCTGTGGTGCTTGTAGATCGTGGAAGAAGTTTTTATCCACCATCTGTCATGCCGTGGCTAGAACAGTCAGCACGAGTTACTTCAGTGAAAGATTCTTCACCAATTCGTAATCGTCATGGCAGGGGGAATGTAATAACTGGTAGAGAAGAACACTTGCTTTACGTTATATATCCTGCGAATGAAGCTGATGAATTCTGGTCAATTGATCAGCTCCTGCGTTGCCCAAGCGTTGCAGCAGTGGTTGGATGGCCCAAAAATGTTTCATCTACAGTAATGCGTCGATGGCAAATGGCTGCAAAGTCAAGTGGTACTGTGGGGTTGCTCGTGCGACCATCCCATGCCCGTCGTGAGCCAACATGGGCAGAAGCACGAATTCAAGTGGAGCCGTCCCCTGCTCTTCAAAGCAGATGTCAGCATGCAGCATCGTGCAAGACGTGTAGTCCAGGAATGCACCAACCAGCCTCGGGTCGCTGGATTTATTCTCGTGCCTTCACGCTGATGCAAGTTGGTGGTCAATGGGACACAGTGACTACCGTACCTGAACCCTCGGTAAAGTGTGTTCTTGATCTTGCTAGAGGAAAAGAACACGTTGGTTTTCATGAGACAATGGAGCGGCCGGAATGTCAGAAAAAAATACGTTGCGCATCATGACAATATCGTTACCTCGTTGGCCTGTGCAGCGGCAGTTGCTCCAGCAGCCAGGATTTCGTGAGCTCCCCGTTTTTGTTTGTCGACAGAATGCACGTGGTGTTCTGTCAGTTGTATCCTGGGCCTGGGTTATGCCTCCTGCGAAGTGCAAGAGATCTCGGCCAGTTATTCAGCCGGGCTTTTCATTATCAGAAGCATTGGCGGTACTCGCTTCGGTGTATGGCCAACGGGCTTCTCGTGTGGCGCGTGTTATTCCGGAAGATAGTGTTGGAGATATTCGTGTACTTGAGGCGCTGGGTCGCTGGTGTCACAGGTTTTCTCCACTTGTTGCAATTGGTCCAGAGGTTATTCGTGGTGCGGGTCGGGGGAAGGCAAGAAGACAAAGCGTTTGTTCTGCCAGGAGTCTGCAAGTTGATATTTCGGATACAGCTCGCTTTTTTGGTGGTGAGTCGTCACTTCTTCGTACAGTGGTTTGGACGTTAGCTGCTCGCGGAATCCATGCTCGGGCAGCCATCGCTGATACTTCAGCAGCCTCCTGGGCAGCAGCCCTTTCTGCTGACCACATTGCTACAAAGAGCCAACATTCATTGGGCGAGTTGCAGAAATTGCCAAGGAGCGATCCGCGTCGTTCTGCTCTTTTAGAAAATGGAGCATTTCGTGGTTCCCATCATGGCCATTGGTTGGATCGTCAGCAACGATGGGTCCTTGTGCCTCCAGGTCGGCAGCGACAATCTCTTCAGTCACTGCCGCTTCGGTCACTGCAGTTGCCGGTCGATGTCGTTGATTCGTTGGCTGAAGTAGGCATCGATTCGATTGGGAAGTTATTGCGTTTGCCAAGAGTAAGTCTTCAGGAGCGCTTTGGACCAATTGTTCCTTTACAGGTGTCTCGTTTTCTTGGCGATGTGTCAGACCCACTCACGCCATTGAATGGAAGTGAGCTTTTGGCAGCAAATCATTCATTTGAAATGCCAGTTCTTAGCCGTGATATTGACTCCACGTACTTCCGGACATTGATTGAAAAGCTAGTTCGTCAATGTCTTCAGCCACTAGTGAAGACAAATCGTGGAGTAAGTAGTCTGCAAGTAAGGCTTGATGCGAATGAAGGTCATGGCCCAACAGTCATTGAGGTTGGTCTTTATAAACCAACGGCACAAGTGAGGCACCTTGTTGATCTTATAATGTTGCGATTTGAGAGGGCGCGGCTTCCCAGAGAAATTGTTGATGTGTCAATAGAAGTCATGTCAGCAGGTACGTTGCCCTATCGGCAGCAGAATCTTTTTCACGGGCCAACGCAATCAGATGCATCACGGTTTGAGATACTTCTTAATCGCCTGGTCAGTCGCTTGGGGAGTGGTGCAGTTGTTGAGCCACGGTTACTTGCTGATATACAGCCAGAAGCATCGTGGGTCGCAGCACCAGTAGTTGGTGTGATAGGTCTTTCAAAGTCGCATCGTTCAGGCCGTCTGCTTGAATCAAGCAGGCCTCATTTCCCGAAGCCTGTTGTAGGACCTAGCCGTCCAACTTTTCTGCTTTCCAGCCCGCGTTTGATCGACGTGCCTTTGTTAAGTGCTGATGGACTCCCTGTACGTTTCCGTTGGAAAGGGCAGTTCCATGTAGTGACGCGGTCTCGTGGGCCAGAGCGAATTGAAACGGCTTGGTGGCGGGGCCCAACCGTTCGTCGAGACTATTACATCTTTGAAACTGATCACGGAGGTCGTTTCTGGATGTTCCGTGGCCTTCGGAAACGATCCTGGTTTCTTCATGGAACATATGGATGACGCGAATGAGTCGCTTTTGTGTCGTGCTTTGAGGACTTGACCAAACAGGTTGTTGATTTAGGAATTGAGGTCGTGAGATGCAGGGTTGTAGCCGCTATGCAGAACTTCACTGCACGACAAATTTTTCCTTTTTGCAGGGAGGCTCACATCCAGAGGAATTGGTCTCACAAGCGGCTTCTCTAGGGTATGCGGCACTTGCGATAACAGACCGAGTGAGTCTATCTGGTGTCGTACGAGCGCACGCTGCGGCCAAAGAAGCTGGTGTTCACCTGATAATAGGTGCTGTTGTAGAGCCAATAGATGCCGCCCCACTTGTTCTATGGGTAACAAACAAGAAGGGGTATGAGAATCTGTGTCGTTTGTTGACAACGGGGCTTTTGAAACAGGATTGTTTGAAGGAATATGGAGAAATTGACGGAAATGAATTACGAGATCACGATCCCCGGTGTTGCCTGACTGCTGATGAGGTGGCTGCTCATGCAGATGGTTTGCTAGCAGGCATTCCATTATCTCAACTACGTGGGTCTGTCGAATCAGCAACTGTTTCTATTCGTGCATGGCAGGACAGACTTGGTAAGCAACTCTATGGGTTAGCAGAAGTTGCAATGGAGGGAGATGATCAAGAACGTCTGGCGGATTATGCAAGTCTTTCTTATAAAACTCATATACCTTTAGTAGCAGCCGGTGATGTTCGCTATCACTGTCGTGATCGCCAGCCACTGCATGATGCTCTTGCTGCAGTGCGATACGGCAGGACGGTCGAGTCAATTCAGGAAGAATTGCTGTCGAACGGTGAGCGGCATCTGCAGGACATCAAGCACGTTGTTGAACGTTTTTCCATCTTGCCAGGTGCGGTGGACCGCACGCTTGAGATTGCCAGCCGTTGTACGTTTTCACTGGATGATATTTCGTATGAATATCCTTATGCAGTTGTGCCGGCTGGTTGGACACCAATAGATTACTTGAGCAACCTGGCCTGGAAGGGAGCTCGAAAGCGTTATGACAATAAAGTTCCTGGAAAAGTAGCTGGGCTTTTGAAGCATGAACTATCGCTTGTTCATGAGCTTGGCTATGAGGCGTATTTTCTTACCGTTTTTGATTTGGTTCGGTTTGCTCGTCGGCGCGGTATTCTTTGTCAGGGGCGAGGGTCTGCAGCGAATTCAGCTATTTGTTATTGCCTCGGTATTACATCGGTTGATCCTGCTCGGACAAATGTGCTTTTCGAACGGTTTGTGAGCCGTGAGCGACAAGAGGCACCTGACATTGACGTTGATTTTGAGCATCACCGACGGGAAGAGGTGCTGCAATATATTTACACAACCTATGGTCGTATGCGTTCGGCAATGACTGCTGAAGTGATCTGTTACCGTTTGCGATCGGCCGTTCGAGATCTGGCGAAAGTACTCGGCTTCTCACTTGATCGAATCGATCAATTATCACGAATACTTGATGTCGGTGATCGTGCAGAGCAGTTGCCTAAAAGATTGGCTGAATCGGGCATCGATCCATGTAGTGAATCAGGCCGACGACTTGTTGTGCTTGTGAATCAATTGGTTAGTTTTCCTCGCCATCTTGGGCAGCATGTGGGTGGCATGGTGATAACTCGAGGAGATCTCTGTGAATTAGTGCCGATCCAGCCGGCCAGCATGGATGGCCGTACAGTCATTCAATGGGATAAAAACGATCTTGATGAAATAGGAATATTGAAAGTTGACTGTCTCTCGCTAGGGATGCTCTCAGCCATCCGTCGTGCATTTGATCTTGTGAAACAAGGTGGTGGACCGTGTCTCACATTAGGGACAGTGCCAGCTGAAGATCCGCGTGTTTACGAAATGATTTCTCAGGCAGATACGGTAGGGGTATTTCAGATTGAGAGCCGTGCGCAGCGAAGCATGTTGCCACGTTTGAAGCCAGCCTGTTTTTATGACTTAGTTATAGAAGTAGCGATTGTTCGTCCGGGGCCAATACAGGGGGGTATGGTGCACCCGTATCTTCGGCGACGTCAAGGAGAAGAATCTGTTAGTTATCCGAATCAGGCAATTCGAGAGGTGCTTGAAAAAACACTTGGTGTACCTTTGTTTCAAGAGCAGGCAATGCGGCTTGCGGTAGTGGCTGCAGGATTTACTCCCGGAGAGGCTGATCAACTACGACGAGCAATGGGCGCTTGGCGCCGAACAGGGGTGATTCAGGAATTTCATCAACGGCTAGTAGATGGAATGGTCTCACGGGGGCTTTCGTTGACTTTTGCGGAACAAGTCTTTCAGCAGTTGAGAGGCTTTGGTGAATACGGGTTTCCAGAGTCACACGCCGCTAGCTTTGCATTGTTGGTGTATGTCTCTGCTTGGCTCAAGTTCCATTATCCAGCGGCATTTACAGCTGCACTGCTCGGTAGTCAGCCAATGGGTTTTTATGCCCCAGCCCAACTTGTTCGCGATGCTCAAGAGCATGGCGTGACTGTTTTGCCTGTGTGTATCCAGAATAGCGGATGGCATGCAGGACTTGAGACTTCTGGTGAAAATTTTCCTGCTCTTCGACTTGGCCTCGAGCAGGTTCATGGGCTTGGCCAAACAAGTGGTCATCAAATTGAAGAGGTTAGGAATGCAGGTCGATTCAAGAGTATTTATGATCTCACGAGGCGGTGTCAGCTAACACAGCCCCAAGTCCTTTCATTAGCTCGTGCCGGAGCTTTAAAGAGTTTGTCTGGAAGTCGAAGGCAGGCAATATGGAATTCAATGGAGCGTAAGCCAGAACCAGGGAGCATGCCACTGTTTGAAGGGCTGGCTGGTAATGGTTTTAATGAAACAGAAAGTAGTTTTGATGAGACAGGGGGCTTGCCGACGACTTCACCTCTTGAAGAAGTGCTCTCGGATTATCGTGCATCAGGGCTTTCTCTCAAGGCTCATCCGCTGCAGTTTGTTCGTCCGCATCTTATACAGCACGGAGTCGTGACTGCTGCAGGTGCCTGTTCATGTCCAGAAGGTCGCAGGGTCGTAGTTGTGGGCATTGTGTTGTCGCGTCAGCGTCCAGCGACAGCGAAAGGCACAATCTTTTTGACACTCGAAGACGAAACAGACATTGTTAATGTGGTTGTTCCGAAAGCTGTCTGGCAGCACTGTGATCCGAAAAACAGGCGGGCGACGGTATTAATGGTCAAAGGTCGAATTCAGCGGCGCGGGGACGTTGTGCATCTTTTGGCAAGGCGTCTGGAAGCCTGGGGTGAAGATGATGCGAATGAACTCTCACTTGTTGATTTACCAAGGATGTCACGGGACTTTTGTTAAGTTGTACCGCGGTATTCTTGGATGTCCTTGGCGTTTTCTGTTCTTGTTTTGGTATTGTCACAGCCTCTCATCTACCGTTTCCAATGCACAAGAAAAATGGCCATGAACTCGTTCAATCAGTCCGCCGTTGTAGAAACTAATTTGCCTTTAGGAAAACCAATTCGTGGCAAAGTTCGGGACTGTTACCGACTGGATGTATCAGATGAACCTCACATGCTCATTGTGAGTACAGATCGAGTGAGTGCTTTCGACTGGGTTTTGCCAACGCCGATACCGGGCAAAGGCAAGGTGTTAACAACAGTTTCCAAATTCTGGTTCGATTGGTTGTCAGAGCAATCTGTATCCATTCCACACCATCTCGTTACAACAAATATTGATGAGATGGGCCTTCCATCAACTATTGATCCAGAACCACTTCGTGGTCGTTCCATGCTTGTAAAAGCAGCCAGCGTAATTCCTTTTGAATGTGTAGTACGCGGGTGGCTTGCGGGATCAGGCCTGCTGGAATATCAGAAGACAGGTACGGTCTGCGGTATTTCACTTCCACCTGATTTGCGTCCAGGTGACAGGCTGCCCTGTTCTATTTTTACTCCCGCTACAAAAGCCACTGAGGGGCATGATGAAAATGTTTCTTTTGGCACGATGGCTGAATTATTGGGCGACGTGCTCGCTTCGGAACTCCGAGAGAAAAGTATTGCCGTGTACGATGCGGCGATAGGTTTAGCAGTTGAAAAGGGGATTGTTCTTGCTGATACAAAATTTGAGTGGGGGCATGATACTGAAGGGCAATTGATGTTAGTCGACGAAGTGCTCACGCCAGACAGTTCTCGGTTTTGGCCAGCTGAGTTCGCGTGTAAAGGCGAAGTTCCTGAATCTTTCGATAAGCAATTCGTGCGCGATTGGCTGGCGTCCTCCGGCTGGGACCGAATGAGTACCCCCCCTCCTCTGCCGCCGGAAATAGTTGATGGTACGAGGCAAAAATATCTCGATGTATGCCAAAGACTAACAGGAAGCCTGCCTTGTTAGAGGCTGGATGTCGCTCTATGGTCAAAACGATCTGGTGATTAGACTATAGGAAGAGAAACATGCGTTGACTGAGATCGAGCTCGATTGTACTTCTGATTCGCTGTTTCGTTACACGTGTTTTACATACCCTCAGACTACAGATTGCCTCATGCTTCGATATTGGACTGCTGGTGAATCCCATGGGCCGGCCCTGACTGCTTTGGTAGACGGTTTTCCAGCGGGGCTCACTATTGATACCGATAGTATCGACAGTGAGTTGCAACGACGCCAAGGGGGGTATGGCCGTGGCGGACGGCAACGAATAGAGACAGATACAGTCACTTTTTTGTCTGGCCTTTGGAAAGGTAAGACTCTTGGCAGTCCACTCACGTTACAGGTCATCAATCGTGATGCCAAAATTGAGCAGATGGATGATATTGAGCGGCCTCGGCCTGGGCATGCCGACTTGCCTGGTGCGATCAAGCACCTTGGAGGCGTGCGTCCTGTTCTGGAGCGGGCAAGCGCTCGTGAAACAGCAGCTCGTGTTGCGGCGGGTGCTCTTGCGAGGCAGTTGCTGTCATTGTTTGGCATTGAGGTAGCTGGCTGGGTAACTGAGTTGGGAGGTGTTGTTCTTGGTGGCCGAGAGGGTACTCTTCCTGAGTTACGAGACATTCGTAACTCCAGTGAGATTTATTCACTTCACCCGGAGCAAGACGATCACGTAAAGGGCCTTATCGATCGTGTTGGGAAAGAAGGTGATACGCTCGGAGGAATTGTCGAAGTTCGTGTGGACGGACTGCCAATCGGTCTTGGTACACACACCCAGTGGGATCGTAAACTCGATGGTCAATTAGCGCAAGCTGTAATGGCGGTCCAAGCTATAAAAGGTGTTGAGATTGGGATGGGCTTTGAGACAGCAAGACGGCCGGGTTCGGAGGTGCACGATCCGATCCATTATGACGAAAGCGAACGAGCGAAACCGACGTTGGGGTTTGTTCGTCCCACGAATAATGCTGGGGGCTTAGAGGCTGGAATTACCAACGGACAGCCTCTTGTTATTCGCGCTGCTATGAAGCCAATTAGCACACTGCGAAAACCTCTAGATTCCGTCAATCTCAGGACAAAGCAATCTGAATCTGCAGCATATGAACGAAGCGATGTATGTGCGGTCAGTGCGTGTAGCGTCATTATTGAAAATGTTGTGGCGTTTTCAATGGCAGCAGCACTAGTCGACAAGTTCGGGGGCGACAGCATCGAAGAAATGCAAGCCCGTTGGAAGCTTTACCAACAACTCGTGGCGAGCCGATAGATTTCAGACTCTGATGCATAAGCCGGGAGGTGAACAAGGATGTTCGTCGAACAGTCAGCCGTAAAGATTTGGCGGGTCAGGTCAGCGTTTATCCTGCTTTGCATTGCACCGACGCTTTGCCTCTCCTATTGGGCTATCGTTCGTCAATCAGGAGCACATCGAGAGCACATCGCCGACAAGGCTTCAAGATTACTTGGTAGGCGAGTTCACATTGAGAGCATGACCTACCCGCAACTTGGGTGTCTGATCCTCTCAGGAGTAACCGTTGCCGGGCAGCCTTTTTCTGATGTCTCTGTCGTGACTTCTGAAAATGAGGTTCGGCTCACAGTTGATAGATTCGTTCCAAGAGGAGGCACGGCTGCATGTGTTGTTGGCCTCGTGAGGCGATGGCTTTCTGAGCCTGTCCAGTTCCATAAAAACTATCTGATAGATATTGAGAAGTTTTCTTGGCATGCAATGAATTCTGATGAAGAGGAGAATATGTGGCCACTTCGTATTGAATGCGTGTCTGCCGGTTCAGGGCGAGCCATTCGATTCTTTAAAAGAGGTAGCAGCCAAGATGAAATGCGGATTGTGCGTACGGTGAATTCTCAGGAAACCGGAGGACATGTAACTGAAGTTGATGTGAATACAGCTGATCCCATACCGGTTTCTTTAATAAGTGCTGTGTTGAGTGAGTGTGGTTCTCCGCAATGGCCGTTGGGAGAAAAAGCCACGTTCATAGGTCAGGTTCACATTTCGAATGGAGGTGGCGACTGGACTGCAGAGTGCGTTGGAAGAATCAGACAAATTGACTTGGCTACAGCGACGTCATTATTGCCGTCACATATTCAAGGTGATGGAGAAATCACGCTCAACAGATTTGCGTGGTCGCATGAGCGTATAGAATTGTGTGATTGCGTATGTGTGGCTGAACGAGGCGAGATTGAACAAGTCTGGATCGATCGCCTTGTCACTATCTTGGGATGCAGAGTCGAAGATGCCTATCACCAACTCAGCGGGAGTCGTGTACGGGCATTTCAGCGTCTTGGTTTTGGTCTGGTGGTCGATTCAAAGGGTCTGCAGCTGCGTGCTTTACCTGGTCGATCTGGGTGTCTGTTAGAGTCTCAGGGTTTGCCAATTATTCTTGAGCCAACTGAAACGGCAACACTCGATCGTCTGGCTTGGCTTCTTTCCGGTACAACCCCTCCGGCTGTTCCAGGGACGGACATAACCGCCTGGCTCCTCTCTGTTTTGCCAAGAACCACCGTCCTTCACTGACCTTTTTTCTTAAAAACAACGTTTATAGAAGCATGAAAGCGATGTTTTGACGCAGTTTTGACATTTCTCCAACGGGTCTTCGACCGAGTGAGATGGCCGGATTCGTGCATTTGGTAAGACTATAGTGATTCAGAGTGTCCCGCCGTGGGAAGTTAGCTCCACCGACAATTAGGAAGTTCTATGACTCCGAGTACTCTTTCGCCATCTCCTTCGTCTGATCAGGCACACGGATCAACCAATCTTCTTGAAGATGAATCGTGTCAGTTTGGTCGCACCGCGATTCATGGGCCTGATGCTGAACAAGTAACAACAGATGCAAATCTGGAAGACTCACCTGGTGAGCCACGATCAGATGGAAAAGAAGCCGGGCAGAATGGTATTGATTGGCCGACACTCATCTGGATTGCTGGCATGCATGTAGCTGCTTTAGCGGCCCCGTTTTACTTTTCCTGGTCCGGTCTCGCTATTTGTCTTGTTTTGTGTTGGGTGACTGGGTGCCTTGGCGTAACTCTTGGCTATCATCGTCTACTTACTCACGGGAGTTTTGTTACCTCAAAGCCTGTGCGGTGGTTCTTTGCCTTCGTGGGTGGTATTTCTGGTGAGGGCTCCGCTATCGTGTGGGTAGCAAATCACCGGAAACATCACGCATTCAGTGATCAGGAGGGTGATCCACACAGTCCCCGAGATGGGGGCCTCTGGAGCCATATGCTTTGGCTCTTTCCTCAGCATACGACTGCTGAGATTGATGCTCACGTCAAGCGTTGGGCCCCTGATTTAGCCAAAGATTCCGGTGTTCTCTTTTTTCACAAAACGTTTCTGCTTTGGCATTTTGTAATTGGCGGTGGATTGCTTGCAGCTGGCTGGGCACTGTATGGTCCTGAAATCGGAGTTTCATGGTTGCTTTGGGGGCTTGCTGTTCGAATGGTTTACGTCTTTCACGTGACGTGGTTTGTAAATTCAGCCACACACATCTGGGGTTACAGAAACTACGAAACCACTGATGACTCGCGAAATCTCTGGTGGGTTGGTCTTCTCGCCTTTGGGGAAGGATGGCATAACAATCATCATGCATTCCAGCGAATGGCTGCCCACGGTCACAAATGGTGGGAATTTGATATGACGTACTGGGTTATTCTGGCAATGGAACGCTTAGGCCTCGTATGGAACGTTGTTCACACGCCTCGTGGTGCAGGGCAAACTGCTTCGCCCGAAAGAGGTGCGACTGCAGTCAAAAGTGCGTAGCCGCCTGTATGGGGCAGGCTGCAGGCCTCTGGTTGCATTTTTACTGCCGAAAGGTAGACTTCTGGTCGAAACAGTTTTAGAGAAAATAACCTATTGATCGCCCACGGAGGGCGAATAACGAAGATGACGTTGACTAAGGAACACAAGCAAGAACTCATAGGTGCCCATCGTCGTGGGCAGGAAGACACAGGCTCTGCAGAAGTGCAGATTGCTCTGCTTACTGCTCGAATTACTCATTTGACTGGGCACTTTAAAAAGCACTCGAAGGACTTTGCAAGTCGTCGAGGCCTTTTACTGATGGTTAGTCGACGCAGACGACTACTCGACTACCTCAAGCGTGTCGCTCCACAGCGATATCTCGATATTATTCGAAGTCTTGGTATTCGAAAATAGTCTTAAGCGGTCCGCCACGTCTGCCAGCTTCGGCTGAGGCTTTCGGGTGGAATGAAAAGAGATCAACTTCTTTCGTTGATCATTAGGCTTGGTTCTCTCTATTCTGTTGCGATAGAAGTACGACTCTCGCATCTTAAGTCGGTGGGTCGCAGTTGTAGTGTTCATGATTTGAGTGAAGTAAATTAAAGAATTTTAGTGAAATACTCCCGGGTAAATCCTGCCATCGCCAGCAGAAAACTGGTGCACAGGATTTTAGGAGTACCGAATGAAGAAGAAGGAAGGAATTAGAAAAAGTGAAGCATCGTGTTGAACGTCAAGTTGGACAAGAGGTATTAGGTATCGAAACTGGTCTGCTGGCAAAACAAGCCGCAGGCAGCGTATTGGTTTCTTATGGGGAAACCACAGTGCTCGTTGCTGCGGCAACGGGATCACCCCGAGCGGGGATCGATTTTTTTCCATTAACGTGTGATTATCGGGAACGAACTGCAGCGGCAGGAAAGTTTCCAGGTGGCTTTCTAAAGCGAGAAGGCCGGCCGACTATGAAGGAAACGCTTACAAGTCGTCTTATTGACCGACCAATCCGACCCTTGTTCCCAGAGGGGTTCCATGATGAGGTTCAAGTTCAGGCGCAAACGCTCTCAAGTGATCGCCAAAATGATCCTGATATTCTGGCCATGATTGGCGCATCGGCTGCCCTTTGTATCTCTCCCCTTCCGTTTGAAGGCCCCCTCGGCAGCGTTCGGCTTGCTCAGGTCAACGGAGAGTTCGTACCATTTCCTACGCAGGATCAACTTGAAGAGAGTGATCTAGATCTTATTGTTTCAGGTAGTAAGACGGCTATTCTCATGATCGAGGGCTTTGCCCGTGAGATGCCTGAAGAACGCATGCTTGAGGCTCTGGAAGAAGCACATCGTGTCATCATCACGATCTGTGAAATGCAAGACGAACTCGTCGCAAAGGCTGGAAAGCCGAAGAAGGAATGCGTGCTACCTGACTATGCACCACTCAAGAGTCGAATTAAGACTGCCTATTATTCCGAACTCTTGAAGGCTGCGGGAATCACAGGCAAGCTTGAGCGAGGCGAGGCTGTGAAGGCTTTAAAAGAACGAGCCAAGGAAGAAGTGTGTCCTGCAGATGCTGCAAGCAGTGATGATGCTGTTAATGAAGGTGATTTTTCACACGTGTGGCATGGTCTTGAAGAGGAAGCAATTCGAGAATTGATTCTTGGCGGGACGCGTCCAGATGGCCGGGATTCCAAGTCACTACGAGCAATCGATTGTGAAGTTGATCTTTTGCCTCGTGTCCACGGATCAGCTCTTTTTCAAAGAGGCGAAACGCAGGCTCTTGTTACTGTTACGCTTGGAACTGGCAAGGATGAACAGCGAGTAGATGGCTTGTTTGAGGAATATTCAAAGAAGTTCATGCTTGACTATTATTTCCCCTCTTTTTCTGTTGGTGAGGTTCGGCCGATCCGGGGCCCAGGGCGTCGAGAGATAGGTCATGGCGCTCTTGCAGAGCGAAGTGTCAAGCCGATTCTGCCTGATCCAGATGTTTTCCCCTACACGATTCGTGTGATCTCGGACATCCTAGAGTCCAATGGTTCCAGTTCAATGGCATCGGTGTGTGGTGCGACTCTTGGTTTAATGGCTGCGGGCGTACCAATTACAAATCCTGTGGCTGGTATTTCGGTAGGGCTTGTGAAGGAGTCAGAGGATAAGTGGACACTCCTGACGGATATCATCGGTGATGAAGATCACTTTGGAGATATGGACTTCAAGATCGCCGGTTCACAAAACGGTATCACTGGAATTCAACTCGACTTGAAGATAAACGGGATCTCCGCTGCTATCATCAAGGCTACACTCGAGCAGTCTCGAGAAGCCCGGCTTGAAATTCTCAGGTCAATGCTCTCAGCGGTTCGCAGACCTCGCGAAGAGATTTCTGGATGGGCGCCACGTTTGTTGCGCACGCATATTGACCCTGAAAAGATAGGCCTGCTTATTGGTCCTGGAGGAAAGACAATTCGCTCCATCCAGGAAACGACTGGTGCCAATGTCGAAGTTGATGATGACGGAACCGTTACTGTTGCAAGTCATGATGCGGAAAGTGCAACATCTGCTTTGGCAAAAATCGAAGCACTTACGGCTTCGATCCAGATTGGTCGAATCTATGAGGGTCGCGTAACCAGCGTCAAAGACTTTGGTGCATTCATAGAGCTTGTTCCCGGAAAAGATGGTCTGTGCCATATCAGCGAACTCTCAAATGAGTACGTTGGGAATGTTGGTGACGTTTGTCGCGTTGGTGACACAATGCGAGTCAAAGTCATTGCCGTTGACGAGCAAGATCGCGTGAAATTAAGCCGTCGAGCGGCCATGGAAGAAGCTACCGCTGAGGCGGAACCAGCAACTGAATAGGTCTATGTTGTTCCTCTCCGCAGGGCTATCGCGATGATGGCCCTGCGGGTGAGGTTGCATTCCGAAGAGTCCAGCATATTTCGGGCGCTGTGATTATGGGACAATCAGCACTGCTCAACGATCAACTTCCAAGTGATGGCGGTACGTACGCTGAGTTGGTTAAGCTCGTCAGCGAGCTCGCTCACGAAATCCGAAATCCGTTGTCGAGCATTCGATTAAACATGGAATTGCTTGGTGAAGATGTTGGTTCACTTGGTGATGACTCCACAGCCAATCAAACTGCCCGAAGAGCCAAGGCGAAGATTGATCTGGTTCGTCAGGAATGTGATCGTCTGCAGAAGCTTCTCGATGACTTCCTTGATTTTTCACGACAGGAGGGTATCGACCCGGAGCCGGGCAATCTCAATGTCGAACTTGAGCAGTTGTTGGATTTCTTTCAGCCACGAACTGATGACGCTGGTGTTGAGCTTGTACGATATTTGGATCCAGAATTGCCTGCAGTCCGAATTGATCGTGAAACGTTTCGGTCGGCGATACTCAATCTCTTGATCAACGCGACTCAGGCAATGCAAGAAGGCGGGCAGTTAATGGTCAGGACACGTGCTGCCGGTCTCGGTGTTTTGATCGAATTGATCGACACTGGCCCTGGCATGAGTTCTGAGACACTGGCTCGGGTGTTTGAGGCCTTCTATTCAACAAAACAAGGCGGCTCAGGCCTCGGACTTCCCACTGCACGAAAAATTATTGAGGCCCATGCCGGCTCAATTGACATAGAAAGTGCTCCTGGTCGCGGGACCAAGTTGGCAATATGGCTGCCTGCGCCCCCGCGTTTGCCAACAGAATCAACTGAGGATAAATCATGAATTATTTTTACACCCTTCAATTAGTCTTTGGTGCGTGATGTCAACAAGCCCGATAGAAACTAGCTCTTCTCCGAAAAGTGTTGACGGAATTTCCAGATCCGTGCGTGTTCTGGTGGTGGACAATGATATTGTGCATGCACGGACAATGGGCGAGGGGCTTGAGCGACTTGGCTATAAAGTGATTGTGGCTGGGGGTGGTAATGAAGGGGCCCAGCAGATTCGCGATGAATCGTTCGATGTTGTTGTTACTGACCTTATGATGAATGACATTGGTGGTTTGGAAATACTTAAAGTAGCGAAGACGTCATCTGCCGAGACGGAAGTTATTGTCGTGACAGGGCATGGGACAGTGCCATCAGCAGTTGAGGCGATGCAACAGGGTGCTTTCACGTACCTGCAGAAGCCTCTTGAGCTTGCTCAGTTAAGAGTGGCTGTTGAGAAGGCGTCTGCTGGAGTGCGGTTGCGGCTTAAGAATCTCGAGCTGAATCAGCGGCTTGATGAACGATTTGGTTTCGAAGGCGTCGTGGGGTCAAGTGCTCAGATGCGAGGCGTGATCGAGCGACTGAAACGGATTGCACCAACGGATGCAACTGTTCTGATTCAAGGCGCAACCGGTACCGGAAAGGAACTAGTTGCGCAGGCAATTCATCAAAACAGCCCGCGAAAGAAGAAGCCTTTTGTTGCACTGAACTGCGCTGCACTCAGTGAGAATATTCTGGAAAGTGAGCTTTTCGGCCATATCAAAGGTGCGTTTACTGACGCGTCTTCAGATAGGGTTGGGAAGTTTGAATACGCTGATGGTGGGACGCTATTCCTTGATGAGGTTGGTGATATGCCTTTGGCAACACAAATCAAACTGCTTCGAGTCCTTGAGTCAGGAGAGATTACAAGGGTGGGTTCGAATCAGCCTGTTCGAGTAAATGTTCGAATTCTTTCTGCAACAAATCGGAATCTTGAGGATGCAGTGGAAGACGGTAGTTTTCGTAGTGACCTCTATCATCGGCTGAAAGTCGTGACGATTTTAATCCCAAATCTGCAGGAACGATCCGCGGACATACCGCTTCTTATTGAGCATTTCATGAAGCAATTTGCGAAAAGACATCAAAAGCCTATCAAAGGGATGTCACGTGCTGCGAGAGTAAAACTTTTAGCGTTTTCATGGCCTGGAAATGTGCGTCAGCTTCGTAATGTCATTGAAAGTATGGTGGTTGTTGATTGTGATGAGACGCTCGATGTTGATGATCTACCAGCCGAACTAGATCCAGAGGCTGGGCACGAGCAGGCTGTCCTCCCAGACAATGTTGAGAAGAATGCCGGAATTACGTCTCTTATTGGTCGGCCACTTGATGAAATTGAAAAGATATTTATTGGAGAGACGCTCAAGTTGGCTGGCGGAAACCGGGAGCAGACCGCAGAAATGCTCGGTATTGGCGAACGAACACTTTATCGCAAGATAAAAGAGTACAAACTTCACTAGAGAGTTGTGCGAGACCATGTACAGTCCATTTCGTATTCATCTAGAAACTCAATTGTGGCTGACAATCTGAAGAAGTGAGCAGGAAAAAAGTATGGGGAAGATTCAGACATTGCCCGTCTCTGTGATTAATCGAATTGCAGCTGGTGAGGTGGTGGAACGACCAGCAAGTGTTGTGAAAGAGCTTCTTGAGAATGCACTCGATTCTGGCCCTACTCGTGTAGATGCAGAACTCGAGCAAGGCGGGATTGCCTTAATACGAATTGTTGATGATGGCTGTGGAATCGAAGCTGAGGATTTACCTCTCGCTGTTTCGCCGCACGCGACTAGTAAACTTCAATGTGCAGATGATCTTGATGACATCAAAACACTTGGCTTTCGTGGCGAAGCCCTGGCATCAATTGCTGAGGTGTCTCGCGTCTTGATACGGACAAGAACTGCGTCAGGAACCGGCAGTCGTCTTGAGGTCGATGGTGGCCTGAACCGAGGAGTCATGCCAGAGGGCTGCAGGCCTGGGACATCAGTCGAGGTGCATCAGCTGTTTTCGAAGATTCCAGCGAGGCGAGCGTTTCTCAAGACGCCAGCCACAGAGTGGTCTCACGCATCAGAGGCTTTTGTGAAAACAGCTCTTGCTCACCCTGAGATTGCATTCTCACTTACGCACAATCGCAGGCGAGTGCATGAGTTGCCAGCGGTGGATGACTGGCGGCAAAGGATTGCTGATCTTTATGGAAACCAGCTTGCTGATCGGCTCCTTCATGCAAAGGAAGTTGACGATGATATTTCAGTAGTCGCTTTGATTGGGCGACCTGAAGACGATATGGCGAGTGGACGGTTCCAGCACTTCTTCATTGGTGGTCGGCCATTCCGTGATCGTTCGATTCTGCATGCAGTCCAGGAGGGTTATCGCGGACGTCTCCTTTCGGGGCGACAGCCGATTGTTTTTTTGCAACTACATGTTCCTCTTGCGCACGTTGATGTGAATGTACATCCAGCCAAAACAGAAGTGCGTTTTCGCGATCCTGGGCGTCTGCACAGGCTCGTTCTGCTTGCCGTACGAAGTGCTCTGGGTGGGATCATCACCCCAACTGTCTTCAATCCACCAAGCAGCAGTTCGTCGGCTGTACCAGGGCTAGCTGCAGCTGAGGCTATTTGGAAACGACAGCAGTTGGCAGCCGGAAGTAACGAGAGTGATAGGAATAGTTTTCAGGACGTTCCCCTTCATGATCTGGATAAATCAGAACACACTTTTGTTTCATCAGGGCCAAAACTTTTCGATGAAGAAAATGATAGTTCGATCAAGCAGGAGAACTTGCCGGGTACTGGTGATAATGGTATTCCTGAGGAGCGCGCATTTCAGCTGCATCAGCGTTATCTTGTGGTGGAAACCAAGGAAGGCATAGAGGTCATCGATCAGCATGCTCTTCACGAAAGAGTGCTTTATGAACAACTTCGTGAACGGATGTCAAATGGTGCAGTTGAGGTACAGCCGTTACTCATTCCGGAGCAAGTTGAGCTTACGTCTTTAGAATTTGAGGCAGTTACAAGTCATCTTGATGTACTTTCAGAGGCTGGAGTGAAGGTCGAGTCGTTTGGGGGGACTACGGTGGTTGTCCGAGGGAAGCCCGCTTTAGTAGGGAGAACATCAGCATCAGACATCATCCGAGAGGTAATTGATCGTCTGGCTGCTTTAGATGCGGATGGCGGTGATCATCGGGCTGTGGTCGATGAGGTGCTCCATAGTCTTTCTTGTCGTGCCGCTATTAAAGCGGGAGATCCCCTTTCTCAGGCAGAAGTCGATACACTTGTTGCAGATCGGCATCGATATCCTGGGACCCGGCACTGCCCTCATGGCCGCCCGACGTCACTCATGCTGTCGAGGCGAGAACTCGATAAACAATTTCGACGGACATAGGAACGCAAAGAGTGAGTTGTTGTGAAGAGTGGGAAAACATCTTTGACATACATCGAAAAACGTATTTTTTCTTAAACCAGGTAAAAGTTGAATTTGTATGATTTGTGTCAGCCTAGCCAGGGGTCGTCATCGATATCTTCTGACTGAATTACGACATCTTGGCCAGCAGGGTGTAGATCTTGTGGAATTGCGGTTGGATTGTATTCAGCGAAAGGTGCAAGTTAAACGCCTTTTGGCCGACCGCCCTTGTCCTGTGATCGCAACATGCCGCCGCAAGCAGGACGGAGGTCACTGGGAGGGCACAGAAGAAGAGCGATTGACAGTGCTTCGGACAGCGATCGCGGAGGGTGTTGACTACGTCGATCTTGAAGACGATATCGCAAAAACAATACCTCGTTTCGGTTCAACGCGCCGCATTATCAGTTTTCATGATTTCAAGAGAACTCCTGATGATCTTAAGGGTCTTCATGCATATTTAGCTGACTTGGATGCGGATGTTGTCAAAATCGCAACGCTCGCTAATCATCCAAACGACAATCTACGAATGCTCGAACTGGTACGTTCAAGTACTACTCCCACGGTTGGGCTTTGTATGGGTGAAATTGGGACACCAAGCCGAGTGCTCGCCGGGCAATTTGGTGCAACATTTACATTTGCGCCCTTCAATCCCGAGAAAATCCTTGCACCAGGACAGATCCCGTGGAGGCAACTCTGTGAAATGTATCGATATGACGCGATTACGCCTTCAACGAAAGTTTACGGTGTCATTGCAGATCCGGTGGGCCATAGCCTCAGCCCGGTGGTTCATAATGCAGCCTGTGCAGCCGCTGGTATTGATGCGGTTTATCTGCCTTTCCTTGTTCCAAAAGGTCATCTTGGAGACTTATTAAAGAAGGCAAAGCGTTGGCCACTTGCCGGTTTGAGTGTGACCATTCCCCATAAAGAAAATGTAGTAGGGTTTGCATCCTCACAGGGTGACTTGGTGGAGGAGATTGGCGCTGCAAACACCATTTCTTTTGATGGTGAAACCGGGGCAATGAAAGTATTCAATACGGATGTTACCGCGGCTGTTGCAGCGATCCAAGAGTCTCTTGAAGCACAGGATGTCGGCTTCGGTGGACGTCTTGGACTGAAATCGGCACTCATTCTCGGAGCAGGTGGTGCTGCTCGAGCAATCGCCTTTGGATTAAGAAAACAGGGCGTTGAAGTGACGATCTCCTCTCGTACAGTAGGACGGGCTCACACACTGGCAGAATTAGTGAATGGTAAGGTGGTCGAGTGGTCAGGACGACATCGACTACCGTATGACTGTGTTGTGAATGCAACACCAATCGGAATGCATCCAAAGGTGAATGAAACACCATTTGGGGCGAAACATTTGCGACCTTATATGGTAGTTTTCGATACTGTGTACAACCCGGAAAACACATTGCTAGTCAAAGAGGCACAAGACGTCGGGTGTAAGGTGGTAACAGGGGTAGAGATGTTTGTTCGTCAGGCTGCTGAGCAATTCAAAATATGGCACGGTAAAGAGCCGCCAGACGGTGTGATGCGATTGGCGCTTAAGCAAGCAACGTCGTCTGTAAGAATTATTGAATAAATGATAGGGTTCATGCCAAGAGGAGACGTTCGTGGTTCGTCTGATACTTGTGGGTTACCGAGCTTCTGGAAAGACAACTATCGCTCAGGCTTTATCAAATCATTTTGACTGCCCTGCTATCGATGCGGATGAGGTATTTGAGCAGAAGCATTCATGTTCAGTTGGGGAATTCATTCAAAATCAAGGTGAGTCGTCGTTTCGAGACGCAGAGACGGTCGTGTTACAAGAGATCCTTAGGATTTCGGATGGTGTGTTATCAACGGGTGGTGGAATTGTTTTGCGAGAAGAAAATCGCAGAATAATGGAAAATTCTGGGCTGCCCGTAGTTTGGCTGGTGGCTCCCGCGGATGAAATTCGACGGCGACTTGCAGCGGATGCAACAACAGCGAGCCGTCGTCCAGCGCTTGAAGGAAAAGATGTTTATTCTGAAGTCGATCAGGCACTGATCGACCGAGAGCCGTATTACACTGATGTCGCTCATTTTTGTATCAATACAGATGGAATATCAGTTCCAGCCATTGTTGGGACCATTATGGAATGGCTGGCCTCGTGGAAAGGTTGCGCGGCACGGCCTGGTGACACATCTGCAGGAGCTAATTCATGAATAGTGGCACTATTCTTGTCGCTCTTGTGTCTGCAGGACTAGCCGGAGCTTTGGCGGGCTTTGTACTGCATCGTTTTGTGAGCTGGTTATTTGATGAAATTGAGGTTGCCGACGGCACGCAAGACAGTCAGGTCCAAAGTCTTGGAAAGTCTGCACCTCGGTACCGCAGTGTGACCATTGTGGCTGGTTGTCTCGTGGTTGTGGGAATCATGTGGTGGGAAGTGATCTGCGAGGGGCTTTTGCCACACAATGTGGTCCGTACGACTGCAAATTCCCCTGCTCTTTTCATACGGGCGTGGGGGCACTCAATTTTTTTCTGGTTCCTTGCCGCTGCTGCCTGGGTCGATATTCGTTATCGAGTGATACCTGATGTCATCACAACGCCCGGTGTTGTGTGCGGTCTCATTGCCTTGGCAATTTTCCCTGAAATTCTTCTCCCAGTTCCGGTCATTACTGAGCGATCTTTCGCGGCCGCCACTCTGACTGAAGATTTTCTGGTTGCTTGGGGACCGCTCAATATGTCAAAAGCTATTGATCCATCGGTACAACACCTGGCTACTACGATTGCTTTGTTTGTGTTGTGGTGGGCTCTATGCACAGCTCGTTGGACTCCAAGAAATAAAGAAGGTTCAAAAGATCTTGTGCAAAAAGTGAGCCAATGTGTCAGTGAGCCCCGTAATCTTGTTTTGCTGATTGGTATCGCCGTTTTTTCCATTATGAATTGGTTGGGAGGAGTGCGTTTGGCAGCGCTCGAGAGTGGGATGATCGGGCTGGCTGTTTCGGCAGGTATTGTGTGGTTTACTCGCGCTGGAGCATCACTTGCTCTCGGTCGTGAAGCAATGGGTATGGGAGATGTCACCCTCATGGCAATGGTGGGTATTTGGCTTGGTTGGCAGCCTGCAGTATTAATCTTTTTCCTGGCTACGTTTATTGGATTAGTGCACGGGCTTTTTCAGCTCGTCATGCATCGTGAGAATGAACTGCCGTTTGGTCCAAGTCTGTGTCTCGCGACTGTACTTGTTACTCTGTTCTGGCAGTTTGTATGGGACTGGGCTTCAGTGCTTTTTGATGATGTCGTGCAACTTGGAACGGTTCTCGGGCTCGTTGTTCTACTCACCGCGGTGACACTTTTCCTGTGGCGGTGGATACGAGGGAAGATGCAGTCGATTGGTTGATTTCGACAAACCTCCCGAATTTTGCATTGAAATACGGAAATTCTCGAGAAAACAACAGGCCGACGGCCTTGCTCGGGGTCGGTGTCTTCTCTATTCTCCGGGTTCATGTCTCCTTTCATGATTGTTTTGTGGGTATGTACAGACAGCGTGTGTTACTAGCTTGTGTGCTTTTGGTGCCAGCCGTTTCTATAGGCTGTTCTAATCTCATGCGCAGAGAGCAAACCCCAGCTACAATAAGTCTTGAGCCCCCACCTGGCGTTGCTGCTCCCGCGCATACTCTTCCTCAGACATTGCCAAGTTTGCCGCAGACGCCGTCGTATAGTTCCTTGGGGAATGCTCAATTGGAAGCTGCCCTGACTCGGAGTCAGACCGAAAATCAGATCATGCAAGAAGAGCTCTCAGCGATTCGAGAGCAGTTAGCCAGTACTACAACTCAACTAGCTGCAAGCCGAGTCGTTGGTCGTCCAGGAGCTTCGGGAGACATCATAAGTCCAATGGTCTCGCCTGCAGCTGCGGGTGCTGCCGCAGCGATGCAATCAGCAATGGGGCAATTGTCTCTTGAGAATCTTCAAGTTCGCTTAGATGGAGGGGTTGTTCGTGTTGAAGTACCATCTGAACGCTTGTTTGAATCGGGAACACCGAATCTTCTACCTGCGGGTGCATCTTTGCTGACTCAGTTAGCAACAGAACTAGAAACAGTTTTCCCTCGCCATTACCTTGGAATCGAGGGACATCTTGATACCGATCCACTGACAGGATCTTCATGGCAGTCTGCGCATCAGTTGACAACTGCTCAGGCCTCTACTGTTTTTGATTTTCTGACCACTCGAACGCCGTTGAGTGACAGGCAAATGTTCCTCGTTGCACACGGGTCGAATCATCCAGTCGTCTCAAATGCAACGACTGCGGGCAGGCAGCGAAATTGTCGGATTGAATGCGTCATTTACCCAGAGCAAGCCTCGGTTCCGGGTACTCAATAAGTGTCGGATGGAATGACGAAACGGGCTTCAGTGGGTTCTGGTGTCGGTCGGATTTGATTGAACAGCGTCAGACGTTTGGGGAAAAAGAGCCCCCCCCCCTTTTTCTTGTCGTGCGGCCGCTTAAACTCCGGATATGCTCAGAATTATAGATTACGGAAGTGGCAATCTCCGAAGTGTTCAGAAAGCTTTTGAAAGGCATGGCGTTACGGCAGAAATAACGTCAGACCCGAACTGTGTCGCCGAGTCCGACAGGCTCGTTCTACCGGGCGTAGGTGCTTTTTCAGATGCAATGGTGGCACTGCGTGAACGTGGACTTGTTGAGCCAATTCAGGGACACATTAACGCTGATCGGCCATTCCTTGGGATTTGCATGGGGCTGCAACTCCTCTTCGAAACCGGTTGGGAGGGTGGCCGGCACGATGGGTTAGGAGTGTTTGCTGGTGATGTCACCCGGTTTAATTGCTCGGATGATTTAAAGGTTCCACACATGGGTTGGAATCAAGTGAGGTGGCGTGAAGAAAGTCGTGTATCGCAAGTACTTGATGGAGATACACATCAGCCACAATTCTTTTACTTTGTGCACTCGTACTGTGTTCAGCCTTCGGACCCGAGTGTAATTGTAGCCGAGACCGACTACGGCGGAATGTTCTGTTCCGGGGTGTCGCGAGGGCGGTTGTTGGCGACGCAATTCCATCCTGAAAAGAGCCAGTCAATCGGAATGCGACTACTGAAGTATTTTATCGAACACGTTTAATTGTCTGTCATATAAAGGAAGACGTAATGGAGCTTTGGCCAGCAATCGATCTTCGTGGAGGCTGTTGCGTACGCCTGCAGCAAGGTGACTATGATCGCGAAACAGTCTTTGGGGAAGACCCTGTCAAGACTGTGAAAAAATTTACATCTTCGGGTAGTCGCCGTCTTCACATTGTTGATCTTGAAGGCGCAAAAGATGGAGCGGCTATTCAGGCTGATTTGATTCGTCAGATGGTAGCGGCGGCCGGCGTGCCTTGTCAGGTAGGAGGGGGTATACGTTCTCGGCAGATAATAGAATCTTATCTTGAGGCAGGAGTTTCACGACTCGTTATTGGAAGTGTCGCGATTGAGCAGCCAAAACTGTTTGCTGAGCTTGCGAATGCATTTCCTGATACGCTTGTCCTTGGTCTCGATGCCCGAGAAGGAAAGCTCGCAGCGAGAGGTTGGATTGAAACCAGTACCCAGCAAGCTGTTGACGTAGCTGCCCGGTCGGCTGAACTTCCGCTTGCAGCTATTGTGTATACGGATATTGCCCGTGACGGCATGCTCCAAGGTCCAAACCTTCCCGCTCTAGAGGCGATGGTTCAAGCGTCCCCCCATCCCGTCGTGGCATCCGGCGGTATTGCGGATGCAGATGATCTGCGGGCAGTTGCTGCAACTGGTGCGTCTGGATGTATTGTTGGGCGGGCACTGTATGATGGCGGCCTGACTCTTGCGGCAGCCATTGAAGCATCAGGTGACGCACTGTAGAGGTAGCAAAGTTGCCCGCAGACCTTACCCTGCTTTCCGTTTGTGATGCGTTCGAGAAGTTCAATTCAACTTTGACCTACGGGTGGGTCGAATCTCTCGAATGGGTACCTATCGAGGTCAAGCAACTGCGATGCTGGACAAAGAACATGGCAACTGATCTACGGCTAAAAGAACAGCTACCGAAGCTGACGCAACGAATTGTTGACACCTATCGAGAGGTGCCAGCAACGAACTATCTCGGGCATTGCCCCCTGCCAAATTATGAGTCAATTATTACCGTGTGCGAGGACCTGAAGGAAATTCTTTATCCAGGGTATCGCCGCAGAGAAAATCTTCATTTTGGAAATGTTACGTATCACGTCGGTGATCTAATCGATGGATTGCACGATAAACTCACGATACAAATTGGTCGTGCGTTGCGTCATAGTCTTGCAGCAACGCAGGTTGCTGCTGCTGCGGGCCGCCGTACCCCTTCACTGCCAGACGCTGTTCAGGAGTGTGTTGATGAAGCTGACTTTGAAGCGTTGGGTCAAGCGAAAGCAGTCGAGTTTTTGGAGCAGATTCCAGACCTTCGAAGAGTTCTTGCCACCGATGTGAAGGCAGCATACGACGGTGATCCTGCGGTGCGGAATCTCGAGGAAATTATCTTCTGCTATCCAGGGCTTGAGGCGGTGACCATACACCGTCTTGCTCATCTACTACAAAGGCTTTCTGTGCCTCTGATTCCGAGAATGATGGCTGAGTGGGCTCACTCTCGTACCGGTATTGACCTTCATCCTGGTGCAACGATTGGAGATCATTTTTTTATAGATCATGGCACTGGTGTGGTCGTTGGTGAAACTTGCGAGATCGGCAGTCATGTAAAACTGTATCAAGGCGTCACGCTTGGCGCCGTGTCGTTTCCAACCGATGCTGAGGGGCAGTTGGTGCGAGGTGCAAAACGCCACCCAACCATCGGTGATCGGGTTGTAATCTATGCCAACGCAACAGTTCTTGGTGGTGCGACAGTTATTGGGCATGATTCCGTGATTGGTAGTAATGTGTGGATCACACGGTCTATCGAGCCACACACAACGGTTGTTCTTGAAAAGCCAAAACTACGGATGCGGGGAGAAACGCCTTCACCTGAGGCGGACTACCAAATCTGACTCATGCAATCGGTAACGAGCCAGCCAGAAAAAAGATTTGGTATTTAAAAAGCCAAATCAGTTCTATTTTCTCTTTCGTCGGGCAGCCCTGAGTCGAGCACGAGCAGTCGATTCCGTCTTCAGAAGAGCATCTATTTGATCGTCGCCAACGGCTTTTTGTTGATACAAATTCTCAAGTTCGGCCTGTATTTCTGATGCTTTGATTGATCCGGAATCGAGCGCACCCTGAGTGATGACGGTTACTTCGTTATTACCAACCTCGACGAATCCACCTTCAACAAAGGTGCAAATGGATGTTTCAGCTCCTGTTCCTCCTGCGACACCGTGTAACTGTACCTCGCCTGCTCCGAGGCGTCCGATGAAAGGAGCATGTCCCGCGGCGATACCCCGGCTTCCATCATCAAGAGGAAGTGATACCCCTGCAGCTTTCGTGTCGAGAACTGTCTGTTCAGGTGTGACAATAACGCAGCGAATAAGTTTCTGTGATGTCGTGGTTGCCATGATGCTTTTTACGAGAGGTTGCTTTCTGTCTATGCCTTGTCTGCCATTTTCTTGGCCTGCTCTTCAGCTTGTTCAATCGTGCCAACATACATGAAAGCAGGCTCTGGGAGATGGTCCCATTTTCCATCAGCGATTTCTTCGAAAGATCGGATTGTATCTTCGAGGCTGGTGATTTCACCCGGCTTTCCTGTGAATACTTCAGCTACAAGGAAGGGCTGTGATAAAAATCGTTCCATTCGTCGAGCACGATGGACAACAAGCTTATCTTCTTCGGAAAGTTCGTCGACGCCAAGAATTGCGATGATGTCTTGGAGTTCTCGGTAACGTTGTAATGTAGTTTGGACACGTCGTGCGACGTTATAGTGCCGTTCTCCAACATACTGTGGATCTAGGATCCGGCTGGAACTAGCGAGTGGATCGACAGCTGGATAGATGCCTTTTTCAGAAATTGAGCGTTCAAGATAGATGAAAGCATCCAGATTGCCAAAAGCGGTTGCAGGTGCGGGGTCGGTGGGGTCATCAGCAGGAACATAGACCGCCTGGACTGAAGTGATGGCACCCTTCTCCGTTGATGTAATACGTTCCTGTAACGCACCCATCTCAGTAGCCAGCGTTGGCTGGTAGCCTACCGCACTTGGCATTCGGCCAAGAAGTGCACTCACCTCGCTACCTGCTTGCGAAAAGCGGAAAATATTGTCTACGAAGAGGAGCGTATCTGTTCCAGTCGTGTCACGAAAATACTCAGCCATTGTGAGGGCAGAAAGTGCAACTCGCAGTCTCGCGCCTGGTGGTTCATTCATCTGGCCAAAGACCATGCATGTTTGTTCAATGACGCTCCGCCCAGTATCACCAATTTTGGCATCTTGCATCTCAAGCCACAGGTCAGTTCCTTCTCGTGTTCTTTCTCCAACACCAGCAAAAACTGAATTTCCGCCATGGGCGCTCGCGATCCTTGCGATCAGTTCGGTCAAAATAACCGTTTTACCGAGGCCGGCACCGCCAAATAATCCCGCTTTACCACCTCGAACGAATGGGGTGAGAAGATCAATGACCTTAATGCCGGTTTCAAAAAGTTCTGTTTTTGTCGAGAGTTCAGAAATAGGTGGGGCGTCTCGATGAATAGACCACCGCTCATCAGCGTTTACTTCGCCACCATTATCGATCGGTTCTCCAAGCATGTTAAAAACCCGGCCAAGGGTAGCGGGTCCAACGGGCACGCTTACCGGTGATCCGGTATCAACAACCTCCTGTCCTCTGATGAGGCCATCTGTTGAGCCGAGTGCCACGCAGCGGACTTTTCCTCCCCCAAGGTGTTGCTGTACTTCACCTACTAGCTCAAGTTTGACGCCCTTGTGATCGGCATCAATACGAACTGCATTGTAAATTGCAGGCAGAGTGGATTCAGGAAACTCAACGTCAAATGTTGATCCAATGACCTGTGTGACTTTGCCATTCTTTTTGTCAGAGGCGATTGCTGTTGCCATGAGGAAGGAACCTTCGGGTCTAGAGAACTTTAAGGATTGTAAGTGGTGAATGCCGTGTAAGCGGCCCTTCAGGTGATTTGAACTATTGCTTGAGGGCTTCGACGCCACCAAGTATTTCCATAATTTCGCCGGTGATCTGTGTTTGTCTGGCTCGGTTATATCGCCGTGAGAGATCACTGATAATCCCCGAGGCATTTTCTGTCGCGCCTTTCATTGCAACCATTCGTGCAACCTGTTCGCTTACAGCGGAGTCGAGAAAGCACTTAAAGAGTCGTGACTGGAAACTTGCCGGGAGAATCTCTTCGAGAATACTTTCAGCTGATGGGTAGAAATCGTATTCTTCTGACGCGAGATTACCCGAATGGGACGATGTATTCTCTTCATCTACGGCTGGTTTTAACGGAAGCAGTGTTTCAACAATTGCTTCCTGCTTGGCGATGTTTACAAAGCGGGTGTAGACGACATCGAGGCGATCGATGTCACCTTGTATGTAGGCGTTTAGATACGACGTACCGATTGGTGAGACTTCATTAAATGCTGGCTTGTCCTCGAAATTAAGGTGTTCTTCATCGATAGTGATGCCACGAAACTTCAGGGCATTAATGCCTCGTTTGCCAGATACTGTTACGTGTGTTTCGGTATCATTGCCTGACCATTGACTCAGTAATCCCATTGCCTGCTTTACGGCATTGGAATTGTACCCTCCGCACAAGCCACGATTTCCGGTCAGAACAAGAACAGCGGTTCGTCGAGTAGGTCGACTTTCAAGCAATGGGTGCGATAAATCTTCACCGACAGCAGCAATGTTTTTTAAGATTTTTGCCAATTGCTGGGTGTAGTCACGTGCCGCAACTGAGCGGTCCATGGCTTTCTTGAATCGGGCCGTTGCAATGAGTTCCATTGTTCGCGTTATCTTGCGGATATTACGAACGGAACGTCGTCGACGGTCGAGAGCACGAGCATTGGCCATAGGAATTCTTCTCTTTCTCAGTTCGAGCCGGCAAGAGAGGGCTCAGGTTGCTTTGCACCTTGAACCTGACGCTTGTATTCCGCAATCGCAGCCTCCAGCAACCGTTCTGTCTCATCGTCGAGGGCTTTTGTTTCCTCAAGTCTTGAGCGTACCTCTGGTGTCTGGTCCCGTACAAATGTCAGAAAACCAGATTCCCAAGCAGCGACTTTGTCTCGTTCGACGTTGTCGAGATGTCCACGTGTTCCTGCGTATATGCTGAGAACCTGATCGACAATATCGAGAGGCTGATACTGGCCCTGTTTGAGTAGTTCAACCATGCAATAGCCGCGGTCGAGCCTCGACTGCGTTGCGGCGTCGAGATCTGTTCCTAGTTGCGCGAATGCTTCGAGTTCACGGAACGAGGCGAGGTCCAGGCGAAGCCCCCCAGAAACTTTCTTCATCGCTTTTGTTTGGGCTGCTCCACCAACACGAGAGACGGAGATACCAACGTTCATTGCTGGACGCTGGCCGGCAAAGAACAAATCGGGCTGAAGATAGATTTGGCCGTCGGTGATCGAAATTACATTGGTGGGAATGTAAGCCGACACTTCACCCTCAAGTGTTTCGATAATTGGTAGAGACGTGAGCGACCCCCCGCCATGTTCATCAGAAAGCTTTGCAGATCTTTCGAGAAGACGACTATGTGCATAGAAAACGTCACCAGGATAGGCCTCACGTCCCGGTGGGCGACGCATGAGAAGTGATAGTTGTCGGTAGGCGGTTGCTTGCTTCGAGAGGTCATCATAAACGATTAACGCATGTTCGCCGTTATACATGAACTCTTCTGCCATTGCAGTTCCGGAATAGGGTGCAATGTACTGAAGTGGTGCAGCAGTAGATCCTCCTGCGACAATCACCGTCGTGTAATCCATAGCGCCATGCTTACGTAGCACGTCAATGGCGACAGCGACAGAGGAGTCTTTTTGTCCAACGGCGACATAAAAGCACTTTACGCCACTGTGTTTTTGATTGATGATTGCATCAATTCCGATGGCTGTTTTTCCAGTTTTACGGTCACCGATAATCAATTCTCGTTGACCGCGGCCGATAGGAGTCATCGCATCGATTGCTTTAATGCCCGTTTGAAGAGGCTCGCGTACGGGTTGACGATCAGCGACACCCGGTGCAAGAGTTTCAACAGGCCTTCTTTTGTCAGTGGTGATTGGTCCTTTTCCATCGAGTGGATTGCCAAGTGGGTCGAGAACCCGACCAATGACCGCATCACCGACAGGTACACTGAGAAGCTTTCCAGTGCTTCGTACTTCATCACCCTCGTTTACCTTCAGGTAATCACCAAGAATGATGACGCCGACAGAATTTTCTTCGAGGTTAAATGCCAGCCCAGTAACGCCACCTGGAAACTCGACCATTTCGCCGGCCATTACGCCAGATAGCCCCCAGACGCGAGCAATGCCGTCACCAACTTCGAGTACTTGCCCGACTTCTCGGACATCAATACCAGTCTGATAGCGGTCAATTTCTTCACGCAGAACCGAGGCGATCTCGTCGGTGTTGAATTTCATGGATACTCCTCTGCTTCAAACGCTCCGCGAGCGACACTAAGCTCGTGGAGACGGAATGGTCGTAAACTGTGTCTTCGATCCGAACGACAAGGCCGCCGAGCAGATCTGGATTAACGGAAAAATGAGCGGTAAGCGACTCGCCTAGTGATTCTTCGACTGACTTAAGAATAGCAGCCTGTTCATCTGGGGTAATCGAGTTGGCAGTTGTAAGGACGGCTTCTCGTCGCCCTGCCCTCTGGTCTAAATCACGGCGTAGTGCGATCACCAATTCTGGCAGAAGCCCAAGCCGTTCATGGTTTGCAAGCACCAGCAGCGTGTTGAGCGTAATGGTCGATACTCTTCCGGAAAAGGTTTTGCTGACAAGAGCAGTCTTGTCCGATGGCGTTATCCGAGGTGATTCGAGAACGCTTGTGAGACTTTCAACGCGAGGAAGCACGTCTTCTACAATGTGCGTTAATTCTTCAACTACTTCCGACTGGCATTGGTGGCGATCAGCAGCTTCAACAATTGCCTGAGCATAGACCTTCGCGAGTCTCGCTGACCCAATGTCACGAGGTGCATCCAGCGGTGATGAACGATTTAATTCGTCGGTAGTCATGCGATTTTATTGTTTTTCGACAGTCCTAGTTGGCACTTGGTGATGTTGAAAGACTTGCGACAGATTCACGTACAAGACGATTTTTATCTTCTGGGCTGATCTTCTCTCGAA
Organism: Pirellulales bacterium; assembly: GCA_965249545.1. GTDB lineage: Bacteria > Planctomycetota > Planctomycetia > Pirellulales > UBA1268 > UBA1268. The sequence goes on from CBDFMH010000005.1 coordinate 2,371,790, forward strand.
TGAATTTCTCAGCAACGCCGACGGCAAGGTCACCTGCTTTTTCAGCGAGTTGCGAGATGGCATCGTCTCGTGCCATTTCGATTTCTTTTTTGGCTCGTTGCTTCTCTTCGTCAGCCGCTTGCCGTGCCTCAGTTACTATTGTTTGCTTCGTTGTTTCAGCGTCCCGGCGCGCTTCATCAAGCATTCCCTTGACTTCTTCTGCTGCTTCGGCGAGCCGCCGTTCGTATGAGGCGAGTTGATTTTTTGCATCATCATGCGCGTTTTGTGTTGCAGCGATCATGTCGGCAATCCCCTGTTCGCGAGCATCGAGTCCCTTCATGATGGGTTTCCAGGCAACTGCAGAAAGCAAGAGCATGAGCATGAAGAAAACAGCAAATGACCAGATCGCCAAATCTCTCCTCAATTCTGCAGGACTCTCAAATTCTTCAAGAGATGTGCCTGGAGGTGGATTTGCACCGATTTCAGAATGATGCGACCCATGTTTTTCATTGTGTTCATCAGCGGCGTGAGGTGTCTCTGAACCCCATGCGTTGCTTGTTGAGGATGACACAATCAGTATCACCATGAGAGCAAGAAGGCATGAGTGCCCAAGCCGGCAAGCTGTGTGTAAATACGACATCTGTGTCTCCTGTGGCAGACCGCTTCGCGTGAACATTTTGACGGCGTGTGGTTGCAAGCCTTTTGTAATGATCGCTGGGTTGATGCGATGCCTTGTGGTCGTAGTGAAGGTCATATCAAGGGTGTCACTTCAACAGGTGTGAAATCATTCCAAATGTATTCGTAGGCTCGTTGCCAGATGACAGATACGTGGAAGATTCCCGTATCCGTCATCTGACGAATTACCTTGCCACATCTCTTAAAACCAGAAGTACTTTTCTCGGTCGCCCTTGGCGATGTAAGGCAGTACTTGTAACCAGATTTCTTGAAACACAGCAGTGGACGAAGGAGAACTACTTTCCTGAGCAGATGAACAGTGCGTAGAACGTAAAACCCTCAATCAGTGCTGCAGCAATAATCAAAGCAGTCTGAATGCTACCTGATACTTCGGGCTGGCGAGCCATGCTTTCATAAGCTGCTGCAGCAAGTTTACTGATGCCCATGGCGGCACCAATAACAACAAGGCCAACGCCAAAAGAGGCTGAAAGATCAATAAGTGCTCTACCACCAACTGCTTCTTGAGCACTGGCAACATCAGCACAGAGAAGCGTGAGCAAAACGACGGCAAGTGTGCTGGCCGAGCGGGCTGAGAAAAACGAGCGAAGCATCACGGGCTGGAACTCCTTGAAAGCGTGAGTCTGGAAACCGTTGTTTCCAGACGGGATGAAACGAGATCTGTTTGTCGGATTTGTGCCGAACGACCTAAGACGTTGGCCCGCATCCTATAGAGGCATGTTTTAAGCAATTTTGAGAGGTTTTGAAGGGTCTCGAAAGTTTTTTTTGTGTGGTTTATGTCTTTAGTGATGGTGGACCGCTGCGCCAACGAAAAGCGCCGACAAAAATGTGAATATATAGGCCTGCAGGAAAGCGACAAAAAGTTCCAGAACGCTAAAAAGAGTCGCACTGAGGACACTAATTACGGTAACAGTTGCCCACGTACCTGTCGAAGCTGAGGCGGCCGCCGTAATCAGACCCATAATACCGAGAAGTACGAGATGACCAGCAACCATGTTCGCTAACAAACGAACCGCTAGGATCAAGTGTTTGATGCACAATCCCAGTATTTCAATCAAGAAAAGCCCAAAGGAAATAATAATTTTAAGTGGCAACATATATGTGGGCATGTCAATTGGTGGAACCTGATTTAAAAAAAATCCGATTACACCGAACTGCTTCATGCCTGACAATAAGCCAGTAAGAAAGGTCACAGCGGCTAAAGCGAGAGTGACTGAAAACGATGCTGTTGGCGAGCCTGCCCAAGGGACCATCCCAAGCAGATTGCATCCTAGAACAAAAAAGAAGAGCGTCCACAGCATGGGAACAAAGGTGTCCCCACGATGTACGGGTGCTGCGTTTCCATCAGCATGGCCATGGCCCGGTGGGTCATCAATCGCTGGGCGCGCGACATTGTCACGAATGAATACGAGAAAAGCTTCAAAAAGATTAGCGAATCGGCCCTTTGGAGCTTCTCCGGAAGACAGTTGTTTCGCAACTCGTGTGAATATCAGCACCATGACGGCAGCTACAACGAGTTCAAGAATCATGTACTTAGAGATTGCAAATCCCGATTTTGGTGCATAGAGACTGTGGAGTTCCGCAAATGGTTGCGGAATAAGAACTTTGCCATCAAGCGCTCGATTAAATTCATTCACGTCAGTAACGGCAGGATGGCCATCTGTCAGAAACGAAGGCACTTCACTCAATGACTTCCAGTCATAACGCCATAGACTCTTTGGTACTTCGAAAAAATAGGCATCCTTAAGATGATAGATGGGGTTTGCTGACATCAGATGGATTTATTACTTCTAAAGTAGAGTTGTTTTGTGTTCGGTCTTATTCGGGAGTGTGGTGTTTGACCGCCTGAACACCTCCACCATAGCCGACTACGTGGAGAAGGATATCAAGTAAAAGCAAAACTAGGTAGGAGGCAACGAGAGTTTCTCTTACAAAATTTTGAAGTGGCCCGCTCCAGTGCACCTCTGCGGCACTGGTCTGGAAGAAACCGAGTGCTAAAAGTGGCACTATGAGTCGTATTAAATTTGCCGTGAGAGCACCGGCAATGCCCAGGGCAGGTTGGTGTGAGGCCACCTTTTTTGTCCGGCATGTGACATACCAAGCCAAAAAGGCCCCGCTGAGCGTGATAGCGCTCACGACTGCGACAGTTTTCGCTCGCAGTTCAGCGTCCAGGTTCGGTATAGTTCTGGAAATCATGACAGCAGCGATGAGAACCTGGCCTGCGGTGAGAACTGCAAACCCAAACGCAACAGATTTTACAATGGATTGTTGATTGTTCTGCATGGATGGACCTTTTTCCAGCTATTTCTGCCGTTTTGCAGCTGCTAATCGGACAACGGATGTGAGTCCTAGGACAAAACCAAGCAGAAATCCCACTGGCTCGAGAAAGGTTGTGTCGAGTTGGCGGTCGAGCCAGTCCCCGGTAATACCCGGGAGCACCATGACTAACCCTATAGCGGTGATTCGACCAACCCAGGTGAAAGCCGCTCCGATAGGAGTAATGTGCGGTTCTGTCATGTACGAGTCTCAGTCTCTGTCAAACCAAACCGTGTTGAGTATTTTCTATTTTCGGAAAAATGCTGAATTGGAAAGTGCAGGATCCAGTGTGCGTTTCTATGACGGACTTTCATTGCGACCAAGAAGAAAGTATGTCTGCTGGAGGCCTTTTCCTTTGATTTGCATTTCACCTCGATCGGTAAATCGGTAACGATCTTTGAGCAACGTATATGTCGCTTGAGATACATGCACTCGAGAAGGTTCACCGTGAGACTCCATACGACTGGCTGTATTGACAGTGTCGCCCCACAAGTCATACGAGAATTTGTGTTTGCCAATGACCCCGGCAACAACCGGGCCAGAATGAATGCCAATACGAACTTCCATGGAAAGCCCTCGGTTGCGCATCACACCCCTGAATGCCTCGAGCATGCCAAGCCCCATGCCGGCAACAGCTTCAGCATGGTCATCACGAGCTTCGGGAAGTCCTGCAACAGCCATGTATGCATCACCAATCGTTTTGATTTTCTCAACTCCGTATGCATTTGCTAAGTGGTCAAACGCAGAGAAGATATCATCAAGTAGGTCGACAAGTTGGCTTGCATCCACACGCTCCGAAAAAGTCGTGAAACCGCAGAGGTCGGCAAATAAGACGCTGACTGACGAGAAGGACTCGGCAATTGTAGAGACATTGTTCTTCAGCCGTTCGGCGATTGTGTCGGGGAGGATATTACGAAGCAGACGCTCTGACTTCTCTCGTTCTCGTGTTAAGTCTGCGAGTGATCGTTCAAGTGCGCCGAAGGCAGCATCACGTTCAAGGAGCCTTTTGTAGGCCTCTGAGTGAACACGGATTCGAGCAATCAGTTCAATCTGATGGGGGAGTTTTATGAGGTAGTCATTTGCTCCCGCTTCTAACAGTTGCGCCTTTGTCGCGGCTTCTTCGGTAGCTGACAGCATGATGACGGGGATTTTTTCTGTGCTGGCATGGGAACGAAACTGGCCTACAAGATCCAGGCCGTCGATATCTGGCATAACAAGGTCTTGTAAGATGACAGTTGGTTGGAATTCTTCCGCCGTTGTCACTGCCTTGGATCCGTCTTTGCAGAACGCGAACGTCATATCAGCTTGATCAGCAAGAAGGCGTCTGACTGCTTCGCCGATCATTGGCTGGTCATCAACCAGAAGGACACGGTGGCCGTCAACAGATCGTCCAACGGCCTCCTTTACACCTACTGCTACCGCTGGCGTATGAGCGTCATTTGGTTGCTGTGAGCTACTGTCTGAGGGGGCTGCGTCAGTCATTCGTTTGCTACCGCCAAGCGTGTTTTGTTGCTGTACAAGTCATCCGCAATGGACACTGGCAAGATAAAGGGGGGCTTTGTCAGACTTAGGAGTCATCGTCCTGAGCAGGCAAGCTGGGGAACCAGGATTTGAACCTGGACTAACTGGTTCAGAGCCAGTCGTGCTACCGTTACACCATTCCCCAGAATTTCAGCAAAATAAGGCCGTTTTCGCGTCGTGAGCCTGATGGTCTTCTGATGTTCAGGATCCTCCGAAACAGTCCGTTACCAATCAATTGTGTTGTGGTAGCCTATCGCGGACTTGGCAGATGGGCAATCGGTAGGGAAAGCTGCTGGTGGTCGGCAGTAAAATTTCCGTTTGGTATTCACACAATTGAAAAAAAGGTGCTGACAGCGTGTCGTTCCTCGTATTGATGACTGGTGGCAAGGCGGGAGAAAGATATCGCCTTGTGAAAGAAAAGACCGTTATTGGTCGTCATCCAGGCTGCGATATTATTGTTGATTCAGGCTCTGTAAGCCGTCAGCACGCGGTGGTTGAAATGAAAGACGGTGTCTGGTGGATTGAAGATCTTGGGAGTCGAAATGGCACGTTGATCAATGGCGATAAATTAAATGGGCCACATCAGCTTGAGGCCGCAGATGAAATTGGTATTTGTGAGGATCGGCTAGTTTTCACAGTAGGTGACACAACTCCCTCGGAATGGGTTTCATTAGGTGGGGAGACTGACGCATCGCAGGCTGTTTTTCAGTCACATGATGAAGAGTCGATGATCGTGTCTCAGCTAGACATCCCACGCCCTTCGGCGGATGAAGGAATCAGTCAAAATGCTGAAGCAAAGTTGCGGGCTGTCATCGGTTTGAATCGAGCACTGGGTGCATCTCTTTCGCTTGAGGATGTCTTGCCTCGACTCCTCGATGGTCTTTTCGATATTTTCCCAAACGTTGAGCGTGGTTTTGTGTTGCTCAATGATGTAAAAACAAATCGCCTGATTTTGAGGGCTAAGAAACTTAAGAACGCTGAAGAAAAAGGTGGCCTTCGGCTGAGTCTTTCTCTTGTGAATAAAGTGGCGTCATCTCAGCGAGCTATTCTTTCGGCTGATGCGACGAGTGACAGTCGTTTTCGGCTCAATGAGAGCGTTGTTGACTGCAATATACGCTCAGTGATGTGCGTTCCATTTATTTCTGCCGAGGGGGTGGTCCTCGGTGTATTACAGGTGGATTCCCGTGATATTCAGAATGGCTTTAGTCAAGACGATCTCGAGGTGCTTGCTGGAATCACAGGGCAAGCAGGTAAGGCTGTCGAGCAGGCAACGGCGCACGATGAGAAAGTCGCGCAGGAGCAGTTTAAACGAGATTTGGAGTTGGCGAATCGTGTTCAACAGGGCTTGCTTCCGTCGGTTCCACCGGAAATCGAAGGTTTCGAGGTTTTTGATTTTTACGAAGCGGCCCACCAGATTGGTGGAGATTATTTTTCATATATTCCGCTTAGTGAGAACCGCCTTGCTGTGGTGCTTGCCGATGTTTCAGGGAAAGGTGTTTCTGCAGCACTTGTGATGGCAGCCCTCTCCGCAGATGTGCGATACACGCTTGCGATTGAAGCAGATGTCGCAAAAGCAGTTACATTATTGAACTCAAGTTTTATGAGAAGCGGGTGGGATGACCGCTTCGCGACTTTTGTTGTAGTGGTTCTTGACTCAACATCAGATGTAGTCAAGGTCGTGTCCGCTGGGCATTTGCCGACGTACTTACGAAAAGCTGATGGGAGTGTAGAAACAGTGGGGCTTGAAGAAGCGGGCCTGCCACTAGGTGTCGATCCGACCTTTGTCTATGAAGCCGCTGAGGTCAGCGTGACTTCTGGCTGTACTCTTGTTCTGTATACAGACGGTATCAGCGAAGCGATGGATCACAAAAACGAGTTGTACGGATTGAGTAGATTAGAAGAAGTTTTGTCGGAGCCAGCCGATTCGCCAGCGGCTGTTGGTCGACGAGTTCTGGTTGATGTTGAGCGACACGCCGCTGGGCAGGTTCGGAGTGACGACATGTGCCTTGTGTGTGTCGGAAGGCCTACAGCCACGTAAGACATGGCAGAAGATTTCCGAACAGGCGACTCTTGATTGGTTGAGAAAACAAAGTCGCTAGGCAGCAGTTCGAGCACTTCACAGAGTTTTGAAAGAACGTTTTGTGGGCTGCATGAAGAATATTCATGGTGTGCCAGTAAGAGGGGTCAAGGCTAGTTCTGGATGCCCAAAGCCGGGAATTGAACGTGTATGGTTGTTCCTGCTCCTGGTTCGCTCTGAATATCAGCAGTGCCGCCATAATAAAAGGCTCTCTGCCGAATGCCCTCAAGGCCAAAATGGTCCTTGGTAGGACTCTTCAGGTCAAATCCGCAACCATCATCTCGAATAAGCAGGGAGATGTCCCCGTCTTCTCTTTTGTTTAGTTCCACATGAATATGCTGTGCTCTGGCGTGCTGCCGAATGTTGTTGAGAGATTCCTGGGATATACGGAAAAGCACCACCTCGAGCTGCGGAGGTAATCGATTGCTACCGATGCTGTGCTGAAAGGTGACGTCTTTGATTTCAAGCCGGGCGTCTCGAATAAGTGTTTCAAGAGAATCGATAATTCCAAGTTCATCTAGATCTGGTGGGCGAAGCCCAGAAATAAGATGTCGAGTCTCCTGCGAGGCTTCTCGCAAAAGACGGAGAGCTTCAGTTACGTGAGGGTCGTTTACTGCGTCACTATCAGGAGTTGGATTAGCCCTGGACGCCTCGAGCTGCATGATTGCTGCGGAGATATATTGAGAAATCCCATCATGGATTTCATAGGCAATCAGTTGGCGATGGTGTTCTTCTTTCTCGAAAATATTTTTAAGGAGTCGAGGGGCGTCCATGATGAATTCTATTCTATCTGCAGTGAGCGATAGATTATCGCTTCGGTTTCGGGATTCGGCTGCGGCCAGTGGATTTTCCTCTGCCTCGCCGTCTCTTCTGATTCTTTGCTCTTGTGGGCGATGACCCATCACGAAGATTGGCTATCTGGTCTCTCATTTTTGCAGCACGTTCAAAATCGAGTTCTGCGGCTGCGTTTAGCATGTCGGTTTCGAGCTGTGCGAGCAACTCAGCTTGTTTTTGTTCAGATTCTTCGGTGTTGCCAACCGCAGCATGCGCTTTCGCCCGTGCCTGTGATTCGGCTTCAATACCAGAACGGATTTCCTTACGAATGGTCGTTGGCGTAATGCCATGTTCTTTGTTGTACTCAATCTGCATTTCTCGTCGACGTTGCGTCTCGTCGATTGCTTGTTGCATGGAGTCAGTCATTCGATCTGCATAGAGGATGACTCGAGCATCGACGTTTCTGGCGGATCGGCCGATCGTCTGCATGAGGGAAGTTTCACTGCGGAGGAAGCCCTCTTTGTCAGCATCAAGAATTGCAACAAGCGAGACTTCTGGAAGGTCGAGTCCTTCACGAAGTAAATTCACGCCAACAAGCACATCAAACTCACCCGCTCGGAGTTCACGAAGAAGTTCGACCCGTTCAAATGCATCCAGTTCACTATGGAGCCAACGGCAGCGGACATTTTGTTCCTGGAAATAGTTTGAGAGATCTTCAGCCAGTTTCTTTGTTAACGTTGTGACAAGAATGCGATTGCCCATTTTGACAGTCGTGGCAATCTCCTCCAGAAGGTGAACAACCTGATTACGAGCAGGAACAACCTCTATGACCGGATCAAGAAGGCCAGTTGGCCGAATGATCTGTTCAACAACTTCACCCTGCGTCTGTTCGAGTTCCCATGAGCCGGGTGTTGCTGAGACGTAAACGGTCTGGTGGAGTTTTTTTTCAAACTCATCGAACATGAGCGGGCGATTGTCCAGCGCGCATGGAAGCCTGAACCCATGGTCGACCAAGGTGAGTTTTCGGCTCCGATCACCCGCATACATCCCGCGGACCTGAGGGACTGTCACGTGCGACTCATCAATAAAAAAGAGAAACTCATCGGGAAAATAATTGAATAACGTGTCTGGAGTACTGCCGGGTGGTCGTCCAGAGAGTGGCCTTGAATAGTTTTCGATACCTGGGCAAAAGCCAGCTTCCATTAACATTTCAAGGTCAAACTTTGTTCGAGCTGAGAGTCGCTGCGCTTCGAGTAATTTTCCCTGACTTTTCAGTTCTTCAAGCCGTTCCTCAAGTTCCTGACGAATTTCACCAACTGCAGCCTTGATACGGTCCTCTGGCATCACAAAATGTTTTGATGGGTAGAGGTAGGTCTCGTCTTTTCTTGCTGCCACTTCCCCACTGATTGGATGGGTTATGGCAATCGACTCAACCGTATCCCCCCAGAATTCAATCCGTGTTGCCAGTTCGTCGTACGGAGGCCAGATATCAACAGTATCACCTCTGACGCGGAAGCGGCCACGCTCAAATGCAATATCGCTTCGTTCATATTGAACCGTAACGAGTTGCCGTAGAAGTTCATCGCGAGACAAGGGGACGCCTGTCGCAATGCGAATAACCATTGCACGATAGTCTTCTGGTGAGCCGAGGCCATAAATGCAGGAGACACTCGCGACGACAATGACGTCCCGACGACTGACAAGTGCGCTTGTTGCTGCAAGCCGAAGGCGATCAATTTCCTTGTTAATGGCAGCATCTTTTTCAATGTATATGTCACGCTGTGGGATATAGGCCTCAGGCTGATAATAGTCGTAGTAACTTACAAAGTAATGAACTGCATTATGTGGAAAGAAATCACGGAACTCACCGTACAGTTGTGCTGCGAGAGTCTTGTTATGTGAGAGTACAAGAGTAGGCCTCCCAGTCTGAGCGATGACGTTTGCCATCGTAAATGTTTTGCCAGAGCCTGTTGCGCCCATGAGTACCTGCGATGCAGCACCATCTTTGACGCCATCGACAAGTGAACGAATTGCTGCCGGTTGATCACCTGCAGGCGCAAACGGAGTTACAAGTTCAAAAATGTTTCCGTCAGGCGTAGCAGATTTACGGCGAAGCATGAATTACTTTTCTGTAAGGTGATCCGGGATTGTGCGAATAAATGGCCGCATATCCTGGAGAGTAATTTCGCCTATCCCAGGCACGTGGATAATATCATCAACACTTTTGAAGGGCCCACGCTGTTCCCGTGTCTCAATGATACGCGATGCCATCGCCGGGCCAATCCCAGGGAGGAGTGACAACTCACTCGGAGGAGCACTGTTAATATCAAGGTTGAAGTGTATTGTTCGTTCAGGAGGATAAAAAAAGTCGACAAGTCCGCGTCGCGACAACATCAACCACAAGCTCAGAGTAGCCAGTCCAGTCACCGTCAGGGCGATGATCGCACGCTGTTGTTGGGGAGAAGGTGGAGGGTCATAGGTCTGCTGGCCATGGACGAAAGAGGACGAAGTTGTATCAAAAGACGATTTCATGGGAACTTCCGACCGGGCTATCGATCCTAAGCGGCGTGGCAGGATAAGCATTTCCTCGCGTGCCTTACCTTTTCATTATGATATGTCCTTTGTGCCAAATTCTCTAGGAACTAGTTATATGGTTTTACACACTGCCAATCTGCCGGCTGGTTCCCGTGACCACGTACAGGTTGTATGGAATGAATATTTGGCCGCAGAAGTAAGACACTCTGCGCACATATGGTTCCGGGAAGATTGTGGGCTTGAGGTTGATTGGACAAGTGCAGCATTGGTGGATGAAACCATCGAGCGCAGTCTGGCTGTTACGGCGCGAACAGATGGCGTGATTGCTGGGCTTCGGGTGATCGAGGTTGTTGTAGACGAATTTCAGGAAAATCTGGTGTGGTCGTCGGTGATTGATGATGGAGATTGTGTTGAGGCAGGCACTGTAATCGGCCACCTGAGTGGTTCCGTACGTTCAATACTTCAGGTTGAGCGAGTAATTCTCAATGTACTTGGAAGGTTGTCAGGCGTGGCAACCACAACGCGTGACTTGGTTGAGGCAATTCAGGAAACAACGTGTCGGATTTACGATACTCGGAAGACAGTCCCTGGTTGGCGATTATTGGATAAGTATGCAGTCTGTTGTGGTGGAGGATTTAATCATCGTATCGGTCTCTACGATGCAATTCTTATTAAAGATAATCATCTTGCAGCAATCCATGAAAATGGTCTGTCTCCAGCAGATGCTGTCCGCAGATCGCGTGAGTTCATCTTCAAGACATTTCCAGCGAGCAGGGCAAATCAGATGGTCGTCGAGATAGAAGTTGATTCGCTCAATCAGTTGGCAGCTGTTTTGCCGTCAGAGCCTGATATCGTTCTGCTTGATAACATGACTGTCGAGGAACTTCGTCAGGCTGTCGCACTACGAGGAGATAATGCCCCAGATGTGATCCTCGAGGCTTCTGGGGGAATAATGCTTGAGAACATTTTCGATGTCGCCAAAAGCGGGATTGATCGAATCAGTACAGGTGCTCCGACGCACACATCATCCTGGATTGATATCGGACTGGATTGGGACGGTGTGTCTTTTTTGAATAGAAAAAATAGCAGCGTCAAAAACTAGGCGTTTTCAAGCGGAGGTGCCGGTCTATCGATTCTGTCGACCGCAAAGCGATTAGACGCCCAGCAGTCGATTTCTCTTCATCCGACGCTCTGCCCTCAGACGAGCCCGTCGCTTTGTTTCACTCGGTTTTTCAAAAAATTCTCGTCGTCGCATCTCTTTCTTGATGCCACTTCTTTCAACGAGTTTGCGGAAGCGGCGAACAGCTTCTTGAATACTTTCGCGATCTCGGACCGTCAGCTTAACCATGGAATCCTTTGACTGTGTTACACGACAAACAATTTAAAAAATGTATTGAATACTCTTAGGGGTTATCGCCGAGAGCATTCATCAATTCAAGCCCTAAAAGATACCCTAAGTTCCTATGGCTCGTCCATGCCAATACGGAGAAACAGCATTCTTTTCGCATTCAAACGGTCAAACTTTGATAATCTTTTCACAAGCGTCGTTGAGGTAATGGCGGGTCGGGATTCTTGTAGTGGAGAAGTTATATGGACAAGTGCATCTGATGATGGTGTGGAACGATACCGAAACAACTCGGCAACTTCTCGGTGCAGTGCTTGCGCTTGTGTTGTTTGTGATCACCGCACCAAGCGGACGACGATGGGTGGCACGAAGCCCACTTGTACTGCTCCTCCTGTCTCCGCTTCCGGTCGTGTTGCCCCTTTTATTCCCATCAGTGCAATCGGCTGTCGGGCTCTCCCAGCAGGCAGTCCGTTTTTTTGCGCTCGCATCTCTTTTGCAGTCTCTGGTCCTTGTCGTGTTTGTTTCAGGCTGGGAACGTATTCGAGATCCAGTGCCCAAAATTTTCCTCGACGTTCTCGGGATTCTATTGGTTGGGGTCGCCCTTGTCACAGCACTTTGGGAGGCGGGCGTTGCTGCAGGTGAGCTCTTTGCTGGCTCAGCTGTTTTGACAGCAGTCCTTGGCTTTGCACTTCGAGATACCCTTGGCAATGTTGCTGCCGGACTGGCTATTCATGCAGAGCATCCGTTTGAATTAAATGACTGGATTCAATACGACACGCATGCAGAGCATATTGGAAAAGTTGTTGAGATTAACTGGAGGGCTACAAAAGTAATCACTTTGGATCTCGCTTATGTGGATATCCCGAATAGCCAGCTGGCACAAGCATCTATTAGGAATTTTACCAAGCCAGATCCATGGTCTCGACGTAGCCTTTTCATCATAGCACCGTACGAGGTGCCGCCACAGAAAGTGCAGTCGATCATGCTCGACGCTGTTCGGGGTAGTTTTGGCGTTCTTGATTCTCCGGCTCCCTCTGTCGTGACGAATGACTACACCGATCGTGGTATTGAGTATTGGATTAGAATTTTCACAACCGAGTTTGGGCAACGAGACCGAGTCGATGGTATGGCACGAGATCGTATTTTTTACGCGCTTGCAAGGAATGGTATTCGCATTCCTGTTTCCACTCACCAGGTACGAATGACGCAACTTCCGGCAATTGTTGAAGCTCCCCAGATAACCATAGTTGCAGAGCGAGCACGTCGGCTTGGGGCTGCTGGGGTTCTGGGAATGCTTTCGCGAGAACAACTTGAGAAACTTGCAAGCGAGCAGGACGAACAAACTTATGCCGAAGGTGAACAGATTATTTACCAGGGTGAGCCTGGTACGAGCATGTTCATTATTACTGAAGGAGAAGTAACGGTTAGTGTCAAAGCACCCGAGAAGGAGCGTGTGCAGCTTCGTAGACTACAAGTCGGCGAGTACTTTGGTGAGATGTCGCTGATGACAGGAGAACCACGTTCGGCCACAGTCACAGCAATTGCAGAGACACGGGTTTTCGAAGTTACGCGAACGTCATTTCGAGAAATACTTGAGCAGCAGCCTAGCCTTCTTGAAAAATTAGGTGAAACTATTCACAGAAGATTAATTGAGCGTGAGGAAGCAGTTGAAGGTGCAAGGAGCCAGCACCTTGGCGAGACACCTTCGGATATATTGACCAGTATCAAAGAATTTTTTGGACTCTGATGCAGTGCAGTTGGCATCATATAGAATTACCTAGGAAGTGCTTTTTTCATGCGGGTCGAATTATTACCTTCGAGTCAGCCACCTTCAGACCAGCAGTTTTTGGTCAGCTATCTCATCAATGACCGAGTCGCGATTGACGCGGGTTCGATAGGCCTGCTTGCCGATTTGAAAAAGCAGGAACAGGTGGAGCACGTCTTTGTCACGCACCAACATATTGATCACATAGCGACCCTGCCGATCCTGTTGGAAAATGTCTATGAGCCAGGCCCTAAAAGCATCGAGGTTCTTTCTGCAGAAAGTGTTCTTGATTTATTGCAGAAGGACTTGTTCAACGGCCGGATCTGGCCTGATTTTCTTGCGCTTTCAACACCAGAGGACCCGTTTCTCATCACGACGCCATTAGAGGCAGGCCAGCCTGTCAGTCGGTGCGGATTGGTTATAACGCCAGTTCCTGTTTCGCATGCTGTCCCTACGCTTGGTCTTGTTGTTGATGACGGTGAAGCAGTTGTTGCATTTCCATCAGATACTGGTCCAACAGAAAAGTTTTGGAGCCATCTCAATGGATTAGATCGGTTGGATGCGGTCTTTCTAGAGATTAGCTTCCCAGATTACCTTGCAGACTTAGCAGAAAAGTCAGGTCACCACTGCACAAAAACTTTTGTAGATGAATTGCAGAAGCTGAGAAGGCCCGTTCGTTGGATTGTTGTTCATCGAAAACCACGCTACGCAGAACAAATAGCTTCTGAATTAGCATCGCATAACATCTCAGGTGTTGAGCTGATTCAGCCTGGAAAGGTGTACGAATTCTCTGCGTAATAGTTTGAGGAGGTTTGCTATTGTCGGGGGTTGGACTTATTCAACGACTGTCAAAGGTTCAAAAATCTCGCAGGAATGTAAAGCGTCTGGCAAACAGTCAGCCTCCCGTGAGTTTCAAAAGTACACGTCAATATCAAGAAGTTGCCTGTCGACGAGCATGCTTGCGACGTTCATGTTCACCAAGAAGAATTTTCCTGAGCCGAATAGCTTCAGGAGTGACTTCAACGAGTTCATCTTCTTCGATGTACTCTAGTGATTCCTCAAGTGACATATTCCGTGGCGGCTTCAGCAGAATGTTTCGATCACTTCCGGCAGCCCGTATATTTGTGAGTTTTTTCTCTTTTGTTGGGTTGACGGTCATATCGTCACTTCGGGCGTTTTCTCCGACGATCATCCCTTCATAGACATCGTCCCCCGGCGCCACAAATAGTTCAGAACGCTGCTGCAGGCTATCAAGGCTAAAGGCAACAGCTTTTCCCTTAACCATCGACACAAGAACGCCATTGGCCCGTCCGCCTACGTCTCCCTCGAGCGGTTGCCATGATTCGAAACGATGATGCATGATGGCAGTTCCCTGTGTCGCATTGAGTACACGAGTTCGAAGTCCGATAAGGCCTCGTGCCGGTATCGAAAATACGGCGTGCGTAAAGTTCCCACGTGACCCCATGTGGGAAAGTTGACCCCGTCTGGCTCCGACAAGTTCCATGACGGGTCCAAGTTTGTCCTGCGGGACTTCAACCACCAGTGATTCAAAAGGTTCTAATAGACCGGACTCCTCCTGGCGCAAGATTACTCGGGGTTTGCCGACAGATAATTCGAATCCTTCTCGCCGCATGGTTTCAATGAGTACTGATAAGTGAAGCAAGCCACGTCCAGAAACGGAGAATTGTTCCGTGCCAGCAATTGGCTCAACCCGTAACGCTACATTGCGTTCAAGTTCCTTAAGCAGTCGTTCACGAAGATGCCGTGTCGTAAGAAATGTGCCAGAACGTCCAGCTAATGGGGAGGTGTTAATGCCAAAAACCATGCTCAGGGTTGGCTCGTCAACCGCCAAGCGTGCGAGTGGTTGCGGGTCTTCCGAACAGCAGAGCGTATCACCAATCTCGATTGGTTCGATTCCACTCACAGCGGCAATGTCACCTGCCGTTGCTTCATCGGTGTCGACCCGACCGAGTTTATCGAAGACCTGAAGTCCGCTTGTTTTTGCCGGACGAAGGCTGCCATCCGCCGTTGATCTGAGGATACTGCCACCTTTGACGAGTTTCCCGGATTCAATTCGGCCAACAGCAATACGGCCAACATAGTCAGACCAGTCAAGGGTAGTGACAAGCATGCGGAGGGGTCCTTCGTCATCAACAACAGGCCCCGGAATCTTCTCAATGATCAAGTCCAATAAAGGTTGCATGGATCCAGAGCGTGCAGTCTCATCAGCAGAGGCATATCCATCTCGACTTGATGCAAAAAGATAGGGGAAGTCAGCGAGGTCGTCATCAGCCCCAAGTTCAAGGAAAAGTTCTAGGATTTCATCAAGCACTTCATGCGGACGTGCATCCGGTCGATCAATCTTATTCACAATGACAACTGGACGAAGCCGTGCTTCAAGAGCCTTCCCAAGAACAAAACGGGTCTGAGGCATTGGGCCTTCAGCGGCATCAACAAGCACAACCGCGCCATCGGCCATCCGAAGAACTCGTTCAACTTCACCACCAAAATCAGCATGTCCGGGGGTGTCAATGATATTAATTTTGACGCCTTGCCATTGGATCGCAATGTTTTTTGACAATATCGTAATGCCGCGTTCTCGCTCAAGGTCTCCTGAATCGAGTATGCGTTCTTTTTCAAGTTGGCTTGTTCTGAATTGGCCGCTTTGACGAAGAAGGCAGTCAACGAGGGTTGTCTTGCCGTGATCAACGTGCGCGATAATAGCCACGTTGCGAATTGTGTCTCGTCGTGTCGAAGTATCTGAAGAATTCAACTCAGTAGCAGAAGACATAGGGGATATCCGGGGTGTGCTTGGGCAGGAAGGAATGAGGAGGGCGGAGAGTTTTTGAATCAGGCTTTTCGAATAGCTGTGTACAGTCGTTCGATGAGTAAGGCAGCAGTATCACCAGCAGCGGCCGGTGCGATACCACATCGAATGTTTGGAGCCTTTGGGCATGCGAGTAAAATTTCTTTTGCAGTTGTTGCGTTTTCTAGGGCATGAGTGCCAAGGAAGATAGCCGCAAGTTCATCACCACCTAGACGAGACTGAAGATGTGAAAGTTTTGTCGCATCAACAAGTTTTGCTGCAGCTGCAGCAAGGTGCTTGTCACCCGCGAGAAAGCCGCTGGTGTCGTTAATCTGTTTCAGTCCGATGACGTCGACCCCTAAGGCAACAAGTAGCGGTTGTTGGTCACCGTCTTGTTCAAGGTGCACCTGAAGGCAGGACTCGAGATCACCACGTGTCTGGAGGCCGGTGACATAATCTGCGACTCCACAATGACCACTTGAATACGTCGTCATTGTGTCGCTGAAAACCTGGCCGGTTTGTAAGTGGTCACGTAGTAATGGAATGGTAATAGAGTGGAGACGAAGGGGCTCGAACCCTCAACCCCCGCCTTGCAAAGGCGGTGCTCTCCCAATTGAGCTACGTCCCCGCGTAAAGTAGGTCGTTTAAACGCGGTAGTTCTTCAACTGCACGACTGATAACACGATACCCTATTCGGCCCAATGTTCCAACAGAGTGCGCGCGCCTGGACTCGAACCAGGGACCTCCACCTTATCAGGGTGGCGCTCTAACCAACTGAGCTACGCGCGCAGCAGCCAAAAAACAAATGTTCTTCGATGAAAGCTAACCTCCCGTGATGTGCGATTGCAACCGGTCGTCAATTTTTACGTGGTCGAGGCCACCTCGAAGTCGGCGCTGACGGCAATCCCCATCTCAGGGTAGGCTCCTCACAGAAGTTCTGCTCATGCTCGAAAGAAGGAGTCTCAATCCAATGCCCGGTCACTGTGTGCCTCGTTGTCGTGTCCAACTCTCAATCAGTCGTGTTGTCTTGTTCTGCTGCCTTATTGGAAGTGTTGCAAGTCAAACATGTGCCGCGCAGCCCACTGTTGCATACGCCCTTGGACTCAAACCTAAACAGGTTGTTCAGTATGACATCCCGGACGACACCGGAGCCAAGACGGCGACGCTTGCGATGGAAAAGGCAAATGGCATGACGTCATGGGTTGTGCGTTCTTCTCAAGGAATTCTGCTACGACGGTTTGCGGATACCAATGGTGATCGAGTAGTGGATCAATGGAGTTATTATAAAGATGGGCTTGAGGTCTATCGTGATTTAGATACAGATCACAATACAAAACCGGACCAGTGTCGCTGGCTGGGGGGGGCTGGATCCCGCTGGGGTATTGATTCGAATGAAGATGGCATTTTAGATCGCTGGAAGATTCTTTCCCCTGAAGAGGCAACGGCAGAGATTGTTACTGCGTTAGCCAATCGAGATCAGTCACAATTTCAGCGACTGCTCCCGTCAGAGGCAGAACTCACGGAAGTTGGTTTTAGCCAAGAACTTCTTGATCGGGTACGTACACAAGTAAAGGTAGCCAAAGAGCGTTTTGGAAAACTTTCACAGGAGCAGAAGGAAGTTACTCCTCAGACGCAATGGACGGCAATGCTGGCAGGCTTGCCAGGTGTTCTTCCAAAGTCTCCAGAAGGAGAGGTCGACGATGTTGTGGGATACGACAACGTGGTTGCCCTCACGGAGGAAGTCAACGCGGGTGGTGGACAGGTCTTTGTCGGATCGTTAGTTCGCTTTGGCAACGTCTGGCGACCACTTGATCTTCCACAATTGCCTTCCGGCAGTGAGACGATGGCCGAGTCGTTCTCTTTATTTTCACCTAAAGCCGATGGTGTTGCTTTTCAAACAGGCGATGCTGCATCTGAGAAACTGCAGCCATTTCTCGAGCAGTTACGAGCGATTGAGCAGAAGATGCAAGGAACGACAGGCGCCGATATTGCAAAGTTGCTCACTAAGCAGGTTCAGATTCTGGAAGAGGTCGCGAAACTGGCTGAGGGCAATGAAAGAGAGTTTTGGTTACGTCAATTGGCTGAGACGCTTGCTGCTGCTGCGCAGGAGGGGACAATGCCAGATGCTCTTGCGCAGTTAGAGAGTTTGTCTGACAGTCTGTCAGCAGATGATCCTCTGAAATCATTTCTTGCTTTCCGATTGGCATCTGCGAGGTACGCAAGTAGCATGCAAGAGCCTGGTGCTGATATCGAAGATGTTCAGGCGGCTTGGCTTGAAGAACTCGCTTTATTCGTGGAGAAGTACCCTGAAGCGAAAGACGCCGCAGAAGCGATGCTTCAGATTAGCATCGCAGATGAGTTTTCAGGGAAAGAGGAAATCGCAATTGAGCGGTATCAGCAAATCGTAGAGCGTTTCCCATCGTCGGCATCAGCTCGCAAAGCCAGTGGGGCGCTCCGTCGGTTGCAGGCAGTTGGCCAACCACTCGATTTAAGTGGAACAACAATCGATGGCAAAAAGCTTTCACTCCGTGCTTTTAAGGGGAAGCCAGTCCTTATCCATTATTGGGCAACCTGGTGTGAGCCTTGCAAAGTTGACATAGCTCGTATCCGTGAACTGCAGGAAAAGTATCAACGCGACATTGTGGTTGTTGGGATCGCCCTTGATGGAGACAAGTCATCGCTACAGCGTTTCCTTCAGTCGAAACCACTCAATTGGCCGCAGCTCTATGAACCAGGTGGGCTGGATGGCCGTTTAGCAGAAGAACTCGGCGTGCTGACTCTCCCGACCATGCTTCTGCTCGATAAGGAAGGAGTGGTTGTTGAGCGAAATCTAATGGTGACCGATCTCGAAAACAGTCTTAAAAGTATCCTTGCAGACTGACTCAAACCGTATGTCGCCATGTTCACTTGCTCTAGTGCTAGTGAGAAAATGTCGGTACTGTCCCGTCGAGTTACGAAAATATGGTTCATTGAGGTTCTGACATGTTTCTATGCTTTGCCGCAACTGCCGCGAATCCCCTGTTTTGCCTTGTTGGGCTGTTGCAGTTGATTGGTCTTCTTGTGGCTGGTGCGACGCGGTTCACCCAAGGCACACCTTATGAGCGGACCGGCCAGTGGTCGTGTCTTGTCGCCCTTGGGCTGATCGGAGCCATATGCGGATTGACGCTTCAACTTGGGCCAGGAATAGCTACAACAAGTGCCGTGACGCTTACTCTCATGACGATGATTGTCATTATTGAGCTGCCTCGTCGCCGGTCCTCCACCTGACCGGCCATTTCACCCCCCCTTCCCTTCCTCCTGGTATTGCCAGTCTTACGCAGCCCTCTTTTTGCCGCTGTGTTTTTTCCTCAGAATCGGAAAAAAACTCCTTTCCGGCACCACCCGTTGCCGAAGCAATAGCTATGGAAGTGTCGCCGGATGCCTTCACAGTGTTGCTGGCATGCTGGTTTAAATTTGTAAGGAGGGTTCGTAATGTTGATTAGAAAATTCACCTGCCTCGTGGTGGCGGTATCTGTTACCGGCTTGGCAGGGTTTACTCATGCTGAAGATATTGCCAAGAGCGTTGCAGTTCGTTTGCGAGACTCAGGCTCACTTGATGGCTATCGTGTGAAGGTTCGTGCAAAGCAGGGAACAGTTTGGCTTGAAGGTGAGGTTTCCGATGCCAAGAATATTGCAGCAGCCGTTGGGCTGGCTGAGTCAACAGCGGGCGTTGAGCGAGTTGTAAATCGACTTGCTGTAGCCTCACAAGCGTCTGGCAGGCAGTCAAACTTGGCTCTTCCTCAGCGTGCCTGGGACGATGCTGGTGTCCGGCAGCCTCGCCAGCAGGTAGTGGCCGCCAAGCGTTTGTCCAGTACGCCAAATACAGAGTATGCGTCGAGTGAGACGCAGCAGGTGGCATGGGCAAATGAAGACAGGCTCCGCCCTGAGGCTGGCCGTCCCGCCGTGCCCACCCGTATGGCAGCGACGCCGCGACCCATGCGGATGTCGTCTTCAGCGCCAGTTCAGCCCGTTGGCATGCGTTCTATGTCACGTCAAGAAATGATCAGTGGCGAGCAGGTTGTTCCTGGTTCGATGCGTTTCTATGAAGGGTCAGCCCAGGTGCCAACCGAGGCAAGCACGCCGCCAGCCGGGATGCCGCCAGCCGGGATGCAAGGCATGGCTCCTGGGGGGCCTCGTCCGATGGGAGCCGCAGGTGTTGGTGCGCCCCCGATTCCTATGAGGGGCGATGGCCCGAACATGCCGAACTATGCCTGGCCAAGCTACGCGTCCTACCCA
The DNA here is from genome assembly GCA_965249545.1 of Pirellulales bacterium. GTDB lineage: Bacteria > Planctomycetota > Planctomycetia > Pirellulales > UBA1268 > UBA1268. Next base: position 2,391,876 of record CBDFMH010000005.1, read on the forward strand.
AACTATGCTGCCCTGCAGTATCCAACGCAGTATTCACCGGCAGCGTGGCCCTACATTGGCCCGTTCTATCCGTATCCACAGGTGCCGCTTGGTTGGCGTAGAGTGTCACTCGAATGGGATGACGGCTGGTGGTACGTTGATTTTGATGAGCGACATGTCCATAGCCATCACCGGTAAGGAGTGAGATGGGGTCATTTCACGACCCAATTAATTGATTCTTCGGTTGCACCCTTTGAGTGCACTTCCAAATGGCCCGCCCGGGTATCCCCCGGGCGGGTCTTTTTGTTGCAGCCCCTAGCCGTTGGAATTCATAAAAACGGAAAACTGGACGCAAGTTACGTCGTGCTCAAGGTCGATAGAACCGTTAGTGATGTCATTTCCACATTACGCACGAGGACAATTTGATGAAAACCCTACCGAAGCTTCTAGCTTTAACGCTCTTTTTGGCTCCAGTATCATTCACCCAAACAGGGTGCTTCTGGCTGACTGCACAGGGGCCAAATCTTGGCCCACTTGCCGTTCCGATTCCAGTGCCAGTCGGTATTCAGAAACAAAAAGAGGATCAGTTCTGGAACTACGAACGTTATGAAAGAGCTCCTGTTCTTGGCCCAATACCGCCAGGAGGCCCGTGCGAGGCTCTCGATGAACCAAGTGACGATGAAGTTATGAGGGCGATTGAGAAAGCTCGCCCCGTGCAGGGGCCTTGGCCTTTCTTATTCGAAACACAACGAAATAATGTGCGAATCACGAAGCATAAGATCTCAGATTATGTTGATCCGCCGAGGCACTACCCACTTGTTGGTCCTGCTCAATTGCATCACGCTAATTACAAGTGCACGGTTTACTTTCAGGAAGTGAAACGTGTTGGGTGGCCCGTTCCTCACACTCTCATTGACGAGGACTGCCAAGAAGTCGTTTATATCGATCATGATCACCTCCACATGGTTGGTGATGTTGATACGGGTGCTGATGCCAATTTTTAACGGCTTTCAAATGAGGTAATTAGCTCATCCCGGTGAGTCATTGTTGAAACTCGTGCGTGCCCCCACCGTGTCCGTTGCGGTGGGGGCTTTTTTTCATGGTGGGCAGAATCAGGTAAATGATCGTTCTGAGAGTTCGCAACCGCATATCCGACTTATGCGTTGCCGGAAAATTGGAGAAAGGTAGCGTCTTGGTCGGAGTGAAGGTTTTCCGGTTGATCGGATGGCGATTTGACCTTGAAACTCCGTAAGTTATCATTCTAGGAGCGATAGTCTTTGTAGACACGAGTTCTTTTTGTCGTCAGTTTTCCGTCAAATACCTACAGAGTGATGTGGGCTGGACCTGACGGATAAAGAAAGGTTCCTCATATGTTCGGCCTTGGACCAACAGAATTAATCATCGTTGCAGGAATAGTGCTTCTGCTATTCGGAACTCGGTTGCCTCGAGTTATGCGATCGCTTGGTGAAGGCATTGTTGAATTGAAAAGAGGACTGAACTCCTCTGAGGAAGAGCGGATAAGTCAACCAAATGGACAGGGAACCGATACGCCAGGTTCTCAAGAATAATGAGGCCACTCAAAGAGTTGACGCGTAGTCCAACGAGCCTGGTCCGTGATTAAAAGCAAGTAGTTAGGCGACACATTCACTGGTAAAAAAATGTTTGGTCTTGGTCCGCTTGAATTAATGGTGATCGGTGTTATTGCGGTCATGCTCTACGGAAAGCAGTTGCCGGATGTCGGCCTGAAAGCGGGTAAAGGTCTAGCAGAATTACGCCGCCAGTGGTCAACCATTTCCCGTGATCTCGATGTGACCGGTGAGATTAAAAATGGCCACGGACAGACGCACACTGGTTCGCGAAAGCTTTCGAGCCAATTTGATGATGAGGAAAATGCACGGACCAGTCCAGCTTTTGATCCACCAAGTTCTTCACCCGAGGCTTGATCAAGTCATTTTCTGTGATGAGGAAAAAACGAAACTCGAACATCGAGTGGGTTCTTTTGGGTTGTGCAGCACTTTTCTTTGGTGCTGGGTGGACTTCGTTTCATATTTACATGACTCAAGTTTTTGCTATCGCTGGTTCTGAAGGGCTTGCTCCTCCTTATAGCCTTCTCAGTATGAGTCTCGGTATACTTCCCTTGTGCACTGCTTTGTTTTGCTTTTATGTCGGGTTCGGGCACACTAAATAATTGTGTCGTTAGAAACGGTGCTGGCAGTGCAATGCTGTCTTTGCAGAATGATTCTGTCGAAGGTATGCAGTGAACACTTGTGTCTGAGATTCAAAGTGGGGGAACTCTTCGTCGTTGTAAACATTGAGATGTATCGAAGATGACACGTTGTACGAATCAGTATGAGTTTCTTGTCGATCAAAGTTTTTAGAGAAGCGCAGCACGTCAAATGCCTGCCGAAATGTTCTCGGTGTGCCGAAGTCGCTAAGGCAGCGGACCAAATCAATCAGCCTCCCCTTTCTGGCGGACAGGCTTGCTCTCATCACTACTTAGTTTCAGTTCGACTTCCTGTTTGGTTGGTACAGATGAAGTAATGTGATAGTTGTTTCGACGTGAAAGCGAGGATGGGAAGTGTGCATTTGTGTTGCGTGACGAACCGTTGTTTTAAGGAGTAAGAAATCACTTGTCTTCAGTGTTTGGCTGGTGTTTTGAGTTTTTTATGCAACGATGTCACTAAAGCTTTTTTTAAAAAAAACACAATCTTACGTTCTGATTGGAAGCTCGACATCAACTGGCTTAGCAACCATCCGAAAAGGAAAACAATGCGATTTATTGTCCTGTCCTTGGTGTGCGTCTCGATGCTCGGTTTCCGTGTCATACTGGCTGAGGACCTGTACGTGTCGCCGACAGGAACTGAACTCAGAAACGGCAGTCGTAGCAAACCTTTTAGTAGTTTGAAGACAGCGATGGACCGTGTCAGGCCCGGTGACACACTCTGGTTGGGTGAAGGCCGATACGAAGAGCCATTGAAACTGGTTCAGAAGAAGAACATCAGAATTCTTCCGATGGAGGGTTCTGCTGTAGTCATTGATGGAACTGTTGAAATGCCAAAAGCATGGGTTTCAGATGGCAATGGAGTCTGGAAACAGAAATTAGACTTCGAACCCTTTCAGATGTTTCATGATGATACGCTTGTCTACGTTGCTCGGTGGCCCGATGCAAAATTTGAAGATGGATCCATCTGGCGAATGATGGAATGCATGCGGAGTGCGGATGGTGGTTGGGATAAGCATAAAAACAAATGGGTTGGGAAAACGCGTTTCGGTCTGCTCTATGACGATCGGTTCCATCGCCCTGAGACGCCTGGTTTTCGTGAGGGCGATAGTCGTTATCAAGTAAATCCAGAAATTAGCTTCCAGAATCAGCCAAAGTCATTGGCAGAATCTGGCAAGGATTTTACAGGCTGTGTTGCCGTGCTGAACATTGGGCATTGGCGGACTTGGGCACGTCAAATCACTGACCACAGCACCGGACAAGATCATTTCTTGTACGACACCACCGGCTTGCCCGAGGAACAGGTTCAACAGTTTTCTGGGTATTATATTTTGGGGCTTGCCGCATTGGACCGCGCGAATGAATGGTGGTTTGATTCTGAGACAAAGACGGTCTATTACATGCCGCCGAAAAAAATGGACCCGAATGCAATGGAGTTGCGAGGACGCGTCCGGGATTTTGGGATCGACTTAAATCGTTGTTCAGGAATTGAAATTCGTGGATTGCATTTTCATGCATCCGGTTTCTGGCTGAAGGAGTGTGATGATGTGTCAGTGCGTGATTGCAGCTTCGACTATCCAGCCACGCACCGATTTCTTCATGGTCAATTCCAGTACTTCGCTGCTTGGAATCCACTGTCAAATGGCAATGCCATGCCAAGTTTTTTTAGGGGTAAACGAAACTCGTTTGTGAATAACACAGTGCGGTGGTGCAATGCGCCGGTTTATTTTGGCAGTGATGAAATGGTGATTGAAAACTGTCTGTTTAGTGATATTGAGTGGGAGGTTAATTCTGACGGAGGTTCTGGTGCTGTTATGATTGGAAAAGGCAGTGTTTTTCGTCGAAACACGATTACGCGTTGTGGCAACTCTGAGGGCGTTCGTGCGGTCGATGAAGGAACTACCCTGACCCATAATCGTTTGTCGAATATGAGTAATCTTCAGCATGACGGATCGGCTTTGAATGTGGGGACCACGAAGCACTATAAAGTGCTCGTATCGAACAATTGGGCACATGACTGTAATCGGCAGGGCATGCGATTTGATTACCACGGCTCCGGAATCCGTCGTCAAGACGGTCAGCTCTACGGTGATGGCGTCTACATGAACAATGTGACATGGAACACGACAGATAATGAAGTGAAAGGGGATCGGCATCTTATTTTGAATAATACGGTGCTGCGGAATAACCATTACCCGAATGTGTTTCAAGAAGAGGTTACGATGTCGATTCAGGGCTTTATGGTGATGCATGAGATTTACAGCAATGCGCATAGCCTGATTCGGAATAACCTCGGAACACTACGGAGTCGGTCATTTCATTTAGACGATGAACCAAAACCGTGGTGGAAACGTTCAGACGGAAGCATAATGCCGGTGGCGACGGTATTGCCAGGAAAAGCTGACCACAACTTTTCGGAGAAGGGAGCCTCGTGGAAGTACCTGCGAGATCCAGTGAATTACGATTTCCGGCCCAAAGCAAACTCTCCACTGGTTGATGCCGGTGCAGTGGTGAATCAGAATGAATTGCCAAGTTCAGCCAACAATTTTCCTGGACAGAAATACGTTGGCTCGACACCAGATATAGGAGCTTATGAGTATGGAGCTTCACGCTACTGGATTCCAGGACGTTTGGAAAGCACGGCAACAGTACCCATACCAAAAAACGGCGGTAGGAATGTGCCGCTGGATGCAGATCTTATGTTTCTTGAGGCCTATCAGGCCGAAGAACATACGGTTTATTTTGGAGAGAATCCCGCAAAGCTAGATGTGATTGCATCCTTCAAGGACACTGAAAAAAATATCGTTAGCCCTCCGAAGCTGAAGACAAAGACAACGTACTACTGGCAAGTGGGTGCTGTAAAAAAGTCAGGCATTGAAACCCGCTCACCAGTTTGGGTATTTACAACAACCGAAACTCAATGATTTTCTTGAATTACAAGTCTTATGACCGAACTTTGAGCAGTCCTCCGATTGCTTAGTTTCTTGTGCAAATGACGGAAAGAAATTTCCGGATGCGTATCGCTCTGAAATTACCAACGATATGACTGAACGTGCCAAAGGACGAGTCCAGAGACTGGATTGATCGAACCTGACCGATCTGATTTGGCTCATGTATGTATAGCTCGGCCTCAGACTGATTCGCCGTGGCTTAGAACGCCAGTTGGCGAGTTCGTGATGCGTTTAGAAGCAGTCAAACACCTAAGAGCAATTAGCTTTTAAGCGGGTTAAACACTACTGCAACAATAAAAAACATGGACGCAGCGATAAGGGCAACACAAGCAATACACATGATTTCACCTGCCGAGATTCAAGAACTGATGAATAATAGGCACGCCCTTTTTTTTTTACAGTCGTCATTTGATGGAATGCAAAAAAACAACAATCACGACGGTGAATTTGGTTGCTTTGGAGGCCTTAGGTAGTATCCAGTTTTGGGTGGTACGCATGGTCAGAGCAGTGAGATTTGGTGGGGCGTAAAGGGTACGAATAAGTCTTTGGGAGATGTGTTTATGCATCGCAGGACAGCGTTCTTGAGCCAGTGCACGGTGTGGTTTAATACGGTTGCCATGCGTCGTCTTATGACGAATGGAATACTTGTTCATATTCCGGGAAGGACAGAGGCCAGATGCCGTAATGGCTCAGGTGAAAGTTGTGACCCGTGGTAAATTCATTAATGCTTTGGCATGTCTGTAACATTGTTTTTGGTAAGAATTGGTGGGATGTGGTCGAGCGGGACGGTGTTCCCTTCAGAGTATGGTTCAGTTCCATACTCGTATGATTCGGGTGCTAGTAAGTTGAAGGAAAAATTAGTCTGATGAAAAGAATCCAGATAATCGCGATTGCATGGATAGCTTGCTTGAATGTCATCTGCGGACAAGAGTATGAGCTTGAATTTTTAACAGTCCCTCGTGCAGTTCGTCTGGTAATTGAGAGCGAAGAGGGAGCGACAAATTTAATACTGCCCAATGTTTCATCGATTGATGATAAGACAGCGAAGGAGTTAGCAAAGGCCCCGCATTCCGGTCTTTTGTTAGACGGTCTTTCTTCGATAAACAAACACACTGCTCACGAACTTGCCCAGTTTTCTGGGTTTGTGCTGACACTCAACGGCCTCACTTCTATCAGCCCGGAAGTTGCTCGAGAACTATCAACATTTGAAGGACGCGCTTTGGTACTCAATGGTTTAACCACCATCAAAAAGTCACTGGCATCTGATTTAGCTAAGTTCAAGGGGCACGCGTTATTCCTCGATGGTTTAACGAATATTGACACAGCAGTGGCTGGGGAACTCACCGCTTTTCAGGGCAGATGTTTGGGGCTGTACGGCCTGGGAACGATTAATGAGGAAGTCATGCATGTGTTAATTCAATGGCGTGGTGAAAACCTTAGTGTTCGCAAAGAAGGCCTGACGACGGAGGCATGCTTCATCATGGACAAGCACAAGCACTCGTGGAAAATAATCGGAGATGTATGGGCCTCCTTTTAGTACGACCTGCCTGGTCTGGGGTGTTTTGGTGGCAGAAGTGCCCTGCCCTCTGTCTTGAGTGATTTGGCGTTTTTATACGGCACGTAAATCGATTGCTCTTTTGTTTTAAACGACATTCTATGTGCCTGTTTGCTGGCTTCCAGGGCTGTGATTGATCCGGGAACTGCTTCCCGTTTGGTTAAAAAAAAGCTTGGTTCATGGGGCTTCGAACAAAAGCAGATTTCGATGCGTAGTAGTTCTTCAGTTGCGTTGAAGTTTCTCGTGAGATTGGGCCCACGTACGGCCCCAATTATGCAGGAAGTGTAATCACGTGCAGGAAATCCTTTTGGGTCCTGTAGGCGTGATAGGACCTTTGTTTCTTCGTCGGTGTGTCTCACTTTTTCTTACAGAAATCAGTGGAATTCGGATGAACCATTTGCAGAAAAAGCCAGTAGCAGTTTCCCCTCGTCTCAGAATGGAAGCAAGGAAAGCGCTGGCTGATCTTGACGATATGCGGCTACGGCAATTGTTGGAAACGGCTCGTCGCGTTGAGCGGTATGCGGTGGGTCGTACAGAGCAATCGGTGGCTAACGCCTTGGGTAAACCGCTCATATTTGTTCGAGCAATGATTGCATTCTGGAAGTCCGCCGGAGTGCTTGAGACAAAGCGGGCACGAGCCAAGTTCCTTAAGAACTATGGGAAGAAAAAAGTTCGAGTTCTTTATCGAGCCTTGGAGGCCAGTCGCTAGGAAAAACTCACTAGAATGCTGTGGTGTTCTTGCACGATCCAGCAGGCTTCTTAAGCTCGCTTTCAACACAAATATTGAATATTCTGTGTGCTGATTGGTGAGACAAGCATAACGGGCACACGTATGCACGCACCAAGGTTTGTTCATAAGGCAAACGTTACGTACCCTTGACCCATGGCCTAGTGTTTGGAGAGTTCTTTTTTTGTTCTATTTGGTGTACGCGTGTATGGTTGCACCGTAATATGTGAAGATGCACTCCGTACTGCTCTGCGCAGGGTCTGATGAGTCGGTGGCGAAAGGTTCGATATGACTGCTATCAAACGAAACCAAGCACTCGGAAAGCTGTATTCAGCGAAACTTGTTTGTGTGGCAATGCTTCCCTTTTTGCTAGTAGGAAGAGAGCAACTGTCAGCTGAATTAAGCATAAACGTGCAAAAAGATGTTGCAGTGACAAGGAAGATTCTTCAGTCATGGGAATCAGAGGGAAAGCTCTCGGAAGAAAGAGTGCTCCATGTCATTGTCTGGCGTTGTCGCGATAGAGATTTTCCCTCAGGTTATCGCCACCGGCTTCAGCAAATTATGCTGCATATTCAAGACTTCTATCGGAAGGAGATGGTCCGGCATGGTCTTGGTCGTCGCTCGTTTAATTTGGATATGCAACCAGGTGGTGAAATCGTGATTCACGAAGTTGTAGGTGATGGCAACTGGCGCGATTACAAAAAATCTGATGGAAAAAGAATCAAAGAAGAGTGTGCAGTAGTCCTTCGGGAAAAAGGAATTCGTGTTGATCAGGAGACCATCATGATTTTCACAAACCTCGCAGAGTGGGACCCAAAGAAGAAAATATTTTCACACAAAAGCCCGTATTATGCTGGTGGCGATTGGCGCAAGGGGGTCGCATGGCAACTTGATAGCGAAGAATTGGATATCAAGAATCTCTCACGGAAGAAGCCGTTGATTATTGATGGAGAATACGGACGTATTTCGTTAGGGAAACATAATTCAATTTTTATTGGAGGTATGGCTCATGAGCTTGGGCACGCACTTGGTTTACCGCATTGTCGCGGAAGTGCAGACGAGACTCAGTGTGGTACTGCGTTAATGGGTAGCGGGAATCGCACCTATGGAGATGAGATTCGGAATGAAGGCAGTGGAACCTTTTTGTCACGTGCTCATGCACTTCGGCTTGCCTCGCATCCTCAATTTTCTGACTCTGTCAAAGGGTTTGGGCGTGGAGGGCGATCAGTTTTTCGTGACTTGAAGGTTACCCCGAATAGTGGGCAGAAGGCTTTTCGAGTCACAGGGTATGTTGAGGGATGGCCGCCAGTGTATGCCCTTGTTGGTTACCTCGATCCAGATGGCCGACAGGACTATGACGCACGAGCCGTTACCACAACGCCTGATCAGCACGGTCTGTTTACTTTTGACTGCGACGACCTGGTAGCTGGGAAGCCAGCCAGCCTGAGGGTCGTGGCCTGTCATGCCAATGGTGCCACAACAACTATTCAGTTCCCGTATGCAGTGGGAGAGAAAGGCATTGTTGATATCAGAACAATGAGATGTCTATTTGCTCTTCGGGAATTTTCTAAGGTGCTGGCGGAGAAAGGTGTTGAAGCGGCAAGGCAGGCAGTACCTCACGATAAGGAAGCCGCTCGATATGCTGTTGCCGTGCTGCGAGGGCGAGAAAAAATGAGAGAAATGGTGAAGGCTGATCGTGTGCCGGCATCAGTTGATGCACTGCCTCTATCGAGAGTCGAGCCAACTCGGGCGGTTGTTGGGTGGTCGGAACCAACGTATGACAACCTGCCACGAAAGGATCCGGTACTTGAATCGGCTGGGAAGTTATTTGAGTCAGGGATTTTCGCTCATGCCCCATCTGAGCATCAGTATTCTCTTGATGGTGCATGGCGGCAACTAAGCGGAGAATGCGGTCTTCCAAGCCAGGCTGGCGGTACGGTTATCTTCATCATTTATGCAGACGGTAAAGAAGTTTTCCGTTCGCCGATTGTTCGGCCTGGCAAAACAGAACCGTATACTCTTAACCTGACAGGAGTGAAGGAGCTGGTCCTTGTTACCGAAGATGCGGGTGACGGGAAAGCCGCTGACTGGGGCCTCTGGCTCGCTCCGGTGTTGACCCGGTAGAACACAGCCCGAGGCGCATCTAGAGGCCTTTCAAGGCAGCTACGAGTAAGGCGAAAAGAGCTGCCACGCAGGCAACTGTGATAATTCCCAAAGCAATACGTATGGCATTGCTTTCAGCGGGGGCATGGACTGTATCGTATAATTGGTTTGGTCGTCTCTCATGATGCTTCAGCACAATTTTCCCTGGGAATTCAACAAATTCTGCGTCGATGCCAAGAGGAAGTTCTCGAATCCCTCGAAGGTACAGGTCTCCACGGTACTGTTTGAGTTGTTGGGCTTGTGGGCGAGACAACGTTCCTAGTGATGCAAGCGACATACTTTTCCCGGCATGCTGAACAAGTGCTGCGAGTATCTCAGAGTTCAAGGTGCTCAAGCCGTTCAAAGAGAGTCGCCCACGATACCTGGCGAGAACAGACGCCTCTTGTATTGAAAGATTTTTAATACCTCCGAGCGATAGTCCCCGGCCACCATGAGTGATCAAGATTTCAAGCACTTCAACATCAACGTGACGCAGGTTGTCGAGATAGAGAGTCCGCCCATTGTGTCGCACCAAAGAGTGTGCAAGTTGTTCATCAATATATTGGATGCCATTAAGCCTCAGTGAGTCCAACGTCTTGACTAAATGCCTTGCTATTTCAGGTTGGATTGTCTCGAGACCACCGACTGCTGATGAACCCCCTCGGCGAATTAACCATTTGGCGAGGCGAGGGTCATTGATTTCTGAGAATTGGTAAGTACCACGTGCCGCTAAGCGAAGGGCCCTTCTTTCTTCCGCTGTGAATGTGAAGAGTGACGTTGGCCAGAGTGTCACAAAAAACCGTTCAATTGCTGCTTGGTACGGCTGCCACCAGGAGAAAAATAATTGAAAAGGTGTACGACGAGAGTCGTGGCTGGACTGACCAGGCGTGTCCGTGTGACTGAGGTCAGTGTGCACTCGCTGGGCCAAATGGTCTCTTTCGTATTGAACAATGCCATCGTTCTCTGGATGAACCTGGTTCGTCTGGCAGTTTGGACAGGAAACAATCTGGAGAGGTGCCGCTTGGAAAAAAAGGTCACAGTTTGGGCAATTCTGCCATTTCTCATCTGATTTTAGCTCGCTGTGTACCTGGGAGGCCCGACAGACTAGGCATACAGAGACTTTCGACCTTTCAACGAAGATTGGTTGCGTGGCACTGCGGACATATTCTGTGGATGTCGGTCACGTGACTTTAGATGAGTTGGGTCAGATGGCCACCTAATCCCGAAAAGTATGTTACGGAAAGCGAATTATTCAGCGTCGAACGGGCCGATAGCCCCCCCATAATGGCCTAGTGTAGCAGTAGTTGGTAAAGCCCTCAAAACGACCTGCCATCGAGTGTCCGAGGCACCAAAGTTGGTGCGTTTGATTGCCCTGTTCAACAGTTTTGAGTTGGCAGTGACCCATTCGCGTGTTACAACATGATCGTTCGACCGATCCGCGTCTGCACTCCGAATCGCTAGGGAGTTGCGGCTTGTGCATTAGGCGTGAGTCATAGTCGTTTATTTTTTCTAACTCCCAATGGTTTTGAGGTTGCAAGGTTTATGTCCCGGAAGATTTACGTGGGAAACCTCCCATGGTCGACCACGTCTGCCGACTTGGAGGCAATGTTTGCTGAGCATGGAGCGGTTAGCTCAGCTGAAGTAATTTCAGATCGTGAGACCGGACGGTCACGCGGTTTCGGATTTGTTGAAATGGAATCCGATGAGGGTATGCAGGCAGCTGTAAACGCTCTCAACGGACACGAAATGAACGGTCGCCCATTGACTGTCAACGAAGCTCGTGAGCGAACGCCACGATCAGGTGGCGGTGGTGGTGGTCGCGGTTACGGCGGCGGTGGCGGCGGCGGTGGTCGTGGCTACGGTGGCGGTGGCGGTGGCGGTGGTCGCGGCGGCTACGGTGATCGGTACTAAAATACGTTTTGATATTCTGAGTAAACGCTCAAAATAATATCTGTATGAATCGGGGGGTTACTCGATTGGGTTAGCCCCCCGTGCAATACGGAATATGAGTGTTTTACTCCTGTCAAGCATTGTGTTCTCTGTGTGGTCAAAGCTTGTGTCACTCGTTTGATGCGGCTTGCAATTCCTACGGTCAGTGCAGTGTCTACTGTTAATTTGCGTTGATACATAATTTCCTGTGATCTGAGAGTTTTTAGATGAGCCCGATGCCCGGAAAGAAAAAGTTTTCGAAGGCCCCCCGAAAACGTGCGAAGCCAAAGCTTAAAGCGAAGAGAAGAGATCCCATTTTTATTGATGGGGTTCGTCCTCGACCGATGTACGTAGATTACAAGGATCTCGAGCTCATTGGTAAAATGGTGAATCGGCAAGCCAAGATTATTGGCCGACGAAAAACAGGGTGTACTGCTGTTAGTCAGCATGCTGTTACGCAGGCTATTAAGCGTGCACGGTTCATGGCTCTTTTGCCTTACGTTGCTGATTGAGACGGCAGGTTTTTATGGCAGGTGAACCTACCTCAGACTCGTGGTTCAGGTGCCGCCGGATCGTTGAGTTCCGTGATACTGATGCTGCAGGGATCGCACATTTCTCCGCGTTTTTTTTCTGGATGGAGTCCACGGAGCACGAGTTTTTAAGACAACTCGGAATTCGTGTTGTTGATAATGACCCAGAAGACAAGGAGTCTCTTTGTCAGGAAGTTGCCTCAGGCAAAAGCGACTGTGATCTAGAGGTAAGTTGGCCGCGGGTTTCTGTGTCTGCAGACTATAAAGCAGCTGTTCGGTTTGGTGACACACTCGATGTCTTCATCGCTGTTGCCGAACTAGGCAGCTCAAGCATCACATATCGTTTTCGTTTTGAGAATTCAGGAGGCCTTGTTGCTACCGGGACGGTTGTTGTTGTTCGATGTATCATGCGGCATGGAGCGAAGCCGTTACCAGTAAGGCTTTCAGCCAGTATTCTCGAACGTATGAAGGCTCATCAGTTGCCAACTCAATAGCCAGTAAGAACTCCTTGACACACTGGTCTGGAATTTTAGCTTCGTGCTTAAAGCAGAATTACTATCGAAGTCGTTTCCGACGCCGTCGGGCTCGTTGGACATATTGTCAGAAGTAAGTTTGTCTGGTGGTGAGGGTGAACGGCTTGTTGTGATGGGGCCAAGCGGTTCAGGGAAGAGTACGTTGTTGGCTATTCTAGGGGGACTGGAGCCACCCACCTCGGGCTCCTTGCACCTGGGTAACGTGAATCCTTACGAATTAAATGTAGTTCGTCGAGCTGATTTTCGGAACCACCATGTCGGGTTTGTCTTCCAGGATCATTGCCTACTTGAATCGTGTACGGCGATTGATAATGTGCTGTTGCCGGCATTAGCGAGCGGAACAGTCAAGGGTTCGTTTATAGAGCGGGCCCAATATTTATTGGAACGTGTTGGATTAAAAAATCGAACGAGTCACTTGCCTGCCGAGCTTTCTGGAGGAGAACGACAAAGAGTTGCGGTGGCCCGTGCCCTTTTGTTGTGCCCCACCGTGCTGCTGGCTGATGAGCCAACAGGACAGCTTGACTCAAATTCAGCGGTGCAGGTGATCGACCTTCTGAATGAACTGGTCGATGAAACGGGAAGCCTGCTGTGCATTGTTACTCATGATGAATCCGTAGCGGAACGTGTTGCTGGATGTCCGCAGGGGCGTCGGCTCCGTCTCACTGATGGCCATCTTATTACATGAAAACTTCTCAGCAGAGCGATTCTCAGCCAATCCGTTCAGTTCGCGGTTTTGCCATTTGTTGTGTCTGGCAATGGCTTCCGCAACTGCTGGCTCTTGCGGGGACAGCATCAGTGATCGCCATTGTGATTAGTGGCAGCCTCGGAGTTGGAGATTCCATACAGCACGGGCTTCGTCAAATGGCTAACCAGCGACTTGGAGGAATTACAGCTGCAATAATTGGTTCAGAACCCTTTGAGAAGCAATTCTCGGAAAGACTTAATGCGTCCTTTCAACAACGGGTTGATGTCGGTTCTTCTGAATGTGGGGCCGAACTTATTCCAGCTATCGTTGTTGAAATGACAGTTGAACGTCCAGCGGGTGTGGGGCATTCACGCGGCTCAGCTATCGCAACACTTCTTGGGTGTGACCAACCATCTGCCCTTCGTTTTGATACTGCGACTACAAAACAAAAAGGGGTTCAATTAAGCCAACGACTGGCGAACCTTCTCGGGCTGAAAGTAGGAGACCCCGTTGTTCTTCGCGCGAATGAGCGATCTGCAGTGCCTTCTGATATGCCGCTTGGCAGCCGTCAAGGGTCTAGTCGCAGTCGGCGTGTAATTCTTACTGCGACTTTGCCAGCCGGGAGTGTTGGTGACTTTTCGCTTTCCGCAACAGAGCCGCCCGCTGGCGTTGCCTTGGTTTCTCTAACCCTCGCTGAAGAGCTTCTTGATTGGTCCGATAAAAGAAACGGAGTTTTCCTTGTAGGAAACGGCGGCCACCAAAGCTTTGACGTTATCTTAAAGCAATGTTTAGAGCCTTCCTTGGCTGATCTTGGACTTTCGCTTATGCGTGACCCAGACGGCGGATGGATAGGCCTTACGAGTCGGAGGATGGTTCTTGAGCAAACGGTAGACGCTGCAGCACAGGATGCGATGGTTGACTTGGGAGGAGTGCCGTCGCTTGTGTTTCTTGCAAATGAGATCTACGGGGGAGGTGAGTCAGCAACGGCAAGAGTTCCATATTCAACTGTGCTTGGAATCCAGAGTACATCTCATCCAGTGGGTGATCTTGTTGACAAGAATGGGAAATTATTGCCAATGCCGGTTGGGGACGAAGTCGTTATCAACAGTTGGCTCGCCGATGATTTGGCTGCGCAAGGAAGTCCGGTTTCTATCGGGGATAAAATAAGTTTCCGTTCATTTGTTCCAGAAACAATTCACGGCAGTGTGACTGAAACAGTCCATAATTGTCGAGTGGCTGGAATTGCGGCAATGAGTGGCTTGGCAAAATCCCAGGATGTTGTGCCGACTGTTGAAGGGGTGACAGATGAAGAATCGATCGCAGACTGGGATCCCCCCTTCCCTTTTGAACGAGATCGCGTTCGAACAACTCCGCCGCACGACGAAGATGATCGATATTGGAAGCAATACGGATCAGCGCCAAAAATGTTTATGCCTCTTGCAAAGGCACGTGAGATAGCCGGAAGTCGCTTTGGTGAGACAACAGCGTGGCACCTTCCGTCTCTTTCACAAGACAAACTGAACGACCTTGCCGTCAGCCTGGCTGCTGCTGTCCCACCACAATCGGTGGGCTTGGTGATTCGCCCATTGGCTGCTCGTGCAAATGCTGCAGCGAAAGGGTCAACGCCATTTGGAATACTCTTTTTAACACTATCCAGCTTTCTTGTTGTGGCTGCGATTATTCTGTTGTGGCTATCTTTTGGACTTCTCGTCTCCTCACAGCATCGGACACTCGGTGTGCTTGCGGCAATTGGGTGGCGTCCAAGACGGATAGCCAAGGTACTTACCGTCGTTGCAGGAGTGCCTATTTGTCTTGGTGTTCTTGTCGGTACTTTTTTGAGCCCATTGTGGTCGCAGGTGCTTTTGGTGCAGTTGGGGGAAGCATGGTCGAAGGGGGTTGGAGGTGAGGCAGCCACTGTTTTTACTATGGCGACCCCTCATGTAACGACGCTTTTTCTCGGCGCGATAATGACGGTGTGTATTGCCATGACCGCTGTTTTTACAGCAGCTCTAAGAACTGGTGGCCAACCCCCTCTGCGACTTTTTCATGGCTCCGTTATGGGGTTTTCGTGCCTCCCTTTTTGGTTTCGTCCATGGGGAGCAGTCAGTTCGCTTGTAGGACTCGCTGGACGGAATGTATTGCGGCGTCCAGGTCGAAGTCTGTCCGTAGTTCTCATGGTGTGTCTTGCTGAGTTTCTCATTGTATTTGTTTCGGGTTTCGAGTTAGTGGACTCAGGAGACTGGCGTAAACAGAACTCCCCCACAGGTGGGTGGACACATGTTGCGAAATTTGCAAATCCTACGAGTCTCAATCCAAGTATTCCGTCGGTAAGCGAACGTCTCAGTCTCAATGCAAACCAATGCGAACTTCTTGAGCAATCAACGATAGCGCTTCTTCGTTCTAATCAAGGTGATGATGCGAATTGTTCAAACCTTTTTGCAACGAGGAACCCACGTGTTGTTGGGCTGCCAGATTCATTCCTTAACCGAGGCGGCTTCCGCTTTCTGGATCACATTGCATTGCGTGATGATCAAAAGAACCCGTGGCATCTGCTGGAAATGTCCGAACGAAAAGATGGAGAGGTTCCAATTATTGTTGACGCGGCGACTTCTCAGTGGGCTTTGAAATTAGGAGGGCTTGGATCAATTGTGAGATTGAATCCTGCGAGTGGCGAAATATCAAAGGAAGTCGTTTCTGGGGAGAAGCAGGATGGTGTTCGGTGTCGCATAGTTGGATTACTTGAACCGAGTATTTTGCAAGGACTGGTTCTTATGGGAGAGAATGACTTTACGCGACTATTTCCCTTTCAGAGCGGATACGCCATGGCCTTGGTCGATATGCCAAGAAACCTATCTGCTGGCGTCACTCAGTCTGCACATCGAGACCAAGCCGACCAGGCACTCGCGGCTGCTTGGGCAGATTTCGGCGTCCGCTTGGAATCCACCCAAGATCGACTGAGCCGTCTTTTCGCTGTGCAGAATACGTTTCTTGCTGGATTTCAAAGTCTTGGGACCATCGGCCTCTTTCTTGGTACCGTAGGAGTGGCTGCAGTTGCCATTCAGGGAGTATTTGAGCGACGAAACACGCTCGCCATTTTGCTTGCGATGGGATTTAGGCGAAGGCGCCTTGGAGCGGTACTATGGCTTGAATCAATGATTCTTGTTGCACTCGGTGTTCTCCTAGGGGGCATGAGTGGCTTTTTGGCTGCGATTCCTTTCACCCGTGGTGCAGAGCAATCTCTTCCATGGGGCTGGCTGTTGTTTTCAGCAGGAGGAACATTTGTCGCAGCTACAATTGCAAGCCTGTGTGCAGGGCTGTGGTTGCCCGTTGCCAATCGACCATTGAGTGAATAACAGGTTCTGAATCCCGTTTGCACCATGGGCATGGTAAGCGGTAGGGTGACATTCTTAGTGTCAGAGAAAACACCTTATTTAGGAATGGCTCGGAAGAAACGTTTATTCCCAATGCATATCGCAATAATACTGCCGCGATGGGTCGGTGACCTTGCTATGTCGACACCCATGATCCGTGCAGTCAGACAGCATTTTGGTAAGGACGCCAAACTCACTGCGGTTGTGAAGCCATTGTTTCAGGATATTTTGGCTGGAACGGATTGGTTTGATGAATTTATTGCATATGATCGCCATAGCAAAAAGCAGGAATCGAGTTTTCAGCAGGCAGCATCGGCATTGCGTTCTGATCCTCCGGATATCGCACTTCTTGTTCCAAATTCTCTATCGTCAGCGGCCCTTGCCTGGTGGGGTGGATGTCGGCGACGGGTTGGTTACGCACGGCACGGAAGAAGGCTCCTTCTGACGGATCCTCTTTTCCCTGTCCGGCATGGTTGGCGGGTTGAAGTCATGTCAACAGCACAGCACTCGATGGATCTTGCTGAGCAAATAGGCGTACCGAGGCAACCCTTGGAGCTTGAGTTGGCAACTCTGCCAGAAGATGAAGAGATAATGGATTCATTAATGTCAAGTTTTTTTGGAGGCTGGACTCAAAGCAATAGCCAGCCACTCTTCGTATTTAATGATAACGCTGCCTACGGCCCTGCTAAATCGTGGGGGGGTGAAAGGTTTGTTTCTCTTGCAAGGCAATTACTCCAGTCGTATCCAGATGGCCGGATTGTTGTCCATTGTGGACCTGGTGAACGTGATGATGCTCGGTCTCTTGAGTCATCACTTAATGATTCGAGAGTGCGAAGCCTTGCCGATGTTGATAAACTCCCATTTGGATTGTCGAAAGCGTTGTTGCGTCGTGCGTCTATTGTAATTACGACGGATAGTGGTCCCCGTCACATTGCTGCTGCATTCCGTACGCCAACGGTTGTTCTTCACGGCCCTATGGATCCACGGCTCGGAATGTCAGACCACAAGAATCTTATAGAACTACGAAAAGAACTGCCTTGTTCACCGTGTGGGCAGCGTACCTGTCCACTGGAGCATCATGACTGTATGGTAGGGCTTTCCGTTGATGATGTAGCACATGCAACAGGTGAACTGTTGGCCATGGTTTCTCGTACGGGCAAAGCCCATCCGTCGCATTTGGAGAACATTGAATGACTCATGTCTTTGGTATGCTCGCAGCCATTGCTCTGACAGCCATCTGTTGGGGTGTATACGGTCCAGTTCTCCATTTTGGACGGGATGCAATGCAATCAGCATTGCGGCCATTTGTCTGCGTAGGGCTGGCATATTTTCTTATTGCTGTGATTGCGCCAGTAGCATTGTTGTGGCGAGCGGGGGAAAAGGGTAGCTGGACGTCGAAAGGTGTTCTTTGGAGTATGCTTTCGGGTGTGGCCGGTTCCCTCGGGGCATTAGGAGTCATTCTTGCGCTCACTGCCGGAGGTAATCCGATTTATGTGATGCCGCTTGTGTTTGGCGGAGCACCTGTTGTGAATACGCTTATGAGCGCGTATCTCAATAAATCTTTCGATCAGTTGAAGGCACCTTTTCTTGCCGGGTTAATTCTTGTGATTACTGGTGCCGTCACCGTGTTGATTTTCAAGCCCCAAGTACATCCTAAGCCCGATGCGACACAAGTGACTGCAGCAGTTCAGGTCGATAGTAGTGACGCTGTTGCTGTTGAAAAGAAAGCAGAGCGGTTTATTGAGATACTCCTAGCCGTTTCTTTGGCACTTTTGAGTTGGGGGGTCTACGGTCCCGTTCTGCATAAAGGTCAGGCAGCGATGGGAGGGAGTCGCTTTCGGCCTTTAATTTGTATTGGAATAGCCTATTTCCTTATTGCGGTTCTTGTGCCACTTTCGCTTCTGCAGCCACTCGGTGACAAAGGCAGTTGGAGTCTTGTTGGAGTTGCCTGGAGTACCGCTGCGGGTTCTCTTGGTGCAATTGGTGCTTTAGGAACAATTCTCGCTTTTGCCTGTGGAGGCAAACCATTTACGGTTATGCCAGTGGTGTTCGGTTGCGCACCAGTGATCAATACGCTTACCACACTAAGCTTATCGCATACTCCGACATCTGCGTTGAGCCCGTTCTTTCTTGCAGGCATTTTGATTGTGGGCGTTGGAGCTGCGACTGTGCTTACTTTCGGTCCACGTGGACACGCTCCACCGAAGCCTGTCTGACATGTTTTGGATGAAACAGAATCCTACGTCCCTCGGGTGTTGCCAAACCAGATGATGTGGTGTCTTTGACAGAGTTGAAAACCGAGTTTTTTGCAGGCGGATTCAAGCCAGATGGCTTCTTCCTGGAGTCGTGATTGCGAGACACCCTGAGGCATGAGGTAGACATGTCGCGCCTCCCTCGACTGTGGGTGAATATCCAGATCATGGAGCCATGAAACTGCTTCATCCAAATCAGAGGAAGAGTCAATGACAAATTTGATTTGGTTCGGTGTGGCCCGAAGGAGTTGAATGATATCGTCCCGACGACGGCGTTTCTCATGTCTCTGCTCCCATCCAGTTTCTGCACTGGGTGTCGAAGACCGCAGTTTGGGGCTCAAGGACATGAGATTTGCCGCTGGTGGTCCTTCGGCTGGTATCATGGTCGCTGCAGTTTCGATGGTGATGTGCTGTCCCTTTTGCTGCAGAATGTCGCAGAGAACATGAATGTCTGCAGCAAGAAGTGGCTCACCGCCTGTGATCACAACGTGCTTGAGCCCATGCTTGATGATTTCTTCAACCAGGCTGCTGACAGTTCGGTTTATGCCAGTCGGTTTCCACGACGTAAACGGGGTATCGCACCAGGTGCATCGTAGGTTGCATCCACTTGTTCGCACAAAGACACTGGGTGTTCCTGCAAGCCGGCCCTCACCCTGCAGCGATGGGTACAACTCAGCAATCTGAACCACAGTTTGTTTCCTTTGAAGGCATGAAGGCTGCAACCCTTGGATCAGGTATGTTCACTGCCGCGAAACCCGCTGCCCGGATCAGGCATGAGTCACACTCTCCACATGGTTGTCCGCTCTCTTTTGGATCATAGCAACTCGTTGTCAGTCCATAGTCGACGTGAAGCGAAAGCCCTAAGCGAATAATCTCAGGCTTCGTAAGCGACACGAGTGGTGCCAGTACTGTCAGGTGTGTTCCCTCGACACCTGACTTGGTCGCCAAGTTGGCTAAAGACTCGAAGGCATTCAGGAATTCAGGACGGCAATCCGGATATCCGCTGTAGTCAATAGAATTCACTCCAAGGATAATTGAAGAGGCGTTGCGTGTTTCTGCTAGTGCCAGAGCAAGCGATAGAAATACCGTGTTGCGAGCTGGTACATATGTCACCGGTATTCCATTGCTGATAACATCCTCGCTTCTGTTTTTCGGTACAGCAATTGATTGATCGACAAGCGCACTGCCACCGAATGCAGCTAAATCTATTGCTAGCGTGATGTGGTCAGAAATCCCGAGGTCACTTGCAACAGCCTTCGCCGCCTGCAGTTCAATTCGGTGCCGTTGCCCGTAGTCGAATGAGATCGCCGAAACCGAGTATCCTTCTGCGAGTGCCCACGCTGCAGTTGTCGCTGAATCAAGCCCACCTGAAAGGAGAACTATAGCCTCGCCTTTCCGAGACGCTTTGTTCATGGCACAATCCCCTTTATGAATACTCTCAATGCAAACCTTGATCCAAAGCCCTCTCGGGACATTCTCGAGACATTTGAAAACCAGTTTCCCAAACGCGACTACCTGATCGAAATTGTGTGTCCAGAATTTACGTCTGTCTGTCCAAAAACCGGCCAGCCTGACTTTGGCACACTAACTTTTCGCTATATTGCAAACGCTCAATGTGTCGAACTCAAGAGCCTGAAATTGTACCTGCAGGCGTATCGAAATGCGGGAATATTTTATGAGAATGTCAGTAATCAAATCGTTGAAGATTTGGTTGCGGTGCTCGAGCCTAAACAGTTCACCCTTGTCGCTCAATTTACTCCTCGCGGTGGTATTTCGTCGTGTATTACCATTTCGCAACCGGATGGCCATCATCTTTCAGCTGCAAAATGAACCCTTTCTCGCGGAGAGATAGTATTCGTTCAGTCTAGACGCTCTATTCCACCTTCCTCCAGGATATTTTGCCGCAATGCCTCGATCATCTCGCCATGTTCTTCTGTCTTCACTCGCTGATGAATCTGCCTTCGATCTGACGGCCGTAGAGCAATTTACGGCGATGGCAGCATTAGGTTTAGAGTTTTACAGTCTTCGATTTATCGATGTTGGTAAAGGCGTCAAAAATGTAATGGATCTCACAAAAAGTGAGATTCAAAAGGTGAGACACTTAGAAGACAGATTTGGTCTGAACGTTGCATCAATCGCATCACCAATTGGAAAAGTGAAGTTGGTTGATCGGCCTGACGGAACAAAAAATAAATTTGTTCCCTTTAAGAAATATCTACAGAAAGATGTGGCAAAGGCGTGCGAGAGAGCTCATGCTTTTGAAACCAAACTCATTCGTGGTTTTTCCTTCTACCCACCGAGGGGTGAAGCCCCGGAAGCGTACTTGGAGCAGGCTGTTGATCAGATCGGGCAGATTGCAGAGTGCTGCCATCGGTCAGATCTGACATTTGGTCTAGAGGTTGAGGCAAATCTGGTTGGCCAAAATGGTGATCTACTTGCTGAGATTCATCGCCGGGTGAACCACCCGGCTTTGGTGCTCGTGTTTGATGCGGCAAATCTTCTTGTTCAGGGATTTTCAACCCGACAGGTGTTCAATCAGTGGGAAGCTATGAAGCCTGGTCTTGGTTGGGTGCACATTAAAGATTATCGGAAAGTGACAGCATCGATGCGCGGTAAGCATGTGAATGAGGATATGCTTGCCCATTTTGTGCCAGCAGATCGTGGAGCGGGCGGCCATGTCAAAATATTGAAAGATCTCAAAGAAATGCTCCCTGCATTAACACGGCGGCTAAAACGGCGAGGGATCCCCGGTGTTTTTCTTGATCTCGAACCACACGTTCGCGGTGGGGGACAATTTGGCGGAACGAGTGGTCCAGACGGCATGGGGATCGCATTACGAAGTTTATGCGGGCTTCTTGATAAAACTTCGGTAAAATATCATCTGCGGGACTTTGATGACCTTTTAGCAGCGCGAGGCATGTAGGGCGTCGTAGACTCGACATCGCATTGCGTAGGAACACAAAGAAAAATACTGATGGCTGAAACAACTGAACCGGGCAGCTATTTCGTTGCCAATTATCCGCCATTCGATCGTTGGACTGAGAAGGCTGTCCCTCAAGTGGTCGACGCGTTTGGAGCACCGGCCACCGATGCTGCGCTCGGACTCTATCTCCACATTCCGTTCTGTCGGAAGCGATGTAAGTTCTGTTACTTTCGGGTCTATACCGATGTCGCGGCATCGGATGTTGAGCGATATTCCAACGCAGTCATTGAAGAGGCTCGTATGGTTGCTGATCAGGCAGCAATACGAGGGCGTGCGTTAAAGTACGTGTACTTTGGTGGTGGAACACCATCGTTTCTCAGCGTGAAACAACTTGAGCGTCTGGTTGATGGTCTGCATAGAAGCTTCGGGTGGGATGACGCGGAAGAGGTCACCTTCGAGTGTGAGCCGGGCACATTATCCGAGCCAAAAATTTCTGCACTCAAGCGATTAGGTGTTACTCGAGTGTCCCTTGGCGTTGAGAACTTCGATGATGAAATTCTGGAGTCGAATGGACGCGCACATCTCTCAAATGAAATCTTTCGCGCGTGGGACTGGATACAGAAAGCTGGATTTCCAAGCACAAATATTGATCTCATTGCCGGAATGGTGGGGGAGACAACCGAGTCCTGGGAGCAGACTGTTGAAACAGCACTTCGTCTTGCTCCTGATAGCTTGACGATCTATCAGATGGAACTGCCATACAATACAGTCTTCGTTAAAAGTAGCAAAGACAACGGCGAGGCAACTCCGGTGGCTGACTGGCCCACAAAAAGGGGGTGGGTAGACTGGGCTTTTAATCGATTTGTGGAAGCAGGCTACTCAATATCAAGCGCGTATACATTGGTTCGAAATCCTAAAGAGGTGGAATTCCATTATCGGGATATGTTGTGGGAAGGCAGTGATCTTGTTGCTCTTGGTGTAGCCAGTTTCGGTCATCTTTCAGGAATTCACTACCAAAATAAGACCCATTGGGATGACTATTTGGCGGCCATTGATGCGCATGAATTGCCGCTTGGTCGTGGCCTTGTAGCAAATCCTCGAGAATTACTTATTCGAGAGTTGGTGCTTGGTCTCAAAAAGGGTTCTGTTGACACAGGGCGGCTCTCCGACAAGTTTGGTGTAAACCCAGTCGTCGAATGGTCAGAGGCATGGAGCGAGTTGGCCAGACAAGGGTTTTTGGAACCCATCGAACCATCGGGGTCTCCGCAACTCACACGAAGTGGATTGCTTCAGGTGGACTCGCTTCTCAACCGGTTTTTCGATTGATACAGACGACCGGAAAGATCTTGTTTTTCGGGCACAAATGAAGGGCTGAATTGATGCAGCCCCGCATGAATGGGTGAATCCGTTCGTTTGATCTGTTAAAAAAACGGGTTTATCGGTCTCAAACTCGTTAACCAGAGCTTTTTGACGTTACCTTTCCCCGGTCTATGCGGTTACTGTGTAAAAGTCCTCAGGAGTTTTCTATGCGTTCCGCCCTCAAACAAACTGTTCCCCCGTCACGGAAGCCGTCTTCACCCGGGCCAGAAGGTGGCAGTCAGGATCTTGAGCGTATTCCGCCGTCCAAAGAGGTACGAGAACGCCTCCGAGCTCTGTCTGCTGATATGGTTGCCTCATGGTCATGTGAGGGGCTTCCTGCAGACGTTAAGTTGCACGATGGGCTACGAAAAAAAGCTCAGGAACTCGTTGTAAGGGCAGATGCAGATATTTCGTTTATTGGATGGACGATGGTCACGATACTTTCCGAGGTATGGCGGTATCGTATCGCTTCCACCGCCGCAGGTCAGAGACTCCTCCTCCTGCCAGATTGCCCGCTCGCACAAGATTCAGCGAAGGATGAAGGTTGCCCTTCAGTATGTGGGCCGAGCTGTGGCATAGGCACGATTTGGTCAGCTGCCCATGACAGTGGTTGGGTTGTCGATTCAACCAGAAACGCTGCCTCAGCGATTGGGAGTCTGCTGTCGGGTCAGTATCAGGGTATCCTTGGAGTCGCCAGACTAAAGGATCTCGAAAAAGCGTTCGGCATGCTCCCGGCGTTTTCTTTTCCTGTTGCAGCGGTGCCTTATCAGGATGCCGATGAATCGGGAAACATAGAAGGTACATGCGATCAAGCTCTTCTCAATGCAGGCATTGATGTTGAGTGGGTATTGAGTCTGCTTGGCGTCGCTGGTGGCTCACCGGGACCTGTTGGTGATTACTTGCCATTGCTCCGTGAGGCCTCAGAATTATTCTCTGAAGAATCAATCGCTGAACTTGCAGATCGGTACCACCTCGGAGATGGCTTTGGCTCGTCCTCGAGGGATCGTGATGGCAAGATGTGCGGGACAAAGGGCTCGCTATCTGTGACGGCCCACCTCGCTGGTGAGTTTCTGGGACGTGGAGGTAAGTTCCTGAGGCCATTCGTCACACTTGCCGCGTTTGATGCCCTTCGTGCTGATCTTGGTGACAAAAGACAGGATTCATCCTCGCCTGCTGTGAGCCGTGAGACTGCCCGGGCAGCAGCTGTCTCCATCGAAATTTTTCACAAGGCTTCACTTGTTCATGACGACATAGAGGACGGCGATACTTCTCGGTACGGACGACCCACCGTTCACGTTGAGCACGGGACTCCGGCTGCGATAAATATTGGAGACTATCTCGTCGGTGCTGGATATCGACTCATTGCCGGACTCGAAGGCCCCTCAGGTCTTCGTAGTGACTTGCTGGCAATACTCTCAGATGCACATGTGAGACTGGCTCGCGGCCAGGGGGCTGAATTATGGTGGCGGGACGCCGATGACGAGGTGACTTCGGCTGAATCGCTGGAGATCTATGGCCTCAAAACGTCCCCAGCATTCGAAGCGGCAGTGGCGATGGGTATCCGCCTGGCTGGATTACAGCCGCATGACCCGTTATCAGTCTCGCGGTACTCGTTGCACGTGGGTACCGGTTTTCAGGTGTTGAACGACTTAAAAGATTGGCAGGGGGATCTTGAGAACGACAGACGAGTTGCTGGTGATGTTCTTGGTGGCAGGCCAACTGTGATGTGGGCGCTTGCCCTTGAAAATCTTGACAGTGATGGGAATGACGAGCTTCTAAAAATCAAAGCGGCATGTTCGGATCAGCGAATCGAGGCAGGAGCAGGCACAGCAGCTGCAATTCAGGCCGCGAGAAGGCTCTATCGGAAGGCTGGTGTATTTTCGAAAGCTGCCGCAATCGTGGCGAATGAGAGAAAATTGGCAGCTGATGCGATCAGGGATTGCGGGTATTCGAGGTTGCGAGAAGTTTTGGAGTTTCTTCTCGATCTTGCGGTCCCCCAGCAGGCGATCGACGACCTGATGACCGCCGAAAGTAGCGTGTAGCCCCATTTTTGTCGTCTTGGGTGCACGTTTCCCACAGTTGTCGGCATACTATGAGCATGGCCGACACCAACACTTCCATCAATGACAATGCCGCAGACTGCGTTCAAGCACTTATAGAGAGCTTTCGTCCAGTAGAAACTTTCGGAACAATTCGTGCCATTGATTCAAAAGATATTCCAGCACCATTTTACTCATTGCTGGCTCATCACTCGCACATGACTGTGGCAATGGAAGCTTTCCATGGTCATTCGGTTTCTCTCGAGGTGGTGAGCGTGGCCCCGGATGAGGCAGGTGAGCGGACTAGTTATACGAGAGAAATTCTACTCAGAAGCCCGGTTTTCAATGACAAGGCATTTGGTATTTCATCGCAACCGGATGAAATACAAAAAAAGATGAATCGTGTCGTCCAGTACGGCATTGTCAGAATTAACACGAATTGTTTGCCTCAGGAAGTGGTAGCTCGCATTGAAGACGGCGGCACGCCATTGGGTCGAATTCTGATTGAGGCTGATCTCCATCGTGAGGTTCGCTGCGTGCGTGTCTTTGAAGTAATGCCCGGTCCGTATTTTGGGGAACTCTGTCTGGGTAGTGAGAACAAGGCCGTACCACGGACTTTCGGTCGTTTTGCAACAATTAGCATCTCAGAGCAGCCGGTCATTGAACTATTCGAAGTGGTCGTGCCGTCCGCCGAATAGTCTTTATGGGCTACAAATACGGTTGTTGTGCTGTTGAATTGACGGCCAGTGGCTGTCGGGATTTCGCACGTGGAGAGACAGAGAGCAACCCAGTTCATTCAGTTTGTGATTTTTGCGAGTTCAGAAAAAAGCTTGAGTAAATGACGCAATTGTAAAAACAGCGGGGTTTGAGGTGTTTTGTTGGTGTTGACTCACTGCGTAAGATGTCAGTACAGTCCGGCATCTGGCAAGGATGGCAGGCAGGGCAAGCCCTGCGGGCGACTCGCAAAGGTCGTCTGTTTCCCAGTTGTTCTTGCCGGGTAGAGCCTAGGCGATTTTCTCCGAGATGGAATGCGGGGAAGTCTGGGGCCGATCGGACGAAATGGACTGATCGGTGGATCGAGCGAGATGCCGATCAATGGCAATCAGGAGGCCTTAGGAAACATCATCATGGTACTTGATCATGGTAAGGGTTTCCGCTTTGACTAGCTGAAGGACGGCTAGAGAGAGGGTGGTAAGCAGATGCAGAAGACTGTGTACACGACTGGTGAAGCGGCCAAAATCTGTAAGGTGAGCCAGCAGACGATTATTCGTTGTTTTGACTCAGGACAGTTAAAAGGGTTTCGTGTTCCGGGTAGTCGGTTTCGTCGTATTCCACGAGATCAACTGTTCCTTTTCATGAGAGATAATGGCATTCCAACGGATGCGTTGGAAAGTGGTCGCAGAAAAATCCTTGTAGTTGATGACGACCAGGATCTTGTTGAACTGATCACGGACGTTCTGGAGCGTGATGGACGGTTCGAGACCCGCAGTGTCAACAATGGTTTTGATGCGGGCATGATGGTAAAGGACTATCGTCCAGACCTGATTGTCTTGGATGTCATGCTTCCAGATATCAACGGGAAAGAAGTCTGCCAGAGAGTTCGTAGCGATTCGACTATGGATGAAGTCAGGATCATTTGCATATCGGGTATGTGCGAACCTGACAAGATTGAAGATCTTAAAGCATGTGGTGCTAATGAGTTCCTTCAAAAGCCATTCGAAGCCGATGTCTTAGTCGACAGAATTTGTACTCTGCTCGATATTGAATCCGTCCCGGCAGCATCATGAGATGATGGCCGTCGTTGGATGGTTACTTGTTAGCCGTAATTCAAAGCCACATTTGGCACTTCCAGTCCCGCGTCAAGCCTTGATGGGCTTGACGCGGGCGGTGTCGTTTTCGCTTCAAACAATTACGGAAGAACAGTCACTGCTTCAACAGGACCGTAGAACGAGTGGCTCGTGGCGAGACAGATGCTGGCGGCTGGCAGCATCTGATCCAACAGCGGCTATCTGGCTTGCTTCAGAAGAGAAGCTACTGGAAAGCGGGAACGCCTTTGATGCTAATAATTGCTCTGCAGGTCAGGCGGCAGCCCACTGGCTTGAGCGTTTGGAAGAGAGTCTCGTCACGTTTTCAAGCCCTCAGGGCATGACCGTTCTCAAGCAAGCGGAGTCCGTTTCTGTTCAGGAGTTGTATTCGATAACGGGCATGCTCTTCTCGGATGCTGATACAAACATTGAACGGACAGCGGGCACGCGGGCGACGGCTGTTCGTTGGCTTGATCAACTCCTTCGAGAATCACTGTCTCGTCAGGCTGATAAAACAGGAATGTCTCAACAAGAGGTGGCAAGTGTTGTATCTCTTGGTGAAGGAGATCCGCAGGTTGCCATGCTTGATGAACTATTGGTTACAGCGAAGTCTCTGAGAGGTCTTTTTACAGACTTTGCCGGCAGTGTTTCTTCCGCGAGGCTCGAAGCCATACGAGAGCTTGCTTATGGAGCAGGTCACGAGATCAATAATCCGCTTGCAAATATTGCTGCGCGTGCACAGGCGCTTCTTTATGATGAACGTGAGCCGGAACGCCAACGACGCTTGGCAACGATTGTGGACCAGGCATTTCGAGCAAGGGATATGATTGGTGGGCTGATGATTTTTGCAAGGCCACCAAAGCCAAATCGAAAAGAGGTCAATCTTGCAGAATTGCTTCAGAGTGTGTTGGCTTCAATGGAGTCAACGGCAGAAGAACATGGCGTACGGCTTACGCTGGATGTCCCCTCAAATCAGGATCATGTCTTTGTGGATCGCGGGCAGATAGAAGATTCGTTACGTGGCATTCTCTCAAATGCTATCGAAGCAATCCTTCATGGTGGAACCGTTGCCGTCGAGACTGTTCGAAGTGGTCAGGGGTTGTTTCTACTCACCATTCGCGACAATGGAATAGGAATGGATAGGGAAACAATGGCTCGTATGGTTGACCCCTTTTTTAGTGGCCGTGAGGCCGGGCGAGGCATCGGGCTGGGACTTTCAAAGGCGTTTCGCCTCATTGACGGCAATGGTGGCAGCATATCAATCGAGTCTCGGTTGCAGCAGGGAACCACTGTCTCAGTGAGCCTTCCGGGCCCGCAAGGTTGACGCATGCTGCCTAGTGTGACGAGGCGGTCGTTTTCCAGGGCGTCTATCTGGGAATTGTGAGAAAGAAAGGTATTTTCTTGTTGGTTCGCACTTGCCGATGATCACCGTTGTTCTCTATTCTCCGCAGATACCACTATTCAATTAAACTTAGCTGAAGGAATAGCTAAAGTTGGATACGTGCGGTGGAACGACGGAGCACGGACGCCCCTATGACTCTTTCTGGACGAAGTGAAACAACTTCTGCGTGGAGTAGCGATTCGGCCAACGGCCGATCTGATCCCAAACAGCGACACGACAGTGTCGGTAAATCCATCAACATAAAACACATGGGCTCTCAGCCTGAGTTGTCTGGTCGGCAGGTACACGCTGATAGCAACTCAAAAGTCACGGAAAGTTTGGCAGATCTAGCACTGCAACAAACGTCACGATGGTTTATCAAAAACCAAAATGCTGATGGTCACTGGAGGGGACCGCTGGAAGGGGATACTATTCTCGAGAGTGAATATCTTCTGATTTGTGGATGGGCAGGCCGTCTTGATCAAGACACGATGGCCGGGTGTACCAAACGTATTCTTGCAGAACAGTTGCCAGAAGGTGGTTGGTCGATCTATCCGGGGGGAGAGGCTGATCCAAGTGCCAGTGTGAAGGCCTATCTAGCCTTGAAAATGTGCGGTTGCGATGCTGATTCTGAGCCTATGAGGCGGGCCCGTACCGCGATCGAAAAAGCTGGTGGACCGTGGGCTGTAAATAGTTTCACTCGTTTTTATCTGGCGCTCCTTGGACAGATTTCTTACGCAGACTGTCCGGCTGTTCCTCCCGAGATGATCCTTCTTCCGGATTGGTTTCCTATAAGTCTTCACCGGGTTTCAGCTTGGTCACGAACGATGATCGTGCCTCTTTCATTAATATGGGCCTTCAAGCCAGTACGAACGTTACCGCAAGATAGAGGTATTCAAGAGCTTTTTGCAGATTGTTCCTTTGGTACAAGAAATCGTCGAGTTGGTGGGAACGACGCTTGGTCGCGATTTTTCCGGATTGTTGACTCTGTGATCAAGTCCATCGATTGCCTTGGCTTCCAGCCACTTCGGCGACGAGCGGTCATGGCGTGTCGGCAATGGATGCTTGAGCGTTTTCGAGGTAGTGATGGTCTGGGTGCCATTTTCCCCCCTATTGTCTGGAGTATTGTAGCGCTTCGCGCAATGGGTTGCTCTGATGATTCTGCCGAAGTGAATGAATGTTGGAAGCAACTAGAAGGACTCCTTGAGCGTCCGGGTGAGGGAATGATTCGGGTCGAGCCTTGTCGGTCGCCTGTTTGGGATACGGCGATAGCGTTACGAGGACTTGCTGAACTTACCTCGCCATTGAGCAATGTCTCCGGCAGTATGAGTACCGCTGTTGACTGGTTGCTTGACCGAGAAGTCCGGTTCGAGGGTGATTGGTCCCGCCGAGTACAGGCCGTCCCCTCGGGGTGGTGTTTTGAGTACGCCAATCGGTACTACCCCGATGTTGATGATACAGCGATGGTTCTCATTGCATTTTCATCATGGATGAAGCAACAGAATCTATCACTTCAAGACAGCGGCTGTCGACGTCTGAGTTGTGTGAAAAAAGCAACTCGTCGCGGCATTGAGTGGCTGACTGCAATGCAGAATAGTGACGGAGGCTGGGGTGCATTCGACCGAAACAATAACCACGAGATACTCTGCAGGGTTCCGTTTGCTGATCATAATGCAATGATTGATCCGAGTTCGCCGGACCTTGCAGGCCGTGTACTTGAAGCATTCGGCAGTCTTGGCCATGGAGTGGGTGAACCTGCAGTCAGTCGAGCAATTGAATACCTTCGAGCGACCCAAGAACCTGACGGAAGTTGGTTTGGTCGTTGGGGAGTCAATTATATTTATGGTACGTGGCAGGCGATCGAAGGCCTTCGAGCGGTGGGTGTTTCCCGGCATGACCCACTTGTTGCACAAGGCGTCAAGTGGCTCAAGTCAAAGCAACAGGCAAATGGTGCGTGGGGCGAGAGTCCTGCAAGCTACGCCGATCCGTCTTTGAAAGGTGTTGGAGAGCCGACAGCCTCACAAACAGCCTGGGCAGTTGCCGGTCTTGTGGCGGCCGGTGAATACAGCTCTCCGTCAGCACGTCGGGGTGTTCAATGGTTGCTAACGACCCAGCGGCCTGATGGCGACTGGAATGAGACCGCATTTACCGGGACAGGTTTCCCGAAGGTCTTCTATCTTCGCTACCACTACTATCGAATTTCTTTTCCGCTGATCGCAATCGCACGATGGCACGCGTCGTTAGGGAATGGAAACACGAAACAGAATCGTGAGCAGATTCGACCACGAAAGAAATCATCCGAAATGTTTGAAGGGGTATTGGCATGAGTGTTCCTGTTGGACAAATGATGGCGGTCTTGCGGCATGTTGCAGTGCAACGTATCAGAGGAAATCACAGGTACCCGCTGGTGCTTATGCTCGAACCTCTTTTTCGATGCAATCTTGCGTGTGCCGGATGTGGAAAAATTCAGCACCCAAGTGAGATTCTGCGACAGCATCTCTCGCCAGAACAGTGCTTCAATGCGGTGGATGAATGTGGCGCTCCGATTGTTGCCATACCGGGTGGTGAGCCTTTGTTGCACCCACAGATTGAAGAAATTATTGCTGGAATCGTAGCCCGTAAGAAGTATCTCTACGTGTGCACGAATGCGATCAAGCTTGAGGAGATGCTCTCACGTTTTACGCCGTCAAAGTATCTTGCCTTTTCGATTCATTTGGATGGGCTGGAACAAGAGCACGACGCGTCGGTCTGTCGTGACGGAGTCTACGAAATGGCAGTCAATGCGATTCGCGCTGCACGGAATGCCGGCTTTCGTGTGACGACGAATTCCACTCTGTTTGCGGATGCTGAGCCAGAGCGTTGCCGTCAGTTTTTTGATGAAGTGATGCAACTTGGTGTTGAGGGGATGATGGTTTCCCCGGGTTATTCCTATGAGAAAGCACCAGAGCAGGATATTTTTCTGAGTCGTGAAAGAAGTCATGGTCTTTTTCGAAAGATTTTCAAAGGTGGTACCGGCCGATGGAAATTTAATCAGTCTCCCGTTTTTCTAGAGTTTCTAAAAGGCAATTGGGATCTGGAGTGCAGGCCCTGGGGGACGCCGTCGTACAGTCTTTTTGGATGGCAGAAACCATGTTATTTGCTTGACGAGGGATATGCTGAAAGTTTTACGGACCTCATGAATAGCACTGATTGGAATTCATATGGTCGAGCGAGTGGGAATCCGAAATGTCAACAGTGTATGGCGCATTGTGGGTACGAGCCTGCAGCTGTCGAAGCCACCTTTGGATCGTGGAAAGGTTTTTTGCGAACTGCCCGGCTGGCAGTATTCGGTCCACCACGGGACCAGGATGAATCTGCCCCGAGCCTGCCTGAAAAGCGGCAGGCCGCAGCACTTCCGATGCTCCCCATCATTGATTCGATACCAGCGAAGACCGTTGCCTAGAAAACGGTTTGTTGAATCTGTAGAGCCTTGTCAAGCAGTCTTTAAGATTATTTCTTGGGTAAAAGTGCTCGTTGAGCTTCGATTGCAGCACCTCGGGCCCCCGCGGTGTCTCCATTTGGCATGATCTCAATTGCAATGCTGAGCTGCTCTTCTCTCTGGCTTGGCATGCCTTGTCTTACCTCGTTGATAAACCACTTTTGAAAGGCTTCCTCGGTTTCAATGGCCCCGCCCCCAATAATCAGTGTGTCGGGGTCGAATACATTGATCATTTGGTCGAAGAACAGCCCAAGAGCTCTCGCTTGAACCCGGAAAATTTCCTGGCACATGTCATCACCAGAAGCAGCAAGGCCACGAACTCGAACCGCTGCCTTGGCGGGATCAAGAGATGCCAATGCATGGTCGCTGTGCCTTTGAAGATAATGAGGCAGCAGGTTTTTTCTGATTGCTGTAAGCGAACAGAGTGACTCGAGGCAACCATCGCGACCGCAGTTACAATGTGCCTTCACTCCCGCTAGCTCCGGAAGCATTGCCGTGAGACTTTCCGTTGGGATCAAAACATGGCCAAGTTCACCACCAAAGCCACGGCTACCAGCAACGACAGTTCCCTTATGGATAATCCCACCACCAAGCCCCGTCCCGATGATGGCAGACACCGATGTCTTGTTCGGTTGATTTCCAAAGATGGTTGTGTGGCCCCACACCGCGGCTGCATTTCCATCGTTTAAATAATGAACAGGAACACCTAATATCTTCTCAAGGCCGCCACGAATATCAAAACCAGCCCAATCAGAGTGAACGAAGTTTGTTGAGCCACGGCTGCTAAGAACACCATCTGCTGTTGCTGGCCCAGGTGTATCGAGCCCGATTGCGGCGATTTCTTCGCGTGTTCTTCCTGCTTCGGCAACGGCTTTTTGTAGGCCATCAACAATTTGTTGCAAACAGATAGCCGGTCCCTCAACACTCCGTGCAGGATGTTCACAAAGATTGGAGATAAGAAAGGTTCCGGTGTTGTCCAGAAGCGTTGTGTTGACTGCTGTTCCGCCGAGGTCAACTCCAGCAACAAGTGGCCCGGTGTTTTTTTGGGAGTCTGATATGGTCATTGCCCAGTTTTTTCCTTTTATCCGTAAAGAAAGATTGCGTACTGTCACAAAGTAGCAGGCCCTTTGCCAGTCGCTCCAACGTGAATTATTCGGCGTCGATTAGCTCCCGACGTACCCGGCTTACAATGGCACGAAGTCCCCTGCTTCGTAACATGCCAAGTACGTCAGCCAGCCCCATTTTTTCAAGTAGGTCATCAGGTAGTTCCTGTGCCTCTGTCTGAGGGCGGCTAGCCACTGCCTCGGAGAGAATTGCAACAAAACCCTTCACGGTTGGTGCCTCTTCGGCAACCTCAGCCACAAGTTGCATCGAACCGTCAGTGATTTCTGGCCACAGAAATACAGAGGTTTGGCATTCATGGACCCGACGGTCTTCATTCTCTTTTTTGGCAAGGTAATCATCGCTTAATGGCGGTAGACGGTTTGCGAAGTCGAGAAGTAACTCGAGCTTCTCCCGACCATCTAAGTCAACAAACTCCTCGACAATCTGGTCGATTCGTTCGTTCACCGTTTCCATATTTTAAATCCTCGTACTCTAAGAATTTTGAGTCGCTGAGTCGGCTTCTGGTTCACCGCTAGGCTGGGAGCCCTTGATAATAGGGACACCGACACAGTTGCCCCATTCCATCCACGAACCGTCATAATTGCGGACATTTCCAAAGCCGAGGAGAAATTTTAGCACAAACCATGTAAGACTGGACCGTTCACCAATGCGGCAATACGCAATGGTTGGACTGCGACGCTTGAGATGATTTTCTTTGCAGTACAGTTTCTCAAGTTCTTTGGCTGACTTGAATGTCCCGTCTTCGTTAACTGACAGTGGCCATGGTATATTTACTGCTCCTGGTATATGACCTCCGCGAAGAGCGCCTTCATTCGGGTAGTCAGGCATGTGCAAACGTTCGCCAGAATATTCTTCAGGGCTACGAACATCAACGAGATTCTTGCCAGCTTTCTGGTGCTTCAGTACTTCGTCCCTAAGAGCTCGAACAGAACTGTCCTGTTCGGGGGCAGTGTAGGTTGTCTTCGGATATGTTATCCGGTCAGTTGACCAGGTGCGTCCCTCAAGCTGCCATTTTTTTCGACCACCGTTCATAACCTTGCATTTTGGGTGGCCGTACAACTTAAATACCCAAAAAGCGTAACAGGCCCACCAGTTATTCTTATCGCCGTAGAAAATAACTGTGGTGTCGTTACTGATGCCATTATTTCGACAGATTTCCTCAAATCCCTTTCGATCAACGTAGTCACGAACGATCTGGTCTTGAAGATCAACCTGCCAATCAATCTCTACAGCCCCCGGAACATGTCCCTGAGTATAAAGAGCCCGATCCTCATTCGATTCAACGATCCGGACAGTGGGATCGCCGTGGTGTTCAGCCACCCACTCAGTTGAGACGAGAACGTCGGGATCTGCATATTCAGCCATGGAAGCAACTCCTTATATCTAGCAAATTTTCGAAGTAAACTGATCGTAGTGGAAGCTAAGAAGCCCTGCAACGACTACCGCTAACTCCGCAAACTTGCGATGGTCGTCGCGTGGGGTGGGTAGTCGCTCATTCCATCAGCAGTGTCTCGTCGATCGCCGAACGATGCGGTACGATGGTTCGGTGGAGAGAGAATGACGGTCAGTTGCGTTATCAGTTCTCGGTTTGATCGAGGTATACGTACTCATAGGAGAATCGATGGGTCCCCAGTTCATTTTTCAAATTACTGATCTCACCAAAAAATTTGGTCAACGCGAACTGCTGAAAGAAATCAATGTAGCTTTTTATCCGGGCGCTAAGATTGGGTTGCTTGGTCGCAACGGTGCGGGCAAAAGTACGCTGATGAAAATCATGGCGGGCATTGATACGGAATATGAGGGTGAGGCGCGACTGTCAGAAGGATTTAGTGTTGGGTATCTGGAGCAAGAGCCAGAACTTGATGCCGAGAAATCAGTATTTGAAAATGTGATGGATGGAGTAACTCAGTCCCGAGCAGTCCTCCAGCGATACGAAGAGATTAATGCTAGCTTCGCTGAGCCCCTCACTGATGATCAGATGGAAAAACTTCTTGCTGAACAAGCAACTGTTCAGGATGAAATTGATGCAAAGAATTTATGGGATCTCGACCGGCAGGTTGAAATTGCGATGGATGCCATGAATCTTCCACCTGGGGATTGGAGCGTCACAAACTTATCAGGTGGGGAACGGAGACGAGTTGCTTTGTGTCGTCTCCTGCTCGAGAAACCTGACCTTTTATTGCTTGACGAACCAACGAATCATTTAGATGCTGAAAGTGTTTTGTGGCTTGAACAATACCTGGCTGAATACGCTGGTACAGTGGTTGCAGTTACCCACGATCGATATTTTCTTGACAACGTCGCGAAGTGGATTCTTGAGGTTGATCACGGCAGAGCTATTCCTTTCGAAGGAAATTATTCTTCATGGCTTGAGCAAAAGCAGGCAAGGATGGCACTTGAAGAAAAGCAAGCAAGTGCGCGTCAGAAAACACTTACGAAAGAGCTTGAATGGATTCGGATGTCACCAAAGGCCCGTCAGGCCAAGAGTAAGGCGAGAGTGGCATCTTTTGAGAAATTAGCCGCAGAGGAAGCAGCTACCCGAGATACCGACGTCGAAATTACCGTCCCGGCAAGTCGCCCCCTCGGTGATCAGGTCATTGACGCCGAAGGACTTTCAAAGGCGTTCGGTGACAAGTTGCTATTTGAAAATCTTTCATTCCGACTTCCGCCGGGCGGCATTGTTGGAATCATTGGTGCGAATGGTGCTGGGAAAACGACGCTTTTCCGAATGCTCGTAGGACAAGAAGAATCAGATACGGGTTCGATCAAAGTTGGTTCGACAGTCGATATCGGGTATGTCGATCAAAGCCGTGATTCACTTGATCCTGACAAAACGGTATTTCAGGAGATTTCAGGTGGGCATGACACAATTCAGCTCGGTAAACGAACGGTGAATGCTCGGAGTTATGTTGCCAAGTTCAATTTCATGGGTCCAGATCAACAGAAGAAAGTTGGTTCACTTTCTGGAGGGGAGAGAAACCGAGTTCACTTGGCGAAATTGCTGCGAAAGGGTGCGAATCTTTTGTTACTTGATGAGCCAACAAATGATCTCGATGTCGATACCCTTCGCTCGTTAGAAGAGGGCATCACAAACTTTGCCGGCAGTGTCGTGGTTATCACTCATGATCGATGGTTTCTTGATCGACTTGCCACTCATATCATCGCCTTTGAGGGCGATGGGTATGTCCATGTCTGCGAAGGAAACTTTGACGTTTACGAGCAGGGTAGGAAAGAGCGATTGGGTGCTGATGCGGCTGAGCCTCATCGGTTTCGCTACAGGAAACTCCAGCAGTAATCTTTCTGACGGACAGCGTAAAAAGATGCCGCGTTGCCTAGAGAAGACTTGACCGAGATGGGATTAGAAAAGATGTTGTTGAGGGCTTAACCCATTGGTAATTGTACGGCTGCTGCTGCTGACCGGATTTCTTTCGGAAGTGGGAAGAACACATCTTCGTCGCGTACAGTTTTTTCTTCAATTGAAATTCCCGACGGACTTTTTTCGAAGCGTTTACGAAGCCATTCGACGCAGTCTTGAACGACCTGTTCCGGTGCGCTTGCACCTGCTGTAATCGCGACATTTTCAACATTATCGAACCACGATGGATCAATTTCATCAGCACCATCAATAAGGTGTGCGTGAACGCCCTGTTCTTTTGCTAGTTCGGCTAACCTTTGGCTGTTTGAGCTATTTTGACTCCCTAAGACAAGGACAAGATCGGCTTCTTGAGAAAGCTGGCGAACAGCCTCTTGCCGATTTTGTGTGGCGTAGCAGATATCATCTTTTGGTGGACCGATTAATTGTGGGAAACGGTCCTTGAGTCGACTAATGATTCGGGAAGCATCATCGACAGAGAGAGTTGTCTGCGTGAGGTAGGCGAGCTTGTCTTCAGGCCCGAATGGTAAAGCGTCAACTTCCTCCGCGGTTTCGACGAGTGTGAATGCCCCAGGGGCTTGGCCCATGGTGCCAATTACTTCGTCGTGTCCTTCATGACCAATCAGAAAAATATGATAATCCTGCTTTGCGTATTTGATGGCCTCGAGATGGACTTTGGTCACGAGTGGACATGTGGCATCAATAGCACGAAGCTTCCTGTCGGCAGCGATCTGCCGTACCTCCGGGGCAACGCCATGGGCAGAAAATAAGAGGGTCGCTTTCTCAGGTACTTCTTCAGCGGAGTCGACAAAGACAGCACCCTCTTTCACAAAGCGGTCAACAACATGCTTGTTGTGGACAATTTCATGGAAGACATAAATTGGTGTGCCATAGAGACGAATTGCTGTTTCAAGTGTCTCAATTGCCATATTTACGCCGGCACAGAATCCTCGAGGTCCGGCAAGCAGGATCTTCATGATTTTTTCCGTTGTGTGTGCTGGTCTTTCGTCATTCGTAAAAGGCTGAAACTATGTTCGCCATGTTCTACTGTAGCATGTGGGACGAGTGCCACAGTAGTAGGCACTTTGGGCGATTGCCACCCTGCCCTCTTGCTCAGTTTTAAAAGGAAGACAGAGCCTTCCGCATGCCAAAGTATGGCGTCGGGCGGTGTGCAGTTGGAAAAAGTGGTTTCCTTGAGAAGTTGACCAAACTGGGGCAGGTTCGTCACTTCTCGGAGAATTCAGTCGATGCCAGTTGTTCCGGTAGTAGGTGTTGATCCGCTCATGACCCTAGAGAATCACGCAGATTAGTTCCATTCAGCGGCAAATAAGAGTCTTGAGGTTCGAAGGAGTTTGTCTGCTCCTACTGGATATGGGGAACACTGTTTATGAACTCTCAAACACGGCTCAAGTTTTCCGATACGTAATATTCGTCTCCGAAAATGAGGGAAGTATGTCTGGAATCACAATCGAACAAAACGAGAGATCTCAGATCATTCGGCAGAGGCTGGCTGTGAAGTTCTTTGTGACACCACTCGTTTTCTACATGTGTTGGAGAATTTCTACGTATGCTGTTGCGCTGGCTCCTGAAGAAATGACCGGGCTCGGCTGGCGATGCCTAGGGAGCCTGACTGCAGCCGGTGTAGCCGCATCATTTGCTGTTGGTTTTGTTCGCAAAAAAGGTGAGTTGAGAAGCGGCATCGCGGACTGAAAAAAGGTGTGTTTTCGATGCCGGAAATGCTTTCTGAAAACACGTTGTGAGAGTTTCCTACTGTTGCTGTAAGATGAGGGTGTGTTGCAAGTGAGTCTCTTGATTATCACGTGGGTACCCCAAAACAATGTCGGTCGCGAACGCTGAACCAAGTCAGGTGACTCGACGAGATCCGACAGCATGGGAACTTGCTTCGCTGCCCAATGACCTTGACCTTGCATCGGCCGAGTCATTCTGTCGACAGGTTGCAGCGGCTCACTATGAAAATTTTACTGTTGCAACACGTCTTGTTCCGGTTGCTATGCGGCAAGATCTCGCGAACGTATATACCTTTGCGAGATGGAGTGATGACGTGGCAGATGAGTCAGATGGAGACGCAACAGATGCATTGAAAGCCTGGCGGTCCGGTTTGGAGGAATGTTTTGCTGGTGCTCCCAACCATCCTGTTTTTGTAGCCCTGTCCAGAACTGTTGAACGCCATGATTTAACAATACAACCGTTTGCTGATTTAATCGATGCGTTTATTCAAGATCAAACGGTAAACCGGTATGAGTCTCGAGAGCAATTACTCGATTACTGTCGTCGGTCTGCAAACCCAGTAGGACGGATTGTGTTGTGTCTGGCGAACTGCCGAGAGGCGAACCAATTCGAACTCTCAGATTCCATCTGTACGGGGCTTCAACTTGTGAATTTCTGGCAAGACGTGCGGCGCGATCATGTGGCTGGACGAATCTATCTTCCGGCCGAAGATATGCGACGACATGGTGTTACTGAAGCAATGCTTGAATCCACACCCGCAAGTCCCGAATTTATTGCACTCCTCACAGAGGAGGTTGCATGGGCGGATGCATGTTTCGATAAAGGGGAGTCGCTGGTGAAAACAGCACCGGCCGTTCTGAGGCCGGCGATCGGTCTGTTCCTGGAGGGTGGGCGAGGTGTCGCCAATGCCATTCGACGATCGGGTTTCGATACGCTTGCAAACCGGCCAACACTGCATCGGATTGCCAAGCTACGGCTCGCTGGCAGAGCAGCTATCAGCATGATGCTGAGTCGAATGAGCAATTTGTTTCGGGGTTCGTTGTCATGATCGCATCACAGCGCGAGGACGCAGCTTTCTGCCAATCAATTTTGCAGAAAAGCGGTTCAAACTTCGCTTTGCCTCTGCGTTTGCTCTCCCCTGAGAAGCGGAGGGGTTCCAACGCTTTATATGCATTCTGTCGCCTTGCTGATGACATTGTTGATGGTGATGGCGCATTGGGTGACAAAAATAGCTTGCTGGATGAATTTGAGAGGATGCTACGAGACGCCCTGAATGGTCGGATGGTGGCCGATCCGGTACTTCGTTCTATCGCCCGCACGGCGGGTCGGTATGCTATCCCGCACGAACATCTTTTCGCCATCATAAAAGGTGTGCGGTCTGACCTCACGCAATCACGGTACGAGACTACGGACGCGCTCATTGAGTACTGCCGACAAGTAGCCTCTGCGGTGGGGTTGGCCGCTGTTCCAATCTGGGGCCTTCGGCGAGGCATATCGGCAGAGGAATGGGTGCCTCCGGCGGATGCATGCGGACTTGCATTTCAATGGACAAACATCCTTAGAGATATAGTTGAAGATCGAGAACGTGGGCGGGTGTATATTTCTGAAGAGTCATTTCGTGACGCAGGCTGTGATAGAGATGATTTGTTGGCAGGGCGGATTGGGCCCACATTTAATCTTCTTGCATTGAATGAAGTATCACGGGCTGGCCGCTGGTTTGCCGAGGCGAAGCATTTAGACGAGTTTCTTTCAAGTGATGGTCAGCGTGTTTTTCGAGCAATGTATGGTGTGTACCGGGAATTGTTTCGGACAGTCGAGCGGGCTGGCTCAGCAGTTTTTACGCAGCGGGTTCGTGGATCAAAGTGGCGACTTCCGATGATGGGTGTCTACAGTGTTGTTGTAGGGATTTCATGAGCAAGAACACACAAGA
Organism: Pirellulales bacterium; assembly: GCA_965249545.1. GTDB lineage: Bacteria > Planctomycetota > Planctomycetia > Pirellulales > UBA1268 > UBA1268. The sequence goes on from CBDFMH010000005.1 coordinate 2,431,913, forward strand.
CGAACTAGGTGTTGATACTACGAGTGACCACCGGCGGGTGGTTGTAGTCGGTGGTGGGCTTGCTGGACTTTCTGCTGCAGCGGCTCTTGCCGAAAGCGGGTTTGCTGTTGATGTTATTGAATCAAGGCGGAATTGTGGTGGGCGTGCAGCCTCTTTTGAGGATCCACAGGATGGGAGTCTTGTTGATGCCTGTCAGCATGTTGCAATGGGATGTTGCACGAACTTTTTAGACCTCTGCCGGCGAGCAGGTTTCGGATCAGAACTTCGCCGTGATCGCACGCTTTGGTTTATTGGTCCTGATGGCACTCGGTCAGCATGCACGCCAGCGGGCTGGCTTCCCGCCCCACTGCATCTTTTGCCACTCTTGTTTGGGATGTCACATTTTTCTGTTTGGGAAAAGCTGTCGCTCAGCTATGGCATGATGCGACTAGCGGTTCGTCAAAGTATTGCAACCGATAGTTCAGAGCCGACCGCAGCCTGCTGGCTGAAGTCCCGACAGCCCAAGCGTGTTATCGATCTGTTCTGGCAGCCCGTGATTGAGAGTGCCCTTGGAGAGTCGATGGACTTCGTCGGAATTTCAGCAGTACGAAAAGTCGTTGTAGATGGGTTTCTCGCCCACCCACAGGCAGCGGATCTTTTGGTGCCGACAGAGCCACTCGGAGAACTGTTTGGCACGAAGCTTGTATCTTGGCTCAGGAACCAGGGAGTCGTTGTTCATACGGGTCGGACTGTAACTGGTATTCAGTACGACAACTCACATGACGTGACAGGGGTTTATTGCGGCGAAGACGTTATGCCGGCAGATGCTGTCGTTCTCGCTGTTCCGTGGCGAGCAGCGGCACGATTGGTGCCTGATGTTTTACCCCCTGTCGATGAATCCTTTATTGGATCACCGATTACGGCTGTCCATCTGTGGTTTGACCGGCAGATTTTTGATCTGCCTCACGCTGTACTTGTGGGACGAGTTTCACAGTGGATATTTCAAGGCGATGATGAAAATGTTACCGATGATAAAGAATCTCACAGCGGGGAGAAAGGAGAGAAGGCTCACCACTGCCAAGTTGTGATCAGCGCCTCACGCGGACTGTGTGATGGGAACAGAGAGCAATTACTTGAGACAGTCGTGGCTGAGTTACGAGAGATCTTTCCGGAGGCAGAGTCCGCTCGCTTGATTCGTTCTCGTGTGGTTACTGATCCCACAGCGGTTCTTTCAGTGCGACCGGGCATTGATACGGTGCGGCCATTAGCAACAACGCCGGTGAAAAACCTTTTTCTAGCTGGAGATTGGACGCAGACCGGTTGGCCTTCGACAATGGAAGGTGCCGTGCGCAGCGGCAGACGTGCCGCGTTGATGCTCGCGGAATCGGAGGGAAAAACGACGCCTTCTGCTATCGAGGAACTTCACAAAAATCTTTTGATACGTCTGCTGGTTGGCAGTTGAAGAGGCTGGTAAAGTTTGAGGTCTACGCTCTTGCAATACAGTTAGAGAAACAGCCAAAAAAGAAAGTGTGCTGCAGTATAAATGACCTGTTTCAAACCATCTGTTTGTATCGATTCTGTTTTCGAGGGGCAGTCGTTTCAGGATGCATGTCGGGCCGTGCGGGAAGCAGGTATACCAGCCATTGAGTTTTGGGGTTGGTGGGATAAGGACCTTGTTGCATTACAGGAAGCACAGCGAGACAATGAGTTAGCCATCTCAGCCTGCTGCACCAAGTTCATCAGCCTTGTGAATCCAGCTGATCGCTCAGCGTATGTCGAAGGAGTGACCGCTTCGATTGAAGCTGCTCATAAGCTTGGAACAGACATTCTTATTTCCCAGGTTGGTGATTTTCGAGAAGGTGTCCCGCGGGCAGCACAGCATGAGTCGTTAGTCGAAGGATTACGAGAAGTTGCTCCTCTCCTCGAGCAGGCGGAAATTACCCTGGTGATTGAGCCATTGAATGAACGTGTGAACCATCCTGGCTATTATCTCGTTCGTAGTGACGAAGCATTTGAGATTATTGATCAAGTAAATAGCGAATATATCAAAGTTGTTTTTGACATTTACCATCAGCAGATTAGCGAAGGTGATCTAATCGAGAACATTCGGAAGAACATTAAAAAAATTGGGCACTTCCATGCCGCCGGAAATCCCGGACGTCATGAACTTCAAAAAGGTGAAATAGCGTACCCATACGTCTTTGAACACATTCGAGCGACTGGTTTCGCTGGATATGTCGGGCTTGAGTATTGGCCTGTTGAAAAAGATACCATCCCAGCCCTACGCGAAGTTGCGGGGTGGCTCATTTAATAATGCTGAGTCTCTTGTGGCAGGGCACTGCAGTTTCTTCTTTTGTCAGACCTAGTATTCAGTGCCAGGAAGGTTTGCCTGGAGATCACACGCAAACCTTCAAAAGCTTTTGGTACACCAAAGTGAAGGTGCCGAAAGAGTTCGAAGGCTTGCTAGATACTTGATTTCGTCCGGACAAATGGCAGTTCATTTCCGGTAAGTACCCAAAAACAGTTGAATTCTTCGTTTTTCTGTAATCCGAAAATCAATATTTTCTGATTCCCTACATTAATGTTAGAATTTTGTGAGTCTTTATTAATTTCTTATTTGGGAGGTTTCTGTCATGACGTTGCGATTTTCTACTCGCGCTTCTGGTAGAGCAGACGCTACTACTGGATTGCAAAAAAAAGGTTTTACGTTAATCGAATTATTGGTCGTTATTGCGATCATTGGTGTTCTTGTTGGTTTGTTGCTGCCAGCTGTGCAGCAGGCACGTGAGGCAGCTCGTCGGAGTGCATGCACCAACCAAGTGAAGCAACTTGCCTTGGCATGCCATACGTTTGCGGATACTCAGCAAGCCTTTCCTTCTGGTCAGGGCGGGACATACACGAAGTGGCAGGGCCCAGGCATTAGTCAGGGTGGTCGTTTGTCTTGGATAGCTCAAGTGATGCCATTTATGGAACAACAGATGGTTGCAGATACGATCGCCTCGTTTCCGAATAAACCCGTGTGGCATGGTGCTTTGAGATATGGGAGGCCCGGTATTGGTGACCCGACATTTCTTCGCTGTCCCTCAGACTCCCAACCGACGGTAGCTGCTGGTCAGTATGCGCCAACTAATTATCTCGGTTGTTATGGCGACAGTACGAAGAGTCTTCGTGAACGGTATTTTTCACAGAGTGATGCACCGAATAAGGTGTGGAAGGAATGGTATCGTGGCATGTTTGGGAATGCGACATATCCCGTGAAGAACACCACTACACCTATTGATAATGCCACGAAACGAGGAATTGAATTCAGGGAGGTCACCGACGGACTTTCCAATACAGCACTGATCAGTGAGGGGTGCGTTGGAAATGGCCGGACGAATATTTCGGCAACAACCGAAGACTACCGGACAGCTGAAGCAATCGGTGTTGCGAATGTGAAAAATAACCCGAGTGCATGCTTGGCGGTACGCGATGGTCAAAATTTTGTAGCTGGTCAGTCTCTCCACTCGATCAAGGGTGGGAACTTTGTTGACGGCTATATTTCAAGGACAGGGTTTAACACGGTACTGCCCCCAAACTCACCATCATGTGGTGAAGTGCAAAATCCTGTGAATTGGAACCATGGTGTTTTATCGGCCTCTTCCTACCACCCTAGTGGTGTCGTGCTTGCAATGGCCGATGCAAGTACACGATTTGTGAACAACAACATCGATACCGGTGATCTGACGAAGAATATTGGTAGTGGTGTCGATCGTAAGGCCAATCCAACCCCATCACCATATGGTGTCTGGGGCGCGATGGGATCAAAGGCGGGTGGTGAGGTTATTCGCAACTAAGTGTACGAGTCGAGCTTGCCGCAGGTTCTTGGCCTGCGGCAAGCTTTTTTATCAATTTTCTTTTTTACGCTGTGAACCAAAATGAACAATAAGCCTGTATGTTTCTTGACGGTATTTCTAGCGAGCCTTACTGTTGTAGCCTTCGTGGGTTGTGGTGGCCCAAAGTGGCCGCCAACGTATAAAAGTTCGGGTGCCGTAACGCTTGACGGAACTCCGGTTGAGGGAGCCACTATTACGTTTTATCCACTTGATGGACAGAAGCCTGCAAATGCAACAACTGATGCAAATGGTGCCTTTGAACTGACCTCTTTTAATGCGGGTGATGGTGCGACTCCGGGGTCATTTGGTGTCGCAATTCAGAAATTTCCCGCTATTGAAATTGAGACGACCCCGGGTGGCGTTCCATATGACGAATCTATGAACACAGATGAGGGGCCGTCAGCAGATTCTGAGCTAGATCCTGTAAATAAATTGCCTGAGAAATACAGCAATCATGAAAAGTCAGGGTTGTCTGCAACGGTCACTACTGATGGCGAAAATGTTTTTAATTTTGAGCTTACATCGAAGTAGTCCTTCTATTTCGATCGAGTGGTCATAGTAAATTAACTGGTTCAACTTCTTCGCGTTGATATCGGGTTGCCTGGTTTTATGCTTAGTTCTCTTTTTGGATTGTGATGAAAAAAATAGCACTACTTGTTGTTGTGTGGTGCTCAGCGGTTTCCTTTGGTGCTGAACCACAACGGGATATTGCGTACGACACAAAGCACGAACGAGATGTGCTTGACTTCTGGCCGGCTTTGGACTGAAGAAGGTCCGGTTCCCGTATTTGTCTGGTTTCACGGTGGAGGTTTTCAATCGGGCGATAAAAGCGAGTTTGAAAAAAACAGGTCCGCAATGCTTCAGGCATATCAAGAAGCTGGTTTTGCGGTTGCCAGTTGTAATTATCCCCTTCTAAGCGAAGACATTGATCACCTTGAGATTGCAAGACATTGTGCACGAGCCATTCAGTTTATTCGGTCTCAATCAGACAGCTGGAAGATTGATGCTGATCGAATTGTGTGTGGCGGAGCATCTGCCGGGGCGATTATCAGCGAATACCTGGCGTACCAAGATGATTTTGTAATCCTTGAGAGTGATGATGTAGTAGCTCAGATGAGCTCACGTCCGAATGTGGTGGTAAGTCTCTGGCAGCCATGGCGAACAAAAGAAATCATCATTCCTCTCATGGATGCTGGGGAGGCCCCTGTTTTCTTATATTCAAACGCGCCGCCTAAAGACAAAATTCATCCGCCTTGGGCGGCTAAGGTTGTGTACGAAAAGGCTCAGAAACTTGGTGTTCCTACGTCGGTGTATGGTGGTGATCGCAATCAATTGCCACAAGTTGACGCTGGCACGACATGGCTCAATCTGTCGGTTGAGTTTTGTCAGAAACATCTTGACGCGTCCAGTTCAAGTGGACCTCAGTGAATTGTGTGCGCTATCTGCTGAAGTCGATCTGCAAGCGTTCGAGAGCAGGACATGCCCTGCTCCCATAATCTCCAGAGATCGGTGACGGCAGCTGGCCGCCGAGTAATCGCTGCAAGGGCTGCACCAAATCGATGCATCGGTGACTGTGGTTGGCTGAGCCGGCTCACTTCTGGAGGAAGGGTCTCTTCAGAGGTGTCAGAGATTGCCCGGACTGCCAGGAATTGAACATCGGCGTTCTGTGCGACGAGCGCGACAGCCGCCGACTCCATGTCAACAAGATCGGCGTGGGTTTCTTGGCGAAGCCGAGCTTTCTTTTCTTTGGAAGTGATGACTGAATCAACAGTGATAAGTGTGGTCTTTAAATCCACGATCTTCCCAACAGGCCCCAGCGTCTGATCACTGTGGCCTAATGGATAGATACATTGCTGGTTGGCATCGAGAATTCTTTCTGGAACAAGAACGGTACCATGTTCAAGGTGTGGGGCGAGGGCACCAGCGAATCCGGTGGATACCAATGTATGGGGTTGATGGCCATCAATAATGAGCTGTGCGGCATTTCGGGCCGCCTCCCGACCTACTCCAGAAATTGTCCAGACGACTGGGTGATCGGACACATGGCCTTCGTAAATGACAGACCTTTGCCCTTGGTACTTCGTGGCGTTGCCAAGGCGTCGTTCAAACGTGTGGGCCTCAATGGGAAGGGCAAAGATGATTCCCAGGGGGCGTTGTTTCGGGTTCGTTGCGTTGGTTGTCATGGAAGCCATTCGTTATTCAGGAGATGACGGCCGTAGCGAAGGTGCCATTACTTCTGTCTGTGATAGAACGTCCACTCGTGCTGTTGCACGCTATTCGATGTTGTGCTTCAGTGACAGAAGAATCCCGCCTGTTAAGTAAGGCATAAGTAAAATGTGAACCGCTATTCCCACTCAATGGTTGCTGGTGGCTTCGAGGAAATATCATATACCACTCGGTTGACTCCCCGTACCTCGTTGATAATTCTGGTCGACATTCGGCCAAGAACTTCGTAGGGAATATGGCTCCAGTCAGCAGTCATAAAGTCTTCAGTTTCCACAGCACGAATTGCAAGTGCATTTTCATAGGTGCGGGCGTCACCCATTACTCCGACGCTTTGTACCGGAAGTAGTACAGCAAAGGCCTGAGCGATTTTTCTCATTAACCCAGCGTCTCGTAGTTCTTGAAGGACAATCGCATCTGCTTCCCGAAGTGTCTCAAGTCGTGGCTTTGTTATTTCACCAAGACAGCGAACGGCAAGACCTGGGCCGGGGAACGGATGCCGCCAAACAATATGCTCTGGCAATCCTAGATTGATGCCGAGTTGGCGTACTTCATCCTTAAATAGATCTCGGAGTGGCTCAATCAGTTCAAACTGAAGATCATCTGGTAGGCCACCAACGTTGTGGTGAAGTTTGATCGTCGCTGCAGGACCGTCCGCAGCCGCTCCACTCTCGATAACATCAGGGTAGAGCGTTCCCTGCGCGAGAAAGCGGGCGTCTTCGATTTTGGATGCTTCGTCGGCAAAACAGTCAATAAAGGTTGCACCAATGCGACGCCGCTTTTCTTGTGGTTCGGTAATGCCTGCGAGGTCGTCAAGAAATCTGTCTTCAGCTGAAACAACATGAAGATCTGTCTTGAAGTGATCGGAAAACTCTTCGATAACTGCAGAAGCCTCATTCTTTCGGAGTAGACCATTGTCAACAAGAATGCAGGAAAGCTTGTCGCCGATCGCTTTGCTAATGAGCGCTGCCACAACGGCTGAATCAACTCCACCAGAAAGGCCACAGATGACGCGGTCAGAACCTACCTGGCGTTTGATTGACTCAATGGCAAGTTCTGCAAAATCCTCAAGACGCCATGTTCCGGTACAACCACATTCGTGCTGAAGGAAGTTGCCGAGAATCTCACTGCCTGCAGGTGTGTGTGTCACTTCAGGATGGAATTGCAAGCCAAAGACTGGAAGGGTTTTATGGCGAACGGCAGCCAGAGGGCATGTTGTAGTTTTTGCTAATGGAATAAAGTCATCTGAAACCGTTGTTACCTGGTCGCCGTGACTCATCCAGACATCTGTACTCGTGGGGACCCCCGAAAAAAGTGAACTGTCTGAAATAACGTCACAGTTGGAACGACCGTATTCTCTTGATTCAGCACGGCCCACCGTGCCACCAAGTGCTTCGCACGCAGCCTGCATGCCGTAACAAATCCCAAGAACCGGAACACCTAAAGAGAATAGTTCGGGGTCACAGCGTGGAGCATTGTCTTCATAAATACTTGCTGGTCCACCCGACAGAATGATGCCTTTCGGTGAGATTTCGGCGAGGCGTTTTGCCGTAATATCATGACGGACAATCTCGCAGTATACGTGTTGTTCTCGAACTCGCCGAGCGATGAGCTGGGCGTACTGTGATCCAAAATCTAAAACCACCACCCGCTCGGCATTGACAGCCTGAAACGCTTTGTGATCTGTGGCAGTGGTTCCCGGTAGTGAACTAGTCATTGGTGCTTGGTCATTCCCTCGAAGACTTTTTTGAAAGCCCGTCAGTATACTCCCCCTGCCCCATGAAAACACGCCATTGTGTGAGTTTCCTGGCGTGAACTGCTAAATTAAGGGCAAGAGTCTTCCCCTTAAAGTCACGATGGAATGGCGTTCGGCCTGATTACTGGAGAATCTGCATGTTTGCCCTGCTAACGAATGATGACGGAATCTATGCACCAGGGCTGGCGGCTCTTGAAGGGGCAGTAAAAAATGATTTGGAGACACTCGTCGTAGCACCATCAACGGAGCAAAGTGGTGTTGGTCACGGTATTACGTTCCTTTCACCACTTACGGCAAAGGAAGTCTTTCGAGGTGAGAAGCAGCGAGGATGGGCGGTTGACGGCAGTCCTGCCGATGCTGTGAAACTTGGTGTTTCAGAAATCTGTCCTCAACGACCAGACCTCATCATCAGTGGCATGAATGCTGGTCTGAATGCTGGTATTAACGTTCTCTATTCGGGGACGGTTGCGGCTGCTATTGAAGGTTCATTTTTCGGAATTACCAGCATTGCGGTGTCGCTGGAATGGGATGATCAGATGAACTTTGACAAGGCAGCACAGCTTGCAAGTGGACTTGTCAAACAATTACTTTCATTCCATCCACCTGCTGGTAGTCTCTTTAATATCAATATTCCAACGGCGGCCCTCCTTGGAACACCCGAAGTACGAGTTGTTCCTATGAGTATCGCCCGTTACGGAGAAGCATTTGAGCGACGTGTCGATCCACGTGGTCGAAATTATTACTGGGCCAGTAATGATCCACCACCACCACCATCAGCCAAAGACAGTGATGTGACAGCACTTGCTGAGGGCGTGATTACGATTACTCCACTGGAGTATGATCTCACAAATAAGACACGGCTTGATGAACTAAGAAAAGTCGACTTCCTGCCGTTACGCTAGCCCTCACAGGACTCGGTGAAAACAGTGTGACTGGTGGTTTGAGACGTATAAAGAAACTCTCTGATTCAAAGAGGCGGTCGCAAGTCCTCCGTCGTGATCATTTCGAGGTCGAATTGAAGTCGCTCAGGGGGACCTGGCATTCCTCGCAGGATTAGCGTATGGGTGACACTTATTCTGCCGCATCTGATGCCACAGCTGTCTTTTCTTCGAATGGGCCTACTTTATACGCTTTCAGTACTTCGATTGTGATGACAGTCAGCACGAACGTAATAAAGAGTCCAATACCAATCCAGAACCAAACTCGCAGGGAGAGTCGCAGAAAAGTCGTCCCCCACCATTCGTCGAGAGAAATATCATCAGCAAGTCCCTGCTGAGCCGAAGCTCCAGAGCCCGGGCTGACGCCACCCGTCATGGCAAGGAAATCATCGTCATCGTCATTTCCTGATGCCCCACCAGATGATGTTGCCGGTGAATGACTCCCTGCTCCATCAAAGAGAAAGTCATCTTCTTCATCGTCATCGTCATCGTCTGCACCTGTACCGTTAAGAAAGTCATCTTCATCATCCGGACGTTCAAAATCCTCTGTTGAATCGGGGGTCTGCGTGCCCGGTGAGCGGCGAAGGTTTCCTGAGCTTCCAGTGCTTGATGGTTGCTTTTTCTTTGTAGGCTGCCGCCGCAGTCCAGCGATACTTGAAGAATGGGAGGTAGGAAGTGATCCACTACTGCCTTCAGGGCTTTCTGTGGTTTGACGACGTAATCCGGCTGGTTGGGGTCGGTCTTGTTGATGTTGGTTGAGCCACGCATCGAGTTGCTCAGCAACCTCTCCGGCAGTTTGCGGGCGAGCGTCAGGATGTTTTTCCATCATCCTGAAATAAAGATCGATAAGCGCGGAATCGAGGTTTTCTGGTGGCTTTTCAAGCTCATCAAGAGGGTTCGGTGCTGGTTCGTTCCAATGTGCCTTAATTCGTTCAATGACACTTCCGCGAGCGAACGGTGCTCTGCCGACAATAAGGTAGTAGAGCGTGCAGCCAAGTGCATAGATATCTGAACGTGGGTCAGCGGAGTGGCTGTTTTTTGATTGCTCAGGCGCAAGATAGTCGGCCGTGCCCAAAACCTTTTCGTCGTGTGCCTTTGTGAGGCCGCCCTCTTCGTCATCATCTCCGTCAAGCGCAAGGCCCAGATCAAGAAGTTTGACCGTGCCCTTGGTATCTAACATCAAATTGGCAGGCTTCACGTCACGGTGCACGAGACCTTCTTTGTGTGCGTACTCTAGACCACATGCTGCTTGGCGGATGTATTCAACAGCATCTCGTACTGGGAGAGGGCCTGTACGCTTGACCTTCTGGTGAAGGTCTTCGCCTTCAATATAGTCCAGTACGATGTACCAGAGATCTCCATGATGATCGAAGTTTGTAGCACCGGCAATATTATCATGACGGAGCCTGAAAGAGGCTTTAGCTTCTCTTTGGAATCGTTCAAGGTATGACTTCTCACTGACTCTTTTTACAGGCAGGACCTTGATGGCTACGGGGAGATGCATGCTTGTGTGTTCGGCGAGATACACACTACTCATACCGCCTTTGCCCAATTCATTAAGCAGTTTATAACGCTCGAGAAAAAAGCCCCGGTGTTTTCCTTTGAGGAGTTGTTTCAGGTGCCAGGTCGTAATAAGTTTGGCGTCTAGAAATGCGTTTGTAACCTCGTCGGTTAAAGGCGAGTCGAGATTGTCCACGGAGGCAACGACCTCATCAATTTTCGACGCTTCCGCGAGACCACTTTTTCGCAAAAGGGTGACGAAATCTTTGATAGTAGAGACCGACGGGCTCATTGGTTTCCGTATACTTTTCGATGAACGCTTTCACTAATACCGATTGAAATCTATCATAACATCCCTCGGAAATCGTAGTGCGAGATCGCTAAAGCGGTAAATTTACGGGAGTGTCTCGGTATGCAGGCTGTCACGATGAGTAACGTCGCACTGTTTAGCCGAAAAGGCTGCCACCTTTGCGAGCGGGCAGAAGATCTGGTCACTGTGTATTTTCCGGGGTGCTCGGTTTTAGATGTCGATGCGGATGAACTACACAGGCGTCTGTATGGGATGCGTGTTCCCGTCCTTGTTGTAGGTGGTGAGATCGTCCTCGAAGGACAATTCGAGGAAATGGATGTGGCGAGGTTCGCGGTGCTGGTTAAATCCCGAGACGAATGCCACGGTGATTCAGATCACGAATAAGTTGGTGGGCAGAGGTGAACTGTTCAGCATCCCATCCGGCGTCGCGAGCAGCATCAACATTCGCAATAAGATCATCACAGAAAAATATTCGATCGGCGGGTGCGTTTGCTGCCAGCTGAGCATGTTTGTAAATTTCTTGTTCGGGTTTCGCGACAGAGACTTCGTGGCTCACTACAAGGATAGGAAAGGCGTGAGGCAGGAGTGCGTAACCGCCATTGCATAAATGGTCCCAATGTGGCTGACAGCTATTCGATAAAAGACCGAATCGAACTTCGCTGCGCTGCAGTGCTGTAACGACCGGCAGCATCGCAAAGTTAAGTGTAAAAATATCACCTGCTGCATTGCTGAACGCCTCTAACGATACAGTGGAGGAAAAGTGAGTGCAAAAGGTGTTGTGTACTTCCTGCCAGGAAAGCCCACCATTTTCAAGCCGTGACTGAATGTCTTCGGTGGTGTAAAACTCTTTGATGGAGGAGAAAGAGTTTCCCGTTATCTCGGCAATCTGGTGAAAGCCCTGATCGTAGTCGAACGACACCAAAACATTGCCGGCATCGAAAAAGATGAACTGTGGTGGGGGCTGCATTGGGGAGGCTTTTCTCCTTCGCTGAGAGAATCTATTCTTCGCACATCTGTACTTCTGGAGACCATAGATGACCACGCTTAATCGTTATAGTGCAAGGATTACTCAACCCCGCGCGCAGGGTGCCTCACAGGCTATGTTGTTAGGCACCGGCCTGACTCCCGAAGACTTAAACAAGCCGCAGGTAGGCATAGCGAGCATGTGGTACGAAGGAAACACCTGTAATATGCATCTTGATGCACTCGCAGCAGCGGTGCGAGATGGTGTTGTTGAGAATGGTCTGGTTGGAATGCGGTTTAACACCATTGGTGTGAGTGACGGAATTTCGATGGGAACCGACGGAATGAGTTTCTCATTACCATCTCGAGACATCATTGCTGACTCAATTGAAACTGTAATGCAGGCCCAATGGTATGACGGCCTGGTGGCAATTCCTGGATGTGACAAGAACATGCCCGGGTGCTTGATTGCCATGGGCCGACTCAACCGCCCTGCCCTCATGGTATATGGGGGAACGATTAAACCAGGACATCTCGATGATGGGACGTCGCTCGATATTGTTTCGGCGTTTCAGTGTTACGGGGAATATGTCGCCGGCCGTATTGACGACAACAGACGTTCGGATATCGTGCAACGCGCATGCCCGGGTGCGGGTGCGTGTGGTGGGATGTATACCGCAAATACGATGGCGACAGCCATCGAAGCGATGGGAATGGCGCTTCCTGATACGGCATCCATACCGGCCGAAGACAGTGCAAAACTAGCTGAGTGTCGCCGTGCTGGGGCGGCACTGCTTCATTTGTTGGAACGTGATATCAAGCCTCGGGATATCATGACTCGGAAAGCGTTTGAGAATGCCATGGTAGTTATTATGGCTCTTGGTGGTTCGACGAATGCTGTGCTTCATTTGATTGCAATGGCTCGAAGTGTCGGTGTACCACTTGAGCCTTCTGACTTTCAGGCTGTCTCAAGTCGGATTCCCTACCTCGCTGACCTCAAGCCAAGTGGAAAGTTCGTCCAGGAGGACCTGCACTCGATTGGTGGCACGAGTGGACTCATGAAATATTTGCTTGACAAGGGTCTTCTTGAAGGAGATTGCCTTACGGTGACAGGGAAAACCCTTGCAGAGAATCTTGCTGGGAGCAAAGGTCTTGCTGAGGACCAGAAAATAATTCAACCAATCGAAAATCCAATCAAGCCAACTGGCCATATAACAATTCTGACCGGCAACCTGGCTCCTGGTACTGCTGTTGCAAAAATCACAGGGAAAGAAGGCTCACGTTTCTCGGGCCCAGCGAGAGTTTTCGATAGCGAAGAAGATATGCTGGCTGCTTTGGAAAGTGGTGGTATTCACCGTGGCGACGTCGTCATCATTCGCTACGAAGGTCCAAAAGGAGGCCCTGGAATGCCAGAGATGTTAACGCCTACATCGGCGTTAATGGGAGCTGGGCTGGGTGCCGATGTAGCACTTATCACCGATGGCAGATTTTCTGGTGGATCCCACGGGTTTATTGTTGGGCATGTAGTACCTGAAGCATTTGACGGCGGGCCAATTGCACTTGTCCAGGACGGTGATGTCATCACGATGGACGCTGAGAAGGCGACTATCGATATCGATCTGAGTGAGGCCGAACTTGCTGAGCGAAAGAGTCGCTGGGAACAGCCAGCACCAAAATGTGATCGTGGAATCCTGGCAAAATATATTCGGTGTGTTGCGCCAGCGTCACAGGGATGTGTTACTGACGAATAGGTGCGATCAGTTCGCAGGAAGTATTGGTGTTGCCGAGTATTGCGGCACGGATGCGACTCCAAGTCGTTTGAGAATTTTATCAAGCATCCGCCGTTCGAGCAGCCCGTCACGACCAAGCGGAATCCATCCGTCGGTTCGTGTAGGTGTCGCAACAGGTCTGGGTTGATCTCCGACACGTTGGCCGAGTACGGGAAGTGGTGTGCCATATCGGTAGAGCGAATCATCGTTACGAAATGTGGCACCACCAGCAGTGGAATGCATCGGTCTGAGCAGATTCTCTAGTTCCTTCTGTACGGACACCTCAACCCTCCAGCCGCCAGGGTCAGGAATAAGCCGGATTGAAGCAATTCGACGAATCGATTGAAAAGTACTCTCGAGTCGCTCATGAAAGCCAACCGAATCACCACGCCAGGGCTCAAGAAGGGTGGCTCCGGTTTGAGGGAAAGTCGTTATCCGACCTTCTGTTGGAATTCCTTGAGCAAACACGACCCGTTGCTCACTCTGTATTTTGAAGAAGTCGTCAGTAACATTCACCAGTTGGCACCAGACGACCTCGGCGTCAAGCGGAGGAATCAGCACAGAATTTCCTGGCATAGCAATGGGGCTCCGGTACACGGGGCCGGAAGACTCAATGATCGTTCCCGCGGGAAGTGGACTCGCCGGATCGTAGGGCACCTGCGGTGGATTAAATTGCACCGGTGGTGGTAGAACCTGCTGAGCAATTACCGTCGAAGTCCAGCCACATGTCAGCGGAAAAAGTAACGTGATAGCAAGGCGGAGTCGTGCGGACATGAAGCACCTGAGGAGCAATCCGAATGTTGTCATAAAGCTAGGTAAGACTCGTTGAATGGGGCTCCTGATTCAAGGCCAATTTTATGGCGGAATACCCGCTTCGTGTCTCCAGAAGGTACGGCTTGTGGAGAGGCTCTGAGTAGACGTGGCTGACCGGGAGGGTTAGCTATATGTTCTGGGAGAGATGGCCAACAGCTTTTAAAGGTCGGCATGGAGGTGGGAGACGAGGTCCTCAAATTGAGTCATATAATGATTTGTTGAGGTATGCATGTGGTCACCCTGTGAAATCACTCGTAAGTTTCTCTTCTGCCGAACGCCTTGTTCATGCAGTATTGTTTCAAACGTCTGCATAGCTGGTCCGTAGGCAATGAGTAACTTATGCTCGTCAAGTTGCACTTCAAAAGGTTCCTCTGAATGGAGGACAGCGATACTAGTACAGCCATCGTTGAGAAGTAGATCTTCAAAATTCCAGAGTTGGCTTTCAAGAACAATCCGTTCGATACCCTCGCGCCGGTATTCTTTCGGACTGCTCTTATGTTCGTGAGACGATTCAAGCACAACATCACACGCATCGCCAAGGGATTCAATGAGTTGGAGGAAGGTATCAAAGAGCCGTTCACTTGATACTGCGGCAACAATCGCTGGTAAACTTTCTCCTGTTACCGAATCCCTGTATGAGTCGTGACGATAGCCAGCCTCCGGTATTATGCCGAGTTGCCATGCGGGTCGTATCGCTTCAGTGAGCGTAAAGTGACCGTATCGTCGTCTAGCAAGGTGTGCTTCAAAAGTCGTTTTATCAGGTCTCGCAATTGCGTTTGCGATGTCATCTGATGCTGTATTATTTTCAGAAACGTGTTGGTCGTATTGCATGGTGAAGAGGGACGAAGGTTGTCTTTCGTGCGGTTGGAACGGAGAGGATTACGTGAGATCCGCGTGCCGTGTATGATGGGAAGAGAAAGGAAACAAAGGTCACTTAAACGTAGGTCATGGTTTTCACCGGCGCCGGTTCTCGGTACATCAGTGCCCCTTGAATAGCGTCCTGATGCTTGGCCGTTGCCTTTTTTCCGGTTTTGCCCGCATAATCCGAACTTCCCGAAGCGGGTGAGTGGGCAGGATCATGCAGAAGCTGACGGAATTGACTCAAGCGGTTCAGCGTCTTAAGCGGTCGTACTCCGCGGCGTTTAAGTAGTAGTCGTTCCACAGAGAGAGATTTCAAATTCATCGGAGGCAGGAGATCGCAATGGAAGGGAAAATCGTCCAAGCTGGGATTACTTTTGATGACGTGCTGCTGATCCCGAGGTTTTCAACAGTTGTTCCGTCGGAGGTCGATGTCAGTACCCGGTTGACTCGGTCTATTGAGTTGAACCTCCCTCTTGTGAGCTCGCCAATGGACACTGTGACTGAAAGTGCGATGGCTATCGCATTGGCACAAGAAGGTGGATTGGGAGTCATCCATAAGAATCTCTCGATCGAAGGTCAGGCAGATGAGGTCGATAAGGTCAAAAGAACAGCAAATGGAATCATTGCTGACCCGGTAACACTACCGCCAACAGCCACGGTAGCGCGTGCACGAGAAGTTATGGCTCAGTCAAATATCTCTGGGGTGCCAATCACAACGGAGGGCCAAAAGCTTGTTGGAATAATCACAAAACGTGATTTGCGATTTCTCGAACGGGGGGACACCCCCATCGCTGAAATCATGACACAAACTGGGCTGGTCACGGCGACTGGCACGGTAACGCTTGATGAGGCAGAAAAAGTCCTCATGGCAAATAAGGTCGAAAAATTATTACTGGTGGATGGAAAGGGTGTACTCACCGGACTCATTACTATCAAAGATATCGACATGCTCAAGCGATTCCCAAATGCGTGCAAAGACAGTCAGGGACGTTTACGGGTTGGAGCGGCCGTTGGTGTATTTGATTTTGAAAGAGCTGAAAGCCTTATTTCCAAGGGCGTTGATGTGCTTGTTGTGGACTCGGCGCACGGGCACTCGAGCAATGTGATGGAGACAGTCCAGGAAATTAAGAAGCAATGGGAGATTCAGGTGATTGCGGGAAATGTGGCAACTCGGGAAGGCTGTCGTGATCTTTTGAAATCTGGCGCAGATGGGATCAAAGTTGGGATCGGTCCCGGGTCGATCTGTACTACACGGGTCATTTCCGGTGTTGGTGTTCCGCAGATCTCCGCGGTCTGGGAAGCAGCACAGGAAGTTGCCGGTACGGATGTTCCGATCATCGCTGATGGAGGTATTCGCTACTCGGGAGATATTACGAAAGCGATCGCAGCTGGAGCCAACTGTGTCATGGTTGGCGGTTTGCTAGCTGGTGTCGCGGAGAGCCCAGGTGAGACCGTACTTTTTCACGGTCGAACCTTTAAGGCGTACCGCGGGATGGGATCGTTGGGAGCAATGGTGCAGGGTTCGAGTGAGCGGTATCGGCAGCAGCAGGATGGTCGGAATTCAGACAAACTCGTTCCAGAGGGCGTGGAAGGCCGGGTGCCTTTCAAAGGGTCTCTGAGCATGTTTGTTTATCAGCTTGTCGGCGGCCTACGTGCCGGGATGGGCTATTGTGGAACGCAAACAATTGAAGACCTACGGCGAGACGCCCGTTTTATTCAGGTGTCTGCCGCAACT
The DNA here is from genome assembly GCA_965249545.1 of Pirellulales bacterium. Taxonomy (GTDB): domain Bacteria; phylum Planctomycetota; class Planctomycetia; order Pirellulales; family UBA1268; genus UBA1268. The sequence continues at coordinate 2,448,635 of CBDFMH010000005.1, forward strand.
GTTCGAGAAAGTCATCCTCATGACATCGCTATTACGCATGAATCGCCTAACTACACGATGGATTCCGACGACTAGGAAAAAATTGAAACCGGCATATTGCTCGGCCTCGCCAGCAATGGCATTCATGGCAGGTTTTTTGGTTTGTAGTGTGGCAGTGGCAGATGGTTGGCAGGACTTTTCGCCGCACGCTAAGTTTGCCGTTCAAAATGCTGTCATGACGACAAGCAAGAGATCCTACGAAACGACCGCTTCGACAATAAATGGTGGAAGTGATAATCGCTCTCCTCTTCTTGAAAAAGACATTCGGCTCACGTCTTCAGAGGTTCCTAGCAGTTGCTTGGATACCGCAGATGATTGTCGGGAAGAACTGGAGAAGTTGCGAGCCGATACGCTTGCTTCAATCAATCTGGATATCCACGTCACTGGTGTTGCCGGAAATGATTTTCCGTGTGAGTGCCGCCTCGAAGGAGAAGGTTGGGAGCCTCGGCAATTTGCGAACACAACGATGACGTGGAGAGCTGCCGGGTATTGTCACAAGCCGCTCTATTTTGAACAGTGGAACTTTGAACGGTATGGGCATTCCGTCCATCCGGTGGCAGACCCTTTCTTATCGGCAGGTCACTTCTTTACGACAGCAGCGTTTCTTCCGTATAAAATGGGCGTCGAATTACCTTGGGAGTGCATGTATCCTCTTGGCTATTACCGGCCTGGCGATTGTGCACCATGGACTGTTCCTGCACCTGCAATGAGTTTACGAGGTGCGGCTTTAGAAGCTGCTGCACTAACTGGTGCGTACTTCATCCTTCCGTTCCCAGGCCCAGGGTTCTAGCCTTGGGAGTATGTTTAGGTTTTTTTCACAGTTGCTAGATATGCATAGCGTCGGTGAATTGATTTGAATGTGACCGTGCAGCCTTTTTGTTCTGACATTGCAGAAATGGCTTTGTTGAGTTCGGGCCGATAGTGGACATGAAAGCATGCAAGCCACTTTTTGAGCCCGCGTGCAAAGAAGGAGGGTAAATCTGCCTGGTCCCAAAAATCAACAATAAGCAGTTCTCCACCTGTTTTGAGATTCGCAAAAGCGGCCTCAAGAGCACCAGGCCAGGTTGGTACCATTGACAGGCAGTAGGAAAAGAAAATTGTGTCAAACGGTTCATCACGACCGAACATCTTCACCCCATCAAGTTCTTCTGCCAGACCTTGTCGCAGCATGATTGGTGGGTTGTCACCGTGAGGTAGGCCAGCAGAAGAGATGCTTTTTGAAGCAGTCTCAAGCATTTCGTGGGATGCATCCAGCCCGTAGAGTGCACCTGTTGTTGTACGTTTCCCGAGTTTGATCAAATTGCGAGCGGTTCCGCACCCTACTTCGAGAGTCGCTGTATCGGGGCCTGTCACAAGTTCTTCAAGAAGTTGGTCCCGGCCAAGAAGGTAATAGCGTCGGGTGAGGTCATAGATGTGCCGAGTAAAACGATACATATTGTCCATCGCTACGGCTTGATCGTGCCCAGTAGACAATTTGTTATTCGATGAGGAAACCGGCGGTTGGCGCGATGGAACAGATTCTGAAGTATCGGTCATTGATTTTCCGAGGCAGCAACCTTGTTGTAGATATGGAACATCCCGTATATCGCTGACCGATCCTGTTCGTGAAGCCGGCGGGATTCTTCTGGGTTGTAGTGAAATTGAGCAGCCGTTTCCGGCGAAAACGCCTCATCGACGGGAGATTTTTCTCCCGCTGTTCTGAAAATGACGCGAGTGTCCTCTGCTCCAACCTTCGCTATCAGACTCCACAAGTCATCGATGACATGTGGAGGCATCCAGTCTTGGCTGTCTAGAAGAATGAACCCGTTGAGTGAACCCGGTTCAGCAGTACCAAGGTAGTCGCCAAGTGATGCAACATGAGTCTCGACTCGATCGACCATCTCGCGAATCGTGTCGTAATTCTCTCTTTTGAGGTACTCCGGCAGTGCCTTCCTGTTTTTGTGGTCGTATCGGCGTCCAAAACATTGCCAGGTAAAATAGTTGTCATCCAAGGGGAAACCGCATGCAAGACGGCGAATTCGCTCCTTGTACGTATCAAAAAGCTTTTGTCCGCTACCGCCGGATTCTTCGAGCATTGCCGCATGCTGACTTGGCGGGATGCCAAGACTGTAAACAGCTACAGGTTGTCTCCCCATCCATCGTACAAGGCGGTTGTTGAACAGCGGACCGAAATACTCATCGAAAATCTGCTCCTGCTCAGCAATAGAGCGAGCTTCCAGAAGTTTGGCAGGGTCTCTTCCCAACCGCCGTGCGAGTCCGTGTATGACGCGAAGGAACTGGCCGAGTTTTGCTTGGTTGTAAAGGCCCCGTTTAAAGTAACTAATGCGCTTCGGCCCGATTGTTTTTCCTGGCCAATCGCTTGACTCCCAGAATGACCGAGTGGCAGGATCAATATTGTCCCGAATGTACTTCTGGTAGGCAGCGATGTTATCTTTATGCTGGCCGTAGCCAAAAAAATTATAAAACGTGTCGTAATCAGGAAGATATTTTACTGCCGCGAGTTTCAGTCGCGTAAGACACATGTGATTGGAATTCAGATCGACAGCAACAATTTTTTTCGGTTTGTGCACGAGATAATTCAACACATTGCAACCACCACTCGAAATCGTTAGCAGACTTGAATCTGGACCGATATTCAGCGCTTCGGCGTCAACCCGTGGATCTTCCCAGATTTGGTTGTAAACAAATCCACGAAACCAAAGAGTAAATAACCGCTCAAGAAGGCCTCTCTTGCTCGTAAGGCGGTGGTGGTGAACGGCCTTCTTTAAATTGGCTCCCGTTTTGGGGCCATCAGTAACGGTCGTCATCAGCGGGTATTTTTCCTGCAAAAAGAACAATAATGGTATGTCTCAGGCCATTAACTGAAGCCCTAAGCCCGGAACGATTAGTGTACCGGAGGAACATGGCCCTCGTCGATGGATGGCCACAAAATGGCAAAACAGTGACGGAAAGCAGAGGTTCTAGGGGCAGGTAGGTATTTTTGGTTGCGTTGCAATGTATCCAAAATATGGCAGAACGAGATTGGTCGCTAGCGACGAGCGGTTGTTCCGCTGGCGGCGGAACTCTTTTTGATCGCTTGCTCTCTTTGTTTTCCTTCAGCCATGAGCCGACCATTTAAATCGGCAAGCTCTGTTCGGAGTTCGGAAATTCTGGTTCTTGTATCAAGAATAGTTTTTTGTAGGCGGCTGGTTCTCGACTCCAGTTTTTCAAGAGCGGCTTGTGCAAACTGTTGATCTTCTGCCCATGCGTCACGATCCTTTTCCAAATCACTTGCAGTTTGTTTTTTTCGGTCACGTTCTCGTTCTGTGGCCGCTTGTGCCAAGGCAATTGAATCACTCATGACATTGATCGCAGATAACTCCTCAAGGAGATCTCGCCTCATTCCCTCAAGTCCACCGGATGTGATAGAGCCATTATTCGTAGTTTCTATTTCGGTGCCGAGTAACGCCGTGAGGGCATCCACGGAAAGCTCACTACTCGTCGGAAGATCTTCGTAAACAGCCACCTTTGGATCTGTTGCCGCACGCGAGGTTAATCCCCAGTCTTTCCATGCTGCGATATCGTGTTCATCAGGAGTTGTTAATGGGGATATAGAGAGGGAGAGAACGTTTTCTCCTCGATCTTTTATGGTTTCAATGCTGAAGACGCCAAGGAATCCGTGTTCGTCATCTGTCTGGAGATTGAAGATGGCAATTTCGGCACCTTCATTGAGTGGTTTTTCTGTATCTTTTGCCGATAAAGTTAGTTGGAGAGTTCCATTATTTGTGACTCGGTAGAGTCCAGGCTTTGTCACGTCCTGTTCAACTTTCGGCGGTGCGAATGCAGCAGTTTTCCAATTACGGTTTCGCCATGTTTCTAGTCTGGTCTGCTGACGTTGCGTGTTAATGATAGCTGCGTTGATGCCTCCAAGCGTTTGAGCGACAGCATCATCAATCCCTGACTGATCGATCGCCTCAATATTTAATTCTTTCGCTCGAGGGGGAATCGCGTCTAAGTCATCAACAACCACAACTTCAACATCACGTCGTATAGTCTTAGAGGTACTGAGCGTGCCACCGAGTTGGAGAATTTTACGACGGAGTTTAGTTGTTTCATTTGTGTCATCGTCGTCAGCAAGATCAGCAATAAAAAACTTTTTGCCAGCAAATTTCCCATAAAGGGTTGTGTTAATTTCCGCGCGGGTGGCTCGGATTTTCTCCCGCCAAACGCGCTCACGTTCACCAACACGCCCGGCGAGATAGATAAATCCGGCGGTTGCAACCAGAACAAGCCATGCAAAGACCAGTGTTGTCCGATTGATACCTTGCCTTCCAAGCACGAGCGCAGCGGCTCCGGCAAGTATGAGAACGATAATCAGGCCAATAATTACATAATGCATAAGGGGGACTCCGCCCGAGGTAGTGGGAGTATAGCCAGTGCCCTAGGCTCGAGATCGAGAGCAGTTTCCAGGGAAAATTTGCTGTTTTTTGGCAACAGATGTTGATTGCTGTGTCGCCAAGCGGCAACACGGGATTCGATGCGGGCGCCCCAACGCAGGCATCGGAGAGGCTGAAACACGTTTATTTTGTCAGTAAATAGGCACATTTCACATTTTTCGATGCTCCTTGTACGGCCGTTCGGCATAGCGAATGCACTGATTAAGAGTTGGTTCGAAGACACGGGCGTTTGTTCGGTGTCTGTTCAGGCCCCCACTCCCAGTTCATGAAGAGAGCCCTTATGTCGCCATCTACAGTCATTTCAGCAAGCCGAAGGAGCACCCAGAGCGGAACTACCCGCCAGTCTAATCAGGCTATCGATGATCCTATACGCCTCTATCTTCTGCAAATGGGTGGAATTCCTCTCCTCGACCGTGATGGCGAAGTAGAGAGCGCACGTCGAATTGAGCTGTGGCGTCGACGTTATCGGAATGAATTGCTTGGGAATGATTTGGTGCTCAGGGCAGCAGTCAGGCTTCTCGAGCGGGTAGAGGCTGGGACAGTTCGGCTTGATCGCACACTTGAAGTCTCTGTTACGAACACAGATGAAAAGAAACGTCTCTTACAACGTCTCAGTCCGAATCTGGAAACCCTGCGCCGAATTATTTCTGAAAACCAGAAACTTTTCCGTCAGGCGACGTCGACAACGTACCCTCTGGCTGTTCGCCGTAAAGTCTGGCGGCAATTAGTGCGACAACGAGGTAAAGCCGTTCGTCTTGTCGAAGAAATGCGTCTGCGAATTCAGAGACTCGATCCAATGCTCAAGCAGATTCGTGATCTTGCGAGCCAGGCTTCAGACATGAGGCCTCAGGAACGCCGCCGCCTCTACGTTGGCCTGGGCGAGACGCGGCGAACACTTCGTCGGCGTTTGAGGCGATTAAAGTCTTATGAAGAACAGTATGATGCCGCGAAACGGCAGCTTGCTGCGGGCAATTTGCGACTTGTCATCTCGATTGCCAAACGATATCGAAACCGAGGGCTTGCATTTCTTGATCTGATCCAGGAGGGGAACGCAGGGTTGATGCGAGCTGTCGATAAATTTGAACATGCCCGTGGTTTCAAGTTCTCAACGTATGCGACCTGGTGGATTCGTCAGGCTATCACGAGGGCTATTGCGGATCAGAGTCGCACGATTCGAATGCCCGTGCACATGGTCGATGCAATGGGGAAGTTAAGAAACCTCTCTCGTGAATTTCTTCAGGAACATGGCAGAGAGCCAAGTGTTGAAGAACTGGCTGAATGCTCTGGAATGCCACTCGATGACGTGTGTTGTATCGAACGTATGGCTCATCGGCTGGTTTCACTTGATCAGCCTTTAGGTGAGAGTGAGGAAAATGCCGCTGGTGATTTTGTTCGTGATACTCACGAAGATGATCCGCTGCGGGGCATGAATCAGCACGCTTTAGAGGCGTCGTTGGGGAAGGTTCTCAATGCACTTTCCTATCGGGAACGTGAGATTCTCAGGCTGCGGTTTGGTCTTGCAGATGGGTGCTGTTACACGCTTGAAGAGGTCGGGACAATTTTTGGAGTCACGCGAGAGCGCGTTCGGCAAATTGAAGCCAAGGCCGTGGAAAAGTTACGGCAGCCCGGCTTCCATGCTGATCTTGCAGGTTTTGTTGATGACGGTCTTGTAGAGAAGGTTGGTACCCTCGGCCCACACCGAGGCCGCGGAACAATTGATACACGCTCCAGAACAACTCGTCCGCCGGCGCACGCTATGCCGACTTTGCCTCATCAAGTGCCTGTTGCAGCTTCTCCTTCGACTGGACACCCATGAATTGGTTGACCAGCTGTCCACCTTTGAAAATCATTATCGCGGGAATGCTTGACACGTTGTAGGTCATCGCAAGGCTACCGTTGTCGTCCACATTGACTTTGCCAACTCGGAATGTACCCGCATTTTCTGAGGCAAGCTCTTCGATAACTGGGCCAATCATTCGGCAGGGTCCACACCAAGGGGCCCAAAAGTCAACCAAAACTGGCACATCTGAATCGAGAACATCCTGCTGAAAATTAGTCTCGGTAAACTCCATCGCATTTCCCATTGTTTTCTCCTGTAGGGGAATAAAGAGTGGTTGCTTGTGGTGCGGGCGAAGTAGCAAGTGCTACTCTATCCATGTCCACGTCTTTCACATTCAATTTTCGTAGTATAGCAGGAATGCGAAATTTGGTCGCTAGGTAGTGTTGGATGACTCGACAGTCCTTGTGGGCAGTATTGGAGCCGGATTCAAACCAGAAGGATACAAACGGCCATGACGAACAAGCGATCTGGTAGTGGACCCAATGGTTGGGTCGTGAACCGAGGACCCGATGGTGGGCTCCAATCAGGGGTGGCCCCCCTGCCCGGCAGCCATCCTGAAGAGTTTGTTTGCATCGATGTCGAGGCTGCGGGATTCAATTATAAGGATGCTTTGGCATGCGACGCGCATCCGGGTGTCGCCCGTACGCTGCCTCTTGTGCCAGGCATAGATGTGGCAGGCAGGCTTCGGTCGTCATTTGAGGCCTTCGCTGCTGGAACGCCCGTGGTGGCGACTGGCAATGGGCTGGGTGAATCATTACAGGGCGGGTTTGCGACTGAGGTATGGGTTCCACCGGCGGCAATCATCCAAAGGCCAGAAGGTCTCTCTGCCACCGCGGCAATGGCGATGGGGACGGCAGGACTCACAGCGATTCTTGCAGTTGAGCGGCTGCGGTTAGCCATTGACTGGGACTTTCAGTCGCGACTGCATCATAGTGAGCCATTACCGTGGCTTGTCACGGGCGCAAGTGGGGGCGTAGGTATGCTGGCGGTGGCAGCGACTGCACTGGCAGGATTTCAAGTTATAGCCTGCACCCGCAAACAAGCTCTCGCAGATACATTGATGTCCCTCGGAGCCGCTGCCGTGCGGTCTCCGCAAGAGGCCCTTCCAACTGATAAGAAGCCGTTATCGAGCGCTCGCTATCTTGCCGCTATCGACACAGTAGGAGGCGAATTGCTTGCTGATATCCTTCGGGTGATTGCACCTGGTGGGGCTGTTGGCAGTATCGGGAACGCCGGTGGTTTTGATCTCCCAACGACTGTGTATCCATTTATTCTTCGTGGGATAACACTTGCAGGGATTGATGCAGCCGGTCTTCCGTCTCGTGAGAAAAGGCGAGAGCTCTGGGCAAAATTAGCCGTCTTGTGGCCCCTTGTAAGTGGGGCTTTTCCAGTGCGAGAAATTTGCCTGGAAGAAGTCGGTGGTTGGGCGGTCGAAATGCGAGCTGGTCGGATTGGTGGGCGGGCCGTTGTGCTCCCAGAGAAGCAGGTCGCTGGCTGAAATGCACGAAATCAATCTCCAACGCGCGTGGGAACGACACGTTTCGCCAGATCAGTGCATTGCCTGGGTGCGTTGGTTTCAAAAGCCATCGAATATTGGCTCGGGCGAACAGGTTTTTCTCGTGGCAGACCCATGTCGGCTACGCACCATGTGGCTCAATTGCGATTCTCTTGTTGGCTTGGAATACAAGGAAGGAAACGTGTGTATTTCCGACCGGCTGTGTCAGCGGAATAGCCTCATTTTCTGTCAGTCGGACAGGCCTGAATGCAACACGAACGAATGGTTCACGGAAATCACATCGGGTCGGCTTGCATCTGACCGAGTTGTTCTGCCGATAGAATTTGGGAAAGTCGGCTTAAAAATTGGTTAAGAGTTGGTACATTCAATCCCTTCAGCGACGCTGTGCGAACAGTGCAAAAAAGCTGGATGGTTCGGTGTGAGCAATTCGCTCAGTACATAATGAAGAGAAGAGGGAAGCATGTCGGTCATTCGAGTGGGGTCTACGACTGATTACGCCGTGGGCTGGGAGAACATTTTCGGTAATGAACGGAAGACCGCGAAGAAATCTTCAGGGAAGAAAAAGCAAACTGGAAAGAAAACTGCAACGAAGAAAAAAACAGCTACGAAGAAAAAGAAAGTAGCTAAGAAAAAAGCGTCCGCCAAGAAAACCAAAGCGACCGCAAAACCCAAGACGGGCATAAAAAAAGCAAAAGCAAGCAAAAAGAAATCTGCTGCGAAGAAAGTGAAAAAGAAAAAGGCAGGTCGTGGCCGCCGGTAGGCTCGATGGTGTCGTGGTATGCCCATACTCACGTAACCCGCCCAGCCTGTTACGTGATGGAGCGTGCCAGTGCTGCCGAACGTTCTGCTGCTGCAGCGACGGCGTCGGCCAGAGCCCCCCGAACGCCTTTTCTTTCGAGGACTGAAAGACCAGCGACCGTTGTTCCGCCCGGACTGCTTACCCGGTCTTTTACAACCGCTGGGTGGTCGCCAGTATTTGCGATCAGAGTGGCTGTGCCAGCAAACGTCTGGACTGCCAGATCCAGAGCGAGCTGTCGTGGAAGGCCAGCCTGCACGCCACCGTCGGCGAGGGCGTCAATCAGAAGCGCAACATACCCAGGGCCAGATCCTGATACCGCTGTGACAGCATCGAGTAGCGATTCCGGAACGTTATGAACAACCCCAACGGTTGAAAAGAGACGCTGAATTGTTTCAGCATCTTTCGGATCGAGTTCTGGAGGAAAGGAAATTGCCGAGACACCTTGGCCGATCAGGCACGGTGTGTTTGGCATGACTCGGACAACATGAGATGTTTCCAGCTTGGTAGAAAGCCAGGAGGTTGGCAGCCCGGCAATAATCGAAATAACAATCGTACCGTCCTGAAGAGCGGGCTGTATTTCATGGCACACGCTCGCGGCGTGCTGGGGTTTCACCGCAAGGATGACAAATCGAGCGGCACGAGTCGCTTCAGACGCCGTCTTTGTCAGCCGAACGCCGGGAATGGAGTTTTGGAGATTCTTCTCTGCAGCGAGACTGGGGTCGTAGGCGATGATAGCGGCGGGATCGCATTCTCGAGAACTGCAGAACCCACGGGCGAGGGCCTGTCCCATCTGCCCTGCTCCAATGAGGGCAATTGAATCTTCAAAGGGTGTCATGGCGATACTTTTCCGTTTGGATCAATGATTGGTAGTAGTGCGTAGAGCTTCTTCGACGCTATCAGTCTTGATTGTACTTACATAGAGCTGGCTGGTTGGCTTCCTGCCGGGCTCAGCTTCACGACTCGCAGTCCACATAAGAAGCTTTCCGTCCGGTGAAAAGACCGGGAGGACATCCGCTCCTGGGTGGTCGGTTATCCGTAACGGAGCACTACATTTTATAGAAAGTTGGTCAGCTTCATACTGCACGAGCCAAAGATCATAGTTCGGACGCAGTGTCGGGTCAGAATGGTCTGCACCCGTCCAGACCAACCAGGGTTTTGTGGGGTGCCAATATGGTGCCCAATGGACGCTTCGGCCTTTTGTGATTGCGACATCGTTTGAGCCATCAGCTCTCATGACGTGAATTTGTAAAAGGTCCTTCTCTTGTCTGTCAGTGCGATACGCAATCCACTGGCCATCAGGTGAGAAAAAGGGGCCGCCGTCATAACCAGGTTGGTCTGTTAATTGTGTGACGTGGCTTCCATCCGCATGTGCAACGTAGATGTCAGGGTCGCCATCCCGATCACTCACGAAAAGAAGGCGAGTGCCATCTGGGGAAAATGAACATTCGGCATCATAGCCCGGTGTGTTGGTGAGTTGCTTGAGCGGAGCTGGTTTGTCCAGATCGGCGACAAATAAATCCATGTGTGGGTCGAAGTCCCACTTGTATCGCCGACGTCTACCTGCAATCGCATCCGCTTTGGCTTGAGCAATTGCGTCCTCCTCGGTCTTCTGGACATCGGGGTCAAGGTGACTTGAAGCAAAGAGCAGCTGTTTTCCATTTGGAGAAAACCATGCGCATGTTGTCCTTCCCTTTCCAGTGCTCACTCGGACAGGCTGCGTGATTCTTGGTTTTGATGATGCGAACGGCTGGATGAAAATCTGATAGAACGGTTTGTCGGCTGGGATGCCTTGGTAACAAATGTTGCTCATGTCTTGTGCGAAATACCCCTCACCAGCTTTTGTGAGTCCGGCAGTAATGCGAACAGGGTGTGACAGAAACGTGTCCTCATATTCTGAAGCAAGGGCAGGAAACGCCCCAAGTAGCATGATCGCCGGTAAATAGGTTAGTGGTTGTGATCGCATGGAGAGCATAGTCTTGAAAGACCTCACGGGTTTCGGCTCGAATAACATGGTGGTTCGGTTGAAGTTCAGGTTGAAGAATTCAGCCTGACTAGTTCACAGTATAGGAATAGTTCACACACTCGGCACCGGAGAAGATTTTAGGGTACGCATGAAAATTTATACAAAAACAGGAGATGCAGGGCAGACAGGTTTGTTCGGTGGTCCACGGGTGACTAAAGATCACGCACGCATCGAGGCTTTTGGGACAGTTGATGAACTGAATAGTCATCTTGGTATGGCCAGGTCGCAACCCAAAGCAGACCTGTTTGACGAACTTTTGCGGATAATTCAATGTGATCTATTCGAGCTTGGTGCAGAATTAGCGACTCCAGGCGACCATGATGAAAGAATTAAGGTCCGTCAGGTGCAGGCTCTCGAGAATGCCATTGATCAATATGAGAACGACCTCGAGCCACTCGCCAATTTTATTCTGCCGACAGGAAGCCCTTTGGCTGCTTCTCTGCACGTTGCTCGGACAGTGTGTCGTCGTGCGGAACGACGGGTTGTCACGTTGGCGGGCCGTCTTGAGACAACAGTACCAGCCAATGCCATTGAGTACTTGAACCGCCTGGGAGATCTTCTGTTTGTATTAGCGCGAACGGTAAACAAGCAGGCACACGTTAAGGATGACCCCTGGCACCCGTCATGAGCAAACCAGTTGCAAGTAGTACGTTAGGCCGAATAGTCAGGAAGTCCGTCGAAGATGCTTCTTCCTTGCTCAGAAATGCTGCGAGAGACATCCGTGTGCAACATGCAGCTGGTGAAGATGGCTTGTCGCTTTGTCGATTACGAACCAAAGCGGTTGATCAGGCTGTACGAGAGGTTTGGGAGGCAATTTTGGCGGAATTGCCAGAGAGTGATCGGCAGGAGGTGAACAAGCGAGTGACGGTTGTCGCGTATGGCGGGTACGCACGTGGTGAGATGACACCTGGATCCGATGTGGACCTCATGTTGTTGCACGATAAAACAGCGGTTCCTGAAGGACCTAAAGCTCCAAACGAAATGTCGGCTGAATCTGGGGTTTCGCCTGACCCATTCGCAGAGGTCGCGAGTCAGCTTTTACGTGATCTTTTTGACTCAGGGCTTGAGGTTGGGCAAAGTGTTCGGACAGTCACCGAGGCAACGCAATTAGCGTCTACAGACGCAACAATCTTTAGTTCCTTGTTAGAACTCCGGGTTCTTGCGGGTGATGCGGCACGATGCCATAAACTCGTCGCACGTTTGCGAGCAATGGCACAACGGTCGCGGCGGAAAATGGCCCGTATGCTGGTAGCCGCCCGAAGGGCGGAGGCGAAGAAATATGGTGAAACGGTTTACCTTCTCCAACCAAATGTGAAACGGTCAGTCGGTGGCATTCGAGATATCCAATTAGCAAGATGGCTCTCGTTTCTCGAGTCTGATCGGCTTCTTCCTCTTGGGCCTTTGCCATTACCAGACGGTGAAAGTCTTATTTCCGTAGATGGCCGCCGAGTTATCAAACGCAATCGTGGGCTCTCAGATCGAGATGCCGACATGCTTGGGCAATGCCTTGTTTTTCTGAGAGACCTCCGAGTTGAGCTTCATGTTCAGGCCGGTCGAGGGAGTGATGAACTGACGCGGGAAGAACAGGTTCGCATTGCTGAAAAGCGAGGGTTTTATGCCGATGCCGGGATGCTGGGCGTTGAGCACTTTATGCAGGTCTATTTTGGTTATACCCGCGAGGTCGCCCAAGTGACACGAGGGTTGATGCAGCAGGCAGAGGGTGGTCGCCGACTACGAAGTTGGATGACGGGGTTATTTGGAAATAGAGTCGATGGTTGCTTTGTCGTTGGTCCGATGGCCGTTGCGATCGTACCAAGTTCTTTTGATGCAGTAGCCTCTGACATGGAGCGAATTGTCCGGTTGGTTGAACTGTCAATGCTTTATGAAGTTCCGATTGAACCAACGAATTGGACTGCTTTGCGTCAGGCCGTTGCGAGATTTTCCCCACCAGTGACTGAAGAGGCTCGACAACGGTTTATCAGCCTTTTCTCCGTTGTTTCTCCCCTCGGCCCGGCACTCCGCAGACTCCATGAGTTACGACTTCTTGAACAGCTATTACCAGCTTTTGCGCACGCCCGAGGGCTGTTGCAGTTTAACAACTTTCATAAATACACAGTTGATGAGCATTGTCTCCACGCTGTCGAAAAAGCAAGTGAACTTGATGCTGATACAGGGTGGCTTGGCGATGTGTGGCGGCAGGTACGGAGGAGGCGACGGCTCCTGCTGCTCGCTCTGCTGATTCATGATCTTGGCAAAGGATACGAAGGAGATCACAGTGAAGTAGGTGCACAGATTGCACGAGATGTTGCCCCCCTGTTCGGGCTCGACGATGACGAGTCAGAAGTCCTTGAGTTTCTTGTACTGCGGCATCTCCTCATGGCGGAACTCGCGTTCAGACGAAACGTTGATGATGACTCACTCGTTCTCGCATTTGCCCGTGAAGTTGGATCGCCTGAAATTTTGCGACTCCTCACCGTATTGACAATGGCAGATATTGCAGCTGTTGGACCTGGCGTTTGGAATCAATGGAAGGCAGAACTCCTCAGCGATCTTTATAATCGCACGTTGCAATTCCTTGATCCTGATGCGAATGACCGAGGAGTTGACCTCAAGCGGGTTGAGATAAGTTCTCTTCTGGGAGACGTAGACGCGAGTGAACCGCTTGCAAGGCTCGTAGCAGGCCTTCCTCGCGGGTATTTGCGGTCGTACGAACCAAAGCGTGTAGTCGAAGAACTCACCGAGTTGACCAATCTTCCACGCGGCGGGCAATTCATAGCCGTCCAGTGGCAGCCTGACACATCGACAATCTCAGTTACAGTCGGATTGAGAGCTTCGCCAATATCGGGTGTGTTTCACAGAATAGCTGCAGGGTTGGCAAGTCAGCGGCTTGAAATACTTTCGGCTGACATTCACACGCTCGATGATGAATATCTCATTGATCATTTTCGTGTTGTGGACAGAGACTTTGTTGGTCCGGCGCCAAAGGAACGGCTGTCAGAAATTTCGAAAGCCGTTGAGTCGTGCCTAGAGAATGAAGTGCCATCTATCCGGCGAAGGTGGAACCCCTTCGCATCCGAAATGCAGGCGGCTGTGGTTTTGCCACCACGGGTTCAGGTTGACAACGACTCGTCTGTTGATGCCACAATTATTGAAGTCTTCGCTGAAGATTCCGACGGACTTCTTCTTGCTCTCTCGAGGACGCTTTATGAATATCAGTTTTCCGTACGATCAGCAAAAATCAGCACGTACCTCGATCAGATTGTCGATGCATTTCACGTTGTCGACTTTGATGGTGCAAAAGTCGAAGATTCAGAACGGCTTGCGACAATTCGACGCGCGTTGAAAGAAGTTGCAGGGTCAGGGGTGAACCCGGAGGCGTCGTCGTAATCATTGACGAGGAAGATACTCGGGGAGTCTGTCCCGGCTCGCTTTTTCATATTTACCCGGCATCCGAGGCTTTCAGGTCAGACTTTCTGGCTTAATGAACGGGGAATATAACTAGAGCGTATATCCTTCAGGAGAATACGTGCTCTGCACTGAGATAGTGAATCAAGCTTCGGCTATTTACGAAGCGACGGCCTGCTCGGCATCGATTCGTGCCACAACTGTTTCCAGTGTCGCAATATTAGCTTCAACAGCTGCGGCCATTGCGTATTCGACAGCGAATGCCGCATACACTTCTGTCGCATCGGCTCGTGACGTCAGCTTGCCAATTTTTCGAACTTTCCACTCCTGTACCGAGCTATCAATCTCAGCTTTTTTCTCAGCAACGCGGGCTTCTATCTTCGTTTTGGATCCCAAAATCTTGTCAACATTATTTTCATGTGTTGCTTTCAATCCATTCAGTTTTGATTTGCTTCTTCTCCAGCGGTTGTTGATGCCGACTTAAGATTTTCTCCAGCTTTTGAAATATAGTCTTCTACATGTGTGAGATTCCTTCGTAACGCTTCACAAAAATTATCGCCTTTTTGCTCATAATGATTTTCTCAAAAAAATTTGTATTGAACCCTTTTTTTCTAATTTGCACTTGTTCCAAATTACAGAATTCAAACAAAAATATATATTTTTAATCTTGCACCTATGCAAATTGCGCAGCAACGCGTCAAAGAATGGTTACTAAAGGAAAGATGGTGACGCGGGTGAAAAACGAGGGCCAGATCAGCAAGAGGAAGGTGGGTGCAGTTACGACGGCACGAAGCCAGAAGCTGAGGGGACTGAAACAGTCAGAAAGTAAAAGCCACAGGATGATCGAAAATCAGGCTCATATCGAGGCCGATACCGGGTGCTTATCTGAGCCTGATGGATGGTGGAAATTGGCAATAATAATTGATTGCACTTGACCAAAGACGACCTCTTCAAAGCTAGGGGCAAAATTGAGGCTGTTCTCCTACGAGACTCAGTAGCACGAAATTGACGTCACATATCTCGGAGTCTTTTGCCTGGGGGTTAGTCTTTCGAACTGGTGTATTGTTTGAGTATCTTTCGACCCCATGCTGGGAACCATTCAATAAGGCCGGCGAGAAGCATCGCCTTCTTTGGTCGCACGAGCTCTTGGTGACGCCGCTGGCAAGAAAAAAGAACTTCGTAGGCAAGTTTTTCAGCATCCAGAAGTCGTACCGAGGCACCGCCACCAGGTTGCCCCGCGTTGTCGGGTAAGCCGTGACGAGCAACTTGTTCATCGTAACGATGAAAGGATGGGGATATTGCTTCGTGTGCAGGTGTGCGCTGAATCGGGCCAGGAGAAACAAGAAGAACGTGCCCGCCGCGGGGTTCTATTTCGAGGCGAACCGCCTCAACAAAAGCTGCGAGTGCTGATTTTCCAATTGCGTAGTTACCCATCGCCGGCGTGACGAATTTTCCGGCGAGGCTTCCAATGAAAACAAGATGGCCGCGGGCCTGGCATACAGAATCTGCCACAGCTTGTGTGATTTCGATCGCTGTCATGAGATTTGCATCAAGAGACGAACGTATTTCTTGAGGTGCGAGTTTGAGGATAACGGACCGGCTTGATTGGCCAATACAGAAAAAAAATGAATCGCAGCCACCAAATTTTTCGACACAATGGGCAACGGCGCGGTTGCCCTCTCCATCGTGGCTAAGATCTGCTGTGATGCCCTGCACCTGCTTCTTTGAGTAGCCGGCTTCGTGCGCTGCGGCTTCGCAGTGAATTAAAGCGTTCCGGACTCCTTCGGCCGAGCGACCAAGAACCATGACCGATGCGCCATAACGACTCAGCAGTTTGGCTAAAACAAGTCCAAAACCGTTGGTGCCACCTGCAATAAGTACACGGTGTTGTTCCCAGCACGTTGCCACAGGGTCTCTCTTGGTTGAAGGGTCTAAACAGATTTAACTATCGAACGGTGTTTTTTTGCAATGGTAAAAGCATTCGGCTACCAGAAAAAAACGTGTCGGTTTATTACGGTAAGCTACAGTCTACATTTCGTTTCAAGGTTGCATTCTACCTACCAAATTATTGCAAAGGCGTTTTGTGGCAGATATCTCCGGTTATTCAGGCTTACACGAGTCCGGATCATCTCCTCATGGAGCCCCGGTACGAACAAAGATCGTTGCAACCATAGGGCCCGCAAGTAGTGGTAACGCAGGTGTAAAGTCACTGATTGAAGCGGGCGTTGACGTTTTCCGACTCAATATGGCGCATGGATCTGTGCAAGAGCATACGGAAACGCTCAACACGATTCGGCACGCCTCTGATCAAGTTGGCCGGCCAGTAGGTGTTCTTGTTGACCTTGCAGGTCCAAAAATAAGGCTTGGTGAAGTTGCGGGTGGCAGTGTTGAGTGTGTTGAGGGAAGCGATATCTTCTTTGTTCGCGGCACAGCAAGTGATCGACCACACCATTTCGTGACAACCTACCCGACTCTTGTTGATGAGTTGGCTGTAGGAGACTCAATCATGCTTGCTGACGGCACAATCAGCCTGGTTGTGTCAGAGAAGGCAAGTGACCATGCACGTTGTCGGGTTGTGCAAGGTGGAGTTGTCCGGAGCCGTCAGGGGGTTAATTTGCCTGGGGTTGAACTATCAGTTGCCGCAATGAGTGCGGAAGACTGGAAGCATGCTGAATGGGCGGCTTCTGTCGGTGCTGACTTTGTGAGCCTTTCTTTCGTTCGATCTTCCGTCGAGGTGAATCTACTCAAGGAATTACTGCGTACACGGCAATCGTCAGCACGCGTTGTCGCGAAGATTGAAAAGCGGGAGGCACTTGAAAACCTCGAGTCCATTATCGACGGAGCCGATGTGGTGATGGTGGCTCGTGGTGATCTTGGTGTTGAAATTGATGTCGCAAGTATGCCGATGGTTCAAAAGCGGATTATTCGAGTCTGTCAGCAATACCAGAAGCCGGTGATCGTAGCGACACAGATGTTGGATAGCATGCAGCATTCCAGACGTCCGACACGTGCCGAGACAACTGACGTAGCCAATGCGATTCTTGACGGTGCCGATGCATGCATGCTCTCTGGTGAAACAGCCATTGGCGACCATCCTCGACGGGTTGTGGAAATGATGCGGCGTATCGCGCAATCAACCGAACGACAATATCTTCATTCGCGACGGCAGTACCTCGAAGAGTTGTTGGGGAAAAGTAGGCTTGGTGCAGTTGGAAATGACTTCCTGCCGCGGCCTCAGCGGCTCGTCCATGGACTCCATCCGATCACACAGGCAGTTGTTGAAGGAGCAAGCCGCATCGCAGCTGAACTGGATGCTCGACTTTTTGTGGTCGCCAGTAAAAGTGGTGTTACAGCTATCGCGAGATCGAAGCACCGGGGTGCTGTTCCCACAATTGGCCTTACCGATAATCTTGCGACACTCAGACAGATGACGCTGTACTGGGGTGTGACACCAGTCGCTGTTCCTGAGGGAGCCGACGTAAATCAGTTGCTGACCCATGTCTGTGACTGGGGGGTACAGGATGGCCGGCTTGAGCGAGGAGACCGAATTGTGCTTGTTGCTGGCATAGGCTTTGGAGCGGGCGGTCACAACATGGCAATGGTGCACGAAGTGTGAATGGTCTCACAGTTAGAACTGACTGAAACATGCTGTTTGAATGAGGTTTCTGCGGAGTTACCACCAATAGTTAGCAGGCTTGATGGGTCTGCATTGCCTCGGATGAATTTTTTGTCACATTTGAGTAGTAATGCCCCATAGGCAATTCACTTTTTAGGAACATGACGAATGAAGAAATGCATCCTTGCGTACTCAGGTGGGCTTGATACCTCCGTAATTCTTGGCTGGTTGATTGAGCAAGGGTACGAAGTAATCTGTGTCTACGTTGATCTGGGGCAGCCGTGCGAAGACAGAGAGGCGACGCTTGAAAAAGCTCGTAACTGTGGCGCGAAAAAAGCGATTCTCGTGGATGTACGAGAGGAAGTCTGCCGTGACTTCGCGTTTCCAACCATGCAGTGGCAGGCGAGATATGAGGGGACGTACCTCCTCGGGACGTCGATAGCCCGGCCTCTGATCAGTAAGGTTTGTGTAGAACTTGCACATGCCGAGGGTGCGACCGTATTTGCGCATGGTTCAACAGGAAAAGGCAATGATCAGTGTCGTTTTCAGCTCGCTGCTGAGGCAATCGATCCGTCGATTGAAGTACTTGCGCCGTGGCGAATGGAAGCGTTCCGCAAACGCTTTCCAGGTCGTAAGGAACTCATTGAATTCTGCGATGCAAAATCGATTCCTGTAAAGGCATCGAAAGCGAAACCATATAGCTCAGACGAAAATTGCCTCCATACCAGCTATGAGGCAGGTCTTCTCGAAGAACTCGATACAGACGGTTATGAACTCGTGGACTTTGGAATGTCTGTCTCGCCACAACAGGCACCAGATCGTGTCGAGACAATCCGGATTGCGTTCGAGTCTGGCATTCCAGTGAAGCTCAACGGCGAGGAACTTTCCTCCCACGAAATGGTACTGAAGCTCAATGAAATCGGTGGGCGGAATGGGATTGGTCGAATTGATATTCTTGAGAATCGTCTTGTGGGAATGAAAAGCCGCGGCGTGTATGAGGCTCCCGGGATGACTTTGCTGTATGAATCACATCGGTTTATTGAGCAATTGACGCTTGATCGTGATCTGGTTCATCTTCGAGATCGTTTGTCACCTGAATTTGCCGAAGCGGTGTATTATGGGTTTTGGTATTGTGCAAAAATGGATGCTCTTCTTGCATTCATTCGTGAGTCGCAACAGCCGGTTACAGGCAGTGTGGAACTCAACTTGTACAAGGGCAACATACTTGTGAAAAGTAGAGAAAGCTCTGAGAGTCTGTATGACGCAGCGATTGCTTCAATGGAAGGTGGCGGCTCATATGATCAGACTGATGCCGAGGGTTTTCTCCGGATTCTTGGACTTCCGCTGAGGGTTCAAGGTGGAATCCGCCCGAGAAAATAAGCTGCGTTGCGGCTCAACGGGATTTAAGAGCCTTTTGAGAGTCAGGGTTGGATGGTTTCTACCGTCATGAGGATTTGGCTCCGGCACGATCGCCTGCGGCCTGCATCGTGGGTTTCACTCTGTCTGGCGGTCTGTGCCGCTCTGGCACCACTGAGCGAGTCAGGGTTTCCCTTGTTTGGGTGGGGTATTCTCACGGCAGCGGTTGCCATTGGCATGGGAGAGGTTCCTGCATCAGTTCCCTTTTGGTCATTCAAGGTTTATGTGAGGCGTTGGGTCTTTGGGGGGTTCACTCGGTCAGCTTCGGTGGTAACGCATGCGGTGTATTGGCACATCGTGAGGCTCGTTTGGCCAACTGCTGGGCTCGTTATGGGAGTTGCCTTCATGGAAATTTTCCGGCCGATCTATTCAGTAGAACAACTGTCTTGGTTAATCGGCGGAGGATGGGTTGTCATAGCTCTTACCGCAGCTACGCTTGTTACTTTTTTGGTTTCCGGTTTTCTGATTGCTGATGCATACTCCGGCACGCTTGTAACGGGTTGGTCCGCTATCACGATAGTGGGGTGGAGTTTTGCGTTCCTGCCACCGTGGCTTGTTTGTACGATTCCGTTAGTCCTCTTCGCTTGCTGGATATGCGTGGGCAGTGTTCTCTTTTTGCTAGCTGCAAGCGTTTTCTCAGGCGGTTATACGGAGTCATTCGGAAGTATTCTGCTTCGTAATGACTCCGTATCTGGAGGGCCCAAAGAGGATGTCTTCTCATCAATTGGGTTCCTTGGAATTCTTCCAGTTCGGTCGCAGTGGCGGCGAAGCGTTCGAATGGTTGTGATTGTAATACTGCTTGTGGCTATGGTCGGGTGGTTACTGCTTACAACGTCAGCAATCCCAAGATACGAAATCCTTGCGAGTATCGTGTTCGGTGCGATAGCAATTCCGACAGCGTCGTTGTTAGACGGGTACAAAGTAGTCTCTGACTGGGAATATCTGGTGCCATGCAGAAGAAGATCTCGATGGTCGGAAATACTCACCACACCCAATCGAATATCCCAAGCCGGAATCGTTCTCGTCAGTTATGGGGCGATCATTCTCTGGCCACCACTCGTGGTGTCTTTGGCTGCCGTCGGGAGTTCGGGGGCTGGGAGTGGCCTTCAGGCGGCGAGTTTTCTTGCTGTCATTGTAGTCACGACACTGATGGCATGTCTCATTTTGCAACGAGCTAGGGCACGAACTGAGACCGTTTTTGCCGTCACCCTGACCGTCTGGGTCATAGGAGTCTGGTCTATGGTATTGGTGTGCCAGAGTTTGTCGTGATTCGGAAGCCGCGAAATGAGGACTCGGAAATTCAACAAGATGGTACTGAAAACCCGCTTTTTGTGAGGTTTACCCGGGAAAGTTGATGTTGAGAAAAATGGGAAAGCCTGACACACTCCGGGTTCTGTATCTGACAGATCCGTACGTAAGGGCTGTCGAGACGTCAGTTGTTCAGATGGATTCACCAGGATTTGTTTTCGGAGTTACTTCTGGTAGCCGCAGGGTGCCGGAATCAAAAGGAGTTGATCTGTGGACCGTATATCAAACGATCGAATACAGGGTTGGTGCCTCACAATGCCCCCTCGGTGCCTTTTGAGAGCTTTTGCTGGCTGGCTGTGTGCGATTTACGTCGTCGTGTGTTGCGTTGGTTCTGTGTGGGCTGATGAACCTGCATTTCCGGAGAGCCAGAGCGTTTTTCCAGATACAACCGTGGCGTGGATAAGTATTGCCGATCCAGAGGAATTCGGGGCGAGTTTTGATCGCACCCAGTACGGCAAACTCCTGCGTGACCCAAGTATGGAGGCTTTTGTTACGAGTTTTCGAGAGCAACTGTCAAAGGCTGGGAAGCAGCGGCTTGGAAAACTTGGTCTTACTCTCGAGGACCTTGGAGAGATTCCGGGAGGAGAGATTGCCATGGCGGCAATAGTTCCTGAGGCTGGTCGGCTCGCAACGGTGCTGCTTGTTGATACGTCGGGTCATGAAGAAGAGACCAAAGCTCTTCTGGACGTAATCGAAGAACGTTTACTGGAACAAAAAGCTGAGCGGTTAGCTGACTATGAGGAGAAGATCCGTGTATATCGACTCCCGCAAGAGGATCCAAGTGCAGACGATGTTGATGCTGCTGAACCAGAAGAACAAGTTGTGGCGGTTGTTCATGAAGGCAAAGCCCTGGTTGTTGGCGATGATCCGGTTCAAGTCAGTCATGTCCTCGCAGTCTTAGACAATGGCCGCCAGGATTGTCTTGCTTCTACAGATCGATTTGCAAAGGTAAGCGAAGAATCTCTGAAGGATTTGGCCACTTCCCCATCGAAGTTGCGCTGGTACATCAATCCATTTGAATTTGCTGCAGCGTACAAGTTAGCGCATCCTCCAAAGAAACGGCAGAAGGGCCCAGATTATGTTGAGATACTCGGTCGACAAGGCTTTGACGCAGTTCAAGCCTTAGGAGGTGCCATTATGTTTGATGACGGATCACACCAAATGCGTCATCAAACAATCGTCTATGCACCACCCCTTCCTGGACGAGACGCCTCATCAGTCGAGCGGTACGATCTTGCTGCTCGTATGCTGCGGTTTCCTGAGAGTGTCGAGATCCAGCCATACAGTTGGGTCCCCGCAGGGGTGTCGAGTTGGTCGTCATTGCAATGGGACATCGAGACAGCCTTTCAGTCCGCAGAATCTCTAGTAGATGATGTCGTTGGTGAGAAAGGTGTTTTTGATGATGTAATTGCTTCGCTGAAAGAAGATCCGGATGGTCCTCAGATCGATGTTGAGGCAGATCTGATTGCATGCTTGGGCAAAAGAGTGACGCTCATTGGTGATTATGAAGAGCCAATTGATATCGATAGTGACCGACTTGTGATTGCTGTTGAAGCCATTGATCCAGAAAAAGTTGCGGCCACGGTTGGCAAAAGTATGTCGACTGATCCGGATATGCGGCGGATTGAGGCTCACGGTGTCGTTATTTGGGAATTAATTGACCGTTCAATGGAGATTCCTACGTTGGAAATAGAAACGCCAGGTGGGATTGTCGCGCATGCAGATCAGGAAGAAGACAGCCCAAGTGATCGTCGACGAAAACTGCGGGAAAAGGAAGAAAAATTGCTTCCACATTCGGCGGTGACTGTTGCGCATGGCCATCTTTTAATTGCCTCCCACCGGGATATTCTGGAACGGGTATTAACAATGAGTGATGGTGATTCCCTTGCAAAAACGGGTGACTATAAACGGATGGATACAGTACTGAAAAAGCTGTATCCATCACCGGTTATCCTATGGGGTTTTGGGCGTTCGGATGAGTCAATACGTCCGGCTTTCGAGATGCTCAAGCGAGGTGCAATGCCGAAGTCAAAAAGCGTGACTGGCCAACTTCTTAACAGTCTTTTAGGGGACGGAGAACCGGGGAGTGTTCGCGATCAAAAAATTGATGGGAGTACGTTGCCTGATTTCGAGCTTATTGAGAAATACTTCGGTACGAGTGGATTCGTCATGCAGAATCTTAAGGACGGATGGCGGCTAGGAGGCATCACGCTTGCTCGTCCAGAAGCGACGCAGGATCGAGACGTTGCGACAAATCCAAATAAATAGCGATGGCTGTGACTGGTTTGTTGGATGGTCAGTCCTCGCCGGAACGGTTGTTGGTAACAACGGCCCAAAAAGGGTGTTGATAGTCACACCTGCTTCGAAGATCTTCCAAGAGAACGTCGATATCTGGTGTGATCTCACCCTGATGGAGGCGGCGTGTGCCTAGGTTGATACTGAGCGGCCGTTGAAAGTCAATGAATTCTGGCGATAACCAGATACGGACTTCCTCGGCACCGCATCGGGCAGTAATTCTGTTGCTTGTGCTGGTTTTCGCAGAGAGCGTGAAGGGTTGACCAAAGCGAGCCGGTGGCCAGTTGCCAGGCAGTACCATTGTTCGCTCCGGTGGTGAATTCATTTCAATCCACCAGAAGAAGCGGTCCCAGGGCCTCATACTCACAGCATCAATTTCTTTTGGTGAACTCGATCGACTTTTGCGATTTGTCCAATCAAATATTTTGATCAGCTCGTCAGAGAAATGCTCATGTCCACGACCCTTATACTCCACATAGGTGAGATCAAATCCTTTCTTGAGATACCGATCAAGGTCCATCTCGTTGGCTGTAAAGGTAGTATGATCAAGTCCCCCGCAGACAATATAAAAGGGAAGTGTCCGTGCATTTTCATGATAGTGGTGAACAAACCGACCTGCTTTGCCTGATACAACAATAACACCCGCCCAGAGGTCAGGATGCGACAGCCCGATGTCCCATGCCGCGTCACCGCCTATTGAGTGCCCTGACAAAAACACTCGATCAGAGTCAATTGAAAATTGACGCGAAGCTTTACGGAGCACAGCAAGAATTAATGAATGTTCCTCTGCAGAATAACGGTACTCAAGCTGCGTCTCCTCGCCCCATGCAGGAGCAATGATAATCGCACCATGTCTGCCCCCCTGCCCTTTGCGCTGGCCATTCTCGGCTGTAGTGCCTGCCCACCATTCAATTTGTTGCAGTGGCGTGGTTCCAGCACCATGCAAAGCAATAATGGCAGGGTACCGTCGTCGAGCATCATATTCCGGAGGCAATTGCACAAAGTAACGGGCAGAAACCTGTTTTTTTTTGGTTTGGAATGGCAAGCGAACCTCGAACTCAAAAAAGCCATCATCACGACCATCGGCAGGAGCAGCTGGACGCACCATATGTGCTGCTACTGCTGCTACCGTTTTGGCATCAAATGCTTCCTCTGCGTCGAGTCGCTGACGGATGTCGTGGCGATCTTCCGGTTCTTTCGATACGAGGTACTGACGCAAAAGATTACGTACTTTAGCCGTAGAGAGCGCGAGCTTGAGGTTTATCTGTGACGCGTTTTCTCCACCAAGCCACCCAGTAAGAGCTAATGCGATCGCTTGTTCCGGTGGCAACTGGTTATCTGAGCCGACGCGTTCGAATACCGACAGTCGCTTCAGGCTTTCGAAGGTGAGCTCGGTCGAGATTTCCTCCACGATGGCATTGGCGAGCTGACGGTCACGAGCGTCAGGCAACTGAGCAGCAAGCGTTTGGATTTGCTGAACCAGGGTTTCCGCTCGTTTGAGCTGAATACGATATTGATCCCTCAATTCTTTGACAGCCTGCAGCAGTTCACCATTTCCATCCTCGGCAGAGAAATTTTCCAGCAGGTTAATCACGAGTCGGTCCTGTCCCGACTTTTGTCGCAAGAGTATCTCTTTGAGCAATTGGTTTGCGGCAAGGTTTGTAATATTTCTCTGCTGTTTCTGGAGGCTCTTGAGTGAGGGGAAGTCTTTCACTACGGCTTGTAACTCAAGCGTGGCTTCTTTGTATCGAGCCCCCTGAATGAGAAGGCGAACAAACTGAAGCCGTTCATCGAGGTCATCCCCATCCAGTTGCCTTTCGATGATACGGCTGAGCGTTTCACGGGGCACTGAGGATGTGGCCAGCCGCATATCAAGACGCAGAGGATGTTCTGTTATCAGCCCCTCTACCGCAGTCCACTCTGGTGTGATTGTGGTAATTCCTTGCACAAGATCCAATCGGCCGCCGGGTGTGGAAAGCGTGATAACGCGTCTGCCAAAATCGTCGAATGGCGTAGCAGATAGAATGTTCCCAACACTGGACAAACGGCGACCACTGTCCGGAACTCGCTGGAAGATTTTGATTTCTTCCATAGCTCGGCCAGAGTCCTCTTCGGCTGCTCCAATGACACGCTTCTTCGAAACGAATGTACGAGTCAACCCGTTGTCACACATCACAACGGTAGACCCCGCTCCTTCTTCAGCCTGTGGGTCAATACTTATCCCTGGCAGTAGGGCGATTGTGCCGTTCAGGATACGGCCGTCATCAAGGGACACACGATCTGCGTAGGAAAGGCCTGAAGGAATGACGCAGGCCACTAAAACGGTATAGAAACAAGCCAAACGGCTTCGAACGCCGGATGCAGAATTTTCGCGGGTTGACGCTGGGAAAAAGCGAAGCATTATCTCACTAGGTGAAGAGGAGCCCGAGAACAGGGAAATATTCGTTCGAGGTCGCACGACTGCTATCCTTATAAATCGGTTCACTCAGGAAAAATCATCACTTGTTCCGTGTTGGCAATTGAGTCGGGTAAAGCCGCAAGGATTTGACAATTCATGTCTTCTATTTTGCATCGTGTACTTACATGGTCTGTTGTGTTGGGCCTGTTCCTTCCGGTTGTGATAGTCCTTGTCCTTGGCCTTGCTGGCTTGCTGACAGGCATGGGTGACCAGACGGGCAGCCGATTCTGTCTTCGTATTGCGATAGGCCTCGGCGTATGGTGGGCCTCCGCACTTGTGACAACAACAGTCGCAGCCGGTATAAGTATTCTTGAACGACCATCGAACACCAACGTAGAGTCCTCCGGAACAGTCTCTGAAAGAAATGAATAGAATTCGTCGCTCATACGAGGGCGTGGGGCGATAAGAAGACCACCTTCATGTCGTGGTGCCGCGGAATGCGGAGAGCTCGCCAAATTAAAAGGAGGGTGCCTCAGCAACCCGGGGTTTGCATCCGAATACGAGGGATAATTCCATCGTCTCGGCACGGCAAACGACCGGAGCCATGTTTGGCACCCAACGAGCCTCATTAAGAGCTCACCGGCATGGTTCGACACAACACGAGCATGGCAGAAAACTTACCGCCCCACACTCTCGGCGAGGGGGAAATTCGTATTCTTCCAATTACATTATCATACTCGTATCAGGATCAAAGGATAGAAGCGTGTCAATTTCCGTTGCTTCGCAACACGAAAAGGGATTGATTTAGCGTTCGGTTGTGTCAGCTTCACTTGTCGGGACTGGTTCCATCAGTCTGGTGTTACGCTCTATAGCGAGTACGACAGTCTGCTGTTCGAGACCAGAAGCTGACTGGCCATAGATCGGGATAACCTGCCGTCGATTAGGCATTTCTAGACGAATGCGAAAGCTTCCATCGTTTGCAACGTCAACGGGCTCTCCTTGAATGGAGAGATAGGCACCTTGTTCAGTCGATCCAAAGACCACCAGCTCGGCATCAACCTCCATCGGAAAGCCTTTTTTCGGAATGTTGGTGTCGACGTGACTGTGAGCCATGGAATTGGCTTTTGGTGGTCCAAGAGGTCTCCGCAAACGTTCTTGGAAGAGTTCCCTGACCTCTTCAGAGTCACTGTCAGTTGAGTAACCACCACTGAGCGAAAAGATTTTGGAACCGTCGGACTCAATGTCTTTCCAGTGAACGTCGAGAGAGTCTCCGCGACTGACGGGTGCGGCAGCGACCTGATTACTCCGACATAACTTATGAAAATCACCACATCGCGCCTTGTAGCCAATTTCAACCCGACAAGACATGGGTTTGCGTACGTCGATAAACCAGTTCTTCACGCCGCCATGGATTTCGATTTCTCGACAAATCCGTTCTACAGGTGTCTCGCCTTTCTCACCAATAGCCTCAAGCACCCGAAGGACAGGTTTCGCTGAATGCCATTCGGCTCCCATTGCAGCTTTTACTCGTTGGACGCTGTGTGTTGTGATTTCCCAGAATGCATGAAGCCAGTGAGGTCCACGAACCATGAGGACGGCACGGTTGCGGCTCGGATTACACTTCTGATTCGGCTCTGGATTGGTGACAAGGCTTTTTTCGCGAGCCCGCTGGGCCTGGGTGTCTTTGATTCGCTTTATTACGGCTCCTCGCTCAATGGCCAGACATTCTTGCTTCGAGTTCGTACGAGCTGTTTTCTTCTGAACTGCACTAGGTTTCTGTGTCTTGGAAACTCTTTGTTTTTTTTGGTGAGTCGCTGGTTTTGTTTCGTCTGCAGAGGACTCTTTGCGGGTTTCTTTGAGTTTTGGGGCCTCAGTTTGGATATCGGAACCATGGAGCGATTGTGCTGACGTTGCTCGCCGCACAAGTGCATTGATGAGCTGATCCTTCCTCATGGCGTGCCATCCGCGAACACCAGATTGTTTGGCCATTCTTGCAAGATCACGAACACGCTTTTCTTTAAGGCTCGCAGCTGTCATGTGAGTTCTCTGGGGGCCTTGGTCTGGCGGCGTGGGAATCAGTTCCAACGGTTTGCAAAGGGTGCACACCTAGGTTCACGATATCGAAACTAGGCAAACGACTCAAATTTTCGGCAAAAATGAGGGCAAGCTTGCATGTTTTGCGCAATTTCAGGCAAAAACAAGACCGAGTTGGCTGAATGCGGCCATGTCACTGGTGGAGACATGACGCTTCTTGGGCATTGGCTATTCGCCGCGAAGCTTTAAGCCTCTTTCAACGAGTCTCTCACGGACTTCATTCAGGCTTGTGACCCCGAAGTTTTTGCATTCCATAAGGTCCTCAGCAGTCCTGCGAACCAATTCCCCAATGGTCATAATCCCGAGTTTGGTGGTGCACTTTCTCGCCCGAACTGAAAGGTTGAGTTCCGTGATTGGCAGCCCATGAATTTCAGTCTGTTCGCCCACGGGCTCATCGAACGTTGGTGAGGATTCTGCGGCCATGGATGGCTCTGCGAATTGTCCAAGAACAAGGCCTTTCGATGCCAGAATGTCCTTGATTTCAACGAGGCTGGTTTCTCCGAAGTTCTTGCTGGCAAGAACATCTGCTTCACTGGTTAGTGTGAGGTCTCCCAGGGTCTGGATACCCATCTTTGCTAGGCAATTGCGGCTGCGAACGGAAAGTTCAAAGTCGCTGACTGGAAGCGTGAGTACCTGTTCGAGTCGGTCACGCTGTCGCTGTTCCTGCTCGTCAAGTTGTCTGTCGCCAGATGCTGCAGAGTCCTTGAGGAAAAGTTTTGCTCGCGAGATAGCCTCTTCCCGGCCCGGTGCATCGAGCGGGAGGCCATCAAGAATTCTGCGGTAACATTGTTGGGCCTGTGAAAAGTCATCACGATCTTCGTAGAGAAGGCCGAGATTCATTAGTGCTCCGACCGTCGCAGGATATCTCAGAAGTGAGCGTTGGTAGGAATCAATTGCTTCATCATCATTACCGAGTTTGTCGTGGAGCACCCCAAGGCAGAAAAGTGCGAGTGGCTGGCCACTGTCACTCTCAACAGCTTTCTGTAGAAGTTCGAGTGTATCCGTAGTCGAGTCACCCCGCTCAACTGCTATCGCACCTTGTGCAGCGAGGTATTCAGCTGATGCACTTTCTTCATCGGTTGCGTTGCTCAATGCATTGGCTGCCTCTTCAAGTTTGTTCGCCGCACGCAGTGTATTGGCTTTTGCTGCGAGGCAGGCACCGGCGGGATAGCCAGCAGTTCGAGCCGCGTCAAAAGAACCACACGCATCGTCAGTTGCAGCAAGTGCAGCTTGTGCAAGGCCGAGTGCGAATAGTGCAAGAGCAGAACCATCCCCAGATTTGAGTGATACGACGGCTTCACTACTGCGACCAAGAAGGTAAAGGCCGACACCGAGTCGAACGGATGCTGCTGGGCTTAGGTCGCCGACCTGCTGAAGTTCCTGAACAGTCAGCCTCAGTTCTCGGTGAGTGTCTGTTGTGGTTCCGAGTGAGTCAGCAATTGCACGAACTTCGTTTGGCCCAAAAGGACCGCTCCCGACAATGAGTTCACGCACATCGATAGTAGTTGGACTTGGAGTTACAGAACTTTGCATGGTGTTATATTTGCCTTTTGACTTCAGAACGTGACAAGCTACAGCATAGTGGAGGAAATTGCCGAAGGCGACCGCGGCCACATTGTAGAGAGCCAGCGGTGGGAATCGAACCCACAACCCCCGCATTACGAATGCGGTGCTCTGCCAATTGAAGCTACGCTGGCGGGGGCATCCGGCAGGAAAACGCCGTACCGCCGAGTCCCTTAAACTAGCGCAGAGGGTATCTGAGCGTCAAGTGGCTACCTTTTTAAAGGCCTACTCAGACATACAGCGCAATAAAAAAAGCGGGGCCTCAACCCGGCAGGAGCGTCCTGCCATAGTCAAGCGGGTCAGGGGCAAGGCGACCGCTCGACCAAAAAAAGCCGAAGACCCCACTTTTTTAAGGTGTGGTTGACGAGACTCGGAATGTCTCATCGAAGAATAAAGAGTTGCATATGCCGTGCCAAAACATGCCGGAGTGGCTTTTTCTTATTTCATAGTTCTTGGAACTGATAGTATTGGCGGGTCGGAAAGTGGCTAACGCTCGAAGTTAGTGGACAATTCTCAAAAATCTGATTGGGGTTTATGGGTGTGGAAAACGTGCGTTAACTCGCGTCTCAATTTGAGAAAAGAAGGTAGTAATCTAAATAATAATGTGCAAAACGCGTCGGGGCGTTGCTTTTTGCTTCAATTTTTTGGCTGGGCGGGGCTGTCCTTGATCGGGTACGGTTCGTCACAAGGAAGCGTGGCAATTTTTACGGAATACAGAAATTTATGAACACTGAAGCTTGTGTTGAGGTTGGAGACTACCGTTGTGGCCCAGGGAATCCCCTTCTCGTAATCGCTGGGCCCTGTGTCATCGAAAGTGAACAACTGTGTCATGATATCGCTCAGGTTCTTGTTGAAATTAATCAAAGCCTCCCGGTCAACATTGTCTTCAAGGCATCTTTCGATAAAGCAAATCGTACGTCGGCATCATCAAAACGCGGCCCGGGACTACGGGACGGATTAGAAATCCTTCGGTCTATCAAGACTGTGTCTGGCTTGCCAGTGACCACAGATATCCATCTGCCTGAGCAAGCAGGTGCCGTGGCAGAGGTGTGTGACATGCTTCAGATACCAGCTTTCCTCTGCCGACAGACGGATTTACTCGTCGCTGCAGCAGCTACAGGTCGCGCCGTGAATGTGAAAAAAGGACAGTTCATGGCGGCGGCCGATATGCAGCATGCGGTGTCAAAACTGGCTGCGGGTGGCTGCCGCAATGCACTGTTGTGTGAGCGAGGTACATTCTTTGGATACGGTAGGCTGGTCAATGATTTTACTGGCTTGCTGACGATGCGGTCATTTGGAGTTCCTGTAATTTTTGATGCAACACATTCTGTGCAGCGGCCTGCCAGTCATGGTGATGCCACTGGGGGCGATCGAACGCTGGTCGAACCACTTGCTCGTGCAGCAGCGGCTGTTGGTATTGACGGCGTATTCTTTGAAACGCACCCAGACCCCGAGTCCAGTCCAAGTGATGGTCCGAATATGGTGCCCCTGTCCCAATTCCGGTCGGTGCTCGAACGGGTGTTGCAAATTCACGCAGTTCGTGTCTCAATGGATGAAGAGATTTCTCAGGTGTGAGGTGGTTCGAAACGTTCTTCTCCCGAGGGATTCATCTATCGGGTCAACATCGCAGTTTGAGAAAGGCGTGTTCAGCACGGAGTGACTATGGTTTTGCAACGATCTGGCCGCGTGTGGGTCCTTCTTGTTTTGCTTCTTGCAGGGGGCTGTGCCGAGTCGCCTGTTGAGCCGGCTGCAAAGGTTGTCATTGTTCCTCATATATCAGAAGAGGTTCGTGGCAAATTGCTTGAAGGGGCAATAACGATCCTCGACAGGCTTGAAAATTACGACGAATCCCTTGCGGTAGATCAGGTATTCGATCGCCTGAATCAATGGATCCATGCCGATCCTGTTGGTGATGCAGTGGCAAGTGCAGAGTGGAAGGAGGATAGTCTTCGAGGCTCGTTGCCAGAAAACTATCAGGAGATGTGCACCGACGAAAAGCTTGCCAGTTCCGTGTTTGATCCCACGTATGACATCGTTGCCATACGTGACCAGCGGTGGCTTGCAGATATTGCTAAAACCGCACGAGGTGACGCACTTGATGACATTGATATAGCAGTGTCACTTTTCCGTTGGACCATTCGGTCATTGGCGATTCAGAGTGATCCCCCATTTTTTGCTACGGTCGATAGTGCAGGAGTGCGATGGTTTGAACGAGGTGAAATTCTTTTGTCGGGTAGAGGAAGCGCAGCCCAAAGAAGTTGGATTTTTCTGGAGTTGCTGCGGCAGGCCGGGCTTCAAGGTGTGATGCTGGCGACGGTTGACCGTGATGGCAATTACCGCCCGTGGCTACCGGCACTTATCTCGGGAGGCGAAGCCTATTTGTTTGAACCAACCTACGGAATTCCAGTTCCGAGTTTGGCTGGTCCTGGCGTTGCGACTGTCCGTGAAGCAGTATCAAACCCGGCTGTTTTGACCCAACTCGATGATGAGTCTCGCCGCTACCCGGTGGCCGCAAATGACATGAGCAGCCTTGCCGTCCTAGTTGTTGCCGATCCACAATCGCTGTCACGAAGAATGAATCTTTTGGAACAGAACCTTTTTGGTGGTTCGGCAGTACGGTTAGCCGTCGATGCTTCAGCCTTGGGCTCATTAGCCGTGGAGGCGCTCCCTCAAGGCGAGAGGAAGACCGTTGTGGCACTATGGTCATTTCCTTTTGAAGTGCGGCGAAGGAGAGAGTCAAAAGATGTGGCAGTAGTCCAGGCACTCGCTAACGAGCTTCGAGTTATGGGGATCGTGATGGAGGAGAAGCGAAAAGCAAGTGGGCTTGCTGCTGGTCGAAGAACGATTCGTCCACTTTACGCTGGACGACTTCGAGAATTTCGAGGCGAGTTGGAGGGCCCAGATGGAGCAAAAAAAGCTTATCTGCTCTCTCGGCCTAGTAATGCAGCCGTGGCTGAGTTGGTCGCTCGTTTGCCGGATGGGCAGCGCGAAGCGGTACGCAAGATCTATGAACAAATGAAAGAAGACGCAACCTATTGGCTTGGAATTGCGACACTTTCTGAGGAAGATTATGAAATTGCGATGGATTATCTGGGAAGAATGACGCTGCTTGCGTCCCCAAATGGGCGCTGGGCTTCGGCAGCACGGGTCAACCTTGCTGAGGCAAAGATCCAGGCCGGGGACACGGATGCAGCCATCAAACTGCTCCGTGAGGATCGCTCACCTCAACGTTTTGGGAGCCGTTTTCGGGCTCAACAGGTGGGCTCCGCAAGCTCGCCAAAGACACCAGTGGTGCAATCTGAGGACGAAACGAAGCCTGCCCCATCTGAGTAGAGGTCGTTTTGGCCCTTTACTAGAGGGACCAATTGCCGAGTTCCATCAACAGCGTTATTATCTTTGCTTGGGCATGTACGTGAAATCAGTGATCCGTGCATTCCCGGACGCGCACAATTAATCGAAAGAATGAACACGATGAAAGAAGCCATTCACCCACAGTATCAGGAATCTGTAGTGAAGTGTGGTTGTGGCAATACCTTCACTACGCGAAGTACTGTACCTGAGATAAAAATTGATATCTGCAATGTGTGTCATCCGTTCTTCACAGGAAAGTTGAAATTCGTTGACACTGCGGGCAGGATTGAAAAGTTTAAGACGAAGTTTGGTACGAGTGGCTATGCGAGCCTGAAGAAGAAAAAAGCCGCTAAGGCATCAGAAGAGTCTTGAGTAGTCGCTTTAGTGTGTAGATAGACTTGGCTCTCGCTCCCAAGAGAGGCTAATCAAAAGCAGATTTTTCATCGAGTGTGGCAAGGATGCTAGCCGACGTCATATCTATCGGCTGTTGGAGATGTGATGAGGGAAGAACTCGATGCAAAATTAGCACGGTTTGAGGAACTGGAAAAGCTGTTAGCTGATCCGGAAGTACTTGCCGATTCGCATCGGTTGTCAGCTGTTGCTCGAGAACATGGGGGGCTTGCTCGAATCGTTCGACGTTATAAGGCGTTTCTTACGTTGGGTCGGGAGGTTGAGGAATATACAGAGATGCTCTCTGGGGACGATGCCGAATTTCGTGAACTTGCGGAAGCTGAACTGCCTAATCTTCAAAAACGTAGGGACGAAGAATGGGATGCCATTCTGGATGTCTGTCTTGATGATCCAGACGCCGATCGCGCCCGATGCATTGTTGAGTTACGAGCGGGTACGGGTGGAGATGAGGCCGCCTTGTTTGTTCGAGACCTCTTTGAAATGTATCGACGATACGCGACTGAGATAGGATGGAATGTCGAGGTCATGGATGCCAGCCCGACTGAACTTGGCGGGTTTAAGGAACTTGTGATAGGAGTGTCTGGGGGTGAAGTATTTCGGCACCTTCAGTACGAGAGCGGTGGCCATCGAGTGCAACGTGTTCCGGATACTGAGACCAAGGGGCGGGTCCATACGTCAGCGGCGACAGTGGCAGTTCTGCCTGAACCTGAAGATGTTGAGGTAACCATTAGCCCCGATGAGTATCGGAAAGATCTTTTCTGTGCCAGTGGGCCGGGTGGCCAGCATGTGAATAAGACAACATCTGCGGTGCGGCTCACACATTTGGAGACGGGCATTGTAGTGCAGTGCCAGGATGAAAAGAGCCAGCATAAGAACTTTGCGAAAGCTCTACGGGTACTGAAGACACGAATCTATGAGCGGCAGCGACAAATTGAGCATGATAAACGTGCGAGTGAGCGTAAGGATCTGGTTGGTTCGGGTGACCGCAGTCAACGGATAAGAACCTACAATTTCCCCCAAAATCGGGTGACTGATCACAGATTGAATCAGAATTTCAACCTCGATCAGATTCTTGCTGGACGGTTAAATCTTCTGCTGGATGCAATGGCAGAGCGAGTGCATCAGGAGCGGCGGAGCGGTGCGGTGGCTCGCTAGCAGGAACAGTCTTTTTTGAGCCGGAATCCTTTTTTTGATAAGACGTGATGAACGCATGGCAGATAATTCATCGAGTAACAGTGGGGACGAAGAAAATGTCTGGACTGTTGGCCGACTGTTGACTTGGACGACTGACTGGCTTGGAACACGCGGCAGTGATTCACCGCGACTCGATGCTGAAGTGCTGCTTGCCTTTGTACGGAATTGTCCTCGAATTCTCCTCTATACAGCGTTCGATGAAGTTGTTGATGGGGAGCAACGACAAAAATTCAGAGAGTTTGTTCGTCGCCGTGGCCAGGGTGAGCCTGTGGCCTACCTTGTTGGAATAAAGGAATTTTTTTCAATGTCACTGAAGGTGACACCAGCGACATTAATTCCGAGGCCGGAAACAGAAGGGCTTGTGGTTCGAGCACTTGATGTTTGGAGGCAGGAGTTTTCCGGCAAAGCTGGCATGCGTGTGCTTGATGTTGGCACGGGCTCGGGTGCACTTGCGATCGCACTTGCCACACACATGAAGGATGCCAGCATTACAGCAACAGATGTCTCACAAGAGGCTCTCGATATCGCGTCCGCTAATGTGAGCAAGCACGCTCTCGATAGACGAATAAGGCTTTTCCAATCGGATGTGCTCGACCATCCAGATCTGGCTGGGTCCTGGGATATAATTGTGAGTAATCCACCATATATCCGTGAAGATGAGTTCGAGGGCCTGTCTGACGATGTTCGGCTTTACGAACCTCGGGAGGCTCTGGTGGGGGGCGTGACAGGATGTGAAATAGTACAACGACTTGTCCAGCAGGCATCAGGCAGATTGGCGTCCGGTGGATGGTTATTTATTGAAATAGGCCCTTCAACAGTTGCGGCAGCCGAAAAAAGCATCTCTGATACGCCCGGGTTGGTCGGAGAACCAACATTGAAGGATGCTGCTGGATTGGCCCGTATCGTGCAGGCCCGAGCGTTGTAAGTGTTTTGCCCCTCGTTGGGCCAGCTCTCGCTTTCTTTTGTAAGCGACGGCAGAAGCCTCTTCCGGCGCGCGTAAAGACACCCCGGTTCTGCATTCACAACGGTACAGAATGTGTTTGATTTTATTCGGACATGTCAGGCTTTTCGCTTCAAAAAAAGCGAGGTTGTTCTCAAAGTTCTTATGCCATCAGTTCCCTTGATGGTGTCGGTTGTAATTTTTTTGGGCCTCGGTGCTGCAGGTGGAACGCTTATAAGTAGCTGCCCATGGTTTGGTGGGTTGTGGGTCGTATTGTTTGTTGTTGTATCTGGAGGATGTGTTGTTCTGTCGTCGCAGTTGCTTCGGGTGAAAAACCATACGGTGGTCATGCGGCACGTCGCATGGTGGGCTCTTCTTGTTGGTATTGGGTTTGGCATGTGTTGCTGGGCTTGGTGTTGCGCAAGATTATTTCCGAGAGATGAACTAGCCTGGAGTCTGACAGAGTCTTCACAGCCGGTCTTAGTTCAAGGGAGTGTAATAGCAGCTCCGGAACGGATGAGAAACGCACAAGGAATCCTTGACACCGGCAGTTTTAGAGAAACGTCGGTCTGGGTCCTTGAGTTGAGTGCTGCCAGAAATTACAAGCATTGGGTTCCGGTCTCGGGCCGAGCACGTGTTTTTGTCGATGGCGAGCTTCAGCCGCTATCCGTTGGAACTCACGTTCGCGTCTATGGACGAGCGATGAGGCCATCAACGCCAAATAATCCAGGTGAGTTTGACTTGTGTCAGTCTTCACGAGAAAGCAGAGTATTGACGGTCATACGGGTACGTGGTTGGTCGTCGATTGTTGTATGCCCCGATGGCGTCACGCTCTCTATTTCGCGCTATATCGATTGGTTGCGGCAGTTGTGTCGCAATCGAATTCATGCGATCGTGCCCGTTCAGAACCAACCGCTTGCTGACTCGTTACTTCTCGGTCTACGACGCTCCTTGCCCGAACAGACGATTCGTTCGTTTGCAGACACAGGATGTATTCATGTCCTTGCAATCTCAGGCCTACACGTCGGGCTTGTAGCGACTGCTATTTTCTATGTGCTTCGCTTCTTTGGGTGTCATCTCCGAGCAAACTGGCTCGTTGTTGCGTGTGTTATCTCGATCTATGCCGGGCTCACAGGTGCTGCTCTTCCTGTGTTGCGTGCAACATTACTTCTTTGGGTTGCATGTGCTGGGGTTTGGATGAAGAGGCGTTTCGCAGGGATTCACGCACTTGCAGTCGTCGGTGTAATGTTACTTGTCTGGAATCCTGTTTCGGTTCTTGCTGCTGGGACGCAACTTTCTTTCCTTGCGACTGCAGTATTGATATCCCTTGGGGCGTTGTTTCGAGACCGAACAATGCAGCGAGATCCGATTCAAAGATTAATCGAGAAGAATCGAAGTGTGTTCAGAAATACGGTACATCGATACTCTCGTAGTCTTTGGTGGGGTGTTCTCTTAAGTTTTTCGGTATGGGCTGTATCTGTCCCGCTGGTGGCTTCTGAATTCCATCGATTTGTTCCAGTTGCTGTTGGGGCAAATCTGCTCATTGGGTTCCTTCTTCCCTTTGCTATGGCTGCTGGGTTTGCCTGTCTCGTAACGGTAGGACTACCTGTTGCTATCTGTGAGCCCTTGGGTGTGCTCGCGGGGCTCCTGTTCGAAAGTCTTATGCGGATCGTCACGTGGGTAGCAAGTTTTAGTGGAAGTACATTCCGTGTTCTTGCGTTACCCACTTGGTGGCTCGTCATCTGGTACGTCGTCGTCGCGCTGCTACTCTTGCACCTGTGTGACCACTCAAAAAGAATGAAAAAGTCACCGAGACGCTGGTGCGGAGGTCTGCATGATGAATCCGAGTGGTCGGCGTTGAGATTTAAAATGTACACGTTCGGGGTCGTTCTGCTTGGCCTTCTTGTATCGGGGATTGCATTACAATGGATGCCAAAAGTTGCTCAAGAAGAGAGTAGAATCACCATTGCAGCAATGGGCCACGGCTGTGGAATAGTCTTGAAGTCCCGGGAAGGACGCTGCCTCATTTATGATGCGGGAAGGTTTGGTGCGTCGGGAACAGCTCTACGGTCATTGAGAGCAACGCTGTTCAGCGAGCGAATTCATACGATTGACTATCTTGTCCTCTCGCACGCTGATACAGATCATTTTAATGCCGTGCCTGGTTTACTCGAAGAATTTTGTGTCGGGCAGGTAATCGTTTCACCACAATTTCTGGCGAGTCCCTCTCGGTCTGTAGCTGAAATTAAAAAGCTACTTATTAGACATCAGGTATCGGTGCGGACAGTTCTGAGTGGCGATGTTATTTCTATTGGTCAATCATGTGTCGCACGAGTGTTGCATCCACAGCGAGGTTCCAAAGCAAGTGAGGTCAGTGATAATGAAAACAGCATTGTGCTTGACGTCACGATTGAATCAAAGCGAATGTTATTGACTGGGGATATCGAAGGGGACTCCTTGCGCGCACTACTATGCTCTGGTTTGCCCACTTGTGACGTACTCATTGCGCCCCATCATGGAAGTAAAACAGGGCTGCCGCGTGAAATTACATCAGCGGTGCGTCCAAGTGTGGTCATTGTTAGTGGGTCTGGCGGACGCGACTGGCCTTTTGTCTGCAGCCAATTTCATCAAGGATGGAGTGGCTTGCGGGCAGTGTTGAGAACGGCGGGCGAACTGTCACCAGACCGTGGGGCCGTGTTAATTAGGATGTCCGATGACATGATGACCGTACAGCAGTTCAGGCCGACAGGATGGCAAACAATTTTGTAGACAAGGTATTCATCTCGTTTTACTGCTGCCATCCAAAAAGTTGCGATAGGCTTCCAACGAGAGGATTAGACAGTGAGGTGTCAGCCGAGCTTCCTATGGTTCTGACAAGATCGAAAGTCAGGAGTCCGCCAAGGAGCAGCAGCAACGCGCAACAGATTAACCCCGTAACCTGCCAGCCGTTGAATTTTGCATCGTCGTGAATGTAACCAAAGGAACTCGAGAGCATATCCGAACCGGCTGTGAGTGGGTTTGCATCCTTTCCTACCTCCTCACCAAAGAAGCTTGAGTCACCTGGTCCGGCTGATTTATCGAACATCGAATCACCCGCCTGAGACGAAGCTAGGTCGGCTGATTGGCTGGGATCATCTGTTGAGGAACCCTCTGCATCAAGGTCAAACTCATTCGCAGTACCCAGCATGGTTGCGGCATCAGGGTCATCCTCAACGTCATTGAGGAATTCTCCCAAATCGACGTCCCAGGCCTGGATTTTACCATCCTCAAGGGAGAGTCCCCCTTCCATTTTGACGTCTGAGAGAGCGCTGCCAACGTCAGAACCTTCGCCTGTGAGGTCGGAATCAATGATTCCACTTCCATCCTCGATTATGCCACTAACATCGCCGGGCAGTATGGATCCGCTGTCTTGGACAACAACGCTCCCGGATCCATCGGTTTCAAATACAGCGGATGCGAGACCTTCATCGACAAAAATGTCACTTGCAACGATACTTTCAATGTCACCAGCAAGGGAATCACCAAGCACGAGACTCTGCGCGGGTTCTTCGGTTCCAACCGGATCTGCGAGTCCAACATCGCTTAGATCGACATCGATGCCGCTAATTTCAATTTCTTCACCGATTACGACACTCTTGGCGTTTTCGATGTCCTGGTCTTGTGGCGAAGCGTTCCCTGCTTTTGCCTCTGATAATTCCTCGTTAGTCCCGAGCAGTGTGGCCGGAACGTCAACGTCTGATCCATCAAGGTCGCCGCCGATCAATAACGATGCTTCTACCTCTTGAGTTGGTAGAATACCAGTTGCTTCAATTGCTCCATCATCAATACTTCTGCTGTCAGCAAGTGAAAGACCAGACTCGAGTTCAAGGTCTCCGAGTCCAATTTCGGAGCCAGGCTTTTCTTCAAGAACGTTTGGAGGTATGTCGGCATCCGTTTGTTGTGGTTTTTCTTGAGATGAAGAATCATCATCAGAAAGATCGAGTTCCAATCCATCAAGAGAGATTTCGCTCTCTGGTGTTTCCGATGCCGTCGGATCTGCCCCACCGATCTCCTTTTGATCTTCGAGATAACGGTCGAGTTCTTCATGTTTGAATTTGAGACCAGACGTGTCCCTGAGTGAAAAGAGCTTTCTCTGGTCAACAAGTTGTTTCACTGCATCTTCTGAAATATTCAGATGCGCGGCCGCTTCAGCAATGTTTAAAAACCCACCAGCCATAAATCAGCCTGCCTTACTTGCTCAAAAACCCATCTCCCACCTATCACCGAACTCGGCGATCCCATGCATAAAAGTCTACGCAGCCAGCTTGGCGCGATCCAGTCGGCACATTCATCGCAACCGGCACGAATGCCTAATTTCCACTCCAAGCGATGATTCAGCAGGATTTCGAGTGCAACGCAAGAACGAGTGAACCGTATAAGACGGGGAATAGAGCCGATGTCACTTAATTTGTTGAGGCGAAGGAGGGATTATCTCGATTGTGTCACTTAGGGGCTTGGGGGCTGAGTCGATGCGAAGCATTTTTTTGATAGCAGCCGGTTTCGGGTCTTCGGCGTTAAAGTCTTCAAGTTGGAGATCGTATCCAAGTGCGCGGGTGCTCCGAAGTGAAACTTCGCCACTCACCGTTTCGATGTGATATACGGCAAGTACTTGTCTTTCTGGGTCGATAACTAAGAGCATTTGTCGACCAGAATCAATCGGTGATGTTGAAACAAACAGGCCCTTCATGTCTTCCGCCAAGGCGGCGGGCATGGAAAAGCACAACACCGTTAATGCCACTCCAATAAAGACGTGATTTTGGTGTTTGGAGTTCATAGGTTGTGGCTCCAGGTATGCATGGATTGCTACAGGTTGTCTTGTGACATGATTTTGAGGACGTCCTTGAAGCAACGACAATGGTTCACGGGTCGCCGTTCCTTACTTTGGGTCAACGAAGTATTGCAGGGCAGACACCTTGCAATACAGACCGAAATCGATTTTTTGGGAGTTCGTCCATCCAAATCACCACCGCGCCCTTCCCTGTCTTCCCCATCCATCCCGGACACTCCTCTTGCTGCCGCTCGGGCGAAGAAAAGCGGTTGCGATAACTATTTGGATTTAAACATGTAGGCAAGAAGTTCCGATGAACTGAGTAATTCTGCGTTTCGTGCAAGCTAGAAAACATCGAACAATTCCGTTCACGGAGGTGCCCAGTGCCGATCCTGTCTAAGATTTCGAAACTTTTGCTTCGATCGCCCCTGTTGTGGGGCACTGGTTTGGCCTTTTGCTTTTTTTCACTCATTCAGCGGGGATTTATTCGTGATGAATATGTCGTTCGGTATCTCGCTGGACATTGGGTTGAGTACATCGAGGTTGGCCTATTCTGTGTCGGTCTAAGTAGTCTGGCGATGAAACTGTGGAGTACAGTTCGCCAGAAGAATAGCCTGGCAACCTGCTCGCTACCCGTGGCAATGTCAGGCGGTCAGCATCCTTCTGAGGCACAAGGCTTGCAGCGGCATCTGCAAGAGAATGTGAGTGGTGAGCAGGGCTACCTTTCAAAACGACTACGGGATGGTCTCGACTTCGTTACTCGGACAGGAAAAGCCGACGACCTTGAAGATCATCTCAAATATCTTGCCGACGTGGACGGAGCTCGCGCCCATGCCAGCTATGGGCTTGTTCGGTTTATCGTCTGGGCGATACCGATCATGGGTTTTCTTGGAACAGTCATTGGTATCACTGTGGCAATTGCCAATCTGTCTCCGACGGAACTTGAAAATATTT
The DNA here is from genome assembly GCA_965249545.1 of Pirellulales bacterium. Lineage (GTDB taxonomy): Bacteria > Planctomycetota > Planctomycetia > Pirellulales > UBA1268 > UBA1268. Next base: position 2,489,040 of record CBDFMH010000005.1, read on the forward strand.
CAGGTGTTGTGGCTGGGTTAGGAACTGCGTTTGATACAACTGCGACTGCATTGGCACTCTCGATGGTCCTAATGTTTACTCAATTTGTTATTGAACGAATGGAGCAATCATTCCTCGATCAGGTTGATGAGCAAGCGTGGGATTCACTCGCGGGTCGTTTTCAGACTGAAGGCATTGCCGATGGATCAGCACTGGCTGTTGCAAGGCTTGGAGATGCCGTCGGAAGAAGTTCGGCTCAACTGATTGAGGCACAGACGCAGTCATGGCAAGAACTTCAAAACGTTGCCTCAAATACTCTTGAAAATGTATTTGGTGGTCTGAGTGAACGCCTGCGAGACACGCTATCAGACTCTTTGAGTGACACTCTTGATGCCTGGAGGGAGTCGCTCGTCGAGGCGCACCGGCAGTTAGCAAACGAGCGTGATGGTCGCTGGGAGCTTGCAGGGAAGACGATGGCGGATGCAGCTGTCGCGTTTGATAAGCAGCAGATAGCTGTTGCAGATCAGGCAGCGGCGCTCGAAAAGGTTATTTCAATGTTGAATGATATTGTAGCGATGGAACAGAAGCTCGAGAGTAATCTCAATGCTGTGACGGCGAGTGGTCGGTTCGAAGAAGCGATTATTTCACTCTCGGCAGCGACGCAATTGTTGGCGGCGCGGAGCCCAGGGGTTTCGAGTGGTAAGCCAAGTGTCTTGGCCGAGAACAGTTCCCCCGTTGAGAAGGTTGCATGAGAAGATCGCGTACACGAGAAGGAATAGCTATTTCGCTTTTCCCTTTTCTTGCAGTTTTATTGTGCACGATGGGTGCGCTGCTCGTTTTATTGGTTTTGTTTGGCCACTCAATTGGTCAGCAGGATGAGAGCCTGGCCGTCGAACAGGCGATGCAGATGGAGGCGGAGTTGCAAGGAAGAGTTGATAATCTTTCTTGGCGGCTTGAGCAGTTAAAGGACATGCGGTCAAAAACAAATGATGAACTTGAGACACTAAGGCTGCAGTTAGCTGGTATCGAAGACAACTCAAGAACCTTGGCGGCAGAGCTCAAGGATTTGCAGAAGGTGCGAGAAAGTCTGCTCGATAAAAAAGCAGTTGCAGCAACAACAACTGATGAATTGCGTGAACTTGAGGAAAAGTTGGCCTCGGCACGTGAAAGTCTCGACGAAGCGAGGCAGGAGAGAAACTCGAATCCGCCAGCGTATGCAGTTATTCCATACGAAGGTTCGTCAGGGACGCATCGTCGTCCTCTTTTTATCGAATGCAGTTTGGATGGAGTGTTCCTGCAGCCGGAAGGTATCCGTCTTAATCCAGAAGACTTTGAAGGACCAGCAGGCCCTGGCAACCCGTTGGCGAGTGGTCTGCGTGCGGCGCGAGAGTATCTTGCACGACAGTCCGTCTCAGCAGATGATCCCGGGTTACGGCCATACCCCCTGTTACTCGTGCGGCCATCTGGTGTTATGGCCTACTATGCAGCGCGAGACGCTATTGCATCGTGGGGCAGTGACTTCGGGTATCAACTTATTGAGGAAGATTGGCGACTTGCTTTCCCTGAAAAGGACCTCGCCCTACGTGATGTTGAACTGCAGGCCATTAATGAGGCACGGGAACGACTGCAATGGTTGGCACAGACCCGATCTGCGGTACGACGAAGGAAACCGGTAACAAAGCAATACCGAGCGTCTTCAGTTCGCGGTGGCGCGGTTGCTGTTGGTGGCCCATCCGTTCTAGGCGACCAGTCTCAATGGGATTGGTCAAAGCAACAGAAGCAAGGTGCCGTGTCGCGTGGTGGACATGATCTCCAGGGCCAGGGAGGCGATGGAACAACAGGGCAACAGTCTTTGTCGGGCGGGCTCGTTGGCCGTCCATTAAACGCTGGTGAGTCTGCTGGTGGCAGTCAACTTGGGAGCGGTCGCAGTACGTCGGGAATTGGATACGGTCGGGGTGCGGCCACAGAGGCGGGCAGTCTCACGGGTAACACTCGTGGATCGCAGCAAGGCGATGCAGGTGGGGGACATCAGACAGGCCAATCCCACTTTGGAAATGGTTCAGGGAGTGAACTGGCGTCATCGAATGCCGGTTTCTCTGATGGACATGGTACATCACAAGGGTCCATGGGTGACCAGTCGAAGGGTGCAGACAAAGGGTCGCCTGGCGGGACTGAACTAGGTTCTTTAGCGAATCAGCAGGGTTCAGAGTCCAGTGGAGGTGGGGCCGATTCTGCGATGTCCTCCTCGTCTTCTTCGCAAGGTCAGGTGCTTGCCGGAGGTTCTGCAGGTGGCAGTGGCGGCAGTCCTCCGAGTTCAGCTGCCGGCAGCATGCCAATGCCCATTGGGATTCAGGTCGGAACGGATGCAGCGTCATCTGAAATGACAAACGGGACGTCTGGGAAGCAGAGCAGTTCAGGGGGATCACTTGCAGGGTCGAGAGGAAGTGACTGGGCGAGTTTTGCGACATCGCAGCGATATATTCCCCTCACTCGGCCAATTCAGATTGAGTGTGCTGCTGATGAACTCCGGCTGTTTGACGACAGCGGCAGGCGTGTTGTGTATCGAATTCCATTCATGGGACCAACAGACCAATCCATTGATTCGCTTGTTCTCGCAATTCGTAGGCGGGTTGACAGTTGGGGCCTCGCGGGAGATCGCCTCTACTGGAAGCCCGAGTTAGTGCTTACAGAAACCGAGGACGGTGGTGGTCGGCGTGAAGACGTGCAGGTTCTTCTTGCAAACAGCGGTATTGAAACCAGACAAAAGCAGGACTCCGATGTCGTTAAACGACTACCTCCCGCCCAGCCCAAAAAGCGTCGGCTTCGCCGAACAGCAGCTCTTGAGACAGCCGCCAGCAGCCCGGAGGTGGGGTTATGATGAGACAACGTGTAAACCGTACAGATGCAGGGAGTCAGGATTCATTTCTTGACATCGTGACGAATATTGTCGGAATCCTCATTATCCTCGTTATGGTCATTGGCGCTCGTGTTCAAAGCATCTCATTCAAGCCAAAAGAGGTCAGTAGTCCCGATCTTGAAACGTTGATGATGGAAGTTGTGCGTCTGGAGGATGCCGTTGTAGCGTCCGAAAGTGAGCTCCTTGAGCTTGATGAGCAAGGCGGACAACTCGCTGTCACCGTTGCGGACGCGGGAAATGCGAGAATTCATCTCGCGACTGCGGTCTCTGGAGCAAGACGAGACGTTGAGGATCAGAAGCAGAAAGTGGATAGGGAAAAGGCCGTGCGGGTTGAGAGGGCCGCTGAAAGTCAGCGGATCAGGGATGAGATAGAGCAGTGCAATCTCGAAGCTGAAGGCATTGCCCACGCCCCACAATCAACCAAAGAACTCCTTGCGTATCCGACACCAGTGGGCCGGACAGTAACAGGTGATGAATTGCACTTCCGCCTTGCGGCCGGACGTATTTCATATATTCCGCTGACTGAGTTGTTCGATCGGGCAAAGGCACGAACACAGCGAAAAAGCGGCGGGTCCCTGGCGTCGATGGAAGCCCGAATTGAAACAGTTGGGCCAATTCAAGACTTCGCACTTGATTATGTAATAGAGGTGCAGATTAATCGGAGTGCCGGTCAGGTGTATGTGCGTAGTCGTGAGTGGGTTGTAAAGCCAGCTCGGTATGATGTCGGTGAGACATTAGATCAAGCACTCGCGCGTCAATCACGGTTTCGAAGTGTTCTGGCTGGTGTCACACCAGCAACAACGGTGACACTTTGGTGTTATCCAGACAGCTTTGAAGAGTATCGTGCTGTTCGTGAGGAGTTGCATCGTATCGGCGTTTCTGCTGCTTGCCGTCCGCTTCCAGAGGGTGCTCCAATCGGTGGGTCAGCCGAAGGAAGTAAGTCGGTCGCGCAGTGATGGCACGGCGAGGACACCACGTTAAAGCACTGCACTTTGGATAAGCTGTGTTACCAACGGGAGTAGTTGTTTTTTACGGCTGACAACATTCTTCAGAGCATAGAGTCCTGGATCGATCCTCGGGTAATTAATTTCTTCCCAGGCTTCAGTCTCCCGTGATAGCAAAAGAAGTGATCCGTTGCTTACGACGTCAGTAATAAGTAGTGCCGAAAAGTCGAGTCGGTGTTGTTCGGCATAGGCAACCAGCGCAACTCGGAGTTCATCTTTCCTTTCCCAGAAGAGATCGAAGCCCGTTTCTTCGATTTGAGAAATTGAAAACCGGATGTCTCGCTCCGAAAATTCCTTGCAGTCCTCTTGCACAACACCATCAGGAGTGCTCGTTCGGAGTGCTGAGCCAATTTCAAAAAATGTCCGTGCAAATTTATCAAGGTCAACGGAGCATCGTGGCCTCAACCATTCGAGCATCGTCCGGTCAACGGTGGTGGTCGTAGGGCTCTGGAGGAAAAGGGTGTCGGAGATGATTCCAGATGCCATACACAGTGCAATTGACTGTTCCGGTTCGATTTCGGCATCTCGATAGTGTCGGGCGACGAGTGTACAGGTTGAGCCAACCGGTTCGTTCACGAAACGAATTGGTTGCGATGATTTCAGTCCACCTCCAAGTCGGTGATGATCAAGAACTTCCAGTACATCAGCCTCTTCGATCCCTGCGACTGCCTGCGTCAGCTCGTTATGATCAACCAAAACGAGTCTAGGACGGGGTGGGTTGATGACATCAGATTTAAATGAGATGCCGGTAAGAAGTTCATCGTCTCCAACAACCGGAAAGACAGGTTGTTTTGAACGTTCGACAATCGCGCGTGCCTCCGACACCCGCATCTTCGCTGGCAGGGTGACGACCTGACGGTTCACGGCGGGGTCGATAAACTGAGAGGATCGGATACGGGTCGTTGTGTTGACGGTGTCAAAAGGGCTCAATAGAACCGAGACGCCACGAGCTCTGGCCAATTCGATGAGTCCTGGGCTGAGATCAAACCCTCCTGTTATCACAAGTCCACGAACACCTTGCTCAATGGCTGGCAGTTGAATCGTCGGTCTGTCACCGCAGACAACAAGGATGCGATCCTTATCGAATTGTTGCATTCTTTCAGTGAAGCCGTCGGAACTCATGGCGCCGACCATAACAAGAAGCTCATCACTGCGTTCGGGGTCAACTTCGTGCTGGAAAGAACCACCGAGGGATTCTGTAATTTTTTTGAGATTCGTTGTGACAGTTCTGGATTTAATTGGATCACCCTCGTCGCGAAAAAGGAGTTCCATCAGGTCGAGAACTGATAGGACGCCGACGACCCGATGGTCTTTGTCAACCACAGGAATTGCTCGTAGGTCCCATTCCTGCATCCGTCGATACGCTTCGAAGAAGGCATCACCGAAAGAGGCAGTGATGGTTTCCTTGCGGCAGATGTCCTCTGTTTCAGGACGAATGTCCATGATTATTTTTGGAGGAGCAGTGCCAGCAGTCTTGAGTACATATTCTGTGCGTTTGTTTGGTGCTCCGCAGCAGGCAGCAAGTGCATCAGGTTGTCCCGTTTGGCGGAGGAAGTCGGCGTAGGCGATTGCAGAACAGATGGCATCAGTATCAGGGTTTCTGTGTCCAAAGACAAAAAGGCTCATACGGGGAAGTCTTAATTCTTAATTGGTAGTGAGGGAAATGGTTTGGTAGCGAATGCATGTAAAAGTTAGTTTGCGACCTGTCTTAGGATACCTTTTCTCAGTAGCAGGGAGGGAGGGGAAGGTTGGATTGTTTTTTTCCTATGCGCGACTGAAAGCAAGCATTGTGAGTCGTGTGCGTTCTTTCTACTTTGACGTGATTTCGCTAAGGTATAGGCTTCTGCACATACAAAGTCTGATAAGGGGTGGTGACATGAAATTTTGTTTGTTCTCTGTGATGTTGCTCAGTTGCATGCTTGGCGTCTCGTATGTGGATGCTAGCCAACCGAATATTGTGATCGTTATTGCTGATGATCAGGGGTATGGAGACCTTGGACACACCGGCAATTCAATAATTAAGACACCGAATATCGACGCACTTGCAGCGGAATCAACAAGCCTGACCGACTATCACGTTGCCCCAACATGCTCTCCTACGCGTGCAGCACTAATGACAGGGCATTGGACTGACCGGACCGGAGTCTGGCACACCATTAACGGTCGCTCAATGCTTCGGGCGAACGAGGTTACTCTCGGCCAATTGCTCAAAGATAATGGCTACAGTACTGGAATGTTTGGGAAATGGCATCTTGGGGATAATTTTCCATACCGTCCTGAAGACCGTGGATTCGATGAGGTCTATCGACACGGTGGCGGGGGAGTCGGGCAGACTCCTGACGTGTGGGACAATGCCTACTTTGATGGCTCATATTTTCATAATGGCGAGATAGTTCCAGCAGAGGGATTCTGCACGGATGTGTTTTTCAGTCAGGCCAAGAAATTTATGAAAGACCAGGTTGAATCAGGAAAGCCCTTCTTTGCCTACATCAGCACAAATGCGCCGCATGGTCCCCTTCACTGTCCCCAAAAATATCTCAACATGTACTCGGGCCAGAGTGCAAAAATTGCAGCCTTCTTCGGAATGATCACGAACATCGATGACAATGTTGGTGCAACTCGACAGTTTTTGAATGAGTTGGGTGTTTCTGACAACACGCTCTTTATTTTTACGACCGATAACGGCACTGCCACAGGTAGTGAGGTCTTCAATGCCGGTATGCGTGGCAAAAAAGGAAGTGAGTATGATGGTGGGCATCGTGTTCCGTTTATCGCACATTGGCCAGCAGTTGGTTGGAATACGAAGCACCAGTGTGACATTCTCTGTCATGCGGTTGATGTTGTGCCAACTGTTGTTGGTCTTGCGGGAGGAAAGAAGCCTCAGTCGCTTCGGTGGGATGGCGTTTCAATTGAAACACTGCTTGATCCAAAAAAAGAGCCAGCCGTTGCGGATCGAATGCTTGTGACGGATTCACAACGAATTCGTGATCCAATCAAATGGAGGAAGACAGCAGTCATGTCACAGGAATGGAGGCTTGTTAACGGATCACAACTTTTTGAGATCAAGAAAGATCCGGGTCAAACAAAAGACGTAGCCGCTGATCACCCGCAACAGGTGAAAAAGATGAAGACTTTTTACGATAGTTGGTGGGCTGAGTTGGAGCCCACGTTTCTGCAGACGACTGAAATCTATCTGGGCACACAGGAAGCACCACGAGTCACATTGACATGTCATGATTGGATTGGTGGCACTCCCCCGTGGAATCAGCACATGGTCCGTGCAGCGATGGGATACCGCCAAAAAAATTCTGGACGAAAGAAACAAACAGAGGCAGATGTGAGTCAAGCAGCCTCTGGAAGTTTCTGGGCTGTGAAAGTTCAGGAATCCGGTACTTACACTTTTGAATTGAGGCGCTGGCCGACGGAAGCTAACAAGCCTCTCGCGAGCAGCCTACCAGCTGGTGCTGCTGTACCGGGAGCAAGTAAAGCGTTCCGTGAAACACCTGGTGAGGCAATTCCTGTTGTTTCAGCTGGTCTACGAATCGATGGCAAAGTCAAAGCAACAGAATCGATCACAGAAGGACAGCTTTCAGCTGTTCAGATGTCTGTAGCGCTTCAGCCAGGTTCATATGAGCTTGCTCCATTTTTCCAGACAGAAGATGGCAAAGAGGTTGGCGCATATTACTGTATTGTCACAGGCCCAGAGCAGCCTTAGCACTGTTGGTTTCTACGACTGTAGGCTGCCTAACGGAATGTTTACGGTACCTTCCGTTGTTTCTCCGATGGCCGTCTCCGCCGCATGGAGAAGCTCTGCAAGCTCTGAAGAGCTGATCGATAATGGCGGCATAATGACAACCGTGTCTCCAAGTTGTCGCAGGAGAGCGCCGTGCTGCCGCGCTGCCATGCAGGCGACTGTCCCCATTTTATCTTCCCAGGGGTAAGGACGACACGAGTCCTTGTCAGCTACAAGATCAATGCCGGCCACGAGACCGCATTGACGGGTGTCTCCAACATGAGGCAGTTTGGAGATTCGTGTGACATGATCTTGAAGTTGCTGTATCCGCTCCGGGAGTTTTTGCAGCACCTGTTCCTCTTCGAAAAGAGCGAGGGATTCCAATGCAACTGCCGCCGCAAGTGGATTTCCTCCAAACGTATGTCCGTGATAAAAGGCACGGCCGTCCTTGTGGCTCCCCAGAAACTGGTTCCATATTGCTGCCGTTGTAATTGTTGCAGCCATGGGTAGGTATCCAGCAGTGAGTCCTTTCCCGAGACACAGAATGTCAGGTGAGACATCTTCTTGCTCACAGGCAAACATGGTGCCCGTTCGTCCAAATCCGACTGCAATCTCATCGAGAATCAACAAAATGTTGAATTTCTGTGTCAGTTCACGAACTGCACGGAGAAACCCCGGAGGATGAACCAGAATTCCACCAGCGGCCTGAACAAGTGGCTCCATAATCAGTGCTGCAATTTCATCTCCCTGATTCTTGAAAAGATTTTCAAGTTTGCTGAGTGTTGCTGCTGCTGTTGTGTGTTGGCTGCTGGCATCTATCCGGGGTCCACCATCGCCCGTCGATGACATTGAGGCAGTCATACCCGGGCCCGGTACTCGAATCGATTCAAATGTGAGTGGTGAGAAAATTGATGTAAACCGATCGACGCCACCAACGCCGATTGCGCCAAGGGTATCTCCGTGGTACGCCTCTCCAAATGAAACGAACTTTGTTCGATGGAGAGTCGACTGTGGGGAAAGGTCTCCCCTTTCTATCCCTGACTGATGCCAGTATTGAAACGCAATTTTTAATGCAGCTTCGGTAGCTGAGGAACCATCGCTCGAGAAAAAAACTTTTTCGAGGCCGCTTGGCGTGATTTCAGCAAGTCGCTGCGCAAGATGTACGGTTGTAGGGTTCGAGAGTCCGAGGTTTGTTGTATGCGCAATCTTTGAGAGTTGGTTAGCAATTGCGGCATCGAGTCGTGGGTGCCGATGGCCGTGGACGTTACACCACATGCTGGCAGATCCGTCAATATAACGATTGCCATCTGTGTCGAATAAGTACACGCCTTCTCCTCGCTCGATAAGAAGTGGCTCGTACTCTGCCATTTGAGTGAATGCATGCCAGACGAAATTCTTGTCCCACGCGTGCAGGTCGTTCAAGTCTGGGTGGTAGGTAGGCATGGTTTATTACAGCAGCGGTATCATTTCACGAACTGATTGTACTAATTTTATCATTTCTCACGCGACACAGTGGCGAAGGGCGGCGGCTGTAGGAGTGTGGGTATTTGACGCCAGACTTTTTTGTCTGTTTGAGAGTATTGTATGCCCAGGAACGCAGGTATTCACATGATTGTTCGATGAGGCTGGGTTCTTCTAGGTGCATTGCCTATCTTTATAGGTAGCCGTGTTACCTGTACGTACCGTTTTTTGCACCCAATTCACGCATAAGAACACCGCGGTGGTCGACATTGTTTTACATCCGATCTCCCCATATTGATTGTCTTTGAACTGGAATGTCTGTGACGAGTTATTTGCCTAACTGTTCGATGTTGCTTTTGCGGCGTGGCGTGGTTTCAGTGCCACAATGTATTATGTTGTTGGCTGTGGCAACGTGCGTGTCAGGATGTGGTCCGGACGCCGCTGTGCGGAGTACGGATATCCGTCGGTACGTCGCCCCCAAGGAAAAAACACTGTCAGCAGAAAAGATAGCTCAGGCTAATAGTCAACCGACTGCACGAGAACGGTCTAAGTCGATTGATTACACACTCCCGAAGAACTGGACAGAAGTGTCCGGGCCTTCAGGTATGCGTCTTGCAACTCTTGCTATTGGCGATGGTGAGGACGGCCATGAGATCTCGATCATTCCTGCTTCTGGAACGATTCGCAGTAATGTTGAACGATGGCAAAAACAGCTTGATAAAGAGGCCCCGAGCGAAGAGATAACTGACCTCGTGGATAAAGCGATGGCAAATGCAGGCAGCGTCGATGTTCTGGGGCAGAAAGCGACGGTGGTTTTGCTGACACAGGCTTCCGCCGATAACGGGAAAGACACTGAATCAATTCTCGGTGGAATGCTTCCGATGGATGAAAGCACTACCTTGTTTGTGAAGTTTCGCGGCCCTTCTGACATTGCTCGAAAAGAACAGAAAAAATTCATTGCTTTCATGGCATCCTTACGAATGCTTCAAAAAGATGGTGAACAAGCAGACTAGGTTCATTGAATACAAAGGGTTTTGATTATGGCAACAGGTAGTATGCCCATTCGATCGACGGCCTCGTCACATATTGCAACGACTTCTGTTCAAGAGACAGCGTGGGAATTCTTGCGAGCACTTGGGTCGTTGAAGATTACGGTTGTCATGTTCCTTGCAGCAAATTTTCTCCTGTTTGTGGGAACGCTCGCTCAAGATGAGAAAAGTCTTCCCGAAGTGAAAGCGGAATATTTTAATTGCTGGGTTGCGCAGGTTCCATTTTCTGACTTTTTCCCCGTTACGGTTTTCGGTGAGTCGTCGCTGACCGGATGGTTTCCCTTTCCCGGTGGCGCAACGATTGGGTTTATACTCCTGATCAATCTGATCGCAGCAAAGGCAACTCGCTTTCACATTGCCTCAAAGGGTTCAAGGCTGCTGTGGGGTACGGTGGTTTCTGTTGTCGGAGGACTATTGGCTCTTCTTGTCATCCTCACAGGGCACCAGACAGATGGTCTGCAGGGAAAGCCACCACTTTCGTATGAGACAGTCTGGCGACTCATGCAGATCGGGTCTGCTGTAGCGGCGATTGGTCTTGCTGCTGTGGCTCTTACTGGCAAGCGACGGCGGCTTGTTCGCATCTCACTTGCTATTGCCGCGCTGAGTGCCGGTGGTGCAGCTGTTGGGATGTTGTTTGGCGGTGAATCATGGAGGATGAATGAGCCAGGGTTACGGATCATGTGGCAATTGATGCAGTCGAGCGTGGCCTCGCTTGTTTTGCTCGCCGGGCTGATCATGGTTTTCGGTGCCCGCGGTGGGAATGTGTTGATCCACATAGCTGTCGGTATGCTCATGTTCGGTCAATTCGCGTTTGGTGATCGGCAGATCGAAGAGAGGTTGAATCTGATCGAGGGGCAGGCATCGAATATGGTTTGCCGTACGACTGAAATGGAATTGGCCTGTATCAAAGTTGCACAGAAGAATGAAACGACTGAAGAGGTCACGGCACTTTCCGGTCGTATTCTGAAGGCTCGTGCGGGTGGTGAACCCATTGATCTTGCGGAACTGCCTTTTGACATCCGGGTGCTAAAATATTTTCCGAATGCAGCCGTCACGCGGGTTGGGCCGTTCGCGGAAAACATAGCTACCGCCGGCCTTGGGAAAAGCTATCTTTCCATTCAGAGACCGCCTGAAGGCGGCGCGTCGTCGAAAAGTAATGTGGCGTCAGCGTATGTGCAGCTCACAGATACAAACGATGGAGCAGATCTCGGCGTCTACTTGGTGACTCAGTTTTTGAATGACCGCAGTCAGTTGTTTATGGAGGCAGAGGGTGATGTCTGTGATACGGTTGACACTGCTTCAGGCCCATGGCGAATCCAGTTACGATTTCGCAGGGAATATAAGCCATACGAAGTACGACTCGACGATGTCAGGCGGATTAATTACTCAGCGAGTGAAACGCCTCGTGACTATTCCTCTTTTGTAACCTTCACGGACGAATCGACTGGTGCAGAGCAGCCGGGCAGAATCTGGATGAACAATCCTGTTCGGTACCGAGGAGAGACATTTTTTCAAAGTAACTATTCAAAGGTTCAATTGGCTGACGGCAGCGTCAGTGAGATGACAGGCTTGCAGGTGGTTGAAAATGCAGGCTGGCTTATTCCATACGTTGCATGTGTCCTAGCTTTCTGGGGAATGCTCGCCCACTTTGGCGGTACCTTCGTACGATTTGCAGATCGGCACGAGCGCGAAGGAGAGAACGGATCATCTAACGACGAAAGTGCTGCCTCTATTGGCCGGGGTGGTAAGAATGAGAAAAAACGTCGTGCTGATAAAAAACGTGGACCAAACACCCTCAGCAAAAAAGTATGGGTGGCTCCGGTACTTGCCCTCTCGCTCGTTGGCCTTATCGCTGTGCCAGCAGCCCGAGTCAAGAAGTCATCGCCTGACGAATCAGACTGGAGGAGTGCAGGTGAGATTCCAGTGATGCACGAAGGCCGCGTGAAGCCGCTTGATACGGTAGCTCGGAATACGCTTCAGCTTCTAAGCAATAGAACTTCTGTGGAAATGCCAGAGACCGATCAGGGCCCAAGCGGAACAATATCGGCCTCCCAGTGGCTTCTCGCTGCGATGGCGGACACGGACTGGGTAGGTGATGCTCCCGTATTTCGAATCGATGCACGTGAAGTGCTGGATTTATTCGACCTGACTCGTCGGTCTGGCCATCGGTATACGTTGAATGAATTACAAGGTGGTAGAGAAGCTCTTCAGAAGCAAATCGCCAAAGCACGTGAAGTGATGCCAGAGGAACGAACATTTTTTCAAAAGAAGTGCGCTGAAATAAATCGAAAAATGATGGTCTATGATGTCATACGATTTGCGTATGACACGCCGGTTCCACCACGTATTGACGGCGCCGATGAGGAAGCTCGTCAGGAAGCAATTGAGCAATTGCGACTCACGATACAGCGATCAAGGCTTCTTGATAATGAGCATCCACCGGCGGTCATCCCGCCACAGGAAGTTGCGGCTCCAGATCAGGTATCAGCAGGTCCTGCGAATGAGTGGCAGTCGCTGTATTCCGCAGTGACCAGAGCAATGGTGGCGCGAATGTTCGATGGTCGCGAAGGGCAGCCGGCGTATCGGCCAAACGCCGCCATTTTTCCATTTTTAGAGCTTCTTGCAGTCGTTGACAACCAGCCGAGTGAGTTCAATGCAAAACTGAATGAGTACAAGACAACGATCGGTTCTTTTCCGGTAGTGAAGGAGACGGCTGAGAAGTCGGAATTCGAAGCCTGGTACAACGGATTCAATCCAACATCCATTTCACGATGGCTTTATCTGCTTGCGATTGTGTTGTCGTTTATCAGTTTTCTTGCCTGGCGGAGCCCCCTGAATCAATTTGTAACCTGGCTCCTTCTTGGTACTTTGGTTTTGCACACCTTTGCCATCGGTGCTCGGATATGGCTTACGGGCCGTCCACCAGTTGTGAATCTTTATTCATCAGCCATTTTTATTGGCTGGGGATGTGTTGTTGCAGGTCTTGCCCTTGAAACACTCTTTCGGATGGGAATTGGAAATCTTGCAGCTGCCTTGTCTGGCGCACTGACTCTAATGGTTGCATACGGGCTTGATACGGGTGACACCATGCATGTGCTTCAGGCTGTTCTCGATACGCAATTTTGGCTTTCTACCCATGTCGTCACGGTCACACTTGGATATGGTGCGACGTTGCTAGCGGGACTTCTAGGGACCTGCGCGCTTGTGCATCGGATGTGGGTCGGTCGAATCAAACCTGCCCAACAGGATGCCAAGACAGCCGCACGTGTCCAAGATCGGCTGTACCGGATGACATATGGAGTCGTATGCTTTGCACTCTTCTTTTCCTTTATTGGCACAGTACTTGGTGGTCTGTGGGCGGATGACAGTTGGGGTCGTTTTTGGGGTTGGGACCCCAAGGAAAACGGTGCCCTCATGATTGTGTTGTGGAATGCGGCGGTCTTGCACGCCCGCTGGGATCGTTGGATCGGGCAACGGGGATTCGCCTTGTTTGCAATTGGTGGCAATATCATTACGGCCTGGAGCTGGTTTGGAACCAATCAGCTCGGAATCGGGTTACACAGCTACGGGTTCACGAGTGGTGTCTTGATGCTGCTTGGAGGGTATGTGCTCAGTCAACTCGTGCTGATTACGCTCGGCCTGACGCTGACACGAAAAGAACTGGCCAAGGCGTAAAGGCCATCTAGGACTTTTCGGGTGACTTCTTCCTTCGAGTTGAAGCCCAGTACCCTCCCCCGAGAGTAACGGCAAGCACTCCAGTTGCTAAGAGAGCCTGTCCCCACGCTGAGGTGAGCAAAATTTTATTGACGAGTTTTCCATGGTCTTCGGCTGAAACAGGAATGCTGCCAGTGTATTTCCCAACATGATGCATCAGGCTTACAGCGAGATCCTTTTCCGGTATCTCTTTATGACAGGCAACGCATGTGCCATCTCGTGAAATCCGCGTAATTTCATCTTTATTGAGTGATCGTGACAGTTTCCAGTGATGACCAACGGTCGCCAGTTGATTGCCGTCTTTATCAACAATTTGTGACCAGTCATGATCAAGGTTTTCAATGGCACCCATCTGGGTTCTGGCTGATTCCGGGAGAATAGTTCCGTCTGTTGTCTCAAGATCAACGACGTGTTTTTCATCCCAATTACGCGGTCCATTGATGCCGAGGCCGAGAGCTTTGTCCGATGCGTGGCAAGACTCGCACGTCCTCGCATTTTTTGTCATGGTGTGAGGCTGAACAGGGCTCATGTCGATGGCGAGTTGGCCTTCGTCGCCACTTCCTTCCATCCCACCAGGCGTTTTAAAGATGTGGTTTGTCAAAATAGGTTTGCCATCAGCGCCGATGATCGTGACCGAGGGCTGACAGCCAGGCGCAAGTGGTGTCACTCTGCCCTCCCCGTTGACGCCCATCATGGGTTCTTCCCATCGGAGATAGCTTCTCAGTTCACTGATCTTGCCAGGGATCATTAAGTCGTAGTCACCTTCACCTGAATCAGCACGATGTTCATCGGTCGCATGTTTTCGACCAGCAGCGATCCAGTCAAAACCCTGACGAGAAGAATCAATTTCCGGGCATAGATCTTTTTGGCTGAAATCTACTTTGACATGGCACCCAAAACATTGAGGGGCCCAGCTGGCGTGGCAGGTGTAACATTCCATTCGATTGAGGTGCTTGGAGACCCCCTGCATTGAGACGAGGCCGCGCTGGCTGATTGCTTTTTCCTCGACAAGTTTTTTAAGAGGTTTGAGTCGGATGTCTTTGCCTTCGGCGGTGTGGACAACTACTTCGTCTCCAACGCGGACAACATTTTCATATGGGTTGCCTCTGGCTGTGAGTAGATATCCGTCTTGGCTATCATATTTTGCACCTGCCCAGGTATGAGGTAGTTGATGAGGTGTGGTGCCACGTGGCGACCCGGAGGCAACATCGACTGCAAATTCATCCATGAAGCCCAGTGGTAATTCCCACGGGAATTGATCCGGTGTGCCATGACAGTCAGAGCATTCGATTTGAACCGCAGCCAAATTTGTTGCTGCGAGGAATCCGTCACCGTGCACATCAATGGATGTATGGCAGTCTTGGCACTTCATGCCTTTCTGATAGTGAATATCCTGCTCCATGGCGATGTAGTGCTTTGTGTGCAGGCCGGGCTGATCTTTGGCATTTTCATCCAGTGGAGAAGCGTATGGTGTTTCCATAAGGCCCTGAAAAGAAACGCCAATTCGTTTGCCACGGTTATGGCATGTTGTGCACGTCTCGACAGCAAGGCCGTGATAGGTCACCTCATGAATAGTGACGTCAGCATCGCGGGTTCCCTGAATCTGATGTGTGAGCGGATGGCCGGTCTCGGTCTTCGAGATGCTGAGGTCAGTGCCTTCATACAGTCCTTCGTTCCCATAGGGGACGTGGCAACTTGAACATCCCATGCCACGGAAGTCACCTCGCGAAGAACGGCCTTTCACGCCATGGTGGCAGCGATTGCACTCTTGCCGGATATACGTAAATGCTGCGAGCGATGGGTCGTCGTTCAGTTTGTCGAGTTCGTCAAAGCCAAGCGCATCCGGCAGCGGTTCGTGTTCATTGACGAATACGTTGGGTTCGAGTTCAGCGAGCGCATCCATGTATTCCTTGTATGCCTCTGTACCCAATCGAGTGGATCGGTCTGAGGGGTTTTTCACTGCGTAGTTGGCGTATTTATGTTCATACCCAGTGAGTGCTCCAAACGACCAGCATGTGCCCTGGATTTTCCCCGCCTCGGTCATCATGAGGCTTTGCCACTGCACCTTCACCTGATCTTCATGGCACGTTCCACAGGTGTTTTCATTGACCCAGGGACTGCCTGGGTCTGGGTAGAAATTTGCACCCCCGTGGGCGATTGCGATATCTTGTGTCTCGTTGGGATCTCCGTTGTGGCAGACAACACAACCAGCAGGATCACCCATGGCTTTTCCTTTTGCCATAATCTGGTTGAGCATCTCGGAACCAATTTCTCGAATTGGTTCCACTTCTTGGTGGCAGGCCATACATCCGGATGAGGCGGCTTCGGGAAAGTGGTCGATCAGGCGTTCTTGTCCCTTAGCTGGGCCGAGTCCCAATTGACCCGCGACACAGGCGATCAACGACAGTATAAAAAGGTGCTGCAAGCGGTGACACGATCGGTTCATGGTAGGCGACAGCATTGACTTAGTGCAGGATGGAGGATTCTTTCTTGAACCGCCTCATCATAATGGAAATACGAACTTCACGCGAAAAGCGGTTCTTCGGCACGGCTTAAACCAGCGTCTGGTGAGGCTATTTTCTGTGGGTCGATCTAGGACGGAAGTGTTCTGTCGCGAGAGATGGAAGGAAAGGCTGTCTCTGTCTTTTCTAAAAAGCTGAGTGCGAAAGAAAAATGTTTTAGAATGCTGTGGCTGATTGACAGTGACCATCCCACACGATCTGCTTTAAGGGTGAGAGTTTCGATTTTCTCGAATGGGGATCCCGCCATGAGATATACAATTTTCCCTGTCTTCCTTGTCGTAACCGCGTTATGCACCGTGTGGCAGACGGCCGCCGCTGATGTATCTGATCCAGCGAGGAAACCGAATATTGTGCTGATCATGGCTGATGATGTGAGCTGGGAGGCCTTTAGTTGTTACGGGGCTGAAGACTACGACACGCCAAATATTGATGCCTTGGCAATGCGTGGCGTTCGTTTTGCCCATTGCTATTCCACGCCAATTTGTACGCCGAGTCGTGTAGAGATCATGACTGGGCAATATAGTTTCCGTAACTACACGCACTTTGGATATCTCAACCCAGAAGACAAAACGATTGGGCACCTCATGCAGTCTGCGGGCTATCAGACCGCGATCGCAGGTAAGTGGCAGTTGAATGGCCTGTACAACAACCTCCCTGGCTCAGACGACTCAGAGCGTCCCCTCAAGGCTGGGTTTCACGAATCGTATCTGTGGCAGGTAACGACTGGGAAGCAATTGAAAAACGGTGGTGGTGAACGGTTCTGGAGTCCGCCACTTGAGCGTAATGGAGTGATGGAGACTGTTGACGACAATGCTGGCAAGTACGGGCCAGATTTATTGTGTGATTTTCTCTGTGACTTTATGGAGCGAAACAGTTCAAAGCCATTTTTTGTCTATTACCCGATGGTGCTTGTTCATAATCCTTTTGTCAGAACACCAGATACCATCGGAAATGAGGCACGAACACAGGCGGCGAATAAGGCTCCGAAAAATAAAGAGCAACAAAAAGAAAACTTCGTTGCCATGGTTGAATACATGGACAAAATCGTTGGTCGATTAGTGGAGAAGGTACAAGCGATTGGTCAGGAAGAGAACACAATTATTGTGTTTACAGCCGACAATGGCACCAATCGCAGTATTACGTCGCGATGGCATGGTCAAGATATCAAGGGTGGTAAAGGTGGTATGAAAGATATGGGGACGCATGTGCCACTGGTGGCATCCTGGCCGGGAAGGTCTCCGCGTGCAGCAGTTACTGATGATCTTGTGGACTTCACTGACATGTACCCAACACTTGCTGACGCCGCAGGCGTGTCATGTGGCGAAGGTGACCCCATTGATGGACGCAGTTTTTTACCACAGCTGTTGGGACAGGCTGGACACCCGCGAGACTTTGTGTTCTTGCACTACCAGCCATACTGGAATGCACAGCCTGGCCAGTTTGCGAGAACGCAACAATATAAGTTGTATCGAGACGGAGGTTTTTTTGATGTGCCGGAAGATCTTGAAGAATCAAGTGATCTTCATTCGGGCAGTTTGAGTGGTCGTGCTGCAGTAGCAAAAAAAATATTGACCAGTGTGCTCAATCAAGCACCCCCTGCCCCGACTGAACCCGGGAGCCGAACAACAGCGGACAGACCAACCTATGCAGATTGGCCCTATATTACAGACTAATATTTAGATTGGTGGAATTCTCGTGTAATTTCTTAAGCCTAAGCGCATTATTATGGAATAGGAGCCATAAGGGTTTTCGTGGCTTACTGGGTATCGGTGTCCGAGAATCACATGTCTCAACTATATATTCGTTTCTTATGTTGCGCGGCCTTGCTCTGTAGTGGGGCCGGTCTGAGTGTCGCCGATAATCACCCTGCGGTGACGACTTTTCTTGAGACGCACTGCATTGACTGTCATGGTGCTGATGGAGAAGGTGAGACTGATCTTCAATTGCTTGCCAGCGGGCAGGAGCAATCGGAGGAATTGATTGAACTGGTCCATCATGTGATTGACCGTCACGAGATGCCACCAGAAGAGATGGAGCAGCCAACGAAAGACACCCGCCAAAGGGTGGCGGATGAACTGTACAAGTTACTTGCTGAAAAAACACGGCAGACTCTGCCGCCACGAAGCCAATCGCTTCGTCGGATGAATCGATTTCAGTATCACAATGCGGTGACTGATCTGTTTGATTTGCGACGTGCGGTTTTTTCGCTCCCCGAGAGAGTTGCTCGCGTGTATGCGGATTACTTTGATCCTCCAAAAGGCAGGCTACCGGACACTGTTGCTGTTGGGAATCGTCCGCTGGGAAAGTCACAGCTTATCGAGCCAAGACTCGCGGGCGTAGCACCGTTCCCACAAGATCTCAGAGCCGAACATGGTTTTGATACTCAGGCAGACCACCTGTCGTTATCACCATTACTCATGGAGTCGTTTCTTTCTCTCGGTCAGTCGATTGTGCAGAGCAGAGACTTTACAGAAAAGAGTGTTGGTATTTGGAGTGAGTTTTTTGAAGCCCCAAAAAAAGATTCAGGGCCTCAGAGCAATGTAATCGAAACTCGGCTGACCAAGTTTTTAACACTGGCTTTCCGTAGGCCTGTCGAAGAGGAAACGTTGCGTCGGTATGTGTCATTCGTGACCGCAAAGCGAGCGGATGGCGGGACATTTGAAGATGCTATGAAAGCAGTAGCAGCTGCCGTGATAGCTTCACCCCGGTTTCTCTATATCTATAACGCTGATTCTCAGATTGACGGTGCGGAATCACTTGATCCTTATTCGTTTGTCTCGCGACTTTCTTTTTTTCTTTGGGGCAGTATTCCTGATGAGCAGCTGCTTACTGCTGCAGGAGCTGGAATGCTCAAAGATGAACAGGTAATTCGAGAAGAAGTGCGTCGAATGTTGAAAAGCAAAAAGCTGAAGAGATTTTGTGATGCTTTTCCGTTGCAGTGGCTGCAGCTTGATCGAATGATTTCAGCAACGCCTGATCCGGATCTATTTCCTCACTTCTATTTTTCAAAATACCGGCTCAGTATGCACATGATGCTTGAGCCGCTGTTGCTTTTTGAGGCAGTTCTTCTTGAGAACCTTTCTATTACTCAGTTTGTGCATTCTGATTTTACCTATCGATCACACCAGCTGAACAAAGCGTATGCGGAACTTGGTCTTGAAGTAGCATCGGCAAAACCTTCAGGGCCCGGTCGTCTTGTATTTCAGCGTACCTCAACAGAAAGTATGCGAAGTGGTGGTGTGATTACTAATGCAGCTGTTATGACCATGCTTTCGAACCCTGAACGATCGCAGCCAATTTCACGAGGAGCGTGGCTCGCGTCAGTGATTTTTAATGATCCGCCGAAACCTCCACCGGCTGATGTGCCTCCGCTGCCGGAGCATGCTGGGATAGAAACAGAGACATTGACCTTGCGTGAGCGGCTTAGTGCCCATCGTGAACGTGCAGACTGTCGTGGGTGTCATGAGCAGATCGACCCATTGGGGTTTGCACTTGAAAACTATGATGCAGTCGGACGGTGGCGGTCGACATATAAAAATGGTCGTTCAGTGAATGCATCAGGAAAGCTCTTTCATCAGTATGACTTTGCAAATATTACAGAGTTCAAGGAAGCAATCCTCAAGGAGGATGCGACATTCGTGAAGGCATTTGCAAAACACCTTCTTTCATTTGCACTGGGGCGGCGGTTGACGCCCTGGGATACCGTTGATGTTGAAGGTATTGTCGCGACAACAGCGGGCGATGGGTATAAGATTCAAGGTGTCATTGAGGGTGTCGTGATGAGTCCGGCGTTTAGGAGTCCATAATGCGAACGACGCGGAGAAGGTTTTTACGAGGTGTTGGGGGTACCGCCCTTGGGCTCCCATGGCTGGAAGGTGTGGCAAAAGCGAGGTCCGTAGCCACGTCGCCACTCCGAATGGTGCAGTTCTATGTGCCGATTGGCGTTGTCAGGCGAGGGTTCTTTCCAGGAGAGTCAGACCACATTATTCCAAAGGGTAATCTTGGCAATGTGATGAAGTCTCTTGGTGAGCAAGATCCAAATCAGTCAGTGAAGCCGCTTGATGTACTGACGCCGACCATGCAACCACTCGAGGGTCTGAAGGATCAGATTTCACTTATTACTGGAATGGATAGGCAGTTCCAGAATGGCACCGATGTCCACGCTCAATGCGCATCGTGTTATTTAAGCAGTGCAAAGCCGTTCGAAGTAAAAGATTCTGCATGGCCACTGGCACGAACGCTTGACCACATTGTGGCTGATTATGTTGGTCAGCAGACTCCATTTAAAACATTGGAATTTAGCTGTAACAATCACACGGACAACAAAGAGTCGATCTATTTTGATAATATTTCCTGGTTTGGCACCGGTCATGTAGCGCCGTCAATCCGTGATCCACGAAAGATGTATCAGCGTCTGTTTTCAACGCACGAGATCAATTGTTACAAAGATGTGACGAGTCTCGTGCTTAATGATGCACGTGATTTAAGAGGCAGCTTGGCCAAAGCGATAAGCAGAAGCTTGATGAATATTTTGAATCTATCCGGGCAATCGAACTTCAGTTGACTCGTCTTGAAAACATGAAATTGGATTTAACTGGAATTGATTTTGAGGAGCCCACGGATGCCTATCTTCCACGAGGCGACTATATTCGTCTTATGGGCGACCTGATGGTGACCGCTCTCCAGGCAGGATTAACGAATGTGGCAACATTCATGATTGGCCCGGAGCGGTGGGATACGCCATACATGTTTGATGGACTATTTGACAAGCCTCGTAGCCACCACAAGATGTCCCACAATCAGACAACAATGATAGATGACCTATTAAAGGTCGATCGATTTCATATGGAGCAATACGTCTATCTGATTCAGCGAATGATGAATATTCAAGATGCAGATGGTGCAACACTGCTTGATAATACACTTTTCACATTTGGTTCCGGTCTTGGTGATGGCTCAACACACCAGTACAACGATTTACCAATCATCGTTGCGGGTGGTGGTAATCGAACAACGCGTGGAATGCATTTTCATATGAGCGAGGGTACGCCCCTAGCAAACCTGTGGTTGACTCAGGCAAAGATAATGGGAGTGCCGCTGGATTCCTTTGCAGACAGTACTGGTGTGATACGTGATTATGCGAACGGCTAATGTCGGCTCGCCATCCTCTGCCACGCGTAGTCCTTTATGATCTTGCGATTCCGTTCGTTGTCGCAAACGGGACTTAGTTTTTTATTTTGTTGGTATGTCTGAGAAGGCCTCGTTTTTGTTGAGAGTGCCAAATAAATGGCCACCAACATCGTCGTGCTGCCAGGTGCCCGCGTATCGATTCTTATGGATAAGAACTCGAGACGAAAATGTTCCCATTCCCGGTAACGAAACTTCTTTGAGTGTGATGACTGGTGTTGTTTCAGCCCAACGGATCATGACAGGAACGGGAAGAGTTACATCAATATCCCGGTATTGTATTCGAGATGTAAGCAGCCAGTAGTCACCGCTTACATGGTTTGCGGACGTAATTGAATATTCGTCCTGTTTTGGGAGTTCGTTCTCAGAGTCTTTCTTATCAGTGGTAAAGTGTCCGCGGAATGTAATATGTGTCAAAAATGTTTGTAGGCTCTCGTTGAGTCGGTTTTTGTAATCAGACCTTTCCGTTTCAAGGTTATCGGAGCTATCGGTAGCTTGACGTTCGTGAGCAGCAACCTCTTGAAGCGGTGGCGGTTCATTGCCAACTGCACTCGTTTGCGATAAAGCAAGAGCAAGGCCCACGCTAACTAAAAAACGGTGTGCGTTTTTTGAAATCATAATAGAAGTCACTCGAAACACTCCCTCATGGCATTACCAAACTCAAAATTGAAACAGAAGTACCAGTCTCAGTCGTAGGAATCACTCTACTTTCTGCGGGAGGTCTGTGTCAGCGATTGGCTCTGTTTGGACTTGTTGCTTTTTCTTATTTGATCGAGGTGACAACATGTTGCAGGTTTTCTGAATAATCATCCCCAACAAACGCGGCGACACTCAAGTCGGTGTTTTTGAGGTCCGAAGGTGCCTGAAAGGATATCTCCGCCTTCCCTGTTCCACTGACATCAATAATTTTTCGTTCAAGTCGCTTTCCATCTTGCTTCAATGTTACGTGAATTTGCTGCACCTCCAATTGTTTTGGGATCGAGTGTTCAATGAGCACTGAGACACCGTCAATGGTTCGCTTGGGTATAACTTTGATGAGTTTCTGTTTCTTTTGTTTGTTTGGTTTGTTTTTACGCTGTGCTGCACGACGGGCATTTGTCTCTTCTTGTGACTTATCAACGTAGGCTCGGCGAATGGCTTTATCTTCTCGGCCTTCGAAAGCAACGAGGGCGGGGTCGTTTGTTTCTTCCATCCAATTTTTGAGCCTATTTCTCATGTCTTTTAATACGCCCTGATGGGATTTTGAGCCAATGAGATTCATGAGGCAGTCAGGATCTTCCTGAACGTTGTAGAGCTCTTCAACAACGCGATGCTCAAAGAGATCGAGTCGTTTTTGAATTGACTCTGAAGAGAGAGCAAGCTCCTGCATGCGTTTATAGGTTTTTGTGCCCTGCGTGGCTGTACGCATGATGTCTTTGCCATCTGACCATGGATTAAAGAGATATAAATATTCTGGTGTTTCAACACCACGCATCGGGTGCCGGTTCCCACCAGCATTTTCGTTGTATTCTTTGAACACAGCCGTGCGGCCTTGCTGGTTTTTGCCGTGAAGAAGTGGGAGGAACGATGTGCCCTGCAGACCGGCCGGATGTGGTGCATGAACCATGTCGCAAAACGTTGGAAGAAAGTCGATGGCGGAAACCATATGGCGTTCATCTACTGTTCCGGGCTGAGTGACGCCAGGCCAGCGAATGATGAGCGGTGTCCGAGTGCTGTGGTGGTACAACTGGGTTTTCGCAAATGGCAGCGGCATGCCGTGGTCAGAGAGAAAGACTACGATGGTATTGTCACCCTGACCAGAATTCTGGAGGGCAGCCAGAACTGCACCGAGTGCATCATCGGCTCGACGGACAGATGTGTAGTAAAGAGCGAGTTCATTGCGAACAACAGGATCGTCAAAAAGGAATCCAGGAATTGGTGATTCCTCAGGGCTGTAGATTCTGGACACAGCATGTGGGTCGCCCTCAAACCAGAATGGTTTATGTGGATCAGAAATGTTGATGCTGATTGCAAAAGGTCTTTCTGCTTTTTCGGCAAGGGTAATGCCCCGTCCAAGACTTCTGCCATATGACGCCACATCTTTGATGTGCTCTTTTGATTCATCTTCATTGATTGTGAGGTCGACATCCCATCTATATGGCTGGTAGGGAGTTGAGTGACTAACCTTTCCACGAATGGCAGCGAAATACCCAGCTTTCTGCATGACATCACAGAAAACGGGGTAATCATTCTGGACTTGATAGAAGCCTTCGACACCCGAGCTGTGGGGATACCGACCTGAGAACATGACGTTGCGTGACGGGTAGCAGTTGCCGACCTGAACATGCGCCATCTCAAAACGCAGCCCTTCAGATGCGAGTTGGTCCATGTTCGGTGTAAGGTCAGGTATGACACCATCAAATACCCCGGCTGAGTCACAACTCATGTCATCAACAGTAATCACAAGCAGATTAGGTGTGTCGGCCTGAGAGTAGCTGCACGAGGAAATCAATAAAGTTATTACAAGAAAGGCAAGTAATCGATTCATTGGAAATTAATCCTGACTGATGCGGGCAATGAAGTTTATTTAGATATCGTTATACACAATAGATGTGCGGTATTCTGTATGCTTACACCTCAGCACCAATTCATCCTATTGAGGTAGTTCAGGTTGTGCTGTTACGAAAGAAGTCGCACGAATGGTCACCCGTTTTACAGCGCTTAAGAACCGTTTTATCTTTCGGCTTCGAAAAATAGTTGGCGGTGAACTTCCGCTGGAAACAGAGACGTGTCGTTTCGTACTGATCAGCTTGCTTGATCTCTTTATGACATTCCTGCTTTTATATTTCAGTAATCGAGGAATGATGCGGAATGTCGTTGTCGAGTCAAACCCAGTAGCGAGATACTTTATCAGTGGCTGGGGAACACTAGGCCTTGTCTGGTTCAAGATTGTGATGGTGACGCTGATTGTGCTTGCTACACAAGTTGTCGCAACAAGACGACCAGCTGTTGCTCAACTCGTTTTGAATGGGGCGACACTGTTTGTCGGTAGTGTCGTGGCCTACAGTGCGCTTTTACTTGTTCAGAATCGGATCTGAATGTGAGGAATAGTCCGCAGTCGAGGTGAAGTTTCAGGTGAACAACATTTTCTGGATTCTACGTTCTAAACTAGTTTAACTTGAGGAGTGAGAGCATTACCTCTCCCATATGCTTGCCGATGAGATAATAGGTTTCAGCATTGTTGTTCCAGTGGTATGCCTGCTTCGATGGAGAATCATCTGGCGGACGGTAAAACTCTTGGGTGGGAACAAACGCGACATTTCCTTTAAAGTCTGGATAGTCAGCGACAGCTTTCTGCGATGCCATAAGTGCCAGCGCGCGAGGGTGTTTTTCTTCTAGGCCACTCATGCCGGTTTCTGCAATGACAAAAGGGAGATCGGGCGTCTCGAGATCTCGGCGAACATCCTTGATGAACTGGATCATGTTTTTTTCATAGGCATCGTTAAACGATTGATTGATGCGATCGTTCCATCCTTGATGCCATCCAAAACCGGTCAGTTCAAAAGAGTTTCCCTTCAGTTCTGGGAAAAGTTGTTCAGCGGTTTCGAGGATCTCTTTCGTCTTTTTTTTAACTTCTACATAGTAAGGGCCCGTGTCGCCTTCAAGGCTTGGTGGACGGAAGTCTTCTGCCAGGCTCTTTCCACCCCATGCAAGTTTGATAAGTAGTACCGGCTCTTCAAACGCATCACCAACCGTCCACCCAAAACCGAGTTCAGGCCCAATTTTCTTTTGGTTGCTGCCATAGCCTGGCTCGAGCGGACCTTTTCTATCCAAAAACCAAATGAGTACATCGTCACGTTGGGCCCAGGCACCAGTATTAGTTCTCAAGTGAGAGTACGTGTCTTTCGTAGAAGAGTTCTCAGTGAGCCATTGGAGTGAGCCTTTTCCATGGTTACGGGATGGATTCAAGTCAATCTCCCCTGCCCCAACCATGTTTGATTGACCGGTCAGAATAAAAACACGAACGATGTCTGATGCCAAGGCTTGGGTTGTTGTAAGAAATAAAACAAGCAGAAGCGTGATTGAAAAGTAAAAATTGTGTAGCATCAACAGGATTCTCTTCGATGGGGTACGGTTCACCATAATCCACAACAACTGGTAGTAGACTAAAAACTCGGGAGTGGTTCATGAAAAATTTTGGGAGTCGATTCACGGATAGCAAACTGTGGTTGATTTGCTCGCTTGTCGTCTTGCTTTCTGCAGTCGGCTCACTGCCCGTTTGTGCAAAAGAAGTACGACCAAATGTTGTGTTTATTCTGGCGGACGACCTTGGCTATGGCGATCTGTCATGTTACGGACAGACAAAATTAGAAACTCCGAACATTGATCGTCTCGCTCATGAGGGCATGAAATTTACAGACCATTATTCTGGCAACACTGTTTGCTCACCGTCGCGGGCCTGCCTGATGACTGGACAACACCCAGGGCGTGTTCACTGCCGTGGCAATGGTGATGAGAGTGTCATTGCAGCGCTTGATCCATCTATGACGACGCTGCCACGACTGTTTAAGAATGCGGGCTATGCAACCGGGGCGTTTGGCAAGTGGGGGTTAGGGGTCACGGTTGAATCCGGCCGGCCTAATCCCTTGACGCATGGGTTTGACCATTTCAGTGGATGGAAGAGTCAGCGTATTGCCCACACGTACTATCCAACCAGCATTGTTCGTGACGGGAAAGAGGAAAAGCTCCCTTCAGGCACCTATGTGCATGATCTGATTATGAATGATGCGTTTTCATTCATCCGACATGAAGCAGAATCTGGCACCCCATTTTTCTGTTATATCCCAACAGCTATCCCGCATGCAGCAATGCACGCACCAAAGGAGCTTCATGAGAAGTGGAGGAAAAAATTTCCAGAATTTGATGAAAAGATAGGGAAATATTCTGCCGGTACCGATGATACCTGTCCCGACGTGAAAAACCCTATTGCTGGTTTTGCAGCAATGATTGAGCATCTTGATGACCAGGTTGGTGAGCTTCTTGATGTGTTGCGTGAAGAAGGTATTGAAGACAATACGCTTGTGCTTTTTTGCAGTGACAATGGTGCACATCGTGAAGGTGGACATTCCCCCGACTTCTGGAATTCAACCGGACAATTGAGAGGAATTAAACGGGATCTCTATGAAGGCGGCATTCGCTCGCCTTGTCTTGCACGGTGGGTTGGCACCATTGAGCCTGGGTCGACAAGCGACCATATCAGCGCGTTCTGGGATGTACTGCCAACAATGGCTGAGTTGACTGGGCAACCGTGCCCACCTCAGTCAACCGGTGTGTCGATGATCCCAACACTTGTTGGGAACGATGGTGGCCAGAAGAAGCATGAGTACCTCTATTGGGAACACCCTCAGGCGGTCAAACGGGATCAAGCCATCCGCGTTGGCCCTTGGAAAGGTGTAGTACGTGGTTGGAAGAAAGGTTCAACCGGTGCCTTTGAACTCTATAACCTTAATGATGACCTGAGTGAGCAGCATGACGTGGCTGCCGGCCATCCTGAAATCGTTGAAAAAATGCGACGAATGATGACAGAAGCCCACCGCGATGTTCTATGAGAAGAGAACAGACAAGGAGTTCTGGATCCTTTTTCAGTCGCCTGCTGCTGCATCTCGTTCGTTCATTGCTTCACGCTGGTCGCGTGAATCCGCTGCTTCAGCATCGAGCATTTCGTTTTGCATTTCAATTTGATCCCGCTGGGTGTTACTGCCTGTAGGTCGCCTTGGTGCAAAATTCTTGAATGGGTCATCGGAGTCACGATCCGACATGGCGTCACTGTCTTCATCAGGCGCAGGCTGACTCGATGGAGGGTCTGTTCGCCTTGGCCCATCTGCAAAAGGATCATCACCGAATGGATCGTCAAAAACGGTCTTTGTTTTTTTTGTCCCTGTGCCGGATGCCGCGTCAGTCATTTCAGACTCTTCTTTATTTGTTTTGCCAAAAAATGCATCGGAGTCACGCTGGGCTTTTTCGGCACCAAACGTTTGCATTGGTTGGATTTCAACAACCGGCTCTGGTTCAGCAACAGTCTCGGCTGCAACGTCAGTGGATTTGAGCACTGGTGTTGGGGCCGGGCCTTCAGACTCTTGTTTTGAAAGATTTTCCTGGCTTTCAGTACCTCCAATACCAGAGTATCGTCGTCCACCGGATAAAAAACTCTGTCGGTTGCTGCTGAGTTGTGGTTCCTGTCGCTTGGCAAGTACCAGGCGAGCCTTTGAACGGGATTGTTCAAGTACAAACCGATCCGGGCCTTGAATTCTTTCAAGTGCGCGTGAAACGCTTCGAGTATTCCCCCGTTCGGCCTCAAAAGTAGCACCTTTCCTGAAATCCTCGTCAGCACTTGTTTTACTTCCGAGTCGAAGCGCACTCAGACCACGAAAGTAATACACACGAGGATCATCGGTGCCGATATCAATGACCTGACTCAAGTAGTTATAGCTTTGCTGAAAGTTACCAGCATAGAACGAGTGGACACCGTCACCATAGACAGCACGAACGGATGGGTCCGATGCATCGGCGTAGGTTGTCCCGAAAAATATGAATACAAGAGCCAGGAGTGTTTTATGTGGCATAACAAACCAATTCTTTCCGAGCAAATGTTGACTGTGTAACCGTTTATACGTTGATCGATTGCTTCATTTTGAGTACGTAGCATCCTACCACGAATTATTTGTGCGTGTTGGTGCCTGTTGCGGTCAGTTCAGCTTGTAAAGAATGAAAAACCCAAAAATTGCTGCAGCATAAGCAAGCGGGAAGGCCCAACGGCAGGTCTTGTCATATTGGTGAGCCAATGGCGTTTTGCCGTGTTCTGTGAGACTTTTCACATAGAGGCTGTGGGGGATGGTAAGTGACGTTATTAAAAACGACACAAGAAGTAAGGTGTCGGTGAATGTCAGGTATGAATTACGCGGCATGTTGTCAATCACTACAAACTGGTAAGCAACAATTGTCAAAATGCCGACAAAGGAAATATTTAGACGGTCAGAAATGGACTCCGGATCGAGCCAGAAAGTCGACCATGCCATCGATACCAACACGACAAGCGGAAAGAGCAGTACCCAGACGATCTGCCAAGACTGACGTTCGAGCACAATTGTCGTCACCATCCGCGAAAACGTGGGTGCTGTTTCGTGCAGTTGTAATTGTGTTGAATCTACGTCCATGTTGAGGTTTAGGAAGTCCCATCCAGCGACATTCACGGTCGATTCCCGTTTTGCATAACTGTCAGTTGTTTCTCTGTAGCGGTCATCAACTTCAAGGACAACCTCTTCAGACATGTTGCCGAAGGGAATCATAAAGGCACGAAGATTCTGGATGTCGAAGGGATAGTCATACAACGCCATTGGTGTTTCTAATCGGACATTGCGTTGTTCGAGATACGTCACTTCACCATTCGGCATAACGGAAATTTTAATTGCATTGGTGTCACCCCTGCCTATTTGATTGATAATCACGAGTTGTGGCCACCAACCAGTAAATATTTCATTAAATTGAAATTCACCTTGGAAGATTTTCTTATCAGTACCCTCTTCCTCTGGATTAAAGGCGAGTCGAGGGTCGTCCCATGTTGCTACAATTGCGATTTCCGCTTCGAATGTTTCATTCACATCATCAATATCAACAATATCTAGAACGAACAGCCCGCACTTCACTGTTGTCGGCTTTGATGGCGGGTTCGGCATGCCTGCGTCAATTGCATGAGCCGCTGGTAGGGAAAAAATCAGAGCAAGTGATGCAAAGAAGCAAGACAAAAAATGCATGTTTCCGCTACTCGTTTCTGGGGCTGAAAAAGGTTTCGAAGGATAATTCATATGAATGTGGATTTTAAGTAATGGCTGGGAAAACAGTGTAGTCGGTCTTTATTTACTAAGTCGCACGGGTGTGCCAATACGGGCGGCAAGATGGTGATCAGCCCTGCCCTGAACAACAGCGATCTCGAGAAAGCCTTGAGAGCCAACTAACCCGACGAGGGTGCCCTTCTCTGCCTCACCGTAGGTTGAAACGATATGATGAATGGGTGTTCCATCGCAGCTTAATTGGCCAATATTTTGAAGATTCTGGGCCAGCGTGTCTGGTAGGTTCGTAATCAGGTTGCCGAAGTGGTCGATGTGAATGATCTCCCCGTCCACAGCCCCGTGGAGTGCTGTTGGTTCCGGCCAAGGAAGTGAAAGCATTTCTTCGGTTGGGGCACCTAGGCACGATGTCTGGCCGAGCGTGATATGTGCAGCGACGGGGGCGAAAATGTCCCGGCCATGGAACGTATTTGATGCAGGGTGTGTCGTCTGAACTGGACGAATGGTCGTGCGTGCGTGCTGCCTGGCGGCGAGGGAGAGAAGCCCGTTGTCGGGCGCGAGGAAGCGTTGGTCGGCAATCTCTGCGTAAATAATATCTCGTTTTGTTCCCACCCCAGGGTCAACAACAATCACATGTAATGTCTGCGGTGGAAAGTAGAAGCAGCTTGCAGCAGTGAACCATGCCGCCGAACAAATATCATGCGGGACAAGGTCGTGAGCAAGATCAACCAGTCGGCAGTCAGCGTACCGTGACGTGTTATCAATCGTGCCTTTGTAGAGGGTCTGGAAAAACGTGCCCTTCATTTGCGCTACGTACCCACTCGACGTTCCAAAATCAGTCGTCAGGGTCACAAGCGATGCCATGTTTGCAGCGTCTCACTATGGAAGTGCGCGAATCAGTTCAAGAGCCAGAGCGCGTACCTTGCCGGGGTTGACATTGGGGTTCTTGCGTTTGGCCTGGCCGATCAGCCCACCGGCCGCCTGCTCTTTTCCACCTTTGACATCAGCAACAATTTTTGGGTTTTCAGCAATGAGTTCTTCACATAATTTGTGAAGGTCGTCCTCATCAACTGCTGCGATTCCCATACTTGCCACGACCTCGTCTACTGGCTTGCCGGTTTCGAGAACTGTGGCAAATATTTCCTTGCCCCGCCCAGTATCAAAGTCGCCCTTCTTCACTCGTGCAATAATATCGGCAACAGCCTCTGGTTGAATGGGAAAATCAGCAATGCGACCTCCACGCTCATTGAGCATCCGTAAGACGTCCTGTTGCATCCAGTTACTTGCAACTTTTCCTTCACCGACTTTGTGGGCGAGGTCTTCAAAGTAATTCACAAGCTCAGGTCCCTGATTAACTAAGACATCTGCGTCATAGGCAGGAATTTTCCATCGTTCTGCGAGTGTTTTTCGAAGCATGGCTGGGGGCTCACCCATTGTTGCCCGAACGGTAGCGACCTGTTCTTCACTCACTGTCACAGGAACCAAATCGGGCTCGGGGAAATATCGATAGTCACTCGACTCTTCTTTATGTCGCTGTCCACGCGTCACGCCGGCGGAGTCGTCCCAGCCACGTGTCTGTTTTGGCATGCTGCCAATCTCAGCGTGGGTGGCCTGCCATTCACCCCATTGCCGCTCGGTTTCATAGACCAAGGCGCGTTCGACGGAACGAAATGAATTCATGTTCTTGATTTCAACAATCGGTGTTTTAGCAAGCCGACCATCGGGCTGGGGAATATGAAGATTGACGTTGGCATCAACACGAAGACTTCCCTCTTGCATGTTGCAATCACTCACACCGAGATAGACCAGCAGTAACTTGAGTTCGTTAAGCCATGCGCGGGCCTCTTCAGGGCTGCGCATATCTGGCTCAGTCACAATTTCACACAGAGGCGTTCCAGTTCGATTGAGATCGATGCGGCTGTCTGCTGTGCCAGCGGTCTCGTCGTGCATGCTTTTACCAGCATCCTCTTCGAGATGCACCCGAATGATTCGGACGTTCCTTGGTTCAAATGCTCCCTTCGGATCAGTTACCTCGAGATGGCCCTCATATGAGAAGGGGAGGTCAAATTGGCTGATCTGGTAGCCTTTTGGCAGGTCGGGATAGAAGTAGTTTTTCCGATCCCATTTTGTGAATGACGCAATTTTGCAGTTCAATGCCAGCGCAGCTCGAAGAGATAGGTCAAAAGCGCGTTTGTTCATTACGGGCAAAGAGCCTGGAAGTCCGAGGCAGGTTGGGCATACCTGAGTGTTCGGTGCACTCCCGAACGTGGTGACACATCCACAGAAAAGTTTGGTCTTCGTCTGAAGTTGCACATGCACTTCGAGCCCGATAACAGTGGTAAATGGATGGTGTGAGTCAGCAGTCATAGTGGTAGCAGGAGAGGCAGAGTTAGGAGGAGATTGCGGCCGTTCGTTGAAGGTGCCAGTCCGTGGTCTGTTGGTATTGATGAGCAGCTTGGAGCAAGAGTGGCTCTGAAAGGGCTGGGCCTTGGAGCTGGAAGCCGACTGGCAGGTTGCTCTTGGTGAAACCACAGGGAAATGAAATGCCGCCAATACCAGCGAGATTCGCTCCGACTGTGTACAGGTCAACAAGATACATGGCGACTGGATCGCCAGTTTTTTCACCGAGTTTGAAAGCAGGTGTCGCGGAAACGGGACCCCCAATCAAATCAACCTTTTCAAACGCCTGTGTAAAATCATTTCGAATGAGTCGTCTTACCCTGAGCGCCTTGGCATAGTAGGCGTCGTAATAGCCGGCTGAGAGTGCGTAGGTGCCAAGCATGATGCGGCGTTTGACCTCAGGGCCGAATCCCTCCGCCCGACTGCGGCAGTACATCTCAACAAGTGGTGAGTCGAATGTGGCATTTCCCTTGTCATTCGAGGGGGTGCCATCCCAGCGGTGGCCGTAGTGAGCGCCATCATAGCGGGCGAGATTGCTAGAGGCTTCACTTGGGGCAATCAGATAATACGTTGGGACACCGTAGGTGGCATGGGGCAACTCAACTTCGTGAATGGTCGCTCCGGCTGCTTCATATGCTGCGAATGTCTGTTCAACATGTTCGGCCACCTCTGGATCAAGACCCTTGCCAAAGTGTTCTGCTACTCGGCCAATCCGTAGCCCTTGAAGTGGTTTTTCAAGGTCCTTTAGATAATCGGGAACTGGAGTATTGATTGATGTCGAGTCACCGGGGTCATGACCAGCAATTGCTTGAAGCAGCATGGCGCACTCTTTCGCGGAGCGGGCCATTGGTCCGATTTGGTCAAGGCTTGAAGAAAAAGCGATAAGACCACGCCGGCTGACTCGGCCGTATGTAGGCTTCAGACCAGTAATGCCGCAGAGCCCGGCGGGTTGTCGAATCGACCCGCCAGTGTCAGAGCCAATTGCTAGAGGGGTCATGTCTGCAGCAACAGCAGCAGCAGAACCCCCGCTGGATCCACCGGGCGCTCGGTCTGTGTCCCATGGGTTCCGGACCAGACCATAGGCTGAATTCTCATTTGAGCCACCCATGGCAAACTCATCCATATTGGTTTTGCCAAGAATAATGGCATCTGCCTCACGAAGGCGTCTCACGACGTCGGCATCGTAAGGGGGCTCAAATGTCTTGAGCATTTTCGACGCACAAGTAGTTTTCTGGTCGGTTGTGCAAAGGACGTCTTTCACCGCAACGGGCAGCCCGGCGAGTGGTCCGAGTGGCTTGCCTTGTGCACGAGCTGTGTCGACAGCCTCTGCCTTGGCGAGTGCACCGTCGCGGTCGACTGAAAGAAAGGCGTTGATTGTGGGGTTGGTTGCTTCAACTCTGTCAAGAAACGCTGTGGTGCATTCCACAGAAGTGGTTTCACCTTTTTGTAAGGCCGATGCCAGTTCAGCGGCAGAAGTCGTTGTTATTGTCATTGGGTGCTGGTCTCTTCCTTCGATGCAGCGTTACTGTGCACTATGCGGATCCCGACTCGCCAAGAACCGCTGGAACAAGAAAACATTCCCCGTCATGGCGTGGTGCACAACGAAGGGCGTCAGCTGTTGTGAGTGAGGGCACGGGACGGTCCTCTCGAAATACATTTTGAGAATCGAGAGGGTGGGCGAGTGGTTCCACTTCATCTGTATTAATTTCAGATAGCTGAGAGACAAACCCAACAATTTTTGAAAGTTCTTCGGTCAG
Organism: Pirellulales bacterium; assembly: GCA_965249545.1. Classification (GTDB taxonomy): domain Bacteria; phylum Planctomycetota; class Planctomycetia; order Pirellulales; family UBA1268; genus UBA1268. The sequence continues at coordinate 2,522,586 of CBDFMH010000005.1, forward strand.
GCTTGAGAGTTCGGCGTCACTGAGTGCCAATCGTGCAAGCATTGCAACCTTGACAACATCTTCACGGGAGAGGGTTGGTTCTGCGTTCTCTTGAGCAGGCATAGTCAAGTCTTTCGTAGATTGAAACGAATGAACTGGAGGAAACGACGATGCGCTGATGGTTGACGATTTCCCAGATATCAGGACACCGAGGCCACCGTGTTGCGAATGCTCAGAATAGCACAATGAGCCGAAAGTACATTACGGTCTTGCACGTGGACCGGCTGGAACAGTTTCTTCAGCTGAAGATTTTGACTTCTCAACCTTTGGCAGATGGAATGGCTTTTGGCGAACCAATTTTGTAACCCGCCCGCTGCGAATACATTGAGTACAGACCAACATGGTTTTATTCTCACCACTTGGAAGGGTCACCCGTATGCGTTGGAGGTTTGGTTTGAATTTCCGCCGAGTGATTCCGGTGATCTTCGTACCAACGCCGCCGAGGTATTTCTGCTTACCACGGATGGTAACGGAGTTCCCCATTGAGAACCCTTTTCCGCAGATTTCACAGACACGCGCCATCGCACCACCTTTTTCCTAATAAAAACCTTGTCCGGACGAAGTTCCCATGATACCGGAGACGCGGGAAGCCGCAAGATGAGTCACGCGGGCTGGTGCCAGTATCTGTTTGATGACTACTTTTTGGTTATTTGCCTCGAATGGCGGCGGGGGCGAGCAGTTTCAGTAGGTCCTCGTGTGTGCTCCCGTTGGTCGCGATTCCATCACCGGCATCAATATCACAGCAGCCCGTCCAGTCAGTGAATCTCCCCCCTGCTTCAGTCACAACGACTGCTACGGCAGCGGCATCCCAAGCGTTGAGCATTGGGTCTGCCATAGCCTCGGCACGCCCCGTTGCCACCAGCAGGTACCCATACCCATCACCCCATGTCCGAGTAATGCGGCAGGCGTCCTCGATGTTGTCACGAACTTTTCTACCTGCCCCTTCTGCGTCAAGTGCCGCTGGACGCCGTCGGAAGTCTCCGAAATCACTTGAGCACAGCAGGCTTTCACGTAAGGACGTTTGCGCTGAAACGCGTGCTGCCTTGCGATTGTGTCCGTTTTGTTCATACCACGCCCCGTGCCCTACGGCTGCATAGGCAAGTTCATCGAGCGCGGGAATAAAGATGACACCAAGGACACCCTCCCCATTTTTACGGCAGCCAACCAGCGTTGCAAAAAGTGGAACACCCTGAATAAATGATTTTGTCCCATCGATCGGATCGACCACCCATTCAAATTCCGATGTCCCTTTTTTGCATCCTGTTTCTTCGCCCAAGAAACCATCGTCAGGAAAGGCCGTGAGCAACTCCTTCTGGAGGATATCTTCAGCAGCGAGGTCAGCTTCAGTGACTGGAGACCGATCTTTTTTTCTATTGATTGTTAGATCATCTGTTTGAAACCACTGCAATGTTTTTTGGCCCGCCATGCGGGTGGCCGCGATGGCGACTTCCAGACGTTTCTGCAAGCTGGCGTCAGGCATTCGTTGGCTCCTGAGGGGGACTTTTGGTGGACATGCTGTCCGACAGAATGGGTTGAGGAAAGAACGAAAGCAGCAGGAGGAGCCCTGCGCCAAAAACGAGGAAACTGTCTGCAAGGTTGAAGATCGGCCAGTCGATGATGCCCTCGAGCCGGAAATGAATCCAATCGCGGACTGCGAAGACTGGTTCACCCTGTCGACCGAGTGGTGCATGCCAGCGAAGCGAGGGAATGCCGAGACGATCGTAGAGGTTTCCAAGGATGCCACCCGTGATGCACGCAAGTGCGACAAGAAGAACAGAGTCGTTTCTGATGCGAAGCCAGGAGACAGTAATCAGAATGCCTAAAAGTGCAGCAACCGAAACGGAAATAAAGAACCACCCCATCCCCTGACCAAGTCCAAAGAGGGCACCTTCATTCAGGCTCGTTCGGTACCAGAGCATGTTGTTGATGACAGGCCACCCCGGGTTGGTGCCTGGCATGCCAAGATTTTTAAAGGCGAGGGCCTTCGTAATGAGATCGGCTGCTGTCGTCAGCATGACAATCGTCGTGAAGACCGTCCACGTCATGACATTCGCCCGTTGTGAACAGGACGAGGGATCAGTCGGCATGGATTCCGTTCGAAGCGGTTGGGTCACGGCACGTATCGATCTATAAAAATTGAAAAGGAGCGATGATTTGTACGAATTTCTTACCTCGGAAGTCGAGGTTGAAAACCCTGATTCTGCTCAAGTCGCTCGGCACAGCGAATGCATGTTGGGGCATATGGTAATGCTTCAAGGCGTTTCTTTGGAATAATGCCTTCACATTCGACACACGTGCCGAATGTCTTGTGCTGGATCCGTGCGAGTGCCTCTACCACGAATTGAAGGGTGTCCTCTTCGTTTTCCAGGAGTGTGAGGGTAAATTCCTGATCGAACGCATCTGGCCCGATGTCAGCCATATGTACCGGCGTGGTTGATGGATGCCCGCTGGGTTCATCGGTATTTGTGCCAAGTGCCGCATCGGCCATCGTGTTGACATCACCACGAAGCCGACTCCTCAGTTGTTCCAGTACCTTTCGATACACCCGCATATCAGCAACTTTCATCGTTGTCCGCCTTCCTCTCTGTGCGTCCGGCAATCGATCCGCCCCTACCCTTGTGTCGGGCTGTAATCCTCAAGATTCGCTCGCACAAATGATTCAACTCGAACAGGCACCCCCCAACCAGAAGGGGTTTCTGCTGGTGTTTTATGTCCTATCAGGCTATGTTCTTTGAATACCCACATCTTACGGTCTAGAGTTCCCCAACAGCGGGAGTTCGTTCACCAGCTGAGATGTTCACGTTTTGATGTATTTCCGTTGGAGCAGTCGGCTGAGTTAGAGTTGAATGCCCCGAAAAGCCGAGAATAGAGAAGGTAGGGCGTTCGTATCAGCCCTTTCATCTGGAGACGATAACTTTGGCTGTTGCCGCCCGAACCGATCTCGCATTTCAGCAATGTATCGCTCCGGCGTGTGGTGCGACATTTTCAATAGATGAAGTGCTTACAAGTTGCCCTTTGTGTGGAAACCTTCTCGATGTGACCTACGATTGGGATCGGCTTCCTGCACCAAGTTCCTTCGAGGTGTTTGAGCGCAAATGGATGCGTCGGAGTGACCCACTTGCCTTGAGTGGTGTTTGGAGGTTTCACGAGTTGCTTCCTTTTGCTCCCCGTGAGTCTGTTGTGACGATTGGAGAGGGCCAGACCCTACTCTCCGTCTCTGATGGTGTTGGACGATATATAGGGATGAACGCTGGTCAGCTTCATCTGCAATATGAAGGTCTTAACCCATCAGGATCATTTAAAGATAACGGCATGTCGGCAGCGTTTTCACACGCTCGTATGATCGGCGCGACCCGTGCAGCGTGTGCTTCAACAGGGAATACAAGTGCCTCACTCGCCGTCTACTGTGCTGTGACCCGGCTCATGCGAGGCATTATCTTCATTGGTTCGGGCAAAATATCGTACGGGAAACTCTCGCAAGCACTCGATTACGGTGCGCTCACAATTCAGATCGCTGGTGACTTTGATGACGCCATGGCACGTGTCAAAGAGGTAGCGAGCAAGATGGGTATTTATCTGGTGAACTCGGTGAACCCATTTCGGCTTGAGGGCCAGAAGACCATTATGTTTCGTGTGCTTGAGTCACTTGGTTGGGAGGTACCTGACTGGATTGTTGTTCCGGGTGGTAACTTGGGGAATTCAAGTTCCTTTGGGAAAGCGTTTGCTGAATTACGCCATCTCGGTCTTATTGACCGAATCCCTCGGCTTGCAGTTATTAATGCAGCCGGTGCGAATACATTGCACGAACTCTTTCATAATCGGGGGCTCCGATGGAATGGTGGCCAAACTGATCTCGCCCCTGTGTGCCACTATTACGATGAGCTGGACCGGGATGAGAAACGGGCAGATACTCTCGCAAGTGCAATTGAGATCAACCGTCCAGTCAATCTGAATAAGTGTCTGCGGGCGCTTGAAGTGTGCGATGGTGTGGTGCGAGAGGTGTCAGAGCAAGAAATTCTTGATGCAAAAGCTCAGGTGGGTGCGGGTGGCCTTGGTTGTGAGCCAGCGAGTGCGGCAAGTGTTGCCGGTGCGCGAAAGCTTGTGAACGAGGGTGTCATCGGTCGAGATGATCGTGTGGTTTGCATCCTTACCGGACATCAGTTGAAGGATCCAAATGCCACGGTGGCATATCACACGACTGATCAGAAACTATTCAATGAAGTACTTGGCAGCCGGGGTGTCAGTAGAGCAAGCTATGCGAACCGTGCTGTGAGCGTAGGCAATCGCTTTGATGAAATCGTCCAGGCGATCGACCTCTACAGCTAATATGCTATTTCTTCTGGTAGTCACTAGCAGTCTTTTTGTGTCGTTGTAGGATGTTGCCTATGACAACCACACAATCTTGCAACCTTGTTGTGCATGGCGCGGCTGGCCGAATGGGTCAGCGTATTGTCGCCTGTGCGCTTGCTGAACCGAAACAATGGAATCTTGTCGCCGCGATCGACCGAAGTGGTCACCCACGTCTCGGAGACGATGCTGGACAGGTCGCTGGCGCTGGCGACGTCGGGGTTCCACTAAGTACATCGTGGGAGGTGCCGGCTGACGTCGTCATTGATTTTTCTTTACCGGGTGCGCTTCGTGGAATTGCTGAGGCGTGTGTTCAAAGAGGTGTGCCTCTTGTTGTTGCGACGACGGGTCTTGAGGCCGATGACGAGGCAGCAATTGCAGAAGCAGCAACGTCGGTTCCTGTTTTAATATCCCCAAGCATGAGTCTTGCTGTCAATATTGCTATGGATCTTGTGGGTCGTGCCGGCAGACTCCTGCGTGGCGTGGGCAGCCGTGCTGATGTTGAAATCATTGAATGCCATCATCACCATAAGGAAGATGCACCGAGTGGAACCGCACTCAAGTTTGGCCGGATCGTTAAGGATGCGATGGGGCAGTCGAAGGAGACACATGGGCGAGAAGGTCGTCCCGGTGCCCGCCCTGAAGATGAGGTCGGGTATCATGCGGTACGATCTGGTGATAACCCGGGCGAGCACTCCATCCTCTTTGGTCTCGAGGGAGAAAGCCTGTCCGTCAACGTTCGGGCGACCAACAGAGACTCCTATGCACGTGGAGCTCTAGCTGCTGCGGCGTTTCTCGTTGGAAAGCCAGCAGGAATGTACAGTATGGATGACGTGTTAGGTATTTCTTCAGAGAACTAAGGGCAAAGAGTAGCTGCTAATGGATAGCAGAGCCCTGTCGGGACCTTTGCTAATTGGCGAATGCCAGTTAAGCCTTGTAGGGAAGCAAAGATTTCTAGAAATACTCCGTGATGGCACGCGTTTTACTGACATAACGCTTTCCATAAATGTAGATAAGTAAGCTTAGTACGCTCGCAACTCAGTGAGTGGCAAAAGGCATGCTTCCCTGGTCAGCATTGCATAATAAAGCGTGAATTAATTCACCTTATTTTATAGGGGATTATTGCCTTCATCCCGACCGTTGCACCGCAAAGTGTGTTGCTAGAGTTTACCAAGATGACCGCAGGGAGCAGTATTTTGATCTCAGCTAATTAAATAGAAACCCAAGGAGGGTGTAGGCTCCACGTGGTGCGTCATAGCTCAGGGGTCGGATAAATCACAAAAAACTATCTCAAGGGGAATCATCATGTGGGAATCATGGAACGCATGGAACGCATGGATCGGATCGTTACTGTACAACACCTTCGCGGCGTTTGTGATGTTCACAGTGCTAGCAACCGTCTACGACACTAACCAGCGTGTGAGGCGTATAGAAAAAGATTTGGCGGGAATCGAAGAAAGGTTTATCAACCACCAAAATTTTATTGTTGAAACACGAAATGCAGCAGTTGATACAAACATGAAAATAGGCCGTCTTCAACCACAATAAAAAAGGGGCTATACCAACGTGCGGCCAGCAAGTGCCGAAACCTCAGGCTAAGACAGCCGTGCAATAACTCAGTTAATTGAGGGGGGTATGCGGCACGCCGCCACGCCCATCTATCTGCATCCTATTCGACAAAGTGAAGCACCTGAAGTCACCAGAATTTATTGAGGACTTCAAGCTGCTGCACCCCGAATGCTTCTAGTTCAAGCCAAGTTCTGCGTTGCGCAACTTCTCAAGTGCTCGCACCGTCTCATACAGATGATCCCATTTATCAGGATCATCAGGCCACGCCCTTTGTGCTGCTAATGCCGCGACGTGGCCTGCGTGAATCTTGTCGCTAGTGCTGGCATGTTCAGATTTAAGGACTGAAAGTCCTATTTGACTTTGCTTCAGTGTTGGAATCGACTGAACGGCAGAAATTGTGCCTAGAATCTGAAAAGTGGCGATGAAAACAACAATTCCACTGATTTATTTTTTACTCATGATTCCTCCTCGTTAATATTTAAGTCTCGTTCACAAGCCTTCATAGCCTGTTCACACACAAGGCAGATCGGCAGCGATATCGCGCCGGTCTCTTCTATAAAAATGAGTTCCCCGTGACAGGCAACACACGTTGTTTCAATTAATGCGTATTCGCATTTATCGCCAAAGGTAAAAAGTGTTTCGTTGTCCATTACCTTGCCACCCTTGCCATTGGCATGTCTTTGAATGTTTCCCGCATGGCGTCGCGTACTTGCGACTTGGCAACGGCAACTGTGAAGTAGGCGTTGCCAACACTTCCAAGAACAATTGCCAGAATGATGCAGGCAGTCCGTACCCACGCCATTGTCTCTTCGCTTCGTGGTTCAAGACTGACTTGTCGATACTGTGCGTTCATTCAACTGGTTCCTTTTGGCTAGCCTCCAATGCCACCATTACGGCAAGCACGGCAGGCAGTTCGCAGACGCCTGGAGATAGCCAAAAGACGCAGCAGCGGCGTAGTCGTATACGATGCTTGAAGGTAGGTTATTGGTGAAAGATCAGCCAGAAAACGCAAGCCAGAAAGTTCATACAATACGGCTATGAAAACCCTCGCCCTTTTCTGCTTACTAACTCTCCCCACCCTTGCCGCTGACACAACAATTGTTGGAAAAGTCGTTGGGGTACATGATGGCGATCCGCTAACGCTACGCACTGAAGACGAAACGCTGAAGGTAAGGCTTTCTGGTATTGATACGCCTGAACTAGGACGGCCCTTTGCAGCTGCGCGTGGATTCGATAAAGACCTATTCGAAAGGTGAATAATAAACGAACCCTGAGCCTGACGATTAAAAGTCATCCCCTTTTCATAAGTACTTTCTGTTCATTTAAATATCGGGCTGGCGCTTATTTTCTGTAGACTTCAGGCATGAAGCAGTTTGTTTTTATTATTACGTTGGTGGTTGCTCTTCCAGGATTAGCGGCAGAAAAAAAATCTGTGCCGGTTAATCCCAAACAAGTTTCGATTCCGAAGAAAATTCTGTTTGTAGGCAATAGTTTCACGTACTGGAATAAGGGGCTGTGGCATCACATGGAGCAATTGGTTCAATGTCGCCCGGAAAAACTGGATTTCAAGGCCGAACGCGTCGTGCGCGGCGGCGCTTCCTTGAAAGTTATGTGGGGCAAAACCAATGCCCCAGCTATGATTTCTGAGGGGGATTACGATGTTGTTGTTTTGCAGGAAGACATTCCGGAGACAGACGTAAAATCGTTCTATAAGTTTGCCCGTAAATTTGATTCTTCAGTTCGAAAATCCGGAGCCCGGCCTGTGTTCTTTATGGCCTGGCCTTATAAACGACTTGGCTGGATCAGCCTGGAAGAGATCGCCCAAGCCCACCGTGCGATTGGTGCTGAGCTTGGCGCTCAAGTTGCCCCTGTCGGTATCGCGTGGGAAAAGGCCATGGAAGAACGTCCTGAGGTGGACATGTATGCCAAAGATGAGGAGCACCCCAGTATTCAGGGAACCTACCTTGCGCTGTGCGTCCTTTATTCTACAATATATGGGGAGAGCCCACATAGGCTCGAGTATTTGCCCAAGAAACACGGCGACATGACCGCCAGAGAAGCCGCGTGGTTGCGGCGTGTCGCATGGGCAACGGTTCAGGCTGAGCAGGCGGTTTTATCCAAGTAAGCTTTTCCCTTCTGCGTCCCCATCAATCGATGAGGCCGAATCACTCTCTGTTCCATCAACCGCTCATGCCCGTCATGTGTGTTTCCTTTTTCCGGGCGTGAATGTAGCGGCCTAACCGCTCACATCAAGCAGAAAGAATCATGAGCTAGAGTAGTTGCTTACTAAGGGTGTTTTGAACCCTCGCTTAATAACCCTACTCACCATCATCTTGCTCCAAGGTTTGCCACTGCGTGTAGGCTGATTTTCATCATTCAGCCTGGTGTGGATTTGGTGGCGTGTTGGGTGCATCGTCCAGCATGTTGCCGAATTCGTCTTCTTCGGGTGGATCGTCTTGCATAGGTGCAGTCTAGCAAGCGGCAATAAGCAAGCCCGCATGGGCTGCCCCGAACCCGACAGCCTCCTGGGATTGGCGGAAGGGGAAACGGTAAGCAACAAAAAAACGCCACCCCTGTCTGACCAAACGGGGGTGACGTTCTTCCATCAAAAGCAGAAAGGTAAACCTTTTGATGTTTCCGAATTGTTTAGCGTCCCATTCTGGCAAACGCTGCGTGTCGGGGTGCCATACTTGTTGCGTTACCATTGGTCCAAACACTGGCGATTTGAGGCTGTTGGTTCGCTTGTGCCAGTGAGTTGACATCAGTCATGAACTCAGGATGCACGATTGAATCGCCACCTGCACCAGTTGTAAAAGGTGCCTTGCCAACACTGAATTGTGGATGAATGATCATTCGACCAACTCAGGCCACGTCACCAACGTTAAATTGTGGATGAATGATCATTCGGCCATCGTTACTAATGTTGAACGGTGGCTGCACAATGCTGCGACCGTCTTCGCCCGTCATGAACGTTGACCCCCCAGGACCAGCTGAACCGCTAAGACGGTTTGGCTTTGGCATGAAGTCAGCATCATCTTCCTCGCTTATCGTCAAGATGTCGCCAACAAGGCAATGTACGGAATCATGCAAGCTGACTCCTCGGTTTGGCTTTGGCATGAAGACGTCGTCACCGCCAGGATTGGCTGAACCGCCAATACGCTGCGTGAGTTGAAACTCTCCTTTTATGTCACCAAGCTTTATGAAGCCCTCAGGGCCTGCGTGTGGATTTGCTGATGCATGAAGCGTAATGCCGCTGTCATTCTTTGGTACTTCAAAAACAAAGCGGTTCTCACTTCTAAGATCAGTTGACCACTCAGGATTGGCTGAACCGCCAACGTTGAAAACTGGCTCAATGACCATGCGACCGTCTTCACCAACGTTGAAAACTGGCTCAATTACCATGCGACCATCTTCGCCAACGTTGTACTGCGGATGGACAATGTGCGACCATCTTCGCCAACGTTGTACTGTGGATGCACAATGCTGCGACCGTCTTCACCAACGTTGAAAACTGGCTCAATTACCATGCGACCATCTTCACCAACGTTGTACTGTGGATGCACAATGCTGCGACCGTCTTCACCAACGTTGAAAACTGGCTCAATGACCGCGCAACGTTCTACACTAGCTTGATTGACTGGCCCCACATCAAGAGCAACGAGTGGTTCTACTGGACTGACTGAGAACATTGCCTTTGGTTCAAGTTGTTCGGTGCTGAGTGTTTGGCGTGTTGTCTTGCGTCGGTTTCTTTTGGTTTGGAAGAACATGGTTTTGACCTCTCTGGTAGCGGGTGCCGTTTGCTTATGCCGAGTAGCCAATACAAACGGCGTGCCAAAAGTCTTGTGAACCAAAAAGAGACTTGTTTCGTAGTGCTATTACTACTGAAGCAACATTCATTGCATTCCGCTGCACTGACGCAAAATGCGTCGGCCTGTCGCAATATGCAATTTCAGCCCGGCGGATTATGCACGCTGGGAGGGTCAGGAAGGCATTGGGTTGCAAGGGGAAACGCCACCGGCCTTGATCAAAAGAATGGCGGCAGCGTTTATTCGTTGCCGCCATTTTTATTTTGCTTAAGGGGAGCCTGACGTAGCCCCTGCTTCGACTCCAACATCGTCTGTTTCGCCTCCCCTTCAAGGGATTGTAAACGGCGTCTTAGATTACCAATTTGAAACATTTGAATTAGCGATACGGTTGCTCCAAAACAGGCGAGAAACAATACGCAATTCCCAACCAAGTTGTAGGCATAATTTGCAAACATGTCATCTCTCCCCGTACATATTTGGTGGCGTGGTGGGCGAGTTTATTCGTTGCCGCCCTTTTTGTTGCTGAAGCGGAGACAGAAGGCTTAGTCCTGATCGAGGTTTGTTACTTTCCTGAGCAAGGGGAGCTTTTCTAACAAATTTTCGCAATACGTCCATTGATCGAATGTCTCTTTCAACTCCGGCGGAATTGCCTCAACCCCCTTATAAGCTCCGAGTACCATGCCGATCGCGATACTGCGTGATGCATTGTCGCCTCCTACCATGGCATTGGCCTGCATCGCCCCTTTTAGTCCCTCTTCTTGCTCGGCATATTTTAAAATAAAGTAAACGGCACCCGGTAGAGTTCCCTCTGTTGGGCTCGCTTTTCCTACCTTGATCGGTTCCGAGCGGCCGACATCCCAGAGTCTGGCCATACTTGTAAGTGCGAGATCGTCGCTAAACGCTTCTTTATATAGTGCAGAATTTGGATCTGCTTCTTCTTCAACCTTGGCGATTGCCTGTAGTGCTTTGTCCTTGAAAAAGCCGCCCATCTGCGCGGCAACCTCCTCAATAGCTTTCCTTGGATTCATGCCATGGATCACCCGGTGCGTCACGCGGGCAAAAAATTCTCCGCCACCAAGGGCATGAGCGTCTTTGTGCGTAAACATCGACTTTCTGGCAACATCAACAAGCTCCTCTTCCGATTCATAATAGGCATGGGCTGCGACATGGCGAATGGCCATGGCATTGGATATGCCGCCCAAATGTTCAGTCGGGACGCCTTGTTTGACCTGAGCATAGGTCTCTTGCGTCATGGTACAGATCCATGAACCCCAACTCTGTTCAAGGCGGTTCATCCAGTGGGGAATCAACGCGGCGACACTGAACGGTCTGGGTGGATCAGCTATTTCCGCCAAATGTTCTAAGACCAGAATATTATAATCGCCGTAGTCGGTTGTGCCGCCCGCTTTTTTACCGGGATGGTAGTTTCTCTCGCCCCATCCAATGCCATGAGTTTGACCACCCATCATTTCACCGGGAGCCATGAATTTCTCAATCGATTTTTTGCCATAGGCCTCATAGATCTTTTGGGCGTCATATTCGTAATGACTTCCCAAACAAAGTGCATCCCCGACTACAGCGCCAAAAAACGCCCCTTTTATAGCCTCACTCTTTTTAATAATACTTTCCTCCTTTTGAGTAAAACTTTCGGACATTCGGGCAAAGTCTACAGCAATCGACTACAGCGGTTTAATCCGTTCTGTCGAGATTGGACGAGTAGCCCCGCTACGGATAGTAGTGAGGGCGGCAGCGTTTATTCGTTGGCGGTCTTTTTATTTGATGACATTAAGGCCTTAACTTTCTCATACCACTTAAGATTCGGATGGTCTGCCTTAATGAACTTTATTACTGAATCCAAGAGTTCATCTGTTATTTCCACGTCAGGATATCTTCGGCTGTAGTGCTCAAGAAGATACTTTCTGGCTTGTTCCTCATTTGTGTCTAGGGAATTCAGCCCTTTTAAGAGCAACTCAGAAGTCTCCTCAGAATCTTTTATCTTCTCCTCTAGGAAATCACTGTTTGCTCTGTGCAGTAAGACCTTTATCCAGATAGGACCCGAGCCAACTATTGCCAAGATGATTGGCAGCATAAACGCCATTACCCTTTTTCTAGCCGATTGCATGGTGAATTTCTGTCCCATTCCTCCCCGTATTGTTTTTGGTGATGTGGTTGGTGCGGCATCCCAGATCCCGGAGAGGTCATCATCGTCTCGTATGAGTTAAACATACCCAAAAAACATACAGATCAAAAAGATTGCACTGATCACCATGACAATAAGACAGGCAAATAGCGAAAACGTTGTAAACGCGGAAAAACGCTGCCCGGTATATGAAATACCATCCCTGCTCTTGTTAGGAAATATGCCAGAATTACTAGACGCCTCTACGTAGGTCCCTAGTTTCTTTCCCGGTGCCGGTCTAGTCACTACGTTTTCGTCACTAAGAAAATCATCGTCTTCGATTACGTCTTCTAGTGGATCGTCTTGCATTGGAGCAGTTTAGCAGACTACGCACAGGAAAGCCCACCCGCCGGGACAATGACAAGCTTTCGGACGGGCTGCCACACTACAGTTAGCCAGTGTGAAACAGATCAAACATCCTAGCGTTATTAGTCTGTGCCAGCTGGTCATCTCTGGTAGGCATTAAAGCAGACGCCAATCGAAGGATTCCTGGATGAACAGGTCTATTCTTCTCCTCACACTAACGCAGGACATGGGCTCACATTCTGAGCGATAAAGGACGTGACCCTGTTTGGATGCTCAGCAAGCGGTTTATCCCACGATTGGCTATGTGCCCACTAGATGCCAGTATCAGGAGCGTTAGTACCCTGCATTAACTAGCAGCATTGTCATTGGTTGTTTGGTTTTCATAGCACTGCGTTTAATTTTAATGACATTAAAGAAACACCCCGTCAAGTATGCGAAAGGCAGAGCAAAACTTGACGGGGTATTAGTTGCGGAAGTTACCAATGATACGCCTAATAAAAGCAGTGGTTCACCGAACGAAACAATTATCCAAAATGCGAAACGGTGATTCTCATGTGTGAGTACCGTCACCTTCTTTCTGGTTTATCCACTATGCGCATCAGCAAAAATTGAGTTTAAAAATAATATATTTCGCTTTCCGGATAAGTGAAGCCGTCAGTTCAGAAGCGGCTTTCGTGGCTACATTATCGGGGAGTGCGCATTCTGGACAAACCCCAAAATGCCAGCACAGGACACTTTTCTCTTCGTATTGTGTGATGTGTTGATGTGGTTACTTCCCGCCTACTACCAGTTGAAAAGGAAAGCCAATGACTTTTTGGAAAGTAGATTATCGGACACCAGAGGAAAGTTTGACTCTTACACGTTGGTTTCGAAATAGTTGCGATGCAGAAGTCTTTTGTGACAGTATCTCTGGCGGGCTCTACGACACCACCTACTACTGTCGGGAAGTAGATCTGCCAGACAACATTCTTGCTGCTGCAGAACGGCTTTGGCAGTCATCGCCAATCTTCAAAAAGGTACCCCCAGTTGCAGCCGTTGGCATGCCTAGTGGATTGAAGTTATATCGGGTTGCCTCTTAATCCAGAACGGATGTGTGTGAAATTCAGTTTCCTGCTCTGCACAGCTATGCAACTTTCGGTATTTGTAGATGCAAAGGTTGCGTCAATATTTTGGCTCTGGGTTCAGCAGTTTCTAATGCGAACAAGCTCCAGAGTTTTCCGTTCAGGCTGTTCATCTCTGTTTGGAAAGGCAACAGCCATGCATAGCATGGGTGACATACCTAGCATTTCTCCAATAAACGAAGGACGAACAGGCTCTGCTTACGTGTTGCAGAACCCCACCGGCAACTTTTTAATGAGCAACCTCAATTCGTGATTACAAATTAAGTCTCAAAGGTGCCGGAAGGGGCTAAGTTCAGCCTGGCAGCTTTTTTTATTCGTTGGCGAGTTGAACGTTCTCGGCACAAGGGCCTTTTTGTCCGCGTGCTTCGTTAAAAGTAACGCGTTGTCCTTCACGAAGTTCGTTGTAAGTGGTTCCTTCAACACTGCTGGAATGAAAGAACAAGTCCTTGTCAGTGCCAACGTCGATAAATCCGAAACCTTTGTCAGTAAGTCGCTTGATAGTGCCTTCGGCCATTATATTTCCTAAAAAGTTGATCAGCATTCAATTGAACGACATTGTCCAATTCGAACCTCTGGGCGAAAATTTTACCATCAAGATCGATAATTGGCAGGGGTAATTCTTACTTGGAACCTCGTTAAAATTGCCAAAAGTCAGGCAAAAGAGTATCACAGCCTATTTTTCTTAGGTTCTTCCTCACTTGGTGGCTATGAGCCAGAAGCCCGATACATACCCCTTACATTTCTACTTTGCGTTTTTTTCCCCGTTAGCAAGCAAACAAACAAGTGAAATCTTGTGAGCGGGGCAAGCGGTGGTTGGGACTACTTGAGAGGGCTCCACCACGATTCTCAGTTGGTATACCCGGTTTTTGTGTAGATACATGATGGGAGAGTTTGCCTCGATCCCAATCAGGCAATGAAGCACCCTGATCGGCAGCGACTGCAAAAATATTGTTAAAAATGAAGGGTGGTTTGCGTACCACTCCTGAAAATAACCGCACGGGAAGGCGTCAGCGTTTTAGAAGTAAGGAGAGTGCTTTTTCGTACTGCCATATGAGTTGAGTTTGTTTTATTTGAAGGTGAAACTTTTTGGAGTTTTCTACGGTAAACGGGCGTGCGCGATTTCTACAGCCCCTTCATGATGTCTTCGCACAACGGTGACTGTCGCGTTTTATATAGTGGCACCCATTACCAGACAAGCACCAACGGCAGACCGAACGCAGGTGATAAATATCTTACCGACGATTGATTTCATTACTTTTGACATGGTCCCCCTTTTTCTGTCGTTGGTGCATGATCGCACCTGCCTTCACACCTTCTCTTACAAGTGATAACGGGAGGGTGGAGGTTAGCGCTAATTTATAGCAAGCTTCAATCGTACGACACGATGGTTCCAACTATCGGCAATATAGAGCCAGCCGTTATGTACCTGAACACCATGCGGCCGGTTTAACTTAAACTCTCCCGCGCCAAGGACCGTGGTGACCACTCCGGTTTTTGGATTGAAACAGCGAACCAAGTGATTGTTGTCATCGGCGATATACACGGTACCGGCTGAGTCAATCGCGAGGTGCTTAGGACCGTTGAATGTGGCATCCTTGCCAAAACCATCGGCGTTACCTTTCTTACCGCTTCCGGCCACGGTTCGCACCTTTCCTGTGGTATCAACCACACGGAGTGCGTTGCCACCCCGTTCGACGATGTAAAGATTGCCGGCTTCGTCGTACGCCGCAGCGCGGGGATCGACGAGTGGCGAGGTGGCGGCGTTGGTACCATCCACCGGTACATCACGTGTGCCGTTGCCTGCAACGGTTTCAACGCGTCCGCTGCTAAGCGTGATCTGTCGAATGCGATGGTTTTTGATGTCGGCGACCAATAGTCGTTTTTTATCTGGGCTAATCGACACACTGATCGCCATATTAAACTTCGTGCGTTCAACCGTCTTGCCATCACCTGCAAATCCCGCCTTACCACCCGCATAGGTCAAAACGTTTCCTCTGTTGTCCACGCGGCGGATCGCGTGGTTGGCGTGATCGGAGATGTAGAGTGAATCGTCGGGGCCAATGGCCACGTTATGCATGTCTTCGAACGACGCTTCTGACACCGGACCACCGTCGCCTTCATATCCAGCACGGCCGAGTCCACCAATCTGTGAGAGCTCTCCTGCCGGAGTTCGCTTGAAAATTCTCCCGCCTTTGTATTCGACGATGATCATGTTTCCAGCTGAATCAAAATCGATGCCGAAGGGATAGCTGAGTTTGCCAGGCGCGATCGTTTTTCCAGGGTCTGCGTCGTGTGAACCAATGAGTACCTGCACCACAGGTTCCGTCGCATTTGTAACAGCTGTGAGTGCCATCATCGTTGCGATGAAGAGTGTCTGTTGCATTGTCTGTCTCCGGAATTAGTGAGTGAACAAATCGGCAGTCATCCGATCATAATCGTCTTGTGTCAGAAGACTGGAGTATTGCATACTGAGTCCTCAAAAGGATTTAATGGTTGCTGGGTCTCAGTCGCTAGACATACTAATTTTTACGGAGATCAAGATGAAACTAGCCCGCGACCTACTACGTATTTTAGTGGCATGTGCACTCTCTGCTTGGGTCTTGCTGCTGTGGTCAGGCATTAACCTCTGGCAAGTGGGTATGCAGCAACAGATTAATGGATGCCGGGGTGATAACAGTTTTCCATATGAGTCATTTGGCCAAAGTTGTGTTCAGTGGGCATGTGTCTGGGGGTTTCTTTCATTGTCTGGGTCTTCGTTCTGGTGTCTCTCCCGGCGAAGGCCTGATGAGTTGGTACAGCCGTCCGTTCACGATATGGATTGAAAGCAAAACAAGCCACATGTGCCTGTGAGAGGGTAGAGAACCAACGCATTGGAAGAGACTGAGTTTTATAATCCCGAAGAACATGGCACAGGGGAGAATCGCGGTTATGCCAGCAAGGAATGGTTGTCTGGTGTTGACGCATAACTGTGGTCGACCCGGCGGAGGGGTGCCGGGTAAACTTTCTCAACAAGATAGGTCGAAACAATCGAGGGTTCTTCATGACTGACGGAATCGAAGCAGCGCAACGTGACCAACACGCCAAACATATTGCTATGAATGGTGCAGATATAAGTGGTCCCATTGAACGGCACAGGGCAGGCAAGAATGGCTTTGTTATTGATGACTTTGGTGAACACCTCGTGCTGAAAAACAACGAGGCCATTATTGTTGTTGCCGACGGAAAAGAACGAGTTCTCGCCGCATGGGACGTATTTCGTCAGTCACTGACTGGATTAGACCCGGAACAGGCAAAACGTATAGACGAAGCGGCGGTCTTATTTGCCAGTCGTTGTTCTCATATCGGCGGCGAGGTAAGCCGCGATATTGATAAAGCAAACCTTGCATGGAAGCGTCGCTGAAAATTAGGTCGCATTTCAATATGTGCAGAGCAAGACACTGTTTTTGTGCTGCATTTTTGTATCCATCCGTCCTGCACCCGGTGAATCAACACCCCAATCGAGTCTCGTGAGGTGCAGGAAATCTGTTAGCGACGGATATCGATGACTCCGACAGCGAGTCGTTTGTCCGTATAATAGGGGTCGCCTCCGCCATTTTTACCTTTTTCGAGTCGGTGAAACTCTTCTACCCAGTAGTACCCATCGAGCTTCCCTGCTGCGATCGCATCGTTGACGAGTTTATTCCGTTCCCGATCGATGTTGGGAGCAATCTTGTGCGTAATTCCTCCAGTGGTTCGGCTAATTTCAACACGTTCATCATATGTCGCCGCGCCTAACCACAGTGGCTTTGATTTCGTGTCAACCTTGTTTGATTGCCAGAAACGGACATGGTGACGTTGTTTTGGGCTGTTTCCAACCGGCTGCTCAAATGCCGCGTCTTGCTTGCGTCCCCACAGGTAGAGATTACTCACTGGGGCGTGAGGATACGGCTTCCTTAGGCAAACGTCAGCCGCAATGCGAAAAGAGGTTTTTGCAGTGATCGGATCTGCTGCATACCAGCCCGATGTCGAAAGCATATGATGGAGTTCTTCTTCTGTGCCGATAAAAGCGATGTTGATTGCATCCCCGATATGCCCTGACGAGGTTGTCGTGTGTGTTGGTGAGTCAATAAGCGCTGGATGTCCATCAATAGTTGCATCTTGAGTACTGCCTTGGTTATCTGCAGCTTGGCTGGCAGAGCACATGACCATGCCGCAAAACAAAAGACCAAGGACTAAAAAAAACGATTTTTTATTGCACTGAATGAACAATGAATATTTAACGCCCAAAATACCCACCACAATTCACCTTCTTTCCTGCACAGACTTGATTGCGAATTCCCAAGTGGCCGAGACAGTAATAAAAAGGACAGATTTTATTCAAGAGCAGCTGGGTCGCATAGTAAGGTACTTTTGCGTCAGACTTAAAAGTCTGATTGAACCCCCCCGTGTGAGAGAGCCGTGTAGTAGGCCGTAATGAGATGGGTTTACTAACGGTGCACAGAGGCTTACTTGGAGAAAAGGACCTGAGTAGAAGGGTCGAATCTGCTTCGTTTTCCGTACTGTGCAGGCAATCGTACCGAAGTGGGAAATGATAGGCAGGTCCTTTAAGGGTGAAAAACAGTTTCTCTTGGCTGGCAAATACTCTTTCTTCGAGTGGTCTTTGCCGGCTTCATTGATCAAGTCGTCGTCGCTTTCTTTTGGGCACGGGAAAGAAGCCACCATCCAAATATTAATTGCACGAGAAGGATAACGAGGCCTGCCCTTGGGATGCCTGATGCCATGTAGGCCCATCCAAAAATAAGACTCGCGAAGAAACCAGTTAGTTTCGTGCCTACTTGCATGACTCCAAACGTTGCCGCGTGATGCCCGGAGGGTGCTGACACCGCAAGCATGGCTCGAAGCACACTTTGTATGCCACCAAGTACTAAAGCCAACAAGACTGCCAATGCGTAGAGCTGCGGAACGGAACCAACCCACCAAGCTAATCCGAGAACAAGCGACCAGCCTGCGAGGCAGATATTGGCTGCTCGGTGACGCCCCCAAATGCCTGATAGCCAGCCGATGAGGATCGCTCCCGGAAGTGCTATGAATTGAACGAGAAGGACAAGCTGCACGAGTTGAGGGGGCTTGAGATGAAACGTCTCCAGGGCGACGTTTGAAAATTGTGGGATTGCAGTCTGAACAACACCCAATATGGTGACCACACCAAGCATCAGCCAACCAAACTGAGGAATACGGTGGCTGTTTTGATTGATCGGGACGATTGTTTTAAGAAACAGGAGGAGTTCTTTCGTACTTGTTCCGCCATGGTTCTGTGTTGATGCTGTGCCCATGCGCACGCATGTGGTGGGCATTGAAAAGATAAGCCACCAGAGTCCCATGATTGCGAAAGAGCCACGAAGAGCTCCAGCTGCTGAGAGTCCAAAAGATTCTCGCGAGGCAATCAGACTTGTTGCGAGAATGAGCGCAATTGCCCCACCTCCGTACCCTGCGGCGAACCCGACCGACGACAGCGTGTCGGCTGCCCGTCCGCGGGCAAGTTTTGGAAGCAAACTTGCAGTAAAAATAGAGGCCATGTCGAATGACACCGTTGCAACAATGATTGCGGCAATGATCCCGAGTTGTGATGTCGATGGCAGGAGAGCAAGAGCAATGCATGCCGCTGCACCGAGGATGGAACTTGTAACGACCGCTCGTTGGTGTACGTGGCGTCGGTCAACCCATGCCGATAGGAATGGTGACACAATCGCAGAACAAAGCATGGTTGCCGCGAGAGTCCACGCCCACAAAACACCACCAGGAAGGCCCCATCGTCCGTCGGCAAAAGCTATTTGGTTGAAGTAGGCGACTAAAAGGGTTATCGAGATGGTTGAGAACCCACTTGCCGCCCAATCGAGAAAAATCCATGCGAGGACAGGGGCACGAGACGCACGCTGCGGCGATTGAATGGAATGTGTAGTGATAAGTCACCGAGAGAACGAGATGGTGTCAGGCGAGCTAGGTGGTGATGGCGAAGCCTGCTAGATTAGAGAGTACGTCTCTGGTTTGGTTCAACAGGGAAATATCTTGTTGATGGAAGGCGCGCACGGAAAGCTCATCTGTTTGCTACTGCTTCGAGGGTAGGAGATCAGTTTCTGATACATACGCGACTGGAAGACGGTTTCTGGTGGGTTCCGGGAACGAAACGTTCAAGCAGACAATCAATCAACTGAAGCAGCAGATTACTGGGGTACAGCATGGGCAGTCGTTGGGCTTTTGGAAGAATGAAAAGAATCAACGTCTGTCTTTTTCACTTAGTTTCCTGGCTGGTCGTAAGCTGTATTGAGATGCCAATAGGTTGCGCAGAATCACACTGGGTGCGTCACGTCATTTATGAAGGCGAACAGGCAATGACAGCTGTTGCGGGTGACTTTTCCGGTGATGGTCTACCAGACGTCATTTCGGACTCAGGAGGTATGACACGATTGTTTGTTGCTCCAGATTGGCAGGAAGTCATACTCAACGAGCATCCTGAGTTTAAGTGGTACATCCACAGTGAGTTTTTCGATGTCGATGATGATGGCGATCTTGACTACATAGCTGCCCGCTACAATCCCGGGCAGGTGATCTGGTTAGAGCAGCCAGCACATGGGCTTACGGAGCGATGGGCAGCGCACCTGATCGATGAAACGATTCATGGCATTCACGGGCTGATGAAGGGTGACATCGGTAATGATGGCCGGTGGGAACTGTTTGCAACCAGTGCCCAGCCAAAGAAACCGTATCCTGAATCACTTGTATGGTTTGCTGTGCCAGAAAACCCTCGTCAGGCTGGTTGGTGGAAGCCGCATGTGTTCGCAGACAAAGATGCACCAGGGTTGACCCATTATATCGGTGTTGGCGACATCAACGGTGATGGCCTTCTTGATGCAGCAACCGGAGCGAAGGGAGGGCCTCGGTCAGCTTCGCAGGGCGAGTGGTTTGCCTGGTGGGAGTCACCTCTTGATCCGACCCTCCCTTGGGTAAAACATGCTGTGAGTGATGAAGAGCCTGGAGCTACAAATATTCATCCAGTTGACGTGAACGGAGATGGCGAGATGGACCTTGTTGCCTCGCGTGGACATGGAGTCGGTGTTCTCTGGTTTGAGGGGCCAGGCTGGCAGGTGCATGACATTGATGCTGCGATTCAGGAACCACACTGTCTTGTTGCCATCGATATGGAGGGTGATGGAGATATAGATGCGGCAACATGTGCCTTTGGAAGCCAAGAGGCAGCCTGGTATGAAAATGATGGAAGAGGAAATTTCTCAAAACATGTCGTCGGTCGTGAACAAGAAGCGTATGATATTCGGGCGGTAGACATGGATCGTGACGGGGATCTCGATCTTCTTGTTGCTGGTCGCGGCAGTCGCAATGTCGTTTGGTATGAACACGTTCGGTAGTTTGTTCTTTAGTCTGTCACGCTGTTTGAGGTGACCAAAACATTGTCGATGTACACCTTCGTATTCGGGTTGCCAAAGGACACAATCTGAATGTTGGTAGCACGGTCGAAGAGGTAGTCTTCGGCAGGAACATTCTGCCGCCACATATCGCCATGCTCTGTGGTTACCGACACCTGAATCATTCGATTGGAATTCTGACTTGAGTTAAATTGAAGGTCGAAATGGGTCCAGGTTCCAGGAATAACCGGTGCGATGAGAGAGGTGTTGATTCGTATGCCATCTTGAGCCACTTCAATCGTAGCCAGATTCGTGATGCCCGCGTTTGACGTGATACCTGCGTTTGACTTGGTACCACGTACGCTGAGGGAAAAAATTCCGGGCCTATCTTCGTCAAGCATGGCATCAAAAGAAATCTGGTATCCAATGGGTGCCCCCTGCTGTTCCACAAGAACAGGTATGCTCACAAGTGGCATCCATGGTTTGTTATTTTCCTTGCATTCTTTCATGAGGAGGCTTTGCGTACCGGTAGCAAAATGCTCCTGTGTCAGAGAACTTCCAGCCCCGGTAAGTTGCAGGTCACTGAGGTCGGCGCATTCAAAGTCGCAGATGGCGAGCTGATGTGCCGAAGGCGTAGCCGACAGTCTGGTGTGGTAGGTTCCTGCAAGTGAGAATGTTTTGTCGCGTGTGGGTTCTGAAAACCCAGCATTCAGAGCGGTGTCTACAAGGCTCCTTTTTTCTTTGGCCAGGGTCGTGTCATCAACCGGTGGATAGATGGTCAGGAAGTTATTCTCATCAATTAGATTGAAAAAATAGTGCGTTGTTCCTGTAGGAAGGTTGAAGACTGCCTCCGTGGGTCCGATTGTGCCATGGTCGCGTAGCCATTCCCGGCCCTCGTTCGGTGTGTAGATGAGATCGGCGTGTCTGATATCAGTTCCCCTATTCTCATAGGACACTATGGCTCGATTGTCTTCCCGTGTATGTCCAGTGATTCGGGGAGATTGATTGCTTTTTGGAATCTCTGCAGCCTGAGGGTTGAAGTGTGGCTCTCTACCGCCCATCACCGAAATCATCTTTGATAGTTCCGCAGAGAGAAAAGCCTTCTTTTTAGGTAAGTCTTCGGAAAGGTCTTTTGCTTCCTCGATATCACCTCTGGGGTCAGACTGGTTTGGTATGTAGAGCCTGTAAAGGGATTCAACAGATTTTGGTGGGCGTGCCTGATAGTGACGAAAGAGCTTGTACTCACCTTTTCTTATTGACGACGAATTCTCAGAGTGTGGAAAATGCCAGAACATTGTGTCTCGAACTGAGCCGGACTGAGTACGTACAAGTTCAGAGTTTGATGGGTTCTTTTTAAGAAGTTGACTGAGATCACAACCGTCGAAGATTTTTCCGTCAGGTGCTGTGGAATTGGTCAGCGTGAGAATAGTTGGGTACAAGTCGAGTCCGTTGACCATGACATCAGTTTGCACGGCTCGGGGGATACCTGGTCCGGTGATAACGAGAGGTACGCGGGTACCCCCTTCCTTCAGAGATATTTTTCCGCGGTCGAGTGGATGGTTGTCGGTATAGATCTCACCGCGTCCGCCCTCCATACCACCGTTGTCAGAAGTAAAAAACACATATGTGTTTTCCATGAGTTTGTGACCCGGCCATCGTGGGTCGTCAGTGGTTTCGAGTGAGTGGATGACCTGGCCGACGTAGTAATCAAGCTGTTCAACCATCGCGCAATAAAACGGATTTGTCTGCCCAGGGATTTCCCACGTTGTTGCATGCTCTGGCTTGAGAGTCACGCCAAGTTTGGCTTCGTATTTCCGCAGAAGAGCCTCACTTCTCATGACGATTGGTGCGTGAACAAGCCAGGTTGCATAGTAAAGAAAGAACGGTTCCTCTTTGTTCCTTTGAAGGAAATCAAGTGCCGCCTGTTGTGGAGCATCAAAGGGAAATCCATTCTCATCGAGTCGGTAAGGATCCTTGGGGTTCGAGGTGGCAAAGCCCGTGAGACGGTCAGGCCTCATGGGAACCTGGACACCACGGTCGTGTACAGAGCTGTCAAAGCCGTGCTGATAAGGTTGTGGATAGTCATAGTGATTTTTGGAAATGTGCCATTTGCCGCAATGGCCGGTTCGATACCCAGACTGCTTGAGTGCCTCAGCGAGCGTGAATCGTTCCATCGGCATGCGGGCAAGATAAAAGGGCGAGACTTGTGGAGCATTCCGATTGCGTGGCCGTGGTGGGAATCCACCAGCCACAGATGTCATGCCGCCGCGTGCTGGATGAAGCCCGCTCAGTATTGCTGCCCGACTTGGTGCACAGACGGGTGCAGGAGAATACGCCTGCCAGAACATGACTCCTTGTGAGGCAAGATGGTCAATGTTCGGCGTCTCCATTGGGGATGGTTCGTCGATGTCATAACAGTGGACATCCTGCCAGCCGAGATCGTCGGTCAGAATCAAGACAATATTTGGTTTGTCAGGCCGGCTGCCTGGGCTGCACGCATTCGCAGCACTTAGAAAGAAGGGTGTCGAAAAAACAAAAATTCCAAAGAGAAGTTTCTGCATAGTTCGTGGTTCTTAATTGATGTGGGCGTGGTCGGCCGTAATGACGGTGAGTTTGTTTGCTGAAGCAGAAGGATTGCACGCCAGCAAAAGGTCTCTACCGTATTATTGTTGCTGTGGTAGATAAAAAATATCAGGTTTTCTCCGGAGTGGTCGGGTGGCACTCAAGCAGTTGACCCCTTAATATTAGGAGTTCGTAGTATTCCGGGCATGAGATTCATGATACGAGGGGTAGGATGAAGAAATATACATGTGTTCTGATTGTATGTTTGGGCGGTTCGGCCGGGCTCAGTCAAGCTAAGGAGGCGAGTCCTCCAAATATTGTTTTTTTATTCGCTGATGATCAGCGTGCAGATACCATTGCGGCACACGGTAACAACCATATTCAAACACCGAACCTCGATCGACTGACGCGAGAGGGTGTGAGTTGTCGGCAGAACTATTGTGCGGGCTCGTAT
The DNA here is from genome assembly GCA_965249545.1 of Pirellulales bacterium. Taxonomy (GTDB): domain Bacteria; phylum Planctomycetota; class Planctomycetia; order Pirellulales; family UBA1268; genus UBA1268. The sequence goes on from CBDFMH010000005.1 coordinate 2,546,366, forward strand.
TCAGGAGCAGTGTGCGTTGCTAGTCGGTCCATGCTCATGACCGGACGGCACTGGATGCGGATTGGTGATAGACGCAACTGGAATGGATTACCGTTGCTTCCCGAGGTACTAGGTGAAAATGGATATGCCACCCATGCAGTTGGCAAATGGCACAATGGTGGCACAACGCTAGCGCGTGGTTTTCAGTCGGGCAAGGCGATCATGATGGGTGGTATGTGTGATCACACCAAGGTACCGCTGCAGGATCTCTCCAGTGAAGGATCGCTCACCAACAGTCGCACTGGTAATGCATTTTCGAGCACGATCTTCGCGGATGCAGCGATTGACTATCTTGCGGCCCGAGGCAAAACTACTGAGCCCTTCTTTCTTTATGTCGCATTTACTGCTCCCCATGACCCGAGAAATCCCCCGGAGTCATTTCGACAGGCCTACTATCGAAAGCCACCCCCACTTCCAGGAAATTTTCTTCCGCAGCATCCTTTCGATAATGGTCAGGTGAGTGGAAAGGGTCGCGATGAAAGTCTTGCAAATTGGCCACGGCAGCCCGATGTGGTTCGCGATCAACTCTGTGAATACTATGGCCTTATTACGCAGTTAGATGAGCAGGTAGGGCGTATTCTTGAAGCAGTCAATAAGTTTGGATACGGTGAAAATACGATTGTTGTCTACACAGCGGATCATGGGCTGGCATTAGGCAGTCATGGTTTACTCGGAAAACAGAACGTCTATGAGCACTCAATGCGTTGTCCGTTGGTGGTGCGGGGACCGGGAATACCGGCAGGTCAGTCAACATCGGCATTAACCTACCTGCTCGATCTTTTTCCAACCCTCTGTGGGTATGCGGGAGTTGAGGTACCGGAGGGTATCGATGGACACGACCTTCGCCCAGTGTTTGAGGGTACGCAAGAAAATGTCCGAGAGTCGATATTTCTACCCTATCAAGAAAAAATGCGAACCATTCGGGACAACGCCCTGAAGCTCCATGTCTATCCGGAAATTGATTATCAGCTGCTCTTTGATCTCGAAGCTGACCCTCTGGAAATGACGAACCTTGCTGAGAACCCAGAGCGATCCGAAGACGTGAACCGCCTTGTTGCCCAGATGAAACAATGGCAGCAGCGTCTTGGTGACACCCTGCCCCTTTCTGTTGAGAACCCAAAGCCGAAGGAAATTAATCTCACTGGGAGTCCGCGGGTGCTTGATCGGTGGCAACCAAAGTGGATTCGTGAGAAATACTTTGGCGGGCGTGATGCGCCTGAGGCAGTGCCAGCTTTCAACAACAAGCGCAACGGCAAGAAGTAGTTTTTTGAAATTCATTGTGTTGTTTCACATGAAGCCTTCTTGGCCAGCGACAGTTTGCAGTCGTAAAGTAGGAGCCCGAGCGTGTTTGGGCTTGATCGAGGGTGTGAACCCGTCATCGCGTGGGGCACAAAAAGCTTTAATGATATGCTCTTGCTCTAGCAGACAGCACACTCACAGACGAGGGAGTCCAGGACGATGGATATTATCAATCAAAAGGATACTGTTCCATTTACGACAGCTGATGGATCAACGATTCGTGAATTACTTGCACACCGAAATTCTTCAATCCGGCAACAGTCGCTGGCAGAGGCTCGTCTGGCACCGGGTGCTGCGACCACACCACATCACCACGCGGTGACGGAAGAAATTTATTACATCTTGGTTGGTGAAGCAGAAATGACTCTTGGCGAAGATACTCGTTCTGTTGTGCCAGGGGATGCGATCGCAATTCCGCCTGGTCAACGTCATACAATTCGAAACACTGGTGGTGACGAACTCGTTTTTCTTTGCACTTGCGCGCCTGGATATGAGCACACGGATACGTTTTTAGAGCAGTAACAGTCGTTAGTCTGCTGTCCCACGTACACCTGCGAACGAAATTTGGGTGGCAGCGGTTCAGAGAGAGACAGGCCACTGGTGGGTAGTGCAAACTGCTGCGCGTAGATGTCGACCGGTTGAATCCTGACAAAAAATGAACAAAAAAGAGAAGGCAGGCGTAGAAGATCAGAACAGGTGCCGTCCGCTCAAGCCACGGGGTAATTTTAGGGATGAAACAGGAAAAATTATCTAAGTTCAGGTTTGAGAAGAACGTCATCGCCGGGGCAGTCATTGGCAGTTGGGGTTGGAATGCACCAGGTTCGGGCTGTGAGGTACAGGCACAGTCTTCTAAAAACACTGCCCAGCAGGATCTCAAAAACCTTCAGCAGAAAAAATGAGTCAGCCGTACCAGGACTGACACGGTCAATCTGGAATTTCGGTTATCCGGAAGTTATCGAAATACACTGTTTCATCAGCGGTCGTCTGCCAGGAACTGTCTCCACCACCAAAAAAAGTGCTAAATAGGAATCCATCAATTGAGAACTCATCGGTGTCACGGAAGCGAATCGTGTCCATATGTAAAACGAGGCGGTCGTCAAAGAATGCCCGTAATTTGCCATCGTGCTTGGCAGGCGTGTTGATAAATAGTTGATGGACAACCGTGTGCCATTTTCCTGGAACAAACTGAATTTGCTGGCCTGTGTCAGCATTTATCCATGGTATCTGGTGGCCATAGCGATCAGGTTGATCGGGATAATAGAGATATTGCACAACCCGTCCGTCCTCGCGCCACATCATCCGTGCTGAAAAGCCGTCATTGCCATTTGGCTTGTTCCCGCCTGTATTGCCTTTGCCCCCAAATAACCCAGGCAGTTTGCCTCCTCGGACAAAGTCAAATTCTTTTTTGAACATGACATCAAACCGTACCTCGACAGCTTTGTAGGGTGCATCAAATTCAAGTCGCCATACGGCCCCGTTCTTCTCTGGGCCATAGGTGCGGGCTGGAAAGTTTACAGTGAGTGCCTTGCTCCCTGAATCAGGTTTAACGACCCACACCCTGCGTTCATCGACGCCATCTGACCATGTTGGTCTGTTCCAATCCAGATTGAGGTGTTCGTCTGTGTACAGTCCAGTTTCCGCGTGCTCAAAGTTAGCAGAAAATATGGTACGTCCTGAAGCGTCTGTTGGCTGTATGAGAGTAGAGTTGGTCTCATCTGCGGATAGAACGCTGTCTCCAGTTGTCACGAGAGTCAGTAGGCTCAGTAATGCAACACATCTGACGGCTAGTACGTGTTTCATCGTTACCACCCCCGGTGCATCCCATGCTCTGTCCCCGATAAGCAGTCGTCAAAAGCTTAGGAATTTATTCAAATAGTGAAACCTGCCGCCCTGCCCTGCTGAACAATTCATTTACCTTTGATGCTGTCTTGGCTCCAATGATTGCCTAAGGCTGCACACGTTCAATGGTCAGTTTGGTCGTATCAATCTCGAACGTACCAAGGTTTTGTGATTCCGTCTTGATGATTGTGCATCTGAGGGATTTCTCTGTAGGCAGTGCAAAGCGATTCCGCAACCTGTCCTTCGGTATTGGGTCGAACAGCGTCTTTTGCGGCTTAGCCCATCGAAATGTGACCGCATAGTCACCCTGAGGTGCCCCATCGTCTGTTTCGTACGTGGTCAGCCGAAAACTGCCATCGTCGTCTGTCATCGCGGAAGGTCTGAATGGATCACCTTCGGAGACGAGCTTTGATGAATGTAGTGTCACGCGAACATAACTCGCCGGTTCTCCATCAGTGGTCTGGACTCGCCCACTGACCGGGTAGGTTGCGTTTGGATATTCTGTTCTTGTACAGCCAATGACGATGGCGAGTGTGAGCAACAAAGGTACTTTGGACAAGTAATACTCCGCAGGTTGCAGTGAGTGATTTGCACTTGGAATAAGATCGTTCGGCTCAATCGCCACCATTTCGGGTAATGAAAGCTATAAGAGTTTCAATGTTGATGGTTTGGTTGATAAATCGCACCGAACCATCAACAAAAGCCACGTTGGCTCCACCAGGGTGAAACGAATAAAGACCAAAGTCGTTGCTGCAGTTTACACCACATGCACCTGGCCCGGTGGTGCCGTCTGGCGTGCTGCCGAGAAACTTCGTTCCACTGGTTGTTGCATCGGCCCACCCGCCAAGTCCGCCAGTCGTCCCAAGAAGTTGATTACCAGTGTTTGTACCGTTCTGCCATACCTTGTCTTTTCCTGCGATCTCAACCAAAAGAGCAGTATTGGAGGTGCCGTCAACAATCTCTGCATAGCTTGTGCTTTCATCAGCCTTAAGACACCCTGCTCGCTGAGCTTCTGTGGTGGTTTTGCCAAGGTACTGCATAAGTTCTTCAGTGACTCGTGCGATGGGAGACATGTCAGCAACGTAGGCCGTCCACGTGACGCCATATGAAGGCAAGGTGTACGTATATGGGCCACTTGGATCGGGGCTCGATGGACAAAGAAAGTCATCAATACGGGTGTTTGAAACAGTCTGATTTTCAATTCCATAAGCAGGGTTGTCATATGAAAATGGTGCGTCAAAAGAGTACCGTTCGTAAAGATTATTGCGTTCGATGAACGGAAGGAGGAAAGGCCCCCACCCGCAGCTTTTATTTGGATCCTGAATCATGCGAGGAGCAAATTCGTTGTTGTTGGCTGACGCCTGGTTGGCATAGGCAAGTGCCGTCTGTTTGAATTTGTTCTGACAATTGAGTCGGCGAGCTGCCTCTCGTGCCTGCTGAACCGCTGGTAGAAGGAGCCCCACAAGGACACCAATAATTGCAATGACAACCAACAATTCAATAAGGGTAAAAGCTTTCTTCATGGTGACCTGTAGATTTATGCTGGTGGGATCTGGTGACGTATTGTTTGCCGGCGAGGTCACGTCGTCATTGAACGTGTTTGCTGTACTATAGCTCTTGATCTGCGGTTATTACAGAAAAGATTCAGAGAACTATGCGATTTTTTTTATAAACAAGGAAATCGTGGGACCACGATAATATTGAAATATATGTCGCTGCTGGCGGACATTTCAATCAGAAAAGAGGTCAGCCCTCGATTAGGACAATTTCGCTCGCTGAAAAAGTGCCCAAAATGGTTGGCTGAATGACGTTCGCCTCAATGCAGGCGTAAAGCAGATGTTCTTGCTCCGGATTACCGGACGCCACAAAGAGTACGGGGGAATAAAAAGGTTCTATACAAAGTCCAACCCTAGTCCTGGCCAGGCAGGTAGAGTTCTTCAGTTTTCTCGTCTTGACTGGTTCCACGATTCTTTGTCTGCCCTGAGTTCTGTTCTTCCTGATTCACGGTTTTGGTTTGTTCTGGCATGCAACCGGTGACGCTCGAAACAAATATGAGGGTAAGCATCAGTCGTGTGACCATAACAATGTATTTTCCCTGCCCGAGGAGTTCTATGAAGAAGTGAGTCTACTTACGTGTGAGGATGGTCTACACCATCTGATGTGGATGTCTCCCATTCTCCGCACCAATCTCCAGCCTTGGTCGAAGGCCAGATGCCTGCGACCACCAGCTTATCATCAACTAGATCCGGGAGTATCGGCGGCATACGGCGACATTGCCCCCAGTCATTTTCATCGCAAAACGCCTGCTTACGCCAAAATCGGCACGTGTCGCAGGCACGACCTTCAGGGTTTTCAGTGGGCAGTACGGTCATGGAGAATCCAATGTGTTCGCGAATTCCGCTTTCAATGTGGTCGAACCTGTCTTTAATCCTAGCCAGTAGCCAAAGACACTGGCAGAAAGACCATAGAAATCTGAAGGAATCACCAGCATCCTTGAGAAAAAACTATGGTGTGTTGGATTCCACAACTCAATCCCATGGGTGACAGACCATGCAAGAAAACCACACAGCATGGCCAGGACGCAGCAGAGCTGATTCTGTGGTCGGCCATAAATACCAAATACAACCGGTACAAACAGCGCAGAAAGTTGAATGGAAAGAGCGATGTCCAATAGCCCCATAAGAGATTCCCCGAGCATCGCAATACAGACGCCGCCAATCGACACGAGCACCACACTAAGACGGTCGCGGAATAAAGGTTGCTTTTTCTGAAGATAGGGAATTCGGACAAGGAGGTTGTGTCCGAGAATGGTCGCGGGTGCTAGCACGGCACTGGTCGCCGTTGAGATGATCATTGAAACAACTGCAATAACAAACACAATGAGCATGGCCGGAGACAGGTAGGCATCTGCGAGAAAAGCAACCGGGTCCAGTGTTCCGCCAGGATGCGTTACCAGTGAGGCAAAGCCCAGGAGTAAAGGAAGGGTTCCGAAAACCAGATACAGCAGGCCAGCGAGCACGCAGGCACGCGATGCTGTATTGGCATCTTTAGCGGCAAACACACGCTGTTGGAGATCTTGACCAGGGATGTTTCCAAAGAGTCCTGTCGCCCACGCAGCAAGCACACTCAAAACTGCGGTGATATATGCCGTCGATGAGCCAGCGGTGGCGTAGTCGGGCCAGAAAAGCAAATGCTGGGGATGATTGGCACAGAGTTTGTCATACAGAACGGACACGCCAAGGAATGGATTGCCATTTCCAAGGAGTGGATCTGAGAGCGCTGCGGACGTAAGGATGATAAGGCCGACGATCGCCACCAGGATTTGAAAACTGTCTGTTAATGTGACTGACCACATGCCACCAATGAGTGTGTACGCCAGTGTTATTGAGGCGACGATAAAAAGTCCCACTGGAAAAGGAATTGTAAAATACAGTTCAAGAAGCCCGGCAAGTGCAGAGTATTGCAGGGCGATCCACGCAAAATAACTCGGTACCTGTATAAGACCGCCAGTTAATTCGGCCGCCGGCCCGTAGGTTTGGCGATAAAAGTCCGCCATCGTGAAGATGTTTCTGTTCCACAAGGGACGAGCAAAAAAGACTCCTGCAAGAATCAGCGTGCCAGCACAGGCAAAAGGATCAAGCACAACTCCCAACAGCCCTTCTTCGCGGACGGCCGCTGCGGCAGCGAACATTGTGGCGGCACCAAACCATGTTGCGATAAGGGTGCCCCAGGCAAGGAACAGTGGGAGTCGCCGGCCTGCAACAAGATAGTCCGCTTCTGTCTCAACACGTCGACTCGCAAAAATGCTGATTCCAAGAAGAAAAAAAATATATCCACAGAGTGCGACTGCCAGCAGACTTTTCGCCGCCGGTGCCAAATCAATTGAGTGCACACCAAAATTCGAAGACAGGAGCAAAGCGTTTTCAACTAAATAAGAAAGGATTGTGTTTGATCGCCACCGTTAGTGGCTGGTTGTTGTGAATAAGTACGGGAACTCAGGAAGCCACCTGTGTATGCTAAAAAAATAATGCTGCCGGAAAAGTCGCGTTCATGATCTCGCGTTTTTTCGGAAAGAATCTTTGACAACGAGGTGATTGTCGCATCTTGTGGGTACCTTTGGGGGGTGCTGTTGAGTGGTTGGCATGGGCACCTACATTGGACGAGGTATGTAGCAATTAAGAGGGTCCACAGTGCCAAGGGGGTGATGAATGAATGTGAATGAAAATCAGCCCGATCGCTGGACGCAGGGTGCGTGTCGACGGGTATCTGGCTTGTTTGTTCTCATGCTTGTGACAGCAGCGATTTTCTGTACCACACACGGTGACGCAAGGGTGCATGCCGAAGCGTCAGGTGACACGGAGTATGAGGCAACATGGGAGTCTCTCGATTCGAGGGCCACGCCTGCCTGGTTTCAAGATGCAAAATTCGGGATTTTTATTCATTGGGGGCTCTACTCAGTTCCTGCTTGGTCACCGAAGGGTACCTACGCAGAGTGGTATTGGCATGCGAAAGATGGCTTGCCACGAAAGCATGCCGCAGCTGTCGCTCGTTCAGAGGCGGTGAAGGAATTTCACGCACGGGTGTATGGCAAAGAATTCAGCTATGAAGATTTTCGATCGCTGTTTACCTGTGAGCTTTTCAATCCGGAGCAGTGGGCGAAAATATTTAGTGGGAGTGGGGCTCGCTATGTCGTGCTAACCTCAAAACACCACGACGGATATTGCCTTTGGCCAAGCGCTGAGGCGTCACAAAGTTTTGGTACCGCCTGGAACAGTGTTGAGTCGGGCCCACATCGTGATCTTGTTGGTGATCTCACGCGGGCGGTGAGAGCTGAAGGACTCAAAATGGGACTCTACTATTCCATCTGGGACTGGTTCAATCCGTTCTGGCCTGAAACAGAGCACCCGTATACTGGAAAAAAAGAGGAGAGCGTCGAAGGTGCAGCAGGGCGAAAAAAATATATACACGAAGTTATGTATCCGCAGTTCAAGGAGCTTGTCGAAAGGTACCAGCCAGCGTTGATTTTTTCTGACGGTGACTGGTGGATGGATGACGACAAATGGGAGACACGACCACTGCTCGCGTGGCTTTATAACAACGCACCAAATAAAGATGAGGTCGTCATTAATGACCGGTGGGGTAAGGTGCGAGGCAAGCATGGTGGGTACTTTACGACTGAATATGGCGCAGGCTTTGACGACCCCGATGTCCTTTGGGAAGAAAACCGTGGCATAGGAATGTCATTTGGCTTCAATCGAGAGGAGTCGTTGGAGGATTACAACTCGGCAGAACATCTGATTCTCATGCTCGTCGACACTGTCTCACGAGGCGGGAACCTGCTACTCGACGTCGGTCCAACACACGACGGAAGAATCCCTGTCATCATGGAGGAGCGGCTGGCAGAAATTGGTAGATGGCTGAGTGTGAACGGTGAAGCTATCTACGGAAGCCGGCGTTGGGCCAAAGACGCGCAGTGGAGTGCCGGGACAAGGCCGGAGTTTACAAAAGAGGATCATCACACAGGCACTGCACTTACAGAGTCGACTATTCGTCCTAAGCCTGGGAATGCATCGAGAGAAGCATTATTCACAAGAAAGGGAAGCACCCTTTTTGCACTCAGCCCAGGCTGGCCAGTTGGTGAAACATTTGTCATCCGGAATGTAACACCTTCGGATGCTAGCGAGGTATCACTTCTTGGCTCACAAAAAACCCTGGCTTGGAACCATGTAAATAATACGATCGAAATTGATCTTAGGGGAATTGGTATTCACGACCTGCCCTGTGATTATGTCTTTACATTCAAGCTTACTCATATCAAACCGCTTTCAGCAGAAGAATAGATGGAGACAACATGATGGTACGAGGGACAAAAAAGTGGATGCCTGGTGTCGTTGGCACGGTCTGCCTGCTGGCTGCGACCTGTGGGCATGCAGCCGAACGGTTCAGGCCAAATGTGCAATCGCTGCAACAGTATCGGTGCCCAGAATGGTTTCGAGATGCAAAGTTTGGTATTTACCTGCACTGGGGAGCCTATTCTGTTGTAGAGCGCGGTGAGTGGTACGCACGCAAACTCTATGAAGAGGGTGGTGAAGACTACGCGTATCATCTTGAGCACTTTGGGCATCCTTCAGAATTCGGCTATAAGGACTTTATTCCATTGTGGAAGGCAGAAAACTTTGACCCTGATGCGTTGCTGGCTCTCTTTAAACGTGCCGGTGCGAAATACTTTTCACCATGTGCTGTCCATCATGACAACTTTGATCTCTGGGACTCAACACACCATGAATGGAACGCTGTTGCAATGGGACCGAAACGAGACATTATCGGTGCCTGGCGAGACGCCACACTGAAAGCGGGTCTACGATTTGGTGTGACCACGCATTTGTCACGGAGTTATAGCTGGTTGAACGTCGCAAATCAGGCCGACACAGAGGGGCCAAAGAAAGGCATCGCCTACGACGGTGGGCAAGGCGAAGGGAAAGGCCTTTATCCACCAAACGATGGGCAGAGCACGCATCCACGAGCTCCGCTGAATGCACCGAAGGCGTGGCGTGAGCACTGGAAGAAACGGCTTGAACAACTCGTCGATGACTATCAGCCCGATCATCTTTATTTTGATTGTGCTGTCCCCTTCCGTGGTGATGATAATGGGCAGACGGGAATGGATGTCATCGCCCATTTTTATAATGCACGTCCAGACGGTGTGATGTGTGTCAAAGAACGCCCGTGGCAGGGGCTCTACGCGGATGGCATGACGACACTCGACTACGAGCGAGGTAAGGCAGGTCACATCCTTCCAGAGCCTTGGCAAACCGATGACTCGATTGGGTCGTGGGGCTATGACGTGAACAAGCCCTATACCACGTCGGATCTTCAGATAGACAAATTTGTTGACATCGTCAGTAAAAATGGAAACCTGCTCTTAAACGTTCCCATCAGGGCTGATGGCACCCTTGATAAAACAGCAACACAAATATTAGAGGATATGGGCCGGTGGCTCGCTGTGAATGGAGAGGGAATCTACGAGACTCGGCCATGGCACTATTTTGGTGAGGGCAAAGTAAATGAGATTCCTCATTTTGTGGAAGAGTCTCCATTTACATTCCGCGACGTTCGGTACACGATGAAGGGTGACTATCTCTACGCGTTTGTGTTGAAGTGGCTCCCAAAGAATAAAGAGTATGTTGAGCTTGCTCTTCTTGCACCGGGGAACAGTCGGATTGGTGAGATTCAATCGGTAGAAATGCTTGGTCACACAGGTGACTTAGTTTGGGAACGGCATCCTGATGGGCTCCGTGTAACTTTTCCAGCAGAAAAGCCAACTGATTTTGCCCATTGCCTGAAGATTCGACTCGATCAGAAATGAGATGTGAGTCTTCACAAGAGGAGTACGCAGATGACAACGACGCGAGGTTTCTTGGTTGGGTGGGTGACGGTTCTGAGTTGTTTGGCCAATGGGATTCTTCTGCACGCTGAAGAATATGAGCCACAGTGGAAGTCACTAGCCAAACATCAGCAGGCTCCCGAATGGTTTCGTGATGCGAAGTTTGGTATCTACTTTCATTGGGGGCCGTATGCCGTTCCGGCTTTCGGAAACGAGCACTACCCACGGACGATGTACGGTCATATCAGTGGAAAGAAACCAAAGCCGAAAAAGGCAGCCACGAAGGGCATAGGCTTTCAGACATATCGCGAACATGAATTCCATATTCGTACGTATGGGCAGCCAAAAGCGTTTCAATACCACGATTTGTTTCCATTATTCACGGCACAATCGTTCAATGCTGAGGAGTGGGCGGATCTCTTTTTTCTGGCCGGGGCCAAGTTTGCCGGCCCAGTCGCAATGCATCATGACGGGTTTGCTATGTGGGACTCCGCAGTCACACCATGGAATAGCATGGCGATTGGGCCGCAACGTGATATCGCTGGAGAAATCGCTCGCGCTATCCGGAAGCGACACATGAAATTCATTACAACCTTTCACCATGCGAAAGTGGGTCGGGCTGCCGAGAGTGACCCAGAAAAACATCGCTGGCATTATCTCGGAAGGCAGAAGTACCTTGAGCGGGAAGCTCCTGAGGAAATTGATCGTGATGACGAATCGCTTCGGAAACTCTATGGCACCATGCCATGGCCCGAGTTTCTCAAGATGTGGGAGGCGTTGCTGTCGGAAGTTATTGGTAAGTATGAGCCTGACCTGATTTGGTTCGACTCATGGCTTGATCGAATTCCAGAAAAGCAGAGGAAAGCGTTTCTTGCTGAATATTTCAACGCTGCTACTGATTGGGGTAAGGACGTGGTGGTTACGTATAAGCAGGAAGATCTTCCTGCTGATATAGGTATCGTTGATTATGAAAAGGGTCGCCTTGACCAGGTAACCGATTTCACATGGTTAACTGACGACACCATTAGCGCGGGGTCGTGGACAACAACAGGAAGCTGGTCATACACAGAAGAGCTGGATATTAAGTCAGCAAAGGTTCTGCTTCATACCCTCATTGATATCGTGAGCAAAAATGGAAATTTACTGTTAAATATCTCGCCAACAGCGGCTGGTGTAATCCCCGAAGCACAGTGTGAAAGTCTGTTGGGAATGGGGGTCTGGCTGCGGGCGAATGGTGAAGCCATTTACGGAACACGACCGTTTTCGACGTATGGAGAAGGGCCGAAACGGCTTACATCAAGTGGTCATTTTGTTGAGATGAATGGTGAATACACCAGTGAAAACATTCGGTTTACGCGGAAAGGAAATTCCGTATTTGCTATCCAGCTGGGCTGGGCGGGGGCAGAGAAAAAAATTGCTATAAAAACACTTGGAGGAAACCGAGGCGGTCAGCAGCAAATTAAACGAGTGACAGTGTTAGATTCTCCCGAAGAGATTGATTGGGTTGTTGAAGATGATGCACTGTATGTGATGACACCGTCAGTCGCACCGAATGATATCGCTATCTGTTATAAAATCGAATTAGTCGAGCGGTAGATAATGTACGGCGACGGTTTTATTATTCTGATGTTATTTCCAAAATGACGGGTCCCATTCCAGGGTAAACATCAATTTCGAGACCGGAGAGTTCTGGGCTGGCATACTGGGCCGGCGTGACTAGTGTGAAATCTTGGATACCCTCCTCTGCATCATTCAATGAAGGCTCACCGCTCTCTTTCGTAATTGACACCTTGTTGAGTCCAACGTGCCCCCCATCACCTTGATTTCTCGTTGTGAGATGGAAGGTTCCTAGGTTGTCAGTGATACCAACAGCTGGTCTCTCATTAGCTCCTGGATGGAAGAGAACAGCTGCACCTTCCAGCGGCTTTCCGTCAAGCAAAACAGTGCCTTTTACTGGAACAATGTTTGGTGAGCTATCGCATCCAAGGGTTGGCCAAATGATGGCAAATACTGCGAGGACGATACACAATAGAATGTGTGTGGAAGAAGCCCTTGTTGTATTTGTCGGTCGAGAGAACCAGGGCTTGTTTGAGAAAAGGTAGTGTTCCATAAGGTTATTCTAAGGCAAAGAGACTACGTTGGCGTCATTCATTCCTCCAAGGTATTGATATGACCAGTGCTCTATATTTTCGGACAGGAAGTGGACGGAGCCATCACCAAAACAAAACTGGACGCCACCAGGATGCCTTGATTTGAAAGCGAACTCGGTGCTCCAGTTACCCCACCAGCGGCAGGCGCCATTTGATTGATCCGGTGTGCAACTGTCATAGTTCATTGGGTAGACAGTGCTTATCATTCCCTGAGTGCAGCTGGAATGCGCCCAGCCTCTCATGATATGGAATGTACAGTCACTGCGAACCTCTCCCATGAAAATAGTGTTTGAGAGTCCGTCCTTTACATCGCGGAAGGTACTTTGATATCCGCGGCCGTAACGGGTGAAGGGTCCAGCAGGATCCCAGTCACTTTTGCTAAGTTTGTAGGTGTCCCATGCCGCTCGCTCAGGGCATTTGCCTTTGGGGTTATTCCCAGTTCGGGTAGGACCCTTCGAAGCAGCGTAGCTAAATGTTGCCAGGTTACCAGCGCCAATACCGTTAATGGCCTCTTGGTTCATGACTGGGGAATCGTCGGACGGGCAGCGAAAAGTTGGAATAACCGTGCCTGCTATATACGGCGATCCAGTTGCAGGTGGTGAGGTAAATTGTTGATAGGCGATGGTTTGCGTGTTATCAAATTCATCGTATACAGAGGTTAATTCAAGATAAGGCAATATGTAGTAAAGAAGTGAGCCACGATTTTTGGACCAGGCATTTGCGTTACTTGGATTGTTTGTCCACCAAATTCCGCCAGGCGGAAATTTTTTCTGGGTGTCATGGTGAAGATGAAGGCCCGTGCCTAGTTGCTTCAAGTTGTTCGTGCACGACGAGCGACGGGCTGCTTCCCGTGCGTTTTGCACTGCGGGGAGAAGGAGTGCAACCAGCACACCAATAATTGCAATCACAACAAGCAACTCAATGAGTGTAAAGCCACTGCACCGAGTTGCTTTTGTTGGAGGAAACATAGACATGGTGTTTCTCCTAAGAATACGCTTGGTTAATTCCCCTCTACCAATGTCATTGATACATTGTATTGGGACGGAAGTAAAACGCAAAAATTTGAACTGATGGAGCTGTATGCGGATAAGGATTAGGTCGAGAATCCTCGCAAAATAGTCACAATTCCCGTGATCAGTAATAAGTGTGAAGTTCAATCTCTGAAGGGACCAGAGCAAGCTCATTTACATGCGGGAATAAAGGACTCCAGCAATGACGGCAAGAATTCCTGCAATGATATAAAGTGTTTGTAGACTTGGGAGTGAACTTCGTGCGAGCAGAATGATCACGAATGTGTCCGTAGTAGATTCTCCCGAAAGTATTCGGTGGAAACTTGAGGATGATGCACTCTTGATTACAGCGCCATCTGTTGCGCCGAATAACTTTGCGATTTGCTACCGTATTGAAACCGACGGGTTGTAGTTTTATTTGTATGTGGCGAGGGTGTCGGTTGCCATAAGTGCTACATGCATGTGCGTGTGGTCAGCTCGCGAAACCTGGCGGGACATGCGGATGCGTAGGCTGACGCAACGACTGCAGGGGGAGCATTGAAATCAATAGATCAATGGGCGTAGGATGAAGTGGCTCAAGGGCTCGTGAATCTTCTGGAAAGACTGTGTAAAGCGAGCTTCTGTCTGAAGAGACGTTGCCTGAGCATGTTCAGTTTATTGGGTTCAATAATCGTTGTTGATGAGAGACCACCATGTTTCACAATAGCTTGAACATCAGGAGAGCCGTTCTTGGTCAAGTGGCTGCGACCGGTGTGTGGCTTGGCATTGTGTGCTTTGGATTCTGGTTGCTGATTGATTATGAGCTGCGTGCAGGCCACATTGGGCATGTTCCAGCCGTTTGGCCTGACCAGACAACTCTCGAACAATCATCGCGATCATTTGAACTCGTGATGTTCATTCATCCACGTTGTCCGTGTACAGCAGCGAGTCTGGAAGAACTCTCGAAACTTCTGCCGCGGCTCGGGGCATATGGTAAATCTATTCACCGTGGTGGCGTACGGGTTCACGTCGTAGTGTTGAAGCCCGAATTAACTGATGCTTCTTTTACCGATACCTTGCTTGTCGCCCAAGCTTTGGAGATGCCCGGAGTTCAACTTGTTTTCGACCACGGCGGTATTGAAGCTGAACGTTTCGGTGCGCAGACCTCAGGGCATGTGGTCCTGTACTCCCCGGATGGCAGGCTTCTGTTTGCGGGAGGAATCACCGGTACGCGTGGTCATGCTGGTGATAATGAGGGCACAGAATTGGTAGTACGAGCGTTTCACCAAAAAATAATTGCTAGCCAAGAGGCCGCGCGGGCGAAGGTGTTTGGTTGTGCATTGGCTGAGCCGCTGTGTGGTGAAGGCAACTCGAATAATACAGGCATGTAGACAACAAATGCTGACAACAGATTTTCTAAGAAGTCGGGGTGATGTAACAGTTGCTGCGGAAGAAGGCAGTCGGACTGAAATTCTGTTGCATGAGCATCAACGTGAAGTTTGGGTGCGAACTGATCGACTTTTTGCTGGGCTTCTTGTCTTCGAAGCTTTTTGCTGCCTGTTTGCGGGACTCTTCATCACCCCGAGAACGTGGATTGTGGCAACTGGCCTCCTCCACGTGCATCTGTATATCGCTGTGCCGCTGAGCTTTTTTATTGCATTCTTGCCAGTTGTCCTCGTTTTAACCCAACCGGGTGAGACACTCACGCGGCATGTTATTGCTATTGCGCAGGCGTGTATGTCCGCATTGCTCATTCATTTGACAGGTGGGCGTATCGAAACACATTTTCATGTATTTGGGTCACTTGCGTTTCTTGCATTCTATCGAGATTGGAAGGTGCTGTTAACCGCATCAACCGTTGTTGCACTCGACCATTTTTTTCGAGGAGTGTACTGGCCGGAGTCTGTGTTTGGTGTCGTGACTGCTGGACGATATCGCTGGTTAGAGCACACGGGATGGGTTGTTTTTGAGGATATTTTCCTCATACAGTCGTGTCGACAAGGTGTCGCTGAAATGAGAAGAATTGCAGAACGGCAGGATGCTGCGGAGGACGCGACGCGTGCGAAGAGTGCTTTTCTGGCAAATATGAGTCATGAAATACGTACGCCGATGAATGGCATCATGGGCATGACCGGCCTTGCTCTTGAAACAGATCTTACAGAAGAACAAAAGGGATTTCTTTCAACGGCATATGGCTCAGCCGAGTCGCTGCTGACCATCCTCGATGACATACTTGATTTTTCAAAGGTAGAGGCAGGAAAACTTGAGATACATCCGGCTCCGTTCCGTCTCCGAGAAGAAGTTGGTGACATGCTGAATGCATTTTCAGTACGGAGTGCAGCCAAAGACATTGATCTTATCTTCGATGTGTTCCCTGATGTGCCTGATGCCCTCAATGGTGATATTGCTCGGCTTCGCCAGATACTTGTGAATCTCGTTGGCAATGCCATTAAGTTTTCTGCGCAGGGACAGATTGTTGTTCGCGTTGTGGTGCAATCTAGCGATGACCAGCCGCTTCGGTTGAGGTTTGATGTAGCGGATACTGGTCGAGGGATCAAAGCAGAGGAAATCGATCTCATTTTCCGGGCGTTTGAACAGGGTGACTCCTCGATGACGCGTCGTTTTGGTGGTACGGGTCTCGGTTTAGCTATTTCAAAGCAACTCATTGAGTTGATGGGGGGGACCATCACCGTTGAAAGCAAATTCGGTGTAGGTTCAACTTTTTCATTCGAACTTCCCTTCACTCGAGCAGAGTGTTTGGTGGAGCCGGGGTATCATGCCGAAAGCTTTGCGGGAGTGAGGGCTCTTCTAGTAGATGACAACGCAACAAACTTGAAGGTGCTCAAACGGAACCTGGGGATTTGGGATGTGGAGGTGGTTGTCGCGGAGAGCGCGAGGGAGGCACTGCAACTGCTACAAGGTGGCGAGTGTGCTAATATTTCCATCGTTCTGACCGATGTTCATATGCCTGATATGGACGGGTTTAGCCTGGCGTCAGAGATTCGTGATTTTCTTCCTAATATTCCCGTGCTACCAATTGCGTCTGCAATACGGCCGGGTGATTATGAGCATTGCCGTGCAATCGGAATTGCCCGTCCCCTTCTGAAACCGGTGAAGGATTCAGTGCTCAAAAAGGCATTGTCAGAACTTCTTGGAAGAAAAGACACGGCTGACGTTCCCGGAAGGTTGGCGGGCCAGATGAAGAGAGTGCCTTCTGATCATCATGAAATTCTTCTGGTCGAAGACCATGAAATTAATCAGAAATTTGCAGAACGTTTTCTTTCAAAAAGGGGGCATCGGGTAACAGTTGTTTCCAATGGGCAGGAAGCCGTCAATGCGTTCAAAAAATCACGGTTTGACGTTGTCTTAATGGACTTGCAGATGCCTGTTCTCGATGGATTTGCAGCAACAGAACTTATCCGTGGTCTGCCGACCGGAAAAACAACCCCAATTATTGCTATGACAGCACATACAATGAAAGGAGATCGTGAGAAATGCTTTGAAAAGGGATTGGACGGGTATATTAGTAAGCCGGTGCGGCCACACGAGTTGCAGGCTGAGCTGTTGCGAGTAATGCAACCGGAAAAGGAATAAGGCTGATCCGTAGGATGCCTCGAAGGAAGAGGGGTTATTCAACTGCGTTTCTTGTGCGTTCCATCACCAATACACAACAGTCATCGGCTGGTTTGTTGGGTTGGCACCAATTCTGTACGTCGGGAATAATTGACTTTGCCGTGTCGTTAACGGTGGTGCCGACACCTGGAGAGACGAGTACTGCGAGTTGATCCTCGCCATATTGTTCTCCATTGGCGTTGCTTGCCTCTGTAATTCCATCAGAATAAAGGCAGACTCGGTCGCCCGGCTCAATTTCGATCGTTTGTTGTTCATAACCAAGCTCGAGCCCCCATCCTACCGCAGGGTTATTACATCTTAGATAGTGAGTGTCGCCGGTGTGGCTGAGGAACAGTATTGGGGGGTGGCCGGCATTGATGTACATCATGAGTCCGGTCTCAATATTGAGAATACAATAGACCAATGTGAAGTACAGGTCGGAGGTCGACATTGGAAAACGTTGCTCAAGTGCCGCCGCAACCGTACAAGGATCTGACACGGTGTAGGTTTCTCCATCAGGCGTGTCTATTCGAGAAAAGAGAAAAGATGACCTTTTATTGACCGGAGTCATTGCCTGATGAATCCGTACAGAGAGTAGCGACGCAGCGACACCATGGCCACTGACGTCGGCAATATACATTCCGACATGTTGGTCATCGAGCTGAAAGTAATTGAGCATGTCACCGCCTAATTCATCTGATGGCTTGTAGTCCCATGCGAACGAAGTCGTGCTCGTTTTGCGTGTCGATGAAGGCAGAAGTGAATGCTGGACACGAGCAGCAGATTGAAGGTCAGTCACCATGCGTTTATTTGAAAGCGCCAACTGCCTGTTCTGATTCACAAGTCTTTGCTCAAGTTGTACGATTCGTTCCCCAGCACGTACCCGCACACGGAGTTCACCCTGGTGAAATGGTTTTCCTACAAAGTCATCAGCCCCAGCTTCAATCCCTTGAATAAGGTGTTCGGTGTCTGAATGAGCCGTGAGCATCAACACGTAACAGGTGCAGTCAGGGGTGCGACGTATCATCTGGATGAACTCGAGGCCGTTCATCCTTGGCATGTTCCAGTCTGTGATGACAAGTGGCGGCTCATGTTCTTGGAACATTTCCCACGCCTCGGCTCCGTCTTTTGCCATAAGAATCTCATGGCCCCAGGTAGTTAGAAACTTCTGTAAGAGAAGTCGAGTGATTCGGTCATCTTCGGCAATCAGAATCTTCATGTGCACGGTTTGTCTTGGGTGCGTAGAACTGAATCGAGTTCATCGCAAAGTTGTGGGAGTAACGAAATGAGGCGATTGGTCAGGAAGTCGATTTTTTGGGTATCTTGTTCGCGTGCGGAAGTCTCAAGGTTTCTTGCTACCTCGTGAACATCAATTGCACAAAAATTTCCGACCGTGCTCTTGATTGTGTGAGCGGTTGTGAGCAGAAGATCCGTGTCATTTCCCTCAAGGGCTGTCTTTAATTGGGCGGTAAACCGTGTGACTTCATCCCGAAGGCAATCCGTCATGTCCTGAAGAAAGTCGGTGTCTCCGTCAAGTCGCTGCATGAGTTCTGTGGTATCAATCATCGGTATGCGTCTCTTCCGAACAGGTTGTATGGGGCATGTCGAGATTGTTGAACGATTTAAGAAGTTGATACGATTGCCGTGTAGGCTTTCAACTTTGGCTATTCCCTAGTAAGGCTAATAGTGCGAGCCAGTATGGGTTACCAGAAGTATCTCGTAGGCAAAGCGGGCTGTCCAATCGAAAAGATGAATCACATTATGGTGTAGTTAGATTGAGGACGACTGGTTTCATGGTCGGATGGACACGTGTGGTGATTCCAGAACGCTCTGGACTTGCGTAATGGGGCGGTGTCCCCAATATTAACCATCGTATTCCGTGTCCTCGGTATCAACGTGTGTGGCAGTACGTTCTTTTGTGATGGCAACGGTGTTCATTGCTATAGGGGCTCCGTCTTCTTTTTGTTCTGGTCGTCAGTTCGAAGGTGCTTCTGTCATCGGTGATGCTGCGGATCGTATGCGGCAAAGTGAAATCTGGTGTTAAGGGGGAGTCGTAATGTCCTGGATGCAATGGTACGAGAGTCTTCAGAAACCAGCGTGGACGCCGGAGCCAGGGACTATCAGCATCATTTGGCAAGTGCTTTATCCAATTATCCTGTTCAGCTTCAGCTATGTTTTTCTGAAAGCAGTGCGAGGGAAGATTCCTCAGGCCATTGCCCTGCCCTTTGCCGTCAACCTTGTCGCAAATCTGGCATTCACGCCGATTCTATTTGGGCTACGGAGCCTTGTTCTTGCTTCATTCGATATTGTGGTCGTTCTGGCGACAATTGTGTGGGGAATGGGTATGATCTGGCGATACCACCGGTGGGTTGCCATTGTGCAGATTCCGTATTTGATTTGGGTTGCCATTGCGACGTGCCTGCAACTGGCAATTACGCAAATGAATATATTCTCACCCTAAACCTTTGAAAGCGGTAACTATGAATAGTTCTCTTGTTTTGACAGCGCTTCTGGCTTTGTGTTCGGCCCAAGTAGTGGCTCCTTCCGAGCAGGCCGGACTAATTGATTTTCGAAATAAAGAACAGTCAAAGGGATGGAGCGCTGTGAATGATGGAGTGATGGGTGGCCGGTCTGTTGGTAAATTGAGCCGATCTGATGACAGCGGGATGAGCTTTTTCGGCACGTTGTCACTTAAGAATAATGGTGGCTTTACATCAATTCGCTCAGGGCGGATGAATATTGAGATGGCGCCTGAAGATGGGTTTCGTATAAGACTCAAGGGTGATGGGCGAACCTATATTTGCAATCTGTATCCGAAAACACGAAGAATGGCATTTTCATATCGCGCATCTCTGCCAACAGTGGCTGGACAGTGGACTGAGGTGGTCGTTCCTCTCAACGACTTCACGCCAACTTCTTTTGGGCGACGAGTTCAGGACAAGGGCCCACTGTCTCCAGATCAAATTGGTGGAATAGGTTTTATGTTGAGTGATAAAAAGCCAGGTGCATTCAAGCTCGAAATCGAATGGGTCAAAGTGGAACAACCGTCAGCCGAGGATAAATAGCACACTGAAAGTGAGGGGCTAGAGGGTGACGGTTGAAAAATAGAGAGCTCCAACCGCTCCAACGGAAACACCGACCACAAGAGCAAAAAGGAGGCGGCTACGGTTTGCTCTGAACGGATTCACGTGATAACCAATCAAGGCAGTGATTGACCCTGCCCCAAGGGTAAGAAGGGATCTCGCTTGTGCCTGCTGGTTTGGTGAAACGTGGATAACAAGGGGCGTCACAAGTATGAGAATGATCACAGCCATCGGTATGATGCTAATCAGTGCGATGGCAGCTGATCGACGTGTTGCCGTTGAGTGAGGCCCCGGTGTCCACCACAGAATGGCACTCAGCAAAAGAGCAAGGGCCAGAGCGAGAATAGGAGTAGGCACTTTGGTCGCAAGATATTCCTGAAGAGGTAACCCTGTGATGGTATCTGTTGCAATGCTCGCAGTAGCTATAGCAGGAAGAATCCAAGCAGTGGCAAGCCGGCTGCGGCGCGGAATATGAAATGCCCCCGCAAACCAGAGAAGGCCTATGGCAACCGTGCCATCAAGAACCAGTTGGTAGGATGGGTTCCCTGCCCCATTGACCCAGTCAGTCAGGGGCCTCACACAATCACCAACCGGGTCACCGTGAGGAACCGTCGTAAAAAATCCGGCAAAGACACGCAGGCCAAAAGCACAAAAAGGTAGTAGGCCGGCCACGACCTCAAGTACACGTGGGAGAGGCTTGAGGGGAAGAATCCAGATGCCTGTCCAAAGGGTCGTAAAAATAATGAGTTGAAGGGTTTCCATGCGATATCAAAAGCGGTCTTTGTTTCGGTGTGTTGTGGGGGATTTTCAGATGGCTGTAGCCGTTCTTCAACGGATGCCTATATTTTTGTAAGGAGTAGTCTATGTCCGAAGCAGAATGGCATCTTGTGCGAACTGGCCGGCCGCAGTTAATTGGCTCCCACCGCCGAGTTACGGGCGAAGCATTTCAGTTTCTACCGTTGTTCCGTACGCACCGCGAGGCGGTGCATTACTGTCGACAGTCCGGGTTGTGGCATCAAAATATACGACCGCGTCACAATGAATTCACAAGCAAGGAAAACAGGTCTCAGGATGACGGGTTGGTGAGTCTTCTCGCTCAAGCCGCTGCGGAGGGTGTCACCGTTGTTGGTATTTTCGTCGGATTCAACAATTCACACGAAAGCCGTTGGGAATATCTTCGTTCACCGTCGGAAGGTGTTCCGACGCCGCTGCGTCTGTCTGCATTTGAGCTTCTACCTGATGAAGAAGGCCCTCTCGACGAAGGGTGACTATCAGAGTAAAGGAAAGTCGTTCTTATGACCAAAACCATGCCAGAAATGAGTAGATCAGTCGTCCCGGGCCAAGAAGCAGCAGGATGATTGCTGAGCCTACAAGGCACCAAGAGACAATAAGTCGCCCTCCTCGGAGAAAGCGGCGGCGAACCTTGGTGGAGAAAACGTTCATTGACCAAGATTTTCCCGGAGGGCGTGACGCGTGGGGACTTGGAAGTGGAGCCGGTCAAAGTATGCCAGTCTCCGGTGCCGATGCAATATCTTCTCTCGGTGTGTTATACCGTCATTTGATTGGTGATGTGAACAAGTGCCGCTGGCTCTGAGACGATGAATTCACGTTCACCATTTTCATTTTTAAACAGTGCGACTTCTTTTGGGTCAAAAGCGCAGCTTACAATACCCGCCGTGCCGGGAGTGTACCCGGGTTGATGACTTAGGAAGTTGTATGCAAAGAACTCAGCTACTGATGGGTCATCAGTCCACGAGATTCCAATAGTATGTGCTGATGTCGCATATCCCCGATGGAGCACAATTGGGTCATTGAGTTGTTCATAGATAGCCCGCTCAGCTGGTGTCATTGCGGCTGATCTGTGTGGACGGTTACACCAGAGGTGGTCATGCCACCAGCCACGGTCGTGAGCGAGATAATCGGTGACCCATAGAGTTGCCAAGCACGACCAGTAATCACGATCTGTCAAGTCGTCTACATGCATGTCAAACCAGAGTTTCCGCCGTGTTGGTGGCGTCGATCGCATCTGGTCCGTTGGACGCGACTGTGTCTCGATACTCTGGATAGTACTAACCATTGGTTCCGCTTTAGCAAAACAGGGGGCGACGTGGGATGGCACAATCCCAACCTGAGTGCTCTACGGAAGTCAGAGGTCCTTTGCTCGTTTTTTTCTGAAGAACCCTCGGCAGCAGAAGGAGTAAAGTGCTGCTTCAATTGTGGGTGTGCTGAATTAGGGCTGTTTTTTGCCATTTCTGCCCGTTGGTGGCGTAGAACTGACTGCCCCACTCTGGGAAGGTTTTTCCGTGCCGACACAAAGGCACGGTACACTTGGAGATAAAGGGGAACCGCGGTATGTCATCATCTCAATTGATGGACCGACGTTCCGTTGATGGGTAACTGGTTTAACAATAGGAGAGAACAGTAATGGGTCTACTATCATGGGTCGTATTCGGCTTGGTGACTGGAGCAATTGCGAGATTTTTTGTGCCAGGTAGTGGCGTATATGGCCTTGTTGTGACAACAGTTCTTGGTGTTGTTGGCGCCCTTGTCGGTGGGTTTATTGGGGCACAACTCGGTATTGGCGCTATCGATGGATTTGACCTTCGAAGTATCGCGGTTGCCGTAGGTGGTAGTATCATTCTGCTGCTTGGTTATCGAGCAGTGGGCCGGCGGTGATTCTTTTGGGTCGTACAGATACCAAACGGACTTCTCTCAACCCTCCTAGTGGGCGGTGGGGACGGATTCGTCGTGTCAGTGAAAAACTGTGGTGGGAAGGTACTACCCACCAGTGGATTTGGGGGGATTGGAGTCTGGCGTGTTGTTGTTCGTGCAACTCTTGATACCTCAAGCCGTTGAAGTACCCAGGTGGTGGTTGCCCGTCGAGGAGCACGAGCCATTGGCAATGAATTCAATTAGTCACCAATCATGAGGCAAAAAAATGAAATATTTTTGCAGTACCAGCATTCTTCTTCTGTTCCTGCTCGGAAATGTATTGGTGTTTGCAGACGATAGCTCTGCAGATGGGGAAAATGCTGAGAGCAAACCGCGGGCGCAACGTTTTCGGCCTGGTGAACAGCAAGATGGTGAACGGAAACCAGGACAGAGACGGCCGGGCCAGTTTGCAGGTGGGTTCACCCCGGAACAAATGGTCGCACGAATGATCGAAGAGTTTGATGCAGATGGCGACGACAAACTGAATGCTGAGGAATTGCAAAAGATGATGATGGCAATGCGTGAGCGACGCGGGGCAGGAATGCAACGACGCCCGGGCGGACAGGGCCGGCCATCACCAAGAGACACGAGCGCATCGCCCGGTGGTCAGCAACCTCAACGTCCTCCCGCGGCTGAGTGATTCGAAGGTGACGCATGTGTCTCGTTAGGCCTCTCGACTCGAAGAAAAGCGTGAAGGATATTATTATCATGAAACATGTCTTCTCTTTCACTGCCGGCGTTGTGTTTCTCGTGGGCTCAGCTGCAGGGGCTGAGGAATCACTTTCGACAGACGAGCTCACGTTTTTTGAAACAAAGATTAGGCCAGTGCTTGTTCGTGAGTGCTACGGCTGCCATTCAAGCAAGGCAGGCAACGTGCGCGGCGGTCTGCGGCTCGACACAAAAGAACGAATGCTGTTGGGTGGCGCCACTGGCCCGGCTGTTGTGCCGGGGGATCCTGAAGAGAGCTGGTTGTATAACGCAATGACTCATCAGGACTTTGTGATGCCACCGAAGCGTAAACTTCCGCAGGACGTTCTTGATAATTTCAAGCTTTGGATAGAAATGGGCGCACCCGATCCACGCGTTTCTGTTCAGAAAGATGTGCAGGCAGAAATAACGGCTACGGATATTGAAAAGGCGAAAAAAGAATTCTGGGCTTACCAGCAGCCCCAGAAGGCTGGCGTTCCAACTGTTAATGATGACGCGTGGTGTCAAAATGAAATTGACTACCACGTCTTGTTCGGACTTGAAACCGCTGAGATCGCTCCTGATGAGGATGCCGAGCCCAGGAACATTGTCCGACGGTTGTATTTTGATCTTGTTGGATTGCCACCAACACCAGATGAGGTTGCCGGGTTTGAAGTTGCCTGGCTACGGGGTCCGGAGGATGCGGTGCGTGATCTTGCTGATGAGCTTTTGGCGAAGTCGCAGTTTGGAGAACGATGGGGCCGGCATTGGCTAGATATCGTGCGATATGCAGAGTCCACAGGACGGACTGTAAATATGACGTTTCCACACGCGTGGCGATATCGCGATTACGTTATCGACTCATTTAATGCGGACAAGCCGTTCGATCATTTTGTACAGGAACAGATTGCAGGCGATCTCCTGCCGGTTCAGACAGACGAAGAGTGGTCCGAGCATCTGGTCGCTACGACATTTTTAGCAATTGGTGCAAAAAATATAAATGAACAGAACCGTATTCAGTTTCGGGCTGATCTTATAGATGAACAGATTGATACAACCACACGTGTTTTTCTTGGTGCTTCAGTTTCCTGCGCGCGATGTCATGACCACAAGTTTGATGCGATTCCACAGAGTGACTATTACGCACTTGCTGGTGTGTTTGGGAATACAGAAACCTATTTTGGAAACGCCCAGTCTTCCTACGGAACGTTTTCAGGGGCACAGACCAAGCAGGTCAGCAATCTTATACGCCTTCCGGTACACGACCCAAACCCTTTCGATAAGAAGCTGTCAGAGGAGGATGTTGAGCAACTTCGTAGAGAGATTGAAGACAAAGTCGCCAGCCTGATGAGTTTACGACGAACGTCGGCCCAAGGAGGTGCCGCAACAGCGCAGCAACAACGCCTTCGAGCGCTGAATGAATTGGAACAGTTGTCAGGTCGCCTTGGAAATATTGATGAGAATGGAAATCCACGTAGTTTTACGATGGGGGTGCAGGAGCGTGGTGTTCCAAAAGATATGCCAATCCTTGTTCGAGGTGAAATCGATCAGCCTGCTCAGACTGTGCCCCGGGGGTTTCCACAGGTTCTTTGTGATGAGCCTGTTTCTATTTCCGCAGATAGAAGTGGGCGACTTGAGTTTGCTCGATGGGTAGGAAGTGACCAGAACACACTCTTCGCGCGAGTGATGGTCAATCGAATCTGGAAAACATTAGTAGGCAACGGCATCGTGACGTCGATGGAAAACTTTGGTGTAACAGGACAACCTCCAAGCCATCCAGAATTGCTGGACCACCTTGCAATCGCCTTCATTGACTCTGGATGGTCAGTAAAGGCCGTCATTCGTGAAATCGTGAACTCACGGACGTACCGAATAGATACAACATACGACGCCAGTAGCCATGCAAAAGATCCAGACAATGCGCTTTTGTGGCGGGCGAATCAGCGGAGGCTCGACGCTGAGGTCATGCGTGATTCAATGCTGGCAATGAGTGGCGAGCTTGACCTGCACCGACCGAGAGGGTCAGAAGTAGCCAAGGCAGGTTACACGCGGGTTCGTGGTGGGATGGTTGGCGATCCACGACAGATGGGACGAGAGATGTTTGCCGCAATGAGACCGAAGTCGGAGTCTGGGGCTGGTCAGTTCGTTGGCCGACCCGGGTTCCGTCAGCAACAGGATGACCGAGGGAGAATGCCTAAAGGTGCGTCCGGTGCCATGGGTTTTCGTGGACGTAGGTCCAGAGGATTTGATCCTAAAATGGCACAAGCTGTCATGCGTAAGGTGACGCATCAACTCGATATGGAAGATGCTACGTTCCGCAGTGTGTATCTTCCGATTGTTCGAGATGAAGAACCACGTGCACTTGCTGTTTTTGATTTTGCCGACTCAAGCGCAATTATAGGCCAACGCGAAACCTCTCATACTGCTGATCAAGCTCTGTTTATGCTTAATAATCCGTTTGTTATTCAGCAGAGCCGTGCCATGGCGGAGCGAATAAACCGTGCGTGCACCAATGAGACTGACAAGGTGACGATGGCATTTAACCTTGCCTATTCCAGAAGTCCAACGAAGACCGAGCGGATGGAAACAGGGAAGTTCTTGGCAGGTTTTACGAATGTATCAGAAGCGGATGCGGGCCTTGCGGCAGTTTGTCAGAGCTTATTCGCATCTGCTGAATTCAGGTTCGTTGACTAAGCGAGATTGAATGACTCGTGGGCGAAATAACTACAGAAACAACTGGACGCGGAGAAAGTACCATGTTCTCTCGAAGACACACATTGAAGACGGTATCTGCGGGTTTTGGATATCTTGCGTTCGCGGACCTTTTGCACAAGTCTGTTGGGGCGGAGCTATCTGAAGCCTCACCACTCGCACCGAAACCTCCGCACTTCCCTGCAAAGGCCAAGAGAATCATTTTCCTCTGCATGCAGGGTGGACCATCACATGTTGATTCATTTGATTATAAGCCACAACTACAAGCTGACCACGGAAAGTCAGGACGATACGGGGGCTCGTTAATGCAGTCTCCGTGGGAGTTTCGCCAACGTGGTGAGAGTGGCCTGTGGATTTCGGATTTGTTTCCGGAAGTGGCTTCAATGGCAGACGATCTGACGCTCATCCGGTCGATGCAATGCGACCAGCCAGTCCACCCGGGTGCGATGACACAGATGCACACCGGGACAGCGCAGTTTATTCGGCCATCGCTTGGAGCTTGGACGCTCTATGGGCTTGGTACGGAAAATGAAAGCTTGCCAGGTTTTGTATCATTAAGTCCGCCATCCGGGAGTGCACGGAATTATGGGAGTGCATTCCTGCCAGCAATTTATGGTGGTGCAAAGGTTGGTCGAGGTGGTCGGTCGTCCCGAAATGCCAGGCTAGGGAGCGCGGAAAGTGTGCCCGATATAAAACCTGCTGTAGAAAAACACATGCAGCGAGCACAGTTGGACTATATCCAAAAACTGAATCAGGGAGTTCTTGAAAAAGAGCACCACCAGCCTGATGTCGAAGGAATTATCGAGTCCTATGAACTTGCCTTTCGAATGCAAGATGTCATGCCGGCAATAATGGATGTTTCAAAAGAAACACCTGCCACGCTTGAGCTTTATGGCGTAAATAGTGGCCCAACACAGACGTTCGGACAGCAGTGTCTGCTGGCGCGACGGTTTGCTGAGGCCGGTGTTCGTTTTATTGAGGTGACGCATGGGAATTGGGATCAGCACGCGAACCTGACGGCGGATCATAAGGCGCGAGCCGAGGGGTGTGACAAGCCAATAGCCGGACTGCTGCAAGATCTGAAACAACGTGACATGCTCAAGGACACACTCGTTGTTTGGGGTGGTGAATTTGGAAGAACACCTGCAGCACAGGGTGCAGACGGACGCAACCATAACAATAAGGGCTACACCACGTGGATGGCTGGTGGTGGTGTCAAAGGTGGGTTCAGCTATGGCTCAACGGATGAGCATGGGTATGAAGCCATTGAAAACAAATGCCACATACATGATTGGCATGCGACCATTCTCCATCTCCTTGGATTAGATCACGAACGGCTGACATATCGGTACGCCGGAAGAGATTTCAGGTTAACTGACGTACATGGTGTGGTTGCGCAGGACATTATCGCCTAGTAAATTCTATGACGTCCTCAGTTCACATTGAGGTCAAAAGTCTGCAGTCCGGCGTCATGCTGGTAGAAGCCATCCCTGCTACGAGCGTTGCTATCATCAGCTACTGGTGTGGCTAGGTCGAACACAGCGCCAAGGCGGTATGAGCTTTTGTCGATTGGTTTATAGACATAGGGTATTTTGGTTATGGAATCAGATGTCCGGTCAACATAGGTGTCAGGGGAATTCTTCAATTCGCTCAAGCTCTTCGGCAGGCGTTTTTCTTTTTTATGAAACCGACTAATTGCCCCCTGCAGGCTACGGAGGTCAGAGATGCGTTGCCTATCTAAACGCACAAGCCGCTGATTGAATGGATTACCGGCAATCCACAGTGCCAGCACAAGGCTCAGTGAAGCCGTGAGAAATCCGGCCCAGGCGAGTCTTGGCCGCCATTGAGACTCTCGAATGGAAGTTACTTCCCTCTGAGAGTTTCCCATTTTTTCTTCGAACGCCAGACCGCTGATGTACCAGAGGAAAATTCCCCCGGCGAGCAGCAGGACAACAATGCTTTTCAGAATGAACGTAAGCGTCAGATCACCATTGAGGAATCCCATCAAGACGACCACCATATCGCCGACCATAATCAGACTTGTGATAAGGAGGGTGATGTAAGCGAGTGTTCGTACGACGGGCGCAATACGGTTGGCTGGATTGAGTGCAATGTCTCGCATGATCGCGCGACGGACAAGAAGGAGCACCGGCAAGCTGGCGATCAAAACAGCGGCATTGAAACGGGCAGAGCCCCCGAGATCAAAAAAACTGCGGTT
Source organism: Pirellulales bacterium (assembly GCA_965249545.1). GTDB lineage: Bacteria > Planctomycetota > Planctomycetia > Pirellulales > UBA1268 > UBA1268. The sequence goes on from CBDFMH010000005.1 coordinate 2,575,090, forward strand.
CGCGGGATCTTTTATAAAGATATCAATGGCCAGAAAGAGAATTGCCCCTGTTGAAAAGGCTGCCATATATAAAAGGAAGAGAGCGAGCAGGTGAAGAAACGCTGCGCGAGGGCCACTGCTGACGCGTTTTCTTGGCACGGGTACGGGAAGCGGAGACTCCGCGAAACTTTCGAGTGCGGCAGTCGCCTCGCGGTCAGTCCAGCCAGCATCGATGAGTGCCTGTCTGATTTCTGATCGGCCAACACCATGGGCGAGACAGTCTCGCGTGAAGTTCATGAGGCTCGGTGGTACTGAAGCCATGGGTTTCTCCTGTGCCTCAAGCGTGGCCAATTGGTAGCGTATCTTGGTATACGGGAACGAAGCGAGCTGATAAAGAGTAATCCTGTGAAAACGGGACAAAGGATGCTGTGAGGGAGGAGACGATGCCATGAAACAACGCTATTGGTTTCATACAAAACAATATGGTTGGGGGTGGGGGCTGCCGGCTACGTGGGAAGGCTGGTGTGTCATCGGTACCTACCTCGTGTTTTTAGTTGCGGCTGCCATTTTAGTGCCTCCGCAGCGACTTCCTTGGTGGTTTACAAGTACGGTCACTGCGGTGACGGTTATTCTTGTAGCTGTTGCCTGGAAAACGGGCGAGCCACCACACTGGCGTTGGGGTAAAGATATGTAGTGTCCTCAGGGCTTCAATGCAGACGAAATTTGCTTTGCAGATTCATGTTGTTCTTGAAAACAGCGATAAATATGAAGGCAAATAGGTAGGGCCAAAGCAGAAAATGGCCGTTGCGGCAGGTGTTCCGAGGCAGGTAGTATACGTCTTGTGATTACGGCTGGGGATGCGATTACCGGTTTGGGAATGAGCCTACCCTCGAAAGAGGCATCATCAAATGAATAGTGACAATGAGGGTTCCGCAGAGCGGGGACCGAACGACTTGGGTTGGTTAGTCCGCTGTAAAATCGGATGTGAAGGAATAGTGCATGACAGCGTCCCATGTATTGGAGATCCTTGCCCTCTCTGTACAAGTGAGCATGCAGACAAACCCTGCATTACATACTGTGTCAAGATTGCAGTCGCGGGTGATACGTATGAACAGATGTCGATGGAGGGTGGCATTTCGTTCGAGGGTGATGTGGTACGCGCCTGGGATGTTGACCTTGGTAGTTTCCTGACGTCTGTTGACCCTGAGGACAGGGACGTGACACGGCCAGATGGAAAAGAGGAGTCGGTTGGAAGTCCTCTTTTAGCAGTCGAAAGCGGTGATATTCAAAAAGTGAATAGTCCAGAAGAGCAAGGCATTAAAATAATTCATGTGGGGGATACTCAGAATGACGCCGTGAGCGCAGGGACGACGGTTACTCAATTGCCTGGGCACGAACAACACGAGAGAGCTAGTGAGGGTGTACCAGAGCCGCTCAGTCGAGCCGATGGGATGCGGTTTAGCAAATGGCATGTATTTGGACTCATTTGCTGTGCGGCACTTCTGCTCATTGGGGGCCTCCTTACGTTTGATATTGTGCGAGCGATCTACAGCCCAGATGACATGACCATCGCAAGTCCGATTCTTAGAGTGTTACGGTAGCCTGGAAAACCAGTTTTACGTCACGCCGCAAAATTCATGAACCATGGTGGGCACAAACTCTGGTGAACTGTGCATGGGGGGCAGGCCAGGATGCAATCAATTACTTTTGTAGAGCTGCTGTCCGCCGAATCCAAAAAAAATAGCGTTTATAAAATAGAACCCTGCGTTAGCAGGCAAGGTCTCCTTGCGACGAAATAATTAAAACTCCGCCAAGCTTTGAGCGCCTAAGATTAATAAGAACAACAAAAGCATGTCCAACTACAAGAGATTTTGCATGATGATTGAAAATGAAACAGAGCCTTCCCAGACATGTTTTCCCCCTGATGGGTACGGACAGTGGAATACGGAACCACCGGCCACGTATGCAAGTTGGGGAGATTACTTTGCGAGTGTTTCTCAACAGGCGAGTGAAATGTACAGACAAGATGGGACTGCATTCTCTGACAAAATGAATTAGATTTGCTCTGAGGAAAAAATGTATCAGTTCTTTGTGGGCATCTTCTGAACGCGTATTCTTTAAAAAGCAACAGCCGGGAGATCAGCTCAAAGGGGGAGCGTTCTCGACCGGCTGTTGATCGGTGTTCGTTCAATGATAGGTCGTGACTGCGCATGAGGGCAAAGCATTTCGCGAGATACTGTCTTAAAATCGGTCTGGATAGGTTTCTTCGGGCACCGGACACTTGGTCGTCCATGTCGCAAGCAGATGGCGGACGCTGAATATCTCCTGAGTGATCTTCACGTCAGAAAAGAAAGTTTCGCCAGATTATTGTCAAGATTCCTTTGGTGGGGGCCTACGGAAGTACAGAGCCGCCGCAAGCAGTGCCACTGAGAGCACAACGCCCACAACAACCATGAATACAACATTTTCGGTCGCTTCCGCTTTTGTCTGCGCAATATCTTCTACGGTTTTGCTGATCAGTTCTCCTTTGTCAAGAAGTCGTTTGACTACCTGTGCGTGCCCGACCGTTGTCTGAGAAATGCTGACCAAGAAACCACACCACAGCACTGAACGAAATCTTTTGTTTGAAATCCTCATGGACTGTCTCCACGTGTTTGAAGGAAAGGCACGTCTCGAAGATCCCGTTCACTTCGAGCGTTTTTTAGTTGATGAGGCTACCCCTAAATGAGGCGATCCACGCGATCACATGCCAGCTGATCCAGAGCATGACAAATGCTGTAAAAAACTCAACCAGCCGTTCAACGACTTCTCTGCCCGTTTTAGGCATTTTGAGCAGGTTTTTGTATGAGCAACTCATGGAGACTTCCGGGGGCAAGGTGCATTCCAACAGAATCGGAGCGGTGTACTACAAAATTTGAATCATGCCTTACTCGCTACGGTACCAGAGTTGGGACGGGGTCTGAAAGCGTCGAATTTTCCATAGGCATGTGATCCGGCACCTGTCGAGTGATGCACTACGAGACTAGCCGAGGGATAGGTACAGGATTGGCTGTGCTACATGTCAACTAATTGAGATAAGAGGAGGAACCATGTGAACGAAGTTGGCTGATGGTGCGTAGAAGAGATGATAAGCCGAAAACTGTTTTGCTGGGCATCAATATTGAAGTTGCCGTAGGTAAGCCAGTTTTTTGGTTTTCAGCCACATTCAAGGAATAAGGTTGAGGGAGGCGTGCGGTATTCGAGAGGGTATTACGTATCCACACACTTTCGAAGCGTATTTGTCTAGTGCTGGGGAATGGAAAAAGGGAGGATCGCTGCAATGGAGCCCATATGGCAGAAAAATCTAGGAGCAAAGGTGGCTGGTTTCCGATCCAAGTTGGAGACGCAAAGAATCCAGCTGGACTTTGATGACCTCCGATTAAAACATCTTATCGAAGTTTCAGAGAGCGTCCGACTCTACACCACCGAGTACGGTTATCCCCTTGAGGAAGTAGCAGAGGTCATAGGGGTGCCACTGCCTCTCGCACGACGGCTCCACTCTTTTCTTGATGATATTGATGCGGTTCCGGTCACAACCAGTGATCGTGTCAGGTTTTTGAAGGCTTTTGGAGTTGAAAAGATGCGACTGCTCTCGACTGAATATGAAGAGCTTTAGGCGACCGTGGTATGGATGCAACCTTTTTTCTCGTTGCTCCGTTTGAAAGAGTCGGGCGACTCCACTTACGTCCACTCTCCCCACATGGTCTTTGGTGTCTGTTCGTGTTTCTAGGATTCCATCGATCGATTCATTGGCTATTTGCCTTCGAGACACAATTGCTGAATCCATATGGATCTCGCATTCAACTCACGACCTAAGCTTGCATTGAACCCTGGCACCTAGTGAGCATACTACTCGTTAGTAAAGTTGGTGGCCATTGATTGCGGTCCTGCTGTCTCTGGCGTCAATTGGCTCAGATAATAACTACTTCCCAGAAACGCCGCCGTCGAAAGCACAAAGACCGCACAGGCATACACTCCTGTCAGCCCAATTCGTTTCACAAGCTCAAGCATTCTCTCTTTTCTTTCAGCGATATCTGAAAGACTGTCCGTCAGCGGCTCGGCACTCATAATCTTTCCTCAGTTTGGGTTCTTTGGTGTCTAGTAATTTGTACGCAGTTCCAAGTGTCTAGGTTCAAAAAGAACGGTAGTTATTCCAGACCGGTATGTATTTTTGAGCAATCAATGCTTAATTTTCGCAGCCAAATTAACCACAAAGGCGATTCATAGAAGGCGTTGTTCCATTTGGGGCGATTTATCAGGCAACGTTGGATGAGGCCTCGCAATTTTCTTTGGAATTCTTACGCTGGTCTCTGGGAACAATCAGAACCGATGGGAAATTAGAGAATGTCAGATACTCACCATGACTTTGATTTGGCGGCCGAGTCACCAGGCAAAAATAATGGACCAAAGACCGAAGAACTTGATAGTGGTGATTATTTTAATGCGCCTGAACGCCACTGGCTGGTACGTTTCAGTGTTGTCATTTTTGGCATTGGGCTGCTCGCTGGAGCATCGGCAACGACAGCGGCTTCCAATAACTGGATAGCGTTCTACACATCCGTCATGTGCATAACGCTTTCTGCAGGGTGTGTAATTACATTTTTTGGTGTGTTGTGGTGGATCACCCTGCGTGAATTAAAGTCACACAGTAAAGCGCGTGCAGCGTTGAAGCGATATCGGGTGACGTCTCTTTATTTTTGGTGTGGTCTCATCATTCCGGTTGTTATCATTTCGGTAGCGACGTATGTCTTGATGTACCATAAGGAATCACTGTAGACCCTTCAGAATTTTGGTGGAGCGTGTCACACACCAGAAAATTGACTCGGCCAGAGTTATACCCTGAGGGTGAGAAGGTCTCTGCTGACGCGGCTTCCATGAATGCCTTCGGCAAATGTGGTAGGGATGGCCGCAGGAAAGTCGATTGGCAAAGTTGTTACGACTTTCGAGTCTCTGACGATACATTACCAAGTTCGTGGCTTGCTGCGGTGTCTTTGACTGAGTTGTCGTCGATGAAATAGATGTCGGGTTTGGACTCAGTGGCTTGTAGTTCTCGTACAGCCTCAAGGTCTTCAAAGACGCCGCCAGTTTCCGTTACCGACTCATTCATAAGTGTGAAATTTTTCATGGCGAGGAGTGTAACCAACCTGTAGAAATCTTGTCTATTGATCATTGTGAGAATTGTCGGATTCAATGGTTTGTTACGATTTTGGTAATTGAAAAGACCCCGAAAACAAACACGTTTTCGCCCGTGTGAGAATTATGTTAGGAGGCTGATGGACGCGCTGCCCAATCTGAATACACCACAAAAGTGTTCTTGGGCGTGTGCAATAAAAAGACATGCATCATTTCAGCAGAGGGGAATAATCCAGCAACGATTAATGCCAAGACGGTCGTTTGTTTCAGGCACAGGAACTAATTCATCGCGGAATCGAGTGAGCCTTTTGTTCAGTTCTGCACGGCGATGGTGCAAGAAAAAACGCAAGGGGAATTATCGGTTTACAGATGTGGGCCGAATAAGAAAGAACGGCCGGATTGAGCCCTAAATGGCAGATAAGAATTTCAGTCTTTATGCCATTATCGCCTGTTTTGCAGGTGAGTCGCCAAAACAGAACACCAGTATGGTGTTGACCGCCATAACATCTTAGATTGTCTCTACGATCACGAAGCCTTTCAGATGTGATCTTCCGACTTGCCCCAAATTCAAAGGATAAACAATGAAAAAGAATCAGATTTTCTTTTTGGTAGCAGCATTTGCAAGCTTTGTCTTAAGCGTATCACTCTGGTTTCTCGGTGACCAAGAGGTCGCGAAGCAACAAGGAATCTTTGTCGGACTATGGGTCCCCAGCATCCTTGCGTTAGGCGGATATTTTAATGGATGATTTTGCACTCTTTGTGTGTGGTGTTGTCGTGACGCTTATCGCAGGAATGGGTGTGATTACTTCACAGGTATTCATGGGATACAGTAAGCACGTGACGAAGCCAACAGAGGAAGCCAGAGCAAAACGCGAGGCATCGCAAGAACAGTCGTCAGAGGGCTCGTGACGAGCACGGTGGCATTGGTAGCGTGCACAGGTGTGACTCAGGTTTAGCAGAGCCTAGTCTTAGGGAGTCATACGTCTTCCTTGTTCGCTTGGATATGGTGGAAGCCTTGCTACAAGCCCGTGACGGTCATGCGATTCAGAAAACGAAAACTGGCGGTCGTTATCTGCTGACGCCCCTTTTCGTTTTCCTGTGCATAGACTGGACAACAGTTGGTTAAGAAGTTGCTTCAAGGGTGGGGCAACACAAGACTTTGGAAACGCTACGGATTAGAATTGGGGGAAATTGGCTTTATCGTCCCACTTTGACCGAATGGCTTCTGAGCATGGCGGCAGCATCATTCCCATGAACGTACGCTTACTTGGGGAGTATTTTATGCTCCCGCAGAAGGCTTCTTTTGTGAATACGTGTGATTAGTCGTCAGGGTCACCAGAGGTTCCCTGCGTGCCGGCCTCTACTAACGATTTCAAACTTGCAAACATATCTGCAAGAAATTCCTCCCTATCGCTTTCCGCGTCAAAAGCCTCGCATTGGGACAGAGCATCTTCGGCATATTCCCGGCCTTCGTCGTAGACTGCTTTGTCTTCGACTTCCATTTCTAGGTTGTCTAGAAAACTATTAAAAAATATATCTTGTTGGGCTCCATCAAGTTCTTCCAAGCGAGACAGTATTTTCTGGATGAATTCCTGTGAGATTTCTTCAGGTTGTTTCACGTATCTTTCCTTCATATCTGAAAATTTGTAGTGTTCACAACTGAGTGTGGTGTCAAGCAGTTGATTGTTCTGGCTCAGTCCACATGATATGGATCGAGCCGTGTGGTTGTTGTGTTCCTCAGCATGTTTGAAACACCATTGCGTTCTTGATGTTGGTTGTTTCGTCTGCACTGAGTTTATCAAATTGTGCAGAAGAAAGCCCGCCCGAAGGGAAATGACGAAACCTCCGGACGGGCAACACACGAGTTATCTACAGGCGGTATTTTTCCCGAAAGTCCATCTCTTTCTGTGTTGCTGCTTTTATGAAGTCCCAAACCCTTCGTGTTGGCCCCTGCACATCTGAGTTATGGAGGGCAGCAATGGCGTGTCGGTGCCACGCTTTGAGTTCGCCGTTGGAAAAGTCGTACCAGTACTCAGGCTTTGTCATTGGGTCGTGCCCTAGAGATAATTGCGTTTGGGTGATACTACGGCCTGATATGTGATTGGTTCACACCACCACGGGGGTGTCCAGAAAGCGCATACGAAAAGTGAGTTTCGTAGCTCATAGCTCAAGGTATGAGCTACGAAATATCCATAAACCGCTGAATAAAATTCGCACATGAAACCATTCCCCCTTTTCCACCTTCTTGCACTCCCCCTATGCTACGAATACAACGACGATCATTGACAGAACGCGGGGCGTTCATGATGGCGATAGGCGAACGCTCCCCACTGATGATGAAACCTAGAAGGTGCGGCTATCCGAGTTGATAAACCCGGATAGCCAGAGTTGAAGACATATACGAAACACGTAGACTTTATTATTTTAGAATAAATTATTACGAACGTACTAAACACCGGCCAGGCTGTAGTATTCAAAGTCAATCGAGCTTCAGCCTAAATACCCAGGCATAGTATCTCACTGAAGAAATACCCAATGAAATTAGTTTCTCTAACTTTCATACTCATCTTTTTGACAACTGCTCCTGCAAGAGGCGATGATCGACCAAACTTTCTCTTTTTCCTTGTCGATGACCTTGGTTGGGCTGATATAGGAGCCAATGGATCAACCTTTTACCAGACCCCACACATTGACTTACTGGCTACAAGCGGGACCCTATTTACCAATGGCTATGCAGCGGCATCGATCTGCTCACCAACGCGCGCGAGTATTCTCACTGGCCGCCATCCTGTGCGAGTAAATATCACAGACTGGATTCCCGGCATGGTGAAGACGGGGAAATTCCAAAAAGTTGAGGATCGCGACAACCTTGCCCTCAGCGAGGTCACCATCGCTGAGACACTACGTGATGCAGGCTACCAAACCTACTTCGCCGGAAAATGGCACCTTGGGGAAGCAGGTCACTTTCCAGAGGACCAAGGCTTCGCTATCAACATTGGTGGGCACGGCCGTGGCGGCCCTCCGGGCGGATACTATGCACCATGGAACAATCCAAAATTGACAGCTAAGCACGATGGTGAATATCTCACAGAACGCCTCACCGAAGAGACTATTTCGTTTATTGACTCACAGAGAATGCAGGACGAGCCGTTCTTTGCCTACCTTTCTTACTATAACGTGCACACACCTATTCAGCCCTACAAGAAGCGGGTTGGTGAATACAAAGAAAAACTCAAAAGCCTCACGGGTCAAACCCCCGTCATCAAAGAACGGAATGCTCGATCGCGGGGGCGACAGGACAATGCAGAGCTTGCCTCAATGGTGGCTGCCGTTGATGACAGTGTTGGCAGGATTTTGGCCAAGCTCGATGAATGGCAACTTAGCAACAACACCGTAGTAATCTTTTTCTCTGATAATGGTGGGCTTTGTACCCGTCCTGAAACCTATAAAAAGAAGGGTCAGGGGGCCGTTGGCCCCGGCTGTAATCTACCGCTGCGCTCAGGGAAAGGCTGGCTGTATGAAGGCGGAATTCGTGAGGCCGCTATCATTCGTGTACCAGGCAAAGGTCAGGGTATAGTTTGCAACACCCCGATAGTCAGCACTGATTTTTATCCGACGATGCTTGATCTAGCCGGGCTGGCACTTCAGCCGGAACTTCACGCCGACGGGTGCAGTCTGGTTTCCTTGTTAGACAAAGAATCCAAGGAGCAGGCTGCGCGTGCACTTTACTGGCATTACCCACACTATCACGGATCTGGCTGGACCCCCGGAGGAGCGATACGCAAGGGCAATTGGAAGCTGATCGAATTCTGGGAATACAATGATGTCGAACTCTATGATTTATCCAAGGATGTCGGTGAACAGAACGACCTCAGCAAGCAACACCCCGAAAAAGTCAAAGAACTACAGTTGGATCTTGCAAATTGGAGAAATGGGATTGGAGCGGTGATGCCAACAAGAGTCGAAGAGTGAGCCTGGTTGAGAGCAATTCTCCAAACGTAATCGAAATCTACTACCATTATCCATGAATCCAACTGTTCAGAAGAGTTTGAACCCCTAGAGGAATCACGTTGGGGGGGTGGACTCAACCCTAGGAGCCAAACTCTCTAAAATACTATAGAACACAATTCAGGTCGTTGCGGCTGCCAACCGTCCTGCTTGGCTGAGAAGGCTTAAATTTTATTTGGGACACGCGCCTAAGACTCCGAAAGGCCTGAAAGCGGACAAAATCACAGAATCCGGACTCTGGCTAATAGTCGAACCGGTGATGTGTTCTTCCTGAGATGCGTGCTTGCACGTACCTCTTACTCATTTTGATTTCTTCCAAATCGGCCACCCTTTGTAAACGGTGCCGACTTCGTAGCGAGGATGTGGCGTGACTGCTTTGTCCATGTAGGCGGCGATACGGTTGACGATATTGGGGTGAGATGCGGCCACGTTGGCGGTTTCTCCGATGTCCGCCTCTAAGTCGTAAAGTTCAATGATCTTGCCGTTCTTGACGCTGCGGATGCCTTTCCATTTTCCGATTCGGGCGGCTTGCCCGTACTGCTTGCCGCGACAGTGGCCGTAGTCCCAATACATTGGCGGGTGTGGTTTGGACATTGGATTTCCCAGGAACGCGGGCAGAACCGAGATCCCGTCGAGGTTCTTCGGGACTTCGGCGCCGGCGAGTTCCGTGAAGGTTGGGAACATGTCCACGAAGGCAATGACCTGGGTGCTGACTCTTCCGGCAGGAATGGTCTCGGGCCATCGTGCGATCAAGGGAACACGGATGCCGCCTTCGGTGAGGTCGCGTTTGTACCCACGCAGCGGACCGTTGGTGTCGAAACGTTCGTGGATGGTTTTGTGGCCGCCATTGTCGCTGCTGAAAATGAAGAGGGTGTTGCTGGCGAGGTCCAGTTCATCGATGAGGTCGATGATCCTACCGACATCGCGGTCGAGCAAGTGGACCATGGCGGCGTACTTCTTTGATTTCTCGTCCCATGGCCTGTCCGTGTAGGGATCGGTGGACGGCACGCTGAATCCGTCAGGGTCCTCATCTTTTGCAGAAAAGTGGGGCAGTCCATAGGCGCCGTAGAAGAAGAACGGTTGGTCGGACGAGTCGCGGATGAAGCGAAGTGCCCGCGCCGTAAGCAGATCGTGGGAGTAATGTTCGCGGGTCACGGTGTTGCCAGTCAGTTCAAGGCGTGTGTCGTCGTTATCGAGGTACTCGGGATAGTAGTAATGGGCATGATCCTGATTGAGGTAGCCGAACCAGCTGTCGAAACCCTGGTTGGTGGCGCGTCCTTCAGTTCCCGCATCGCCGAGGGACCACTTACCAATTCCGCCGCAACGATAACCTACGTCTTTCAATACTTCTGCGACTGTGATGTCCTTGTCCTGAAGGTAGGTGTGATAGTGAGGAACATTATCGCGGGCGACGGTGTGACCGTTGTGCAGTCCGGTCATGAGGACGCAGCGAGCTGGCGTGCAAACCGGACCTCCGGAGTAGGCCTGAGTGAATCGAATCCCTTCTTTGGCCAGCCGATCAATGTTTGGAGTGGCGATGGTTTTGCCACCGTAGCAACCGGGGTCGCCATAGCCAAGGTCGTCCGCAAGGATGAAGACGATGTTGGGCCGAGTTTGGGGAGAGGCGCCATGTAAAGGCGCGAGGATACCGAACAGACAGAGGATGAAGACTGTGGATTTCATTTCCAGTTCAATGCCGATTGGTCGACGGTTTGTTCCCAGTTAGCCAGCGCTCGCTGTAAGCGGCTGACGAGTTTGGGATGGTTAGCGGCGATGTTGGTGGTTTCACCAAGATCGGTAGTAAGGTCGTAGAGTGCAGGTGGCTGGTTCGGAAGGACACAAAGCTTGTGGCGGCCCTCGCGGACGCACTTTTTGTCACCCATTCGCCAGAAAAGCGTACGGACACCAACGGGTTTCTGATCGAACAGGAGCCCGCTGAGATCAACGCCGTCGCAATTGCCTGTGTTTCCCGGTTTGCTCTCAGCGAGCCTGGCGAAGGTGGGGAATAGATCGAACGTCATGGTCGTGTCATCACACACCGAGGGCTCAATTCTTCCAGGCCAGTAAGCGATCGCCGGCACGCGGTGACCACCTTCGTAAACTTCAGCTTTCTGTCCTCGCAGCGGTCCCATGTCGGAGATGTTTTTGAAACCGCCCCGATACTCCAGATAGCCGCCATTGTCTGACGTGAAAAAAACGAGAGTGTTATCGGTGAGATTCAGTTCTTCCAGAGTGGCGACGATCGCGCCGACATTGGCGTCGAGGCTCTCGATCATCGTGGTTAGGTGGAGACGAACATTGGCTCGATCCGGAATGACGCCCCACTTGTCTTTGTGATAAGACGTGCCGGCTTTGCGATGCGGCGGATCACTCGGTCCCTGCCATGGGAAATGCACTGCGAGGTGTGGCAGATACAGAAAGAACGGCTTCTCATGGTGGCGTCTGATAAAGTCGATCCCGTGACGGGTCACGAGATCGGTGGTGTATCCTTTTTCGCCGGAGAGAACTTTATCGTGCCACCAGTCTTCGTTTCCTGAGCGATCGACATGAGTGTGATAGTCGCCGTCGCCCGAGAGCAGACCACGGTATTCATCGAAGCCTTGGTTGGTGGGGAGGTACGGCGGTCCATAGCCCAGATGCCACTTCCCAAAGCAACCTGTCGCGTAGCCCGCATCGCGAAGAACCTCGGCAATTGTAACGGCCTCAAGCGGGAGCCCCGGATCGTGGTTCTTTCCACTGAGCGCAGCTTCAAAGCGGCGACCGAAGCGATTCTGATACAGGCCGGTGAGAAAGGCGGCACGAGTCGGGGAACACATCGGACCGTTGCTGTGAAAGTCGGTAAACCGAATTCCGGCAGCGGCAAGGCGATCAAGATGCGGAGTCCGGTTGACCTTCGAGCCATAGCAACCAAGGTCAGCGTACCCGAGGTCGTCCGCAAGAATGAAGACGATGTTGGGTTGAGCCGCGTGCGAAAAGGCCCCAGCAAGCTGGAGGATGAAACACAAAATTACCAGCACGATGCGCGAGTTTTGATGTTGTTCGATCACGACTTTTTCGCCTGCTTGCGGGCCGTTGATTGAATGACTTCTTCAAGGAGATTCGACAGTGGCGGAACGCTGTCCGCATGGAGATCCCGCGAGATGACGTTTCGAGTTTCTCCCGGATCATCTTGGTGATCGTAAAGTTCGCGGGCCTTCACCTCTTTGGTCGCGAAGTCGCGCCATTCGGTGTAACGGAATCGCTCGGTACGGATCGAGTAGCCCATCACCTCGGGTAATTTTCCACGGGGATAGTTCGGTCGAGGTGTTTGGGTCAAAGCAGCCGGTCTGAATGTTTGGTTCGGATTTTCCAACAGGCCAACAAGCGATTTGCCGTGCAGAACGTTCGGAGTTTCTAGTCCACAGAGTTCAGTGAGTGTCGGGTAAAGATCGAGCAGTTCAACCAAGCCTCTTGTTTGCTGTCGGCCGGCGTGCTGCGGTGTGGTGATGATCAACGGAACGCGGGCATCCAATTCAAAGACCGTGGTCTTGCGAGTGAGCCCGTGTTCGCCCAGGTGCAGTCCGTGATCCGACCAGAGGACCACGATCGTACGGTCGCGCAGGGCGAGCCGCTCTAGCGCCGTCAGCACCTTACCAACCTGCGTATCAAGGTAGCTGATCGCTGCAAGATGACCGTGGTGCATTTCCCTTAATGAGCTTGAGTCCTTGCCGCCACGATAGCGTGCACTGGTTAGAGCAACATCCGGAACATCGCGGGGTGGGACGACACGTGCGGGAATCGGGACTGATTCGCGATCATAGAGGTCCCAGTACTTCTTTGGAGCGTTGAAGGGAGTGTGCGGTTTCCAGAATCCGACAGCCAGAAAGAACGGTGTTCCCCGTTGCTTCAACTCACCAAGCGCCGACACGGCCGCATCGGCAACCCGCCCATCGAAGTATGCATTGTCCGGCACCGCACGGCACTCGGTTTTCCCTTCTCCCGAAGCGAGGTTCGGTGGCAGCTTGCCTTCGACCATCGGCTTGTCGTTGCTGTGACTGTTGTAGTGCAGTACCGAAGGCACACTCCAGGAAACGGGATCACCTTTCCAATCGTCTTGCCGCCAGTTGTGAAAAATCTTGCCGACACATTGCGTGTAGTAACCGTTGTCTTTGAAATACTGCGGAAGCGTCACCGCGTCGGGCATGTTCTGCCGAAAATGCGTTGGCAGATCCCAGACTCGCAATGTGTCTGGTCGCAGTCCCGTCAACGTCGAAGCCCGCGACGGATTGCAGACCGTTTGCTGACAGTAAGCCTGTTGGAACAGCGTCCCGCGGGCTGCGAGCTTGTCGATATTGGGAGATCGAACATGTTTGTCGCCGTAGCAGCCCAGTTCAACCCGCAGATCATCCACCGCGATGAACAGCACATTGGGCTTCGCCGCACTCTGCTCGTCAGCCTGGACCAGCGACGCGAACAGTGGCACAAGACTGAGTATTACGAAAATACGTTTCATTGCCCACTCCCTTTCGTGTTGTCGTGCAGCGTTTTCATTCGCGATCTCAACTTATTATCCAAATTTTTAATCACGGCTCGGATTTCTGGCCGCAGTGTATTGAGCAGGTTGACCGTTTCGCCCATATCGACACCAGGAGAGGTTTTTAATCATGCGACTACCGTTCACATTGAACCAAACCATTTGCCTACTTGGCCCCACTCATTGCCCGATCACCCGCGTTGTCGAGTGCCGCGAGCGATTTGGCGAGTCCGTTTTCAATGTGGGTCGTGGCTGCAACTGATGCGTTTTCAGGGTTTAAATCCTGAATGGCTTCCCAGATGGCCATGTGGTCGTCGCACGTCGCGTGCATCGAAGCCGCATCGTAACGGTGTCTCCTCACGCCGAAGACTCGGGTCAAAACATGCGACCTGCCGGCTGTCCGAACCATCGTTCGATTACCACTGGCCGCAATCGCCTCGATGTGGAAGGCATAGTCAGCTTTTTCAAACTGGCCAACAATTCGTTTTCCGGCAAACTCTTTTGACGATGCTTCGAGTTGGGCTGTAAGTTCACGCATCCGCGCAAGGTGCCCTTCAAGTCGCCTTACCTGCTGCGCGGTTGCACGTTGCGCTGCGAGGCGAGCTACATACGGCTCAATGGCCAACCGAACCTCGTAAATGTCGACGAGTTCCTGGCGGTTGATCTGGCGAACGACGGCTCCGATCCTGGGTACCAGTTCAAGCAAGCCTTCGTTGGCAAGCTGGCCCGCCGCCTCGCGCACAGGAGTAGCGCTGACGCCAATTTCCTTCCCAATCGGGCCGTAAAGCAAGCGAATGCCCGGCTCGAATTTACCGAAAATAAGCTGTTTGCGAAGGTGATGGTACGCGCGGCTTGCGTGAGTCTCGGTGCGTATCATGGCGACTCCTAACTTCGCTGATGTATGAATGAGTGCTTCCTGTTGACACGACACCATAACCCAGTTGCACTTCAAAGTCTATAGAGTACGATCTGCTCTATAGACTTTACGCTGTATTGCACTCCGAGGAAATTCATGAGACATGTTCGTTTGGTGATCTTCGTGATGATCACCGGTACGGCTGCGTCAGCCGATGAACGGCAAGTCCCGGAACCGAGCAAACCGGGGAGCGGAGGAGTCGTGTCGGCGGAGTTGATTTATGAAATCAGCGACGCCCAAACGCCTCAGTGTCACGCCTCCACGATTGTCGAAACGAATGATGGACTGGTGGCAGCGTGGTTCGGTGGAGCCCACGAGAAGAATCCGGATGTGGGAATCTGGTTGTCGCGCCACGTGGACGGCAAGTGGACAACGCCGGTGGAACTGGTCGATGGATCCGAAAATGAAGATCAGCAATACGCTTGCTGGAATCCCGTGTTGTTTCAACCTGCCGACGGACCGCTGATGTTGTTTTACAAAGTGGGCCTCAATCCGCGGGACTGGTGGGGAGCGTTGATCACGTCGAGCGATGACGGCAAAACCTGGTCGAAGCCGCGACGACTCGGTACCGACAAGGCCCTGCCGGAAGCGAATCGAAATCTTCTCGGGCCGGTCAAGAACAAGCCTATCCAACTCGCTGACGGTACCATTCTGTGTCCCACGAGCACCGAGAACGACGGCTGGAAAGTTCACTTCGAAGTAACTCGCGACCTCGGCAAAACATGGAAAGTGATCGGCCCGATTGACGGGGAATTCAATGCCATCCAGCCCAGTATCCTGACGTACTCAGACGGACGTCTGCAGGTTCTCTGCCGAACGAAAGAAAGCGTCGTCGCGGAGAGCTGGTCAAACGATCGCGGCAATACGTGGAGCCCTCTGCAAGCGACTGAATTGCCGAACCCGAACTCAGGCACCGATGCCGTTACTTTGTCGGACGGTCGGCAATTGCTGGTCTACAACCACACGCTTCGCAAAGGATCATTCCCGTCGCATCGCACGATGATCAACGTCGCCATCTCGGAAGACGGGAAGTCGTGGAAGCCAGTTCTCACGCTGGAAAAAAGCGAAGGCGAGTTCTCATACCCAGCTGTGATCCAGTCCCGCGACAGCAAAGTTCACATCACGTACACATGGAAACGCGAGAGCGTCATGCATGTGGTTCTCGACCCGATGGTGATTCAGTGAGCGGGTTCTCCTTGCAACTGCAAGGCATTGTTCCGCCGCTGATCACGCCGCTTTCGGCACGTGACGCGCTGGACGTCGAGGGACTTCACCGTCTGCTGGATCATGTCATCAAAGGCGGGGTGTCGGCCGTGTTTATCCTCGGCACGACAGGTGAATCGCCAAGTTTGAGTTATCGGCTGCGTCGTGAAATGATCACGCAGACGGTGCGAATTGTCTCGGGACGAATTCCGGTTTTGGTTGGTGTCACGGACACCGCATTCGTTGAGTCGGTCGATCTGGCACAGTATGCGGCGGACTGTGGAGCTGACGCGGCGGTGCTGACCACGCCGTACTATTTTCCGGCTGGCCAGACGGAATTGACGGCATACATTCAGAACATCGCTCCGCTGATTCCGCTGCCGTTGATGCTGTACAACATGCCAGGGCTGACCAAGGTTTGGTTCGACAACGAAACACTCCGGACATTGTCGGCGATCGATTCGATTGTCGGAGTCAAAGACAGCAGCGGAGACATGCAGTACTTCGCGAAACTTTGCAAACTGAAAACCGAGCGACCGGATTGGACGGTGTTGATCGGGCCGGAAGCACTACTGGCCGACGCGCATGCGTTGGGCGGCGACGGCGGCGTCAGCGGTGGAGCGAACGTAGCCCCGCAGATGTTTGTGGATTGCCACCGAGGCCTGGTCGCTGGTGACGACGCGGCTGTCCTGGCGGCGCGCAAGCGGATCGATGCGTTTCAGGCGATTTATGACGTTGGCAAATACGCTTCCCGGCACATCAAGGCGACCAAATCAGCGCTTTCGCTTTTGAACATCTGCAGCGACCTGCCTGCCGATCCCTTCCATCGCTTCTTGCCACCGCAACGCGAGCAGGTTGCGGAGATCCTGCGAAGGGTTGAAGTCCTATGATCGCAGCAGTCTTTTTCACGGGGATCGACTGGACCGTTTTGATCGGCTACTTCGTGGGCATCATGGCACTCGGTTTGTTCTTCTGGAGACGGAACAAGTCCGCTGACCAGTTTACCGCTGGAGGTCGATCTCTACCCGGATGGCTGTGCGGGCTATCCATCTTTGCAACGTACCTGAGCAGTATCAGCTATCTGGCACTGCCGGGAAAGGCGTTCGTGGACAACTGGAACGCATTCATGTTTTCGCTGGCATTACCGCTGGCGGCACTGATCGCGGTCCGTTACTTCGTGCCGCTCTATCGCAAGTCGGGCGAAATCTCCGCGTACTCGCTCTTGGAAACGCGGTTCGGTTTATGGGCGAGAATCTACGCAAGTACTTTTTATTTGCTCTACCAAATCGCAAGGATCGGCGTCGTCATGTATTTGATGGCTTTGCCGATGGCCGTGCTGTTTGGTTGGGACATTCGCACGGTGATTATTGTTACGGGTGTGATCGTGACCGCCTACTCGTTTGTCGGAGGAATCGTGGCCGTGATCTGGGCCGACGCGATTCAGGCAATCGTCCTGCTGGCAGGAGCATCCCTTGCTCTTGGAATCCTGTTGATGGGGATGCCCGGCGGTCCTGCGGAAGTGATCGAGGTCGCCAATCAAAGCGGCAAGTTTTCACTAGGAAGTCCGTCACTGCTGGACCTTTCGCAGCCTACGATCTGGGTCGTTTTTGCGTTTGGACTGTTCGATAATCTGCGTAACTTCGGCGTCGATCAAAGCTACGTCCAACGCTACATCGCGGCTAGCAGCGATCGGGAAGCTGCGAAAAGCGTCTGGCTGGGCGCGTTGCTGTACGTACCGGTCAGCGCGTTGTTTCTGTTCATCGGTTCATCACTTTTCGTCTATTATGAAAGCCATCCCGAGGAGACTCAGGAAGTACGATTGATCGTGGCAGAACAAAAATTGATGCAGGCGGGTGTGGGCGTCAATTCGGCAGAGTACCAATCGCAACTTGACCTCATCACGAGCGAACTAACGAATAAAGACTTGGGCGACCGAGCCTTCCCGCATTTCATCGCTTCGCATCTGCCGCAGGGGGCACGTGGTCTGTTGATCGCCGCCGTCTTCGCCGCAGCGATGAGTACCGTGTCAACATCACTGAATTCCGCCGCCACGCTGGTGATGAGTGATTTTTATCGCCGCCTTTTGCGACCGCAATCCGGCGACGCGCGAGAAGTCGGCGTCCTGCGTGCCGCCACGATCGCCTGGGGTGTGATGGGAACAATCATGGCATTGACGCTCGTGCGATTGACTGAAAGCGCGTTGGACATATGGTGGTTGCTTTCGGGAGTCCTGGGCGCCGCAATCATCGGCTTGTTCCTGTTGGGACTGATAGTTCCAACAATCCGCAGCGGGCAAGCCATCGTCGTGCTTGCGATTGGTACGGGAGTAATCGCCTGGATGGCACTCTCCACGGGTCCGTATTGGCCAGTATCACTTGCTACTTTTACAAGTCCGTTTCACCCCTGGCTGATCGTCGTCCTTGGCCCTTCGGCGATGGTGCTGGCTGGCTGGCTGTTGATGCGACTCGAGTCCGACTGAGGTTGCCATCTGTCGATATAACATCCAAAAGTACGACTCACCACAGACGAAGCAACGCGAGCAACAACTAAATGCCGAGAGAACGTGTTCGCAGAGAACGGGCGGGCCGAGTAGTGTTCGAATTGTTTAGCGTCCCATGCTGGCAAACGCAGCGTGTCGGGGTGCAGAGAACGGGCGGGCCGAGTAGCCAATCCAGTAAGTTCGCACCTTGGTATTATATCGGAAGGGATCCCCCACGGTAACCAAAAAAACGCCACCCCTGTCTGACCAAACGGGGGGTGCTGCTGACGGGTTTAGATGTGGCTTGTAGTAATTACTACGGGCGAAAATGCGTTTTGTTCGGTGCATAGAAAGCCCGCCAGCAGGGAACCATTCAACCTGCTGACGGGCGGAGGTTGCGTAGGGATATTACGAACGCAAAACAGGCCGGTTCAGGGCGTCCTGGCCTTGTCCACAATACGCACAGAAACGGCGCAACATTTGGGCCTAGAAGGTAGGTCTGGACGTCATATCAGCCAGAAAACGCAGCAAAGAAAAAAGAGGTTGACCCTAGGGGAATCTAATCGGGGGGGACGACTCAACCCTAGGAGTCAAACTCTCTAAAAAACTATAGAACACAATTCAGGTCGGGGCAGTTGTCTGCCGCCCTGCAAACCCACAGTCATAAGCTATACTTAGGCAACGACTTTTTCGGCAGCGGTAACCCCACCGGTAACCCCAGCACCAAA
The DNA here is from genome assembly GCA_965249545.1 of Pirellulales bacterium. Lineage (GTDB taxonomy): Bacteria > Planctomycetota > Planctomycetia > Pirellulales > UBA1268 > UBA1268. Next base: position 2,594,088 of record CBDFMH010000005.1, read on the forward strand.
AAAAGCGTTCTGGAGGGTACGCGAACGGCTAGCAGCCACATTGGAATTGTGGTGCCCAGCAATGGGTTGTGGGTTCGAGTCCCATGCCCTCCGCTTTCCGCGTCTGTTGCTTTTCCCTCCTTGTCTGGTGTGCTTCTTCTGTATGGCCGTTCTACTTGAGATACGGAATGCTTCGAAACGCTACGGTGAACAGGTTCTTCTTGATGAAGCCTCAGCAACAATTACTGATGACGGGAAGGTCGGGTTTGTAGGAAGAAATGGTGCCGGAAAAAGCACCCTGCTCAAAGTAATCCTTGGTGAAGAGGAGCTCGACGGCGGTGAAGTCATTCATCACCCGCGATTGCGCCTCGGATACCTCCGACAACACGATCCATTTCAGCCAAAGGAGTCCGCACTCGACTTTCTTGTGCGCGACAGCAACCAGCCAGACTGGAAATGCGGTGAAGTAGCTGGGCAATTTGAACTCAAGGGGGATTACCTCCACGGGCCCGTACGAGAACTTTCTGGCGGCTGGCAGACCCGCGTCAAACTCGCTGCGCTGCTTCTCCATGAACCCAATCTGCTGCTACTGGATGAACCAACAAACTTTCTCGACCTTCGAACGCAGGTGCTTCTGGAACACTTTCTCCGCAACTTCAGAGAAGCTTGCCTGATTGTCTCGCATGATCGAAGTTTTCTCACTGCTACATGTGATCGAACACTCGACCTCTCTCGCGGAAAACTCACAACCTTTCCCGGCAAGATTGACTCATTTCTCGACCAACAGCGAGAACAGCAAGAACATCTGCAGCGAGTGAATGCAACCACACTCGCGAAGAAGAAACAACTCGAACGGTTCATTAATAAGAATCGGGCGAAAGCCTCGACCGCCTCTCAGGCTCGATCCAAAGCAAAACAACTCGAGCGGCTCGAGCTCGAAGAATTGGAGTCAGCCTCACCAACAGCTGCAATACGATGCCCCGAAGTGAGCCCACGACAGGGTGCGGCGCTGCGCTGTCAGGATGTCGCGATTGGGTATGAATCTCAGAAGGTTGCAGAAGAAATCTCATTGGAGATTGATCATGGTGCCCGCGTCGCTATCGTTGGGGATAACGGACAAGGGAAGACCACCTTTCTTCGAACAGTGGTCGGATCACTCGACGCGATTCACGGGCGTATCAAGTGGGGCTATGGATGTGACGTTGGTACCTACGCCCAGCATGTTTATACGACGCTTCCCGAACACGAGACAGTTCTTGACTATCTGCAGCGTGTCTCCGAGATGGGTACACCCACACAGCGCATACTCGATCTGGCTGGTGCTATGCTATTTCGGGGCGCAGCCGTTGAAAAGAAAGTGAAGGTGCTCTCTGGCGGTGAACGTGCCAGGCTGTGTTTGGCGGGTCTGCTACTCGGAGGATTCAATATTCTTGTGCTTGATGAGCCGGGAAATCATCTCGACGTCGAAACCGTTGAGGCGCTTGCCCACGCACTCTGTGCCTATGCAGGCACGGTTATATTTACCAGCCATGACAGGACGTTTGTGCGTGCGGTTGCTACGAATGTCATTGAGGTTGCAGCAGGACGAGTGGTGCATTACCCCGGGACTTTTAAACGGTATGTCGAGAAAATTGAAAAAGAGGTCGATGATGCAGAAGGCCTTCGAGCACCCCAGCACGCGGGCGGCGATTCACGGGGCAAACGTCAAAGGACCGGCGGCCACGATGGGCGAAAACGACGCAAGACTATTGCGTCTCTCGAGAAGGCAGTAGCAAAGCTGGATGCTGAGAAGCAAAAGAAACGCACGCTTATGGAGGCAGTCACAGATCCAGAAGAAGCTATGAAACTCCATAGTGAACTGCAAGCAGTAGAGAAAGAACTTGCCGCCACAGAGGATCAATGGCTATCGCTTCAGGAGGAAGCCGACGTTTAAGCATTCCTGGTTTTTAGAACGTAAGCCAGAGGCCTGTTCGTAGAAACGTTTCAACTGCTGTTAGCGGCGCGTCAAGCCAATCTGGCCGATGTTGGGCTTCATAGGCGAGTTCATAGATGGCTTTGTCAAGCATGAAGGCGTTCAAGAGACTCTCCGCTTCGCCTTTGGTGTCAGGATAAAAAGACTGCCCATGCGCTTTGTCTGTGTAGGCACTGAGAAATGCTCGAGTGAGATCAGTTGCCTTCACTCGTGTTTTGCTATTTTCTGGCCTGTGACAAAGATATTCAAAAGACCGGCTCATGCCCGCAAGGTCCTTGAAAATGCTTGTTTTCCTTCGTCGCTCTGCGAGTGTTCGCTGCGGTTCTCCTTCGAAATCAATTACATGAAGTGTTTCATCTGATTCATCAAACAGCAGTTGCCCAAGGTGATAGTCTCCGTGCACACGAATGTACGCAGCTGTTTGCTGGAGGCATGCCACACCCTCGAGTGCATCCAGCACGGGTTGCTGATGCGCAAGAATATTGTTCACTCTCTGCTGAAACAGCAAGGGCACGTCAGCAGTGCTAAGCAAGGCCCACACACTTCGGGCATGTTCCGTCATAGAGCAGGTAGTCTCGCACCGCTCCTTTTCTGAGGGTGCCTGTGGGGAAAACGCAGCAGAGTCCTCAGCGTTAGCGAGTGCTTCGTGCATGCCGGCTGTGAGTGTTCCTATGCGACGAGCCATGTCCAACAGTGCGTCATTTACGTTCACACCTTGTAAAAGTGTTTGTATGGAATATTCCCATGCGTCGATTGATGGGGTAATCGCTTTATGCACTGTTGCCACCGCCCCGCCCTGCTCTTTTCTAGTGGGAATGTACTCCAGCCAACCCACCAAAGGCGGTGCCCCCGACCAGCCGCACTGTGTCAGGTGAAGGCCAACCTCGACTTCAGGTGCGATGCCCATGTGATACGTGTGAAAGAGTTTACTGACATAGTTGTTGGTGGTGCTATTGGCGTCTTGAGTGGTGATGAGTGTCGAGGTGTTCGAAGTGTCCTTGCCAAGTGGAGAAGTGGAAAGATTGTTTGTGAGAGGGACTTCTCCTACCTGTTGCTGGAGCGAACGCCCAACAAATTTACCCACCGTGGTTTGTAGTGTTCCGCCGCTTTGAATAAGTTCAAGCAGCCACTCGTTGAAAGCGGCGTCTGTCGTTGCATCACGACATGTCAGCATAGCGTGGTGGTCGGGAATGAACTGAACGATCGCAAGAAAAGTTGTCTCGCCTATACCTGTCTCGAATCGAATGCACGCAAGCTGAATCTTTTCACCATCGTCTGTACGGGGAGGCAGGTCAATGCAATCAATCGAACGCAACTGCGATTCGATATCACCAAGGTTTTTGGCACTGAACCAACGGCAGCGAGGCAGCCATGCTGCAAATGCCTCAACGTGCGAAGTATTAAGTGAAGCCATGAATTATTCGTCTGCAGAGCTGCTATCGGAATTTGGTGAGAGCCGGAGCACGATGACTGGGGCGGTGGGTGTGCATGTCACCTGAAAGTCTTTGAGTGGTCTCGTCGAACGTTCCCCTGTGAGAAGATCAGAGACGGCAAAAGAAGTCAGTAAGGGTTTTCCGAAATGGTCTGTTGTCAGCTCGACCGTATCTGTTCGGGATTCTTCTGGTTTGAGATTTACCACAATTAACAGGTGATTGTTGGTGGTTGGATCGTGTCGGGACCAAGCCAGCAAAAATGGATCATCGGTTGTTTCAATTACTGGAGGTGAATGGTCGCGAATGGCAGCCTCGGACTTTCGGATTTCATTCAGCCGGGTGATGAACGGAGCGAGCGTGTGTGGGGCCTGACGGTCCCATAGTCTGATCTCATACTTTTCAGAATCGAGATATTCTTCGCTCCCTGGCTCACGTGGTGTCGCATCTTGTAGTTCCATGGCGGGTCCATAGATGCCCCAGTTGCCCACAGACAGTGCAGCTAATGCCAGACGGACCATAAACATTGGTCGCCCACCACGTTGAAGGGTCTCATGAAGAATGTCTGGTGTATTCGTGAAAAAATTTGGCCGGAAGTAGTCGGCCACAGGAGGCGAGGTGACTTCCTCGAGGTACTCTGCCAACTCCTGCTTTCCAGTCCGCCACGTAAAATAGGTATAGCTTTGTGTAAATCCAACTTTGGCGAGGCGATACATAGTCTTCGGTCTGGTAAAGGCCTCAGCCAAAAATAGAACATCCGGATGCGTCCGCCGGACATCAGCGAGAAGCCATTCCCAGAAATCAAACGGTTTTGTGTGTGGATTGTCGACACGAAAAATCCGGACACCGTGGCTAATCCAGAACTCCAAGATTTCACGCACCGCATGCCAGAGTTCCTGCCATCCTTCGGTTTCGAAATCGAGTGGATAAATATCCTGATACTTTTTTGGAGGATTTTCCGCATAGCGAATGGATCCATCAGCCCGATGGCGAAACCACTCCGGGTGGTCGGTCACCCATGGATGGTCAGGTGAACATTGCAGTGCAAGATCGAGTGCGAGTTCCATGCCCCGCCCGCTCACCGCGTGCCGCAGTGTCTCAAAATCATCGAGTGTGCCAAGTTCGGGATGGATGTCCGTGTGGCCGCCTGTAGACGATCCAATTCCCCACGGGCTTCCAACATCTACAGGTTGAGCATGTGCAGAATTATTTCTGCCTTTTCGAAATGACTGCCCGATCGGATGAATAGGTGGAAGGTAAAGAACATCAAACCCCATAGACGCGATGTAGTCAATCGAGTTCGCTAGATCGCACAGCGTGCCATGCGCGCCGGGGGAACCCCATGACCGTGGGAAGGCCTCGTACCATGCTCCAACAGCCGCTCGTTCCCGTTCAACACAGATGCGTCGCGGAATGTCGAACCAGGTATCTTCAGAGTGGTCAGCGTGTGCGGCCATTAAAGCTGCCAGCTGGTTACTACAGGCGGTGGAATATCCATCAGGCTGCGTTAATACCGACTTGATATGGATGAGCTGTTCGGCAACACGAGTGGGTGCTGATTCAAGAACACTATCAATGAGTTGTTGCCCTTCAATCAATTCATCACCCAGATCATCCCCCGCATTCTTGCGTCGCTTCAAGTCGCGCAGCCACGTTTCAAAACGGTCCACTCCACCACGTACGGTGTACTCCCAGGTTCCAAGGTGGTCCGGCGTAAAGGCGGCTTCCCACCGGTCATTCCCAACGTCGGTCATGGGAATGGTGGTCCAAGATTCATGATGGGGACCCCGGATATAAAGCGTGCAGGACAGGACGTCGTGTCCGTCGCAGACAATATCTGCCGCGACTTTGGTTGGCCGATGGACAATACGTTTTGCCTCGAAACGACCGCTGTCAACGTCGGGGAATATTCGATCTATCGCAAGGCGACGCGCTGGTTTCATGATCCTGCCAAGGCGTGTTGTAGTTTGGGTTCTGTCGACTCAGTTAACGTTGGCATCTTTCACTATCATTTTTATACATATCGAGCATCGTATGTTTTTTTGAATTTTTCGCTAAGGGAAAAAAGGGCTATTGGTTGGTTTTCCGGTATATTACGTTTGTGCCACGAATGATTGTATGACGATATACGAATGATTGTGTAAACAGTAGCCTGCCATGGCGGCGATTATCGAGTAAACAGGAATTCTACGGGCGTGCAATCAGTCTCATCGCATGGGAGAGATGTTCTATGGGTTTGCTTAGGAAGTCCATAAGGAACATTATCAGGTTGCACAAAGGTGTTAGGGATGAATGATCTGCCACTGCTTGATCAAAAATATCACCTGTCGGAAGACCAACTGGTTCGATTCCGAGAAGATGGGTTCTTGAGAGCATCCAACGTCTTTGATGCGGCAACATTGCACTATTTCGAACCAGAGATTACTCAACTTACCCTCGCTCATAACCACCTTGATGGCACGCCGATGAAGGAACGTGACACCTATTCGAAGGCATTCATTCAAGTAGGGAATCTGTGGGAGAAAAGTGAGGATGCTCGACGGCTGACATTTTCAAAACGACTCGCTGGAATAGCGACAGACTTGCTCGGCGCAAGTGGTGTTCGGCTGTGGCACGACCAGTCGCTCTATAAGGAGCCGTCTGGTGGTTTTACGCCCTGGCATGCCGACCAACAATATTGGCCGATGGGAAGCAACTTGTCTGTCACCGCGTGGATCCCGCTGCACGCGGTACCCCTGGAACAGGGGCCTCTTTGTTTTGGACGTGGAAGTCATCGCAAACAAATAGGAAGAGATCTTCCTATATCGGATAGTTCTGAGGCCCTGATCCAAAAGGAAATAAAAGACCAGGGAGTTGTTGAAGTGATCGAGCCGTACGAATTGGGTGATGTATCGTTCCATCTTGGGTGGACCTTACATCGAGCAGGGCCAAATAGCACAGCACTACCACGCAAAGTACACACGGTGATTTATATGGACTCCAATATGCGACTGGCGGAACCATCGAATCCAAATCAAGCACTTGATCACGAAAAATGGACGCCATCTACCGCCGTTGGAGAAATTATGGACGATCCGTTGAATCCAGTGCTGTTTACCACAGAGTCGGACGCCGACAGCAGCTACTGAAAGAGTGCGAGTTCTGTTGTCAGTCCGGGGCCAAATGCCATCGCGATGCATGTGTCCGGTAAGCCATGCGAATGATTCTGGTGTGCCTGCACAAAAAGGGTTTCTAGAATAAAGAAGATAGTAGCACTCGACATATTTCCGTACTGTGCCAGAACATCGCGAGAAAAAAGCAAGGCGTCGGTGTTCAGTTGAAGTGCCTGTTCGACCATCGAAAGAATCCGTGGTCCTCCTGGATGAACTGCCCAATCCGTGATCTGTTCTCTTTCAAGACCATGTTTTTTCAGAAAGGTAGTTACGGTTTCTGGTAGAGCGTTACCAATGAGCGAGGGCACTTCCGCCGAAAGAGACATTTCGAATCCAGTATCACCGATAAGCCACCCCATCTGATCGACAGTTTCAGGGAGAACCACACTCGTCTGATCAAGGAGTCGCCAGCCTGAAACCTCGGATGCCATTGGATGGTCTGCTGATCGACCGATGACTGCAGCAGCACCGTCGGCAAAAATACTGTTGGCCACAATCTGTTCCGGGTTGTCGGTATATTGAAAATGAAGGCTACATAATTCCACGCATACAATAAGAACCGTTGCACGTGGGTCCGCTTCGGCATATGCCTTTGCCACACGCAAGGCGTTGAACCCACCATGGCAGCCCATGAACCCAATATGTGTTCGGCTTGTCGTATTCGAAAATCCAAGTTCTTTCATGAGGGCAATATCAACGCCAGGCGCCTGGAAGCCGGTGCAGGAACAGGTGACAAGATGCGTAATCTCTTCTGGTGTGACGCCTGCCTTTGTAAGAGCCTTTTCAACAGCCTCTACAGCCAGGGGTGTCGCCTCGGTGGCGTACCGGGCCATGCGGTCCTGTGTCGTCGGGCCATGGTCATCCGCGGATGTGGCGGGCTGGAAAAACTCTTGACTGAATACCCCCTCATGTGTTTCATCAAGTAGAACCGAGCTCCGTTGTGCAATCCTCGTTTGTCGGTAGATTGCCCGCATCGTTCGTTCTGCAGGGGCCTTGTTGCCAATCAGATTGGTTGCGAGGAGTGCGGCATGTTGCTGCTGTATTTTTTGACGTGGCGTAGCGGTGCCTATACCGAGAATCACAAGGCTCATACTCATAGTCTTGCAGATTCTGCTCATCCGCACGACTGGATGTAACGGAATTCGCTCTTCGTTTGCTTGATGAAAAAACCCGACGTGACGATGGGTACCCTTCTGCCCTATATTTTAGTTCATGAACGAACCACGACATCATCCGTCGCCGAGTCGTAGTGACGAAGCGATTGACGAATTCGAATCAATTTTTAAACGAGCGGAACGCACACCGTATCGTTTTGCCGACATTTCACTCGAGTCGATCGCTATTGTTACAGACGCAGATCAGCAAGCTGCAGACGCGCTGATAGTCGATCTGAAACGTTTCTTGCCGCAGATTGCCAATACAGCAGAATGGGTGTCCGTTACCGGTGATCAGTTTCGTAACGTGAATGACTTGCTTCATGTCATGAATAATCGGAAGCCAGACCTAATCGTTACCTCGCGGTGTCTCGCTGAGTCGAGTCTCGTGCCACAGCACACCCTTGGCGTTTACGTCGACGTCATGACTCAGAAACTTTCTACCCCCCTGCTGCTCCTTCCCGGAACAGCCCCGCAGCCACATCCTCTTGTCGGAACTGCTTGTCGTGGGGTTATGGTCGTAACAGATAATCTGTCTGGTGACGACCGACTTGTAAACCACGCAGTGTCCTGCTGTGATCCAAACGGAACGGTTTGGCTGTGTCATGTCGAGGACGATCTTCTGTTTCGGCGATACCTCGATGCAATACGCCGCATACCTCAAATTAATACCGAGCAGGCACAGGAACTTATTGCAGAACAGCTGGTAGCAATACCAACGCACTATGCAGAATCGTGTATTCGAGGATTAAAGGACGCAGGTGTTGATCTCAACGTTGAACAGATCGTTGAATTTGGGCACCGGGTGGCCCGGTATAGGGATCTGGTGTCTCGATACGCCGTTGATCTTCTCGTCACAAATACAAAAGATAAAGACCAGCTTGCAATGCATGGTATGGCGTATGCGCTTAGTGTGGAATTAACAGATGTTGCTCAACTCTTACTCTAGTTTTCGATTACCCTTTTGAATCAAGGCAGGGATGCACTAGCTGTGAGTCAAATTTTCGCACTGAGTGACGTCGTGGGACATGAAGTACCTGGATGGGTCACCGGGTTCTATCTTCTTGTTCTTATTGGAATGGTCTTGTGTCTTGCTTTTGAAGAAAAAATTCATGCAAAAAAATCTCTGATCGTAGGAACGTTTGCTGGTTTCTGCCTAGTTACAGAGACGGTTATTGGATATTTCACGGATCGGGCTCACCCCATGCTGCCGTTTGGCAGCATTACGTTGCCGAATGGACACGAGATTGCACTCCCAATCTATGTGCCGGCAATCGACTGGTCTGTTATCACAATTATTCTGGGCGCGAGCCTGTTTGTAGAAGTGACAAGTCGATCGGGTATTTTCACGTGGCTGGCAATTAAGCTTACAAAGCAATCAAAGGGTGACCCTTGGCGACTGTTGGTTTTCTACGGCGCCCTCACAGTCATATTCTCTGCGGTACTGAACAACGTGACGGCAATGATTATTGTTGGCTCGTTAACAACAGTCTCTTTGGGCAAGCTAGAAAGGCGAGATTTGCTGCTAGGCTTTCTCATTACGGAAGGCCTTCTAACTAATGTGGGCGGGCTCCTCACCCTCATTAGTAGTGTGCCCAATATCATTGTCGGGCAGGCTGCAGGGATAGGTTTCGTTCCATTCTTCCTGACGTCTGCACCTTTCGTTGTTGTCGCAACCATTGTCACGCTTTTTCAAGCCCGTCTGACTTTCGATGTAAAAGGTCTTGTCACTGATGATGAAAAAAAGACCGCAGCCGAGTTGGTCGCCGGATTTGACGAGAAGGAGAGTGTCCCGTCCGTTCGATTCTTCTGGTGTTCGGTGCTGCTGCTTCTGGGTTTTATTGTGTGCTTGGCAGGCCAATCCGCATTGCCATGGGACCTTGATGAACTCGGCATGGGGTTTGTAGCGCTTTTCTTTGCAGGTCTGGCATTGTGGTTCTATAAAAATGAGGTCGACACGTTCTACAAGGCAGTTGATTGGGATTTGCTCGGTTTTTTTGCGTCGCTCTTTGTCGTTATCTATGTCATGGAGCAGGCGGAGGTACTTGCAATTATCGGAGAGGGTATTGGGGCGATGTTAAGCCTGCCAGGCCCAGCCGCCCAAGCTTCGCTGCTGGTAAGTGCGGCGGCTGCGAGTTCCGTTACTGATAATATTCCACTCGCTGCAGTGCTGGCGAAAATTCTTGCGGTGAATCCGCTCGTGGTAGGACCGGAAGGGAGTAACCCGGGCTCACCATTCTGGTGGTGTGTGATCTACGGGGCTAACCTTGGCGGTAATATCACACCCATTGGCTCCGCATCGACGGTTGTTGCAATGACAATTATCCATAAAAACAGCCTCCCACTGACCTTCATGGGGTTTGTAAAAGTCGCCTCTGCCTTTGCCGTGGTTCAGATCATTCTGGCAATTGGTTATGTATGGATCACATCGCTACTGTTCTAACGAAGGGGTTTTTCCAATTGGGGAATTACCAGTAATAAGGCGTGCAACAGTTCCAGTCAGGCTCGGGAAACAACCGGCGAGCTGGATTGATGTTGAAACAAAGCGTGGACTGCGAAGGGCTAGGGAGACGAGGCGGCAACGGCGATGGTGCCACGCAAGGGCTTGGTGATATCTGCGGTGGTATCGTGCAGCCGCCTGATCAGCTGGTCTGAGCCGGCCACCCTCGGTAACCAGTGCCTCACTCGCGAGTCGCGCTGACCGGAGTGCCCAGCCGATGCCTTCGCCCGTAAATGGTTCGATGTAGCCAACAGCATCTCCAATCCGGAAAATTTGCCTGCTGTCCAAATCGATGGCACCGGTTTGGTGCGTGAGTTGTGGAGTGGCACGAATGGGCATTTCTTTGAGGGTGGAAATATTGATCGGGCATGTTGTACTTTCAAATGCCTGAGAAAGAATGCGAGAGAGTGCCTCTGCAGGCGATTTGTCATTGTGCAGTTTCGAGGGGTGGATCGCTGCGGCAACATCGATGGTGTTGTCCTCTAGGCGGATGAGTCCGCAGTACCCACCGTCGTCAATCGCCATAATGAGGTGCTCGGGGTCTAACGGCCCTCCTGTAGACGGCAACGTGGCACCGAGTCCAATTCGATTGTGCGGTGGTCGCTTGCGTCGTTTTCCTTGTCTGAATTGATTGTCGCCGCAGCGGACTGCACTATGAAGACCAGCTGCAAGGAGCAGTCGTCGCGTCTGAATTTGATACGTCTCGTTGTTGTTCGGTTGTACTGAAAGAAGAACAAGGTCGCCGTCAGTCTGCCAGTGAAGTGCGCGTGTATTTGGGAGCCAGGCTGTACCTGTTGCTACTGCGTGCGTGGCGAGTTGGGTGTCGAGGTTGAGCCGGGAAAGAACACCGCCGGTCGGATATGGCACAGAGGTGGCATGGCCTTGAGAAGCAATCGTCAACCTTTTGAGTGACTGAATTCGGAGGTTCAGCGGGGTGCCTTGACGAGACAGCATGTCTAGCTCTGAGAGTGCCAGCGGGGACAAACAGCACCCGCAGACCTTTGGCCGGGGAAGGTTTTCTCGATCAAGCAAAAGCACCCGCAGTCCATTCTTTGCTACCAAAGTTGCTGCGGCTGAGCCAGCGGGCCCTGCCCCAACAATGACGACATCCCATGGATCCGCTGCTGCGCTTTGTGAATCGATAGAGGCACTGAGCCCCGTCTCATATTGTGGAGCCATCAGGAATGGCTCCACGTGACACAGATGCGCTCTGGCCATGCCCGCCGTAGCGTTGGCACAGGCAGTTGCGCTTTTCTGAATAGACGATGGTATTCTTCGACAGTACGAGCCGCTCTCACTGAGAGCGGGCCATCAATTTGCGCGATGGATGATCGGCTCAAAACACGTGTACCAAGTTGTGCAAGAAACAGCCCCAAGCGTGTCCGCAGGAGATCAGAAAACACAAATCCCCCCTGAGCTGCCGCCGCCATGGCTCGGAGCTGCGCCACCGCTTGCACATCATCGAGGTGGTGAAGGAATAAAGAATGAAATGCGAGTGTGCATGATGGGAGTTCACCGTTGAGTACGTCACAGGTGCGAAATGTCACATCGAGCTTCTCTGTCGCCCGAGCATGGTTGCGTGTTGCCCAACCGATTGCACGCTCGCTGATATCAAGCCCGATAAATTCGATACGATGGGGTACTTTACGGGCAACGCGTGCTGCAACCGAGGTGGTCAGATCACCGCCCCCACAGGCAATGTCGAGAATGCGAAGGGTTTGCCCTGCTGTGGACGGCAGGTTGTGTATGAGTGCAACAAGGCACGAGGCGAGCTGCGAAGCAGTCCGTGAGACCATATGAATGCGGGCAAGTGCCCGAAGTGCCTCCTCATGCTGGCTTGCATCAAGTGACGGATCATCCATCAACTCTGGTGGGCGTTGAACCAACGGTGGCAATGCAGGCATACAAATGTTTCCATCCGAACAAGAATGACGTGATTGCAACTGGAGCAGGCTCAGGTCAACTTTATTGTACGGGTACGCATGGTGCGGTTTGAACGGCACCTTCGTAGATCACTGGAGTGACACCGTTTGGTGGCATGCAAGGATCACAAGTCGGTGAATATGGTGTCGTCGCCGAGGTCGGTACAATTGACTGAGGTGCGGTCATTGGCACCCCAGCAGGTGCTGTGGGAACAACCGTTCCAGGTGCCACCGGGGCCTGAACTTGTGCAGCAGGATACGCAACCGGCTGTGCTGGCACAGGTTGACTGGGAAGACCGGGTTGGGGATACACCGGAGGGGCGTATGGAGGGGCGTATGCATACGCATTGCGGCGATGCCACCCGCACCCGGCTGAAACACCGAGGGCACCAAGTAACAGAGTGAGACAACAAACTCGATAGTGGCGCAATAGCATGACAGCATCCTTGGGTCGCCCACCCTTTTCCGGACAATAGGCCCTAGCTTCGTTTAGATCAAGGCCGCTTTCCCTTGCGTCTAACGGATTATTCGGCGGCTTCGAACAGGGCAATACTGGCCGTAAATCCATGCAGACAATTTGTACTGCCAATTGGTCCGATCTCACCCTGCGCAAAAAAGCCTGCTACTGGAAGCGGCCCAAGCAGTTGTTGGAGGCAGGACGCATCGTGGCTGGGCGTAGAGAAGAGGCGCCGTCCGCGCCCATTGCAGGTGAAAATCAACGCACCTGCTGGACGTTTTTTAGTCTGTCGCGTAAGCAGGGTCTGCAGGTCCTCGTGAGCTGTGTGGGCATCACGAACATGAAACTGGACGGTCTGCCCGGTCCGTATTAAATCGCCAACAGCGACCACGCCAGTTTCAGGGTCCGCGCCAACGACATTGCGAACAAGAAAATCACCAGGTTCAAAGTGGTCCTGATACTCGCTTGCTACTCGACCCACGTGGAGCGAGTTTTTGACAAGTTGCTTGTCGTGGTCATCGAGTGTCTCATAGACAGCCCGTAGCTGGACGAATGCGGGACGCCCACCCAATTCGACAAGCATGTTGTCTTCCGCTTTGGTGACGACAAGTGGAGTGCCAATGGGCCGACACCCTTGAGAAACAACCGGCCGAACTCGAACACCCCCCCCTAGAATAATACCCACAGCACCACTCTCGTATGTTTCACCGTTAATAACCAGAGTGTTTGCACCAGGCTGATTCCCTCCGCTAGCCATGCCTCCAATGATTGGCAGGCCGGGGCGATCTTCCTCCAAACGAGTAATGAGATCATCAACCGGAAACGAGAAGGGGTCGGCAAGCAACAGCATGGTGGCATCTTTTGGCCATACGAGATCATCCGGCCACCCAAGAAACGTGCCCCCGTCTGCAGTCTGCGAATATTCGAGTGTGAAGGGTGTAATTTCGGCATTCGGCAACTTGGCCATCCAGATTGCAATGGCAGGTTCAGATTCGTACTCATCGTTATTCGCTAGCACGGCTTCAGCGGTGGTACCAAGCAGATAACGTGACGGTGCAAGTTCATTAAGTGATTCCATTGCAGGGCGAATTTCTTCGCCATATGCCGCCGAAATAAAGATCACAACAAGGTCTGGCGAGGAACCGCCAAGTTCAACCAGGGCTTCCTGGTACGCAGTCGAGATTGCCTCGTGGAGGGTTGAAGCAGTTGAAGCCGCCGCGGAACAGCGAATCGACTGACGAGTATGGGTGTTTGCGGCAGAAGAAGTGGTTGTCATGGTCGCTGTGCGTGTTCCTTAGAAGGTAACGTCTGTGAAGCTTTGTATGTGTTCATGGTCGTAAAGACTTTCAAACGGTTGGTTCCCAGGTCGCATTGTTGCACCTGTAGCCATTCCAACGGCACGTGCAGCATCGAGCTCAGCGCCGATGTCGCTCAAAAAAAGAATGTGTTCGGGTTTAACGCCAATGTCGTTTGAAATTTTCAGATAGCTCTCTTGTTCTCGTTTTGGACCCGTTGTCGTGTCATAATGCCCACGAAGATGCGTTGTCAGGTCGCCCGCCGCAGTGTGGCGAAAAAAAAGCTTCTGGGCGTCAATTGATCCAGACGAATAGATGCGAATGTCGATACCTGAGGTGGACCAGTCCGCCAATGATGAAGGAACATCATCAAAAACATGGGAGACTAATTGGCCGGACTGGAAACCTGTTTTCCAGATGCGACCCTGAAGGGCTTTCAGCGGTGTTGACTTAACATCCTTGTTCATGAGATCAATCGCTGCAAGAACGATCTGGGTGCATCCGTTGCTGTCTCGTATATCAGCATCAATACCGGTTTCCTGAGCAAGTGCTTGAGTGATCTTGTAGATTTCGTCGTCGTCTAAGTGAGTTTGAAGAAATGCTGCAACGTGCTCCTTCGCGTAGCCAAAAAGTACGTCATAAACAAAGTCGATAGAAGAGGTGGTTCCCTCGACATCGAGGAGGATTACCTGCCCTGAAAAGACAATCACGATGATGCTCCATGCGAGCCATCGAGGTATGCTGGCCCAAGACAGAGGGGCTTGTACGCTTCATGTACGGCGTCGCTTAGGTAGTGAGGCGTCCAACCAGTTTGGTCTTGAAATAATCGTATCGCGCGGATTCGTCGTTCTTTGCAGAGGTCAAACCAATGTCGGGTGCCAAGGGGCACACTAATCATGTCACCACTCCAAACCTCAATACCAAAAACGGGTTGGTCACCTGGGTTGATGTGAAACACGCCACTCCCCTGCAGGATGAATCGCACCTCGTCTTCCGTGTGCGTATGTTCCTTGTTGAATTTATCAAGCATGGCGTCAAGGTTTGGTGTGTCTGGGTAAACATCTATGACGTCTGCTGTAACAAATCCACCTTGCTCCTTGAGAACATCAATTTCGGGTTTGTAGGCAGCAAGAATGTCTTCCGCGGGAGCGGCTGGATTTACGCGGTCTTCCAACGGCCAGATGTCGTATTCAATACCGTAATTAGCGAGGAAGTTTTTAATCTCAGCTAGATCTTTGATTTGCCGCATTTCAGCGGGAATCGTAACAATGGCCATGGCAATGTTCTCCTGCTTTTCCTTGTGCTTGTGTGTCGAATAGTCTGGTTAGGTGCAACGTGCGAGCAGTTTCTGTTGCGCTGTGACCTCAAACAGAAACTCAAAAATTTCAATGTGCCGTCGAGCCTCAGCCAAGGTTCGTCCCCACGTGTAAAGACCGTGCCCTGACAGGAGGAATCCATGATGTGGTAAGACTTCTGACGGGCCACCATCTGAAGAGATAAGACCTTCTCGAATACGGTCTGATAGCTCAACCATATCCTGGCTGTTCTGGAAAACGGGCACGTTAATTGTTGTGTCGTGAGTGGTGATTCCCTCAAGACCCTTGAGCATTTCGTATCCCTCGATTTGTATTGCCCCTCGAGTTTGTTGAGTGGCCAGTGCCTGTCGAGATAATATCGTGCCCCAAATAGAATGGGTATGCAGAATTGCTCCGACGTCTGGAAGCGATCCGGCTATAAGACAGTGCAGGAGGGTTTCGGCTGAAGATTTCCTTCCATTCGCCTCATGGCCTTGAAGCAACTGACCAGACGAGTCAACTGCTACAAAGTCCTCTCGGGTGAGGGCGGACTTGTCCTTGCCACTTGCCGTAATGAGTATTTCGAGCGGATTTCGACCTGCGACAACCGAGTAGTTACTACTGGTACCTAACGACCACCCACGAGAATGAAACTCGCGTCCAACGGCACATAATGCAGCCCGTAAATCCCCCGACGCAAAAGACTCGCTGAAATTCTGAACTGACGTCAATTCGTTCATCCTGAAACCTTATGGGATTGAAAGGTTGGATCGCAAGCAGCGTGCACCGAGGCCCTATGAAACTGCCCACGGCTCCATGCAGCGTGTCCAAAATGCAGCCCCTGACCGTTGTCTACACCGCGGCGTGTCTTTTGGGCATAGTCCGATTTGGCTCTAAATGTCCGATAGTTTGTACGAGGAAAGCCATCAACGTAGACGCTGGAATTTTGTTTTTCCCGAGAAAACTGGGAAAACTGCCCTTTTAACTGGGAGTTGTTTTGTTAGGATTTTGTTAAGGAATGGGTGGAATACTACTGGGAGGAGGGATTCTCCAGCATATTGCGTACACGTTGGCGTTCTGCGCACATTGTCCTGTGCGACTCCTATCCGGGGGTAAGACTATGGCAACTGATGGCATGGGCCTTTGGCAGTCACTATTTGGGCGAAGTGGCTCGAAAGCTGGTTTACCACGAGATACCAATAACATTACGGTTTTGCGGGTTGAGCAGGCGACGAGTCTCGTCAAGAATCACAGTGGGGTTCTTCAGCTCAATGGGCTTACAAGCATCACTCCAACCGTAGCCGGTATCCTAGCGCGATATAGGGGAGTGATTTTTTTGAATGGTTTACTTTCGGTACCGGTGCAGGTCGCGACTCGTCTGGCGAAGCATAGAGGACCTCTGTATCTAGGAAGCATCGAGGATATTACCGAAGAAGCCAGAAAAGCGCTCCACGGAAATACGAATGTGCACTATCGTGATAGAGAGTCATATGAAGACTCGGTTGACATGCCCGACCTCGATGGAATGTAATCTGTCTGTGAAGTCTCTCGTCCGTACCGAGCATCGCGGCCACGGGTATCAGAGCGTGCAACCGCTCTGTCCCTGTCAGAGAATCTTTCATCCAAGGGAGTTCTACGGGCATGCAGCTGTCAGATGAAGCGACTCAGAAACTAACTGAGACATGCAGAGCCATTCAGATCATTCTGCTCCTTTCTGCGATATTATCTGTTATCTATCTCGGGGTTGTCTTCTCCGCTTTCGATGGCCTGATCCTCCTGAACAAGCAGCCACATCGGGAGAGCCTGTTCCTTGCGGGGATAGCCTTTTTCATCGCAACAGTTATCGCTCCATATTTCCAACGAAGCATGCTTGCCGGCGGTGAACAACACAAAACAGCTGACCAGCAAGCCGTGAGTGGAGCTAGAAAAATTCAATACACCGTGATCGCCGCGAGCGTTGTCTTAGTGCTTGCCGCATGTATCAACATCGCGGCTTTTCGCGCTACGAAAGACGTTGTCAATCTCGTTGTAGCCGGCTTACTCCTTGCAGCGGTTCTCACTCGGATCCCAACGCAAATAGCCTTCCGACGCCTTGTCGACGATTTCCTCAGTCAGCAGATAGGCACGGACGATCCCTTGTAGGTAGCGAGTGGTGGCCTATTTTTGTTAGTGAATGAGTTTGTGTACAGTTCCTAAAGAAACGTATGTCACGGTTTTTCGGTTTCTCCTTGGAACGATTGAACAAATAATCATGTCTCATCCGCGGTGTCTTTTGTTGTCGCCCACGCAGTTGGAACTGAGCGCACTGGGTTCTCATTTGAGTGAACAGGAGCTCGACGGAGTTTCCATGGAGGTGTGTGGTTTCGGACCAGTTGCCGCGGCAGCACGGACCTCATTATTGGTTGCCAGATATCGGCCTAAAATGGTACTACTTGCTGGCATAGCCGGAAGTCTGGACCGACGATGTGCGGTAGGCAATGCGTATGAATTTTTTCGAGTACGAAGCTATGGAATTGGGGTGGGTGATGGTGAGCAGTTCCAGTCGGCAGAACAAATTGGATGGAACCAACTCCAGGGAGAAAACGGATCACATTTCGATGGTGCTGGAGATGCTATCAGTAGCTCGAATGAGAACCCAAGCCTTGACTGCCGGTTTGTAGCGAGCGGAGAATTACTCTCCGTGTGTGCAGCCTCAGCGTCAGAGGCCGAAGTGAGGTTAAAAAAGAAATTCTGTCCGGATGCCGTTGCGGAAGACATGGAAGGGTTTGCTGTTGCAGCTGCATGTTTCATGAACAATGTTCCCTGGGTCATTGTTCGAGGGATTTCAAATCATGCCGGAGACCGTTCGAAAAGCAATTGGCAGACGGACGGAGCTCTTCAAAATATTGCGAAATATGTAGGTCGAAACCTGTCTAATAAACGATGATGCAAACTATACGCCTTGGTATTTCCACTTGCCCAAATGACACCTTTGCTTTTCATGGACTCATGAAACGTCGTGTTGATTGGCAAGGTCTCAATTTTGAAATCGAATTGCTGGACATTCAAGATTTGAACAATCACCTGTTCGATCAACAGTTTGATGTTGCAAAAGCAAGCTTTCATGCCGCAATTTTGTTGGCTGATCAGTACATCGTGCTCTCAAGTGGCTCCGCGTTAGGTTTCGGTGTCGGCCCACTTCTGCTTTCAAGTGCCTGCGACACCTTTCCCACTAAACACGAACAACTCGCATTATGCCCCGGGGCACAGACGACTGCCACACTTCTCTATGACATGTTCTATCCAGGCGTGACACGGGTGGAGCACGTTGTGTTTTCCGAGATTATGCCACGACTAAAGCAGAGTCAGGCAGACTTTGGCGTGTGTATACACGAGGGTCGTTTTACATGGGAGGCCTCCGGTCTCTATCTCGTTGAAGACCTGGGTGCGCGTTGGGAAGCTGAGACGAAGTGCCCACTTCCACTTGGTGGGATTCTTGCCAAACGCACTTTGGGAGATGACGTGATCTGCCACGTTCAGAACGTTATTAGGGACTCAGTTCTTTATGGCTTAGCGAATCCAGAGGAGCCGTTGGCTACGATGCGTACCTATGCACAAGAGCTTGACGACACCGTGCTTATGAAACACGTTGCCTTATACGTAAATGACTGGACCGTCGAACTTGGTGCCGTTGGCTGCAAGTCCTTGAAGGAACTTTCCCGGAGAGCGCATCTCACCAATGGTAAGCAGACAGACCTTGAAGTGTTTGGTCACACGAATTCAGATGGTTCGTAGGGAGGGTACAGCAAACAGTCATGATGGCTGTACTTTCAGAACACCGGTGTCAAAGATAGGGTGCGAAGAGTCGTGCGATGCCATCACGAATCCGTATGGGCAGGGATCTGCTGTCAACGTCTCCCAATGTCCGCCTGGTGGACTTATTGATGATCTCCGAAATATGGGTATCCATCTGCTGTGCCAGCGACTCGTCGTAACTTTCTACATTGAATTCAAAATTCAGTCGCATGCTCCGCTCGTCCCAATTTCCGCTCCCAAAAAGACTCCATGAGGAGTCGACGACCATGAGTTTTGTATGATCAAAGGGTGGTGGTGACATCCAGATAGTGCACCCTCGACTCAACACCTGCCACAGGAGTGCGTCTGAGGCCCAGCCAACCAAAGCAAGGTTGTTCTGCTCAGGGAGAACAATGTCGACCTCCACACCACGTAGGGCAGCAACACCGAGAGCCTGACAGATGGCATCATCGGGTAAAAAATACGGCGTCATTATTTTGACTGAACGGCGAGCGGAACTTAGGGCCGCAATCAGAATCAGTTTGATGCGACCAATTTCATGGTCATCCGGCCCATAGCGGACGCCTCGTGCGAGGCTCGTGCCTGAAAATTCAAGGTTTGGCTGCCAAGTAGGGTCTGGTTCACCATCCCGGAGACACCCTAATGCCTCGCCGGAGGCAAATGCCCAGTCCTCAATGAAAACCTCAAGCAACTGAGTGACCACAGGCCCTGTCAGCGCAAAGTGCATGTCCTGTACAGCATGATCGGGATGCTTCGAAAGCCAGCATCCATTTCGGATATTAAGCCCGCCAGTAAAGCCACGTTCTCCATCAACGACAAGGATTTTCCTGTGATTACGTAAGTTCGCATAAGGCAGATATAGGGGCACCGTTGTCGGCATAAATCGAGATACGGGAACACCTTTTTGACGCAAGAGACCAACACTCGTTGGAAAACTGTATCGTGAACCAATGCCATCGATGAGTACCCGCACTGAAACACCCCTATCCACTGCTCGACAAAGAGCATCGATAAAAAGTTTTCCGGTGGGATCGTTGTCAAAAATATAGGAGGACATTCCAATACTTCGCTTGGCCGAGTCAATTGCTTGAAGCATTTGTGGGTATGCCTCATCACCCCCATGCAGCGGTTGGATCGCATTCCCATCCAGTAACGGACGCTTGGTGACTTCGCCTACGAGTGTTGCAAGTGAGCGCAGTGGTGCATTCGCTGGCCCAATAGCGCCTGTAAGCCGTTCTGTTGACGGCACTGCAGTCTCCACCTTATGGATGACTTCTCGAAGGCCCGCGCGTAGTCGTGTTGCTTTTCTACGAATTCGGTTTACGCCGAAGAGGGCATAAGCAGCGGCTCCAAAACCTGGGGAGAGCCAGACCAACCCCACCCACGCCATCGTGCTCCGGGTATCACGCTTGGTTAGAAGTGCGTGAAGTGATGCTCCAATATTCACAGCAAGAAGTGTTGTGGCTACTATGTGTGGCCACAGCTCAATCCATAATTGCCATACTGAATCAAATAGTGTTGCCATCGATTCTTGTCGTCCTCGGGCTTTGTTGCTTTCTAGTATACTCCGGCAACGCATGCGTCACGTACGGTGAGGCTTGTTTGCTGTTCTCATGTCGTGTTTTCTTCTGACCAAGAGGAGTGTTCACTTATAATGCTTGAGCTCACTGATGTGTCATTGGTTCAATCTGAAGCGAATATCGGTGGAAAAGTGTCAGAGAGTATCTCTGGATCGCGGGTTGACGTTATTGACCCGGCAACGTCGGAGATCATCGGCTCTGTTCCTGAGATGAACGGCGAGGATGCCCGGCGGGCAATTGCTGCAGCTGAAACAGCGCTGGCTACGTGGGGGACTACAACAGCAGCCGTCCGGAGTGAACGATTGCATGCATGGCACAGGCATGTCATGGATTCGACCGAAGATCTAGCACGGCTCATTACTGCTGAATGTGGAAAACCACTGAGTGAAAGTCGAGGTGAGGTGGCGTATGCAGCCTCCTTTCTTCAATGGTATGCCGAGGAAGCCAAGCGAGCGTATGGAGATATCATTCCACCTCACCAGAAAGACAAGCGCCTGCTGGTGATCAGGCAACCCATCGGTGTGGCAGCAGCTATTACACCGTGGAATTTTCCCGCGGCAATGATTCTTCGTAAAGCGGCCGCAGCACTCGCCGCTGGGTGCACGATGGTCGTCAAGCCCGCTCCGCAAACGCCACTCACTGCGTTAGCCCTTCACGTGCTTGCAGATCGCTCAGGGCTTCCACCCGGGGTTTTGAACACCATAACCGGCAGTATTGAGTCAAGCCGACAAATTGGTTCCGCAATTTGTGAGAGCCCGACTGTTCGAGCACTGTCTTTCACTGGCTCCACACCGGCCGGAGTCAGTCTTGCCCAACAGGCAGCCACGACTGTCAAGAAGGTCTCTCTTGAACTCGGTGGGAATGCCTCTTTCATCGTGTTTGATGATGCGGATATTGAGAGCGCTGTGCAGGGTGCCCTCGCGGCAAAATTTCGCAACAGTGGACAGACCTGCGTGTGTGCCAACAGATTCTTTGTACAGAGTGGCGTTCACGATACATTTGTGGAGGCATTTACAGCCGCCGTGTCTCAATTACGGGTAGGGCCTGGTTCGAAACCTGACGTCTCAGTAGGCCCGCTCATCGATGACCGCGCGCATGAAAAGGTGAAAAGCCTCGTTGCCGATGCTGTTGCCTGTGGTGCCGAGATCGCCGTGGGTGGGAGTTCTGTCTCGAAAAACGGCCGATTCTACCCTCCTACAGTGCTGACATCAGTCACTCCACAGATGCGGCTCGCGAACGAGGAAATATTTGGCCCGGTAGCGCCGGTTTTCAAATTTGAAAGCGAAGAAGAAGTTCTTCAGCTTGCCAATCGCACAGAATTTGGGCTGGCGTCTTATTTCTACAGTCAAGATATCAACAGATGCTTTCGTGTGGCCGAAGCTATCGAATGCGGCATGGTCGGGATCAACACCGGCATGCTCTCAACCGTCGTTGCGCCATTTGGCGGTGTGAAGAGTTCCGGAATTGGCCGTGAAGGTGGTCGATACGGACTCGATGAGTACCAGGAACTCAAATACATCTGCCTTGGGGGCGTTGAGTAGTTCAAAGAAATTACGCGAATTGGTCAAATCGTTGCTGCATAACTATCCAACTGTTTTAGCGTTTCTTCTTTCGCGTCGTCTTCTTTGACTTTTTCTTGGCGGGACGGGACGTTTTTTTCTTGGTTTTCTTTGAGGTCTTAGCCTTTTTCTTTGCAGCTTTCTTCTTGCCACTTTTTTTCTTGACAGCAGCCTTCTTCGTCTTTTTGTTTACCTTTTTCTTGACGGTTTTTTTAACCACCTTTTTTTTCTTCTGCGATTTCTTCTTTTTCGAACTAGTTGTACGAGCCTTTCGTAGCGGCCGGTTTAATTCGACTTCATCAAGGAATTCATTTGCTTCTTCGATGAGCGCCTCCGTAGACACTGGCTCCACTTCATCGATAATAAAAACAGCAAGTTCACCACGCTGTTGAGCATCACTCAATGCTTTGTACTCTTCAAGGTCGAGGTCGTCATGGTCATCATCTTCACTGGTAAGAAACTCAAAGCCAACACGTGCCTTTTTGTCCCATCCATCAATGTGAAATTCCACACCATATTCTCGAAACATAACGTTTCGTTCGATGACATAACCACGGCGACGGAAAAGACGTGTCAGGTGGGTACACCCTTCGAACTCACTGAGTGTTTCGCTCATCAGAAAACCTTTGAAAAATGGAATAGCGAGCCGACGAGTCACAAAACTTCTTGTGAGTAACGACTTCTGTGGAAAGCATACAGAGCAGTCGGAAAATACGCGAATGCCGTCTGCGATCCACGGACAGAACCGCTCCTGTGGCTCACATTGCCGTTTTTACGAATACAACGTGGGAATTCCCTGCCTAAAACGGTTTCGCTTTTCGAGTGAAGGTTCTCTGCAGTATCATGGTTGGCTGGGTGCCCACGATAGAGATTCCATGTGGAGATTCCGAAATGTTCAAACCGGCAGATCAAAGTACCCCCATGCATGTGTCCCTTTGGCTGATTTCCAGCTGTCTTGTGATGTTTCTCACTCTCGCTGAAAACCCATCGAGTCTGGCAGGACCGTGGGCTGATCGAGCCATGGCGAGACGCACGGCCCGTGCTGAGCGGACGGAACTCCGCAATCGTCCAAGGCAAAAAGGCTCGACTGAAGACGCAGGAACTGTTTCCAGGCAATTACCAGTACTCACCCCAGAGAACACATTGCGACCCGGCGTCATTCGGCGGCTCGCGCGCCGTGGCATATCGGTTGAAGAGTTGGAGTCTCTCACCCGTGGTGGTCAGCCACAGCAGCTTACAAATGGTCAAAGTGCTGCTCGCCCAATGAATCAATATGGCTATCAAGCCAATCCACGTTCAGATGTCGGTTCTCAGTCGGTTCTTGATTCTGAAAAAACGGAACACCCTCCCGGACTTCAAGCCGGAGTAATAACTTCCAATTCCGGTCGACGACAGGAGGCTAATGGCCGTGTTCCAGCAGAATCTAGAAGTGTTCTCGTTGGTGCTGAAGAACCCATTTCCTCAAACCTTGATGAAGGGCCACGGTTTCCGGGCATGGAAGGCAAACAAACAAAGACACGTGACACACCGGTGGTTACGCATGAACCAATCGAGTTGTTACCTACACCCAAGCCTGCTCAATAAACCGTTCTCAGCCACTTTTGTTGCTAGTGTCATCGACATAAAACCAGCTATCACCCATCTGGGCGAAATCTTTCACTTCTTTGCCAGGGCAACGCTTAAAAAAAAGATTGAACATCTTAAGGAACAGAAGGCATGAAGACCGGTCAGTGGGCAATGTTTAAAACCTTGATGTTAATACTAGTGTTATTGGCCGCTTTTGCTTCTTTTGGAGGCATTCGAGAAGCGACGGCTGAGGAGACTGTCGCTATCCAAAAATTGCATCGCAGACCACTCCTTGGCGTTCACCGATGGGACATGTTCTCTGGCAAGGGGTCCACGCAGCAAAAGGAACTCGGTTATCTGCCGGGAGGGCCGGGCTTCTTGAAAGACTCCCAGTGGCACGACCGGGTGCCTTTCTTCTGTCGGCTGACCAAGGACGTCGACTGGATCGAGCATCCCGCCAATGCGGGTCCCGTGTGGTTCAACCATCCCTTCAGCCAGCAACTACTGCAGGAGAGCATGGACCAGGAACTTCGCTATGCCCACAACGCGGGAATTGATTTCTTCGTCTATCACGGACCAGCACGGAAGCTTTTCTCCAATGGCTGGGAACTCAGGAACAATTTCGACTGCCACCTCGCCAGCCAAATCCCGGAAGCCAGCAAAGTGAATTTCACCTGGGCGCTCTACTCGCACCGAGCGATTCGCTACACACGAAGCAAAGTGGCCACGATGATGGACGAGACGATTGAATACATCAAAATGCCCAACTGGCAGACCGTGATGGATGGCCGCCCCTTGATCGTTGTCTACCATCCCGAACGATTCCGGGCGGCCCTGCAAGTGGCCAAGGGAAAGCAGCACATGACCGGTGCAGAATTTGTGGGGTATGTCAGGGCACGAGTCGAAGCCGCGGGTCTAAAGAATCCTTACATCGTTGGTTGCATGGAGCCGAGAGATTGTTTCATGCACGCCGAAACACTGAAGGAAGAGGGCTACGATGCCTTCATGGACTACGAGGGAGCCTATGGGGGAGCGGTTGCCAAAAGAGACGAAGCGCCAACCTATGCAGCGGCCACCGAGGAGATCCTCAAGACCTGCGAGCAAGAGTATTTGAACCGTGGGCTCCCGTTCCTTCCTCCCTGTCCCAGCATGCATTACCGGTGGCCCCACGCCTTCGATCGCAAGGGGCAGCCCGTAGAAGAATTGCATCACTTCCAGTGGCCCAAGGAAGGCGACCTTGAGGCCCGAGTCGAAGCCGTTCTTGATTTCGTGGCAACCCACCCCGAGGACTGCGAGGCGCAGACGGTCATCATGTACTCATGGAATGAACACTCCGGGGGCGGCGGCATTTGCCCAACGATGGGAGAGTCGCCCGACTACAAACCTGTGACACAATGGCTTGATGAAGTGGCCGAGGCGCTGGCGGCGTGGAAGTATCCCTAAAAGTTCAGCAGCTCAAACAGCGTCATTGCCAGTAGAGAATTGGTTCCTATGTTTTATCTGAGAATTCTTCGCCTGTATCTGGTTCCAACCCTGTTTCCCTACAAAGTTCGCTGGCGTTGATACCACAAGGGGTCCTTTTTTGTCCGGTGGGGACTGGTGATGACAACGCTCGTATTTACAGACAGCTACTGCAAACCCTGCCAGGAAAAGGTATGTTTTCCAACTCCTTTGTCGTACATTACAGAAAATGGTTTGGAGATTAAAATTTGCTGGGGAAACAAAATCTTCTTGTAAGTAGACTGCACCACATTGGAAAAATTTCGTAATCACATGATAGAGGGTCCATTCATGGTCAATTCAACACGACGTCAATTCATTCAGACCGGTATGGCTGGCGGAATCACTCTTGCCACAGCAACTCGACCCGTGTGGTCGGCGAACGCCAACAATGAGGTCAACCTTGGGTTCATTGGATGTGGTGGTCGCGGAAATATTTTGATGTCCGCGTTCTCAAAAGTATCCGGAGTGACCATTGGGGGCGTATGTGATCCGGACACGGAACGCCTTGAACAAGCAAAAGAGCGGTTTCCGAAGGCACACGCGTGGACTGACATGCGTGATTTGATCGAGGATAAATCCATAGATGCAGTTGTGATTGCAACCTGCAATCACTGGCACTGTCTTGCAGCTATTTGGGCCATGGAAGCAGGCAAGGACGTCTATGTCGAGAAGCCTTTGTCACACAGTCAATGGGAGGGTGAACAGACCGTTGCAGCCGCAGCAAAATACAAGAAAATTTGTCAACTTGGGACGCAACAGCGTTCAGATCCTATGCAGGCCGAGATCAAAAACTTTCTGCATAAGGAGAAAGGCCTCGGCGATATTCTTTCAGTGCAGGTTAATCGCGTAGGCGTGCGGTCATCAATTGGCAAGCGTTCAACACCACTGCTGATACCGAACGATATGGACTACGATCTTTGGCTTGGTCCGGCGCTCGATGAACCAATCTTTCGCGATAAGCTTCAGTACGACTGGCACTGGGATTGGAATACGGGTTCCGGTGAGATGGGGAATTGGGGCATACACATCCTCGATGATGTTCGAAATGTTGTGTTTCGCGATACCGTAAAAGTTCCGAAACGAATCCAGAGTATCGGTGGCCGTGTGGTTTGGGATGATGCTGGGGCAACTCCAAATGTTCAGATGGTTGCGATGGAAACAGGTTCCGTGCCAGTTCAAATTCAGCTTGCCAACATCGCTGCAAAGCCGGGTGGCAAGAAAAGCCCCAAGCACCGCGGGCCAGGTAGCGGGTATATCGTGCAATGCTCTGGAGGACACTACGAGGGTCGCCGCGGTAGTGGTGTTGCATTTGATCGGAATGGCAAAGAGATTCGTTCATTTAAGGGCGATAGCGGCAATGGGTCGCATCAACAGAACTTTATCGATGCAGTCAGAAAGCGTGACCTAAACATCCTGAATGCGGACATCGTGGTAGGAAACGATTCGACGGCCTGGTGTAACCTTGCGAACAGCGCATTTCGTGCCAGTAGGGAATACGACCCGAATCTTGTGACACACGGCCTTCCATCGATGAACGAGCAAGCCGAACGCTTGGGCAAGATTCTCTCCCCGCATGGTCTTGGGTTGCAGTCAAAAGGAATCAAAGCCAGTGCCGTGCTTGAGGTAAACCCCAAGACTGGAAAGTTTATCGGTGTTGATGCTGATCAGGCTAATCAATACTACAAACGGTCGTATACAGGCCGGCATACGCTGTGCCAAAACTCAGCTGACGATTCATTCACCATCACCACTAGCCTTCATTGCTAACGCCCTAGACAGGTTTTGTTTTCCCTGGCACGGCATAGCCTTTCGACGGCAGTGCCCCATCAATCCAGGTGAGTGATTTGCGGGGCTAAATCAGGTCGAGCGTGCTTTGTCCACTCATTGTTGTCATGACTGACCGCCCAAACCAGTCCCAGGTCGAGGCTATCCAGAAGAGCTCCTCTACAATACCGCCCGCTTTCTCCCAGGTGAGTGATTTCGGGAACAGGTCGACCGGTATACGCTGCGACTCGACCGAGTACGCCAACCATTGAACTATTGGCCGTCTGCGCAAGCTCAACGATAGGTTTTTCATCTCGTATTGATGCAATAAGAGCTCGATGTTCTTCGCGGTAGGCATCCTTAATCCGGCCTTCTTTCTCCCAGACCTGCTTGCCTTTGCGGTCGAAAATACGCGAGCCTGAGTTTGCCGCTCCGATTTGACACGTGCCTTCGGTACCGTAGATGACATTATCGTTGAGACCCTGTGAGCCGGGAATCTGACGGCACATAAAAGAAACTGTGCGATTGTTTGGGTATTCGTAGGCAACCGACATACTGTCCCACATTTCGCTATCCGTTGGCCGGGTGAAACGGCCACCTGACGCATACGCGGAGAGAGGATTCTCGCCCATAACCCAATTGAATGTATCGATGTTATGAACCGCTTGCTCACAGATTTGATCTCCACTGAGCCAGATAAAATGCATCCAGTTTGTAAGCTGATATTCGGTATCACTCATGCCTTCTTTTCGTGGCCGGTACCAGATGCCGCCGGTGCAATAGCGGGCAGTGATATTAACGATCTCGCCGATTGCTCCACTTCGAATCTGCTCAATGGCTGCGATGTAGTTCACCTGTCGACGATACTGGGTGCCCGTGACGATTGCGGTTTTGTTTTGTTCAGCTAAATCGTGTGATGCTTTACATGCTCGGTACCCAACTGCATCGATGCAAACTGGCTTTTCAGCAAATACATGTTTTCCTGCTTGGACTGCTGCCTGCACCATAAGTGGCCGAAAGCCCGGTGATGTCGTGAGAAGAACGACATCAACGTCAGGGTCATCAAGTACTTGTTTGTATCCATCGAGCCCTGAGTACAGCTTTGTACTTTTTTCATTAACCTTATCAGGATGTGTCTTGGTTATGTCCTTAAACATCCGCTGGCAATTCTCAAGTTGAAGATCAGCGGCGGCGACCAAAGTGACTCCGCTGTTTATTGTCAGCGAGTCATTGATCGCCCCGCGTCCACGTCCTCCACAACCAATCACGGCAAGGCGTAGCGGACGCAGTTCCGACTTGGCAGCGGTCGCAGAGTGGACCATTGTCGAGGCGGCAAGTGACGCAACTGCTGTTGATGATATGAAGCCACGACGATTGTGTTTCTGAAAGTCAGTTTTATTCATGAGATATTCTTTTCTGGTGAAGCCTGTGACCCCCCTACCCGAGGAGCGCCTGTTTCATTTGCTTGAGTACAATTTGAAGACGAGAAAGATCACCCCCGCCTACTTCCGCCGCTACCCAACCTGTA
This sequence comes from Pirellulales bacterium, assembly GCA_965249545.1. GTDB lineage: Bacteria > Planctomycetota > Planctomycetia > Pirellulales > UBA1268 > UBA1268. The sequence goes on from CBDFMH010000005.1 coordinate 2,622,539, forward strand.
AACTGGATCTCCCGCAACGCGTCACGAACGGACTCCCAGTCGATATCTCCATCAGTAATATCGACAAATCCTTTTCGCACGCCATTCAGGTCGGCTTTTTCATTTGAATACCCTTTTATATCCAGTTTGACAATTCGCGGTCCCAGGTGGCGAACCCAGGTGGCGACATCGCCGTAACGCGCATGATTGCCAAGATCAAAATAGGCACCCACCCACGGACTGCGGAAACTATCTATGTAGTCTGCAAATGGTTGAACCGACTGATCGCGGGATCCTTCCGGATCATAGAACATGCCATTCCACACATTTTCAAACAGTATTCGTTGGCCGAGCTTGGCGGCGAGGGGAAGCAGTTTCTGAATTTCCTCTCGAGCGCGTGCGCCAGCGTTCGGGCCATCGGTCGCGCGTCCCAAGACAATAAGGACAGCACTTCCGCCAGCTGCATGCGACACTTCCATACAATGTCTTACATTAGAGACGGCAGTCTGACGCTCTTGCTTATTGGGGCTGGTAAGACGCTGTTTCCAATGTGCGTGATTAATCACGTTATGGACAAAAATACCTGTTGATTCAACCGCTCGTCGAAGCTCATCAGGAGTAACACTTGCGGCATCGTCAAAATCAACGCCGTCAAAACCTGCTGTTCGCGAAAGCTCGAGGCGTTTTTCAAGCCCTTGGTCCTTTATCATTCCATACTTACATGAAAAAAGAAGATTGCTTTTGGAGGCGAGTGGTTCTGTCGCTGAAATCGGTGCCGTTGTCAGGGCATCGCTCACAGGGTCCTCACTCATTACAACACGCTGCGCACATGCTGCAGCGGAGACAGCAGTGAGGCTGTTGAGGAACGTTCGCCGGCTTGTCGTCATGGGAGTTCTCGTACAGTGACAAAAAAGAATGGTCTCAAGGAATAGAGCATTGCCGGGGAGGCCGCAAATGAATACCGCGGACTGCGCTCCGTAGTCGCAGCATTGCCGCCATCTGTTTCATTCCCCGGAACATCTTTACCTTTGGTGAACGATCAGATCACCAAAAGAGAGAATACCCCAAACGGGCATTTCTTACATTTGCACCGTGTGTGGACTGAGGATTTGTACGGGAAACAGCCGTTCCACGGCCGCTGCACGCTTCTGCAGACTCGTGGTCCATCGACCTGCGTGGGCAAGTCTTCCGATTGTGCCGAGAGTGATTGCTCAGGGCACAATGAATTTCTTAAACAAAACACCAAGGCGTTTGTGTTCTCCCTTAAGTTGATGTACTGTAGGTTCTGATGGTTTGAGATGAAGTCTTTTATTTTGTAGGTCCCACGACGGAACTGCACCGCCCGCCTTCATTCTCCGGCGGGTTTGTCTACCCCTTTCGTTATGACCCCGGAAGCGTCTCTGGGTTACTCACATAACGAAAGTACGTACATGACAGATACAATTCAGGAAGCCTCAACGACCCCTTCGGTTGATTCCAACGCCGTGGGATTCCAAAAGCTTAATTTATCAGCAGAAATGCTTGCTTCTGTGCAGCATCTCGGCTTCGAGTCCCCTTCTCCCATCCAAGACGCTGCCATACCAGTCATCCAGGAAGGGATTGATGTTGTTGGGCAATCTCAGACAGGTTCCGGTAAGACGGCTGCGTTTTGTATTCCAATTGTGGAAAAGATCAGCACAAAACAAAGAAAACCTCAAGCACTTATTCTGACTCCAACCCGAGAACTTGCGAAACAGGTAGGGAACGAAGTCCAGAAGTTTGGGAAGTATAAGAAAAAGCTGAAAACGGCTGTTATTTTCGGTGGCGTATCTTTTCGGGATCAGCTGCGCGATATCCGAAGTGGAGCACAGATTATTATCGCGACACCCGGACGTCTGCTTGACCATGTTGAGCAGTCGACCATTGATCTCTCAACGATTGAGACACTTGTACTTGATGAAGCGGACCGCATGCTAGATATGGGCTTCCGCGATGATGTTGAAAAAATTCTTCGCAAGGCTTCCACGGAACGACAGACAATATTTTTCTCTGCCACGATCAGCCGGTCAATTAAAACCTTAGTAGAAGAGTTTTCGACAGAACCCCGGTATATCACCGTGAAACAGGATTCTGGCCAAGAAGCACCACTGGTAACCGAAAAGGGTTTCAAGGTCAGGCATCAAATGAAATTCGATGCGTTGCTCCGTATTCTTCGTTACTATGACACGCAAAGCGGCGTCATCTTTTGCAATACCCAGCAGATGGTCGAAAAATTAGCCGAAGACTTGGCGAGTAATGATTGTATCGTTGATCGACTGCATGGTGGAATGGCACAAGCCCAACGAGAACGCGTGATGGCAAACTTTAGGAAATCACGTTTCCATTATCTTGTGGCGACTGACGTAGCAGCTCGTGGAATCGATGTGAACGAACTCGGGGTGGTTGTGAATTATGACCTACCGAAAGATCCCGAGGACTATGTGCACCGCATCGGCCGAACCGGCCGTGCTGGAAAAAAAGGTCTAGCAATAAGTCTCGTGACTGGTGCTGGCATGCGGTCGGTATCTGCAATTGAGAGATTCACTGGTTCAAAACTCTCCCTTGAGGCGTTGCCTTCGCAATCCGCAATCCGCAGCCTCCAAGGTGAGAAGTTACTCGAATCATTTCGTGTTGACCTCAAGAAGACGGATTTCAGCGTGGAAAAAGAACTCCTCCAACGGCTTTTCGACGAAGGACACCAGGCCGAAGATGTTGCAGCAGCTGTCCTCCATCGGATGTTACCGAAGCAGGATACAACGGACCCTGTCTTGGACGAAGAACCGGATGATCGCAAGCACAAACGGCGAAAACGGCGTGAACGACCGAATTCCAAGCGCGATTCACGAAAAAAACGACGCCCTGAGATTCAGCGTGCCGCGGGCAAGAGACCACCCAAAAAAAGAAAATTTCACGTTAAAGTCCCGAAATAGACGATGAAATTGGTCTAACGGCATTCTGTTGCTGTTGGTACAACCCGTGCGTGGTGTATGCAAACAAAATGTTTGTTGCTACGACTGTTTCTTACCAACCCATAGAGCTGTAAAAATGTTGCTTCAAGTGTTGTCTTTGGCTGGCTGGTTCGCGTCGATGGTTGTGCTGATGTCTCTCATTGAACATCAGATTCATTGCAGACTCATGCACAAACAGCCGAGGACATCATTCCTCAAGAATCTCAAACTGCGGCAGAAGATTTTCACGAGCCATGCTGTTGAACACCACACACAGTATCGCAAGGTGTTCCATGATGATCCTATGCCGAAGGGGGAAGATAGGGGTATCCGCTTAAATTTTTGGGAGGGCCTCGTTGAAGGCTTACCCATTGCGATCATACTCTTCTTTTTTTCCCCGGTAGGGGCAGGCATGTTCATGCTCGTCGTGGGTATCCACCATACAATCTGGAATCAGATTCATCTTGAGATGCACCAGCCAACAAACAGATTTTTCGCGAATTGGTGGTTATATAAATTCTGCGCTCGCCATCATTTCCTGCACCACAAATACCCCGATAAAAACTTTAATGTGGCATTCCCGATTGGCGATTACATTTGCGGCACCATTGCAAAGCCATCTGCGGAAGATTGGGAATCCATGCGGGCTGAGGGTATCGCTTAGAAGGCTTTTTAGTTGCAATGGTGGAAGTCAGTTGTGGCTTCATTTTGTTTGCCAAGTGTCCTGTGGCTCGAGAGCGTCTTTCGTTCCGCCATCTCTGAGCCATATTCGGGCCTCTTCATTGCCTTGTAGATAAGCATCAAAAAAAGCAGTTGTAATCGCTTCGATCACTCGATGATGTTTTGGATTTGGAGGCGGATCATTCCGTAGCGACCTGTCTGAAAAAGCAGAGTGTGTTGCATTAAATAACACGAGTTCATATGCATTACCACTCGGAAGAGCTGGAAAGATGGTACGTCTGGAGTCAATCGATTGATTGCTAAAAACTGGAAGATTATCACGAGTGCCCGTTAGTAGAAGGCATGGGGTAATCACCGAACCAAACGCTGATTTGGCCGACAGGAGGGACGGACAGCTTGGACTCATGAGTACTGCTGCTCGTATCCGGTTGTCATTTTTTGTCGTGCTCAGCAAACGCGGCTGGCCAATCATGAGTTGCGATGTTACCGCACCCATAGAATGTCCTGCCATGCCGACGTTACTTATATCCAATCTGCCATAAAAAGGGCTTTCCCTATCGCTGGCCCACACGCTCATGGCATTGAGAACATCCGTCACGTCATCCGTCCGTAGCTCCATATTCTTTCGTGTCGCAGCATCCCGAAGTTGCCGGACAGCTTGGCTAGGAGACACGCCTTGAAGAAGTGATTCGTCACTACCTGGATGCTGAAGGAAAATTGTCGCATATCCCCTTCCAGTCCAGCATGTTCGGAGGTACTTGTAGCCGTTCTGTGAACCACCGAGACCGTGGCTAAAGAGAACCACTGGCAGGAGGCCTTTTTTTCCGGTAGAGAAACCAGTAGCGGAATGACTCGCCCCGAATGCGACGATTTGATATCGATGGTGTGAGTTGTTTCCAAATCAAAGAGCTTGCCGACAGGCTCATATCCGAGACACGGTGCACAGCAGAAGCTGCAAAAAATAATCAGTGCACACGCGTTGTATTTGCCACGCTCGTTCAATTGGTACAAGATAGAGATACCTAGAGTAGGCCAACTCATTAACTGTGACTCAGTGATTTGGTTCCTGTAAAAGTGACTATGACAGACAAGCAGCAATCCAATTGATCCTGTATGAAGGAAGTTTTCACTGCCGCGTCAGCGTCCCCCAGTACACTACTCATATTGGCTTAATTTTGTCGACTGTAGAGTTGCAAGCCGCAAAGACGCCTTTCTGCCTGTATACAATGGTGGGCAGGCATCTGCACAAAGATGCCTAGTTTGCGGAGATGAACAACCAAAGGAATTCAGGGGCCTGACCATGGGTGAGAATCCTTATGTGAGAGGACGTTGACTACCCATGAGACTGTTGTCATGGAATATCCATAAAGGCATCGGCGGGCGGGATCGACGATACGCCCTGCAGCGAATCATTGATTGCATCGATCACGAACAACCCGATCTTGTGTGTCTTCAGGAAGTTGATCGGTTGGTTGGTCGAAGCCAGTTCGATGATCAGCCTAGGCTCCTTGGGCAATCACTCAACCTTCAGTCGACATTTCAGGCAAATGTATCGGTTGCCAATGGAACATATGGAAACCTTATTCTATCAAGGTGGCCAGTCGGCAGCGCACATCGCATATCTCTCAAACGAGGCATAAGAAAAGCACGCGGTGCACAACTCGTCCATGTGGAGACGCCGGAGGGCGTCATTCATCTTGTGAACACACATCTTGGACTAGACGAAAGAGAACGGCACTGGCAAGTGGCGTTTCTTCTTGAACACCAACTCTTTCAATCATCCGCTACGATTCCGACAGTGATCGCGGGTGATTTTAATGACTGGAGAAACACACTCGCTGAAAAGTCCCTCTCCCGCTATGGATTTCAACAGATTACTTCTCCTCCGTCGGAGTATCGAAGCTTTCCCTCTTGGCTCCCTATCGGAGGCCTTGATAAAATTTTTGTCCGAGGTGGCTTGAAAGCCGACCGAGTCAGAGTTGTGCGGACAAGCCTCGCCCGAGTCGCGAGCGATCATCTACCAATAGTAGTCGACTTCTCTCTTTAGACGTTTTTGGTGTTTTCATTTACCGACGCCAGATCAAGAAGGACTTGTTCTGCTGCTCGCACCGTCTGCTGAATTTCTTCTTCGGTATGGCTTGTTGAGAAAAAGAGTGCCTCGAACTGACTGCATGGCAGATAGATACCATGTTCAATCATGCCCCAGAAAAACTTTGCATATTGTTCAGTGTTGCTTTTGGATGCCGTCTTCCACCCGGTGACCTGACGGGGACCATCGGAAAAGCTTCCCGCCTGGAAGAACATTGTCATCATGCTCCCCACACGTGCCACCTGGCACGGAATAGTAGCCTTTGCTGCAGCATTCCGAAAACCTGATTCGAGAATTGCCCCATGATGATCAAGTGCCTCGTATGGGGAATTATCTTTCAGTTCCGCGAGTGTCGCCGCTCCAGCCGCAACAGCCAAGGGGTTACCCGACAGAGTGCCTGCCTGAAAAACTTTACCGGCCGGTAATACCTGATCCATAATATCGGCCCTTCCACCATAGGCACCGAGGGGTAGGCCTCCGCCAACAATCTTCCCAAGCGTGGTAATATCCGGAGTCACGCCAAACAACTCCTGGGCTCCACCATACGCAAGACGAAAACCGGTCATCACCTCATCGAATACCAGAATAGTTCCGTGTTTTTCTGTCAGTGCACGAGCGGTTTGAAGAAATTCACGTGATGGTTCAACGAGTCCCATATTGCCGACCACCGGCTCCATAAGCAAGGCTGCAAGTGTATCGCCTCGCTTCTCAAAAATCTCAACCAGAGCTGCGGTGTCGTTGTATTCAAGAACAAGAGTGTCTTTTGCTGTCCCCGCTGTGACACCGGGGGAATCCGGAACCCCAAGCGTCGCCGCTGCTGATCCCGCAGCTACCAGCAGACTATCAGCATGACCATGGTAATTGCCGGCAAATTTAATAATAACCTCGCGGCCGGTCGCTCCGCGAGCAAGTCGAACGGCACTCATAGCAGCTTCGGTCCCAGAACTCACCATTCGGACTTTTTCGATACTAGGAACCGCCTCAATTATCTGCTCGGCAAGGCCGCTCTCGGCCTCCGTTGGAGCACCGTAGCTCGTGCCACGAGAGAGTGCATTTTCGATGGCCGCAACGACCCGTGGATGGCGGTGACCAAGAATCATCGGCCCCCACGAGCCGATGTAATCAAGGTACGTGTGACCATCGATATCTGTAAGATGAGCCCCCTGGCCTGCCTGGAAAAAAATTGGTTCGCCACCGACAGCTCCGAATGCTCGTGCAGGAGAATTCACTCCACCTGGAATAAGTTGCTGAGCGCGTGTAAAGGCCTTATGGCTGAGCCCACGAGTGTCGGTCATTCTTGCTGTCCTTGGGTAATAGAATTTTCTGTTTTAGCAGTATCAATCGTCTTTAAGAGACCCTTTGCAGCGGTGACAATCTCGGTGGCATGAGGACGATCACCATATGTTTCAATGAGGCTCTGTAAGAGAAGCCTGCTTTGACCGATTCCTCGCTGTGCAGTTTCCGGGTCTGATGATTCAACTGCTTTGGCATATTGCTGCGAGGCTTCATCCAGAACATTCTCGGCCCGCTCCAGATCCTCCACTCTCTCTTTTCGGGCAGTCTGCCCGAGTCGCGTAATCTGCCGTTCAATAAGACTAAACCACGTTTGCCTGTCTTCGGCAGAAAAGTTGTCAATCGGAAGGTATGACTGTTTCCCATAGACCGTTCGAACTGCCTGCATTGCCGACAGAGCGGCTGATGGACTCTCTGGTTCACGGGCTAAAGCAGCCCTGTAATCCCGCTCTATTGCCGGGACGTCTCGCGACCCAAGTACCCTTCGACGCATTTTGGCCTCAAGAATATTGACACGGAGTTGCTGTTGCAGCGATCCGACAACAGCAGCGCGTTCATCAGCGGGATAACGACTCAGAAATTGATCAAGCTCTGGACGGATACGTCGCAGATCAGGCTGTGCCTTTTGAGTTTCCAAGGTGATTGTCTTAAATAACTCATCAGCAGTCTGCGGACGAATAATCCAATACACGGTTCCAATAACAAGAAGTACTGTGACAGCTGTCACCAGCGTATCAATACGAATCCGCTGCCACCGGTGCCGGAGATTTTTCTGATGAGCCGCTCGGTCGAATTCCTCAACAGTCACAAACCTCCTGGCCGGTTTGGTGTCGACGACCGTCGAGTTAGGGTCCTCATCAGCGTCGGACGCCGTGCGATTATTAGCACTACTTACAGCCTGTTTTGTCGGCCGCCGTTCAAGCGGGAGATGACTACCTGGTGCTAATGGTCTGTCTGCAGACTGTTCTATATTCTGTTTAGCGAAAGAGGTGGCTTGGGGTAGCTCTTGGTCACTTTCTGCGAAAGGTGGTTCGGGCACAAGCCGAGGAAGTTCAGTTGTTGCATCAAGGCCATTTTCCGTAGCGTTCGATGAGGCGTGGCGAGTTCCTTCTTTTGTCTCTGCTAACAAATCAATTGAAGAAGGGCTTGCCTGTGGCGCTTTTTTCTGGGGTGTGGCTTTCGTAAGCGAGGATGACCGATCATGGTTTGTTGGCGCGGTAGGATCTGCCTCACTCTGAATGATGAGGGAGGGAGAGCCATCACCTTTGCTGTCTTGTTTTGGTTGCTGCAGCTGCGAGAGCCTATCCCGTATTGCAGTCAGTCGTCGACCGACAGCAAGCGCACTTGCCGGCCGCCTAGCAGGATCTTTGGCTAGAAGTCCATCGATAAGACCATCAAGTTCTTCAGGGATATCATGATGAAAGCTACTGACCCGTGGTGGGGCCTCGCGAAGCTGTTTTGTTATAATCTCTGTTAATTGTGATCCTCGGAAAGGAGGCTTCCCGGCGATCATGGTGAACATGACTAACCCGAGCGTGTACAGGTCTGCACGAGCATCGAGAGGTTTGCCGGCTGCCTGCTCAGGTGCCATAAATTCGGCAGTACCAACGATACTGCCATGAGCTGTTTGGCTGGCCGCACCAAACAGTTTGGCAATTCCAAAGTCGGCAAGCTTCACCCCTGCGTTGGCTTGATGTGGGTCGTCGGGCACAAGGAGATTCGCGGGCTTCAGATCACGATGAATGATTCCATGATCATGTGCAACTTTGAGGGAACGGGCTATTTCAATCGATAAGCCAATAACTTCTTCCGGAGTAAATATTCTGCCTCCACGAATAATTCGCTCGAGGCTTTGACCGTGGACCAGTTCCATTGCGAAATATGGTTGCCCATCGTCTTCCCCATAAGCGATAAGCTGGACAATCCCAGGGGAACGAAGTGGTTTGAGTGTTTGTATCTCCGCATCGAAACGTTCTTTGAGCCCAAGATCATCAGCAAGGTGGGACGCAAGGACCTTCACGGCAACGTGTTCGCCCGTTTCCTGATGTTCAGCCTCATAGACAGCTCCCATACCGCCTCTTCCAAGACGTTTAATGAGAACATAAGGGCCGAGTTGCTGTGCTTCCATGATTAACTAGTCTATCTTCGTGGCGATTGGTGTAGAACCGGTTCTCCCATGTTTTGGAGAATACCACCGCATGGATTCCTCCGATGAACTGAGAAAAAAGGTACTTCGCATTGAATGGGACAAAAAGATTGCTTCCCGCTACCTCAAACCAGGCAGTCGGCCTCGGCGAATATTGCCGAGACTTCCTGTTTCATCCGCAGCGTGTGTCATCAGAGACATTCAGCCTGATTGAACGTTTCCATCTCGATAGTGTTGGCTGCGGAATCTCGGCTATTCACCATCGGGCCAACGCGTGCACCGTGCTGCGTTGCGAAGCCCTTCGAACACGTCCAAGTGCACACCAGATCGGTGGCATCTGTTTTGGCGAGGAAACCCCTGTTGAGACAGCTCGAAGTGTGGCGGCAAATGTCTCGGCCGTACGCGAGTGGGATTCGAACGGAACAAATTTTGGCTTCGATAAAAATACTGGGCGGATAGCCGGTGAGTTTGGTCACAATGACTTTTATCCGGTGGCCATTGCTGCGAGTCGTGAAGCAGGATTCGACGGCAATCGTACACTGCGGCTGATGCTGCTGATTGATGAAATCCGCGGACGGCTGGCAGAAGTCTTCCCCCTTCGTGCATACGCTATTGATCATGTCCACCATGGAGCTGTCGCTTGTGCAGCGGCGGTCACAGCAGCCTTGGGGGGAAGTGTCTCGCAGATCGAATCTGCTGTTGGACTTGTTGTCGCGCATTACGTGCCCTTCAGAGCTATCCGTGCAGGGGAACAGCTCTCAGATAGCAAGGGTTCCTCAGCTGCATTCGCGGCCGAGACCGCGGTGCTCGCCGCCCACCGAGCCATCGATGGATTTCAGGGCCCACGCGATATTTTTCGGAACCCACTTGCCATCTATCGTCTGAACGAGCCATGCCCAGATGGAGAGAGCCCTTTTGACCTTGAACTTGGTCAGTCAGGGAATGCATTCGCAATTCATTCGATGCATTTCAAACTCGGGTTGTATGAGCATCAGTCGGCAGCAGCCATAGAGTCACTTATCGAAATTCTTGGTAAGACGCCACATGCAGTCGCTGCCCTCAATTCAATTCGGTCAATAACAATAACTATTTATGAACCAGCTTTTTCAATAATCGCTGACCCGGCAAAGCGAACACCACTCACAAGGCAGTCAGCAGACCACTCTTTACCGTATATTATCGCAAGAACGCTTCAGAAAGCTGCGTCCAGTTTTGCCGCCGGAAACACAGTTTGTGGATGGTCGGAGGTGATGCTGTTGCCAGAGGATTACTCGGATGCTGCCATTGCTGATAAGGGGCTGGCAGAGATTGTGAAAAAAATAGATATCGTACATGGTGGTCCAGACTATGACTCGTTGTACCCAGAGGGTATTCCAGCCAGAGTTTCTATTGATCATGACGAATGTGGCTTGCTAGATGGCGGTCGATGTGTCTTTCCACTAGGCCATGCACATTCTGATCAGTCACAGACTACAGCTCTTGTTGATGAAAAATTCAGGCGCCTCGTTGCGGGAGCTGTTTCCAGTCCACAAGCACTTCGGCAACACCTTCGATTACATGACATGCCGGCTGAACACGTCGCACAGTTATATGCCTTCCCTATCAACTTGGTGCCGGCAAACACATGAGCCAATCCGACGTCCACGGGGTTCTCGCGATAGACAAGCCACCAGGTGTCACATCCAGGAGGGTAGTTGACGCGGTATCTCGTACGCTATCAACAAAAACGGTTGGACATGCCGGCACTCTTGATCCATTGGCACGCGGCGTTGTTATTGTCTGTGCTGGCCATGCAAGAAAATTGGTTGATTTTCTCCATCAACAGAAGAAGGCGTACACCGTTTCTTTCCTCCTTGGCCGTTCAAGTCCTTCGGATGACTTTGAAACGGAAGTGTGTCTGGAAGAACAACCTTACTGCCCCTCTCTGCAACAAATTGAGGGGTCGTTGCAGGCCCAACGGGGCACTATTTTGCAGCTGCCTTGCACATACTCAGCAAAGAAGATCGCCGGCAAAAGGGCCTACAAATTAGCTCGCCTCGGTAAACAGGTGGTCCTCCAGCCGAAAGAAATCCATATTTATCACGTAGAGATCACCAGGTATGACTGGCCAAGGCTTGAGTTATCACTTGTCTGTTCAAGTGGCACGTTTGTGCGAGCTCTAGGAAGGGACATTGCCAAATCTGTCGGAACATGTGCGGTTATGGAAACGCTTATCCGAACAGCTGTCGGGCCGTATGGACTCGACACCGCAGTACCACTTGCAGGAATTACGCCGGATGATCTGGGGAAGCGTTTTATTGAAGCGGCGTTACGACCACCCATTTCTGCTCTGCCTCACCTTCAGGCACGAACGCTCACGCCGGATGAAATAGAATATGCCGCCCGGGGCGGTCTCCTTTCAGGTGAAGCGGGCGCGACGAGTGATCCTGTGGCTGCCATTGACGCAAATGGTGATCTACTCGGTATTCTTCGGGTCTTGCCTCAAGGCGGGTGGCGTCTCAGGCCGAACTTTATCGATACAAGCCCGCAAACCGGTTAGCTTCAACGACAATGTCAGTACGATGGATTTGTGGGTGACGGAGGACTTCCCTCCACACAACATGAAAAGCCCAAAGCCCGATGACACCACATTTAAAACAAGTAACCCGCCAACCAAGAGTGGATGCCTCAAATTACCGAAGGCAACACGTGCTCGGCTTTATATTTCTTGTTGGATTCGTCCTTTTCAGTATGTTTCTTATAACGGCAACCCATCTCCCACGTATCCCCACAATCGCTCGAGGCCCAGGCGTGGATAAATGGCTGCACTTTTTCGCCTATGGGTGCCAAACAGTTCTCGCAATGGGCGTTCTATATTTTTCCGATCGACTCGTGCTGAAAAACGTTGCGTTCCTTATAGTCGTCCTGACAACTTTCGGGGCAGTTGACGAACTCACGCAGCCAATGTTCCATCGTCAGGCCGAGCTTTTCGATTGGCTGGCAGACTGCGCGGGGGTCATCTGCGGGGTGTGTTCGGTGTGGCTATTTGCTTCCCTCCGGGGAAAAAAACTCGATAGTGAACACCGTTATGACACGTGATTTCTCAAGGTACGCAGTTGCGGCTGTTCTCGATTTTGCTGTGTTAAAGCCTGATCGGACAGGTGTGGACATTGAGTCTGCGGTATCTCTTTGTCGTGGGTTATCAATTGGGTGCCTATGTGTCCGGCCGGTAGATGTGCGTTACGCAACGAGACTGTTACAAAACCAGATGACGAGCGTTGCCAGTGTCGTTGGCTTTCCTCACGGAACCAATACAACAGTGGTCAAAGCACATGAGGCGAGAATCGCTATAGAAGACGGAGCAAGGGAACTTGATATGGTCATCGCATTACCTGCATTGCTCGGCGGTGATTACCGGGCTGTCTACGATGATATTGTTGCGGTTGTCAATGAAGCGAGGCCCGCAAACGTACCCGTCAAGGTCATCCTCGAAACCTGCTACCTCAAGAAAAATGAGATTATACAAGCCTGCAAGGTTTCAGAATCCGCCGGTGCAGCATTTGTGAAGACATCAACTGGTTTTGCACCACAAGGGGCAACCCCTGAAGCAGTCATGACCATGATCGAAACAGTTGGTGGCCGTATGGGGGTTAAAGCGAGTGGCGGAATCCGAACATGGGATGACTGCGTGACCTACTTGAGAATGGGCTGTACACGAATCGGCGTAGGCGATCCGCTGGCTATTTTATCCGGTGTGCCAGAGGCTAATTAAACAGCCTTGTACGCACGGACTGAGATCCTTAGCAATTGTCTTTCAAACTTTGACGTTAGCCATCAAAGATAAGCATGACATACGCAGCAAACAGGATGAGGTGTACAACACCCTGAAGAAGTGTGGTTTTTCCAGTGCCGAGAGTGATCACGCTGGTAAAAAGGGTGAGCGTAAGCATCGCAATATCGCTGGGCTCAAGACCGAGTTCTAGGGTTCTTCCCGAGAAAAATCCTATAGCTAAAACAACGGGGACAGTCATTCCAATTGTACTGGTGGCTGAACCGAGCAGAATATTGATGGTTCGTTGAAGCCGGTTATTGCGAGCGGCCCGCAGGGCGCTGAGACCTTCCGGCGATAGAACAAGGATGGCAACAAGGAACCCTCCGAGTGCCGGCGGAGCATTGAGTGTGTGAATACCATGGTCCACCAACTTGCCGAGGTTTTTTGCCAGGAAAACAACCGGAACCATGCTCAACACAAGAAGCAATGCGTGGATAAAGGTTGAATACGGGGGCTCGTCATGGTGCTGCGTTATGTTTGTCGGGGAAAGAAAATATGCAGCCTGACTGCCTGTCTGAACAAGCAGGAAAATGACATAGAGTCCCGCGGATGTTACGAGCAAGAACGCCGCCTGTAAGGAAGAGACGTTTCCACCAGGAGCTGATTCTGTAAATCGGGGCACGATAAGTGTGAGTACTGCGAGTGGAACCAGAACACCGAGGTAGGCGTTCGCCCCTGACAGGTTATATTCCTGTCGATGGTGGCGGAGTCCACCGGCAAGAAGTGTGCCGCCCAGCATGCCAGTGAGCACAATCATTACGACCGAAAACATGGTGTCTCGAGCAAGTCCGGGATGTGCCTTTCCCGTCAGACTGACCGCTGCAATCATCGCAACTTCGATCCCAATAACGGCAAGTGTTAACACGATCGTTCCATATGGCTCTCCAAGACGTATTGCCAACGCATCAGCATGTCGAACAACACCAAATGACAGCCATAATATGGAGAGGAACAACCACGAAAAACAAAAACCCGCCCATAGAGGCTGAGACAGATCCGCAAGCCACACCGTTCCGAAGAAGAACCAGAGACCTGCCGTGGCAATTCCAAACAGCAGTCCTTTTTCATCGCGGATAGAGAGGAGCAGCGTCTTCATCGGTTCAAACCTAAGTATTTATTTGGATACACACAGACGGTCTGGTCGGCATTCGGATCGTTCTACCGCGACCGTAATTCCCAATCCAGCATCTGAGAACCTGGTGTCACGTCCGTCGTGAGCGTTGATTCTCGGTTGTAGCGAACAGGCACCCTCTCCGGCACCTCAACTTTTTGTCCATCGTCGGTTGTTCGCCAATCGTATGTCGTGATCCGTACGGTATGGCGACCAGGCACTGCACCCGGGCGGTCTGGAAGGTATTGAAGCGTGTAACCGCCTTTGCTGTTTGTAATACCGTACGATGTTGATCCTTCATCTGGAGTGAATTCAACAGTTGCCCCCGACACCGGATTTCCATCAAGAGAAACCGTTCCAGATACCCTCCCAAGCGGTGTTTCTGTAGGAGACGAGAATAGCCACGCTGCTGTTTTCCCTGCGAGCAGAAGGCAGATGCTAATGCCGAGAACAGCCAGACCCAACTTCAATTGGGGGCGGCTCTCCAGCTTTTTCTGTAACTGCTCGTACAGTTCAGACCCAATCGCCTGGACAATCGCGACAAGTTCACCGAAATCAGCGGCCACTGGTATTAGATATCCGTAAGGAAAGCAAAAGGTTCTATGGTGTGGTGGTAGCCACTCCATCGTCCCGAATGCCGAGACGCTGATACACCCCAAGCTGCGATGCAACATAGGTAGGGTTATTATTATTGAAGGTGACTCCAGCATTGGAAAATGCAATGTCGTCATTCAGCGATTGGACGCTGCCGTCGCAATAAAGAAAGTTTCCACCGCCTGGGTGCGCACTGCTAAACCCTTCAGTGCATGAATTTGTCGGGTTTATTGGACGCGGATCGTTGAGTTTCATGCTGACACGCGCTCGCACCCAATAACTTCCCCACATGTCCGGTCCTGGAGGATTTCGTACGCCGATCCACGTCGCTGCACGACATCGGTCATGCCTCTCTCCTACAGCAAACGTTTTCGTCAATCCATCCTTAATGTCGGCTACTCGCACCGGGGTCTCCGACCAGAAGATCCCATTCCCATTTGAGCCGATGACTGGCATCGGGTCGTTGAGCCCACCGTTGCCAACATAGTTAGAGGTTGCAGGCTCAAAATCGCTTGGGCAGTTATCGCAGTCAAAAAGGCGGTTATATTGCGGTCCGTTGTTACTCCCTCCAGGTAACGTCGGGGGTGTGAGATCACTCGGGCAGCGAAAGAGCCCTATCGTCGTCCGCAGGAGTGGCCTAATTGCCGGATCGCCAATGGCATCACGCAGTGTCGTGCTCGAAACCTTAAGTGAATCGTATAGGACGGACTGTTCTAACATGGGTAAAATTTGAGTGGGCCAACCCCATTCAGCTTTTCGGCTACCACCTGGCTGCCACCCCACAGGGAACTCTCTTCGGGCGTTTTCGTATACGTGAAGGCCGACTCCAATTTGATGGAGGTTATTCACGCACGCAATCCTTCTGCCACTTTCGCGAGCCGACTGGACGGCAGGCAAAAGCAAGCCAACAAGAACACCAATAATAGCTATCACCACCAGTAACTCAATAAGCGTAAAGGCCCGACACCCTCGACGCCTTGTTGCTGAGACTCGCAGTATCATCATGGATTGAGTGGTAAAGGATTTCATGAGTGTTGTGCCACTTACACGTGGCCCCCATATACAGAAATTTCGGACATGCCTGTGATTATTGCTCATTGCTCCTAAAAAGCAAAACCTCTCCACCAATTACCTTCAGGGTGTGTGACTCCCAACGACATACAGCGCGATGGCAGTAGTCATACAGAAAGCGGCGAGAAGACGTCTGCAAAAGACATTTCGTTCGATTCTACTTTCGAGCTGATGCCAGCCTTGACCAGACACTATGGCCCCGAGAACAACAGACACAATACCGCGGGTTGATTGCAATATTGTGCTCAGTATTACACCCACAAAGCCAATACATGCATAGAGCCCAAACATCGCAAGGAGCCATGCTGCGGAGTATTCACCGGCAGCGAACCAGTCGCGGGCTGTTGGTCGTGGGTGTCTTGCATATTCGAAAAGTGCCAAGGGAAAAACAATGAGTCCGATAAATACATACGTTACGAGGAGTGCCAGACAACCCACGGAGAAGCGATTCAGGGAAACGGCGTTCTGCATTGCATCGATCATTTCCACAATTCCGAGGTCAGCAATCGCAAAGCAGACGCAACCACATGACAGAAGAAGTAATGATTGTACAGGCAGGCCGGAGCCCCCCTGCTGAAGAAGAATTGCAGCGGTAGCACATAGCGTTACCGCAAACCACTGCTCGACGGAGAGTTCTTGTCCAAAAACCAGTGAGACTATCAGGCCCAAAGCAATTATTTTCAGACCCAATAGCGGTGAAATACGAGACGCATCACTTCTTCTGAGTACGCGAAAAACAGCAGATGTTCCAAAAAAGTACGTTCCGGTTGATACAAAGCATGGAAGCCAAATGGGCCACCTCCAGATTCTTGAAAAAAGAATCTCTGAGGAATAGCTAGACAAGGCGAAAAGCCCGCACGTGAAACCCATGATGACATGGGCAAAGATGAGTAGCCGCCTGCTGGCATGTCTCTCACGAGTGCCGTGGTGCCGAGAGATTAAATATGACACCGAACTGAAAAAAGCTGCTGTAAGACCAGCAACAATGCCAAAGAAGAGAGTATTCACAACGTTCCAAATGGGCGGGGCGGACGGCGATAGGTGGCCCGCAGCCACCAAACTTTACCCACTCAGTACAGCCGGTGCGACCGTTGCTTCTGTTTCGTCTTCAAAGCGGCCGATCGGGCGACCTGCAATTTATACGGCGGGTAGAGTTGAGGGAAGAAGTCTTTTACCACACAGGAAAATACTCAAATGGCAAGTGCCAACCAGCGGATTGCCGGTGGGGTAGCCCAGCGTCTCGCAAACGGTGACTACATTATCGATCCCGACATTCCACATCGGGTGGGCGGCAACCGTCTACGACAAATCCTCGCCATTGTACTTGTGCCGGTTGTCGTTTTTATCTCGATGGCGCTCATCAGTTTCGACCCAGCTGACCCACCCGCCAGCCGGGGGTTCCCACCTCGCATCGAACCAGCCAATCTGTGTGGGCATCTAGGTTCAACAGTCGCAACGCTCATTTACCAATCAACTGGTGTTGCCGGTTGGCTTGGAGTGGTTTTCCTCGCGGGGCTTGCCATTGGGCTCTTCCGTCATCAGCGTTTTGCGGATTTACCATGGCGTGCAACTGGGGCAGTTCTGTCTATTACCGGTCTTGCCACACTCTCCACCCTTTTCCTCCCACCTTTCATTCCACGTCCTGTGTGGGGGCCCGGCGGTCTCGGTGGTACGTTATTCGCAGATTTTGCCACCCGCTATCTCGCAAGTGCTGGCGCCGCAATCGCCGCTGCAACCGTTCTCGGTTTGGGGCTCTTTCTTGTCGCTGATCAGGTGATGATGAAATGTGGCGAATGGCTTACACGTTTACTCACTCGGCTCGGTGATCGTAGTATTTCCCTCATTCACGCCACACTCTCTGGATTTGGTTTCCTTGCCAAAGACTCTACCGAAGAAGCCGAAGACCTTGCGTGGTGGCAAAAGAGACGTCAAGCAACAGATGTACTCGACGAAGCAGCCGAAGATACCACCGACGATTTGTCTATTCGCGTCCGTGGAAGGAAACAAAAAGACGAAGTAGCCGATGAAGAATACGAGGAGTACGAAGAGGAAGAAGAGGAATATGAAGAAGAGGCCGAGGAAGTGACGCCGCCAGTCTCTGCAATTGTTCCTATCAAAAACCGACAGACGAGGCCTACACGACAACTTGAGCTCGACATCACACCTGACCCTGAAGGTAATTACGAACTCCCTTCTCTCGACCTTCTCCTCCCCCCGGAACAACTCGAACTTGACGAACAAGAGGCTGAAGTTCGCAAACGAGCAAAAATCCTTGAAAAAACTTTTGCCAACTTTGGATTTAAAGTGCGCGTTGTAGAGGTTGAAACCGGCCCAGTCATCTCGCAGTACGAGATCGAGCTTGAAGCAGGCTTGCGACTTGCCAAAATTACAAACCTTGCCGATGACCTCGCAATCGCACTCCGTGTGCCTAGTGTTCGGATTGTTGCACCGATTCCTGGAAAAAATTCAGTTGGTGTTGAGGTTCCGAATACCGACAGGCAAATGGTACGGCTTCGTGAGGTTATGGAAGAGACCAACGCCAAGAGTCGTAATATGAAGATTCCGATTTACCTTGGTAAAGATGTCGGCGGAAATCCGATGGCAGTCGATCTCGCGACCATGCCGCACCTTCTCATTGCAGGCCGAACTGGTACAGGAAAAAGTGTTTGCCTCAATTCGATCATTGTTTCAATGCTGATGACGAGACGACCTGATGAGGTTCGCATGCTTATGATCGATCCAAAGATGGTCGAGCTGACGCCCTACAAGTCATTGCCTCATTTGATGCATCCAGTTGTGACTGACATGAAAAAGGCTGAAGCGATTCTCGCCTGGGCAGTTGACAAGATGGAGCAGCGATACACTCTGCTTGCTCGGGCGGGTGTTCGCCATCTCACGCAGTACAACTCCCTTGGGCGAGATGAACTCTTGAAGCGTATCCAGCCTGAGAGTGAAGAAGAGGCTGATTCAATTCCAACAACCATGCCATTTATTGTCATGATTGCTGATGAGATTGCAGACATGATGATGACTGCTGGCAAAGAGATTGAGCAGTACATCATTCGACTCGCACAGAAAAGCCGTGCGGTTGGCATCCACCTCATTCTCGCTACCCAAAAGCCAACAGTTGATGTAATCACTGGACTCATTAAGAGTAACCTGCCTGCAAGAATTGCGTTTCAGGTTGCCAGTCGTACGGATAGTCGCGTCGTCCTTGACGAATGTGGCGCAGAACGACTTCTGGGGAACGGTGATATGTTGTTTCTTTCACCGGGCACCAGTCTCACCCAACGTGGCCAGGGAACCTTTGTCAGTGATGACGAAATCGGTCGGGTCATGGCGACCGTGGGCACCAATGAACCTCAGTATGCAAAGGAACTGGTCAACCTGCAGCCAGCGGCATCTGGTGATTCGTCCGCCAAAGGCCCTACGGCGAAAGATCGTGACGAATTGTATGAAGCAGCGGTTGAGGTGGTCATTCGCGAGGGACGGGGCAGTGTTTCTCTACTCCAGCGTGCCCTGGGTGTCGGATACGGCCGTGGGGCGCGTATGGTCGATTTCATGGCTGAAGATGGAATCGTCGGCCAATATGCCGGCAGTCAAGCTCGCGAAGTGCTCATGACCATGGAGGAATGGGCAGCAGCACAAGGCGAAGAGCCATTGCCCCCAGACCCACCACCTCGCAGGCTCAAAATCAACCCACATGCGGAAGAGATAGTAGCCGACGACTCAGAGGATGATGAACCCACTCATGATGGAGCGGCTCCGTCAATTGTCGATGAAAGTGACGAAGATGAGGAAGAGGACGGTGAGGAGCACACCGAACCAGAGGATGAGGATGAAGAAGAGGATGAAGAATACGAGTACGTCTACGAAGACGATGACGAAGACGATGAGGAGCACGAGGAGGATGAAGAAGAAGATGAGACCGACGAGTAAGTCCTCACGCTCACCTAAATCAATGTGGTAAAAACACGCAGTGCACCGGCCGGGCCTCTCCGGACCGGGCAGTCTCTCAAGGGTTTTCCTATGCAGTGGTGGTTCGTCGGGGCTGCGGCCCTCGCAGGTTGTTTTATAGCAATCCAAGCAGCAGCAAATAGTGCGCTTCGTGACTCATTAGCGAGTCCCTGGTATGCGGCCTTTTTCTCCATTACCGGCACAATGGCTTGCGCTATTCTCTTTTTAGTATGTACGCGTCCCCCGGTCCCTACAACGAGCATGCTTCGCGACGGAGCCTGGTGGAGTTGGATTGGCGGACCGCTGGGTGCGGCGTTTGTACTTTCGGGAACGCTTCTGGTGCCACGACTTGGCACTGCGACATTCTTAGCGGCAGTGGTTGCAGGACAATTAGCCTGCTCCCTTGCGATTGACCACTATGGCCTCATGAACATTACCCAGCACCCTATTTCGTTGGGGAGGCTCCTTGGAGCCGCTTTGGTTTTTGCGGGGGTTCTTGCTGTAAAATATCTTTAATATTGAAGCTGTGCCTTCGCGAGATTCGGAATATCCCTCCAAAACAAGTCAGAGGACCGTGAGGTGACTTTCGAGTCGCCTCAAACGACGGTATTCTGATACTCGGTGCTTCGCCCCAAGAGATTGGTATCCATGCGTACGATTGAAATCTATGACACAACGCTCCGAGACGGTTCCCAAGGGGAAGGTGTAAACTTTTCCCTCGAAGACAAATTATCGATTGCAAAACGGCTTGATGAAGCGGGCGTAAACTTTATTGAGGGAGGATACCCACTCTCGAATCCAAAGGACTCGCAGTTTTTCAGTCGTGCCTCCGAACTTGGCCTTAAAAATGCGCAACTCTGCGCCTTCGGAATGACACGCCGACGGGGTACGGAGGCACGCCTCGACCCTGGCATGAAAGCACTTCTTCAGGCGAGCACTCCAGTCGTAACTATTGTTGGAAAAACATCCAGTTTCCACGTCGAAACTGTTCTCGGTGTCAGTCTTGATGAGAATCTCAATATGATTCGTGACACGGTTGAATACCTCACATCAGAATCAAGAGAAGTATTTTATGATGCCGAACATTTCTTTGATGGATGGAAACTTAACTCAACCTACTCGTTGGAGACTCTCCGTGCTGCAGTAACTGGTGGTGCAACCCGTCTTGTGCTCTGTGACACAAATGGTGGAACGCTCCCAACTGAAGTCGCTGCCATCGTCGCTGAGGTAGGCAAATCTATCGCGACTCCGCTCGGAATTCACTGCCATAATGATTGTGATGTGGCAGTTGCCAACACACTCAGTGCAATCAATGCCGGCTGCATCCAGGCTCAAGGAACCATTAACGGGATCGGGGAGCGTTGCGGCAATGCAGACATCATTTCGGTTGCGGCAAATCTCGCTCTGAAGCTGCCTGAAATGGTGGTTCTTGCCAACGCCCACGGTGAAGCAGGTGGAGTCGCACACCTCACAGAATTATCACGATTTGTCTATGAAACAGCGAACATGTCGTACCGGCCAGGCCAGCCTTTTGTCGGAGCGAGTGCATTTGCTCATAAGGGTGGTATGCATGTTCACGCAATTGCCAAATCAACGAAGTCGTACGAGCACATCAGCCCAGAATTGGTCGGAAATTCACGTCGGGTACTTGTGAGTGAGCTCTCAGGGCGATCGAATATCGCTGCAATGGTCAACCGTCCTGACGTGAAAAATGACCGTGTACTTCTGGACAAAGTGCTACAAGAGGTCTGTCGTCTAGAAAATGAGGGCTGGCAATTTGAGGCTGCTGACGCTTCCTTTGAACTCTTAGTTGACCGTTCTGCTGGCACCTTTGAACCACAGTTTAAGAAACTCGCCTACAACGTTGATGTGGAGAGCTCTGGGGCCGAGGACGGCAAGGTACGAACCGAAGCCACCGTCAAGCTCTCCGTAGGGCACAATATCCGCCATGAGGTGGCTGAGGGTGACGGTCCGGTCAATGCACTCGATGCGGCCTTACGAAAGGCACTCGCATCAATCTTTCCTCAACTCAACCGGATGCACCTGCTTGATTACAAAGTACGCGTGATCAACGCGCAAGAAGGAACAGCAGCGCGTGTGCGAGTATCAATTGAGAGCACTGACGGCGACCGAGTATGGGGAACTGTCGGTGTCAGTGAGAATGTCATTGAAGCAAGCTGGCTCGCCCTTGCCGACTCGTTCCACTTCTATCTGGTCGCTGCAACCAAACCGCCATCCAGCACTCCTCCACAGAGCAACCCGGTGCAATCGTGACAATCCGAGACCGTGACACACCCGTTCTCGCCATTACGATGGGCGATCCGGCGGGCATCGGTCCTGAGCTATGCGTACGACTTCTCCATGAGGCGTCAAAAAACGGTAGCCACGAACACATTCCAATCATCTTCGGTGATGCCGATATATTAAAAAAAGTCAGCGGACACATTGGGGTGCCAATCGTATGTCCGGTTGTTTCATCCTCTGCAGAAGTCAGCAAACCGGCTATTCTCCATTGTCAGACAGACCACCTCACCAAGATTGTTTCAGGTCGAGTGCAGCCGGAATGTGGTGACGCTTCGTTCCAATATTGTTTGCAGGCTATCGACCACGCGAAGCGCAATGCTGTTGACGCTATCGTCACGTGTCCAATCAGTAAGGAGGCACTGGCACTGGCAGGCCATTCGTACCCAGGCCATACCGAACTGTTCGCAGAGCACTTTGGAGAAGCGGACACATGCATGATGCAGTACGCTCCCGACATTGCATGTAGTTTTGTAACGACACATATTGGCTATAACGAGGTTGCCCACCGCCTGACGACTGACAGAATAGTCGCTGTCCTAGGGCTCACACACACCGCTTTGGAGACTATTCGAGGCGGTTCTCCGCGGCTCCTCGTCTGCGGGCTAAATCCTCACGCTGGTGAGAATGGACTCTTTGGAAACTCTGAAGAAGAGGAAATTATCGCACCAGCGATTGCACGAGCAAGAGAGTACGGTCTCGATGTGACTGGGCCGGTGCCGGCGGATACCGCTTTCACACCACAGTCCCGAGAACGCTTTGATGCCATGGTGTGCATGTATCATGACCAGGGCCATATCCCAATCAAAATGATCGCCTTTGACCGTGCCGTCAATATCACCCTTGGCCTGTCAACGATACGAACAAGTGTCGACCATGGCACCGCCTTTGACATTGCATGGAGGGGCACAGCTGACCCCGGAAGTCTCTTTCAGGCTGTTCAACTCGCGTCACAGCTGGCAAAAAAGAAGCTGTCAGAGCCTCGTGTAGATACCAAAGATGAAACCTGAGTCCTTCAGAGTAACCCTGTAGGTAGGCTCAGACGCCCTGCACTTGAGGAATTGGCGTCGTCGACTCTATTCTTTGGGTCGGGGTGGCAGGCTTTTTATGTATCTTTCCCTTATTGACCCTTGGCTAGATTCCGGTACTGCCGCCACAAAACGCAACCCCCTTTGCACACTTGGAGATTATCGATGAATTTTGCTCGTGGGAAATTAATGCTTGCAAGTTTTCTGACGCTTGTTGCATCTGGCGTTGGTTTTGCTACGCGAACCGCCGCTGGCGGTGACTGGGAAAGAGAATTCAATATTGGTGGTGCCGAATTCGGTGCAATCCTCGGGGCTGGTTTCCTTGGCTTTGGTTTGATGATTTTTTTCGGTGGCATTCTTGTTGAAAAGTTCGGCTATAAAAAGTTGCTCCTGCTTGCCTGTGTTTTCCACCTTGTCAGTGCGGGCATGCTGTTTCTCGCGAATCCCCTTTTCGATTCATGGAGGCAGACCGATCCTGAACTCGCTACCGCGAGAGTTTTCAAGGTGCTGTTCTGGAGCGCGTTTATATTCTCAATCTGCCAGGGACTTTATGAAGCAGTCATTAATCCTCTCATTGCACAGTTGTATCCAGACAACAAAACACACTACCTCAACATTCTTCATGCCGGATGGCCAGCAGGCATGATTATCGGCGGCCTGTTTGCGGCTGGGTTTATTGGAGAGAACGCATGGTTTGCTCAGCTACCATGGCAGTGGGTCCTAGCGAGCTTCTCTGTCGTCGTTGTTGCCTATGGCATCATGGTCCTCCCTGAGAAATTTCCTGAGACAGTTGGCGAATCATCCGGTAATTTTGCGACTGTTTTCTCCTGTTTCATATCCATCCCCTTCCTTGTTCTCATCGTGCTGCATGCGCTTGTTGGATATATGGAGTTAGGTGTTGATTCATGGATGACCAAACTCATGGAAAACCTGCTACCAAACTCCATACTGATTCTTGTCTACACGTCACTCTTAATGTTTATCCTGCGGTTCTTTGCAGGACCTATTGTTCATAAGGTCAACCCAATTGGACTACTCTTTGGTAGCAGCATCATTGCCTGCCTCGGACTGCTCTGGCTAGGATCCCCTATCCAGAGCATCTTTATGATTTTCGTCGCTGCGACATTTTATTCTTTTGGGAAGGCATTTCTCTGGCCAACCATGCTTGGTGTTGCAGGTGAGCGATATCCGCAGAGCGGGTCTGTTGCAATGGGAGCACTCGGTGCTGCTGGCATGATCTGTGTAGGACAGGTCGCGGGTCCACGCATCGGCACGCAACAGGGTTTCGAAATGAGCCAGCGTCTGGAGCAAAGGGCTCCTGATACCTTCAACCGATACGCTGCGACAGATGTCACAAAGTCTTGGGGCTACGAATACCGGGCACTCGACGCTGCTAAATTGAATGCTGCCAATGGCACAGAACTCGTGGATGGGAAGCCACAATCGACTGATGCGATTACTAATGCGGCACTCATTCCGAACAGTGAGAAGACAACACTCGTGAAGAATGCGGCCACCGATTTTAAGGCTGTCCAAGACTCGTATTTATACGGTGGGCGGCAAGCACTGAGATTGACGAGTTATGTTCCTGCAGCGATGACCATCGGCTTTCTCGGCTTGCTTATCTACTACCGCGCAATTGGCGGCTACAAGGTTATTCGCCTTGATGGTTCTGAAGAGGCCCACGATAGCGCCCAAGGACAGGAAGCCCCTGATGGTACCGGGCCTGAGGACACCCCGGCAGCAAGTGAATATTGACGCTTCACCCGGATTTCATCCGAGATGTGTTCCTCTGAACACCGACGGATACGGCGTGGCTCTAGCCGGAGTTACGCCGTATCTGTTTAATCGGAGTGAATTGCCGTACAAACAGCACGAAGATCAGGTAACTCCTGAGACATCGGCCTTCTTGATTCTCGCTTTTAAAAACCTTTATGCACGAATTACCGAAACATTACGATCATGCAGCTGCGCAGGCTCGCTGCCAGAAACTCTGGGATTCCAAACGCTACTGGCACGCCGACCCGGACCAACAAGGCGAAGTCTTCTCTGTGGTCATCCCTCCGCCAAATGTCACTGGGGCCCTTCACCTGGGACACGCCCTGAACAATACGCTTCAGGATATCCTTGTCCGCACGAAGCGTATGCAGGGGTTCGTCACGCTTTGGATGCCTGGAACAGATCATGCTGGAATCGCCACACAGGCCGTTGTTGAGCGACGACTGCTGGAAGAAGAAGGAGTCTCACGGCATGATCTCGGGCGCGAGAAACTCGTTGAACGCATCTGGGACTGGAAGGCCCAATACGAGAAGCGAATTCTTGGGCAGTTGCGTGATATTGGAGCAAGCTGTGATTGGGACAGAACCCGGTTCACTCTCGATGCCCAATGCGAAAAAGCCGTACGGGAAACCTTCTTCCGTCTTTTCGAAAAAGGACTCGTACGTCGTGGAAAGCGGCTGGTGAACTGGGATACGTTCCTCCAGACTGCTGTCAGCGATGATGAGGTTTTTCATGAAGAGGTGAAGGGGCATTTCTGGCATATACGGTATGCGGTGATTGATCCAAAGCCTGGTGAACCTGCCGAGGTCACTGTTGCGACCACGCGGCCTGAAACGCTCCTCGGTGATACTGCCGTAGCCGTCCACCCGAACCCGGCGGCAGCGATGCAGTCGCTTCTTGGTGAGCTTCACGAAAAAATGGAACAGGCACCAGATAAAGAGAAAGACGATATTCATGCTGCTATGGGATCACTTCAGGGCCGTTCCAACACCGTACTTCCACGCCTCGAAATGCTTGCAAAGATGGCTCAGGATGGTCGGCATGTTGAATTACCTCTCTTGGGGCGAGCCATTCCGCTTGTTACAGACGAATGGGCGAAACCGGAAATGGGCTCAGGCTGTGTGAAAATCACCCCTGCTCATGATCCAAATGATTACGATGTCGGCATTCGACACCAGTTGCCGATGATTAACATCCTTCACCCGGATGGCACATTAAACGCAGCGGCCGGACCGTACGAAGGCCTGCCAATGAAGAAAGCGCGTGCGCGTGTTGTCAATGATCTTGAAACAGCCGGCCTTCTTTTGGAGGTCGAAGATCGGGTCATTGAATTGGCCCACTCCGACAGATCGAAAACGCCCATCGAACCCTTTCTGGCAGATCAATGGTTTATCAGCATGGCCGACCTTGCAGAACCAGCCCTGAAGGTCGTCCGCGAAAGAAAAATCGAGATACACCCCGAACGATATGCAAAAAGTTATCTTGACTGGCTTGGAGAAAAAAGAGATTGGCCAGTCAGTCGTCAACTCTGGTGGGGCCACCAGATTCCAATATGGCATGTTTCCGACGTAACACGTGAAGAGTTGGAGAATACCTTTTCTAGCGATCCAGCGGTGGCATGGACTCCTGACTGTGAGAAATCTGACGACCATCATCCGAACGGATGGTTTGTATGTTCAGCCCACGAAAGTCTCGGAGTCGACGCAATCAATGGGAAGCCTCTTGTTCGTGATCCCGACGTTCTCGACACCTGGTTTTCATCGGCACTCTGGCCGCATTCGACTCTTGGCTGGCCAACAGAAACCGAGTTACTGAAGCGGTTTTATCCCACGAGCACATTGGTTACGAGCCGGGATATTATCACCCTCTGGGTGGCACGAATGGTCATTCTTGGAATTTTTAATACTGGTGAAATACCTTTTCATCATGTTTCGATTCATCCGAAGATTCTTGACCGTTATGGCGAGACAATGAGTAAAAGTAAAGGAAATGGCGTCGATCCACTCGACGTTATCTCGCTTCTTGGGGCAGATGCCCTACGCTTCGGAATGGCATCCATGGCAACGGAGACCCAGGATGTCCGCATGCCGGTGGAGTTCCAGTGCCCAACGTGCACAGCGAGGATTGATCAAACCAATCAGAATCGAACAAAAGCAAGAATTACCTGCCCGAAATGCAATGAGGACTTTCGGACACAATGGGCTACAGAAGAATCAGACCTTGCACTTCCGCGTGGAGCCGCAGTAAGCGAACGCTTTGAGGCCGGTCGAAATTTCTCAAATAAACTCTGGAATGCAACACGATTTGTACTCATGTATCTTCAGGACGAGGCTCTCACAGCGTCCACGCCTGACTTCAGCACGTTCGTAGAGTTTCCGCTCGAAGACCGCTGGTTGTTAAGTCGTCTGTCGACCGTCGCAACGGAGGTTTCAGACAATATCGAGCACTACCACTTTGCAGAGGCTGCACGACTTCTATACGCATTCGCCTGGGATGAATTCTGCAGCGCCTACCTTGAGCTCTGTAAACCCCGCCTGAATAATCCCGAGCAAAAAAATCAGGCCTGCCACATGCTGCTCCTTGGGCTTGATACCATTCTCAGACTACTTCATCCCATCATGCCGTTCGTGACGGAGGAAATTTGGCAGAATCTCTCACAAGACCACGGCCTTCGACAATACCCGTGGGACACGAATCCGATGCCTCCTTCTATCATGGTTGCGTCATGGCCACGGCCACCTGAGACATGGCAAGACGCGACAACCGAAAAACAGTTTGAGACTTTTTTGGAAATTGTTCGCGCCATACGTGAAATACGGTCACGACAAAACATCCCTCCTCGCAAGTCCGTTGATGTCAGCATTTGCGCGCCGCGGGACAAAGAGGACTTGCTCACACCTATGAAGTCGGCCATTGAAGCAATGGCCGTGTGCAATGTTGTCGCCCTCGCAAATGAGGTTACACCAGCGGCAGGGTCAGCTGAAATCTCGGCAGCCGACTGTGATATTTTCATCGACCTCGCTGACCTCATTGATGTCGATGCCGAAATCACGCGCCTGCGCCGAGAACTCGACAAGCTTGACAAGGCCATCAAAGCGAAGCAAGGTAAACTAAGCAATGACAAATTCGTGAGCCATGCTCCTCCGGCAATTGTTCAAAAAGAAAAGGAGCAATTAGCTGAATTCGAGGAAACCCGGGAGAAACAGGGGGTCATTCTTAAAGAGCTTCAGGCCCGGGAAAAGTAATGCCCCGTGGCAAGTCAGTCGCCTAAGTGATTTCAAGGAAGGTATGAGGTATCCTTTTAGGACGTCATCCCTTTGATTGAAACGAGAAGGGTTCTTTCTAGTCGACAATATTGGATATGAGAGGTTCGTTATGAGCGTTGAAATGGAACTCGCACGAATCATCATTAGCGAAGTGAATGATCAGCAGGTTGTCTACCTAAAAGAGGTTGAAGGAGACCGTACATTCCCAATTCTGATCGGCCTCTTTGAAGCAACAAGCATTGACCGCAGAGTAAAACACAGTGCAACCCCGCGACCTCTCACCCACGATCTTCTTGTCGCAGCGGTTGAACTCCTAGGCGGTGAATTTCAAGACGTCGTCATTTCGGAATTAAAAGAACATACCTATTACGCAACTCTACGGGTAGAAAAAGATGGGGGCATCGTTGAGATCGACGCCCGACCGTCTGATGCAATAGCTGTCGCAATCACCTGCGAGCCGAATCTGCCAATCTATGTAGCCGAAGATGTCCTTGAGAATGTCATTGGGCAGTGACCCTGCTCGTGACCCTCCTGCCCCGCTGTCGTTAATCGACGCCGCCCTGCACATTACTCGAGTTCAAACGCAGTGCGTAAGATACTGAGCGATCGCTCCCCGTGTTCGGCAGCAACCAGAACATTGACCCGAACCTCACTCGTGCTAATCAGATCAATGTTGATGCCGGCATCAGCGAGTGGAGCAAAAAGTTTGTCAGCCACCCCCGCATGGCTTCTTATGCCGACACCTGTAATAGAAAGTTTTGCCACTTCGGGGACATCTGTCGTCTCCGCACCGCGAGTCTGAGCGATATTTTTCGCTGCCGCAAGCGCCCGTTGCCGGTCTGACGCAGGAACTGTGAACGAAATTTCAGCCAGGCCGTTTCGCGGAAAACTCTGAACAATCATATCGACGTTCAGACCCGCTCGTCCAACTTCTTCGAACACAGCCGCTGCAACACCGGGTGTGTCAGGTAACTTCAGAAATGTCACCAACGCCTGAGACATGTCCAACTGACAGTCCTCAATCGCAAGGTCTTCCATACCTTCCAATCGTCTGACGACCTCAAGTGGATCTGACTTTTGAACCGGCGCGGAATCGGCAGGAACACTTTCGTCGACAAAACCATCAAGCCCAAATGCTTTGTGGGCAGCCTCAACGCTTTTCTGCGCGTCCTTCCGATCCACAAGGACAGAAACCTTGATCTCACTTGTGGTGATCATGTGCACATTAATTTCCGCCGCTGAGAGTGCGTCAAACATAGTTGCGGCAACCCCTTCTGCATCAACCATTCCCGAACCAACAATGGACACCTTTGCGACATCGGGATTGTGCGTTACACCAGCTGCTCTGAGTCGCTCAGCGACAGATTTTGTAATCTCCATCGCAGCTGGCACGTCTTGATTTGTCACCGTAAATGATATGTCAGCCGTTCCACCTGTACCCGCGTTTTGAATGATCATGTCAACCGATATGCCATCCGACGCCAATTCTGCAAACAACTGATGACTGGCTCCAGGCTGATCAGGCACATCCTCAACCGTGATCCTTGCTTCATCCTTTGCCAACGCAACCCCACTCACGGTACGTCGAATGGTCGAACCAGACGATATTTCAGTTCCAGGGCCATCTGCGAAACTCGAACGAACGAAAATTGGAACACCAAATTTTTTCGCAAACTCTATGGATCGCGAATGCATGACCCCTGCACCTAAACTGGCAAGTTCGAGCATTTCATCATGACTCACG
This sequence comes from Pirellulales bacterium, assembly GCA_965249545.1. Lineage (GTDB taxonomy): Bacteria > Planctomycetota > Planctomycetia > Pirellulales > UBA1268 > UBA1268. Next base: position 2,652,355 of record CBDFMH010000005.1, read on the forward strand.
GTCGCCAGCCTCGCTGCGCCGTGATGCACACGGGGGTCAGTCGTATAAATCCCATCTACATCGGTGTAGATTTCACATCGGTCTGCGTTCAGGACGGCGGCCAAAGCCACCGCCGTCGTATCAGAGCCTCCTCGCCCGAGCGTCGTAATGTTGCCATCTGGGTCAAACCCCTGGAACCCAGCCGCTATGACGATCGCCCCGCCCTCGAGTAAACCCTTCACATGGTCTGTTGAAATTGACTGTATACGCGCCTTAGTGTGACTTGAATCGGTGCGAATGCCGATCTGCCCGCCAGTGAGACTCACGGCTTTGTGGCCCATACTTTGAAGGGCCATTGCAAAAAGTGAAACGCTAACCTGTTCACCCGTGGAGAGCAACATGTCCATTTCACGTGCACTAGGGCTATCAGTGATCTGTCCAGCAAGCCGAACGAGGAGGTCGGTTTGCTTCCCCATTGCACTGACCACAACAACCACCTGGTCGCCCGCCGCATGCCGAAGCGAGGCCTTCTTCGCAGCCCTCACAATTTTCTCGGGATCGGCTACGCTCGTACCACCAAATTTTTGAACAACTCGTGCCATAAAGGCTTCGTCCTTATTGTATGCAGAAAGCCTGAATTTTAATTCACTGTGTTGGGTTCGAACTACGCCTCAGTATCTTCGAATAGGGTACCTATCAGAGTTGAGCCCTGCGAAACAGTTTGTCCGATTGCCACGGCCTGCTCGTCGTAGGATTTCGCCGACATAGCGTCCACTCCTGAACCAGCGATGATAAATGGGACCAAACCACGAGAGTGCATTCGCGTTGAGCAAAATGTTGGATGATCAGGGCACACAAAAACGCGATAGGGCTCTCCGTTGCTCGCCTGCCGTTCTAGATGGTCAATGACGGGGGAGACAATCTTTTGATCAATCTCTTCAAGAGCCTTTACCTTGGCTACTGCATTTCCTTCATGTCCAGCTTCATCAGGTGCTTCAACATGGACACACACCAGATCGGACTCGCTAAGTTCGTCGATAGCAGCCTGCCCTTTCGCCGCATAATCTGTATCGAGATACCCGGTGGCACCCTCTACCTCCCGGCAACGCCACCCAGCCAATTCTGCCAGTCCACGGAGAAGGTCCACTCCGGTAATCATTGTTCCTTGTACGCCATGCAAAGATTTGAATGTTTTAAACGCGGGCCGCTGACCAGCGCCCCATAGCCACACATGGGTCGCAATGCCATGCCCTTTGCTGTTGCGAGTTCTATTCACCGCGTGATCCTTCAACCACGTCTCGCTACACCCCATTATCTCGGTAAGCAATCGGCTTCCAGTTCCTCGCGGAAAAGCATCTGAGATAAGTTGGTTGACTCGATCATGTGGAGCAGTTGTGCGAAGGCCGTCTCCAAGCTCGCAGTGACCACCAACGTTTCCCCGAAAAAGCAGCAGATTGCGATAGCTGACACCGGGTACGAAATCCCACCCCTTAAGGTCCGGGAGGTCTCTTGCCAGACCCTGCTGTGCTGCCTCAAGTAACTCCGTGGCTTCAGGTGTGGTGATGTGGTCTGCAGTGAAATCGACCATTACGGGTCCATCACCGTGGTCTTCGATCGTGACAAGGTTGCAGCGTACCGCCCAGTCCTCAGGCCCTAAGGAAATGCCTTTGGCTGCTGCTTCCAGAGGGGCGCGACCGGTGAAATACGTGAGCGGGTCGTATCCCATGAGACTCATGCACGCCACTTCTGAACCGGGATTGAAGGAGTCCGGCACGTGATTAGTGAGTCCCACCCTACCCTGCCTCGCCAACCTATCAAGCGTCGGTATCGATGCATATTCAAGTGGTGACTTGCCACCAAGTGAATCCTGTGGCTCATCGGCTGCGCCATCCGGTATCAAAACGAAATACTTCATTGGTGGAAATTGATCCTTCAGTCCAATCGCGTTATTCAGTGATTACCGGCAGGCAGCATATCGGACTCCGCACTGCCGGATTCTTGTTTAAGGCATTCACGGCCCGATCAACCGCCTCTGCCGGGCAACAGTGCGTCATAATAATCAAAGGAACCCCCGGCTGTCCCTTTTCGGCTGGATGCTGAATAACGGAGTCAATTGAGATGCCTTCGGCCCCAAGGATTCCTGTTAAATCAGCAAGCACACCCGGGGTGTCCGCCACATGGAGCCGAAGGAAAATGGGACTCGGCCCCCCATGAATATGCGTGTCGGCGTTCTCTGAAATCCCAACATTCCCTGCCTGTTGAAAAGTGATTGCCGACCTTCCAACAACTGTTCCAATGATATCGGCAACGACCGCTGATGCCGTTGGCATCTGCCCAGCGCCAAGCCCGTGAAAAAAAAGCGGGCCTACCGCGTCGCCAACAACGCTCACGGCGTTAAATGCCCCCTGGGTTTCAGCCAGTGGCGTTCCCTTACGAACCAGTGCGGGCCCAACCCGCAACGACAAAGTCTCTTCACCACGACTTGCATCAGCTACAACACGAATACGACAACCCAGTTCATCTGCAAAGCGAAGAAGTTCTTGATCTATGGTTTCCAAACCAAACCGTGGAATACTGGCCCATGGCACCCATTGTCCAAACGCAAGATGGGCAAGGATCGCGAGTTTTTGTGTTGCATCTGTGCCATCAACGTCCATGGTCGGATCTGCTTCTGCATAACCCTCGGACTGCGCAAGACACAAAACATCCTGATAATTACTGCCCTCTTGCTCCATCTTCGTCAGGATAAAATTACTGGTTCCATTCAAAATCCCACGAATTGAGGATATGCGGTTCCCGGTCAGACACTCCGATACTGCTGCGACGATCGGTATCCCCCCACCGATTGCTGCTTCAAAAGCAATCGATCGACCAGCCTCCCGAGCGGCTTGGAACAGTTCGGGCCCGTGCTCCGCGAGCAAGGCCTTATTGGCAGTGACGAGATCTTTTCCACTACGCAACAGTTCAAGGGAAATCGTACGTGCAGGCTCAAGACCACCCAGTAGGACAGCGACGACACTTATCGCTGGATCATCTGTAATCTTACGTAGGTCGCTGGACAAACGTTTGTCCGACAGCTCGACGCTGCGGGGTTTTTTTGGGTCCTGAACGACAACATGTTCAACAATCAATGGGCGGCCCGCCTGCCTGGCAATATGGTCAGCAGAATCCTGAAGCACGCGGACAACGCCAGTGCCCACAGTCCCCATGCCGACCAGGCCGATGTGTACAGGTTGAGTCATATCGTCACTTCCAATTGTTTGCTTCATGCCACTTTGATCTTCGAAATCGTACTTTGCAGCGCGTCTCACGGGAAGCGAGACCCGTCTGGCACGCTGGCGATGCGACATCACCGCACTCTCGCAAAAACTTTGCTATTCTGGCAATCCGCCGTCATCCCCTCAACCCTTTAAGGAATAACGCCTGTGGATACCGTTGCCCATGATTTTCTGGTCAAAATCCTCGAGACACCCAGTGCCTCCGGCTATGAACAACCCGTCCAGAAGCTTGTCCGTGAGTACCTGAAGCCATGTGCTGAAACGATCGAAACAGATGCCCACGGCAATGTTATCGGCACCGCGAACCCAGGCGGCAGCTGCCGTATGTTTCTTGCTGGTCACTGCGACCAAATTGGACTTATCGTGCAATATATTGATGCCGATGGATATATCTCAGTACAACCAATCGGTGGTTGGGACCCAATGCAACTCATTGGCACTCACGTTGTAATCTGGACAGCAAGTGGTGGCATACCCGGTGTGATGAGCCGCAAACCAATTCACCTCCTTACGGAGGAAGAGCGAAAATCTGTTCCCAAAATGAAAGATCTTTGGATTGATATCGGATCAGACTCCAAGGAAGATGCTGAAAAGGTTGTCCGAGTTGGCGACTCTGCCACCTTTGCACTGAAATATCAGCCGCTACGAAATGGCCTTGCTGCTTCAGTTGCCATGGATGACAAAATTGGTCTCTGGGTTGTACTCGAAGCGTTTCGGAGGGCCGTCAAGGCTGGCCCACTCCCCTGTTCTTTGTCTGTTTCATCGACCGTCCAAGAGGAAATCGGCCTTCGCGGTGCAAAAACGAGCTGTCACCGAGTTGACCCTCACGTTGCGATAGCGGTTGATGTCACGCACGCTACAGACTGCCCAACAATTGACAAGAAAACCGAAGGCGATATTTCACTCGGCAAGGGACCTGTTGTGTATCGGGGCCCGAATATGCATCCGCAAGTTGTAGAGCGCCTTCTTAACGCCGGGGAAAAAGGTGACATTCCCATTCAACTGTCGGCATTTGGTCGAGCAACCCCGACTGATGCCAATGCGCTGCAAGTCACACGGGACGGAGTGGCAACGGGCTTGGTGAGCGTCCCCAATCGATACATGCATTCTGCCGTCGAGACTGTCTCGCTGGACGACGCAGATAGAACCGCCGATCTCCTTGCTGCATTCTGCCGGGGACTCGAAGGAGATATTGACTGGTCCCCTCAGTAACCCGTCAGGACTGGGCTCAGGAGCCTCGGACGACACCTGCCAAAAAGGCACATTCGACACCCCTGCGCAAGAATTTACATCGTGCCAGGAGTCGACCGCTGTCAGAAAAGCACGGAATTTAGGGTTTTTAAAAAAAAATCATAACTTGGTCCGATCCGGCACAAAGGTTGCATTCTGTATCGCTAAGAATGGTGTGGCTGCCAGAACAGCCCACTGCATGACCGCGAGGTCCGTTGAGTACGCTTTTGAAGGAGCTTCTTGTGGCAAAGCAAATGGTGTTCGAGGATGAGGCCCGTAAACCTCTACTTGCTGGTGTTTCCAAACTCGCGCGAGCCGTGAAAAGTACGCTTGGGCCGCGGGGTAGAAATGCTGTTCTCGATAAAGGGTGGGGTTCACCAAAGGTGACGAAAGATGGCGTCACTGTCGCCGAAGACATCGAATTAGATGACTCATTTGAGAATCTTGGTGCTCAACTTGTTAAAGAGGCTGCAAGCAAGACAAATGATGTGGCCGGTGATGGCACCACAACCGCGACAGTCCTTTCTGAAGCAATTTTCCGAGAGGGACTCAAAATGATCGCCGCGGGTGCTGATGCGATGGCGCTTGCCCGTGGTATTCACAAAGCGGTCGAAGCTGTCACAAAATCAATCCTGAGCCTAGCATCTTCGATTAATGAGAAGAACAAAAAGGAACTCATGCAGATTGCCACTATTGCTGGAAATAACGACCCTACAATTGGGAACGTGCTTGCCGAAGCCATTCTTAAGGTGGGCAAGGACGGTGTCATCACAGTTGAGGAAGGCAAGCAGGCTGAAACATTCGTCAACGTTGTAGAAGGAATGCAGTTTGACCGAGGGTTTCTCTCACCACATTTTGTCACCGATGCAGATGCCCAAATCTGTGAGTTTGAAAACCCCTACATTCTTATTTTTGAGGACAAGATTTCGAGTGCTAAGAACCTTGTTCCCCTCCTCGAGGCAATTAGCAAGGCTGGCAAACCGTTGGTCATGATTGCTGAGGATGTCGATGGGGAAGCACTTGCAACACTCGTAGTCAACAAGCTGCGAGGTATCGTTCAGACTGTCGCTGTAAAGGCTCCCGGGTACGGTGATCGCCGAAAGGCAATGATGGGTGACATCGCAGTCCTTACCGGTGGCGAAGCAATTTTCAAGGATCTTGGTATTGCTCTCGATGCTGTTCAAATTACAGACCTTGGCAAAGCTAAGAAAGTCATCATTGGCGCTGAGAATACAACAATTATCAGTGGTGGTGGTACGAAAGACGCCATCAATAGTCGTGCAGCACAAATCCGAGCTGAGATAGAAGCAACAACGAGCGAATACGATCGTGAAAAGCTTCAAGAGCGACTCGCGAAGATCGCTGGTGGCGTAGCCGAGATTAATGTCGGGGCAGCCACCGAAACTGAAATGAAGGAACGAAAAGCACTCATCGATGATGCAAAGAGTGCAACACAAGCTGCCCTCGCTGAAGGAGTGGTGCCCGGAGGCGGTGTCGCCCTTCTTCGCGGAGAAAAGGCGATTGAAAAACTCGACCTGAAGGGTGATGAAAAGCATGGTGCTTCCATCGTAAAGAATGCCCTGCACTACCCACTCGAGGCGATTGCCAATAACGCCGGACTCGATGGCTCAGTTGTCGTCAACCGAGTCCGTCAATTAAAGGGCAAGCATGATGGGTATGACGCTGATAAGGGTGACTACTGTGATTTAGTAAGTGCTGGTGTTATTGATCCCGCAAAAGTTGTCCGCACGGCCCTGCAGAATGCGGCAAGTGTTGCGGCTCTGCTTTTGACAACGGAGTCCCTGATTACAGAGATTCCTTCGGAAGAGGAACCAGAGCCAGAAGGCCACGGTCACGACCACGGCATGGGTGGCATGGGTGGCATGGGTGGCATGGGTGGCATGCCTGGCATGGGCGGCATGGGCATGGGTGGCATGCCTGGCATGATGTAATCACTGAAAATTGACAAAATCTAAGGGGTTTTCCTAATCGAGACCCCGAACACGTTTACTTTCGCGGACAACAACTTTGGAGTGAAAAATGGCTGCAAAAAAACTAAAAATTCATCCGCTTGATGACAGAATCGTTGTCGAGCCTGTTGAAGCAGAAGAGCGGACATCCGGCGGAATCGTGCTGCCAGACTCAGCACAGGAAAAACCGCAGCGAGGACATGTGGTCGCGGTTGGTCCCGGTCGCCTGCTTGAAAGTGGCCAGCGTGCAAGCCTGCTGGTTTCACTTGGTGACGAAGTTATTTATGGAAAATATTCAGGGAATGACATTGAGGTCGATGGTCACGATGTCAAAATCCTGCGTGAAGGTGACATTTTGGCAAAGGTTCTGAATTAATTGTTCCATTGATGGCTGACGTGTGCAGCCACCTGTTTTCTTTGGCGTGAGCATGGCAAGTCACGCTGTGATCAGTTTCGGAAAAAATTACAACAACGGCCAGCCGAGTGGGTTGGTCACCGAAGGAGAGATAAGTCGTGCCCAAGCAATTGCTATTCGAAGACTACGCCCGTGGAAAACTTTTAAAGGGTGTCGAGAAACTCGCTGACGCTGTCGCAGTCACTATGGGACCAACCGGTCGTAATGTGATTATTGACAAAAGCTTCGGTGGCCCAACTGTCACAAAAGATGGGGTTACCGTCAGTAAGGAAGTCGATCTTGAGGATGCCTTCGAAAACATGGGTGCCAAACTTGTGAATGAAGTGGCCTCCAAGACCTCTGATCTGGCTGGTGACGGAACCACAACCGCAACTGTCCTGGCACGATCGGTCTTCCGTGAAGGAATTCGCAATATTGTTGCTGGTAGTAACCCAACTGCGGTACGTCGCGGAATTGAAAAGGGTGTCACGGCTGCCGTGAATCATCTCATGGAGATCTCCCGACAGGTGAGTCGTCCTGAAGAAGTTGCCCAGGTAGGCGCTATTAGTGCCAACAATGACTATTTTATTGGTGACCTGCTCGCCGAAGCACTTCAAAAGGTTGGCAAGGATGGCGTCATCACTGTCGAAGAGGGAAAGACTACTGAAACAGCTGTTCGCTTTGTTGATGGAATGCAATTTGACAAAGGGTATATATCGCCTTATTTCATAAATAAACCTGCAGAAATGATCTGTGAATTTGAGGATGCACTCATTCTTATTCACGAAAAAAAGATTTCGAACCTGAGAGAGCTTGTTCCACTCCTTGAGAAAGTGGCACAGTCCGGCAAGCCATTCTTGATTATTGCTGAAGATATTGATGGGGATGCCCTAACGGCATTGGTGGTCAATAAACTTCGCGGTGTATTGAACATCTCGGCCGCAAAGGCTCCGGGTTTTGGGGATCGCAGAAAAGCGATGCTTGGTGATATAGCCACACTGACCGGCGGCACGCTGATCAGTGAAGATCTGGGCATCAAACTGGAAAATGTGGAACTCTCTCACCTGGGAACAGCTCGTACGATTACGATCGATAAGGATGAGACGACAATCGTCGAAGGGGCAGGTAAACCCGCCGACGTTCAGGCCCGTGTCCAACAAATTCGAAATCAGTTGGAAGCTACTGAAAGCGAATACGATCGAGAAAAACTTCAAGAGCGACTCGCCAAGCTCACAGGTGGTGTTGCTATTGTGTCTGTAGGTGCCGGAACCGAAGCTGAAATGAAGCAAAAAAAGGCACGGGTCGAAGACGCTTTACATGCTACGCGTGCTGCTGTTGAGGAAGGGATCGTTCCTGGCGGTGGAGTGGCACTTGTTCGCTGCCGTGAAGCTGTAGAGAAGGCACGCTCACAGGCGAAAGGTGACGAAAAGATAGGTGTTGATATCGTACTTGGTGCACTCGAAGCACCCTTACGCCAGATCGCAGAGAACGCCGGAATTGACGGCGGTGTAGTCGCTGATGAGGTCTCACAAAAAGATGTTCACATCGGATACGATGCAAATAAAGGTGAATATGTTGACATGGTGAAGGCAGGCATCATTGACCCAGTCAAAGTCGTTCGGGTTGCCTTGACCAACGCAGCAAGTATCTCTGGCCTACTGCTTACAACCGAAGCACTTGTTACGAATCTCGAAAAAGAGGATGCAAAAAAACAGCGAATAGAAGGCTCTGTCCGTTAAGTTTGTTGAACCGCTGATCACGTCCACGTGAATGGCAAACGGACACGTGAAACCATGGCAGCAAGCACCCCGAAGCAACTCCGAAGACATATTCTTCACTGCTGTGTGCGTGGAGGAATGATCAGATGGTAGATCAAAGGTGTTATTACGAAGTCTTAGGCGTTGAGCGGCGGGCCAACTCTGGCCAAATAACAGAAGCCTACAGAAAACTGGCTATCCGTTTTCACCCAGACAAAAACCCTGGGGATGACGCCGCCGCCAGTCGTTTCAAGGAAGCAGCTCGTGCCTTCGAGGTTCTTTCAGATGAGTCCCTCCGAGGGCGATACGATCGATTCGGCCATGCGGGCCTTCAAAATGGTGGTGGTGGCGGCCAACACGAATTCAACGATATCTCTGACATCTTTGAAGCCTTTGGAGATCTTTTCGGTGGCGGTGGGATGTTTGGTGGCCGTGGGCGGGCCGCAAGACCTCAAAAAGGCCGTGATGTCTTTTGTGAAATTTCTCTTACTTTGCTCGAGGCTTCACGTGGTGAAAGTAAAACGATCCACTTTCGTCGCCATGAAGAATGCATAACCTGCGGCGGCAACGGTGCAAAAGCTGGAACCTCACCACAGGCATGCGATTATTGCGGTGGTCAGGGACAGGTTCTTCAAAGCTCAGGAATCTTTCGGCTTCAAACAACCTGCCCGGCCTGCCGTGGCGCAGGAAGTATTGTCCGTGATAAGTGTGGCGACTGTAGTGGCCAAGGACAAACTGAAGTAACCATCGAACGCAAAGTCACCATTCCAGCTGGAGTTGATAATGACGTCCAGGTTCGTCTCGCCGGTGAAGGTGAACCGGGTGCCAATGGGGGGCCACCCGGCGACTGCTACTGTGTCATTGAGATAAGCGACCACCCTTTTCTTACACGTGATGGGCATGAACTCCATTGCGAAGTCCCTCTGACCTTTAGTCAGTGTGCTCTTGGCACAACAGCCGACGCTCCCACCCTTGATGGACCAAAACCTCTCCAGATACCACGAGGAACACAGCCTGGGGATATCATTCGCATTCGCGGACTAGGCATGCCTGATGTGCGAGGCCGAGGCATCGGTGATCTCAATGTTCATATTCATGTTGAGGTGCCCAAAAAGCTATCTCAGCGGGCTGAAGAACTCCTACGTGAATTAGCCGAAGAAGAACAAGCCGATGTAAGCCCAAAACGGTCAAGCTTCCTCACACGACTGACCGAGTATTTTACGCCGGAGAATGCTGAAGGCACTCCAGATGAAGAAGCGGCGAACAACACCTAGCCTTCGAAATACACATTTGTTTACCCCAGCACCGGTTGAGGACACATTCATGCAAGACGAGAACACACCCCAGGATATCGACGACGTACCGGTCAACGCTACCGAGCACACTGTTGGTGAATCTAACGCTAGCGAACTAGCTTCACAGCTCAAGGACGCAGAGGAGCGAGTACTCAGGGCACAAGCTGAAATTGAAAACGTGAGGAAAAGAGGCCAGCGACAATTAGAAGACGCCCTCCGCTACGGAGAAATGAATCTCCTACGTGACATATTGCCTGTTCTCGATAACATCGAACGGGCGATCGAGGCCAGCGAATCAACCACAGACGTTGAAACGTTACGCGAAGGTTTTCGGATGACAGGTAGTCAGATCGAGAAACTTCTTGAAAGCCATGGTTGCGAATCAATTAAAACAGAAAAAGAAGTCTTTGATCCAGCAGTACACGAGGCAATCTCTCAACAACCGGGCAACGGCGCGGAACCCGGTACTGTCATTGGGGTAACCAGTCGTGGGTATGTGCTCCACGACAGGGTTGTTCGCCCGGCGCAAGTGATTGTGGCGGCGAATGAATAGTCCTGTAGAAGCGAGACAGAAGCGATTGCGGCCACCCGTTTACAAGGAAATTTAACACCATGCCGACCTATGATTATGTATGTGATGCGTGTGGCCATGAATTTGAACTTTTTCAGTCGATGACCGATTCGGTTAAACGAACATGTCCAAAATGTAAAAAACGGAAACTGCGACGTTTGATTGGGACTGGCGGTGCCATCATGTTTAAAGGGTCTGGCTTTTATCAAACAGACTACCGTAGCGAATCGTACAAGAAGGCGGCGGCCGCTGATAAACCTCCGTCGAAGAAATCTGACTCCTCAAAAAAAGATGCTGGATCGAAGCAGTCCAAAGGCAATTCACACTCCTCAACTGAGTGATCCTTCTGTCGGGAAGACTGCGCCTGCCAAGTCAGGCTCGAAGGACCCAACAATCAAAAAGCCAATGCCACACTGCCCAATCTGTAATACGATTGTTCACCTTCGGGCTGTTTCTGGGCGTCCCGCCACAGTTACAGCACCTTTTTGCAGCGAACGCTGTAAGAATATTGACCTCGGGCGGTGGCTAGACGAATCCTATAGCGTGCCAGATGCAGCCACGGAGAGTGGTGATGACGACGACGGCGAAAGTTATTCAGTGCGTTATTGAAAAGTGTCGATTATGCGGGCGGGCCTGGAGTTTGGTATTCTTTTCGATGTTAAGAAAAAATCTTTTATCCCTTTCCTTTTTCAATTGGTGATCCGTGATTTCAGACAACGCACAACCACCGAGTCGCGCCCAGATCATTCATGAAATAATATGGAGTGAAGCCTTCCCGTGGTGGATTCTCCTAAAAGCAGCAGGGATGGCATTCGCACCAACAGTGCTCATTCTTGCCACGCTCGCATCTGCCGGTAGCTGGGCCGGGTTTTCGTTACTGGACTCTCTTGGTCTTCCGGTGGATGCTCCCGCTGCAATCCAAACCGGGGAAAACGCGACCCCAGAATATGGGAAAACTGAAACAATACTCCCAACGCCAAGCCAGGGCGTTCTCCCAACACTCTCAGCACAGACTGCCCAGCTACCAACTCCAGTGCGTGATCTCCTTCATCTTCTTTCAACACCGTGGAACCCACTTGCAACCTCCAGCCAGTTCGTTGGCAGTTTATTCCGATGCATCTGGTTCCTCTTGGTCTGGTCGATATTTGCAACTTCCATCGCACGCTACGTCGCCCTGCGGCTCGTTGACGAAGAACAGCCGAGTTTTCGAGATACACTTTGCTTCGGAATGAAAAAATGGCCTGCTGCTTTTAATTCGGCTACTTTTGTTTTTACGGGAATACTTGCTCTGGCACTACCGGGAGCCGCCCTAGGACTCCTGATGCGTTTCGATTGGGGCCTCGCCGTCGTCGGAGTTATATGGCCTCTTGTCCTTCTTGGTGCCGTTGTCATCGCTATTCTCGGCATTGGTCTGGCCGCTGGGTGGCCACTCATGGTCGCAGCAGTCGGTGTTGAACGGGGCGATAGCTTCCAAGCTATCTCGACCGCCTTTTCATATCTGTACCAGCGGCCAATTCATTTTGCCTTCTACGGGTTCATTTCGTGCGTACTCGCAGTATTCGGCTTTTTCGCCGCCGGGCTTTTCGCAGATACCACGGTCATGTTCGCACTTTGGGCGGGTAGCTTTGGAATGGGACACGAGCGGACAGCCGATGTCATTGGTGCCGTCGCACAAGGTCATGGGGACCCTCGCTGGGGTATTCAGGCCCTCCAGTTTTGGACCGACAGTTTACGAGTCCTGCTGAGTTCCTTCGGATGGGGCTTCTTTTGGTGCATTGCCCCAGCTATCTACCTCCTTCTCAGACAAAGCGTGGATGCAACCGAACTCGATGAAATCGTGCTCGACGAGCCACCTGGCGGATAAGAGGCAGTCTGCAGCACATATTCTCTGGAGCCTAGGCTTGAATCCATCGCCGAAGAAGGGCGGGGAATCCACCAAACAATTCTCCCCGACTCACAGCTTCGTCTACACCAGCTGCGACTGCATCATCAAGACGCTGCTTGTGGACGTGCGGACCAAACGCAATCAATTTCATACTCACGTCTTTCTGACTAATACTATCGAGTAGAAGCCGTACTTTAGCCACCAGAACAGCTGGGTCTTCCTGGAACGCCTGAATGTCAAGAAGGACAAGGTCATAGTGCTTTGCCCGTGGCTGTTCACTCAAACTTCGAAGTGTTTCCAGTAGCCCACCAGCCTCTTTCGCAAGCCCTGCAAGCTTACTCGTTGACATCAGATCAGGAGAAATCAGTAGAATCTTTAACGACTGCACTGGGCGACAAACTCCGTTTTTCACAATGAGAATGAATACGAGAAAACATAGGTACTATTTCATCTCTCGTCGAGACAGAAATTTCTATGGCGATGAAACCACAATCTCAGCGTCGAGGACCGCTTCAATCCTGCGTTGGATGTCTTCAAGATGAGCCTGCGATGAATCATCAATGACTACGTTCTCTGCCTGTCCCCCATTCTCGCTCAAAACGTTGGTTACTTCTTCAAGGAGCCGTTTGAGGTGAAACGTAGCCAAACTTCGTGCATCAGGTGGAATACCTAAGCTCGAACTAAACCGGGTGACACTCAATCCGGACCGTCTCCCACCGCCTAGGGAGAGTCTGAGGAGTTCGCCCAATGCTTCACGTTGGAGATTTCGACGCAAACTCGATATCGCTGGCTTCTGGTCAGAGTACTCGGCGACTTTGAACTCAAATACCTCCGAATAAATAGAGTCGACAAGCTGCCGGATGAGTTCGGATGTTGTAAAACAATCTTCGTTAGGAGCAACCTTCATCGCATTATCTGCCAACCGCGTGAGAGTCTTGGCATCCAGCAATTGCTCCAGTATTCTTTGCTGCCATTTAAGTACGGCTTCATGAACAGGATAATCTTGCCGCTCGACGTCGTCGGTTCCCCAATGCAACCAACGTGTTGACACCAGTTGGTTATAGAACTCTGGCGGGAACTGATAGGAGGTGTCACTAAATATTTGCTCATTCAACAGTGCTATTGCTTTTCTCTGCTGAGTTGCTTCGACAACACGAAATGGCGGCTTTGCTTGCGGATCGTCACGATGACTTCGCGAACTATATAGCCCACCCACTAACCTAGCCGCGAAAAAATTCGCTTGACCATGTGCGCCCAGTAACACCCCAAAAGCGTTCCTGACCCGATCATACCCAGCATCATTCGCAGTAAACCGGTCAACGAGTTTCGGAATGATTTCCTGAACGACCTTTGATCTTTGTTCAGCGAAAGCAATTGGGTCATTACCAAGATCGAATCGATTAGATAGCGGATCAGGATCTCCTGCCATGGTGTCCTCATCTGTTGCAAAGGCAAGCTGCGATTCACCGCTACGAGAAGCAATCTTCAGAAGTGTCGGGCGTTCTGCCTTTGGAGTTGTTCCGCTTATTGGGCGGTATCCATAGTCGATCGCCCAGTAGTCGTATGGACCTAATCGGGTTGGGTAATAGGGCCCTTGAAAATTTCCTTCCGGGACGATGTTCACTGGAACATAGTCCATCACACTCGTTGTTGCTGACCGTCGATCTGCATTCTTCTTCGAATTAATTTGATGAATAGAAGCAACTGAGCTTCCCTTAAAGTTATGTCGTAGTCCCAGTGTATGCCCAACTTCGTGCATGGCGACGAGCCTTAGGCCCTGTTGTATGAGTTTTTTTTGTTCATCGCTAGAAATAATAGAGTCTTGTGCCGCTGCTAATGCTGTTGCACCTAAGGCATTCTGAAAAGCATGCCCACCAAAAAGATTGCATTGACCACAACCGCACGAAGAGAACTGCGAATGCCCAACAGACGTTCTAGTTCTGCTTTCATATGAAGGAGTTAACCACGCAGTGGTTTCCGGCATGTAATTTTCAAACTCATTACGCCAGTGCTTTACAAAGTCGGCATCAAAAATAATATCGGCATCTAAAATTTGCCCGGTCCTTGGGTTCACACGACTTGGCCCCATTGCGAACCCCCGTCCCGATGTAATCCAGCGGAACGTGTTGTAGTTGATATCTTCAGGATCCCAGTCAGTCTTATCTGGCTGTTGCCTTACTTCTATTGCGGAGTCAAACCCAGCCTTGCGGTACGCGCTATTCCAAGCGGAAATACCATCCCTGATGGCTTGGCGGTATTCATAGGGAACCGTTTTTTCAATCCAGAAAATGATTGGCTTTTTTGGTGGTGAAACTTCGGCTTTTGGATCAGCTTTTTCAAGGTGCCACCTATTGATATATCTCACAAACCGTTCATCACCGTTATGTTCCGAAAAGTTCTTTAATGCCGTAATAAAATAGCCGACACGTGAATCAGCAAGCCTAGGTCGATAACTATTTTGAGGCAAAAGACTTATCGAATAGTGAATAGTGAGCGTTGCGGCACGTGAATCAGGCACGGTATCAAGTTCGCTTTTGCCGCTCGAGGAATACGTGGCCGCAACACGCAATTCAACATTGTCGTCAAACCCCTTCGCGCTCTCCCAGAATGTCCTGTCTTTTGCGAAAGAGTAGCCAGAAAGCTGCCTTGCTATTTTTGGCAAATCCGTAAAGAAAATCTTTTCGGGATCGAAAAGGTATCCACCAGCTGGAGTCTTCGCAAGAATTGGGACACTAAATAAAATGCTGTCAGTAAAAGCGTTGGCGACGGCGTTCGCCTCAGGGCTTCCGGACTTTGCAAAGAAACGTACATTCTTGCGAACAACCTGCAACTTGTCGGCTCGCTTCCGGAATGTCCATACCCAATCATCACCGTCACCCCAACTCATTCCGCCCAATAGTGAACGAGAACCAATTCCTTGTGCGATTGAAATCGTTACAAACATTTCCTTCCCAAGAAGCTTATGGGGCACCTCGATAACCAGTTTGTCCTCTTTCATGTAGAGAGGGAGAAGCCCTTCTATACGTTTTGCATCTTTCACAAGCTTTTCGAAAGAGTTCTGTGAACTCGAGGATGTTGTACTTTTCCCGGGCACGCTGGACTGCTGTTGAGTGGTGGAAAGAGCCACATTCTCCTTGCTCTCCTGTTTGGCAATTTCTTCTTCTGCCTCCTTGGCAGCCAATGGCATTGCCACGACCAAACACCCCGACACAACTAGAATCACTCCAAGATAAAGCCCGTACCACTGCGGGTTTTTCTGACCAGAAGTCCGTCTCATAACAATTACACAGCCTCTCAAAACTTGATGCCCAACGTAACGCTACCGCTCCCTAAAGGCTAGCATCGCCTTTGGACTGACACCAATCAACCTTGGAAAACATTTGTACGTATAAGGGTTTAAGAGACACCCAACTGGAGCCGTAAAAGCTGCTTCTTTACGTCAATCACAGCCATTGCGTCAGCCTCAATCGCTCGTGACGAGCACACAAAAACCGGTGAATCCGACTCCTCCCGACCAGATTCTGACAGCCGTCCATGGCTTCCCTTTACCACATTGGCATCTAACCCAATGACATCCATTAGATACCTAAACCCCAGCTTTTTCTGCACGAGCCTTCTGGCAACATGTATTTTTGGGAAGCGTATCCCCTTATCAAGAAACAATTCAACCGGGTCGTAACCAGGCTTGCGATGAATGTCGACGGTTCTCGCATAGTCTGGTGCACATGCGTCATCCAGCCAGAAGTAATACGTAAACCAGCACCCTTGTTCGGATACGACAACAAGATCTCCTGCGCGTTCGTGATCGATACCAATCGCTTTCTGTTTTTCTCTATTTAAAACCTGATCGATGCCCTGTGTTCCTTTCAGTAAATTTTCAACAGAGGGGACATCTCGCTGATTACGGATATAGATATGTGCAATTTGATGATCGGCGACTGCAAAGGCTCGTGATGCTCCACCATCAAGTGTTTCCCACCCTGTGGATTCCTGTCGTACCTGCAGGAATCCATGATGCCGAAGAATACGATTGATGTGGACTGGAGTATTCACGGCCGTTATCGCGTACTCAGAGACCACTACGACATCTGCTCCTTGGTCTTTCGCTGAAGCAATAACCTTTCCGGCCTCCGCATCAACAGCTGCAATATCATTTTTAATTCGTGGATCAGCGGGACCCAATCGTTGCAGGTTGTAGTCGAGATGTGGCAGGTATACCAATGTAAGAGAAGGACGGTGCTCTTGGATAACGTCGGTTGAGGCGTCCGCAATCCATGCGGTGCTTGAAATATCTGCACCAGGCCCCCAGAATTTCATTAAGGGGAAAATACCGTGGCGTTTTTGTAGCGTATCTTTGAGAACTGATGGCTTACTGTATGTATCAAAGACCTTCCGCCCATCCGCTGGGTACGTCGGGCGTGGTGTCACAGAATAGTCAACCTCTGCATACATGTTGTACCACCAGAACATTTTAGCAATGGTGTACGCCGGATCGATCTGTCGAGCTGTGTCATAGAGAGGCTCCCCATGCACAAGGCGATTAGACTGCCTCCAGAAAAACACCTCCGCTAGTTCGCGGTCATACCAACCGTTCCCTACGATGCCATGTTCCCGAGGAAGAAGGCCAGTCAGTAGACTCGATTGGACGGAACATGTCACAGCGGGAAATACAGTTTTAAAGGCCGAGCAAAGCCTTCTGCCGCCAAGGCCGAAATATGCGGCGTGTCCGTCCCCATCATACTGTGGGTCAGACCAACAACATTGATCACTACGAGAGGCTTTGTTTTGTTCATCACAGACAGGATACCACCAGACACATCGTATGGTGAACCGACCGGATAACTCTGCTACTCTGGACTTGATTCTACGAGTTCAAGCTCTCTGGAAGTGAAACGATGCACGAGCATACGCGCGCGACAGGTCAATTACCTATCGATGCAATAAAAAAAATAGCCTGTCATTTCTTTGACCCCGCACAAGCCACCGACATGACGGTCAGACCAGCAGAGGCCGGCCTAAGTGGATCTCAGACCTACATTCTCAAACACCTGCAGACCGGAAGCAAACATGTCTTGAAACAGCTGCCGAGTGACCTTTCAATAGATCAGATCCGTTGGACGCAGGCCCTAGCTGACTTTGTGAACAGACATGGACACACACTACTACCAGTGTCGCTAGATCATCACGAGCAAAGCAAACAGTGTGTAGGCACACCCTCAAAGATTGCCATTCATTGCGACGGAACAATGTGGCAATGCCTTGGGTACATCGAAGGGCTGCCATGCAAAACACCACGTCCTGACCAGATAAGTCTGGCCACCGAAGCGCTGGCTGATTTTCACCAGAAGGCGAGCATTTTTCAGATGCCTCCAAGCCGCACCCTTCGTGGGTGGCACCGCCGAGTGCTACAACTACGGACACTGCTCGTGTCGCTGAGATCTCCGCGAGTGGACAACACCGTTATTGGTGCCACACACACCGAACTACACGTCCTCTACACGAAATTTTTCCAGCGTATTCGTTCGCCGAAATTTACCGCGACCATCCAGCACGCTCTGAGCTATACCATGCCTGACGTGCATCAACCGGTGTTGCGAGACTGCCATTGGAACCATGTCCTTTTCTCGGATTCCGATGATTGTGTGACGGGCTTCATTGATATCGATGCTGCAGGCTGGGACGACCCTGCAGTTGATATATCCCGCCTTCTTGGGTCATGGCAACTTGAAAACCCACAGTCAGAAGAATGGCTCGTGGACCTCTGGCCGGATGCATTTAAACAGTATCGGACGAGTGTCAACGCCGGGGCCGATTTTCCTTCACGGGTACAAGTTCTTCATGATACAGCCATACTCTGTGGAATCGATCGCTGGTTCACCTGGCTTTTCACAGAAAACCGATACTTCGCGAATATGGAACAGGTTTCCCAACGAATAACTCTCCTGCTCAACGCAGCTCCGGCTGCGATTCGGCGGCTTGAGCATCTTTCAACACGCGGCGACTCAAATTGACGCGATGGAATTCGCCCAGATACACTAAAAAACTTTAAAATCGCCGTATCTAGATCACAGCCTTTCCCAGTATAAATAAAGTGTATTGAAACCCCTTTCTCTTCGGTGCGAGGACAGTTTGCACCGAATGGCGTATTTGTTTCTGACCAGTCGATGCCACTGGCTCCCTTCACTCCTAAAAAGTCTTCTGGCCTTGTATTCCACGAATTTTTACTTGCAGCGTCTCGGTGCAATCGCGTTGTGCCTAGCGATAGGCTATCAGGTGACGACCGTTCAAGCCGAACCTGACAACACAGCAACAAATCCGTTCACCGCCGACGCACTACTTAGTCCGATTCCCCAAAGACAAGAACCGGTCGCCATCTCCGCCCGGGTCGAAAATCGCGAGGGAACAGACGTTCTCCTTGTGACTGCTGAACTCGGACCGGGCTGGCACCTGTACTCTCTCGATCAGGAGCCGGGGGGTCCAAGACCAACCAGAATATTGATCGATCAAACGTCGGCGTTTTTACCAACCTCTTCTTTTATTGCAGAGCCTCCGCCGACCAAAAAGACAATAAGTGGAGTGCCTGGATGGGAGGGTTTGGTTGTTGAAGAACATACTGGAAAGGTTGTATGGACAGCACCACTTGAAAAAAACAACCAAGCGGAAGGAACCGCGATCACTGGAAAAGTGAGCCTCCAGTTGTGTGAGGACAACGCCTGTATTCCCCCACAGACTTTTGCATTTACAGCCGACCTGTCCGGCACTAAACAAGAAGTATCAACACCAGGGATTCGGCATCTTCCCGAACGTGGCCATCTTGCTATTCGAGGTTCTGTTGGCAGGATTACCAAAAATTCGAGTAACTGTAGCTTCTGGCCAATCCGTGTCGAACTCATACCAGAGGCGGGGTGGCACCTCTATGCGCCAAAGAGTGATGCAACATCAGAAGTCGGTCAGGGTAAACCTTCCATAGTCTCTCTCGTACCAAATGGGGACATTAAGGTCTGTGGAATCCTCGCCGGTGAGCCACGCCTCGTTAGCGACCCGGACCTTCGCGCAACTGGTGCTGTAGAAGGACCAATTGTTTTCACGGTACAAGTAACATCACCAGAGAACAAATCTTCAGACCCATCAGACAGCAAGCGTCAACTCGACGTCATTATTGGCTATCAAACCTGTAGCGACACAACATGTGACCCCCCGTGGGCGAGCAGCCTACGTATTAGTCTTCCGGAAGACGAAACAGGCACACCCACCCTTGCATTCTCGGACAGTCGCTATGGAGAAGCGTCACAAAAGCCTGCGGTTGTCACTCTTCCCTCCCGCGTAGAGCCGCAAACAAGTGCCAAAGATCCATCCAATGGAACACCGGAAAAACAAACCCTATCTCTTCCGCTTGCCTTGCTTGCAGGCCTGATAGGTGGCCTCATTCTTAATCTCATGCCGTGCGTACTTCCGGTGCTTGGGCTGAAACTCATGTCATTTGCGCAGCAGTCTGGGCGAGCACGACAGGAAATCTTTCAACTCAATCTCTGGTATTGTGCGGGTTTGTACGCGGTTTTCTTCGTCCTCGCAACAGCGAGCGTAGCAGCGAACCTTGGGCTTGCCGGGAACAACCTTGCATGGGGAGAACAGTTCACCTCTTCCAGCTTCAACATTACGATGTCCGCAATTGTCTTCAGCTTTGCCTTGTCATTTCTCGGGGTATGGGAACTACCCATTCCTGGATTTATAGGATCGACAGCGGGCAAAGTTCAAACACAGGAAGGGCCCACCGGATCGTTTCTTAAAGGTGTTCTCAGTACTGTTCTTGCAACTCCCTGCAGTGGCCCTTTTCTTGGGCCAGTTTTCGGATTCACACTCACACAGTCTACTGGAGTCACTTACGCTGTCTTTGCGTCCATCGCAACCGGAATGGCACTTCCATACCTCGTCGTTGGTATTTTTCCCTCACTCGTCCGCTTTGTCCCGAAGCCTGGTCCATGGATGGAAACGCTCAAAGAAGTTCTCGGATTTGTCATGCTCGGCACCGTTGTCTTTCTCTTCACTTTTTTGGACAACGACTACTTTGTCCCGACCTTCGCACTTCTAATAGCTATCTGGGCGGGATGTTGGTGGGTTGGTCGAACCCAGAAAAAACGTGGAATGGCGGGAGTGATCCAATGGGCACAGGCGGCCGTGATTTCTGGCACACTCGGAACAGCAGCATTTGCATTTCTTGGTCCAGTTGACTCGCTTATCGAGTGGAAACCATTCTCCGAACAAAGACTCTCCCAACTCCGAGAACAGGGGAAAACCGTTATGGTTGACTTCTCTGCTGATTGGTGCCTCACCTGCAAATACAATCTCAATTTTGCTATTGAAACCCCGAAGGTGAAGAATGCCTTGCATGAGCGGAATATTGTTCCAATGCTTGCCGACTGGACTGACGGATCTCCCGAGATCAAAGCGATGTTGGAAAGCCTCAATAGCAAATCAATACCGGTGCTCGCATTTTTTCCGCCAACCACACAAGACACATCAAACGCATCGCCTGTCATTTTGCGTGATCTTGTAACTGAATCGCAGGTACTCACTGCAATCGATCGAATAAGCGTTGCTTCCCCACCTGCCTCAGATTAAGTGATAGATACTACAACCAGAAGTTTCCGCGAGAGGATACATTCTGAGACGAAATCGGTTTCAGCCAGCTAAAACTTCGAAACCTATCGTTTTCACAGCGGGCGTGTAGGTTGATAATTCATTGGATGGTAGAATGACCATCTGGGTCTGCATCGGCAATAATTTTTTACGTTGTCGCATTTTTTATTCAGGTATGACTACGGGACAATGACACACATTAGAAACCCTATTTTACCTGGGTTTAACCCTGACCCATCAATCTGTCGGGTTGGTGATGACTTTTATATCGCGACATCAACCTTCGAATGGTTTCCTGGTGTCCAGATTCATCATTCGCGTGATCTTGTCCATTGGAGCCTCATCACCCATGCGTTGGACGAAAAACGTTTGCTCGATCTCCAAGGTGTTCCTAGTTCAGGCGGCATTTGGGCGCCAGCCCTGAGCCATTATAAGAATCTTTTTTATCTTTGTTATACGGTCGTGCATCAGCACGAGGCCGCCACCAAAGACACGCCGAACTTTCTGATTACATCACCTTCTATTCATGGGCCATGGTCCGAACCGGTCTCTATCAATTCTTCAGGCTTTGACCCATCACTTTTTCACGATGATGATGGCAAAAAATATTGGCTGAATATGGTCTGGGACCACCGACCAGAACACCATCCCTTTTACGGAATCGTAAAACAGGAACTCGATCCGCAAACCTTCGAACTTATTGGTTCGCCAAAACTCATTTTCAAGGGAACGAAAATAGGTCTTACAGAAGGGCCCCATATCTATAAGAAAAATTCTTTCTATTACCTGCTTACCGCTGAGGGTGGCACCGAGTACGACCACGCAGTCACACTTGCCCGTTCCAAGAACATTGATGGGCCCTATGAGGTACATCCTCACAACCCAGTCTTGACATCGAAAGGTGATAGCACCCTTGCCCTCCAGAAAGCAGGGCACGCGAGCCTTGTGCAGACTCAAGGCGGCCAGTGGTATATGCCACACTTGTGCGGCCGCCCTCTCCCCGGAACAAAACGGTGCAACCTTGGAAGAGAAACGGCTATTCAAAAAATGGAATGGCGTGATGACGGGTGGCTGTACGTCGCTGGCGGAGGAAATAATCCACAGGAAACGGTTGAGGCTCCAGACCTACCAACCCACCTCTGGCCTGCACTCAATTCCAGGCTTCCATTTACATCGCCACATTATGCGACACCTCGCGGACCCGCCAGTACCATTGAGCCAACCGATACCATTGCAAGGCTGCATGGCTCAGAATCCCTCGAATCCTGCTTTCCTAAATCACTGTTGGCCCGGCGTCTGACAAATCACAACCTGACCGCAACGACACGCCTTACGTTCTCGCCGACCTCATTTCAGCAGATGGCGGGACTGACTGCCTACTATAACAACAGACTCTTTCATCACTTCTACCTTTCACATGATGAGGTGGTTGGCCATTGCCTTCATATTCACAGTTGTGATGATGGAGCATCCAACTTCCCACTTGGCACGGAACCTGTTTCGGTCAATTGCAATGACATTTTCCTTCGCGCAATTTTTGAGGGAAGCAGCCTGCAGTTTTCGTGGTCACCTGACGGAAACAAGTTTACATCCGTGGGACCAGTGCTCGACGCTTCGATTCTGTCTGATGACTACGGAACACACTTAGACTTCACCGGGACGTTTGTTGGCATGACATGCGTTGACCTGACCGGCATGAAACTTCTTGCTAAATTTCACTTCCTTGAATTCCTAACTTAAAACAACTGACTGGGCATCAATTATGGAAAGCACTCGACTTTCACCCGTTGAAAAGATTGGATACGGACTCGGTGACTTTGGCTCGAATGTCGTCTTCCAAACAATAATTATTCTTCTTCCTTCTTTTTACACCGATGTCTTTGGGCTCGCCCCTGCCGCAATGGCAACAATGTTCCTCGCGGTCCGTCTACTCGATACCGTTACTGATCCAATCATGGGAGTGATTGCTGACAACACGAACACACGGTGGGGCAAATTTCGACCGTATCTGCTTTGGTTTTCCATTCCATTTGCTGTGGTATTCGTGCTGACTTACTGGACACCAGACCTCGCCGGAAACGCAAAACTTCTATACGCCTATGGGACGTATGCCGTTCTTATGCTTCTCTATACCGTCGTCAACATTCCGTATTGCGCATTAGGTGGAGTTATCACATCTGATTCACAGGAGCGTGTTTCAGCAAACTCCTACCGATTCTTTCTTGCTACCTCAGCGGGCGTTCTCATCACCTTTTTCGGACCGACACTTATTGCATATTTCGGCAAGGGTGATGATAGAGTAGGTTACCCTTGGGCAATGGCGGCCTTTAGTATTTTGGCCGTGCTCGCCTTCTTTGGATGTTTTGCCCTAACCAAAGAGCGCGTAGTTGAAGCGCAGCCGGCCAAGGGCACCTTTTGGTCAGACGTTGGAACGTTAGTCAGAAATGACCAATGGATGATCGTCGCGATGCTCGGACTTGTGTCCTTAATTGCGATTGTGCTACGTGCCGGTACTGCGGCTTATTACATCAAATGGGTTGTTGGCAGGCCCGACCTGACCGCCCAGTTCCTCACAGCAGGAACCTTTGCTGCCATGATTGGTGCAGCATTCGCGGCGCCACTTACAGCCAAATTCGATAAGGGACCCTCATATGCGATGCTCCAAGTTATTATTGTCATTGGATCAATCGGTATTTACTTCGCACCGGCTACCAACCTTGGACTTATTTTCGGTCTCTACATACTTGTTAACTTCCTCACCCAGATGGCAGCACCAATCCTCTTTTCCATGATTGCTGATACCGCTGACTACGGTGAACTCAAAACAGGCCGACGTGTCACTGGTCTTGTTTTTTCTGGCGTACTTTTTGCAATAAAATTGGGCATAGCGATCGCTGGCTTCTGCATCGGCACAGTGCTGGCCTCATATGGCTATGACGGAGATGCGTTGGAGCAAACCCCTCTTGCTCTCCAAGGCATACTTCTTGCTATTTCCCTTCTCCCCGCCCTTGGCCATTTTCTCCTTATTCCAATCGTGTTCTTCTATCGGCTGAGTACGCAACGCTGCAACGAAATACGGCAGGAACTTGATGTACGCTCAGCTCAATAACCCATAATGGCATTTATGAAATCAACACTGATAGTTCTACTGTGTATCATCACCAGCCCCATCTTCGCTGAAGAAATTTCTGGAAAGTTTGCACCGCCCGCTGGGCAGGTGCTTGTCTTTGCCGGACAGGATAATTTCTCCGTTGGAGGCACTCAGAAATATACCAATGGGTACGTTGATAGCATCGGAATTCCCGGGGGAATTACCCACTACGTTTATTTCTCGGAAGGATGGACAAACGGGTTTGGCCGCACATTTCCTTTGGGTTCTGTTGCTGGGTTGAATTCCGAAGTGGAATGGGCTGCTGGCCCTATGTGTCAAAAGGCTTATCTGGAGTCGCCACAACTCAAAGATTGCGTCATGCACATTTCCATTTCTATGGAGGGTGGCGGAGAGGTCAAAGTGGCGAATGGTATGTTCGATCACCTGATTGAAGAATTTGTGCAATTTATTGCAGATCACCCTGACCGAGTCTTTTTCATACGTATCGGTTATGAATTTGATGGAAGCTGGAATAAATATAAGCCTGAAAGCTTTAAAAAAGCCTTCCGTCGAATTGTAGACTCCCTTCGCACGCGAAATCTTTCAAACTACGCAACCGTATTCGCGTCTTCGAGTACCGTGAAGCCTGGACAATTCGAAGAGTATGACCCTGGCTCCGAATATTACGACTGGATCGGGTACTCATGGTGGGGCAACGAAAAAAAGTTTGGCGATGCCGCACCAGCTCTCGCCTATGCCCGCAAACTCAAGAAACCTGTTTTTGTTGCAGAGTCAACAGCGCGTGGACACTACTTTGATAAGGAAGATCCGGAAGAACTATGGTCTGGCTGGTTCAATGAATTCTTCCAACACATTGAAGACAATAAAGATGTCATCCGAGCGGTCTCCTACATCAATGCTGATTGGGACGGTCAGGACATGTGGGACGGGTGGGGACAAACCCGCATCGAAACCGCTCCAGATCTTAAGCAGAGGTGGCAAACGAAGATGGCTGAGAAAACGTTTATAAATGCCGCCGACCACCCCCACAAAGTAATCGGCTTCTCTCCACCACCTACGCGCCCACAAAGTAGCAACTCAAGTCACCCGCCGTACAAAAACGCATCACTACCAGACACCGACCGAGTTGCCGATCTTTTGTCGCGAATGACTATCGAAGAAAAAGTGGCCCAGATAACAGGCTGGTGGTTTCATGATGAGAGAAAACTTCAACGCGAAGGCTCTGTTTTTAAACCTGAATTTTATGCCAAGAAATGCCCTCATGGCATTGGTGAACTTGGGCCCCTTCATAACCTCTCTATTGACGAAGACATGCGTCATTACGCCGCAATACAAGAATACTTTCGAAATCAGACGCGACTCGGCATCCCGGCAATTCTCCATGATGAAGCTGCTCATGGCTTCATGAAGTTTCAAGCGAATTCATTTCCTGCACCGATTGGACTTGCCTGCTCCTGGAACCCCTCTCTGCTTGAAGATATCTACTCATGCGTGGCACAGGAGGCCCGGTCACGTGGTGTTGCCCATGTTCTTTCACCTGTGGTTGATGTAGCACGTGAACTTCGCTGGGGTCGTGTCGATGAAACGCTTGGAGAAGACCCTTTTCTTGTTGGGCACCTTGGAGCAGCAATGGTGCGGGGTCTGCAAGGATCAACCGATGGGACAATTAAACCCGACCACGTGGCTGCTACACTCAAGCACTTTGCAGGCTATGCTGGCACGGCAGGAGGCCGAAACAGGTCCCCCTACCCAAACGGGATGAGGCATCTTCTGGATACTGAAATTCCACCATTTCGGTATGTCATCAAGAGCGCACGGCCAGCATCAGTCATGGCTGCATTTAATGAGATTGACGGGCTCCCTTGCCATGTCAATCACTGGATGCTTCAAAATGTTCTACGCGACAGACTTGGGTTTCGCGGTTTGCTTGTCGGAGATTACCAGGGTCTAAACCTGGTCCGCTGGTACCAGAAGATTGGGACCAGTGATGCTGATGTTGGAAAAATGGCATTGGAGTCAGGTCTTCAATTAGAACTCCCAAATGCTTTTGGATACAAACATCTAGCGAAATTGGTAAAAAGTGGCCAGGTAAACGAAACGCTCATTGATGCAGCTGTTCGTGAGATGCTTTCACTAAAGTTTCGACTCGGTCTCTTTGAAGCGCCAATGGTTCTCGATGCAGCGAAGGCCGAAAAGCTTGCCGCTTCAACAGAGACAAATTCCCTCGCAACAGAGGCAGCACGTCAATCAATCGTCCTCCTAAAAAATGAGGGCAACCTTCTGCCACTCAAATTGGGCAACCATAAGAACATTGCTGTTATCGGACCGAATGCCGCCGTATGCAGGCTCGGCAACTACTCTGGAATGCCACAAAAAACAGTTTCGCTTTTCGAAGGTATCCGGAACTACGTTGGAAACCAGGCCACAGTCAAGCATGCAGAAGGATGTCAGATAGCCACAAATGACACGGGAAACTCTTACAAGAACTGGCGTTATGTTGACGAGATACAATTCGCAAGCCTCAAAGACAATCAGGAGCGTATCCGCTCGGCAGTCCAATTGGCTCAAAACTCTGACCTTGTGATCCTTGCCCTGGGTGAAAATGTTCTTCTCTCACGTGAAGCATGGGGGGAAAATCATATTGGCGACAGAACCACATTCGAACTTACGACGTCTCAACAGGAACTTGCATCGCAAGTTTTAGCCACCGGAAAACCGGTAGTGCTTATTCTCAATAATGGAAAACCAATTGTTCTCGGGGAGGCCGCATCACGAATCCCAGCTATCCTGACTGCACACTATGCGGGTCAGCAAACGGGTACTGCGGCTGCAGAAATACTTTTTGGGAAAACGAATCCAGCCGGCAAACTCACAATCTCGTGGCCCCGAACAGTTGGTCATATACCCGCACACTACAGCCAGCATGGCAGTTCCCTGGTGTTCGACTACGTTGACTCACCTCGAACACCTGCGTATTCATTTGGACACGGCTTAAGTTACACGTCGTTTCAGTACTCAGACATTTCTCTTTCCAGTGCAACAATCCAAGAGGCACAGACAGTTGATGTGACCTTCACACTCACCAATACAGGCCAACGCGAAGGAACAGAAATCTCTCAAGTCTACGTTTCAGGTGAAGAATTTGACATTGCGAGGCCTTCACTGGAACTCAAGGGGTTTGCACGCACAACACTCCAAGCAGGCGAATCGAAGCAGATCACGATCCCCCTTCAAGCTGATGACCTTTTTTTTCATGACATGAACCTGAAACGCGTTTTTCCCAAGGGAAAATATCTTGTTCGTGTCGGTGGCAGTTCAGCAGACCTTTCAAAGCCTCTTACCTTGGGCACAATCTCTTCAACAAAAAACATACCGGTCGCTTCAAAAACGATTACTGCCGCAAAACCAATTACACCCCCTGCCGAGGCTCGTGAAAAGCCAACCTTAACGCCCGTCTTTTCTCGAAGCAGCAAGCCCAACGTTCTATTCATCGCAATTGACGACCTGCGGCCTGAACTGGGGTGTTATGGAAAACATGTGATATCACCGAATATTGACAAACTGGCAGCATCCGGCGTGCAATTCAATCGCGCCTATTGCCAACAGGCTGTTTGTGGTGCATCTCGACTCTCGCTGATGGGAGGCCTCTACCCAACGAACACTCGTGAGCAGACGTTTCATGTGAACGGATGGCGAGAACGGCACCCAAATCTGGTCACCATGAACCAGCATTTCGGCATGCAGGGGTACGAAACAATCGGCATGGGCAAGATCTATCACGGGCACAACGGAGGGCCCGCAACCGACGTTGAAAATTGGGACACATGGATCAATATCAGCACCAGTGAATATGCTCTACAAAAGAACAAGGACCTGGTAACACAAGCGCTCAAAGACAAAACAAAAGGAAGCACGCATGCTCCACCCGAGGGCCCTATGACGGAACTTGCTGACGTTCCGGATGACACATACATCGATGGCAAACGCGCGGCACGCGCGATTCAAGTCCTTGATCAATTGGCACATGATGGAGAGAAACCATTCTTTCTTGCGGTTGGATTTACGAAGCCACATCTGCCATTTGTGGCCCCAAAAAAATACTGGGACCTCTACGAACGTGACAGTTTTTCCATGCCACCCAACAGCGGCCGCCCACCACAATGGCCAGAAGATGCTGCCTTTACCAAAGCAAATGAAATGCAGCGGTATGTTGACTATGTTGGAGATGGCCCAAAAGATTTTCCACAATCTCTAAATAAAAAACTCCTGCATGGGTATGCAGCGGCAGCGAGTTTTGTTGATGCGAATGTTGGCCGCGTCCTTGATGCCTTAGAAGAGAAAGGGCTTGCGGACAATACAATTGTGGTTCTGTGGGGAGACCACGGCTGGAAACTAGGTGATCACTCGTCATGGTGCAAGCACACCAATTTCGAATGCGACACCCGAGTCCCTCTCATCGTACGAGACCCTCGCATGAAATCCGGCCAGACAACTGACAGACTTGTTGAGCTTATTGATCTCTATCCAACGCTGTGCGACCTGACCGGCATTGAGACACCTGCCCATTGCCAGGGGCGAAGCTTCCGTGGACTCTTGGATGATCCAGAATCTGGGCACCGATATAGTTCATATAGTTCATATCCGGCATGGAAGTCTCTTGGACATAGTATCCGCTTCAAGACATTTCGTTACACCGAATGGTTTCACAATGATACCGGGACATTGAGGGCGCGTGTTCTCACAGACCTTCGTAAAGACCCCGGAGAGGTAACTAACTGCGCGGAAAATCCAGCGTATACAGAATCGCTAGCGGCTGCAGAGACCGAACTCCATAAGAGAATGAAAGAAGCTGATGCAGATACTGTATTCAAAACCACATCTGCCACTCAACCAGTGCCAACAACCATCCAAATCGAAACCGGTGTGTCACGCAGACGTCAGGCCATTGATGGGTTTGGAGGATCAGTAGCGTTCTGGGGCACAAAGGCAGATGATACCGCACTCAACACAACCCTTGTCGAGCTCAATGCAAATATCATTCGCGTGCAAGGAGAGGTTACCAAAGCCGGCTTGACTGACCACAACGTTGCTCTCCTCCAGCGTGGGATGGCAGTCAATCCATCACTTCAGGTACTTCTGACTTTCTGGCAGCCTCGTTCTGCGGACCAACTCGAATCCGAGTACTGGCTTCGCGCTGAACAAATAGATGGAACCGAGCAATACATTCTCCGAAACGACCGAATGGAGCAGTGGGCCGATGAGCTTATTTCCAGGGTTCAGTTCTACCGAAGCCTCGGTATCAATGTGACGACTATCGGTATACAGAATGAGTCAAACTGGTCTCATGAGGGAACCCAGACCTGCCGCTGGGAACCAGAGCGGCTCAAGACTTTTATCGAACAATTTATACAGCCACGATTAGAAGCCAACCACCTGACAGACCTCCTGATTGCTGCGCCTGACCTCGCCTACATTGGGCCTGACGCATCTGAATTCAGACGGTTTTTACCTGCCCTGATGAGCCCACACGTAGATATCGCGGCCTACCATATGTATGACAGCTATCAAAAGAATGAAGATGGAAACTTTGAAATACTTGTCGCAAACACACAGAAACTTGCACAGTTGGCAGATGAGTTCATCCCCACAAAGAAATTATGGATGACCGAAACAACAGGCGCACAATGGAACGGCAATGATTGGCACACATACGGGTGGACAGCCGACCTCACGGAACACCAGAAGGCAATCCAGGCTGCTCGCTACATGCACACAACTTTTGTCGACGCGCAAGCCAGTGCATTTCTCTGGTGGGGCCTCATCTATTCCCTTGCTCCAGGGAACGAACAGGATGAAAACGTTCGGCAGAAACACCGCGATGAAGGATTGGTTCTTGTATGTGCCCCAGCCGACCAGGTTGGTGAGTACCAGGCCTTTGTCGAACGGACCAAAAAATTCTACGTCTTTTCACACTATTCAAAGTTTATCCAGCCAGGTTACAAACGACTGGATCTCGATGCCGTATCGGGGGTGCATGCGTCTGCCTATGTAGGCGATGATGACAATCGGCTCATTGCGGTTGTCATCAACGATTCCGAAACCTCAAAAGATGTCTCAATTCAGGTTGATGCTGGATATGAATTTGTCTCTGCGCATCAGACGGACAAATCCAGAAATTGTGAGCGAATTAGGACAGATGAGCTCCTTCCCCCACAGGCAGTTCGCACCGTCGTCTTTCAAAAATAGCTGATGCTGGAGAGCACCCTGCCCGTTCTTAGCACTACAGCTTTGGTGATTCTTGTAGAGATTGCTACACCCGCATCATCTGTTCAACAATATGGCTGCCGCTGGCCAATCTGCTTTGGTGAAAGCCGCCTCTTTCAGCCCACTTTCACTCACTCGCCGAGTCCATTTTTAATCGGCATCAGCGAGAACACGCTTTTGCCAATTGCCGCACCAGTTTGAACTGCCTCACCGTCAGTAGTGAACCGAATAGCTACTCCCCGTTCGATCGGTCGGACGAGCAGGTTGAGTTCGCCTTGTGGTTTTATATCCTCCACAATTATGGCCATTTCTGGTGGGAGCCCGGCGACACCGTCCAAAAGTGACTCGAGCCGTACATGAGCTGTTGCGATCGGCTGAAATCCATTTGCGGGCTCGCTCGACAGTGCCTTGTACTCACTCTCGTCCGCGCGTCGTGTCATGGCGTATATACATTTTTCACCAATCGCGAGCGTAACTTTCCCCAGTGGCATCATCACAATTTCGTGAAATGAAAACCCGTCATCTTCTGCTACATCAAATTCAACAGTGATATTTTCTGGAATTGCGTCTGCTTCCGCTAAGAGGCCCTTCAATTGATCAACTATTGCATTACCGTCAGCTATTCCAATCCCTAACACAACGGAGGGCAGCGGTTGTTCCCCTTCTACGTTCTCAGGAGGTGCCATGCCTGCAACCAATTCAAAGGCCCCAGATTCTAGAATCTGGGGTACAACAATTTCACGAAACTTTGATATCCACTCAGCTAACTGAATCTGTTTTATCTGTTTAAGACTGCCCAGCAGACCCTCCTCTATATCCTTCAACTGAGTGGCATCATTTAAACTCTGGGCTATTTGAAGTTGCATCGCATATTTTCCATCCTGCGGTGGAAGGCTCAGGCTTGGTTCAACATCACCTGCTGTTGCCCAAAACGCACCTGCTGTACTTTCCTCTGAGAAAATTGTTCGACTCTCCAGAAAAATCTGATTCGTTTCCTTATCAACCGCAAAACCAAATAAAACTGCATCAATTTGATCCAGCGAATCACCGGCAACATCTTTGTCAAATCCCTCAACTGGCAGTCCACCAAGAAGTTGCTGCGGAATCGGGTCTTCTGTTGAACCTAAACTTTGCTCTGCACTGTCCAAAAGTGAATCTCTCAGAGGTTCTGGTAGACGCGATGGAAAGAGTTTCGCACCGACAGAAAGATGACTGGTGATACTGGATAGCATGTCCTCCGGATCGTTTATGGCTGCAGGCTGACCCTGCGGTGTAACCACCACCCACTCTCCCTCTGCGGTCATGTCAACCATGCCCCGAAATGGCAGGTCGGCAAAAGTCTCAATTAATATCTTTGCGTCAGTTGCCGGTAAAAACCCATGGATAACAGGAGCGTCTTCCTGAGCCGAAACGACTACGCCAATTGGACGATTCACATCGAGTCCCTGTAATCCTTTACCACCCGTCGCCATCATCGCGTAGGTATCAGGTAGTCCACCGAGAATTGGGAATCCGATAAGCCCACCAAGCCAGGCACATTGCTCCCGAATTTCAGCAAAGCTGTCACAGGCCACAACAGCGACGATTGGTGTTCGACCGCGGTCTTGGTCATCAGCCCCATACGAGAACCCCGCACAATGAGACAGGAGAACTATCACAGCAATTCGAGAAATATAATTTCTATAGAGCTTCTTCATCCAACAAATCTCCTTTGTTTTGCACGAACCAGTGCCATAATTAACTCAGTATGGTGCCCCCACAGTCCAGCACCTATCGGGCAATTACCCTACAGAACCCGCAGAACTTTTTAAATTTCTTTATCATAAAAGGAACCGGCTCTCCATTCAGTTATGTCGTGCAACCAGGCGTCTTATTACCTGTTCGAAGTAGAACCAAGACAATCCCCGACAGCCAACCCATATTTTGGCCTATTGTTCGCCTCAAACGTTCGTTGATCCAAGTGGCCCAGACAACCTCTCTTCGCCTTCATAATCTCAACGTGTGGGACCGTTTGATAGAATGGGGTTTCGCCATTCCTTGTAAGGACGCCTACACTCAGAATCAAACAATATCCGACGAACAGCCTTTGTAGCTTCAATCCCCTCAAAGAAGAATGCTCAGTCAAATGATCTGTGCCTTGTGCCATTTCCAAGCTGATCAAACACGTGTTCTGTCACCTAGTTGATCCAAAGTTTTCGCAGTTTTTCTTTCAGGTAGACAAGAGTCAATCGCTCTCTCCAACTGCCAGAAGCATGGTGCACACCAATCGTCGTGCCGTTGTTGAGCAGTATCTGCCGTTCGTTCTTGCCTCGCATACGGAACGGATGAAAGACTCGTCGGGGCTCGAGCGTCACATGGCCGTAGTATTGATGATTTTCCCGATAAATACGACTTAACAATCCAGGACCGGTCAACCCACACACGTCAAGGTATGAAAACGCTTGTGGCGGATTATGCTGAAGATCATTCAACACATCTTTCCAGAAGGGGTGCCCAGGGGCCGAAGCAAAAACAAAATTTGCGATCTGATCGACTGGATCCCCATAGGCCCGGTCAAACTCATAGCCCAATACGAGCTCTGAACCTTTGTAGTCGTAAGGGCGAATAAATTCATAGTCGAGATCACAATACATTCCACCAATATCATGCATGAGGATATATCGCATCACATCGGCTCGCATGATATTCCGGCTGAATCCGGAGAAAATTGGGTACAAGTCTGGGTGATGTTTTTGCACATAGGCATTGATTGTCTTGTCATCCCAAAGCCGATACTCCCAATCAGGATGCCATCGCTTGACCGAGGCGATGGTGTGCTTCCACCGCAGGGGCAACGTGCCAGTCTTCCATGTCTGATGGATTATTTTTGGAATCACTTGCACCATGGCCTGGGTTCCATCCGCAGTCTCCACTGCCACATTATTGGTTGAACCGGCCATTTGATACTCTGAGTTTCGTTTCCTGGCACAACCAACCATTCACGCCCTCGCGACTGTCCCCATCGCACGCAAAGTGTTGCATCTGCTAAATTTTTCCACTAAACCACACAGTGATACGGTTCATGGAAAACCGTCTACCAATGCACATGTCAGTTAGACGTAGGTAGCGTAACACCCTTCGGCAGAAACGTCACCTCCCGGTCATTTGCCAACTGCCTTCCAGGCGTAGACCGACCGTTCTTTACCCAGTCGTCGAGCAGCTGGAGTAACACCGTCACCTTTTCGGGGTAGAGCTCCGCTACATTATCCGTTTCTGATACATCCTTGCTGAGATTAAACAGCTGAAGTGGTGGCAACCCGTCAGCCTTTGCTTGCTTTTCTTTCGGCGCACTCCAACCACCGCTTCCATAGCAAAGACACAGTTTCCAATCTCCTTCTCGGATCGCAAAAGACCCATCTATCGAGTGACTCACCAATCCCGTTCTCGCCGTGCATTGCTTGCCACTAAAAATTGGGGCAAGGCTGAATCCATCCTCGCCACCACCGCTCTCCCCAGCATTACCTACTATCTCTTCGAAAGTAGCATACACATCAGTGTGACACGTTAAGCTCCGGCTTACGGTTCCGCCCTGAATGTGCTCCGGCCATTTCACTATGAAGGGAACCCTGTGCCCACCTTCGAATACGTCTGCTTTGTGACCACGGTAGATACCACTTGGATCATGTCCATGCTCTTTCAGAACTTCAAAATTTGCCTGCGGGGAGCAGCCATTATCACTTGTAAAAATGACGAGTGTATTTTGTTCGAGGCCCTGCTCCCTCAGGCAATCCAAAAGACGACCCATGAGATGGTCAACCTGCATGACGAAATCACCATATGGGTTGAGTCCACTTGCACCGCGGAAAGGGGCAACTGGGACAATTGGTGTGTGCGGTGCTGGCAGAGGCAAATAGAGAAAAAAGGGCTTCCCTTGTTTTGCATCGTCACTGTGTGCCGCAACGTACTCTATTGATTTGTCAAACAGATGGGGCAGAACCTCTGGAATATAAAAATCTGAACCGATTGGACCTTTTCGATACCAGCCATAGGGATCTTCTTGTGACGTCACACCTGCTTCACGATCAGGCACTGCAGTCACTTGGCCAGTATCAACCCAGACATATGGTGGCATATCCAAAGAGCCGCAATGCCCATAGTAGTGATCAAAACCGTTGACGTCCGGACCATTAACTACAGGCTTCGTAAAGTCGATGGTCTTTCCATCCTTGGACCAATCCCATCCGAGGTGCCATTTTCCGATCATCGCCGTGTGATAGCCCGACTCGCGAAGGAGATGCCCGAGAGTAGCCCGCTCCGCTGGAATAAGGTGCTCACTGCGTCCACTCAGAACACCACGCGACAACCGGGAACGCCAGTTGTACCTCCCCGTCAGCAATCCATATCGAGTCGGCGTGCAGACTGAACTCGTGCTATGTGCATCGAGAAACGTGAGCCCGTCATCAGCAAGCTGCTGAAGTCGAGGGGTGGCAATCTTACAGTTGGGGTTTGTCGGAGAGATATCTCCTATTCCAAGGTCATCAGCCATAACCAAAACGATATTTGGCCTGTCAGCCGCAAGGCCGTTCATGGCTGCAAAGCCCACGGTGCAGGCCCACAGTCCGAGAAGAAAGAAACGGAGTTGATTAGTCATGTCTGGTCCCTCAAGTTTTACAAGGCCTGGTAAGCACACGAAGCGTCCAACTGTCTTTGAAAACTAAAGCCTACGCCTAAACCACGTCCTCTTCCAAGGGGCCTTATTCCTTTTTTCGTCTGTGCGTTAGCTTCTGTTCCGGAGTAACCACAAACATAAAACGAGCAATCTAATCGCTTATAGAACTTACAAATTTTACAACTACAAGTAGTTCCAACAAGTCGGCCGATGCTTTACCGTAGCGGTATCATGGTGACATATCGGGCGATTCGAAATATCACACAGGCAGGAAATGAACCATGTCACCCGCATCGATTCCACACAACAAAAATTTCTTTGTGTATCACCAGCAGTCGTTAACTGTGCCACAAAGAAGGCCCTATTTTTAGTGATATTTCGGTGAGTTTACCTGTCTTTGAGAACGGGCTCCAGTGAACACATGATAAGAGTCTATGACTTAAGACATTAAGATCACGAAGTGCGGTAATACTGTATCAGCCTCGGAAGAATCACTCGTGCAGAAACCTAGAGATGAAAAAGCTTTCACACTTATTGAGCTTCTTGTTGTCATCGCTATCATTGGTGTTCTCGTAGCACTCCTTCTACCTGCTGTTCAAAATGCGCGTGAAACAGCACGACGGATGGCCTGCTCCAGTAATCTCAAGCAAATCTCATTGTCAGCGATCAACTACGAGTCCCTCCATAGGCGCCTCCCCATTGGGTTCCTTGGACCTTGGGATGCCAACGGAAATGGCATGAACGATACCGCCGAGGCACCTTCTACTTGGCAATGGGACTTTGCAAACATTGGCATGCTTCCTGTGTTGCTAAGTTTTCTTGAAGAAACTGCCACACAGGACAAACTCAACCCTCTTCTCCTCCGTCAACATTCTCGCAAATACCCTGGTCAAACTTATAAAGGACATTGGGCATCTGGCAAATCAACAAAGGAAGCAGCATTTACTCAGCCGAGTGTTTTCCTCTGCCCTTCAGCACTCCTTCCACCTCATACCAACCTCATTGATACCTCGTTCACATATGAAACTACCGACGGAATACAAGTTGAAATAAGAGGCCGCAGAGAAAAAGACTACGGCCGTTCAAATTATGTAGGCGTGTCTGGTAAGGCTGGAAATACACCCTCTGAGAAACAATACGCTGGGTTATTTGTAAACAGGCTTCCTCGTTCTCTCAGACATGCTCGCGACGGAACGAGCAACACGCTTTTATTTGGTGAAAATCGTGCCGCCATCACTTGGCTTGGCGCTGAGGGTTGGCCTGTTCTTTATGGTTTGGGTGATACACCCAGCCAGAAAAAACCGCTCTTCACCAGCCTTCACTCAGGCGTCGTAATGTTTGCAACGGCGGATGGAGCAGTCCGTGGACTTTCCTTCACTATTGAACAAGAGACCTTCAATCGCCTCGCAGGGATGGCCGACGGTGAAACGCTTTAGGATCACCGTATCAAAAGGGTGCTAGCGATTGCTTACGGGTTTATCTCCTCCCCAAGGACAAACTTGTAGTTCAAGGGAACAGTCACAAAGTGCCCACTCTCTGACCGAAGGGTGATCTCGTTGTCACCAAAACCTATTTCCGCAACACGATCAAATGTAGCTGGCACCGATACAGCGCCTTGAATGCTGCGGATATCAGTTGGCGTAGCGTCAGAACTGGTTATCGCCGTTGTGATCCCCTGATCGGACAGCAGATTTGCATCGACTGATTCTGCCAATCCATCGGCAAAGAATCCACAAATATCTTCCAGCCCAAGGCATTGATTCCGCCCGTTCCATGGAAACGAGTGCCGCCCATGATTCTCAAGCCAGAATGCGGTCATCGGCAACCTTCTTGGGTCGCGTAGGGAAAACCACACCCAGTGCTCCTTCGTGTTGACGGCAGCTGTCCACGCCGGCATACCATCCAACGCATCAGTATCCGCGACAACTACGAATAAATCAGCAAATCCTTGCTGTAAAGGGAGTCGAGAGCAGTCGACAACATCCGGGTTTTTGAAAAGCGTCGGAATCTCTTTGATGGTGCCGAATGTTTTACCGACGGCAAGCATTTGATATTCCCCTTGGCCTGGATCGCTAAAAAGGCCCGGATTTGTCATCCCCAGACAGAAAGGACTTGTCGAGATAGCAAAAACTTCTTTTTCATTCGGCATTGCAAGTGTTGCGTGATGCCCAACAGGCGTCGGACCCACGAAACCCTCAACGGTATGCCGCTGATACACAACCGGGTGCTCCTCACGGAGAAAGATTTCTTTGATCACCCGACCCTTCCGAATGTGTGTATCTAAAGCAAGAGTTAATCGTGAGACACCAGGCTCCGACGTCTGCTCATCTACAAAAGACCAGAGACCTGTAGCCGTTTCGCCATGAGGCGGGTGCTTCTCGCCTTTCCACTCAGTGGCATTTCCACCAAACGGCATACAAAAGAAATCGCCTCGCAGTGGCACAAGAACCTCTGCCGGCATATCCGCAGGCTTTTCATCCTGCCAAGGGCTAATGTAATACGGCGTTATCTGCTGTTCGTCACTACTTCCAAACGTAACGGGCGCCATATGCCCACCGCGCTTTGTTATAGCCACGGACACCGTCTCGTTTGCCAAGAGAAAGCTAGGCTGATTATGAACCACTCGGTCTTTTTTCATTCAAGAATTCCTGAACTAAAGGAAACTCGCTAAAAAGGCTGGGAACGCCCCCCTGCTATCTTCATCTTCAGGGTCGTGCTGTCTGCTGTTAATTCATTTTTTGGACTGCGAATTTCAATTTTGAAATACTCTTCAGCTTCGGCCACAATATCACTTCTTATGAATTCGGATGCCTCGTCTAGAAACATGCCTTGTTCATCAAAAAACTCTGCCTCAACCGTGACACCTGACCAATCGTGCTTACCCAGATTTTTGATAAGTCCAGTAACAACGAGAGTTCCATTCGGTGAATTTTGAAAACTGAGTTTTTTTACTACTTGCCTTATTACAAGATCCTTTGTTGCATCGCCTCGCAATATGGTTAATTGCGCTAATGGCCAGAATCCTAGAAGGAGTAGCGGCACAATAAACAGTAACTGTTTCCAACTGTACTGGATGTTCATCGCCGGAACATCAGCACCACAAGCCGAGCATTTCATAGCCACCTCTTTAGGTCGAGCGGTTGTTCCCACTTAAGCCTTACTGACAACTACTCGATCGCTTCCATCGTCAACAGCAGTGGCAGAGCCAATTTTCCAAGACTGCATGCCGTGCTCTCTTAGCTGGTGCATGATGCTATCAACGAAATGTGGCGACACAATTAACACCATACCAACCCCCATATTGAACACCCTGTCCATCTCTGCCTGTTCAATACTTCCAAGCTTTTGAAGCCAGCCGAAAACAGGTGGGATTTCCCAACTTCCACGCTCAATTTGTATTTGTATAGATGGCGGTACGATCCGGGCCAGATTTTCTTCGAGACCACCACCTGTAATGTGGGCAATGCCGTGGACTACCTGTTTGACACGATAATGCCGTAACACAGAACGAATTGGCCGTGCATAAAGCTGTGTTGGTTCGAGCAGAAGCTCTCCTACTGTTTTCTCATCACATTCGGAAACCCTATCGTCTATCTTGAGCCCAGCCATCTCGAAGATAACCTTCCGTATCAAGCTGTACCCATTTGAGTGAAACCCCGACGACGCAATACCGATGGCGACGTCATCGGGTTGGATTTGGCTTCCATCAATCAGCCGTTTCTTCTCTACGACACCTACACAGAATCCTGCGAGATCATAGTCACCACGGGCATACAAATCGGGCAGAATCGCCGTCTCCCCACCAACTAAAGCACAATCAGATGCAACACATGCATCTGAAATACCTCTCACAATTGCTTCAAGTCGCTCGGGGTCGTCGTGCGAAAGCGCTACGTAATCGAGGAAAAATAGTGGCTCAGCACCTGTGCAGAGCAAGTCATTGATACTCATGGCAACAAGGTCAATGCCAACCGTGTGATGAACTCCAGTCGTGCACGCAACCTTCAGTTTCGTGCCGACGCCATCAGTGCAGGACACCAGTAATGGATCTTCGTATTTTCGCGCAAACAGACCCTGCAATTGCAACTGAAAGAGGGCGGCAAACCCACCCTCTTTGCTCATAACGCGGGGGCACTGCGTCCTCCTCATGTGCGCAGGCA
Source organism: Pirellulales bacterium (assembly GCA_965249545.1). Lineage (GTDB taxonomy): Bacteria > Planctomycetota > Planctomycetia > Pirellulales > UBA1268 > UBA1268. Next base: position 2,691,535 of record CBDFMH010000005.1, read on the forward strand.
GTTTCTCCATTGCCTTTTCATAAAGGGCAAGATCGACGCCAGCACTGGAATACGTTGCACCACTCACACTGATATCTTCCCGTGATACTCCGTTGCTGCAACCCCTACCCAAAACACGGCAAATAGAACTATTCCCCTGTATCGTACGGGTGGCATATCAGGCATCTCTCTGACTTACGCTTTTGAGCGACTCACCTGAATCGCCTGCATCCATTGTGACTCATCATCAAGCCGAACGACACCAAGTCGATTCGATGCTTCCGCAGCCAAAGCCAATGTGACCAGGAGGAGCCCATCCGGCCGCCTGGTTTTTCCAGCTACAAGGCACCACGGCGTCTCTGTGAGGTCCTGTCCGCCCACCTGCATGTGCAAGGCTAGATTATTAGCGAACCCTCCAACACTGACCTGGTTTGGCCATGTGCGAACGATCGGTGTGTCATCAGTTACGAATTTCCCTAATCCAGGAACCAACCCGTCGAGAATAGTTGGAATTTCTTCGTCGTCAGGCAAGTCGAGTCGGCCAAGCGGTGCCAACACCACGACACCAAGCCGAACGGGCAGATTATGAACCTTCAAATCAGTCCTTTCGTTCCTGCCGAGGGGTTCCGCAGAAAGGTCAACTACTCGAAGTGGATCAACCAACGAAACGTCTTCTGGTTTCCTGAAGAGTTTCACCACCCTTCGCGTCAGAAAAACGAGTACTACGAGCACGAGTAAAGCCACCCCTACGAGGCGGCCAGACTGGGTATGCAAAAGCAGGTCGATACTTCGCTGAAAGGCTGCGACCAGTCTTTGAATTACTTGTTGCATGGAACAAACTGCCCTTCGCGGGGTACGTTATAAGAGATGGACTTGATTGGTTTAGGTTCTTCCAGTGTATCATTCTGACATGGCAAAAGTTTGTCACACAACTCAGAAACACCCCCATGGCCAGCGTAGCCTTTCGCCGCTGCAATATAACGCTCTGCTACCATATGGTGCGATCCTCCAAGAAGGTGGCTCCAATCGTGCGGACGGCGTGCAATTTGTCGTATTTAGTCGTCATGCAACCGCCTTGCGTGTACTTCTCTATGACACCCCCGAAGACATTGAACCGGCTGAAGTTATCTCATTCGATCCGAAGACCGACCGATGGGGCGACGTCTGGACTGTCTTCATCCCCGGCCTGAAGCATGGGCAACTCTATCATTTTCAGGCGGATGGCCCATTCGACGCCTCTGCCGGACATCGATTCGACCCAACGGCCCGGTTAGTTGACCCCTACTCGAAGGCTTTGGCCGGTCATTTCCTTCACCATGAAGATGGCATCATCCGTCCACCAAAAAGTATTGTGATAGATGATCACTTTGATTGGCAGGGTGACAGGCATCTTCGCCATGAACTGGCCGACACGATCATCTATGAACTGCATATACGAGGCTTCACCGCGAGCCCATCGAGTGGCGTGGCCCATCCAGGAACATACCTTGGCGTCATAGAAAAAATCCCATACCTAAAGAGCCTAGGGGTCACAGCTGTTGAACTGATGCCCATCCATGAATTCCCGCAGGAATCGTATGCCGGCCACCGACGCGACCATGAAAACTACTGGGGCTATGACCCAATAGCATTCTTTGCACCGCACCAAGGATACGCAGCTTCAACAGAACCTGGCCGCCAAGTAACTGAATTGAAGCAAATGGTGCGGGCTCTCCATGCAGCCGATATTGAAGTCATTCTTGATGTCGTTCTTAACCACACAGCTGAAGGGAGTGGCGACGGGCCCACTTTTTCGATGAAGGGCCTGGAGAACAGCGTCTATTACATGCTAGAGAATGACTCTGGAGACTACCGCAACTTCTCTGGCTGCGGAAACACCCTGAATGCCAATCATCCCATCACCAGTGAACTCATTTGCCACTGCCTGCGTCACTGGGTGCATACCTATCACATCGATGGCTTTCGCTTTGATCTCGCGAGCATTCTCTCACGGGATCGAGATGGAATCCTTCATAAAAACCCACCTCTTATTGAGAGCATTACGGAGGATCCACTGCTCGCCGATACGAAACTTATTGCCGAAGCCTGGGATGCAGCTGGTGCGTATCAGGTTGGGACATTTGCCTCTTCACGCTGGGCCGAATGGAATGGACGGTATCGCGATGACGTCAGACGGTATTGGCGCGGTGATGACAACCAGACTGGGAACCTCGCCACTCGGCTTGCAGGATCAAGTGATCTTTATGCTGGTGAGCAACGACAGCCGTATCACAGTGTGAACTTTATCACATCACACGATGGATTCACGCTTAATGATCTCGTGAGCTACAACCAGAAACACAACGAAGCAAATAATGAAGACAACCAGGACGGTGACAACAACAATTACTCTTATAATTATGGCATTGAGGGATCCACCGAAGACGCACACCTGACCGCGATACGGGGCAAGCAAATACGCAATATGCTTTCGACCCTTTTTTTAAGCCAAGGTGTGCCGATGCTGGTAGCAGGTGATGAATGTCACAGAACACAACAGGGGAACAACAATGCCTATTGTCAAGACAACGCCATCTCCTGGTTCGACTGGAACCTACCAGTTGTAAACGCCGACCTCCTCGAGTTCACGAAAACACTCATTCGTCTGCGACGAAATAATCCCACGCTTAGACGTCGCACATTTCTACAGGGAGGGAGTAGTGAATGCGGCGTCATACCCGACGTCGAATGGTTTTCACCCGACGGCAGCCATGTTGACTGGTTTTCAGGTGAACCGAGTCTCATATGCTTCTTCGGCGCTCCAACAGTGGACCAGCTCATCGCGGAAGATGACCCTGCCGGAACGCCACAGCACGTCCTTCTTTTCTGCAATGCTGCCACGGAAGCTCGACAGTTTCTGTTTCCATCATCGTCCGTTATCCTCGAGATGAACTGGAGTATTGCTGTTGATACACGCCAATCACACAATACTATTCCAGCAGCCGCACCCCTGAAATTCGATTCGAGTCGTCCAGTTATGCTGCCTGAACGCAGCCTTCTTTGCCTAATGGCCCCTACAACCAGCACTTTCGGGAAATGACTGGCTTCTTCTGAGCTCTCACTATATTCTTGACTGTTGTTGCAACTGTTATGCAGCTACTATCTCAGCATTACCACACTTGTACTCGACTCATTGGAGAAGTTCGTTATGTCCCGTCGTCAATCTGGTCTTTTGCGAATTACAACCCTCATATTTGCAGGCGCTCCTATTCTCTTGGTTGCCTCAATGATTCTGGTTATCGGCTGCGACCAAGTGCAAGATCAGGGGCAGGACACAACTGCACAAGTCAAATCGCCTGCTCATGACGATCATGGACATGACGATCACGGACACGATGATCACGGACACGACGATCACGGACACGACGGACACGACGATCATCACGGACACGATGATCACGGACATGATGATCACGGACACGGACACGAACTACCTGCAACGGTTGAAGCAGCTATTGCACAGCTGAAAAAAGTAACTGATCAGGTTCGAACAGCACTTAACGATGGTGAGACTGGAAAGGCTGACAGTCTTGTTCACTCCATTGGACATCTGATTGAAGACCTAAACGAAAAAATTGCCTCTGCCGACGTTGAACAAAAAGTTAAAGACGCAGCCACCGTCGCGTCCGAAAAGATATTTGATGCTTATGGCGAACTTGATAGCGTTTTGCATGGTGCAAAAGAAGAAATTGAAAACCTTCAATTCAGTGATTTTGGCCCTGCAATTACCAAGGCAACAAAAACTCTTGAAGGACTCCTTCTTGAGGCAAAGGAAGCGGTAGTAGGCGAAACGCCAGAAAGCAAGAAACCAGCTCCAAAGAAGGAAAAGAACGACGAGCCGTCCGAGGATACCGCAGGGGAGAAAAACGCATCTGGACAAAATTCAGGCGATTCGGAAAAGCCTGACGAGAAGCCGACGGAATAGATATCAACACAACCGCATTGTGAACGACAATTAGTTATAAATTTCTACGAGAACAAGGAGGATTCCAATGAATTTATTTCACACACTATCCCGTCCAACGGCTACTCTTGCGTTTGCTGTCTTCATCGGAAGCCAACTGAGCGTCTGTTCCAGTGGGCTTGCAGCGAGTATCGATGTAGACAACGTCCGATCAAGCCTCTTGCTCAAAAGTGAGCCAGCAGGTGCGATGACACCAACAGCAGCAAAGGCAGCCGTTGTAAAAGCACCGAAACAACTCGTCATCGCGGGACGTATTGCGGGATCGAAAGGGATGGATCCCTTCGTCAAAGGCAAGGCTTCGTTTGCCATGCTTCAACTTCCGGATGATCATGCCAGTCAACCGGGCCATAATGCGGATGACTGTCCTTTTTGTAAAAAGCGACTGGCTAAGGCACCTATGGTTGCTGTTCAGTTTGTTGGTACCGACAACAAGGAACTGCCAATTGATGCACGTGACTTGTTCGGTGTCAAGGATGGTGAAGAAGTTGTGATCCGCGGTGTTGCCAGTTTCAATGCCAAACTTGCACTTCCTATCATTCAGCTTCAGGCTGATGGCATCTATATTCGCAAGTGACACACCCTGATTCTGAACAACAAGATATCGGTCCCTCCACTGCGTTTAAGGAGTGGGCGGTAATCTGTAGGGCGATCACCACTGGTTGTCAGGATATCATCCTACGAAAAGGTGGCATTGTTGAGCCTGGTGGAAGCTTTCAGCTTCTGGCAAATGAGTTCTATCTTTTCCCGACGTTCGTTCATCAATCAGAAGACCACCTCATACCGTCTGCGCGAGATCTGCTCATCACTATTGATGAGGATCGACCTCCAGCCGGAACTGTCGAATTTCGGCACAGGATCCTTGTTACTGAGTCATTCACAATTCGTGAACCGGACGAACTCGCTGCTCTGCGACCTCGTCACGTCTGGTCCGACGCGATTGTGAACGAGCGATTTCATCGCTGGGAGAAAAACCTTCATGTTCTGGTTGTCACTGCCCACCCTGTGACGCCGCCAGTCTGTATTCCGTGGGAGGACTCCTACGGTGGTTGTAAATCCTGGATCACATTTGATCCAAACAAGCCTGGTGAGTAACGGTACGCAACAATAGCATCGGGAACTCCAAACAACTTTCGCGCTATGAATCAATTCAATACTGCGTGGTGGAAAGACAAACAGGCTAAGTCTCTTGCCTACTTAGGCGCTGTCTTAGTCGCCAGTGGGATTATTCATCTCGGTATATATTGTTTATACGGCGGTTCATGGGAGGGTGAAGTAAGCTGGCGGAAACCCATTCTTTTTGGAATTTCCGCCGGACTCACAAGCATCTCAATGGGTTGGGTCTGGGCTAGTCTTTCAAGATGGAAATATGATGGTTTCCTAAGTTCGACAGCAGCCTGGGCGTTACTTATAGAAGTTGGACTGATCGATCTACAGCAATGGCGAGGAGTTGCGAGCCACTTCAATCGTTCCACACCGATTGATTCTGCAATTTATAACCTGATGGGTCTGCTCATCGTATGGGTTACAGGAGTCATTATTTTTCTGACCGTGCGGTCATTTATAGAGCCTCTATCACAGCCGACACCAATGGTGATTGCGATTCAATATGGCCTTCTCTACCTGACCATCTCGTGCCTTCTTGGAATCGTCATCAACATCAGCGGAGACCTCCGCATGCAGCATGGCCTACCTCCATCTCGTTTTGGCGTTGCGGGTGTACCAAAATTTCCGCATGGAGTGGTCATCCATGCACTCCAGTGGCTCCCACTTTTTTCATGGGGTGCTGCCTGGGCTCACTTTTCAAAATCTACTCAACGCCGCCTCATTCTGCTTGCAAGCCGTGCGTCGGGACTTTTACTGATCTATGCATCAATGGTCACACTTCTTGGACGGGCTCGCTTCGACGCTCCACCTTCTCTCTCGGTGATCCTTTATGTGGCAGTGGCAGGACTTTTGGGCCTCAGCGCGGTGGTCATTCTCGGTATCTCTAAACATATACTGGCAACACGCCAGAAACCCACATAGCGTGAAACACTAATTTCGCGCCTGCAAGAACAAGGACGCAGGCAATGCACGCCCGCAGTAATTGCGGAGTCAAGTGAAATGCACCCAGACGAGAACCAACAAGCCCGCCTACCCCAACTGCAACGAGAAGCCCTGGGGCGGCACCCGGCAGCGTATTTCCTGCGGACACCCATCCGACAAGCCCAGCTATCGAATTGACCACAATAAAGACGGCCGATGTTGCAGCAACTTGTTTCACTGGTGCGACCCTCATCGCCAAGAGGGCTGGCGTAAGAAACACACCTCCGCCTACACCGGTCAGGCCCGACAGGAGCCCGAGGAGTACACCAACAATAAAGAGTACTGTGTGTACTGGCCCTGACTGGCTGTTCATGGCATTCACCGGGGAATCATTGGCATAACCAATGCGAACCGCCGAGAGAAGAAGGACACAGCCCACAATCATTTCCAATACTGGAACTGGCGGCGTGAGCCACCCACCGACTAGGGCTGCAGGAATACTGCCACAGACAAGTGGCAATATAAGGCGTGAACGGAGATACCCCGCCTGGGCAAATTGAACCGCCGTAATGACACCGACAACAACATTCAAAATGAGGGCCACAGGACGTATAGAATCCGCCGAAAAACCAAATAAGGTCATGACCGCGATGTACCCAGTCGCTCCAGCATGCCCCACAGTCGCGTAAACCATCGCTACAAGACCAATAGCGAGCGTCATGACAATCACATGGCACCACAAATCAAAATAGCAGGCCCGTTTCAATTAAAGGAAGAAAACACATACAGCTTCACTGTTTGAACTGACTCTCGTATTTCCCCGGCACTTTACTTCTGAACCACGGTGCCTTCAAGGTTCCGCCCTAAACAACTCAAGAAGCCGTTTTGCTTCCTTGCGATCAATCCGCCGCGTTCGGTCTATCGAATCAAGAAACTTCTTCAGTTCCTCGCCTTTTTGTGAATCAACAGAACTCACACTCTTAATAATTTCTTCATACCCTTCTGCCTCGCTTCCTATGGGCTGCCCAACAGCATAGGATTCAAGCAAATTTGCTGCTATATCAACTGCATCCGTTGAATTTTCATGGAGTACTTTATCTTGCACCGACGCAGCGCCACAGCCTTGCATTGTCACAAAGCCAAGACCTAAGACACAAAGAAGTACACTGTGTTTGAATTGCCTCATTCGAATTAATCTCATAGGTAAGATCTTTACTTTCGTAATACTTCTGTTCAGCCAATAAAAACTGTTTACTTATTCTGCAATGACTTCTCCGTCTTGCCTATTCCCAAGGCGCTGCCACGTGCGAAGTTGAATCGCATCGTTAAGAAACTGAACGGATGCATCAGCAAAAGCAATCGTCACGCCCCCCGGATGTCGACTGCGAGGAGGGAAAAACCCTGTATAACCATCGAATGGCATACCCGGAGTTCCCTGACCACCCGACGGATATTGCCAGTTTGGAGGTGCAGCACAATTGATCAGTGAACTGCCATGCCCAGGCCATCCCCAAAAGGTCCCGTTACGACCGTACCAGTCCGTGGCGGCCTCGGCTGATTGTCCCCAGGTCGTCAACTCCGCCTCGGTGATCCAATTTCTATCGGCAGCTGTTGCAGTCTGACCGCGCACATAATTCCTTGGGTATACCGCTTTTGTGATGGTACCTCGCCACGCCGCCGCACCGTTACCCGCAAGCATTTCTCCCGCCATCACAGTATTAGAGAGTCCGTCTGTAAACTTTTCTGTTCCATACCCTGCTCCCCACTGTTGTCCGGTGCCTCGGGGAGAATCTTCATTCCGCCCGCCCTGCGGATTTGTGCAGGTGTGAAGCGCACGGCTTCGTGAGGTGAATCCATTCGCTCGCGGATACTGTTTGCCTGAAGACCAAAATTTGCAATCGTCAGCGCCCCCAATAAAGATTGTGCTCCCGGTGGAAAGTCCATAATTTGAACGACCACCCTCAGGAGCATCAGGTGACTCTGTGAAATCACTCGGACACATTAGATTTGTAATGGGTTGTCTCGAAAGCCGATAAAGTTCCTGTTCCGCATTCGCTGCATCAACTTTGAGCTGCGCACTTATTTTGTCATGAAGATCCATTTGTTCCATCAACGGCAGTATTAAGAAGAAAGCGCTCGCATTTTCCCAATTTCTCCAACTGCTTATCGACGGATCAGGCTGAACCATTCCAGGTGGGAATGCCTTATGAGTGGATAAATGATTATGGGCCGCAAGTGATACCTGCTTCATGTTATTGACACATGCACTGCGCCTCGCCGCTTCTCGGGCCTGCTGTACGGCTGGTAGCAAAAGACCGACAAGAACGCCAATGATTGCGATCACAACCAACAACTCGATGAGAGTGAAACCGTCTTGCGTGCTGTTTTTACGTTTTTGAATCATGAAATCACCTTGTATTTTTTTTAAATAACAGGAACACGTATACGTACTTGCTTAATGTCATAATTACGTACTTCTTACAATTCTTGCATGAATCACGTCAACCAGATGAAGTGTTTGCTTCAGTATTTGGCTTCTACAAAATTTTATTAAGCGAGGGCTTATTTGCCTCAGTTACCGTCGCAAACCCAATTGAGGGGACAAACGATTCGACAAATGCTCAAACGAATGTAAAAATTTTCTTAGAATGCGGTGGGAACATCCCAGACAAAAGGTCCCGACGCACAAAAAGTGATCCGTCATGCAAATTCTTCTCCGCAGTTGCCTTGTATTTTCAACATATTTTGCCCTTGCCTCTGCCGTGAACGGCAATCCAACAACCATCCTTCTCGAGGCAGAAAGCTTCGAAACCCATGGCGGTTGGAAACTTGACACCCAGTTCATTGAAGAAATGGGGTCGCCCTATCTCCTCGCACATGGACTCGGCAAGCCTGTCTCCGATGCCTCAACTGCAATCCAAGTCGAATCAGCTGGACACTACCATGTCTGGGCACGAACCAAGGACTGGGTTGCCCGCTGGGAAGCACCTGGCACACCCGGTGTGTTCCAGATTGCATTCAACGACAACTTTCTATCTCAAACGTTTGGTACCGAGGGGGCTGACTGGCACTGGCAGTATGGTGGTTCGGTCGAACTGCCCGAAGGCAACAACACAATCAAACTCCATGACCTCAGTGGTTTTGATGGACGCTGTGACTGCATCGCTCTCACTCCAACAAAAACACCACCACCGGATGGCCCGAGCGTTCTTCCCACATGGCGGCGGAACCTCCTTGAACTTTCTGAGACGCCAATCTCCCACGGGCCATTTGATTTGGTTGTTGTCGGTGGTGGATATGCGGGAATGGCAGCAAGCTTATCCGCCGCACGCATGGGACTAACGGTAGCCCTGATTCAAAACCGGCCGGTTCTTGGTGGCAATGGCTCAAGTGAGGTGCGTGTCTGGGCCAAAGGACTCATTCGGCGGGGTACGTATCCTCGCATTGGTGAAATTGTTGAAGAATTCCGTGACAACGCCAAGAAAAGCCCCGGGACATATGAAGAGTTCGGTGACTCCAAAAAAGAGGCAATCGTACGTGCCGAAGATCGTATTGATCTCTTCTTAAATATGCATGCCTTTAGTGTCGGGACAGACCAAGGTCACACGCACATCAAAGACGTAACTGCTCTAGATACGCGAACCAATCAGGTTCATCTATTCACGGGAAAGCTTTTTTGTGACGCGACTGGACACGCAACTATTGCGTTCAAAGCGGGTGCTGAAACTGTCATGGAACCGAACGGTCGAATGGGCATGAGTAACATGTGGGCCTGGGCTGATACCTCAGAACTGCAGGATTTCCCAGAGACTCCTTGGGCGCTGCCACTCACAATGGATGACTTTCCCTACCCACGGGATCACCACGGGCAGTGGTTCTGGGAGAGTGGCTTCGACAAGGACCCGCTGCACGATGCTGAAGGAATCCGCGACTGGAATCTGCGAGCAGTATTTGGTGCATTTCAGGCTATGAAGAATGGTGGTGGCTCAAAAGACCACACAAACGCACACCTTACCTGGGTGGCCTACATAGGCGGGCCACGCGAGAGTCGACGGGTTCTCGGTGATGTTGTGCTCACACAAGAGGATATCGTCTCAAAGCGTGAATTTTCTGATGGATGCGTGCCCTCGACATGGTCAATTGATCTTCATTACCCAAAGGAGCAATACGCAGAAAAGTTTCCTGACAATCCTTTTATTTCAATTGCAGTTCATGACAGACGAGTAGATCGGTCATTCGGATACCCAGTTCCCTATCGTTGTTTTTACTCACGAAATATTACAAACCTTTTTATGGCAGGCCGTTGTATTTCAGTCACTCATAAAGCTCTTGGTACAACACGCGTCATGCAGACCTGTGGGATGATGGGTGAAGTTGTTGGAAAAGCCGCTAGTGTTGCAATCCGCAACCACGAGACTCCACGAGGTGTCTACGAGAGCCACTGGAAAGAACTGGCTGACTTGTTGTGTTTACCTGGCAAGGCGCACCGTGAAACGCCACATGCACCAGTCGAAATACCCGCTGACATCATGCCGCTCGCAGGGTCAGATGGACCACCCACGGGCATTGATCCAGCGGGGCTTGCAGACCGACTCTCTGGCATTGTTCAGGATGATCATGACGCCACCTATCGGGGAGCATGGCATACCAGCCAAGGTTTAAATGGCTACGTTGGGTATGGCTACCACTACGCACCCGCCGGAAGCAATGCAACAGCTACTTTTACACTGGAGTCACCAGCAAAAGGGAGCTATGACGTCCTTGTTACCTGGCAACCACACCCCAACCGAGGTAATTCTGTACCAGTCTCCGTTCATTCAAGCGACGCGGTGACCTCCATCACATTCAACATGAAAAAAGCTCCACCCATCCAGAATACCTTTGGCAAGGCGGGGCAGGTCGAGGTTGAGAAAGGTGAAAAGATCACCGTGACAATTGGCACCAAAGACGCTGGTGGTAATGCTCACGCCGATGCCGTCCTTCTGGTCCCCCGAAAATAACTACAAGTTTCTTAAGGAACTTCTGGGTGCATCTCACTGCCATTCGCATCAACTGGATAGAGTGCCGATTCAGCTTGTAACGAGGCTGCCAGCGAATTCATCATTCTCTTCAATACCTTCGGCTTAGTCCCCGCCAGGTTCTCATTTTCATATGGATCAGTAACCAGATTGAAAAGTTCATACTGAGTCTTGGCTGGATTATCATTCGGTCGGTAGTGATAAATGATCTTCCAGTCACCGTCGCGGTAGGAGGTGAAATAACTACTCCGGTGCTTATGCGGAAAATGCATAAGGAACTGTTCTTTTCGACCCGTATCCTGCTTCCCTTCAATTTGTGTCTTCAGATCCGTTCCATCAAGGGTATGGCCTGATGGCGGTTGGACACCGGTTACAGAGAGAACTGTTGGGTAAATGTCCATTACCGTGCCGAGCTGCCTTTGAATAGCTCCTGCAGGAATAGGCAATCGTTTCTGGATTTTGCTCTTCGTTGATGGTTTTGCCCACGATGCAATAAAAGGGACCCTCATGCCGCCTTCATAGTGTGTACCCTTTTTTGCGCGCAGTGGGAACGAGCTTGCATGGTCGTGAACAGGACCAAGCGGAGCATCACTCCCATTATCTCCAACGAATAAAACGAGAGTATCTTCGGCGATCCCAATGGCTTCCAGATGATCCAGTATGTCGCCTAACGACTTGTCCATCCCTTCAATTAATGTGGCATACGCCTGTGCATTTTTTGGCTTCCCTGAGTCTTCATAATGCGAAGCAAAGCGGGGGTCCGACTGAAATGGAGCATGAACAGCGTAGTGGGCGAAATCAAGAAAGAAGGGCTTCTTGTCTTTTACTGCACGAGTTATCTGTTTTTTAGCTTCCAGTGTGAGTGCTTCAGATAGAAACGTGTTTGAGCCATGATATTTTTCAAGGTGTGGCACTGCCCTACGTTTATTTCCTTTCAGGTGACCGTATCCGTCTTCCCCGTAATAACTCCCGGGCTGTCCCCACGAGCAGCCAGCGACATTGACATCAAAACCAAGATTTGTCGGCCACTCAGACGGTTCCCCTGAAGGGCCGAAGTGAGCCTTGCCAATAAAGATCGTGCGATACCCATTTGTTTGAAGCACACCCGGAAGGGTCTCCCGTGCATTCTGGAATCCAACCCACCGCCATTCTGGCGGGCCATACTCTCCACGATTATTTTCCTCTGATCGGATCCATTGCGTGACCCGATGCCGTGCGGCATTTTGCCCGGTAAGAATCGACGTTCTTGTTGGTGAACAAACACTCATTGCATAAAACGTGCTGAAACGAATTCCACTCGCGGCGAGACGCGCCATTGCTGGTGTGCGATAATAATCATTCAGTGGATATCGCTTCGCATTTCCATCAACATCAGTCATAAATGGAACCGAAGTATCCATTGGGCCCATGTCATCTACAAGGAACAAAACAACATTCGGCTGCTGCTCGGCAGCCGTTAGTGCAGCTATTCCGCACCACATGCCTGTTAAGATGACACAGACCATCCGAGCAAGCCGCAAACGCATAAAAAGCATGTCCCACCCTTTTTTCTCATAGAAGTTCGTCGGTAGGATACCGACGAAGATAATCGTACCGAATTTCATAACTTTTTGTCATGCACATCTGTAATGTTCTCCCATGCGAATTCTTATACACACAACCCGATTGAGTATGTTCGCCGGCATTATTACCTGTCTCTTCTTTTCATCTGCAGCCACGCCCACCCAACAACCCCTATCCCTTACGACGATTCCGCTTCAACTCATTCAGGACGCATTACCGACAGCAGTTAAGTTCGGCGGCCCTTCCCAGTCGGTCCAGGGTGCAGTGGAACTCACCAACGGGTTGGGTGAACAAGTTGGTTATTGTTTCCAGACTGCCCCTATGAGTGATGCTGTTGTCGGATTTTCTGGACCATCAAACCTCCTTATCATTTGTAATCGCCACAACAGCATCTGCGGCATTTCAATTCTCTCCAGTTCCGACACTCGAGACCACGTATCATCCGTCAGAAAAGATGACGCGTTCTGGGAGCAATTTCTTGGTGAAAAACTCGATACGATTAAGACCATGTCGCATGCAAACTACCAGACCACCGCAGGTGCGACGCTGACAAGTCATGCAATGATCGAATCGATTAGCCGCCGCCTTGGAGGAACTCGGCGGTCAACTCGATTCACAGTACGCCCCACCCTGCCAGACATTCAAAGAATCTTTCCTCAAGCCGATCACCTCCGTTTTGATGCCGGAGACGCTTCGGTCATAAATGTTTATAATACTGAAGATATCCCACTCGGCTGGACACTCCGTACAAGTCCTGCCGCTGATTCCCTCATCGGATACCAAGGCCCAACAGACACACTCGTTGGCTTTGACACGACCGGCACCGTGATCGGCCTGTGTGTTTTACAAAGTTTCGATAATGAACCATATGTTGGTTACGTACGCGATGACCGCCATTTTAAAAGCCATTTTATCGGACAGACCTTCGAAAGCCTTTCCAACAACCACCAACTCTCACCGTCTACAGAAGGGGTAAGTGGTGCCACGATGACCAGTCAAGCTATCGCGGAGGCGATCATCACTGCGGCTCATTCAGCACATAAAACACAATCAACGAGTTCGTTCGTCCAACAGTTATCTTCACGCTTACGCGCTATTGATGGACCACAGTGGGGCGCACTTCTAGTGATCCTGTGTGGTTTAGTCATTGGATTTACTCGCCTACGTGGTCATTGGGTAGGACGAATCGCCTTTCCTCTTGTGGTATTTTCCTACCTAGGATTTGGTGCTGGTGCTTTGCTGTCCCAAGCACAAATCTGGGGCTGGGCAACTCATGGCATTCCTCAGGCCGCCCCGGTACTGCTTCTCCTTTCTATCATTGCCATCGTGACACCTGCCACAACAGGTCGTAATCTTTACTGCACCCAACTCTGCGCACACGGCGCGGCACAACAACTTCTGAAGATTTCCATACCTCATCGTCAGGGAGGCATCGTCTCTCGCCTTCGCACGCGTATCGCACCAATCCTGAAGCAATTGCGATGGTTCCCGTGGATGCTTTTTATTCTCTGTCTCCTCATAACAGTGTTTGATGCACATATTCCACTCGTTGACTTTGAGCCATTTGATGCCTATCTCCCCACTGTTGCGGGCACTGCTGCCATAGTGATTTTTATTCTCAGCCTCGCAGTGAGTAGCGTCTCACCGATGGCATATTGCCGACACGCGTGCCCCACTGGTGCTTTGCTCACCTTCGTGCGGTTCAACCGCAACTCTTTGAAGGTCACCTGGCAAGACGGAATTCTCTGTGGTTGCTTTCTTTTGGCTCTCGTAACTGCCTGGTCGTCCGGAGCACCTGTACTATGAGGGCCTGCAATGCTTTTGTCTTATCCTATTGTCTCGTTTGCTTCCAACCCTTCGCAGATGCTAAAGAAACACTGCCAACGTTTGCAGGCCCAGCGATGGGTACGACGTATCGAGTCACTCTAAAAGCTCACATCTCTGACAAAGCACTCGGAGAGGTTCATCGCCAAATTGATCAACTCCTTCAACAGATTGACTTATCCCTGAGCACATGGCGGGATGATTCATTGGTAACAAAGATCAATCGTGCGCAGGCCCGCACACCTATCCCGCTGGACCATCACCTTACAAATGCGCTTGGTATTGCAGGCCGTCTCTACCAAAAGACTCAGGGCCGCTTCGACATCACAGCCGCTCCACTCATCCAGTGGTGGAAGCACGCTGAAGTCGCTCAATCCCCCACATTCAACCGGACGTCACCACTCGGCGGCGCCTCCAAAAGTAACGGACCTTGTCGGTTTCGACCATTTACTGATCGAAAAGGCTGATGATTCCAAATACCCCACTCTCCAGAAAACACACACGGCTACCGCTATTGATTTCTCAGGTATGGGAGCCGGCTATGCAGTCGACCAAATCGGAGAAACCCTTGTGTCGCTTGGCTCAACAGCTCATCTGGTGGAACTTGGTGGAGAAGTCCGTGCCTGGGGACAGCCGAGTCTCGTTGAAGAATGGCATGTTGCCCTTCGGACCACAGAAACCAAGCCACCAGAAATTATTGTGCTTCATCATGGTCAGGCAGTCGCGGTATCGAGGTCTGTCCGAGGAAAACGGACCGTTCATCCTACAACGGGCGAGATCGTCAAACTTCCTTCAAGCGCCCCAGCGGTCGTTGCATACGCGGCAACGTGTGCTGAGGCTGATGCACTAGCAACTGCACATGTGCTTGATGGCATCCGAAAAGCAACACAGGATTCGTCATCTGTGATTCAATAGGTCGACACTTTCTCGCTCGGTACGCTACCGTTTTATTCGGGTACAGCGACCATCACATCATCAACCCAAGCCTCTGTATTGACTGCCAGGCGGATCCGCCGCTTAGTCTCATGCCCTATACCAGGTGATACCAAACGTCCAATCTCACGTCCGTCTATTTTTACGGACATCAGGTTTCCATTTACAACGATTTTCAAGTCATGCCAGACATCTGTTTTCAGTTTCATTGGAACAATACTTGATTTGGTAGCGATTTGTTTTTTCTCTGCCTTTGTTAACTTCTTGGCTTTGTTCTTTTCATGTATCTCTTTGCGCATTCGCCCCGTCTTGAGATCAACAAGTTCAAGCGACGCCGGTTTGATTCGTGCCATACATATATGGCCAGCATGCACAGTTTTTTCGCTCATGTCCGCAATATTGACTCCTAGGTCACCCTGTTCTGGGAGCATAAATTTTGCGGTAATACAGACATCCTGAAACGCCACGTCATGAGTGACTGATACTCCGTGGTCGGCTGCTGCTGCGCGTTTGATGAACATAGCACCATCGCGAAGGAATACCTGTTTCTCACCTTTTGCACGTGCCTTACTGTTGGTGCCCCATCCATTCCCCGGATTTTCCTTTCTTGCATTGCCCTCGGTTCGGTCAAAGCGATCTTGGAAAATAATCTTCGCCTCAGGGTCTCCAGCTTGGGCAAAAACACCTCCTACCGTGCACAACGACCCAATCCCAACAACCAACGTAACAAGAATCTGATGTAATACATTTTTTCTGGTGATATATATCTTCACTGTTCTCATCTCTCCCTCGTTGTCTGAAATCCTTCCATGCGAACTACAAATATACTCTGTGCGATATCGCTTGCCATCACATTTTCCGTTGTACGTCCTCTCGACGCTGAGCCAACCAAAGAAACCTTCGGGTCCAACGTGATTGGTGAGGTATACAAACACGCCTCAGGTGATGACCTTTGGATCTACCGTTTTCAGCCTGATCATCATGACCCTTCAATCGATTGCTGCCCAGCTGTGGTCTTTTTCTTTGGTGGTGGTTGGAATGGTGGATCAGTCCACCAATTTGAAAAACACGCGGCATATCTGGCCCAGCGTGGCATCGTCGCCTTTCTTGCAGATTACCGTGTCAAAAACAGACAAGGTACAAGTCCGGATGCCTGTGTCCAGGATGGCAAATCTGCAATTCGCTGGATTCGTGCCAATGCTGATCGGCTTGGTGTTGATCCAGAAAGAATTGGTGCTGGTGGCGGCTCAGCTGGCGGCCATGTCGCGGCGGCAACTGGAATCTGCAACGGGTTTGAAGATCCGGCCGACAGTAATAAAGAAACCAGTTCGAAACCCAATGCATTGCTTCTTTTTAACCCCGTATATGACAATGGGCCGGACGGGTATGGGCACTCCCGCATCAAAGAACACTTCCCGGCTATTTCTCCTGCACACAACATCACACCCGACGATCCACCAACGCTTGTCTTTCTTGGATCCAACGACAAGCTCATCCCGGTATCAGTTGCTGAGAAATTTGATGCTGATTTAAAAAAAGCCGGTATCACCTCTTCTCTACACATCTACAAAGGTGAACCGCACGGATTCTTTAATGAACGTAAATCCCAGCGATGCTGTGTTGATACGATTCTGAAAATGGACAAATTTCTAGGAGGCCTTGGCTGGCTCGAAGGAGAACCTCACCGGGCGGCACTTAGAAACCTGCTCTCAGACAAACCAACCACACCAAACATCGTATTCATCATGTGTGATGATCTTGGGTATGGCGATGTCCATTGCCTCAACACACAATATGGCAAAATTCAAACGCCCCATATAGACACCCTCGCTGCAGAAGGCATGACGTTTACTGATGCCCATTCGGGCTCCGCCGTCTGTACGCCAACAAGATATGGCCTGCTCACGGGACGCCATTGCTGGCGCACAAAACTGCAGCATGGTGTTGTTCAGGGGTTTGCCCCGTGCCTTATTGCAGATGGCCGTCCGACCGTCGCGAGCTTTTTACACGCAAAGGGGTATAAAACGGCACTCATTGGGAAGTGGCACCTCAACTATCAATATCAAGACCACAGTACCGGAGTGTTCCTCAAACGAAAGGAAAATGCATTGCCGCCTGTTGGTGCAACAATTCCAGACGGCCCATTAGCTCATGGATTTGATTTTTTTCATGGCTTCCATCACAGCCGTGACATGGATGCCATTGTTGAGAATTCTAAAGTGATCGGACACGACGATGCGGTTACTATGCTTCCTCGTTTGGCCGAACAATCCGTTCGCTATATCGAAACTGCAGCTGCGGACGCTCAGCCATTCTTTCTTTATGTGCCTCTCAGTTCTCCACATACACCAATTGTGCCGAGTGAAGCCTGGCAGGGAAAAAGCGGCATCAGTGACTATGCGGATTTTGTCATGCAAACAGATGATGTGGTTGGGCAGATAATAAATGCTATCGACACCAACAATCTTGCAGAAGAGACGATCGTTATTTTCACAAGTGACAATGGCTGTTCAAAGGCTGCAAACATTGTAGAACTTGCGGAAAAGGGGCACCGCGTCAGTGGTCCGTACAGGGGCTCAAAAGCTGATCTCTGGGAGGGAGGTCACCGCGTCCCCTTCTTCGTCCGTTGGTCCGGAGAGATCCAACCAAACTCACGTTCGAATCAGACAGTCTGCCTCACTGATTTCTTTGCAACTCTTACAGACCTCCTGATTGACGACACGCCTGCCCGAGCTGCCGAGGACAGTGTAAGTTTTCTCTCTGCGTTCTACGGAAACCCTATCGCATCAGAGCGAAGGGGCCTTATTCATTCTTCTATCAGCGGACACTTTGGATATCGCATGGCTCACTGGAAACTTCTTCTTTCCCGAGGATCTGGTGGCTGGACTGCGCCAAAGGAAAATGACGCAAAGAAACAACAACTCCCTGCCTTTCAACTGTACGACATGACAACCGATCCCGCTGAAACCCAGAATCTCGGAAGTGACCAACGCGATATCGCCCACCATCTCTACACACTCCTCCGCGCAGATATTCAACGAGGTCGAAGCACGAGTGGCCCTCACTCAGCAAACGACACGGACGCAATAAACGTCTGGAAAAGCGGGGCACCAACGCCTGACCTCTGAATACTTTGGGTGTTTTTTGAAAAATATATACATGCTCATACGGTTCGTATAATATGGCGGTACGCGAAAAACCGGGGCATGAAAGCGACTTCCTTTGCTGCAGTTTAAAGTTCGCAATAATGCTTGAGCACAGACCACGCTCCAACGTGACACTTATTCAGGACCAAGAAAGGCAACCCATGACAACACCTCACAACGTATCGCAAACAAAGCCGACAACAGGCGCATCACATTCCGTTAACCGGAGAAACTTTATCGCGACATCAGCTGCTGGTGTTACTGCTGCCAGCACCCTCGCTGCAACCCGAACAAGTGGGGCTGCACAAGCCAATGATCGGATACGTATTGGTTTCATTGGCCCTGGTGGAAGAGGCTTTGGCGCTCATGTCAAAACACTTGTGAAACTTCGTGAGGAAGGTGCAAACATTGACCTCGTCGCGGTCAGTGAAGTCTATAAAGCACAAGAGGATAAGGTCTGTGAATACATTAAGACTGAAACAGGCATTGATCCAAAACGATACGTTGACTATGAGGACATGCTTGCCGACGACTCTATAGATGCCGTGTGTATCGGCACTCCTGATCACTGGCACCGTCTGCAAATTGTTGCGGCTCTCAAAGCCGGGAAGCATGTTTATGCCGAAAAGCCAATGACAAAGACTGTCGACGAAGCACTTGACGTCGTGAAGGTCTGGAAAGACACAGGGCGGGTCATGCAGGTTGGCGTTCAATCAACCAGCCTTCCCGTCTGGGATCAAGCCAGAAAGTTGATTGATGGAGGAAAACTCGGCAAGGTCCTCGGCTATCAGACTGAGTACTTCCGAAATTCAAACGTCGGTCAATGGCGATACTATGACTTAACTAAAAACATGACGCCAAAGACAATCGACTGGAGGAGATGGCTAGGTGTTGACGCCGGCCTTGCCGAAGAAATTCCGTTCGACCGCGCAGTCTATCGCCAATGGCGATGCTATTGGCCATTCGGTTCTGGTATGTTCACCGATCTCTTTGTTCATCGCACAACCGCTATGCTTAAGGCAACAGGCCTCCGCTTTCCTGCACGTGTCGTTGGCGCCGGCGGAATCTACCTTGAACTAGATACTCGAGATGTGCCAGATGTCGCGACTGTTGTCGCTGACTACAACGAGGGATGCCAAGGTCTCATTACGGCAACAATGTGCAATGAAAATTCCCGGATCAAACAGACCATACGTGGTCATAACGGGGCGTTTGAATTCGGAAACGGAGAAACCTTTAAGGAATTTGAGTTCCTCGCAGAACGCCCTCAGGTCACGCTCGACAGCTCAATCAAGGATGAAACAATCAAGAGTGACATGAAAGAGGGGAGCCTCGCCAAAGGGGGCACCACAAAACTCCACTTCCAAAACTGGCTCGCCGCCATGGAGGCAAACGACCCGAATGCCTGCAACAACCCTCCTGACCTTGGTGCCGCTGCTGTGACGACCGTGATTCTCGGTGCAATGAGTTATCGCAATGGGAAGGTCTACCATTTTGACGCCGAGCGCGGCCGATATACCGACGGCAGTCCCGCTTGGGCCGACCGGTGGGAAGCCCTTTCCAAGCATCGTGGCCAACCACGACACGTGCCCGGTTGGCAAGCCGGTGAAACAGGAAGTGAACTCCAACCCAAGCCGTATCAGTCTTTGGCTGGCCCATGGATTGATGGGAAAGATCCTGCAGCTACGTAACACTTATTGACACGAAGCTAGAATCTCACTCAGACAATGAGCGTGGCCTGTCTAACAGGCCACGCTTTTTTATTGATTGGTTCATTGATTGCCTTCGGCAATACCTTTTTGCTGCTGCACAATTGATACAGCGCGAATATCACCAAAAGCTTTTTGCTTGATACTACTGGGTTGAATAGTCACTGTGTAGTTACCCATTATCTCAAGATAAACATACCCGCTGTGAACCCATCTGAAATTTTGAAAGTGGCCGGTCTCTTTCACGGCACAGTCAATTGCATCACATTCTTGGCCATCTTTCACAAATGAAATGCGGCCTTCACTTCCCCCCTGGCCTTCTCCACAGCCTTGGAGAAGAGCAACTGAATACCACCCTGATACATCAACATGACACTCCCACATCGCGGTATCAGCCTCGTTGGTCCAAAACCCAACGGTATTTTTATACGGCTGTGGTTCGAAACGTAACTTATCACCGCCAGTACGTGCTTCGCAGGCGCTGAGAAATATCGAGCCATCAGAAGCGGGTTTTATGCTCTGCTGTTCTGAGAGTAGAATCGGTGCCGTATCGAATTTGACAAGGAGTTCTCCGTCCTCTGGAAACACCGTATTCCACTCGAATCGCCACTGCGTTGGTTCAGGATGGACTTTTACTTTCATGTCCGGACTGCCGATGCATTCCACGCTCGCAATCGCGGCACAGAACCGAGGGGTCATCACATGCTGCTGCTTCCTTCCGACTCCTGAGGGGACGATCTGTAAGTGCCTATCTTGTCGGACCGCCGAGGTGACACCATGAAACCCAGGTTCACTCAAATTGAAAGATACAGTGGATGACATGGAGTTCGAGTCACTCGCCTGGACAGAGCCCGTGATACAAAGAGCACACCCAACAAGCAGGCTGGCCACTACAAGTTTTTTTACTACCATCTGTGCACTTCTCCTTCTCGGATCAAATTGTCTTTACTTTTTTTGGGTGGACAATTTAGCGAACAACTCTCGCACCCGCCCCAGAAAGAACTTTTTCAACTTCTTCTCTTGTCGCCATCGACGTGTCGCCAGGTGTTGTCGACGCCAATGCACCGTGGGCCGCTCCATAATTCACTGCCTGCTGTGGATCATTGAACTCAAGAAATCCAAAGGCTAATCCACTTGCAAAACTATCCCCACCGCCTACACGGTCGAGGATCTCCAGCTCTGCAAATTTCTGGCTGTCATAGATTTCCCCTTCGTGCCAAAGGATAGCCGACCAATCATTTCGGGTTGCAGTAAGAACTCGCCTCAATGTCGTTGCTGCAACCTGAAAGTTTGGGAACTCTGCAACGGCCTGTTGAATCATTCGCTTGAAGGCATCCGTTTCAATTTCACTAATCGACTCGTCAACACCTTCCACCTCGAATCCAAGTGATGCCGTAAAGTCTTCTTCATTACCAATCATCACATCCACATGTTTTGCAATCTCTCGATTCACTTCACGTGCTTTTTCAAGACCACCAATACTTTTCCAAAGGCTCGGACGATAATTGAGATCGTAGGACACAATGGTGCCATGTTTTTTTGCCGCGGTAACCGCTTCAATTGTGAGGGCTGCTGTTGTTTCTGATAAGGCAGCGAAGATACCACCTGTATGAAACCAACGGGCACCGATCTCCCCAAAGATCTTTTCCCAATCGACGTCACCCGGCTTCATTTGACTCGCAGCTGTGTTGCCACGATCCGGGTTGCCAACGGCACCGCGAATACCATGGCCACGCTCTGTGAAATTGAGCCCGTTGCGTACAGTTCGTCCCATGCCATCATCATCACGCCACACAAGGAAATCTGTACAGACGCCACCTTGCAGGATGCAATCTTCAATGAGATGGCCAACCTCGTTATTGACAAACGAAGAGACGACGGCCGTACGAAGACCAAAGCATTTCCTGAGACCTCGGGTAACGTTGTATTCTCCACCGCCTTCCCATGCTTGAAATTGTCTTGCGGTTCGTATGCGCCCCTCTCCCGGGTCGAGACGCAGCATCACCTCACCCAAAGATACTGCGTCAAACCCACATTGCTCTCGTGCCTTCAGTGCTAACGCCATGCCTTCATCCCTTCTACGTTTATTCTACACAAACAATCGCCAGCCCCTGTTTATCAATAGGGTCGGCACCAGCCTCATGAGCAATTTCATTGAGGGCATCAACTTCTGCTACTGAAAAGAGCAAACCACCGGCAGTTTCACTACGACGAGCAAAGCTTGCTTCAAGTTGCCCTGGGAGCAAGCACGAATCATTCCCATGCCCTAAGATATCCTCAATAACAACTTTGATATTTTCCGTCTGCGTTCGATTCTTTGCGAATACTCTGGATGATATGGCCTCAGGGTGAATCACTTGAAAAAAGAAATTACACGTCTGTTTTTCACCCTCTACTGGTTGTCGGCTCCGGATCGTTGGTAGAGAGCCACCAATAAAAGCAGCAACAATTTCGTTCATTAAGGCCAACCCATATCCCTTGTGTGCACCGAATGGGACCAGTGAAACGGCCGCGTTCGGATCCGTTGTGGAATTTCCATCCTTGTCGACCGCTGCATGCGGCGGCAGTTGCTTTCCTTCTCTCTGGAATTGCTGCACTCTTCCCATGGCGATAACCGATGTTGCCCAGTCGATTACGATAGGAAAACCAACTGCATCAGTTGTTGGGAAACCCCAGGAATGTGGATTCGTACCGAGCGTCGGATAGCTTCCGCCAAATGGAACAACCTCAGCAAGGGATGCCGTGCAGTTCGTGACAGCTATGTACCCTCTCTTCGCGGCCTCCATCACATACCCCCCACCCCATAAGTAATGAAAGGCATTATCAACTGACACTGTTCCGCTACCGTGCTTTTCTGCAAGTTCGATGCAGCGATCAATCGCCTCCCATGCCACCGCCTGACCCAACTTCTTCTTCGCGTCCCAGACTTCCACGGCATCAAATCTATTTTCGAGTCGTTCTATATCAGCTCCAGGAACACATCCTCCAACAGCGGATCCAAACAGATCATCAAGATGTATTGCTTTAATCGCATTATGTGTCCGAATCCCATGGCGTGTAGCAGCCGTGGCTAACTTCGCAGCCTGCTCCGCCTCATTCGAAGTAAAACCGCGCTTGTGATACGCCTCACAAACAATACGCTCATGTTCTGCAACCGAAACAACATAAAACTCTTCTGACATTTAATTTTCACAGGCTTGAAAACCTGCCCTCTCCAAAACACGATCACTCTATAGACCGTTGTATTGCGACTTCTGGATTCACCTGCGCTAGTGGTGGCTCACCCCTCATAGCGTTTATGAGATTCGTAACTGCTGCAACTGCCTGACGCTGAACACTTTCACGGGTTCTGGAACCAATGTGAGGCGTCACAAGACAGTTCGGAAGATGAGTAAGTGGATGATCTGCCCGAGGTGGCTCTTCGTCAAGTACATCTGTTCCATAGCCACGCAACGCACCTGACCCAAGGGCTTCTGCAACATCGGCTGTATGAACGATTTCCCCGCGTGCACAGTTTAAGACAATAGCATCCGGCTTGAGAAACTTGATCGTTTCCGCACGAACAAGCTCACGGGTTTCAGGTGTGAGGTTTGTATGAAGTGACAAATAATCCACACGAGCGAAAAGATCTTGGATCTCCTGGCATCGCTCCACACGATGTTTGGTAGCAAAGTCTTCGTCCCAATACACATCGTATCCGATTGCCTGCATGCCAAAAGCATTTGCACGAACTGCAACTTCTTTACCGATGCGGCCCATGCCTACAATTCCAATTGTTTTCCCAAGAATTTCCCTACCCGTTCGACGTTCCCAGCCCCCCTGCCGCGTGGAGTCTGTGTGAAACAAAAGGTGCTTCTCGAGTGCGAGAAGCAATAAAAATGTGTGTTCAGCTACCGTTGTGTGGTTTACACCCGGAGTAAACAGTAACGGTATACCCATTTCTGTTGCTGCTGCGACATCGATTTTATCGACGCCGATCCCGTACTTGCTAAGAACCTTCAACCGTGGGATCGCCTGCTGAAGCACTGATCTTGTTATCGCGTCGTCGCCACAGATGTACCCATCAATATCACCGACCAACGCACGCGTGTCCGCCTCGGACAGTGGGCCTCGTGCCTTTACAACTTCCCACCCTGTTTCCGCCAACATCTCATGGTGTTGCCCCGGAGTATCCTGAAATGAAGTAGTGGTTACCAGAATGCGAGGTTTCATGTTTGGATGCCAAGATGTGCCTGTGTACGTGATTCCGTCGAGTGTAATGGAAGACAAAGTAATGTGAATATGCTTCCCTACACGGAGGGAACGCCTTCATGAAAATGCTCGGTCAGTACCTTTGTGGACGCGCCGTCCCACGCAAACACCCGACAATCAGCATGATCGTGTTCCCCCAGACCATTTACCCCATGTCGCAAAAGCCAATATTTGCTGTGGTCTGCTATTGGGTAGGCACGAAACTCATGCATTCTGGCTAAAGGTACCGATGTCTTTATCCATGCCCAATAGTTGATATGAAATTGAAACTTGAGATCAGCATCTTCTTTGCACCAATACCTGTATTCGTATTCGGTAAGGTAACAGCAGGACTCAAACAGCGTCGCAAATGCTGATTCTCCTGCTATCTTTTCGCAAGCTCGAATTCCCACTGTCGTCGTTGTGATAACAACAGCGGGACTTAGGCCATCCCACCGCCCTGCACTGGCGAGACGCTGCTTTAACCCGCTCAGCCACGTACGCATCTGATTTTCGAGAAGCCTTTCTTCAGCATCCTGTGCCCGCGCTGAATGACGAGGACGGACTGGTGCCTTTTTCCCAAGGGGCCGCATCTTCTTTCGCGAGCTACTCAGAAAACAGCGAAGCCTCACAAGCCAGGCGTCGATGTCTCTCTGTGTCATGGGTATGGGTGTGTGGTGGTGCCCGGCAATGTCTTTAGCCATGCTTTCCCCATCGCTTTTTCTTCACTACAGCTGCCATTGGATCATCAGGCCATGCATGCTTGGGATACCTTCGCTTCAGTTCTTTCTTGACGCCAGGATATGTATTGACCCAGAAACTTTTCAAATCGGTGGTCCTCTGCTGCGGACGATTATTCGGTCCTAGGAGTTGTAACAGTAGCGTCACTTCACCATCAACAATTGAGGGGAGGTGCTTCATGCCAAAGAGATTCTGGATTTGAATGCTCACCTCAGGCTGCTTGCCCACGGCATACTCGATGCGATATTTTTTTCCGTCTTGGAGCATACATTTGACGGGTGCCAATCTGTTGACCTCTGCAACCATATCGTCTCCAAGATACCTGCCGAAAACAGACTGCCAATTCATTGTTCGAATATCCTCAAATGAACGCAGCCCGTCAGCTCGACTCTTAGCCTGCTGAATGAGTATTTCATCATCGAGGCATATATTCATCAATCGCTCGGCTTGGGCACTCTTGCTTTCCCTCAGAGTCTGCTGAAGCCACTTTGCCCGCACCATAAATTCCCCTGCCTCCGTGTTCGCCGCCGGGAGCACCTCACATGGCTTTCGAAGGGCCTGCTGGAAAAGAAGATCCAGTGACACACTTTCATTACTAACTGCACGTGGAGATTCTTCAAGAATAAGCCCATGCCAGGAAACCTGGCGGCGCTCTTCTACTCTTTTTTTTGATTGATTGAACGACAAGTTGTCACAGACTGAAACATGCTTCTTCCAATCACTTCCCCCTGTTAGCCACTGTGGTTCGACTGCCGACGCAGCCCGCACCGTCACTTCGCTGCCCGAGTCATCGATATCAATCGCCAGGAAAAATTCTTCATGACGAACAGAACTGTTTTTATCAAGCCGTACGCCGCGTCCCCCAACCATTGTGCCACGGTCTGCGGACCCTTTCCGTATACGACAAAGTCGATCAGGGTATGCCGTGAGAAAGACTTCTCGCAACACACGCGGGGGATCTGCTGCCCTTGTTCCACATTTTTGTGAAATGAGATGGAAATACTGATCAGCCGACCTCAGAACCGTTCGGGCAGCGCCATGATGCAGTGGCGGAAAACCCGAGGCATCAACGTCAGTTCCTGTGGCATGGAAGTGCTGAAGAAGAAGCACCTTCTCATAGATATCTGATCGAACATGACTCTTAATTATGTCTCGCGGGCCGCCTCCTCTCTCCCCACCGGCACGGAATGGATCTCGTTCGGTGAGCAATGCCGCAGCCACGGCCACCTCCCGTAGAACCCCTCGCCTTGCACCCTCTATTAATAGGATCGCCAGCCTCGGATGAACCGGCAACCTGCCTACCTCTCTTCCCAACTCTGTCACGTGTTCGGGCTCCCGCCCTTTAGAAGAGTCTTTCTTCAGGCATCCAAGGTCTTCGAGAACGTGGAGCCCTCTTATCCGTGCATCGTCCGAAGGCTTTTGGAGCCACTGAAATGAATTTGCCTGGTGAAGCACATTCAGTATCAAGAATGCTTGCGTCAAATCAGCCCGCGCGACCTCTGGCACGTCAAAACGTGGACGTCTGGCATGGTCGGATTCATCCCAGAGACGCCAGCATTTCCCAGGTCCCGTTCTTCCCGCTCGCCCGGCACGCTGTTCTGCTGAAGCCTGAGATATCGACACTGTCTGCAACTGTGGCAGCCCCGTTGATGAAGAGATGTGAAGTTGCCGGGCTAGTCCACTGTCGAGCACCGCCGTCACTCCCGAAATCGTAACGGAGGTCTCGGCGATGTTTGTGGAAAGAATAATTTTCCGACTACCATCACTTAGTAGAACTTCGTCCTGCTGTTCTGCTGGCAGGTCACCAAAAAGTTTTACCAGTCGGCAGCCCTCTCGCCTCGCGAGTTCTTCTATTTTTTTCGCCGTTGCAAATATTTCTCCAACGCCCGGAAGGAAGACAAGGACATGCCCATGCGTATCACGCAGTGCCTTGGGGATCAGCGTGTGAATCAAATCAGGAAGATTCCGGGGGGACACTTGCGACCCCGCATGTTGTATATACGTGACCTCGACGGGAAATGAACGATCAGTCGCAGTGATGACAGTCGCTTCCCCTAAATAATGAGCAACTGCATCGGCATCAAGTGTTGCACTCATGATAAGAATCCGGAGGTCTGGCCGAGTTGTTTCCCGCAGATTCTTCAGCAATCCAATGAGAAGATCCATTTCAAGGGACCGCTCATGAAATTCATCAAGAATGACACACGCAACACCGGACAGCGATGGGTCGGCAACACATTGCCTGAGAAGCACGCCGGTGGTTTGTACGCAGAGCGTTGTTGCCTTGGACACCTTCGAATCAAAACGAACACGGTACCCAACTTCATCACCGAGCCGACACCCGCGTATTCTGGCGATTTGCCCAGCAATGGCCCTGGCGGCAAACCGCCGAGGCTGGACCAAAACCAGGCTTTTCCCCGGCCCGAGAGCGTCATGGACGGCACGTGGCACAAGTAACGTTTTCCCCGACCCTGGGGGTGCTCCAACGACTACAGGGCCAGATTCTGCTGCCTTGAGAATATCGCGAAGGACTGAAGCAACAGGCAAATTATTGAGAAACTCGACAACATCTGTGCATTTGTTCATGGTGTCGAGAAATGTTTGAATTCGAAAGTGCGGACGACGACGACGAGTTTGCTATAACTACTGTATGAGCACTGCAACAATCAAACCGACCCCAATTGCACGCCGTGCAATTGAAGACTTCCCTGACTTCGACTTGGCAAAACTGCTTGAGACAGTATTTGACCCAATACAGGGCTGCCGCGTTGCGATCCTGATTGATCTAGCGGATACCAGCCAGATGGAGGATTTCGCATTCCTCTCGAATCCGGAACTGACCATTCAGCACAAAGCCTATTCGGTTTTCCATCAAGGACTTCAGGGTGGTATCGCGGAAAAACTCGGTGTCTCAGGCGGTGAGATGTTTGCCTATCATGAAACAGGCGGCAGTAACCTCGACCTCCCTGATGAAGCAGTTGATAGTGCTGGGAAGAATATTTCCTTGAAAGATTCGGTCTACACAAAATATGACCTGATTTTGTGCATCTCGACTTTCTCCGCCACCGCTCCACTGACAGCCTTTGCGAAAGAATTCGGTTTCCGTGGCGCCACGCTCCATGGCCTCAACGATATTATTCTTGCAACAGGACTCGCGGTAGATTACAGAGAAGTGAGCGTAGAAGCGGAAAAGCTCCGGCTCGCTCTCACGAAAGCTGATTCATTCGAGATTGATTTCGAGATGGATAATTCACAATACCAACTCACGATCCAATGCGATGGCCAAGAAGCTCAGAAAAGCCACGGACTATGCCTTGGAAAAGCTCCAGATATTGCGAACCTTCCTGCTGGTGAAGTCTATTTTGTGCCCACCGGCGCGGCGGGAGCCTTTCCAATGAAGTTTGACGATGGCACTACTGCAGTCATGCACGTTGACAATGGCCGTATTCACACGGCGACATTCGTCGCGGGTGATCAGTCGGTCATTGATGTTTTTAATGCAAAATTGAAATCTGATCCCGTTACAGGGGAAATTGGTGAACTTGGTTTCGGAACGCAAGATCTCCCCGTTTCAGGCCGTGATATACAGGATGAAAAGGTGCTTGGAACACTGCACGTCGCCACCGGTCGTAGCGATCATCTCGGTGGTCATCTCACCCCAGACCTATTTGCAGAAAAGCTCCATGCAACGCACGATGACATTCTCTTCTCACCATCAAAAACTCCAGAAATTCGCGTTACGCAAGCTCGCATGATCCGGGGCACAACGACTGAGGTCATCATCGAGAATTTTGAACCGTCGAACTACCTGCGGGAAGCGTTGGCACAGTAGGAAGCATGCAATCTACCCTCAAGAATGCGTTGCAATCCTGTGACCTCGACGGAATTCTGCAGGTGCGATGCCGAACACCCGTTTAAAGGCTCGCGAAAACTGGTATTGGTCGGGATACCCGAGACGTCGTGATGCTTCTCGTACCAATACCTGCTCATGTGCCAGCCAATCTGCAGCAAGGCTCATTCGTTGCCGAGTCAACAGTTGATATGGGCTATCCTCACCAAAACGCACGAAAAGACGACAGGCATATTCGGGGGAAATTTTAGCCACTGCACAGGCCGCTTCTACTGACTGCCATTCAACACACCGATCCACCAAAATCCGTCGGAACTGCTCATAACTTCTGAATGCACGGTCATCGACTGCCTCCTCCGGCATGATTCGCTGCTTGACTTTCGCAAGAAGCACTCCCAACAACTGGGTGCACAGTGTTTCGCTATGAGCAGAGGGCGGCGAGCCACACCGCAACATTAGATCAAAAATTTCACGAACTTCATCTGGATGACTCACCCTCATCACTGACCCAGCAGTAAGGCCCATTCTCCGCAGCCTTGCCCCCGCCTGTCTTCCAACGAAGTCGACGTAGTGTTTTCGGAGTAATTGCCTCGAGTCGGTCTCTATACGATGCGGCATTCCCGGTCCGTAGGCAAAAAGTGTTCCGGAATGTATTGGGAACGCTTCGTGCGGTTGCCCAGCTGCTGCCGATTCTCCAAACCAGACTTTCCCTTTCCCTGCACACACAAATTCAATGCAAAAATAAGGAAAGTCTTTTCGGCTGATTACATAATCCTTACGCACATGTTCATACCCTCCACAGGCCACTGCAAGAGATTGTGACCGATCTGGCAGCAAGTCAAGAAAGTACCGCTGTGATGTCGCGACCTGCCGTGATACGAAGAAAGGAAGTTTTTTTCTGCTCGTTCGCGGTGAATGTGTCTTTTTCATGAGGTCAAGAATAGCTATCCTTTAGTCAAGAATCACTATCCTCCGCTATGTGCCGAGGCTTTACACTATTTAACGAGTAATCCACCTCCAACCCTCTACCCAACAGACTACTATGCGAACACTGCCACGTTTCTCATTTGGTGTCGGCGACCGTTTCGGTCATGAAGCCACTGCACAACTCTCTGCCTTCCAACAACTTGCACGAGCCGGCATACAGGTGGCACCGGTCTGGAATAAATCTCACCGAGAACACGGATTCATTGGCAGCCATCCTGAAGACGTGCGAGCGGCTGCAGCCTCAGCTATTGTTGAGTCGGGCTGGGACGGCCCATGGTATGTCGATGCTGATCACATTCGGCTCGACACGGTCGATGGCTACCTCGAATCCAGTGACTTTTTCACTATTGATGTAGCTGATTCAATCGGGCAGCCTGCTGATGAATCAGACATTCGAACGTTTATCTCCGCACACCCTGAACTGTGTAAGCCGGTATCCATCCCTGGCATCACCAAGGTCATACGTCTTTCGGAAGAAGGTACCGCGAGTATTGTCCGGAAGTACCACAAGGCCTGCAGAGACGCGGCGACGATCTACAACCATATCGCTGAGAAACGAGGTGACGACGTTGTCATCGAAGTCAGCATGGACGAGACGGACGAGCCACAAACACCTCCAGAATTACTCGTAATATTAGCCCTGCTCGCTGATGAGAAAATCCCGGTACAAACCGTTGCCCCAAAGTTCACTGGTCGATTTAACAAAGGCGTCGACTACGTTGGTGACCTTGGACAATTCGAGCAAGAGTTTTCTGATGACGTTGCCGTATGCAGTTTCGCAGTCCAGCAATACGGTCTGCCCGACACGCTCAAGCTTTCAGTCCATTCTGGCAGTGATAAATTTTCACTCTACCCCATCATCCGTCGAGTCCTCAAGGCTACTGGAGCGGGCGTTCATCTGAAAACAGCCGGCACCACATGGCTTGAAGAATTAATCGGACTCGCAGAAGCTGGGGGAGATGGACTTCAATTGGTTCGTGACGTCTATCGATATGCAATTGAGCATCGTGACGAACTTTGTGGTCCGTATGCAACGGTCATTGATATTGATCCAAACAGCCTGCTTTCTGTCGAAGACTTTGGAGCGCTTTCAGGCCCCGATACGGCCGCAACAATTCGACACATCCAAAATGACAAGCGGTTTAATCCTCACGTCCGTCAGCTTCTTCATATTGCGTTCAAGGTTGCAGCAGGTGAAGGCGCTCGATATACCGATTTGCTCAAAGAGCATCGGGCCATTGTGGCAGACCAGGTAACCACGAATCTGTACGAGCGACATCTCCTTCCACTCTTCGCCGTGTAAATATGCCGCTCCATTGATAACTTTTTTAGAAAGATCTGCATGAAATCGGCTATCACAATTTGCTTGGTGCCTGAAGCAGCACGTGGTCCGTTCGTATTCCATGATGGACTCTCAAGCGGATGTCAGCATGCTGCAGATGCTGGCTTTGACGCAGTTGAAATTTTTCCTCCAAGCGCGAGTGAATTTCCATCAAAACAACTCCATACGCTTCTTGAACAGACATCTCTCGATCTTGCTGCCGTCGGAACCGGCGCTGGTTGGCTGAAGAAACGGCTCTCGCTCACAGATACAGACCCGGCTAGGCGGCGAGAGGCTATACAATTTGTTGCAGAAATTATTGAAATTGCAGCAGAATTCAATGCTCCAGCCATCATCGGATCAATGCAGGGCCAAGCCAGCGACATCACCCACCGCTCGGAATCATTGGGGTTGCTGGCGGAGGCCCTTGGCACACTCGGCGACCATGCGCAGCGTCACGGTCAAGTACTTCTCTACGAAGCGCTCAATCGCTACGAAACCAATCTCCTGAACACTCAGGAAGACGCAGCAAAGTTTCTCATCAAGCATTCTCTTGTGGGCAAGGGAGTGCGTCTCCTCTGCGATCTCTTTCACATGAATATCGAAGAGCAGAATGTGCCAGAGACGATTACCCGTCTCGGTCGCCTCGGTTCAGGTCTTATTGGGCATGTGCACTGGGCCGACTCAAACAGGAAGGCAATGGGCCTTGGCCACACCGATTCAACCACATTGTATCGTGCACTCAAAGCAGCTGGGTACGACAACTATCTAGCCGCAGAAGTCTTTCCACTGCCTTCGGCATCCGAGGCAGCCAGCCAAACCATTATGTCAATTGAGGCCTTTACATCTTCTTAGTCCCCGTTTTTGAACACTGACCGATCCTATGCTGAACACCCCACTTCTCCATCCTGAAATTCTGAAGATTCTCGCAAGCGGTGGCCATCACGCACTCATCCTCATCGCCGACGGCAACTATCCGGCTACCACCAAACGTGGCCCAAATGCCGACGTCGTGCCCCTCCAGCTTATGCCCGATGTCCCAACGGTTGCTGACGTCTTTCAGGCAATACTTGGGAGCATCCAAATCGATGGCGTTCAGACGATGGGCGTCGACAGGGATGACTCATATGCTGCTGCGACTCCGGGCGACCCACCAGTCTGGGAAAAGTACCGAGGTCTTCTCAAATCTGCTGGAAGCAGTTGCGTTTTGGAGCCTCTATTGAAATGGGACTTTTATACAGCGGTAGCCTCCGCTGATCACATACTCACCGTGCAAACAGCCGACACCCAACCGTGGGCAAACCTTCTCCTCACTATTGGATGCCGAACATTCAATTCCACCACCTGATATCTCATACAAAAAAGGGTATCCATGCAAACCAGATCTCTTGGCACCACTGGACTTGAAGTACCAATCCTCTCCTTTGGCGCCTCATCGCTCGGACAGGAGTTTCGAAAAATCACCATTGATGAAGCAATGTCTAGCGTACGGGTGGCGATTGATAACGGCATGCGACTCATCGACACGAGCCCTTTTTATGGTCGCGGGATGAGTGAAATCATGCTTGGGCTCGCGCTTCAGGACATACCCCGCGACGATTACCTGCTCTGTACCAAACTTGGCCGGTATGACGTTGGACATTTCGACTTTTCCGCACGGCGCGTAGCAGAGAGCGTTGATATCTCATTGCATCGACTCGGCACCGACCACCTCGATATCATGCTGTGTCACGATATTGAATTTGTCCCAATGCAACAGATCGTAGACGAAACCATTCCAGCGCTCCGACAAGCACAACAAGCTGGAAAAATTCGTTTTATCGGTTTCAGTGGGTATCCCCAGAAAATTTTTCGATTTATCTGTGACCAGACAGACGTCGACTGCGTACTGAATTACAACCAATACACCCTTCAAAACACACGCTTTACCGATGAAACGGTGCCATACCTTCAGGAGAAGGGAATTGGTGTCATGCACGCTGGGCCGTTCAGCGCACGTCTGCTGACCGACGCGCCCCTCCCACCCTGGCTTAAAGAACCTGAAAACGTTCGCAAGGCTGCACGTGAGGCCGTTGCATGTTGCCGTGAGCACGGGTCGTCATTAGCAAAACTTGCTCTTCAGTTCTCCGTTGCCAATCCAGCAATTGCAACAACTGTTGCTGGAAGTGCCAACCCAAACAATATTCGCCAGTGGGCTGAATGGCTTGAAGAGCCACTCGATGAGGATTTGCTCAAGACTGTACTGAAAATATTTAGCGCCGTGAAAAATATCGGGCACTGTGAAGGGCTTCCAGAAAACAATTAGCCGATTACCTCAAGGCTTCATGTCAGCGATTCCACCGACTCTGTCAACTTATGAATATTGACGCTCACCAACACTTCTGGAAGTACACTGCCAAGGACTACCCTTGGATATCGTCCGGGATGGAGCGTCTAGCACAAGACTACTTACCACCTGATCTTGCTAAAACGACTCAGCCACACAGCATCACTGGATCAGTGGCAGTGCAAGCCCGACAATCAATTCAGGAAACAGAATGGCTCCTTGAATTGGCTGATAATCACCCATTTATCCGTGGCGTTGTTGGCTGGGTGGATCTCAGAAATCCCTCGGTCGATGAAGACCTCGAGAAATTTTCAGAGCATGACAAGTTTGTTGGCGTCCGGCATGTCGTACAAGATGAGCCGGACCCTCGCTTTTTATTAGGTGACGACTTTCTGCGTGGCATCAGGCAGTTGGCTAAATATAACCTGACCTATGACATTCTCATCTTTCCTCATCAACTGCCAGCTGCGTGTGAACTTGTACAATTGTTGCCTAACCAGCCTTTTGTATTGGACCACATGGCCAAACCTGATATTGAACACCACAATATTTCTGACTGGAAGCGTAACTTTGACGCACTCGCACAGCATGAAAATGTCGTTTGCAAGCTTTCTGGACTCGTCACCGAAGCCAATTGGAACGTGTGGCACCAACGCGACTTTACGCCATATCTTGATGCAGCGTTGGATGCATTCGGTCCAGCGCGGCTGCTCTATGGTAGCGATTGGCCGGTCTGCCTGCTCTCTGCTGAGTATGCGGAAGTGCTTTGCATCGCGAACAGCCTTATCGACCGAGTGTCTCTCCACGAGGCTAAGGCCATACGTGGCACCAACGCCGCACAGTTTTACGGCCTTCAGGCAGAGCAGCCATAACCTTCCCCCTTTCAAATGAAATGAATCTCATGCAAGCACTTCAACTTGTAGAACCTGGCAAATGGGCAATGATAGAAGTACCTGAGCCATCCAATCTTGAGCCCGGCGAAGCGCTTGTTCGCGTCGAAGCAGTCGGTATCTGTGGGACTGACTACGGTGGGTACCTTGGGAAAATGCCTTTCTTTAGTTACCCAAGGATTCCGGGTCATGAACTTGGCGTAGAGGTACTCGCTGTTGGTGAGGGTGCCACTAACATCGCCGTCGGTGATCGTTGTTGCGTGGAACCATACATCAATTGCCAGCAGTGTCATTCATGCCGTCTCGGCAAGACCAATTGTTGTGAGCATCACCAGACCCTTGGTGTCCACTGCGACGGCGGCCTTCGGCCTCAATTCATTGTTCCAGCGAGAAAACTCCACCCGTCTCCCAATCTTTCCGCCGAGCAGAATGCGCTTGTTGAAACTCTTGCGATTGGTTGCCATGCAGTCGACCGAGCCACCATTGATTCAAAGGACACCGTGCTCGTCATAGGTGCCGGACCAATTGGCTTGTCTGCCATGGAATTTGTCCGTCTTGCCGGAGCAAGGCTTCTTGTAATGGACATGGTTCAGAGTCGACTGGACTTTGTCACTCAAACGTACGACCTGACCGAAACCATCTGTGCTGATGGCACCGAAGCAGACCTCAACAAGGTCGCTGAACTAACTGAGAATGAATTTTGTGATGTCGTCATCGACGCCACCGGAAGTGATCGCAGTATGAACCGCTCGCTTGAATTTGCGGCGTTTGGTGGCCGAGTCGTCTACGTTGGGATAACACAGGGAACTCTTTCGTTTCCCCACGCGCCCCTTCTCCATCGACGTGAGCTCTCCATTCTTGCAAGCCGAAACGCATTATCACGAGATTTTAATCGTATTATCAAGGAGATTGAAGCTGAACGAATCAATACCGCACCGTGGATAACCCATCGAATGAGTTGGACCGAACTTCCCGAGCAATTTCCGCACCTTGTTGATCCATCCAGCGGAGTACTCAAAGCAGTCGCCACAGTCGAACCGACCTAGCCTTGTGCTAACAGTCACTGTCTCAGCGAGCACGCGTGCGCACCTGCCTTTTAGTCATCCAGTATATTACCTGCTGCCTCTTTTGGTGTGATTCCATCCTCATCAACCCGGCGGTTTGCAGTCCGCATTGCTGAAACCGATATTCGATTCAGCAATGGCTCAAGGGCGTGCACGAGATCCTTGTTCTTCGCTGCTTGTGGTGACAGAAGCAGGACCGCGTCATAAGGCGGAAACGCCCCTTTTGGATCGCCTAGAACGCCAAGATCAAAGGCGTCGATCCTCCCGTCGGTAGAGAATCCTGCAGCAACATCAACCTGCCCGTCTGCCACCGCCTGATACATGAATGTGGAATCCATTCCAACTTCAGTAATATCCGCCAATGCATAAAGCCTGCGTACTCGCTGCCATTCCGGTCGCCCAAAAAACTCTGGGTCGCCACCAATCTTGAGATCTTCTGCAACTGGAGTCAGATCACCAATCTGCCGGAGGTTATACCGTTGCAGTGTCTGGCTTTTGGCGACAAGTGCATACGTATTCTCAAACCCCAATGCACCAGCAAGAACAATGCCGTACTCGTCATATAACCTTCCGGCAACGGCTGCTCGCATCGCGACACGACCTATCGGATCTGTCTCCTTCAAGACCGTACTCCAAATCGTCCCTGTATATCCGACATAAACATCGACTGTATTTTTTGCAAGGGCGTCAAAAACAATTGTTGACCCCATATTGCTAAGCACCTCGGGCGTACCACCGGCGGCGTCGATCTTTTCCCGAAGGATTTCAGCCAGAATAAACTGTTCTGTGAATCCCTTAGCACCAATACGAATAACCTGTCCATCGAGTGGCGCCCGTGATACACCACCTTTGTCAGATTTTCTCGAATCACTTCCCGGTTCCCGCAACTTTGAGAAGCCGGCAGTTTCTGGGCCAATCACACCTGGCACGATACCAATGGCAACGAGGGCAACAATGGCACTCGACGCGAGAATGAGCGAGAATTTTCGTCGTGATTGAATACTCTTCTCGATGACCGCAATCAGTTGGTCCAGGACAAGCGACAATGTCATTGTGGCAACACAACCGAAAATCACGCGTTGCCAGTCTCGAAGCTGGAGGCCACTAAAAATGTAATTGCCGAGGCTCGGTGCACCCACAGGAGTTGAGAGCGTCGCAATACCGACAACCCAAACAGTCGCTGTCCGTATCCCTGCAAGAATCACAGGGAAAGCAAGTGGCAATTCAACCCGGAACAGTTGCTGCAGCGGCCGCATTCCAACAGCTTTCGCGGCCTCACTCATGGCCGGATCGACAGACTCTAAGCCGACAATGGTGTTTCGTATAATTGGTAAAATACTATAAATCAACAAGGCTATAAATGCTGGCCAATAGCCGATGGTGCCCCCCAACAAGGCAACCATGATCGCCAACAGCGCGATGCTCGGAACTGTCTGAACAAGCGATACCAATGACATGACAGGGCCGCGTATGGTTGCCGACTTCACACAGAGTACGCCCAGAGGAAGGCTGATAAGCACCCCAAAAAATATCGCTGGAACGGCAAGCGTCAGATGGCCGCCCAAAAGATCTGGCAACTGTTCAAATAAAAGATAGAGCCGGGGACTCATGGGTCACCTCCAGCAACGCTTCCGTGAAGCAGTGACTCAATAAAGTCACTATGACGACGAGGCGTATCGATCAGTTGGGCGACATACTCATTGACAGGGGATGTTAATAGGACTCCGGGGCTTGCAACTTGTGCCAATTCGCCTTTGTGCATCACTGCAATACGATCGGCAAGAAGCACCGCCTCTGACACGTCGTGTGTCACCAGAACCACGCTCAGCTCCAGTTTCTTCTGGAGTGATCGGAACTCTTGCTGCAAGGCATCGCGTGTAATCGGATCGAGTGCACCAAATGGTTCATCCATCAGAATCGCTTGTGGATTCGACGCAAGCGCTCTTGCAAATCCCACTCGTTGCTGCTGCCCACCGGAAAGTTCTGACGGAAGGCGTCCTTTATATTCAACAGCAGGCAGATCAACCATTGCGAGCAATTCGTTGACACGTTCACCAATCGCCTCTTTGGCCCATCCCAGTAACTGGAGCGTGACGCCGACGTTCTGCCCGACAGTCATATGAGGGAACAGCCCAACACCCTGAAAGGCGTATCCAATTGACCGCCTGAGACCCACTGGATCGACATCCGTAACATCTTCCCCCATCACCTTAACTGAGCCGGACGTTGGCTCAATGAGCCTGTTGATCATCTTTAGCGTCGTCGTTTTTCCACTGCCGGATCCACCAACGATCGCCAAGACCTCTCCCTGCGCTACAGAAAGATCGACTGATTTCACTGCGGGCTCATCGGAATTGCCAAAACACTTAGTAAGAGCAATGAGTTCTATAGCGGGAACGAGCATGCTCTCCGGACAACTCCTAACCACACGGACAGTGTTTACGTAGCAATCGTGTCAAACTGAAAGTGGTCGCAAGCATGCCACCGCAAAGTCGCCAGCGTCGTCCGTCCAGATTTTCTCCATGGCAAGACCACTCTCCTCTGCAAGGAGCTCGAACTCGCCCGGAGTGTACTTGTGGGACTCCTCCATACGAATTGCTTCGCCAGATTCAAAAGTGACAACAGTACCAGCCATCTCAACGGAGTGACTTTCATCCACCCATAGTCGACTGACAATGGCACCTTCATTTTCAACCCAGTCGGCACGAAATGTAAACTTGTTGCGGTCAAGTGCAACACCAAGTTCGCCTGCGAGTCGATCAATGACGTTATAGTTAAATTCTGCAGTAACCCCCTCGGCGTCGTTGTAAGCGGCTTCCATCCGCCCCTGATCTTTCTTGCAGTCGAAACCAACAACAACTGCGCCAGCGACACCAGACAATTCATCGTCGGGCTGTTCCTGTATCATGGTTCCAAATGTGCGTAGCAGCGAGGCTGCTTCAGATCGGCTGAAATTACCAACTGTTGAACCAGGAAAATAGATTGCTCGAGAACGAACTGCTGCTTCACATGCTGGAATTGGGTGTGCTTTGGTGAAGTCCGCCCAGACAGGGAGTACTTCAATGTCATGCCTGTCTGCAATCGCAGTTGCCGACTCGAGGAGAAAGTCGCGGCTTATATCCACTGGGACATAGGCAGCCGGGTCTGACATAGAGGCTAACAAAAGATCCGTTTTCAGGCTTGCACCGCTACCGGGCTCAATGAGCATGCAGCCATTACCAAAGGCATCTCCAAGAGCACCAGATATCTCTCGCATCAATGCGAGTTCAGTCCTTGTGATATAGTACTCATCCACTTCGCAGATTTGTTCGAATAGCATGCTGCCGCGTTGATCGTAATGCAACTTCGCAGGAAGTGACTTCTCCTCTGCGGTGAGGCCTTCTAGTACTTCCTCAAGCAAAGGTCGCTGCTGAGGAGCGAATTCAAGAAGCTGAAGTCCGTCTTGTACCGCTAATTGTTCATTTTCCGACTGACACTCAAAAATATTCTCGACGGACACGTATACCCCATTCCT
Source organism: Pirellulales bacterium (assembly GCA_965249545.1). GTDB lineage: Bacteria > Planctomycetota > Planctomycetia > Pirellulales > UBA1268 > UBA1268. The sequence continues at coordinate 2,730,658 of CBDFMH010000005.1, forward strand.
TAGGCACGATTCGAGCAGCAATACTGGCCACACACATCGCAAAAAACGTACAGTAGCATCTCCAATTGGATCAGCTTTCACCTCGAACCCTACAGCCCAGTTCGCAAATGATCAACTATTTTCCAAATATTATTGCTTATTACAGGGTAAAACTGCTGTATTCAACACGTCACCAAGAACCCCAAGATTGGAAACCCCTATTTTCATGAGGTTTGATCCGATGGATATCGTGCCAGTGCGGAGGCAATACCAGACTTCCCGAATGCCTCTTCTGTATCGGTTATGCGGCATGTTCTGTGTAGTGGGGCTTGTCTGCCTCGTGATCATGGCGACGCGGGCTTATGCAGCGGAATCAGCAACTGGTGAAGTAAGCCCTGAATCCTCCACAAGCCAACAACAGGCACCACCTGCCAAGAAACAGACTCCAGACAATCCAAAAAAAGCTTCACCCTCCACAACCATTGATGCTGCCAAGGTTCGTGAAGAGATTGATGGGGTTCGCACTGATAACTCACTGGCAGAGGAGTTACGAGCTCGATGTCAGGAAGTCCTCACAACCACCCTGAAAGACCTTGAAAGCAGAGAGGACGACCAACTACAAATTGCGCAACTTGTCAAAGCAGCTAAATCTTCAGAGCAACGCAAAAAGTCAGTTGAATCAACCGGTGACGCTCCAATCAACATCTCACTTGGAGGTGTTACCCGGGATAGTGATGCCGTCAAAATTGAAGACCTTTTAAGAACACTGAATAAAGATCTTCTTGCAACCACACTCGAAGCGAATCGGATTCAAAAGGAACTCAACGCCCGCCGCACAGAAACGAAAGCACTCCCTGTTCAAATATCTGAGACTGAAGAGGAGCTGAATTCGTTAGTTACTCCTGAGGAAACTAGTGATTCCAATCCTGTACTGATAACAGCACTAAAGCAGGCAACAATCGCCAAGCGAGCCAAGCTTGTCACTGCCCTCGAGCTTTCTCGGCAGAAAATTCTGACGTACGATGCTGAAGCCAGTGTCCTTCCACTAGAAAAAGCCGCTCTCGACAAGCGCGCAGTAGCACTTTCGAAAGCTATCACCGACGTCAATGCGTGGGTCACACGCCGACATACGGACGACATTAAGAACCAGATAGCGGAATATAGTGCTTCAGTCAACGAGACTGATTTTGATGACCAAAATAACTACGAGCATTTTTTTGCGTTACTTGATTTATGGCCACTGACTGTTGCAAGTGCGGAGTCATGGAACAGCCAGTTGCTCGCCCTCAAAGAGAAAACAAATAGCCTACGAGATGACTTTCAAGAAACCGCATCTCTTGTGGATGCAGACAGAGCCACTGGTTCAGGACTAAGTCGCACTGCTGGGTATCTGTTGCGCAGAAAACATGTCATGCTCAATCGTGAACGGACGAATCTGGGCCAGTCATACCCGCAGGGGAATGCAGTGGACAACGCTCAGGATATCCTCGGTGATATCGATACCGAGCTTGATAAAGCAGAACAAAAACTGACTGTCATTCAGACGCCAGCGAAAAGGAAAGTACTCGAAGCAAGGAAGAAAATTCTGAGCACAATGAGTCTCGATATCGACCGCTGCCTTGTTGATATTCTCATTCCATCTGGTGTAAACCTTGAAAAACTATCACGCATAATCGATGAATATCAGCATCTCATCGATACCAACCTTCTCTGGGTTCGTAGTGACAAACCAGTCCAACTCGCGGATGCAACCCGACTGCTGGCAGTCGTAAAACAGTTCGAACCACACCCGGCTGCTCAGGTTTTCGCCTCATTCTGGGCGAATGTCAAAGCACGACCGTACCTCGCAATTTCCTTCCTCCTAATCACCTTAGCGATCTCGCTACCATATAGATTCTTCATCCGTAGAATCACAGCACTGAGCAGCTCAATCAGTGGCTCCAACGCAATGCGCCTATGGCCAACGATACAAGGAGTCTGCTACACCGTTCTTGCCGCTCTCCCAGTATGGCTGGCATTGACTGCCATCTCCTGGTTTCTTGGCCACTATGCTGAGCCAGAATCAACAGAATCATCTATTGCTGATGCAATCGGTGTAACCGCATTGGTTTTTCTTCCACTTGAAATCCTTCGACAACTCATACGCCCACATGGCATAGCGACCGCACATTTCGGCTGGCCTGAATTAGTCATCAAGCCACTCGGGCAGGCCGTCCGTCGCTTCGGATGGATAGGACTAACTCTTGTGTTCCTCGCAACGTTTCTCCTTCTTGAGAGGTATGTCCACCGTGAGGTTTCAGCACTTGCGCGTATTGTGTTTGCAATATTAATGCTTTTCATTGCAAGCACACTCTGGAAACTCCTAGGGAAAAAGACGGGCGTTGTCGCGGGCCTTGAAGCAACTCAGCCGGATAGTCTCCTGGCTAAACTGACATGGATCTGGCGTCCCCTCCTCATTGCCATTCCTATTTTCCTTGCCGGACTCAGTCTTTCGGGCTATGCCTACGCGGCTGGCCAATTGACCATTTCGCTGTATCAAACTATCTGGCTTGCCGTTGCTGCATCGGTCCTCCAAGGCATCGCTGAGCGTTGGCTTCTGGTGTCAAAAAGACGAATCGCGCTACGGCAACTGAAGGAACAGGTCGCGATCAAAGAACAGGCCGAGGCGTCGGGCGCAAAGGCTGAAATTCTTGATGTCAACCAGATGAAACTCTCTGCCATCGATCAACAGACTCATCGTTTAATCAACGCATTTGTAATAATTGTGCTGTTCTTCGGCCTTATTTGGATATGGGGCCCGGTACTACCGGCTTTGTCATTCCTTGACTCCATCGTCCTCTGGCAGGAGACCGCACCAGATGGAACCGTTGTAAGCACCGTAGCATTGAGTAATGTTCTCATTGCTTTACCAACATTGTTAATCACATTCGTTCTTGTCCGGAACACTCCCGGACTCCTCGAGGCACTCATCCTTCAGCGGCTTCCTCTCGATAATGCTGCCCGATATGCGATGAACACACTCATCAGCTACATATTTGCTTTCTGTGGGGTGATTGTTGTAGCGGGAACATTAGGGCTCCGCTGGAGTAGTGTTCAATGGCTTGCCGCTGGCCTCAGTGTTGGACTCGGATTTGGTCTCCAAGAGGTTGTTGCGAATTTTGTCTGTGGATTAATCGTTCTTTTTGAACAACCAATTCGCGTTGGAGATGTTGTCACAATTGATACTGTTACGGGGGTTGTTTCCCGAATTCGAATGAGGGCGACGACGGTTACAACCTATGATAGGCAAGAATATGTGATTCCAAATAAAGATTTGATCACAGGGCGTGTTATTAATTGGACACTGTCAGACTCCGTTAACCGATCCTTGGTTCGAGTTGGTGTCGCCTACGGCACGGACACACGACACGTCGGCGCTGTATTGAAAGAAATCTGCAACCAAACCCCGCATATTCTGAAGGAACCTGCTCCTATTGTCACGTTCGATGAGTTTGGCGACTCCACGTTGAACTTTGCCGTGCGGTTCTATCTCGCGAGTTTAGATAATCGTTTTTCAACAATTAACGAAATCCACAATGCTATCGCTGAACGCTTTGCTAAAGAGCATATCGAGATCGCTTTTCCACAGATGGATGTTCATGTGAAATCTGACCTGCCTGATGCTTCCCCGAACTAACACGCATCCAAGCAGAGCTGGTGCAGACCATGGTGCCTCACACCGTGCGAAACGTGAGCTCAGAACATGGCTTCAATTCTTCTTGCGAAAGCCCTGTCAATCGAGCCAAAAAGCTTTTAACACATACATCCCAAAAGCCTGCCAGGGTGAAAAAGTATAGTTTTTGCAGGCTTTGGCATGAGATTCCTGTTTACCCACTGCACGCTTTCATCAGCACCCATGACGGATTCCTATCCTGCATGGTACGCTCTGCCCTCATGTAACCGTCAGGTAGGCGGACCTGGCGGAATCCTTCTGAAAATCTTGACAACTATTTGGAATATCCCATGCACATATCAATGAGTACGACCTCTCCTTGGCGGATGGGGGTGGTTGCTGGCATTTTTTGCCTCCTGCAAGCGACTCCGCTAATGGCCTCTGAAAATACTGTTGCAACGGTAAACGGAGCCGACACCGCTTGGATGATCGTGGCAACGGCCCTCGTCCTTTTCATGACTCTCCCCGGACTCGCACTTTTCTATGGCGGACTCGTCCGATCCAAAAATGTTCTTTCAGTGCTCGTGCAGTGCTTTGCACTAGCGGGCGTGATGACACTTCTCTGGGTTGCCTACGGGTATAGCCTTGCCTTCTCAAACGGAGGCACTCTCCAAAAGTTTATTGGCGGCTTCGACCAGACTTTTCTCAAGGGAATTACGGTTGATAGCGTAAGCGGTTCTATTCCAGAATCACTTTTTGTGGCATTTCAAATGACGTTTGCAATCATCACACCAGCGCTTATCGTTGGTGCATTTGCTGAACGCATGAAGTTCTCTGGAATGATGCTCTTTAGTATCCTTTGGTTTACGTTCTCGTACCTTCCTATTTGCCATATGGCATGGGCTGGCGATGGTGCCCTCTTTGCTGATTGGAAAGTCCTGGACTTTGCAGGCGGCACAGTTGTTCATGTGAACGCGGGGATCGCCGGCCTGGTTACGTGTCTCCTCCTTGGGCCGCGTAAAGGCTTCCCAAAGGAACCCATGCGTCCTCATAATCTTCCATTTACCGTGATGGGTGCGGGCATGTTGTGGGTAGGCTGGTTCGGATTTAATGCCGGTAGTGAACTCGCTGCTGATGGAACCGCCGCGATGGCCCTCTTGGTCACTCATATTGCCGCAGCCACTGCCGCAACCGTCTGGATGCTCATTGAACTCTGGGCCCATGGCAAAGCGTCGGCACTTGGCATAGCAACTGGAGCGGTCGCTGGCCTGGTAGCCATTACTCCAGCCAGTGGTACAGCTGGACCGCTTGGTGCAGTAGCACTTGGCGCAATTTCATCCTTGTTGTGCTACTACTTCGCAACGACTGTGAAGCATAAATTCGGATACGATGACAGCCTTGATGTCTTTGGTGTTCATGGGATTGGTGGCATTATCGGAGCTATCCTCACAGGAGTTTTTGCAGCTGAGCAATTCGGTGGCGCTGGAATGGAACTTGAAATGGTAGATCAGGTATGGGCTCAAACGAAGAGTGTGCTCGTCACGATCGTCTGGAGCGGTGTTGTCTCAATTATTGCCTTTATCATTGTCAACAAACTTGTTGGCATGCGGGTATCTCTTGAGACGGAACAGATGGGCCTTGACCTGACAGAACATCAGGAACAGGCATACGACCTCGTCTAAACGTGTAGCCATAAAAAAACAGGCAGCCCGTCGATTCCAATAGGGACCGACGGGCTGCTCTTTTTTTATAGTTCTGAATATTGAAAACCGAACCGTATCCAACGCTGAATTATTCAGTTTTCAGGCGAATATCTTTGAACTCTGTCCACATGGGCTTCCCTCCGTGGAGTTGCAACCCAATGACCCCTTTTTTACGGACGGTTACCGGGTCGTGATTGACGAAATCAATAACCTGACGCCCATTTAGGTAGTGGCGTACATGGTTTCCTTCAGCAACGATGACGACATCGTTCCAACCATCCAGATTAAATAGTTTTTGGAATTGGGGTTCGTCGACAAGTATTCCGGTAACTTCTTTCTCACCTTTTGCGTTACGAATGCACTTCTCACCGATGTAACAAAGCCGTTTGCCTTTCCCCTTTTCGTCATAAATGAATGACGAAACATTTGGGAAATCAATTTCGTTCCGTACTTCATGCTGATATCCAGCAAGAACCCAATCATTTTTTCGTTCAGGTAACCACTCGGACCGATATTGGATGCCTGAATTATTTGTTGCATTACAACGGAAGGACAGACGTAGCTCAAAGTCCCCGAACTCTTCTGGCGTGTCATCCGAACCGTTGTAAATAAGGAATGTATTGCCACTTGTCGGATTTTTTTCTGTTGTTTCTCCATGAACAACTCCATCTCGTACGCTCCAAAGCCGGGAGTCACCAACCCAGCCCGTCAGATCTTTCCCATTGAAGAGCCGCCTCATGCCAGATGGTTCGGGTGTTACAGCTACCAATTCAACTGACATCTCATCCGCTCGAACCTCACGAATTCCACAGAGAGAAAAGACAACCAGAAAAATACTGCCATATATTCGCACCATGAGGACCTCCTTAGAACTGTCGTTTATTTTTAGTTTCCCAAGGTATGCTACATCTCAAAGAAACGTGCAGCACCCAGCGGCAGCGGAGTATACATACGCCTCTCTTAATTGTTACGAGAAAATCCTTATCGTGAAAAATTCAGCCTGGGATCTCACCCAATACAATGCCGCATCCTTCTGGGACTTCTGTCGGTCGCAATTCGATGAGGCTATCGTCTCCGCGAAACATCCATTCCATGTGGCAACTGTGAGTACCGTTACAGCAAATGGAATACCGCGGTCACGTTCTGTCGTCCTTCGCCATTTTTGTTCCATAGCCCATGAAATTGCCTTTCATACAGATCTACGCTCGCCAAAACTGAAAGATCTTCGGAATTGCCGCACGCTCTGCCTGCATTGGTACGATCCGTCGTCACGTGTTCAAATACGGCTTATTGCATCGGCCACGGTCCACCATCAAGATCCACGAGCTGAACACGCGTGGAACGCTTCCCGGACAACGAGCCGCGCGTGTTATGGAACACCAAACCCACCGGGCACAATCATGAACCACTTCCCACCCGCTCCTGCCATCCCTGAAACAGATGAGCACAGTGGGTATGCTCACTTCGTAGTTGTAGCCTGCCGTTTTGAAGAACTTGACGTTCTTACACTTCACGCATCCGGCCATCAGCGTGTTCTTCTCTCTCTCAAACATGACCCGGTATCCTGGTCTATTATCGCGCCTTAAAGAAACGATCACACATTTCCATGACCAGACTCGCTTTACATTGGCAAATCGCAATTGGTATGGCAATCGGTGCTGTAGCCGGGGTGAGCCTCAATATCTACGGGGGAACACGCTCAACTGTTGTACAGACTGAACGACTCCCCTCAACACTCACCGCTCTTACGATTCAAGATTCACCAAACCATATTGCGATCAACTGGACAACGGTTGCTGGAGAAGAGCGTTCCGCGATTGTTGATGGGACACGGAAGACTCCGGGCGCAGCAGCCACAGTCGATGAACTGCGGCACACCCAACCAGCCGCTGCTTCATGGTTTCATAAATTCGGTCGTAGTACCGCTCGAACCGTTGGCGAAACTGCGCAGCACGTGGGCAATCTTTTCCTCAGACTTTTACAGATGGTTGCAGTTCCTCTCATTATCACATCACTTATTTGCGGGATAACGGGCCTTGGTGACGCTGCAAGCCTTGGTGGCATGTTCCTACGCACGATTCTGTATTACGTGTGTACCAGCGCAGCCGCAATCACTATCGGATTAGTAGCGGTTAATATTTTCAGGCCGGGCATCACAGACAATGCTGCACCGCCTGTTACGACATTAGAAACAGGTGGCCAGTCTCTTGGGGCCCTGCTCTTCGATCAGGTTGAACGAATGATTCCAACAAATCCAATTGCTGCAATTTCGGACTCGCATTTCCTCTCAATCATTTCGTTCACACTCGCATTTTCAATTTTTGCCGTCATCGTAGGAGGAAAAACACTCAAGGCCGTTCGTGCAGCTGCCGAAGCTGGTTTTGAAGTCATGATGGCCATGACGATGGCGATCATTGCTTTAGCTCCTCTTGGGGTGCTATGCCTCATGCTTTTTGTCACCGCAACCCAAGGGCCGGCTGTATTTAAATCGCTCTTCTGGTATCTCCTGACCGTCATCGCAGCATTAATGACACATGCCCTGATTGTGCTCCCACTCATTCTGAAATTTGTCGCCCGCCGTGATCCAATTGCATATGCAAAGGCACTCTCTCCGGCCCTCCTGACTGCATTTAGTTCAGCGTCATCAAATGGCACCTTGCCACTCACCATGGCCTGCGTTGAGAACAGAGCAGGGGTAGACAATCGTGTTTCATCATTTGTGCTCCCACTTGGTGCAACCATCAATATGGATGGTACTGCGCTCTACGAAGCCGTTGCAGTACTCTTCATTGGCCAACTCTACCATGGAGCAGTTCTACCTCTTGAACAACAAGTGATCGTTGCAATCACTGCTTTACTCGCTAGCATTGGCGCCGCCGGCATCCCTCACGCTGGGCTTGTCATGATGATTGTGATATTGCAGGCAGTAGGTCTACCTATCGAAATGCAGGGCATTATCCTTGCAGTTGATCGTGTTTTGGACATGTTCCGCACAAGCGTCAATGTCTGGAGTGATTCCTGTGGGTGCGCCGTTGTGGAAGCACTTGAACAGCGATCCAAGGCCATAAAGCCTGCCACAACCACATGAAAAGAAGACACAACCAAGGTAATAAAGGATGAAGCATATGACACGAATGACGCTCGCTCTACTCAGACGGCTGACCGGTTTTTTCATCGCTGGTGTCCTGGCGATTCTGCCGGTCGTTGTCACTGTCGCAGTCGTTGTCTGGGTTGTTGAGTACCTCGAGTACCTCTGTGGGCCAGAAACGTTTATTGGCCGGCAACTTACTGCCATTGGCATGCAGGTCGGCAAAGACGCTGCGACCCCGTATTTTCTTGGATGGTCAGTCGTCATTGTTGTTGTTTTTGCCGTTGGACTCCTGGTGGAATTGGGAGCAAAAAAATGGCTCGGTAAAACAGTCGAGAGTGCATTTAAGCGGATCCCCATCGTTGGCAGCATTTACAGCACAAGTCGTCAGATGATCGACATGATTGGCCCGAACGAAAACGATGCCATGAAGGGCATGACACCTGTTTTCTGTTCCTTCGGAAAAGAGGCTCCGTCACGGGTTCTTGCGCTACTGGTTTCTTCCGAACGATACACAGTGCTCGATCGTGATCATCTTATTGTTATTATCCCGACCGCGCCAGTTCCCTTCGGTGGCGCTATGATGTTCATACCTGTTGAAAACGTAGTTCCAGCGGGCATGCCAATTGACGGCCTGATGAGTATGTATCTCTCCATGGGTGCAACCGCTGGTCAGTTTATGGACAAGCCAACCTCTGCAGATGACGCATCACATTGACACAATAACTTGGTTCTCGATTCTGTTGGTATGTGCAACGGGATGTCACGCCAGTGCAACAAAAGAAGGAATATCTATGCCGGGAACCATTGGCACCAAAGCGCCGAATGTTGATCTTCGGCTCCATGATGGGAGCACAGTAAAACTTTCTGATTTCGAGAACCACCAATCAGTCGTACTTTTCTTTTACCCGAAGGACAATACACCTGTATGCACAAGCGAAGCCTGTTCCTTCAGGGATGCTTACCAGGACTTTGAAAGCCTCAACGCCATGGTCATTGGTATTAGCAGCGACACGCAAGAAAGCCATAAAGGATTTGCTGAGAAATACACTCTCCCCTACCTGCTGGCGAGTGACCCTGACGGAGATTTACGCACGGCTTTTGGTGTCTCCCGAACTCTCGGAATACTTCCGGGCCGAACAACCTATGTCATTGACCAAAACGGAATTATTCGCCTCGCATTTTCCAGTCAGTTTTCTGCGGCCAAGCATGTACAAAAAGCAAAAGAGACTCTTCGCGAACTCAAACTAACGAATTAAATGGACTATGCCAGTATTTGACTTTGCATTTGAAGTGAACGCGCCATTACTTGTGGTTCAGGCGTTCCATCACAATACTTCTGCTCTTAAACAGTTAACCCCACCACCGACCATTGTGCAGATTCAATCTATTGAACCACTTGCAGAGGGGTCTGTATCGCGATTTACACTGTGGGTTGGGCCACTCCCTTTACGGTGGACTGCGATTCATAAAAATGTTTCTGGTAATGGCTTCACCGACATTCAACAAAGTGGTCCCGCGAAAAAGTGGGCACATACTCACACATTTACTGAAGTTGACGCAACTCATACACAAGTCAACGAACACATTGAGTACGAACATAAAAGAGGCTTGTGGGGCATAGTGACGAGGCTTCTTTTTTCGTACCCCAACCTATACTTCATGTTTTGCTACCGTCGCTGGATCACCAAAAGAGCGTGTCATAAAATGGCACGGGAAACCCCTACAAAACATGCGCAGTCACACTAGACCAAGACGCTGATTAGAACGAGCACTATGCAACCCGATTGGGACGAAAGGTATCGTCAGGGTGATACACCCTGGGACAAAGGGCGGGCTTCACCGGCATTGATCGCCTGGCTCGAAGACAATCAAGGACTCATGACAGGGTCCGTTCTCGTCCCTGGGTGCGGTACAGGACACGATGTACGCGCCATTGCCTCTGCTGAACCCACATCGTTTCCAGTTGGAATTGATATCTCGAAAACAGCTATTGAAGAGTGCCGTCACTTTAAGGCCCACGAAAACGAACGGTACGAAGAAGAAAATCTTTTCTCACTACCGAAAACTTTATTGGCGACATGTGATTGGCTGTGGGAACATACATGCTTCTGCGCAATCGATCCCAGGGAACGTCCGACGTATGTGTCTGCTGTAGCAGCAAGTCTCAAACCGGAAGGGTTCCTTCTGGGAATTTTCTATCTGAACCCACAGAAAAACGACACGCGAACAGCCAATGGTCCACCCCACGGCACGACCATTCAAGAATTAGAATCACTCTTTCTAGCTAACGGCATCTTTTCGATCATCGAGACAATGACGCCCCGTGACTGTTACCCGGAGAGAGAGGGTCGTGAACAGCTTCTCCTACTCCGAAGAACAAAAAAACTGGTCCAAACCTAGTGGATTCTAACTTTTTTCAGTTCTCTTCAGCCCCGACGATTCGCTCGTACCAAATCGCCATATCCACAGGATCCGACAGACTGCTAAAATAAGAACGTTGAGCAGCAATGTTCAACGAACGAGGTTTCTGGCTTCAGTCAGAATGGTTCGCTCGGCGGCAGTCAGTGCAGTGGTTGCGACTGCTGAGAGTCTCGTAGTAAAGGAGGTGATCCAGTGACGTATGGTGACTGTACAGGTGAGTGTTTAGGTGGGTTTTCCTACTGAACAATCCGCCTGGTTGACGGGTTCATACCTTCGGGTGTGTGCCTCTTCTCAACGGCATTCATTTTGACAACTGCCGCCCCATTTTGGGGCGGCAGTTTTTTTCTGTGTATAGTCTTATCTATGACACCACAGGTATTCGCCGAAAGCACAGCCAAACGGAACGTCCGCCTCTTCATGGCGTTCCGGATTCTCTTCAACATCCGGTTTTACTATCCCGTCTTTATGGTGATGTTTCTTCGCTATGGAATCACCTTGGAACAGTTTGGCTTGCTGAATGCTGTCTGGGCAGTTGTTATCGTTCTGCTCGAGGTGCCTTCTGGAGCACTGGCTGATCTCCTTGGTAGGAAAGCCCTTCTCGTTGCAGCTGCGATCATGATGACCCTCGAGATGCTGTTGCTTGCAATTGTCCCTATTGGTTCGTCATGGGTATTCCCAGCTCTTCTTCTCAACCGAATTCTTAGTGGTGCAGCTGAGGCATTCGCTTCAGGCGCCGACGAAGCACTTGCCTTTGACTCTCTTAAGGCATCTGGGAATGATGGTGACTGGCCACGAGTCCTGGAACGGCTGATGCAAGTTGGTGGACTCGCTACCATCTTTGCGATGGTCACAGGGTCACTCGTTTACAGCCCCGACCTTATCCAAGTGGTAATGAATTGGGCTGGCTTCTCTTCGCAACTCACTCTCGACGACACATTTCGTCTTCCTGTCTGGCTGACGTTCTTTTCGGGATGTGGGGCAATCCTTGTCACGCTCTCAATGGTTGAATTACCGCGGGACGATTCTGAAAAAAACATCACATTGCTTGCCCCTTTCAAACAAACGCTCAAGACTGGTCATTGGATCCTTACTAATCCGTTGGTGCTTGTTGTCATTGCTGCCGGTGTTCTTTTCGACCAACCAATCCGTCAACTGCTTGTTGTATCAAGCCAACTCTATGCCCGGATTGACATACCTGTGCTCTACTTCGGCATCATTAGTGCTGGAACGGCTGTGCTCGGGCTCCTCGCCGCAGCACCCATGCGCCGGCTTGCAACAAGCCAATCACCAAGGACGAATTTCCTATTACTTTTCGGCACAGTCACACTTGGACTTTTTGGCACTGCACTACTTATTCCCTGGTGGGGTGTTGGCTTTTTCATGCTTCTCTCATTATCAATGCGGCTCCTGATGTTCTTGCAGAGCCATTATCTGAACCAGTTGGTTGACTCCAAGCATCGAGCAACGGTACTGAGCTTTCGCGGCCTGGCCGTAAATGTCAGCTACGGTTTTATGAGTATCGCTTTCGCAGTGGCCGTCACGGCTGTCGAGAAAGCGGACCCGACAACCACTCAGACGGCGGCCTTCGATTGGGTCATTCGGCTGCTTCCGTGGTATTTCCTTCTCGCAGCCCTTGTTTTTGTGGCGTGGGCACGACGACGCGTCCGCTATGAAACAAGACTAAAAACACCTGACGGATTTACCCCATCTACTGATTAGTCCAGCGACACTCGTACACCATCCCCTCTTTCGGTGTAATCACTGACCACCCAATGAGTGACCCAAAAGGGTGGTCAATTGAAAAACGAGGGTCCATCGGTATCGGCGGAGACGATTTGTCTGCTGGATATCGTACGAGTCTATAGGTCGAGTAGGGCAAATCTTCCGGGAAGAGGAGCCAAGAAGTAAGCAGTTCCGTACGTTTGTTCACGAAGAATGGCAACTGTCCCGTCATTGAGACAGGCACTGTCGCCGTTGTCATAGCCTGTAGCGTCACCCGTTCACCAATTGGCACACTGGAAAGATCGAAGGTCACCTGATGTTGTGCATGCATTGCAAGGGCGTTCTCGTCCTCCGAATTCTCTGACTGAACAATCCGTTTGAATTCTCCCTGCGGCTGACTCGCTGGCTGTCGAATATCAACGACATTCATGGGAAAAATGCCGGTAAATACGACACGCCGGTCACCAACATATTCTTCGTTAAGCCGCACGACGATTCGGTCCCAGGCAGTTACAGTGCCACGCGCTGATTCATCGTTCGCATTCGGATCAAAATTCCGAAGATCAAAAATCCTACTCTGCGAAAGTACTTCGACGCCCTCGAGCTGGGCTGTTGCAGGACCTGTCAGTTCACCTAATTCAGCAACTTTCCAATCTGTAGCTGCAGTTCCCTCTACAAGGTCGAGGATCTGCCGGATATCGGGATCGCCCAAGGCAATCGAGTCAATCATTGTGGTAAGGAGTTCCGTATGCTTTCGCAAACGATAGACGTAGACGGGACCACACACAAACAACAAAACAGCAATAGCGATAAATACATATGTAGGCCAATCTTTAAAGTCGAAAAGTGTTGACCAAACTTTTCGGCAACTCGAATTGCGGAGTTGGCGTGAGTTTTCGGTTGCGTTGGAAGGCCCTCGTTCCGACGCCAGATTTCGCCCGTCGATTACTTGTTGTGACTGTTGTGTTTCGGGACACGGGTCCCAGGGTGCGATCGAATCATCGTCTTGTTTCGTCAGTCCAATTTCACGGCAGATTTTTTTTGTCACCTCATACCCATGACGAACCAGAGCGTTCACTTCATAGTCAGAAAACCTATCAAGATCTGTACGGATTGATTGCACCTCTGCCTGGACAACGGGATGCTGTGCTGTTGGGTCTTCTTTCCGAGAGACGATCTCCGTGATGGGCAAAAACGAAAATCCTGATTGTTGCCCAAAGTTCTCCCGCTCGAGTTGCCATACTCTGTCCCAGAGAATGTCTGACGCACGAATTGATTGGCCGATGAAACCAAGTGATTGGTCACCGAGAATTTGAAATGGCTTGCCCGCGTCACTTACAAGCACACGATCGAATGCACCAACTTCATCCGCAAGCCATGCAAATGCACGCGTTCCAAGATTGTCATACACACCACCGTCAGTAAATGACTCAGTTGGAAACTGCCCTTCACGGACGCCGAGGTCTTCTGCCGATATCTCAACTGGTGGGAAGAAACCCGGAAACGCGGAGGAAGCTCCAACCACTTGAGGGAGTGTCGCCATCTGACCTGGAATACGTTCAAACTCAAATTTCCCGACATTATTTCGTTGCTGAATGTAGAGACCATTTTTATTAAATACAGACAGCACACCGTCACTCACATTGGTGGCGAGAATGTGAAGCCGTGGAAGATCAGGGAGTTCATATAAACAGGTATCCCCATAGAGAAATTCGCGATAATACCGCTCCAGAACTGCATTCGGTGAAAGGTAATTCATCTCTCGACGGGCTAACTTTCCGAACATACGAAGGCTGTAGATAAATGGCAGACGCCGGACAATATGGTTGCGAACATCAAATTGAACAAAGTTGATGATCTCAGACGCCGCTGACGCAAATTCTTCTTCATCACCCGTGTACTTGTCCCAATTCAACACAAGATGGGCGGCGAGAATCGATCCACCAGAGACCGAAGCAATGTCACTGACCTCCTGCAATGTCTCCGTATCTCTCAGGTAGCGAATGACGCCGAGATGGTAGAGGGTTGCACGAAAACCGCCACCCGAAAGAGCCAGTCCTAGTTTTGGCATGGTGGTAATTTCTCCGTCTCGTTGTGTTTTGATATCTGGTTTTTGCAGACCGCCGGACACTGTATCTTAGGACGCGACTTTAACGGATGGGCAGTCCTTTCCGCCCACGATCTCGTTATCCCCTGTTCACACGCCCGGCTGTAGGGATCATGCTGGTTCTCGGCCCCAAGTCATGCCTCCTGACAAGATGCACAACCACTGCCATACTCCTTCCGTACCTTCATTGATCTGGTACTTTTTTCGAACTGGAAGCATTCAAGCAGTCCACAACACAGAGACACGTGCACATGAAAAAATTTAATCTTCAACCTAGTTGCCTGCCAAAACTGACCAGACTCTCTCTGGCAGCGTGCACGATCTGCATCACAATCTGTCCAGCACCTGATGCAACC
Source organism: Pirellulales bacterium (assembly GCA_965249545.1). Lineage (GTDB taxonomy): Bacteria > Planctomycetota > Planctomycetia > Pirellulales > UBA1268 > UBA1268. The sequence continues at coordinate 2,745,689 of CBDFMH010000005.1, forward strand.
GCCGCAGAGTACCTTCCTGGCATTGAATGGGAGGAGCCCCGGCAGGTGACACCGGGAAAAAACAATCAGGACCCTCCAAGTGACGCCGTTATTCTTTTTGACGGTGTGGATACAAACGCTTGGAATAACGCTGAAACATGGTCGGTAACAGATGGTTTCCTGATTGTTGGAAAAGGCATGATCAGCACAAAAGAGGCTTTTGGTGATTGCCAACTTCATGTGGAATGGTCAAGTCCACTCCCGGCTGAGGGAACCGGTCAGGGGCGCGGTAACAGTGGTGTCTTTTTTGGGCCGTATGAAATTCAGGTTCTCGATTCATTCGAGAACGCGACCTATTTCGATGGACAGGCCGCTGCGATCTACAAACAAACACCACCGTTGGTCAACGTCATGAGAAAACCAGGAGAGTGGAACAGCTACGATATTATCTGGAACACCCCACGTTTTGATGCAGAAGGCGCCCTTACAGAACCTGCCACTGTGACTGTGCTTCACAACGGCGTGCTTGTACAAAACAACTTCGAGCTGCTTGGAGACACTCCATTTAATCGGCCTCCTCGGTACAGGCCTCATCCGCCAGAACTTCCAATCCGTTTGCAGGACCACAGAAATCCCGTACGTTTCCGAAACATCTGGGTTCGGAAAATAGCCCCAATTCAGGGGAAACAAACACAACAACCGACCATTCGGGACAAAAAAACAGGTACGAAGCCACCCAAAACGGGGTGAAAAGAAAAGAAAAACAGCGCACGGCTGGGAACTATAGGTAAAGATTGCGGGCAGTCGCATTGTGTCCGGAGGTCGTTATGCCCCCTTCTATGAAGCCCCAAGAGCCGCCGACCCGTTCTCGAAATCGGGTGCGTGTACTCGTGGGGTGTGGTCTCGCTTGTTGTCTGGTTCTGTGGTTTGGAGCCGGCAGGTTTTTTCTCGCACCCCAACCAATACTCGTTGGTGTTCTTCATTCACAAACGGGTCCCATTGCTGTCAGTGAACAAGCAATGATTGACGCTGAACGACTGGCATTCGAAGAAATCAATGCCGCTGGTGGACTTCTCGGCCGACCAATCAAGTGGATAGTTGCTGATGGCGCATCAGACTGGCCAACATTTGCTCGGGAAGCTGACAGGCTGATAGACAAAGAAGACGTAACCGTTCTTTTCGGTTGCTGGACAAGTGCAAGTCGAAAAAGCGTTCTCCCTGTTCTCGAAAAATCAGATCATCTTCTCATCTATCCGATGGCGTACGAAGGACTCGAGTCTTGCCCAAATGTAATTTATACCGGCGCAGCGCCAAATCAGCAGATAACTCCAGCTGTACAGTGGTGTCAGAGTGTACTGAATGCACGTCGTTTTTTTCTACTCGGCTCAGACTACATCTGGCCTCACTGTGTCAACGCAATTATTTCAGATCAACTCATGGGACTCGGTGTTGAAAAAGTGGCTGAAAAATATGTTCCCTTCGGTAGCACTGACCTTAAGTCCTACGTGCAAGAAATTGTCGACACACAACCTGATGTGATTCTCTGTTCCGTCGTTGGAGATTCTGCGATAGCCTTTTTTCGTGAACTTCGTGAAGCTGGAATATCGCCTGACGATATCCCTGTAATCACTTTTGCGATCGCTGAAGATGAACTTCGTTCTACCAATCATGCCGATATGGTCGGGCACTATGCAGCATGGAATTACTTCCAATCAATTGATAGTGAAGAAAATAGACGGTTCGTCTCTGCATTCAAAAAACGCTATGGAGCAGATCGAGTCACCAGTGACGTCATTGCCGCTGCGTACAACAGTGTCTACCTCTGGGCAAATGCTGTGCGGGAAAGTGGAAATACTGATGTCCAACAGGTCCGCAACGCACTGCGTCAACAGAGCCTCAATGCGCCGGAGGGGATCATCGCAGTAGACCCGAGCACCCAGCATACATGGCGGCCAGTTTATATAGGCCGAATCAAAGAAGACGCACAGTTCGACATCGTCTGGAGTAGCAATGTCTCTGTACGCCCCGTACCGTATCCGATCACACGCTCGAAAACTTCTTGGGACACCTTCGTCCGTGAGCTTCATCGTGGTTGGGGTGGCTGGGCCAACACCGGGACAACTCAACCTGAGGGGACTCCCGAAAATGACTGAGCCCAAATCAATACCACGCGCCGGAAAAAAACATCAGCGGCTCGCTCGAAGGCTCTTGTTCTGGTTCCTTCTGATCGCATTGCTACCATGTGGTCTCCTGACAGCGATCACTGCCAGCCTTGCGAATCGAGCACTTGAAACATCGGTACAAGAAAGACTTGTTCAGATTGCCTCGGCACGTTCCACCCAACTTGAGTCATACGCTGCTGAGCGCGTTCGTGATGGAACAACACTGTCCATAGCACCAACGGTTGTAACTGCCATGTCCCAACTTTCCTCTGTCAGACTTTCTGAATCGAACGCGAAAGTACTTGAGGCCGAGGCGGCGGCTTATGCGCCGTATCTTCGAGACGTCGCGACATCTCGTGGCTACCAGAGCCTGCTCCTCATTCACGTTGACGGCACAGTCCTCTACTCATCCACAGATCAACTCAAGCCTGGTGCAAGGCTGACCTCTGAGTCACTTGGAGCTACAGAATTAGCAAAGAGCTTTGATCGGTCACGGACTCTTCTACAGTCAGAACTGTGCCAGTTTGCACCTTTTGGGAAATCTGGACGCCCGACGGCCTTTATCACATCTCCAATTTTTCAGAAAGAGAAGGTTATTGGAGTTCTTGCTCTCCAACTGCGTATTGATCACGTGTGGCAAATACTGACAGACACCACTGGTCTTGGGTCCACCGGTGAGATTCTTACAGCAGAACAAATAGACAACACCGCGAGAATCACAACTCCTCTTCGTCATCGCCCTGATGCCGCTTATGAACTCACAATACCGCTCACTGTAGAAAAAGCCGTTGCTGCACGACATGCGTCGAGCGGCAATCGGGGGTATGCGGTTTTCCCTGATTACCGACAAGAGGAAGTTGCTGCAGCGTGGTGCTATCTTCCAAGCTATCGCTGGGGGCTGGTTGCCAAACAGGACACGAGTGAAGCATTTGCACTGGTACGTTTTCAGCAACTGCTGATTGCTGGGCTCCTGTGCGGCACTGTTCTCCTGGTCGTTTTGGTTGCACTCTTCGTCGCACGAAGTATTAGCACACCTATCCAACGAGCCATCATTCTGTCAAGAAATGTGGCCGCAGGTGACCTGCGAGAAGACGTCTCTATTTTGTCGCGAGACGAAACAGCAATACTCCTCGAGTCACTCCAGACAATGACACGAGATCTCCGTATGTTGATCGGGCGGGTTCAAAACTCAAGCGATGCGCTGACAAACACGTCGTCGACGCTTCAGAAAACCGGATCTAATCAGCAACACGTTATCAAACGACTTGGCGATTCTACGACCCAGACGGTCGCCGCAGTTGAAGAAATCAGTGTGACCGGAAAAGAACTCACACACACCATGATCGCTGTAAATGAGATGGCAGGGAAAACTGGTGCGATGGCGATCGAGGGGAGAGAGAATTTATCGAGCATGGACGCCACAATGCGAAAACTTGCGGACAGTACAGAATCATTTGGATCACGACTCGCCGTAATCAATGAACGCGCCACAACGATAAACCTTGCTGTGACAACAATTGCGAAAGTCGCCGACCAGACCAACCTTCTTTCGATCAATGCAGCAATCGAAGCTGAGAAGGCCGGTGAGTATGGTCTTGGATTCCTTGTGATCGCCCGAGAGATTCGGCGACTCGCAGACCAAACCGCAGTCGCTTCTCTTGAAATTGAACAGGTCGTCAAAGAGATGCAGCTCAGTGTCTCATCCGGCGTAATGGAAATGGATGCCTTCACAAAAAGTGTCGAGACCGGGGCGCAGGAAATTGGTGGAGTTTCTCGGCAACTTGCAGAAATCATCACATCTGTAAAAGGGATATCTGAGCGTTTTGAGCAGGTCGCCGAAGGCATGCAAGCCCAGAGCCAAGGTGCCGAGCAGATCCGGATCGCCATGGCACATCTAGCAGAGAGCGTATCCGAAAGTGAATCGGCCCTAGACTCCTTCCAAAACGCCACAACCGACGTCCAGCAAGCGGCAAACGATCTCCATGGAGAGATCACGCACTTCAAGCTCTAAGCGATGGGTTTTTACCCAAAGCGTCTCTTGGTGTATCGTGGTATTCCCTGAGTATCTTAATCTAACCCTGGAGACACGTTTCCCATGTCACGTACGTTGCTTGCGCTCATTGCGTCCACTCTTCTCTGCTCTACCGTTTTCGCACACTGTCAGGTCCCGTGTGGAATCTATGGTGATCAGTTACGATTCGAACAATTACTAGAAGACACGAAAACAATCGCCAAGGCACAAGGGCAGATCAATGAGCTCGCCGCAGATGCAAAAAGTGGCCAAGACAGTAACCAGCTTGTTCGCTGGGTTGTTACAAAAGAAGCTCATGCAGGGTCAATTCAAAATGTCATCGCCGACTACTTCCTAGCCCAGCGGATCAAATCTGATTCACCTCGCTACACTGATCAACTCAAAGCCGCACATGCCGTGACTGTTGCCGCGATGAAATGCAAACAGTCGTCCGATGCAGCGACTGCTTCTGCGCTTGAAAAAGCTATCCATGATCTGTATCGCGCCTATGAAGGCAAAGAGCCTGACTTCCACTAAAACAGGCAAGACTTGTCTCCTTTCCGTTCCCAAATCGCCGTACCCTCTCATAACGAGGAGGGTGCGGCTTTTTGGAAATCTTTTGAGAGTACGCAATGATCATTGCCCTTACTGCAGAATTTGGCATTGCGGCTTTTGCATTCATCGTTGTTATCCTTATCGCCTTGTTACTCTTCGTGGCTGTCTCCTTTAATCGACTGGTGCGTTATAACAATCTTGTTGATGAAGCGTTCAGCGGCATTGATGTTCAGCTGAAACGTCGGCACGAACTCATCCCGAATCTTGTTGAGTGCGTCAAAGGGTACGCTGCCTTTGAACGTTCTCTCCTTGAGGATGTCGTCGCCGCTCGCTCATCAACCGCAACTACCAATGACATGGCAGGTCTCAATGCCAAGGAAAACGGGCTGACGGCCAATCTTGCGAAGTTGCTCGCACTCGCAGAGGCCTATCCTGAACTCAAGGCAGACACAAGTTTCTCGCAGTTATTTGCTCAACTTGTAGAAGTTGAGGACGAAATTCAATATTCCCGGCGGTATTTCAACGGCGCTGTCCGAAACTTAAATATTTCAATTGAATCATTCCCCGTGAATCTTGTGGCTAATTTGTTTGATTTCACAACAAAAGAATTCTTCGAGGTCGAATCCGTCACGGAACGCGCTACTCCAATCATCGATGCTCAGGCTTTATCATGAAAAAAATGCTCTGTCGCTTCCTTTTCGTATTCCTGGTCATTTTTCTTGCCGAGTCCGTCCTACGGGTTCCCAAGTCAATTCAAGCAGCAGAACGAATTACAAGCTTCCAAAGCGATATTGCAATAGCGGCTGATGGTTTAATGACAATAACCGAGACCATTTCGGTGATTTCAGAAGGGGAAAAAATCAAGCGAGGAATCTATCGCGACATACCCGTTCGTTATGACGCAGGCTTCTTTGGCCTAAAACAAAACATTCCCTTCGAACTCAGAGCGGTTTCTTGTGACGGAACGAAGTCACCCTACCGTGAAGAAAACCATGGCATCTTCAGACGCATCTATATTGGTTCGAGGAACGTTGAACTTCCTGCAGGACCACACACCTATACGATTCAATACACAACGCGGCAACTACGTTTTCTGACCAGCCATGACGAGGTCTACTGGAATGCTACTGGGAATGCCTGGAAATTTCCAATCGAGCAGGCCGAGGCAACGATCTCTTTTCCTACAGAAATCCCAATAGACGAGGTGTTAGCCGAAGGCTACGTCGGCGCATTGAAGTCTACCAACCAAGATGATCTCACTATTCGCATTGAAAGTGAGAAACATCGTGTAACCTACTCGACGAAAGATGCACTCAAACCACAAGAAGGCCTGACTGTCGTTGCCACCTTCCCCTCAGGGCTCATCACCAAACCGTCAACGGCCGAGGAATATCTTAATGATCCATTTCTCGTGTGGGGCAGCATCGGACTGGTGTCAGTCATTGGCTATTTTCTAACGGCGTGGTTATTTGTTGGGCGAGATCCAGCAACAGGAGTTATTGTTCCCCTCTACGCGCCACCAGAGAACCTGAGCCCAGCGGCCTGTCGATTTATTTCCCAAATGGGATACGACAAAGAGTGTTTTTCTGTCGCTCTTCTATCGTTGGCGACACAACAGGTTCTTACAATCCGTGAAAATAAAAAGAGGTATACGCTCGAAAAAACCGGTACTCCCACCGATTCAACGTCGAATGGTGAAAAACAAATCTTTGATCACCTTCTTCATGGCCGGAACTCTTTAGCGATCGATCGCAAGCACCACCTACTATTTTCTCAGGCAATTACAACGCTCAGAAAAAGCCTGGTTCGTGAATTTGAAGGCGTTCTGTTCCGGCCAAACCGCTCCTGGTTCTTTGGAGGCGTCCTGCTTTCATTGGCCGTTTTAGTCCTGGTTGTTTTTATTGCTGGAGGCGCGAAAGCGACGGGCATTGCGGGCTTCCTTACCCTATGGCTCACTTTCTGGTCCTGTGGTGTCGTCGTACTACTTCATAAGGTGGTCTCTTCATGGCGGGCAGCAATTGTTGGCGGTTCAGCAATGAGTCATATTGCTGGATATGGCTCGGCCATTTTCTTGACACTATTTGCACTTCCATTCATTGCCGGTGAGTTGGTCGCCATCGGTATGCTCGCTGGGATAACCTCCCTCTGGATCATTCCTCTCATCCTAGGCATCGTAACAACGGTTGCCCTGTTCTACGAATTGATCAAATCGCCTACTGCCGCAGGCCGGCCCATCATGGATCAAATTGATGGGTTTGCGATGTACCTCTCTACCGCGGAAGAAGATCGGCTTGAGACCGTCACTCAGCAGGCAACAACCCACCGGCACATGCATGCCGCACCGCACACCATTGAGTTATTTGAACGTTTTCTGCCTTATGCCGTTGCGCTCAATGTCGCCAACAAGTGGGCAGATCAATTTCAAGACCTCATTGCAAACGCAAGTGTATCTTCACAAACAACTAACGGTTCCGGATACCATCCTGCCTGGTATCACGGTGACGCCTGGAGTGCATCAACGATAGGCGCGACCGCTGCTGGCCTTGGTACTGCCATGACTGCCGCAGTCGCCACCGCCGCAACGAGTCCGTCATCATCAAGTGGTAGTAGTGGGGGAGGATTCTCTGGCGGAGGTGGTGGTGGAGGAGGTGGTGGTGGCTGGTGATAAAAGCTAGACCGACATGCATCATTCATCGTCCCACCATATCCACCTAGAGCAAAATGGTGGCGATTTGCCACTGGGCGAAAAATTTCCCGATAAATTTGTCCTATCTTTTACAGGTCATCTGCGGCCAAATGGACTATTCACTTGTGTTTTTCATTCATTCGGAATACTTTAAATTTAGTGGTATTGGGTACTTTTATTGTGAATCGGCGAACCTCCTATGCGACGCCTTCTTGTCATAGTCTTGCTGACAGCTTTTATTCCAGTTTCTTTACTGGGATATGCGGGATTTGCAGTTCTCGGCATTCATTCTCATTGCGACTGTCACTGTTCCAGCGATGACAGCCCCAGTTCACAAACCCAGCAACTCGCCTGTGATTATCGCCATTATGACAACAATCCTGAACGCCGTACCATTCCTGTAGGAATAACGCACCCTGCCCCCGGACCGATTTCACGCGGACAATCAAGCGAGCCATCAGAAAATTCTGAAGAATGCGTTCTCTGTCAATTTTTTAGTTATGCAAAGCTTCAGGCCGTATACACACAACCACCAACTCAGGTGACTCATTTTGTTCTTCAAAGAATTATCTTTCCGGAAGATATTTTTGCTGCCTTTGACTACTCGCTACGACCAATCCCTCGTGGACCGCCAGCAATCATCTCTTAATAATGATTGCACCGTACGCAAATATGTGTCTACGAATATGAGTTTGCCCCGGGTGCTGGATACCATAGGTCAGTAAGGCTCTATCCGCAGCACATGCAAATGACTAGATGCATCAGTGAAGCCAGTCTACTACAGCACCTCTGTCTGAGATTGGCACATGATCAAGCTCTTAATGCATGTTCTCCAATTCAATCAGTTGATTTCCCTATAACAGCCACTTCATGAAAAACGTTAGTAAGATACCACCGTCTTCGGCTCCAACGCGATCACAGTTTTACTACTGGATCACGTCTCACAACTGGTGTGGATTTGCAGATCCTTTAGTTGCCGCCATTAAGACACCTCTAGGTGCCCTTGTTGCGGCTTTCGTTGTTGTGTTGATACTAGGCATAGCCGTAGGCACCAGCATGCTGTGGGCAGCTGGCACGATCTTTTTCATCGGCGCAGTCGGTACTCTCTGGCCCGCAGTCACCATCATGGGACTCCGAGGCGAATTAGAATTCGAACGCCGCAGAGTCACTGAACAAGAGCCTCTTCAAACCAAGTTGACTCTTGAAAACCGCTGGCCATGGCCTACGTGGGGTATTATGTGCAGACGGGACCTTTCAGAACCAAAGCCTGCCGCTTGCGGTGGCCTGCCGGCGGCTAGCAAGACCACTTTCACTTCTTTATTCACTCCGCTCCTTCGAGGCGTCTACCCCATGCAGGAGTGTCTTATTTCTACTGGATTTCCGTTTGGCATATACAACAGATCTCGACCAACCAAAATCAAGAACACGCTTATTGTGTGGCCGCGTACGGTGCCTTTGAAAAGTCTGCTCGACAGCGCTGAGACGAGACCATCCGAAGATCGCTTCACGGATGCACGATGTGGTGAATCTGGTGATGTTTTAGGAACACGACCCTTTCGGAATGGCGACTCGCTTCGCCGTATTCATTGGCCGCAAACAGCGAGAACCGGTTCTCTAGTAGTCTGTGAACGTCAAGCGCCGGCAACGTCCGCCATTCGAATTGTAGTTGATACAGACCCAACGATCCACGAAATCATTAACGGTGAAAGCAGTATCGAGTGGGCCATTCGGATTGTGGCAAGCATTGCCATGGCCTATCAGAGCAAACAAGCGGCTGTTGAGGTCTGCTTCCGTGGTCAATGCGTCAGAGTTGGCCAGGGTACCAGCGGTGCTGTTCGCTTCCTCGATCAATTGGCTCAATTTGAATCTATTGAAAATGGCAAGCGATTAGAGAGCCTTAACTCCGGAGAGAATCGGGCGTCACCTCCTAAAAAAACACGCACCGATTGTGGCGTCTTTCAAGTAAGAGTAACCACACGCCAAGGCCTGCACCGAGGTTCAGAGAATCAATCCGTACAGGGCGATCAACTGTGTATTGTACTTACCAATGAAGACAATGATGAAGCGGCGTTTGTAAGACATACAAAATTTGGAAGAACAATATGGATTCGCCAATCTGAAGATCCTTTGCTGGCATTCCAATATTCATGGGAAAAACTCTGCCATGTCGGTTAAACCAAATTCACAAACAAAAAAAACGGAGAAGACAAAACAGGGCCCTCCCAAGAGAGGCTTTTCTGGCTGGCTTTGTATCGCGATGGCGATCATTGCTTCTTCTGCCGTGGATGCAGCTGGTTTCGGATTTGTAGTTCCACCAGAACCAAAAGCCTTCTGGACGGCATCGCTTAGTTTTGCTTTTATAACCATTCTTTTATCTGAGAGCGTGCGACGTTTCGCTCCCAGTATTGGCAGCACGACCAACTCTCGGCGCTCGTGGGCCATTGGGGTCATGGTGATCGGCTTCTGCATAGAGATGCTTTTACGCTTTTCCCTTGAAGCTCCATATCTCATGGACTCCTTACTGCTTACATTGCTCCGAAATGTGATGATTGGGCTCGCAACAGTAGCACATCACCCACTCAACCAGGGACCATCAGTCGCACTGAGCACATTCGTATTTGTCTTTGCTTCAGCATGCTTTGATTCTTCCATCACAACTTTGCCATGGTGCACCGCTTTGTCTATCGCTTTCGCAATTACTTCAATAATTTGGCTTGGCGCACGTTATTGGGAGCGGCTTCATATCACCCTCACATCCAAGGTGGTTCAGAGAAAACGTCCTTGGTGGACACCGGCCTTAGCAATCCCATTGGTATTACCACTCCTCATTCCAGCTGCACGTGGTCGGCTTATCGCGACCGAAGGCTGGCTGCCAACATCCGGTGGAGGTGATGACGCCTCTCCAATGGCTCGAGACGGAATTGGAAATGGTGACCTCCTCGTGGCAGGGCTCGATAACATTCGTAGCTTTGCCCCGATCGAGAACGCTCCTTTTGCTGCCTCCCATGACCCAACGCTCTATGACGTTTTTGATGATAGTTACAACGAAAACTTTTTCAGCAAAAAGAAACGCCAAAAAGTTATCAGCCTAGCACCAGAAATTCGCGCCCTCGCTGAAAATCACCGCATGGCACAAAGCAAAAAGGGCTCACGTGAATTCTCGACCGTTCGTCGCCCAGGAAAGGCACAATCAAAAGCGATCTCCAGTATCGACAGCGATGCATTAATTTATGTTCGTGGCCGCCTGCCACTTCATCTCAAACTGGAGTCTTTTGACATTTATGATGGTGTTGAGTGGTCGGCAGAGCCTTTGCCTGAGAAATTGCCGGAACTGACTCTCGATACCGTAGCCGACCGACCATGGCTTCGACTTGGGGTCCAAACAAAGCCCGATGACCCACATGCTTCACCAGAAATACACTCTATAAAAGTTATTAACCTTAAAACGAATCGCGTACCGGCGCCGATACAACTCACTGGCGTCTCTATCGACCAACTCAATCGTGCTGATTTTTTTCGCTGGGAACAACCTGAGATTGTTGGCGTTGATAGGGACAGCTTGCCAGAACTCACTACACTTCATGTTCAATCTCGTTTGGTTGACGTTCGAAAGCTGAAAGAGAGAGATCATTCTGGAATCTTTTCGCCACCACAGTACCGTCAATTCGATGACGGCGAGGCCTCTTATCGCATACGTCGATTAGCCCGACGTTGGACATTTGGCAAGCAAAAGGGTTGGGAACAGATTGATTCGATCATCAAACACCTGCGTGATGAATACACCATTGATGACAACGCCCGTGCAACTGGAGACACTGGCCATACTGTTTCAGAATTCCTCTTTGAGACCAAGCGTGGCCCAGATTATCTCTTTGCAACATCTGCTGTTTGGCTCCTGCGTTCACTCGATTATCCAGCACGATTTGTCAGTGGTTTTTATGCCAAACCAGATCGGTATGAAGCGAGAACTGGGCTTACCCCAATTCTGTCAGAGGACGTGCATTGCTGGGCCGAGGTACTCCTCCAGAGAGATTATTGGGTCACGCTCGAACCGAGCCCAGGATATACCGTACTATTGCCACCACTGAGTCTTATGGAACGAATTGCTGGAATCCTAAAACTTGTTTACACAAGATTATTGCGTTACCCATTCACCTCAGGCGCTCTCCTGTTCCTCCTTGTGATCGGTTTTGTTTTCCGGCGTCGAATTATGGATCTTGGCGATGTCTCAATACTTCGAATCCGCGCGTTGATAAATCGGAATTATAGCGCCCTCAACACGATGCAAACCATTGATCGCCGCTGCCAGCGTGTCGGGTTACCACGCCCCAGAGGAGTCTCTCCTCGTCGGTGGCTTGAACACCTGGCTGATGCAATTCATAGTCAAAGACAACACCCAAAGCCCATAGAATCTGCTCACCTGCACGCAGCCGAACCATTTATTTGCAGCGTAGAGCGTCACCTCTATGACCCTGCCGTTTTGTACACGAAGGACCAATCGATACGATCACCATGCGTTGCCGCACTCAACATGTGGTCATGGCGTAATCTTGCGGCAATTCATCGGACTTCAGGACAACTCACTCAACCGCATTACTTATTCCCACATCCTCATCACCAACGAGATCAAAAATGAATGCAGGAACGAAAAATCCAGCCTCTCAACCGACCAGCTTCGCCGCTCCCGTAGATACCGCGAATGGATTGAAAAAAATTGAACAAATACGTATTCGACTTGAGGATGCACTCAAAGGAAAACAGGATGTCATCCAGCAGGTGCTTGTCTGCCTTCTGGCACGCGGGCACTTGCTTCTGGAAGACAGACCCGGTCTCGGTAAAACCACGCTAGCCAAGGCATTGGCGAGTTCCGTAGGTGGCCGTTTCAGCCGACTCCAGTGCACGCCTGACTTACTCCCGAGTGACATTACCGGATTTAGTATCTTTAATGCTGAAACACGGCAGTTCGAGTTTCGATCTGGCCCTGTTTTTTCTGAGGTTTTATTGGCTGATGAAATTAATCGGGCCACCCCTCGGACCCAAAGCGCGCTGCTAGAAGCAATGGCAGAACGACAAGTTACGGTAGATGGGAAGCAGCATCAGCTGTCAAATGATTTCTTTGTGATAGCAACACAAAACCCACACGAACAGCATGGCACCTACCCACTCCCGGAGGCGCAGCTTGATCGGTTTACAATGAAGTTATCGGTGGGTTATCCGGCTGCTGATTATGAAACTGCCATGCTGGCTGCATCGGTAAAGACCGAATCAAAACCAAAAGAGTCCATTTCCTCAGCAATTCTGGCTGCCGGTGAACTTGAACAGATTCAAGATCTTGTCACACAGACCCGTGTAGGGAACAACGTTCAGCGTTACCTTGTGGCATTGGCAACAGCTTCACGGAATCATCCCGACATCGACGCTGGCCTCAGTCCCCGGGGACTTTTATTATGGCAACGTGCTGCTCAGGCGACAGCTCACCTGGCTGGTCGTGACTTTGTCACGCCAGATGATGTCCAGCAAGTCGCTTTCCCAGTCCTGGCAGTGCGGCTGGATGTTGAGGCCGCTGATTCCAGAAACCTCATCAGTCAACTACTTGAAAGTGTGGAGGTTCCAACGGAACCAACACAATAGGTCAGTTTTTGGTAGAATAAATTTAGATCTTTATTGTGCGTCCCAAAATCCCTGCCCCGCTACAACCCGAGAACTTAGTAAGAACAATGGATCTGTTACCCCAGACAACGACAATACATTCGAACAAATCAGTGTGGATGACTTGGGCGGACTGGACTGGATTGGCTGCATCGATTGCCTGTGGTATCCACTGTGCAGCGATGCCACTCCTCCTCTCATACCTCCCGTCATTTGGGCTTAGCTGGTTAGCTCACGAGGGCTTCCATCAATGGATGACTGTCGCTTGCTTTATCTTCGCAGCGAGTGCATTTGTGCCGGGATGGAGAAAACACAAAAGCCTCGTACCAGCTTTTTCTGGTGTCATTGGAATCACGCTCCTGTCTCTCAGCGCCTTCGTCTTTGGTGACGAGTGCTGCGCTGCGGCAACGGGAAGTCAACTGAACGCTGCCTGTACCGATGCTGCCTGCACGATGCCGCCTGTACCGATGCCGCCTGTACCGATGCTGCCTGTACCGATGCTGCCTGTACCGATGCTGCCTGTACCGATGCTGCCTGTACCGATGCTGCCTGTACCGATGCTGCCTGTACCGATGCTGCCTGTACCGATGCTGCCTGTACCGATGCTGCCTGTACCGATGCTGCCTGTACCGATGCTGCCTGCAGTGAGCAAAAGAGCGGTCAAGCCATGGACATCAAGAAAAGGTTTCAATTTGCATCGTTTACGAACTGGTTGAGTCCCCTTGGTGGTTTATTCCTGGTTATTGGACATATTGCCAATCACCGCAAAAACTGTACCTGCAGTAGCGGCCATTGTTGCCTCGAGGCTGATCACACATTACGGCAATAGACCAAACCGGAAAATCTCAATGGCTGAACTATTCTACGGGGCAATTCTCCGCATCATTCAGGCCGTCTTGCAAGGTGCACCTTTCATACTCTCGGGAATATGTATTACAGCACTTCTCGAGAGAATGATTGGATCCGTCGGCACCAAGCGGCTCTTTGGTTCAAATTCAGTTGTCTCACTCTTCCAATCGTGGTGCATTGGAATGGCTCTGCCTGGTTGCTCTCTTGGTGTTATCCCAATTTGCCAGCAATTACGCCTGAGTGGCATTGCGATCGGTACTATTTTCGCCTTTGCCTTATCCAGCCCGCTCTTTGACCCACTGTCACTGCTCTACGGCCTTACCCTCTCGAAACCGTTTACGATTTTCGCATTCGCCGGCTGCTCGTTAATCGTAGTTACAGTATCTGGTGCAATCTTTGACAAACTTTTCCCTGATACTGAGCTGAATATCCCCCCACCGCCAGAATGTCCTGTAGGCATCCGCAGAATCGCATCCGTAGCTGTTGCAATGGGCCGAATCACCGTTGGGCCAATGACTGCCTTTATTGGAATTGGGCTCCTAGGGGTTGGGCTCATGTCAATGGTTCTGCCCTTTGGGATTCTCGGTGGCACGATGTCGCACGACAACCCTTGGGCCCCTCTGACGATGACTGGTGTTGCGCTCCCGGCGTATGCAACACCAATGGTCGCCATGAGCCAACTTGGTTCAATGTTCCAACATGGAAACTCTGTTGGGGCAGCGTTTATCCTGCTCTGTTTTGGTGCTGGCATGAACCTCGGCCTGCTCGCCTGGATGTGGTGGCACTACGGATGGAAAAAACTTGGCATCTGGTTCGGGATCATGCTACTGATCGTCATCGGCATCTCCTATGGCGTAGAAGGCCCACTCTATCCAAAAGCAATTGAAGCATCGGACCATAGCCATGCATTCGACCGGTACTGTTCGCCCTATCGTTTTGGCACTAGTGCCAACAGGGGGGTTTTCCTGCTGACATTGTTCGTCGCATCAAGCTGGAAACCCAAACTCATGAATTGTTCGGCATCGCTGCTCTCGGCTTTCTGGCGACTTGCGGTGGCCTTTTACGATTTTTCGACCCAAACAAAAAACTAGATAACTGGCTCAATGAGGTGCCACCCACCAAAGTGGCCCATGGTCGATTCGATATTATCCTGCCTGCACCTGTGATCGGCTTGTGTGGTCTTGCTGGAATCATTGTCATCAGCGTTGCGGGCTGCTTTGCGTATTACCCAGAGCCCAAGGAAGCACTTGAAGAACTTCGGGTGGCGTCCATCGAATCATCAGCAGCCGCGATCTCAGGAGACAATGAACTCTGCCTCCACTGGATTCCAATCTGTGAAGGCTGGAATAAAAGGCTTATTGTCGGCATCTACCTCCGGAAATGGAGTGTTCCTGAATCAATTCTCGAACTTTCCAAAGATTATGAGAATGAAATAGAAGAGCTTGAGCACATGTTCCAGCATCGTAGTTTCCCATCAGCGATACGCCGCCGGGCTGTCGCAGTTGATAATGCCCGCCATGCACTCACAAATGAACTTTACCGAATAGGCTTCGTCGATCCATCTGATTCTTTCTGAGTCTGCGCAAACATTTCTCTAAGTTCGTCTTCCCCACCATTTACTGCCGGCGGCTGGCTTCCAATTCTTCTGGAGAGATGACATCATCTGAATTGTCATCTATTTTTCTAAACATGCGCTGAGCATTGTTGACTACCTCATCGCGGCTGACCACCCCATCCCCATCACGATCAATTTCTTTCGCGTGTCCTTTGATAAAACCGCCCATCGCACTTCGTGATCCACCCCGTCCCTGAAGTTCGTTTTGACTAAGCTTTCCGTCATTGTTGGTGTCGTATCCAGCAAAGGCTTTGCCTGCTTCACCAACGATTTCTTCACGGCTGATGATTTTATTCTTATCGAGATCGATCTCATTCGCATGTACGAAAATCCATGGTTGACGAGGACCGTCGCCGGGTTGTGGGCCCTTTGACCCACCAGTTTTTTTGGAAGGACCAATCCCTTGCGGTTTGCTATTTCCACCACCGCGCTGCTGACTACTAAGGCCTCGAAGTTCATCGGGAGAAATTTTCTGGTCTTTATTGACATCCAACTTAATGAGTGCGGCTGACGCTCCGCGGAGTTCATCCTTATCGATCTGACCGTCGCTGTTTGCATCCAATGCCGCGACGATTGGATCATCCCCAGATCGCCCACCGCCCTTTCCGCCACGACTTTCATCACCGCGTCCCTGATTGCCTTGTGGTTCCTTGCCGGCGGGCCGTTGTGATCCTGATTGTTCAGAATTCTGACGACCGTCACCGCCACCACGCTTGCGCGGTGAATAGGTTTTGGTCATTATTCCCTGCGCCGAAACAAAGTTGAATGTTGCTAATTCATTGTCGGCAACCTCATACTCGATGGATCGTCGGTCTCCAAACACTTCGTAACGCACGATGAAGTTGTTAGGTTTTGGATTCTCATAGCCGACGATCTTTGCTCCTTTCAGGCCAGGAAGTGCTGGGCGGACGCCTTGTGCGCGCGGCTGCGGATCAACCTGTCCGTTGAGTTCGATGACTTCACCATAAAAGCCACCGTTTAAATAGGGAAATGTTTTCGTGGCGTGATAGTGATACGTACCATCGGGGCCCTTATGGCCGTTCAACCAGTCGAGATCGGTTGGTGGCTTTCCGTTTGGATCGTTGTAGCCATAGATTGCATATCCATCGAGCGCTACAGCAACAGGGTTCCCTGCACCCACAATTTTTTCTAGATGCACTGGGGCGATGTGGTAGTGATAGTCGTCGGCCCGACCACAATGCCCACCCCACCTGTCGAGTTCACCTGCCAACAGCGTGTCGGTCTTACCATTATTCTTGATGGGGTTGAAGATTGGTACACCGTTGACCGCCAAGGCAATAGCGCCGCGAAAGAAATGTTCTTTTGTTGACATTGGGTTCTGTGCGGGGACCGGATGAAGTGGAATCTTCCACGCGTTATTCCCTGTGTATGCTTGAGGTATCGGAACTTGTTGTTGCCATGCGGTGATGCCCGTCATCATTGGATGATCGGGCATTCCGGTGGATTCAACAAACAAGAAGTCACGGTCCCAGTGGAAGTGGATCGTCTTTGCGAAGGGCTTGAAGAAATTTGCCAGTGCAGGTGGATTTGCCACCCCTTGGTTGTCCTTCGATTGGAATGCAGTGAGACGCACAAACGGTTGGGTATTCAATTCGAGCATACGCTCCTGCCGCTGATGCACAAATTTCAAATCTTCTGCCGTCAGTGTCTTTATGGAAGTAGAGATCACACGACCATCCAATGTCTGCAGTCTGACTTGATCGTGGTCTGCCGTCAGTAGAGTGGCTTTAACCATTGTCGGTGTGCGGTCTCCGGTCAATGATTTGATCGTCCACATGCGACTACGGGACGTTGCATCTGCTTGATATTTGTCGGTACTTCTGTGTGGGTTATGGCTGTGTGTATCGTGTCCGAAAGTGTCTGTAGACACATTTATGACTAACCCGAAGGCCGTGATCGCGACAACAACTCGTACGATTCGCATTTTACTCTCCCAATCCTATTGGTTTGGTTATCCGGTGCTTACTTTTTATTTCGTCTGCGGTTTCCACCACTACTTCGACGCCCCCCGCCCTGCTGGGGAACAATATCGGTAAGCCCGCGGAAGTCTGGTCGCTCTCTACCGTCTGGTGGTGACGGTACTACGGTACGAAAGAGGACAATGTTGTCGAGCCGTATGTCATCTGACCAAATGAATTTGGCTCCTTCAAAATCATGCTCGAAGAATGGTTCTTTTGGACCAACTTCCTCTTCAGAAAACTCTCTCGCGTTACCCCAGTCACGATCTACAAAGTCGACTGCATACCAGTCTTCGGGCAAAGGATTATTCACGACGTGCGGATTGCTGCTATCACCATTTAGTGGACCTGAAGAAATTACTTTCACTTTCCAATTTGAATTAGTAACAGTACCGTCACTGAATTTCAGTATTAACCCACCGTCTCCAATGTTCGTATTTGCATATTCCATCCCCGTTAACGAATCTGCGTTATCGATACCCATCACAGCAATTGTCATTGGATATGCAGGCAGAATATCGACAGACACGACATTATGCGGCACAAACTGAATTGAATCCACCGCTACGAGTTCTCCATTTACATAAAGGCTGAAGGCATTATCTGCGTATACATTCGCCCTGATCGTGTCATCCATTCTCGGCTTCCGGATAGGCTCTTCTGAAAGCACGATGCATGGGAATAACACCGGCATGGATGTAATGAATGTAAATAATAAGCATCTCATACTTCAGTCCTCTGGAATATAAGTTTCACGACCCTTCTTGAACTACGCGAACATTGAATTAAAGGTCAGCCAGCGTACGGTCAAAAGCGTACAGATAAGACAGGACCACCACGCACCCCGCTGTGCAACTCTATGACTCCGCAAGGCGAAAAGAATTCCAATAGCGCCCAGCGTCACTACTGTTTTGAAAGCTAGCAGTCCAATCGGATTATTAATTAGCTGCGATCCGATTGGGTTGAGTTCTGTCAATGCATTCGCACGGCTTGCGAGCAGTGTCCAAATGAGGTCTAGAACAGAAAAGGCTGCTATAAGCATGAGAAATATTTGGACACGCCGCTCGATTACGGGAGACTCTGAAGACTGAATATCAAGCGGTGCCTCGTTAGAAAGCAAGTTCCCAAACGCGATCACAACCAGAACCATGCCAAAAACCGTTAGAGGGTAAGAACTTAAGTCAAGATTTCGCCTGGCTGCAATCTCTGCTTGGTTGCGTTCTTCAACAGCCCGCTCCTTTTCCAGAACTTCACCTACTCGATCACGCAATTCCTGAGGACACTCAAAGCCATCAGCAAACTCTTTCCAATACGATCTCTCACCGGGTAATTGCATGTCGCCTGCCAGGCCAGTATTTGCCAATGACTCCAGAGCACCATTATTAATCAAAGTCTTGAGTAAATCCGAACTCCCCGTGTTGGCAAGCAACAGAACTGGGGCATCACCATAGAACACGAGAGTGCCTCCAGTTGTGAGATGCTGATACAAACGTCTAAAGCCTTGCTGGCACCATCGACCATTCTGAAGGGATTGTTCAGATACAAGACTTTTTAGAACGACGCTATCTAATGGAATATCATTGATGAATACATTTTTTTCATCAAACCCGACACGGTAAGGCAAACTAACATAGCGATTCTCAACAAACAAAAACCCTTCTGTTACCTTTTTTTCAACTGTGTGCTTCGTAACAGCACCAACACGCTGACCGGCACTCTCTTGTGAAACGGCTCGAGTTTCACCCAAGCACAAATTTGACTGGGTCATCAGCACCAGACTTGCAACTACAAACCCTCGCATCAGGCCCTTCCTTTCCCAGCCTTTTTCCCAGACTTTTTCGTAGACTTTTTCTTCATTTTATTCCCACCGTTACCCTTTCGGTCTGATGGCTCTTTCATTGGGTCATAATCAGGATTCGGAACAGCCATCTGTGCATTCACCGTGCTGAGATATTGCACCAACAATTGATCGAGAGCTCTGACTTTCTCTGGCATCTGTTCTGCAAGATCCCTTTGTTCTGTAATATCCTGACTAATGTTGAATAGGGCATACCGTCCACTCTCATAGAATTTCATTAACTTGTATTCATCATGAAATATCGCTGTATGAGGTCCATCACCACTTTGATAATGCGGAAAGTGGAAGACCATAGCATCACGCACCCGTTGCACCGTGCCTCGACCGTCATCAAGCAGACTTACAAGACTGCCACCTTCTATCCCTTTAGGAAGTCTGTTCATTGGCACACCAGCCCATTGGCAATACGTTGGGTACAGGTCATATCCAACAACTCGTTCATGACACCAGGAGTTAGCCGGTATCCCAGGACCGCGGATGATCATGGGGCTGCGAATTCCACCCTCCCATACGCTCCCTTTACCACCTGATAGCCGTCCCTTCTCGCCACTTCGTTTTCCACCACCACCACCGCTGCCGTTATCAGACATATAGATGACATACGTCGATTCTGTAAGACCCAACGATTCGATGGCGTCCAGTACAAAACCAACTCCGGTATCGAGGTTATCAGCGATTGCGGCACTCCCAACACGCTTGTCCTCAACGCTCCTTCCCATCTTTTTTGCATACTTAGCAAGTGTTTCCTTCATGGCATTCTGGGGGGCATGAAGAGCATGCCACGACATCTGAATGAAAAATGGCTTCCGGCTCTTTTGACTCTTTTCCATAAACAGGACCGCCCGTTTTGCCATACCGACGATATCAGCAGGATTTGGGTCGGCATACTGATGGGCATATTCATTCCCTATATCTCCGTCACCTTCGTCATATCCATTGGCTGCAGGACCACCACCATTGATATGCCACTTTCCGTAGTGCGCCGTCACATAACCAGCGGCTTGTAGAAGCTCCCCGATTGTTGTTTCGCTCTGTGAAATTTCCCTGACATTACGCGGCTCAATGAGCTTGTGACCGGCTTCTGGTCCTGCTGCCTTGGTCCAGTGCAATGCTGCAGGACTCTTTCCAGTCTGTAGACTTATTCGGGTGGGTGAACACACAGAAGCAGGAGCATATGCTGCTGAAAACCTCATTCCCTGCGCTGCCAATTTTTCAAGATTTGGAGTTTCCACAATCGAGCTTTTAGACCATGGAATAGCAGGATGCATTGGCACTGATAGGCCATTCCATGCCTGATCATCCGACATCATAAAAAGAATATTCGGTTTTTCAGTAGCCACTACTGACGATCCAGTAACACTGAAAAGAACAGCTACATACACCGAGGCAAGTCTATACGCGTTCATTTTTTCCCTACCGTTCTTTTCTTCTTTCCACCTTTGCCACTTCCGCCACCACGCATGACCAATTCTTGAGGATCCAAAACTCCATTTCTGTTTACATCGAGCATCTTTAACACATTGAATGCATTGTTAATCTCTGCCTCAGAGAGCATTTCATCACGATTAATATCAAGCAGCCGGAAAAGGCCACCTTTTTGACCACTACCTTTTTGCCCACCGCCCTTTTGACGCTGGCGCTCTCCTGTGTCTTGCCCGCCGCCTTGTTTCTGCTTAGCAGTAGATTTTTGTAGCTTCTGTGCTTCAGCAAGACAGCAGTTCATCACAGATCCAAAAAGAATAAACACCACGATCATTCCGTTCGCTTTACTTCGCTCAAGCCGCATGTTCTTTAGCACCATCTTCTGCTCCCTCGCGATCACTTTTTGTTTCCTTCAGAACGTTCTAACCGGCAACACGTACGAATAACTCACAGATCCGTTCATGGTTTTCCCTCCATTTGCTTCTGGTAGGTAGGCACGGACATAATCCACACGTGCTGATGAAGCACTCACTCGCACGCGTACGTGGCCACTACTTCCCTGAACCTCACCGGAAAGATATCCATATTCTTTTGCACTCTTTGTCCCGGACCGAGGATGCCCCGGCTGCGGAACAAGCTGGTAGACAATGCCATCAAGTTGCTGATGAATGAACATGTGATCGTGCCCGTGAAAGACAACATCGACACCGTTGTCGACAAGCAGGTCATGAATTGGCTTCTCCCATTGAGCCCGATGGATGGCAAATTCTTTATCACCGGAAACACCTTTGCCACCCCATTCCCAGTAAGGAGCGGCCTCAGCGCCACCTCGTTGATTCCTGTCAGTTCCACCAACAAGATGATGGATAAAAACAAACCGCAACTCTGCACTCGATTGATTCAGTGTACGAGCGAGCCATTGATACTGGTTTTCTCCGAGAGTCCAATACCAATTACCTGAATCTCCACCCCGTGTTTTCGTCGTTGTATACCGAAATGGATCAAGCACAATAAACTGCGCGTTACCCCACTCGAATGCATAATAATTTTCTGGAAGCCCTACTTCAGGTTCGGCGTTATCGTTTCCCGTGAAGAACGTATTTGGATATGGATTGGGGAAATATTTTTTTCGGGTCTGGGTCGCCCACACATTCGATCCCTTACTCCCACCTTCCCCATCGTGATTGCCAAGAGCAAAATAGAACGCCGCCGAATGGCATAACTGGCCAAGATAATACCGCTGTGCAAGATACTGTGGCTGTGATAACTCTGGACTGACATACTTGCCCGTCATAAATGTATCGCCCAAGCCAAAATGAAAATCCGGCTGATCCACGCATGCGTTATAAAGTGTCCGCAAATAGACTTCACCACTCGTATTCTCATCAAGATGCGAGTCTGCCTGAACTGTGAAAACAAATGACGTATCTTTCGCCCGTTGCGTATGAAACGTGTACTCGTCACTTTTTTGCTGTTGAAGATCGACTGTGTAAAGAAGCCTATAAAAATAGCGTGTATTTCCCTTTAATCCTTCCAGCACAAAGTCAACAGGTTCACCCGGCTCAAGAGAGCAGCTTCCCGTGTTGCTAACGAGGCTTCCCGAACGCTCTCCATACTGAATAAGGACTGTGCTTCTCTGGTGAAATAAGACCCGCACCGTTGCAGTACTGGCAGTCAAACGACCAACAATAATATCGAAAAGGTGGTCAGGAACATTATTCGCGGGCGGTGGTACTGTGTAGCCACCAAGCCGACTCCCACCGCCACGGTTCTGCTTTTCCCGACCAGATGCTTCATCGCGTGATACAGCCCCATCGTTATTTGTATCTAATGTCCGGATTGATACAGGGGCGCCTCTTAATTCCCCTAAATCGATAATTCCATCTTTGTTGGAATCAATTACCACAACGAGAGGATCGACTCGCGATTCCTGAGCCCGTGCCACTTTTCCCTGCACGCAGCCCAAAACGGAGACAACAACAAACATTGTGAGCACTTCTGCCTTCATTGTCTCGAACCCTCTTCTCGAATTTCTTTCTGACCGTCGTGATGCAAAATATGTGAGAAAAATGCTTTTCCCAAGTCGGACTGATCTTTCAATTCAAAGAGGACACTCTTTGGCCCCCCACGCCCCCGAGGTAAACCATCAAGCCTAATGGTGTGAAGCACACCGGTTTCTGAATTAAAGAAAAGTTCGATTTGCTTTGGCCCACGAACGTCTCGTGAATTCCGCACACCGCTAATTTTTGCGAGTGTGACACCACCTTCTAGAAAGCCTGCATACTCTTCTAACGTTATGTCATATCCATTTTGTAATTGATTGACATGTTCAAAAATATTGATGAGAGGAAGGTCCTGCTGCTGACCCGGAAGTGCACCACGAAATCTATTGAGATTATTACTTACATGCACCGGGCCGTTGTCACGAAATGCCCAACTTGTCTCACCGTCACACCCAAGCGTTCTCATTCCACCAGATCGAAGAGGCATACGAAGCACAAACTGATCCACACCCCGTACAAAAAGAAGCGCACCGTCTACATCCTCCACTGACTCGACGTTCCATGCCTCCTGCGAAAGTCTCTGTGGCTTTTTCTCACGTGAGTATTCCTCCAGTAGGCGTATTACATACGTTCTATCAAGAGGCTCACTTGTTGCTTTGAGAACCTTCTGAAGCGAAGCCATAGCGGCATTCGCATTTTGGTAAGGTGAAACAAAGTAAAACATGACAAGCAACGCGATGGTCAGTGATAGTGCCGATGTCACTACAACAAATTGGGTGTTACGAGCGAGCCCAGTCGGAGGTTTTGCAGAACGTGATGGAGTAGGAACGTCTTTCGAAATGAGATTGAGTACGTTGTAAATATTAGTTTTCTCTTTTTCATTATTTCGCTGAACCCTATCTTCAAGCACAGCATGCACAAATAGTTCATCTGCAACAGTCTCGGCAATTGCGTCGTCAACCGGACCTGGAGAATCTGGCACTTCTGTATATTCATCATCAATCCAACTGGTAAATGGGTTATTTTGAGGTTTCATGTAGCTCCCTCCGATCGACTCAAGACACCCTTTCTCTTCAAACATTCCGCCACTAACGCTCTGGCTCTTTGCAATCGTTTTTTACACGCTTCAAAAGAAATTTCCATTTGCTGAGCAAGCATCTTTAGTTTGAAACCATTCTGATAACGACCATGAATGATTGTTTTGTAATGTCCTGATAGTGCTTCAACACACTCCTGCAAGGCTTCAAGCTTTTCATCCCAAGTATCAGCAGCAAGAAGGTTGACTCTTTCAAAATGACGTTCAAGAGCAGCCAGTACAGCGTCATCCAAAACAATTGGTGACTGTTTCATTTTCCGGTAGTGTGCCAATACCAACCTACGAGCAATTCCGCGTAACCAGGGCCCAAATGGCCGACTCTGATCACACTCATCAAGACGTCGCCAGGCCACGACCAATGTTTCCTGAAATAAATCGTCTACAGCACTCTCATCACGGACCACACTGCGTAAATAAACCATGAGCATTCGTGAGTTTTCACGAGCAAGAATTTCAAAAACCTTGTGAGAGTCTGTAGTCACGTGAATCCACACCTATTCAATGTATTTTCCACTCTGAAGTACTGTCACAAAAGTGATTTAGGGGACTATCTTTTTTGAGAAATAATTCTTTCCTGCATTTTTTTCACAAGTAACGTATCAGGCACCCCCGCAGCCCGAAGAAAGCTTTTCCGACAAAATGTGACTCTCATCCTACTCACTGCGGAGAGCCTCAGCTGCAGTACTACTTCAATGATCGAAAACCTCGATCAATTCGGTCGCGCTGAAAAGCCGTCCAAACAGAAGCATCCTTCCTGAAAAGGTTGGCCAACTGAGTTGGAGTGACCTGTAACGTATCACCCGCACTCCGAATATCACCATTACATGTCGCAAGATGATCAAATGCCTCCGCGACAAGCAGTGCAAAATCCTGATGATCACGCGATATCGCCAGCCGCCCGCGCTGAACACGTTTTTGCCATCGTAGTGACGGCACATCGTCTCGCACCACACGACACTCAATCGCTAATTTCAGCCGAAGCCGCGTTAAGGCGGTGCGTCTATTCTCAGCCTGGCTACGCCGTTCGGATGCTTCAGCAGCAATACCAGTTGGCTTATGTAACAACACCACCGCTGTTTCGACCTTATTGCGATGCTGCCCTCCCGGTCCACCGCGACGCGTTCGTGTTTCGCGGCAAGACCGAAGGAGATTCGCATCATCAAGATCAACTGGATGAGCCACAGCAGTACCTGGCACGAGATCTAGCGTTTGTCGAGATACCGATTCACAATATTTTCAAGAAGCTCTTGCCGACCACTGGTATTTGCAGAAGCTTCACCCTTCTCCAGCATAAGCTTCTCAAGTTCCGCAAAACTGCATTTACCGGCTTCGATTTTCTTCCCAAGATCACCGTCCCAGCTCTTGTATCGTTCAGTTACTACGCTGGAAAGAGCACCTTCTTCACGAATTGCTGCGGCAACCCGTAACCCGCGGGCAAAGGCGTCCATGCTTCCAATATGAGCATAGAACAGATCAACCGGCTCAAAACTCTCTCGACGCACCTTGGCATCAAAGTTGACACCCCCTGGACTTAATCCATATTTCAATAACGCCAGCATGATCTGTGTAGTCAGGTAGTAGTTTGTTGCAAACTGATCAGTATCCCAACCAAGCAACAGATCACCAGTATTGGCATCAATTGAACCAAGGAATCCTTGACTCCCAGCTGCTTCCAATTCGTGCAGCATTTCATGACCGGCTAGCGTCGCATGGTTTGTTTCAAGGTTGAGCTTAAAGGAATCAGTCAGATCATACGCACGCAAGAAGTTAACACATGCTGCCACATCTGAATCGTATTGATGTTTTGTGGGTTCTTTTGGCTTTGGCTCGATAAGAAACTGCCCGGTAAAGCCAATCGATTTAGCATGGTCAACTGCCATGTGGAAGAATTGAGCCAGATGATCGAGCTCACGCTTCATATCCGTATTATATAAACACTGGTAGCCTTCCCGACCGCCCCAAAAGACATAGTTCTCACCACCAAGTTCTTTCGTAACTTCAATGGCTTTTTTCACCTGAGCGGCAGCATAGGCATAGACTTCAACATTACATGATGTTGCGGCACCGTGCATATATCGAGGATTGCTAAAAAGATTCGCGGTGCCCCATAATAATCCAACACCAGATCGTTCCTGCTCTTCTTTGAGTACCTTTGCCACTGCATCGAGATTCGAATGACTCTCAGCCAACGTTTGACCTTCCGGCGCAACGTCACGATCATGAAACGCGTAAAACGGTGCATCAAGCTTCTCAAACAGTTCAAATGCAGCCCGTGCTCGGTTACAGGCGTTGTCGACACTTTCAGTGCCATCATCCCAAGGACGTTGAAGCGTTGCCGCCCCAAATGGATCGCTACCCGTTCCCCGAAACGTGTGCCAATACACCACAGTGAACCGAAAATGTTCTCTCATGGTCTTCCCAGCCACTACTTCATCCGGGTTGTACCAGCGGAAAGCGAGGGGATTCTTCGACTCAGGCCCCTCGTATTGAATTTTTGGAATATCAGGAAAGGCAGCCATGTGCTTTGAACTCCTCACAATGTGAACAAAAAAGAGTATTGTATGAGTGAAGGGAAAATGTTCCGCCCCGCACTGCTATCAGTATCGAGAAATATAACTATGACACAAGCCTCCCATACAACCATGCCGATGATGCGTAACCGTTTTCACGCTTTCATGCTTTCCATGCTGCTTCTAACTGTGTCACTTGTGACTCTAAATAGCGCGGACGGAAATGAACAGCAATGGGGCCACTGGCGAGGCCCGACCGGCAATGGTGAGAGCCTTACTGCAACACCACCAAGAGAATTTGGTCCAGGAAAAAACTGTCGCTGGAAGCAGCCGATCCCCGGACGTGGATCATCCTCACCAGTTGTCTGGGACGATCAGGTCTTTGTCACTACCGCCATTCCTCTATCCGATGGTCGAGGTACGCTGGATTTTCGACTACTCTGTTACGACAGAAAAACAGGAACAAAACAATGGGACCATTCGTGCATCAAAGCCATCCCTCATGAAGGAACGCATAGTACCAATGGGTACGCATCGGCCTCACCGTGTACGAATGGCAGATATATCTATGCGCACTTCGGTTCTCAGGGCCTGTACTGTCTAACAATGGAGGGTGAGCCTGTCTGGAATAGGGATTTCGGCGGCATGCATACCCGCAATGAGTTTGGTGAAGGCAGTTCACCGACTCTCGTTGATGATAAAATTGTAATTCCCTGGGACCATGAGGGTCCATCGCGTCTCTTTTGCCTCGATGCCAAAACCGGCGAGACACTCTGGGATATTCCGCGCGATGAACCAACCTGTTGGGCAACCCCACTTATTGTCACACTTGACGATGGCTCAAAACAGGTTGCCATGAACGGCCAAAATGCAGCCCGTGGATACGACCTTGCCTCTGGCAAAGAACTCTGGAAATGTGGAGGTCAGACGATGCGACCAGTTGCATCTGCAGTCTCTGATGACGGTCTTGTGCTCATCGGCTCCGGGTTTCGCGGTTCATTCCTAGGATGCTTCGATCTGACGGGCCGTGGTAACATTCAGGGTTCACCTCATGTGCATTGGACCGTATCCCGTAACACCCCCGACATCGCATCGCCTCTCCTTCATGATGGAAGAATATGGTTTTATAAAGGAAAAACCGGATTACTCACATGCATCCGCATTAAGGACGGAACACCACTTTATGAACAGAAGCGTATTGAAGGCATAAGCTACACGTACGCATCACCGGTAGCTGCCAACGGTCATATCTACATGACAGATCGGAGCGGAACCATCACTGTTATTCGCGACGGTAATGACCCTGTCATAGTTGCGGTGAATGACATGGGAGAAGGCGTTGATGCGACACCTGCCCCAGTCGGCAATGAACTTTTTATCCGTGGAGAAACCACGCTCTTCTGCGTCGCCAATGACTAAATCGTCTTGGTGGGCTGCCGTTCCATTCCTTGTTCGACAAGTACCTCAACTTGAGAGCGGAGTGACTTGTAATCTGTCTTCCCTGTACCCAAGACCGGAATCGTCTCAATACGCTGAACTGCATCGAGCCGCATCACACCCCGCAGCCCGGCCTCGAGGAGCACCTCAGATGCTTCCCGCATTGAAATAGGCACTGTTGCAAACAGTACAATCATTCGGCCGCCTGCAGTCTCTATACCCTCCACCGCGACATGCGGACCGTTCTCATCTGCTGGAAACTTTTTCTGAAAAGGCTTCTCGAGTGCCGGAAGTGATATCATTTCACCGCCGGCCTTCAAAAATCGCTTCAGACGCCCACGGAAGTGTAAATAGCCGTCCTCATCAGCAGAAACCAGGTCTCCTGTGCGGTACCACTGCTGCTCCTCCACTTCTACAAACGGGCTCGGGCCTTCGTACGAATGATATCCATCGAATATTGAATCACCCCGAACAAGAAGCATTCCCGTCTCCCCATCTTGGACTTCCTCCAGTGTTTCGTGATGAACAATTTTTGCTTCGATATGCTCAACAGGTTTTCCGATACTGCCATGCTTATTTCTCTCAATCCTGTTGGCTGCGACAACAGGTGAACATTCGGTTATGCCATACCCTTCAAGAATAATGGCTTCAGGAGCTTTTTGCGCACAGAGTTCGTGAGTCGTCTCAGGACACGCTTCGGCACCGGTAATAATCTTCCGCAAGCTTTGCATCTCGTCCCCAGAGCAATTGGCGAGTATGTACCCAAGGAATGTTGGTGTCGTAAACAGCATCGAAGGCTTATACGCGCCAATAAGCCTCACAAGGCCCGGTGCATCAGTTGGGTCCGCATACCGAATACTTCGAATGCCAGATAACTGGGGGAGCAAGACGTTCCCGGTTAGCCCAAACGAGTGAAACGGCGGCAAAAATCCGAGCAGACTATCACTCTGATCTGGTTGCAGAACGCCCAGGCTATCATGAATATTCGTCAGAAGATTCAAGTGAGTAAGCGGAACCGTTTTGGGGGCCGATTCGGAGCCCGAAGTGAAAAGATAGACTGCGGGATCACGCTCATTTTGTTGTGGCAGGTTCCTGAGGAACGATGACGGCCGGAGATACGTACGAGCCATAAGGCCCATTGCCTCTGTTTTCTTAATCGACTTCTTCACATCTTCGAGGAAAATATAGCCTGCCCCCTCGATTGCAATACCGAGTCGGTCAACCAACCGACTCGAGGTCACAATCTGCCGGACTCCCGTCCTCTCAATACCGTGAGCAAGCCCCGATGGCCCCGTCGTCCAATTCATCATGACGGGCGTTTTTCCGGCGAGGTGCATTGCATAAAAGACAATGTCCGCTGCGACACTTGCCGGGAGCATGACTCCGACGTGTTGTTCGGGAATTTTAGCGAAACGCTGTGCCATTAACGTAGCTGCTACTAACAGCCGGCGGCGTGACAGGACACCAGACATCGGGTCACCTGTTGCAGCTGCCTCGGGTGACTCGATCATTCGTTGGACAAATGCAGCCGCAACGGTTTCGTCGAGTAACCATGGTGATTTACCAGAGGTGTTTTGCCCTACCATGGGTGATACCGATGAAGCCCAGTTTTTGGGCACCACCAACGTTTCCTTGGCAGCAGTACCAGCGGCAAGTTTTCCATCTGCAAGACTCCAGAGGCCTCCTAGTGTTTCCACCACGTCGTCGCTTTGAAATCCAAATTGTTGCTCTATTCGAAGTGCGAGCTCCATTCGATCAAGGCTGTCTAGGCCAAGGTCTTCAAGTCGTGTGCTGGCTGACTGTTCCTCGTGAACCAGGTCCCGCTTCAAGAATAACGCCACAAGCTCATTGACCTGACTGATTGTTTTTTTATCTATGGAGGCGGTATCGATGTCGGCCACGGTAGCTGACTGATACGCTCCCTTATTCGGCCCCAAAAGGTAATTGTACCGAACAAAAATCGGTGACTCTGCCGCATCGGTATTAAACCAATCTTCCAGCTTTCGGTTAAATGCCTCACGCGAGTCGATTGGTAAGTTGTCTACCGAAACCACCTCGACATGCAAATGCACGTTCCGTCTTGGCAGAAAAAAGAAAAGACCCGCGACTAACCAGCCCAGTGCCTCGAGTACGTTATATGTTAGATCTGGTGGATGCCCGGTCCGAGCGCATCCCCAAAGGCTTCCCCATAAACCACGGGTACGTACGAGAACAACCGTGACTGACGGACATCGACTGACAACCTCGTGAACTAACCGATTCGATCCAATCTTCTCAAGGTTTGTTCTTTGCAGTCGGCCAGATGGGTAAATGATAAAACTGTTTCCCTGATCGATACCCTCAACAACTGTATCGATTAATTGTTGCGCCTGAACGACAGCAGACTGGCTCTGCGCCGAAAGATCAGGCACTTCGAATGCTCGAACGAGTTTCATCAATGGTAGAAGAAACGGAACGCGATATGTCCCAGAGTAGACCAATGGCCGAAGCGGAAATTTGACTGCTCGATACAAATGAGACAAGACTGTGGGGGGGTCTATGTAACAGGGATGGTTTGGAAGGACGAGTACAGGACCCTCCAGCGCGCGAAGCTGATCAAGACCATCGACACGAACTCGATAGCGAAGTCGCAAAATCATACGAACCACAGACCAGAATATTTTCTCCAACACGACTCGCATACCCTTCTCCAAAGCTTTCACAAGAACATATCCCGATTCGATAATTGCACTCTGCCAGATACCAACTTTAAAACAAAAGGGGTGAACTTTGAAACTAATCAAGCAAACCCTAGTTGCGAAAAATATAAAACTACACAAAATTAAGATGATCTGATGAAGAACCCTCGACACCGAAGTATGAACGGCAAGTCGTGTCTCTCAAGTAATTCAACGTCAACGAGTCATGTTTTAAACGATTTTGAGCCTGCTGCCTGTTCTTGACGCATGCAAACACTATTCTTTTAGTTAGACCGATTATGACGTCTCGTCTGATTGCCGATGGTCCAAATTATCCGAACCATCTCATCGGTTGAATTGATCGGACAAATTGTTTGCTTATAGTAAAAGAGTTCGATGCCGCACTGTTGCGATTCGCACGATGTTCCCCGGCAGAAAGTTCTCCCATGATTCGTTTCGGCAAGGCAACACCCTCGACAATCACCGTTGATGATCAGCGAATAGTTCCCAATGCACACACCCGTGACGTGATTTACGGTGTCGTTCTCAATGAACTCTCTCGTGTCATGCCCAGCTCAAATCAGACGCTTCTGACGCCTGAATCAGTACTGACTGATGAAGGGATCGATGACGCTCGCCTCGAGGATGCAATTGTTCGGCTTCAGGGAAGTTACGGAATGCGGTTGCATAAAGAGTGGATACTAGACATTCAAACATGTGACGACCTGGTGACATGCATTGCCACGAGAATGTTCGATACCCAAGACACAGACGCAGCAGAAGCTCTACTCAAAGATTCGAGTCATCGCGAAAACCCCACGGCTGTGAGAACCTATTCCTTTGAGGAATGCGAGGTTCTAAGAAAACGTGTTGCAGACCTCCAAGCACTCGGCCTCGACAACCCTTTCCTTTTGGCACATGAATCCGTTACGGGGAAGCATGCATCCATCTGTGGGAAAGATGTGATCAGTTTTACCAGCTTTGATTACCTTGGCCTGACCAGCCATCCAGCGGTTACATCAGCTGCAAAAACAGCGATTGATCAGTTCGGCTGCGGGGCCACAGCAAGCCGTATGGTTGGTGGCAACACCACGCTTCTCAATGCACTCGATAATGCTATTGCAGACTTTATTGGGACAGAGAGAGCAACCGTTTTCCCATGCGGGTTTGGTACCAATGCGTCCGTATTTGGGCATTTATTTAATGCTCAAGACCTCATCCTTTATGACGAATTAGCGCATAAGAGTATTACCGAGGGAGCAATGACCTCGCAGGCCGCCAGTCGTAGTTTCCGGCACAATGACTTTGAACAACTCGATGGCCTCCTTCGAGATATTCGCCATAAATACCGACGTACTGTTGTTGCAATTGAAGGCGTGTACAGCATGGACGGCGATTACCCAGATCTTCCAAAGTTTATTGAAGTAAAACAAAGACACGACGCACTTCTCTACATCGACGAGGCACACTCACTCGGAACAATGGGAAACAACGGGCGAGGAATCGCCGAGTTCTTCGAAATCGACCCGAAAAGTGTCGATATTTGGATGGGGACGATCAGCAAATCCCTTGGATCCGGCGGAGGGTATCTGGCTGGTTCTCGCGAACTTATCGATTATCTCGGCCTGACGACACCTGCGTTTGTCTTCTCAACAGCATGCTCACCACCAAATACTGCTGCTGCTCTCGCTGCTCTGCAGACCCTTCAAGCCGAACCATGGCGGGTTCGACAACTTCACGAAAGGTCAGCTCTTTTTCTTTCTCTGGCAAAAGAAGCCGGCCTCGACACCGGACCAAGCCTGAACACTCCGGTGATTCCAGTGATCGTTGGCAGCTCGCAAAAAGCTCTCGCCGTCTCCCAACGACTCTTGGAAATGGGTATTAATGCCCGCCCGATCTTGTTCCCTGCCGTTCGAGAATCTGCTGCTCGCATTCGGTTTTTTATTACCTGTGAGCACACAGACGCCGATATTCACCAAGCCGTTCAAGCAGTCACTGAAGCAGTCGCAACGAGTTAACCTGCCTTTTCCGTTGCTTCGGCAAGTCGCTTCTGAGCTGCCATTGCCGGCTTCCAGTAGTAGCCCTGTTTATTCGCGCAATGACATTCTGGAAAGTCTGTGATCAACTTTTTTAGCGTGGCCTGACTCTTCTCATTATTTCCCTGCTGTGATAATGATTCAGCAAGAATAAACAAGCATGTTCCAACACTGTTGAGCTCTGGAAAAGAAGACGCATTCTCTTTCGAAATTTCTTCCCCTGATTCCTTCTGCTGCCTTACGGCGTCATCGCCAAATTCCTCAAAGCATTGTGTTGTGAGTTTTGAAACTAACTCGTGATCCCCAGCTTTGAGCGCGACCCAGGCCTTGGTTGCCAATTCTGTTGGATCTGTGCCTGTACTATCGACACCTTCGGCTGCCCGCAACGATCCAATACACACCAATGAAACCAATCCACTCAGAATCATATTTTTCAGTACCACTTTGTTTCCCATCTTTCTTAATGACCCAACCAGACATCAATTACCCGTCGGCAGCACTCAAGATTACAAAAATGCTGCAAAGAGAACTTGTTTCTTCCACCTTACGGCCTACAGTACCACTGTGAACTGATTCTTTTCTAGCCCCCCCACATCGAAGGATTAAAAAATGGCTGATTCGCAACCGATTTCATGGCCTGATTTGGCAATTGGGCTCTACGACAGGCTTACCGGCAGACAGGCAGAAATCTCTTACGAATTTGAAAACCTTCATGTCAAAATTCCGAGTGATACGACGGCAAGTGCCCAACATGCGGAGTGGATTCTCGATGGCTGCATAAAAATAAAGACACGGGACACCAGTAATGACCCAAAATAGTCTTGACCGGCCGCCTCAACGGGCAACTTCAAGGTCGTTCGGTCAAAATTATTGCAACTGAGAATACGATTCGTCTGGAATTGGAAAGCCTCATCAGTCTCTGGAGTCTCTACCGTCTTCGAGGAACACTTCAGCCCCTACTAAATCTGTTCGTCTCAACAGGCGGGCAGGCAAAGGTCTACTACAAACGTTTCTGTCTCTTCGGGTAAGACGCCAAATCTTATTGATCGTTGGGTCCGGATCACAGCCAATATGCATCAATGGCCGTCTTCAAGATGAGGGCGGCTATTACGATGAGGAATATATTTCGGACGAAACCACTTCCTCGTCTGAAGGCAACCGCTGTTCCCAAACCAGCTCCTACGATGTTCACAATCGCCATTGGGCCGACGAGTGACCACCAAACGACTCCAGTTGATGCAAACACACAAATTGCTGCGGTATTAGTGGCCGCGTTTAAGGCCTTTGCAGACGCAGATGCATGGAGAAAGTCGTACCCCAGAAACCTCACAAAAAAGAAGACAAAAAAACTTCCCGTCCCTGGCCCAAAGAAACCATCATAAAGGCCCAAGCAGAAAGCAATCACACCAGCAAAGGCTGCCTCATACCGGGGATGATAGGTAGGGACGTGGTCACGCCCGAAGTGCTGACTCGCCAAGGTGTACCAGAACACACATGCCAGCAGCACGGGCAGCACCTTTCGCAGCCACTCTGACTCAAAGTAAGTCAAAAGCCACGCACCAATAAACCCACCAAGCACGGCCATAATTAGTGCTGGTACAAGTCGCATCCACGAAATATTGACGTGGGCCGCATATGATCGTGCCGCCCACGCTGTTCCCCAGACCATTGCCGACTTTGTCGTGCCAAAAATACTAGGGAGAGGCGCCTGGGGAAAAACACCGAGCATAACGGGCAGCGAAACCAGTCCCCCACCACCAGCAATGGCATTGACGAAGCCACCAAAAAAAGACCCCACAAGGATCAATCCAACTTCAAATGGAGTCATTCAACCCACCGCATCCTGTCTGCTAAACATTCACGCCCTTTGAGGCCTCTCATAAAATGATGTCCGCTCCGGTCACTTTTCCTTGACCTGATAGAGGTGAACATCCCGCTGTGGGTAGGGAAACGAAATGCCGGTGGAGTCAAACTCTTCCTTTACTGCCGCCGTTACTTCCCAGAACACCGTCCAATAATCTCCAGTCTTGGCCCACGGTCGGGCTATAAAATTAATTGCAGATTCACCTAGTTCATTCATCTTGATAAGCGGAGCAGGATCCTTCATTACCAGTGGGTGTTCATTGATAATTCTCTCAAGAATCAACTGCGCCTTCGCAACATCGTCATCGTAGCCAATACCAAACGTCATATCGATCCTTCGTGTACTACTCGCTGTTGCATTGGTGATCGTATCACCACCAATCTTCCCATTTGGAACAATCATCTTCTTGTTATCGAAGGTACGAATTGTGGTAGACAGCATATTCATTGAATCCACAATCCCACTCACACCGCCAGCGTCAATGACATCACCGACATCGAATGGTCGATATGCCAGAATGAGCAACCCTTGGGCAAAGTTCGACAGAGTCCCCTGTAGGGCAAGTCCGATAACGAAAGCGGCACCGCCGATGAGCGCCAGTATCGGGCTGGTATTGATACCGAGGGCCGAAAGTGACACCACAAACCCGAGTACCAGAATCGCCTGTCGCACAAAATTGACCAGAAATATTCGTAAGAGTGACGATGCCCCCTCGACTCGCGAAAGGGCCTCGCCGGAAATCCTACTGAGCACACGAGACAACATCCATGAGGCAAAAAGTATAGATCCAAACATAAACAGACGCCCGACCCATCGAAGACCACCTTGAGGTGACATCACCCAGTTTTTCAAAACCATGAACGTCGCTTGCAAATTGTAGAAGTCAAATTCCAACCCACTCACAGCAGATGCGTAGGCCCTGTACTTCTTTGGATCTCCGCCCTTTCGCTCCCACTCATCAAGCACAACACGGAATCTGTTCAGCAACTCGTCCTGTTCTTCCTGAAGCCCGACAATCTCTGTATTGGCTAAACCCGTCTTTTTTTCCAGTTGCAGTTGGCTTACTTCGGCAACCTTCTTTTGCACACGGTGCTGCCACGCATTTGCCTGTTGCTTGAGTTCTTCATCGGTGAGAGGCCGCAACTGAAGTCGAAGTTCTTCTCTCGTTGGAATGACAGCCGGATTGGCCTGCTCTTCTTCTGCACACTTTGCGGTGCTTGCAAGACAAAGGACAGAACAAAAAAGCATCACCAGATGGCCACGATGCACTTTGCTGGAGAATTGCGATAGAAACAAAAATAGCCGTTGAAACATGAAATAGACCCGGGTAGAAATTTTTGACTTGTAAGAGATTAGCCGTGAGGCAAACTAAGCCTCAATCTTAGTCAGCATTCTTTCCAGCACACAATTACAAAACTATATTTCATGTCAGATCTTTCTCCATTCTCATGGTTTTTACTCGTGCTGGGAGCGACTGGCGTTGGCATCTCAAAAAGTGGATTGGCTGGTGTAAGCCTTGTCCATGTGATTGTATTTGCCTACGTCTTTGGTGCAAAAGCCTCAACCGGGGCACTTCTCCCTCTCCTGATTGTCGGAGACTGCTGCGCAGTTTGGCTCATCGGGCGCGAGGTTGATTGGCGATACGTACTTCGCTTACTCCCACCAGCGTTCGTGGGGGTTGTCATTGGCTGGAGTCTGCTGGGTCGGCTCGATGAGGCTGCTTTTAGGCCGCTGATCGGCATCATCATTATTCTACTTTGTTTTGGACAACTTCTAAGGATGTGGCGGCCAAACTTATTTACAACGGTTCCCCATACAAAACCTTTCGCTTGGTCGATGGGCATCCTTGGTGGAATAACAACGATGTTGGCCAACGCAGCAGGCCCAGTCATCGCACTTTATCTTCTTGCAGTCTCTCTACCCAAACTTAAACTCGTAGCTACGGGCGCTTGGTTTTTCTTTGTTTTGAATATTGCGAAAATCCCATTTAGCGCGAACCTCGGCTTCATTACTACTGAAAGCCTTCTTATTAATCTTGTCTTAGCGCCATGTGTCGTTGCCGGCCTCATCTTTGGCCTTATGGTGGTGCGAAGACTTCCGCAGAAAGTCTTCGACACTTTTCTCCTGGCATTTACAGCCGTTGCCGCAATTCGAATGGTTTTGATGTAGCCGGTTCTTCTTCGGAATATAAAAGCCGAAAATCCAACCTTGAGAATAGTGCTACCCGTCACCGTGATCGTCCGAGTGGCTACCTGAATCTCGCACTAACTCACGAACGATACTCGGCACACCTTCGCAGGCAGGTTTCGCAATACATTCAAACGTGGTCCGGACAACCGATTCTGGAATGTGTGGGTCAACAACAATTCGGCGTGCTTCATCCGGGGCGAGAAAAGCGAGTGAAGCAGCAGGGTATACCTGAAGCGACGTGCCAACGCAGAGAAGAATGTCGGCCTGCGTTACGAGAGCTGCTGCTGCTGTCATTGCTGGCACCTCTTCGCCGAACCACACAACGTGTGGACGCAATTGACTGCCCGCAGGACATGTGTCTCCCAGAGTAATATCGTTGCTACCAAGGGCAATAAGACAGTCAGGATTTCGTGTACTCCGAGCCTTCATTACTTCGCCATGCAGGTGAAGCACCCGAGCCGACCCTGCCCGCTCGTGCAAGTCGTCAACATTTTGCGTAATGATATCAACCTCGAAACACCTCTGGAGAGCGGAAAGTGCTTTATGCGCAGCATTCGGCTGGGCAGATCGTACCTGTTTTCGACGCTCATTATAGAATCTCAATACTCGAGCAGGATCAGCTTCCCACGCCGCTGGTGTCGCTACCTCCTCAACCCGATGCCCTTCCCACAGCCCGTCGTCCCCCCGAAATGTTTTCAGGCCACTTTCAGCACTGACACCAGCACCTGAAAAAACTACAACTCGTTGCATAGACGTAACAGCATTTAGAAAATGAAAGAACATCAAGAACCAGAACCGAAGACTACCAGAACCACTTCGAGAAGCAGACCGTCGGGTGCTGAACAAAGCACGCAGGACTACTATTTTGAAAATGGGTTTCTTGTGTTTACGGCTGCTTATCATCTAAAGCGAGGGGTCTGCTGTGGTTCTGGCTGCAGGCACTGTCCCTTTGAGCCTAAAAATATCGCAGGCACCAAAACAACCGCCCTCAAGCGGAAGACAGCCTGACTGCACCAGTGAGCTGAGTCGATGAATATACTTGAAGATGATGAGGACTGGGACGAGGAATTCGATGAAGAAAACCTCAATGAACCGGTCATTCCCTGCCCGTACTGTGGCGCTGAGATGTTAGAAGAAAGTCCGCAGTGCCCTGCCTGTGGAAATTACATTTCAGCTGAAGATCTCCCCACTACTTCGCAGCCACTTTGGGTCGTGTTAACAGCAGTCGTCTGCCTGCTCATTGCCCTAGGATGGGTGCTGAGTGGTTTCTAGATAGTGCCGTTACAAGGCAAGGCCAGCATAGGCCAGCAGCGATCCGCTGAGTAAACCGATCATTCGCATCCACCCCCGGTTTAGTTCCAGCCAACAAAAGACACTCAAAGCAAGAACAATACCGGCAGCAACGACTCCTTCAACAAGAAGCACATCCATGGTCGCATTTTGGAGCCACCGAATGAAGAGAAACAATGCTCCACCGAAAAGCCCCCCAATGATTGCGGTACTTCGGCTCCTCTCCCATAGTCGAATCACCATGAATGCCATGACGTACATGGCATAGGGAAAAAAAAGTTCTCGGTTTCCTGTCAGCGTACGAAGCACTAACCAAATACCAGCTGGCATCAGCATTCCAAGGGAACGCAACTGACTTCCGCAGTAGATTTCGATGAAGATCGCCGGCACAACGACGCCCACCCATGCTGGACCGCCCCAGACGGCGAGAGCCGACAGGAATCCAATTTCCGTAACGAGAAATGCAGCCTTCTCAACAGAAGGCCGCCTCTGGCATGGTGTCTGTTCAGACGTGGTATTCATGCGATCAATGTACACGCACAGGCAGTATGTTTTCCAACTACAAGATGCCCACTCAGGCAATAAGGTCCTCGATAACCTCTCCGCCAAACTGGGAAAGCTGCTTATGCCGACCTGCGTGCAGATATGTCAACTTGTTATCGTCAAGCCCTAGAAGGTGAAGCATCGTCACGTGCACATCTCGAATGGGGTGAACGCATTCTGAAGCAGAAGCACCAAGTTCGTCTGTTGCCCCAACGACACCTGGCCTCACTCCACCACCAGCAAACAACATTGTCATTGCCTCGTTATTGTGCCCCCGTCCAAGTGAATAGACTCCACCTCGTTTGTTATTGTCCGGCGTTCGTCCAAATTCACCTGTCCAGACAACAAGTGTGTCTTCAAGAAGCCCACGTTGTTTTAAATCTCGAATCAGACCCGCCATAGGCTTGTCGACACTTTTAATTCGTGATGTATGGCCCTGCTTAAGATAGTCATGGCTATCCCATCCACCACTAAAGATTTGTACAAATCGAACACCATTCTCCACCAGCCTACGAGCAAGAAGACATTGTTTACCGAACGCATTTGTATCGGGTTCATCAACACCATACATTTTGAGTGTCTGCTCGGACTCCGTGTCACAATCAATAACATCTG
Organism: Pirellulales bacterium; assembly: GCA_965249545.1. Taxonomy (GTDB): domain Bacteria; phylum Planctomycetota; class Planctomycetia; order Pirellulales; family UBA1268; genus UBA1268. The sequence continues at coordinate 2,784,716 of CBDFMH010000005.1, forward strand.
GTATTTCCGTCTGCATCCTGAAAGCCAGCTCATAGTTAGCAATACGGGCCTGCAATCTTTCATCTTCCGCAGAAAGTGTGTCAAGATGCCGTTGATTCAGCTTCGTCAATTCTTCGATCATCCTCCTCTGCTGGTCGGGCATTCGGTGGCCCGGTGTTGCGAGATCAAGAAGAGGTGATCCCTCCGGCCGCAATCGGGTCCCTTGATAATACGGTGGCAAAAAACCATTCGACCAATTCGTCGAGCCACCCTGAGGCAACGCCAACTCCGTCATCACAACAAAAGCGGGTAGATTTTCATTCTCCGTGCCCAGCCCATATGTGACCCATGAACCAACCGCAGGATCACCACCCAATCGACTGCCCGTATTCATATGGAAGAGAGCTTCAGGATGATTCAGTGATTCTGCTTGGCACCCACGATAGTTACATAGCTCGTTGGCGACGTAAGGGTCTGCCATATGTTTCCATTGATTACACATCTCGATGCCGTTGTCGCCAGCATGCTGGAATCCAAAAGGACTCCCAACAAAAAACTTATACCCCTTCGCAAGTCCGCCAGGAAGTTTCGACTCTTCCTTATGTCGCCTAGTGAGCTCAGGCTTCGGATCAAAGGTATCCATATGCCCTGGCCCCCCTTCCATGAAGAGCATAATCACTCGTTTTGCCCGCGGCGCAAACATCGGCGGCTGGAGTGCAAGCGGGGCTCTTCTCTTATCCTCAGCCTGAAGCAGATTGCTCAGCGCGACCGGCCCAAGACCGGCGCCAAGACTCAACAGCAAATTCCGTCGACTTGTCATAAACATTGCGTCACCATTTAGTCCACAAAGAGAAATTCATTCGTATTCATCAAAAGCAGGCATACATCTGCCAGGCCCCTACCCTCCAACGACAGCTCCTCTATTTTGAGATCAGCCTCGTAGTCCATAAATTTCGGCAGAATCTCACGATACTCGAAGGGTTGCCCGCTAAACTCCTCAACGAGTGATCGCGTAATCTCCGTTGGGTATTCCGTACCTGCAGCAATTTCCTTCGTGCGATTCCGCACAGTATCTCGTAAAAACTTCAGAAGTTGCTGAGTTTCATCGCCAGTTGGTTCTCTTCCAAGGATCTGTAGAAACGCTTCTCTGATCGCCATGACATCATCCTCTGACGTCATGACAAGTCTATCGGCCATCGCCGCAGCACGGTCTGACATGAATGCACTATTGAGAAGGGTCAGGGCCTGAGGAGTCACCGAGGCGTCATCACGCAACTCACATGACTCATTTGGATTTGGTTGGTTAAACAATTCCAAAAATGGATCAGCCAAACCACGGCAGTGGTAAGCAAAAATCGTTCGCCTGTTCCGCTCATCACGACGCACCGAGGGTTGGTACGCGGGAGCCAGAGAAAACTGTATCATCCTTGGCTGCAAAGCGACCTCCATATTCATTTCAGGAAACACGGGAATTCCGCCATCTGAGTGCACAAGTTCTCCGCTCACCAACAGCAAGGAATCTCGAATCTCTTCTGCAGTCAACCGTCGCCGCCTGAAGTGTGTCAACAGGCTATTTTCTGGATCGACCAACGCAAGATTCTTTTCATCTACCGGAACGACTGACCGCCGGTACACGTCAGAGAGCATGATCGCCTTGTGTAACTTCTTTATGCTCCAGTTTCCCTGAAGAAACCGCTTCGAGAGATAATCAAGTAGTTCTGGATGCGTGGGCTTTCCACCCTTTGCTCCAAAGTTGTTTGAGTTTGAAGCAAGCCCACGACCGAAATGATATTGCCAGACACGATTTACAATGCTTCGCACTGTTAAGGGGTTTCCGGCATCGGCAATCCACTTCGCCAAAGCGGTTCTTCTCCCACCTACGTCATCCGGTAACACGTGAGGAGGCCCCTTGGGCTGTGCCCGAAGTGACACAGCGCTTAACACCCCCGGCGAGACCCTTGCGCCCGGAGCCTCAAGACTGCCACCGGTGAGGATGCATGTCTCTACTGAAAGATCCTCATCACGAAAGACTGTAAACGGCCGAAGCTTTCTCGCATGTTGGCTTTTCTTCGGCATATTACGAGCGCTAAACACACTCTGAACAAGCGGCTCGAACCGCTCCAGCCGCCGCTCCCAGATCCACTCATCCTGCTCCCGTACTTTCAGCATTCCCGACTCAGCAGGATCAAGACCAACGTGGCGAGACGGCTTTTGATCATCCGGATCAGCTCTTCGTTTGCTCTCTTCTTTGTATGGCAGGTCATGGTCTGCGTACCATGCACGTGCGGCCGCCTCACGCTTATCGACAAGCTTTTTCTTCTCTGCCCGTGCAAAAACCAGCATTTCTTCAACGAACATTTTTTCTGAATCAAATCGATCACGTGATTCAACACTCAAGAAGGGTGCTGACCGCTCCACGGGAAAAGTTGTCGCAAACGCCGCATAAATACCGTAGTAGTCCCGAGTAGGAATTGGGTCAAACTTATGATCGTGACACTTACAGCAGCGAAGAGTTTGTGAGAGAAATGTCTGACCCGTAATATTAACAACATCATCTAGATAGATTTGACGTGCCTGGTCATCATCAACCATTGCATTATCCCACGGCCCAAGCCGAAGGAAACCGCTGGCAATAACAAGCTCTGCTTCCCTCTCTGTGTACCCACCTTCCGTTTCGGTCTTGCGCACCGCTGCATAGAGTTGTTGGCCCTCGAGTCCCGCTGCCATATGGCGCTTCCTGACAGATGTCTTTGCAAGCTCATCTCCAGCTATCTGCTCCATAATAAATTCATTGTACGGCTTGTCGTTATTGAAGCAGCGAATGACGTAGTCTCGGTAACGCCACATATTTGACCGTTCGTAGTCGTTACTCATCCCCCCGGTGTCAGCATACCGTGTGATATCGAGCCAATGCCTCGCCCAACGCTCTCCATATCGAGGGCTATCGAGCAATCGATCAACCAACTCCTCATAGGCCAATTCACTATCACGAGCGAAGTCCTCCACAAATACTGCGGTCTGTTCGGCGTTCGGCGGCAAGCCGGTAAGGTCATATGTCACCCTACGAAGCAGTTCTACTGAATGAGCCGGCGGTGAAGCGACAAGTGCCTTCTCTGCAATTTTTGTATCCACAAAAAAATCAATCGCATCGTTATGCGACACGTCCGCGGGAAGGAGCTCTCCTGCACGAGGCAGATTTGCGAAGGCCCAAAGATCTTTCTCTACATATTTCCGATCGGTCCATTCCTGACTTGTTCCACCACTGGTTTTCCATCGGACTAACCCTTCATCTAACGCTCGACCTTTCGCTGCACTCTGGATTGCAAGTTGCTGCTCCAAAGAAGGCCACGGCGCACCCCCTCGTACCCACTCCTCAACGAGTGCTATCTCATCAGACGTAAGTCGCTCACTCTTCTTTGGTGGCATCTCAAGGCCATCCCACCGAATAGCATCGAGTAACGAACCGGTGCCTGCATCTCCTGGAACAACCGCTGCATCCCCTGACTCACCACCACGAACCAGAGCGTCCCGAGATGTCATGTAATATTCACCGCGAAGTTCGTCGCCCTCCCCGTGGCACCCAAAACACTTCGCCCGGAATAGCGGCAGCACCTCTAAGGCGAACAACTCTTCTGCATGGGTTTCCAACTTATCTCGACGAGCATCGATTTCAGCCTGTTCAGCAATTGCAACGTGACACAATGCAACCATTAGGCCCCCCATAGAGAGCAGACAAACAATTGGCAGCATCCAAACTCGCAAGCTTTGCAGTGACTTATCTATTTTCATATTCATTCTCCACCAGAACTCTGCGAATACATCGCTGCGATCTCACTGGCACCCAGTACACCATCGAAAATAAACACCTCATCGACTGCGCCATTGAGGTTGCGACACGTAAACTCCTCATCTGTCCGATACATCGGCTCTGCCCAATTGGCGATAGAAGCCGCACTGAGATTAATACGAGGGACGGTTGCATGCTCTGGTATAGATTCCAGGCTGATCTGATCTCCATTGACGTAATGCGCGACCTCACCGGCTCTTCGGTCGTATGTTACTGCTAGCATGTTCCATTCCCCGCTCATTGCATTTCGCCATATCGGCGGTGAATAAAACACCGTCTGCCGCCAACTTGTTCCCTTTCGATGCGGATGCTTCACTGAGAAAAAGATTCGTCCATCTCTGAGAATTTGCCAGTGAGGCTCACCCTCTTCGTGCCCATCTGTCAGAAAAAGTGAATTAAAAAGATTATTCAAACTATTTATTTTCACCCAGCAGACTAATGAAATATTATCCATCTCATCCCGTAGAGCGACTCGGGAACGACTCCCAAGTCGTGTGTAGTCAAATGCCCGCCCCTCTCTTCCCCACCGATTCACGCATGCAGTTGCTCCAACAACTGCTGCTTGAGTCGCTGGCGTTACCCCGTCGCAAAGGTTCTCAAGCACACGGCTTTGCTTTTCGCTCGGGCCGCGGTAACACGCAACAAGGCGCGGATCACGCAACCATTCCTCGAGCGCCTTCTCCCAAACTTCTTCCTGCATGGACAGGCTTTGCTGAGCCGCACGCGATACAGTTAAAGAACTCATGACATGAATTGGTTCTTTGAGTACTTCAGGTTTCGCTGTCGTACTTCGGACACGCAATGACTCCCCGCGGGTGAATCGGATTTCCCGCCGTTCTTTCTGCACGAGACCCACCTCACCATCAAGAACGGTAACATCGGTTGTATCGCCATTCACCCGCACACTGAACTCTGTACCGTAGTCAATAATTTTCCCAGCTTCCGTCACAACGCGAAACCCATGCGCTACGTCAGGAACATAAGCCCGTACAGCGCCCTGACTCAGTGAGACAACCAAAGGAGACTCAATGACAAATTCTGCTTCCCCTTCAACCACAAGCTGAACACCACTGAAAAGCTCGAGCTGAATAACCCCTGACCGAATGTGATGGACTCCCCGTGGAAGAACATCTCCAGACGATACTGCCGATGTCTCCCAATCAACATCTGCCTGACTGGCAACAACTGCGAATCCATTAGGTGGCGGCGTAGAACTTCTACCAGGGGCTCCCTGCTTCGGCCCCAGGCCCCGATTGGCTACGACCAACAACACGACAAGCACCACCGCCGTAACCATGAGTACCGGCACGCCCCGGGATCGCCACAGCCCGCCCGTCCTCCTAGTCATTTGTCGAGGCACAACCACTGAGTCATTGGAAACACAATCAACCGCACGTGCCGGAACATCTGCCTTCACCGCGTCTTCCAGAGCACATTCAAACGCAGCGAACTCCAAAAACTCTTCCCTGGCCTTCTCACTCTCTGCCAATAACTCTTCCAGAGCGTGCAACTCATCTGTCTGTACGCACCCATCGAGTGCTTTCCCAGCGAGATCTTCAAGTTTTTGTATTACTTTTTGTTTTTCTGACATTTCTTTAGTTCGATCCACTCTAGAGAACAGTTCTCTTAGCTATCGTGTTCTTTACTCATTCGCAATTTCACACATTTTTTGAGAGCTTGCCGCAGCCGATGCAATGTCACTCGCAACCCCGCCTCAGACCGACCCGTTTTCTCTGCGTATGTTCGCAATGTCTTCTCATCCGAATACCGCTCCATCAATAACGCCCGATCTTGTTCACGTAATGCCTCGAGACAGTCTCTAAGTGCAAGAGCCTCTGTCTCCAGATCACCTTCAAAACCATCATTGGTAACGAACAACAGTTCTTCAGTTTCTCTCGAAAGCATGATTTCCTTTTTTCGTGCCCGGTCTCGACGATGAGCAAGAATTTCGTACCGAACGATTGCATTGATCCATCCACGGAAATTTGTGCCCTCTCCGAATTCATGTCGTTTCTTCCAGGCAATCAGGTTTGCCCGTTGAAGGATGTCAGCGGTTGTTGCGTTACACAGAACGACAGACCGAATGACTCGACGCAGTCGATTTTGTTCACAAGCAAGAAGTTCAGCGAAGTCGTCGTCTGGCATATGCTTTGAGTAAACCTTCTTTGTCGTGAGTAGACTCCACGGCTACACGAAACGTTAACAAGCTATCCGCATGACCAAAAACAACCGTTTGGCTGCAGAAAATCGCCTTTTACCGGTACCATCGGCACCTCGCGTGCGGGCTCCTCACAATACTACCGACCATCACCCTCATAAGTAATTTGACCATTTTGAGGGGGTGCAGGCCACGGATATTTTCCTGGTTCCCATATCTGTTGCTGACCACGCCGCGCCTGTTCAACATGGGATCGTATCTTTTCTGGAACCGAAGTGTTTTCAATCTGCCCGTAAACATACGGAAGAGCTGGGCTCATTATGCGAGAGAACTCTCCAAGTGGAGGCCGCTCGGCTGACAACTTAAGAATTCTGTTTCGCAGCTCAATGACAATCTCCGGATATGCCTCCGACACATCGTTGCGCTCCCCGGGATCATGTTGTAAATCAAACAGAGCGTTACCAATAAGCTTCCACTGGCCACTGCGTATGGAGGGAAGCCGTACACTGCCGGTAGCCTCGATAAGAATCTCCGTCCGTGGACTCTTCTTCCCTTCAAAAACAACGGAGCTCATATCCCATCCATCGAGTGCCAGAGATTTGTTCGTCGACCCACCCCCAATGGCAACGAGTGTTGGAAAAAGATCCGTGACGTGCATAAGTTCGTTGCACCTTGAGCCCGAGGAAATGACTCCGGGCCATCGAAGTACACAGGGCACACGAATACCACCCTCGAACGTTGTATTTTTAGTACCTCGCCAGGGGCGATTGACCTCTTCGGTGAGTCCACCATTATCATTTGTAAAGAGAACCAGCGTTTTGTCTGAAATGCCGAGGTCGTCAACCGCTTTCAGCATGCGGCCGACGGCATCATCAAGACACTTAATAGCTGCAGCCCGCTTATCGAAGACATCACAATGACGTGGTATCTCCTCAAGCGGCCCATGAATTGCATTAAATGCTACGTAATGAAAAAAAGGATCTGCTTTATTCGAATGAATCGTCATGAGTCGAATCGCTTCATCGGCAATCAAATCCGTTGAATAGCCCATTTCCAGTACCGGCTGCTGATCACGGTGCCAATCAAAGACGCACAAAGGCTGTGGGGCATTATGCGGAATGAGGTGCGAGTTGTAGTCGATACCCCAGCCGTAATGGCCATATTGATGGTCAAATCCACGCGCGAACGGCAGATGTTCCGGCAACCACTCGCCAAGATGCCACTTTCCAATCATGGCCGTTGCGTAACCAGCCTCTTTCAGAGCATCAGCGAGCGTTCGTTCACGTGGGTCGAGCCCGTGGATTCGTCGAGTAGGCGTACCATCTGGAAGCGTGGCCAATGGTATATCGAGCAGTGCAAGGTAATCCGGTTTCCCAAAGTCCTCACTTCTCCAGTCCATCCATTGGCGGAATGGGTAACGACCTGTTAACAACGCACTGCGTGACGTGGCACACACTGGGGTCATACAAAACTGACTCAGCTGCATGCCTTGTCGGGCAAGCTGATCAATGTTTGGTGTGAGCCTCACATCACCACCATGAAATCCTGGATCAGCCCAACCGAGATCATCCACTAATATCAGGATAATATTCGGATGTGTAGACCCACTGAGATCCTTCCCTTCTGCGTACACCCAGGCCGCAGGGACAACAATCCAAAGAACAGTGAGTGCAATGACTGTAGAGGCACGTGAAATGAAGTCTAAAAGCATTCGTTGAATCATAAGAAATTGCCTGATTTCCATCGTGCCCCAAAACAGTTCACTATCATGCAACCACAAACCCTCGATATACTACAAGCTATGGGTGGTATCGCAGGACATCGTAAACAAATTAGGCCCACCCTTCACGTGCTGTCATCTGAAACAATTCGAACTCAATCCCGGAACAACAGGTCTCATTCTGCCATGTTTTTTTCCCGATCCTTTGCTGTCTTCGCTGTCTTAACGCTTCTCATTGGAGCGACTGCACGTGCCGCAGACCGTCCTAATATTCTCTACATCATGTCTGATGACCACGCTGCCCACGCAATCTCTGCGTACAGAGGCCGGCTTGCCGAGACTGCACCAACACCGAACCTCGATCGAATCGCACATGAGGGCGCGTTGTTTTCCAATGCATTTTGTACGAACTCTATCTGCTCTCCTTCACGGGCCTGTGTGATCACCGGACAGTACAACCACATAAATGGTGTTTTTGATCTCGGCGGACGAATCCCGCCCGGCAAACAGATGCTTCCTATTCAGATGCGAAAAGCTGGCTACCAGACGGCCATAATTGGGAAGTGGCATCTCAAAAATGAACCAGCCGACTTCGACCATTACTGCGTCCTGCCAGGGCAAGGCAAATATCACGACCCCGAATTCCGAATTCGTGGACCAAAGCCTTGGGGTAAAAATACGATCCAATTCAAGGGCAAGCACGTCACAGATGCCATAACCGACTTGTCGCTTGACTGGATTGAGAACGAATGGGACCAAACAAAACCATTTTTTCTGATGCATCATTACAAGGCACCACACGACTACTTTGATAATGCACCACGATATGAGTCGTATCTAGCTGACGTTGATATCCCTTCTCCAGCGTCTCTTTGGGAAATGAATCCAGAGTACGGATCTCTTGCCACCCGTGGCGATCAAGACGAACTTGTTCCCCACATTGGCACATCAATTGGTGGAAGAAACCCTCGGAGGTCCTACCTCCGTGACCTTCCAACACGGTACCCTAAAGAATTCCCCCCTAACTTCAATCCAAACGACTACTCGGACGATGAAAACAAGAAGTTTGCCTACAACGCGTATCTCAGAAAATTCCTTCGTTGCGTAAAAGGCATTGATGACAATATCGGTCGCCTTTTTCAATACCTCGAGACCTCGGGCCAACTTGAAAATACCATTATCGTATACACCGCCGATCAGGGGTTCATGCTTGGAGAACATGACTATCAGGACAAGCGCTGGATGCTCGAACAGTCTCAGCGAATGCCACTCATGATTCGTTACCCGAAAAGAATTAAGGCTGGACAACGGTTTGACACTTTGGTTGAGAATGTTGACTTTGCCCCCACTCTCTTGGACTTTGCAGGTGCCGCCATACCCTCCACTGTTCAAGGACGATCTTTTCGTTCGCTTCTCGAAACTGGACAAGAGTCAGACGACTGGAAGGATGCGACATATTATCGATATTGGATGCACATGGCTCATCATGACAACCCGGCTCATATTGGTCTCCGGACAAAGACTCATAAACTCATCTTTTATTATGGCTGCAATTATGATGGGGGTTACCGCACGCCCCCAGGCTGGGAACTCTATGATCTCATCAACGACCCCGCCGAAACGGTCAACATCTATGACAACCCCGAAAACAAAGATCTTGTCGCTGAGTTAAAAGTTCGACTCGCAGACTTAAGGCAAGACATCGGTGATGATGGCACCCATTACCCCGCATGCGAAAAGATTCTGAAAGAATTCTGGGAGTACGATGAACCTGCTCGAAGCAAGGCAATTCAAATTTCCCATGATTTCCTAGACCGCCGTCTTGGTGAACTTGACCGCGGTGACAGAAGCCCAAAAACATACGTTGGAACGGATCATCAATAGAACTGCTATTTATCCAGCTCGTGTGCCGGCGAACCACAAAACCCTGTGTCGTTTTAGTGACCTACGGCAACAAAGTAGACTCACTCCCCGCTTAAATACTCGTAACAACTTTTAGCTGAAACACTTCACGACAACTGTCTTGGGCGCAATCGAAAATGAAAAAACTGTTTGGTATTCTCTTTTTTTTGTTCACTGCTCCTTCGATCGCCTACTCGGAACCCGCTAATATCATCTTGATTCTGGCAGATGACGTGAGCGCGGATATGTTTTCATGCTACGGGCAAGCAGGCTCAGCGCAGACACCGAATATTGATCAAATTGCAACGAATGGAGTCTGTTTTCGAACGTGCTTTGCACCTGCTATTTGTGCGCCATCCCGCGCTTGCTTGATGACTGGAATCTATGGCAATAGGACCGGTGTTTTCCGAAATGACATGTGGGCATTTGATTCACGAGGAACCTTATTCACAGCGCAACCAAGTTGGGCAAAATTGATTCACGATGCCGGTTACGCGGCGGCTATCGCAGGCAAATGGCACTGTGGAGCAAAAGAAGCATGGGAAGGCGTTGTCGGCTTTGATGAATATTGCCTCTGGGAAAGTCCCGGCAAGATAGCATCACACTTTGGTACGAACCCTATAACTTCAGGGCTACGTGAAGACATTACGTTGCCGGATACACGGTATTGGTATCCATCAATGGTGCAAAACGGGCACTACATACCAGTTGAGAAAAAAGATTTTGGTCCGGATAAGCGAGTTGATTTTCTACTTGACTTTATTGAACGGAAGACGCGAGAGAAGCAGCCATTCGTCGCGTATTGGCCAACGGTGATTCCACACGGCCCTTATTCCACAACGCCTGACCATGGTGATGTCTTGGATATTGAACAGGAGAAACCTGATACGGCAGGAATGCAGCGCGAGGAAAAGCTCGAGGTCATGAATCACTATGAACAAGAGCGTCAGCAACGATTTATTCATCTCATTGAGCATCTTGACAAACTGATTGGTACATTGATTGCCCGCACAAAGCAATTAGGAATCTATGACAACACCTACTTCATTTTCTGTGCTGACAATGGAACAGCGGTGACCGCGAAGGACCGAGGAGTAGAGCGTGGCGTCCACGTACCATTTGTCGTCCAGGGTCCTGGCATCAAAAAAAGAGGGCTTACGGATGAGTTAACAGATTTTTCTGACATTGCTCCAACACTGCTCGACATGGCAGGGACCACCCCACCGGCGGACACCGCATTTGATGGAAAAAGCCTTTTGCCTTTCTTAACAGCAAAAACAGACACCCACCGCGAATGGATCTATGCCTATACAGGACCGGTACAAGTCGTTCGAACCAAAACCCATCTTCTTGAAGCAGTCTCGCCATTCTACGGAAAACCAGACGGGCGGTTTTACTATACAAATGACTCCCGCTTTGGCCGAAACTATAAAAGGGTTGACGGTGAAGCTTCGCATGCACAAGACCGCCAGCAATTAGAAGCAGTTCTTGCGAGCCTGCCGTCTCACCTCGAAGAAGATCATCCATTCTGGACTTCAAAACTTGGAACACGGTGGCTTCACTCAAACGACATTGAGGAAACCGCCAAAAAGCAACTTTACAATCACTCTGATTATTCATTCTATGACGAGACCGACTGAGTCTCTTTTCTACTATGCGAACAGTGGCCTTCCTTGTTGCTTTAGTACCAGCCTTCGTACTTCTAGAAAATACGAGAGCTGATGATCGACCAAACATGATCTTCGTCATGAGTGACGATCAGGGCTGGGGTGATGTTGCCTATAACGGGCATCCGATTTTGAAAACGCCCCATCTTGATTCAATGGCGGAATCCGGTCTTCGTTTTGACCGTTTCTATGCCGGTGCCTCTGTATGTAGTCCGACGCGGGCATCGTGCCTCACTGGCCGGAACAACTGGAGAATGGATATCAATGGCCCTCTGGCTGCTGACGAGGGACATCTCCCAGCAAATGAAATTACGCTTGCAGAAGTTCTTACGGAACACGGATACGCTACCGGTCATTTCGGGAAGTGGCATGTTGGTGGATTTGATGCTGAGACCGCTGGCCCTCATGTAATGCCACCATGGCATGCTGGATTCCAAGAGTGCTTTTCAACCCACAACGTTCTACGCACATTCAACCCGTACAACAAATTGGGGAAAGGAGGTATCAAAGCCTGCTACTGGCATAACGGCAGAAACATACCTCTCACCGAGGCACAACAAGAAGCATCTCTGCAAGGTGATGACGCTGCCATTGTCATGAATAAGGCAATCGAATTCATTCAGCAACAGCAATCAAACAAGCCCTTCCTTGCTTTTATTTGGTTTCATAATGTGCATACGCCACTCGGCAAAAACCCTGATCTTATGGCTCTTTACAGCGACTGTACCGAGCAGGAACAGATCTACTTCAGCAACATCACGGCAATTGATGATCAAATTGGTCGACTTCGTATGGCCTTGCGAGAACGCGATCTTGCTAGCAACACAATGGTATGGTTCACGAGTGATAATGGACCGAACCTGAAGGGTAAAAAGACCCCGAAGGCAGCCATCGCTCAAAATGGCAAGTTTATTTATACAGCACTCGGATCCACCGGAGCGTATCGCGGGTGGAAACGAGATTGCTACGAAGGCGGACTCCGAGTCCCAGGAATTCTTGAATGGCCATCACGAATTAAGAAGCCTCGGCATACAGATTTTCCAGCAGTAACAAGCGATTACTTTCCAACCGCTCTAGCGGCAGCAGGGCTACCACTACCCAATGATCGAACCTACGACGGAATAAATTTGCTGCCAGTCATCGAGCAAGAAAACAATTTTAAACGAACACCAATTGGATTTCACTGCAATGGCATGGAGGCATGGACAAGTACGCCTTACAAAATTGTTCGATCCATAAAAAATAAAAAGAAGCAGAGCCTGGACTGGGAACTCTACAACCTGGTTCATGACCCGTATGAGGAGCATAACCTTGCTACCAGCAAGCCAGACCTCGTCTCACGCATGGCGAAAGAATTTGATGATTGGGCTCAGGCAATTCAGTTGGAAAAAGTGAAAGACTGAACTAGCAGAATTAAAATACAAACCGTCACCCACTCTGGCCCTATAAACAACCAGACAAAAAACACTACCTTCAAAAGGACTCTCTGCCGCAGATCACCTGCCATATTTTAAAGTTTTCCCGTGTTTTCAATCCGCCTCGTGTCTTTTGACTGCCTGCTCCTTCCTTGGTGTTCCAAGGCTTCAAGCTCTGTCTGCTGCCCCTGGTCACCACACTCTTCCATCCAACGAGATAATTCTTGTTTGAGCTCGGCTTTTTGCATTGCATAACGGGGATCATTCGCAAGGTTATGCCACTCATATGGATCTTCCTGAATTGCATAGAACTCTTCCGCAGGTCGATTCTCGTACCGATTTATTTTTTCGGCGGCAGTGGCATCACCATCGAATGCTTTTTGACGCCAGGATTTAAAGATTGTTGAGTTTGTGCACGCATTTTGAAAGGTAACGTCCGGCGTGAAATTCACGATGTATTTGTATTTTTCTGACCGAATCGAACGGATACCAAAGTAAGGAGACCCTTTATTTATTCCTCGAGTCGTCATTTCACCAAACACAAAACGCTTGTGACCATTCGTTTCACCAGTTAGCACGGGAACAAAGCTCATACCATCGATAGCAGCCTCCCGACTTCCTCCCGCCGCATCAATGAAGGTTGGTGCAATATCGACGTACTCAACCATGGCATCCGTAACTGAGCCAACCTTCACCTGACCGGGCCATCGGACAATACAAGCACTTTGCAAGCCAGTGTCATAGCAGGTCCATTTACCGAATGGAAAGCTTGACCCCTGCTCACTGACCACCACAACCATGGTGTTTTCTGCGATTCCATGCTTGTCCAACAACGCAAGTAATGCACCTACCTGTCCGTCGAAATAGGTGATCTCAGCGAGGTAGTCAACCATATTCTCACGAGTTTCTCTGGTATCCACGAAGTAGGGTGGCAATGTAATGGTCGATGAATCGTATTGTGACGCGTCGCCTTTGTTCCATGGCCCATGAGGCTCGTTGGAACATGCAAAAAGACAAAACGGTGTCCCGTCACGCGTCGATTCGGTCAATAATTGATCGATCGCTTTGAAATCAGGATTCTTTTTGCCTGAATATTCAAAGGGAAAGGAACTCTTGGGATTAATATGTGTCTTGCCACTAAGATGAACTCGATAGCCAAGAGGCTCCAAGTAGTGAGCAATACTCTTCGTACCATCTTTGACAAACGTGTGATTCGGATAGGCACCACTCTTCACAGGGTAGATACCTGTGTAGATCGCATGTCGTGTGGGAGAACACATTGGTGCTTGCTGGAAACACTGCGTAAACCGCATACCTTGTTGAGCTAGAGAATCAATATTGGGAGTGATTGCCTGACCTCCATAACAACCGATGTCACGGAAGGTACAATCGTCAGCAATTATAAAAAGAAAGTTGGGCCTCGAATCTGTTTGCTCCGCACCTCTCAAGTGAGCGATGGAAAAACCACCAACGAAAAGTGTGAATAGAGATAAAACAATACGGGCCTTGTGGCGTATCAACGTCATAGAATTTCTCCTGAGACGGTTGTTTGGAAATTACAAGAGCGTCTATTCGATGCACCTGCATAAGTCACAAACCAGATTTATCAGCAAATCCTCATTGAGATACTTTTATTGCAGATGCCTTGCCTGCTGAATAAATCTGGGGCACTCGTGCTATTAGAAGAGTTCATTACCTGTTGAAAAAGGCGGACGGGGTGGGATTTGAACCCACGAGACGCTTTCACGTCTGCCGGTTTTCAAGACCGGTGCATTCAACCGCTCTGCCACCCGTCCGAGTGACACATCTACCGGAATACCGGCTTGTCAGTTCCAGAGTCTACATCGCTTCGCGTCCGAGCCACAGTGGTCACCTTTGACGACCGAACTTTGCTGCTTTACAGTAGATTTTCCACAATAACTCAAGGAGAATCGTAATGGGTGGTATCAGCAATCGCATGAAGGAAGTCAAACGCCGGCGTCATCGCCGGAAGAAGGTCACAAAGTTCGAGGGCAAATTGTCGAAGGCAACGACCAGTGAAAAACAGGTCATTGCCGAGAAACTTCGCAAAATGACTCCGGGATGTGAAGATTTGATTGTGCGTCTTGGCATTGAAGACGGCAAGGCCTAGTCAGCCAGATCGTGCTATCCCCATCCTCGCCATTCCCTCCCTTGGAGTTCATACCACCTGCTTGCTGAAGAGAAACTCGTCCTGATCAAAGTCGACAGTGACACAATCGCCTTCCGTAAACACCCCACCAAGTAACTCTTTGGCTAGCTCGTTTTGCAGTTGATGCTGTATCACTCGCTTCAGAGGCCTCGCACCGTACACCGGGTCGTAGCCTAACCTCGCAATCTCATCCACAACGGCTTCGCCACACTGTAATGTAATGCCAGCTTTAAGAGCCTGCTTGACCAGCTGCTCCAGTTGCAACGAAACAATGCGATGAATGTGTCGCTCGTCGAGCGGATGAAAGATGATAGTTTCGTCAATTCGATTGAGAAACTCTGGAAGAAAACGTGTTGCGAGTGACTCTTGGACAGCTTCACGAATCTCTTCGGCACTGCCCTTCTCTTTCGTTATCTCCTGAATCAACTGACTACCCACGTTGCTCGTCATAACCACAAGAGTATTGGTGAAGTCGACGGTGTGGCCAAGACTATCTGTGAGCCGGCCATCATCAAGCACCTGCAGCAATACATTAAAGACATCGCGATGTGCTTTTTCAATTTCATCGAGCAACACAACTGAATACGGACGACGACGTACTGCTTCAGTAAGACGCCCACCTTCTTCATAGCCAACATACCCAGGTGGAGCACCGATTAACCTCGCAACAGTGTGCTTCTCCATGTATTCGCTCATGTCGATTCGCACCATAGCGTTCTCGTCGTCAAAAAGCACTTCGGCTAACGCCTTGCATAGTTCTGTTTTCCCTACACCTGTCGGCCCGAGGAAAATAAATGACCCGATTGGACGATTCGGATCTTGCAGGCCCGAACGACTTCGTCGAACGGCATTACTCACTGCTTCCACAGCCTCGTCCTGACCAACCACACGTTGATGAAGCCGGTCTTCCAGAACAAGCAATTTTGCCCGCTCCGCTTCAACGAGCCTGGTAACCGGAATACCGGTCCAAGAGCTCACAACCTCTGCAATCTCTTCAGGGCCAACAGACCTCCGCAGCAACCGCTTGGTCGGCTTCTTTTCTTTACCAGAGTCTTTCTCGGCAGCTTCTTTGTCCGCCTCTTCCTGTTCAAGGCGCGATGCCAGTTGTTTTTTAACTACATCTAGCTCGTAGAGTTGTTGATACATTTCCTCACTCACCGCCTGGCCGAGTGACTGACGCTCATTCACTTGAACATTCACCTGATCAAAAGCAAGCTGGGCTTCCTCGAGCTTCTGGCGGAGTTCCTGCGCGCTGCCGACGCCAGATTTTTCCGCCTCCCACTGTTCACGAAGACTTGCTAATTTCTGGCGAAGCGATGCAGCTTCGGCTTCAATCTCAACAAGCCGATCCTTGGCATGTGACTCCGTTTCTTCCGCAAGCTGCCGGCCAGCCAACTCAAGCTGTACAAGACGTCGCTGCACCTCATCAATTTCACTCGGGACACTCTGCAACTCCATCGCAATGCGGCTGGTTGCTTCGTCCATCAAGTCGATGGCCTTATCCGGCAGAAAGCGGTCTGCAATATACCGATGTGATAACTCAGCCGCAGCGACAAGTGCTGAGTCGTTAATTTTCACACCCTTATGATGAGCCTCGTATCGTGGTTTCAAGCCCCTCAAAATTGCTATCGTGTCCTCGACAGAAGGCTCACCCACAAACACCGGCTGGAACCGCCGCTCAAGCGCTGCGTCTTTTTCAATATGCTTCCGGTATTCATCAAGGGTAGTTGCGCCAATGCACCGCAATTCCCCACGCGCAAGCGCAGGCTTCAGCAGATTTGCTGCATCAGATCCACCCTCAGCTGCACCGGCACCAATAACCGTATGGAGTTCATCAATAAAAAGAATGACATTGCCAGCGGCCGCTTCGACTTCTCGCAGAATTGCTTTGAGTCTGTCTTCAAATTCCCCGCGATATTTTGTACCGGCAATAAGTGCGCCGAGATCCAGTGCAATTACCTGGCGATTCCGCAACGTCTCCGGAACATCAGACTGCACGATCCGTAAGGCAAGCCCCTCAGCAATGGCCGTCTTCCCGACACCTGGCTCACCAATTAGAACCGGATTGTTTTTCGTACGCCGCGACAACACCTGGATCACTCGACGAATCTCTGAATCTCGACCAATAACTGGGTCTAATTTCCCTTGGCTCGCTCGCTGCACGAGATCAATGCCATATTTTTCAAGTGCCTGAAACTTTTCTTCTGGACTCTGATCAGTGACACGCGAACTACCACGCACCGCCTGCAACCCCGCCAACAACTCCTTTTCAGTGACAGCGGCAAGTTTCAGTACGTTCTGCGCCTTTGATGGAGCCTTGGAAATAGCAATGAGAAGGTGATCTGTTGAAACAAAATCATCTTTCATTGTCCCCGACTCGGACGTTGCGATCTCAAAAACCTTAATGAGTTCCTGGTCAGGCTGCGGTTGTGCCCCGCCAGCAACCTTTGGCAGATGAGAAAGTTCGGCTTCAATAATTCGTTCAAGGTGCGGTCGATCCACGCCAATCTTCTCAAGCAAGGGACGCACGATCCCTTCCTGTTCTGCAAGCAATGCAAATAACAGATGCACAGGCGTTGTCTGTGGATTGCCACGATCTGCAGCCAGGTCTACTGCACGCTGGACCGCCTCCTGAGCCTTGATTGTGAATTTATCAAATCGAAATGCCATCAGATCATTCCTTTCAAACTGCATTGGCGCGCAGCAACGCTCTCAAAAAGTCCTTCCGGATTGCGCATCCCCTGCGCATGTCGACCGGAGGTGCCGCTCTCGGCACCTCCGGTTACACGGCTTACTCGTCGTCTTGCTTGACTTCAAACTCGGCGTCGATCGTATCATCCGAAGCTGCTGCGGCACCGGCTGGTTCACTACCTGCCTGATCACCTCCAGCTGCGTCCGCCGCCTGAGACTCGTACAACACTTTTGAAAGTGCGTGGGAAGCCTGCTCAAGAGCATCGTGAGCTGATTGAACAGCATCAGCATCTTCACCCTTGGCCGCTTCACGAGCCTTCGCAATCGCTGCCTCAAGCGGAGCCTTGTCAGCGTCCGATAACTTCTCATCGTTTTCTTTAATGAGCTTTTCTGTTTGGAAACACAGCGCCTCGGAACGATTCCGTACTTCAGCTAGCCGTTGCTTCTGCTTATCCTCTTCAGCGTGCAATTCTGCATCCTTACGCATCTTCTCAATTTCTTCTTCATTAAGACCACTTGATTGCTCGATCGTAACGGACTGTTCCTTGTTCGACCCAAGATCTTTTGCATTCACCGAGAGAATACCGTTTGCATCAATATCAAATTTCACTTCCACCTGCGGAGTACCGCGAGGGGCTGGTGGAATTCCTTCCAAATTGAACTGACCCAACAGACGATTGTCTTTTGCCATCGACCGCTCACCTTGATAAACACTGACCGTTACTGCAGTCTGGTTATCAGCCGCCGTGCTAAAGACCTGCTTACGCTCTGTTGGCACTGTTGTATTGCGTTCAACTAGCTTGGTGAACAATCCACCTTCGGTCTCGATACCAAGGCTCAACGGTGTCACATCAAGCAAAAGCACGTCTTGAACGTCACCAGCCAACACACCACCTTGAATTGCAGCACCAAGGGCGACGACTTCGTCTGGATTGACTCCTTTGTGCGGCTCCTTGCCAAAAACACTCTTCACGAGCTCCTGGACCTTGGGGATCCGTGTCGAACCACCAACGAGGACAACCTCATCAATATCTTTTGGATCGAGTTTGGCATCCTTGAGTGCCTGAATAACTGGCCCTCGGCACCTTTCAACAAGTCCGTCGCACATTTCTTCAAACTGTGCTCGGGTTATGGTTATTTGAAGATGCTTTGGTCCTGAGGCGTCTGCAGTAATAAAAGGTAAATTGATGTCACTACTTTGTGCGGAACTCAATTCTTTCTTCGCTTTTTCACACGCTTCCTGCAGTCGCTGCAGTGCCATGGTGTCGTCTCGCAGATCAATGCCCTGCTCTTTTTTGAACTGATCAGCAACGTGATTAATCAGCGTCTGATCAAAGTCATCACCACCAAGGTGCGTGTCACCATTGGTACTGATTACACGAAACACCCCATCAGCCACCTCAAGAACAGAAACGTCAAACGTTCCACCTCCAAGGTCAAAGACAGCTATTTTTTCTTGGCTCTTACTCTCAAGGCCGTAGGCTAGTGCAGCTGCAGTTGGCTCATTGATGATTCGCATGACCTCGAGGCCAGAAATCTGCCCCGCGTCTTTGGTGGCCTGTCGCTGCGCGTCGTTAAAGTATGCCGGAACAGTAATGACCGCCTTATTGACCTTATGGCCAAGGTAGCTTTCTGCCGACTCTTTGAGAGACCGCAGCACGGTGGCAGAAATTTCTGGTGGCGTGAACTCCTTGTCACCTACTTTCACCTTGACGTAATCTTCGGAACCACCAACAACGTCGTAAGGGACGATTTTTTCTTCACTCGCCACCTCGTTGTGGCGACGGCCCATGAATCGCTTAATTGAGTAAATTGTTCGCGTTGGGTTCGTCACTGCTTGCCGCCGTGCGATATCGCCAACGAGTGTCTCACCCTTATCGTTAAAGGCCACAACACTCGGAGTGAGGCGGTTGCCTTCTTTATTGGCAATAACCTTCGGTTCCTTGCCTTCCATGACGGCAACAACTGAATTTGTTGTCCCCAGATCGATACCGATTATTTTTTCGCCTTGTTTTGTTGCCATGCCTTGTCTTCCTCCTTCGATGTCCACGCTTTTCTATTCCGTCGAACGACCGTCCACCACGTTCCCGTATCCGAGGGCCCGGCCAGCTGCGGTTGCCGACCACGTCTCCGGGCCGGTTTTGTCGGTCTGCCCTGACTTTAAAAGAAGATTGCAAAGCCCGTGCCATAGCTTCGAAAGACTCGTTTCTGCACCCTCAAAACGAGGAATCGAATAAAACAGCGTATTTACGGAAGGAATTCAGACGGTAGAGTTGAGAATACGTGCTTGCCAGCTCCCAGAGACTGCCATTTTGACGGGCTCCCTTGTGGAACCGGGATTCTTGAAATCTCCATCAACGGAGTGGCCTCACTCGACTGTCCAGTGGGGTATGGTGTGTACACAACCCTGTTATTTTTCCGGTTCAAGAAGTGAACATCATGGCATCACGCAAGACCAAAGCGACTCGCAAAAAAGCCACCAAAAGAAAGCCAGGTCTGACGACCTTACGAAAACGAATCGATACGATTGATCATGAACTTGTTTCACTCATGAATCAACGTGCTGATGTTGCCCGAGATATCGGCCACCTCAAATCGGCGAGTGGTGAACTGACATACGATCCATCCCGGGAGGAACTCGTCCTCGACCGCGTAGCGGCGGCGAATGAAGGACCACTCGCCGACGACAGCCTCAAATCGATCTTTCGTGAACTGATCTCGGGCTCTCGTGCCATTGAGCAGCACTTACGGGTAGCTCATCTTGGTCCTGCCTGGACATATAGTCATCTTGCTGCTCTTCATCGTTTTGGAAATGCGGTTGAATTCGTACCAGTATCCAGCATCTCCGCTGCCTTTGAGGAAGTGCATGCTGGTCATTCGCACTACGGTGTCGTTCCTCTAGAAAACTCAACCGATGGGCGAATTGCTGACACACTCGATAACTTGGCGCGCATGTCAGTCAAAATCTGTGCTGAAGTCCCATTACGCATTCACCATAATCTTCTTGCGGCCTGCGAACGCCACGACGTGAAGAAGGTTTACAGTCGCCCCCAGGCACTCTCGCAATGCCGTAACTGGTTGGCGCGACACCTTCCCGATGCACAGTTGATTGAGGTGACTAGCACAAGTGCGGCTGCCGAAAAAGCAGCACGTGAATCAAAGTCTGCGGCCATAGCCAGTCGTCAGGCGGGTGTCCATCACAGCCTATCCATCCTGGCTGAAAACATTGAAGATATCGCTGGGAATACAACCCGTTTTGCTGTTATCGGCCATGCCGACGCCAAACGGACCGGCCGAGACAAAACCGCCTTAATGTTTGAAATCAAACACCGTCCGGGTGGACTGGCTGATGCGCTTGCCATACCGAAGCGACAAAAGCTCAATCTGACCTGGATTGAGTCTTTTCCTCTACCAGGCGAAAAACGAGGCTACATTTTCTTTGTCGAACTCGAGGGTCACCGTGATGATCTTCGTGTGCGGCGGGCGATCGCGTCGCTTGAAAAGCGGTGCACCCGAGTTGCCATACTCGGCAGCTATGCAGGGGCGAGTCTGGTTGGATAGTGCAATGATTGCGGTGCTGAGCAAATTGCAGACCCGTTCATACCACCGCCGTCTAGTGCGTGTCGTGTTTTCGCACTACACTGCGTCTCTTGAAACAACCGAGCACATCGATAGAACCAAAACCAAGGAGTGAGAATGGCCACCCGCCGCCGGATCGTTGCTGGAAATTGGAAGATGAATCTTGACCACGCTGGAGCGGTCGCACTCGCTCAAGCTGTGGCGACTGGTGCCCACTCCTGCGGCGACTGCAACCTGATTCTCTGCCCTCCGTCAATTTACCTTGAGCCAGTTGCAAAAACACTTGAACTGACCAATGGCGCGGGTCCGTCTGGTGTTGCTCTTGGTGGCCAGAACCTGCACGACCAACCCAAAGGTGCTTTTACAGGCGAGATTGCTCCTGCAATGCTCGTCGACATCGGTTGCACCTTCTGCATAGTTGGGCACTCTGAACGACGTACACTGTTTGGTGAGACCGACAGTGTTGTCAACACAAAAGCCAAAGCCGTACTCGCTGCCGGCCTCACGCCGATCATTTGTGTTGGTGAAACCCTGGAAGAACGCGAACAGGGCCGAACAGCGGCTGTTGTTACAGAACAGATTTCTGGCTCACTGGCTGGGCTCAGTGCGGCGGACCTTGCCACGTCGATCATTGCCTACGAACCTGTCTGGGCAATCGGTACTGGAAAGGTCGCAACGCCAGAACAGGCGCAGGAAGTTCACGCTCTGATCCGTAAGCAGCTGGCAGAACATACTGATGAAGCGACTGCCAATCAGGTGGTAATCCAGTACGGTGGCAGTGTAAAACCCGATAACGCCGGAATTCTGTCTGCACAGCCCGATATCGACGGGGCACTGGTCGGAGGGGCGAGCCTCAAAGCTGAGGACTTTCTGGCAATTGCCGAACAATTTGCTCACGCCAGCTAATTCGTGTCATCGGGATAGCCCAGAATGGCTGCCCACGATACATTGTCGGATAGTTTCTGCCCTTTGGCCGCTTGACTGTTTTGGAGAATTCATTCGCAATGCTCATGTTCGTTCGCTTCTTTCTTGGATTCATGCTCGTTGCCACGTCAGTGTTTCTCATTCTGCTGGTGCTCATCCAGCGCGGACGTGGGGGTGGACTTGCCGGTGCACTCGGCGGTATGGGTGGCCAAAGTGCATTCGGTACCAAAGCTGGTGACTTGTTCACAAAGATCACGATTGGCGTCGCTACATTCTGGATTCTGCTCTGCATTCTCTCCATTAACGTACTGGGGACGCAGCAGTCACTCTTCAGTACAAACCTAGGAGCAGCGGCACCGGAATCAATGGAGGGTCTCGGAACAACTGAAGCGATGCCAGCGGAGATAGCTCCGGACCCTGCCAATGATCCCTCGGAGACTCCTGGTGATACCGGCGAATCGGAACCAGGCACAACGACTGAAGAAAAAAGTTCTTCTGGCTCACCAGAACCCACAAACGATTCACCAACTAACGCTTCGCCTGAACCGGCTTCGGCGGCTGAGAAGTCGGCTGAGTAAACCTGGAGGACTACCATGGCCCGCAGCATGACCGGATGCGGCGAAGGGTTTGCCGATAACCAGGGCGTCGCCTGCAGGGTTGAGATTCGCAGTGTCAATCACCGCCATCTCAAATGTAGCATCCGCACGCGTGAGGGTTTTCATCTTCTAGAGCCACGGCTTGAAGGACTGATCCGCGAACGCATCAAGCGAGGGAGTCTTCAAATAACCCTCGAAGTGAGTGGGTCGGCTGTTCCGACGGGTCGTCGGCTTGACCAAGATCAACTCGGCGCGTATCTCGATGACTGGGAGTCTTTCTGTGATCAACGCGGCATCACAACACCTCCAACGATCGATCCGCTTCTGGGTCTCCCGGGGGTCTTGCTTGATGCACCACCGGATGCATCAGCCGTTGAAGCAACATGGCCAGTTGTTGCCGCTGCAACGTCAGCAGCAGTAAGTCAACTCGATACCATGCGACAGTCCGAAGGGGCGGCCCTGGTTACTGATCTCGAACAGGCCTGTGTTTCAATCGGAGATCTGGTGCAGCAGATCCGTAAACGTGTGCCAGAAGTTGTTGCTGAACACCGACAACGACTTCTTGACCGTGTTGCAAAAGTTCTGGAAACACACCAGACTCGTCTGGACGACAACGACGTGATCCGCGAGGTTGCCCTCATTGCCGATCGATCTGACATTTCAGAAGAGTTGGTGCGGCTAGAAAGCCATGTTGAGCAATTCCGAAGTCTCCTCCATGACACCGCGCCTGGCCGCAGTCTTGACTTTCTGGCTCAGGAACTTGGCCGTGAGGCCAACACCATCGGGTCAAAATCTGTTGATGTTGCCATCGCCCATGCAGTCGTTGATTTGAAGTCGCAGGTCGAAAGAATCCGCGAACAAGCCGCCAACATCGAGTAGCCTCGCCCAAGAAATACCCGCATTGCCGAGGGGCCACTTTCCAAGGCTACTCGTAGTGGGGTAAAACATGACGATGAGTCAAACTGAAGGTCAACTCGTCGTTCTCTCTGGCCCTTCCGGCGTCGGGAAGTCTACGCTTCTCCGCCGACTCCTTACTGACTTCTCGGAACTCATTCCAAGCATTTCTGCGACTACACGGCCGCCGCGTACTGGAGAAAAACCAGGCGTCGACTACCATTTCTTGTCGCCAGAAGAGTTTGAGACCGCTCAAAAAGCAGCCCGATTTATTGAGTGCTGCCAGGTATATGGCCGCGAATATTGGTACGGAACGCTGGAAGATGAGGTTACACCTCGCCTCACCCATGGGAAATGGGTTATTCTTGAAATTGACGTCGAGGGTACCCTTTCTATTTTGGAACGGTATCCTCAAGCGGTAACAATCTTTGTTGAGCCTTCCGATCCAGCGCATCTTGAAGAACGCCTTCGAGGCCGTGGTACTGAAAGCCCAGAGGCAATCCAACGAAGATTAGAAGTTGCTCACCGTGAACTTCGTCAGTCCGGTCATTACCGACACCGTGTCGTTAATGATTTGGTCGAAGACGCCCTTGCAAACATAAAAACGATCCTCACCGAAGCTGGTTTTCCAAACGATTCAACAGAACCAGCTTCAGCTTAAATAACCAAACCGTTAAGTCAGCCTCACAGAAAGCATTCGATATGATCGACGACCTCCGTGAAGAAGAAATCGTGAACAAAGTTGGTGGACGCTTCAAGCTATCAACACTCATCCAGAAACGTCTGGTTGCTCTTAATGCTGGCGGTCGCCCGCTCGTCGACATTGACAG
Source organism: Pirellulales bacterium (assembly GCA_965249545.1). Taxonomy (GTDB): domain Bacteria; phylum Planctomycetota; class Planctomycetia; order Pirellulales; family UBA1268; genus UBA1268. Next base: position 2,809,088 of record CBDFMH010000005.1, read on the forward strand.
CAATGACAAAATGCAGATTGTGATCGAGGAAATTAAGCAAGATAAGATTTTCCTCGACACGTCAATGAACCTCCGAATCACTGGTGAATCACCTGAAGCGGGAGCACCTATCGACTTCGACGCTAGTTTTTGATCAGAGTCTTTGCCGTTGATGTGCCTGCTAGGTACCCTCTGAAGCATCAGGCTTTCTGATCACTTCTCTTGTTGATGGAATATGTCGTGTCGAATCCACTTGCAGACCGCGAAATAGTCATAGCCGTTGGTGGTGGCATTGCGGCGTACAAAGTTGCCGCAGTAACTAGCGGACTCGTCCAGCGTTCTGCACATGTTTCGGTTGTTATGACTCGCAATTCACGGAAATTTATCGGCGAGGCAACCTTTGCTGCACTCACCGGGAGGCCCGTTGCCTCTCGCAGTTTCGACCCGAAAAGCTTTCCCTTAGGTGCCCACATTGAATTGGCCGAACGTGCCGAATTGATTGTCGTTGCACCGGCCACAGCAGACATCTTGGCAAAGGCAGCAACTGGTCTTGCTGATGACCTTCTCTCAACACTTCTTCTTTGTGCCACCTGCCCCGTACTCATGGCCCCCGCCATGAATGCAGCCATGTGGGAAAAGCCTGCCGTCCAACGGAACGTCTCGCAACTGACGGAAGACGGCGTCGGCTTTATTCAGCCGACATCAGGCTGGCTCTCATGTCGCCAAACTGGCATTGGCCGCATGGCAGAACCCGAAACGATAACTACTGCCATCGAAACCGCCTTTGGCACTTCGTAGCAGGATTGGTTGTAAAGCAAATGGCACACATACTTATTACAGCCGGCCCTACTCGCGCTTATATCGATGATGTTCGATTTCTAACGAACGCCTCAAGTGGTCGCATGGCTGCCGCACTCGCAACGGCGGCCATTGCAAAAGGCAACACCGTGAGCATTGTGAGCGGCCCGGTGAGCGTCCAGTATCCAGCGGAAGCCCGAGTGACCTCGGTTATCTCGACTGGCGACATGCTCAAAAAGTCGCTCACGCTCCTCCCTCGGGTCGATGGCGTCATAGCCACAGCAGCACCATGCGACTTTGAGCCGAAACAGCGGGAAAAGGGGAAACTCCCAAGGCAGCGTGGGCTTGTACTGGATCTCAAGCCAACGCGAGACATTATCGCGACATTGGCGAGACAGGCCAAACCTTCTCAATGGATGGTCGCTTTTGCGCTTGAGCCAGATGGTGACCCGGCGAGAGCACTTAAGAAAATTACTGCGAAGAAGTGCGACCTCATTGTGTTGAATGATCTAACCGCATTAGACACCACAACAACGGCGGTCACCGTCTATGACCACTCCCACAGGCTGGTCGGACAGCAGGCAGGCACAAAAACAGTAGTCGCTCGCTGGCTCCTGGAACTGATTGGTTCACACTCTGGCAAAAGCGAATTAGGTAGTTAACCGACTTCGTTTGAGTTCCTCTGCTATGCTAGAGTTGTAGTGGCTCGAGCCACTTTGTACCTTCTTGATTATTGTCCCCCTTTTGCACCGCACTGACGTGATTAAAGTTGCTATCCTCGGCGCCACAGGATATACGGCGCTTGAATCAATAAAACATCTCCTCCGGCACCCCAACGTCGAAATTGTGGCGGTGACAAGCCGGCAGGAGGGGAATACACCTGTCTCGAGTGTGCACCCGAGTCTGGTTTCACGGCTCGACCTGCCGCTTGAAGATCTGAACCCCGAAGAAATAGCACAGCGGGCAGACGTTATTTTTTGTTGCCTGCCTCATTGTGCGAGTGCGTCAGTCGTCCCGACACTTCTCGACGCGGGTGCCAAAGTAATAGACCTCAGTGCAGACTATCGACTAGACGATGCGCCAACGTACCAAGAGTGGTATGGGCAACCTCACACCGACAGCGAACGTCTCGGCAAAATCGTTTACGGACTTCCTGAGTTGTTTCGATCTCAGATTACCGGATCTACTCTTGTCGCCAACCCAGGCTGCTACGCCACAGCAGCCATCCTTCCCCTTGCTCCTCTCATCAAGGCCGGACTCATTGAGAGTAGTGACATTATTATCGATGCCAAAAGTGGTGTAAGTGGAGCAGGTCGCAATCCGAAACTCATGGCTCATTATCCCGAATGTAATGAGAGTCTTTCACCATATAACGTCGGTCGTCATCGCCACACACCGGAGATTGAACAGATCATCGCCCGGCATGCAACGACACAGCCAGAGGTTATTTTCACCCCTCAACTCGCCCCCATGGACCGTGGGATCCTTGCTACCATTTACGCAAAGCCTGCCTCCGGTGTTACCGAGAAACATATCGACGACGCATGGCAGCAGGCCTATGGAACAGAACACTTCATTCGACTTGTTGACCATCTACCCGGCACGAAAGACACCGTCGACACAAACTTCTGCGACCTGACCGCTCGGCTGGTCCGCGGTCGACTCATTCTCATTTCCAGCCTCGACAACCTTGTAAAAGGTGCTGCCGGTGCCGCCGTACAAAACCTGAATTGCATGCATGCTCTGCCAGAAACGACAGGCCTGCTCTAACCCCTCACCCATTATTCACAAACTGCCGATGGCTCCTGCTGAAACACCATTCCGCGGCCCGATTCCCCCGCTTCCTCAAGGATTTCAAGTTTCTGGTTTACACACCGGACTGAAGCGCAATCCGACCCGAGAAGATATTTCACTCATTGTCTCTGACAGACCAGCGACAGCGGCTGGTGTCTACACTCAGAATCTTGTTTTTGCGGCACCCGTCGCTTTTGACCGAGACCGCACCCCTGGAACTGGATTCCGCGGTGTTGTGATCAATTCTGGCAACGCAAACGCTTGCACAGGGACACAGGGCGAATCTGATACAGCCGCCATGGCAACCCTGACTGCAGAGGCAATCGGTAGCATCGAGAGCAGTGTTCTCGTAATGTCGACAGGCATTATCGGTGAATTTCTTCCAATGGAGACCATCAAAACAGGCATCCACTCAGTGGCCAACCAGTTGGCAGCAGATGAGGAAAGTGTCATACGGGCGGCGCGCGGATTTTTGACAACAGACACCCGCCCCAAACTTGCTGGTGAAGCGTTCGGAAAAACTCCGTCGGGCGAAAGGTACCAGATGCTTGGTATCGGTAAAGGCGCAGCCATGATTGGACCGAAACTTGCTACCATGCTCGGCCTTATCCTCACCGACGCTGCGATTACTCCTGAAGATGCGCAACGTCTCCTTTACCAAGCGACAGATCTTTCTTTCAACTGCGTGAGCGTCGACGGTCACATGAGCACAAACGATACTGTCCTGCTCCTCGCGAACGGTGCCGCCGGAGGAGAACCTCTCACAGGAAAAAATCTTGAGGCGTTTGAGACTGCTCTCATGAAAACGTGTGATGCGCTCGCCCGAGAGATCGCTGACGATGGAGAAGGAGCGACTCATGTCATACGTATAGAGATCACTGGTGCCGAGGGCCGGGAGGATGCCCGCCGAGTTGCCCGAGCAATAGCCGATAGTCCCTTGGTCAAAACCGCGATTGCTGGCGCCGACCCAAATTGGGGCCGAATCGTCTCTGCTGCCGGATACGCGGGCGTCTCGTTTGATCCTGGGCGGCTTACCCTGCGTGTCAACGGTTTTGAGCTCTTCAAAAGTGCCTCTCCAGTCGGTTTTGACGCTGAAAAAGTGTCAAAATCAATTCGCGAGAACCGGGAAGCCTTGATTGAAGTCGATTTGGGTGATGGGCCGGGCACAATCCGCTTCTACACGAGTGATCTGACCGCAGAATATGTCCGGCTCAATGCTGACTATCACACGTAGCGGGAGACTCCCCTTCCCTAGCTGCCCTAGGGTGTATATTTTGCTTATTCAGCAAGGCTGTCTTCAGACGCCTTGAGACGCTTCCTTTTTCCGTCGGAACCTTGTCAATGTTGCAACTCAACGACCAACACCCAGCTGTCCACTCTATTTGGAGAACCAAAAGCAGAGTGATTCCTACATTTTTGTCGTTCTCAACAGAACTGGCTACCCCGTTGATTGGGGATTTCCGGCTCATTCAAGTCACAAATAATGAAGAATCGACTGATGAAGACCTCGACGTTGGTGATGACAGCGATGTGGAGAGTGACGATCCACTTGCCGATGAAGATTCTAACTTCGATGATTTCGATGACGAATTTGATGATGACTTCCAGGAGGAAGAAAGCGATCCTGATTGGGAGCATCCGGATGACCTTCGCCCGGAGGCACCTCCACCGAGCAAGTCTGGTGGCAAAAAGTAACAAGGCGGCCGTATCCTTCGGAGTCAGCCATGAACAACGCAAATGCCCCTCAACACGAGAACGCATCTCTCAGCGGTTATCCGTGGTTTGGTGTCTTGTCACAGCTTGAGTTTGACATTGAATTTTTTGAGCAGCTTTTTGCCCGTGATAGGACATCGACGGAAGTGTGCCGAGTGCTTGCTGAGTTAGTCGCCAAAAAAGGTCTACTCGATAGGGCAGTCGAACTTGACCGCCATTTAGTCAACCTTCTGCCGGAAGATGCACTGGCTCGTTACAATCTGGGCTGTTCACTTGCCCGGGTAGGTTGTTCAAAGGAGGCGATCAGCTCGCTCTCCAAGGCAATCCTCCTCGGGTATGATGACCTTCATCACCTCGAGGCTGATCCGGACCTCGACTCGCTGAGGGATCATCCTGACTTTCAGAATCTTCTCGAAGAAGACTGACCGCATGGTCACGCGGAAGCCAGCAGTGGTCCTGATTCACAAACGACGAGAAGGCAGCCAAGAATGCTAGAACAGCACGACCAGATTACAGCAGCATGTGAAGCCATTCAGAAGCGGTGGCCCCATCAACCAAAAGTGGGGATCATTCTAGGAAGTGGACTCGGCAACGCCGCACAAGGTGTTACTGACCGTGTCGAAATCCCGTATGAGGAGATCCCGCACTTCGCTCGCTCAACAGCACACGGACATGCCGGACAGCTCGTATGCGGTCTGCTTGATGGTGTCCCAGTCATAATCCTTGAAGGCCGTATGCATCTGTACGAGGGCTACCCAGCATCACAGATCACTCTGCCCGTGCGGGTACTTCATCGCCTTGGTGCTGAGCTCTTACTTGTCACAAATGCATGCGGTGGACTCAACCCACACTACAGCGCTGGTGACATTATGATTATTGACGACCACATTAATCTCATGCAGGACAACCCGCTTGTCGGTATCAATGATGATCGTCTCGGACCGAGATTTCCTGACATGTCAGAGCCGTACACCTTTCCACTTATTGACCGCGCCCTTGAGGTAGCTCGCCAGGAAAACTTTGTTGCCCACCGAGGCGTATACGTGGCAGTAACTGGCCCCAACCTCGAGACGCGAGCCGAGTATCGTTACCTGCGGGCAATCGGTGCTGATGTTGTTGGCATGTCAACTGTTCCAGAAGTCATCGTTGCTGTTCATGCCGGCCTGCGGGTACTCGGTCTCTCGGTTGTCACCGATATGTGCCTCCCTGATGCACTGGAAGTTGCAACAGTCGAAAAAATCCTTGAAGTGGCCCGAACGGCTGAGCCAAAACTCAGAGCTCTTATTGAGGGAGCCGTTCGAGATGCGGCGGCTGATGTGATCTAGTGCGTCTATGGGCAGCATGCCACAATACTCTCGCAGGCTCCCTGCGGAGTGAACCCTCCGTAAACGTTCGTATTGCTTCTTCGTCACGGCAGCCTCGTGGGCTCCTGCCGCCAAGCCACTCCTGCCGGGCTTGACTAGGTAGCACTGTGGCCAGAAGGTTCTGCTGGGTAGGATAAAGCGTCTCATTACCAACCTCCCTTTTGCCTACAGCCTCGCCTCATAAATTTCATGTTCCAGCCCGTCCGAGGCAGACCCGATCTGCCAGCCACAGAAGCCGAAATCGCTGCCCTCTGGAAGTCTGCGGGAATTTACCAAAAGTCACTCGACAACCGTCGGGGCGCCAAGCGATTCGTTTTTTTTGAAGGACCACCAACAGCCAATGGCATGCCTCATCCAGGGCACTGCCTCACACGTGCTATCAAAGACCTCTATCCACGCTACCGGACAATGCGAGGTGAGTTCTGTGAGCGTAAGGCCGGTTGGGACACCCACGGTCTGCCCGTAGAAGTCGAAGTGTGCAAGAGCCTGGGCATCCACTCAAAAGCCGAAATCGAAGACTACGGCATTGAGCCATTCATCCACCGATGCCAGGAATCTGTCTGGCGGTACATGAAGGAATGGGAAACTCTCACCGAGCGGATTGGATTCTGGATTGATCTTTCAGAAGCCTATGTGACCTACCATCAAAGCTATGTCGAAAGTGTTTGGTGGGCGCTTTCGGAACTTTTCAACCGTGGCCTTCTTTATCAAGGCCACAAGATTGTGTGGTGGTGGCCGCAGGGTGGCACCGCACTTTCCAGCGGCGAGGTTGGACAGGGATATCGACAGGTAGCTGACCCGAGTGTGTATGTTGCCTTCCCGCTTCTCGATGCAAATGGTGCCCCAACAAAGCGAAACCTGATTGCATGGACGACAACACCATGGACGCTGCCATCAAATCAGTTCGCAGCTGTGAAGTCAGATCTCACCTATGTTGTTGTCCGGTTTCAAGATGACCCGGACCACGAATACGTTCTCGCCGAGCCCCTTGCCGCATCACTTGCCGAAAAAAAGAAGACTGAGATTGAGATTCTTGATTCCTGTTCTGGATCAGATCTCGTCGGCCTGTGCTACCAACCGCCATTTAATTGTTTTTATTCCAAGGGTGAGCAAGAAGTCGCACCACTTAAAACCGGAACGAATGAGCATGTTGCCTGGCGAGTTATTGAGGCTGACTTTGTCACCACAGATTCAGGCACCGGCATTGTGCACATCGCTCCAGCCTTTGGTGAGGTCGATTACAGTGTATTAATGGCGGAACGAGACCGATTCGAAAACGAACTGCCACCACTTATAAATTGCGTCGCACCCGACGGCACGTTCACAGACGAATTCCCCACGATGACCGGTCGCTTTGTCAAGGAGTGTGACCGTGATCTTACTCGTGACATTCGCAGTCGCGGCCTGCTTGTTCACCAAGAACAGTATCTCCATGACTATCCATTCTGTTGGCGGGCTGATAACGATCCGCTGATTCAATATCCGAGAGCGAGCTGGTTTATTCGCACCAGTGATTTCCGAGATGAAATGCTCGCCAACAACAGCCAGATTAACTGGATGCCCGAACACATTAAGGAGGGGCGATTCGGTAACTTCCTCAAGAACAACGTTGACTGGGCGTTGTCCAGAGAACGCTACTGGGGAACACCTCTTCCTATCTGGGTCTGCGAAGAAACTGGGAAAGCTGAAGCAATCTCTTCATACGACGCACTACTTGCCAAACCTGGCGCGACGGGCACTGAAGTTTTTGATCAAGCCAAAGTCGATAATCCTGACTTGTCGGAAGACCTTCGCGTCCATAAGCCCTATATTGATGCCATCACATACGACTCACCATTTGCAGCACATGCTCGTATGCGTCGTGTACCAGAGGTGATTGATTGTTGGTTCGACTCTGGAGCAATGCCTTTTGCTCAGTGGGGCTGGCCACACGCAGGCGCTGCAGAATTTCAGTCGCAATGGCCCGCCGATTTTATCTCGGAAGCCATCGATCAGACTCGCGGCTGGTTTTATAGCCAGCTTGCCATCAGTACTCTGCTTTTCGGACCTGAATCAACGACTGACGCTGCATCGACAAACGCCACGACAGCGATGCCACCCAAAGATTACCCACACCCTTTCCGAAATTGCATCGTTCTCGGTCATATGCTCGGCGAGGACGGTGGCAAGATGTCCAAAAGCAAGCGGAATTACAAAGAGCCATCTGAAATCCTGGATCGATATGGAGCAGATGCACTCCGCTGGTACTTTTTCGCCGGGCAGCCTCCATGGAATAGTATCCGCTACAGCGAACAAGCTATTCGTGAAAGTGTCCCGGAGTTTTTATTGCGGCTCTGGAACGTCTACAGCTTCTTTGTCATTTACGCCAACATCGACGGCTTCAATCCAGCGACCGATATGGAGTCTCCCGGCCAGCTTGACCATGCAAATCTCACGACCGGCAACGGCTTTCGCCCGGCACACGACCGAAGCGAACTCGATCGCTGGATGTTGGCTGAACTGCATGCCACCGAGAAGAAGATGGTCGGCGCGCTTGACAACTATGACCATTACGTTGCTGCCGGAGCACTTTCTGATCTCGTTGATGCAGTCAGCAACTGGTTTGTGCGAAGAAGCCGAGACAGATTCTGGGCTGCTGGAAAAGCAGACACATCCGCTGATGGCAATCCAGAAAAATGCGATGCCTACTGGACGCTCTATGAGGTACTTACGACAACTGCTCGGCTGGCAGCACCTTTCGTGCCCTTTGTAAGTGAGGCGTTCTGGCAGAATCTAGCCGTTGGCCCCTTTGGAAATGGAGTGCCCGAGAGCATTCATCTCACTGATTACCCCACAGCCAACACCGACCTGATTAATCCAGATCTTGCACGCCAGATGGCACTGATTCGCGAAGTCGCCTCACTCGGACGAGCAGCACGTGCTCAGGAAAAACTCAAGGTGCGACAGCCACTTTCAAAGGTTGAAGTGATCCTTGCAGAATCACACAAGGCTGACGCCGACTGGCTGACTTCGCATGCAGATCTGGTGTGCGACGAACTGAATGTGAAGGCCTTTGAAATCTGTGCAGAACCGGATCGATACATTACTCGCACAATTCTTCCTGATCTCAAGAAACTTGGGCCACGGCTCGGAAAGAAACTGCCTCTTGTTCGCAATGCCCTGCAGCAGGCCGATGCCGCAACCCTCATGACTTCCTTTCAAGAAGATGGCCAAGCTATCATCACACTGCAGGATGGGACGGACGTGCCGATCACCGAAGAAGAATGTCTCATTCGCACGACCGCCCGCGAAGGGTGGGCCGCTGCTGAAGGCACACGAGGTGTTGTGGTGATTTCCAGCGAGCTCACTCCGGACCTTATTGCCGAAGGCAGAGTCCGGGAAGTCATTCATGCTGTCCAGTCACAAAGAAAAGCAGTAGATCTCGAATTCACTGACCGGATTGCCTTGGGGTTTGTTACCAAATCAGATGAACTTCGAGTGGCACTGCAGGCACATGTCAAAACAATTGCTTCGGAGACGCTTGCTGTGTCAATTGGTTTCGAGCCGATACAAAATGCTGAAGAAGAGACGCTTGATCTTGATGGACACGCACTCACCATCACCCTGAAACGGGTCGTCACGCCTGAGACGGCCTAAGAGAAGGGAATCTGGTCTTGTGAGTAAAGAAGGCAACACCCAAACACTTCGCCTTGCCGTCCTCCTTTCCGGATCGGGACGGACCCTCGAAAACCTGGTGCGACGTGAAAAGAACGGCGAGCTTCCGGCCACCGTTGAGCTCGTTCTTTCCAACCGAGAAGGCGTCCGCGGAGTGACCATTGCTGAGTCCGCTGGTATTCGCACCATAGTGAACCCACAAGGTGAGGCATCACTCGAAGCATGGAGTACAAGTCTGTTTGACTCCTGTCGTGAAGCGAACATTGATCTCGTCGTCATGGCAGGATTTCTCCAACTTGTGGCCATTCCGGATGATTTCGTCAATCGGGTAATCAATATCCACCCGTCGTTGCTTCCTGCTTTTGGCGGAAAGGGATTCTACGGCAATCGGGTTCATGCGGCTGTCATTCAACAAGGCGAAACTACCTCTGGATGCACTGTGCACTTCGTTGACAATGAATATGATCACGGAGCTGTCTTGCTTCAGCGGCAGGTCCCTGTAACCTCCGATGACACACCAGAGACACTTGCTGTTCGTGTCTTCCAAGAGGAGTGCGAGGCACTTCCCGATGCCATACAACTGCTCGCCCAACGCCATCAACTGAAACAGTAATCACACCACGGACAGAGGAACACGTTATGCAACGTACAACTGGAAATATTATTGCCGACTCACTTGAATCTGCTGTGGGCTATGCCGACCGGCTGAGGCAGGACATCCCTCACATCGAGGCTGCTCGATTCGCGCGACCGGGTGGGCACATGGTTTCCTCAAACCATCCCTGTTTCATTTTTGGTCACCTGAGTTTGTATCCACCAAAAGTCTTGGGCCAACTTGACCAGAAGTCACTCCCAATACCAGCTGGGTTTGAAAAAGCTTTCGACAAGACAGCAACCTGCCAGGATGACCCGAACCATACGATGTATCCGTCGTTCGACGAGGTTCTCGCATTTTTTAGTGCTGGTCACAAAAAACTCATTGAAACACTCCGAGGAGCTTCCAACGAGGCATTCGACCATCCAAATCCGGCCGAAGGCCCACTCGCCGAACGATTCCCAACCCTGTCATCGGTTCATGCGTTCTACTGTGGTGGTCACATCATGTCGCATCTTGGACAGCTTTCTGCCTGGCGTCGCATGCAGGGCCTTCCACCAGCCTGACTCCCAAAGGGGTAGGACAGGAATCCCAAGGCTGGCCTCTGAAGATAAGATATCTGATTGAAGTCAGAATTCCGAACAGTACATGGCTCCACATGAATCAGCGACAAGAATGAAGTCCGCTGCTTTGGAATTACTGCTCTTCGGTGGCGTCAACTATTGAAGATGCAACGAACAGTAAATTACAAGCGAGTCGTTCGCAATTTCCCTCTGTCATGTCATTGCTTGAGGTACAATGGTCAGACACTGCTACCAAATCAAGCCGACAAAAAATATTCAATCTCCTACCATTTACCCGGAACTAACAAAACACATGAAAGACGACTTGAGCCACCTTCAGCAGCGTGGCCACACGAGAAGACGCACAACGTGCTGGGCTGCACGTTATTGCACTATCCTTTTCCTGCTGTCTTTGCCCCTTTCACCGAACCAGGCATGCTCTGCTCCGATTGAAAAAAAAACACATCCAAATATCGTATTCATTCTTGTTGATGACATGGGATATGGGGACCCCCGTCCGTTTAATGCCAACTCGAAGATTGAGATGCCCAATATTGAGCGACTCGCCGCAGAAGGCATGATCTTTACAGACGCCCATGCCTCCGGCCCGCTCTGCCATGTTTCACGATATGGCTTGCTGACAGGCTGTTACCCATTTCGATCATCACCCATAGCCTGGAATAAAGGGCCCACAATTAAGTCAGACCAGGAGACTATTGCATCACTCCTTGCAAACGCAGGCTACACCACAGCAATGGTTGGCAAGTGGCATCTTGGATTTGAAGAACATGGATTTGAAAATCCTCTTGTTGGCGGGCCCATTGACCGTGGTTTTCAAAGTTTCTTTGGTATCCGAGCATCTACTGACATACCACCATACTTTTACATTCGTAATAACAAAGCTGTACAACCACCCACAGAAACGATTGTGGCAAATGCCTCAGCGGACTGGAGCCCAATCCAAGGTGCATTCTGGAGGGCGGGAGGAATTGCCCCTGACCTCCACCTGAAAGATGTCCTTCCTCGTTTTACAAATGAAGCAGTCAAGGTGATTGATGATCATGGAACAGGTACTACAAAAAAACCTTTGATGCTCTATCTTGCGTATCCAGCACCACATACGCCATGGCTTCCCTCAAAACAATTTACTGGAAAGAGTAAAGTTGGGATGTACGGTGACTTTGTCATGATGGTGGATGCAATGATTGGTCGCGTACTTGCCTCGCTTGATCGAAACGGCCTTACTGAGAACACACTTCTATTCTTTTCATCAGATAATGGGCCTGTCTGGTATGAGTCTGATCGTGAACGTTTTGGCCATTCGTCCGTTGGGGAATTACGCGGCATGAAGGCTGATGCCTGGGAGGGTGGACATCGCATGCCATTTATTGCTCGCTGGCCCACAACTATTGAGCCTGGCACGTCATCAGATCAAATGATTTCATTTTGTGACCTACTCGCCACATTTGCTGACCTAGTGGGAACAGAATTACCACATGACGCCGGACCAGACAGTTTCAGCTTCCTGCCATTACTTTTTGGAGAAGATAAAGAGATCAGGCCATCACTTGCAGTTGAAGCGGGGCAGAAGCACATGAGTTTTCGTTTAGATGACTGGAAACTGATTACGGGAAAAGGCTCAGGTGGATTTTCACAACGCGGCCAGCCCACCCAACCGGCTGGACCTGCTGGCCAACTCTATAACCTTGCGGAAGATATAGGTGAGCAAAACAACCTGTACGACAAACATCCTGAAATCGTACAACGCCTGACAGCGATGCTGGAGAACGTGAAAGAGACAGGACGAACTCGTAAATAGGCCTTAGAAGACAATCAGCTCGACGGCTGAATAGAGGAATGGAACGAAGCAATGTCGTTGTGCTTCAAAACAAATCGCTCACCGCTCAGTCCATGTACGTTTCCAACAATTTTAGGCAATCTATGATAAGAATCATCTACAACCTGATTGTATGCCTGGTGCTGACGTCAATTGCTTCCGCAGAGTCCAACCATCCAAACTTCATGATCATCTTCATTGATGATATGGGTTACGGTGATCTTGGCTGCTATGGCTGCAAGACCGCGAAAACTCCATTCATTGATCAGCTGGCGGCAGACGGAACACGGTTCACCTCTTTCTACGCCCAAACAGTCTGCGGCCCATCACGAGGCGCTCTGATGACGGGCCGTTATCCATACCGAGTCGGTGGCGGATGGACGACAAACGCCGAAGAAGTGACAATCGCTGAAGTATTGAAAGAAGCGAACTACACTACTGGCTGCGTTGGCAAGTGGGATATGTCACGACGGCGATACCAGAAAGAACTGGTCCCAAATTCTCAGGGATTCGATTTTTACTACGGTGCGCTCGGAGCCAACGATGGCAACAAAGTCACTCTCTATGAGAATCGTAATAAACTTGAGACGACTCAGGACATGGCTGCCCTGTCAAAGCTCTACACCGACAAGAGCATTGAATTCCTGAACAAAAACAAAGACAAGCCGTTTTTTCTCTACCTCGCGCACACAATGATGCATATTGTCATCGATGCCTCTCCTGAGTATCGCGACCGAACAGGCAATGGACTCTACGCCGACACACTCCAGGAGCTTGACACACAAACTGGGCGATTGCTGAAAACGCTCGACGACCTCAACCTTCGAGACAACACGATTGTGCTCTTCACGTCGGACAATGGCCCTTGGTCCAACGACCACGAGCGACAACGAATAAAAAATGCAAAGTTTGTTGAGTGGACAAAGGGCCCAAAGATCCCGTGGGGCAGTTCCGGTCCGCTTCGCGGTGCGAAAGGATCAACATGGGAAGGTGGATTACGAGTGCCGGGAATCGTGCGATGGCCGGGGCATGTTCCAGCCGGAAGAACGAACAGTGCCGTTATTTCGACTCTGGATGTCATGCCAACGTTTGCGGCACTGGCTGGAGTTGCGGACACAGTTCCATCAGACCGAATAATTGATGGCGTCGATCAACGCGATCTTTTAAATGGAAAATCCGACAAAGGATCGCGAGACACCTTCCGGTACTACGATGGCAATGAACTTCAGGCTATCCGAATCGGCGACTGGAAACTAAGACTTCCTGGGCTGAAAAACTTGCGTAAATGGCCAGAGCTTGATCGCGGAACTCAGGAAACCGAGCTCTACAATGTTGTCACAGATATTAGCGAATCAAAAAATGTTGCAGCTGATCAACCGGAACGAGTAAAAGAAATGTTGACATTCGCGCGTAGTCTTCAGTGAGCGAACACTGAAGTCAACATGACGATCAAACTCAGTTCATACTTCTCAACTGACTGGGCGGGAATCGTCTCTTAGAGTTCCCCAACAGCGTCTACGAAGCGATTGAGTAGGTTTTGCACGCCGATAGCCTGAGAGCATGGTGAGTTGCAACTCGCTGCGCCCTTCACACCGAACCCGGATGTCCACCACTATTTTATGCGGGAAGCAGGCGACTGAAATCGCGCAGTTGATTTATGGGGATTCGTTTAACGTATCCATGCCCGTCTCGGTGGGCATTTTAATTTCTTCAATCAGCCACTTGGTAAAGCCGAGCTTGGAGTGAGGATCTGTTTCGGGCCCGCATGGACGCATGCGGCCTGACCCGTGAGGAAATATGTTGAGGTAGTAGTGCATCTTCGGGTGATGCTTCGGCAGGCCTTCTTTCCAGAACTTGATCAGCCAGTCTCGCTCTACAAAGTCATAGTATTTCTCTTTGTCATCTTTCCAGATAATCGGCCCGTAGTAGAAAATGTATTCCTTTCCTTGTTCGAGCGTCCATTTTGCTCCCTCGATAATTCTGTCTGGTTTTCCCCAGCCCGTTTCACGCGGCCAGTGCCGATTAAACTGGTGCGACTCATAGGCGATGCCTTCTACCTTATCCATGATTGGCTGAAACCGTTTGTCGGTTGCGAAGAAATCGGGGTGCTGCACCATCTGGATCAGACTGTAGTTACCCTTCTTCAGAAGCCCTTGCTTGTGGGCTTTTTTGAACATTACGCGAATGTCATCGATATCCTTCTCAAAAAGAATACGTGTATCGTCCTTGAAAGGGCCTGGCTTCGCATGCTTATATCCTCGGTGTATGACCAGATCATATTCCCGGCAGATAAGGATGTGCTCGACGATGCCGCCTTTCTCTTCCCAGGTCCTTATCTTCTTTACAAGCTGATTTTTCTTCGGGTCGAGATCATCCAACTTGGTAGCTGACCCCCAATAATGTTCGAAGAATATTCGCTTCGTCTCGAAGTCACCGTCGAGCCAACCGCTCACCACATCGATATACTCAGCGACAAAGGGATATTTGCCTTTTTGTGCTTCATACGTGGGCGTACCCTGCCAGCTTCCACCATGGCTCGCTTTCCAGTCCTCTTTCGTGCGTGGTAAAGGACGGAGCCCGACGAGGCCATGCGTTTGAGATTCCTCTGCGGACACTGCTGAGATAATCACACAGTTTAGTAGCAGGCAAAACAGTAGTTTCGTAATATTCGAACTTGGAGCAATGCGCATGACGTGATTGGTTCTCGTGTACGTATGGAGGCTTTTTGAAGTAGTTGCACCGGTTGAGCGTCATCCATCTATCAGGTGACACCATGCTCCTACATTATAGAAACTTATGAATCAAAATCGCCGCTTCACCTCGAGTCAGGTCTGTATCAATTTTCAATTGTGAAGAAACCTTCTGCTGAAGCAGACCGGCCAGTATTTTCACTGCTTGTACACCGCTTACATGTTTTTCAGGGTGAGCCAGGGCAGTCTTATAATCATCACCAGGTTCGAAGTCAAAGAAGGGCTCTTTGGATTGAGTGGAATAATCGTAGAGCGTTTCGATGTATTTGAAAGCAGAATGCCCTCGGGGCACATCTGTGAAGTGTGACGCCGTAATGCTGAGTGGAACCTGAAGACCATTCACCACCATCTGGGAAAACTCTCCGAGTGTGATCGGTTCATCGGGGCGGAACCGATACGCTTTCAGTTCAGTTGATGCTAAGCCTTTGGATTGTTTGGTGTTGTAATCATTGATATCCGGTCCGGCCACAGCGCTCAGTAAGCTTAGTTTCTGTACTGCAGTGAATGCAGGTGAGTCACCGGGAAGGTCGGTGTAGAAGAACAGGGTGCATTGCTGTCTTAAAAGTTCATTCTGAATGTCCTCTACAGCGACGTCTCTGAGTTCTCGCTCTTTTTCGATCGCTAGCGCCGCCGCGACCCCTGCAGCCTGCCCAAGTGCCGACCAGACGGGTTCCATGCGCACACTACAGATGGCAACATGAGTGCACGAAATGCCTACTGGAAACAGAATACCGTTGTGCTGTTTGGGTACCAGCGTGCCGTAAGGAATCTGGTAAGGCCCTGTTGCATCATGCAGATGCAGCGTACCTTCTGCTGCGCCTTTTCCGAATGCCGGTTCCTTTCGGCTGTCAGGGCCTTGCACACGATGTGCATCAATCCCATACACTCCAATAGCCACCGAATCCGAAAGCACCGGCCCGCGAAAACCATCCCCACGAAGATCTTTATGTAGATCACTTTCGGTTAACGTGTAGAGCCCTTCAATGCGACGACCCTGACGAACATAGAGCCTGTACGGAAAGTTCCCATTGTCCTGAAACTCATCGTCGGGGAGACCGATGTTGGGTGAACCGCCTTCGGTCTGAATGTAGTAGAGGTAGCCAAGGTCGTGGTTGTGATAGATTTTTTCAATCTCAACACGCGCTTCCCAGTCGGCCAAGACCCACTGAGTACCGTGTCCGACGAGATCACCTCCCCAGGTGATACCGAGGAGATCAAATTTTCTGTTGGGTATGATCGGCTTGCTGTTTTTGTTCCATTTATACTTGGCTGCGTCGTAACCGGGCGGTGGTTCCTTCAAGCGATAGGGATGGTCTGGTCGGCCGTAATCCTTCGCAGTGATTCGATACGTAAATGCCTGTGATCGGTGGTCAGCTACTCCGGTGCTTTTTGGAAGAATCGTGCCGAAAAGTGTTCCCTTCACTCCACGAAAATAGTTTGTGTAGATGAGTCCAGCGTGAGGCTCTTCTTCGGACCGGGCTTCACGTCCGATGCGGTAGGGAATCCCAGCATATTCTGCCAGGTCTGCTTCATACGTTGCGTCGACGATCACCTTGCCGGTGTACCTGTATTCTTCGCCAAGTGTCCCCTTATTGTTGCGTTCCCGTGTGAACACACCCGTAACACGATCGCCTTTCATTTGCACATCGACTGACACCTCGTTAAATCGCGTGGCGATCATTGGGTGTTCAGCAACCATTTCTGCATAGATCGTGGCGGCCGTATGCGGCTCCCATGCCCGTCCCTCAGCGATATTCCAGACTCTCTGCGGGTCTTGTTTCATGTGCGCCCGCACCAAAGGATCATCCCCCATCTCGTTACGGTGATAGGCTTTGACGCGCTGGCGGAATTCCTCCATTACTCCACTGTTTGATTCCACATATTTGTCATCGAGTCTCAGGACGCCCGAAGAAAGCACCCCTCCGAGAACAGGTGCCTGCTCAATGATAATCACTGTCTTGTCGGCACGTGCAGCAGCAATAGCCGCAGCGACTCCAGCAGGTGTACCACCAACAACAACGACATCGTAATCAGTTACCTGCTTCGGCTCAGCAGCCGAAGTGTAAGCCGCACTGAGTAACAGCAGGGTGACGATTATTTTTGTTGAATTGACTATCACAGAGGGTTTTCTTTCTTTAGTTGAGTCCCCCGCTGGGACCTATTGGTTTCAGCGAGATGCTTTTCCAGTCTTTAAAACACAGTTGATTCCACCAAGTGAGATGAACTCTCACCTGACTACGGTTTGGTTGAGTCGACCCACGGCAGTTGATCAAAAGCATTAGTCAACCTGGGATCGTTTGTGTCGTTCATCACCTTTACCACTCGACCACGTAAAGCATTCAGAATGGAGGTCTGTTGTGAGTCCGCGGCAAGGTTCACGAGTTGATCAGGATCATTATTTAAGTCATAGAGTTCTTCACTCGGCCGTGGATCCATCGTGAGAGAGAAGAGTTCTTTATTGTGAGGCGACCCACGCTGCGACATCATCCATGCCTTCGTCAGACTACCGTCGAGATCGCGGTACGCTGGCGCTGTTGACAGACCCATTTCGTACAGCGCATCAGAGTTTATGAGATCGGCTGCATCATAGGGGTTTCCCATCGGCCATCGTTGAGGTTTGAAATTTCTTATATACAGATGGTCTGGTGTGCGAACAGCACGCATCGGATACGGAAGATTACCTGGCCGCGCATTGTAATAGTGACGTTCGCGACCGATGATCACGGAATCCCGCTTGGAATCGATCCAGCCATTCTTTTTGCTTAGAAGCTGAGGAAGAAAACTACGTCCATCCATGCTGGCGGGTGCCTTGCTCCCTGCAAGTTCCAGAAGCGTTGGCCCTACGTCCATGATGCTGACAAAATCGTTGACCCGTCTGCCAGCAGAAATACCTTTGGGCCACCGAACAAGCAACGGCACCTGCGTCGCAAGGTCATAGCAGTTCGTCTTCCCGCGTGGGATGCCAGGAATCCCATGGTCACCAGAGAGAACAATGACGGTATCGTCGAGTTGACCAGAAGCTTCAAGCTCTTCAAGCATCACTCCCAGCATGAGGTCGAGCGCGAGCACCTCGCCGAGATAATCTGAAAAGTCACGTCGCACATCGTGAACATCTGGGAGAAATTTGGGAATGAGGCCTTTTAATGAGTCAGGCTCAATGCCCCAGAGTTCTTTCCCGGAGTCAGGCGTATAGGGGCGGTGCACATTGATGGACCCAAAAACAAAGAAGAATGGTTGTCCCTCGGGTGTGCCAACGAGGATGCGTTGCATTTCGCGGCGGGAGTTCTCGACAACTTCATCGTGCCGCTGCTGACGTTCCTGCTCGGTCGTAGCGGTGCCAACGTATAGACCGTAGCGTTCATAGGGAACCTTACCGAAGCTTTTTATCGCTGAGTTCGAGCGGCTTTGCGTGAAAGCAAATGTTTTTCGGGAGCGCTGCACAAAGTAGCCGGAGTCACGTAGTAGGTCACCAAACTTCGGCAAACTCTTCATCGGATTATCATGCCCCTCCCAGTTGCTCCCCTGACTATTCAAAAACGCTCCTGAACCACAGTTCCAGAAATAGCGTCCCGTCGCGAGCGAGGCACGACATGGTGAACACGACGCAACGGGAACAAAGGCGTTTTCAAACACCACGCCTTCCCGACCGATACGATCAATGTTGGGTGTGGAGATTACATCGTTCAGTGAAGGCTTATCTTTATTAGCATAGATACTTGCATACCGACCCCAGTCATCTGCGAAAAAGAACAAAATATTGGGACGCTCCGCAGCACGAGTGCAGTTCACAAATGCGGTCAATGCGATCAGATACAAGAGAATAGTTTTGCAGAAGTTCATAGGTAGTCTTTTCGTCGTGCAATTCACAAGAGGTCCTGTCTACAATCTCAAAAGACTTTTGGTGACGGACGCTACAAAGCTAGCGTTTACAAACTGAAACATCATTTAAGAATAGAATCGATAAAGCCTGCTAAATCCGCAATCGAGAGGTCTCCGGAGCGGTCCTTGTCGGCTCTCTTAAAAAAGATATCGATGTGAGCCGTGGATCCAAGAAAGGTCACGAATTCCTGTTTACTGAGAACGCCATCTGAATTGGCGTCGGCATCCGCGTGCCATTCGGCGGGTGTCTTCCGAGATATTCTCCACCACTTGATGTCTTCGAGTTTGGCTGCGAATTCCTTCAGATTCAGTGTGCCTGACTTGTCTTTGTCAAATTTCGTAAATCCAACGGGCCCATGTTTGGGTGAACGGTAAATGGCGGTCGCGTACTCGACATAGGAAAGCTCGCCATCGCCATTGCTGTCAGCCAATTGATACAACTCAGCGGGTGTCATGGTGAGCATTTCAGCGCTGGGTTTGAGACCCTCCTCCGGAATGGGCAGCGTGACCCAGAGTTGATGGCATTGCCCCTCGGAATCGACGCCTGCGCGAACGAAGAAGCCCGGTTGTATTTCTTTTTTTTCCTGCAAAAAACTTACGTATGTGATCTTTGCGTTGTCGTGGAGCCTGAAAGCCCGGCTTTTCCTACGATAGTTAACGGTGATGTTGTTACCATCAACGGATTCAATAACACCATGAAGTGTCTCACCTTTTTTTTCCTGGGCGATAATTTCGCTTGATGTAAAGATCAGGCAAATAACAACAAGGCTAAGAGTCAGGTTGGTTTTCATGGAATTGTTTTCCGGTGATAGTTTGGCGTGAATGCTACTTCGATTGAAAAGGCCTGTTTGCACTTTCGTCTCACCGTAGCATCCCAAGTCACCATAACCGAGATCGTCGGACAAAAAATGAAAACCACGTTCGGCTTTTCCTGCGCTTGGGCGAAAGATGCCAGCAGCATGAGTGTTATTGAGAAAAAGCCCCGGCAGCCAAATGTTCTCTTCATGGATTGCCTGGTTTTTTGCAGTTACAGTATCATGCGGGTGTTGGACGGACATCGCTTCTGCTTCCTGTATTGTTTATTCCGCGAGAGCACTCCGTGGTCACAAATTTTGCAAGCTTTTCAAAAAAACCGACCCCCTCTTTTGTGATAAATCTACAATGTCTGGGATGGCGTTATTACATTACGCCTCATCGATTGAAGCAAATATCTTTCTCATTTCATCACGGACTGCCGACTGATCATTTTGTTCTTCCGGGTCATTCTCCGGCTGACCAAGCTCATTCACTTTCATCAACGTTCCCTTCGCGGTATAGATCCATTCCTTGGTTCTGATTTGTCGCTGATCCCTGTACTCGATGTGAACCCATTCTCTTGAGGGGCCGTCTTTACCTGCGAGTTGCGGCAGGAAGCTTTGCCCGTGGACGCGTTGCACCGGTTTTGGCGCTGAAGCGATTTCAAGAAACGTAGGCATGAAGTCTGCCAGTTCGACGAGATCGTCGCACCGCGTTGCGGGCTTGATCGTCTTCGGCCATTTGACGATCAAAGGCACGCGCGAGCCGCGGTCGGTCATCGTCATCTTGCCGCCCTTGATTCTGGTGTTGTTCTCTCCCCAGATAGAAGTCACTGGGCCATGCGTGCCATTATCCGCGCAAAAGAGAATGATCGTGTTGTTGCTGATACCAAGGTCATCAACAGCGTTCACCAGTCGCCCGACATTCTTGTCGAGGTACTCAACCATTTCAGGAAAACACTCGGGGCCGCTCTTTTGCCCTGAATCGGGCAAAGCATTCGCCTTGGGGCCGCCGGGGACTCTGATGTAAGGCGTGTGAACCAACAGGGCTGGGTAATAAACCAAGAAGGGGCCGTCCTTTTTTCGTTTCATGAAATCGATCATGAAGTCTGTCAGGACGTCCGGACCGAATCGGTCGGCGATAGATTCTTCTTCAACTTTGCCGTTGATACGAAAATGTGGCTCGTAGTAGCGCGATCGCTTGACGCCGTTCCGGTCATACATCTGCCACAGGCACGATTCATCGAAGCCAAAATCCCGTACGGTATCGTTCCGCTCAAGCCACGAGACATTCCACTTCCCCGCGATCGCGGTGGCGTAACCCGCCTCTTTCAGTTGATTGGCAAAACTGTTGAACTTCTTTGGATTCAGATAGCTGTCATCTTCCCATTTGCTCAGCACATGCTTGATACCAGTGAACCTCGGATAAGTGCCCGTCATGATTTCGGCTCTCGAAGGAGAGCACGCCGGGTTGGCAAAACAATGGGTAAACCGCATTCCACCCGCTGCCAGTTTGTCGACATGTGGCGTCCGGACACCATGGCCGCCATATGTGTTGAGTGCTTCAATCCCCAGGTCATCAGCAAAAATCAAGACAATGTTCGGAGCATCTCGCTCCAAACGACCGGTTGAAGCCTGTTTCTTCTTTCCCCGAAGTGTTTTTTCCCAGTCCCCATGCTCTGTCTTGAATTTCTGGAAGCCGCGGTACTCTTCGGCTGAGATCGTGCCATCAGCATTTGTATCGATATGAGGAAACAGCCACTCCCAGCCTTTCTTCTGACTATTCCACTCCTTCTGCGACTGCCAGCGGATTGACTGATCAGACTTTTGGTTATCTTTGATCGGTCCCTGAACCCGTTCGAGTTTCTGCTCCAACTCATCAAGTTTCTGCCGAAGCGTATCGTAAGGAACGTCCTGCACAGGGATATCAGCATCGACCGCCATGGCGGCGGCCACGCCTGCTGATTCGCCGAGGACCATCCAGACAGGTTCCATCCGAAGAGACGTAAAGGCGATGTGGCTAGCCGAGACGCAGACGGGCACGATCAGGTTGTCGCACTCGCCCTTCCGCGGCACGATGGATTCGTAGGGGATCTTGTAGCTGCCATTGTATTTCCCATTATCTAAATACACGATGGAAAACGCACCGCCTTGCAGAGCGACTTTGCCATCTTCCACGACAACAGCGTACGGCCAATCATCAACCCCATAGGCTGCAAGCCCAACGGTATGAGGTGGGTCAGTCCTACCCTCGAGGTCTTTCTGGGTCACAACGTACGATGAAACCATTCGACGGGCCTGGCGGACATACAACTGATTTGGCCAACCGCCGGTCTCATCGAACACACCCTTCCTGAAGGAGTTGTTTACCGCACGCTCCTTCATACGTTTAGGAGCCACGGGATCAGTTTTTGCAAAATGGATCGAGTTGATCAGAAATTCCTGATGGAACTTCCAGATCGTCGACCGTGTTTCCCAATCACCGTTCGGGTAGCTCTCATTGCACCCGTAAACAGTTGACCCCATCAGATTGCGATTCGATTGGGCACCACCAACAAACGGTGCCTTCTTATGCACCGTGAACGTGTTAAGTGTCGTTCTCATATGTCGATTTGAAAAAATGTCGACACCACCGCGAATGGCTCGGCGATACACTTCAAATTCGGCAGGGTCATAATTCGTCGGCTCAGGAATAGGTATGCCCTTACCACTCATATCGAACTCATGCCGAAAACAGTAGCCCATCGACAACGAGTCAGCACTGCCCAAAGCACCGATCTTCCGATCTTGCACGAATGGAACCAACCCACTCTCAGGATTTCCAGGTTCGATATAGGGGTCGATGTCATGAACCCAAAGGCTCGGACGCACCCCGGCAAGTGATTCATCGTAGTGCTTGCGTGACTCGCGGCCCCAGGTGTAGCTGGCGCCGCTCATCCCGAGCACGTCGCCCTCATACGAACAATCAATAAACACTTTTGCAGAGACCGTGATTGCATTCCGCTTCTCCGGCACAGGAATGGGACATCCTGTTTCATCGACCGGGGCGTAGTCGAGCGTAATGGACTGAATTACCCTGGCCTCCTCGCTCTCAGCGAAGGATTCGTTCATCGCAATCGGCTCTTTGCGTGTCGGCGAGTCGATTGTTCTGTCGTTTACCTGAACTTTACCGATGCGGTGGTTGTAGATCACTGTGATTCCGCGATCCTCAACAGCTTTCTTGAATCGCTCGCGATACTCTCTGTTGCCGACACCTCGTACAGCATTCCCGCCATGAGCTCTTGGTTGCTCCTTAACACCTTCCATCAAAATCTTGTAGGTCGAGCCGCCCACGGTGTTGCCTTTGCCCCAGTCCAGATTGTTGATGCCTCCGCCGGTCATGCCGCCGAGCCAACGGCTGGGCTCGATGAGGATGACCTTGGCCCCCTCTTTCTCCGCGGCGAGCGCCGCCATGACGCCGCTTGCCGTGCCGCCGTAGACACAGACGTCGAACTCGTGGTGCGGCACTTCTGAAGCCCGGGCGTTCTGGCAGACCAGCAGGGCGATGAGGACAAGGGGCAATGCTAAGGGATGTTTCATGGTATATCTTTCCTAAGGTTAAAGTCCAAGCTAAGGCGCGGATTTATCCGGCGTCTTCAGCGTCTTGTTCGCTTGTAAATATGCTGCGCCAGCAAGCAGAAACGGACCGATGCCGTGCTGATCGTGAGTTTTCGGAGCCTTGGTTTTCAAGTAGTAATTTGGGTCTTCACTTATATCGGAGCCTGGGCAGACTCTGGTAATCTCACCCTTATCATTTACTAAGGATAAGAGCCCTCGCCAGCCCTTCGTTCCGGCTTCGAGGAAACTCGAATCCAGCCACCCTTCATTGACTCCTTTCAGAATGCAGTAGGTGAACATGCCCGAGCATGAGGCCTCAGGGTAAACGTTGGGGCGATCGAGAATTTGATGCCAAAGACCACGCTTGCCCTGTCTGCGAATGATCCCATTTATAAAGGTGCGATAGTCCTCCAGCACTTCCTTCCGTTTCGGGTGGTCTTGAGGAATGAAGGTCAGCAGATCAGTAACGGCCATGATGTACCAGCCATTTCCCCGCCCCCAATACAGGCCGCAGGGTGCCTTGTTTTTTTCAAGCCACAGGCACCGCATCAGTTTGTCGTCTTTGTCCCATAGATAATCGAAGTAGTGCAGGGACTCCTCGATGGCTCGATCCAACCACTTGGGATCCTTAAGCAGTTCCGCTTTCCGGCACCAGTACGGAGTGATCATGTAAAGGTCATCGATCTGTAGTCCTAACCCACGGTTTTTCGATTTCTTTCGAACGAGCACGCGATCTTCAAAAGCCGGTGCCTTTTCGAGCAGGGCATCGAACGTCGCCATGCCTTTCACAAACTCTGGGTTTGGACGAATCCGTTGTCGATCAGCAAATGCCGCGATCATTCCGCAATGCCACATTTCACGTGGCTTGGAATACCATTGAGGACCCGCTGTCATCGAGTCACCAAATTGGGATTGCCAGGCAGCGAAGAAGTCGATGTTCCGACTCGCATAGCTCTTGTATTCCTTGTTATCCGTCACCTCACCCAATGCATCCATTCCCTCCAGAAGCATAAAATTCTGATACATCCATAAGTTGTAGCGAGTCGGTTGGGCATCGGTCTTGGTGGCAGGTAGACCGAAAACTGTCTGTCTAACAACGTCATCCGCAATTCTGGACAGAGTGTCTGCATCTACCTTGTGATGCGTAGTCTCTGCAGCCAGGGAGTTCTGACAAATCAGCAGAGCAATGAGACCAATAAAAGATGCGGTGAGATATTTATGAAAAATGTCTCGCGTTTTGAGTGTCGGCTTAAACAACCTCAAACCCCTTTCGCTGCACGCGTTTCTGAAACGCATTGGCTTGCTCGTCACCAATGACCTGCTGCTTGGTAGCGTCCCACTTAAGCGATCGTCCTAGACGAACGGCGATGTTCGCCAGATGACACGTATTGAGATGCCGGCAATGACTTTCTGCATCAGAAATCGGAGTATCGCGTGAATCGCAACACGTGAAAAAGTTTTCACGATGACTTAGCTTGTCTTGGCCTTTTCGCAATTTGGTAAACAGGTCTTTCGGCAGCGGATTCTTAGCAAGGTCTTCAATAGGGGTACCGGTCAACTTGCCCCGATTCACAAAGTAACGCCCCTCGTCGGTTTCGAACATGATACCGTTATCAAAACCGAGGTCTTTGGCATCGTTGACGATGAACATCTCAACACCATTCGAAAAGACACAGCGGACTTTGAACGATGTTGCGGTGTTGTACGTATTGGTGGCCGTTGGTATGCCGTTTTCTAATACCACTGGGTGCTCGGCGTGAACCAATTCGATGGATTCCGGTCCAGGCAGATCCGGTGCGATAGCCCACTGGGCAATGTCGACATGATGGGCGCCCCAGTCCGTCATTTTGCCACCGGAGTATTCATACCACCAGCGAAAATTCTGGTGACAACGTTGTGCAATGTAGTCGACACTGGGCGTCTGGCCCTGCCACATATTCCAGTTCAGGTTTGATGGCGGACTGGACGTGTCGAACGTGGGGCCTTTGGGACCAGAGCCAATGGCGACAGTCACACGTTTCATCTTGCCGAGACGCTGCGAATGTGCCAGAGCCACTGCCGTTTGAAATTTCGGGCTGCTGCGTTGTTGTGTGCCCACTTGAAGAACGCGGCCCGTTTCCTTGATGACACGGCCAAGTGTGCGACCTTCGTCGATTGTCAGCGTGGCAGGCTTTTCGCAGTAGACGTCCTTGCCGGCACGCATGGCGTCAATCGCAACCTTCACGTGCCAATGGTCCGGCGTGCAGACAAAAATGGCATCAATGCCTGGCGCATCAATGAGATCCCGATAGTCGGGGAACTGCTGAGCTTTCCCAGCAGCGTACTCAGCGTTGTATTGCTCGAGATGTTGTTTATCTACATCGGCAATCGCCACAATGTCCGCAAGCCGCTCCAACCCTCTAGCGTGAGAACGAGCAATGCCTCCATTGCCAACAACGCCAACTCGAGGGCGATCATTCGGCGAGCGACGTTCCTCGGATCGCACACCGAAAGTAAAACAGCCGGCTACACCTCCTGTTGCTACGCCACTGAACGCCTTTAGCACTTTTCTTCGTGGGAGTTTTTTATTCATCGTGATTGTCTTCTCCTTGTGTCTCATACATGACATTCAATTGCTACGGCAACCACCAGATGCCTCCAGCACGTCTGCTTTCTCATGGAAGTCTCGCAGCAATACTGGATTGCCTTCTGATTTCCGAGTACCCGTGCACTTTAAGAGGATCAGGAGCATCGGTGCGATACATCACGGGGTTCTTGCACGAGATGTTCACAGAGGACTAATCTTCTATTGTTAGTGAATTTTGTTCCAACCCCTCAGACAAACAATTCTTCTCGCACTGTGCCTTTATTGGCTAACTCAAAGGGACGGCCACTGGCTGCCTTTTCTTCGAGGTTTGGATCAATCCCAAGCCGCCATGCTATGGATGCATTGAAATCTGTGACGTCCACAACATTCTCCTCCGCATGCTTTCCGTCCGAAGTAGTCGTTCCGTAAATCTGACCGGCTTTCACACCAGCCCCGGCCATGAGACAAGTAAACCCATCTGGATGATGATCTCGTCCAGCGTTGGGATTCACATCTGGCTTTCTGCCAAATTCTGTCGACACAACCACGAGCGTCGAATCCAGCAATCGCTTCTGGCTCAAATGACTAAGTAGCGACGAAAGGCCACTATCTAATGTGTTGGCATTTGCAGGCATCCTGCCATAAATATTGTCGTGATAGTCCCACCCTCCCAGGTTCACTTTGACAAATCTGACTCCGCGCTCAACGAGGCGAGCAGCCAACAGGCAACTGCGACTGAATTTACTCTTGCCGTATAAATTTGTAATGGCCGTATGTTCATTTCGCAGCTCAAAGGCGTCGATATCTTTTGAGTTCATGAATCGCAATGAACCCGCATAGGTATCGACATACGACTGAGTGTCTTTCGTTCCAAAATTCTTCTGGAAATCCCTATTCAAATTGCTCAGGATATCGAGACGATTCTTGAAGGCCTTCTCTGCGACCGCTTTGCTTCGATTGACGAAATCGATCCCCTTGTCAGGATCTTTGACCGGCAAAGCGGCCCATTGCCCCGGAAAAAATCCTGCCGTTCCCGCACGGCCGCTTCCAATGCTCACGAAGTTCGGAAGGCTATCCTGCTGACTTGTCAGATTCTTGTTCACCCAGGCACCGAGCTCCGGATGCGTAACCGTCGCCCGCGGATTGTAGTTGGTCAGCATCTTATAAATACCAGCGGGATGAGCCCCCTGATCGGTCTTCATCGAGTTCAGAACAAGAATCTTGTCCATCTGCTTGGCCAACTTTGGATAGTAATTGCTGACACGAACACCGTCGACATTACTCTTGATGATGGTCGACTTCCCCAAGACCGGCTTATCAACCTCAACATTAAAACTGTCGTACTGGCTCAACCCACCTGAAAGGAATATGTAGATGACTGATTTGGCCTGTGCAGTTTGAGCAGACGCAGCAGTCGCATCCAAGAACGGCAGCGACGCGCCCGCGAGACCCACACGGTAAACAAAATCTCTCCGATCCATCTGCCTACCTCCCAAACCTGAATTCATTGGAGTTGATCAATGCCCACATCACATCGTCTGGTGCATTATCAAAAAGCGGTTCTTCTGACTTCTTGGGCAGACGCCCGAGAATTGCTTTCCAGAGAATCTCCATTTTATCTTTTCGTGTTGCAGCTTGACTAAGTTTGCGAACAACCAGCGCATCATCCGGAATACCCAAGCCATTCATGAGAAACAGAATTTGCGGAATGTCTGGTTCTCGAGCAGCCCCGTCAATTACTTCACGGTTGGATTTACCCATAAGCATGGACACCCAATTCTCCTTGTAATTTCTTCCGAATGTGGACACCCGCCACAATTCATGTGGGCCCATATCCCCATTTCGCTTCATTGCTTCTCGTTCTTCACGATTTTGGAATTGCCCTCTCCCAGGCCCTTTGACGGAATACTCAACAAAGTCTTTTGCTTTCATGTTCTTTGACTTTTCATAGAAGTGAGTAAACCCATCCCAACGGAATTCTGTCGCCACGTATTTGTCGGGCGTCTCCGTCTTCAGGCTCAGGAATGAATCGACAATCACTTCCGCCGGCAATCGCCTTACCAACGGCCCATCGAGGATATAGCCTGGGGGCGTCGCATTGAATGCCAGGGCTTTGCTTTGATAGGTGTCACTATGAAAGAGAACACTCAAAAACAATTTGGTGTCGTACTCTAATGCCTTCATGACACCAATCAGTTTTTCAGTGAGCGCGGGATGGTCTCCCATTTCTTCTACAGTCAATCCACCGAGCTGACCGACCAATTCTGTCCCCATGACCGCGTGCCACAGCCGATTCACCGTGGCTTTCGTAAACATGGGATTCTCAGATGAAATCATCCAGTCAGCCAGGGAGCTACGTGAGTTGATCTCGGGGCCAAACTGATTCTTTGGAAGGGAGGCCAGCTTTGCCTTAGTTATCTCATAATTTACCTTCGGCATATTCCCAAAGAGTACGTCCGCCTCCATAACTTGGTGCGGCTCACCATCTTCGTACTGATAGTCATGAGGTAAACGCATGAAGCCGGTACCATTGCCATAAATGGCGGCATGCTTTACTCGAATAGATTCCCGATAGACAATCCACTCATTGAAGTCCCTGTTCTTTAAAACATGACGATCTTTGGCGTAGATTTTTTTCTCATCTTGTGGCAGTGGATCCACACGCAGATGGGTCTTGGATGTAAACGCCGCCAGTTTATAGAAATCCTGCTGCGTCCAATCCTCATATGGGTGGTCGTGACATTGAGCACATTCAATACTCATGCCCATAAATGTTTTGACGGAGTTCGCCAAATGATCGAGCGGCATGGTTTCACGGGCATAGAATCCGGTAGCACCGTTGCCCGGCTTATACAGTTCGCCGCTCGCATTTACTAACTCATATGCCATCTGGTCATATGGCTTATTGCTTCGGACGGCTTCTTTGATCCATTCAGAGAAATTGCCCGAGTGATGCAGCTTGTCACCTATATCCTTCACTCGCAGAAGATCGGCCCAATAGTTATACCAGTGACTGTTGTAGCCTTTGGAATGAAGTAATTTTTCAATAAGTAGAGATCGTTTGTCAGGATTTTTATCACCGACGAAACTCTCCAGTTCAATAATTGTTGGAATGCGACCAATGGCATCGAGATAGATGCGGCGACAAAACGTATAGTCATCAATCTTTGGCCGTAGTGCCTGACTCCGTTTCTTTAACTCGTCTGCGACGAGCTGATCAATTCCTTGAGCAAAGGCCACAACATCTGCAGTTCTGCGCACAGACTTCTTCCCACCATCGCTCGAAGGCTCATTGGCGAGTAGCACCAGCCAACTGGAGAAACATATACCGACCGCCATCCATGTGATTAAAAACCGCATTGTCAGAAACCCTTGCTACTCGTCGACTCATTCACAATCACTCAATTATGCATCGGACGTTCGGGATTGAGTCCATGCCTATTTAAACAATGTAGCTGTGCGTTCTTCATTATCATTGCAATCGGGCCCATTTGAGCCACCAAAAAAACAGGGGAAAACAGCCTGCTTTGCTGCCGCATTCCCTTCAGCGACCTGATGGGTTCCCTTCATGGATTCCAGTCTTTGATTACCTTCCCGCTGCGATCGAGAAGTCGTAACTTTCTGAGGGTTGCATCGCCTGGTTCGTCGGCGACGTCGATACGGAGTTGGTAGAGTTGCTCAACCGTATCAATCTCAAGGCGAACTTCTTGAGCCTGACTACCGCCAACAACAGGAAATGTGATGGTTTCACCTCTCGGCAAAACGGCGTCTTTGTCAGTGGTGAAGAAAATCTCGCCCTGCCCCTTCAATTCAGTTGTGAGTTCGAACGTAAGGCAATAAGGGCCGGCGGGGGAAATCGGTGCAGCGCGAAAATCCATAGCGATCCCGGGGTCGTCACCGGTAAAGGTCAGCTGAAATGCATCTTTGGATTTTTCAAGTCGAGTGTTCTTGCGGGCACGAACTGAGTCACGGCCGGCTCTAGACTTGCGAACAGTCCGTGACTTGCCTTTCTTCCCGGGCGCGGTGAGAAAGGGCTGGTCGGAGTCGCTGAAGACTGTCCATTGACTGTTGGATTTGGGCACTTGGGCCGGATGCATCTTTGGGTTTGCAAGCGCGGAAGAATGAAGAACATCACGACTCATAGTTTTCCACTTTTCAACCATAGCCGTGAGCCGCTCGGGTTCGGATGCAGCAAGATTGTTCGTTTCAGTACGGTCGTGGGCCACATTGTAGAGTTCCCACTCCTGCCCCTTGAAGCTGACAACTTTCCAGTCGCCGTCGCGTAGTCCATAGTCAGAAGAAAACTGAAGATGAATGGGCTCTGTACGATTGAGTTTTTTCCCTTCAAAGACAGGCCGCAGGGAAACTCCAGAAACGGGTCGAAGGTCACGTTGCGGATACTCACCCGGAATCGAGGCACCTGCTAGATCGACGAGAGTAGGAAAAACATCAATCAAATGGGCGGGAGTATCGACAACGGCACCGGGTTTGGTCTTCAGTCCGTCCGGCCAGTGGACGATGCCCGGAGAGCTAATGCCACCTTCGAATTGATTCTGCTTGTAGAAGCGGAAGGGGGCGTTGCGGGCCCAGGCCCACGGAGTGGAATCAGCCAAGGCAATATCACCATTGGTGGGCTCAACATCGAGCAAGGGTTTCCGACGATCGTAAGGGCAGGCGCCGTTATCAGAAACAAAAAGGATAAGCGTATTGTCAAGTTCGTCATGCTCTTTGAGATTGTCGACAAGCCGGCCGACCTCCTGGTCTACCCTGTCAATCATGGCAGCGAGCGTCACCATGCGGTTTGTTTCGTACGAGCGCTGCCACGGAACGACATCTTTCCACGCCCGGACATGAGGCGGGCGTGGGCTGGGCGAAAGCGTATCGGGAAGAAGCCCCAACTGAATCTGTTTTTTGATGCGGGCGTCACGTATCTCATCCCAGCCTTCGGTGTACCGACCTTTGTACTTGGCGTAATCTTCAGGCAACGCGTGAAGAGGAGCATGAGGAGCATTGAAGGCGACATAGAGGTAGAACGGCTTCTCCGTCTTGCGGGCTTCACTGAGAAAATCAATGGCAAAGTCGACGTCAGCAACTGTGGTGTAGAAGGTCTTGTCATTGAGAACGGCAGGAACGCTCCACTTCTCGCCATTCAGACGGAACGAGCTGTCGCCTTTGAAGAAATTACAGGCACCGCTGAGGTGTCCGAAGTAACGATCAAACCCAAAATCAGTAGGTTCACGCTGCAGATGCCACTTGCCAGTCATCGCGGTAAAATAACCGGCGTCTCGAAGAACTTCAGCCGATGTGACGGCGTGAGAAAGGCTGACGTCACCAGCGGCGATGCAATACTGGCCAGTGAGAAGAGAGACGCGGGAAGAGTGGCATTTCGCGGTGTTGTAGAACTGTGAAAAACGCAGCCCATTCGCAGCAAGGGAATCAAGATGAGGAGTGTCAATCTCCCCCCCATAACATCCAATGTCAGAGTACCCGAGATCATCGGCCATGATCACGACCACGTTTGGTGGAGTCTGCTGCTTTGCCTGACTCGTGACGGAAGTGAAAGTGACCGCTGCCACACTAACTAATGCAATGAAGAGCTTGGAAGTATTCATTGAGATATGCCCATGCCTTTGAATAGTATTGATTATTTCAGTCTTGGTGCGCTATGCCCCTGCTCACGAATGTGCTTGAGCAATGCTTTGAGTTGCACTGCTTTTCCCGGGTGCTCATTAATGACGTTCGTTCTCTGGCCGTCATCATTCTTCATATGAAAAAGCTGCCCCGTCTTTGAATCGTCCGGTATGTAACCGTACTTGGCTTCCCACTCAGTATTTCGACCACTCACATACCCGTTCTTCGTATCGATTAAGGTCCAATCGCCACTTCTAATGGCGTACTCACGATCACGCGTGTTGTGGATATGAGCACTTCGTGGACTCTTTTTTGCCGCCCCAGTGATTAGTGGCTGCAGGTCATGAGAGTCTTCAGCCTGATCAGCGGGCAGCTCGTACCCAACAATCGAAGCGACGGTAGCCATGACATCAATTTGCGAGACGAGTTGATGACAGACTGAACCCTCAGGCACGTTTCCTTGCCAACTGATGATGTAAGGCACACGATGTCCACCATCGTAAATATCCCGCTTCAAACCTCGCAGTGGATCAGACGACCAGTGATCAAACTTCTTTGACCGCTCATACGCATACCGTTCTGGACCGTTGTCAGCTGAGAAAATAATAAGCGTGTTCTCTCGCTGCCCTGAATCATCAAGAGCCCGAAGGAGTTGTCCGATTGAATCATCTGTTTCACAGACAAAGTCACCGTACGGACCTGCCTCTGACCTTCCGTCGAATGCATCATTCGGAATGATCGGTGCATGGGGAGAGGGATAGGCAAAGTATAGAAAAAACGGTTCTTTCGAATGAGCCTGCTTCTTTATGTACGCGACGCCTCGCCTGGTCGTTTCAGGAATGTTTTGATAGGGATCCCAATCACTGCACATCGGCCCAGGGCGGCACTCCCAGCCACCTTCTTTGATGGGCTTCCACTTCGACGTGTCCATGATGGTATCTGGAGCCTTCACGACCTTATCGTTTTCAATCCAACAATACGGGGGGAAGTTTATGACGGTGTCACCAAAGTAATAGTCAAATCCATGAGCAAGGGGGCCGTCAGGAATAGACTTCTCCCAGTCAAAGGCTTCAGGGCCATAAAACGTACGGGGCTTCTTGTTTTTCGAGGTGCCCTCTTGGATTCTGACAGCAGCATCTTCTTTAAGAATGGCATTCCAATTCCAACCAAGGTGCCATTTACCAATGGCAGCGGTCGCGTAACCCTTCGACTTGAGCATCTCCGGTATTGTCAATCGCTCGGCACTGAAAGCTGAATCCCCAAACACTCCAACGATGCCGTGAAACTTTCGCCAATGATAGCGCCCAGTTAACATCGCGTAGCGAGAGGGTGAGCATATCCCCGAGGAAGAATGGCCGTCGGTAAACTTCATTCCAGAGGAAGCAAGTGCATTCAGATTCGGTGTTGGGATTTTTGAATCCGGGTTGTAACACTGAAGATCACCGAACCCCAGATCATCAGCATAGATAATCAAAATGTTGAGAGGCTTTTCTGCTGCCTGCGACACAGACACCAGCACGAGGAATAACAATACACAAAATAAACTCGGCTTCATGATCTTCTTTCCAAAAGCGTTCGCTCTCTGTGACTTAAAGCTCGAGAAAAACCTTCCCAGTCGTTCAGATACAAACCAGCTCATGCCTATCCTGAACCACCCGCGGCCCTTCAAGAATTTCAGTTCTTTGTAATGACCACGTTTTTTGTTTCAAGCGTTCCCCATATGTGACCGACACCGCACTTGATGACTTCCTTCCGGAACCTATCATCCTTGACTGTATATGATTCATCATCGATACGAATGGTCGCCGTATTACCATCAAAAGTGACACTCGCCGTATGCCACTTCCCTGCTTCAGCATGATATTTTTTTGTTCTGACGGTGGCCTTCTTTTTCTTCGACCCGACGATACTCTCGTACGTCACAAGACTGACTACGTCGGTTTTCGAGTGGTCCTTGTTCGGCGTGCCGTTAACAAACACTTTGAAAAGGTGCGTAGGCTTACCATTTTCTTCAGTCTCAAAAACAAGGTTTATCTTCTGAGGTAGATCACGTTTCCAAGAGAGTGAAAACACACCATTGGTGAACGGGATGTCGTAGAAAGTTATGGGACCATGTCGATTGTGAGCGTTATATTCTGCTTCAGTGCTCACAACTGTGCGCACGCCGTTATCCTCATTTACACGGCCCCATTTCATGCTGACTTGTTCACCCGTAGGCTTGACCTCTTGAGCACCAGCGAAGAGTGATGGCAACACAAACACCAATGAACATTGCAGAAGAACTCTCCATGCACTTTTCATGGTCTGTAAATGTGTTGAGCGTCTCGACATGAGCCGTGCGTCTTTGGAGGAATGAGTAAAAAGAGCGTTCTTTCAAGAACCATGCTGTCGCGTGTTCATTCTTACAAATAAGGTCAAACTGTGCAGAAGAAGAACGCCTGCTTAAGCGTCAGCATGAATCACGTTTCAATTTTCCGAAACGGAATCATTCAAATGTGGTTTGACAAACTTTGTATTTGTACAAATTGTTGTTCGTTTTGTCATACACATCATTGCCTCCAACTCTGACACTTATAAAATCGTCAAGACGACGTAGACGTACAACCCAGCAAGGTGATGACACGCAGGTACACAGTAATTGAGAAGCCGCCTAATAATTGAGAGCAACAAGCTCCACAGCGCGGCGTTCAGAGTCGCTATGTGTGGCTGAACTCGTTTTGCTTGCTGCAATCGAACAAGAAAGCTATCCCATCCGCAAGATAGCCTTTTCGGAAACCGAGGATGAACGGCCCGTCACCCCTGCCCTCTCTGCTGTCAGAAAGACACCAAGAAAATGCGTGTTAAGACAAAGTCACGCTGCAAACAACACACGATAAGCCGCTTTGAAGACGCTGCGGGTGACTGATATGTTGCGAACAATACAAAAATATCGAAAAACAACGGGCAAAAGCTCGGCTTTCATACACTGCTGAGACATTTGACAGTTTTTATTCATGAAAACACTCAACACATATGGGACACAAAAAACCATTCCTCTTTATTCACCCCATCCTTCCTATCCTTTGGCTTACCGCTCTTTGATTTGAATAATTCGCGTAAAAAAACATAATACCGGCACAAAATGCACAGAACCACGCTTGTTTTCGTCATATTTTGATTGCATTCCGTCGTTTTCTGGCAATAATTGGGGCTCCCAAAGGAGAACGCCTTGTGCCTGGACGAGAACGACGCAGCCGATTAATCGACATCATCCGTCTTCGGGGGTTTGCAGCCCTCGATGAATTGGTGCGCGAACTCGGTGTATCCGAGTCGACAATCCGTCGGGATCTTGATGCGCTCGAGGAACAAGGAACAGCTCGTCGCACTCATGGTGGTGTGCTGTACGCAGGTGGACTCCCCCGCATTGCGGAATTTGATGAGAAGCAACCAGCAAACTGGGAAGCAAAACGAGCGATCGCCGCTGAAACTGCAAAAATTATTGATGACGAAGAGACTGTTCTTCTCGACGGAGGCACGACCACGTACGAAGTGGCGCGGCTTCTGGCAGGACGACCACTTCAGGTCGTCACCAACAGTATGCCAGTTGCCAATCTGTTTGCTTCTGAGTCGAGGACAGATCTTATCTTGCTTGGTGGTTTTGTTTCGCCACGAACCGGCGTTTGCCTCGGCCCCTACACCAATGAATTGCTGAGTCGGCTCCATGTCACCACAACAGTTCTTTCAGCTGCCGGCATATCAAAGCAAGGACTCTTTAACGCCCAGCTTCTCCTCGCCGAAACCGAACAAGCCATGCTGCGTGCAGCAGGGAAAGTAATTGTTGTTGCCGACAGTTCAAAATTTGGTCGGAAAAGTCTCACACTCGTTTCTGGTCTCGATGCAATCGATATCGTTGTGTCCGACAACGGACTTTCTGATGAATGGCAGCAAACTATTCTTGATGCCGGACCTCGTCTGATTCTTGCAGATACGTCTACAGAAGCTAGTGAAGTCGACACACCACATGCACCCTCGCACAGCTAACCCCACCCCTTAGAACGACAAACTCATGCAAGCCACACTCCCACACAACAACCTATCTCGTTCTGATGTAGAACGCATCGTGCGTGACATCGTGCTTGCAGGGCATGACGGTGTACCAAGTCAGGCACTTCAGGAGCAAGCAAATAGTGCCCCGAAGCTTGTTGTCAGTATCTCGGCGAGACACTGTCATCTCACGGATCAGCATGTTGAGAAACTTTTCGGTTCCGGCCGCACGTTGACACCACAAAAAGATCTCTACCAAGATGGCTATTATGCCGCGGAAGAGACTGTCATGATCATCGGCCCGAAACGCCGGATGCTGCCAACAGTTCGAGTGCTTGGGCCTACCCGACCAGCATCACAAGTTGAGCTTGCATTCACAGACGGCATTTCACTGGGTATCGATCTCCCGGTCCGGGCAAGTGGCAAAATTTCGGGAACACCGGGCTGTGTACTCGTCGGACCCGCCGGCACTATTGAACTCACCGAAGGAGTCATTCGCGCCGAGCGACACGTTCATATGTCTCATACCGATGCCGCACACTTCGGTGTCAAGAATGGCGATCGCATGAGTCTGGTGATCAATGGTCCGTGCGACACCGTTTTCCGTGACCTCCTCGTACGAGCAGACACAAATGCAAAACTAGAAGTTCATATTGATACAGATGAGGGCAACTCGGCTGATCTTGATCATGCGACAAGCGTCGAACTGGTCCGCCAGGAGTAACGCCAAACCTTTCACGGATGAATAGACAAGCAATGACTGTTTTGTCGACACGTGTCGACGCAGTCGACCCGGGCACCGCTCGGTTGGAATGAATGCGAAAATGATACGGAGCAGAAGATGGCAAAAAACATCGAAGCCCTTGGCATGCTCGAAACCAAAGGTTTCGTAACGCTCGTCGAGGCTGTTGATGCAATGATGAAGGCAGCAAATGTTTCCTTCCTTGGCTGGGACAAAGTTGGAAGTGGTCTTGTGACTGCTTTCGTCAGCGGTGACGTTGCAGCAGTAAAGGCAGCAACTGACGCTGGTGCAACAGCCGCCGGTCGAATTGGTGAAGTGGTAAGTGTTCAGGTCATTGCCCGTCCTCACGAGGACCTCGGTACTATCCTCAAAACTAAATCACCGAAGACGGGCAACTAGTGCAGCGATAAATGACTCTGTCCGGTGAACCGGCTAGAGTATTTCCCTTTTAGAACTTGTTAACTTTTTTTCAGGAAAGATTCATGAATACGGCAATAGGATTAATTGAAACAAAAGGCCTTGTGGGCCTCGTTGAGGCAACAGACGCTATGGCCAAGGCCGCCAACGTGCAGATCCTCAAGCGTGTTGATATCGGCGGTGCGTTTGTCACAACCGTTGTTCAAGGTGACGTTGGAAGCGTCCGTGCCGCAGTCGAAGCTGGCGCTACTGCTGCTCAACAGATCGGTGAACTTGTTGGCAGTCACGTCATCCCCCGTCCTGCGGAAAGTCTCGTTTCAGCATTTTTCAGCTGAGTCGAAACCCCGTTGTAGCTAACGCACGGAAGCATCCCTGGCAGCAGGAGAAAGCCCAATGAAGATACTCATCGCAAACCTCGGTTCGACAAGTTTCAAGTATCGACTCTTTGAAGTGTCTGCGCAATCAGACGCAGTCGGAGACGAGCAGGAACTTGCCCGTGGGGGTGTGGAACGTATCGGTGGACAGGAAAGCCGCGTCTATGCTTCATTGGGAGGTGCGGGGGTCGCAGCGACTGAAGTCGAGACGATACAACCCGTCCCTGACCATGGTGTCGCCCTCGAGGCCGCAATTGCACAACTCACAGCAGAAGGGGGACCACTTTCTTCGATTGCTGATGTTGCCGCGATTGGTTTCAAGGCCGTCCACGGTGGCAGAGTAAGCGGTGTCGTACGAGTCGATGACTCAGTATTCGAAGCAATGGAGGAAATGGCTGACGTTGCTCCAGCGCACAATCCTCCATACGTCAAAGCAATGAAGCAACTTGCAGAGCGGCTTCCTGATGTACCACTTATCGCTGCGTTTGAAACAGATTTTCATTCCACGATGCCTGAACGCAACGCCCGATATGCAGTGCCGACAGAGTGGGTTGAGAAACACCTTGTTCGGCGTTGGGGTTTTCATGGTGCCAGCCACCGGTTTGTTGCGGAACGGCTACTGGAAAACATGGACCAGCGTCCCCTGCGTGCCGTCCAGTGTCATCTTGGTGGTTCAAGCAGCATCTGCTGGACACGTGACGGCCACAGCGTCGGCACCTCAATGGGTATGAGTCCACAGTCTGGTCTTCCGCAGAACAATCGTTCTGGAGACGTTGACCCTTATGCCATTCTCCACGTTTCCAAAACAACAGGGCGATCACTTGAAGACCTTCTTGTTGAATTATCGACACGATCCGGATTGGCCGGTATGTCAGGAACGTCGGGTGATATGCGAGACCTTGAAGCTGCGACAGCCAACGGGAATGAAGCGGCACGGGTAGCCATTGATGTCTACGTAAGCTCTATCCGCCATTGGCTTGGTGGCGGCATGGTCGAACTCGGTGGACTTGATGCGATCGCATTCACTGGTGGTATTGGTGAAAACTCTCCTGCCACTAGAGCGGCTGTTGTGGCTGGATTAAGTGACCTCGGCATTGAAATCGATAGTTCTGCAAATACATCAGACGCTATCGGCGAACGACGGATTGAAGCGGCCCGATCACCTATCGCTATTTGGGTTATTCCAACCAATGAAGAAATTATCGTTGCCCGTCAGACCCGTAACCTCCTGGCACTCGCTTCGTAACTGACGCCCTCATACATTCTGAAAGTACCTTCCTCATGTTCGTTGCACTTGTTACTGGATCAATTGTCGCCACGCAAAAGACAAGCACGATGACCGGCCATAAGCTGCTCATCGTTGAGCCGTACCGACTCGATGAAAAGAAAAGAACAAAGCTTGTATCCACCGGCAGAACCTTTATTGCGGTGGATTCCCTCGGTGCTGGTGAAGGGCAATTCGTACTGGTGACACAAGGGTCAAGCGCTCGCATGACTCCTGAGACCAAAACACTGCCCATTGACGCAGTCATCATCGGGCTGGTCGATACGGTTCAAGTTGAAGGCAAAGAAGTCTTTAATCGTGATACCAAAGATATTCAGGCCGATTAATTCGTTTTTCTTCATTCACTAACCCCTCATAAATCATCTCAATGAACTCGTCCGACCAACCAGATATCAACTCCATAGTCCGCCAGGTTATTGCCCAACTGCGTTCAGCCGGTGGGCCTGTCAGCGGTCAGGGCTATGCCGGCCGGAATGGAATCTTTGCCACAGTCGATGAAGCTGTATCAGCAGCTACCGACGCCTTTGCCCAACTTGAACAACTTGGCATGGATGGTCGAAAAAGAGCCATTGGCCATATCCGTCGTATTGCCATTGAAGATGCCGAGGAACTCGGCCGGATGGAGTATGAGGAAACCGGTATTGGCCGGCTCGTTCATAAAATTGAAAAACTGCAGGTACTGGGCGACCGCGTTCCTGGTGTGGAATTCATGTCAAGTGAGGTATTCAGTGGAGACCATGGCCTCGCCGTGATTGAACATGCTCCCTTTGGTGTCATTGGTGCGATCACTCCTGTAACGCATTCCCTTCCAACGATTGCCTGCAATGCAATCAACATGCTAGCGTCAGGTAACACCGTCGTCGTCAACCCGCATCCAAGTGGTAGAGGCATTGCGATTGAGGGAGTTCGCCGATTTAACCAAGCAATTCAGCGAGATCTTGGTGTCGACAATCTTATTAGTCTGGTTGCTGAGCCAACACTGGAAACTGCCGGAGAATTATTTAATCACCGTGGTGTCAAACTCATTTGCGTGACTGGTGGTCCAGCCGTCGCTCGAGCGGCTCTTCAGTCCAGTAAACGGGCAATTGTCGCAGGGCCCGGAAACCCTCCAGTCGTTGTTGATGAAACTGCCGATCTCGACAACGCAGCCCAATCGATCATCGCAGGCGCTGCCTATGACAACAACCTGCTATGCATTGGAGAAAAGCAGGTCTTTGTCGTTGATGCCGTGTTCGACGCATTGAAGGCCGCGATGGAACGAGCAGGTGCCCTGCAGCTTTCTGGCCAGCAGACAGACCGCCTCACAGAAAAAGCAATCGTAATGGTGGGTGAGGGCGAGCATCGCCATCCTGTTCCAGCAAAAGAACTTCTTGGAAAAGATGCCTCATTGCTGGCAGACGCCGCCGGTGCTTCCGGTCGTGAGGGTCTTGAACTGGTATTCGGTGAAACAGATATTTCAAACCCTTTTGTGCCTGTCGAGCAAATGATGCCCTTCGTTCCTTTTGTACGGTGTGCCAATGCTGACGAGGCCATTCAGCGAGCCTTTGAAAGCGAGCACGGATTCAGGCATACAGCAGTTATTCATTCTCACAACGTTCGAAATATGACCCGCATGGGCCGGCTCCTCGACACAACGCTCTTTGTTAAGAACGGACCGAGTGTTGCAGGACTGGGTCTTGGCGGAGAAGGCTATCTATCCTTCTCAATTGCTACACCGACCGGTGAGGGTGTAACGACTCCACTCACCTTTACACGACAGCGTCGGTGCACACTGGTCGATGACCTTCGAGTCCTCGGAAGCCCTCAATGAGCTAATGCAGAACTTCAGTTTCTAGAAACTCCCCAACCCCTTATCCCCAACAACAACGAACCGTTTTCATGCAAGTCGCACAAGTCATCGGAACAGTCACCAGCAGCTTCAAACACGACTCGCTCGTGGGAGCGAAGCTGCTGCTTGTTCAGCCGCTTCTTGCTGACGGCGAAGGCTACGACGGTGATCCACAAGTAGCTATAGACACTGTCTCAGCTGGAATTCATGACCGTGTTGTCATTACAAGCGACGGTCGATTGATGCGAGACGTTCTCAATAGCAAACGGACTCCAGCTCGCTGGAGCACCATCGCCCTCGTTGACTAGCCCTCCTTAGATTGACCGCAACACAATGCCCACTCCATCTCCTGTTTCCTCCCATGACATCGCCCGCCTCGTAACTGAGGTACTCAGGCGAATTCATGCCGAAACAGAATCTCCACAGACCCAACACTCACGACCTGTATCACCAAAAGCCACAACGACGGTCTCCGATCGGGTAATCGCTGCAGAAACTATCATCAAGCTTGCGCCGGGTACGAAGGTGGCGTACGTGGACCAAAAGGCGGTCATCACCCCTTCAGCACGGGATCTTGCTCGAGATAGGGGAATCGAGTTCATTCCTACACATCCTGAATCAGCACAGAAAACTGATCCGCTACTGTTTCTTGCCCAAGCAGAGTGCACAACCGACGTGTCGGCTGTCGGAGCAACAATTCGTCGTGCGGTATCAACAAGCCAACAACTCCCTTCGGCCGGCCTTGCCACAACTCTTGACTCTTTTGCTGACCATGCTGGCCGTGATGCGGCACGCTGCATTCTACTCACTGAAAATACCGCTGTGGCCAGTGTTGCAGCCAATCGGTTTCCAGCAATCCGAGCCATCGTTGGTTCAGATACCACTACAGTCACAGACTCTATCGCACGGTGCGCTGCAAACCTAGTCATCCTCAACCCGCGTCATTTTTCGCCAGCCAGCATGGCCCAGATCGCCAAGGAACTGACAACGCGAATTGGGAATCCACCGAAAATACTTGCTATCGCACATGCCAATACAGGCCATGGCGACTGCAGCTGCCAAAATTCATAACGCATTTACCCTACAAAAAGAAAACACTATGAGAATCGGACGAACCATTGGAAGCATCACACTCACGGAGGCCCATCCAACTATGCGAGGAGGACTCTTGCGGCTTGTCGTGCCTCTGCGTGAAGAGGATCTCGATAACGAAGATGGACCATCTCCAGCGATTGTTGCCTGGGATGAACTCGCAGCCGGGAATGGCCAACTTGTCGCATTCAGTGAGGGGGGCGAAGCCGCACAACCCTTTCAACCCGAAGGGAAGCCCGTCGATGCGTACATTTCAGCCCTGATTGATCAGATTGACCGTCCCAACCGAACCGAATCATGAAAACAGAATAATCACAGAACCGACCCCAACCCAAAACATGAGGAAGACTTGAGTAATGATCGCAATGCAGCACCCTTCGCTGACCCGCACACTTTACTTGAGAAACCGAACACAACACGACACGCGTGAACTTACGAGGAGTATTTGATGGCAATCACCACGACAGACCGATCTCTTGCGAGCCTAAAGGAAGAAATTTGTGACATTGGTCGCCGCATCTATAACAAAGGATTTGCAGCAGGAAACGATGGGAATATTTCGTTTCGGCTCAATGACAAAGAAGTCTTATGTACACCCACACAAATTTCCAAGGGTTTCATGAAGCCCTCTGACCTCTGCATTGTTGATATGGATGGCAATCAAGTTGCCGGTCAGCGTAAGAGATCAAGTGAGATTCTCCTTCACCTGACGATCATGAAAGATCGACCTGATGTAAACTCGGTTGTCCACTGCCATCCTCCACATGCAACAGCATTTGCGGTTGCTCGCGAACCAATTCCTCAGTGCGTCTTACCAGAGGTGGAAGTTTTCCTGGGCGACATCCCCATTACAAAATATGAGACCCCAGGAAATCAAAAGTTTGCCGATACAGTTCGACCATTTGTGAAAGACTCAAATGTTGTAATTCTTGCCAATCACGGAACTGTGAGCTTTGGCGAGACAGTTGAAAAAGCATATTGGTGGACAGAAATCCTCGATGCCTATTGCAAGATTCTTATGCTTTCCAAAGACCTTGGGCGTGTTACCTACCTTTCAAAGAATGAGACCCAAGAACTACTCGCTCTGAAGCAGCAGTGGGGCTTCAAAGACCCTCGCCTCGACAAGAATATGGAAAATTGTGACATCTGCGCGAATGATGTGTTCCGTACGAGTTGGGGCAACACTGGCGTCAGCCGAAGTGCATTTGACCCACCACCAGCAATGAATACAGCTCCGTCATCGAGTCAGAACATCGACTATGAAGCAGTGGTCAAAGCCGTGACAGAGCAGGTTTGCAAGGAACTCGGACTCAGTGCCTAAGGGGCACCGTGCACACTCTCACCCTGCGTCAGTGCAGGAACTGAAAAAAACAAAGGAAAGAACATGAAGGTTGGAATCATCGGTGGTGGTGGTATTGTTGGTGCATCAGCGGGCTTTGCCCTCCAACTTGGCGGCATTGTGCATGAAATTGTGATCGTTGACGTCAATGCTGACCTTGCGGATGGCCAGGCGCTTGACATGATGCATGGTACTCCTGCGATTGCTGATCAGGTCATCACCGCTGGTGCCTATGAAGATCTCGCAGATGCCGATCTAATCTGTATCACTGCGGGGCTACGTCGGAAGCCTGATGAAAGCCGCCTTGCCTTAATCAACCGAAACGTTGCATTATTTAAAACAATACTGCAATCCGTGAAAGCAGTCGGCATCAAATCAGGGGCAACTATTCTTGTTGTAAGCAACCCTGTCGATATCCTCACGTACCTTGCTGAGGAAGAACTTGGTCTTCCCCAAGGCCGAGTCATTGGACTGGGAACATTACTCGACACACTCCGGTTCCGCAGCCTTCTCGCTCTGAACCTCCATGCTCCTGCCACTCAAGTTTCAGCAATAATTCTTGGAGAACATGGTGATAGCATGGTACCGATCTGGTCGAGCGCCAGTGTCGGCGGCCTTCCACTTGAAAAGTATCCTGGCTTCACACAGAAACTCGGGCAGGACACGTTCATCCGCGCCAAAACATCAGGCGCAGAAATGATCAAGAAGAAAACGGGTGCCGGGTTTGCTGTTGGTGTCTCAATTACTGAAGTTGTTCATGCGATTGCTCTTGATAGCAAACGCATCTTGCCGGTTTCAACAGTTCAGCGTGGCTGTTATGGGCTACAAGATGTTGCTCTCTCTGTTCCGACTGTTGTTGGTCGTGGTGGTGCAGAGCAGACCCTTGAGGTTGAACTCTGGCCAAAAGAAATGCAAGCACTCAAACGAAGCGGTGCAGTGCTGCAGGAGACGCTTGGCAAAGTCCTTGCCGGAGCAAACTAATTAGTCTCCTGAGGCATTCGGATGAGTGAATTGATTTGCTCGTGAGATGTCCCATCTTCGAACAGTACCATCCCAACCACCGCTCCAGAGTTGACTACCGTCTGGCCCGACAGAAACATCCCAAACGGGGTGATGATGACCTTGGAACGATGCCAATGGAATCGATTCGAAAGTCGACCAGAGCACGACGTCACCACTCTCCGTTCCAGCAATGAGTAACGGTTCACCGGGTACGGATTCGAGCGACCAAATTTTCTCACCACCGGTTGCAAGTACAGCATGCTGAGTAGCCGACGGCTGTTTTTTTTGCGACGGGCTTGAGAGTTGCCACAGTCGGACTGTTCCGTCCGCACCAGCAGATGCGATATCCCATTGGTTCCCGGGGCCTCTATTCCATGAGAGTGCGTTTATCTGGCCACGATGTCCACGAAATGTTTGAATCGGTTTACCCTTTTCGTCAAAGACCCGCAAAATGCCATCCTCACATCCCGTGGCGAGGCGTTCTGGC
Source organism: Pirellulales bacterium (assembly GCA_965249545.1). Classification (GTDB taxonomy): domain Bacteria; phylum Planctomycetota; class Planctomycetia; order Pirellulales; family UBA1268; genus UBA1268. The sequence continues at coordinate 2,853,191 of CBDFMH010000005.1, forward strand.
TTCGCACCATTTGAAAAGGCCAGAGAAAACACACGTCCGGGATGATGAATACTCATCTCCGATTTCAACTCATCTCTACGCCACAGCCGAACAGTCCCATCTTCACCAGCCGACGCAAGCAATGTCCCAGATGCTGAATAGGCGATTGAAAACACGCGACGACGATGCCCTGACAATGTCCTCATCCGTTGAAGTTGTGGTTTACGGCACCCCGCACAGACTCGCTGTGATGACGACTGTCCGCTCTCAAACGCCCACTGGGTCACCATGCTATCGCTCCCTGCGATAGCAAACTCAGACAGTGCTGGATGCCAGCGAATCTCATTAACTGGGAGTTCGCTTACTTTTTCCTCTACGATCAGGCCTCTCGTTTCGGAATCCCAGATCGTCACAGAACCAGAACTGGTTCCAGCTGCGAGATACCGGCCATCGGCTGACATGCTTACCGTATGAACCTTGGAACCAGTGACACACCTCGGCTGTGGATCCCAGGCATCTTCCCACAACCGAACGGTTCCGTCTTCAGATCCGGTAAACAGATCGTTGGTTCCTGCCAGAGCAAGTGACCAGATTCCTCCTTCGTGGCCGGTGAGCGTTCTCACTTGTTTTTTTCCATGCACATTCCAGATGCGAAGAAGATGGTCTCCCGCAGCACTGGCCACTCTTCCGGCACCACAGAACCGAACGGCATTCACGCGGACGGGATGATAGAAGCAGGCATGCTGAGTTAAATTATTTAGATCCCATACCCTGACTGTCTGGTCTTCAGAGGCTGATGCAAGGTGCTTTCCATCGCTAGAGAAATCCACCCCAAAGACACGGTCCTGATGCCCCGTAAGTAGTTTTTCCTGACCTGTGTCTTTATTCCACAGCCGGACTGAACCATCACGGAGACCCGCTGCAATCCAGATACCATCTGGTGATTGAGCCAGCCCATACACCGAGGTGCCGAATGACGTTTGCAGCAACGACCGGGACTGGTCCTCAACATTCCACTGGCATAGACGCCCATCTCGCCCACTACTCAGAAATTCCTTCCCCGAAGGCAACACGACCAATCCGTACACAGGTCCAGTATGACCGGAACACACGCCAATAGCCTTTCCCTCTTGGGTATCAAGCACATGAATCATTCCATCATCACAACCGACAATGGCAATCCGACCCGTGTCTGAAATCGCAAGAGCCCACGGACGGCTCCCTGTCTCGTAGTGAAATGCTGGAAGCCATTGGACGCCACCCGGCCGCAGCGCATAGAGGAGAACTCCTCCGTCTTTACCTACTGCGATAGCCACACCTGCCCCACCTGCAACTGCTACAGCAGTCATTGGATCTCCCGGACTTCGCCAGAAGGCACTGGCGGCATCAAGCCGACTGCGAAGAGTCCGGATAGCGAGACTATTATTTTTCACAGCACGCAATCGCACCCGATCTCCAAGCGATGACAAGACCCCTTCTCGCTGGTCAAGTAATTCCCGCACCATCTGCGGATGGTGCTCTCGCTCGGCAGAAAAGGCCTGACGCAAGAGAGAGTCAGCGAGCGCACCACCCGCGGTCTCTGCTGCAGTCTCTGCTTTTTGCTGAGAAACCGAAGCAGTGTATGCAAACCAACTAATAGCACTTACCGAGGAGATCGCGGTAAGCATGAACACCACCAGAAAACAGGAAATCACTTTGTTCCGAACTACCCAACGACAGGCAAACTCGACCGCACTGGCCTGTCGACAGGCGACGGGCTGACCTTTGAGCCAACGAGTTAATTCCTGCTCTACTTCTCGCATTGTGGAAAAACGATTTTCCGGACGTTGTTGTGTACATTGCGCTATCACCGAACAAAGGTCTTTCGCTGATCCTCGAGAAATGGGTTGTTGGCAAGCGATGGGAAGCATGTGCTCTCGAGGATCCATTCCACCAATGACCTGAGGATCTCTTCCTGTCAATGATGACTGCTGAAAAAAAAGTTCAGCAAATAGTACCCCTATGCTGTAGATATCTGATCGCGCATCAATGAACTCATCACAACCCGCCCGTTGCTCCGGGCTCATGAATGCTGGCGTTCCACGCACCCTACCCGCAGGCCCGCCCTGCCAGATTGTTTTTTCGACAAGCGCTCGACCGATTCCAAAGTCGATAACTTTTAGAATGCCGTCGCTGCCCACAAGGACATTTGATGACTTGATATCGAGGTGAATGATTCCCTTGGCATGTGCGGCAGTCATTGCACTGACCGCATCCAAAGCAAGGCGAACCCGCTCAATAAGCGATAGGTTTCTCCTCGCAGCATACTTGGTGAGAGAGCATGCGTCCTCAACCAACTCCATCATAATCCAGTGATACCTACGACCACTTCTTTCATACACTCCGACTGTATAAACGTCCGCAATATTTGCGTGTTTCACACGGGCAAGCAAAGCTGCTTCTTCCCCAAAAAGGCGACACGCAAACCTATCTCCGGGTCCATTCAGAAACTTTATCGCGACCAGTCGGTCCGGTGCGTGTTGCCGCGCCTCAAACACCTGCCCCATGCCGCCAGATGCGAGCTCCCGCACTATTGTTGCGCCACCAATGTCGACACCTGCTGCCAGCGGGGCACATGATCGTTTCCGCTGGCTTGTAGTGAACCCAAATGTTTCATCATCACCAGATAATGGAAGATCAACCGAATCATCTTCTCGTACAACACTCATTCTTTTGTTGTACATATTCTTGAATTACGAATAAATCATTCGGTAGGAATATTTCGAAAGAACGATTACGTCTCTTCTGAGAAGAGCCTTCGCCGTAACAACAAAAGCCTGTCACGTGCTGATTGGACACTTCGAATCCGTAGCCAGACATGCTCTAACGGCAGCCCTGCTTTTGCCTCCAGACCGGTTTCTACTTGATATGCTTGCAGGGAATTGGAAAGCCGCGCACTGAGCTCCCGACGCAATTGTCGGAGTTTAATTTGGGCAGCAAGAATAATATGTGCAGATGTCGGCACTTCCTCAGACCGACCATCAATACCGAGTATTCCTGCGGCGTCTTGTGCACTCTGACTTTTCCACAACAAATTCTCCATCTGCGAATCTGACTCCACCTGTATCATCACTGACCTCTCTCCTTCCTCTACTCGTGGCGCGGTCTCTACAAGCAAAAGCGAGAGTCGTCGGCCAAAGGGGCAAGGTGGATTTGCCAGGTCTGTCCGAAACCTCATAATCGGGCTTTTTCCGTGATAGACTCCTTTGTCGCGTGTCTTGGGAATTCACCAGAGAATCAAATGCAACCATGGATGAGACTCCCCTTCCCCACACGGTCGAGGACTGCCTGCGTGATCTCACGGCTGGTGACAATACAGCCCGTGAACGCATCCTTGAATTGTGCAATGAACGTCTTCGACACCTGACACAGAGAATGCTTCGTGGGTTCCCGGCAGTGAAACGATGGGAGGACACAGACGATGTCTTTCAGAACGCCATGCTTCGTCTGTACAAATGCCTCGGGGAAGTCACGATTGAATCTCCCCGAGAAATTATGGCACTAGCGGCAACGCAAATTCATCGAGAATTGATTGATCTCGCACGGCACCACGCTGGCCCCATGTCATTTAGCGCCAACCATGCCACCGGCATTCACCCAATTGATGACCACTCGAACTCTCGCCATCCCCAAGATAAACGAAACGATACTGCAACGACACTTGATCGCTGGACACACTTTCATCAAGCCGTTGAAATGCTTTCCGCTGAAGAAAAAGAAGTTTTCCAGTTAGTCTGGTACCTCGGAGCCGACCAGAAAACAATTGCAGATCTAGTAGGGTGCTCTGTTCGCACCGTTAAAACTCGCTGGCGTGGCGCTCGGGAGAGCATCCGTGCAACACTCAACGGCGAACCTCCTGAATAGCTGGTATGAACTCTGGCTTTACTGCTGAGCAATATTCGGCTGCACGCCAAGGGTCTCTGCAAGCTCAACAAGCAGCCGTTGTACAAAGCTTAACTTAGCCCGTTCAACAAGGACTTGCCTCGCCATGTCAGGATAGTCAGTAATGACACCATCCACACCACGGCCAACCATTTTGGATACTGACACCGGGTCATTGAGTGTCCATGCATACAAAAGCTTGTTGGCTTCGTGTGCCTTCTGGACCATCTGACTCGTTGCAAACCGGGCGTTTACAGCGAGAAAGTCTGCTTCAATTTTTCGTACATCCCCAACTGCAAGCGAAAGCAGAAGTCCAACCCGCCATTGCGGCCGCATCGTTTTCAGGCGAGAGACAATCCCTGACTTCAAAGACATACACTGCACTTCCTTGACGCTCCCTGAGTCCTCCACGAGCTCGACCACCCGTTGCTCGAGCATCTGACCATGTCCATACGATTTCAACTCGATGATTATGCCAATCCTTCCCTTACAGAGTGCAAGAATTTCCCGAAGAGTTGGTACTCGCTCGTCATGAAACTTTTGATTAAATGAACTTCCGATATCGACTGATGTAATTTCCTCAAGGGTTGCATCCCATACTTTTAGATCTACTCCGGCAATCTTCATCAGGTCGCTGTCATGAATGACAACCACCTCTCCATCGGCTGTTTCCTGTACATCAATCTCCACCCATTGTGCACCAGCACTGATCGCCCGCTCGATTGCGGCACGTGTATTTTCAGGTGCAACGCCACCCGCACCCCGGTGCCCAATAATGTCGATGGTGTTGTCAAAGGGGATGTTCGCTGTTGCTACAGAACCAATGAGAACAGCCACCATGACACAGGCACAGGCCATCAACGTGATTGTCCAGGCAGTCCATTGAAACCCCAACCGGTCGCCAGACATACTTTCAAAGTCCGAACGTTGGCTGTCGCCGACATGCCCGTCATATGCCTGCCAGACGCTATACAGGAGCGAAGATAATGCGGCAGCCGAGACTAACTGAATAATGAAATTCATCCCTGCCCAGACAAGTGTTGTAAGCCCGACAGCAAAAATAGCACCAGGCAGCGTTTGACTCGCCATCGGCACGAGTTCCGATGCCACCCATACAACGCATGCCGTACTAATGGTCGTGACAAGAAAAACAGCCGTGATCCATGTGCCAAGGAGAGTGACAACAATCCAGTGTCTCCCAGCAAGCCTCTTCCAACTTGTTGCAAGGGACTCCCGTGGGCTGACTCCCTCGAAGACAAGCAGTGGGAGAGCCAAAAACCAGCCAGAAAAGAGCCTGAGTAAAAGTGCAGCGAACCCCGTCACGAGAAGTCCACCGACACCTATCGCCACAAAAAACTCCGGCGGCCGTTCGGCCAGATAAAAGTTGATGTCATGTTTTCCCAGCAGGCGCTGTGCGACAAAAACCGCACAAATCACACCAGGAGTACTCACCACCACTACCCAGCATATGATTCGGACAATCATCCGAAGAACCTTGACGCTATGGCGAAAAGCCCATCGCGTCGCTGCCCACACCCCGCCTTTTTCATCTTCTTTAGCAACAAGCAGTGTAAGAAGGGTCGCCTGCTCAAGGGCAGTAATACTCAACCAGACAGCTCCTACCAGACACATGCCGGCTGCTCCCCCAGGCGTGAGCAAGAAAAATAAAACATCCGTGTCCGTCAGGGTGCCCCGTCCACTCAACCACAACAGGCCGTGGAGCAATCCGACTGCAAGCGGCACAAGGACAACAAATGTTAGCAGCTTAAAAAGCACGTCTGCCAGGAAGAGTTGCCACCACCCTTGCCGCAGGGCAGTTACAGATGACGTGAAAATTGTCTTGGTTTCTCTGCGAAACGTACCCGATACCTGCACAGAGGGAAGTGTCATCTGAACCCGTTTCAATTGGGACGGAATTTATAGTCCCGGTAGTTACGCCGAAACTCAGCGTCAGAGAACCCGACGTTCAGCCGAACATCTTGAAATGTATATTCTTCGATTAGGGGAGGGTCGTTTGATTCGCCTGCCGGCCAATCGTATGCCTCGTAGCGAATTGGTATCGGAAAGTCGTCAGCAATATATATCCTTACGATATGAAAGAGAAACACAGAGCGTCGACGTGGATGCATGACCTGTACACACCTACACGGTTGGCCGTCAACTTTCACATCGTCAAATATCTGTACTTCACACTCACCGTATTGCATATCAGCAGCACCAACGTCAACCAGCTTTTGAACCATATTGATCATGCCGCTTTCACTCACCGGATATCGGCTGTACTGCAATGCAGCATCACCAGCTGGGTCAAGATCAAGCGTCAGGTATTCAAAACGTGTTCCACCCCGACGCACGACCATCTTTCCACCGTTTGTTTCTTCAACCCACAGCACCTCTCGGTCAATCATCTCTTCAGGACCAACGAAGCGTAGGTAGATTGACGGTCGCTGCACATGACGCCCGTTAACTATTCTCTGATGACGAACTTTGGCATCAATAAACTCCATTGGCTTCAGCCGGCCATCAATTCGTTCCTGCTTAACAATTCTGCACGCGTAGTCAGAAACCTTATCTCTCAGAAAAACGTATGACTCACCCGCCAACTGCATTGCCGGAACAAGTGGGTGAGGATGAGGCGGAGGCGGAGGCAATTCCGTTTGTGGCCGTGATCTTTCTATCCGATGTGTCGTCGTGACTTGCGCTTCTTCGGCAAACGTACGATCGCATTGCACTCCAAACGTGATGCATACGATCGTGAAGACGAGAGTTTTCGTTTTGAAAAATATTGACATGGCAAGGGCCGCTCATTAATCAAAAATAAGACCGAACCATTCAGGCTACCTTCTGCAAATGGTCTGTTCCACCTTTCGTGCATCGATCACTCGAATCTTTGACCACATGCAGTCGGCACATCCGCACCAATCGGTCTATATTCAGCCATTAGAGGCCTCCCCTGGCAACCATAGCCCATCTTACCTGAACTACGACGAGGACTGTGGCATCGCCCTGGTGGCACCCGTAGAAATCCCACCATCAACTAACAGCGTCTGACCGGTAACGTAGCTGCTTGCATCAGACGCAAGGAAGACCACGGCACCATCAAGATCTTCCGCTTTACCCGGCCGACGCAACGGAATGCGGTCAACCAAGTACTCAAGCCATTCTTTGTCTTGGTAGAGCACATCGTTCTGCGCTGTTCGAAACCAACCCGGTGCAAGGCAGTTGACTGTGATGCCGTGTGGGCCGAACTCATCTGCCATGCTCATTGTCAGTTGCTTGACACCGCCACGACTTGCACAGTACGGACCGAGACCAGCATACCCAAACACACTTGTTACGCTGCCAATATTAATCACGCGACCACGCTCTCGTGCCAGCATTGATTCGGCAACACGTTGGGTCATAAAGAACATACCACGCAAGTTGGTATCCAAAATGGTGTTCCAGTCTTCCCAACGGACGTCCATTGCTGGCTTGCGAATATTGCACCCTGCATTATTCACAAGGATGTCTAGATGGCCAGTCGCTGTTGCCGTCTCGACGGCAGCCTGGATGCTTTCCTCGTGTTGCAGGTCAAGCGCGACACACTCAACTGTGTTTCCACACGACTCAAGCTGTCGACGGGGCTCTTCAAGTGATGCGACATCGCGGGCCGTGATGACGAGATCAGCACCAGCCCGAGCGAGAGCTCCAGCCATTTGTAGCCCAAGCCCCCGGCTTGCTCCTGAAACAAGTGCGCGTTGGCCTGAAAGATCAAAAAGTGACATTGGCTTCTCCTTCAATATTTCCTGATGGCTGCAACACGACCTTGAGAATGCCCGGCTCATGATTATGGAGCCGCTCAAACCAATCTGCTCCATTCTCAAGTGGTGCAACACGGCTCACAAACCGTGACAGATCAACCGTACCCGAGGCAGCCAGCTCAATCGCTTCCGGGTAGCAGCCGGCTGACGCACATGAGCCCTGCAGCCGGATCTGCCGAGTGACAACCGTTTGAAGAGGAAGCTCAACGGCTGGCGAGACATTTCCCACAAGTACGACAGTCCCGCCACGAGTGACGGCGTGAATGGCCGTCTCCACAGAAGCCGCTGCACCAACTGCCTCAAGGACAAGATCCGCGCCATCGGTATCAGCAGAAGACGTACCCCACTCTGCGAGCTGCTTCGTAGTTATCTCAGCTGCATCAAACACAGCGTCTGCACCGAATTCCATAGCCTCTTTCAGACGGCTGGCATCGAGATCAACCGCCGCGATCCGCTGAACGCCGTATGCCTTGAGTGCCACAATGATTGCCAGCCCAATTGTGCCAGCGCCAATCACGACAGCTGATCGCGTTGTTGGCCCTGCACCGCCAAGCCTGACCGCCTGCAGCCCAATCGTCAGTGGCTCAAGCAACGACGCGGCAACGAAACTCATCTGGTCTGGTAATGGATAGACACATCTCTCGGGAACAATTGCATATTCTGCAAAACAGCCCTGCCGCCGATAGGCATCACACGACACTCCAAGTACCTGCCGATGAGTGCAGAGATTCTCCTGACCGTTGCGACAGAAATCACATTCGCCACAAAAAACAGTTGAGTCGAGCGCGACCCGCTGTCCTACCATCTCACCAGATACGTTCTGTCCAACAGCGTCAATGGTACCTGCAGCCTCATGGCCCATGACTAGCGGAGGAATCCGACGGCCAGTCGATCCTGTGTAACCATGCACATCACTGCCACAGATTCCGCATGCGGCGATTCGGACTCGCACCTCACCTGCGCCTGGCTCGGGTGTATCGACCTCAGCGAGCGTAAGAGAACTGGGAGATGTCAGGAGGAGTGCTTTCATGGTGCCCAACATGGTACGCTCCTGAGGTGATCAATGGGAGGACCCATCACATTCTGGCAGGGGAAACAATCAAATGGAATCATGGTATCTCGTTGCAGTCGTCGCATTCGGCATCGCTGCACTGATCACAGCTGTCATGTGGCTGAAGATTCATCCGTTCGTCGCGCTACTCACAGCTTCCATCGGGGTCGGCCTCGCAGCAGGCATGTCTCCAGAAACCGTAATTGAGTCAATGACCTCTGGCATGGGAAACACGCTGGGCTTTGTTGCAGTCGTCGTCGGACTCGGATCTATCTTTGGCATGATGCTTGAACAGTCTGGTGGGGCGGAGAAACTGGCTGATCGTCTTGTAAAGATGTTTGGCCCACAGCAGGCAGCACTGGCCTTAGGGCTCGTTGGGTTCCTTGTCTGCATTCCTGTTTTTCTTGACGTGGCTCTTGTGATGCTCCTGCCACTTGCTGTTGCTGCCGGAAAACGCACTGGACAACCCGTCACACGATTTGCCCTGCCCATGCTTGTTGGCATGGCCGTGACGCATGCCTTTGTTCCTCCGACCCCAGGCCCTACCGCAGTTGCTAATCTGCTCGGTGCAGATCTTGGCTGGGTTATTACTGTTGGCATTGCCGCTGGCCTCCCAACCTTAATCATCACGGCAATCTTTGCATCGAAAGTTCTGTCAAAAGTAGCTTCTGGCAATGTTTCACTGGACGTTTCACCCGACACAACCACTCCACAACGAAAGTCACCACATCTCGCCATCGTTGTCGCTCTTCTTGTATTACCACTGATTTTAATCGTCAGTGAAACGGCAGCTCGAGGTGCTCTTGGAAAAGAATCTCCGACGGCGCTCTGGCTCATGCTTGTGGGCCATCCTTTTACGGCACTTCTTATTGCTACCCTTGCAGCATTCTATTTCCTGGGAAAAAGGCTTGGTATGCCGGCGCAGGAGGTACAGCGAATTGCAGAACGGGCACTTGAGCCGGCCGGTGTGATTCTTCTTGTGACAGGTGCAGGTGGTGTTTTTAAGCAAGTACTGATCGATTCAGGAGCGGGTGATGCTGTCGCCTCATCATTAACCTCAGCAGCCGTTCCGACCGTTGTCCTTGCATGGTTGGTGGCGGTTGTCATTCGGGTATTACAAGGCTCTGCCACCGTCGCAATGATTACGGCGGCTGGTCTGGTCGCACCACTTGTCACGGCTTCAGGGCAGCCAGAGCCGTTCGCTGCTTTGGTGACAATAGCGATTGCCTCAGGGGCATCTGTTGCTTCCCATGTCAACGACTCAGGCTTCTGGCTCGTGGGAAAGTTTCTTGGACTGTCTGTTGGAGAGACCCTGAAGACGTGGACCGTACAGGAAACCATTATTGGCGTCCTCGGCCTTGTTTTTGTGGTGTGCATCGCAGCTCTGTACGGCGTGCTGTAGGAAACATACACCCTGACGAAACCATTCTTCATCACTACGAAAGACGGTTCCCAAACACGCTCTTAGCCTGAGAGCACCTGCTTGATATGTCGAGCAAGCCTGTCTTCGAAAGCTTGAAAATCAGCTTCTGTCACTGTCTTTTTTCTTGTTTTCTCAAGAAAAACCTCACAGCATGTGCTCAGGCTTTTTGGCCAGTGATCAGTAGAAGCATTGCGGACATCTAACTCAAGCTTGATATCGGCAGCATTGAGTGTTTCTCTGCCACCAGCAGCATGCGTTCTGTGCGCGAGATGCATAACAAGTCCCATTGCTCTATCAAGGAGAACATAGGCAAAGTTTTTTCCCTGTATCGGGCCGATGGTTATTGTTGTTCCAGTCTGAGCCAAGTAGCCAAACGTACTTCGATAAAGAGATTGCGGTAATGCGGTGAGCACTGATTGCGAATCACCCTCAGTGACAGCCGGCTGCGCAACTGACTTGCCCCAATACATCGCGCCAACCCCTCCACCAACACCACCAACCACAACTCCCGTCAAGGCTCCGAGAGTAAGCGGTATACCCGAAGGCATGGCAACCTCACCACCAGCTCCAATCTTTGCACCAGTCGTACCCCCAACCATGGCTCCAACTGAGACACCACCAGAGAGTAGAGCCCACCACGGCAGTCCAAATACTTGCCATGTCTCGCTACTAAAAAGATCGCTGAGGTACGTAAGTTCGACCTTCTCTGCTAACCCAACTTTTTCATGAAGAAACAGGGACTGGAGCGTGCTGTGCAACAGTCGTTCCTTTTCCTGCAGATCTGAATGAAACTTTTTTTTCGCAGCTTCGATCAGTGGCTCTCGATTCTCACCCGGTGCGACTGCGACAGTGCGGGTATGCCCAATGCTCTTTGAAAGTAATTCCACAATACTGTGTGCCGACTCATTGATACGATGCGTCCAATCATTTTCGATTTCATCTGCAATCTGAGACAACTTGTCACGCCATTTATCAACAACTGTTGCCAATGTCCGTACAATTGCAACACGATCTTTGGCCTGTGCTTGATGCGCATTAAAAGTTGCAACCGCTCCAAATCGCTGGCCAAGCTTCGCCCGCCACTCTGACTCATGCACCGGATCGGCCGTAGGATTCAGTATGGCTAGCCGGGGCAAGCCGGTAAGCATGAGCAACTCCATCTCGGCCTCATGGATTTTCCGAAGTGGCTTTGACGAATCGATGACATACAGAACTGCAGGTTCTTCACAAAGAACTTTACACACCTCGCACTCTGCTTTGAACTGATCAGACGCCGAATACTTCTCCCAGAATTGGCGAAGCTCAGCGAGCGGATCTCTCGATTCAGATAGCTGAGAGCCAACCTCGGCCAACATCGTTCGTGGATCTTGAAACCCTGGGGTATCCCACAGAACAAACTGACTGGAATGATGCTCAATCTTCTGGCACACCTGCGTCATGCCAGGGTCAGCACTCACACCGATATTTCCACGCTCAACGAGTGTCGCAGCAATGCTCGACTTTCCATGATTGACAGCGCCCACGAGGGCAAAGGTCGGCCTATCCATTATTCTTTCACCCCAAGCAGGTCGAATCCAAGCTGTTTTTCGCGAAGCCACCGTCTCCATAGACTCAGCCGCGCCTCTGGCCCGAAGAGAATGATGACATTGTCTTTTGATGGTGCTGCGTCCAAAAAGGTTTGAAGTGTCACCGCTATGGCATCGACAGGATTGATCTCTGCCGGTATCGCAATAACCACACCATCTTTTGATTTCAGTAACGACTTCAAGACATGCTCATTCCCATCGGCATAGTCAACTTCAATATGGGCAAGAAATTTTATTTTCCCACGCAATGCAGTTTCCACCTGTTCGCGAACGTCTTCATCACCCTGAAGAAGACCCTCACCAAGCAACAGATTCCATTCACCATCGACAGGAAATGTTGGCGGTTGCACCTCCGCACTCTCTCCCAGAAACCCGGTCTGTAAGGGTTCTTCTGTTTGAAACAAGGGGCCACTGAGACGTCGAATCAGGGCACTATCTTGGGTACGAGTGAAGTCGAGTGTGGACAATCGCCTCGAGGTTTTCCAACTGGCATAGACGACAAGAAGGAGACGTGGGATGACAATATAGAACATCAGGCTTCCAACAATAAACGGCCACCACGACCGTGTCGCGTTCACACTTGCTGCCTCCATACCAGCGAGATATGAGAACCGGCTCTCACGAACCTGCTCAAGACTGGGGACACTTGCTGTCCACAACCAAGCCCACGGCGATGAAATGACATTCACAAAGAAACAAATAAATTCGGCACCAATGCTCAGGGTACTTTCCCAGCCAAAGGCAAGGTCAAAAACCGTCACATGAAAAAGAATGCTGAGCAAGGCACCAATACCAAACCCACAAGCAACCTGCTGAGTAAATCCAAAAAATAACCCCGATGAAATTGCAGCAATCCGTTTACCATGTTCCCTAAGAATCTTCCTCAAATCGCTCCAGCTCTCTCTCCACTCCGGTGACAGACGAGAAACCAGAAATGCAATACCTGCACCGACACCCCCTCTCGATGACCTGCCGCGCAGCCACGCGGAAAAATAAAGACTACCGCCAGTTACTACCCACGGAAGAACAATCAACCCAAAGAAAACCACCATCACATTGATAGGTTTCTCACCCTTGTATGCAAGATAGGCGGGAACAGCGAGACAACCCAACACAATTCCTAATAGCCACGATGCACTCGTCAGCACGCTAAAAACTCGATCAATGCCCGATCCAAAAAGCTGCGGATCCCTACTTCTGGCAAGTGAAAGCCAGGCATAGCACACGGCATCTCGAGGAACTTCTGAAAAACCCTGCTCTGCAAAACTCCTTGAAAGCGTCTTACCATCTTCTCGCAACACACTCTCGGCATCCTGACTTGAGAGCGTCTTCTGCTCCGCTTCTTCGAAGTCAATGACGTCACCTACCGTCCACCGAGGCACGTGAGTTTTACCCTTTGCGAACGTGGGACGATTTGTATGAGGTTGTGACATCTACCAACATGCATTAAGTGAGTGCAAAAGAAACTGCCCAGCACATCGTATCGTTTATCGGGATTTACTACCCAGCACGAGTGAAGTCCATACTACTAATAGACAGAGATGAAAGGAAATAACTCGTACTTTTCAGCAACGCCGGACGCGATCGGCTCGTTCCTCCTGACACATCAACACTCATCCCAACGCGTTCTTAACCCTGTCTTCTTCCTCACACGATCATTCAAGCCTATCGTTTACGAGGCACTTAAGAATCCCCTAGACATCAGCACAAACACCAATGCCGATGGATGACCCTGCTGCAGTACATGTTTGCCCCGAGGTATATTTCCAAATCAGGCCGACACAATAAAAAAGAAACGCAGGTATTGCCATGATGACTTTTGTTGCCCGCATCGCGTATTGGATTGGCTATGGCAGCCGATCCATTGCGAGCAATCGCAGATCATTCGCCAAGGGTGTTGCCCGCGTTAAAGAACTTCTTGAAGGAGTGCCAAATGACGTACTCGAGGCCCGAAGTCGGGTAGCTCCGCGAACTGGACTCACTCCAATGATGCTGGACTGGTCGGTCTTTATGACAATCGAACACACTGATCAGGTGCATGTGCAAATCCTCCAGCTCATAACTGCTCTGGAGCGTGGCGAGTCACCCGAACTTGGTGATATCAGTCGATTCGATAATATATCGAGCGTGAGCAAAGAAGTCGTCACTCGTTTTTACGAGCACGCCAAGGAAGTCGAAAATCTACCCAACCGACTTGCACTGACTGCCCCCGCCAAAGTTCACCACCCCATCTTTGGTTCACTCACAAGCCGCGGGTTTTATGCTCTCCTTGCAATGCACTTATGGATTCATGTCCCCCAAATTGAAGACCAAATCAAGTTACATTTCATCCGCCCACAACCAGAACACAAAACATAGAGCAAAAGAACAGTATGTTTTCTTCTTGAATACTGTAATGAAGCTACTCACAATACATACTATGAGATAAAGGCTGACGTTCGGGGAATTCCAATTACATACAAATGCCCAACCATTGGGCACATAGAAAAAGGTGCTCTGGGATGAATCAATCAAGGGCCAACTCTCTTACTGCTGTTCTACTCGTTGGAGTTCTTGCTGTTGCTTCCCATGCATACCCTGCACATGCAGACCGGCACAAACCCAACATTATCTACCTCATGCTCGATGATGCTGGATACGGTGACTTTGGTGCTTTTGGATCACCTTACGTAAAAACACCAAATTTTGATCGCTTGTGTGCTGAGGGCATGACCTTCACAAATCACTATTCGGGATCTGCTGTCTGTGCACCCACACGATGTGTGTTAATGACGGGCCTTCATACTGGACATTGTCGCCGCAGAGACAATACCGCGAAGGCGCTCACACAAGAACTGAGTGAGAAAAATGGAAGACCACTTGTGTTCCTTGAAGATACTGACGAGACAGTAGCCGAAGCACTTCACAGCGCCGGATATTTCACTGCTGGTGTCGGCAAATGGGGGCTCGGCAATCCTGGTTCGGCAGGAGTCCCTGAAAAACAAGGATTCGATTACTGGTACGGCTATCTTGACCAGGTGCATGCCCATGACCACTTTCCGGATGAGATTTGGGATGGCGGAAAGATGGTATCGGTTCCGGGAAATCAAAACATTAAAAAAGAAACCTACATCCCATATGAACAAGAGAAAAAAGCTCTGGAATTGATCCGTCAGAACAAGAGCAAACCTTTCTTTCTCTATCTGGCAGTAACGCCGCCGCACGGCGCCTACATTATTCCGGAGAACGATCCTACTTTTGCAATGTACGAAGGAATCCCTGGGAGTAAGCAGGTTCAACATTACGCCGCCATGATTACGCGGACCGACCAGATGGTCGGCAAGATTCTCGATCTATTGAAAAAACTGAAACTCGACGAGGATACAATACTTTTCTATACGTCAGACAACGGACCAAACGCACCATTTGCAAAAGCAATCGATAGTGCTGGTGGCCTTCGGGGAACCAAAAGACTCCTCTATGAAGGTGGCATTCGTGCTGCCATGGCTGTGCGTTGGCCTAGCCATATTCCGGCTGGTAAAAAAAGCTCTTTTATCTGGGACATGCGAGATGTCTTTCCTACCCTTTGTGAATTAGGCGGCACGAAAACTCCCGCAAATCTAGACGGCATTTCTGTCGTACCGACTTTAATGGGTAACGCACAGAAGCCACGCGACATGCACTACTGGGAGATCCATTCGCCCTTCCAGCAGGCTGTTCGCTTTGGTGAATGGAAAGGAATCCGTTTTGGAACCGAAGAACCACTTGAATTGTATGATCTGAAAAATGACCCTCAAGAAAAACGTAATATTGCTGCTGATAATCCTGCAGTGGTTCAAAAGCTTGAAACCTTTCTTGCTACAGCCCGAACAGAGTCTCCGTATTTCCCTGCAGTACACAAAAAGAAAACTAAGAAAAAAAAGCGATAAGCCAGTACAACCTCACACACCTTCAGACCAATTCATGGAAGCTCATTCATGCTGAACAGACGAACAATACTCCAAGGCATTGCAGCAGGCGCTGGTACAGCCTTAGGTCTCGGCGGTTCGCCACTCCCGTTACTCGCCAGTTCTTCCTTGACGGGAGCATCGAGACTCCCAAAGCGAATTATTTTCTTTTTGCAGAATCAGGGCTTTGATCCAAAGACCTGTATCCCAACTGGGGTTTCAGGAAACTGCTCACTTGCTGGTCACACATTACCGGAACCAATCCAGCCATTGGAGCCATACAAAGAACGACTGCACATCATCAACGGTCTCCATGGACAACACACCAGTCCATCACATAGTGCGTTTTTTGGTGCGCTTGGTGGGTATCGTGGCGGTGACGGCGTGGCACCCCGCGGATCAACGATTGATTATGAACTCAGCAAGACCCTGCCCGAAACACTCCTGCCCCATCTTTGCATCGGCATGGATTCGCTGGAGAACATGAAGAACAAGCCAACCGTTGCCACTCTTTCGGCAAGCGGACCGGATCAGCCGATATTCATGTACTCCAACCCCAACCACCTCTACCAACTGTTATTTGGCGGTATATCAGACGGGGCAATTCGCAAAGAGTTTGAAGCACGATCCTACCTCTTAGATCAGATTCAAGATCAGGCAACACAAGGTGGTATGAATCTGCCACGTGCTGAACAAACCCGCTATCAACAATTTGTGAACGGTTTCCAGGACCTAAACAGCCTTCGCCAAAAACTTGGGCAGGTGTCCGACCATCTCAGCACATTCGCACCAAACGTTGACGAGTTGTACGCGACCCCGGAGCACGAAACTGACTGGCATGACAGACTGTTGAACCTTGGTATTTCAGCGCTGGCATCTGGAATTACAAATACCCTTACCATCGGTTCCGGACGTGGTGAAATTTTTGGTGCCTGGAAAGGCCTGGGCGTCGAGGAACAGGGACACAACCTTGGCCATATGGACCAACCGGACAATCCAATCTGGATAAAAATTCGTCAATACAATTCACGGATGCTTGTCAAAATCATGAAAACACTTGATGACATTCCCGAGGGGAGCGGCTCAATGATGGACCACACGCTTATTGTCTACACCAGCAACAACGCAGACAAACAACATACAAGTGGTGCAAACTGGCCTGTGATGCTCCTTGGTAACTTTGACGGTGCGTTCAAGACAGGCTGCTTTACACAGATTGAAGGAAAGCGACCGATCAACTCGCTGTACACAACGCTCTTACAAACGGCAGGTGGCCAGTGTGAACGTTTCAACATGTCCGACAGCCTTGCCAAGACTTTTGATACCGGCAATGGTGCTCTCGGAGATATTTTGGCATGACGATCCGGATGGCAAAGCTGATTTGTTCGTCAACCGATAACGATCCGTTGCAACATGTCATTCGCTTTTTCGTTTCCTCACTCTGCATAATTTTTATGCTGCCATGTCTTGCGTCCGATCGATACGTTCCAGGCAGTGCTGTGCCCGAAGATTTTAAGTCATTCGCTGAGCCGTTTCTGAATGAGTATTGCCGGGATTGCCACAGCGGCAGTGAACCTGAGGCCGGATTATCACTCGATACTCTTGGTGCCATGAATGAAGCGAACGCAACAACGTGGAGATCTATCTGGGCTCAGGTTTCACTTCAGGAGATGCCACCTGAAGAAGCCGAGCAACCGCCAGTATCAAACCGCCTTCAATTCAGGGACTGGGTTGTGCACAACCTCGACGCGACCATGACGGAGAGCGGTGGCTTCCGAGCTCATCGTGATCCAACAAAAGGAAACTTCATTGCTCACGATCTTTTATTCGGCCCGCTCCCTGACGATATCGAAATCGAACCAACATTTTCACCGGCACGACTCTGGCGAGTGACACCTAAGGAACATATCACTCGGCTCAATGAACTGATTAATACGGAACCTCCTTACGATGCCAGCAAGCCGGGCCTGCGGACACATGGCGATGAGGTACCAACGAACCATGGCGGAGAACTGAAGCTTTACTTTGGCACAGACCGAATTATTCAGTGGCAAGGAGGAACGGTTGCCTATGCTACAGCCGTAAAAAGTATTCCTTCTGTGTTGTCGTCAGCACGAGAGCATGGCTTTGAAAATTATCCTGACCTGTACTCTGTAAACAGTGCAGAAGCAACGCAACTCCTCAGCACGGCAAGTGACATCCTGCGCTACATGGCTTATGGACCTCTGAGCATAGCTGCACCTCAGCAGATTACCGATGACCCAGCAGCCTACTTCAAAAAGTATGTGCCAGGTGACAATCGCGGGCTTCCATCGAGCCTGGTCTACAGCACGAAGACTGTCCGACCGTTAACACCAGTCATCGCAGCGATAGACACACCTTCTGCAACAGACGATTGCCTGAGAAAGGCCGTCGACTATCTGTTTGAAGCACTTACGTTTCGGCCACCACAGCCATCTGAATCTGATCGCTATGTGACGATTGTTAAAAAATCAGTTCACAAACTCGGCCAGAAAGACGGTGCAGTACTAGGTCTCTCAGCGATTTTCCTTGACCGTGATGCACTCTTTCGCCCTGAACTTGTTGAATATGGAACACCCGATTCATTCGGACGGATCATGCTTCAAGACTGGGAACTCGGACTGGCCGTAAATCATGCACTTCGATACATCAAGCCAGATGAGGATCTCAAGAGAAGTGTCCTCAACGGCGCCATGCGGACTCGAGACGATGTCCAACGTGAAGTACAACGAATGCTTGCAGATGACAGCATCCGAAAACCACGGATCCTGCAATTTTTCAGAGAGTACTTTGACTACGACCAAGGAGGATATATCTGCAAGGATACCCGGTCTCTAATAACAACAGGTATCAACGGAAAAACCAGGGGACGTCACTATCGCTCAATGTTCGAGGCCTCAGCAAGCACCGACCGACTCATTGAGTTGATTCTCAAGGAGGACCGTGACGTCCTGCGACAACTACTGACCACACAAAAAGTAATTGTTACGAAAAATGACAGTGAGTACTTTGGACAGCCCCGAACCAAGGCGGCTAGAGTAGCCCTACAAAAAGAGGTGAAAAAAGCTGCTGAGAAACAAAAACTTCAGGAAGAAGCAGAGCGAAACGCATGGATAGCAGCGAACCCTGGCAAAGAGCCACCGAAAAAGAAAAACCGGAGACAAACCCCGACGATTAATGTGTATGTAGAGGAGGCACCCTTCGAAGGGACTGATATTTTCGCACGAGTCAGCCATCGTAGCTTTGGTGCCGGATCACTCAGCCCCAAGCGAATGTTGACACAGGCACCTGAGGGCCAGCGTTTGGGCGTTCTCACTCACCCGAGTTGGCTCGTTTCTCATTCAGATGCCATGGACAATCATGCGATACGGCGTGGTCGGTGGATTCAGGAGCGACTTCTTGGTGGTGGTCTTCCTGACGTGCCCATCACTGTTGATGCAATGCTGCCAGATGAACCCACGAAAACCTTGCGTGAAAGAATGGAAGTGACAAAGCAAGACTATTGCTGGACATGTCACCAGAAAATGGATCCGCTTGGCCTTCCGTTCGAAATGTATAACCATGCAGGCCTCTTCCGAACATCAGAACTTGAACAACCAGTAGATACGACCGGTGAAATCATCAACTCTGGTGACGCAAGTCTCGATGGTCCAGTCGAGAATGCACTCGACCTTATCCAACGCCTTGCTACAAGCGAACGCGCAGAGCAAGTGTTCGTACGCCATGCATTTCGATTCTGGATGGGACGAAATGAAACACTCCACGACCGCGTCGTTCTTCAGGATGCACACAAGGCATACAAATCGAGTGGGGGCAGCATGAAGGCTCTTCTCACGTCACTTCTTACGTCAGATGCATTTCTTTACCGGAAACCAGAACGAAACCCGTCACCCTGATAGAAAGCCGCTTGAATGTCTCGTCTATTGCTCGCTCTGTTTGCCATTGTGCCATGCATGCTTTCATCAGTTGTGATGTCTGAACAACCCAATATTGTGTGGATTTCGTGCGAAGACATCAGCCCGCATCTTGGCTGCTATGGTGACCCACACGCCATTACACCTTTCTTGGATCAACTCGCCCAAGAAGGAACACGATACACCAATGCTTTTACAACCGCTGGAGTTTGCGCGCCGTGTCGTTCGGCAATCATTACAGGGATGTATCAAAATAGTATTGGCACACACCATATGCGTTGTAACGCAACAATTCCAACATGGCTGAAACCGTTCCCTGTGCTTCTTCGAGAGGCTGGGTATTACTGCACAAATAACAGCAAGACCGATTATCAGTTTTCAAAACCAGCAAAAAAAGAGATATGGGACGTATCTGGCGCGAAGGGACACTGGAAGAATCGGCCTCAAAAATCACAACCGTTTTTTGCTGTCTTCAATTTCACAGGGTGTCACGAAAGCGGCATTGCTTCAGAGTCAAAATATAAATCCGTCACCGAAGAACTCTTACCTTCGCAGCGGCAAAACCCAAAAGAACTGACGACACTTCCTCCTTACTACCCAGACACCACCATCACTCGAGAAGACTGGAAACGCAACTACGAACTTATTACCGCCATGGATGCCTGGGCAGGCGATCTTATCCAGCAACTCAAAGACGCTGGTGAATATGACAATACAATTATTATGTACTGGTCTGACCATGGTGTCGGGCTTCCACGAGCCAAACGTTGGCTCTACGACTCGGGAACGCATATTCCATTAATCATTCGTGTTCCAGACAAATTACAGAAGTCACACGACACTCCCTCTCTCGCAACAGACCCCCAACTGATCAGCTCCGTTGATTTTGCACCCACAGTTCTCAACATTGCAGGCATTGCCCCACCTTCCTATTTTCAAGGCAGAGCATTCCTTGGGCTTCATCTCAGCCCACCAAGAGAGTTTGTCTACGGCGCACGCGACAGAATGGATGAACGGTATGACATCATCCGAACAGTCCGAGGCACACAGTATCGGTACATACGAAATTTCGAACCACTCAAGCCGTACTATCAGTACATGAATACACCCGAAAAGGGTGCAACAATGAAAGAAATTCGCAAGAAGGAAGCCGCCGGTCAGCTTGATCCAGTAATGGCATTATTTTCAGCCAAAGAGAAACCGGTTGAAGAACTCTATGACACACACGCAGATCCGTATGAAATACATAACCTTGTAGACGATCCGGCGTTTTCTCAAAGGCTTGGTGAAATGCGGCACGCACTCTCCGAGTGGCAAAACGAGATTGGCGACATCGGACTGATTCCAGAGGCCGAAATTGAAAATCTTGAACAGGATGCAGGCTCGCGATTCGAAATACTGCACGGCACCCCTGAAGACTCACCTGTCGAAAATCGCCTTGCAACACTTGTCGATATCGCCACATCGGCATCCGAGGGCCCTACCAGCATCCCGAAACTTCTTGATGCCCTTGAAAACAAAGATCCATCGATACGGTATTGGGCAGCAACAGGCATTGGGAATATTGGCGGCCCAGCCAAGAGCACGCTCATACGTGTCGCAGAATGCCTCAACGACCCATCACCGAGTGTACGCATCGCAGCAGCCAGGGCCGTTGCCAAACTTGGCTCTCCCGAGGAGGCACTACCGGTTCTTGAGGCCGAGCTAAAAAGCGATCATCAATGGGGGCGGCTTGCTGCAGCAATTGTTCTCGATGAAATGGACGATGAGGCCCGCCCTGCCCTCCCCTCTTTAAAGCAAGCACTGTTGAACCAGCCGAATAAGTATATTGTTCGAGTCGCGAATAGAGCCATCAATGAACTAGAGAACACCGACCATCAAGTTCCATAACAAGTAGAGCCTCCATGATGAATCGACTTGCTTTGAATGCCTTTGTACTCATAGGCATCGCAATCTGGGCCCAACCGTGTTTCTCGGCAAATAACGAACGCCCTTATGTTGCCATTCATCGTCAGGGTGACTTTGGTTGTCATACATTTCGTATCCCTGGGATTGCCAGAACGGAGACCGGAACATTACTTGCTGTCTATGACATGCGATATACCAGCCGGCGAGATCTTCAAGCACATATCGACATTGGCTTGTCTCGTTCCACTGACGGTGGTCAAACTTGGGAATCTCCCCGACCGATTATGGACATGGGAGAGTTTGGAGGTTTGCCGCAGGATCAGAACGGGTGTTCAGACCCAAACATTCTGATCGATACAACTACAGGCACCATTTTTGTGACGGCTTTATGGACTCACGCAAAACCCGGAACACATCAATGGCGAGAAGGTGGATCTGAACCTGGAATTGAACCAACACAGTCATCACAATTCATGGCTGTGCGGTCACACGATGACGGCAAGACATGGACCCAACCTGAAAACTGGACTTCCCAACTCAAAAACCCTGAATGGTTTCTGTTTGCACCATCGCCTGGCAACGGCATTACGTGTTCCAATGGACTCTTAGTGATTCCAACCCAGGGTCGTGATGCGGCTGGCACACCGTTTTCCAATCTGACGTGGAGCAACAATCATGGCAAAACATGGACGGTATCCAGCCCTGCCCGATCAAATACAACCGAGTCTGCTGTCGTGGAACTACCTGATGGGTCACTTATGCTCAACAGCCGTGACAACCGAAACCGTCAAGACAAATCAGAAACAAATGGCCGAGCGGTGAGTATTACTTCTGACCTTGGTACTCACTGGACGGTACACAACTCTGACCATAGCGCCCTCCCTGAGCCTGTGTGTATGGGCAGCCTGATCTCCCACCGTCTGAACGATGACCGAACTGTGTTATTTTTCTCTAATCCGCATCATAAATCGCAAAGAAAAAACATGACCGTTCAGATGAGCCTCGACGACGGAGCAACATGGGAAAAGCAGATCCTGCTTGACGAGGAAGGTGGTGCATACAGTTCACTCGTTATGATAGATGACAATACACTTGGAATTCTGTACGAGTCGTCCAGGGCTGACCTTGTCTTTCAAACCATTCAGCTCAAAGAATTTGGACTCTGAGTGCCCCGAAGTGACCAGCACAAACCCTCTCCAGTCGGATCTTTTATGAAACCATTCTCTTGCTTTGCGACCCTTCTTGTTTTCTTTGTTACGCACCAACTCAAAGCAGCTGAAAAGCCAAATGTTATCCTCATTCTTTGTGATGATGTCGGCTTTGAATGCTTTGGCTCATACGGAAGCCGTGAGTACACAACTCCGCGTCTTGATGCACTCGCAGCGAACGGAGTTCGATTCGAGAACTGCCACTCAACGCCTCTCTGCACACCGAGCCGAGTGAATCTCATGTCTGGGAAGTCAAACGTATTTAATTACTTTGACTTTGGTGTGTACCCAGAAGGCCAGCCCACATTCGCAAATCACTTCAAGGAACACGGTTATCAGACAGCTGTTGCAGGCAAGTGGCAGTTGCTTACAGGAAAGGGCGGCATCACTCCCGAGCAAGCAGGCTTTGACACGCACTGTTTGTGGAATATTCCCGGTGGTGGCAGAAATCGCTACTGGGATCCTTCATTGGTGCAAGATGGCAAACTGCTTGATCTCCCTGAAAAAAGCTACGGACCGGACATTACCACTGACTTCCTGATTGATTTTATAAATCAAAAACGAGCAGATCCATTTCTTGTTTATTTCCCGATGATTCTCCCACACAATCCGTTTGACGTCACTCCGGACAGCGATGATCTGCAATCAACCGATAGTAAAAAAAACTTTGTCGACATGGTGCACTACATCGACAAGAACGTCGGCCGTCTTGAGGACACACTCACTTCACTGGGATTGCGCGAGAAAACTCTTATCATCTTTACAAGCGACAATGGCACGAACGCACAGTTGACGTCTGAACTCAATGGCGAGGCAATTCAGGGAGGCAAAGGTTATACGCACGACTACGGAACCCACGTACCACTCATCGTCAACTGGCCTGGTCAGATTCAAGGCGGGCGGGTCATAAACGATCTCATCTGTTTCTCTGATGTGTTTCCAACAATAGTGGACGCAGCGCAGCTCCCGACAAAACAGATTGATGACGGAGATGGCTGGAGCTTCTGGCCGCAGTGTGAAGGCAAACCAGGTCGCACGCGTGACTGGATTTACTGCTACTATTTTCCCCGTCCATCATCTGCAAAATACAATGATAAATACAGCCATTATGAAGTCAGCTTCGCGAGGAACAAGCGATTCAAGCTCTACAACAACGGAGACTTCTTCGATACAACAACCGATGTACTTGAAAAGGAACCCCTCACCGAAACCAACCATGCAGCCGTCCCTGATTCTGCCCGCACCATGCTTCAAGAAGCAATTTCTTCGTATCCTGCTGCCGGATTGAACGCGAACCGCCCGAAGCGAAAGCGGACTGAAAAAAAGAAGAAGTAGCACATGCCGTCACACTACACAGTGCGGCAATCCATCACACACGTACTCAACGCGGTTAGAAAAAAATGCAACCAGAACTCTCAACACTTTGTTCCGTGTGGCTGCAGTCACTACGTGGGATGGTATCTATTTTTCTTGTGTGCTCTTTCAGCATGCCTCTCATGGCTGACCCGTCTCAACCAAATGTGCTGCTCATTCTTTCTGATGACCATAGCGTGCCACACATCAGTTGCTATGACGACGTGAACACAACGCAATTTGATATCACTCCAAATCTTCAGAAATTCGCTGAGCAGGGAATGAGATTTGACCGGGCCTACACAACAGCTCCACAATGTGCACCATCGCGCATCTCAATTTTCGCCTGTCGGTCTCCTGTAGGGCTAGGTGTCACGCGATTTGCGCAACCAGCTCAAGCGGACGTCCCTTTTTTCACGGATGTGCTTCGTGCGGGCGGGTACTGGGTTGGCCTTGATGGCCGCCATCAACACCTTGATGGTCGTATTCGGGAAGCTGAGCATATCGATACGGCTCTCCGTAATGCAGGCATGCAGAATCTCGAAAAGCGGTTTGATCATTTTGTACGCAGTGCAGGAACGAAAGGTGATCAACTCGATCAAGTAAGCAGCCGAGTCAGTGCCGCTCTCGATTCGGTTCCCGCAACCAAGCCCTTCTTTCTTTATTTTGGATTCAACCAGCCACATAGAAAATTTTCAGCTACTTATGATGGTATTAATCCGGATGAATTGAGGCTTCCTCCCGACTGGCCCGACTTGCCGGAGGTTAGGGTTGATTACGCCCGGTATCTCGCATCAGTTCGCGAATTGGACCACGGATTTGGGCAGATCATGCAGCTCCTTATCGAGCGTAATATTGAAGAAAGCACACTCGTTCTTTTCATGGGTGACAATGGAGAAGCCCTGCTTCGCGGCAAGGGCACGCTATATGACCGTGGCACACATGTACCACTGTTAATTCGCTGGCCGGGGCATGTCGCACCACACTCCGTATCGTCTGCTCTTGTTTGCGGAACGGATCTGGGACCAACTATTCTTGAAGCATGTGGATTGAAACCCGCAAGAGGGATGACGGGCAAAAGTTTTCTTGGCGAATTGACCGGAAA
The DNA here is from genome assembly GCA_965249545.1 of Pirellulales bacterium. Classification (GTDB taxonomy): domain Bacteria; phylum Planctomycetota; class Planctomycetia; order Pirellulales; family UBA1268; genus UBA1268. The sequence continues at coordinate 2,878,389 of CBDFMH010000005.1, forward strand.
GAGACCAGCCGACCGAAGGTACGTGTTTGCTGAACGCGGCTGGCACTTCGGGCCGATCACACGAACAGACGGCCTTGATTTTTCGCGTTCAATTACATCGACACGGTATCGCTACATTTACAACGCATTACCGGACCGCAGCTACACGCCAGTCGACATGGCAAATAAAGACGCCTGGAAAGCCATTCAGCAAGCCCATACTGTGGGTCAACTCTCACCGCTCCATCAACGGCTGTATTTCGAAAAGCCACGCCCAATGACTGAACTCTATGATCTCAAGAATGATCCACTTGAGCTTTGTAATCTTGCTGGTAACACGTCCACCCGCGAAACAGAAGACACACTTCGTAAAGCACTAGAAGTATGGATGATCCACGAGAGTGACTTTCTGCCCTTGCCCACGCATGCACTGCAAACAACACGAAAAAAAAGTACAGACAAATAAAATCTCACCACACTTCTGAAAACTTCCCTAGAATTTGATTTTACTCGTATCAAAGTCCACTCCAAAAAGGCCATACCATGACACACCTTTCTTTTCTTTCCGCTTGTCTACCTGCTGTAATTGGCTTGTGTCTTCTAAGCCCACAGGCACAGTCAGCTGAGCCGGATGAAACCAACAAATGGACCGCCACGAAAATGTTTGAAAAGAAAGATACAGACCAAGACGGCTTCCTGACATTTGAAGAATTTAAGCACGGGAGAAATGAAAAGTTTCTTGAAAATGCCGAGAGGCGATTTCATGCTCTTGACACGAATCAGGACAACAAAGTTTCACTTGATGAACTGAAGGCTGGCTGGGCCGACATGACTCGGAACAAGAAGAAATAACCAGCCATCACGATACACCTTGAACTACAGCACCTGATCGGCCTCTGGCGGGACTAGCCGTCGTACTGAAAAGTGAACAATTCTGTGCAACGAGTGCCTGCTTTCCGGGCAGGACCATCGGACCCGCAGAATGACTGCGCGACATAGTCATTTAAATCGTTGTGAGTCCTACTCACCGAAGCTTCTCAGCCCACTTATACTACCTGCCTTAGGCACAAAAAGCAGTGAAAAGAAGCAAACCGGTCAGCGTGGGGCGACTAGACAGTCACCGACGAGAAAAGTGATTGTACGGTGCTTTTGCGGCACACATCTTGCTTAGGTCTACCATTGCAAGAAGAGCCGAGTTTCAAAGGAATTCGACTCGATGAAGTTCTTCAGGAATGGTTTTACGCCCAAGAAAATCATCCATGGAGTTATTTCTTAGTAGTCGGCTAGCACAGGATTCTTGATAGTAACTGTTACAAGCGAGACGGAACACAATGACCCTGATCAATTCATTCAGCAAAAGTAGGAAAACGCTTTTCCAGATTTTCCAGAGTAGACTCTCCCGGCTGGGACTTTCGGTCTTTGTTCTTTTTTTGCTAAGCAGCATCCTGTTTTCACGGCATGCTTCCAGATTTGGTCACAAGGCCTGGCTCATGAGCTGGGCATATGCTGATATTTTCCACCCACCTGAGTACGATGCAGAGAAGGTTGAAATAATTGCCCGTTTAAAACTCTATGCTCAGTTTCATGATCCACGCACCATTCAGATCCTAGGTCATCGTCCATTCGGTGAAGAAGCTGTCATCTATACCATTCAACATTTCAAGCCAGACGGCAGCATACTTCAAACCGAGAAGCTAGTCTGGGTTCACTGGAAACCTTGGACCATGAATAACGGAACAACTATCTTGCGTGAATCTGATGCGCGTCAAATCGTCAATACTACGCTCTAGATTCACTTACCGGTCAAACTGACTGATTTATCAAACTGCCCGTATGTGAATAATATCCAATTTTTTTCGCATAGCTGATCTCCGGTCCGTAGCGATAACGTCCTCCACAAGAATCCTTTCATGCTGCAGTCTCGTGACACCTTCAAAGAAACGGAGAGGGTCTCGAACGTACGAAGGTAGCTGTTCACCAACCATTCCCTTGTCTGGCATCAACTTGAGTATGATGCGGAATTCATGATCTCCAAGCTCAAACGAGCTGACTGGTTGTGGTGTGAGTCGAATCATCCAAATAAAGCCCATATCTGCTTCTTGCGTATCAGACCCCCGACCGTAGAACCGAAACTCGCGTTTCACCGCTGGTGTAATAGCGCGAAAGCCAATGATTCCCTGCCGATACTGCCAGACCCACGGAATGAGTGTCACCACGAACGCACCTTCACCAGGAAGGCCCTCATAGAAAATTTTGGGGCGAATGAAGGGGAGAAGTACAAATGGAAGAAGGGCTAAAACTATGAATAGAATCTGAAAGCTTCGATACACCATTGTAGAAATTGGGCGAGTTGGAGGTCGTTTAGGAACAATAAATTCGCGTGCCTGCTCTCTCGCTTTTATTAACTCATCGTTTTGCTTACGGATCTTTTCCATCATTACAGGCGACACTTTCTTGCCAAGCAGTGAGTTCACCTGTAGCTCACTCACTTGTTTCTGGATCGACTCCACACGTCGCTTCGCCTCAACCCCCGCCTGCAAAAATTCTTCCTGCTCTGCAACAGAAAGTTTGTCGAAAGCCACCCGCCGTGGATTCTTGGACTCCCCATATTGCCACCATTGAAGCCCAAGTAAGAAAGCCATAGAGAATGCCCAGATGAATGCAAATGCGTATCCATCTGCATTCGGCTTCATCCGCAGCTCACGTCCAGCCACTTCAAGAGAGTAGCCGCTCAGATCCAGTGTTCTCGACATCGTGACGCTTCCTCTATCTTCACATGAACTGTTCCCACCGCGACGGCCTGTTTATTCATCGCAGGACGCACTTAAAGAGCGTAGCCTCTCAATAGCGTCATCGAGAGACAATGTGCCCACGTCTTCTTGCTGGTTTGCTCGGGTTGCTTCGGAAAGGAGCATGGCGTGATCAAAGTCAGCATGAACTGTGAGACGATGCCGAGCCCTATGCCCAAGTGTTCCATTCGTGTAAGCAGTTGCTACGTCTCTCGCTTCTACCAACCACGCTGTTCGGCTCGTAACCAGACCATTGGCCGCTTGCAGAATGGCTTGAATTGCGTTCCGACGATTAATGATTCTCCCAGCGTCAACAAGGAGTGCCGCTGTGAGCAACTCTTCATCAAACGGCTGATGTGTCTCGACGTAGGCAAAAGAAAGAAGGGTTGCCTCAAGCAGGGTAATTGTATGGGGGCGAGACGTGTCGAGCCGCATTGCCGAAAGAGGGCGTACAAGCGCGGCAATCTTATCAAAACGATCACCAATAAGTGAGACGAGACCACCAGAACAATCTTCATCGTCTACAAGTCGCTGACGCGACAGTTCTCTCGTGATATCACTCGATGACGGCAATTCATCAGCGGGCACCCACTCTCGGGAAAGTCTTCGTGCTGCACCAAGACGTGCGCGATGAATATCTCCGCCTCGCACGAGACGCCGTGCGGCCTCTGCGGCGATCTTGCTCCGTTTCTTATCACGGTGTGACATCTTTTTCTTCCTGCGACTCCTCTTTTTCACTGAGTAATCGATACTGTAGGTTTCGTAATCGGGCCGTCGTTGCATACGTCGCGACACCGAGAGGCTTGCACATAAACATCTCAGGCCGAATCGAAATTTCTCGCCCCGCCCTTTCTTGCACAATGAGCTCCTCGCCATCAAGCAAGCAGGTTATTGAATCTGCCTCAACGCAAACCCTAATGGAATACCAGCGGTTGTCATCGAGTTCCATATATTGATTGGTGTCGTTTTCTGATGCATCCAGTCCATCAATTGACGATAATCCGACGAGGCCACCACCCCATCCCCCAAGAATAAAACTACAACTGTCTTGCCCAACAGGAAATGTCAGCCCACAGAAAAAATCAAAACCTTCAACCCGCTTTGCCTCAAGTGACAACTCATAGTTATCCTGAGGAAACTCTCCCTGCCAGGTGATTCCACTGAGAGGGTCGCCCATGCCTATTGAGATTTCTCCGTTGATCACCTCAAGAAGACCATCCGTTCCGAATTCACTTGATTGCCAGTTGCCGAGTTTGTGTCCGTCAAAGAGTGGCGTCCACGTGACGCTGCCAATCTGCCTCGCCCTCTGCAATTCAGCTACCAATTCCTCGGCGTTATAGACATGTTCAAGTGACTGCATAATGGCACCAACCGAGACCGAAATCGCTCGGGCCCGATCATTGTCATAGGCAATATCCAAGACCAGGGAATCTTGGTTGCCATCAAAAATGACACCCACAAGTTCACTCGCGACATTCACAACCGGACTGCCAGAGTTTCCACCGATGATGTCCGCGGTCGAAAGAAAGTTCAGTGGAGTCGACAACACGTCCAAATCGGTCAGGGTACCTCGAGCCGCCTGCCACGATTCCGGTGGATCAAACGGCACTCGACCCTCTTCTTGATCCACTTTAGAAAACAGATCACTGATTGTTGTCCATGGTCTTGGCTCACTCGCCCTCCCCGCAACACCCCGCACCTTTCCGTACGCCAGTCTCAGCGTAAATGTGGCATCGGGAGCAAACGGTGCAGAGGCTGTTTGAAGCCTGAGTCGTGTGAGTTCAGCATGAGCCTGCTTTTTAATTTCTGTATTTTCTTCAACTATATCGCGAAGGTGGCGAGATTCATTATCAATCAGTTTCGCAAGCGCAATCATTGTGTCGTCACTTGATTCAATCGCAGCGAGACCCCCTTGATAGAGTTTGTTTCGATCATCGGGCGCTTCCTTCGTGTTCCCAGGACCACGCTTACCGAGGGCTGTGCCGGCGATGAGCTCACTTGCACGATCTGCAGGTGATTGTCCATTAAGAACGTCTTGCACAAGAGGGTCGTCGACTCCGAGTTGCTTCACTAAAAAAGTCAATGAATCTGCAAGCCCAAGCGTTTCATAGTCGTCATACAACGGCTGGTCTGACAAGAGGCGAAGTTTCAGTGACGTCCGCGCAGCTTCACGATATTCACGAAGACGCTCACCATCAGGCTTCTCTGACTCGGTCGCCAGCCGGAGGAGTGTCCTGGCGTTTGAAAAGAATCGACTGCGAAAACCCATCGCTCCTTCAAGCAGGTTGTAGCGGACAGCAACAGCATCAATTGCCAGCTGCGCCCGTTTGATTTTCTCCCATGGACTTTCCTGGCCTTGCTCTTTCCACTCTCTGCGTAACGTGTCTTCAGCTTTTTCAAGGCGTTCGAAAATGTCAGGCCGCAGGAGAGCCGACAACAAACCGCCCCGGGCTTTTCGGCTGTTCTGAACTGAGAAAATATCCTGCATCGACCGCTGCTGCTCAACATGCCCTTCTTCAGCGTAGGACTGCAACAACACCTCTCGCCTATTCAGCCATTCCAATAAAAATGGGAGGCTTCGACCACGCATTGAACGGATTTCTGCAATCGTCTTGCCACGATCAGTATGTCCCGGATGGCCGGCAACAAAGACCGCATCGTCTCGTTTCACATCATTTTCAGCGAACGGAAGAAACGACCTGATCGAAAGCGGTTTACCTTTCTCATACACCCGAAAAAAACAGATATCGAGACAGTGCCTTGGGAATTCAAAATTGTCTGCATCGCCGCCAAAAAAGGCAATTTGCCTCTCGGGCGCAAACACGAGGCGGACATCAGTATACCGTTTATATCGATAGAGATGATACCGACCACCACCGAACAAGGTAACGACATCGCTCCGAAGACCTGTGTTCACAAGCGACTCCTGCTCAATTGCTGCGAGTGCCGCTCGTCGTGCTACCAGTGCATCCGATGAACTTCCGGCACCCGCAACGGCTTCTTCCACACGAGCCGTAACATCTTCGATAGAACGAAGCACATTGAGCTCGAGATCAAGACAACGTATTTCCTTCTCGTACGACCGCGCGAGATAGCCATCGCGCGCAAGATTTTTTTCTGGTGTTGATAACTTCTGGAGACTACTGGCAGCAACATGATGATTGGTCAGCACGAGTCCATCTGGCGAGACAAAAGCACCAGAACCACCACTGTTGAAACGAACGGCGGATCGCTGAATGTGATCCAGCCACGCACGCGAGGGCACAAATGCCATATCGCGAGACAACTGTTCTTCTGGCACCGCATTGAAAAGCCACATCCCCTCATCAGCACGCCCTATATGACATGCGAGAACAACAAGTACGACACCTTGCATTACGAGAGAGCCACGCCACCCTTTACCGAAATGAAACCGTGTATCTTTCACCTATTATGTCTCTCTCTCCATCAGACGTATGAATCACCAGCGAACGAACCAGACCATCCTACCGCGTCCTTCCGATTCTGAGTGCCTTGGGAAACAAGAGGCCCTTGCTCAAAGAATTGACTTGCCAAAATGTGCTGTACGTATGTATACTATGACTGGTGGAAGGCATCGCTTGTTCTCCCCCACACCGCGTTTGAAGGAACTCCCCCCTGATGCTTGCTCGCTTACAGACTTTTTCATTGGTTGGTATCGATGCCATACCCATCGATGTGGAGGTTGATGTTTCCGGCGGGGCGCTGCCGGCGACCATCCTTGTGGGTCTGCCCGATGCAGCTGTTCGCGAGAGCACTCATCGAGTAGGACGAGCCATGGTGAACTGTGGATTCAGTCGACCGAATGATCGGATTGTTATCAACCTGGCGCCTGCCGATCTTCCAAAACAGGCGGCTACTTTTGATCTGCCAATAAGTCTTGGAATCTTAGCTGGTAGTTGTCAATTTTCATCCAATCGATTCCGTGACTACGCCGTTGTTGGTGAGTTATCTCTCGAAGGCTCAACAAGGCCAGCACGTGGTGCCCTCTCAATGGCAATCCGTGCGGCAAAAGAAAACAAACTCAAAGGTATCGTTGTCCCAACGGCAAGTGCAAGTGAAGCTGCCGTCGTTGAAAAAATACAAATCATACCCGTCACATCACTTCGTGAGGCTGTTGATTTCTTTTCTGGAAAAATTGATATCACGCCTACCGCCCCACGCGTCGAAGAGTGTTTTCAGTCTTCCGAAACATACACCGTAGATTTTTCTGATGTCCGTGGACAAGAAACGGCTAAACGTGCTCTCAGTATTGCAGCGGCTGGTGGCCATAACGTTGCCATGCTTGGTCCACCTGGTAGCGGCAAAACCATGCTCGCAAAACGTCTGCCAACTATACTTCCACCACTTCGAACGGAAGAGAGCATCGAAACATCTCAAATATACAGCACACTTGGGCTCCTCGAATCAGGACAGCCGCTTCTTACGAGGCGCCCGTTCCGTGCACCACATCACACAATCAGCGAAGCCGGCCTCATTGGCGGTCGGTCGGTGCCGATGCCGGGTGAAATTAGTCTTGCTCATAATGGCGTTCTGTTTCTCGACGAATTGCCCGAATTCAATCGCCGCACACTTGAAGTGCTTCGCCAGCCCCTCGAGGATGGAACCGTCACTATTAGTCGAGCCCGTTCGGCAACATGTTTTCCCTCCGCATTTATGCTCATTGCTGCAATGAACCCTTGCCCCTGTGGATATCGTGGGGACCCAAACCGCGACTGCCAATGCACAACGCCGCAAGTCGAACGGTACACGAGCAAGATTTCAGGCCCACTTCTCGATCGTATTGATATGCATTTCGAGGTTTCCGCTGTTCCTTTTAGCGACCTGGCATCAAAGCAGGCAGGAACCTCAAGCGCGGTAATACGAAACCGAGTGTGTGTTGCCCGCGAAATTCAACAAAATCGATTTGGAAAGTCAGGGACAGTCGGGCACCGCTGGAATGCTCAAATGACAACCAGGGAAATCCGTCACCATTGTCACATTGAAAAGAACGCACTAGAACTGCTCCGCACCGCTGTTTCAAACCTTGGCCTCTCTGCCCGTGCGCATGACAAAGTACTTCGAGTTGCGCGGACAATTGCGGACCTTGCTGAAGCTAAAGCAGTTCTTACCGAGCATATCAGTGAGGCAATACAATACCGTCTGCTTGACCGGAAACTCTGGACCTAGCGGTCAAAGGCAACTCACCCAATATATCCACCTCGACAGAGTATGCCGTTGCATGGCACACTTCTTGAAATCCAAAATGGCATACTCCTCTAAGAGAATCTTTGCCTTGTTTTGATCTTCGACTCCTGCTCCTTAGATGAACTCTTCGTACCAACAAAACTCCCCCTCTCCAAACAACCCCGCCTTCAAAGTGCGACTGGTTGTAGCTGGACTATTCGTCGCCCTCGGAATTCTTGCCTTTCCCATTGACGTTTCCGTAGCCTTATGGGTTCAGAGGACACCTCTACCGAAGGAATTAATGAGGTACTTGGACCTCGCCGAGGTCTTTGGACATGGCATTGGCGTTGCCATGATCATGATTGGTGCGTTTTGCCTCGATCGGTCTATGCAGTTTCCGTCAATTCAATGGCCTGCAATCCGTTGGCCTACATTTCAGCCCACCACAAAAAAGCGATACGGAGCGAGAATGCTTGGTGGACTTCTATTCGGACCACTTGGAGTCCTTCTTCTAAAACAATTGATTGATCGATCACGTCCCCGTGCGACAGACTTCAACCTCGTGACATCTGTCCTGGACACATTTGGAACTGCCTCGCTTGTCGCTGGACCTCGTAGTGGCAGTGATCTCCACAGCTTTCCATCTGGTCATTCGGCAACAGCAGCAGCTCTCGCGACTGTGTTAATTTGGAAATACCCTCAAGGTCGGGTTTTCTTTTTGATTGTGGCTATCAGTGCTTGCCTCCAGAGAATTTTCAGCATGGCTCATTTCCCAAGTGACGTGTGTCTTGGAGCGGCCTGCGGCATTCTTGGCGCAGCCGTCGTTCTCGGCCGAGAACGCGCTCATTGTTCGGTCTGAAGAATTTTCGTTGGTTTTCAACCACTACAAAGCCTGAACCAACCGTGCGGTCTCATTTTGTCCTACCCGAGCCGCATCAAACCCAAACCAATCTGCTAGAATCAATCGAGCTAATTAGGAACACGTAGATTTCACAACAACCCTCCTGCAGTAATAGTACTTTCAATGCCAGCAGCAAAACGCGCCAAAAAAGCAACCCGTGCCAAGAAGCCAACCAAGGCAGCAACCCCTGCTGTGGTGAAAAGAATTCTGCTTGTTGACGATGATGCAGAAATCATTGAATCCATGCGTACGATTCTCGAGGCAAAGGGTCACTCCGTCCTGGTCGCGCGTGACGGCAGTCAGGGAATCGCCATCGCCGAACGAGAAAATCCTGATCTTGTGGTTTTGGACATGATGATGCCGAAACGAAGCGGGTTTCTTGTTCTTGAAAAACTACGCCGCGAATATAATCATCCAATTCGCATCATCATGGTGACAGCAAACGAGGGCAATCGACATCGAGCCTATGCTGAGATGCTCGGGGTGGATGACTATATCCGCAAACCGTTTGCAATGGACCGCTTGCTCGAAAGCGTCCAAAAGCTCCTCACCTGAGAATAACGCAGAAATCGACATTTCGTCGCAAAAAGCAGCTTCCCAGCTTGTCTATTTTTACATTTCATCTCGAAATGTGAAAATACGCTTTGGAAAAAAAACTTCTGTTTGTCACCTGATCGCGGCGGGTTAGAACGATAGGGTACGCCGTCCCAGTATGCAGAACAAGAAAATCTAACTACCACACCGTCTTCAATCACTTGATACTTTCGAAAAGTCGTTCACTGATGCACCCTGCCATCAACAATTTGATACCACACACCGGCCATGATTCGGGTGGTGTAGCACACGGTGATGATGTCAAGGAACGCGTGCGAGAAGCGATCGATATTGTTGATCTTGCCGGCAGTTATATATCGCTCCGACGCAGTGGAAAAAACTTTGTTGGTCTCTGTCCTTGGCATGAAGATTCACGGCCCAGCCTTCAGATTAATCCAGAACGTCAGACATTTCGTTGTTGGGTGTGTAATGTGGGTGGTGATGCATTTAGTTTTCTGATGCGGATGGATCGACTGGACTTTCGTGAGGCACTTGAACAACTCGCCGATCGTGCAGGAATAGAGCTGTCTCGAGGGCATGGACCTGGAAGTGATGTAAAGCGTTCTCTCTATGAGGCCTGTGCATGGGCATCAGATCGTTTTGTCGACTGTTTCAGAAACAGCTCACTTGCAAAGGAAGCACGTGAATACCTCCGTGAGCGGGGTCTGACAGATGACACGCTGCAGGCTCACTCAGTTGGCTTTGCACCCAACGAATGGGACTGGCTCCTTGGTCAGTCACAGGCGTCAGGTATTTCGACGGGCCATCTCGAACAAGCAGGGTTAGTCGTGACTCGCCAAGATCGGTCAGGACATTACGATCGATTTCGTGGACGGATCATGTTTCCCATCTGCGACCCACAGGGGCGATGCGTTGCATTTGGTGGACGAGTACTACCAAACGCTCCACCTGACAGTGCAAAGTACATCAACTCTCCGGAAACTCCTGTTTTTTCAAAGCAATCGATGCTATACGGCCTCGACTCATCTCGAGAGGCCATCAGTCATTCGAAACGAGCCCTCGTTGTGGAAGGCTATACAGATTGTCTTGCTGCACGACAGGCTGGCATCCACGACATTGTTGCAGTTCTCGGTACGGCACTTGGTCAGCGACATGCACGTCTTTTGCGTCGCTATGCAGATCGCATTGTTGTGGTGCTTGATGGTGACGATGCGGGCCGCCGACGTGCAGACGAGGTGCTCGAGGTTCTGCTTGCCGAACCCGTTGACATCCGGATTGCACGACTGCCCGCCGGTGTTGATCCGTGTGATCAATGCCTTACAGCTGGCCCTGAAGCGTTCGAGGCCATTATCGATGAGGCAGTCGATCCGCTTGATTACAGAATGAGGGAAACATTCGAGCGGTTACCCCAAGATGCCTCAGATGAGGTAGCCTTGAAGGCTGTGGAGAGTGTTTTGAAAATTCTTTCTGCAGTATCTCCGCGATCTCCACTGCCTCCTTCACAAAGACAACTACGGCAAGACCAGATCCTTGGAAAGCTTGCTCGGAGATTTGGACTGTCGCGAGACGCTCTCCACGCACGACTTCAAGAACTCACTCGCTCCAGACGCACAAATGACGTCTCCCCTTCACCGGAGGGCCTCCGTGTCGACGCAGCCGAGCTTGTTCCATGGGACCGAGAAGTGCTGTCTGCGATTCTTGCTGCCCCTGAGGAGGTCTCTGGGCTGCTTGACCGTATTTCTGAGGATGAATTCTCGGCAGAACCGGCAAAAATAATCCTCAGAGCCGCAAAGAGCCTGATTGCCGCTGAAAAGCCACCAAGTCTGGCAGCCTTACTGCTGGAATTACCAGCAACTGAGCTCCACGGACTACTCGTACAACTGGATGAGTCAATTCGTGAACAGACTCATCTTGATCAAATTGGCCGCTTGCATCACCTTAGTGAAGCATTGGAAAGACGTCAGGCTGACAAAACTGCCTGGCAAACCGTCCGAACATTGAAAACCTCGCCGCTCCAGCCGGACGACGAGGCAGCGATGATCGAGCAGCTCGTCTCAGCAAGACGTGCTGCTCAGGGCATGACCGATCCCAAGGAGGGGTGAGGATGTCCATCTCGTCACTACATTCGAATCGTTTCTTTTGGCATACCGTCAAATGCGATTTGGGTGGTTGTGTACGAGTGGCTTGAAGAGTGCGTATCACTTGGGTGATACGCCGGTGAAGGAGAACCCGTAGATGACAATGAATAACGCTTCGTCCACAAGTCGGCAGGACTCCGCAACGCCTCCCGAAGGTGCGGTGCAACCGATGCAAACTGAGTCCGATAGCATTCAAGGTGCTGACCTGAATGGCTTAATTGCCGAAGGTCGTCGGACTGGCTACCTGACTTTTGATCAGGTGAATGAGTATCTTCCTGACGAAGCTATGGATCCCGAAAAGATTGATGCGCTCCTTGTTGCCCTTGATGGCAAAGGCATCGAACTTGTCGAGGAACTACCAGAACACCTCGAGCCAGCCACCACTGCCCAGACAGCAACCACACCAGTTCCAACAAAACCGGGTCGCCCGCGGCGGGATGAAGCGATTACGACGCCCCCATCAAATGCCGCGAATGATCCAATTCGGATGTATCTCGCTCAGATGGCAGAAATTCCACTGCTTACTCGAGAAGAAGAGATTTCGCTCGCAAAGAGGATCGAGGTCACTCGAAAACGATTCCGTCGTGCCATTCTTGGCTGTGGCTTCGCAATGCAGTCAACCGTTGAAACGCTCCGCCGAGTGCATGAGGGCAAGTTGCCATTTGACCGGACGATCAAGGTATCACTGACTGAACGTCTTACAAAGGAACAGATCCTCGCTCGCATGCCACACAACCTGCCAACGCTGGATCGTCTGATGGAGCAGAACAACGCGGATTTCAAGCTGCTCATTAGCACGCGTACTGGACGTGCTGAAGCACGGCAGGCACGACGCAGATTCCGCCGAACACGTGGCAAAACGCTTACACTTGTTGAAGAACTCAGCCTCAGAACACGACGAGTTCAACCCATGATGAAGCTTCTGAAGGGCATGTCAGCACGAATGGACCGATTGCAAGAAGATCTTCGACAGATCAAATCCGGCACCCTTTCGTGTGATGATCGCGCAGATATGCGGAAAGAACTTCGCGACCTGATGATTTCAACACAAGAAAGTCCAAAGTCTCTTCGCAATAGAGTTTCGTCTCTCGACAAACTAAAAGCAGAATACGAGGCTGCGAAACGAAATCTTTCTGCCGCAAACCTTCGCCTTGTTGTCTCGATTGCGAAGAAATATCGGAACAGGGGGCTTTCCTTTCTTGATCTTATTCAAGAAGGTAACACTGGCCTGATGCGGGCTGTCGACAAGTACGAGTATCGTCGAGGCTTCAAGTTTTCTACGTATGCAACTTGGTGGATCCGACAGGCAATTACACGTGCAATCGCTGATCAAGCTCGCACAATTCGTATCCCAGTGCATATGATCGACCTGCTCACAAAACTCCGTGCAACTGCAAAAAAACTTTTGCACGAACTTGGTCGAGAGCCAACACCCGAAGAGATCGCTGACTCAGCAGAGGTTCCGCTCGACGACGCTCGCCGTGTGCTGGATATGGGCCGACAGCCAATGAGCCTCGATCGACCAATCGGCGAAAGCGAAGATGCCAGTTTCAGTGAACTCGTCGAGGACTTCGGTTCGTCCAGTCCAACTGAATCAACTACTCACGGTCTTCTTCGGGACAAACTTGATTCATTGCTGAAAACACTTACATATCGGGAACGGGAAATAATTCGGCTGCGATATGGCCTGACGGACGGATACACGTACACCCTTGAAGAGGTCGGCCGTATCTTCCGAGTAACTCGGGAACGAGTCCGACAGATTGAGGCGAAAGCGGTGAAGAAACTCCAGCATCCCGTACGGGCAAAACAGTTGGAGAATTTTCTTAGCAACGCGGTGAACTAACACATACCCGGGCCGTGGCGACAAGCCACGGCCCGGTGTGATTTTCTGCCGCCTCTATCGGGCACCGTTTTTGAGGATACCGCTCATGTGGTACCTTGTATGCTCCTTTGGAGGCCCATCATGGCTGTTGTCACTGCCGCTACCGTTATTCGAACGCTTCACCGTATTCAACGGCAACTTACTGATTTGCGCAGTCAGTTGGCTGCCGGCCCAAAACAGATTGCTATCCAAGTAAAGCGGGTCGAACACGCCGAGCATGAGCGGGAGCAAATCGCTGAAAACTTAAAAAAAGCACGAAAACATGCAGATGAGAAGCAGTTATTGCTACGATCTTCTGAAGCAAAAATCCAAGATCTTGAAGCAAAGAGAAACACGGCAAAAGCAAATCGTGAATACCAGTTGCTTGGCGAACAAATCGATGCAGACAAAATGGCAATCACAGTGCTTGAGGACGAGATTCTCGAATCTCTCGAACGCGTTGATGAAGTAAACAACCAACAACCTGTTGCTGCGAATAATCTCAAAAAGGTTTCGGAGACACTCGAGAGCCTGAAGAAACAGGTTCAAAAAGAGACTGCACGACTCGAAGAAGAAGTTGCCCGGGTGATGGATCAACTCGAAGAGGCCGAGCGTGACCTTACCGACGAGACGAAAGAAATCTATCGGCGTGTCGTAAAGCATAAGGGTGAAGACGGCATGGCCGTATCAGAGAGTGGGTGCTGTGGTGGGTGCCACCAACAATTTACTGGCAAGATGCTGTCACTGCTTCTGACAGGAAATGTTGCAATGTGCAGAAGTTGCGGTCGTCTACTCTATGACCCTGAAGTTAATTCATAGGCTTCGGTCACAGAATATTGTTTCATCGCATAATAAATTTGATGGAAACCAACGAGGAGATTTTATATGTCTGATCGTATTCCAATGACAAAGGTCGGCTACGAAAAACTCAAGACAGAAGTCGACCAACTTGAACTAGAAGAAATGCCGAAGATCACGAAACGCATTGCGGCCGCAAGAAGCGAAGGTGATCTCAGCGAAAACGCTGAATACCATGGAGCACGAGAAAGCCAGGGAATGCTCCAAGCGAAGATCAATCTTTTGCGCGACAAGCTTGCTAGAGCTGTCATTGTCGAGCGATCAAAAGAAGCAAGTGATGAAGTTGTTTTCGGTGCCACCGTGATTGTGAAAGACCTCGAATTTGGTGACAACGAGACGTTCGTCCTTGTCGGAGCCGGCGAGGAAGATTACGACGCAGGAAAAATTAATGTTGCTAGCCCATTGGCACAGGGCCTCATGGGCAGCAAGGTGGGTCAAAAGATAAGTGTTGATGTACCAGCAGGGAAAATGAACTTTGAAATTCTTGAAGTACGCTTTGACGACTAGTTCGCCCATATCATAGAAGTGGCATACCGCCCAAATGCCTCTCGACACCCTTGACGATGGCCCGAATCTCATCTTAATCCTTGAAACAATGCCGATCCGATACGGACCATCGTACTGCCCTCGCATATTGCGTCCTGAAAGTCACCACTCATTCCCATAGATAGTTCTGGCAGCCCACCAGCGTCTGGAAATCTGTCATTCAGGCCATCACGCAATTCACGAAGATATGCAAACTCCTGTCGTGGATCTCGGCCTGCTTCTGGATGACTTGCCATTCCCATGAGGCCACGAATACGTACCCCAGAGAGCTCAAGAATCTGTGACGCACTATCCAGCAAACGGTCTGGCAACACACCGCTTCGCCCACCGTCTTCAGACAGATTCACTTCTATCAACCCCTCGCACACCATAGACAACTCTATGGCCGAACGACTGATTGCCTCGGCAAGCCGTACGCTATCAACGGTATGAAAGATGGGATTGTACGGCAACGTCTTTGCCACTTTGTTCCGCTGCAAGTGGCCAATCATATGCCATTGCACACTCATATCGTCAGCAGCAAACGCTACAGCTTTTTCCCAAAGAGCCTGCGGCCGACTTTCACCGAGATCTCGGCACCCTGCATCGTAAAGTGCTCTCGTCCGTGCCGTATCAACATATTTTGTCACACCAACGACTCGTACAGATGCTGTTTCTCGGCCGGCTTTTGTACACGCGTCGGCCACCCGACCCATAACATGTTTCCAATTTTCTGTGCAAAGCGACTGCACTTTGGCTGTCGGCCTCTGACTGTTTTGTGTATCCATGTTGAATTAATACAATACGCGGTCTTCGACGACTTCCAACAAACGCTTCACAACACCATTTTCAGCAACGCGGCCAACAAGAAATTCTGATGACATATTACACCCCAAGGCTGTCCGATTGCGTGCCTCATCCAGTGACCGATATACAAACCACTGGTCCAGACATGATTGCACCCTGAAACCGACTGCCTGATCAGCACGAAGCGTTTCACGAGTATCTGCTACGGTCAACTGCCGCCAGGTTCGCTGATTGCATTCGGGCTGCTCCTGTAATTGCTTCAGTCGCCTTGCATTGCAGTCAATCCAGAGCGGCGCATAGAGCCTTCCGGCCTCCGCCCTCTGCTTTAATTGAAGTCGCTGTCCTGACATGCCAAGACTTCCATGCCCTCGACATGACTCTCGCCATTCCTCCAAGGCGAGTGGAATGGCAAGGAATCGGGTTTTCCCATCACTCCCAAACACTTCACAGGTTTCTTCGGATGGATCAATGGCGATCGAAGGTGACACAGAAAGGGAACTCTGTAATTGGATTTCTGCTGCGAGAAGGTCCGATTGGTCACCGTGTTTTAGTTCAGGAACAACAACCGCATCGGCCAAGAGCACGACTTTATCTTTTGGCAAAAGTAACACGGATCGTTCCAATCGCCTCCCGCCTTCCACATCGACAGACATTTCGAAATAGACCGCGCTATCGTTGGCGTCCCACCACGTTCTCCGCCACGCTCCAACGAGTGGAAGCTCTTTTCCATTGCAGCGAAGCTCGATATCCCACCTTCCTGCAACAACCAGCTGGCCCCCAGCTACAATTTCAAGGTAGGGAGACTCATCACGATACGACACGAGCACCCGTACTGCCCCCCGTTTCCAGCCACTACGAAAGACCGCAATTTTTTGCTCTTCATCAAACAAAGAACGCTCGCAGAGCCCTTTTTCCGTCCATCGCACGTCCCCTGTTGAATTCTTCCCTTCTGTGAGTGCTAGCACAGTCGCCACGACTTTTTTCCGTCCGCCTGAAGCCACCTGAAGTATCGGAGCCGCGGATTGTTCTGCATCGCATCCACATTCTGTTACCGGCTTACCACTATTGCCCAGAAGAAGAACAGCAAAACCAACCGCCTGGTCAATTTTGCTATTTGTTTCCTTACCTAACTTTTTACCGCTCGTTGCATGAATAATTTGTCGACAACGAGCCCACCTGTTCACTGCAGTAAGAATTTCAGACGACGACTTCATCCCAACACCGCCGTCATCGCCCACACGTTTTTGAACCTCAAGATGTAGATTCTCTCGCGCCGCATCCACAAAAGACTGACAACCATCGACGTCTTTTAAGAGACCTCCACAGGTAAGAAGGAAGGGGGTCGCAGAAAATTCACCATTGAATAAATTATTAAGGCCGGCTTCTCCAGTCTGAACAAGATCTTCCAGAATTCGCCCAGCTGAACTATCAACTCTGCCACTTCGAGTGAACCACACGAAACCCCAGATGACAGCTTCGCCCACTAGCCATTGGTCGGCGTTGTGAGCCAACTGTGACCTCACTGAGAGACACTCCTTCAGGAAATCGCATCCGGGAGAGGGCTCTTTATCGTTCGGTGTCTTTTCTGCTACGAGTTGTGTCAGCTTTTCGAGACACTGCGTTGCATCTCTGCCACCACAAAGAGCTGCTAGACTCTCAATACGGCCGACAATCTTCCGACGCTTCAGCTTCCCATGGACGAATCGCCCTGACTTATGATTACGCTCTGCACAGGTGATTTCGTCTTCTATTTCACTGAGGAGCGATGGCCTTTGTCGTGGAGTACTCTTTGAGTCAACTAGAACGCCGTTCAATTGATCCACATGTTTTCTTTGTAGTTCCGGCATTTATCTTCTCCAGATGGTGGACGCTGGTCGCCACCCCTCCAGCACGTTGAGCTAATATGCCACGCTAGAGTACGATTGAAAAACCGCGAGTCAATCAAACTATACTCAACCAACTCAAGCTCTGCAGCAAAACCTTTACGAGAAAATACTATCTGAGATGGCAAGGACTCCATACCCACTCCTCCGATCAGTTCCAGTGAGTTTGTCCAGTATCTGTTTTCCTGGAATCGTGGCTGCACTTGTCTCACTCGTGGTCCACGCAGCAGAGCCCGTTGACTCGCATCCAGAACTTACTCGCCTTTCACCCAAACAAGCCGTTTGGGTCGATGCTCAGTCACGTCAGCTTATAGTCGGTGGTGCAGTCGCACTTGCCGATGGGCCAATTGAGTTTTTTGCCTGCCCTCGAAAAACCAAAGAACATGAATCTGTTGTCGCAGTCGACGCCACCGCCCAGCTCGTTCACACCGGCCTTCTCGCGATCGGTCTTCGTGCAGGCAACCCAGCCTCGTTTTACCCTGAATTTAAACCAGCGACTGGAGATTCAGTAGCGATCGCAGTGCGCTGGCAAGATGAAACCGGAGACCACAAAGCACCTGCTCAACGCTGGGTGAAGAACAGCCAGACCGGGCAGGAGTTAGACTCCAACTGGATCTTTGCTGGAAGTATTTTTTGGAAAAACCCTAAAACAAATATTGAATATTATCAGGCGGACGGCGGTGATCTCGTATGTGTCTCGAACTTTCCAGCTGCGACACTCGATTTGCCGATTACCAGCTCCCAGGCAAATGATTCGCTACTGTTTGAAGCCTTTACTGGCCGCGTACCCAAACGGGGAACACCCGTCGAACTTGTGTTTTCACATGCAGAGCAGGAAAAGCCTGAGGCAACAAATTAACGAAGGTTTTGTCTACAACCCAATTCGGCAGTGGTCAATAATTTTGTCTGCAGTCGCAACATAGCCTGTATAAAATGGTCCAAATTCTGCGTACCGAGCGCTCGCCTCATCGAATCTCATCGTGTACACGATTTCTTTGAGAAACTCTGGACGACGCGCCCAAAGAGTGACTCCCCACTCCCAGTCATCAAGACCGACCGAGACTGTAATGAGTTGAGACACTCGACCACCAAATTTCATTCCACTTGCACCATGTTCGGCCATGAGTCGGCTACGCTCCGAGAACGGAAGAGCGAACCAGTTCTCACCGACTTTCCTCTTCTTATTCATTGGGTAAAAGCACGCGCATGGCCAAGGAGGAAAATCTGGCTCCAGTCTTGCTTTTTGCATTGCAGGTTCCCTCGCTGCGTACCCCTTTACTCGTGCTTTGTAGCTCGCGCTCTCAGGATCTTCTCCTTGCTTCACAAGTTTTGCTGCAAACTGCTCGGCAGTCGGCAGATACTCACTTACCTCTGTAAGTCCCACGAATGAATAGGTCGACTCAAGTGCCGGCCCAAGCGGCCCTGCCAAGAGGCGTTGATGAGTGCTATCTACAGCATGGGGGCACGGGTCCAAAGCCATAATTGCGAAGTCCGCTTTATGACCAGGGACAATCCACTTCTGAAGTCGTGTCGGACTCGATGCGGACTCTTCATTCAATGCTTCCTTAAAGGCCACCAGACCCTCCGCACGCTCGGCATCCGTAAGCTGAGCGAGTCTCGCTCGGTCGAAGCGATAGAACGAATGGGTGCAATGCCAACCAACTGTCGGCTCCACTGAAACCGACTCGTCCAGAGCTGGCTCGCCCCCAGGATGACTGCCGGCGGGCCGCTGATGTCCTTTATTCGATGCTGTTTGGTCGCTCATAGCTGGTTCTCTGGAGAATGTCATGGCTCGATCACGTGACGTTTTGAGCCGCCGGACCGGTGGTGAAATCCTGCATGTTCACGCACCTGCCGTCTACCCGTTAAGATATCAATGCGGAAAAACGTTGTTCCGCGTATTCCGCTCGCACCCAAACCTTAGCCGAACAACGCTACTCAAGGAGTATTTCCCATGGGACAGGCAATCGTCGATCCACAGGAGTTGCGACGCTTCGCGTCACGGCTACGCCATTTTAGTACAGAAGTTCATTCGCAGATGCAAACAGTTCAACGGCAGCTTCAGGCACTCTCTGCAACCTGGCGCGACCAGGAGCACCAGAAGTTTGCAGAAGAGTTTGAACAACAACTCACCACCTTTGGTCGATTTGTGGAATCAACAGGAGAATACGTACCGTATCTCATCCGAAAGGCGGAGCGCGTCGAGGAATATCAGAACCAGCGATAAGAAACAGCCACCAACCCAGCAGACCACATGTCAACACAGGCCGACATCAAGTCAATCGACACGCTCAGTCTCGTTAAGCTTGCGATGATAACGTATGCGCATGACTCAAGTCAGGCACTCGCTGAAATCGAAATAGAAGGTCAACGCGGAATTGACTGGATCACAGTTGACCGCGCTGCCTTTTGGAAAGCAGAGACAAGACGCGCTGCCGATGGCGTCAATCAGGCTATAAAGGATCTCGAACATTGCCGAACATACAAGAAGGTTGGTGACAACGCACCAGCATGTGCTGAAGAAAAAAAGAACCTTGAAAAGGCAAGGAAGAAATTGCAACGAGCAGAAGAAAAACTAGAACTCGTGAAGCGATGGACCCCAGTAGTCCTTCAGCAATTCAGAGAAGCGTGCATCAGGCTTGTTCGATTTCGTGAAATTATTGATGTTGACTGCCCAAGGGCAATTGCTCGCATTGAGCAGATGCTTACAGCACTTGAAAATTATCAGACTGTGGTGAGCCCTAGCGGGACAAACACCTCGGGCACAACCTCTCCCGTAGAATCAGTGGCTCGTCAAATAGACGAAAGCGATAGCAAAAATTCAACAGAAGTGAGTACTGATTCATGAAGACGTGTGATCTATCCAGTGGGGCAGCGAAACTAGCACTGGCCTTGAAACAGCTCGGCATAAAGTGGGAAATCACCGCTGAGACGTGGGATGATGCAACAGCTCGACGCTTCCACGAAGAGTTTATTGTCCCTTTAAAGCCTGAGGTCAAGCAGACCCTAGAGGCGGTGGGCAGGCTTGCCGAAGTGCTTGATCGTGCGGGCCGTGACGTGAGCGATGACGTCATTTATTAGCTTCTTCAATCGTTCGCTTACCACTCCAACCTGACCCAACAACTCTTTTTTTATTTATGCCTACTCCCGATATCGACAAGCCTACGCCTGAATTGGAAGAACAGTCATGCTACGACCGTGATCTTCTTCGAGAGCAGATCATCACGCTTCGCAAAGAGGCCTCTCAGCGGGTTAGGCTCGAAGAAATAATCGAAAAGAAGTTTCATGAAGAGACTTCTCGATTGCAAGCAAACACAGAATCAAAATTACAAAAAGTCAAAGAACGCTGCGCAAGCCAGATTGTTTCACTGAATGCCGACTTTGAGAAGGATAAAAAACGTCTCGAAGGGCAAGTGCAGGCCCAACAGACGACACTCGACAAGCAAAAAAAAGAGCGAGAGGCCCAAATTCTCCGTGAATGGGAAGAAGTTGAAAAAGAGAAGACTGACGACCTTGAGTTCGAAACACTTTCAGCAGGGGAGTCTCTCAGTCAACAGAAAGAAGATGCCGAAAGAAAAACGTCTTCTCTCATTGAATCACTTGCTCAGACCATCGAGCAACTTGATGACGATCTGAAAAAGCTGCAAGACAGACTTGTCAGATGGAAAGTCGCGACAGCGGATTCACTGTTTCCCACAGATTCAGAAGACAATTCTGTTCAAAAACCCGATGCGAATCCTGCCGATGCCGCATCAGACAACCCTTCTTTCCCTGAAGGTAAACAGCTCATTGAACACCTCAAAACACTAATCGAAGAAATCCAGAATGATGCAAAGGCAATGCTCACGTTACCGAGTGTTCGATGGGCCTTTTCCGATGCCGTCACAGCCTCGATCGTCATCATACCCTTCCTTCTCGCCGGCCTCATTGCTGGGGCCGTCGCAATCCCGCTCAGCATGAGTGAATCAGAACTCCCGATACTCACCACAGCAGGTGCCTCAGGGATCGTAATCTTCCTTGCAGCGATTGGTGGAGGCTTCTTCTGGCAGTGGGGGAAAAAGAAAAAAGCGAGAACAGAGCTTGAAACCCGAGTGCTTGAATTTTCTAAAAAAAGACAAACTCTTGCGATTTGCCATGCGGGCTGCCTTGATGTGATTGCCGAAAAATTAGAACGAGATAAACATAAACTCGACAAACGGCACGAACGTGACATGGAGAAAAAGCAAGGTGGGCATGCAGCTGGCTCCGCCTCTGCCGGATCAAAAAAAGAGGTGGCGGTTGCCTCGCTTCAAGAGAAATATGAAGCAGGATGTAACGCGATTCAAGACAAAAAAGGTCGTGGCCTTGCTGTCCTCGATGAAACCTATCCACCAAAAATAAAGGCTGTTGAGGCAAAGGGTCGTGAAAAAATTACGGCAATAAAAGCAGATAGTGAAGAAAAACAGAAACAGTTTGCAGATATAAAAGACAAACAGTGGCAAGAGATGACAGATCGATGGAAATCGGCTCGGGAACAAACAAATCTTATTTTTTCAAACGCAAATGTAATTGACTCACAGGCCTTTCCTGACTGGAACGTATTATCAGATGGCTCCGTACCGCTTCCAGAGGCAACGCCTCCTGGCATTCGGTTCGGGCATCTTGATTTATCTATGGAGTCGATTGACGGTGGCCTGTCTCAGCATGCTTCACTCAACAGTTTTGGCCCATCGGAATGGAAGCAGCCTGCGTTTATTCCATGTCCTGATCAAGCAGCCCTGCTGATTAAATCAACACCGCAAGAAAAAGAAGCTGCATCCAGCCTTCTTCAGGCTGTGATGCTTCGAATTGCCTCCGGTCTTCCACCCGGACAAAGTCGATTCACAATTATTGATCCTCTGGGACTTGGCAAACAGTTCGCTGGCTTCATGCATCTTGCCGACCATGACGAATTGCTCGTATCGAGCCGTATCTGGACGGAACCTGGACAGATCGACAAGCAACTTGAATTAATCACTGAACAAATGGAGATGGTGATTCAAAAGTATTTGCGGAACGAATACCGAACAATCGGCGAATACAACGCTGAAGCAGAAGTTCCTGAACCATACCGTTTCGTGGCAATCGCTAATTTCCCGGCAAATTTCACAGAGACTGCCGCACGTCGGTTAGCCAGCATTGCAAGCTCGGGTGCTCGCTGTGGTGTCTTTCCTATTCTTTCAGTGGATACCACGCAAACACTGCCGTCTGGTTTTACGCTCAGCGATATCGAATCAAATACAACGAACCTCACATTACAAAACGGACGGTTTACCTGGGTTGATCCAGAATTTTCAAAGTGGCCTCTCCACCCGGAGACCTCGCCCGAAGACAAGGTATTTACCCAAATCATTAATCGGGTTGGTCAGGCAGCTGTTGCAGCAAAGCGTGTCGAAGTGCCGTTCGACCGTGTTGCTCCGCCTGAAGACAAGTGGTGGACTGGTGACACCTCCAAAGAAATCAACGTCCCCCTCGGCCCAGCGGGTGCGAAAAAGACCCAATCGATGCGGCTCGGCAAAGGCACAAGTCAGCATGTACTCATCGCTGGAAAGACTGGCTCCGGCAAGTCAACCATGATGCATGCATTAATTACAAATCTTGCTCTCAACTACAGTCCCAATGAAATCCAGTTTTATCTCATTGACTTCAAAAAAGGTGTCGAGTTCAAACTGTATGACCATTACAAACTGCCTCACGCCCGTGTTATTGCAATTGAAAGTGAGCGTGAATTTGGACTGTCAGTCCTTGAACAGCTCGATCGCGAACTGAAGAGACGTGGTGATCTTTTCAGAGATTTATCTGTCCAAGACTTGGCTGGCTACCGATCCAGCGGGCACCCTGAGCCAATGCCTCGTGTCATGCTCATCATTGATGAGTT
This sequence comes from Pirellulales bacterium, assembly GCA_965249545.1. GTDB lineage: Bacteria > Planctomycetota > Planctomycetia > Pirellulales > UBA1268 > UBA1268. Next base: position 2,901,768 of record CBDFMH010000005.1, read on the forward strand.
TCAGGAATTGTTTGTTGAAGATGACAAACTGGCACAAGACTGCTCTCTTGTTTTGGACCGACTTGTTCGACAAGGTCGAGCATTCGGCATGCATGTACTTCTTGGTTCCCAAACGCTTGGTGGTTCCTACAGTCTTCCACGAGCAACGATGGGGCAAATGGCTGTTCGGGTGGCACTTCAGTGCAATGAAGCCGACAGTAGTCTCATTCTGAGTGAAGATAACACTGCCGCCAGGCTTTTGACGCGTCCTGGTGAAGCAATTTACAATGATGCAAACGGCATGGTTGAAGGCAACCATCCTTTCCAGGTCGTCTGGCTTGGTGAAGAGAGACGCGAAAAATATCTCGGCAAACTCAGAGAACTCGCTGACTCACGGAAAGACATTCCAGAATTACCTCGGCTTGTTTTTGATGGAAATGACGCTGCTGATCCCGATGCAAATACACTTCTTCGAGAACTTATCGACACAGGAACAATAGACGGCAAACCGCCAGTAGCGCCGATGGCCTGGCTCGGTGATGCGATTGCCATTAAGGATCCAACTGTAGCAGCGTTCCGGCGTCAGGGTGGCACAAACCTACTTATCGTTGGGCAGCGTGAAGACCTCGCCACCAGCATTTTATCAATGGCCACAGTAAGTCTGGCAGCGGGCAGTGATCCCTACCCTGGCGGTGCGATTGGGAAGGCGAGTCGGTTTGTTCTCTTTGAGCCGGCTATCGCTGAAGAACACCCTGATACCATGCTCAGCAGACTGACTGAGTTTTTGCCACATGAAATTGAAGTTGTGAGCCGGCTTGGAGTGGTTGACGCCTTTCGTGACGTGGCTGCCGAAGTCCAACGGAGACTTGACGAACAGATTTTGGATGCAGAATCAGTTTTTGTCGTCATTCGCGATCTAGCTCGGTTCCGTGAAATCAGGCGCAACGAAAATGACTTTGGTTTCTCGATGTCAGGTGAACAGGAAGCCAGCCCCGCCCAACAACTTGTCACTATTCTAAAGGATGGACCAACCGTCGGTATTCACGCCGTGATCTGGTGCGATTCACTGACAAACCTTCAACGTACATTTGAACGCGGCACCCTCAAAGAATTTGAACTTCGGGTCCTTTTCCAGATGAGTGGCACAGACTCAAGTCAACTTGTAGAGAATCCCGCTGCAGGAAGACTCGGACAACAGCGAGCCCTTTTTGTTCAAGAAGAGACGGGCACACTTGAAAAGTTTCGGCCGTATCAATTTCCCTCTGATGAATGGCTCACGAAACTTTCAGCACGCTTACGGTCACGACCACAAGGGACTCCGACCGAACGCCCCAAGCCCAACACCCAGCCCTCTGAAAAACCCAAAAAAGATGATAATGACAGCTTTTCACTGAAGCATGGGTTTGGTGACGATGAATTCAACTTTGCAAAAATGCTTGATGACCCACCTAAAGATGACACCGGGGACACCGATTCAAAAACGCCTGAACCAGACGGCTCGTAGTATCTATCAGAATGATTTCTCCAGGTCATCTCGTCTATGGATTCTATTCGTGACACATCAACGAGCATCATATGTGGCGGAATCGTAAGCCACTTCATTGGTGACACTGCCATTGAATATTCACTTTCAAGTGACCCAACGAGCCTCATAGAACGTCTACAAACACTCTCGTCCATTGCGAACGCCATTCGCGAATCATCTATTTGTGGAATACGCGATGTTGTTGTATCCCCTGACCGCGTCACGGTGATCTATAACCCCCTGCTTACTGATTGTCTTGCTACCTTCGAAGCCAGAATACGTACTGCACTGACACAGCCGCAGTCTCCATTGACTAGCGGAAAAATTCATGACGTGCCAGTTCGGTACGGTGGAGATTCCGGCCCTGATTTTGATGCAGTCTGCCGCGATCATGCGATTGACAGCAAAACACTTATTCAGTTGCACACAGAACCGGAATATGTGGTGACTGCAATCGGTTTTATACCGGGGTTCCCATACCTTGAGGGCCTCCCAAAGACACTCGAAACACCACGTCTTTCCACACCTCGACGGCACGTTCCTGCTGGGTCCGTGGGTATTGGAGGCAGCCAGACTGGCGTATATCCTTTCGAAACCCCTGGTGGCTGGCATCTGATAGGACGAACAGATACCACGTTTTTTGACCTAAGGAGTTCACCTCCTGCCCTTTTGCAGCCTGGTGATCGAGTTCATTTTTATGAAACGAATCATGTGAATACCCAGCCCGATCATGCAGCCACCATCGCGTCAAAATGCGTACGATCAAAAGATATAATGATCCTTGAACCGGGCCTCATGACAACGGTTCAGGATCTTGGACGCAGCGGATTTCGTTCTTCTGGTGTTCCGTCTAGCGGCGCAGCAGATAGAGTCTCTGCCATACTCGCAAATAGTATCCTTGGCAATCCAGAGAATGCCGCAGTTCTTGAGTACACACTTCTCGGGCCGACACTGCAATTTAAAACAGACTGTTTCATTGCGATTGCTGGTGCTACAAACAATTCACTCGCTAGGTTACGCCCAATCCGTGTCCGACAAGGCGACACTGTACACCTTGGGCATGTAACAAAGGGATGCCGAGGCTACCTCGCTGTGGCTGGAGGTATCTGTGTGCAACCCGTTCTGAATAGCTGCAGCACGTACATGGCAGCAAAATTTGGAGGGTATGACGGAAGATCTCTTCAAGCCGGAGATCAACTCGCGATCGGGGAGCCACTTGTGACTTCGTTTTCGACAACCTGGAGCCTCGCCAATGACGTAGCCCCACTCCCCACGAGCCCATGCTCACTTCGGATTCTTACTGAAGGACCAGTCTCAGCTGCACATCGTGCCATGACAAACACGACGATGGATGTCTCTGCACAAAGTGACCGAATGGGTATTCGTTTTCATGGGGCACTTCCATCATTGCCGGCCACTTCTCTTTCTCGGGCCGTACTACCTGGAACAATTCAGCTTCCCCCTGATGGAAACCCCATTCTTCTTCTTTGTGACGCTCAGACTATCGGCGGCTATCCAGTCCTGGGGCACATAATTGCCGCAGACTTGCCCCGTGCAGCACAACTTCGACCGGGTGACACCGTCTGTTTTTCCGAGACCACTCTCGCAGAATCACATCGCCTTCTCCGTCGCCAACACGACGTGCTGGCAACGGTACAGCAAGGCATCGCCCACACACTCGATTTTGCTGAGAAAGCAGAATGACTCACGATTTCTATAGTATTGATCTAAACTGTGACCTCGGTGAGGGTGGCCAGCATGATGATGCGATCATGCCACTGATTAGTTCAGCCAATATTGCATGCGGCGGGCATGCCGGTGACATCGAGTCGATTCAAGCAACAGTATCGCTTGCACGTGATCACGCCACTGCAATCGGTAGTCACCCCGGTCATCTAGACCCCGAACACTTTGGCCGCCGGGCACTCCCAATAAGCCCAGATGCAGTTGCCGATCTGGTTTTATGTCAGGTGTCACGAATCGCGTCCGCAGCGGGTGATGACCTACATCATGTCAAACTTCATGGGGCACTGTATCATCAGGTTGGAACGAATGAGGCATTGGCTATTGCAGTAAGTCGTTCACTTGCAGGTGAGTGGCCCCATCTCTTGCTCTACGCGGCCGCAGGGAGCCTGCTGACAGCCATTGCAGAGAATGAAGGCCTCTGCGTTATTCCAGAGGCTTTTACTGATCGTCGATATAACGAATCTGGTGAGCTTGTCTCACGAACTCAAGACAATGCTATTGTTGAAAATCCCAATGAAGCCGCGACTCAGGCCTATGAAATTGTACAACGCAACGTAATCACGACTCCATCAGGAAAACAGATACCAATCTCTGCTGAAACTCTGTGCGTCCATGGAGACGGTCCCATTCCGTTTGAAATCATTCAGGCTATTCGAACGCTGCTCACTCGTGAGGGAATTCGTATCAGCCGACCAATTCACGACTGAAGAAGCCATTTTCCCTGAAAGCAATACTGAAAACGTTCAATGGCCTGTTGCGTATGGTATTCTATCAAGGTCTTCATAAGGGAAATTTCCATGGCCATCCGTATCTTCTTGTTCGGACTTATTCTACTTGGCTGCACTCAAAGAGGCCTGACTGCAGGCATGCTGGGAACACCAAATATTATCTTCGTACTTTTCGATGATATCGCGTATGGCCAACCCACAAGCTATCGAACTGAGAGTCCTTTCCGAACACCAAACATCGACCGCCTGGCTCAGGAAGGAATGCTTTTTACTGATGCCCATGCCGCAGCAGCAAACTGCACCCCTACCCGATATGGTGTTTTAACTGGCAGATACCCATGTCGTATCGGGCAGTTCGGCGTCCTGAAAACATATTCGCCACCAATCATCCCAGCTGATCGACCAACAGTTGCGTCATTCCTTCAGCAGCAGGGATATCACACGGCATGCATTGGTAAATGGCACCTCGGCATGAACTGGATCGACGGGAAGCCGGGCACGGAAAAGAAACTCCCGATTGGAGCAAAACTCACCGAAGGACCAAACTCACGCGGCTTTGATTACTTCTACGGGTTCACGCATGCTCGAAACATTGGCTCAATTATTGAACAGAACACCGTGGTGGCAAACGTTGACGCTGTTGAAAATCAGCCTCTCATGATCAAACAGGCCTTGAAATACATCACTGAACGTGAAAAAAAAGAACAGCCATTTTTTCTTTACTTCCCAATGTGTCCTCCGCATAGCCCAATAGCACCCGCCGATAACATGAAAGGCAAAGGCGGTATATCTGGCAAAGAGGCTCGTTATGGAGATTGGGTCTACCAAGGGGACCACATGCTCGGCCAGATACTAGACGCACTCGAACAGACTGGGCAAACAAACGATACGCTCATTATTGCTACAGGAGACAATGGTGCTGCAAAACGACCATACCCTCCACTGCGTGAGGCAAAGAGCAGCATTTACGAGGGTGGACATCGTGAGCCTTTCGTCGCGAGATGGCCCGGAAAGATTACTCCCGGCTCAACAGCCAGCCAGACCATTTGCCTCACCGATCTGTTCGCCACCTGCGCAGAAATTCTTCAAGAACCGTTACCTAGTAACGCCGCCGAAGATAGCGTCAGTTTTTTGCCTCTACTTTCTGGTAGAAACGAGAGCCCGACTCGTGAGGCAACAATTCACCAAGCACCCGGAGGCCTTGCGATTCGAAAAAACGAATGGAAGTTGATTTTTCACCGAAGTGGCCAACGTGAATTGTTCAATCTCAGTACAGATATCGGAGAGATCACAAACCAGATTGCTTCCCATGCTGACATCAGTAAATCACTCGAAGAGATGATGCTTCGTTATATTAATGAAGGCCGCAGCACTCCCGGAAAACCGCAGAGAGTAGAATTTGACCTTTCTTCCATTCTTGGAGAGAAGAAAGGCAAGAGAAGCAAAAAAAAGCAATAGCAATAGACTTGCGTTACTCTGAATGTTCAAAAAACATGCTGAACACAAAACATAGATCAGACAAAAACAATGAGCAACTCTTTGGTTCAAAAAGTATTGAGTGTATTTTTCTTACTGATACTCCCACTTTCTCTCCCGTGCAAAAAAGAAATTGCGGCAGCACCAGAGTCCCGCCCAAATATTCTTTTTATCATCACAGATGATCAAGAGCGCCGGGAATTCAACTTCCTTAAAGAAGGAAGAACAGAACATGGCCAACCTCGGAACCTGAGTCCCCATATTGATCGTCTTGCTCAGGAAGGCGTGGTCTTTCCAAATCAATACGTGACCAGTCCTGTCTGCACGCCATCACGGTTTTCTGTCCTCACAGGGACCTACGCAAGCCGGTCTGCAAGTTTTCGACGAACGGCCGATAAAGGTGAACAGGTAAATATCACATGGAATTGTCATATTGATTCGACAACCCCCAATCTTGCGAGAACTCTCCAACAGGCAGGTTATTACACCGGTGCGGTTGGAAAAAATCATGTTATTGAGGTCAAAGGTGTGTCGAGGAATGATGGCCCGGAGGAAGACGCTGACCCGACTGACCCCAAAGTGGCTGATTACTACGCAGAGAAACAGCAGAAACTGGTGAACGCTTTCAAGCAGTGTGGCTTTGATTTTGCGGCGAACCTCTACCAAGGAAATCTTCCAGGACATACCTGCAAAGCACTCGAATTTCATAACATGGACTGGATTACAGGGGCTGCGATTGAATTCCTTGATACATGGCCAGCCAAGAACCAGCCCTTTTTTCTTTATATGGCAACAACACTCAATCATGGACCGGGCCCTCGATACAAGAAATATACAGGTAACCCACTGGCGACACCCGCAGGCTTACTGGAACAACCACTCTCTGTTCAGCCTGACAGAAAAACAATTCCAGAACGGATTGCAGAGGCTGGACTTTCTGGTGAACCAACTGCTTGCGATGTTCTTTGGCTCGATGATGGCATTGGTGCAGTTCTTGAAAAACTCAAAAAAATAGGGGAACTCGACAATACGATTATTTTTCTATTCGATGACCATGGTGTTGAAAGTGGAAAAGGCTCTCTTTATGAGGGAGGCATACGATCCGTAAGCCTTATCTGGTCCCCAACTCACTTCAAAGGTGGTCGACATTCGAAAGTCAACATTTCAAATATTGATTTCGCACCGACAATCATGGACCTGTGCCATGTACCAGAATCACAACGACATCAGGTCGATGGCAAAAGTTTTGTCAGCGTTCTGAATGGAAATGATAAAGAAATCCATGATCATCTTTTTTTCGAAATCGGTGCAACACGTGCTGTCCTGAAAGATGGCTGGAAATACCTGGCCTTTCGACTACCAAACACTGCTTCACCAAATCCTGCTAAACCATACACGCATCTCGCGGACCGTCCTGGTGGACGGGGTTCTGAAGGACCTGCCAAAGATTTCTATCCAAACTACTACGACACAGATCAACTCTATGACATCGGGAGTGATCCAATCGAGCATAACAATCGCATAGCAGACCCTTCGCAGAAGTCACGCCTTGAACTCCTGAAAGCACTCCTCAAAACAAACCTTGGTACTGTTCCTGGATCTTTTGCTGAGTTCACCGGCGAAGAGACATCCAAATAGCTCGGTGCAGACTATCGACCAAGCAAACATAATCTATTCAAATAAAACAATAGCCCACGCTTTTTTCAATTTCCTTCAATTAAGAATGCTATGAAATACTTCCTCCTATTCCTCTGCACACTTATCCTCATTGTTTCCACCGGGACAGAAAGCAAAGCACAACAACACTTTGAACCGACGTGGGAATCTCTAGCCAAAAATTCACTTCCAGAGTGGGTCAAGGATGCAAAGTTTGGTGTCTATACGCATTGGGGCATCTACTCTGTGCCGGCTCACGGTGGTCCTGATTACATACGAAATCTTTATGAAGGGTCACGAACCGACGCCAAGAATGTTTACTCCTATCACACCAAAAAATACGGACCACTCAAAAACTTTGGATACAAAGACTTTATCCCGCTGTTCACTGCACCAAAGTTTGATGCAAACGACTGGGTTCACGTCATGCATGACGCTGGTGCAAAGTTTGGAGGCATATGCTTGGTCCATCATGACTCATTCCTTCTCTGGGACAGTAAAGTAAATCGATGGAATGCAGGAACTATGGGGCCCTGCCGTGATATCTATGGAGAAATTGCCGAGGCTGTGCATCAATACGATGACATGAAACTTCTTGCAACCTTTCACCATGGAAGAAGCTTTGGGTATGCGACAGGAGGCATGAAGAGCGACGACATCACAGACGCCATGCGAGAAACATGGGATGTTTTCGATCCGGCATTTCACGATTTCTACTGGAATCAGTGGACTGGGACTGCTACGGAGTTCTCTGATCAGTGGAAGGCAAAAATATCAGAAGTCATCGACACTTATCATCCTGATATGATCTGGTTCGATGGACTCCGTACCGCTATGCGCGGAAATCATCCACCTGAGGCATATGTACTCGACGTTCTCGCAAAATATTTCAACGATGCCTCACGTAATCAACAACGCGTGACAATTTGTAATAAAAATGGTGGTGACTTTAATTTCCCTCAAAATGTTGGCCTCAGGTGCTACGAAAACGGGCGCGATATGCCAACCAATGTCGGCCCATGGTTTCTCATTGACCGTGCCATCGCCTACCCCTGGAGTTATGTTAACGACAAGCGATACAAAGACGGTGCTGATTACCACGTTCGCAGCATTGTTGATGTCGTGAGTCGTGGTGGCATTTTCCTGTTGTCACTCACACCGAAAGGCGACGGCTCTATTCCGCCTGAAGAGCGAGAAATCATGAAGAACATTGGGAATTGGATGAAACTCAACGGGGAGGCCATCTACGGCAGTCGACCCTGGAGAATTCACGCTGAAGGCCCAACCATCACACGAGGGTTGAAACGCACCAATAAAGGCGAAGAGAGAGAGCAGTGGGATTGGCGCAAGGAATTTACTGCTCAGGACATTCGATTTACGCAGAAGGACAACATCCTCTATGCAATCGCGCTCGCCTGGCCAGACAATGGAAAACTCCAGATTGAATCACTCGCGGAAGGCTGTGAGGAAGCGATACAATCAATCAGTCTTATTGGCAGCAACAAACCACTGAAATGGGAACAAAGCAAAAAACATCTTGAGGTTACCGTGCCTCAAACACCTCCTGGCGAGTACGCTTTTACTCTCAAGATTCACACAGAGTAATCTGCCAACGCCAAGACTCCAGTAACACATCTGGCACAACTCCATTAGCAGTCCTTTTTGAAATCACTCAGTACTATCTCATCCAACCAACGATTTATTTTTCTGTATAAATATCGCTCGGAGAAAGCTTCATGCATCCATTGAAACGAATCCAAAACAGCCTGCTCACTGTACTAATCTGGTATGCAGCATGCCACATTTTGTTTCCTGCAGACGCTACCGCAGAAGACAAACGGCCAAACATTCTCTTTATTATTGCTGATGATCAATCACCGTTTGACCTTCAGGTCTACAACCCGTCATCTACTCTTGAAACACCAGTCATAAGCCAACTGGCATCAGATGGCATGACACTCGATTCTGCTTACCACATGGGCGCATGGACTGGTGGGGTGTGCACGCCGTCACGCCACATGATCATGTCTGGCCGTACCCTCTGGCACATCCCAAATAAACCAGGACGCATGAACAATCCTCATATCACAAATCCTAACCTCGTGCCGCCGGACCTTGCTCTTTACACGCTGCCAGCCGTCTTTAATAACGCAGGGTATGACACCATGCGGACATGCAAAAACGGAAACAGTTTTGCGGCTGCAAATGAACTCTTTACAGTACGGCACGATGGAACCCGACGCGGAGCAAGTGATGATAAGGGCAGCCCTTGGCACGCCAAACAGGTTTTGGAATACCTTCAGAGTCGTGAAGACTCAAAAGAATCCAACCCATTTCTAATTTACTTTGGTTTTTCACATCCACACGACACGCGCGATGGCAGGCCAGAACTCCTATCGAAATACGGTGCCACGAACCACACCGATCAAGATACGCTCCCCCCTGCCAACTTAAAACAACCGCGACTTCCGACGAACTACCTCCCTGCTCATCCTTTTAACAACACCCACATGACTGTCCGTGACGAAGTAGCCGTCAGTGGAGTCTGGACTAACAGAGATGAACAAACAATTAGAAATGAACTTGGTCGTGAGTTTGCATGTAGTGAAAATATCGACATCCAGATTGGGCGAGTTTTACAGAAACTTGACTCCATGGGTGAACTGGAGAATACCTATATTTTTTACACTGCGGACCACGGCATGGCGATCGGAAGACACGGCCTTCAGGGAAAGCAAAATCTTTACGAACACACATGGAGAGTTCCGTTCATTGTCAAAGGGCCTGGCATTAAGCCTGGGTCACGAGCACGTGGCAATGTGTACCTGCTCGACGTACTCGCTACGCTGTGTGACATTGCTGGCATTCAAGCACCCAAAACATCTGAGGGCACAAGCTTTTTACCAGTCCTGAAAGGGACTCAGGACATTGTGCGAGAGAACCTTTACGGTGCGTACTGTGGCGGTGCAAAGCCTGGGATCCGATCGATACGAAGTGGAGACTGGAAGTTGATTAAATACGAATCGACAAAGGATGGCGTTCAGGAAACACAACTCTTCAATCTTGCGGACAACCCTGATGAATTCATGCAAGAACACCACCAAGAGGCTCTCACTACGTTGATGGGTAGATCGCTCAAACCAATCCAAAAGAACCTAGCGGACAATCCAGAGCATGCTCAAAAACGAAAAGGAATGGAGAATCTTCTGCTGGCGGAAATGCGACGCCTTGATGATCCATACCGACTGTGGGATCAACCTGATGACGGCCTTCCAATCCCAGAAACGCGGAACCCTGATCCAAAAGAAAAAAAGTCAAAGCGTAAGAAGAACAAGTAATTCTTCCATCACAAGTAAGGAGAGAGGCGTTCTCACCAATGCACGTTCAGCCGTGTTCCGAAAACACTGGCCTCGCTCGCACCAGCAGTTGGCTCATCCGGTACAGCGTAGTTGTAATTAAAAAGAATCCGTAGACGATCTGCGAGATACCAGTTAAGCCCAAACGTTGCCTGACCGAGCCGAATGCCAGACGTTGTCCCCTTCGGGCTCAGGGGTGTATTCGGATCATAGTAGTCAAGATACGCATAGCGAGCGACAAGTTCCCAGCCACCACGTCCTCTCGACCTACCACGAGAATGACTACCCGACAACCGCGGATGGCGTACTTTCACAGGACCAAAAACACCATCGTCTTTTTGGTATTTGCGATATTCACCAGTAATGAAATACCCGGCGCTCACATAATATCCATGAAAAAACAATAACTCTCCCGCGTGCTGCGGAATGAGCGTTCCGTACCACTCCGCTTGCGTCCAGAGGGGGCCCCACACCCTCGCAATCTGAGTGTTAAAAAGCTGCTGATAACTCGCAGGAATACGAATCGTTGGTACAAACGGAGAGGTTGTTGAATCTGTAAATTCAAGGAGTGGCGACGTATCAAGCTGGTTGATGACAACGACACCGTTTTCTGGAAGACGCTCTGAAAGAACAAGACCGAAATGGAGAACCTGTTCACCATCACCTTCAAGAATCGGAGAGGCGGTCAGGCGGCTCGTTAATCCAACTGCAGCTCCATCTCCGCCCTCAAAGCTAGCTTGACCAACACCGTCATGAAAGAGTCCTGTTGCGAATGTCGTTGTGTCATTGAGTTGGTCATTGAATAAGGACAGCCCCCAGCTACGAGCGGGATCGAGATCATTAATTGGTGAACGCTCCATGAACGCATAAAAATTTGCACTTGTGCCACCTTCAAGGCTAAAAGGCTCTCGATAATGCCCAAGTCGCAGTTCAGGTTGCCCGTTGTACTTTCGTGACCCGATGAAGATGTCACGTGGTACGACCGTTCCTGAAGCCATATCAATTTCCGCGATGTAACGACTATCTAAGCCAAAATATCCTTGACCACCAACTCGAGCTCGCCGCAGCCCAACAACACTTCCAAGATTGCCGAACGTACTAATATTCGCTGTATCTTGAATCGACCACAGTGCATCAGTATCAATTCGACCACGTAACCGGAACGTACTTCCATTGCGGAGCTCATAGATTCTTGGAAATTTCTGTTCCATTCCATCCGGACGCGAAATGGTACCGAATGTTGTGAAGTCTTCTGCGAGCCCAACCTGACTCAAAAAACAAAAGCTGGAGAGGCAATATCTGATAATCCGTAAACAATGCAGGTAACAACGAGCTGTCATCGTTTAGAGCCGTACAAGACATTTCTCAAAATAAGAATTCCTAGACTTTTTTTTCGGCGTTGAACTTCCTGTTCTCAAGCACGTTTGGGATCAGAAACCATTTTTGCCAATTTTTCACGCAGAACTCTTCACAAACAGGGTAAACAAGGCGGCCTGCGCTAGCGCGAAGACATGCGTCAGGTGCGATTTTTTTTCCACGGACATGTCAAAAAACGGACAAAACGTTTCAATTAAACCGAATGATGAAAAGGATTTTTGTTGTTACGGAGAATCACTATGCGTTGTCGCAGTCTGATAGCTTGGTTTTTCCTCATTACATTGTGCTGGATCTCTACTGCACCTTTGTCTTTTGGACAATCGTATGGCGTCGATCTCCGAAATACCTTGATGCCAGCATCTGGGGGCATGGCTGGCACAAGTGTTGCCGCACCACAAGACTGTGTGTCAGCAATCAACGGAAATCCAGCAACCATGACCCAGTTCAAGGGGTCTCACATGACTCTCGGTGGCGGCTGGGCTGAGTCAACATTTGATCTCACACAAAATGTCTCAGCCCCCGCGATTGACGTGGACCCATTCTCTGACAAAAGCACCGTCCCAGGATCCGTTGTGCCTGCGATTGGTGTGACTCAGGAACTTAAAGGATTTCCCGTGCCCGTATTTGTAGGCATTGGTTTCGTCGGGGCTGCAGGAGCTGGTACAAACTTTGTCAATGCAAAGGAAAGTAACGGTACGGCATCTTATCTGTTGCTGCTTGAGGCTATCCCCTCTGTCGCGATTGAACTCACCGATAATCTCTCTATCGGTGGCTCGATGTTTATTGGTGATGGCTTTTCATCTGGCCCCTTTGTTGGCACAAGCAAGATGACAAATGCCTACTCGCTTCGTGGTGGATGTGGTATCAATTATGCCACAAGCCAACGGTCCTGGATTGGTGCCTACTACCTTTCGACACAAGAATTTCGATTTCATGATCAGGTCATTCCATATCGAATACCGCCCCTGAACGGAACACCACAGACTGTCAACATTGGACTTCCACAACAGGTTGGTTTGGGGTGGGCAAGTGAGCGTTTCATGAACAATCGCCTCCTACTCGCAGTCGATGCACTTTATTTTGACTGGGAAAGTGCCGCCCTCTTTGGAGATATTTACAATAACTCGTGGGCGCTTCAGATGGGTGCGCAGTATTCAAGTAAGAGAAATATAAAACTTCGATGCGGGTACGCCCTTGCAGAAAACCCGATGGACACCAGCCTCATTACATCAATTGATGGTATTGTGCCTGGTGGCACACCTTCTGTTGATTACACACAGGCTCAATTCTCAGTTCCAAATGTTCACCGCATCTCTGGTGGAGCAGGAATGGAAATCTACCCACACATTAATCTCGATGTGTTCGCAGGAGGCATGTTTCCTGCAACACAAACGCTTGGAGCCACACGTGTTGACCTCGTGAGCTATTGGCTTGGCTTTGGCCTGACCTGGCACTTTGACCCATGCTCAAATCATGGTTGTTCACGGCTTCCGTCAACATGTTCATCTATCTAGTACCAAATTCAACAATCGCTTCTATTGCATTCCACAATCATTTTGACTGCTTATTCTTCTCTACAAGCTGGCTGGACGTGTCTTTCCGGAAGTGGATGTTTGAAAGCTCTTCTTTGACTGGTGCAAGTTGCTTGCCCTTTACACGGTCAATGTTCTCCGCCATGTCAAACCAGACTGCGGACATCGCCTTTACACGCTCGGGCTGCTGAGTAGAAAGATCATGAAGCTCGGTTCTGTCTGCGTCCATATTGTACAGTTCCCAACGACCACGTTTCGCTGAGACGAGCTTCCAGTCACCCTGCCTGAGCGCACGGTCTGTTCCAAAGTGAAAGTACAACGTGTCGTGAGGCTTTCTCTGCTCACCACGAAAGATTGGATTCAGCGACAAACCTTGCAGTGGATCAATTGCACGTGTACCAACCTGCTTCGGGTAGCTTGCCTTCCCGACATCAAGAAACGTCGCCATGAAATCGATCAGATGCCCTGGCTGACTTGTATAGGAGCCAGGAGATGTCTTCAGTCCTGCCGGCCAATGCACAACAAGCGGTGATGAAATACCCCCTTCGTGTTGATTCTGTTTATAAAGCCGAAAGGGGGTATTACCAGCATGAGCCCAACTGGCATCGTATGTCCAATACGACTCTGGATCCCATGGAGCGAGACCTCGGCCACGCGTTCGTTCAAATGGACAGGCCCCATTGTCAGAACAAAAGAGAATCAGCGTGTTGTCATAGACTCCCATCGATTTAAGTTTTTCAACGAGTCGACCAACGTTTTCATCAAGTACCTCCACCATCGCGGCAAATACTTCCATCCGTGACGCCTCCCATTGCTGCTCCTTTTTTGTCAGAGTATTCCAGGCCGGAATATGCTCAGGCCGTGGGCTTAACTTCCATTTCGGCGGCAGAAGTCCACTGGCAAGCTGCTTTGCGTGTCGCTCTTTTCGTAGCTGATCCCAACCGGCGTCATAGCGTCCTCGATATTTCTCAACGGCTTCCTTTGGAGCCTGCAGTGGATAATGCGGTGCATTAAACGCGGTGTAAAGCAGGAACGGTTTGTCAGAAGGTGCTTCGTCAAGAAAATCACAGGCAAAATCGACCGCAGCGTATGTTGTATAGAACGGACGTCCATTGAGTGTGGCCGGCACTGACCACTCTTCCCCATTGAGACGAAAGGTATCATCACCCGTAAAAAAATTAGTTGCGCCAGAAAGATGTCCCCAATATCTCTGGAAACCGAAATCCGTTGGCTGCTTAGAAAGATGCCATTTACCAACCATCGCCGTAAAATAGTCGGCGTCACCAAGCACTTCAGCGATGGTAGATCCCCGAGAAAGCGACCCTCCGCCTGCCTGATCACAATAGAGGCCAGTAAGAAGTGAAACACGGGAGGAGTGACACTTTGCGGTATTGTAAAACTGAGAAAAACGAAGTCCTTGCGCCGCCAGCTGATCGATATGTGGTGTTCTAATTTCTGAACCGTAGCATCCAAGATCTGCAAATCCCAGATCGTCCGCCATGATCAGCACAATATTTGGACGATCATCAGCAGACCTCGCCTGTGAAATGCCAACTAGACAGAGTGCAATTACAAAACTTTTGAAAATTCGTGAATGTGTCATCAATGTGCCTCACCGTTCTTGACTTGTGCCGTTCAGATTGAACGGTGAAATCATACCAAAGGTGTAATAAGGACTCGAACATTGACGCGTTCTGCACGCAACTCAGACCCAAAACGGGTGCATATCTTCTTAAACAGCTACCTGCTGTCTGCGTTTCACTAGAAACCAGACACATGGAACGAGGAATAATGTCAGCACAGTCGACACGGCCATACCACCAACAAGTGCTCGCGCAAGAGGAATCATTGCTTCGGTTCCTGGTACGAGGCGGAAACAGAACGGCGCCATTGATGCCAGAAGCGTTAGAGACGTCATCAGAATAGGCCGCAGTCTCGAACGAGTGGCACTTACAATGGCTTCTTCTACCGATTGCCCTGCAACTAGATTCCCATTGGCACGATCAACGAGAAGAATACTGTTGTTCACGACAATGCCAATCATCATGAGCGTGCCGAGAAGTGATTGGATATTCAAGGTTGTATCTGTGAGATAGAGCAGACCAACGACACCAGCTAATCCCAGAGGAACCGCCAACATAATAATCAGGGGGTCAACAAAAGACCGGAACTGAGCCAGCATGACGAGATAGACCAGCAACGTTGCGACAGCAAGGCCCCATCCGATAACGGCTGTTCCTTCCTTCATCGTAACAACTGGGCCACGGAGCGTTGTATTCACTCCATCTGGTGGATCAAGGGTTTCAACAGCGCGTTCAACATCAGCTGCAACAGATCCGACATCTCGCCCATCAACATTCACAAGAACGTCATAGACCCGTGAAATGTTGTAGTGAGCGATCTCACCAGGAATATTGACTCGACGGATTTTTGCAAGATTTGATAAAGGTACATTTCGCGGACCTTCCGGCGTCCTCACTGAGAGCGGAAGGTTCCTCATCGCATCCAGACTCTCAACCTCGTTTGTCGCATATTGAACGCCCAAGAAGAAATCGATCCCTGTTGTTGGATCAACCCAGATTGATGGTGCATACCCAACACTCGATCCAAGCGCCGTCAGAATGTTTTCAGCAACATTTCTTTGACTCAATCCCATGAATGATGCCCGCGTTCGATCAACTTCAACATCAAGCTGTGGGTAGTCGAGAGCTTGTCCAATCTGGACATCAACAGCACCTGGGACATCACGAACCTGAGTCACCACCTTTTCCGCGAACTCTCTCGCAGAGGCAAGATTGCCCGCCGCCACCTGCACCGTAATCGGAACGGCAGATCCCTCGTTCAAAGCTGCTTGGATAATACCACCCTGCCGAAACAGGAATTGCTCCCGCGGAAATCGTTGGTGCAACTCGGTACGAAGCCGTTTGACATACGTTGACGTCGATGTCCGTGTCATCGTGTTCTTCAGTGTCACAACAATAAAAGCAGAGTCAGGCCCCGAGTTCGGACTGAGGATTGTTGAAAACCCAGCCCCCTTCCCAACAGGCAAACCAATATTCGCAAGGACGGTCATCAATTCGTCGGCCGGTATCACCTCTTGGATTGTTGCCTCAATCTGCTCCACGATTGCTTCGGTATTTTCGATACGAGTGCCAGGCAACGTTCGTAGACGAATTTCAAAAACACCATCGTCAACAGTCGGAAACAACTCTGTACCAACGCGTGGCAGAAGAAGGCAACAGCCTGCTGCTACAACAACAATTCCAAAGGACGTAAACCATGGTCTTTGAATTCCTCTTGTCAGAAGCCTTCCATACCCCCAAGAGGACCTCGTAACTTTGCTACTGCCTGACCGTAGCGTTTCATTTTTTTGCTCTCGAAAAAATCTTGCACAAAAAGCTGGTAAAAGCGTCATCGCAAAAATATAGGACGCCGCAATCGATACGGCAGCTGACAGCGCGAGTGGTTCGAAGAGATACCGCACCATACCGCTGAGAAACAATGCGGGAAGGAAAATAGCAAGTGTTGTGATGGTGCCAGCCAATACCGGGGCCGCGACTTCCTCAGCACCTTTCCGTGACGCCTCTTGCCTCGACTCTCCTTGATCAAGGTGCCTAATTATATTTTCAACAACAACAATTCCTGCATCGACAACAGTACCGACAGCCAGCGCCAAGCCACCAAGAGTCATCACATTGATGGAGACGTTACAGAAATGGAGCGCCAAGACACCCACAAGAAGTGAGGATGGCAAAAGAAGCAAAATTGCAATTGTCGGTAACAGCCGCCTCAGAAAGACAACTACGACAATGGCCACAAGGAAACCGCCCAAAAAAACCTGCCGTTGCAGGTTTCCGATCGCATCACGAATGTAACTCGACTGGTCTCCAACAAGAGTCACTTTTGCTGCATCTGGAATCTCACCTCGTGCCTTCATCCGTGGTATTTCTTCTGCAATACCTTTCCGGATACGATCAACGACGGCAATGGTATTACTTCCAGGCTCCCGTAGCAGTGGGCAGTACACACTTCGCTCACCATTGACGCGAACGATATTCGTTTGAATCGCCGCGTCATCCCGAGCCTCGCCTATATCACGGAGAAAAATTGGGTGTCCTTCACGTACAGCGATAGGGATCGCGTTGATTTCGGCCTCTCCAGGCAAAGTATTCACTGAGTGAACCTGATAGTCCATTTCACCCAATCGAAGTGTTCCACTACCTAGGACAAGATTACTGTTCCGAACCGCTTCAACAACATCTGTAAGGGTCAAGTCATGGGCCTGAAGACGAGCTGGATCCACGTACACCATCATCTGTCGAAAGCGACCACCAAATGGATGCGGTATCTGCACTCCCTTGAGTCCACCCATTTTATTCCGAACCGCATAGTAACCAATCTTGTAGAGCACTGTTTCATCAAGACCATCGCCTGATATCGCAGCCAGGACTACCGGAAGATTTGCAGGTTCACTGCGGAGTGTGAATGGATGTTCAATTCCCGGCGGCAAATGAAACATGTCACTTGCTTCGAGATTCACGATGTCGTTCATCGCAGACGACGCGTCAGTCCCAGGTTGAAACGTAATCTTAAGAACACTTGCACCAGGGAGCGTCCGTGACTCTTGCTTATCGAGCTTCCCGGCGAGGGTCAGTGCACGCTCCACTCGTGAGGTCACACTTTTTTCCATATCGAGTGTCGGCAGACCAGGGTAGGAAAAAAAACTGACAACTACTGGAGTCTTAAAGTCCGGAAGAACGTCCGTTGGTATTCCTGGCACGACAGCCCCGCCAAGAAAGACGAGGCCAAGTGTAATAGCCAAAACAACAAAACTGTTCTGCAGTGCCCAGCGGATCAAAAACATAGTGTGTGTGCCTTACTCCTTCGGAACGCAATCATTCGCTCCGAACGACCTCCACAACCTGCCCCTCTTCAATTGAGCCAACAAAAGCATCAACGACTCGTTCAGTGCCTGCTAGCCCGGTCACAACCTCGATCTCGTGGCCATCATCCGCGCCAACGACAACCTGCTTTCTTACAATTCGGTCTTCTTCATCGAGTAGGAAGACATACGGATTTCCTTCTGCGTCTGAACGGAGTGCTGACGCTGGAAGAACAATTGCGTCTTTACTTGTCGTGGCAATGATTGTCGCACATCCAAACATGCCGGGCAGAAGTCGTCCGTCAGCATTATCAACCTCTATTTCGGCCAACATCGTTCGGGTTGAGGGATCGAGCCGCTGTGCTGCTCGTGTCACAATCGCATCGATTGGTGCTTCTGGAAGGGCATCGAGCCGAATAACAACAGGGTCTCCAGCATCAACTTCAGACGCATCACGCTCTGGGATCGCAACTCGGACTCGCAATCGCCTCTGCTGATCAACATGAAAGAGGGGTCGGCGAAGCAGTCCATGCGCCTGTGATATCCCTGTGACAAAATCACCTGGGTCAACTGAACGTGATGTAACAATCCCATCGAAAGGTGCACGAAGTGTTGTGTACTGAAGCATTGCATCGAGCTCCTCACCTTCTTTGATAGACTCCTCATGCCTCGCTTGTGCGGTTGCCACTTCTGCCTGGGCCGCTTCTTGTTCGGCAACTGCAATCTCTTTTTTTGCCTGTGCCGACCGCAGTGCAGCTTCGGCTGAAATTTTTGCCGCCTCAGACACATCATTACTTGCCTGAGCTTCATCTAGATTGGCAATCGTCACTGCCTTTCTTTCGACGAGCCCAACGACTCGCTTTAATTCTGCTTTATTTGCGACGAGTCGTGCTTCAACCTGTTTAATATTTGATGCAGCCTCCTCAGTCTCGGCCTCGGATGAGCGAATCCGAGCGACAGCTACGGTAACGGCTGCTTCAGCTCGCTTGAGTTCTGCGAGGAGTCGTTGTTGCTTGGCGTGGATCTGGTCGAGCTGCTTGCCCATTTCAGGAACTGATAACTGACACAATGGATCGCCAGATTTCACAGTATCTCCGATATCAACAAAGACATCTTCAATATAACCTGATACTTTTGAAATGATATCGGCCTGAAAGAATGGATGCACGGTAGCAGGCTGGCTCGTCGTATGGTCAACGTCTTTCTGAACAGCAGTGACAACTTCTACCCGGGAATTGTCTGCACGAGACTGCGTTGCAGGGATGAAACTTTCCCCAGATGGTGTCTTTGTACATCCGGCCAATGCAACACAAACAACAAGTCCTCCAGCAAGGATTGGACGCACCAAATTGAAACGTGAGTACGAATTAGGTTTGTACTCCATGCATTCTCCAACGATTTCCAAGGCGGACAAGCTCAGGCAATATATCGACCCACTCGTACGCGTAAGATGAATACTTCTCTTCACGCTGAATGATTGCGGATCGCCAGAGCGTTTCTATGCTGACAAGACACGAAGTCAGACAATGCCCTCAATCGTAATATTCAACTCGTGGAAAGCAAATTTTGGGGAATATCTCATTCTTTAAGCTACGAGACGCTCAGTCCGTCTTTGGGCCGCGGCCCTCCGAATCCGTCTAGTCGTATCACTCATCCGAGATATTCCGGCAATATACACCCAATCGCTGCAAAAATGTCTGTGACGCTACTAGATTAATCCGCATCGAAAAAATCTGAGCCAAGAAATAAATCCGACGGGACCTGTCCCTCATAGTCACTGCTTCACTGCCTCTGAGTACTGTCGCAGCACATCCTGCACTGCATAGTACGATTGCTTTGGCTGAAATGAAGTATCGAACATAGTGCCTTTTTTCTGAGGCCGCTGGATGTGGCTATCACAGAGCTGCCAGACATTCCACACAACAACCCCTCGCTTGCTGTGCTCAGCAAGTTTCGTCACGATAGCTCGAAATGTTGCTGCCTGCGCTTCCTGAGTTCCTGTCCGTGGATCATCCATCCAGACCGTATTTTCTGTCACATGAAATTCTAAATCACGGGCATGGGTCCACCGTATGAGCCTGTCGAGGCTCTGCATATTCCCCGGGGTTTTTTCCCATCCTGCAGATACATGTGCCTGCCAGCCAACACCGTCAATTTGTACATCAGCATCTCTCAGGTAATCAACTGTTACTTTTGCTCTGTCCCACATTGGCTTTTCCATACCACCATGCTGATTGAAGAGCAACTTCAAGTGTGGTCCATGCTTACTGGCAATCTCGAACGTCCGTTTGATATAGATCGGTGGCCGAAGGGGATGAGACTCATCAAACCCAATCTGAGTCCATGGGTTTTGCCATTTCCCAACACCCGGCTTCGGCCCGAACCACTTACCCTCTCGAGTGATCGTCTCATTAACGACATCGACCCACCGGACATGTTTCTCGCCCTTATATCGATCGCAGAGCCCAGCAACGTACTCTTCAAGGTTTTGCAATAATTCTTTTGGCGTACGGTGATCTTCTTCCGCCCACGCCGAACATTGGGGACTTATTGGTGCGTGCAGCCTCATTGTGTATCCATGCTCTTTGGCATACTCAACCATGGCATCAGCTTTTTTCCATCCCCATACATCTGGCCGCGGGTGGACTGCCGTTTGCTTAAATGCATTTCCGGGAGTCAGCACCTGAAAGTCATTTTCAAAAATCTCTTCTGCTGGTGTCCCAAGATGCGGATAATTAAATGTGGCACCAATTATGAACTGGGCTGTGGGACGAAAAGGAACAAGCTTTTTAAACCGATCACCCTGTAGCGTTGGCGCATGGTTATCAGCAGCTATGGATACTGACGATGCACAAATAAGTATTGTCCAGAGCACTGAAGAAACTCCAGTTCTTTTTTGACGCATTGGGATAAACGCTAGACAAGAACCGGCCATATGAACCACCTGACGTTGTACGTCATGAAGAGAAGTCATGAAATTCATACAGATTTTCATATTACGGTCGGGGAGGCCTTCCTGCAGACCTACCATCTTCTTTTCGAATCGGATATTTAGGCTGCCATGTTGGCCCCTTTTGCGTCAGCCAGGTATCGAGCTGTTTTGCAAGCGTCGCTAAGACCTTTTTATTTTTCGTTGCCAGATTATTTTCTTCACCAATGTCCTCACTGAGATTAAAGAGAGACCATGTATCTTCCTCGTAATCAAAACTTGCCTTGAATCGATCGTCTCCGACTTCGTTAATCACCCAAGCACCCGGCTGGGCACGTTGATCAAGGTACCCTGGAAATAAATAACACACTGGCCCACGATCATCATCAGACCCCGGCTGCAAAAGCTCCCCAAGAAAAGACTCGCCGTCGAGTGGGTGCACATCACTTGGGGGCACCCACTCTTTCCCTGCTGCCTCAAGACATGTCGGATAATAGTCAACCGCATGCACCATCCGTTGGCTTACGAGGCCTTCCGGAAGATGCCCTTTCCAAAAAGCAATTAATGGAACTCGAATTCCGCCTTCGGTAAACATGCCTTTTTCACCCCGAAGCGGCAGATTATCCGTATGCGTCCCACCATTATCTGAAGTGATAAGTATCAACGTATTTTCAAGAACCGAATCCTGCGTATCACCATCTAAATTAGGGTCTTCAAGCACTGCCATGAGCCGCCCCACATTCTCATCAATACCCGCAATAAAACCAAGATATTCAGCCATCTTTTTACTCTTAGCCCGTCCCGTTGCTTCCTCTCTTAGGTCGGGCCTTGCTTTCACTGGGCCATGAACAGCGTATGTATAAAGCTGCAAATAAAATGGCTGGCTTCCCGACGCAAGACTCGCAACGGTCTCCTCCATGGCATCACCAAATGCATCGCTTACATGCTTCGGGGTACCCAACAACGATTCAGGCAGATCACGTTTTTTAAGATATGCCGTGCCGTACGGCTCAGCCCATCGGTCAAAATCACCACGACCGAGATTTTTGAATTTCCACTGTTCCCCATCACGCGACGCAAAGCAAACCGGTTGGTGCCCCTGTGAAAAACCACCAATATTGACATCAAACCCCGAATTCTCAGGCAACGTTTCCGGGCCATCGTGTCCACCAACATGGTACTTACCGATGTGTGCTGTTGCGTATCCATTTTCTTTCAGTGACTCAGCAATCGTAATTGCCTCTGTCCCAACGTCCTCATGCTGCGGCGGCCCTTTGAATTTTGCCTTTTCCTTTGAGATACCTCCCCGACCATTCCGGTTCAAATTCCCAACAACATAAATACCATTGTAACGACGTGGAGCATACTGGCCGGTAAGCATCGCCGCGCGGGTTGGTGCACAATTTGGCTGCGCATAGGCAAAAGGAAAACTGACTCCTTTTCCTGCTAATTGAGACACGTTTGGCGTCTGATACATCGCGGGTGCCGTTCCACACGTAGATTCAGACACTCCAACATGGTTCCACCCAAGGTCATCAGCCATAAGAATAATGATATTCGGCTTTTCAGCACCGAAAGAGACACTTGCCACAAACCCTGCAACAAACAGACAGATGCACGATCGAAACATCCCTAGACCCCTCTTTTCACTGAGCGCACAAACTCATCCCTTACAAAGGACAAAACATAACCTCTTGTGACATCTTACAAGAGTTCCTGCAACTCTTCTATTCTTTGGGACGCCTCCCAACGCGAATGGGGACCTGTAGCACATCATCCTCACGAAGCACAGTCAGTGTTACTTCGTTACCAATTGGCAACCGAGTCAGCATCAGAACGAGCATGGCGGGGCTATCTATATACTCATCGTCCAGCTCTGTAATGACGTCACCCGGTCGAAGTCCCGCCATGGACGCAGGTGATTGATTTGCAACTGCAGCAACCAGAACACCTCCAGCAGGTCTTTCGCGAAGTCGCAGTCCAACATGTCCTCGCTCAACGTGCCCTTGTTGACGTATTTCTTCACAAATACGACGAGCTGTTGTACTCGGAATTGCGAACCCGATTCCACGAAAGCTTTTCCCGACAATCGCAGTTGTGATCCCCATTACCCTGCCATGCACATCCACAAGTGGACCACCTGAATTACCTGGGTTGATTGACGCATCGGTTTGCAGAAATTCTTCATAAGGGTTTCCAACCACTCCTCGGCGGCCCATGCCGCTGACTATTCCGTACGTCAAGGTACGCTCAAGACCATAGGGGTTTCCGATCGCCCATACCATTTCACCAACTTCGAGTGCATCGCTGTCCCCCCAATCTGCGACAGGTAGATCATCGGCCATGATTTTCAAAACCGCCAGATCTGTTGCAGCATCAGCTCCTACAAGCTGCGCCTGAAAAACTCGCTTGTCAGCCAGGCGGACTTCAATGGCCTCGCTCTGAGAGACAACATGATAGTTGGTCGCAATGTACCCATCGGATGAGATAATGAGTCCGGATCCTACAGACTCATCAACAAGGCCAGTCGGAAGACCTCCTCTCAAGGCTGTGATTTCATCAACATACGTTTGCACGCGACGCACGCCTGTTACATTCACAACTGATGGACCAATGATTCGCGCTAGTGTTGTAAAGAGCTTGCCAACAGAAGACAGCTCAGAAACCATTGCGGCGTCACGAATAGCACGCAACTCGGCTCTCGTTTGAGCGTATCGAATACGACCAAGTAACGAAGGCCACACAATGAGGCCTACAAGCACCACCAAGCCACAAAAGAGCACGACTGTTTTTCTACTCACACCACCCGTCGTGGGCTTTTCTATCATTATTCCCTACTGTTCTTCTGATGCTAAAGCAGTATCCGCCGTATCTGATCGATCGCTGACTTTGCAGCTCGCGACATAGCAATACCACCTCCACCTAGGACATGCTCTAAAACAATTGGTATATCATTATTGACAACAACAACATCGACTGTCTGACGTACTCCAGTTGATCGCACTGGGCCCACGGCCATTCCGACGGAAGCATTATGACTTCTGGCAACCTCTTTTGCTGCTGCAATCAGTTCAGGCTTTTCTCCCGGCAACCCAGGCAGAACCAGGCCGCCACAAAAAAATGGCTGACTGGTATCGTTCCGCCTATCAGCAGCCTGAGCGAAAAGTGATGCGACTCGACCTGCAGTACCGGCCTCAACTGTCGCAAGACTCGCCGAAGCGGCAAGGAGAGCTGCTGCTGCTGCGTCTTCTACTTCGTCATCTTCCTCTCCGTACACTAATCGCCCAAGCGTTTGACGGATGATAGTTTCTGTCGTCGTAATTTTCTCCCAGCAGCTGTCATCATTATCTGCCCACGCTGAGATACGTAACGTAATTGTTGCTTCATGCGCCGTAATACCGACGGTCGGATCTCTTCCCCGCTCAATTATTCCCGGTAGCATCTCTTCGATAGCACTTTCCCCAGCCCCAAAGCACTTGAGACGTCGATGACGAAGAACTCTATTTTCACCAGCCACTTGTTTCAAATCACCTGAAACCGTTTCGTCCCACATCCGCCGCATCTCCGCTGGTACTCCAGGCAACGCATATACGACGGAGCCCACACCTTCACCCCAGCCATCTGCAGCCGGCAGTACCATCTTAATTCCTGGAGCTGTTCCATCGGGATTCTCTATCAGGCTGCTACCTTCCGGGAACATTGCCTGCCGCCGATTGCTTTCTGGCATAACTGCATGCCGTGTCGAAAAACGAGATGCGATAACTTCCAACGCCTGCTGAGACAACACCAGGTGCTGACCTGATAACTCGGACAACACGTCTCGCGTCAAATCATCAGCCGTCGGCCCAAGTCCACCGGTGGCAACAACCACTTGTGCACGACGTGCAGCTATCCGGAATGCATGGACGCCAGCCTCAAGAGTGTCACAGGCCGTCGTGTGATATCCGACGGGAATTCCGAGGAGTCCCAACTCCTGAGAAAGCCACTGGCTGTTAGTATCCAGACGTTGGCCGCTGGTGAGTTCATCACCAATTGCAATAATTTCAGCCAACATTCGGCATCCCCTTCCTGACAGTCTAAGATATGATTTCTCAGGCAGATGATCTTTGGTAGTTCCTACACCTCGCGGAGTATGGTTCCCACCGATGAGAATGCTGCCGTCAACGTAACTATAATGAAAAGTCTAAGCTCCAGATGAAAATTGGAATCCTCGGCTGCGACGAAAATATTTTAGCGATAGCTGTCGCAGCGGTAGAGGGAGGCCATTCCCTCAGCCCTGCCTACGACGTGCCGGAAGATCTTCCACCGGCCCTCTCGGGTATCGACCGCCAACCACGCGAACAATGGCAAGGTTTACTCGAGGACGAACTCTGCAGCGCTGTCCTTGTTGGCGTTGATGGCTGGAGCGAATATCGTGCGGAACAGGTACGAACCCTTGTTCAGGCCGGTCGTCCTATCCTCATTGGCCACCCGGCCTCTCTCTCAATGTTGTGGGCTTATGAGTTGGATATGATTCTTGCTGACTCATCAGCAACGGTCATCCCGGCACTGGCGACACGACAACATCCAATTATCGATTCACTCAAAAATCTTGTTGAACAATCGCTCGCTGGCAATGGACCACTTGGATCTATCGAATCACTCCAGTTTGAACGTCGACAACCCGACCGTGATCAAGACAGCGTGCTTGCCAGTTTTGCCTGTGATGCTGACATCATTCGTGTACTGATTGGAGATCCATCTCGACTCATGGCACTCGGTGGAGGTGACGCCGGGTGGACGAATCTTGCTGTTGGGTTAAGTGGCCCTGATCAAATTTCAGTTCGATGGCAGGTTGCCAAGGGACTCACACACACGTTAACGATCCAACTTATCTGTGAGCGAGGCCGTCTTTGTATTGATATTCCTGAACGAGCATGCGGTATATGGAAAATCACAAAACAGACAGATTCAGACCTACCAGATCCACTCCCAACGTTCCCTACGGAGACGGCTCCTTTTGCACCAGCCGATGTACTTCTAAAGCATCTGCTTGAGGCGGCCAAAGGCAATGCAGATACTCGTTCAGGCTCGTCGGTCCCTCCAGCAATGTGGCCCGATGCGGCACGCACCATTGAACTTGCAGAGACTATTCCTCGAAGCGTTAAAAAAGGACGAGGCATTGATCTTCATCAAGAAGAATTTAGTGAACTGGGAACGTTCCGAGGCACAATGGCATCCCTCGGATGTGGCATCATTATGGCGGGACTCTTTATTCTCTTCCTCGCAACACTCGTTGGCGGTGTCGCTCGTGCCGCTGGATGGAGTTTTGGTGAACGACTTGCAGCCATCTGGCCGTACGCGATCCTGGCCACATTGATCATCTTCCTTGTTCTGCAACTCCTGCCTTTCCTCCTGCCAAAAGAGTCTGGAAACAGAGGTGAACCAAAACCATCTCGCCCTAAAAACCCTTGATGTTTTTTCCGCCACCCGCAAACTCGCCCCAGACGGCATGGCAAGGGCATGAAAAACGACTCACTGGCAAGGTATACGGCCCCGGAAGATAGCACCAAACCTCATCCGCGAAAATCGTCGACAACTGTCGGGAAGGGCGGCCGGACACGTAGCCGCCAGTGGCCACTTTTGTCCGGGACTGTCTCATGCTTTATTCGCGGGTCCGCCTGCTCACAGCGACCTTTCTTGCTTTTGCAGCACTCCATTGCGCTGCCTCTGCAGAAGATACCCGAAGGACAGCGATTGTACGGGCTATCGAGTCATGCCGAGACAGCGTTGTTAATATCCACGGTGAGAAGTACGTCTCCGATTCCTCTGATGAATCTGAAGACCGCCGAGTCAACGGGATGGGTACTGGCGTTGTCATTGACGCCCGAGGCTATGCCGTTACCAATTTTCACGTCGTCGACGGGGTTCGTGAAATTGAGGTGACCCTCGCATCTGGTCGCACAGTAGCAGCACGTCTCATATCACACGACCGAAGAACTGACCTTGCTGTCATAAAGATTAATACTGTCGAGCCCCTGCCGGTTATTCAATTAGGAACATCTGACGATCTCCTCATCGGTGAGACAGTCCTTGCCCTTGGCAACGCGTTTGGCTACGAACACACCGTTACCCGTGGAATCATTTCTGCTCTGCACAGAAATGTAGATGTCAGCCCGACGCAGCGTTACGAGGATCTCATCCAGACAGACGCGAGTATCAATCCTGGGAATTCCGGCGGGCCACTCCTGAATATCAACGGAGAAATGATCGGCATTAATGTTGCGGTCCGTGCTGGTGCCCAAGGAATTGGCTTCGCCATACCCGTGGATAGCGTGCTCCGTATTGTTACCGGACTTCTATCAGTTGAGCGCATTGATCACACGTGGCATGGCCTTGTGTGTAGGACATGTGGTACTGGCGCAGTTATTGAATCTGTGCATAGTCAAAGCCCTGCAGAAAGCATTGGCATGCGAGCCGGTGATATCGTCCTTCGAGTCGGTGAAAAAAGTGTTACAAGCCAACTCGACATCGAGAGAGCACTCCTTGGCAGAAAAGCCGGAGAGATCGTTGCCGTCACCATCACACGAGAAGGTGGTGAAGAAAATCTATCTCTTGCCCTCGCAAAAGCGAAGAAACAAAAGGCAACCGCCTCTGAGCGATCCTGGGAACAACTCGGACTCCGGCTCGCGCCTGCTGTTCCGGCAACTGTGCAACAACTGCAACCGCGGTACCGGGGTGGCCTTCTTGTTCAAGAAGTTCGTTTCGGAAGCCCCGCGAGCGAGAAGGGAATCCGGCCGGGAGACATTCTTGTGGGACTGCACATTTGGGAAACGGTCAAGCCTGATAATGTGAGTTACATCCTCGATCAGATCAAATCTGACGAGCTAGAGAAAGTAAAGTTCTATATCCTTCGGGGCCGTGATACGCTCTTTGGCCATCTCACCTCTGATACGATCCTGAGATAAACTCTCGGGATTGCCTCAAATTTCCTGGTGTTACGCAGAAGGATCCGGTGTGGAGACTCAATTTCTCAAGTGGCTTTTGCCACAACTTAATAAGGACCACAGGCTCGAGGTTCCACCGGGCGATGATGCCGCTGTCCTCCGTCTACCGGGAGGCAAACGTACCGTCGTCACTACGGACCTGCTCACTGAATCGGTTGACTTTCGGTTCTCGAAGTCCAGTGTCGACAACGATTTCCCTCCACCTGCCTCAGCATACCAGGTTGGCAGAAAGGCCGTCGCTGTAAGTCTCAGTGATCTCGCCGCGATGGCAGCCACCCCTGAAGCAATCGTTGTTTCAGTGGCACTGCCACAACTCGGCGGAAGGAGTCTCGCTGAAGAACTGTTCAGCGGAATTCAGGAAGAAGTCAATGCGTTTGACGTGGCCCTTGCAGGAGGCGACACCAACGCATGGGATGGTCCTCTCGTTATCAGCGTCACAGCTTTCGGAAGCATTCGGCCGAGACAATGCTGGCGAAGAGATGCTGCCCAACCTGGTGACCTCTTGGTTGTGACCGGTCCACTCGGCGGCAGCCTCCTTGGCCGCCACCTCCATGTCGCCCCTCGCTGCCGGGAAGCGATTGTAATTGCATCACGGTACCCTATCCACGCCGCACTCGACATTAGTGACGGTCTCTCTATCGACTGTGGCCGGATGCTCACAGCGAGCCATGTCGGCGGCACCATTGAACTTAATTCGGTGCCGATACACCCTGATGCAATCACCCTTTCAGAAGCCGGTCATACGCACCAGATGACTCCGCTGGAGCACGCCATGCAAGATGGTGAAGACTTTGAACTTCTTCTTGCGATACCTCCGGAGGCGGCACAGGAACTCGTGCAGACCGACCCACGTTCCCTCGTTCCGGAGACCACTATGCAGCCTCGTGTTATTGGTAGAGTGACCGAAAACCTTGATTTCTGTGGCACAACACCAGACGGACAAACAAAGCGCCTTGAACCAAAGGGGTTTGAGCATGTGTTCCAATAAGTCTGTCGACTCCAGCAAAACAGAAACGCGTGAAATACAAAACCTTGATGACCTCCACCATGTGGCATCACGCATGGCAGAACATCTACCCCATACAGCTCTAGTCACCCTTCAAGGTGAATTAGGGGCTGGTAAAACAACCTTCGTCAAGGCAATTGCTGCGGCAGTGGCAATCGATCCATCAAATGTAACAAGCCCCACTTTCAATCTCATCACAATCCATGAATCACCCGAAAACACCCTTCGTCTTGTCCATGCGGACATGTACCGAATGGCTGACCCTGATGAACTCATTGAGACCGGCTGGGACACTGCCCTCGATGCGCCCTCGGGCTACCGTTGCTGGGCATTCGTTGAGTGGCCACAAAAAATAGCTTCAGCTCTGCCTGCCCACCGCCTGAGTATCACACTCGAAGTGACTGGTGAGTCCAGCCGACGGATGACAATCAAGGGCATGGGAACGAACTACGAACCAATACCGGCGCTCATCATACAATAACCCTGATTTTTTTGCTGAGGAAACGTTTTGCCATGCGACTAACTCCACACCATTCAGCCCTCTGCGTAATTGACGTACAGGAAAAACTCATTCCCACAATTCCAACAGGACAGCACATCACTACAGAGTGCTGCCGACTGGTCGAATCTGCTAATCTTTTCGACACTCCCGTCCTTGTTACCGAGCAGTACCCCAAAGGTCTTGGAGCGACGGTTGCACCGATTGCGATGAAACTCATCCATCAAAAGGCCATTGAGAAACTTAGTTTTAGCTGCTGCGGGACACCAAATTTTTTAGACCAGATCCCCCAAGATGTTGAAACACTCATAGTGTGTGGCATCGAGACCCATATCTGTGTTGCGCAGACTGTACTCGACGTACTTCAGCTTGGCTTTCGTGTCTGTATTGCAGTCGACGCAGTTGGCAGCCGTCGCGAAGATGACCACACAGTCGCTCTTCGTCGACTCGAAGGATCGGGTGCCGTACTATCAACAACAGAGGCTATCCTCTTCGAACTGTGCGCGACGGCAGAAAACCCAGCTTTTAAAAAGTTGCAGCGACTCGTTGCAAAATAAGCGACGCGACAGAATACCGATGCTTTGGAATGGCGCTGAGAAACTACGTGGTTGGTGTCTTTGCCACGACACCAGACTGATTCGCATTAGCCACCAGTATCTTCCAGAATAACAATACCACCTGTTTTTGGATCATATCCATAGAGTCTCTTCGGTGGCAGCACACTTAACTCAACATTGTGCTGCTTCATCATCTCTTGGAACTCTTTAAACGTCGGCGGCTTTCCGTTCATTGCCTTAAACATCTTCATCGAGTTTTGAAGGCTCATCATGGCCACTCGTCCTCGTTGTGTGACGTAGGCACTCGCCGCGACAGAGAGCGGGTCATTTCCAGAAATCTTATTCTCCACTACTTTGAGGTTGGGTTGCTTCGTGGCAACACTCATATCAACCACTTTCGCTGGTGCGGCAACAACTTCTGGCCCACCCTGCGTTACCACGACCACGAGCACCAACATTCCAAAAAGACGCATGGCAATGAACTCCAATCACGAGACATGAACAGTTTCACGGAGATATGGTTTGTATCACAACATGACGCGAAAAACCACTTTTCTGAATTTGAAAGCTCCCTGCGTGAGCCCGCATTAGCGAGTCTTCGTCAGATCTGTGTCGTCAACACTTTCCCCGCGTGCATGACGAGCCACTAATTTTCCAAGCCGAACAATCTTCTGAGCCGCCGATGGTTCACCCGAAACAGCCTTACCGGGCGCCGACCCAAACAAGACCACAAGCTTGTCACTTCCCACCAACTCCCACCAATTACCTGCCGTTCCCTCTTTGGGAACACGACGGCATTCAATGAGGCCAAACGTAACCGCTTCGGGAGCCAGTGTTGTAATCAGGTTCACTGCCTCACCAACTGTTGGATCCCCCCACGGGGAACCAACAGGACCACGGGGGCTTGTCGACACGCCATCAACAACTGGATATTTCGCTGCTGACTCAGCAGTAAAATCATCACTTGGCAACAGAATTGTTTCTTGATCAACTGCCAGCAGCCCGCCTTCCACACGAACCATGGCAACGGGTTCACGGCAGACCACACAAACGACCGCGGCTGCCGGATGGCTCGTTTCGACACGTTCCACCCGGCTCACCCAAGGATGCATATCAAATGCCCGTGCGAGTTGTCTCTCCAAATCTGGTGCATCCAGTGGCAATGGCATATCCAGACTTGCATTCCGGAGAGCCTGCCATTTCAAATCCGTTGTTATCCAAGGCGGTACGCCGATGACTTCAATGCGGTCAGCTGTTAGGAGCGAATCCACATTGCGAACGACCCCCTCGCGTTGCTGTTCCCACGCCACACGACCAGCAAAAATGGCGGCAATCACAATCACACCCGCACCAAGAATTGCCCGCCATCTCCAGATGACGCCAAAAATACTGCCAGAATGTTCAGACTGGCTCTCAGTATCGTGCTCACTCACAGCTCGCCTCACCAGACACGGATTCTTGGTGCCAACTCAACACCAAGTTTTTCACGAACAATACCACGTACTTTTTCAACGAGTTGCTGCACATCACTACTTGGGCATCCAACTGCAGTTACCACGTAGTTCGCACAGCTTGGATAAATTGATGCACCACCTATGCATAAATCCCGACACCCTGCCTGCGCAATGAGTGACTCCGCCGTCGTACCGACAGGATCTTTAAACATCATAGCCACCGAGCGAGTGCCACTGGGCTGCTCCGATCGCTCCACGATCCATTGTTTCTGCATTCGTTTTGTCAGACGTTCCGGGTCATCTTCGTCGAGATCAAATCTCGCTGACAAAACAATCACTCCATCGAGGCTGCTCCAACTCGATGCAAAGGCGATGTCATCACGAAGCCGATCTTCCGTGGTACCGTCAGGGAGCATCACTGTAACGCTGTGTACTCGTTGACCTAAATTACACCCATGTGCAGCTGCATTTCCAACAAGACCACCACCAACAGTTCCAGGTACCCCAACAAGATCTTCCAGACCAGAGAGCCCTTCTTGAACAGCAGCCGAGACCAGATGGACAAGTTTCGCACCGGCACCCACTCGTACACTCTGGCCATCGACCTCGACACCACAGAATGGTGGTGCTGAAAGCCGAATGACCATTGCTTCGATACCGTCACTTGGAACAAGAACGTTTGAACCACCTCCAATAACACGAAGTTTTATCCCCGTTTCGTTGCATCTTGAAACAACCGCTGAAAGTGAATCAACACTCACTGGCTCACAAAAGTATTGCGCCACACCCCCAACGCCAAGCCAGGTATGTTTGGCAAGCGGCTCAGCTAATTGCACGGTTACGGCGAGATCATCAAAGGGGCTGCCCGCAGGCGATGGTGGTGGCTGATCTGTCATGGGTCTCTTGTTGTGGTAAGAATCTCCGCTCACATATATCCACGCAAGCACTACGAACACATTGTGCCGCGCCGAGGTGATTGCCGTCTACTCATGGCAGCGCAGAGCATAATGAGCGATATAAAACATGGTTAGGCAGCCCGTCGATCAGTTCCCCACCCAGCGACTGGCTCATGTGCCAATTCAAGCCAGCCGTTGACAACTGCTTCCAGTGGCATGAAATCGTCCTCGGGATCAAATGGCCCTGAATCAATCTGTGGCACTGAACCAAGGACCAAAACACAGTCTCCCGCGCGAAGCTGGGAAAGCTCACGGTCAAGACGAGCATACGCCCTCAGATCGCGATCGGCCGCCTTCTCTGACGCAATACCCCGGGGGACGACTAATGTCTGATCGCACCATCGAGAGGCCCGCGATGCAAACCGCTCCTTGCCACCGAGTTGTTCGGCCATACTCTCTTCAGCAAGCACGAGAAGCCGGCCGTTGCCAAGCCGCCGTAAACTCGAGAGTGTGCTTGCAAGGGCATGCCCACTTGAGGGACGGTCAACAAACACGGTGAAGTCTTGACCTCGATCACAACGGGTGATGCGCCCGGCGACACTCCGAACCGACTCAAGACCTCTGGCAATTTTTTCTGCGGGTACCCGATACCGGATTGCGATAGCTGCTGCGAGCACTGAATTTCGTGCAGAAGATGTGACTGGCACATCCAGACTTACAGGCATTACAACTCCGTCACAACGAAGCAGTAATGTCTGGCCAGCGAGGGTTCGCTCGACAGCAGTCGCTGATGCCGTTGCAGTACTTTGCAAACCCGCCGTAAACACACTGCCGGTGACCTCAGCTTGATATCGCTCTATGAGCCGTTGAGATCGTGGGTCGTCACTATTGGCAACAAGTGCACCATCGGCTGATGATGCCCGAAGAATCCGTTCTTTCACTGCATGGTATGCCGATGCGGTACCGTGGAGGTCGAGATGTGCACTACCCAGGTTTGTTACCGCGATCGTATCACAGACAACACCGGCTAACGCGTGCTTGGCAAGGAGCTGACTGGACACTTCAACCACAGCGTGGGAGCAGCCACTCTCTTCAAGACGTCGTAGCCAAGACGCTAACTCTCGTGGATCAGCAATCGGACCACCCTCAGGCACTGACGACAGAGCATCAACACACCCAAGGTCTGAAACGACTCCAACGCGGAGACCGGCTTCTGAAAGGATCGATGCCGTGAGCCAGACAGTTGATGTCTTCCCACTTGTACCAGTCACTGCAATCACGCGAAGGCTTTTGCCCCGCAGTCCTTCCATGGCATGTGACAGACGCGACCATGCCCAGAACGTGTCAGGGACCACACACAGTGGAACACCATGCGTCGGCACCATACGTTCAGCAACAACTCCAACGGCTCCTTGTGCAACGGCTGTTGCAATGTGTTCATGGCCGTCATCGTTATCATCACACCTGGCGATAAATACGTCACCTGCTCGACACTCTGCTGCCTGATCCGTAAATCCACAACATTCAATATCAGAACAGGCAAAAAAAGATGCATCCGGGAAGAGTTCAGATAGCTTCTGCCCATCTTCATTTGATTGAGATCCAGATGCAGTATCACGGGACTGAGTCATCTATCTTTGGCCTCCTGCCAAACCGTTTATCCGGCTCCGTTCATCGCATCCTTGCGACAAACACTCGAAAGAGCCATTCGATTGATTTCGCTCCACTACTCGTTTGGAGCAATGCAACGTGGTGGAATTGTCGGCAACTTCGCAAGACCGTCAAGGTGAGTTTTCGAGAAACTACAGTGCCCCACAAAACCCGAAGAAAACACGTCCCCCATACTTCGCTAACCAGCCACAATGCGATGAGGGAATTCAAGAAATGACCTTGAGCTATTGCCTTGATCCTGATAGTGGCTGATCTACAAACACTGTAAAACTCTGGATTATTCAAAGAACCTTCGTAGTGTTCTCCATTACAGATTTGAAGTGCATATGACTCCGCCAAATCGCAAACTACTCTGGATTGGGGATATCCACCAGACGGCTGAATTCTGCCATGCCGTAGAGTCAATGAGTGGCGATATTGACATACAGCACTACCAAACAGTTGATGATGCTCTTAACGCTACCACGAGCAACGCCCCCGAACCGACCATCATCTGCCTTGCAGAAACTCACCCTGGGCAGATTCATTTCCACAATGTGTTTCGCCTGACTCAACACTGGCCACTTACGAGAATCATTTCTGTTGGATCCTGTTTGTCTGATGGCCGAAGGCGTAGCGGCCCCGTAGTTGACGGTATTCTTGAGGTACCTTGGCACGACCTTCCCTCCCGCATGAAGGTCTGGCTTCAGAGAATTGACTCAGGGGCCCCCAGCAGCCTCACGTATCCACCAACATTGCGTCGAGATGAACGATGGCTCGCAGATGCAAAGGAAACACAGCCATTTCATGAGACGTCTAATCAGAAGACCCGGGCAACAGTAACAGTTGCAGCTTCATCACACATGATGGCAGAGGCTGTCGGTGAGCTCATTACTGTGGCAGGTGGTATTCTCGTGCATTGCATCACTGGAAAACCAGCAATTCAAGACACAGCTGAAGTCATTATCTGGGATCTGCAGGACTCACCAGAGTCGCAACTCGAGTGGATTCGGCTCCTGACCACCCAGAACCCCAATCGCGTCCTCGCATTACTGTGTTCATTTCCCCGGAGCGATACCGCTCACGCTGCAATAGAGGCTGGTGCCACCGCCGTCCTCGGCAGGCCAACCGACTGCGAAGCAATTCGCGGCGTGCTTTTCATGGCCAAAACCGCTCTATTGGCTTCATCCTGAAAACGGTAAGGTCTCGTCAGTTCGGTTGCCTTCTTTTGCCGGGATTCTCGATGAATCGCTTTTTCCAGATTGTTTGCAGTGCCGTTTTGACCGTCATAGCAATTGGCATTCTATCGCTATCTGGTTGCGCTCACACAATGCTTGCGACAGGCTGGTCAAACGACACCGGAATCAGTGAAATTTTTGACACCACTGAACGAATCAGCCATGCCGCCGGCCTATCAGCACTTTCAATGACTGACGACCTACCGAATGACACCGAACGTCGGGTTGGTCAGCTACGAATCCATTCTGACTTTCCACTTGCTGGTCAACATCGGCTGATTCGTGAACTTAATAACATGCGGGCCACCATCAGCCAGGAACTAGACCTACCCGTTTCTGATGAACCGATCCATCTTTATCTATTCGAGAATCCGGCCGACTATCAGGCTTTTGTTCAACGACACTTCCCACGGTTTCCGGGCCGCAGGGCATGTTTCATTGAGACCGACACGACATTGGCCATCTTTGCGCCATGGCAGGAACGGATTGCCGAAGATCTTCGGCACGAAACAACACATGGATATCTGCACGCTGTTGTTCCTGGAATTCCTCTTTGGCTCGACGAAGGACTGGCTGAATTCTTCGAAGTCCCGCAACCAGCAGATGGGTTTCATCAGGGACACGCAGACCATTTGACCGGTCGGCTTCTTGAAGGCACATGGCAGCCTCGTATTGCACGACTTGAAGAACTCGAGGATGCAGCAGCGATGTCACAAGACCATTACGCTGAGGCCTGGTGTTGGGCGCACTGGCTTCTTCGTACCACACCACAGAGACGTCAGGTCCTTGAGGACTATCTCCACGACCTTCGACGAGATCCGGTAACTGTTCCACTCTCGGCACGCCTCAGGGAACTGGAGGGACCACCCTCGGTGACAACACAGGCTGTTCGACACCACCTCGAAAGCCTCTGACGGCCGTCATGATCTGGCTAAAGAGACCGATGGCTACCAGTCCCAGGCTTCTCAAACAGTACCCCCTGCCCTGATTGAGAAAAATCGAGCTTTTCGAGAAGATTCGCAGCCGGCACATTTGCGTCTGTTGTGTGTGCCTCAATCAGAGCAACGCCTTCCTGTGACAGGTCATGCATCGCTTCTGCAATCAGATATTGTGCAAGCCCCTGCCGTCGTCGTGGTCCCTCGATATCGACATGCAAGAGTCCTGCCGCAACAACACCCCATCCCTGAGCAAGTGGTTGCATATCCCAGAAGGCCGCACTTCCCAGGACATCATCTGTTTTGTTTCGAAGCTCATAACGACGCAGCGCTACTCCAGTTGTCGTTGCAGCTTCCCACCAGGTTCGACGTTCAGGCTCATCGATAACGTGCATGACCGTTCGCCGCCGGATTGCAATATGAAGCCTATTCACTGGCACACGAAAACCCTCAAGTGGTCGTCGAAGAACCGTAATCTTCTCTCGCTGCTGATAGCCCGCACGGAGAAATACTTGTTGCATTGCCGGAGAGGAATCGAGGATTCCAGGCAGGTCAGAGCCACCGTAGAGCCCAAGATAAAACCCACGAAATACATCATTACCACCGCCAAGAAAACGAGTGGACCCAGATTCTTGAAGATAGTGTTCACAGCGAGCGAGCAATTGATCCCCAATTTCATTTTCCGCTCGATGCGGCGGTACGATCACAAGCAGTGTTGATCCAACACGTGTATCAATACCTTTTTGATCAGCCGACGGCCCAAAACCCGCATGCGCAAAACCGATAATTCGGCCTTCCTCAACAGCAATGATCAGCCCGCGTCGATCGAAATAAGGTTTCGAGAATACTCCGGCCTCAAGTTCTGCTGTCGTCATCGGCTGCATGGCAAGTGGCCCAAGATCTGCAGATCGCCAAACCTCTGCAAGGTGAGGTGGGTCATCATTGCGGAAGCAGCGGTATTCGATCACGCCAGTTCTCCCCTTGGTACCGCCACGTCCGTGTTGCCTTTCCGGACAAACACCCGCCCGTTCTCCACTTTCACGTCATATGATTGTTGCCGGACGTTTGCAGAGTATTGATGCTGGCCTGTTGTGACATCAAACTGCCATCCGTGCCAGGGACACGTCAATACTTTTCCACAAAGAGCACCTGTGCCAAGTGGTCCCCCTTGATGTGGACAGAGCCCATCAATGGCATACAGTTGCCCATCAACGTTAGCGAGAGCAACCATCGCATTTGCCGCAACCCGCTCAATACTTGTGCCGGGAGGGCATTCACTTTCACCAGCGATATCAATCCAGTCTGCCATTCTCGTGAGCCTATCCAAAATATCCGGGCAAAACACACTTTATTTCTGCACCAGGCTCAGGCACCCTGATGTCTGCTCAAGCCACAGGAAAAAACATGTCTGCGAAGCATCGCAGAGGTGGTCCTGAAATCAACCACCAAAAGGGAATTTTCTTAGCAAGCTCTTTCAGGCAACCGCTCGCTCCTCTTCGTTTCTCACCTTTTTGGGTGGTTGTGGGAAACACCTCCATCGCCGGTGGACCCACCAATATTGGTCAGGACGACGACGAACGGCTCCTTCAAGCAAATCGGTATACCACTGTGAGAGCTCCGCAAGGCCCTGAACCTCCGGCTTATCGTCCCGGGGGTCTATCACACCCTCAACACGAAGATCAAAGCTGAAGAGGCCGTCGCGACGAGTTGCGGTACACACAATAACCGGTGCCTCTGACGACAGGGAAAACACACCAATAGCTTTATGAACACTGGCTGGGCGACCGAAAAAATTGACTCGACACCCTTTTCTGCCCGCGGCCTGATCACCAAGCAGACCAATCGCTCCATTTTCTTCGAGAACCGCCGCAACATCAGGTGCACTTCCTTTTTTGGGAAGTATTTTCTGGCCCCGGGATTCCCGGAACTCGGTCACAAACTGATCCAGAAATGGATTATCAAGTTCTCTCGCAACAGAAAAGAGCTGAAACCCGAACACACCGAAAAGAAATGCGGCGAGTTCAAAATTGCCGTAATGCCCTGAAAGAACAACCTTCGGGCGATCAAGCCAAAGCGTCCGTATCAACTGTTCAAGACCCTCTATTCGAAGGTGTCGTCGCCACGTTGTTTTTCGAATCACTCGTGGGGCGTGAGCGATTTCAATCACCATAAGCAAGAGATGTTCCCACATTGCACGTCCTGCCTCCTGACACTCCTCGTCGGTCCAATCAGGAAAGGATCGTTCAATATTGTCCCGCACAACGTCCCGCCGAATATTGACGCGGTACGCAAGAAAATAGGACCACTTCCGTGCCTGCCGCTCAAGAAATCTGCGGGGAAGCGACTGCACAATACAAATCCCAACACGAACGACAACGTATGTCACCCAATCAGCCATTGTCGTTACCAAAGTTTGTTGTTTCATGAAGTTCTATTGGGCCATGCCGTACACCTGAATGCGAGCTTGTCTCTCAGTTTTGATTGTCGTCGATACACGTGCTTTTTCACCAGATCGATTTTTTATGTATCCAACTGTTGCTCGTGCTTAGGGCAATTCAGATGCCACGAGGAGCAAGACACTGAGCCCATTGAACAGGGCATGAAGGACAATACTTGGCAGAATGGTCGCTCGGCGGCGGGCAAGATATCCGGCAGCCAGTCCGAAACCAATAAGTGGAACCCAGCCCAGCCCATGGCCCAAATGTGCCAACCCAAAACAGAAGGCCGAAACCACTATTGCCCAATCGCCGTACTTGATTTCAAGCCACCCTTGGAGAATTCGGCGAAAGAAGAATTCTTCTGCGATCGGGGCCGCAACCACAGCCGCTCCAATAACAAGGCCTACCGACCAGGCTGATTTGTCAGCCTGCAGGAAGTCAATTATCGGATGACTGTACGGCTCGACAAATTGATCAAGAAAAGCTGCCAGAGCCAGAAGAGGCGGCACAATAATTACCCAGGTAACGACTGCCAGACAGAATCCTTCCCGTGGTTTGGGGTCACGGAAACCGAGGTCCTCCCAAGACGCTCCACGAATCCGCAAAATGAGTGCTGCAACACAGGTGAAGACTAGCATCGCTACCGCGTTTGCGAGCAAGAGATATCCGAGCTTGTCAGAGCCTTCGCTACCAACGACCGTTATAACGGTCGTTGTATTCCCTGTTGCAATCACCTGCGGAGACTGATTGTTCGCAGGAAACATTGTTTGTACTGCTGCGACACAAAGCCCCTGACCCAGCAGAAACAAGCACAATAAACTTGCCACGACCATCCCATCCCATGGCACCGGACTTCCTGGCACTTGTGGAATAGGAGTCTCACCACTGCGATAGCGAGCAATGAGTTTCACGATACAAAACATGCTCGTGAGACAGAGCATCGTGGCAACAAATCCGACCAGTGCTGTCATGAGTCCTGACTCAAGAGAGGGCGAGCAGCGAGTACATATTCAAGACCAGACCAGATTGTTGAGAGCACTGCCAGCCAGACGACACCAATGGCAACCTGATGAATGGTAATTGAACCAACCATCAATTCCGGCCAGGTGCGGCTACCCAGTTCGAGGCCAATGGCAGCACACTGAAACACCATTTTAACTTTCCCGGACCAGGCGGCTGAAAAATCGAGACCTGTTCGTTCCATTTCAGCTCGGATAGCCGTCACGACGAGTTCTCGGACAACAATCACAAGTGCCATCCACGGCAGAATAGCTGATCCCGTTCGATCAGCAAGCAGAACAAATGTGCCACAGACAATCACCTTATCAACAAGTGGGTCGAAAATGCGCCCGAGCCGACTCACCTCGCCATATTTTCGTGCATACCACCCATCGACCCAATCCGTGGCTGCAGCAAACACAAACAGAACCAGTGCAGCCAAATCCTGTTGTCCAGCAACGCCTTCAATCAGGGCAAATAAAACGAGTGCCAGCACGAGTCGCGCAAGCGAGATAATATTTGGAACAGTCCAGACACGATCAAGTGCAGAAGATTGAGACATGGGCCAAAAACAAAATGAAAAGGATAAGGAGCGTCACAAGACAAACCGTACCCTACCCTACTTACCTTATTTCTGCCTATCCAGTTTTATTTCTTGTTTGTATCAATCAACTATTCACCATTTGACGGCAAGTCTGAAATGACAATCCGGCCATTCATACCCGTGTGAAGTTCACACTGGTAGAACAGTTCGTTCGGTGCATCGAGTGGCACCGTCCACGTGTACGTTCCAGTTGTCTCACCATTCCCATCAAAGCCACTCGAGTAGACATTCTGCGACTGGTAACCGCTCCCGTTTGTTATCTGCAGATAGAACGGATGGCCTGCTGTGTTTAGTTTGAATGTGTACGTCTCGCCACGACGAACGATAAGCGTTGGGTTATTCGCACCGTTGATTTCATACGCACCCGATACCGCTGCGATATTCAACGTGCTAGAAACTTCTCGGCCTGAGAGGTCAAGAACTGGTGATGATTCATTCCGTAATGAATCAAACAGACCGTTAATTCGCCATGCGTCATCTGTCACGAGGCGACTTGTTACAGACGCTCGCTCAACAAGCAACGCATTTACTCCATCTTCAGATGTTGCCCCAATGGCTGCAAAGCCAGCGATATTCGTTTGTGCCTGTTGTTCCTGGTAGGTGACAGGCTGTGTATTAGCGTACAGATTCTCGGTGCTGTCCTTTGCCAAGATGGCCGAACGTTCACTTGAGATCACCTCAAGTACATTCACTTCAACCTGATGCGTGGCCTGCCTGTTGTCTTCAGTTGTAGCAAAGTCATTGTCCGGCCCACCGTCTTCAACCTGAATTGAAAGTGTGGCAGTACCATTTGCATCAACTACCGGAGCAAATGACAGGGATGATGGCACATCAGCAGATGCATAAAGCACTGTTGGATCAGGAATGAGTGCCGTGTTACTACTTGTTACCGTGACTCGATTCGGCAGCCCATTGATCGCTTCACCATTCACATTGACCGCTGGCAACTGATAGGACGCCTGCGGGTCACCAGTAAGGATTTCATGAATAAACATCCTGCCATGTGGTGTTATCAACGACGGTGGGTTATCTGTATCTGGAGTCACCGTCACGTCAAAGGTTCGGCTAAATATTGCGTTGTCTTCAGTGGTGTTCAAATCAAGATCGAGGCCACCATCTTCAACCGTCACTGTGATGGTGGCAATGCCGTATTGATCTGGTACAGGTGTGACGGTAATCAGTCTTGAGTCTGGTCCAAGTACCGACCGTGAAGTGACTGTTGGATGAAGAACAACAGATGTGTTACTGCTTGAAGTCGTAATCTGTAGTGGCTGATTTTCACCAGCACCAGCTGTGATACCAGTAATATCCAGAACGTGAGTCAGAGCGTTCTCAGGAAGAACTAAATCAGCAACAGGGTCAAACATTGGCTCATCATTGACTGGTGCAAGGACGACAGCGAAAGCACGACTCACTGTGCCATTGTCTTCTTGTGTACCCAGATCATTATCAAGACCACCGTCTTCAACCAGTACGGTGATCGTAGCTGTGCCAAACTGATCGGCTGCCGGCGTGAATTTCAATGTGCCTGTGGAACTCTGACTATCGAAGTCAACTGTGGGATCAGGAATGAGCCCTGTGTTGTCACTCACTGCTGTGATCGAAAGCAACTGAGTTTCTCCACCGCCTGCTGTAATGCCCGTCAGGCTGACCGTCTGCTCCCCATCACCCTCATTCCTAGTGATGTCAGTCAAGGCATCAAGAGTTGGTGCATCATTTACTGATTCAACTATCAGGCTGGTAACTTGTGTTTCGGTGTAACCCCCGTCATCAGTAACAGTGACAGTCACAGTAAACGCTCCAGAATCTGAGCCGTTGAAGTTGGCGTTTGGCGTGATAAGCGACCTGTGCTGAACCTGTCCACGTATTACCAGAGAAAGAACCGGGGTCATTTACAGTGGTGGACCTGTCGATCAGTGATGCAGTAAAAGAATCTAGCCGTTAAAGTTGGCGTTTGGCTGGACCACGCTCAGTGATGGCGTAATCGTGTAGACGTGGGTAGCTGGGAGCAGAGTCTCCGTCGATGGCATCAGTAAAGACAAGCGTGCCTGTGATAGCGGAGTCGTCCTCTGAACCGGTCGCTGACGTATTACCAGTGAAGGAACCGGGGTCATTTACAGCTGCAACTATCAGGTTGATGACTGTGTTTCCGTGTGGTTTCCGTACGGTGAAAAGAATCAGACCCCGTTTCATCATCAGTCGACAGAACAGTAGTCACATCGTGTAAAAGAATCAGTGAGCCAGAGTCGTCTTCTGAACCGGTCGCTGACGTTTACCAGAGAAAGCGTTTGGCAACTATGAGTGTACTTGGGTTTCCGACCATCAGCTCCAGTGACCCGTTGTTGGCGTTTCGATCCAGTGATGGCGTCGACAGAAGCAGTACCGTTGCTCGACTCTGACGTAATCGTGTAGTTGGGAGCGGAGTCACCGTCGATGGCATCAGTGAAGACAAGCGTGCCTGTGACAGAAGCGTCGTCTTCTGAACCGGTCGCTGACGTGTTACCAGAGAAAGAACCAGGGTCATTTACAGCCTGCAACTATCAGGTTAATGACCGGTGTGTTTCGGGGTGTGGCCTTCATCATCAGTAACAGTCACAGTAAAAGAATCAGAACCGTTGAAGTTCGCGTTTGGTGTGTACGACCATGCTCCGGTGGTGGCGTCGATGGATGCCGTACCGTTGCTCGACTCTGACGTGATCGTGTAACTAGGAGCAGAGTCACCGTCGATGGCATCAGTAAAGACAAGCGTGCCTGTGATAGAAGCGTCGTCTTCTGTACCTGTCGCTGACGTGTTACCAGAGAAAGAACCAGGGTCATTTACAGATGCAACTATCAGGCTGATGACCTGTGTTTCGGTGTGACCTTCGTCATCAGTGACAGTGACAGTAAAAGAATCTGAGCCGTTGAAGTTCGCGTTTGGTGTGTACGACCATGCTCCAGTGATGGCGTCGACAGAAGCAGTACCGTTATTTGACTCTGCCGTAATCGTGTAGTTGGGAACAGAGTCACCGTCGATGGCATCAGTGAAGACAAGCGTGCCTGTGATAGCAGCGTCGTCAAGCGTGCCTGTGATAGCAGAGTCGTCTTCTGAACCGGTCGCTGAGGTGTTCCCAGCGAAGGAACCAGGGTCATTTACAGCCTCAACTATCAGGTTGATGACTTGTGTTTCGGTGTGACCTTCGTCATCAGTGACAGTGACAGTAAAAGAATCTGAGCCGTTAAAGTTGGCGTTTGGCGTGTATGACCATGCTCCAGTGGTGGCGTCGATAGAAGCCGTACCGTTGCTCGACTCTGACGTAATCGTGTAGTTGGGAGCAGAGTCACCGTCGATGGCATCAGTGAAGCCGAGCGTGCCTGTGATGGCAGAGTCGTCTTCTGAACCTGTCGCCGACGTGTTACCAGAGAAGGAACCGGGGTCATTTACGGATGTGACAGCAACCTCAAACGTCTGGCTCACGATCGCGTTGTCACCAGCCGTTTCAAGATTGTTATCAAGCCCACCATCTTCAACGGTCACTGTAATCGTGGCAGCACCATACTGATTTGCAACTGGTGCAACAACGAGACTGCCGGTGGCACTCGAATTGGTATATGAAACAGTTGGGTCAGGAATGAGACCTGGATTGCTACTCGTGGCACTTACCCGAATAGGCTGCTGAATACCATCACCTGAAGAAATACCCGTAACGGCAATACTTTGCAGTGACGCATCCTCGTTGAGAACGAGATCAAGCGGCTGATTGAATTCTGGAGGCTGGTTGGAAGTCACAGGGTCGGGAGCTACGCTGAGGAAAAAGTCCCACTGTGTCTGGTTGTGTTGCTTGCGGTAGCGATGATTATCAGGACCCCAGCCATCCACTTCAATGATTCCGTCAGCACCAATGCCGTCGTCGTATACGTTGTGCCCGTTGGCTACGAGATCATCGTAAAGATTTTGGCTATTCGAATAGGGAACAATTCCATCATCAACCGCATGGAGCACGATTCCATTCAGAGAGGGCGTGGGGGTTGGCCCGGTAGGTACCGGTGGTGTATTACCTAGAAAAAATGCACCGCCAAGACCTCCAGAATGCGCTCCAAAGGCTGCGATGTCATCGCTGCGAAAAGTTGCTACGTAGTAGCTGAAATAGGCACCCCACGAATGACCGGTCGTGAATATCTGGGACGTGCTGATGTTGTAGTTCGTGGATGCCCAGCCAATCATATCATCGACGAATGACAGATCCGAGGAGGAGCCGCCGCCGCCCAAATCCCATGTCTTGAAATACCCTGAGGATTCAGGGAACAGGACAATGAATCCATTTTCATGGGCAGAGGTTTGCCATCC
Organism: Pirellulales bacterium; assembly: GCA_965249545.1. Lineage (GTDB taxonomy): Bacteria > Planctomycetota > Planctomycetia > Pirellulales > UBA1268 > UBA1268. Next base: position 2,946,543 of record CBDFMH010000005.1, read on the forward strand.
GTAATAGCCATTTTCCGCCGACCCCCCGCTTTGTTCACTGCTGTTACCACCCGCCCCGTGAAACATAAACAGGAGGGGCGTTGGTGTCGATGGATCGTATGACTCCGGCACATAGTAGCCGAAAGTCCTACCGTTAATAGACGTATACTCAGGCGAATAGCTAGCGGCTGAAGACTGCCGGGCAAGCGGGGAACTGTTTTCAATTACTAAAGTAGGCTGACTGCTTACGACCTCTTCCGTACCCAGTAGATCTGTATACGTGGCGACGACCGATATCACATTACCGACGTCACTATCCTGAAGCACATAGGTTGGCGATGTGGCATCGGGTATGGGATCACTGTCAGATTTCCACTGATAGGCAATTGGCCCAAGGCCATCAGCATCAACAATATTATTTGACGCGGTTAACGCCTGCCCCTCGAATGGTGATCCCGTGATAAGCACACCGCCGGTCGGATCAGCATTGAGCACGACTCGTCGTTCAAGAAACTCGACAGTGAGAGAAGCGGATTTTTTGGAAAATTGCCTCTTCCGACGACCTCGCCTGTTTTTCATGGCATCACCGCCAAACCAAGATACTGAAGTGATTGTTCCCAACAAAACTCGATCTGTCTGCAGCAGCCGGCATTCATTCCAGCCACGCGATCCCTCTAACGTCATCGTTTGACTGTTCGAATGGTTGAGTCAAGAAAACATCAGGAGACGGTGACCATCTCCCAATAGAAGGAGGTATTTTCTCCTACAAAACCAAGGGAGAAATTGGTCTCATAAAAAACAGAGACACTCTGGCGCCTATGAAAGTTCCGCGACGACGCCGGCAAGGTCATACCCGGCGGCTGCAACCATCTGAACAGGCACGATCGTGCCCACGAGGGGAGTCAGCGGATTTGTCTCCGGTGCTGTGATGTAGACCACACAATCGATATCTGGTGCATCAGCCTGAGTTCTGCCAATCCAGACATCGTCTCGTTGGCCAGAGTGACTGTCCACAATACACGGCAATGTCTTACCAACTTGCTCCTGTGTGTGTTCGTGGGCAATTGCCTGCTGAACCTCCATGAGCTCATCACGACGAGCCATTTTTACATCTTCCGGCAGATGACCATCGAGCCTCGCTGCAGGCGTATCTGGCTCTAACGAATAGGTAAAAACACCAAGCCGTTCAAACTGCCACCGTTTCACAAAGGAAACCATCTCTTCAAACTGCTCGTCTGTCTCGCCAGGAAAACCAGTGATCATTGTGGTCCGAAGCACAAGATCTGGAATCTGATTACGCAACTTGGCAAGCAATTCCTCTGTTGGTGCGCGAGAAACCCTTCGCTGCATGCGCTTCAGTACTGGATCACTGGCATGCTGAAGTGGCATATCAAGATACGGAAGAATCTTTTTACTACCCGCAATCGTCTCAATGAGACGGTCAGTAAAGTACATTGGGTAGAGATACATCAGCCGAATCCATTGGATACCATCGATTTCTTCGAGTGCTTCAAGAAGCTCAACCAGCCTCGGCTCACCGTACAGATCCATACCGTAGTAGGTGGTGTCCTGAGCAACAATGACCAACTCCTTCAAACCATCTGCGGCCAGTTCTTTTGCTTCGGCAAGCACCTGCTCCATTGGCTTGGTTGCATGCTTCCCACGCATTTTCGGAATGGCACAGAACGTACAGGTTCGATCACAGCCCTCTGAAATTTTCAGATAGGCCATATGCCGCGGCGTCACGCGCATACGATTGCCGTCATCAAGTGCGGTAGCTGGAGCCGGATTGAACACACTTCGCTGCTCGCCAAGACTGCCAACGAGTCGTTCGGCTGCCCGGGCCACTTCATCCCGAGAAAACACCCCGATCACTGCATCAACACCGGGCCGCTCCTCAAGCAACGTTTCCTTCTGCCGTTCGGCGAGGCACCCGGCAACAATAATCCCTCGCGTTCCTCCTGCCTGCTTCAGCCCAACCATTTCATCAATGACACCGTATGACTCAGCACGAGACGAATCAATAAAAGCACAGGTATTAATGATGACAAGATCTGACCCCTTGGGCTCGGCAACAAACTGCCACCCATCATCTCGGAGCAGACCAAGCATTCGTTCGCTATCAACAAGATTTTTCGGACAGCCAAGGCTGATTAACGAAAAGGTGCCCCGACGATTTGCTGGCTCTACTGGCTCGACATGGAGGCCAGCGATCAAATCAGATTGTGATCCAATCTGACAGGCAGCTGCTCCCTCACCAACAATTGGAAGTTGAGTCATACAATCACACTCCCGCCGCTGCGCCCGCGACGTCGCCGCGTTCGCTGATGATTCGATCAAGCTCTTCGCGTAGACGGGGGATAATGGCATCGTAGGGAAAGGCACCGATCGGCTCACTGCCCTTCTTCAGGTTGACATGCGTCGGCCCACACCAGAGGCCAAGATCTGCATCGTCAGTTTCCCCAGGGCCATTCACACGACAGCCCATGACAGCAATCGTAATCGCATGATCTTTTGCGTACGCCGTCATCTGCTTGACTTCTTCAGCCAATTCAATGAACGCCTCATTTTCGACTCGTGAGCAACTCGGACAGCTGATGATATTCAGGGTGTCGAGACCAAAATCAACAACACTTCGTACTCTGCCAATGGCGATGTCCGCGAGGATGCCTTGGGCTGCTTCGATCTCTTCCGGCTTACGCACATTTGGCACCGTGAGAGACACTCGAACGGTGTCACCAATACCACGGCTGATAAGCTGTTCAAATGCGATGCGTGTTTTAATGACACCATCCGGTGGCATACCGGCTTCAGTCACGCCAAGATGAAGCGGCACATCGGGACGCTGTTCTGCAAACCGTTGATTCACGTCAATCACTTTTTGCGGGTCTGAATCTTTCAGCGACACGACATAGCGAGTGAATCCAATTGAGTCCAGCAATTCACAATGCTCAAGGGCACTAGCAAGCATCGGTCCAATTGAGTCATCCTCTTCGAATTTTTCTTTTTTCTCGGGATCAACACTTCCGCAATTCACACCCACCCGTAACGCACAGTCATGGTCACTCGCCACGCCAGCGATGAATTTTACCTTTTCTTGCCAGGGCTTTTCTGTTTCGTGGTGATACAAATGCCCTGGATTGTATCGGAGCTTATCAACATGCTCTGCCACATCTGCAGCGAGGCGATAGTTTTCCTGCAAGTCGATTGCGAGATTCGCTTCTGTCTGACTTCGGATGGACGGCAAAGCCGCTGCATCCTTTTTGCTATCAACGGCAATCCTAACCACACCCGCACCAGCAGCATGCAGAGCGTTTACCTGTTCAAGCGTTGCCTCCACATCCTGCGTATGCGTCGCTGTCATACTTTGCGCCGCAATCGGGTTATTGGCACCCACGGTGATGCTACCTACCTGAACCGCCCGGGTTGGATTCCGCTCAATGCTTACCACTGCTACCCTTTATGTTCTGTCGGTGTTTTTCGAAATATCAAAGTTATGGTGGCCTGCACAGCAACAGGACTACCGAAATGATTCATACTCTTACAAAATAGCAGGAAAGTGCCTTCTCGGCGATCCACCCATGCGGTACTCCCCTTCCCTCCATATCGTCCTGTACGAGCCAGAAATTCCACCAAACGCTGGAAACATCGGCCGAACCTGCGTCGCTATTGGTGCGAAAATGTGGCTTGTAGAGCCTCTTGGATTCACGATTAACGATTATTACCTTCGCCGAGCAGGTCTTGATTACTGGGATGAGCTTGAATGGGAGGTTGTTCCATCATGGGACGATCTCGTGACCCGCGTCACCGCCGAGGGCGGGAGGCTTGGCTGGTTCTTTTCCGCTCATGCAACAAAATCATATACAGATATCACATACCAACATGGTGATGTTCTTGTTTTCGGCAGTGAATCAAGCGGCCTGCCGCAATCGATTAAAAAGAAGCATGCTGATCAACTTCTTACAATTCCCTCTCGTCCTCAGGTAAGAAGTTTGAATTTGTCGAACACTGCTGCCATTGTCGCATATGAAGCGATTCGCCAATGGGACGGCATCCCTCGTTAGTTTTTCTCTGCCACTCCATATAACGAAAGATGGCGGTAGTATGTTTCGAGCATGCATGCACAGAGGGCTGTTGTGAAGAGTCTTCCTCCCTTCACTCCATAAAGATCATGCCCAGGCGACCAGCTTCCACGATCGGATCCTCCACTTTCCTGATTCTCTGGCAGAAGCGTACACATATCCGAATTCCATTCCCGCCAGGCCTGCCCACCGACATGATGACACACTTGCGTAATGTAATACCACGCATAAATATTCTTGACTCCATGATTCATGCCTCGAGCATCGATTGCAGCGAACTCGACGGCACGTCTGCTTTTCCTCGCTGATTCGGGAAAAGCAATTGGAGACTCAACACGCAATCTATCCACAACAGCCCTGACATGTCGATCATCCGGCGTTGTACCCAGAAACAATTTTCCAAGAATTGCTTCAGCTGAAATGGCAGGCTGAAACTTCCTGACTGGACTCAACGGATTAAATTGATAGTCGTACCCAAGATCAACTGACTCTGGATCATCAGAAACAATCCGCAGTTGGTCCAAAAACCCGTCAACCTGCTGAAACGATTCTTCGATTGCCGGAGACTGCAGACCGGCCATCTCTGCTGTTTTCAGTGCCAGCAGAAACCAGCCCGTCATCGATAGATCACCACGATTTTTCCAGCTCTCCACAAATCCATTCTCGTCTCTTTCAGGCAGATGATACCGCCATCCACCATCCGGCAATTGTGCTGCCAGCGCGTACCGGATTGCTGCTTGAGCAGCCTGTTCCAGTTTTGCATCCCGCGTGAGCCCATACGCCTCACACAAGGCGATTGTTATTTGGCCATGCCCATACATTCGCCCCGCAGATGACGTGTGCTCGTCTGAGGCTGGCGCAAAATTACCTGCATCTGTCTGTGTCTTGATGAGTGATTCCCATGCAGCCCTGACAACCTTTTTGTGGTCTCCGGTCGTCGGTGTGTTGCCCGCCCCTTGCAACGCAAGCAGTGCCATGGCCGTCGCTGCCACCCTGTTTTCCTCTGAGCCTCCATCGGGGTACGGGCCACGCAGGCTCCAGAGTCCAGCATAGACACCCCTGTTCGTTTGCTGCCGGACAATCCACGCGAGTGCTCGCTGGACCGCCTGCTCTGTCTGATCAGTTCCACCACCTGCCGCCAGCAGGTTACGACGTTGCCCCTCTTGCCTGCCGGTAAGAAGCGAGCCGACTGCCTGCGCTGGACGCGCTGCGGCTGACTCTTGATTCGGTACAAACCGATTCACGGCAGGAACTGCAGCCGGATCTTTCACTGTATCTTTTTCACTCACTGCCAATTCCTGAGCCATGTTCTCGGGATCCGCGTGGTTCGGTGCGTCTGCTGGCAGAACTACCGCTGGGATACCCGGAGGACCAGGCTGCGGAGCAAACTCAAGTGTGAGGCTCAGTGGCTTCTGACTCACAACTCGAACAGATACCAACAAAAGCGCGACAAGAATAAGAACGTGGAGCCCAAGACTGACACTCCAGGCCGGGCTGTCATGGAGGATCTTTCGTAGCGCATTCCGCCACTGAAATACCAGAAAAAAATCAAGCGGGCCAAGTGGAGCATCTGGATCAAACAGTCCACCCTGTTTTTTCTCTTGAGGTTTTTCCCTTGCTTCAGTAACAATCACGCCCTGAGAAGACTGACTGTTATTCTTTGACTTTGTCCACGGGAGTCTGCCGGCAAGCGACCGCGTTTTGCTCTCTGTAGGGGCGGTCGCCGATGCTCTCTGAGCCGCCGAAGGCTGCTTCGAAGATCGCGATGATTTCCGACGTGGCTCTGTCATGGTATGCGGGTGGAGGGTTCGAGCAGGCAGCGGCGTGTTCTAAGTCCTCTTCTCCTTCCATGAAAACCAAAAACTAACGCGAACGCCAGACATTTTTCGACCAAAAAGCACAGAGGTTTTTTTCTGATATACTAGAATCGTCCGAAAGACACGCTCAGCCTCATCAGAATTCCGATCAGATCGGTTTGGATGATTAGGCGACTAGAATCCGGCGTTTTCGTTGGTTCTAGGCCTTACACGAGGCACTACAACATATCGCGGGGTGGAGCAGCCCGGTAGCTCGCGAGGCTCATAACCTCGAGGTCGCAGGTTCGAATCCTGTCCCCGCCACTTAGAACCTCCCAACACCTGTTGGGGGGTTTTTTTGTTGCTCAGCCCTGTTCGTAACACAACCTCGTAGAGCGACATCGCCGGATAGCTAGGCCACTTCTTATGACGTTTGATACAAAGAGCCGCGGATACATCTGTGGCAGGATCCAAACTGAGGCAAACTGCAATAATAATTGATCTCGTATCTGAGCAGTTTGAGCACCCAAATCTTGAGTGCCCAAATCGAAGGCAGAACAGGTCACTATTTTGTTGCTTCTGACACTCTCACAGCACATTCAAAAATGAAAAATTTTTTCACATTCCTTGTCATGTGTATTGGCTGTTCATATTCCCCTGTACTATTTTCCCAGGATGAAAGTACATCGGCATCGTCTGAAAAAACCGTATTCATACCAACCATTCATCACCGGAACATTAAGGCTATCACCTTATTCGCGCAGAACCCACAAATCGTGACCCCTGTCGGAATTGCAGTGGCACCTGATGGCCGTGTCTTTGTGCAGGAAAACCACACTCACAAACGAACAAAAGAGTACAGAGGGCCAGAAACTGACCGTATCCTCATTTTCGAAGACACCAACGGCGACGGGATCGCAGATACACGAAGTATTTTTTACGAGGGACACACTTTCAGTACCGATCTCCTCTTCGGTCCTGATGGACATCTTTATGTCAGTACGCGTTGGTTTATTGGCCGTTTTCGAGATGCCGCATCGAAAAAGCAGGCCGACGCCGAGCCTGAAAAAATAATTGTCTGCGACACCGACGGTGACTATCCACACAATGGAGTGGGGGGGCTGGCAATTGATCCGGCACGTCCAGAATGGCTGGCTTTCGGGTTCGGAGAAAACCTTGGTGTTGGGTATACATTTGTCGGCTCCGATGGAACAAAACTTTCTGGTGGCAGCGAAGGTGGCTCGACATATCGTTGCCGCACAGACGGAACCGAATTAATCCGACAATCCACCGGACACTGGAATGCCTTTGGAATGGCATACGATCGAGCCGGAAATCTTTTCAGTACTGACAACGACCCCAACGCCACACCACCAAATCGACTGCTCCATATTATTCCAGGTGCCGACTTCGGCTACGAGTATCGCTACGGCCGCTCTGGCCGGCATCCACTTGTCTGTTGGTTTGGCGAAAATCCCGGCACACTTGGAATGATCGGTGCGTTGGGTGAAGCAGCATGCGGAGTGATCCCTTATGGCCCTGGAAAACTCTTGAGTGCCTCGTGGACAGACAATCGTGTTGATCTCCACGTACTCCAGCCACACGGTGAATCATTTACGGCATCACGCAAACCGTTCCTGAGTGGCCCAGATGATTTCCGGCCAGTCCATTTCTCATACTCTGCCGATGGAAAATATCTGTACTTTACTGATTGGGTGAAACTTTCGTATCCGGTACACGGCCATGGACGGATCTGGCAGGTCGAATTCAAACAGCCAGTACAGATGCGTCCTTTGCAACGCGATGAATCACATCAAGTGATGACCCCTGAAGAATCACTCGCATCACTAGGAAGTGACGACCCATACGTTCGTACTCGAGCAATTCAAATTCTTACCACACACCCAGAAATTCTTCTCGACCATTCGTTCGGCAGCCATCCCAGCTCGACAGCCCGGGCACACCATGCGATTACCCTCAAAAGACTTGATCACCAAGGACAACCAAGTGTCATTCCGAAGCTTTTACAAGACACCTCACCTGACGTTCGTTTTGTCGGAATCAAATGGATTGCAGACAAAAGACTGACGCAGTTTCAAGCAGACCTTGAGCAACTCCTCGATCTCCCGGAGCTCAATCGCAAAGAGCTCCGTGCAGTCATCGCATCACTTGCCACCATTGCAGGAACATCGAAACAGGAATTCTCGCCAGACGACACACTCCTCAAATTATCAATCGACACAGCAAAACCCCCCCGCATCCGTGCACTTGCGTTACAAAGCATCAACGTCAATCACAAGAACCTTACCGTCGAAACTCTTGCGAGCCTCGCCGACTCAGAACATGAAATTATGAAGCGAGAGGCTATCCACTCGCTTGTCATTCATCCAGACCCGAATCGCACGCGGGCGCTTGCAAAACTGGCAGCGGACCAAACACTCAGTGAAGATCTCAGAGCGGACGCAATCGCAGGACTCACTTCAAGCGCCGCCGACCATAACGGCTTGCTTCATCTCTTGACTGAGTCAACAAGTGAGATCGTCTCACAAGAAGCGTATCGAACACTATCAGCAGGAATCACGGGGCGACATCTACCAGAAAAGCCTCCCATTACTGACCTTGAGGCGTGGCATGCACTGATTGCGCAGTCATCACGTGAGCCCGACCCTGCCGTTGGCAGAAGGCTTTTCTTTCACTCGGTTCTTGGAGGCTGTTACAAGTGCCACGCCATGGATGGCCGTGGAAATGCAGTAGGGCCCGATCTGACAACTATTCAAAACCAAACTGGTATCAGCCGCGACTGGTTACTCAAACATATCGTCAACCCAAATGCTGAAATAGCGCCCTATTACCGGCCACAACAAATTCTGACCCGTGATGGGAAGATTCTCACAGGGCTTGTTGTCGGACAAGAGGGCAAGAAGCAGGCATACGTACAAACCAATGGTGAAACTTTTCTCATTTCGAAAGCCGACATCGAAGAGCGAAAAGAACTCGCAACATCAATCATGCCTCTTGGCCTGCTCGATAAAATGGCTATTCATGAAATCCAGGATCTCATGAGCTACCTAATGCAGGACAGAGACCAATACACGAGCGACCAAAAGATATCGACTGAGCCCTAAAACCCGGACAAAATAAAAGGGCCGCACCAGCAATGCCAGTGCGGCCCTTCATTAAATCATGCAATCAGATTCAGTTTCATTCTGAATCACATTCGCCTTTTTCGCAGCAACTTGATTCGACAGCAGTTTCACTGCAGCCTTTGTCGCAGCACGGCGAAGAACAGCCTGAGGAACACTTGCATGCGCCTCCTTCTTTGCACGAGCACTGATTAGCATCACATGCACAGTCTTTACATGTGCAGTCATCGCCGCAGCACATGCATGCTGTAGCACTCGAACCATTAAACGTTGCGAGAGCAAATGGTGTTGCCACCACGGCACTCAGTAGTGCCAACCCCGCTAATGATTTAATAAACATAGAATTCTCCTTGGTCAATAAATGAAATTCAAAGTACAAAAAAATCGATGAATTTCAGTTAATGAGTCCAAACACAGAGAATCGCTTGTCGTCTATTATTGCTTATCGCAGGCGAAGCAGTTTCAAGATGCTTCACCGAACATGTATGCAAACTGCAATCATCTATCGATACATAGTCTACTGTCGAACAGTCCAGATCGACATTCTTTGATTGTACTCGAACTGCCGATGAGTTTTGCCGAACCTTGAGGCAACACTCACATGATGATCGATCTTGATTCTCTATCTTGAGTGTGACGCACTCAAGCAACGACTCCTGCTCCGCAAGTCTCTGCTCGCAACTACAGCATTTTCTCTTTGGAGTTTCCGCTGGCGCCTCTACCGCACAACACCCAATTTTGTTCGAACTGCAACAACACTCTGCAAAGATTCCAGTTGGCAACATCATTGCCACTGTGACCGCAACATTTATAGTCACACGCAGGTGTTTCACGCGATCAATGCTCCAATACAAAGCTTTTACTTTTGGTTGTAATCGATTTTTTCGAACACTCAAATTCTATCGATATCTATAGTCTACGCACAAGGCAAAAATTTGATCGTTCAGAAAACGAAAAACGGTGGAAATTGCCGTTAATTATGAGGCAGACACTCCGCCTAGGGACAAAAAAACGAGGGGGAGACGAATGCCTCCCCCTCGCTGATTAGACCAACTAACGTCGATTAATAGTCGCCGTTGACGACCTCACCTCCGGAACGAGAGCACAGGGACGCGAAGAGCGCGTCTGACATGCCATCACTCAAGAAGGCGACGTGCCCATCGGCGAAGACAAAACTCACACCACCAGGATGTGAAGAAAAGAAGTCTTCAAAGTGAGCCAAACCGCCGCGGTTAAACACGTGCTCACCAACTCCGATAACTCGGGACATTCCGGCTTCCAGGCCATCTCCTCTTCCGATCCAGAGACTTCCACCAAGGCGGCTATCTCGCTCACCAATCATGACAGTCTTACTTAAGCCGTCGCTGACATCTCTGAAACTCACCCCATTTTGTCCATTGGCTCCACCGGCAAAAAAGATACCGTTTCCTTCGCCAGCCTCAAGTCCTTCGTCATCACCGCTGAGGAGGTTTGCTGTTAAGTCATGGTGCTCGTGGCCAGCAATGTGTTCATTACCGAAAACACCTGGATAGTTACTTCGAGAATACTGCGTTGCACCTGGGTTAGCATCAGGGGTATCCTCACCACTACCTTCAGCGCCTGGATTAAAAACATCGCCTGTCCCATACGAATCGGAAGGGCACAAGAACGTTGAAATCACAGTGGTTCGAGCCGCTGCGTTACTGGAATGGTTGACCTGCTGACCGAAATTAATTGTCTTGTAGACATTATTTTCCTCGATGAATGGGAGCATACGACTGGCAAAACCAAAGCCTTCTCCTTCATCACCGTGCCATTCACCCTGCTCATATTCACCTACCCACCCGACGGGAAACTTTTCAGGATTCACGTCAGCATAATTGTGAACAGCAAGACCTTGCTGCTTCATTTTGTTTGAGCACGCACTACGACGGGCAGCTTCTCGAGCCTGCTGGACAGCCGGCAAGAGCAGACCAACAAGTACGCCAATAATTGCGATTACAACAAGTAATTCAATAAGGGTGAAACCAGTCCGGACAAGATTTTCCTGAAATTTAGATTTCTTTTGATAACACGATTCCATTGTTATTTTTCTCCAAATAATTAGTAGTAATGAACGAATAAACACAGAAGATGCGTACTCGTACTACGGACTTGGAGAAAAGCCACGAAGATCGCGGCTTGATGCTCTAGAGAATTTCTGCATCTACTTCTCCACGCCGGCTCACGAGCACGTGCCACACGAAGGCGGACCGCGCGGACTTGGCCTCAGCGTGAAGTCAAATGGAATAACCGCAGTAATTTCTGAACATCGCTCTTCAAAATGATGAAGCGAATCGATGGATGGCAGCAGACAGACGTTTACCTGAGCCTTGAAAAGATTAACGAGGTGGCAGCCTGAACAATCATCCGGACATTCACCTGGACACTCTCTTGGATGCTGCGAATGTTCTGTGTTGTCGGAACAAGGAGCCCGAAGAGGTTTTTCACCCGCATCACATACATGGCAGTTCGTTCCCAAGCCTCGAAGTTGGTCATCGCACGAAACATGCGAGCCACGGCAAAGTTCGTCCTTAACAAATCTCAAAGGACAGTAGCCAGCATGACCTACAAATGAGACCAGGCAGTACGCCGTCAGAACAAAAAGGGAAAAAGTCCGTCGCATATGACCAACAGTTGCCAGATAAAAAATTCGGGAAAAATCGAACTAACGGCCCTCGACACGGATTAGAAAACAAATGCATAACGGTTGCAAGTACTTGGTCTACTGCAAACACAAAAAGAGGGGGAAACTTTCGTCTCCCCCTCTCCCTGCTTGGGCTGCAACGTAGCTATTTAATCGACGGGGTGATTAGTAGTCACCGTTCACTACCTCTCCGCCGGCACGCGTAGCCAACGACTGAAAGAGTGCCTCTGACATTCCATTACTGAGAAAGGCAACGTGTCCGTCTGCAAAGACGAAGCTCACGCCACCTGGGTGTGAAGAGAAGAAGTCTTCAAAGTGGGGGTCACTGCTGTTGAACACATGTTCACCAACTCCAACAACTCGCGACATCATGGCTTCGAGGCCATCTCCTCTACCGATCCAGAGACTTCCGCCAAACCGACTGTCTCGTTCACCAATCATGATGGTTTTACTCAAACCATCTGTAACGTCTCTGAAACTCACTGCATTCTCTCCATTGGCTCCACCGGCAAAGAAGACGCCGTTGCCTTCACCCGGCTCAAGTCCTTCGTCATCACCGCTGAGTAGCGCTGCCGTCAAATCATCATGATCATGGCCAGCCATGTGCTCACTACCAAAAACACCCGGATAGTTACTTCGAGAATACGCAGTTCCGCCAGGATTTGCGTCAGGGGTTTCCTCGCCACTACCTTCAGCACCTGGATTGAAAACATCGCCCGATCCGTACGAATCAGAAGGGCACAGGAACGTGGAAATCACAGTCGTTCGAGCAGCAGCGTTACTGGAATGACTGACTTGCTGTCCAAAGTTGATTGTCTTATAGACATTATTTTGCTCGATAAATGGGAGCAGTCGACTGGCAAAACCATGGCCTTCTCCCTCATCACCGTGCCATTCTCCCATCTCGTATTCACCAACCCAACCGACTGGAAACTTTTCAGGGTTCACATCAGCATAATTGTGAACTGCAAGCCCCATCTGCTTCATATTATTTGAGCACGCACTGCGACGAGCAGCTTCTCGTGCCTGCTGAACAGCCGGCAAAAGCAGACCAACTAACACACCAATAATTGCAATTACAACAAGCAACTCAATCAGTGTGAAACCAGGCCTCGCATTGGCCAAATGACCAAGCGAACTTTCTTTTCTTCGAAATATCATCAGAACACTCCAAACTAAAAATGAGACTATGAAATAAATAAAAGACTAATTGCAGAACCGGATGCACTGGCATATGCAGCCAACACTAAAGTGGTTACACATTCCGACACCGCACAACGAAGAGGTCACACAAATCTGGAGACAGCATTCATTACGAATGCTGAACCATCACAACCTGTGCTTGTTACACCTGAATCGCAGGTGGACCACGCAGCATCGGTCGAAAGGTGAAATCAAACGCAACGAGTCTTTCATACGCAGCGAATGATTCACAGAAGAAAGGAACAGACGTTGCAGTCGATAGCGACGACGCAACCACCTGCATTTTAAGCAGAGCGAAACACTTGCAAATCACACAGTCATCTGGATGCTCTGAAGACGTGCGAGAATCATCCTCGCTGCATCTAACAGTCTTGTGACTATGATGGCAATGGCTGCATTTGAGGGTACTGTGTTCGCATGTAGCACCATGTTTGCCATGTGAATGCAGACCCAATACGTCAAATCCGGCGTGCCCCAAAATGGAAACAAGGCCGTAAACACTCAAAAGCGTTATTGACGTAAACCGCTGCATCGATACCAAATTGCAAAAAGTTGATGTATCTGAATTTTGACTGCTAATCCCGGCAGTTTCTAATCCCCGGAGATTCCTAGTTCTTAACGAATTCTGCGAGTAATTGCAAAGAAAAAACATCTCCAATTAGCGGGCTACATGCCTTTATAAGAATCCTCTGTAGGTCGTTTTACCCCCCCCCACTTTTATCAATGCCTTGACACAACTTGCTAAGTGACATGTCTGGCCCATTGAAGATTTCATGACTAGATTCGTGCAAAAGAATTAATTTCCCATACAACTTTTTTTCTCAATGTGCGAGCCTTTTCAAATCTGCGTCCTGCTGCACTATCCTCAGGCTATAATCGAGAGCCTACATCATAATTCGGCCTTACTGTCTACCACGGAACTGACTAGGCATCACTCATTCAACTTCCTAGATTCCGCCAGGAAACTTTGGCTCTATGTGCGGCAGATTTGCTCTCGCATCAAACGCGTCAACTCTCAGCACGCAATTTGACACCAATATCCGTGACACGTTGGCGCCACGGTTTAATATCGCACCATCTCAAAAAATACTTGTGCTTCGCACAAAAAACCATCACCAAAGACGTGAACCCGTCTTGCTCACGTGGGGGCTCATCCCCTCATGGGCGAAAGATCAATCGATTGGCGCACGATTAACGAATGCTCGCTCAGAGACTGCTTTTACGAAACCATCTTTTCGTGACAGCTTCCACCGACGAAGGTGCCTGATACCTGCTACTGGTTTCTATGAATGGTCGACATTGGGAAAAAGAAAACAGCCGTACTATGTCCGACTGACAACAAACGAACCGTTTGGTATCGGTGGACTTTGGGACGTATGGGAGCAAAATGGGGACAGAATAGAAACCTGTACCATCCTTACTTGTGATGCCAATCAAGCAATGCAGCATCTCCACCCACGCATGCCAGTTGTCATTCAACCTGAGCGGTATGACGCATGGCTTGATCCATCTCAGACCGATGCGGCTGCAGTATTTCAGGATTTACATCCGTTTCCAGAAGGAAGAACCGCTATCTACCCCGTATCGGACTATGTGAATAATGTTCACCATGAGAACAGCAGGTGCCAGGAGCAAATCGACCCAGCGAAGACATCACAGCCATGTCCAGCAAACCAGCTATCCCTATTCGACAGGTGAGTAAAACTTTGCTGTTCATGCCGAGAACACAAGCAGCGGAAAATGCAACGAACTCTGAAAAATCGAATGTTTTCACTACGTTTAAATACATTCCAGCTCTCCAACACTTCGCAGTCCATTGGAAACCATGTTAATTTAATCCGGCGGAGCAACCTTGTAGGGTAAGCGAAGTCAGCCGGTTATAAAGATTGCATCCGGCGATCGATTCAATGACACCCAAATTCTTTCAAAACAATTCGACCCGCTTCCATTTCTAAGGCGTATTCTTTGGGTATGAACACATCACACAAAGCACTGCTCGTTCTGCTTACTTGTCTTTTCTTTCCATCGATGCAAAGGGTGTCTCGCGGCGAAACAAAAAATCCAATTGTTGACGACGCTGCTCTCGCTCAACAATTTGTAGAAGGACTCGCAACTCTTGTTGAAAATGCACCGTCAAAAACCCAACGAACACTTGAGGCGGGAAATGCCCTCCGTTTGTTAGCTCAAACGGAGGGCAGCTCCATTCGGCTCCCAAACCGCCAAGAGAACCTAACAGGTAGTACAGAAGAACTTTACCAACGTGCCATGCCGGCGGTTGTCGTCATCGGGTCTATTTACAAATGTGACAGCTGTAGTAAGTGGCACCTCGGGGGGATGGCGTCCGGTTGGCTACTCTCTGACCACGGTCTTGTCGTCACGAACCATCATGTTTTTACCGAGGAAGCAAACCACTACTTTGGTGCTATGACATCTGATGGCAACGTCTATGCCATTCGTACCATTCTCGCATCTGATCGTGATGGAGATGCAGCTATCGCACAGCTTGACACACGTGACGTTGTTCTCCCATTCCTCAGACTTGGTCAGGCAGCTGCCTGCGGAGACCCTGTTGTTGTAATCAGCCATCCAGCCGGACGGTTCTACAGTCTCACTCGGGGAGTGGTTTCCAGATACCACCGCCATGACGCAGATCCAGCAACGATGGCAAAGTCAGATGGAAGCGTTCACGCGCCGAGGAAACACACTCGTGACGAAACGTTGCAAGACACCCCGGCACCCGTCTGGATGAGTGTTACCGCGGACTATGCTGTTGGCAGCAGTGGCGGGCCTGTCTTTGACTCAAGTGGTGACGTTGTCGGCATGGTGTCTCGAACATATTCAACACAGGCAAGTAAACACCATCGCCGTCATGACTCTTTTGGAAACCAAATGGTTTTTAAAGACTGCGTTTCACTTGATACGATTCTCGGCCTTATTGAAAATGCTGACTGAGCACTGTTAAGCATCCCCGTTGTTGCTATCGATCCCCAGTTCCCTTCGACGCACGCTAAGTTTCTCGGTACCCCCTTCAACAACGAAGCCATCAGCTTCCATCGCCAGACGAAGATCAGTCTCCGCGGTGAGTGCATCTTCTTGACAATAAAACGTCTGATTGAATTGTGAAGGAAGTAAATCCAGCCGAGGTCGAAGAAACTTTTTATGACAAGCGAGACTATGTAAGCGTTGTCCCTTTGGATTGTGGTGCCCTTCGCGATGCTGGCGAATACGGTCTTTCAGTGGCTGACTTGTCTGCCCGACGTAAAGATACCCAGAGGAGTTACCCGAGTCGCTCGACAAAGGCGTCAGTTCGATAATGTAGAGATGCCAGACGGTCATATCACCGTTCACGGTATATCCGTCACATCGAAGCTGTTGCCGCAGCTGCTTCATGGCAGCGTCCACTTCTGCCTTCTGGGCTGGCTTCATGAAGGGATTGTCTCTACCGCCGAGCTGAGCTGGCCGAGGCATTGCCTCATACACAACATTCACAACCCTCATACGCTTGGCCCTTCTCGATGTTTTGACCCACCGATCAAGCTCGAGACCTGGTCGTTTTGGCAAAGCTTTGACGACTACACGAGGTCGATCTGCCCGTCGGCGCGCTCCAGTAAGATCACTCATCTTCAAAACACAAACCCAGACCCGTTGCGTCTCTCCGAGAAACTTCGAATGCTCGGGCATAAAAATGAAACCTACCTGTGTGGTGCACTTCTTCTTGTGTTCAGTTTCCCAAGGCACGATTTATAGCGTGCTCCGTGTCTTTCGCCAAAAAACCTGTACGCATCATCATTTCCTATGTGATCCAAAACCCATGTGCCAGAGCCCTGACATCATTTACGTTGGCTGCTCAGTTGGTCTCATAAGAATATCGTGAACCTGAACATGTGGCGGGCACGACAACATATACACAACAGCTTCTGCCACATCGTTCGCCTCCAGGACTTTAAACCGAGAGTATACCTCACGGGCTTTTTCTTCCGACTTCATGTAGTTACTTGCAAATCCTGTCTCAACAAAACCTGGGCAAATCTCACCAACCCGAATTGAGTCGCCTTTTTCTCGCAACTCCATTCGCAGTGCTTCGGTCAATGCGCGGACAGCATGTTTTGTGGCTGAATAGAGACCGGCTCCAGCAGGCACACGCTGTCCAGCCATGGAACCAATATGAATAATGTGCCCGTGGGCACCTCTGGATCGCATATCAGCTAAAGCATCACGCGTGCAGATACACAACCCCAGAACATTGACGTCAAGCATCTCTCGCCACTCGTCAACCTTGCCTTCAGCAAGCGCAGCCGCATGACCAAGCCCCGCATTATTAATTAAAACATCAACACCACCGAAAGTTTTACGCGTAAGTGAAAATGCTTCATGTACAGAACGCTCATCCCGAACATCACACTGGACGGCAAGACTACGATCTCCGGACGTATCAACCTTGCGTAGAACTTCAGCAACTCGGTCTTGTCGACGGGCGGATCCGACCACCCGCATTCCTTCATCCAACAGCCGCATTGCAATCGCTGCCCCGATTCCATTGCTGGCACCGGTAATAAAGGCCGTTTTTCCTTTCCATTGATTCATTCCGTGCCCTCCTTGTGGCATGCCCATTCGTAAATCCTCTCTTGTGAATGCACTCGTGCCATACCGCGCATGCAGAAAACACGTACGGCAGAACCCTGACTCGCTATGATTTTACCAGCATCAACAGAATTCCCTATCAAAGTTGAAAGAAAAACAATTTGTCGAGTGAAACCCGTAGAATAGGTTTCCGCTGTGCCGTCCTTACACTTTCAGTACCTCCACAATTCATTACACCAAAGATATTTTGCTCGAGATAAATGAATCATATGACCGAAGAAGTCACCGCTGCTGCCGCTCCAATAAAAACTGAAACAATTTTTGTGACAGGAGCCACAGGATACGTCGGCGGAAGGCTTGTCCCGCTCCTGCTTGAGGCTGGCTACCGAGTGAGGTGCCTTGTACGGGAACCACGAAAACTTGACGCACGACCATGGCGGCAACATGCTGAACTTGAGGTCATCAACGCTGATCTTGCGGACCGAGATGCTGTCACAGAAGCCATGCGAGGCTGCAAGGCTGCTTACTACCTCGTGCACTCAATGGTTGCAACAGGTGGCACCTATGCCGATCGGGATCGAGATCTAGCTCGCATGTTCGCAAATGCAGCACGTGCAGCCGACCTGCCACGCGTCATATACCTTGGCGGCCTCGGTGAAATGGGCCCAGATCTCAGTCAACATCTTCGTTCACGACGTCAGGTAGAAGAAGAACTTGCTTCATCTGGCATACCAGTCACAACCTTTCGAGCTGCCATGATCATTGGATCAGGTTCGGCATCTTTTGAAATCTTGCGATACCTTGTTGAACGTCTCCCGATCATGATCACGCCAAAATGGGTGACTACAGAATGCCAACCCGTTGCTATCGCTGACGTTCTTTACTGGCTTGCAAGCTGTCTTGAGGTGCCTGAGACAACTGGCAAAACCCTCGAAATTGGTGGCGATGATGTTATGGCGTATCAGGAACTCATGCGGGTTATGGCAGAGGAGCTTGGCCTACGCCGACGAATCATTCTCCCTGTACCGGTACTGACCCCTCGTCTCAGTTCACTCTGGATCAATCTCGTGACACCCGTCTCATACCGAATCGCCCGCCCACTTGCCGAAGGGCTCAAGAATCGTGTCGTTGTGACGGATGACACGACTCAACGGCTCATGCCACACAAAACGCTGGGTGCTCGTGAAGCGATACGACGGGCTCTTGAAAAAATCGAACAGCAAGCTGTAGAGACTCGCTGGAGTGTTGCTGGTCCGGTTCCGGGTGATCCATCGTGGGCTGGCGGCACCGTCTTTACTGACGAACGCGTTGTTGATGTTGAAGCAGATTCGGCAAGCATTTATGCAGCAATCTGCCGCATCGGTGGAGGCAATGGATGGTACGCGGGAGACATTCTCTGGCGTATTCGGGGATGGATGGACACGCTTGTAGGAGGCCCAGGCCTTCGCAGAGGAAGAAGACTCCCAGAAACAGTCGAGTTTGGTGAGACACTCGATTTCTGGCGGGTCGTTGGCATCGACAGAGACCGCTCCCTCTCGCTCCGAGCAGAAATGAAACTGCCTGGTGAAGCACAGCTTGATTTTAAGATCGAACCAGTTGAACCCAACCGGGCCCCCCCGATCACACGACTTGTTATGACCGCACGCTTTCGTCCTCGGGGACTTGCTGGACTTCTCTACTGGTATGCAGTCGTGCCCCTTCATGAATTTGTTTTCGGAGGCATGCTACGTGGAATTCGCAAAACCGCGGAGGCGATGCATCGTTCAAATGTCTCTCAGCAGATAGACACTCCCTCACAGAATGAGGTTCCGGGGTATGGACGAGCCCGCCTTTGGTTGGGGATTACCGGCGTCGGAAGCATTGTCACGCTTTCTGCCGCTGCCCTCTTTCTCAATCTTCCAGAGTACTTTTTCTCTGGCCCCACTGCGACACTGAGCACCCAGATCAAAGGCATTCTTTTATTCATCTTGGTGTATACCGTTTTTCAACTGCCGCTTGATTTCTTAGGCGGTTATCTACTGCCTCGTCAGTATCAACGACAACATCCCTCTCTCAACAAATTCCTGGCCATCATTCTTCGAGGAGTCGGTGTGCACTCAGCGCTCTTGGCGATTATTGGGGTAACACTTCTCCTTGCCGCAAGAACCGCTGGTGTTCTAGGTGTCGTTGGCGTTGGAATTCTTCTGGTCGTCACATTACTACGTGGCTCAATTACGCTCGCTGCTGCGATTGCTCACCTTGAACTCACACCAAGTACACCTGAACTTCATGACGACCCATCCCTACCAGTCCTATCTGCATATATGGGCGAATCCGAAGACGAAGGTTTCGCTGGAAGTATTGTTGGCTTGTTTCAACCGAAAATTGTGTTGTTGCCAATGCGATGGCGCGAGGTACTCGACTCTGATGCATTTCGTGTTGCGGTCCAGCGTAGACAAATGGCGATCACAACCGGAAGTTGGCACCGAGGAAGACTGCTTGCACTCACGTTTACTGCCGCTGGAATTATTTTAGCTGCAGTGATTGTTGGCAGCAGTCAACTTGCCTCAGCGCAGGGCATTGTCACCTTCAGCCTGATTTTCACTCTGTGGTCATTCCTTGGACTACTCACGCTACCAACCCCAAGCCGTCGTGGTGTCGCTGAAGTCGATCATGCTCTTCTCGCACATGGCGGCGATAGAACTGTTCTGGAACGAACAATCACACATCTCGACAATTTCCAAGACCGGGAACGAGAGCGCCCCCCACTTATTGAAACCGTCTTCCACCCTGTTCCGAGTGTGCAATCACGTCTTCACGGGCCGCATGCAACTGGCATCAAAGGTGCCTGGAATGCCGCACGAACAACTGTCGCAATCAGCCCTGCCGGACTTGGGCTTTTGGGAAGAGCCGTCCATTGCAACTGTGGCCGACCTGCGCTCTGGGTGTTTCTCCCGATCGACTAGACCACCACGATCCTGAATGACTACTGTGTCACTGCAACACTCAGTCACGACTATTGAGCTTACTTAGTAGTCGAAGTATCTCGAGGTAGAGCCAAACAAGTGTCACCATGAGTGCAAATGCACCATACCACTCAAGGTACTTTGGTGCGCCACGTTTAGCTGCTGTTTCAATAAAGTCAAAGTCGAGTACAAGATTCAGTGCAGCAATGATGACAACCACGACACTGAAGCCGATACCAAGGGGGCCCGCTTCATGAATAAACGGCACTGGAAACCCAAACATTCCACCAATCATTGAGATGAGATAGACAAAGAAAATCCCTCCGGTCGCCGCAACGATACCCAGTTTAAAATTCTCAGTTGCGCGGATAAGGCCCGATTGATAACACAACAGAAGCGCCGCAAGCGTGCCAAACGTTCCGCCAACTGCCTGAATGACAATGCCGGGATACTGCGCCTCGAAGCTCGCTGAAATACCACCAAGAAAAAGACCCTCGGCAAGTGCGTAGACTGGCGCAAGCATTGGCGCCCATGTTTGCTTAAAACAGATCGCTATAGCTGTGATAAAGCCAACAATTAATCCACCAAAGACCCATGGCATTGCTGCACCGGAGCTTGCTTCGGCAGCGACCGCATTAAATGTTCGTGACCAGGTGAAGCATGCAGAACAGAATGCCAATGCAAGAAGAAACATTGTGCGGTTCGCAGTGCCGGTCACCGTCATAGTCGTGACGGGAACGTTCTCAGCAGCAAGATCACGTGGCTGCAAACCAAAGTTTTCGAAACTACGGGAATTGAGAACAGGGTTTCCTGTACGCATGAGATAATAAACTTTCCAGTATCAAGGTACACTTGACGACAGTGTCAAAAAGAACAGCTACGCCCTATCAGTACTGATCATACTGAATCAGTATGATGCGTGTCGCTATCAAATAATACCCTCTCACCTCATTGCTTTTTTGCCCCGAAGCGGGACAAAAAATACAGGTCTCTGACAGGCATCTAGGTCACTTTCTAAGACGACGTACGCGTGCCGACGAGTGAGGCCCAAACTCGATTAATTTGAGTTGTTGACGCCGAAACACACCAAGCCATCAAAGGCATATTTGAGGGGGTATACTTGAAGACTGTACACTTGTTTTTTCCTGCACTCCAAAGGAACATCTGATGCCTACCTATGTCTACGAGGTTGTCGAAGAAGACGGGACAAGTGGAGAGCGATTCGAGGTGGACCAACCAATGAGCGCTGATCCGCTCACAGCTCATCCCATGAATGGTAAACCAGTGCGTCGTGTGATTACTGGTTTCAGAATAGCTGGGAAATGGTCTGACATGGGAACCCAAGACAAACTGTCAGACAAGAATCTCGACAGGATAGGGTTTACAAAATATGTTCGATCTGGTGATGGTTACTACGAAAAAACTGCGGGGCAAGGTCCGAACATGATTTCCGGAAACGACGACAGTTGAAACAGTTCGCCATACCCTGGCACACACGCCGATTTTTAATTCTACCCACTGCACCAATCTCACCCGCATGCTTCACTCAGCTTGAAAATAACCTCAAAAACTGTGACGAATGACTGAAGCCTTAGACCAATTCAAAGACTGCCTCGATTTCAACAGCAACACCCCCGGGGAGTGAAGACACTCCAACTGCACTTCGCACCCCGACGCCCTTTTCCGCACCCCAGACCTCTGCGTAGAGTTCACTGCAACCGTTAATGATGGCCGGGTGCTGAGTAAATGAAGGTGTTGCCGAAACCATGCCTAGCAGTTTTACAACCCGAGAAACCTTGTCGAGGCTACCGAGATAGTGTTCGAGTGTGACAAGACTCGCAAGCCCCGCTTGCCGCGCAGCATACTTACCAGCTTCAACATCTAACTCTTTCCCAAGGCAGCCAAGAATAAAGCTTCCATCGGGCTGTACAGGCAGGTGGCCTGATACATAAACGAGCCCACCTACCACCAAGCACGGCTGATAGAGCCCCGCTGGTTTGCCAACCGGAGCCTTTTCATCGACAAGTGACTCAAATTGCTTCTGGGCACTCATGCCTACCTCTCTTTGTTTCCATAACCTAGTTGCATCGTGCACCCTTCACTGTCTAAACAATCTTTCTTTGATGCCAATCGCCTCGGCCACTCCGCTCTCAAAGCCATCAAAACTATGGACCGACAGTGCAACGGCACACTAGCGCTGCAAAACACTTGCTTTTGGTGACGATAACAGCAGAAGGAGCTGCGTGGTATAGTGAAGTAAAAATTGCCGTAAGCTATAACACTTTACAGATCAAGATATTTCCTATGGATGCGAAAGACTCTCCCCAAACCCAACACGCACACCATCGGAAAATGGTGCCTCGCATAACTCAAATTCTGGGGCTCACTCGTTGGTTCAGTATTGTTACGGTGTTCTCATCACTCGTTGGTGCTCTTTTGATGTTCATCATCGGAGCGGCGAATACTGTTGAAGCAGTTCTGCGATATTTTGAGATCGATGGTCGAGGTGTTTTACTCAACCATTTTTTTACACCGACCTCACCAGATGCTGCACCCCGGCCTGCGGCGAACCTTCTTTTGCTCGAGTCGCTTGATAACGGCCTCACCGGGCTGACCTTTTTGTATTTCGCTTACGGCATCTATGCACTCTTCCTCACGAACTCAACATCGGTAGGCACGGCGCCTCGCTGGCTTAAAGTTGAAAATATTGGTTCGCTGAAAAAAACGTTGCTCGAAGTCGTTGCCGTTCTTCTTGCAATCATGTTTGTGCGAACACTCGCCGAAAAAATGATTCTTGACGGTCAAAGCCAAGGCCCTGGATGGGAAATGCTTATTATGCCTGCAGGTATTTTGGCAATTGCCATCAGCAGCCGACTCATGTTCGATCGTCAACCGCTTACCCGTGATGCTGGGCTTTAGCCAACTATTAAAAGCGAAAGTCCACCCCGATTTATGAGGTGGACTTTCAAATTCGCGCCGGGGCCTGAGTACCACCCCCCAGAAGCTTCAAGCGGGTACGGGCCATTGCCCACGGCACGATAAGGCACGTTGGCTGATAGAGAGATGTTCGGTTCCGGAGCCAAAAAACTTCAATGTAAGTCAGAGGATTTTATCTGCTTCATTGCCGCTCAATTCGCCTTCAGGTTCATTGGGACGCCGAAACGCATGTTCAGAGGACGGAATCACTCCGTCAATGCGCAAAGCCTCAAGTGCTTTTTCCGCTGCTCCCTGTTCCGCTTCCTTCTTATTCCGGCCCCAGGCAGGAGCGTATCGCCGCCGACCAATCTGGGCCCGCACCTGAAATTCCTTGTTGTGATCAGGTCCCACTTCATTAATAACCTCGTAGGTTGGCGCGACACCGTACGCCCCCTGAGCAAGTTGTTGCAGCAGAGATTTATAATTAGATCCTTCTTCTCCGGCCACTACTTTTTTGATTTCCGGACCAATCCACGTATCGAGAAACGCCCGGGCATGATTAATTCCCCCGTCAAGGAAAATAGCAGCCACAAGTGACTCGAACATGTCTGAGAGGACTGAATTCGGTACTGGCCGATTGACTGCCATACCTTTCCCAACAATAAGGAAATCGACGAGCCCAAGTTCGATACTAATTCTGCTGCATGTTTCTCGACTGACGACAGCAGATTTGATTCTTGTAAGATCACCCTCAAGGAGTTCTGGAAACTCGATGAAAAGCCGATTACAGACAACGAACCCAAGAATAGAGTCGCCGAGGAATTCCAGCCGTTCATTCGATGCCAGACGATGAGAAGCACCCGAAGCATGTGTTACGGCAGCCTCGAGCAGCTGCCGATCTTGAAACCGATAACCAATTCGCTCTTCACAGGCGGTCAGGCCGGCTGGAGAGGGGTTTTTGTGCGGCATCGGCTTTTCTGACATTCATGGGCTCCCAAAACTACACGGTAAAATCCAGCTCCCTGTGTTGTCAAACCTCGCTCGGCAGGCCCTGCCGTAATCGATAATTCGCCATTTTTTTCTGAAATACTTCCGAACCCCCTCGGGGAGTTCCCCGTATAAGTTTGTGGAGGTGTTCTGTCCGCACAAGGTGATTCCAGACGTAGGGATCGCCCAGAATGTCGGTGTGGACCTATGATAGTGAGAAGAACGGCGACTGCCGTCAACGGAAACGGAATTCGGCCAGTCATCCACATTCAGACAGTGTCTGAGTATAAAAAGGAGGAACACAACGTGAACCATTTGAAAACGATACGCGATTTGAAGAACCTTAGCGATGGCGGCACGATTCTTATGCCCGCCTGTTTGATTGCGGCACTGGCTTTGGGCTCAGTCGGCCCAACGACGCTTCTTTCTGCTGAACCAACAACAGCGGACCCGGTTGCTGCAGCAAATGCACTTTCTCAGGCATTCCGAAATGCAGCTGAGAAAGCGACTCCGAGTGTTGTTGTTGTTCGCAGTGAAACAAAAGCTCAAAATGTCACATCAAAAGGCAGTCAGAATCGTGGAGAGAACCCTTTTCGTGGAACTCCATTTGAAGACTTCTTTCGAGATGGAATGCCTGAAGGATTTGCTCCAAGGGGGGGATCACCATCACGATCGGGAGTTGGCTCTGGTGTGATTGTTGACGCAGCTGGAATTGTTCTCACAAACAACCATGTCGTCGAGGGAGCTGATGAAGTGACGATCGAGCTCTCGGATGGGCGTGAATTCAAAGCGGTTGATATCAAGACTGACCCAGACAGCGACTTGGCTGTTGTTCGGCTTGCCAATGCGGAAAACCTACCAACTGCAGCGCTCGGAAATTCTGATGAGCTTGTGATTGGAGATTGGGTACTTGCAATCGGCAACCCATTTGAACTCGAGACAACAGTGAGCGCCGGTATTATTTCAGCCAAAGGCCGTGAGCTTGGCCGTATCCGAAGAGCCAAATTCTTGCAGACCGACGCTGCAATTAATCCTGGCAACTCAGGGGGACCACTTGTGAATCTCTCGGGGGAAGTCGTAGGTATTAATACTGCGATTGCATCCAACAGTGGAGCCTATCAGGGAATTGGATTCGCTATTCCAATCAATCAGGCACGTTGGGTGAGCGAGCAACTCATCACACGTGGCAGTGTTCAGCGAGGATACCTTGGTGTTTCGATCGCCCAATTGTCTTCTGACATGGCTGCAAAACTTGGTTCACCAGGCCAAAAAGGTGTCCTCATTACAGAGGTGATGTCAGATACACCAGCTGCAATGGCTGGGGTACAGGACCTCGATGTCGTGATCTCTTTCGATGGAACACCTGTCGATAGTCCCCGTAGCCTTCAGGAAGTTGTCGAACGGTCATCGATTGGAGAAGCACACGATGTCGTTGTACTTCGTGACGGCAAAGAGATGACTGTGCGTGTTCAAGTGAAAGCATTACCGGAGCAATTCGGCATGCAGGAGCGTGGACGAGGCATTGCCCCGGGTGGCGAAGAAACGTTTTATACAAAACCGTTCGGTATTGAGGTTCGTGATAAGAGTTCCGTCGCACAAGATGCCTACGAAGGGTTCGAAGGCGTATTGGTCGACCGAGTGGACCCTGACAGCCTTGCGGCGGAGGGTGGTCTGGTACCAGGGGTACTGATTCGAAAGGTTGGTAAAACCTCAGTGGCATCAATCAGTCAGTTTGAGGCCGCCATCGATGGAGAAACACCTGAAGGCGGTATTGTTCTTCAGATCCGCACGCCTCGGGGAAATGCTGTGATCCTCTTGAAAAAAGAGGTCTGAGCAGAAAGGCTATAGCAATCATCCAAGGTGGCCCCGGCCGGCAGGCTGGGGCCACCTCCATTTATCAAGGAGCCACGTGCATGGCCACGCTCGGTGTGAATATAGACCATGTCGCAACTATTCGTGAGGCTCGCCGCACGATCGAACCTGACCCCGTGTGGGCAGCAGCCGCGGCTGAACTCGGTGGTGCCGACGCCATAACAATCCATCTACGAGAAGACCGACGGCATATTCAAGACAGAGACCTTGAAGTACTGAAAAAAACTGTTCAGGTCAAATTAAATCTTGAGCTGGCAATGAATCCCCTGATGGTAGACATCGCCTGCCGGGCGGTCCCGGACCAGGTTACGCTCGTCCCTGAAAACCGAGAAGAAGTGACCACCGAGGGCGGGCTGGACGTTGTCCGTCACAAAAAGGACTTAGCAGCAACGATTGGCAAATTACAAGACGCCGGGATCGTCGTGTCACTATTTATCGATCCCGAACCTGAGCAGATTGAAACTGCTGCATCACTTTCGGTGCCGGCAGTCGAACTGCACACGGGAGCGTATGCAAATGCAGAAAAGAATGCGCACAAAGAACTCCAGCTACTTGCCCGAGCGGCTACATTCGTCCATCAAGCGGGTCTCATACTCAACGCAGGCCATGGACTTACATATCGCAACGTCACCCCAGTAGCAGAGCTCGAAGGGATGGAGGAATTAAACATTGGACACTCAGTCGTCGCTCGGGCTGTGTTTGTTGGGATGACAGAAGCCGTACGGGAAATGAAAGAACTCATCGGCCGCTAACAATTGGCGGTGGGGAAAGTTTTCGAGGAGTCTAAAAAACTAAACAGGATCGCTGGCTTTTTCCTGATTTTGTTTTCCATGATTCGATTGTAACGAATGTAATGGCTCCATAATCATTTTCTTGCATTCTCTGAGTATCGAAACCATAGTGGAAACGTGCCGGTTTCCCTCTAGATACTGCTATAACTATGCGAACACTTATTTTACTTACACTTCTTTCCGCTGGAACCAGTAGCGTTCCTGCACTTGCTCAAACTGGATTCGACTCCCGAGTTATTGTTTTTGGAGACGAGCGGGAAAAAATTGAAAATACACCTATTGAGCAGCGGCCAAATCGACCACTGCATTTTTACGGCAACACCATACGACGCAGACACTACCGAAATGTGTCACAGCCTAGTCGTTCGAGATCCAGCCGACGAGCAAATCAGTCTAGCTCGAGTCGAGCGACGCGAGCTAGATAGTGAATCCGAAATTCAATACCGCTCGCAAACTCGATACATCGATATCGGCTTCGCACGCGGTCGCCAAGAACAAATTGCCGGCCGTCCGGTAGTTGAAAGCAATCGCCCACCTCGAGTTGCTCGACGCGCAGACATTGGTCGACGACAGGATCATACTGGGACAAAGCCAGTGTGAGTAATCGATCACTGCACGTCGCCGCTCGGGGGCGTTGCAGGGCGGCCGCCAAAGCCACGCAAATATCTCCCGGCACCATTGACTCTTCGATCACCGGCCCAACGATCACAGCAAACTCTTTTTTCCATTCGGGACCATGAGGCTTATGCTTCTTGGCTCCCGTGGCGCACATGGCAGCGACTCGGAGGTGTGCTAATTCATGCAGCAATGTCACAAGGAACGCATAGATATTGAGGCTTTCGTTCACGGTGATTCGATGCCAGGATTCACCAAGACGGGGCGGACGGTAGTCTCCAAGTTTTGTTGCTCGGTGTGGCACAACCCGCACGAGAACTGGATGTTCCTGAAGAAGATCCAGAACATACTTCCACGCATTAGGTGGGAGATGCTGCCTTACTGTTTCATAGTCAGGAAGCGTACGTGCTGAAGATCCTAGCTGAACATTCATGTCCCTACTTCTAACTGCCTGCCTGTTCGATCCTGCCCTTTTCTGACTGCCACGGAAGTCGGCCTTCGACCTCCATTTGAAGAGCCAGACTCAGAAAAGTACGAATAACCACAATGAGCCCAAGCACCAAAACACTCTCAAGTGTAGGAGTGACGGCTACTGTCCGAATAATGTCAGCAGCAACGAGGAACTCAAGCCCGAGAAGAATACCTCTCCCAAGATCTTGCCGAAACTGCTTGTATTTACCCAACGGTGCTGAAGGTTGTGTCAGAAGTCGAATCGCAGCCATAACAATGCCAATGACTACTACAAGAACACCCACTGCATCAATCACAAGACCAACTTGTTCAACAACGTTTCTAAACATTTCGATACTCATGAATAGTTCACTCAGTTTTTTATAGTTTCAAAATTTGCTCAGCCTCTCAAGCATTGGCAGGCAACGACGCAATTCTTGCGATGAGTGTTGCAGGCAAGAGAATACCGCAGAGACCCTCAAAAGTAGATACGGTCAGTGAAAAAGACCCAACTGGAACGAGGTCACTATACCCAGCTGTTGTAAGTGTCGCATACGAGAACCAAATGAAATCAACCCAACGAATATTTCGCATCCCTTCAAATTCAAGTGGCAGCCTGTATTGGCCGAATCCATAGCCATGCAGAAGGCCATGCATTCCTGCGAAAATAATGCCTATCATGACAAAACTTGCGGCTCCACAATAAATCCTCTGGGCACCCGCAACACCTGCTTTGAAAGCTTGGCGGATACAGAGATATGCACAGAAAAGTTTGACCAGTAAGAAAATCAGTAATGGAACCGTGAGAACTCCCGCCGCTTCGTCTCGAAATTGTAGAATCCACAAACAAGCGATCAAACCGAGCCCAACGAGCAGGCACGTAAGACGTTGATACCCAAGTGACCAAACAGTTGTAATAGCCACAGAGAGACTGAGAACAATAAACAGCAACGGAGTTTTTTCTTGCCCCATGTCAAGCACAGGAACTGATCCTAGAACAAAAATTTGACCAAGAAAGATCATTGCTCCGTGGCGATGCATTCGGGTCTGCCCCTTAGTGGGCAGTGGAGGCACGTTTTGTTGGCCAGGCACATTTTCCTGCTGCATTAAACCACTACGTAATTTCACAAAAGCTTCTCCCACGAGCTATCCGTTCGACTCACAAAGTACATGCTGAGATGTATTCTGTCTGAGTATTCGTTTATCCTGCGAGTAGTTACCGTTCCAGTCACAACCTTAAGCCTACCTCATTCTGGAGAATAGCACTGCATGGCAACAAGCCTCCTCCTTCTTCTTGACGACATCGTAAGTGCCCTCGATGACGTGGCACTCATGACAAAAGTTGCCGTAAAGAAAACAGCTGGCGTTCTAGGGGACGACCTTGCGTTAAACGCAAAGCAGATCACCGGAATATCTGCAGATCGCGAATTACCGGTGGTTCTCAAGGTTGCAACCGGTTCTCTTATCAACAAAGGAATACTTGTTCCAGTCGCTCTCATGCTTAACTGGCTGCTTCCGGGTGCAATCACCCCACTGCTTATAATCGGTGGAGCTTTCCTCTGCTTCGAGGGTGCAGAAAAAGTGCTCCACAAATTCCTTCACACAAAAGCCCCACGTCACAGCGAAGACACCTCACCAGACCATGTCGAAACCAACGACAGCAGACAAACTGAATCGACCCGGATACGCGGAGCCATTCGTACTGACTTTATACTTTCCGCTGAAATTATTGTGATCACACTTGGTGTCGTTGCCGATGAACCATTCCTCACGCAACTAAGTGTTCTCGTTGCTATCGCACTATTGATGACAGTTGGCGTCTACGGTTTGGTTGCCGGAATTGTGAAACTTGATGATGTTGGCATTCTGCTTTTACAACAACAATTTACTGCAGGACAGTTTCTTGGCCGGGTGATTATCCGCGTCACTCCATGGATCATGCGTTTTCTTACGCTGGCCGGAACAGCTGCCATGTTTCTTGTGGGTGGTGGTATCGTACTGCACGGCATCCCAACTCTCCACCACGCTACTGAACATTGGATTCATGCAGCAGCACCACATGCAGCCTCGCTTCTGATGCTATTCGCCAATGGCATGTGTGGCATTCTTACTGGCATTGCAATACTCGCTGTTGTCGTCACAGCACAGACGGTACGAGCAAAGCTCACGTAGATCAGTGCCTCTGGCCAGCCTGCTGTGAAGCAAATAGACAAACGGTTCAGAATTCAGTCGCCGAAACCTCGGCATGCCATTGTCCTGTCACCCTTATGAAGCAGTTTTTGCTTCTGGATTATCGACCCGAACAAGAAGGTACGTTTTAGAATCACCACCTTCAAAATGGACAAGTACCTGCGTCTCGTTCATCGTCAGATTCTGGATACCTGTTTCCACGATGGGTGATGTTTTTCCTGCGAAGGTCCACGCAGCTCGCTGTGAATCCCCATCTACCATGCCCTCAAGACTGGCTGTTTCACCTGTTTCCTTGTTTTGATAAGTCCCTGCAATAACTCCGTCTTTTCTTACTGCAAGTTGCATAAACATGGTTGGTGTCGCCGAGGACTCACCCTCTTGTGCAACAGCAAAGACACCTAATGGCAACCATTCGTCACCTGATGCATCAGAGGATTCAGCATCTTCCTCCGGGACACTCAGGGCAAGCTCTTCGGCTTGCTGAGCATATTCTTCGGCTGGCACAGCCTCACCGTTGTACATAACAGACGAACCGTCGTAATAGCTTCCACCACCAGACCCGTAGTCGTAATAACGACCCTCACCCCAGTTCCATGGCATGATGGCGGACACGGTCCGGAAACCAGCCCAACTCCAGAAAATTGGATTCTTATCAAAGTAGTAATGACCGGTTTGCATACCAGACCAGAACTCCTCATGAAGCCCACTGTCATAGGCTGAATTCAACTGAGACCGAATTGAGTCCGCTTGCGATCCAAGATTCTGCTGCCGAGTTGTCCGACGATCCGAACGGCCCGAAGCCAGGTCTGTACGAACATCACCCCTGTTCTCAACTCGCACTGATTGACGATCTCCTCGCCCAGAAACACGTCCCTCGCGATTATCAGACGCAAAATCACGATTCTCACCTCGACTGCCCCTCGTATCAGACCGAGTCTCGGTTCGGTTGGAGATGGCATCTGCACGCGTATCAGCAAGATTTTTTGACGAGGTAGCTGCTGCAGCAGCGGCTGCTCCATCACCCGTCTTATTCAAGAATTCTGAAACGGCTGAACCAGATGTTGTTTTGGCTGCATCGACGCGAGACTTTGCCGCGTTGGCTGCAGCACCGTTACCACCAGATGCTTTCAGAAAGTCTTGGACATCTCCTTGGGTGGGCCGGCTTCCAGCTCGATCTGCCACCGCGCTCGCGCCTTTCCCAGAAAGCCCACCTGCCGCAGCCTTGCTGGCCGCGTCCGAAAGTTTTCCTGACGGCTTCGACGGAAGATTTTTTCGAACATCTCCACTTGGAGAAGGACGTGATCCTACTGCTGGTTTCGCAGAGGGTGTTGGTCGGCTGGGTGCCGGTCTCGCAGAAGGCGAAGGTCGACTGGGTGCACGAGATCCACCCGAGGGTCGCGCCCCGCCACCAGAAGGAC
This sequence comes from Pirellulales bacterium, assembly GCA_965249545.1. Taxonomy (GTDB): domain Bacteria; phylum Planctomycetota; class Planctomycetia; order Pirellulales; family UBA1268; genus UBA1268. The sequence goes on from CBDFMH010000005.1 coordinate 2,978,176, forward strand.
GCCCGCCCCCGGGACGAGCAAAAAGATCAACCGGCTGGCACAGCACGCCAATGAGAGAAACAACAAGGACAGAACCAACCCACGTACGTATCTTCATTTCTGATTCCCTCTCCACATGTTTAATCGTATGTTCTCAATTTTAGCGACTGGAAAAAACTTTGTTCCAATCATTTTTCATATCAACGACAACCCACCCACGCTTTGGAGCCTCTTCGAGAGCAGTGATCAATTTCCCACTGAACGGTGGTTTCTTGTCGTACTCACATTCACGGACTCCATCAGTATGGTGGACGATCACACCAAGACTCTTATAAGGATTATCAATCGTCGTATATTCAAGCATGGACTGATCACCGTCTGAATTTCCAAAGCATGCAATCGGCCGTCTCCCAAGCTGTTGGTAAATCCGAACGGACTTCCCGACTTTATCATTGATATAGAGGCCTGTTGCCTGCTTCATGAATGTTGGCTTGTTGTCCTGCAATTCGAATACAACATCAGCGGTCGAACCAAGAACCCATTCCGGCTCGATATCGTAGACATCTTGAGAAAACTGCCGCATAAAGTCGGCACCACCACCAGACACGATAGCAATCTTAAAGCCCTTCGACCGAAGAAGACTGATAACTTCTTGCATAGGCTGATACGTTGCTTTTCCATACAAGGTGCCACGTGGTGGATATTTTGCCTTTGAAAACCATGATTTGACACGCCTCGCAAACTCATCGCTGGACATTCCCGAATGGGTCAGTGCCATGATCTTCATGAAGCCATCATGTTTCTCACCGGCAAATAGGGCTTTGAAGTCTCCCTCAAGAGCCGCCTTGACCATCGGGTCTTTTGCGAGTTCAGGCTGCTCAGCGGCCAATCGCTTCACCTCATCAACCACGAAAGCGATCTGAAAAGGCATCGGACATTCTGGCCACAGCGTTCCATCATTGTCAAAAACAGCGAGACGATCCTGTTCTGGAACAAAATCGTCTCCATTGGACTCACTAACTCTCGCAACAAAATCAAGTATTGCTTGCTTTGGTGCAGTATCAGCCCACGATGGCAAAAGGTCTTCTGCCTGCGTGACAGATATGAGCATCAGTGAGCACAAAAACAATCGTAAGGCCATTCGCAATGGCTCCTTTCCTACATTCATTTGATTTATTGCCTTCCAAACATGGCTCGTACAGCATCCTTCGGATCGACAACCTGGCCTTCTTTTTCGCCCTCAGCAATTGAAAGCTGAACACCCTTTACTTCACCATTGAAGTGATTTCCAACAGGCCCGTAGTCAGGTGAAACAGGAGCACCAGAATCCTCGCCAACATCCAAGCCATCATCGGCTGAGAAAATATTAGAAAGGGTTGCTTCAACTTTGCCTTGAGCAACCTCATCTCCATCAACAAACAGACTTACTGTACCACCCTTGCCAAGCCCTTCACCTTCGTAAGCAAACTCCATACGAACCTGATGCTGACCAGGACTAAGCTTCTCTTTTGATGTCACAAAGGTGTTCCCAAAGCCACCGTAGTTGTAGCAATATTTCAACTTACCCTCATGAGCGTAAAGAGACCAGCCACCAATATTTGCACCCTGGCAAATTATGACCCCCGTAGCATCGTCCTCAGGAACGACGATACCTGCGGTCACTGCGTGCGACTTATTCTTGATACTCAAGACACAGTTTTCAAGGAGTCGCCCCATGCCCGGAAACAACACCTGCGTTGTTCCTTTCACTAACACAGGACGACCTGCTGTATCAGGATTCAATTTTTCAAAAACACGATCATCAAGCGGTAGCACCTTATATCTTGCAGCCTCGATCAAGAAGAGCCTCTGTAACTCATGAAGTTTTTCCGGCATCTTTTCGGCGAGATTTTCTGATTGAGTCCAGTCTGTATCAGCATACAACTCCCATTTATCATCATCAAAAGCAGGCAGCTTTTCTGTTGGAGCCGCCCAAGGAGTTCGATGCTTCGTGACAGCCGTCCAGCCATCATGGTAGATGCCTCGATTACATAGTATTTCAAAGTACTGAGTACCGTGCCGTTCCTTCGCTTTTGAGTCATCGAAGGTGTATTGCATACTGGTACCTTCGATTGCATCCTGCTCAACACCGTTCACGAAACGTGGATGAGGAAGGTTCGCTGCATCGAGAACTGTTGGAGCAACATCGATCACGTGACAGAATTGTGATCGTATTTCACCCTTTGAATCAATACCCGCCGGCCAATGCACAACGGTTCCATTTCGAGTTCCACCCCAATGGGAGGCAACCTGCTTGGTCCACTGATACGGTGTGTTCATGGCACAGGCCCAACCGACAGCATAATGGTTGTATGAGTCTGGTCCCCCAAGCTCATCCATTCTCTTCGTCAGATATTCTTCTGTTTCAAGATCCTGAATGCCATTGAAGTAACTCATTTCATTGAAACATCCATTAAGTCCGCCTTCAGCTGAGGCACCATTATCACCAACGATGTAGTAGATAAGGGTGTTGTCGAGAACTTGAAGCTTCTCAAGGGAATCCACAATGCGACCAATGTGGTGGTCTGTGTACTCAACAAAACCAGCGTAGACTTCCATTTCACGTGCAAGAACCGGCTTGAAATTTTCGGGAATATCTTTCCAACGCGGCGTCTCTGAATTCTCTGCAGTGAGAACTGCATCTGAAGGGATTACTCCGAGTGATTTCTGCCGCGCAAAGATTTTTTCTCGGATCGCATCGTATCCTTCATCAAACTGACCTGCGTATTTGTCAGCCCAGTCTTTTGGCACATGGTGAGGAGCATGTGCCGCGCCTGGTGCGAAGTACATGAAGAATGGCTTATCTGGGGCGAGTGACTTCTGCTGCCCAATCCACTTAATCGCCTTGGTAGCCATATCTTCCATGAAGTGATAGCCCTCTTCTGGTGTCTTTTTGTTTTCAACCGGAGTCGTGCCTTCGTACAACGTTGGATACCACTGATTGGCTTCGCCACCGATAAATCCGTAAAAGTATTCAAATCCACCACCTCCGGTCGGCCATGCATCAAAAGGCCCAACAGGACTCGCCTGCCAAACCGGTACTTCGTGGCACTTTCCGAACTGTGCTGTGCAGTAGCCATTGAGTTTCAATGTCATCGCAAGTGGTGACATTGAATTTGGCAGGACAGATGAGTAACCGGGCGCGCCGGTGGCTAATTCTGTGATTGCAGCCATGCCTGCAGAATGATGGTTGCGTCCGGTCAAAAGTGCTTGACGAGTTGGAGAACATAGTGCCGTTGTGTGAAACCGGTTGTACTTCAAACCACCAGCGGCAAGTCGTTCGAGTGTTGGTGTCTGACATGGGCCACCAAACGTACTCGACGCACCAAAGCCAACATCATCAAGCAGCACGACAAGGACGTTTGGTGATCCTTCCGGCGGCCTCACCTGAGGAATGGCTGGAAACACAGCATCAGGGTCTTTCGCGTCATATACGACAAGGTCAGGTCGAGCAGTATTCGGCATCGGCAGCACCGTTCTGTCAGCCTCAGACTCAGCAGCGAGAACACCCGACATGGTGGCCAGCACGAATGCCATCGCAGCAACTATTACGCGCCCTGAAGGTGCTATAAAAAACTCTGCTGACAAACCGGTTGTCTTGCGTTCCATTCCTCAGTCTCCTGTTTTCAATGCGTTGAAGTCCACCTACAATTGTAATTTTCGGTATTATATATTGGGTTGCACCCTTATCACTATGCAATTTGCGCATAGTAAGGATCGCTCGTGTTCGCCTTGATTTTTCATCGCTCACGAGTACGCCCTGTCGAAAAGACCGGGCCTTCTGGCTTTAGAGGCAATGTTTGCTGCCATTCCTGAATTCGTCTTTTAAGCAAGTTAACGACTTCAGGATGCTCTGCAGCACAGTCAGTCGATTCCTTTTGATCTTTCGTGATGGCATACAACTCAACGTGACTGAGATCTGCATTGCTGATCAACTTCCAAGGGCCATCCACAACCGCATATGATCCCCAGTGATATGGCCGATTTTTGGGAGCGGGCCACGGCGAGCTTGCCTTCCAGAAAAGAGGGGTTTTTCTCGCGGGAGTGGACTTCCCGCATAATGCGCTCACCTGACTGACACCATCGGGAACGTATTCTTCTGGCATGGTCGCACCAGCAAATTCACAAAACGTTGGCAAGAGATCGACAGCTGAAATCAACGTCTGATCATCAATAGCACCAGCAGGAATTTTATTGGGCCATCGTGCAATGAAAGGCACGCAGATGCCTCCTTCAAACAGTGCTGCTTTATATCCTTTTCGACCACCGGTAATACCTTTGGATGCCCCAATACCAAACCCGGCACCCGTGGCAGTATCGTAGGACAATTCCAGTTCTGTTGGATTGGCTGCTCGTGCAGGGCCGTTGTCTGAACTGAAAATAACAAGTGTTTTCTCTGTCAGACCATTTTCATCCAAAGCATTCAACAGACGACCAATTCGATCATCTGCGTGGGCAAGTGTTGCAGCATAGATATTGTCAGCGTCATCAAGATCCTGAAACCACCAACGGTACTTGGGGAGTACATGAAACGGCGTGTGCGGCTCATGCATCCAAAGATTGATGAAAAAGGGTTTTTGTTTTTTTGTAGCTTCAGTAATCAGTGAAATTGCCTGATTGACATCCTCGTGAACAGGCATCTGCTCACCGGCACAGTTAAATGCTCCATATTTGTCATAGCCGTATGCACTCGGGAGTGGTGAATCAGGAATCATGTCATTGGCGAGATGCCATTTCCCAAAGTGCCCGGTTATGTACCCAGCTTGCTGCAACATGCGAGGCAACAACGGAGCATCCGGATTAAGCCAGTCAGGCATGTTGCGACGAGCATTTTGTTCAACCCATGCAAAATGGCCATTGATGTTGTACCGAGCAGGAAAGTGTCCCGTCATCACAGCAGTACGGCTCGGAGAACACACGCCACTGGCAACGGTGAAGCGATGGAAATCAGTCCCCTCACGGGCAAGCCGGTCAATATTTGGTGTTTTCACATAAGGATGGCCATGGCAGCTCAGATCACCCCATCCCCAGTCATCAGCAAAGATGAAAATGATGTTGGGCTGTTCGGCGGCACACGCTGGACGTCTCTCCAGCACTCCCGACAGAAACAGAAGCACACTGAACATATACAAAGCGTATCTCGCCATAACTGCATTCCTTCTTTCATACCAACACCGATTCACACTGCCACATTTAATCTCTCAGTTCGATTAGCTGCAGGACTTTTTCACCGTTGTCTGCCATCAAGGCAATCTTTTGATTATTCGCTGCGTCGAAGACCGTTATTTCAAAGGTTGCAATCTTCGACCACTCAAGTTCTTTTCCTTCAGGCCCTTTAAAATCTTCACGTCCCAGAATTATTGTCTGTGGGCCTTGTCCCTCAACTGCCTTTCCAGCTGAAAAACTTCCAATATTGTTCGGACGACTGAGAAATCCACTGTCGGTTCGCAACCGAACATTCAACTTCTTTCCGAAAGGATTCACGACTATTGCCAGTTTCTTTGTTTTCTTTCGGTCAAGCCGAGGACTTTGAAATTTATATGTCTTTATTGTCTGCTGATCGCGCGAGGACCAATTACCAAAACCATTTTCAAAATCGTCTACTGACTCATGAGGATTTGCCAAACTAACAAGGGACTCAAGGTTCACTTTTTCTGGAACGAACGAATGCTCAACCGAGTTCAAAGTATATGTTGACGTTTCACCACGCTCCAACGTTTGAACATGCCCAAGTTTGTACCGACAGAGTGCAAAGACATACAGCGGCAAATCTTCGAAGACTGGAACCCTGGCTGACAATGTTTGCTCGTCCTGCCGGGTTTGAGCCCGCTCCCAAAATCTTGTTCGCGGATTGGGGTCGTAGCTGAAATAGATTTCTGTCGCAACAAGTCGATCTTGATCTTCTGGCATGACAGCAAAGGATGCTATGCCATCTGACACAGAAAAGGTTGATGGTGGTGTCACAGGAATGTGCTGATCAACTCCCTTGAGATACTGGTCAAACCAAATATTTAGCATGGCCCATTGCTCTGGCCCAGGCCCATGGTTTTGATGCAGATTCGTACTCACCCGCCAATCCGAATGTGGCACGAGAGCCATTGACCGATAGATCCGATCGAACACGGAATGAAAATCATTTGTTGAACTGATGAAGCACACCGGACAGCGAACAAACGGCCAGTACGCACTGGCGTCGATAGTTGACTTATAAAGTTCCAAATTCTGAAAGTGGCCCCGAATCGAACTCCCTTCGATTCCTCCCGGGAAATCAACATACTTAAAACCTGTTCCTCCAACAAAAGGCACGACCGCCTTTAATCGCGAGTCAATAGCTGTCAGTGCAGTAATCATGCCTCCCATCGAAAACCCTGAAAGACCAATCCGATCAGCGTTTACTTCCGGTTGCTGTTCAAGAAAGGTAATGCCGCGTCGCGCAGCAACTGCAAGGAGAAACCAATTCGAATTGCGAGGACTCGAAACCGTGTCGATTGTGTATTCGTCAGGCAGAAGACTTCGCTTCCAGCCCTGCCGAAGCGCCTTGCTATAAAACCGGGGGCCCTGAGTAGGGTCAACGTTTCCCCAATCCGTATTGATATCAATTCCGTCCTCAAGTGGACGTCCGAGCCAATTGATATCGATAGATGCATAGCCCTGTCGTGCAAAGTACTCCCCACGGTGACGGTCTGCCCGCTGCCCACCGCCATGCGCCCACACAAAAGCTGGAAGCTTCGTTTTCCCGGCAGGCAAACAATAGTATCCCGCAATCCGAGATTTTCTGCCTTTAAACGTGCCCACAGCGAATGTCACATACCGTGTGATAACACCTTCATTTTCCCACTCCTGAATAACCTCAATATCGAGTGGCTCATGTCGTGGATCGTAGTCTCCCCAAAGCGCAACGGCAGACTTGGGGACATCAGATGCATACGGCTCAAAGGTATCTTCAGCTTTGAGGGCCGTACCGACCATGACCAAAGCACAGGCAGCACAAACAAGTTGTCGGCATCGAGAAGAGAAACGCAAACGACAGAATTCTTGTTTTTGCAAAAACCCAATCATTACTTGTGTCTTTTTCATTTGAGCGGCTCATCTATTCTGTGAAAGAATTCGGTTTTGTCACCGAGTTGAACAAAGCAGCCCTCTGCCGTCTATCGAGTCTTTACGTGATACCACTTCGAGGACCACTTCAATAGACACGAACAACCTTTGCTCGCAACGCGAACCGCACCTGCTACGAACAGCGTTTTTTGAGAGGCATTCTTTTGAGTCAGTACATTTCTCAATTTCCCCCAAGCTTTTGAACCCGCTCACTGAGGGAATTCAAATGTGCTCATAACATCTCCATTCACCGTGCGATGATGGAACGTCAACGTACTTGCCTTGCCTTTGGAATCGAGATGACCAGACAGAAATCCACCTGCGACACGAAGGAAACGATGCGAGGGTCGCTCATCACCTTTCTTCCAACCCAACTGATGCTTTTCACTACCTGGCCCACAACCAAACTCCCAGAGCCCAGTCTCTGTATCTTCTGACGCATATTGCCAGTGCCGATCACCGCACAAAACAATCACACCATCAACTGATGAAAACTTCCGCCTCAACTGCTCACCCTCATGGGCAAAAATCGTATTAGCGTGATTATCTTTTTTCCCACTTCGATCAGGACCCACAATTGGAGTTGGGCTAAAGACTAGTTTGAACTTTGCCGTAGACGCATCGAGTGTTTCAAAAAGCCAGGATTTTTGTTCGGCCCCAAGAATCGTTTTCTCCGGTCCATCGGCCATGGTGTTTGGGCTTCTGTAATCACGACCCTCAAGAAACCAGACCTGCAAGTCTTTCCCCCACTGAACCGTCTGATAACGAGGTGCCCGTGAAGGAAACTGCTCATCATTAAACAGGTGCACCCCTTCTTTAAATGGAACTGATCCGTATCGCTGCCCCGGCCAACAATCATTTTTAAGTGTGTCGTGGTCATCCTTTAGAAAGTATGTCGTATGACTCTTGTAGAATGACCTATTATCAGGCAATGCAAAGATTCGGCCCCACTTAAATCGCATCAACTCGACAGTAAGGGCCCATGGCTCAGGCTTGTCGTAATACTCGATGTCTCCTGCATGAACAAGAAATGAGGGATTAATTCCCTCCATTGCTGGATAAATCTTATGCCCCTGCAAGCCGTTATCAGTACGGATAAAATCATGACAGGTCGTCATACAGAACGTGAGGTTTGTTTTTGCGTTTTTTGCTGGCGCTGTTTCAAAACCACCGCGAAGAACTGCCGTTGTCTCCTGACTATCTGGTTTTCGCACCTCAAGCACCGTTACGTAGCGAGTAGCAGGAGAAAGACTTTCAATGTGCCACTGCGCTGTAAAGTCTTCGTCCGCAGTTGTTTTCTTCCATCGAGTCATCTCCTTTTTCGCTTTGAATCGCTTTTCAGGAAAATAGATAAGGCGAACTTCACCGGGGGCACCAGGACAAGCACCTATCATGTCGTCCAAAGAAGCCCCTGAGGGCAACTGAGCCGAGAGATATTTCGCTGTATCTTTTGTTTCTTCCAACACCTTCGCCTGTTTTGTTGAGAGTGCCTGAAACTTTTTGCCACCAGCATTCATCTCTGGAAATTGTGTTGTTCGCGTCCAAATGCTGATTGAATTCTGATCTGCCCAACTATTTCTCATCCCATCGGCAAGAAAAGGACCGGTTCGTTCAACTGGCTGCTGGTTCTTTACCGCGAGTGCAACAAACCGAAACTTTCGATATGAAACGCGCCCACCATGGTCCGTCAGCATGATCTGGCTTTTTGTCGAAGACTGTCCAAAGTCGTCGAAACCTGCGAATTTACTCAGTGCAATTGTTCGTTCCCACTCCGGCCCCTCAGCGATTATTGAGGAGACCAAGGAACCATTGAGGTAGTGCTCAACCGTTGATCCATTGGCAATAATTTTTGCTTCATTCCACTCCCCCGGCGGATTCACAACCTCGTCTGAATCAGCAGCCGCGAGATCATAAATCGCTCCTGTTGCATGGAGTGCATCCGTGTTGGGTTTTCCGTCATAAATCTGATACTCAAAGCCCCAATGCCCAGAGCCCTTGTACGCCGAATTCCAATATGGTGCCCCATGTTTGCGAACTCGATACTTGACACCACTATTAACTTTTTCTGCAATCTTCCACTCAAAAGAAAGTTCAAAGTCAGACGGAACCGGTTCACTTAAAATGCTTCCAGTGGCACCAGGGCGAACAAGCGAGATTTCTCCATCACGAAATTCCCACCCGGTCAATGTGTCTGACTGTCTCAGAGATTTCCAGAAAGCGGGGTTTGCCCAGGTTGCTGGATCATCGAAGCGGGCTTCCTCTGCCAAGCAGATACTTGTGCTGAACAGCAAGCAGCCAATTGCAACAAATGCGGTATATCGAAAGATCTGATTACGAATGAAACTCATGGCTACCCTGATAGAATGCGTGCTCTTCCCCGTTGCTGCTTACAGAATGTCCAGTCTACTCAATGCTTACACAACTCCGGATACCTTTGTTCGCTTGGACGTACCAACAAAGACTTTGACTCAATTCTGAACGTTTCCTGCATGTTCTCAAGGACATGCACATCATGCTGTCACTGAACCGCTGGAAACACACCTCCAGTGCCGATCTCCCACCCCCAGCCCTTGGGCACAGATCCGCCTCCTTTGTACTCAGCGCTTGGCTTCAGGGGCGGCAGTGAGTCAACAAAGTTGTCGTACTGCTCAACCATATTCTGCACAACATCTGGATGGTCTTTGGCAACATCTTGTGTTTCTTTCGGGTCATGTATCAGGTCAAAGAGAGTCCATACGCCGTCCGCCTTAATCAATCTCCAATCTTTCCAACGCACTGCATAAATGTTTCGTCGAGGCGCATCAGTCGGGTCGGCATTATGCCAAAACAGATACTTGTGTGCGTCTCCTTGAAGGTCACCGGAAAGAAACGGCAGGAGGTTCTTCCCATCACAGCGAGCAGGCAGACTGAGGCCGGCAGCCGCAGTGACCGTTGCGTAAAAATCAATCGTTCCCATTAATCCCGAATATGTCTTGCCAGCAGGTATTCTTTGAGGCCATGTAATCACGGTTGGTGTATGCACCCAGCCCTCTTGCTGCGTGTATTTCCCTTTCCCTCCTCTATATGGTTCAGACGTTCCACCCTCGGTAATATTTGCTCCGTTGTCACCGGTAATCAGAATGAGTGTCTCTTGCTCAATACCATGCTTTCGTAAAGCAGCAAGAAGTTTGCCAACAGCATCATCAACAGCAACAACAGCGCCTTCATAGGCGGTGCCGTCGCCGCCTGGAATACGATCTTTGTACCGTTGTGGTGTCTCTTTAACCTTTGAATGAACTGCGAGTGGCGAAAAATACAAGAAGAATGGATGCCCTGCATTGCGGTCAACAAACTCAACCATTGAATCACCATTAAGATCGGTGAGGTACGCTTCTCGACCATCTTCCGTTTCTCGAATGTACTGTGTTCCTGGTGGGTCTTTGGCGACCTCCATGAAACCACGCTGATGAGGGCCTTGCCCAACAGAGCCGATATCCCATTTGCCAATCTGCCCAGTCACGTAGCCCGCGTCTCTCAACAATTCAGCCAGAGTTGGGTGATCACTCGGTATGGGCAACCCCCGCGCCATCCCTGATTTCCCAAACCGTTGGGCATACATTCCCGTCATCAGAGCGCAACGACTTGGTGAGCACGGTGGGTTTGTGATGTATGACATGGTGCACCGAACACCATCGGCCGCAAGGCTATCAACATGAGGGGTCGGTATTCTTTTATTCCCAAAACACGCAAGATCGCCGTACCCAAGATCATCAATAAACAGGATGATAACATTCGGTTTCCGTTGGACTTCTTTAGCGAATACACCCTCCCACTGAAAAGTACTCCAGCACAGCATGAAACTTAAGACAATATATTGAAGCCGCATTTCCACTATCCTCACGTTACTGAAGTAATACATATGACGTGTGAACTCTGGCACAAAACGTTCAGAATCCACGCGTCTTACAATGGCTCATTTTTGTGCCCCTGGATCACTGCCAACCATGAACTCAAAACCAGTCTGTTTTGCAAAACGGTCAGAAACTTCTCCTGCCATCACTGGTGCACCCTCGACAGCAAGCATCCGCATGGGCTGACCGACGGACAGATCAAGTTTTGAAAGATCGACCCAGAAAATATTCGGCGTATCTGTCAGTTCAAAATAGTACGTGCGGCGTTTCTGATCAGCCACAATCCGCCATAGCGTTGCCGCCACGTTTGGCTGCCCGGCATGTACTGCACCAATCGGTGCTGACACATTTCGAATAATCGAGAACACGCTGGCAATTTGCGCCCTCTCATCAGATGTCTGCGGAGCTTCTCCGAGATAGTAGCTTGCCCTGACAAAACGATCAGCGGGCCGTTCTGTTCCCGGCAACATGATGCTCCCACCCACTTCCTGCCAATAGCCATTGAGTGCCAACTGCTGATCATATGGTGGATCGTTGGTCATCACGCTGTACTGCTTTCCATGATGAACAACCAGTTTGCCATCAATGTATTCAAAAATGGCAGAGTCTCCAGTTGCATCAGCAAGAGAGAGGTGTACCGTCCCTGCATGTCCGCCGGGCATAATCAATACACCGAGTTGAAAGGGTTCGTCCTTGAGAACCGTTACTGCTTCATCGACTGTCGCAAAGGTATCAAGTACGTACTGTGCCCAGGCTCCAATTGAGAGGGTCGGCCGAGTCCCATCAAACTGCGGATAGACACTACTTGAGAGATAGAGAACATTAACCACGAGCCCCTTCTCATTCATACCATCAGCCACAAGCTTGTCATAACAGGTCGCAACAACACTCCCGTATTTTGATGTCCACTTGAGTGAACGAGCACCAGCATTTCCATCGCGATCAAGCCCTGCGGGAAAAGCCCACAGATTCACCTCCAACGACTGCTCCCAGTCCATGGTGCGTCCAACTACAACCGCATCATCAGGCCCCCGATAGAGAACTCTGGAGCATGCAACCGCAGGTGATGCCGTCACACTCAGAAAGATGCCTAAAAGACAACAAACTTTTTTTGACACACGATTCCAGCGGCTCAACGTTAAAAACATGATATTTGTCTCACTCGGGTTGTCCTGATTGCTTACGGTTCCAGCAAGACATAATACTCGATCTCCCTTATGATCTCACAAGCAAAGGATTTGGTTTTTTCTCACCTTGAGACATTTCATTAATGCATTCCATTCGTAATACTATTTTTTCCACACCAACGACCTTAGAGGCGACCGCTGTAATCCTTCTCTTTTCTATACAGGCGGCAGGAGCTGGTGATTGGCCGCAGATTCTCGGCCCGCATCGAAGTGGCATCGCTGATCCCGACGAACAACTAGCTGACACATGGCCGGCAGCTGGCCCACAAGAAATCTGGCGTCGTCCCGTTGGCAGTGGGTACGCCGGCATCTCCGTAGTTGATGGGAATGCTTTTCTCTTTCACCGAATCGATGATCGTGAAATCACTGAAGCTCTGGATACAACCACCGGAAAAGTCATCTGGAAAACTGATCATTCGACGCGTTTCCGACCACAGGTAGGTGGTGGTGATGGCCCTCTATGCACACCGATAGTTTCCAACAACAGAGTTATCACATTCGGAACGCAAGGAATGCTGACATGCCTCAATGCACAAACAGGTGCAATTCTGTGGCAACACCGCACACATGAAGAATTTGATGCGGGCGAGGGATATTTTGGCTCTGGATCGAGCCCTCTTGTGATTGATAACTATGTTGTTGTTAATATCGGTGGCCGAAAGGGAGCAGGCGTCGTTGGCTTCGACTTAACTACTGGCAATGTTGCCTGGGAAACAACAGACGAACCAGCAAGTTATGCTGCCCCATCATCAGTTATGCTGGATGAAAAACAGTATGCGATTGTTATCACACGCTACCAATGCCTTTTTATTGACCCAACGAATGGAACTATCGGCTGGTCTTTTCCATTTGGTATGCGCGGCCCGACGGTCAATGCCGCTACGCCTCTTACATGGAAAGCCCCCGACGGTAGCCATCGTCTTTTCGTTACCGCATCGTATGGAATCGGCTCCGTTTGCGCAGCGTTCACAAAGACGGAAGTAACTCCTCAATGGGTAGGCACTGACAGCCTTGCCAGCCAATACTGCACACCAATCCTTCGCGAGAATCACCTGTACTGTATTGATGGCCGAGATGACGGACCACCCGGCGCGATGACGTGCATTGATGTAACAACAGGAAAGGCTGTCTGGCGAGAGGAGAATTTTGGTTATGGGAACCTGCTCGCAGCAGACAACAAAGTACTCGCTGTAAAAACCAATGGAGACGTTGCTCTCCTTGACGTCTCACCACAAGGCATGACAGTACTCGGGCGAAGCCAACCGCTCCCGGGAACGATTCGAGCACTTCCTACACTCGCCCAAGGACGTCTCTTTCTCCGTAATGAAGATACTCTTGTCTGCCTCGACATCAGCCGCTAACTACGCTTGCGTGAGAGCATAAACTCATTGCCTTCAGTGTCAGCGCACATCGCGAGATGAGGCGGCTCACCATTTTCTTCGCGAGGCTCGTGCGTCAGGATACCGCCAGCGGAAATTACTTCAGCCGCTCCGACGACCACATCAGCTACCTGAAAACTCAGGCCGGTCCAGGTGCGTTTCCCTTCGCCTCCACTGTGAATACCAACAGTCGCTCCACAAATATCAAGATCTGTAACAGCAGAATTTTTTCGCGTCACTTTTGCACCGAAGAGTGTTTCATAGAAAACCACGGCACGATCCACATCGGCAGCCCAGATTAAATATTTCACTCGCTCAACATTCATCTCTCTTCTCCTTGGCTTTCTTTCTGACAAAAGCTGTTACACAAATCGTCTCACATAAAATACCATGGGAAGGACATTCACCAAGACGAATATCTGTCCCGCACTCGTTCAGAACGGCATCACCACCTGTGAGATGACCACACGAACCCTCACTGGCAGACCAACAGACCTTTCCGATGAAGACCGACTCAAACAGACACCACACTTTTATTCTTGAGAGACTGTCATGAAATCATTGACCCGCCATCTTACCTTCACCATCCCAGCGAGAATGGGATTCGAAAACATTACCTCAACAGTCGCCGAACTTGTGACTGAGTCAGGAATCCAGGAAGGACTCTGCCTTGTGAATGCAATGCACATCACAGCAAGTGTCTTTATCAACGACGACGAAAATGGCTTACACAATGATTATAAAAAATGGCTAGAAAAGCTCGCCCCATTTGACGCCAGCCCTGAGGTTTACGATCACAATCGAACTGGTGAAGACAATGCAGACGCGCACATGAAACGCCAGATCATGGGGAGAGAAGTCGTTGTTGCAATAACGAATGGCACGCTTGACTTCGGCCCATGGGAACAGATTTTCTATGGCGAATTCGACGGTCATCGACAAAAGCGTGTTCTTGTAAAACTTATCGGTGAATGACCATTCCATTGTGAAAAAGTTACGCCACCACATTTTGTGGCGAACCATCAACAAATCCTTGAATATTTTCCGAAGTTGCCGCAATAAGCCGTTGGCGAGCAGCACGACTAGCCCACGCGATGTGTGGAGTAATGAGACAATTCTTTGCAGCCAGTAGTGGATTTGATGCAGGAGGCGGTTCGACCGAGAGCACATCGAGACCTGCACCTGCTATTCTCCCTTCATTCAATGCGTTGGCGAGATCCTGTTCATGAATGACGCCACCCCGCGATGTGTTAATGAGGTATGCAGTTGACTTCATTGCAGCAAGCCGCGTTGCATTGACGAGTTCTTTCGTTTCCGACGTAAGCGGACAATGCAAGGAGACAACATCACTTTCACGAAAAATGGTGTCGATGTCAGCATATGTCACACCCTCTGGACTTTCACTTTTTTTCCGGCGGGCAGCGAGAACATTCATCCCCAATGCCTGGCCAACAGCAGCAACTGCCTTACCAATTGCACCGTACCCAATGAGTCCGAGCGTCCGACCATCAAGCTCAACCAACTCACCTCGCCAGAAGCAAAAGTCTGGGCACGAAGACCAGGCGCCGGCTCTGACCTCAGCCGCATGCATCGCCGTCTGATTCGTTAACTCTAGTAATAGGGCAAAGACTGCCTGTGCGACGTTGGGCGTGCTGTACCCTGGAACATTACAGACGGTGACCCCACGAGAACCAGCAGCCTCAAGGTCGACCACATTCACTCCCGTAGCAAGTACACAAATCAGCTTAAGATGTGGAAGTTCGGCAAGAATCTTCGCCGACATCGGTGTCTTGTTGGTAAGTACAACCTCCGCATTCACTGCCCGTTGTTGAATTTCCTGACCTGCTGAACGTTCAAATACGTTGAGGCTGCCAAACTTTGCAACGGGGTCCCAGGAACAGTCACCAGGGTTTGTTGTGTATCCGTCTAAAACAACAAGATTCATCGTCTTATCTTTCATGATGGAAGAAGAGAATATTCATCACATACTATGACGAGGCTGGTGGCTTCCGATACTGATTTTCGCTAATCGCATCACCAATGTGATCAAGTGGCAGGACAACATCTGCAAGCCCAGCATCGATCACTGCCTTGGGCATGCCGTAGACAGTGCAACCTTGACGATCCTGTGCAATCACGACGCCGCCGGCCGCTTTCAAACTGCGGCACCCCTCCAGTCCGTCTGAACCCATACCAGTGAGAACTGCAGCTACGACCTTACCGCCAAAAATAGGCACAAGAGACTCAAGCAGGCAGTCAAGGGAAGGCCGACAGCCCTGTCTTGGTGGATCCTCCGTAAGCCGACATACCAATTCTGAGCCTTTCATCATTGCTGTAAGATGAAATTTACCAGGTGCTAAGTAGGCTGTACCAGGCTCGATAGACATTCCTGTAGATGCCAACTTCACCGGAAACGCAACAATCTCATTAAGACGCTTGGCTAGAGATGCAGTGAATGCAGATGGCATGTGTTGCACGATGAAGACAGGCACATCAGGCTTCTCTGGTAGCGATCGTAACACGGTTCGTAATGCCTGCGGGCCACCCGTTGACGCTCCAATGACAATCACGTCTTCTAATTTCGTTAACGCAAGCGACCGTTTTTTTGGACTTCTGTTTTGAGGAGAATTACGGCGAAGCTCATCTTCAGATCGGGTAAGTAGAATCGCTTCGATCCGCTCGGCAAGGGAGTTCTGAAGATCATGCCTCTCTGCTTTTGCGTCCATCCCTGACGGCTTTAAAATGCAGTCCATAGCGCCGTTGAGTAAGGCATCAACTGTAGCTGGAGCCCCTTCGGCAGTCACACTACTAACCATCAAAACGATTATCTCTATAGATCGCTGATTGATTTCACGCAACACACCAAGACCATCGAGCTTCGGCATTTGAACATCGAGCGTGAGGAGATCGGGTTGCAGTCGTTCAATTTTCTCAAGTGCCTCAATCCCATCGCAGGCACAATCAATCACCTCAACTCCGTCAACTTCAGCGAGCGCACGCATAAGCATTTGCCGATAGAGAGATGAATCATCGACTACAAGAATACGTAAAGGACTTTTGAATTTCACCAATTCACTCACTCCACCAGCGACCTGCTCACTTTCGCCATGTCACAATAATCCGCCCCCGAAGACTGCCAAAACCGAGAGCTTTCGGTCCGTTCACAACGACTATAACGGACAGAGGCCTCTGAGAGCCGCCTTTTCCTTTCCCGAATTTGCTCGCAAACCATTTCCCGACTATATCCTGTTTATTGGGATCGCGCACACGAGAGAGCCAAAACGGGCTCCCACACGCCAGAGATTCACATGAGCATCACACCTCCAACACAACCACAGACCCAACATTCAACCATTCACGGCAGTCAACCAAATTCCACCTCCCCTCAGTTTGTTGGATTTCGACTTGCAAATCAGAATTATATTTTTCGGATTGAATCGATACAAGAAATTGTGATGCCCTCGCGGGTCGCGAAGATACCTGAAGTACCCACATACGTAGACGGCGTGAGTAATCTCCGTGGAATGATTATCCCAATAGTCAACTTACGATCACTCTTCAATCTCAAACGCAGACCTCATGACGACGAGACGCGAACCATTGTTGTCAATGTTGGCAGCCGTACCATTGGCTGTACCGTCGACTCTGTTCTTCGCGTCATGCGAGTTCCCGCAGAGACTATCCAGCCCGCTCCGGACTCCGTGAATGGGACTGGGAGACGATTTATTGAAGGATTCACTCGAGTGGAAGACGATCTTTTCATTCTGCTCGATGCCAGCCAACTTCTTGAACCTGCCAACCTTGAACAGGTCCATCAAGCGAGTATCCAGTTTGAAAAAAACACCTGATCACTACCCGCCCAGAAGAGTCCGTGACCAGCAAGTCATTCTAAAGCATGTACCTGAAAATGAGCCGTAGGTTGCTGGGTAGGCACTGCACTCAACCAACGCATATCATGGAGACGCAAATAGTTTCATGACGATCGTCTTAGATAACTGGGTGTGTTCGAGGTGCTTGTCCCCTACGCAAAAAAACGTGGCGGCAGTTACCTCAGAAACACCATACTACGGGCCGAAGGCCCGATAACGGAGTCAGGTGGACGCCAGTGGATTTGACAAAACTGACACCAGAAGAATTTGAGCGGTTTCGTACGTTTATTTATGGCGAAACCGGAATACGCCTGGCAGAAGGGAAGATCACTCTTCTTTCAAATAGAATTCGACGTCGGCTTCGTCAACTCGACATAGGATCATTCGAGGATTACTACAATCTGCTCACTCAGAAAAAACTGCCGGGAGAACTTGAGCACTTTATTGACGCTGTCACCACGAATGAGACGCATTTCTTTCGTACCGGAGGGCACTTCGAATGGTTTACCGAATCCTTCCTTCCCACAATCCGCACCCAAGCCGCAGAAAAAAAACGCTCCAAGTCGCTACGAGTCTGGTCTGCAGCGTGTAGTTCGGGAGAAGAACTGTATACGCTCGCCATCTGTCTCGATGAAACTCGCCATCATTTTGCAGGGTGGGACATATCGCTCGTCGGCAGTGATATTAGCGAAACAATGATTACGGCGGCACGAAAGGGCATATTCCCAAACCGTTCACTTGATCAGACAACAGACGAGCGACGATCAAGATATTTTGCACAACTACCAGATGAAGCAGGCTGGTCAATTCGACCTAGGCTGATCAGCATGTGTGATTTTCAACGCCATAATTTACTTACTCCAATGCCTGGTGAAAAATTCGACTGCATCTTCATCCGAAACGTTTTCATCTATTTCGACCGCGAGTCAAAACAGGTTGCTGTGCAAAACCTGATTCGCTCATTGGCACCAGGAGGTGCTCTTGTGGTTGGACCAGCAGATGGCATTTACGACCTTCTTGGTGAACTCAATAAAAAAACTACTTTTCTGTATGAGAAACCTCATTAGAAGCAGATCAAACCCAAGAAGACCACTCACAAACACTATTAATCATGAATGACCACTCCTTTCCTAGCGATCTACCCGCTGACGAGATGAGCGACTACCTACGGCTCTATCTCGATGAGACAAACGAACAGCTCGATAGCCTGGTGGAAATCTTCCTGCAACTGGAGAATCAGGCGCCTACTCCCGAAGAACTGAATGAGGCATTTCGCCTGATTCACTCCATCAAAGGTTCCTCTGCGCTTCTCGGGCTGGACCGAATCACGTCACTTACGCACCATCTCGAGACACACTTTGAGAAACTTCGGTCGGGTAAACAGGAACTGAATACTCCCACTATTGATGTCGTTCTACGTTGCATTGATTTTCTTCGTGAAAGTAATCAGCACTTACAAGACGGTGAACCGCTCAGTACCGCTGGGGATCTTTTAGATCAGGTCAAATCGCTTGGACAGATCACTCCATCGCCAAACGCCCCAAAAACACCACAACCGGGGCACACTCAGCAATCACCCGAATACAGGGAAAACAACAGCTCTGCCCAGGCACAGCCGCCGCTCCATTCTGCTCAGGAACCGGAGGAGTCGTGGTGGAGCATCACGATCTCTGCAGAACCTGGCACTCCTTCGTTAGCACATGCGGCTTTGACAGTCTCCCAACGCCTGGCAGCACTTGGTGAACTCATGGATAGCCGGCCGCCCCAAGCGGCTTTTAAAACCGAACCTGACCTCACTCAATTTGTTCTCCTCCTCAAGACATTTGCTCCGGAGGCGGAAATCACCCAAACGATTCAGGCGAACAACTTCACAGAATTTTCTGTAAGACAAATTCCAGCAGGCGTAGCAATACCCCCGGCCGAACCACGAACGACAGAGGTTCCGGCACAGCAAGCCAACCACGAGGAAGACCCGCAGGAGCCTGCCAAAACTCCAGCACTCGCCAAAACCGTCCGTGTTGACGTCGACCGACTCGACGTGCTCTTAAACCTAACGGGTGAACTGGTGGTCAACCGGGCGCGACTTACACAACTAGCCGAGAATGTTGCGCCCGCTTTCCACAAGCTGGGCTTAAGTGCCCATACTACAAACCTTCTTGAGGCTTTTCGAAAACTCACAACACGGCTCGCCGGACAATATGGTGAAAAAGCGCATCTTGAGTTACAAGACCTGAACGAACAAATCGACACTGTTGAAAACCAACTCCAAGACTGGGAACACAATCGCCAGAGCTTTGCCGAATTAAGTACTGCAATTGATCAACTCACTCGTGTCTCAAATAGTCTCCAGCGAGGTGTCCTCAACACACGAATGGTCCCCGTGGGCCCACTGTTTAATCGGTTTAAGCGCTCGATACGAGACATTACCCAGGAACTCGGCAAGCAGGTAAACCTGGTGATCGAAGGTGAAAAAACAGAACTTGATAAGCGGATGATCGATGAAATAGGAGATCCTCTAAACCACCTTATTCGCAACTGCGTTGACCACGGCATCGAGTCGACAGATATCCGAATACAAAATGGGAAACCTGAAATCGCCACGGTCTCACTTGCCGCCTCCCATCGTGGCAACAACGTTTTTATCATCGTAGAAGATGATGGTAGAGGTATCGACATCAACCGTGTGAAACAGACCGCAGTTGTACGGGGAGTTGTTTCTCAAAGTTCAGCGGAGCAACTCACTGAAGATGAAGTTGCCGAACTCATCTTTCAGCCCGGGTTTAGTACTGCGAAAGAAATTTCCGACATTTCTGGGCGTGGTGTTGGCATGGATATTGTCAGAACAAAAATTGCCCAACTCAATGGAACTGTTGAGGTGTCATCAACGTACGGCGTCGGCACAAAATTCATCATTCGCTTGCCGCTTACTCTAACAATCACTCGCTGCATGCTTTTTCGACTATCGCACGGCGTTCTTGCTGTACCCATAGAGAATGTTCGGGAAATCGTTTCTGTCTCTGGCTATCAAAGCACCACTGCCAATGGCCGCCAAATGTGTGATGTCCGTGGCGAGTTCCTTCCTCTCGTTTCAATTGATGATCTCTTCGATTTTCACGCACTTACCGGTGGTGGTAGTAAAGATTCAACAAGGCATTCTTTGAATGCAGAGAATCATGTCGTCATCTTGCATGCCGCAAACAAATCTCTGGGACTTCGTGTTGATGGCCTACTTGGAGGCCAAGACATTGTCGTTAAATCGCTTGATGAAAACTTCACGCATATCAAGGGCCTTGGTGGTGCCAGTATTCTAGGGGATGGGTCCGTATGTCTTCTTCTTGATGCTGCTACATGTATCGAGCTTGCAGCAATTGGCTCCGAGGAATGTGCACAGGAAATGACTGCTGAATAACCGCTGGAACGGTTGACCAACGATCAAGAGACCTGCCGACTGGCAAAATAAAGTCGATGGTTTCCTGAACCAACGAGCAGCTTGTTTCTGCTCTAGACCATGCACGGATTCCTCCACCCCAAGCTCATCAATTCAGCGTTCGCAACACAGACCTGCATTTTCCTGCTCTAAAAAAGCATTCTGACCCTCCCTGTAATGGCCCAGCCGCTGGCACATGGTCCTACAGTCATAGAGTGACAAAAGCTCGTAATAAAATAACTGACAAAAAACCCTCCACCGCTAAACTAGAAACTGTCGAAGAGAAACCAAGTCATACATGTGACTTGTTCAGTGACACAGCCTTCTGGACCAAGTTTGTTAACTGATGTTCCTGCCTGGCGGTAGAATTGAAAAAGATTCATTGTGATTAACTCTCCCGACAACGTTGCCTCGGTGCGACCAAATCTTTTCTTACAGAATGCAGTCGGCATGGGACAGATTGCAGTCGCGTCAGACTCGGGAGCTCTCCGGACGTTAGTGGGCTCGTGCGTTAGTGTCGCCTTGTTCGACCCAAGGCTCCACCTTGCTGGCCTTGCCCATATTCTTCTCCCTGAGTCACACGGTACAACTGAAGAACCAGGCAGGTTTGCAGATACGGCAATTACTGAACTCCTTCGCCAACTCAATAAATTATCAGGAGACAAACAGCCTCATTGGAAAGCAAACATTGCTGGTGGGGCAGCAATGTTTCCCGGCCACGAAGAAGTGACTGTTGGTAGTCAAAACATCGCTGCTGTAGAGACGTTGCTACGCAAGAATCGCATTCCTATCGTGGCAAAGGCCTGTGGTGGAGAGCAAGGCCGCAGAGTAACAATCGATGTGGCAACTGGTTCTATGAACGTCACGTACACAAGTGACCCAAAACATCACAACTGAAGAGAAACCAACAACCCTTTGGTCGTTCACGACAATTTTTTGGCGTCACTTGGTGATTTCATCGCCCTCAAACCAAGGCGGACGGGCACTTGAAGTGATTTCAGCATCGATCGCATCCATTTTCGTATGAAGCTTCGATACCACTTCTGGATATTTGTCAGCGAGATTCTCTTTTTCACCAAGGTCCTCTTCCAGATTAAAAAGAAGAATCTCTGCTGCCTTTGGCTTCCTTGTGTTCCGGTTTTGTCTGGGCAATTTTACGAGTAACTTCCAGGGCCCTTGCCGAATCCCTTCCAGCACTCCATGGGACGAGTAGTAAAGGAATTCTTCCCGTGAAGTTCCTTCTTTCTTTCCGTGCCACAGGGGTGACATATCAACGCCATCAATGCGATGTTGAGACGGCAAGGCGCCCCCAATGAGAGCAGCGAGTGTGGGCAGGACGTCAATTGTGCCGGTCAACTCATGACAGACCGAACCAGCCGGGACACCTGGACCACGTAAAACACATGGCACCCTCTGCCCTCCCTCGAACGTTGTTCCTTTTCCATCCCGGAGAGGACCAGCCGTTCCACCGTGGTGCTTGAACCGAAGCCAGGGACCGTTGTCTGTCGTGTAGAGAACATATGTATTGTCGGCAAGATTCAAGTCATCAAGCGTATCAAGTAAGCGTCCAACTTCTGAGTCGATGTGTTCGATTGTATTGATATACGCGTACAAAGGATCCGGGTTTCGCACATCATCAGGCACATACAGCGGAATGTGCGGCATTGAGTGCGGAAGATAAACAAAAAATGGTTTTGCTTTGTTTTCCGTAATGAAGTCAATCGCCTTCTGGGTATAGCGACGTGTAATCGTCCGTTGGTCTACGGGCAATTCAATAATCTCCTCATCCTCAATAAGGGGTGTTTTCCATTGTGTGAGCGTTGACTCAGGATCAGCCCACAATTCATCCATACCATCAGGACCGCCTTGGGGTTTTCCTTTATTGTCGGGATAATTCATATCATTCGAATACGGGATTCCAAAATACGTATCAAACCCCTGAGCCCGTGGAAGAACTTCGGGTTGATATCCAAGGTGCCATTTCCCAAAGCAGGCCGTCGCGTAACCCTCGCCTTTCAGATGATCAGCAATCGTATGCTCGCTAGGATTGAGGCCTTTTTTCGATGTCGGGAAAAGAACGTGCTGGTGCATGCCAACGCGTTTCGGATAACAACCAGTCATCAAAGCTGCCCGTGAGGGCGTGCAAACCGGTGAAGCCACCATAAAATTCGTAAACTTCCGACCCTCTTTTGCAAGGCGGTCGATGTGTGGTGTGTTGATTGTTTCTGAACCGAAACAACTCAGGTCACCATACCCCTGATCATCAGCAAAAATAAGTATGACGTTTGGCTGTGCGGCATCTCCCTGTGAAAAGCAAGCGAACACACATAAAGTGAATATCCACCACATTTGAAGATATTGACGTGTCATTTAGTTTTCCTTCAAGAATTAATACTGGCTCCAAAAAACGCCCCATTATCTTCAGTTGAGCATCTCAAGCAAACCAGAACAAGATTCTGTTGCACTGCCTGCCCGATAGACCCATGCCGCCGGCTTATTTCTTTGCAGTGGAACGAGTTGCCCGAGGAGAATATTGAAACCCAAGCCTAGATAAACCCCGCTCGACATGGGAATTTTGATGCAGATACTTCCATATCAGTTGTGTGGCATAGTTCTCAAACATGAGGGCGACAATGCCCTTGTCTATTGCGAGATACGACCTCGCGACCCAAGGCCTGCCGTTCTCAGCTTTGGTCTGAAAACTATATGCATCGTAGAGCCCGTACTTCCCGGTCAACTCAGGAATCGTTCTCATGTACTCGAATGCAGCCAGCGATTGTTTGGGTGTAAAAACAAGAAACCCTAATGGGCCATATGGTGCAATCGTGCCGTCCATGCGCAGAAAATCCCGGTCAGCTGGCATAGACCCGTAGTGGCCAGAATATCCGTCAGTCGGACTCATACACGCGGACATTCCCCACGAGTTCTCTCCCAGGCCTTTTATGGTTTCGGATGAATCCATTGCAAATCGCTGCGCTGCAAGAGATGCCTGACGAGAATTCTCAAACCAATCTCGCTTTTTTTCATCAACCATATTTCGGAAATCAAGAAAGCAATGGCTCCACTGATACACAAACGCCGAACCGGTCCGACAATAAATAAATGGCTTGCCTTTATAGGAGCCCACGGGTGTCTGCATAGCGGCATATGGACGTGAATCGATTGCATGCTTCTCTTCCGGCGACCCCGCGGCCAGCACGTACATAATGAGGTGCTCTGAATAGGCAGCCCAGTGACCGAACATTCCTCGTTCGTCAACACGCTTCCCCTCAGGCACCTGCTCTGGGTGGCACGCCATATAAAAATGCTGCTGCTTCGTGTCAAGAAACCAGTTCCAGTCAATGCGTTTATAAAGCTGCTCAACGCGATCACGAACATCGCCCCCAAAATATTCCGCAGCGACAATCGCTCCAGCAATCATTGTTGCTGTCGACACATTCGAGACTTCGACGTTCTTGCTATGCCACCCGGGACCACCAGTTTTGATATCAATAAAGTGGTAATAAAACCCGTGAAAGTGCCGAAGCTGCAAAAGTGAATCGAGGGCAGCAAGAACCCTCTGCCGCCCCACTTCGCGATCAATCCAGCCTCTCTCGATTCCGAGAATAATAATCGGAAAGTAAAATCCTTGGCTTTCTATAGCCAGCGGCACATGCCGATGAATTCCAATATAGTCTCCCGCATTCAACCCATAGGTTGGCAGCGATTCGTCACGAACCCATTCATTCCAAAAGAATTCAAAACAGCCCCGCAACTCTTCCTCCATGCCCACCGTGAGAGGATGGGCATCTGCCGCCACAGGAAACAGATCTTCCGACTGCTCTGAATCAGCAGCAACCACGCTACCAATTCTCAAGGAGAAATCATTTGTGCTGGAGACAACCGACAAGGAGACACCAACCACAAAGAGACTTGCGTACCATAGGGGGCGACCACCGACACGTTCTTTCATTCCCTGATTCTCCGTGACTATTCATCTACATTTTTTGGCACATCGTATTTCACACGAAGCTCAGCCAATTTTCCATTCAGATGCTCTCTCACGTTCCTGTACGCAGAATCATCATAAACGCTCTGAAGTTCATCGGGATCTTTCTCCAAGTCAAATAACTCCCACTCCTGACTCGGCTTGTAGTAGCTGATTAACTTGTACCGATCTGTTCGCACACCTTCGAACCGCGGCAGGTTGTATGCTGTATCCATGTAATAGTGGTAATAGATTTCCTGCCGCCAGGCCGGTGGCTTCTGCCCTTGAAGCAACGGCAGAAGCGAACGCCCCTGCACCTCCTCTGGAACAACCACGCCAGCAATATCGAGAAACGTTGGGGCATAGTCAATATTCTGAACCATCTGATTGATACGGGTGCCTGCTTGAATCACAGCGGGCCAACGCATGAGCAGTGGCATCGAAAGACTCTGTTCATACATCCAACGTTTGTCATTCCAGCCATGCTCACCAGTGAAGAAACCTTGGTCAGAGCTGTAAACCACGAGTGTGTTTTCAGCAAGGTCATGCGAGTCAAGCCAGTCAAGAATCCGGCCAACGTTATCGTCAATCGCTGCAACACAACCGAGATAGTCTTTCATGAAACGCTGATACTTATACCGATCAAGCGTCCGTCCCTTCAGCACTCCTTCTGCCAGAAGCCGTCGATAGTCTTTGTTCTCTGAATCGTACGCCCGATGAAACGCAACCCGCTGCGATTGCGTCATTCGTCCCAAGAACTGATACGGACGCTTTCCACCGTCGTACTCACCCTGCGGAGGCGTAATGTTCAGCACATGATCGGACATGCCAAAAAGACGCATCCAACATTTTTTTGCATATGAAGAACGTCCTTCGTAGGTGTCGAAAAGTGTTGCCGGCTCCGCTACCCGTTGCCCGTCGAGCATGTTCATATGTCGTGGCGGTGGAATACGATGAATATGCGGTGACTTGTACTGGCACATCAACAGAAACGGCTGCTTGTGTTGTGACTGCTCGTTCATCCACTCGATTGATACATCAGTAATGACGTCGGTCGAATACCCCTCAACCTGACGCTGCTGACCATCCGAACAGAGAAACTCAGGGTTGTAATAATGCCCCTGTCCACCAGCTCCCTCGAGCACCTGCCACTCGTCAAATTCGTCTGTTGGCCAGCCCCGCAAATGCCACTTCCCGAAAAGCGCTGTAGCGTATCCTGCTGCTGAAAGAGCACGTGAGAAAACAAACTGATCACCATTCCACTGCGAGCCGTTACGCAAAACGCCATTTTTGTGACTATGTTTGCCGGTCAGAATCGTCGCCCGAGACGGACAGCAGATTGAGTTCGCGCAATAACTCCTTGAAAACAATGCCCCCTCGCGAGCGATTCGATCAATATGTGGCGTTTTATTGAGTCCGCTGCCATAGGCGCCAAGAGCACGAAGGGCGTGGTCGTCGCTGAAAATGAAGACAATATTCGGTGGAGCTGCTGACAGAAAACTCCAAAGAGATCCCACAATACAGCAAACCAGAAACCATGTGACACGATGGCACCTTCGATGCGCGCCATACTCTCGGCACAAAACTTGTTTCATCATGTCACTTTCACCATACGGAACACCATCATCAACGTAGCGTACTCACTCGCCACATGGTTGGCTACATTCCTGTATTTGGCAACCTGATTTACAAATAGAGTAGATTGAACAACAAGCTCAATCCTATTCTCCAGACTACAGGCCAACCTGTCATCTAAAAGAATCTGTTTTACAAGGTCTCGCGAGCCTGAGCACTTCATCTCCTTCCTTCACTTAAAACACCGTGCACCAACACCGCAGTCTCTCTCTTGCTTTTCTATTGTGCTGTCTTGTAGGTAGTGCTCGTGCGGCGTCGCCAAATATCATTATTTTTTTTGCTGATGACCTTGGCTATGGCGATGTGGGGTACCAAGGTGGCGACGTCCCAACACCTCACATTGACTCAATTGCGCACAATGGCGTTCTGTTTACTGATGGCTATGTCACCTGCCCTGTATGTGCGCCTTCTCGCGCCGGACTTCTCACTGGTTGCTACCAACAGCGGTTTGGCTTCGCCGACAACCCTGGCCCTTTTCAGCGCAAAGACGCACGCTACGCTGGCATTCCCCCATCTCAGCCAATACTTTCAGAACGACTTCAGGCCCTCGGGTATAGCACGGGCATCTTTGGCAAAACGCACGACGGGGTAGCTGAAGAACAAATGGCGTTCGAACGATGGGATGAATTCTTTGGTTTCAATAATGGTGCTTCGAATTACATAATCGCACTCAACCGCCGCCACAATCCTATTTTTCATAACCGAAGCATCTTGAACCAGTCACCAAACAATCAGAAGACACCTCGAAGTGACCTGCTCGATAACGGTGTCATACACTCAAGCGAGACGGAGTACCTCACTAACAGCATTGGTGATGCAGCTGTGGCTTTCATTGAGAGCCACAAAAAAAGTCCGTTTCTCTGCTATGTTCCATTCAATGCAATTCATGGACCATTCCAGGCACCACGACGTCTTGTCGACACGTTTTCAGATGAACCAGACGAGAGTCGCCGACTCGTCAAAGCGATGCTCCATTCACTTGATCAGAACGTGGGAAAAGTCATCCAGTGCGTGCAAAACAATGACCTTGAGTCCCAGACTCTGATCATCTTTCTCAGTGATAACGGAGGCCATGACCATTCACCAAACACACCGCTACGCGGCAAAAAAGGCACGATGTGGGAAGGTGGTATTCGTATTCCATTCTGTATGCAGTGGCAAGGAATGATTCCTGCTGAAAGCACGTATCACCGTCCCGTGAGCTCGCTTGACATACTTCCCACTGCAATTGCCGCAGCAGGTGGAACGATCGCTCCAGAATGGAAACTTGATGGCGTCAACCTGTTGCCATATGTCTGTCAAAAAAACATGTCCGAAGAACGTCCACATAACGAACTCTATTGGAGCCTTGGTCCCCGCCTGGCAATCCGTGACCTCGACTATAAATTAGCAACTGATGATGGAAAGACGTACCGCCTGTTCGATTTAGCGACCGACAAAGGCGAGAAAACAGACCTCATTGAGTCAAAACCCGCACTTGCCAATCGCCTTCGCAAAAAACTACACATTTGGAAAGACACGCTTCCGCCTAACAATGCCGGGTGGAATCCGAAAATTGGACCAAAGCGGACTGACTTTGGAACACCACAACCCTACCACCGTTTGCCATCAGCATCTTCACCTTAAGACTGCATTCTCACCCCAGAATATGAAAACATGCCAAACACCAAACCTCCTTTCCGTTATTCACATGTGCTGGCCACTGCCCTTTTATGGGCAGCCTCGCCGTTCGTACTGAGCGCTGAGACAGGCCCGCCAAAGGCTACAGACAGTGAGTTAGCCAAGGCCTCATACACTGAGGAAAAAAAACTCAAAGATTTGCCCAGTGCATTTATTGACACAAGCCCAAATGCAGAGGACGGACTTGCAGTAGGCACGCTTGGCATTGATGGCGGCGAGGTTGATTCCATTCTTCAATTTGCGAATGAGATTGCTGCCGGCACGCATGGAGAAGTTGATAGTTTGTTGATCTCGCACCGCGGCAAACTGCTCTTTGAATCATATTTCAGACGGGGCCGGGTGAACTATCCTCACTACCAGATGTCTATTACCAAGTCGTACACCGCCCTTGCCATTGGGCGAGCGATCCAGTGTGGCTACCTCACCATAGATGATCTCGAACGTCCAGTTCATGAATTCCTGAAGGAACTTGACCCAACACGATTCGCCAAGGGAGCGGCAACAATCACTCTGGCTGATGTAATGACGATGCGGTCTGGCATTCGAATTCCACAAAATGTTCAGCAACAAATCAGATCAGACACTGCGAAGAATCCAGGTCAGCATCAAGTGCAGATGTTCTTTGAACGCACCGCACCAATTCCATCTGCACCTCGTGAGTTTAAATACCAGGGCATTGACCCCGCGATGACCATGCACGTGCTTGAGGCTGTGGTGCCCGGATCAGCTGATAATTTTCTAGAAAAAGAACTCCTCGAAAAACTAAAAATAACGCAGTTTCATTGGCCGGACGATATCAACGGCCTGCCGAAGAGTGCCGCAGGGAGCAGCATGCGTTCTCGTGACATGATGAAGTGGGGACTTCTTGTTCGCCAACACGGGCAATACAACGGAGAACAACTGATTCCTCCTGAATTCATGAAGCAGGCAACCAGTCCTCTATGCGAGCCATCAGAGACAAACTCGTACGGTTTCTTTTTTTGGCAGAACAACGCTGAGGTTGGTGAAACAAAAATAGAGTGCATCACATGTCGCGGAGCTGGCGGCCAGTTTATCTTTTTCTTTCCGAAGCGAGATGTGATCGCTGTTGTCACATCACATAACAAAGGAATGGGACCGCTGCTGAAGACAGTTCCAGGCAGGGTTCTTCCCTCTTTTCAACACGATCAATAAGTTAGATTTTGCGAAGAAAAGATGGGATATCGCAGGCTTATTCCAAGACCAGCAGCGACGTGCCTCGCATGCATCCACAACGAACATCTCTAGAAACCGCGTAGGTAAAAGACAATTTTTCAGTGAGTCTTCGCATGAAACCGATTTCATGCTGTGTGCCGGTTAAAGCCTGAGTTCTCACTCTTTAACAAACCTTGTCGTGTTTCGAGTTTCACGATACAGTTTATTTGTACGAGGGCTTGGGGTTTTGGCATTTTTCATTCAATCTGATTGATGGTCTCAAGCCATAATCTTCGTCTTTTTTTCCTTTATTTACTTACTACGGAGTGTTAATCATGCGTTTACACGATACGTCTCGCTCACGAGGTTTTACGCTCATTGAGCTACTCGTTGTTATTGCAATCATTGGTGTTCTTGTTGGTCTTCTTCTGCCGGCTGTTCAGCAGGCTCGTGAAGCTGCTCGTCGATCGAGCTGCCAAAACAATATGAAGCAACTTGCACTGGGTATGTCTGTCCTCGCTGATCAAAATGCACGTAAAAGTGATAACTTCTTTCCCCCAGTGACGTACCTCGAAAGCGGAACGAGTCCCGGCACCTCCGCAATTTTAGGGCCAGGCAGCAACCGTCATGGAAAAAATGTGTGGACATGGCACACAAAACTTCTCCCAACTATCGAGCAACAGACAATGCTCGACGCCTTAGGTGCTGTTCAAAATAATAATTTCAGATCACCGAAACCGGCACTGTGGAGACTGAATGGCCCCAATGCAAATTTACGCCCTGGATACAGGATTATCTCTGCATTCATGT
The DNA here is from genome assembly GCA_965249545.1 of Pirellulales bacterium. Classification (GTDB taxonomy): domain Bacteria; phylum Planctomycetota; class Planctomycetia; order Pirellulales; family UBA1268; genus UBA1268. The sequence continues at coordinate 3,008,309 of CBDFMH010000005.1, forward strand.
GCCCAAGTTGGAATCCGGACATCAAAGATAAAAATGGAGTGGACTATCAAGCAACCGCTGCAAGTCGAACCACGGCAATTGGGTCAACAAACTATCGTGCAAGCACTGGTCGCGTGTACTGGGACGCGGCATACGCCGATGCCCACCCTGATCCGTCCAAAGACATGGTTTTATAACGGTCAAGGCGCCTTGCGGATGGGAGCAGGCGCTGGATCAAGCAAATGAATGCGGGAGACACGGGTCTTGCTGAGTTCACCGACGGACTCTCAAACACCATTCTGTTGACGGAAAACGCAGCGGCGACGTCATGGTGCGCGAGCGGACCAAATTCTGTTCATTTTGTTTCTGGTAATGACTGGAACAACATTGGTGGTGCTTTTTTTCCGCTGATAGACCAGGAAAAGCCTGGCGAAAGAATATGAATAGTGTGAGCTCTGGACACACCGGCAACGTTGTTGGTTTGGCGATGGCCGATGGGTCGATTACTTTCGCAACTGCCATGGACAAAGCGGTATACGATGGAATGCTGAGCCGAAATGAAGGAAAAGTTATTCCAGCATATTAATTCAAAACGTTTCAATTTACTGCACCGAACTGGCGTGGCAGCTGCTTCCAAAGCACTGCCACGCCAATTTTCAAATTCTTACTCATGCCGCAGATTATTACCCCCCTGCAGCCTTTCTCTTCTTTGAACAGGATTTACACATGAAACAATCTGTATTCGCTCTCGTCGCTCTTGCTGTCGGCATCTCTGGCTGCAGTGAAATATTGGAACACCAACAGGAGAAAATATCCAAGTGCGATTGGACGTTCTATCAGACCTTCAAGAAGCGTTGGGATGTCCAGAGTTACGACCAGACATCCCTTGAGCAAGTTAAAGAATTGGTGGATTTTCTCTCTGACTCCGACGCCGATAAAGAAAAACTACTGTCTCTAAATGATGAACTTGCTAAATCTAAAAAGGACAAAGAAGAAATCAAACGCATAATTGGTGAGATGGCAAAACTGATCCACCTGCCAGAGAAATACAAGGACACGTTCCCAGCACAAAAATAACGTGCAACGGTCTTTCTTAAAAACTCAACACGTGCATGTTAGCTTCATGCACGTGTTGCTATTTATAAGGGCCACTCTTTTGCAGCTTTCCTGAAAACTCCGGTATTGCAACGAACACATCCTCCGAAAAAAGTGATTTTGAGGTAATGCTTGAGGCGATGCAGCCTCGGCTCTATGGCTTCATTTTGAAGCGACTCGCTGACAGAGATCAGACGCTTGAGGTTCTCCAGCGAACAAATCTTGTCGTCTGTCAGAAGGCTGCTGATTTTCGGTCAGGCACAAGTTTCGAGGCCTGGACCTTTACGATCGCACGATTTCAACTCATGGCGTGGAGAAAAAATCGTTCAAGAAATCGGTTAGTTTTCTCTGACACGGCCTATGAACAGATAGACAGAAAAACTGAACAATCTGAAGTTGTTGATGATGCGCGGGTTGACGTTCTCAAAGACTGCGTCAAGCAACTAAACGTCGATGAAAGCAAACTCCTTGAGCAGCGATACCAAGAGGACCTACCACTCGCCACCATCGCCTCCACTATGAACATGAGCATTGATGCGATTGGTATGCGATTGTCAAGAATTCGAAAAAAACTTGGGCAATGTATCCAACAAAAACTCCAAAAATAACACAACTCATTACGATCAAAAGTGGACATCATGCGCGACAACATCGATTCAGCTGAACTTGATCGATTGATCTCCTTATCGATTGACCAGTCTCTCAGCCGCAGCGACGCACAGAAACTAAGTTCGCTACTGGAAAACTCTGCAGAAGCACGGCAGCGTTACAACGAGATTCACGAAATACACACCGCACTTTGTGAAATCTTCCCTAGCAGAATGCTACGTGATTCTGCTAGCGATCTGGCACAGGCTGCCTCTTTTCCATCAAGAGTCGCGGCATATTCATCCTTTATGCTTCCAAGCAAAATCGGGCCCATGACAAAATGGGCCACTGCATTAAGTATTTGCATGCTCATTGGTCTCACTGGCTTCTTAATTGGTAAAAATCGTGGCGACGCAAGTATTGGATTGGCAGATCTAACTCGCACTGAACCAGTGTCTACTACCAAAGATAGGCCTACCAAAAAGCGGACCTGGGGAGGAGTCGAATCAACACTTACAGGGCATGCTGTCCTTAGAAAGACAATTAATGTTTCTTGGCCAAACACTGATTCAAAAATAACTGACGGCAGCTTACTACCCCCTGGACGTTTTACATTTGCAAGTGGGGTCGCTGTGATTGATTTTTTCTGCGGGGCAACACTTGTTGTAGAGGGGCCAGCTCAACTCGACGTCATTTCTGACTGGGCCGTCTCAGTAAAAAATGGTCGTATCGAAGCGACAGTACCACCAGCCGCTCAAGGGTTTACTGTCAAGGCTGCCGGCACTGACATCATTGACCTTGGCACACGGTTTGCGCTCGACATGAGTGAAGGAAAGGCACAGGTTGCCGTGATCGATGGTGAGGTTCTTCTGCGGGGCAAGCAGTTTGATGGCGACCTTCTGCAAGCCGGGGAGCAAGCTTCTCTTGATCGCGAGGCGGTTGACTCTGACCTACTTAGCCGTATTCCGCAACTCGATGCAATCGAACAACAAACGACGGACGAACGAAGAAAACAGTACTTCACATATCGCCACTTCATGAAGGAACTTGCCGCTGACCCTCGACTCATTGCATTATTCTCAGCGGAAAAAGATTTTACCGGCCGTCGCTATCCAAATATTGCCGAGACCAACTATGCAAGCGCGGGACAACTTCTTGGTCCGGTCGAGACTGTATCAGGACGGTTTGAGAAGGAATCCGTTGGCGTTCTCATGAGTCGTCCAGGGAGCCGCATCAGGACAAAAATTAATGGGACGTTTTCTGCCTATACATTCTCTTGCTGGGCCAAAATAAATAGCTTGAAACACGAATACAATGCACTCTTCCTGTCTGACGGGTACGAAAACGGTGAACCTCACTGGCAAATCCGGCATGATGGAAAACTCATGTTTTCCGTGATGGTCGATGATTCGCAGAAACTCTTTTATTCAACCGGCCCGAACTCACCGCCTATCCAAGACAAAGGGCTTCATCACGTCTACTTCTCCGAGTCCTTCTGGACACCTTCCATGACGGCCCAGTGGGTTCACCTCGCAGCCGTCTACGACCCCGCATCACGGTCAGTCACACACTATGTAAACGGCACAGTCACTTGTCGTGAGGAAATCAAAGATGAGTTTGTCATTGATACTCTTCAAATTGGTGCTGCAGAAATTGGCAACTGGGGGCAGCCTTTCCGAAAAACACCTGATTTTGCTGTCCGTAACCTTGACGGCGTGATTGACGAAATGATTATCTTGAATGCTGCCTTGTCATCAGATGAAATTCATGACATCTACTTAGTCGGACATGTTCACTAGGAATAACTGGAAGGTCTTATGTATCGCTCTGTATCAATACACTCCTGGTTTTTGTTTGCCTGCGGTACCTTCGTTATGGCGATGGGAACCATCTGTGTGGCTGCAGCAAAACAAAATGACGGAACAGACCGTCCAAATGTTGTCTTCATTATTTGCGATGACCTGAACGACTACATCGAAGGGTTTCGTGGACACCCACAAACAGTGACACCGAACATGGTGAGGCTTGCTAATTCAGGCGTTCGATTTACGCAGGCCCATTGCAACATTCCAATCTGCGGCCCTTCCCGGGCATGCCTGTTCTCTGGCATCTACCCACATAACTCAGGATGCTATGGGTTCACAAAATGGGACACCTATGAGGTACTCAAAAACTCACGCACACTCATGGATTATTTCCGTCAGAACAAATACTACACCGTGGGAACCGGGAAGCTTCTGCACCACATGGTTCGTGGAGAATGGAAGAATTTCGGGAACCGTGCGGACTATGGACCTTTCGCCTATGACGGGAAGGGCAATCAACCACACCCTGACACGCCAGCTCCCTATAACGAGATCGGCCCGGTTGATGGATCGTTCGGACCACTTGTAAGTCTTGAAGGAAGGACGACACCAGACGGCAAGCCGCTTATGTGGCGAACCGGTGGATGGCAATCGGTCGACAAACTGACGATCCATCCTTCAGGTGAAAATGATCCGACACCGGATGAGAAAAATGGGAACTGGGCCGTTGAACAACTTCAGGCACTCGCTGCAACAAACGCAAAAAACCGCAAGCCGTTTTTCATGGGCATTGGTTTTATCCGGCCTCATACACCACTTATTGTTCCGCAGCGATTTTTTGACATGTTCCCAGTGGATGAAATCTCGCTCCCCGAGATTCTTGACGGTGACATAGACGATACATTTGCGAAAACAATCCGAGGGCTTCCAGAAGGGAAAGAACCTGATTCTGAACGCACTGAAGACATGGGAGGCAAACTCTTCCGAAAGCTTGTGGAATCATACGACTCGCGTGATGAAGCCCTGCGGCACTTTATTCAGGCCTACCTTGCCAGTATTGCGTCTGTTGATGAGCAGGTTGGTCGGATTCTGGATGTAATCGATAGTACAGAACTCAAGGACAACACAATAATTGTCCTGACAAGTGACCATGGATGGGGAATGGGTGAAAAAGACTATCTCTACAAAAATTCACTTTGGCAGGAAAGCACTCGAATTCCACTCATCGTGCGGGCCCCGGGAATCGCACCCGCTGACACAACATGCAGCCAACCTGTGTCACTCGTCGATATCTATCCGACTCTGAGTGATCTTTGTGACCTTGAGGGCGATACGATAAAAAATGAAAAGGGGCATCCACTCGACGGACACAGCTTTCGCCCACTGCTAGAGAATCCAGCTCATGGCACATGGACTGGTCCAGATGAAGCACTCACCGCACTGTACAAATGGCGGATGAAATATGACCCACACGAAGAGAGCTATTCACTTCGTAGTAATGATTGGCGATACATTCGCTACGAAAACGGAAAAGAAGAACTGTACAACACGGCATCTGACCCGAACGAATGGAAAAACCTTGCTACTGAAGCACAACACAGCCACGAGGTAAACCGCTTACGACACGTGCTTGCGTCTCGGCTTCCAAAAAAAGGCGTTGTGCCCCCCCAGCCTCAGTGGAAGGCTCCTGGGAAACCTGAACCAAAAAGTAACGAATATTGGAAAAATCTTTATTTCAAAAAGAATCCTGATGCAGACGCCGACAAAGATGGAACCCTTAGCTGGCCAGAACTTCAAGCACACAAAAAAGCTGCTGACCCAGCGTCACAAACGCCCTAATGAAACATGCTGGCCGTACTGGTCTAGAATAAAATGGTCATCGGTAAATACCCCTCTGAGCCAGTTGCTATGAACGTAACCCAATCCATACAAGCGTGTCGCAGCTTCTTTTCGTCACGGCCTGTGCTCCTGTGCTGTTTGGCAATGCTTTGTCTCCACACTGCTCCACGTATAGAAGCAGCCATTGGATTTGAAGAAGACATTCGGCCAATTCTCGAAGAAAACTGCTGGCATTGCCACGGAGAAGATGAGCAGGAATCCGGTCTTCGACTTGACCGTCGAGCAATGATGCTCAGAGGCGGAGACTATGGCCTGCCAACACTTGTTCCGGGACATCCTGAGAAAAGCTATCTCATGGAAGTCGTCGAACACCGCGACCCAGACATGGCGATGCCACCTGACGAAGACAAACTGCCCGAACAGCAAATCGATTTGTTACGACAGTGGATTGCTGAAGGCGCGGAGTGGCCTGGCCAAATGAATGATGAGGTCGCCTTTACTGCAGATGAGGTGCCTTGGTCGTTTCAGCCAGTAGTCCGTCCTTCCGTACCAGATGAGCACGAGCAGAATCCAGTCGATGCGTTCCTCCTGAGGAAACTCCGCAAGAAGTCTCTTCATTTTTCAAAGCCAGCGAGCCCAGCGACCCTGATTCGGCGCGCTTCAATCGTGCTCACCGGCCTTCCACCGACACCCGAGGCGGTCCATCATTTTGAAAAAGCATGTGAAACAGATGCGGACAGTGCGTACATCAGTCTTGTAGAGCAGCTTCTTGCGTCACCCCATTTTGGTGAACGATGGGCACAGCACTGGCTTGACGTAATCCGCTGGGCTGAAACCAATGGCTCCGAAAGTAACATGTATCGAAAAAATGCCTGGATCTATCGGGATTACGTCATCAGAGCATTTAACGAAGACAAACCCTACGACGAATTCCTTACTGAGCAAATAGCTGGTGATGTGGTCGGGCACGGCGATGCCACTGGTTATCTGGTTTCTGGACCGCATGTTCCCGTCGCAACCGTTGGACAGGAGCCGTCTGCTCGCCGGCAAGCCAGAGCAGACCGTATGGACGAAATTCTTCAGACTGTTGGTGCCTCTGCGCTTGGTGTGACGATCGGCTGTGCACGCTGCCATAACCACAAATTTGATCCGATTACGATTCGGGACTATTACTCACTTTCTGCGGTATTCCAAGATGTTGAATTTGGCAGCCGCTACCCAGAACTCGACGAACATCATCCTCGCCGGGAAATAGCACAGCGACTCTACAAAGAAATTGGCAAACAGCGGTATCGGCTTCGAGATGCTGGTGCATGGCAAGAAGACTGGACTGGTTATGGCGAAATCCATTTCCCAAGTACAACGACAAACGCAGTTCGGATTACATTTCTCAGTCGATATGTTGGTCTTGATGAGCTTGAAATTTTCGGCCTTCACAACCTTGAAGAAAATGTCGCCAGTTCCGAAAGTGGCGCAACTGTAACCGCAGCACCCGGCATGGAAGTTCTTCGAAATCAACTCTGGAAAATCAATGACGGTGAATATGGGACTGAGCGGTGGGCTGCACGTGTGCCCGAGGGTGAAAAAGGAAACCCTTGGCTGGAATTTCGGTTCACGAAGCCAACTGAAATTGATCGTATTCGTTTGAGCAATAATAGAGAAAACTTCTTTGATACTGACTACTTGACAGACTTAAAGCCATTTAACTTTCCAAAGTATCGTATTGAGATGCAGACTGCTGATGGTGAATGGCAACAGGTTGCCAACTCCCAAACCAACGCCCAACTCAATAAAACGTTTCCTTTTCGATCTGATGCCTTACAGAAGCTCCAACACCTGATTGCTCAATTCAATACGGAAGGTCCTCGGCCAAGCTTTGTTGGAAGATTCAAAACACCCGGTCCTACACATGTTTTCCATCGCGGGAGCCCCGAAAACCCTCGAGATGAAGTTCCACCAGCAGCTCCCCTTGTTCTTGTTGGTGACCTACAACTTGACAGCAATGCATCTGGTCAGGCACGAAGAAAAGCTTTTGCTGACTGGTTAACAGAGCCAACAAACCCGCTCCCATCGCGGGTCATGGTCAATCGCATGTGGCATCATGCCTTTGGGCAGGGGATTGTCACAACAACCGGTGACTTTGGCTTCGCTGGTGCCCAACCAACTCACCCAGAACTTCTTGACTGGCTTGCTTCAGAGTTCGCTGAACCAGTGCTGGCGGTCAGCGGTCGCCCAGCCAAGCCATGGTCCGTCAAGCATATTCTCCGGCTGCTTGTCTCCTCTCGTGCATTTACGCAAGAGAGCAAGCCCAACGAAGAAGCTCTAACTCAAGATGGAACGAGCAGCCTTCTCTGGCGATTTCCTCCCAGACGTCTCGAGGCCGAGGTTATTCGGGACGCCATCCTTACTGCATCAGGCTCACTGAAACCAGAACTTGGTGGGCCGAGCTACCGCATCCATAATATCAAAAAGCGTTATGCACAGTGGGAGGTCCTGGACAACTACGGTGAAGACACGTGGCGGCGAATGATCTACCAGGAACGGATGCGTCGGGTCGACGATTGCATGTTCACGGCTTTTGATTTTCCTGACTGTGGCCAGGTACGAGCCAAGCGCCCGGTCTCAACAACACCACTTCAAGCACTCAACCTGATGAATAGCCCGTTTGTCATATCTCAGTCAGAACTGATTGCCAAACGCGCGATGAAAGATTCTGAGGATGATCTACCAAAGGCACTCGACCGGTGTTTCGAACTCCTTCTTGCCCGGTGCCCAACTGCTCAGGAAAAGACTGCCGTGCAAAACATAACCTCCAAAGAGGATCTCTTTCTCGTCTGTCGAGCGATCCTCAACTCCAATGCTTTTACTTTCCTGGAGTAAGCGAACATGAATGACGCAGAACATCTTTTACCACAGGGCCGACATCTTCTTGATCGTCGCACATTTCTAAAGACCGCAGGGCTTTCCACTTCAAGCCTTGCGCTGCTTCAGATGTTACAAGACGATGGGCTTCTAGCTGAGACTGTCCGTACTGCAGGAGGAAAGGTGCCCATTCGTCCGCAGATCGACCCGAATGATCCGTATGCAGCTCGGCCACCTCACTTCCCAATGCCTGCAAAACAGGTTCTTGTTATCTACTGTCCCGGTGCTGTCAGCCATGTAGACACGTTCGACTACAAGCCACAACTTGAAAAGTTCCATGGGCAGAAGCCCCCGGGAATTCCAGACGTCACCTTTGAAGGACCCACTGGAAACATAGCAAAGCCATTTTGGAAATTTCGGCCACGTGGAGAGACCGGCAAGATGGTATCCGACCTTCTCCCTAACCTGGCCAAACAGACAGATGAACTGTGCTTCGTTCACTCCCTCCACACCGAGTCAAGCGCTCACCCCCAAGGTGAGAACTTCATGAACACCGGGTTCACAATGGAAGGCTTTCCATCTTTTGGTGCATGGACGACCTACGCACTCGGCACCGAGAACGAAAACCTTCCTGCATTTGTTGCAATTAATGATCCGCGCGGTCTCGCACGCAGTGGAAAAAATAACTTTGGAAATGGTTTTCTGCCAGCAGCGTTTCAGGGCACCGATTTCAGTGCCACAAGTCCTCCAAAAAACCTTGACCGTCCAGATCAACTCACCGGGAAAGATGATGCGACAACTCGTGACATCATTCAACGACTCAACGCCCACCATCTCGAACAGTTTCCAGGAGATGCTGATCTCGCTGGAAGAATAGCAAGTTACGAACTTGCGGGTCGCATGCAAATGTCTATTCCTGAGGTTATGGATCTCGCAGGAGAATCCGCAGCAACACTCGCGTCCTATGGTGTCGAAGGCGGGAGTGAATTACGCGGCTCATACGCTCGCAATTGTATTCTTGCCAGACGACTCCTCGAAAGGGGTGTACGAGTTGTCCAACTCTTCAATGGGAGTGACCCTTCTGGCGGGAACGGAATTACAAACTGGGACTCCCACCAGAACATTCTCAAGACTCATGCCATGCAAGCCGAAATCATGGATCAGCCGACAGCCGCGCTCTTGGCAGATATGCGAGAACGGGGAATGCTTGATCACACGCTTGTTGTCTGGGCAACAGAGTTTGGCCGAATGCCCTTCCTACAGGCAAATGGAACAGGACGAGACCATAACCCTGATGCATTCACATGCTTTCTTACTGGTGCAGGTGTGAAACGTGCTACCAGCTATGGCAGCAGTGATGAATTTGGCTTCAAAGCGGCGGACAACCCAACGTCGGTCTATGACTTTAACGCAACACTTCTGCATCTTATGGGGCTCGACCACGAACGGCTGACGTTTTATCACAACGGCCTCGAGAGACGGCTTACCAATGTGCATGGACATGTGATTGATGATCTCCTTGCCTAGTCTCGTTTCCAAAGGCCTGCGAGGCCACACATCGTTGTTTTTCACACGGGGGCTTTATTCGATGCGTTTCATCGCACTCTTTTTTTGTTTTTCCGCGACAACAGCGTTCTGTGCTCATGCGCAAGAAAAACCGAATGTCATCATTTTCTTTATGGATGACATGGGGTATGGGGACTGCAGGGCGTACAACCCAGAGAGCAAAGTCTCGCTACCAAACATTGAGAATCTGTCTGCACACGGCATGCGATTCACAGATGCACACAGCCCATCCGCTGTGTGTGCCCCATCGCGTTACAGCGTGATGACTGGCAACTATCCATGGCGTGGTCGCCTTGAAAACGGCACATGGATGTTTCATCAGCGTTCCCAGATTCTTGACGGTCAGGCCACACTTGGCCAACTCATGCAGACTGCTGGGTACAGTACTGCATTCTTTGGAAAGGTCCATCTCGGCGGAACGGTCTTCAGCACGACAACCAAGAAACCTGTCTCTTGGAAATACGATTACCACGACATCGACTTCAGCCGTAAATGGAAAGATGGACCATCTGATCTTGGCTTCGATTTCACCTACAGTCTCCCCCAAGGCATTCAGGGTCCTCCCTACATTGCTTTTCGGAATGGCTTCCTCGACGGCAATCCTGACGACCTCATTGAATGGAAACCGGGGGCGTATGGGGATTCCGTGATCCCGACAAACGGTTTTGGTTTGAAACAGTGGGACTCATCCGTCGCTGGACCAAATCTTATACGTGAGGCGACAGGCTTTATCGACCGGCACGTAGAGGCAGACACTGGCAAGCCTTTTTTCATGCACTACTGCACTGAATCCTGTCATATTCCTCATACCCCTCCCAAGACATTGGCAGGAAAGCCCGTGCGAGGAACAGCAGGAGATGCGCACCTCGACATGCTTTTCGAGGCGGACATTCAACTTGGCATGCTTGTTGCCCGCCTCAAGGCACACGGAATTCTTGAAAACACACTCATACTTTTCACGAGTGACAACGGTGGACTTGCGCGTGGCAAGCCAGGCCAGAAACTGCTTGGACACAACTCAAACGCACCGCTTCGGGGAAGCAAGGCCACCATATGGGAGGGAGGCCATCGGGTACCACTCATTGCGCACTGGGGAAACGGAACTAGAACCGGCTCAACTATTACACCAGCAGCAACGTCGTCCGCACTTGTAGGACTTCAGGATATTTTCGCAACACTTGCTGAGCTAACAGGCCAAACACTTCAAGCCAAACAAGGGCTCGACAGCCAGTCTTTTTTACCAGCTCTTCTTCAACAAAACCCTGTTCACCTACGGCACGAACTTCTCGTGCAAGCGAATGATGGAGACGGGTGGGGACAAAAACTCGCAAAAGCGTTCCGGGAAGATCAATGGAAGTTGATTGCGACAAAAGATCGAAAGCCGCTGCATCTGTTTAATCTGAACGAAGACGTAGCGGAAGAACACGACCTCATTGATAGTGGGGAGCAGAAATCTCGCATTACAACGATGCTACGTGGCCTGAACAGAACTCTTGATAGCGACCGTAGCACCCCAACTACACGAGTTACTCAAAAACCCGTGGTACGCAACGACTTGGCATCATCCGATTCCATTTCTTCAGCCGAACTCTTTACGCCCGTACATAGTTTTGCGATGAAGCCCGGCGTCATGCCCGACGGTGTTCGTATCAACGCTGTTGGCAAAGGAAAATGGCGAGTGCAAGGCAAGACTCCTTTCACACTTCATTTCATACCAAAAAACACTGCGGCGTGGGACGCATCGTCCTATCGGCTACTCGGAGTACCTATCTGCAACAAGGAACGTGGAGTCGTCACTCTTTCGGCACGATTGAACAACAGCAAGCCTCTCGGCTGGGGTCGGCACTGCGTTGGTTCTGCAGTCGCTCTTCGAGATGAGAAGACAACGATTGGATTCGTCTTCCCGACTACAGAACCCCACTATGATGGACCAGTTGTTTTTCAAGATCAACTCGGAAAACCAAACGGCCACCGACACCACTGGCGCACGTTTTTTCCTGCTGACGTTGCGAGCATGACTCTGGAGATCAACTCATCCAGCGGCAAGGCCGACATCGAGATCTCAGAACTTTTCGCTGCCTGGGAAGCCACCCCCGATCGAGAGCAAGCCCTTCACACCCTGCCCTACCTCGACCGATTTGGACAAGTTCGGGCGGTGGAATGGCCCGGAAAACTTCACTCACTGGAACAACTCAAAGAAGAACTGCCCCTGGAACTTACCGCAGCAGCGAAGGTCGAACGGAACGACATCAGTCACTATGGCGGCTGGAGAAATGGACCACGCCTTGAGGCTACTGGTCGTTTTCGGACAGAAAAGATTGACGGGCGGTGGTGGTTTGTTGACCCGGAAGGGTATCTCTTCTTTTCTGCAGGGGCGTGTATCGCTGGTACTGAAGCCATGACACCTGTTACACCAAATCGAATCAAAGAGCATTACTTCGAACATCTGCCGACCAAAGACTCTCCGTACTACTGGCTTACAATGCCGACGCGAGGCAAAAAAAACTATGTGAATTTCCCCGCCCTGAATGCCCTGGAGTCCTTAGGGAATCGCTGGCAAAAAATGAGTCGTGACGGCATTCATGATCGAATGAAAATGTGGGGACTCAACACACTTGCTGCGTGGAGCAGTACAGAAATTCGTCAAGACAAGAAAACACCGTACACGCTTCTTGCTTCTATCTGGTGGCTTACGGGCAAGAAAACACCTTCACCGTTTCGAGACGATTACGTCAAAGATCTATGTAAAGCACTCGAAAATTCTGCGTGGGCAAAAAATGACCCTTACTGCTTAGGCATCTTTATTGGAAATGAATTTGAGTGGCCGGATCGCTTTTCCCAACTTGTTTTCGAACTTCAAGACGGTGACACGACAAAAGACTGGGTCGTTCGGCAGATTCGTCAGAAATACGCTTCGCTCGATCAACTGAACAAGGCGTGGGATACATCTTTTTCAAGCTGGGACCAGATTCTTCAACACGGCGACACCACACATCATGCATCTGCAGCAAAAGATATCGATCCTCTTTATTTTGAATTTGCTCGTGAGTTTTTCCGCAAATCCAAGCAGGCAATTGAACAGTCGCTACCCGGCACACTTTTTCTCGGTTGCCGGTGCCATCGAGGCCCAAACGTTCTTGGGCGTGCCGCTGTCGGTCACGCGGATGTGTTCTCAGTCAACGTCTACGACCATGAAGTTCGCTCATGGCAGGTCCCTGGCAATGCTGACATACCGATAATCGCTAGTGAGTTTCACATTGGCTCGTCCGACCGAGGTGTCCCGAGCCCTGGGCTTTCCTCTGTCTGGAACCAACGGCAGAGGGGCCTCGCATACGCCCGCTATCTGGCATCAGCACTCGCAAACCCAAAGTTTGTCGGCGTCCACTGGTTTCAATGGATTGATCAATCTGCTGGCGGCAGGCGGGACCGTGAGAACCATCAGGTTGGGCTTGTTGACGTGACCGGGCGATCACATGTTCCATTTGTTGATATTGTGAGCCACGTTGCGAACAAAAAAGACGCGGTCCGCTACGCCCAACCTGCTTCATCAATTCATGCACTGGAAAAACTGCTTGAAGACCTTCCCTCGAAACCCAAAGGCACAACCACGACTTCGACAAGGACACTTCCAGCAACAATGGTCTCAAGGACACCAGGAGCGAACTGAAAACTTACCCTTGTCATCATCAAGGCTCACAAACTTGGTGAAACAAAGAACGTGGGGTCACAGCATGCCGAGACGGCAGGTCAGCTGCAGGAAAAACTTAATGACTAGACAGCGGAACTTGTCGTCCCAAGATGTACCGGCTTGATGCAGAAAAAGAGCTACAAGTTGCCATGAATGACGCCGTTCCCACAGAGTCGTGCTGATGCTTCCATTTCATCGAAAAACTGTTTGCACAACCCGGTACTGAAACTATCCCGTGTGGACTGAGCAGATCACATGTAAGATACTGTGGGTTCCGATATATTGCCTTAGGTAAGGATAAATCAATGAAATTATTTACATCCCCTTTCGCTGAATCATTCTGTCTGGTGGCAGCACTCGCAGGGTTCGCTACAGCCCCAACACATGCTGCTGAAACTGTGGCAACACCAAATATCATTGTGATCATGGGCGATGATGTTGGCTACGGAGACGTCTCCTGCAACGGGGCAACAGCAATCACAACACCGAATATTGATGCTCTTGCTGAACAAGGCCTTCGATTCACCAGCGGATACTGCTCAGCTTCAACGTGCACACCGACTCGGTACTCTTTCTTAACTGGAAACTATGCCTTTCGCAAAAAAGGAACGGGCATTGCTGCCCCAACTGCTCCAGCGATCATTCAACCTGGAACAGCCACAATTGCCTCATTGCTTCGTGATGCCGGCTACAACACTGCCGTTGTCGGCAAATGGCATCTTGGGCTGGGCGGACCAAACGGCCCTGATTGGAACGGCGAACTCAACCCAGGTCCACTCGAGATTGGCTTTGACACATGCTTCCTTTTGCCAACAACGAATGATCGGGTACCACAAGTATTTGTCGAAGACCACCATGTCAAAAACCTTGACCCCGATGATCCACTTTGGGTTGGTAAAAAGAATCCATCGCCAGACCTACCAACGGGTGTGTCTGCACGCGACACACTTAAAATGGACTGGTCGCACGGACACAACCAGACAATTCACAACGGCATCAGCCGAATTGGCTTTTACACAGGGGGAAATGCTGCCAGATTTCGTGACGAAGACCTTGCAGACACATGGGTCAAGCAAAGCAAGAAATTTATTCAGAAAGATCGACCGAAAGGCCAGCCATTTTTTCTGTTTTTTGCAGCGCATGAATGTCATGTGCCTCGAATCGTTCACGAGCGATTTCAGGGAACGTCACAATTAGGACCACGAGGTGACGCTATCCTCGAACTTGATTGGTGCGTCGGTGAATTGACACAAACGCTGGCAGATGAAGGACTCACGAACGACACACTGATTGTATTTTGTAGCGACAATGGCCCAGTTCTTGACGACGGCTACAAAGATCAGGCCATCGAAAAAAATGGCTCTCACCATGCGGCCGGCCCGTATTCAGGAGGCAAATACAGTGTCTATGAGGGAGGAACGAGAACTCCTTTCATTACGTGCTGGCCCGGTACTATCAAGCCTGGCGTTTCAGATGAAATGGTGTGCACGATCGATCTGGCAACAAGCCTCAATCACATTGTCGACCACCACATTCACGATAACGACTGTCTCGATAGTCTTGATGTCAGTGATGCACTCCTCGGAAAAGAAGGAGCGGAGGGACGAGATCACCTGATTCAACAGGACAACGGGAATAACGGGAACTATGGACTGCGGGTTGGCAACTGGAAATTGCAGCGACACGAACGTGGTAGAGCACGCAATGTCGTCGTTGAACAGGAACTTGCAAACACGACCGTTCCCGAATACCAGCTTTTCGACCTCGATGCTGATCCTGCAGAGAAGAACAATCTCTACGACACAGAAACAGAGCAGGCTAAGGCTCTTACGAAAAAACTGCAGGAAGCAATCGATAACGGGCGAACACGACCAACTGGTCGATAGTAACGAACCAGATCTATAGCATCACAACAAAATGCTACTTCTTATGCCTTTCACTACTTCTAACCTTTAGCCAAAACGACCAATGAAGCTTCATGTTTTCTTCCTGCTGTTCCTCACATGGGGCTTGTCTGCCCAGTGTGCTGAACTTGGAGTTGTGTCTCCTGATCAATGGCCTCGTTTCCGTGGACCTGGCGGCACAGGAAAAGTGACAGCTGAAACACTCCCTGCATCATGGACTACTGAAGACTGGACGTGGCAAGCTGATCTGCCGGGAGTAGGACATTCTTCTCCCGTCGTATGGAATGAAAAAATCTACCTGACATCTGCAGATGAAGAGAGCAGAATTCGCCATTTATTTTGCCATGACCTGCACACCGGCAAGCTCGTCTGGAGTCGTGATTTCCCAGGTGCTATAGAACGCCATCACAAACAAAACAGCTCTGCCTCCAGCACGGTAACAGCCGACTCTCACGGCATCTATTGGCTTTGGGGCACGAGCCAGAACGTTCGGCTTGAAGCCCTGACTCATGACGGAGAGTCACGATGGAGTGTTGATCTTGGCTCATATATAGGCCAGCACGGTTTCGGTGGCTCACCCGTGGTCTGGGAAAACGTTGTCATTGTCCCACTCGAGCAGAACACTGAGGGAACTATCGTCGGAATTGATGCCAGCACAGGAAAGGTTCGATGGAAGCTACCACGTGACGGTGCCGAAAAGGCGGCTTATTCCACACCACTCGTTCTGGCAGATACAGGGAGCGAACCATGCGTTGTCTGCACAAGTAAAGCACATGGCATGTATGCAATTGATCCTGGAACAGGTGCCGTCCTCTGGGAAAATAAATGCTTTCCTCTACGAACCGTCGCCTCGCCCATCTGTGCTGGAAATCTATTGATAGGCACCTGCGGTAGTGGTGGTGGCGGAAGTAATCTTCTTGTTGCTATCAAACCGCCTGCAACAAAAAATGCAACCAGTGAAATTATCTATGAGGTACCTCGTAGTACGGCACCTTACGTCCCAACACCGCTATTTTCTAAAGGCCGTCTCTATCTCTGGGGAGACAAAGGTGTCGTAACGTGTCTTCATGCAGCAAGTGGGGAAATCATCTGGAAGGAACGCGTCGGCGGCAACTTCTCAGTATCTCCAATACAGATTGGAGAGAATATTCTTAATGTCTCAAGCGACGGAGAGATGGTGACACTTCTTGACGATGAGAAGTTTGAGGTCACGGGAAGGCGGGAACTTGACGAAGAGTGCCGGGCGACGCCTGCTGTATCGAACGGGTTTTTTTTAGTCAGGACGAAAAACAAACTTTTGTGCATGAATATCTCGCCGAACTAGAAACACGCTATTTCAAAAGTTTTTCCCATATCTCTTTGCCAGTTGATTCGAGCCAAGCTTGCTCTTCGTCTGATAGCCGCCCACCAGCCTGCCTTTTCTTAATGAGTGGCTTCATCTCTTTGAAAACCTGCATGTGCACGTCAACTCGCTTTTTTAAGAAGGGCCCCCACACAACATCGTCTTGATAGGTATTCTCGTACTTTTTTATTACCTCGTAGACGAGACCATCGTAGTACGAAAATTGCTGATACACCTTTTCATCCCACTCGCCCTCGAGCATTTTTTTCAGTAGTTCAAAATGCGTAGCAAACTGGACTGAGGAAAGGATTACAACATCTTCAACCGGCTGATCACCTTTGGTCGGCTGGGAGGCCATTGCAACGGAACTGCCAACCAGCCCGCAAAGTACTGAAGCAACTACTGACTTCATAGAGTTACTCCTCGACCAAAAATTATTAGGACAACAAGCTGACACGTTGAGTTCTAATCAAGCAACGTTTGTTCGAAACAATCTACCCCAGAGAGATCTTGCGATACTTCAACAGGTGAATCCTCTTCAACGGGCTGCCGCAAATCGTCCCATGTTGAAGGACCAATAGAGGCGTAGAACATTTCGAAAACGTCTAATTCATCTTTTTCTTGCGCTGACATGACAAGTTCCAGGGTGTCGAAAACCAATTCAACAATTGTGGCAGGACGCTACGGCGAAGCAAGCAATCGCGCAATAGCAATAAAACCCTGGAATTCAAGGCCTTTCCAGACTATTCACCGCCTCCGCCAAGGACGCGATCAAAGAATTCACGCATTGCTGGCTCTGTTTCAGATGAATACTTCCGGAAAACACCATGCCCAGCACCGTCTATGCGTAGATACGTAACATCCTGGGATTTCTTTTCCTGAAAAAGAGCATGAAGATCATCACTCTGCTGAACAGGCACTGTTGTGTCCGCAGTACCATGCACCATGAGAAACGGGGGTGAAGAACGTGTCACATGCGTAACTGGTGAAGCCAACTCCATGGCCCGTTCTGTATCCTCCTCACCAAAGAGTGCTGCAGCGCGACCACCACCACTTCGAACTTCTTCTCCCCACAAACGAAAGTTAGTCGGCGTTGCAGCACAGCAAACAGCCTGCACTGCACTCGAATAATCACGATTGGGTCCATCACCTTCCAATTCGTTTTGTGCTGATGAAAGACCAAGCATCGCCACAAGGTGTGCACCTGCCGAATTCCCATACGCACCAAAGTTATTGACATCAATTGAAAACTCTTCTGCATGGGCGCGTAACCATCGAACAGCACACTTACAGTCAGCAATACAGTCAAGAATCGTACCCTCATCTACCAGCCGATAGTTTATGGAAGCACACACGTACCCACGAGAGGCATACTCAAGAGGATAGTCTCGAAACACTCCCGAAGCCTTGTCTCCGTTGCGCCATCCTCCACCATGGATAAAAACAATAACCGGACACGTTTCATCTTCACGATTCTTAGGCAACATAAGGTCTAATTTCCATTTTTCATTGCCTTCTCGATAGGCGACATTCTCTCGGAATTCCACACTATCTGGCACCGAAGTACTAGCTGGCACCGAGTTACTGCCAACTGCTCCTCCCTGCCCTCTCGCTTCACGTAATCTCTTGAATAACTGCGAGAGCTCGTCTTTCTCAATCAATCCACTCGAGTCTTGGTCAACCCGGTCAAAATTGGCCAGCATCCGACCCTTTGCTTCACTGCGACTGATTGCTCCATCGTCGTCCTCGTCCATCTGCTTAAGAGCCCACTGCATGCCCTGCGACTGCTGAGCAACAGCCGTTTGAATTTGGCTGATGGAACCAACCGAGACATAGAATGCGACTAAAAAAATAAAAAGACTGCGCTGTTTCACAATTCCATCTCCTTAAACAAACCAAAAATATCCCCAAGAAGCACACCGTATCACAGAACGATGCTGCAAGGAAATTATCTACTGAACTGCTGGACTGTGAAATCCTGACTGTTCACGAAAGTCATTCGTTTCAGGCTTCCTGGTCCAGTTACGGACCTTCACTTCATTTCCCTGAAGAATGCTCTGCGAGATGTAATTATCACGGGCGTATTTTTTAATCAGTATGGCGGATCGCCCACTTAGATTTTCAAGTCTGTTGTTAAAAAAACAGTTATTCTCTGTCGTTCGATCAGCAGCTCTTCCGCCAAGTGAAAGCCCACTTCGATTGGCTTCCATCTGCACGCCTCCTCGAATGACATTACAGGCCACAATATTCTTCTCTGTTTTCCCTCGAACATTCTCTGTCCACATACAAATCCCATTTGCTGGATTTTTTTCACAGAGGTTTCCAAAGGCCGTGTTTGATTTCACACACTCTTCAAAAAAGATACCCGAGTGATACGAATTCCCGGAGACGGTGTTAAATAGTGCCGCACCATGAAAACAGTAGGCATCAAAATCTATTGAAAAGCCTCCTGCCCGACATCGATTGCCCAGGGCATACACACGTTTTGAAACATGCATCCAGATACCTCGATGCCCGGGGTCCCGGATTGTACAACCACGAACGACAAACGGGCCATAGTGCTCTTTTGAGCTTACGGCATTCACTGAATTACTTCCGAGGCCCCCATGTTCCGAATGGAGATTGACATCGACGTCATCTAAGAAAAATGCATTACTGGCACCCGCTCCACTGATAGCCGAGAACACCTTGTTTTCCGATATTATTCGCCCACCCGAAAAAGAATTACAGCCTTTCCCTTTCATGTGAATCAATTCAAACGACTCTGGATTGTCTGACACGTATTCATTCACAATTTCTCCATCGAGGATCACACACGTGCGATCAGGAAGGACGAACCCGTCCTCAGATTGATTCCTAAACGAGCCTCGCATGTGAACGACAAGAATAGCATCTGGGTGATCCAGCCGATCCTGCCTGAGTTGATTGTTTACTTTCTTGATTTCGAGGGACTGGCTACCAGAGTCAATAACTATATCGCAGCGTGAATACAGCTTTGAATCAGCTGAACCATCGTTCCAGACAAAAGGCTCGTCATGGAAATCAGACCTCGTGGGTGGATTAAAATATGCGACTCCAGCACTCCGTATAGCATCAGGTTCAACACCACGATTGGAATACATAATATTTTTTGATCCACCAGCAACTACCTCTTCATCGTTTCGAAATACATTCCACCCAACCGTTGCCTGCTTTCCCTCGAAAACAATTCCAGCGGCATTCTCAGAAACCAGATTTTCATAAACCAGCGAATACTCTGATTGTTCCTTTAAATACATTCCTGTCCCATTTCGCAGCACCTGGTTCCGTGTCAGGATTCCATCAGATGAAGACATAACGATTCCTTTTCCACTGTCGCCGCAAAGCGTGTTTGCAACGACCGAAGAGGGGGAATCAATGACAAGAGCAGCCTTGGAAACCGAAGTGATCCTGCTGTCGAGGACAATGCACGCTGGCGATTGTTGAACGCGTACGCCGTCTCCCTGACAGTCACAGACAACAGAACGAGTCAGCGAGACTGCCTGGTCGTATTGTTCAGCACCACGACCCACTATCGAGATGCCGGCACCTCTGCACCCGGCAACTGAAATACGATCCAAGTGAATCCGACCGCTATCGTTGACATGGATACCGATATCAACGCCACCATTCCCACAGAACATATTTTTTTGCTCCGAGCCTCCCGCTTGTCTCGGGTCGTAGCTTCCGGTGATGCTGACATACTCTCTATCAAAAATACGAAGTAATGAATCTGCCGTACAGTCAGCAGACGCAACAACCTGTCCGTCTTTCTCAAGAACCATACAGGTTCTGTCATGTACAGAAAGCGGCACAGACGAAACACTAATCGCGCCCGTCACGTGTACAATGAATACTGCAGCAGGATTTTCCTCCAGGCTTTTATCAAGAATATGTTGCGCTTGAGCAACGGTCATCGCCTTGAGCTCGATCCTGACTATCTGCTCAGTTGGATCGATAACAAAAGGAAAAACAGGAGAAGAATAAAAATCAGGGAAAAGACCCGTCGGACTTTCCTTCAGAAGATTTTCAAGACTTGCCTTTGGCGAAAGCCACAAAGGACACACGTCTTCAGCGACCACTCCACCAAGACACCCAACGGCCCCCAGCACCACTAGTATGAAAAGGAGTCCGTTGCGATTCATGTTGGCCTTGTCATTCAACAGCTTTGAGAAACATCTCGACAGAATCCGGGTCAGCTTTTGCATTCACTCGATCATCTCGATGAACGACCTTACCATTCCGATCGATAATAAATGTCCAGCGTTTTGCCGTTGCGGTACGCGTAAGATCAACATCAACACCATCTATTGATTTTGTCACAGTCTTTTCACCCTTAGAAACAGGCACTCCGAAAAGTTCCGCGATTTTTCCATCAGTATCCGCAAGGAGGGTAAAGTTTAGTTGGTGCGCTTTCTTGAACACCTGGTGATTCTTGGCAGTATCACCGCTCACTCCGATGACTTCTGCATTGAGCCTTGCAAAATTTTCCATTCTGTCTCGGTAGCCACACGCCTGGGCTGTGCACCCACCTGTCATATCTGCAGGATAGAAATACAAGACAACCATCTTCTTACCGATATGGTCTGTTGACTTCCAGGCATTACCCTCATCATCAATCGCCTCGAAAGCGGGAACAGGCTCATTCAGGCCAATGGCAGATGCCTCAAAACCACACATCAAGATGCTCGTGAGGGCAAAGATAAAAACAGTGTTTTTCATAAATATAGTTCCTCGTGTTTTAGCTGCCTTTATTTGCAGCTTGAATTTGATCCATCACTTTTTTCAAATTAAACGAACCAGGGGTTTGACTTGGTGGGAAATCAGCAAGCGTTTGCAAGAACTGGGCTACATACTGCTGCATGGGAACAAGGACAAACACTCGATCAATAAACCAGTCATCATAGGTATTGCTATTGTGCTGCGCTTTTTCAAACGGATCACGGCGCAGATTAAACAATAACGGCACCCGTAACTCGGTGAAAGGTTCTCGCCAGACACCGAACCCTTGCCCTCTGTTCTCGAGGAATACCCCCTTCCACTGCCCAAGCCTCAAGGCCACTACTTGACCATCATCATTCACATACATGAATTCTTTTCGCGGTGAGTCTGATGTCTTACCCGTTAGGTACTGAAGCTGATTGTGGCCATCAATGTAGTTTTGGTATGTACGACCATTTAGCGTCACCCCCTTCTTGAGCTTCTCTTTGATACCAGCTTCACCGGCAGCGGCTGCGAATGTCGGCAGCCAATCTTCGTGGGCCACAACACCATTGAGCGTCACACCTGCAGGAAAACGCTTCGGCCACCGCACAAATGCTGGAACGCGATAAGCTCCTTCCCAGTTGCTATTTTTTTCACTTCGGAAAGGTGTCGTCGCTGAGTCGGGCCACGTGTTGAAGTGTGGCCCATTGTCGGTGGAGTACATAACAATGGTATTTTCAGCAAGACCGAGCTCATCAAGGTGGTCAAGTAATTCACCTACCTGCATGTCATGCTCCACCATACCATCGTGGTATTTATTCCCTGTTGGACCTGAAAGGCCGACATGTTCTTTCTTTACATGAGTTCGAAAATGCATCCGAGTGGCATTCCACCAACAAAAAAATGGTTTCCCATCCTTTGCCTGCCTTTGCACAAAACTCTTGGCTGCTGATACGGTTTCGTCATCAATTGTTTCCATCCGCTTCTTTGTCAGCGGCCCGGTGTTTTCAATGGTCTGTGTGCCGTCGGAATTTGCACGACACTTAAGCACACCTCGCGGCCCATATTGCTGCTGAAAGGTCTTGCCGCTCGGCAGTACAAGACCGTTCGGGTAATCTCTGTTTTCTGGTTCTTCTTCTGCATTCAGGTGATAAAGGTTTCCAAAGAACTCATCAAAGCCATTATTCGTTGGAAGATGTTCGTCTCTGTCTCCAAAATGATTTTTCCCAAACTGCCCTGTTGCATATCCCTGTGCTTTCAATACTGTGGCAATTGTCACATCAGTCGTCTGCCATCCTTCTTTGGCTCCAGGCAGACCAACCTTCGTCATCCCTGTGCGTAAAGGTACGTTCCCACCAATAAATGCCGCCCGGCCGGCTGTGCAACTCTGCTGCCCGTAGTAGTCCGTAAATGAAATTCCCTCGTTAGCAATGCGGTCAATATTCGGAGTTTCATAGCCCATCATTCCACAGTTGTTGTGGCTGATATTCCAGAGACCAATGTCGTCACCCCAGATAACAAGAATATTTGGCTGCTCATTTGCGCAAGTCTTACTTGCATGTAGAAAGACAACTCCAACGATTGTCATAGAAATAAAAAACAAAGACCGAACTGGATGCATGGTTTTTCATTCTCCTTTTTGTTGCCAAGCCAACGAAGCACTCTTACAAATTTACCTACTGAGTGTAACTTTTTCTATCTTTGCGTAAGGTCTTCAAGGCTGATTTGTTATCGCCGCTTTGGCCACCTAGAGAGCCACCCTCTTTGAGGACAACAAGCTCTCCTGCAACGCAAGAAACATGGAAATCCCAAGCCGTGGCAGGGGTGGGCTGAAACAGATGACCTGATAAGCCTCGGGAACCGTATGAGAAAACTACCTGCCACGAGGGCATTACTATGCGGATTGCACCTATTTTACAGCGAAAAATGAATGGAATATGACGAATTTCGAGAACATATTAAGATTTAGGAGGGTGATACATAGATGTAGTAAGTAGGCAGGGGCTATGCACCAAATTTGTCCTGTGTATCCGGCCTGTGTTCAGTACGGCATTTCTGAAGAGAAAAAAATGATTCAGCGTTCCCTCCACACCAGTGCTCTACTCGTTGCGATAGCGTTGTGCTTTTTTTCGGCAGTATCGAATGCGGCAGAAGAAACTCACGTCCCGCGTATTGACGATCGCTTTCATGCTGATTCGGATAACGCAGCAGAATCTCCCGACTTTCGGCGACATGTTGTTCCACTCATGGGTCGACTTGGTTGCAACGGCAGAGCATGTCATGGTTCCTTTCAGGGCCAAGGTGATTTCCGGCTTTCACTCTTTGGCTATGACTTCAAGGCAGACCACGAGAACCTGCTTCAAGGTGAAGACCCACGCGTCAATATCGACAATTTGAAAGCCAGCCTCTTTCTCCAAAAACCTCTTGAGCAGGTCGACCACGGAGGTGGCCAGATACTTGATCCTGACAGTTGGCAACTCGCTGTTCTCAAGCAGTGGATCGAACACGGCGCTCAGGGAGTCAGCGATGATGACGCAGTCTTTGTTCGCCTTGACGTTTCACCTGAAGGAATAGTTGCACAACAAAAAGGGCAGACGTGGCAACTCAAGGCAACAGCAGTGTGGTCAGACGGAACGCATGAAGACGTCACACCTCTGTGCAGATTCCGTACAAACAATGATCAGATTGCTGACATTGATGAACACGGGTTGGTTACAGCAAAAGGCCCCGGTGACAGTCATGTCGTTGCGTTTTATGACAATGGCGTGGTGCCAGTACCGGTTATTTTTCCCGTCTCTGACAAGACCGGTTCTGAGTATCCGGAGCTGAAGACACCAACTCCAATCGACGAACTTGTCGCAATGAAATTGCGGAAGCTTGGTGAAGTCCCATCGGAAGTATGCACCGACGGTGAATTTCTACGTCGAGCATCACTCGATATCACGGGAACACTTCCACCAGTTGCAGAAACAGAAGCATTTCTGCGTGACACGTCACCGAATAAACGGGATGCAAAAATTGAAGAACTGCTCGAGCGACCAGGGTATGCCGCGTGGTGGGCGACCAAGCTCTGCGACTGGACAATGAATAACAATCGAAACGTAAGTAACAACAGCCCAGAAGGAAGGCAGGGTGCATCAAACTTTTGGTACGAATGGATGCACAATAAAGTTGCTCAAAACCTTCCGTACGACGAGATTGTCGAAGGCATTGTACTTGCTAAGAGCCGACTCGACGGCGAATCGTATACCGAATTTTGTGAGCGGATGAGCAGCTACCTTGCCAACGAAGATGGACAATCTTTTGGTGACCAACCTTACCTCCCTTACTTCTGGAGCCGGCAGGATTTCAAAAAGCCTGAAGAACGTGCACTCGGTTTTGCGTACACCTTTTTGGGTGTTCGAATTCAATGCGCTCAATGTCACAAGCATCCATTTGACCAATGGACAAAGGATGACTTTGACCGCTTTAAAAATTTCTTCAACCGCGTCACAGAATATCGTAACGGAAATCGCTACCCGGATGAGAGGAGCACGTATAAGCAGATGCTCGTTTCATTGGACATTGACACGACTGACAAAGACCTGAAGGGCAACAAGCTTTATCGCCTTCTGCGAACCAAAGCGATCAGGGGAAAGACCGTACCTTTTACAGAAATAGCCCCAACCAAAGCCAAACCAGCCCTCACCGAGGAAAAGCTGGTGGGGATTATGGAACAGATCAATTCCAGCAACATAAAGCAAAAGAAAAAAGAACAGCTTGAACGGTTCCTCGAGGGCCGCACTGCAACAGTCCTTGGCGGCAAGGAAATGAAACTGGAGCAAATTGAAGATCCTCGTGAAATCCTGTTGGCTTGGATGCTTGATGAATCAAACCCATACTTCACCCAAGCGATTGTAAACAGAGTATGGTCATCGTATTTCAATGTCGGTATCGTTGAACCACCAGACGACCTGAGTCTGGCAAATCCTCCAAGCAATCCTGAGTTGCTTGAATATCTTGCTGAAGGATTTCGAGAGCACAATTTTGACATGAAGTGGCTCCATCGTGAAATCTGCAAGAGTGATACGTACCAGCGTGGCTGGCAGCCCAATGAAACAAATCTTCACGATGACAGAAACTTCGGCAGGGCTGTTGCCAGAAGAATGCCAGCTGAAGTCATCTATGATGCCGTTCGAATAGCGACTGCCGGTGATCGTGAAGCGATGGAGATGTGTTCACTTGTTGAAAAACGAGCAATAGCCGACACAACGGTAGGATCGTACAACAACGACTACGCGCTCGAGATCTTCGGCCAATCGACCCGTGAAAGTAACTGTGATTGCGATCGCTCCATGGAGCCAAGCCTGCTCCAAACGGTCTTTCTTCAAAACGACAAGGAAATGCTCGACTCAATCAGTCGTCGTGGCAGTTGGCTTGATGAACTCACAAAAACAATTCCTGACTTTAGAGATCCAGCTGCTGAGAAACTTCATCTCGAGCGAAAGCAGAAACTTGCAAATGAAGTGGCTCAACTCAAAAAACGGCTCGGATACGCAATGAAAAAAGACACAAAAGGAACCGTCAAATCGCTGCAGAAATCCATTGCAGCAAAAGAAGCTGCAATGAAGACCCCGAAGACAGGACCTATTTTTGACGGATCCGTATCGGAATGGGTCGTAGAAAATGAAGACCTTGTACACGAAATCATTGAGAGTGCGTATCTACGGACACTTGTTCGGGAGCCAACTACTCGCGAGATCGACCGTTCGATTACGTACCTCAAGGAGTCACCAACTGCAAAGGCTGGGATTCACGATATTCTTTGGGCTTTACTCAACACAAAAGAATTTGCACTGAATCATTAGGCCTGGTGTCTTTGCCACAACGAACAAAACTTAACTTTTAAATGGACCGGAGAAATTCAATGACTCTTCATCGAACATGTGATGGTGTCGTTCGTAGAGACTTCTTGAAATTGGGTGCACTTGGCGCTGGTGGCCTATCACTCTCGAATTATCTGCGATGGACTCATGCAGCATCTCCTCGACCGAAGGGTGCGAAGGCAGCCATCTTTGTTAATCTTCCCGGTGGCCCATCGCACATGGACACATTTGACCCAAAGCCAGATGCGCCATCTGAATACCGCGGTGAGTTTAACGCCATCAAAACATCTGTTCCGGGCATCCAGATAAGTGAACATTTACCCAAGTTAGCGAAGTGCATGGACAAGTATGTCATCCTGCGAGGCATTACTCATTCGCTCGCTGCTCATAAGCTTGGTCAGGAATACGTCAATACCGGCAATCGACCAATCCCCTCACTTGAGTTCCCAGGCTACGGTGCCGTTGTCAGCCGTGAACTTGGGGGACCGGTAGAGCTACCGCACAACGTGGCGATCCCGAAAAACAACCAAGGCGGCACAGGATACCTCGGCGTCAAGTATGCGGCTCTCGCTACGGGAAAAACACCGACACCTGGCATTCCATTTAGTGTCCGTGGCATGACACTCGATGGCAGCCTTACCGTGAGTGATGTTGAACGACGTCAAATGCTCCTTGAGGAACTCGACCAGCGTTTTCACGCCATTGAGGACAAGAATCAACTTGTAGCAGGTCTCGACAGGTTCACCGAGCAGGCGCACAAAATAATTACCTCTCCCAAAGCAAAGGAAGCGTTTGATACAAGCCGTGAAAACTCAAGCTTTGCGGCTCCCTTTGGTGAAACAAAGTTTGGGCAAAGTTGCCTGCTTGCAACACGACTTGTTGAGCATGGCGTCCCCTTTGTCACCATTTCATACGGTGGCTGGGACACCCACCGTGACAACTGGAACACGCTTAAAAACAAACAGCTACCACCACTTGACGAAGGCCTTTCAGCCTTGTTCACCGGACTCGAGCAAAAAGGACTTCTCGAGTCGACAGCTGTGCTCGTCACGGGTGAATTTGGCCGGACACCAAAGATCAACACAGTACGAACGGGCCGAGACCACTACGCAAGAGCCATGTTCATGCTGATGGCTGGTGGTGGCATCTCCGGCGGTAGAGTTCTTGGAGAGACTGATGACACAGCAAGTGGCCCTCGGCACGATGGCCATTCGCCTGATGATGTTGCAGCAACATACTACAGTCTGCTTGGTATTGACCCAACGAAGGAATACCACACGAGTACCGGTCGACCAGTTATGATCGTACGAGATGGAAGTGTGATTCCAGAATTGATGAGCTAGTTAGAAAGCAGACCAGCAGATGCGCAATCATGAATCCTGTGGCCCACTATGTACATGGGCTACTGTCACTCTGTACGCACTATGCGTCATGACCTCTACGGATATTTTCGCAGAATCATGGGGGCGGTTCCGTGGACCGAACGGTACTGGAGTTGCCGAAAACACCGGTGCCCTGCCAGTGACCTGGTCAAACGAGGAAAACCTTTTATGGAAGACTCCTGTTGCTCGTGGCTCCAGTTGTCCAATTCTTGTGAAAGATTTGATCGTGTTCACGGGGTACAGCGGGTACGGTGAAAAACTGGATGATCCAGGAGAACGAGAAAGCCTGAAGCTTCATGTCATGGCGATTTCTCGAAATGACGGCACACCACGATGGACGCTCACGCTCGATCCTTCTCCTGAAGAGCAAGAAGCAACACCTCGGGTCGCTGATCACGGCTATGCCTCGCCCACGCCCTGCACAGACGGTGAAAAAATCTATGCTGCCTTCGGTCCCTCCGGCGTCGTCTGCTGTTCACTCGATGGGAAAGAACTCTGGCGAACAAGTATCGGTACGGGTGTTGCCGGGTTTGGTGCGGCGGCTTCACCGATTGTCTACGGAGACTTGGTGTACATCAACGCTGCTATTGAATCACAAGCACTCGTCGCCATTGATAAGCATACTGGGGAAATCGCCTGGAAGGTTGAGGACATCAACAGAGCATGGACGACACCAACGATTGTCACACCCAAGAATGGGACGCCTGAACTTGTCATGCACCACAAAGAACTCATCCGAGGATACGACCCCAAAACCGGAGAGGTTCTTTGGACATGCCGGGGGATTCCCGATTACGTCGTGCCTGGCATCGTTGTTGTCGACGATGTCCTCTATTGCTCGGGAGGCAGACAAAATCGCACAATCGCCGTCAAAGCTGGCGGCCGAGGCGATGTGACAGAGACCCATAAACTCTGGGAAGTGACAGTTGGTGCCAACGTAACCACTCCCCTCTTTCATAACGGCTACTTATTCTGGTCGCACGACAAGGGGATGGCCCAGTGCTTGAATGCTGAAGATGGCAGCACGCTCTTTCGGGAACGGTACGAATCCCGTGACCGGGTGTACGCATCGCTTGTTCTCGGAGATGGTCGCCTCTATGCCCAGCTCCGTGATGGTACATGTATTGTCATGGCGGCAGATCCTGAATACACCATTCTTGCTGAGAATAAACTGGGAGATGGAGACGAACAATTTAATGCGACACCCGCATTGGATGAGGGCCGCATTATCTTCCGTTCAACCAAAGCCGTCTATTGCGTTGGCAAATAGGAGGCGATCAAATTTCCTTTTGGTTCTCTAGCAATAACGCTCATGCACCGACTTGTATCAGTTGCGATTTCCCTTCTGCCGGCTGTCTTGTATGCCGCCGAACAGCCGAACGTTATTTTCTTCATCGCTGATGATGTCAGTTGGAACGACTACGGATGCTACGGCAGCAAGACCGCTCGCACACCCAACATTGATGCACTGGCAGCACACGGACGTCGATTTGACAACGCTTACCTGACGGCAAGCAGCTGTAGCCCGAGTCGCTGCAGCGTCATCACAGGACGTTTTCCGCACAACAATGGGGGAGCAAGCGAACTCCATCGACCTCTGCCGTGGCACCTCGTCAAGTTTCCGTCGCTGCTGCGGAAGGCTGGTTACTACACGGCGCTCTCCGGCAAAGATCACACGCCTCAGGACGATCCACCAGAGGGCAACCCTACTCCGGAAAAAACATGGGATCACAAAGATAACGGCAAAAACAAAGAGAACTCGGGCGGTCACGCAAACTGGGTGAAATTGACTAAAGAACGCCCGCGGGACAAACCTTTTTTCTTCTGGTTTGCAGCCTATGATGCCCATCGCGGCTGGGATGCCGACCGACAATGGCAAAAACAATACGGCCCGAAGCACCAACAGGGTACGGTCACAGCCCCACCTTTTCTCATCAACAATGATGCGACCCGCGACGATCTCGCGTCATACCACAACGAAGTGACTCGGTTTGATCACTTTATTGGACTCACCATTGCCGAATTGAAAAAGCAAGGAGTGCTGGACAACACGCTGATCTTTGTATTCGCCGACAACGGCCGCCCATTTCCACGAGCGAAAACCCGGCTTCATGATAGCGGGATGAAGACAGCGCTCGTTGCCCATTGGCCAATCGGAATCAAAGCGGTTGGGCGACCATCTCATAGCATACTAAGCATTATCGATCTAGCACCAACGGTCCTCACCACTGCAGGCGTCCGTCCGCCAGAGTCAATGCAAGGAGTCAGTTTACTGCCTCTGTTTGATGATCCAAATGCAAACGTCCATCACTATGTGTTCTCCGAACATAACTGGCATGACTACGAGGCTTATGGTCGCAGCGTACGTGGTGATGGCTACTTATACCTAATCAACAAGCGGCCTCATCTCCCCTGGCAGGGACCAGCAGACTCTGTCAGATCTGCGTCTCACATCGCCTTATTGAAAAAGAAGCAAGGGAACCTCACTGCCGCACAACAAGATGTATTTCTTGCACCTCGACCTTCAATCGAGCTGTATGACGTGCACAACGATCCACACCAATTGAACAACCTTGCCGGAAGCCCACAGCACAGCAGCATTGAAAACAAACTGGCTGCTGTCTTGAAACAGTGGCAGCAGGAGACTGGTGATACCATTCCAGAAAAACTCACACCTGACACTTTTGATCGAACCAGTGGAGAATCATTGAAAATCGGAACACCACGCGGCACCGCTCCAGGCACCGCGAACAATGCCGATCATATTGATAATTCTGGCCCACGCTGATATCCGGAATGACTGCCCATAAATAGCACAGCGTGACAACTGCGAGATTGTTGGACCTGTAGTACAACCTGAGGGTGCAATCCGAGCTTCCTCCCCCCCTACTGACGCAACGTGTTGGCTACGCG